>OY969917.1:0-3070000 GCA_963704565.1 uncultured Pseudomonadota bacterium
AGTTCTGCTTGCCTTCGCCGCCGACCTCGTTCTGGCCCGGGCGCGCCGCGCCCGAAACGCCCGCCCAAAGCTGCTTCAGCCCCATGACCTTCGGAAAAATCTACGCGCGGATCGCCCAAATCGCCTCCTCGCCGCACGTCACACCGTCAAATACCGGCGCCAAAGCGCAAAACAGACGCCCCGTTGCCCTGACCGCCGTCTTCAAATCCCCATAGCGAGCCTCGCGGCAACGGAGCCTTTCCGGCCCGCGGTTTCCTCCTTCGGAGGCTTTCGGTCGCCGGCCCCGCGCCGACCCGATCACGCGTGTGGGGGCCGGCGACCGAAACCCTTCACACTTTGCGCCATTGCGTCAGACTTCCATTCATTGATGCGAAGCGGAGCGCGGAACGCGGGGGGTCGCCGCGCTGAGTTTGCGGAATCAAAAAAGCCGGCGCGGTTGCGCCGGCTTTTTGATTCTTCCTGCCGTTGAAAAACTCAGTTCGCCAGCGATTTGACGCCGGCTATGCCTTGCTCGACAAAGTTCGAAACGTCGGCGGCGCCGGACTTCAGGATATTTTCCGAAGCCTTGATCGCGGCCTCCACGGCCGCCAAGCGCACATCGGCGGCGGCCTGCGCCTCGGCCAGGGCGATCTTGTCCTCGGCCTGTCTGGTGCGGCGGACGACATAATCCTCGAGCCGCGCCTGGGCTTCCTTGGCCAGGGCCTCGGCTTCCGCCTTGGCCTGGGCGACGATGGATTCGGCCTGGGCTTCGGCTTCGGCGATCTTGGCCGCGAAGCTCTTCATCAACGCTTCGGCCTCGGCGCGCAGGCGCGCGGCTTCCGCCAATTCGTTCTTGACCCGGTCGATGCGGGAATCGAGCGCGCCGGCGATGGTCTTGTGCACGCCGAGATAGCCGAACAGAGCGACCATCAGGACGGCGCCGACGAAGAAGAAAAATTCAGCGTCAATTTCCATGGATTTTCTCCCCTCAGGCCTTGGCTGCGGCGACCGCCGCGGCGACGGCGTCGGGTTCGACCGGCTTGCCGGTGAGTTGCTGCAATATGGCGTGGGTGGCGTCGATGGCGATGGAATCGACATTGGCCATGGCGGCGGATTTCTTCTCGCCGATCTGCTTTTCGGCGTCCGCGAGTTTGCCGGCGAGATCGGCTTCGAGCCGGGCGCGGCGCGCGCCCGCCGCGCCGGCGGCTTCGGAATGGGCCTGCTGGCCGAGCTCCTGCGCCCGCGCCTTGGCGCCGGCCAGGGTCTTCGCGTGGGCGGCGGCGGCTTCGCTCGCGTCAAACTGCGCCTGGGCGGCGGCGGCGAGGTCGTCGTCGACCGCGTTTCTGCGGGCCGATATGATGCCGGCGACGCGCGGCAAGGCGATTTTCGACATCAGCAGGTAAAGCAGGCCGAAAGTGATGGCGAGCCAGACGATCTGCGGCGCGAAATAATTCGTGTCGAAAGGCGGGAAAACATCCGGTTGGCTGGCGGGAGCCTCGGTTCCTGCGACATGCCCTTCAGCGGCTTGCGAAGCCATGGCCGTTCCTAACACTCAGAAAGATTTGGGGAGCGGCGCGCGCCGGCCCGGCCGGCGCGCGCAAGTTTTCAGGCCCGGCGCGGAGCCGGGCCGCACAGCGCGTCAGTGGGAGACGAACAGCAGGATCAGCGCGATCAGGAAGGCGAAAATGCCAAGACCTTCGGCGAGCGCCGTGCCGATGAAGACGCGGCCGAACTGGCCGTCGGAAGCCGACGGATTGCGCAGCGCGCCGGAGAGGAAGTTGCCCCAGATCAGGCCGACGCCGATGGCGGCGGCGCCGACGCCAATCGCCGCGAGACCCGCGCCGATGAGTTTGGCTGCTTCAGAACCCATTGTTGACTCCATATTTTAGTTGTGGGCGACCATTTGTTGTTGGAAAAAATTATCAGTGGCCCGGGTGAAGAGCGTCCGTCAGATAGACGCAAGTGAGAATGGCGAAGACATAGGCCTGTAGCACCGCGACCAGCCCCTCGAAGGCGGTCAGCAGGACGATGCCGGCCAGGGGCAGCGGCGCGAGCAGGGCATAGGCGCCGGCGCTGAGCAGCATGACGACGAAGCCGCCAAACACCACCAGCATGATGTGGCCGGCGAGAATATTGGCGAAAAGACGAACCGACAGGGTCACCGGCCGCGAAATGAAGGACAGGATCTCGATCGGGACGATGATGGGCAGCATGTAAGGGCTGACGCCGGACGGCTTGAAGACGTTGAACCAGTGAAGGCCATGCTTGTAAATGCCGTAGCCGACAACCAGCAGGATGATCGCGATGGCGAAGGTCGCGGTGACGAAGATCTGGGCCATGACTTCGAAAGTATAGGGCCACAGGCCGATCACGTTGCAGGCCAGGATGAACATGAACAGAGTGAAGACCAGCGGGAAGAATTTCATGCCGTCTTCGCCGGCGGTCTGGCGCACCATGTCGGTCGAGAATTCGTAAAAGGCTTCGGCGGCGGTCTGGAGGCGCGACGGCACGATGCTGCGGCCGGACGTGCCGATCAGCATGACGACGACGACGGCGAGCGCCGCGATGACCATGAACAAAGCGGCATTGGTGAAGGAGGCGTCGAGCCCGAAAATATGCAGGGGCGCAAGCACCTTGATGTGGAATTGATGGATGGGATCGACCGCCGCGGCGCCAGCTTCCGACATGTTCCGTCCTTACATTAGAGCCTTTTCCGTTCCTTCGGAATCGGAAGAAGTCTCTAGTTAATTGTTTTAACGCATATTCTTGTCCAAAAAGTCTGCAACTTTTTGGGAATATGCTCTAGCGCGGGGGAGCCCCGCCTAGCTCATGATCGCGGCGGCCGGTCTCCGCCAGGACGCCCCGGCGGCGGCGCCGCGAGACGATAGACATTGCGAAACCCCGCCGCCACGCCCAATCCCATCAGCAGGATCAGCAGGAACGGGGTGGTGTGGAGCCACACATCGAGGCGCCAGCCGATCAGCGCGCCCACGATGATCGGACCCACGAATTCTGTCAGGACGCGAAAGCCGAGGCTTATCGCCTGCCCGAGGTTCTTCGCGGAACTATCCGCCTTCGCCTTGCGCTCCGCCTCCTCGCGGTCGGTTTCGCGCTGCGTTTGAAGGTCGGCCGACAATTTAGCGAGCCGCGCCTGCAAATTCTCTTGGTCTTCCGAACTATCCCCCAAAGCCTGTCTCCGGAGCCGTGGCCTTTCCGAACCCGTCGGCGGCCGCTTAAAAAAAGCCGCGCCGCAAAGGGCAGATCGGGAACCGGACATGAGGACGGAGATCGGAAGGAAGCCATCCCGATCTTTTTAGAACCGGGCGCACCATATTGACGCCGTCGCGGCGTGTCAAGGCGACGGCGGCTTTTCCAAGGCATTACTAATGCATTGAAAAACAACAATAAAATATAAGGCGCGCGTATGCGCCGCAGGACTTTGCCGCATGGCGGCATCAGGGTGCGCCTTGTTGCGTCGGCGGGATGGTCTAAACTTCGCCTAAAAGCGGAGGCGACAAGGCGTGACGAGCGAGCGGTTGAAGGCTTTTTCCGATGGCGTGCTGGCGATCCTCATCACCATCATGGTGCTGGAGCTGAAGGCGCCGCAGGGCGCAAGTTTCGTGGCGCTATGGCCGCTGTGGCCGACTTTCGTCGCCTATGTGCTGAGCTTCGTCTATCTCGGCGTCTATTGGAACAATCACCACCACCTGTTCGTCATTGTGGAAAAAGTGAATGGCGGCGTGCTCTGGGCCAATATTCATCTGCTGTTCTGGCTGTCGCTTCTGCCTTTTGTCACCGCCTGGGCCAGCGAGGCCCGTTTCGCGCGCGATCCCGTCGCGCTCTATGGCGTGGCGTTGCTCGGCGCGGCGATGGCTTATTCGATCCTGGTCAAGACCCTGCTGCGGGCGCAGGGCGGCAGGACTCTGCTCCATGACGCGATCGGCCGCGACGTCAAGGGCTGGGTCTCGATCGTGGCCTATGTGCTGGGGATCGCCGGCGCGTTCCTCGCTCCCTGGATCGGCTGCGCCTTCTATGTCGCCGTCGCGGCGATGTGGCTCGTTCCCGACCGGCGCATCGAGTCGCGGCTACGCTGAATTTGGTCGAAATCATCATCCCGTTGGCGCCCGCTCGGCGCCTTCGGCAAAAGGGTAAAATCGGCTCCAAACCGCCCATTCACTCTCATTGCGAGGAGCGAAGCGAAGAAGCAATCCACGCTGTAGTCCGCAAGCACCGAGGACTGCTGTCACCCCCCGGTTCACCTATTTACCATTTTTAATCGGGTCCTTGAGTAATTCGTTCACCCACTCATCAACCCCCTCCGCCACAGTCGGACGAAACCGGGGTTGGCCCTTTTCGCAATCGACCATTGTGCCGCGCAGCTTATTATCGCTCGTATCAGCTCGTCTTTCACTACCTTGTGGAGTTCGATGGTTTAAAGATTCCGGCGATTGCGGAGCCTCGCCGAGAAGCTTCCATGCATTCATCCAAGACTTGAGAGCGTCTCGCGGCAACTCTTTGCGGAACTTGATCGAGCGTCGGGTGCCGTCTTTCTTGGGGCGTTTAGCAATCTCCAAACCCCGCCGTCGCAAAAGCGACTCTAGCTCAACGGGTGGCGCGATGTAAAAAATCGTTTCGCCAGACTTCGTTTTATCGACGATGAACACAAACTTCGCTCGGAAGTGGTCGTGCTTGTTGAAGATCGGAGCATTATAATATAGTTGATCCTCGGTCCATGGCGAACCATCGATAATGACGCAATCTTTCGAGGCCGGGGTCTCCGATGATTTTACCTGAATGTACTGTGCCATGTCTTTAGAATAAACAATCAAGTCGATATTTTGGCAGTTTTGGTTAAAAACAATGTTGGCGTCATGCACCGTGAACCAGCGATCTTCGATTGCGCGTTTGGCTTGGATTTCCTTTGATTTCCAGTTGCGCATATCACCCCTTTTTAAGGATTAAAGCCTCAAAACTTACAATTTGCAATCTAAAAAACAATCCGAAATGTCGTGAGTTCGACGGCTCGACGGCGTCAGCTAAAACAACATTCGGAACAATTCTTTAATAGCTTAAATATGAAACGCGTCTGAGTTACCGAAAGCCACTTCAGCGCAGCCGTTCGCGACCGCAGATGTTTCGCAAGGTCGCTACTTCCCGCCGGCCGTTTTGGGTCATCCCATCAGTTCGGAATAAAACGCTGGATTTTCACCGTTAGCCCGCCTCCAGCAGCCGCTCAGCGTGCTCCAGCTCCACCGACACCAGTTGCGACACGCCGCGTTCGGCTTGCGTCACGCCGAACAGGCGGTCCATCCGCGCCATGGTGATCGGATTGTGGGTGATGGTGATGAAGCGCGTGTCGGTTTTTTGCCGCATGTCGTCGAGCAGGTCGCAGAACCTTTCGACATTGGCGTCGTCGAGCGGCGCGTCCACTTCGTCGAGCACGCAGATCGGCGCCGGATTGGTCAGGAATACCGCGAAAATCAGCGACAAAGCGGTGAGCGCCTGTTCGCCGCCCGAGAGCAGGGTCATGGTCGTGGGCTTTTTGCCCGGCGGTTTGGCGACGATTTCCAGGCCGGCTTCGAGCGGGTCGTCGGATTCGACCAGTTGCAGCTCGGCCGAGCCGCCGCCGAACAGAACGGTGAACAATTCGCGGAAATGCGCGTCCACCCTGGCGAAGGCGTCGAGCAGGCGCTCGCGGCCTTCCTTGTTGAGGGCGGCTATGGCGGAGCGCAATTTGCGGATCGCCTCGGCGAGGTCGTCGCGCTCGGCGATGAGCTTGGCCTGTTCGTCCTCGATCGCCGCCAGTTCGTCCTCGGCGCGCAGATTGACGCCGCCGAGCCTTTCGCGATCCTGCTTGAGATTGGCGAGCCGGGCGCTGACGCCCTCCGTCGGCGGCGGCTCCGCGCCCTCGGCGAGACCGGCCAAAGCCCACAGGCCCTTTGGCGCGCAATCCATCTGGTCGCCGATGTCGCGCGCCAGCGTGACCAGCCGCGCCTTGGCGGCCTCGGCCTGGGCTTCGAGCCGGGCGCGGATCTCGCGCGCCGCGCTCATCGCCTCCAGCGCCGCGCGGGCGGCGCGGTCGGCCTCGGCCAAGGCGTTTTCGCCCTCGGCGCGGGCGTCGACAGCTTTTTTCTGCGCGGCCTCGGCTTCTTCGATCTTCTGGGCCAGCGAACGGCGCTGGAGCAGGAACTCGTCGGGCGCGTCCTCGAGCTTGGCCAGCTCCTCCTGCGCCTCGGTCAGGCGGAATTCGATTTCCTCGGTCTGAAATTGCGCGCGCGCGCGGCGGTCGAGCCAGCTCTTCTTTTCGCGGGCGATCGATTCGCGGCGGCGCAGCCGCGTTTCCGCCTCGCGCGAGAAAGCCTGCAAGGCGGCGCGGGCCTCGGAAGCCTCGGCGCGCTCAAAGGCGTTGGCGGCCCGCGCCACATCGCGCTCGCCGAGCAAGGTCGCGGGTTCGGCGACATTGTCGAAGGCCTCGCGCGCCTCGAACAGGCGCTCGCGGGCCTCGTCCCGCAAGTCTTCCGCGCGCTTGCGGGAGTCTTCGAGATTGCCGAGGCGCGACAGGAATTGCGCCTGCCGCCGTTCGGCGGCGTTGGCCAATTCGCGCGCCTCGACCAAAGCTTTCTGGGTCAGGCGCGCGGCCTGACGGGCGCGCTGGTCGGCTTCGGCGGCCTCAAGAACCGAAGCCTGCGCCGCCTCCATACGGACTTCAGCTTCCTCGACCGCGGCGCGGGCCTGCGCCGCCGCGATTTTCAGCTCTTCCAGCCGGTTCTTTTCGGTAAGCCGCCGCGTTGCCGGGGTCGGCGCTTCCGCCGCCTGGGTAAAACCGTCCCAGCGCCACAGATCGCCTTCGATCGAGACCAGGCGCTGGCCGGGTTTCAGATGCTGGCGCAGGCTGGGGCCCATGTCGCGCGCGACCAGGCCGATCTGGGCGAGACGGCGGTAGAGCGCGGGCGGGGCCGAGACCCATGTGGTCAGTATCCGCGCGCCGGCGGGCAAAGCCGGGTCGCCGGAGCTTTGAGTGAGGGCCCAATGGGCGGGAGCGCCGTCGTCGTCGGAGGCGTCGAGATCGTCGCCGAGCGCCGCGCCCAACGCCGCCTCATAGCCGCGCGCGACGACGATGCGCTCCAGCACCGCCGGCCAGCCGGCGCTGGCGCCGATTTGCAGCAGTTTGGCCAGGGCGCCGGCCTCGGCTTCGAGTTTCTGCGCCTGCTTTTCCGCCTCGGCCAGCGGCGCGCGTAAAAAACTTTCCTCGTCGCGGGCGAGCGCCAGGGCCGATTCGGCGTTCAGCGCCGCTTCCTCGGCCGAAGCCGCCGCGTCCATCAGCCGTTCCGCCTCGGCCAGAGCCTCGGCCAGTTCGGCGTCGTTTTCGGCGCTGTCGCGCAAAGCGGCGATCTCGTCCTCGGCGCGCGCCAGCTCGGCCTCGAAGCGCGCAAAGGCCTGTTCCTCGCGCCGCGCCGCCTCGGCCAGCGCATTGCGCTGGGCCTCGGCGTTGGCGAAGGCGTTCTGGGCGATTTCCAGCGCTTCTTCCGAGCCGCGCAGCTTTTCTTCCGCCGCCTCGCAGCGCAGCCGCGCCTCCTCGACCAGATCGGCCTCCGATTCGCCGGCGCCCGCCATCTCGTCGTCCTCGGCTTCGAGCCGGGCGAGAGTGGCGGCGGCGTCCTCGTAATGGGCGCGCTCGCGGGCGAGATCGGCCGCACCTTGAGCGATCCGGCGCTCGGTCTCGGCCCGGCGTTCGGTGGCGCGCTTTTCCTCGCCTTCCAGCGCCTCGCGGGCCAGCACCAGCCGTTGCAGCGCGGCGGCGGCCTGGGCCTCGGCGTCGCGCAGGAAGGGCATGCGATGGGCGGCGAGCGCCTGCAATCGCGCGGCTTCCGCCTGATGGCGGGTGCGCTCGGCGACATCGACCACATTGGACTCGAAGGCGTGTTTCGCCTCGTCGGCCTCGCGCGAGGCCTCGCGGAAGGAAATCAGCGCGATCAGCGCCTCGTGGCGGCGGATTTCGGCGGCGAGCGCCCGGTAGCGCGCGGCCTGACGGGCCTGGCGGCGCAGCGAATCGGCCTGGGCGCCGATCTGGGTGAGAATGTCTTCGAGACGGAGGAGATTGTCCTCGGCGCCTTTCAGGCGCAGTTCCGCCTCCTGGCGGCGCGAATGCAGCCCGCCAATGCCGGCGGCTTCCTCCAGAATGCGGCGGCGGGCCTGCGGCTTGGCGGAAATGATCTCGCCGATCTGGCCCTGGCGCACCATGGCGGGCGAGCGCGCGCCAGAAGACGCGTCGGCGAACAGCAATTGCACGTCGCGGGCGCGCACTTCGCGGCCGTTGACGCGATAGGTCGAACCCTGCTCGCGCTCGATCCGGCGGGCGATTTCCAGAATATCCGTATCGTTGAACATGGCGGGCGCCGCGCGCGCCCGGTTGTCGAGCGTCAGCACCACTTCGGCGTGATTGCGCGAGGGGCGCGAGCCGGCGCCGGCGAAGATCACGTCGTCCATGCCGGAGGCGCGCATCTGCTTGTAGGAACTCTCGCCCATGACCCAGCGCAGGGCCTCGACGAGATTGGACTTGCCGCAACCGTTCGGCCCCACCACCCCGGTCAGGCCGGGGGTGATGACAAAATCCGTCGGCTCAACGAAGCTCTTGAAGCCGGTCAGTCGCAGCTTTTCGAATCGCATATCCGGGCGAGGGCGCTCCTTGGACGAAGGCCAGGATCAGAGCGCCATTAGCCCCGATGAATCAAGCACGGCCGCGACAAAAGTTGGGGAAAAGCGGCGGGGTCCGGCGAGAATCCAATATGTGGCTTTCTATTGTCGAAAGTCTGGAATCCGGCGGATTTGGTCGCAGGCTTGCCGTTTTTGGCCCCAATAGTCAGGTCAGCTGTCAAGACGCCCTCGCACATGGAGCGAAACATGAAAGTCGGGTTTATCGGTCTGGGGCAAATGGGCGTCGGAATGGCGGCCAACCTTCTGAAGGCCGGTCATGACGTCGTCGTTTTCAATCGCACCGGCGCCAAGGCCGAGCCGCTTGTCGCGCAGGGCGCGCAAGTCGCGGCCGATGTCGCGGCGGCCTGCCGTGGCGAGGCGGTCATCACCATGCTGGCGGATGACGAGGCGCTGCGAAATGTCGTTTTCGGCTCGGGCGGCGTCGTCGCGAATCTCAGGCAAGGCGCGGTCCATATCTCGTCCAGCACCATCAGCGTGGCCCTGGCGGAAGAGCTGGAGGCCGCCCATGCCGCGGCAGGCCAGAGATTCGTCTCGGCGCCGGTGTTTGGCCGCCCGGAAGCCGCCGCCGCCGGCAAGCTTTTCGTGGTCGCCGCCGGCGCGCCGGAAATTCTTGCCGAACTCGCGCCTGTTTTCGATGCGCTGGGGCAAAGAACCTTCATCGTTTCCGAAGCCCCCAAAACCGCCAATCTGGTGAAGCTGAGCGGCAATTTCCTCATCGCCGCCGTAATCGAAAGCCTGGGCGAGGCCATCGCGCTGGTCAGCAAGGCGGGCGTCGATCGCGGCCAATATGTCGAGCTGCTGACCTCGACATTGTTCGGCGCGCCGGTCTATCGCACTTACGGGGCCTTGATCGCCGAGCGAAAATTCGAACCCGCCGGCTTCGCGGCGACCCTTGGGCAGAAAGACATCCGGCTGGCGCTGTCGGCCGCTGAATCGCTGTCCGTCCCGCTGCCGCTGGCGAGCCTGCTGCGCGACCGCTTTCTGACGCTGATCGCCAATGGCGGCGCGAGCCTCGACTGGTCCGCCATCGCCGATCTCGCCGGCCGCGACGCGGGGCTGAACGGCCAAAGCTGAGGGGGCCGAACGGAGTCGGGCCAAGTCGCAGGCGTGCGTCTGCATACAGGAACTCGCGCCCATGACCCAGCGCAGGGCCTCGACGAGATTGGACTTGCCGCAGCCGTTCGGTCCCACTACGCCGGTGAGGCCGGGGGTGATGACGAAATCCGTCGGCTCAACGAAGCTCTTGAAGGCGGTCAGTCGCAGCTTTTCGAATCGCATATCCGGGCGAGGGCGCTCCGTGGATTGGAGCGAGATCAGAGCGCCATTAGCCCCGATGAATCAAGCACGGCCGCGACAAAAGTTGGCGAAAAGAGGTGGGGGTCCCAGGCGCGGGTGAGGTTGTCGGCGGAATTCACGATCGCGCCGGGCGCTGTCACGGGCTAACGCTTCGTAACGAAAACCCCACTTTGCATCCGGAGCCCTTGACGTCGTCGAACACCAGTCGGGAGCCATATTCCGAGAGCAGGTCGAGCACGATCGAATATCCCAGGCCATGGCCTTCCACGGATTCATCCGCGCGTTCGCCGCGCTGCAAAAGCGTTTCGCGCAATGAGGCCGCCATCCCCGACCCGTCGTCCTCGACATAGATGATCGACTGGTCATTATGCGCCTCCGACGAAACGATGATTTGGCTGACGGCGAATTTGCGCGCGTTGTCGAGCAGGTTGCCCATGATTTCGCCGAAGTCGTCGGAGTCGATCGCAAGATGAAGGCCTTGAGGAATGGCGTTGACGATCGAGAGCGCGCTTCCCCGCGGCATCCGGGAGATCAGCTTGATCAGCCGGTCCACCGAACCGTGCGCGTCGGTGGCGAGTTCGCTGGCGTTGGATATGCCGTGAGCGCGCGCCCGCGCCAATTCCCTGCCGACGTGCTTGTTGATGACGCCGAGATGCTCGCGCAGCCGCGCCGCGACGTCGCCCAGGCCCTGCTCATCGAGTTTTTCGGCTTCTCCATAGAGAATTGTGATCGGCGTTTTCAATCCATGAGCCAGCGCGCCCGCGCGCTCCCGGCTGCGCCGAATCATGTCGGTTTGATGCACAAGCAGGGTGTTGAACTCGCAGACGAAGGGCGCTAGTTCTTTCGGAACGTTAGCTTTCAGCTTAGTTGCTTTTCCTGATTTTATATCCCTGATATTCTCAGAAAGCTTTCGAAATGGCCGTAATACAATCGCTATTTGCGCCAATGAGCCAAGCAACAGGATCGAACTCAGCGCTCCAAGCGCAATCCGGCTGTCGTGAGCGAATCGATCGTCGATGCTGTCGATAATGGAATGATCGATCCCCACGGCCAGTCGAAACTTACGCGGTCGGCCACCATCATCGATTACAACGTCGCGCTCCTTGGCGTAGACCAGGGACTTGTCCGGCCAGCGGAGTTCATAGGCTCCGCCTTCCTCCTCGGTCGCCTGTGAATCGTCTAGGCTCTGGGTCCAAAGCGAAGGCGATTGCATGATCGAGTCGCCGTTCGAGAACACCTGCCAATATGCGCCGCCAGCCAGATCATCGTAACGCGGGTCGTTGAGCGGCCGGGGAAGCTTGAGAGCGCCGTCTTCGAAACGGAGCGCGGAAAGCAGGGCGTCGAGCCGCATGTCGAGTTCGTTGCTGACTTCTCCCTCGACGTGGTTCTCGAAGGTCCAGCGCAACGCCTTGTTGCTCGCGCCCACATCGACCATAATCGACACGAGGGCGACGACCAACAGCGTTCCTCGAATGGATTTGAAGATCATCTACTCTTGGTCCGGCTCTGACAATACGTAGCCGAATCCGCGGCGGGTTTTTATATATTGGCGCAACATCTTCCTTCTGATGCGTCCGATCAACACTTCAATCGCATTGGAGCCCGGTTCGGAATCGGCGGCGTAGACATGTTCGACGAGCTCGCCCTGACTGACGAGCCGCCCTTTGTTGCGCGCCAGGAAATGGAGCGTTCGGTATTCCAAAGGCGTGAGATCAATCTGGCGGCCAGCTTCCGCAACCAGCATCTGGCTTGTATCGATGGATAAATCCGAAATTTTCAGCGTGACGCTATTGTGCTCCACGCCTCGCCGCGTGATCGCCCTCAAGCGGGCGATAACCTCTTCGATTTGAAACGGCTTGGTCATATAGTCGTCGGCGCCGGCGTCGATGCCTTCCACGCGCGCTGTCCAGGCCGATTGCGCGCTGAGCACGAGTATGGGGGTCGAAACATTCGCTTCTCTCAGCTTGCGGATGACGGTAAGGCCGTCAACCTTGGGCAAGCCGATGTCGAGGATGAGCGCGGCGTAGGTTTCCGTCTCCGCCTTGAAACACGCCGAAACGCCGTCCCGCGCCATGTCCACGACATAGCCTGATCTTGTCAGGCCACGACGAAGCTGCTCGGCTATGTCGGCGGCGTCCTCGACCACGAGAATTTTCATTCCCAGACCCTCGATAATAGGGAAAATTCCATCCTTGCGCCGGTTCGATGCGGAAATGGGCGCTTCGCGGGGCGCGAAAACCAAAGTTTCGCGAAAGCATTTCGAATTGAGCGGCCGTCATGCAATCCAGCCAATGCACCAGAAACGGGCTCCCTTCGGCGTTTCGAGCAGCCTGGGCGGCCGCATTTTTGCAAAAGCTATACGGGCGACGCGACCAACTTGGAAGCTGAATTCTGTCGCCGCGCCGAAGCTGACAATTCGCTGACGGCGTCCGACACGATCTGTCAGCTTCGCCAACGCCACGGTTTGCTACCAGACCTGAGCGACTGAAACGCCGAGTCTGCGCCGATTGGCGCTTGTTCAAGGGTCAGTCCTTGTTTTTGCAAGCGCAGAGCGGCGTCGAGAACGATCTCGCGGCCGCTTCTCGAGTCTGGCTCCCTTAAGGAGCAAACGGAAGGCCGCATGAATTTTCCCGTCAAGCTGGACGCCAGGATCCGTTATGAACCTCTGAGTCCGCAACTGATGAGCGCTGACAAGCTTCGCCTTTTCGCCTTGGCGATTCTGGCGCTCAAGCTGACTTTCGCCCTGAGCGCGCCGCCCAATGGCGACGAAAGCTATTATTTCCTCTGGGGCCAGCACCTGCAATGGTCCTACCGCGATCATCCGCCCATGGTCGGCTGGGGAACCGCTGTTGGCGCGGCTCTTTTTGGCTGGAACTATCTCGGCCTGCGTCTCGCGACATTCGTGACGGCGGGGGCGACCGTCGTCCTGTTTCGCCTCTGGGCGCGACGGCTCTCGCCCAGCAATCCGGACGGATATTTCTGGCTGATGATCGGGGCCTATTTCGCCTCGCCCTTGTTCCTTTTTACCTCGACCAATGTCTATCCCGATCATTTCCTGATCTTTTTCGTCCTCGCCGCCTCCTATTTCCTGAGCGATTTCCTGGGATCGTGGCACGAGGGCGTGGAAAACTCATATGGCAAGCTCTATCTCGCCGCCCTGTGCATCGGTTTCGCCGGCCTGAGCAAATTCAACGCCATTTTCTTTCCCTTGGCCTTTGTCGGCGTTCTTGCGTCGGACTGCCGCTGGCGCGGTCTCCTTCGCGCGCCGCAACTCTATCTTGCCGGGGCGATCGCGGTGCTGATCGCCAGTCCGGTTTTCATCTGGAACGCGCAGCACGATTTCATCAGCTTCAAATGGCAGTTCGCGGGACAATTCGACCCCGCGCGTCAGGCCGCCGCCGGCTTCGCCCCCTGGGGGTTCATTCAGGAGGCGGGCGCGATCCTTTATTTCGGGCCGTTCCTGACGCCCGCGCTTTTTCGCTTCCTGCGCGCGGCGCCTGAACGCGGCGAACTTGGCGCGCTTCAAGCCCTGGGCAAATGGAGTTTCTTTCTTTCCGGCGGCTTCATGCTGGCGCTCGCGCTTTGGGCCCCGGCTTCGCACGGAGTCAAACCCTATTGGAGCGACAGCGCATTCATTCCCTTCGTCGTCGTCGCGCCGTTCTATTGTCTCTCGCCGCGGATGTTCAAGGCGCATATCCTGTCCGGCCTCGCGGTCATGGCTCTTGTCACGGCGATCTACGGGCTCAATCCGCTTCCGATGCATTGGCTCGGCCGTCCCTCGCATGAAGCGACACGGTATGGCTGGCGCGAGATCGCGACCGAGGCCAGACGCGCCATGCGTGAAACGGGCGCCGATTACATCGCGACGCCGACTTATATGTTGGCGTCGCTCCTCAGTTTTGGCGGGGGGGCGGAACAGGACATCATGCCGGTTTCGGATGAAACCGACCAGTTCAAGCTTTGGCGCGACGTCAAAGCGCTCAAGGGAAAGACCGCGATTTTCATCCTGTTCGGCGACCTCATGCGCTATCCGATGAGCGCGCCCGGCTTCGCCCGCCTCAAACCGCTCCGCGTGGTGACGGCGCGCCGCTTCGGCCTGCCGGTCGCCGAGGCGACCATTTTCCTCGCTTATCCCGATACGGGCGGAGCGGAAAAGATCGCCAGCGCGCCTGTAAGTTATGCGGCGTGGTGAAATTCCATGGGTTCGGCGCGCCAGTCGCCGAACCCATGATGAATTGGCGGCATAATCCCGATGCTCTCCCCCAAGCCCAGCAAGGGGATAGCGCTCAGTCCTGCCGCCTGGTCTCCGCGACAGCCTCAAAACCTTCGAAATGGGGTGGGCCGAGATAGAGGCCCTGGGTCTTGGGGGCGCCGGAATGGGCGCGGCGGAAGGCTTCGGAGCGGGTCCAGTCCTCGAAATGCTTTCGCGTTTCCCAGATGGTGTGGGAGACGAACAAGGTCGCCTCGTCGTCGCTCGGGCCGCGCAGCAGATGGAAGACGACGAAGCCGGGCATGGCGGGCAGGTCGCTCTGGCGGTTGCGCCAGACTTCCTCGAAATCCTGCTCCCGTCCAAGCGCGACGCGAAAGCGGTTCATGGCGATGAAAGTCATGCGGGCTCCAATTCAGGCGGGTTTCGCGCGTCGGCTCACGCCGGCGCCGGCTTGGGTGGGGTCCAGCGCAGGATCGGCTTGCGCGCGGCGGCGGTCTCGTCCAGCCTCTTGCGCGGGGCGTAATACGGCGCGCCCAAAAAACGCTCCCTTTCGCCGCGCAAAGCCCGGATGGCGAGATCGCGCAGAGTGGCGATGAACAGGGTCAGCGAGACGATCGATTCCGATTCGGTCGGCTCGATCAGCATGGCGCCATGGACCACCAGCGGGAAATAGATGGTCATCGGATGGATGCCCTCGTCGATCATCGCCTTGGCGAAATCGAGCGTGGTGATTCCGGTGCCCTTGAGCCAGCGGTCGTCGAACAGAACCTCATGCATGCAGATGCGGTCGCCAAAGGGCGAGGAGAACAGATCGTTCAGGCAGACGCGGACATAATTGGCCGCGATCACCGCGTCTTCCGAGGCCTTGGCCAGACCGTCGGCGCCGTGGGACAGGATATAGGCGAACGCGCGCACGAACATGCCCATCTGGCCGTGGAAGGCGGCCATGCGGCCGAAGGAGTCCGTGCCGTCGTTTTCCTCGACCAGGGTCAGTTTTTGGCCGTCGCGCCGCACGAAGGGAACCGGCGCGTAAGCCGCCAGCCGGCTTGACAACACCACCGGGCCGGCGCCGGGGCCGCCGCCGCCATGGGGCGTCGAAAAGGTCTTGTGCAGGTTGATATGCATGGCGTCGACGCCGAGGTCGCCGGGGCGCACCTTGCCGACGATGGCGTTGAAATTGGCGCCGTCGCAATAGAAGAAAGCCCCGGCCTCATGCACGAGCAGGCCGATTTCCACAATGTCGCGCTCGAACAGGCCGCAGGTGTTGGGATTGGTCAGCATGATCGCCGCGACATCCGGGCCGAGCGCGGCGGCGACGGTTTCAGGATGAACGAGGCCGTCCGGCCCGGCGGGAATAGCGCGCACGGAAAAGCCCAGCGCGGCGGCGGTGGCGGGATTGGTGCCATGCGCCGATTCGGGCGCCAGCACCACCCTGCGGGTCGCGCCTTCGCCGCGTGCGGCAATCGCCGCCTTGATCGCCATCATGCCGCACATTTCGCCATGCGCCCCGGCCTTGGGGGTCAGCGCCACCGCCGCCATGTCGGTGAGCTTGAGCAGCCAGAAGGCCAGTTCCTCCATCAGGGCCAGCGCGCCCTGCACGGTCGAGACCGGCTGGAGCGGATGAATGTCGGCGAAACCGGGCAGGCGCGCCATTTTCTCGTTGAGGCGCGGATTGTGCTTCATTGTGCAGGAGCCGAGCGGATAAGGCCCCATGTCGATGGCGTAATTCTTCTGCGACAGCTTGACGTAATGGCGCATCGCCTCCGGCTCGGACAGGCCGGGCAGGCCGATTTCGCTGTTGCGCTCCAGCCCGCCGAGGCGCGGCGTGAAAGCTTTTGGCGCATCGAGATCGACGCCGGTGAAATCCCGGCGGCCGATGTCGAAAATCATCGCCTCGTAAATTTGCAGGGCTTTGGCGCCGGTGAAGGTCCGCGGCGCGAGCGGCGCCGCAGCGCGCGGCTGGGTGGGGCGGCCTTCGCTGTTCATGCGCTAAAGCTCCTGCTTCAGCGCGGCGAGGAAGGCGGCGCGGTCTTCATCGGTATTCATTTCGCTGGAGGCGACCAGCAGCAGGTCGTCGAGCCCGGCCTTGGGCAGCAGCCGCGACACCGGAACCCCGGCGAGCACGCCGCGCGCCGCCATGCGCTCGACCAGATCCGCCGCCGAGCCTTTCACCCGCAAGGTGAATTCGTTGAAAAAGGCGCGGTTCAGCACTTCGACGCCCGGCGTCTTTTCCAGCGCCTCGGCCAAAGCCACGGCATTGGCGTGATTGATCAGCGCCAGTTGCTTCAGGCCGGTCTCGCCGAGCAGCGACAGGTGGATCGAGAAGGCCAGGGCGCACAGGCCGGAATTGGTGCAGATGTTGGAGGTCGCCTTTTCGCGGCGGATATGCTGTTCGCGGGTCGAAAGCGTCAGCACGAAGCCCGGCCGCCCGTCGGCGTCGACGCTGCGGCCGCACAGCCGGCCGGGGGACTGGCGCACATATTTGTCGCGGGTGGCGAACAGGCCGAGATAAGGCCCGCCGAAATTCAGGCCATTGCCGATCGACTGGCCCTCGCCGACCACGATGTCGGCGCCCATGGCGCCGGGCGATTCGATCAGGCCAAGGGAAAGCACTTCGGTCACCACCGCGATCAGCAGCACGCCCTTGCCATGGCAGGCCTCTGCCAGGGGCTTGAGATCGCGCGGATTGCCGAAAAAATCCGGAGTCTGCACGACGACGCAGGACAGGCTGTCGTCCAGGGCGCCGATCAGCTCTTCTGTCCCGCGCGGGTCGGGCGGCAGGAGCGCGATCTCGTGCTCGGCCATGTCGGAGAGGGTGCGCGCGGTTTCGGCGTAATGCGGATGCAGGCCGCCCGACAGCAGCGCCTTGCCGCGGCGGGTGACGCGATGCGCCATCAGGATCGCTTCGGCGGTCGCGGTCGAGCCGTCATACATCGAGGCGTTGGCGACCTCCATGCCGGTCAGATTGGCGACCTGGGTCTGGAATTCGAACAGAACCTGGAGCGTGCCCTGCGAAATTTCCGGCTGGTAGGGCGTATAGGCGGTGAGGAATTCCGAACGCTGGATCAGGTGATCGACCGTCGCCGGCACATGATGCTTGTAGGCGCCGGCGCCGACGAAGAAGGGAACCGCGCCCGCGGCGACATTTTTCGCCGCCAGCGCCGAAAGCCGGCGCTCGACCTCCAGCTCGGTCTGGCGCTTGGGCAGGTCGAGCGGCGCGGTCAGCAAAGCGTCGCGCGGCGCGTCGGCATAGAGCGCGTTGACCGAGGCGACGCCGATGCGCGCCAGCATGTCGTCGCGCTCCTGAAGGCTGAGCGGAAGATAGCGCATTCCGGTGTTACTTCTTGAGATAGGGTTCGAGCAGTTTGTCGAGCGCGTCGGGGGGAATTTCGCCGGTCTTCTTGTCGCCGTTGATGAAGAAGGTCGGCGTGGCGTCGATGCCGAATTTCTGCGCGGCTTCGTTGCGCATGCGGTCGATCTTGTTGAACAGGGCCTGATCGTTGAGGCAGGCGTCGAATTCCTTTTGCCCCATGCCGGTCATTTTGACCGTGTCGCGCAAGGCGTCCAGCGGCTTGTCGACATAGGCCCAATGCGGCTGCTGCGCGAACAGCAGCTCGATCATCGCCTGGCGCTTGTCGCCCGAGCAGCGCGCCAGCATGGCGGCGGCGGCGGCCAGCGGGTCGAGCGGGAATTCGCGCATGGCGTAGCGCACCTTGCCGGTGTCGATGAAATTCTTCTTCAGGACCGGAAAGACCTCGGTTTCGAAACGCGCGCAATGGCCGCAGGTCATCGAGGCATATTCGACGATGGTGACCGGGGCCTTGGGGTCGCCGAGCCAGACATCGGGCAGGGGCTGTTCGGCCATCAGCAGTTCGAGCGACACTTTGCCCGCGTCCGGCGCTTTCGGCGCGGCGGCCGGCTGGGCATGGGCGGCGAAGGGCGCCAGGGAAAGAGCGGCGCCGAGGCCGAGCAGATGACGGCGCGTCGCGCCGGAGCGGAAAAGAATCATGGAGCGAGCCTGCCTGAGAAAAAGGACGGGACATTCATATACATTGCCGCGGCGAGTCGCAAAGCCGCGCCGCCGCAATGCACAAGGATATGGCGTTCAAGCTTTGCCGGCCGGGCCGCGCAGGGCGCGGGCGCCCAGTTCGACCAGCGCCTTGCGCAAGGTTTCGTCCGCGACGCCGGCCACCGCCTGTTCGGCGCGGGCGAGGGCCTGGGCGTCCGGCGGGGCGGGGCGTCGAGGGCGCGCCGCGCGGGTCAGCGGGCCCTGGCGAATCGCGATCCTGCCGACCGCGCGCCAGCCGAGATGGGCGTTGACCCGGGCGATGAGCTGGGGCGCCTCATGCTGGACGTCGAGCGCCATGGCCCCGGTGACGCGCAGGACCAAAGTCGCCGGCTCGACGACGAAATCGTCGGCGCGCTTGGCGGGGCGCGGCGGCCATTGCAGCTTGATCGGCTCGGAACAGGCGGCGATTCGCTCGCCGACAATGTCGTCCCAGTGCAGAATGAGGCTCGACTGGCTGAAGCCGAGCTTGGCCAGGACCGGATCGACCGCGCCGCCGACGAGATCGGCGAGCGGAACGAGGCGGGACTTTTTCGGGTTCGGCGGCATGAGCCATTGTGGGAGGGTCATGAGCAAAAGCAAAGCGGAAATCGGCCGGAAATTGCTCCGCTGGTACGATTGCGCCCGGCGCGACCTGCCCTGGCGCGCGCGGCCGGGCGAAAGGCCCGATCCTTACGCGGTCTGGCTCTCCGAAGTGATGTTGCAGCAGACCACGGTCGCCGCCGTCGGGGCTTACTTCCTGAGATTCATGAAGCTTTGGCCGTGTGTGAAGAATCTGGCCGAGGCGCCGGCCGAGGCTGTGATGCGGGCCTGGGCGGGGCTGGGCTATTATGCGCGCGCCCGCAATCTCCACGCCTGCGCGCGCAAGGTGGCGTCCGAATATGGCGGGCGTTTCCCCTCCGAGGAGGCCGAGTTGCGCCGCCTGCCGGGGGTGGGGCCTTATACGGCGGCGGCGATCGCGGCCATCGCCTTCGACCGGCCGGCGATCGTGGTCGATGGCAATGTCGAACGGGCGATGGCGCGGCTGCGGGCGCTGGAGACGCCGTTTCCCGCCGCCAAAAAGGCGATTCCGGGCCTGGTCGCCGAAATCGCGCCGCGCGCGAGGCCGGGAGATTTTGCCCAGGCGATGATGGACCTCGGCGCGACAATCTGCACGCCGCGCAATCCCGCCTGCATGATTTGCCCGCTGAACGCGGATTGCGCGGCGCAAAAGCTGGGCGCGGCCGAAAAATTTCCGGTGAGGGCGGCGAAAAAGCCGCGGCCGCTGCGGCGCGGCGCGGTTTTCTACCTGCGCCGCGCCGATGGCGCCGTGCTGACCCGCACCCGCCCGCCGCGCGGCCTGCTTGGCGGCATGGAGGCGTTTTTCGGAACCGACTGGGGCGAAGCGCTCCCGGCCGAAGTCTTGGCGCCGATCCCCGGCGTGAAACTGGCCCTGGCCGGGGAGATCGACCATGTTTTCACCCATTTCGCGCTGAAACTCGCGGTTTTCGTGGGCGAGGCGCCGCGCCGGGCGAGGGCGCCGGATGGCGGGCGCTGGCGCGGCGCGCAAGATATGGCGGCCGCCGCGCTGCCGAGTGTCATGCGCAAGGCGGAGGCGCGAGCGCGGAAATTTCTTGCGCGGGCGGTCTTGCCTGACGCGCGGATCGGTCCATGATGCGGTTTCGGAGGCGGACATGGCCAGGACGCGGGGCGACAAGCCGGAAGTGGAGCTGACCGAAGGCGCGATTCGCGTCAGCTGGCGGGGGCGCGTCCGCACCATATTGCCGGCGCAGCCGCCCCCAGGCTGCGACGAGGCGGCGGATTTCATCGTCATGCTCGACGAAATCGTCTGCTGGGATCCGCCCGACGACGAGACCGAGATAGAGATGAATGAATTGCAGAAGATTCTCGAAGCCATAGACGACGCCTTCGACCATCTGGGGCTCGATGTAACCTATGAATGATGGGGAGTCTGTTGCGCTCGCTCTGGCCTGCGCCAAAAGCTCGCGCAAAGGCTTGGTGCGCCCGCTCTGGCGTACGCCAACCGCTCCCGCGAAGGGGAGGCTCAGGCTTTCCCAACCGGGATGAGGCCTGCTAAAAGACGCGCGCGCTTTCGCGGAGACCAAATGCGATGAAATGGGAAGATTTTCGTCAGTCCGACAATATCGAAGATCGTCGCGGCGACGGTCCGATGATGGCCGGCGGCGGCTCGTCGGGCCATCTCGGCCTCGGCGCGATGATCGTCCTCGGCCTGATCGGCTACGCCTTCGGCGTCGACCCGCGCGTGCTGATCGGCGGCGCCGAAATGGTCAGCCAGATGAGCGGCGGCGCCCAGCAGCAGCAGGTTTCGACCCCTCGCCAGATGGGCGCGCCCAAGGATCAGATGGGTCGCTTCGTCGCCGCCGTCCTCGCCGAGAACGAGGACGTGTGGAAGGACGTGTTGCCCGCCCAGACCGGCGTGCAGTTCAAGCCAGCGCCGATCGTGCTGTTCAACGGCGCGACCCGTTCGGCCTGCGGCGCGGCGAAGTCGGCGATGGGGCCGTTCTATTGCCCGCTCGACAAGAAGATCTATCTCGACACCTCGTTCTTCCGCGACATGCAGACCAAATATGGCGGCGGCGGCGATTTCGCTTACGCCTACGTGATTTCGCACGAAATGGGCCACCATATTCAGGACCTGCTCGGCATCCTGCCCAAGGCCCAGGCCGCGCAGCAAAGCGCCTTTTCCGGCGCCAAGGCCAATTCCATTTCGGTGCGGATCGAATTGCAGGCCGATTGCTTCGCCGGCGTCTGGGCGGCCAACGCCAACGAGAAATGGCAGGTGATCGAGCCGGGCGACGTCGAAAAGGCGATCAACACCGCCCAGGCGATCGGCGACGACCGTCTGGAAAAGGCCTCGCGCGGCTATGCGGTGCCGGATTCCTTCACCCACGGCACATCGGCCCAGCGCCAGCAATGGCTGGAGCGCGGCTTGCAGTCGGGCAAGATCGCGGATTGCAATACGTTTGCACAGGCGAATTAGCCGGGCCGCGTCCCCTCGGTGTCAATTAATGCACGGTCACCGAAACCTAGTCTTTTGGTTTCTAAAGGAGCTTCGATGCGCGCGGCACTTTCGCTTTCACTCGTGCTCCTGAGTGCTGGGCCGACCCTGGCTCAGGAGATTACTGATCGAACCGGCTGCGCCGTCGCCGTGCGCGCCTACGACACCAAGGATCTTGCCACCGTCGCTGCCGTCAATACGTTCATTGAGAGCGAGATGCAGGCGCTCGACGCCCATCACACCGATAACGGCGAGGCGGGCATCATTGCCGGCATGAACGATCAGCAGATCGCAACCCTGGTCGCGGCCGCGATCGGCTATTGCCGCCGGAGCCCGAAGGCGACGATCTACAACGAGACGTACCAGCTTTACGATGGCGTACGCGGCTTGGCGATCGACGCCGGACAAGCGAAATAAAGCCATCGCGATCGGGGTTACGGGGGTTACGGGGTTACGGCGACAGTCCGCATTATTCGTCTTGCTCGGTCTGCAAGCCGGGCGACCAGCCGGGCGGGGCGAGTTCAAAATCTGAAAATTGGAAGGCCGGCGCGACGACGCAGCAAACCAGCATCCAGGCGCCGAGACTTTTCGCGGCCTGCCACGCGTCTTTCGGGACGACGGCCTGAAAACTTTCGCCGGCGGAAAGGTTGGGGCCGAGGCGGATGCGCTCGGGCCTCCCGCCGTCGCCGGCGATTTCAAGCGCCAGCGGCGCGCCCGCCTGCCAGATCCACAGTTCGGCGGCGTCCACGCGATGCCAATGGGATCGTTCGCCCGCCGCAAGCAGGAAGAAAATGCTGGTCGCGGCGCCGCGTCCGCCGCCTTCCGGCGCGTCGCGCCAGATTTCGCGAAAAGCGCCGCCTTCGGGATGCGGGGCGAGGCCCAAGGCCTCGCGCACGATCCGCGCGTCGAGCGCCGGGTCGCGCAAGTCGATCATGCCGCGATCATTCCGCCGCTGGCGCGGCCACATCCGCCGGTTTATGGGCCCCCTTGCGGATCGCCTCGTCGCGCTTCTTGCGCGCCAGAGCCGCTCCGCCGCCCGAGGTGGCCTGGTAGAGCGCCATGTCCTCGAATTCCTCGGCGTTCTGCGGCGCGACCGCGATGTCGGCATAGGTCAGGCGATCCGGCGCCTCGATCGCTTCCCGCATGAACCGGTCGAATTTGCGGATGGTCAGCCAGTAGCCCAGGGCGTTGCGCAAAGTCTTGAGCGCATAGCGCGGGTAGAAAACAAGCGGGTTTTCCAGTTTCATGCCGGGGCGCCGGTCCCTGCGGAATTTCAGCCGCAAGGCGCCGCCCTCCAGCGGATGCACGCCCTCATATTTGATCATGAGGTGGAACATCAGCAGCTTGGACTTCAGCGACTTCATCGAGCGCAGGCCATGGACGGCGGAGCGCCGCAGCACGGTCTTCATATGGTCATCGGTGTAATAGGCGGTCCAGGCGTCGCGATAGGCGTCCTCCCATTCGATGTCCGACATTTTCGGATGATGGGTGACGCGATGGTTGAGATCGTATTTGTTGAGGTCGGGGTCCATCCAGACGCCCTTGGCGAGCGAGCGCTGGTGGTCCTCCGAGCCGGGCAGGGGGGTGAGGAAGAAGAATTCGAGAATGTCGAGCGGGAGCTCGCGTTTTATGATCTCGACATCGCGCAAAATGCTTTCCTTGGTGTCGGCGGGAAAGCCCAGAATGTAGCCGGCGGCGGTGTGGGCGCCGTGGTCGCGCCATTTCTGCAGCATGACGCGATATTCGGTGATCTTGTTCTGGCGCTTCTTGGCCTCGATCAGATTGTCGGGGTTGATGTTCTCCAGCCCGATGAACACGCGGTTGGCGCCGGCGCGGGTCGCCTTTTCGATGAAATTCGGGATCTTGTGGCAGAGCGTATCGACCTGGATGGTGAAGCCGAAAAACATGCCTTCTTCTTCCCGCAGCTTGATGATGCGGTCGAACAGCTGCTCCCATTGCGCGTTGCGGGCGAAATTGTCGTCGGTGATGAAGAAGCGGTTCACGCCCTGCGCCTGGTTCTCGCGCAGGATGCGTTCGAGATCGTCGGCGTTGCGGAAGCGGCTCTTGCGGCCCTGCACGTTGATGATGGTGCAGAAGGAGCACTGATAGGGACAGCCGCGCCCGAAATCGAGGCTGGACAATTTGCCCATGGTGCGGCGGACGCGGGCGCGCGGCAGGATCGGCAGGGGCTCGCCTTCGAGCGAGGGCAGATCGTCGAGATAATTATAGAGCGGCTGGAGCTTGTGCGCGAAAGCATCGAGCAAAAAGCCGTCAAAGCGGTGATTTTCCGACTCGCCGGCGAAGAGCGAGACGCCGAGCGCCTGCGCCTCGCGGATTTCCGGCGGCAATTCGGGAAGCATGGCGAGGCAGCCGGACACATGGAAGCCGCCGATCCCGACTTGCAGCCCCTCGACGCGGAACATGCGCGCGAGATCGAGCGCGCGGGGAAACTGGTTCGACTGCACGCCGACCAGACAGACCACGCCGTCGCCGCCGGCCTCGCGCACCGTGGCGGCGATTTCCTTGGGAAGGATGCGGGTGTTGGTCTCGTCGAAAGTGTGGAGCCGCAACTCGACGTCAGGGCCGAGAATTTTGCGCTGCGCGGCGTCCTGCGCCAGGCCATAGATGCAGGCGAGCGTATTGGACGGGA
The DNA here is from genome assembly GCA_963704565.1 of uncultured Pseudomonadota bacterium. Taxonomy (GTDB): domain Bacteria; phylum Pseudomonadota; class Alphaproteobacteria; order Rhizobiales; family Beijerinckiaceae; genus Rhodoblastus. The sequence continues at coordinate 23,936 of OY969917.1, forward strand.
TAGCTGAACGCAGCCATTGGATTGGATAGCCCTGGTCGTCGTAATGCGTGGGTTTGATCAGCACGACGTTGAAGACGCGGCCAGTTATTTCTTGGGTGGACGCGGACGTCATTCCGTCTCCTTTGCTCAAGCGCAACCATAAACATCGATTACAATGGATTGCCGCGACCGACCTTAAACGATCGGGCGCGGCGAAGATAGAAGCGAGGGCGCGATTTTCGGATCGCCGCCGGTTCGATGCGGACGCTATACCATTTTTTGCGCGCGAATGTTGAGTGTTTGACGGATTTTGAGGCGCCGGATCATTTGCTCGAAGTCGCGCGGGGCCTGGCTGGGCAAGGCTTGGTCGCGCAAGGCGGCGCGCGGCGCGAAGGCGCCGACCGTCCGCGCCAGCGACGGCGCGAGCCGCGTCATCATCGTGTCGGGCGCGCGGCGCAGCAGCGCCCCGCGAAAGCCGTCCGCGCGCAGGAGATCGCCGGATTCCTCGACAAAACCCTGGAGCGGCGCATAGCCGCCTTCGAGAACGAAGACCATATGGTTTCGCGCCTGGGCGATGGCGCGCGCCAGCCCTTCCTGCATCGAGGAGGCTTCGACATGGGCGCAGCCGGCATGGTCGGCGATTTCGGCGAGATTGTCCCCGGCGGGGCCGACGATCAGAGCCTCGCGGACGATCCCTTCCACCGCGGCGCGCACCAAAGCGGCAAGGCTGCGGGCCACGGCCTCGGCGGCGCGCGGGGCGGGCGCGGGCGCGTCGAGCGAAGGAGAAAGGACGATGGCCGTGACCATGGCGCATGGCTTTAGCCTGTTTTGCCGCTTTGGCAAGCGGCTTGACAAATGGTTAATGTTCGCTAATTGTTCTCGTCCCTGATTTGTTCTCGGCTTTGTTTCTGAGCAGCGCCCATGGCTTCCCTGGCCTCGCATCCCGCCTTATGTCCCGCGCCGGGCGCCGTCTCGCCCTCGCGCCGTCGCGGCCGATCCGCCACAAGCAATCCCTCCGGCCGTTTCGAGAAACACCAGCGCGTCGATCTCGACGACGGCTGGGGCGTGCTGGACGATTTGCCGCCCTTCCGGACCGAGATCGTCCATGAAAAGCCGCGCACGCTGATCACCCGCAACGATTCGCCGGACATCGCCTTCGAGCGCTCGATCAATCCCTATCGCGGCTGCGAGCATGGCTGTATCTATTGTTTCGCGCGGCCGAGCCACGCTTTTCTCGGCCTTTCGCCGGGGCTCGATTTCGAGAGCCGGCTGTTCGTCAAGGATGGCGCGGCCGACGCCCTGCGGCGCGAACTGGCGGCGCCGGGCTATCAGCCCAGGGTGCTGGCGATCGGGACCAATACCGATCCCTATCAGCCGATCGAACGCGAATATCGGGTGATGCGCGGCGTGCTCGAAGTTCTGGCCGAGACCAATCATCCGGTGGCGATCGTCACCAAATCGGCGCTGGTGCTGCGCGATCTCGACCTGCTGGCGCCGATGGCCGAAAAGGGTCTGGTCAAGGTCGCGCTTTCGGTGACGACGCTCGACCGCGAGCTGGCGCGGGCGATGGAGCCGCGCGCCGCCACGCCGTCGCGCCGGCTGGCGGCGATCGAGAAGCTTTCCCAGGCCGGCGTGCCGACGGCGGTGATGGTCGCGCCGGTGATCCCCGGCGTGACCGACCATGAAATCGAGACCATTCTCGCCCGCGCTTATGCCCATGGCGCCCGCGAGGCCGGCTATATCCTGCTGCGCCTGCCGCTGGAGACGCGGGATCTGTTCGCCAACTGGCTGCTCGAACATTTCCCCGACAAATATCGCAAGGTGCTGGCGCTGCTGCGCTCGACCCGCGACGGCAAGCTCTACAATTCCGCCTGGGGCAAGCGCATGACCGGGACCGGCCCCTATGCCTGGACGATCGGCCGGCGCTTCGAACTGGCGAGCGCAAGGCTGGGTTTAAGCGAGACGAAGGTCCGGTTGCGGACCGATCTTTTCACGCCGCCGGAGCGCGGCGAACGCCAGTTGAGCCTGTTCTGAGCTTCAGCTTTTTCGGATCAGGCGATAGGGGAAGGGCGCGAAACGCGCCGAGGCGAGCGTGGGCGCCGAGCCGTGAATGCGCAGGCCCCAAGCGGGCGTTTTCGTGGGCGTTTTCGTGGGCGGCGCGGCGAGCGCCGCCGGACGTTGCGGCGGCGCCGGGGTCGCCGGCGTGTCGGCGGCGGATTGGCGCGCGACCGTCAAGTCCTCGGGACGTGGCGGGGGCGTGGCGGGCGCCGCTTCGGGGGCGTCTTGCGCGGCGGCGACCGTCGATCCGCCTGCGGACGCAGTTTCGGCGAGCTGGACTTTGACGCGCTGGACTTTTACGCCCTGAACCTGGACCGGCGCGCCATAGCCGCTGTAGGCGGGAATGTCGGGCGCGCCCAAGGAGGCGAACAAGCCGCCGAAGCCATTAGACAGGGAGGCTTGGGACAGGGAGGCTTGCGCGCCGATCGGCCGCGCGCTTGTCCGCGCGACGACGATTTTCGGCTCCACGGGCGCCGTGCAGTCGCGCACGCCGAGCCGGATCAGTTCGGAGCCGGTCAGCGACTTGTAGCGCCGGGTCAGCGCGCCGAGCCTTTCGCGCACGGCGGGCGGATAGGCCATCATCATCGCGCCGGAAACCGCGTCATTGGTCGCTTTGGTGATCGGATTATAGGCCTTGTGAAAGCGCAGCACGCCGTCGGGATAGACGCAGACGTTAGGCGCAGCCAAAGCCAAAGTGCAGGCCGAGCGGCATTCGTGCAGCCGCACTTCGCGCCCGCTGCGAATATAGGCGTAGGTCTGCGCGGCATATTGCCGAACATCGCCGCCGACGTCCTTCATCACGATCACCGCCCCGTCGCCGGGCGGCGGATGCAGATAGCCCATGGGTCGCCAATCCTGAAACGCCCGCCAGCTTTGCCGCGACATGGTAAAGGCTTGATTAATACGGTTTCCGCAAGATTGCTGCGCAATCCGCGGAAACGCCATGGCGCGAAAATCCTCTATGTCGCGGGCGGATTTTCGCGCCAGCGGAATACGAATTCCGAATGATTCATTCGGAATTCGTATAAGGCGTCAAACGCCCGCGAAGGGCGAGGCGAAGACGGCGGCCTTGCCCAGCGCGCGTTCGATTTCGAGCAGCCGGTTATATTTGGCGATGCGCTCGCTGCGGCAGGCCGAGCCGGTCTTGATCTGGCCGCCGCCCATGGCGACCGCGAAATCGGCCATGAAGGCGTCCTCGGTTTCGCCCGAACGATGCGAGACGACATAGCGCCAGCCGGCGGCGCGGCAGAGGTCGATGGTCTGGATCGTCTCGGTCACCGTGCCGATCTGGTTGAGCTTGATCAGCACCGAATTCGCGGTTTTTTCCGCGACGCCCCGGCGCACGAACCGGGGATTGGTGACGAAAATATCATCGCCGACGATCTGAATTTTCTGGCCCTGGGCGGCGGTCTGCCGGGCGAAGCCGGCCCAATCGTTTTCGTCGAGCCCGTCCTCGATCGAGACGATCGGAAAAGTCTCGATCCAGTTCTGGTAGATCGCGATCATCTCGTCGGAGGATTTGCGGCCGCCGCCCGATTTCGCCAAATCGTAGGCGCCATCGCTGTAAAAGGAGCTGGCGGCCGGGTCGAGCGCGATGGCGATGTCCTTGCCCGGCTTGTAGCCGGCCGCCTCGATCGCCTGAACGATGCGCTCGCAGGCCTCCTCATTGCTCTTCAGATTGGGCGCGAAGCCGCCTTCGTCGCCGACCGAGGTCGAATAGCCGTGTTTCTTGAGGATTCCAGCCAGCGCGTGGAATGTTTCCGCGCCATAGCGCAAGGCTTCCGCGAAAGTCGGCGCGCCGATCGGCATGACCATGAATTCCTGGAAATCGACGCTGTTGTCGGCGTGCTTGCCGCCATTGAGAATGTTCATCTGCGGCACGGGCAGGCGAACCGCGCCGGCGCCGCCGAGATAGGCGTAAAGCGGCAGTCTGGCCTCCATCGCCGCCGCGCGCGCCACCGCCATGGACACGCCGAGAATGGCGTTGGCGCCGAGATTCGCCTTGTTCGGGGTGCCGTCGAGCTCAATCAGGGTCGCGTCGATTTCGGCCTGGCGCGACGGGTCGTTTCCGATCAGCGCCGGAGCGATGACCGCATTGACATTGGCGACCGCATTCAGCACGCCCTTGCCGCCATAGCGGGCCTTGTCGCCGTCGCGCAATTCGACGGCCTCGTTCTCCCCGGTCGAGGCGCCGGAGGGAACCGAGGCCGAGACCTCAACCCCGCTTTCCAGCGCGAGATGGACCCGCACGGTCGGATTGCCGCGCGAGTCGAGAATTTCCTGGGCCTGGATGGAGGCGATCTTGCTCATGGCTTGTTCCCTGTCTCAAAGATGTTGCGAGCGGCTTCACGCCGACGATGTCAGTCGTTCAAAATGGAATCCGTTTTTTCCTTCTACCTCGGAACAGTCTTGCCCGCCATGGCTTGGTCAAAGCCGGGCGCCGTCAGGATGGATTCACATTGCGAAAGCCGGCCAGGATCAGCAGCGCCCTGTGGCCCGCGCTTTCTTCTTCTTCGCTGTCGTAACCGCGTCGTCGCGCGTTGTATTTGAGCGCATGGCGGCGCATGTCCTCCGAAAGGCGCTCGAACAATGTGGCCTGATGCTCGAGAAGCCGGGCGATCTGTCTGGCGTCGCGCAGGGCTTCGGCGAGCCTGCCCAAATGGGGCAGGCAGATCGCGGAAAGCGATGTCATCGCCTGCGCTTCGTCGCGCGACAGGCGCCCGGCGACTGCCGCGATCGCCTCTGATTCGGCCAAGGCGCGAAGATCGCACAGGACGCAGCTTCCGCGTTTGGGCAAAAGCGCCTGAAGCCGTTTCGGCGTGTCGGGCAGTTTCGCGTTGGCGGCTTCGGCGCGCAGCCAGGCGGCGAGCCGGTCGAGCACGGGCGCATAGCTCATGCACAGGCCGTAATCGGCCGCGACCGATTCCAGCTGCCAGGCGTGGAATCCGCACAACCCGCGATGTTCGGCGAAACGCTGCCGTTCCTGCGGATCGACGGTGAGCTTCAACTGGAATCTGCGCAGGAAATTCCACTGCGCCTCGTCGATATGAGCGCAAATCTCGCAAGGGTTGAACTGCTGCAGCGCCGGCAGGGCCTGTTCGCCTTCCTCGGGCGTCGCGCATTGAAAGCGTGGCGCCTTGGACTGCGCCGCGATCCGGCCGGCCAAAGCGGCGAGCCGTTGCGGGATGTCGCCCTGTTTGGCTTTCGGCAGCCGGTTGGCGACCTCGGCGATGCGCGCGCACATGCGGGTCAGGAATAGCGCGGCCTTTTCGGTCAGCAGAAAGTCGAGCAGGCCTTGTTCGATCTCGATCAGGCCACTGTCTTTCAAACCTGCCTCGTCCTTTCGCATTTTCGCCTCAAGGCCGTCGCGCGCCGACAGAGCGAAGACTCGCGGCGCCTCCTCGCCGAAGATCGAAGCGAGCTGGCTGCGGACAAAATTCACCACCTCCTCGCGCTCTTTGGGGCTGGCGAGGTCGTGCTTGTTGACCGCCACAAAAATCTTGCGCGCCGAAGGCGAAACGTCGCGCAGGATACGGATTTCCTCTTCCGACAGCGGGCTTTCGAAACTGGTGACCACGAGAAAGGCGTCGGCTTCCGGCAGGAATGATTCGGTGGTGCGGGTGTTCGCCTCGATAGCGGAGCCAAGGCCGGGCGTGTCCACGAAATGGAAGCCGCGCCGCAGCATATCGGCGCGGATCTGGACTTCCGCGACCTTGATTCGCTTCATATTGCCCGGATTGCCCTGCTGGGTGACATATTGCGGCAGCGCGGCGACCGGGATTTCCTGGGTCAGCATGGAGCCGTCGAAGCGCAGAACCACATGATCCTTGGAGCCATAGGAAACGGTGGTGATGACCGAGGTCAGCGGCACGATGCCGACCGGCAGGCAAGGGCGCCCGATTATGGCGTTCATCAAGGACGACTTGCCCCGGCTGAACCGCCCGATGAAGGCCAGATTGAAACGGTCGTCGGCCAGTTTGGCGAACAGGTCGCGGAAGCGCTCCCGCCATTCGGAATCGGTGGAATCGAACTGATCGGCCATCGCGCGAACCGCGTCGGCGAGGGCGAATTTAATTTGCTCGTAATCGCGCAGGTTCATGATCCGGCTCCCCTGCGGGGCGCAACTCGCGCGGCTTGGCGCCGGCGGCGAAACGGCGCCGCAAAGTTCGAAAGGCGCCGCGATAATTCTGTTGGAGAAGGGCGCGCCTTTTTTTGTACGGCCATGGAACTCCCCGTAGAAGGTCGACTTCAACAGGAGTCATTGGCCGAAAGGCGTTCAAGGGCGAACTCCACCGCCCGAAGACAGGCTAATCCTCTCTGCGGCCCTGTTCAAGCCCCGGCGTCAAGCTTGACTGTGCCCCGCCTCGATCTACAGTGAGCGGGACGGCGATGGGGTTCGCCAAAACCGCCCGTGAGGGCTGATGACTCCTGCCAAGGCGAGGCTTTGGAGGGGTGGATGCTGGTTCGGACCCGATATTTTGCGCAGGCGCTTTGCCTTGCGGGAGGCCGCTGATGGCGCCGGTTGGCGAAATTCTGGCGCGCGCCAAAAGCTCCATCCGTCATCCGGGCGGCGCCATGGCGCTCCTGCTGCAAAAGCTCGACGACCTGCAGGCCCGGCTCGACGAGGGCCTGCTGCGCGTGGCGGCGCTGGGGCAGTTCAAACGCGGGAAAAGCACGCTGCTCAACGCTCTTCTGGGCGCGCCGCTCCTGCCGATGGGCGTGACGCCGGTGACCGCGCTGCCGACCTTCATTCGGGCCGGAGACCGGACGCGCGTCCGCGTCGTTCTCGACGACGAGCATAAAAGCGTTGTCCAGGGCGAGGGCGACGAGGTCGCGGAAATTATCGACCTTTTCAGTTCCGAGGCGCGGAATCCGCATAACCGGCGCCGCGTCGCCAGCGTTTCGCTCGACGTCCCGTCCGACCTTCTCGCCCAGGGCGTCATGCTGATCGACACGCCGGGGGTCGGCTCGACCCATCGCCACAATACGACCGCCGCCGAAGCGGCCCTGGCGCAATGCGACGCCGCGATCTTCGTGCTTTCCGCCGATCCGCCGATCACCGAGGTCGAAGTCGATTATCTCGAAAAAATCCGCAGGCTGATTCCGCGCGTGCTTTTCGTGCTCAACAAGGCCGACCTCCTCGACCGGGGAGAACAGGCGGCGGCGATGCAATTCCTGGACTCCGTTCTCAAGCAACGCGCGATCGCGGCGCCGGACGGCGTTTTTCCCCTTTCCGCCCGGTTGGGCCTGCGCGCGAGGCTCGACGGCGACGCGCGGGCGCTGGAACAATCCGGCATGGCGCGGTTGGAGAAGGCTTTGACCGGCGATCTGGCGCGCGGCAAGCGGGCCATTCTCGACGTGACCTTGCGCGCCCGCGCCATCGATCTCCTCGCCGACATGCGGTTCCAGGCCGAGCTTGAATATCGCGCCTTGCTGACGCCCGATGCCGAGTTGCGCCGGAAGGCGGAAATTTTCGAGGCAAGTGTTCGGTCCTTCGAGGAGGAGCGGCGGCGGCTGACCGATTTTCTCGCGCTCGACCGCAAGCGCCTGCTGCGCGAACTGGAAAGCGAGACCGACCGCGTATGGGGCGAGGCGCGAAAGGAAGCAGCGCGGCTGATCGGCGAAATCGACCAGACAAACGTCGAGACGCGGGAGGCGCGCGACCGGATCGCCCAGGCTTTGGCGCGCCATTTCGAAGCGGCGCTTGGCGAAAGCGTGCGGCTGGTTCGGGAACGGATGCAGGCGGCGGCGCTGGAACACCGAAAAAGGGCCGGCGCGCTGATCGAACTGGCGCGCAAGACGGCGGCGGACCTGCTCGAAATCGCTGCGCCGCCGCCGCCGAACGAGGACGTGCTGAAGCTCAGGCGCGAGCCCTATTGGTCAGCGCCCGAGCCCTCCCTGTCGATCATCGACGCTTCGGCCAGCGCGCTGTCGCGTCTCTTGCCGGCGGCGCTGCGGCAGAAGCGGGCCAGGGAGCGGCTGATCGCCGATACGGAGCGGGCGGCGTTGCGCAATGTCGCCAATCTCGACTGGTCGCTGAGGCAGAATATCGGGGATTCCTTGCGCGATTTCGAGAGGGCTTTGGGCGAGCGACTCGGCGGCGCGCTCGATTCGACCCGCGAGGCCCTGAAAATGGCGATCGAGAAACGCGCGGCGCGCGGCGCGGCGATCGAAAGCGCGGCCGCCGAGGCCAAAGGCGTGGTCGAAGCCCTGTCCGGCCTGTCGCAGGAGCTTCGCGCCGCGCCGCTCGAAGGAGCGCCGCTATGCTGAGGCTCTCCCGCGCGCGCGTGATCGGCGACATCGAAACCATCGTCAACAAGGCCTGCCCGGCGCGCGGGCTTCACCGCTGGACGGCGAAAGGGGCGGACTGCAACATCGAGCGCCATTCCTTTTCGGGCTCCGGCTATGGCTTCCAGAGCGAAATTCTCAGGCTCCGCCATAAGGCCTTTGAGGTCCTGCTGGTCAGCGAGTTCTGGCGGCGCGGCGATGGCGAGGCGATTCACTCGACCAAATGGCTGAAGCTTTTGTCCGGCAAGAACAATGACGTGCTGAAATGGATCGCGGCAAGCCGCGAATGAGCCGTCCCGTTTTCGGGTGCGGACATCCGCCAGGCTCTTACTTTACGGCCGGCCGATCCTATATTTGAGGCGAGGGAAGCAGCAAGTTTCCCGAAGGGGGGAAGTTCGTGATCCGTCAACCTGCCGTCGCGGGGGCGTTTTATCCGGGCGACGCGGCGATGCTTCGCCAGACCTTGAACCAACTGATGGAGCCGCCTTCGCAGCCAACCGGCTCGGAGCAGCCCAAGGCGCTCATCGCGCCGCATGCCGGCTATGTCTATTCGGGCCGGGTCGCCGGTCTCGCTTTTGCGCGGCTTGCGCCTTTCGCCGCGAATATCCGACGCGTGGTCCTGCTTGGCCCGGCGCATCGCGTCGTCGTGCGCGGCTTGGCTCTGCCCGAGGCCGATGGTTTTTCGACGCCGCTCGGCGAAGTGGCGATCGACCGGGAGGCGGTCCGGGTTTTGGTCGGACTGAAACAGGTGAGCGTGAGCGGCGCCGCTCATGCGCAGGAACATTCGCTCGAAGTGCAGTTGCCCTTCCTGCAAAGCGTGCTGCGCGATTTCACTCTGGTTCCGCTGGCGGTGGGCGACGCCTCGGTGGAGGAAGTCGCCGAGGTTCTCGACGTCCTGTGGGGCGGGCCGGAGACGCTGATCGTCATCAGCTCCGACCTGTCGCATTATCTCCCCTATGACGTGGCGCAGAAAAAGGACCATGACACGGTCGAAAAAATTCTGCGCGGCGAATTGCTCGATTCTTTCCAGCAGGCCTGCGGCGCCTTGCCGATCGACGGGCTGATGCAGGCGGCGCGCCGGCGCGGGTTGACGCCGCGCCTCGTCGCGCAATGCAATTCCGGCGATACGGCGGGCGACCGGCACAGGGTCGTCGGTTATGCGGCGATAGAATTTCTCGAAGGAGGGAAGGTTGGAAATGCCTGACGCCGCCGTGAAGATGGAAGATCGCGGCCAAGATCGCGGCCTCATCCTGCTCGCGCTCGCCCGCGCGTCGATTGCGCTCGCCTTGGGCGGAAGGGCCGAGGCCGATGTGTCCGCGCCCTGGCTGCGCGAGCCAGGCGCGACTTTCGTCACCTTGAAAAAGCAAGGCGCATTGCGCGGCTGCGTCGGCAGTCTTGAGGCCCACCGTCCGCTGCTGGAGGATGTCGCGGCCAACGCCCGCGCGGCGGCCTTGCGCGACCCGCGTTTTTCTCCCCTCGCCGCACACGAATTGAACCTCACCCGCGTCGAAGTCTCGCTTCTGTCGCCGCTGCAACCCTTTCCCGCACGCTCGGAAGACGAGGCTTTGGCCCAGGTCAGGCTGCATGTCGATGGCCTGGTTCTGGATTGGCGGGGCCGTCGCGCGACTTTCCTGCCGCAGGTCTGGGACGATCTGCCCAATCCGCGCGATTTTCTCGCCCATCTCAAGCTGAAGGCCGGCCTGGCGCCGGATTTCTGGGCGGATGACCTTCGCCTTTTCCGCTATCATGTCGTCAAATGGAGCGAGCCCGAAACGGGGCCGACTGTATCGTAATGTCCGAGTTCCATCCCACCCGATATTGGCATGAAATCGAGGACGGCCGCATCCAATGCGACGTCTGTCCGCGCGATTGCAAATTGCATGAGGATCAGCGCGGCGCCTGTTTCGTGCGCATGCGCTCTGGCGACGAAATCGTCCTGACGACTTATGGTCGCTCCTCGGGTTTCTGCATTGATCCGATCGAGAAAAAGCCGCTCAACCACTTTTATCCCGGTTCGAGCGTTTTTTCCTTCGGCACGGCGGGCTGCAATCTCGCCTGCAAATTCTGCCAGAATTCGGACATCAGCAAGACCCGCGACATGGACCGGCTGATGGACCGGGCTTCGCCGCAAGAGATCGCCGAGGCCGCCGCGCGCCACGGCTGCCGCAGCGTGGCCTTCACCTATAACGACCCGGTGATTTTCCTCGAATACGCCATGGATGTCGCCGACGCCTGCCACGCCCGCAACATCAAGACGGTCGCGGTTTCGGCCGGCTATATGCACGACCGCGCCCGGCGAGATTTTTACGCCAAGATCGACGCCGCCAATATCGACCTGAAAGGCTTCACCGACGACTTCTATTTCAAGCTGGCGGCGGCCCATTTGCAGCCCGTGCTCGACACTTTGCTTTACCTGAAACACGAAACCGATGTCTGGCTCGAGCTGACCACTCTGGTGGTTCCGGGCCAGAACGATTCGGACGAGGAATTGACGGCGCTGTCGAACTGGGTGGCGCGCGAACTGGGGCGCGACGTTCCGCTGCATTTCTCGGCCTTCCATCCCGCCCATAAAATGCTCGACACGCCGCCGACGCCGCCCGAAACGCTTGTCCGTGCGCGTCAAATCGCGATGAAAGCGGGCCTCGATTACGTTTATCTCGGCAATGTCCACGACAAAGCCGGCGACACGACCTTTTGCCCCAAGTGCCACGCGCCCCTGATCGTGCGCGACTGGTACGAGATCGAGCGCCACGCCTTGGCCCAGGGCGGGTTCTGTCCGGGCTGCGGCGCCGCGATTCCCGGCCGTTTCGACGCCAAGATCGGCAATTTCGGCCGCCGCCGGATTCCGGTGGCGATCGGACGTGCGTGAAGCGGCAGGCCGCCTTTGCGCGACATCAAAACGTCACGCCGTCCTTGGATGGACAATTTCACAAAATAGTCGCACGAAGGACGGAGTGTGGGGCCGGAAAGCCGGCGCGCCGGCAAGACGGGAGGCGAAATGTTCCAGATTCGCATTCATGGCCGAGGCGGGCAGGGCGTCGTGACGGGGGCGGAAATGCTGTCGGTCGCCGCCTTCATCGATGGCCGCCACGCCCAGGCTTTTCCCAGTTTCGGCTCGGAGCGCACCGGCGCGCCGGTCGTCGCCTTCTGCCGCATCGCCGACAAGGAAATCCGCCTGCGCGAGCCGGTCCAGGATCCCGATTGCGTGATTCTCCAGGATCCGACCCTGCTGAAAGTGATCGACGTCTTTTCGGGTCTGAGCGAAAAGGGTTTTCTGCTGCTCAACACCAACAAGACCTTTGACGAGCTGCATTTGCGCGGCGTGGTGGAAAAACTGCCGCCAGGCCATGCGGTGATCGTCCCGGCGACCGAGCTGGCGCTGAAACATGTGAAACGGCCGGCGCCCAATGCGGCGCTGCTCGGCGCCTTCGCCGCGCTGACCGGCCTGGTCCATTTCGAAAGCGTCAAGCGCGCCATCGCCGAAGCCTTTCCCGGCAAAGTCGGCGAGGCCAATATCGCCGCCGCGCAGGAGGCTTACGATCTCGTCATGTCCCAAGAACGCGCCGCGACTGTGTAATGCCGCCGGCCTGGCGAGGGGCCGGGCATCGGCGCCGACTGGCCGGACGATCAAAAACGCTTGGCCGGCTGACGCCGGCCGGTAAAAAAAAATGAGGAGCGCCGATGCTGAAGCAAATCGAAGGTTCGCTAGCCATGGCACAGGCCATCGCCTTGTGCCGTCCGGAAGTCATCTGCGCCTATCCGATCACCCCGCAGACCCATATCGTGGAAGGCGTCGGCGCGCTGGTGAAGACCGGCGAGCTGAAAAATTGCGAATTCATCAATGTCGAGAGCGAATTCGCCGCGCTTTCGGTGGCGATCGGCGCCTCCGCCGCCGGCGCCCGCGCCTATACCGCCACGGCGTCGCAGGGCCTGCTGTTCATGGCCGAGGCGGTCTATAACGCGGCGGGCCTCGGCCTGCCGATCGTCATGACCTTGGGCAATCGGGCGATCGGCGCGCCGATCAATATCTGGAACGACCATTCCGACGCCATGGCGATGCGCGACGCCGGCTGGATTCAGCTGTTCGCCGAAACCAACCAGGAGGCGGTCGATCTCCATATTCTCGCCTTCCGGCTGGCGGAAGAATTGTCGATGCCGGTGATGGTCTGCGTCGACGGCTTCATTCTCACCCACGCCGTCGAGCGCGTCGATGTTCCCGATCAGGCTCAAGTTGACGCCTTCCTGCCGCCCTACGATCCGGTGCAGGTGCTCGACCCGGAACATCCGGCCTCCATCGGCGCCATGGTCGGCCCCGAGGCCTTCACCGAAGTCCGTTTCCTCGCCCATTACAAGCAGCAGCAGGCCTTGCGGCTGATCCCCGCCTTTTCCGGCGAACTTGCAAAGATCTTCGGCCGCGACTGCGGCGGTCTGCTGCGCTCCTATCGCGCCGAGGACGCCGAAACCATCGTCGTCGCCATGGGGTCGGTCTGCGGCACGATCAATGACGTGGTGGATGAAATGCGCGAGGACGGCGCCAGGATCGGCGCGGTTTCCATCGTCTCCTACCGGCCTCTCCCGGTCGAGGAGCTGCGCAAGATCCTCGCGCCGGCCAAAAATGTGGTGGTGGTGGAGAAAAGCATCGCGGTCGGCGTCGGCGGGCCGCTCGCCGACAATATCGACGGCGCTTTGCGCAATCTCGACCAGCGGCCCCGGCTTCACTCGGCCATAGCGGGCCTCGGCGGCAGGCCGATCACCCGCGCCAGCCTGCGCCGGCTGTTTCATATGGCGGTCGAGAACCCGTGGCAGGGCGCGCATTTCCTCGATCTCAACGAACATGCGGTCGGGCGCGAAATCCATCGCGGCCGCAAGATCAGGCGGTCGGGATCGACCGCCGAAAATATTCTGCGGCAGCTCGCGGCGGCGAGCCCGCTGCCGCCGGTTTGAGGGAGGGCGCCATGACGGAAGCCAAAACGCTTGCCCCCGAAGAGGCGCGGCAGAAACTGAAATTCTATCAGAAGGGCACGTTCACCGTCGGCAATCGTCTGGTCGCCGAGGATGAGCGCACGGTCCAGGCTTCGGAGGAGCGTTCGAACGCCTTGACCAGCGGCCATCGCGCCTGCCAGGGCTGCGGCGAGGCGCTCGGCGCGCGCTATGCCATCGACGCCGCCATGCGCGCGACCGGAAACGATCTGATCGCGGTCAACGCCACGGGATGTCTGGAAGTTTTCACCACGCCTTATCCCGAAACCTCCTGGCAATTGCCCTGGCTGCATTCCCTCTTCGGCAACGCCGCGGCGGTGGCGACCGGGGTGGCGGCGGCGATGCGGGTGAAGCACAAGAAAACGCGGGTGATCGCCCAGGGCGGCGACGGCGGCACCACCGACATCGGCTTTCAGTGCCTGTCGGGCATGTTCGAGCGCAACGACGACGTGCTCTACATCTGCTACGATAACGAAGGCTATATGAACACCGGCGTCCAGCGCTCCTCCGCCACGCCGCCGGCGGCGCGCACGGCGACCACGCCGGCGGTCGGGCCGGAGCCGGGCAATGTGTTCGGCACCGGCAAATTCCTGCCGAAAATCGCCGTCGCCCACAATATTCCCTATGTCGCGACGGCGACGGTCGCCGACCTGCACGATCTGGAGCACAAGGTCGTGAAGGCCATGTCGATCCATGGCGCGCGCTATATCCAGATCAGCGTGCCCTGTCCGCTCGGCTGGGGCGCGGCCTCCTGCGACACGATCAAGCTGGCGCGGCTCGAAGTGGAATGCGGGCTTTATCCGATCTTCGAGGCGGAGCACGGCCGCGTCACCCAGGCGCGCAAGATCCGAAAACAGGTTCCGGTGCGTGAATATCTGAAACTGCAGAAGCGCTTCGCCCATCTGTTCCGCGACGGCGTGGACGATCCGCGCGTCGCGCGAATGCAGGCGATCTGCGACGCCCATATCGCCGAATACGGCCTTCTGGGCGAAGACGAAGAAATTTAGGGAGCCGTTCCATGGATCATGATTTCGCGATCACTTTGGATGTCGGCACCTCGCTCGCCAACCACACTGGCTCGTGGCGCACCGTCCGGCCGGTCTATGTCCATCGCCTGCCGCCCTGCAATGACGCCTGTCCGGCGGGCGAGGACGTCCAGGGCTGGCTGAGCTTCGCCGAAGCCGGCGATTACGAAGCGGCATGGCGGGCGCTGACCAGAAACAATCCGCTGCCGGCGGTGATGGGGCGCGTCTGCTATCACCCCTGCGAAGGCGCCTGCAACCGCGCCCAGATCGATTCCGCCGTCGGCATCAATTCGGTCGAGCGCTTTCTGGGCGACATGGCGATCGCCAAGGGCTGGCGTTTTACGCCGCCGGCGCACAAGAGCGGCAAGAAGGTTCTGGTCGTCGGCGCGGGGCCGGCGGGGCTTTCCGCCGCTTATCAGCTGGCGCTGCTCGGCCATGCGCCGACAATTCATGAGGCGGGTCCGGCGCCGGGCGGAATGATGCGTTTCGGCATTCCCAAATATCGCCTGCCGCGCGACATCCTAGACGCCGAGGTCGAGCGCCTCGCCGATCTCGGCGTGCGGATCGAATACAACGCCAAGGTCGCCGATTTGCACGCGACGATCAAAGAGGGCGGCTATGACGCCGCCTTTCTCGCCGTCGGCGCCCATATCGCCAAGCGCGCCTATATTCCGGCCGGCGAGGCGGCGCATGTGCTCGACGCGGTGCAGGTGCTGCGCTCGATGGAGGGCGAGGACAAGCCTCTGCTCGGGCGCCGCGTCGTCGTCTATGGCGGCGGCAACACCGCGCTCGACGTGGCCCGCACCGCCAAGCGCCTGGGTGCGGAAGAGGCGATCATCGTCTATCGCCGCACCCGCGAGAAAATGCCGGCGCATGATTTCGAGCTGGAAGAGGCGCTGGAAGAAGGCGTGATGATGAAATGGCTCTCGACCATCAAGAATGTCGAGGCCGGATCGATCACGGTCGAGAAGATGAAGCTCGACGACAAGGGCTTTCCCCAGCCGACCGGCGAATTCGAGACTTTGGAAGCCGATTCCGTGGTGCTGGCGCTGGGCCAGGATGTCGATCTTTCCTTGCTCAATGGCGTGCCGGGCCTGGAGATCAAGGACGGCATGGTCCAGGTCGGCCTGAATATGATGACGGGCGCGGAAGGAATTTTCGCCGGCGGCGACATGGCGCCGTCGCAACGCACGGTGACGGTGGCGATCGGCCATGGCAAACAGGCGGCGCGCAACATCGACGCCTTTCTGCGCGGCGAGGTTTTTTCGCCGCCGCCGCGCCATGAGCTGGCGTCCTTCGACCGGCTCAATACGTGGTATTACGGCGAGGCGCCCAAGACCGTGCGGCCGACGCTGGAGATCGCGCGCCGTTCCTCGACCTTCGAGGAAGTGGTCCAGGGACTGGACGAAAGCAACGCGCTTTACGAGGCGCGGCGCTGCCTGTCCTGCGGCAATTGCTTCGAGTGCGACAATTGCTACGGCGTGTGCCCCGACAATGCCGTGATCAAGCTCGGACCGGGAAAAGGCTTCGAATTCAATTACGATTTCTGCAAGGGCTGCGGCCTCTGCGCCAGCGAATGTCCCTGCGGCGCGATCGCCATGGTCGCGGAGGAAATCTGACCCCATCGGCCCTTGAAAAGGGCCAAAAGAATGAACAGCCGCCAACTGATCCAGATCAATGCCCGCAAAAAAGCCGGGGCGAATAGTCCGCGCCGGTTTTTTTGGCGGAGGCGACGTATGAGCGATTCCCGATATGACGAGCTTGTGGCCCATGGCGTCCAGTCGATTTCGAACGCCAAGGTCTTCTCGAAACCCTATCCGCATATGGCTTTCGAGAATTTCTGGCCCGAGGATTTCTATCGGGAGCTGATCGCCAAACGGCCCGACGAGGCGAATTACGTCAATCTGAACGGCCATAACACGCGCCGCCAGTTCGCTCTGTTCGACGGCTCCTGCGACGCCGGCGACGACGAGCGCCGGGGCTTGTGGAAACTGGTGTCGGACGTGCTGTCCGCGCCCGAAATCGAGGAGGCTTTGCGCAAGCAGCTCGACGAGGGCCTGCGCATCCGAGCCAAGGGCAGCCAGGAGAGCTGGCCGGTCAAAATGTATCCGCGCCCGGTGCTTTACGCGGATTATGACGGCTATGCGATCAAGCCGCATCCCGATACGCGGCGAAAAGTGCTGACCATGCTGCTCTACATGCCGGAGGACGACAGCCAGAAGGATCTGGGCACAAGCGTCTTCAAGATTTCGCCGATGGGGCTGCTGGACCTGCGGCATTACGGCCTGGCGGTGGACAAGACCTTGCCCTTCCTGCCCAACACCGGCCTCGCCTTCGTGGTGATCGACTGGAAATACAACATGTTCAGAACGAGCTGGCACGGCCGCGACGAAATCCGCGTCGCCAACGACAAGCCGCGCCATTCGATCCTGAACGCCTATTACGCCGAGCCGGTCAAGGAAGCGGCTTATTGAGCCCGCAACCGGCGCCGATCGGTCTCAATGGCCCATCGGCGCTGGTCCGCCGAGCTTGACCTTGCGCAGCAGCAAGGCGAGCGGGATGGCGGCGAGCGAGAGCAGCATCAGGGTTCTGAACACATCGATATAGGCGAGCAAGGAAGCCTGGCTCTGGACCTGCTGGCCGATCCAGGCGAAGGCCTGCTGTTTCGCCGCGCCGAGCGCCGAGCCATGGGCCAGGAAATATTGGGTCGCCTGGGCCAGCGCGCGCTGATAGGAGACGCTCGACGGGGTCACGTCGGCGGCCAGCAGGGTGGTGTGGAACTGCCCGGCGTTGGCCAGCACATTGGAGGCCAGCGACACGCCGATCGAGCCGCCGGTGTTGCGCGCGGCGTTCATCAGCGCCGAGGCGTTGTCGGTCTGGTCCGGCCGCAGGCCGTCATAGGAGGCGGCGAGGATCGGCACGATGATCAAGGGCAGGCCGATGCTGATCACCATGCGCCAGCCGGCGAAGAACCAGAAGCCGAGATCTGGCGTGATACGACTCAGCCCGAACATCGAGAAGGCGACGACCGCCGCGCCCGTGGCGATGAGATATTTGGGTTGGACGCTACGCGACAAAAAGCCGGTGACGAACATCATCAGCATGGCGACCACGCCGCCGGGCGAAAGCGAGAGGCCGGCCCAGGTCGCGGTATAGCCGAAATCGTCCTGCACCAGCTCCGGCATGAACTGGGTCGTCGCCAGCAGAATGGCGCCGGTCGCCAGCATGACGATAAAAGCCGAACCGAACTGCCGCGAGACTAGCAGCCTGAAATCGACCACCGGATGGCGCTGGCGGATTTCCCACGGGATCAGCAGCAGCAGGGCCAGGCCTGAGATCAGGGCGAAGGTGACGATCAGATTCGATCCGAACCAGTCCTCGATCTGGCCGCGATCGAGCACCACTTCCAGCGCGCCGAGGAAGGTCGCGACCAGCGCGAAGCCGGTTCCGTCGAAGCGCGCGCCGCGCTCAGCGGGTTTGCCGCCTTTCACCGTCGCGGCGATGGCGGCCATGGTCAGCAGGCCGACCGGCCCGTTGATGAGAAAACACCAATGCCAGGAGAGATTGTCGGACAGCCAGCCGCCCAGCGTCGGGCCGATGACCGGCGCCACCACCACGGCGATGCCGAACAAAGCAAAGGCCTGGCCGCGCTTGGCTGGAGGGAAGGAATCGGCCAGGATCGACTGCGCCACCGGCACCATGCCGCCGCCGGCCACGCCCTGCAACACGCGGAACAGCAAAAGGGAATCGAGATTCCACGCCAGGCCGCAAGCCACCGAACTCAGGGTGAACAGGCCGAGGCAGGTCAGGAAAAAGCCCTTGCGCCCGAATCTTTTGGCGAGAAAGGCGGTGGCGGTGACGATGACGGCGTTGGCGACGAGATAGGTCGTCACCACCCAGGAGGCCTGATCGGCGCTGACCCCGAGCCCGCCCGCGATATAGCGCAAGGCGACATTGGCGATCGTGGTGTCGAGCACCTCCATGAAGGAGGCGAGCGCCACCACCACCGCGATCAACCAGGGGTTGCCCCCGATGGAGGCGGCGCGGGATTCCGCCGCCACGCTCATGACCGCCGCGCCTTGGAGTCGAAGAACCCGACCAGCCGCTCGTTAAGCGAGGGGTGAGGATCGACGCGCACGGTCGGCACGACCGACATGCCGGGGCCGAGCGCGACATCCCGCGGCGGATTGTCCAGCTCGATCTTGACCGGCACGCGCTGGACGATCTTCACATAATTGCCGGTGGCGTTTTCCGGCGGCAGCAGGGAGAAGGCCGTGCCCGATCCCGGCTGGACGCTGGCGACATGGCCGCGAATCCGGCGCTCCGGATAGGCGTCGATGCGCAAGGTCACGGGGTCGCCCGGCCGCATGCGGTCGAGTTCGGTCTCCTTGAAATTGGCCGTCACCCAGACCCTGTCGGGAACGAACATGGCGAGATTGGTCCCCGTCTGGGCATATTCGCCGGGCGCGGCGGTGAGATCGACCACCCGCCCGGATTCGGCCGCGACGACATCGGTATAGGACAGATTGAGCTTGGCCTGATCCTGCTGGGCCTTGGCCTGGGCGAGATCGGCTTCGGCGCTCTTGGCCTGCGCCTGGAGGGAATCGACCTGGCGGCGCGCCACTTCGAGCGAAGCTGAAGCGCTTTTCACCGCCGCCTGCTGCTGCGCCAGCTGCGAACTATATTGCTGGGCGTTCTGGACCGAACCGTAACCCGTCCGCGCAAGTTCGCCATAGCGCGTCGCCTGCTGCCGCGCGAAAGCGAGCGCGGCCTGGGCCTGATCGAGCTGCGCCTGGGCGGCGTCGACCTGCGCCCGCTGCACGGCGATCTGGGCGTCGATATTCGTGACGCCGGCTTGAGCCACCGCGACTTTCGCCTGAGCCTGGGCGAGCGCGACCAGATAATCGCGGTCGTCGATGCGGGCGATGGTCTGGCCCCTGGCGACATGCTGGTTGTCGGTGACCAGCACCTGGGCGACAAAACCGGGAACCTGCGGGGCGAGGCCGATTGGGCGCGAGGCGATGAAGGCGTCGTCGGTGGCTTCGAAATGGCTGGCGTTGTCCCACCAGAGAGCGCCGGCGCCGGCCGCAACCGCCAAAGCCGCCACGCCGAAAACGCGGACAAGGGGACGGCGGCGCGACGCGGCCTTTTGGGAGCGATCCTCGCCGGCCTCGGCAGGCGCCTCGCGCCGGTGTTCCGGCGCCGGACCCTTTTCGGCTTCCGGGGCCAGAGCCAAGGCCTCGCCCTTGCGGGCGGATTCGAAGGCGCGAAGCTTGTCCTCGGGCCTTTCTGGCCGCGCGGGAAGCTCCAGAACGCGGCTGGCGGCCGCGTTGCGGGTCGGATCGCCCGGGTCGTCGATGCGCTCTTTGAACATGTCTACTCTCCCGCCCATCCACAGGCGCCGGAAATAGAAAAAACGATACGGTATCGTTTTGTAAACGCGTTGCGGCAAAAAGGTCAATATGGAACGATACGGTATCGTTCACTTTACACGCAAACGTGAAATCGCTATCTTGCAAGGATGAGCCGCCGAGGCGGCGTTTCAACGGCAGGACGATGGAAACGATCGAAAGGGAACAGACGGCGAAAAAGGCGCCGGCGCCGCCGAAAATCCGCTGCGGCCGCCCGCCGGCCGAACGCGCCGGCCAGGTCGAGGAACGCATTCTCGACGCCGCGCACAAGGTTTTTCTGGAACGCGGTTTCGAGGGCGCGTCCATCGACCTGATCGCGGAGACCGCGCGCTCGGGCAAGCCGACCATTTACGCCCGCTTTCCCAACAAGGAGGCCTTGTTCGAGGCGACGCTCACCCGCAGCATTCGCCAACGCTATGCGCGGGTGAAGGCCCACGAGCTCGCCGGCGCGACGATCGAGGAGCGGCTGTTCGACATAGCCGTCGCCGTGCTCGACGAGACCCTGACCGAGGATTATGTCGGCATCGTCCGCGTCGCCGTCGGCGAGGCGCGCCGCATCCCCGACCTGGTGCGCAATGTCATCCAGATGGCGCGTGAGCACAGCGGCCAGATCGTTGCGCAGATGCTGGCCGACGTCACCGGATGCGACACTTTCGCCCATCTCCCCGAGGCGCAGGGCGATCGCTATGCGCTCGCGGCGCGCTATTTCCTCGATCTGGTGCTGCTGCCGCCACTGATGCGCGCCTTGTCGGGCGAGAAGGTGCAGGATCTGCGCGGCGAAACCGAAACCCGGGTCCGCCAGAAGGTCGCCTTCTTCCTCGCCGCCTGCAAACACGGCGGGATCGTTTGACGCCTTCGAGGCTCAGAATTTTACCCGCACGCCGCCATAGACCGACAGCGGCTGGCCCGGGACCATCATTTCGGGATTGGTAAAGGCGCCGTAGAGCTGCGTCGTGTCGAAATAGGTTCCATAAGTATAAAATCGCTGGTTGAAGAGATTTTCGGCGCGCGCGAAAACCTCGACATCCTTGGTGATCTTGTACGAAGCGTTGAGCGAGACCGTGGCGTAGCCCGGCAGCAGGGGCTGCTGGTTGGAGGCGTCGCCGAAATAACGCATCGGCCCGGTGATCAGCAGGTCGGCGCCGATCCGCGTCTTGGAATCGACGTCCCAGTCGAGGCTGAGCTTGGCGCGTTGATGCGGGATCAGCGGGATCTGGTCGCCGGGAATGACGTAAATATTGCCGTTGGCGTCGGCCGAGGGGCTGTTCGAGCCGAGCGTCAGGTAATTGCGGAAAGTGGCGTCGATATAGGCGTAGCTGGCGCGGACGGTGACCGGGCCCTTGCGATAATTGAGCTGGGCTTCGACGCCTTGCCGCAAGGTGTCGCCGACATTGGTGAAATAGCCATAGCCCTGCATGACGGGATCGGGAACGTTCAGGATGTCGTTGAGGCTGAGGGTGCGATAGACGCCGGCCTTCCAGCCCAGCGCGCCCCAGTCGTTGGCCAGAACCTGCTGGCCGCGCAGGCCGGCTTCGAAAGTCTGGGCCACCACCTGCTGGAGCGGCGGGTCGTTGACCAGAAAACTCGCCATGATGCAGGGCTGCTGCGGATTGGCGCAGCCGAGTTCGAGCGGCGTCGGCGCGCGATTGGCTTCCGAGAACGAGGCATAGGCCAGCAGGTCCGGCGTGATCTTGTAGGTCAGGCCGACCATGGGGTTGAGGTGGTTGTACTGGTCGTTGCCGTTGACAGCGCCGCCGAGCTGGTCGGACAGCGAGATCGACGCCATGTTCAGCCGCGCGCCGGCGGAAAGGGTCAGCTTGTCGGAGAGCTCCAGCGCGTCGAGGGCGTAGATGCCAAAATAGCGATTGTAGAAATTGATGTCGACCGGCCCTTCGGTGACCGGAGTTCCGGAGTTTCCGATCAGAATGCCGGTTCCGGCGGTGTAATAATTGGGCAGCACCAGGCCCAGTTCGGGCGAAGCGGTGTAATTGGTCGTCCCATAGTCGAAGCTCGCGCCGAGCGTCGCGTGGTTCTTCAGGCCGAACAAAGTGTCGGTGTTGCTGAGCTGGGCGCCGCCGCCGACGCTGGTGGTGAGATAAGTCGAGCGGTCGATCTCGCCAAACACCGGATTGGGCCCGAAGGGATTGGCGAGCTGCTGCCCGTTGAGGCCATTGGCCGGCGTCGCGGGGTCGTTGAAACACAGCAGCGCCGGATCGGCGCAGACCTGCACATTGGTGCTGTTGCCGTCCACCGTATGCTGGATATAGCGGCGCACATAGGCGTCGGTGCTCAGCGTCCAGCTCGGCGACAGGCTCACATTGCCCGAAAGCGCGATCTGGCCGATCTGGTAATGCTGGCTCTGCGGCGTGGTATAGGCGCTGCCCCAATATTGCTGCAGCATCTGGATCGGCGCCGGGCCGGTCGCGCCGAAGAGATTGTCGGCGAGGCTGGCGGTGATGTGGAATTCATTGCCATTGGGGCGATAGCCGAGGTCGCCGTAAAAGCGGCGAATGTCGGAACTGCCGACATTGCGGAATCCGTTGTCCTGCACGCCTTCGAGCGCGCCATAGAAGGCGAAGTCGCCGACCTGCTTGCCATATTCCAGCGCGCCCTGAAGCCGGCCATAGGAGCCGCCGGACAATTGGAGCTGGCCGCCCTGGGAGGTGAAGCCGTCCTTCATCTTGATATTGATGGCGCCGCCCAGCGCATTGAGTCCATAGACCGGATTGCTGGAGATCACGTCCATCGAGGCGATGGCGAAGGTCGGGATCGCGTCCCAGTTCATCGTGTCGCCGAAGGCCTCGTTGACGCGCACGCCGTTCTGATAGACGGCGAGGCCCTGCGGCGCGCCCTGGATCGGCGAGGAGACGAAGCCGCGATAGACCACGTCGGGCGTCAGCTCATTGCCGGAGGTTCCCTGGATATCGACGCTCGGCGCGACGCGCTTCAACACGGCGGCGGCGTCCGGCGAGCCGGTGCGCTGGATTTCCTGCGCGTCGATGCGGGTGTTGTTGGCGGGCGTCACGTCCTGGGTGAAATTGAACGGCGCGACGGCGGCGGCCGTTTCCGCCGCGGGCGCGGCGGCCGGGGCCGAGGCCGGGGTAGGAGCCGGCGCGACGACGCGCGGCGCGGCGGTCGGAACGTCGGTGGTCACGTCGATATCGGGAAGCGGCTGGCCGCTTTGCGCCAAGGCGAGCGACGGCGGGCCGAAGACGGCGACGCTCGCCAGAAGGGCTGCGCGAAGGCGGTTCATGGTCGTTTCCCCGATCGTCGATGGCAGGCGGCTGTTTTTGTCGCGCCCTGCCTTCGTTGCGGATCAAACCAGCTTCGCTCGCGAATTTGAACGCCAAACCAAGGTTAACAATTCATTCCCTGGCGCGATGTGACAGCAATGTCACACTATTGGGAAGCTATTCCAGAAAAATCGGGAAAAATTCCCGAAAATGCGCGTCCAATAGTCGACCGCGTTGGGATGTCAGCATTTGCCGCGAGCGGCGGGTCGCTTTCGCTCATCGCGCTTCCCTGTCAGGAACCGCGTTCACGCTATGCCCTGTCTCGTGTTGATGGATGCGATCCCGCCCGTTGCGGAATAAGGACGACCATGGCGACGATGGCGACGATCAACACGGCCGACGCGGCATAGCGGCTCAAGGCCAGCCCGCCGAGATCGCGCGGCTTGTCGAGAAGATCGCCCACGGTTGCGCCGAGAGGCCGGGTCAGGATGAAGGCGGCCCAGAACAGCGCGACCCGTGAAATGTCGGTGAAATAATAAAGCGCGGCGGTCAAGAGAATCGCCGCGCCGAAAACCGTCGCGCCGCCGCCGAATCCGAGACCGTTGGCGCCCGCCATCCAGTCGCCGAGCGCCGTGCCGAGCGTTTGTGAAAACAGAATAGTCGTCCAGTAGAAAGCTTCGACCTTTGGCGTGGTCACCGTCGCCACCGAAACGCTCCCCTCCGTCCACCGCCACACTGCGAGCGAAGCGAAAAGCAGCGCCAGCAGCAGCGACGAGCCGCCGGCATAGCCGATCCCGAAGGAGCGGTCGGCGAGATCCGCCATGGTCGTGCCGACCGTGGTGGTGGCGACGATGGTCAGCCAATAGAGAGCGGGGTTGAAGCTTTTTGCGCGAATCTGGGCGATCACGGCGATGATGAAAACGGCCGAAAAGATCAGGGTTCCGACGGCATAGCCAAGTTTCATCGACATGGTGACCGCGTCGCCGCCGGTCTCGCCGAGCGTCGTCGCGAGCACCTTGACGATCCAGAAACCGAACGTGACTTCGGGAACTTTGCTCAGGGTTGCGCGCCCGTCGTGGCTCATGTCGCCTCATCTTTGCAGCAGCTTGCGATAGCCGGCCAGGCGAGACCTTCGCCCCCCGCGTTCACCGGAATAACGGGATAAGAATACGGAAATTTGATGCGTGACCGGAGGCTCGCATGTTCGAAAACGGTCGCGCGGCTCCCGCTCACCGCTTCATCCGCCGCGCCTTGAACGGGCGCGGGGGCGCGATCTGGCTTTCGTCGGCGATCAAGGCCTTGCGGTAGATGTCACGCTGTTCGTGGATCGAGGCGATGACCAGGCCCATCGGCACGCCGATATCGACCAAGGCCGCTTCCGACAATTGCAGGCTGGCCTCCATGGTTTCCGGCACGGCGTCGGTCGCGCCGAGCCTGTAAAGCGCGCGGGCGTGGGCGGCGTCGCGGGCGCGGGCGACGATGGTAAGGTCGGGCCGCTCGGCGCGCGCCAGTTTGACCACCGCGTCCACCGCGCTCGGCGTGTGCATGGTCGCGATCAAGGCCCTTGCGTCGGCGAGGCCGCAGCGCGCCAGAAAATCTTTTTGCGTCGCGTCGCCCCAATAGACCGGCTCGCCGCGCGCGCGGGCCCGGGCGGCGATGCGGGCGTCGCCTTCGAGGCACAGATAATCGACCTTGTGGACGCGCATCAGGTCGCCCACCACCTGACCGACCCGGCCATAGCCGACGATCAGCACGCGCGAGGCGGGCGCAAGCCCCGTAGGCTCCGGACCGGTCAAGACAGGCCCGGACACGGCCCGGACGCGCGCGGCGAAAGCGGCGAACAAAGGGATCATGGCCATCGACAAGGTCACGCCGATCAGCAGCTCGGCGGCCAGTTCTCGCGGCAGGAGGCCGGACGCGGCGGCGGAAGACAGGATGACGAAAGCGAATTCGCCCCCCGGTCCGAGCAGCAGGCCAATTTCGCCCGCCTGGCGCCATTTCAGCCTGAAAAAGCGCGCCAAGCCGGCGATCAGCGGCGCCTTGACCAGAGTGAGCAGGAAAGCGACTCCGAGCGTCGCGCCGGGATGAGCGATCACTTCCAGGGGATCGAGGCTGGCGCCGATAGAGACGAAGAACAGGCCGAGCAACAGGCCCTTGAACGGGTCGATCGCGGTTTCGATGGCGCGGCGGAATTCGGTTTCGGCCAGCAGCAGCCCGGCGATGAAGGCGCCGAGCGCCATGGACAGGCCGGACGCCGCCGCCGTGACGGCGGTCGCGATCACCACCAGCAGGCAGGCCGCCATGAAAAGCTCGGTCGAGCGGGTCGCGGCGACCAGCTGGAACAGAGGCCGCAGCAACAGGCGCCCGATTCCGACAATCGCCGCCACCGCGATCAAGGCCGGGGCGAAGGCGAGCAGCGGCGAGGCCTGCGCCGACGGGTCGGACAGCATCGCCACCATAAACAGCAGCGGCGCCACCAGCAGATCCTGGAACAGCAGGACGGAAAAGATGGCGCGGCCGGTGAGGGTGGTGAGCCGCCGCTGTTCGGCCAGAACCGGCACGACGATCGCGGTCGAGGACAGGGCCAGCGCCGCGCCGGTCACGATCGCCGCCGGCTGGGCGAGGCCAAGCGCCCGCCCGATGAGATAGAGCGCGCCGCCGGTGACGGCGACCTGGAGCGCGCCGAGGCCGAACACGAAGCGGCGCAGCAGCACGAGGCGCTCCAGCGACAGCTCCAGCCCGATGTTGAACATCAGGAAAACCACGCCGAAAGCGGCGACGGCGGCGACATTCTGGGTATTGGCGAGGACCGGAAGTGGGAAAGGCAGCACAGCGTCGAGCCGGCCCAGCACATGCGGGCCGACCAGCATGCCGGCGATGAGAAAGCCCAGTACCGGGCTGACGCGCAGACGGCGAAACAGAGGCACGACCACGCCCGCCACGCCCAGGAAAAGCAGGGGCGCCTTGTAAGGCTCCAGATCGAAATGCGCCGCCAATTGCTTCCCTCCGCCAAAACAGGATAACGGATTCGCGGAACACGCCAACCAATGAGGAGCGGAAATGTCCGGCCTTGCCCCTGGCCTGCGTCGCGTCGCGCGGCTGGAAACCGCCTTTCGCCCCGACTCTTGGGATTTCGCGACCCGCGAGGCGGCGCGGATCGACGCCGATTGGGCGCGCGCGCGCGCCGAAAAGCCGGCCTTGTTCGACGGCAAGATTTTGCTGATGCGCGATCCGGAGATTTTTTCCTCACCCGAGGGCGATGTGCTGCGCGGCGCCTTTTTCGAGACGGATTTTCGCAATTTTCACGCCTGGCGGGCCTTCGGGACGCCGTCCGACGGGGCCTTCAACTGCTTTTCCATGGCGGCCTTGCGCACGCGCGACGGCGCCTTTCTGCTCGGCGAAATGGGGCCGCACACCATGAACGCCGGAAACATCTATTTCGCCGCCGGCACGCCCGACCGCAGCGATATTTTCGGCGAAAAAGTCGATCTCGCCGCCAGCGTCGCCCGGGAAATGGCGGAGGAGACCGGCTTTTCGCCGGAGGAGGCGCCGGCGGCTCCGGGATGGCGCGTCGTCGTTGCGGGCGTAAAGATCGCCTGTATCCAGCAACGGCTCTTGCCGCTCACGGCGCAACAGGCCGTGGCGCAAGCGGCGGATTTTCTGGCGCGCGAAAAAGAGCCGGAGCTGGTGCGCCTGCACGCCGTGTTCGGCCCACAGGACATCGACCCGGAGAGGATGCCGGATTTCATCCAGGTTTATCTGCGCGACGCCTTTGCGGCTCAGCCCTGCGGATAGCCGTGGCGCTGCTGGCTCGCGTGGAGAAGGTAACGCGCCCGCAACTGGTCGCCGGCGTCGCAGGCGCCCTGAGCCTCGCCGATCTCGCTGCGGATCTGCGCGGCGACGGTTTGATCGACAAAGCCGGTCTTCGCGTCACGCTCCACGATGCCGCGATAGCGGTCGATCTCCGCCGCGCAGCCGCCCTCGCTCGCATGCGGCGAGACGCGCAAAACGGTCTCGACCGGCGCCTGCGGCAGCGCCACTTCCGGCTCCGGCCGATTGGCGTTGCAGGCGGAAAGCGCGAGCAGCGGCGGCAGAAGGGATGCGGACAGGATTCGACGCATGATCTCGGCCCTTTTGCGCAATCTTTCGCCAAAGCGGGCGGGCGGTCAAGCAAGGCGCGGCGACGGACGCCTCAAAGCCGACCCCGCCAATTCAGACGGGCTTCGGTTCTGACGATGGACCGGGCTGCGTCGCGCGCCTGTCTTGATTGGCGCCGTCCTGGCCCAGTCCCATCGTGAGCGCCGTAAGTCCGGCCAAACCGCCGAGCTGCATCGAGTCGACGGCCGTGCTGGGCACGATGACAATCGTCGAATTCTGCTTCAAACCCTCGTAGAGCATGTTCATCGCCCTGAGGTGCAAGGCGACAGGATCATTGACATAGGTCCGCGCGGCGTCGGCGAATTTTTCCGCCACCTGCCGCTCGGAATCGCCGAGAATCACGCGGGCCTGCCGTTCCCGCTCGGCCTGGGCCTGCATCGACATCGCATCCTCGAGGGCCGCAGGAATAAGAACGTCCTTGACCTCGACCGATATGACGTTGACGCCCCATGGCTCGGTGCGCACGTCGATAATCCTTTGCAGCTCCGCGCTGATTTTTTCTCTTCCTTCCAGCATGTCCGAAAGCATCGTCTTGCCGATCACGTCGCGCAGAGCCGTTTGCGAGGCCCAGCTGATGGCGCCGCCATAATCGGCGACGTCAAGCGCCGCCTTTTTCGGGTCGATGACCCTCCAGAACAATACGGCGTCGACATCCACCGGCACCGTGTCCTTGGTCAGCGTCTTTTCGGCCTTGAACGAGGTGGTGATGACGCGCGTGTCAATCCAGTACGGCGCGGTTTCGATGATCGGGATGATGAAAAACAGTCCTGGCCCTTCCAGCGAACGGAAGCGCCCCAGCCGCAGCACCACGACCCTGTTCCACTGATCCGCGATCTTGATCGAGGACGCTGCCGCGATGGCGAGGATGACAGCGGCGAAAGCCGTCGCCAGGGTTTCGTTATAATTTCCGCCATTATAGCCCAGTGACGCGAATCCCCCGCCAAGGCCACGGCTGTCCGGTTCAGCATGGGCTGAACTCGATTGTGAATTGGTTAGGGCATTGGCTTGTTGTCGGGGGCGGTCCGAGCAGTCGGTCGATTGGCCTTCGGTGCATAAGGTTGGCTCGGACGAGGCGCGTAAAGCTGAGGAGGCTTTCGACTTCGTTTTGAGCGGCATGGGCGAGGCGCAGCAGCACGAAGGCGATCAGCGCCACGGCGATCTGGATGCGGACGGCATTCTCGTTTCGGCCGAGGAAGTGATTGATTTTCAATGTTTGTTTAATCCAGCGAAAGAACAATTCGATCTGCCAGCGACGTTTGTAGAGCGCCGCGATCTCGGCGGCGGGCGCGTCAATATCATTGGAAAGAATGCGCAAAATCTTGCCGGTTTCGATGCGTACGCAAACCTCGCGCACCGGGTCGGAAAATGGATTTTTCCGGCTCGCCGCGAGCCGCTGCGGCAAGAGGCCGATCCGATCACTCAGGATATCGCCCCCGGGGGGAACCGCGCTTTCGACGACATTGGAAAGCCGGGTGTTGGTTTTCAGCCTCGTCACGATCCGACAACCGGCGGCATCAAGATCGGCCCACCAGCCGTAATCGTAATAGCCCAGGTCGAATACATAGGTCGCCATGGGGTCGATGGGCATCTCCTTGGCGGCGACAATGTCGTTGATTTTCGGGCTGCTCAGCGAGGCGTAGATCGGGCAGTCCGCGTCGGGATCATAGACAACATGCAGTTTGGCGCCGCAGGCGTTGGCCGAGAAGCGCGCCCAATCGGCGGACAGGGCGCTCAGGCGAAAGCTGGTGGAATCGATCAGCAGCAAGGGCTCGCGCAATTTCTTGCGAAAGCCCGGCAGAGCCTGCCCGACAAGCCTGGTGAAGAGCGAGGTGAACACATCGGCGCTGCGCAGCGAATTGGCGTCGGACAGGGTAGAACGCGACAGTTTGGCAGCGCCCAGATGATAAAGTTTCGACCCATGGCTGTCGAACGCGCCGACAATATCGCGCAAGCTCTCCGCTCCCGCCAGCTGCCCGTAAAGCATGGCCAGAAGCTGGTTTTTAGTCGTCAGCTTGCGAATGCGGGCGTCGGCACTGTGCTTTTCCACAAGCCCATCGAAGGCGCCCCATGGAATCAGCTTGGTCAGAGCGTGAAACACGCTAGTTTGATGCTGCACGGCGTTTTTCCTTCTCGTGTCCAGATGAGTCGCCAAACCCTCTGAACAGAGTAGAATCAATGCCGTGCAGCCTGTCCACCAAAACTCAACCGGACAGCCGTGCGCCAAGGCCGGCGATGACGACAAAGATCAGCCCTGGCAATGCGCTGCTCGTCCTCATTTTCCATCTCCGTGCCTGTGCTTGGTTCGGCGTTGTCGCGCCCTGGCGGAATCTTCCCCTCTGGCGCAGAACCACGCGCGCCGTCGGGGAGCTTGAGCTGTTCATTTCAATAGATAAGCGCATTCGGCGGCGGCGCCATGGAGGCGCGGGAAAAATCGGCGCAACATGAACTTCGTCTGGATGAAGGTTTTTAATCCGCGCCGGAGCGCGACGATCGAGGCCTGCGATGCTCCCAGCCCTTTGGCGATTTCACGCCAGAGCCATGACCTCGACCTCAACCGACATGCCGAGAAAAGCGTCCGAGGCGCCGACGAAACTGCCGGTCACCGGCATCGCTTGCCTGATGTCGCGCGCGACCGCCACGGGGATCAGGTTAAAGCCGCCGACGCTGCGATTGGTCGGATCGAAGGTGACCCACCCGGCGCCGGGCAGGTAAACTTCCGCCCAGGCGTGGGTCGAGCCGCCGCCGACCGCCCCGTAGGTCAATGCATTCGCAACAAAGAGATAACCGGATACGATTCTCGCGCCAAAGCCGAGACAACGCGCCGCCTCGACGAACAGGACCGCGAAATCGCGGCACGAGCCCCAGCCGCGATCGAGGGTTTGGATCGGAGACTGGACGCCTTCATCATCTCGGCTCTGATAATTGATCCATTGCGACACGCCAATGCAGAGATCCTTGAGCAGCGCCAATGTGTCCGTCTGGACGCCACGGACGAAAGCCCATGTCCAATCGCGCAATCGCCCTGTCGGATCGGGATATTGCTGGAACATCAAGGCGCCGAGATCGGTCCGCTCGTCATCAGCGTAGCGAAAGGGATAGACCATGGCCGACGGCGCGACATCGAACACCGGCCAGGGATCGGCGGCGAGTTCAAGTTTTGTGATGCTGTCGATCACGAGCGTGTCGGAGTTTGCGCCGAAGACCGCGGCCGCGACGGTGTTGCCGAACACGTCCTGTGAATAGGTCAGCGTTGCGTTCGGATTGATCTTCACGTCGCTGGAAACCAGACGCAGGTCGTGGCTTTCGCGCGGCCGCAGCATCAGACGATGGGGCCCGAGGCTTACCGGCTGCCGGTAGCGATAGGTCGTCTTGTGCTGGATTTGAAATGTGATCAACCAAGTCTCCAACGGGAAAGGCGCGCGGGCGGTCCATACTAGCATTTTCAAGCGAAGTGGATGCCGGTTCGCGTTAAGAAAATGCGTGAAAACAAAAAACTTGAGCTTGTTCGGTGAACGGGAGTTCACCGAACAAGCTCTAGCATCCCCTCGATCAGGCGCGCAGCCCTTGGCGCGCGCCAAGGCGGCCAATGAGCCGCATGACCGTCCACAACGCCTTCCCGCGACAACCTTGGCTCATATGGTCGTCGCCTCTTAAATATAAGACCCATTGTCGCTTGTAATTTTTTCAAAACAACCTATATCTTGAATGTCGAGATGTGCGTTGCAAATGTAGTCTTTTACCAAAAATACTCGACAGCGCCTTACAATCAACTTGCTAAAGAATGCGATTTCGACCGTCTGTTGACGAGCATTTATAGCGTTTCCGGAAAGGGGTTTCCATGTCTCAGGGAACCGTAAAGTGGTTTAATTCCGAAAAGGGCTTCGGCTTCATCGCGCCGGATGATGGCGGCAAGGACGCCTTCGTCCACATCAGCGCCGTCGAGCGGTCCGGGCTCAATCAATTGCGCGAGGGCGACAAAGTGTCCTTCGAGCTTGTCGCGGACCGCAAGAGCGGCAAAATGTCGGCCGAAAAGCTTGAAATCGTGCTCTGACATTTTTCCGTTGGCGGATTTGGGCTCGTAAAATCGGCGGCGATCGCCGGCGCTTTTTCAGGTCGACCACGGATGTACTGGCGGCTTGGCCAGCGATTTTTTAGTGCGCACGATGCGACTTCACCCCGCCCGCGCTTGCGAAGCCCCGCGCCTGGAAAGGGTTGCGGGGCTTTGCATATCGCGCGAGCGCGTCGTCACGAGCATATTCCCAAAAAGTTGCAGACTTTTTGGACAAGAATATGCGGTGAAACAATAAGCGAAGCCATATTCCCAAAAAGTTGCAGACTTTTTGGACAAGAATATGCGGTGAAACAATAAGCGAAGCCATATTCCCAAAAAGTTGCAGATTTTTTGGACAAGAATATGCGGTGAAACAATAAGCTAGAGCACCCTTCCGAGGAACAGAAAATGCTCTGGCGGCGCGAGATCAGGA
Source organism: uncultured Pseudomonadota bacterium (assembly GCA_963704565.1). GTDB lineage: Bacteria > Pseudomonadota > Alphaproteobacteria > Rhizobiales > Beijerinckiaceae > Rhodoblastus. The sequence goes on from OY969917.1 coordinate 55,552, forward strand.
GTTTGTCATGGCCCAGGAACGCAAACGCGGCAACCGCGAAGCCAAGAAGCCGAAAGCGATCAAGCCGACCGCCGATCCGGCCCCGCCCTTGTTCGCGGCGGGCAAGCTGACGCCGATCAAGCCGCCGAAGACGTCTCGCTAGAACATATTCCCAAAAAGTTGCAGACTTTTTGGCCAAGAATATGCGGTGAAACAATAAGCGAAGCCATATTCCCAAAAAGTTGCAGACTTTTTGGACAAGAATATGCGTTAAAACAATTAACTAGAGACTTCTTCCGATTCCGAAGGAACGGAAAAGGCTCTAAAGCGATACGCAAAGCGTACTCCGAGGGAAGGCCCATGCCCGTCCGAACCACAGAAACGACCGTGACGTTCAGGCGGCCTTTCACCCTGCCTGAATCGGAACGTCCGCAGCCGGCGGGAATCTATCGTCTGGCGACCGACGAAGAGGAAATTTCAGGGCTGTCGTTTCTCGCCTTTCGCCGCATCGCGACGATGTTGCGCCTGCCGTCCCTGGCGGCGTCTGGCGGATCGGAACAAATGATCGCCATCGACGCGGACGGCTTGGTCGACGACTTGGCCGACGCCTTGAAGGCCGATGGGGAGAACAGGTGAGGCCATGGCCATGAAAACAACAGCGCTGCGCTATCTCGGTGGAATTTCCGGACATGGGGTCGTCACGCGAAATGGCGAGAAGATCGCGCCGGCGACATTCGATTTCGACGGCTATTTTCGCGCCGCCGCGGGCGTCACGGGTTGTGGCGAAATCCAGATGCCGGCTGAAGTCCTGAAAAGTCTGTTCGGTCGCTCCGACCTTCAGCTTCTGACCGATCAAGGCCGTCGCCTCGATCTCCGTTTTTCAGACACGAAGTCGCCTCCGGCAGGCGACGTCGCGCATGTCGATGTGTCCGGAGAATTGCCGATCGCGCCGGGAGATTGGCGTCATTGATTGGCGTCACTGATTGGCGTCACTGGACAGTCCGTCAAAAGAAGGCGGAGCTTAGGGATTGGGGGTGAGCGTGTCGCAAGCCTTTCCGCCGCTTGGCGTGGAATTCGAGCCTTTCCTCTATGCCATCGTGTGCGACGACGGGAACGGAACGCCGCTGACGATCATTTCAGCGATTGCGCGCACCGGGGCCGATCCTTGGACGGAAGCGGCCCGCATCGCGAAATTGCCGAAAACCGCCGCCCTTGACGTGCTCGCTCGCATGGTCCCGGAGCGCGGCGCCGCTGATGGCGTCGCCATCGCCAACCGCCTTTTCGCCCTTCTTCCCGTCGCGCGCGCCAACAGGAACATTCCTTTCGTCGGCGCCAAGGCTAACGCCCCAAAGGCTAACGCCCCCAAGTCTAACGCCCCCAAGTCCAACGCCCTTAAGTCCAACGCCCCTGGCTGGAGCCCCCTCGTCCCTGCGATTCTCGTGCTGCTGCTCGGTCTGGCGCTGGTTTCCGCTTTCAGGACGACGCCGCATCGGGACGCCGGCCCGCACGAAATGCTTTCGTCCGCGCCGGTCGCCGACAAAGCCGATCCATGACCGGGAGGCTCGAACCGAGGAAACAGCGACAATGCGAAGATGAGCCATGAAAATTTGAGGACAATAGATGAAACCTTACCAGAATAACCGGTCTCAGAGCCGCCCGATGGGCGCCCGCCGCGACTCCAACCCGCTGACCCGTGCTTATGAATCGAATGGGCCGGACGTCAAAATACGCGGAACCGCGCGGCACATAGCCGATAAATATCTTCAACTGGCGAGGGACGCCCACACCGCCGGCAATCCGGTGTCGGCGGAGAACTATCTCCAGCACGCCGAGCATTATTTCCGGCTGATCGCAGCCGCTCAGGCGGGGCCCCGCGCGATTGGAGAAACCGATCCGGACAATTCGGACGCCGAGAACGACGACCGCGGATTGCCGGATCGTTTCGCCTTGCCCGCAGCGCCGGCGCCGCAGGACTTCGCCGTTCAAACAGCAGATTATCCTCGAAAAGTCGGCTGATTTTTCATGGCCATCGGCCATCGGCGCGGTTTGCTTTCCGACCTTCGCCTCGATGACCGGCCAACAAGAATGCGAACGTCCCGCCCCTGACCGCGGACGTTGCGCTTATCTCGATTTCGGATTTGAGGCCCAGTTGACGATATTTCTACACAGCCTTTTCACGCGCGCGCCCTCGCCCTGGGATAATCCGGAGCCGGTTCGCGAAGAACTTTTCAGCGCCGAGCGCATTGAGGAACATGCGCGAAGTCTCGCGACGGCCCAGAAAGTGACGCCAAAGCCAGAGAGGGGGCATCCGCTGGCGGGTCGCCTCGCCGAGAACGCGGCCAGCCTGCTCGCCGCCTACAAGAGCCTGCTGCAAGGAGCCGACGAGGGTCGCGCGGTCACGCCGGCCGCGGAATGGCTGATCGACAATTATCATCTCATCGAAAAACAGGTTCGCGAAATCCGCTCGGATCTGCCGCCGGGCTATTACCGGCAATTGCCGAAACTCGCCAGCGGGCCTTTCGCTGGATACCCGCGCGTGTTCGGCATGGCCTGGGCCTTTGTCGCGCATACCGACAGCCGGTTCGATTCCGACATGCTGGTCGGCTATGTGCGCGCCTATCAGGAGGTGCAGCCGCTGACCATCGGCGAATTATGGGCGGTGTCGATCACGCTGCGGATCGTGATGATCGAAAATCTGCGCCGCCTTGCCGACCAGATCGTCAAAGGCCGCGCGGCGCGTCATCGGGCGGACGATCTCGCCGACCTTTTGCTGGGCGCGGCCGGACAAAAAGCGGAGCCGCTCAGGGTCTCGCTCGCCGACCACGAGGACGATGCGCGTTCGGAAGCCTTCGCCGTCCAGCTCATCCACAGGCTGCGCGACCAGGATCCGACGATCACGCCGGCCTTGACCTGGCTCGACCAGCGTCTGGCGGCGCAACATACGACCGCCAACCATGTCGTGCGCGAGGTGCACCGGCGGCAGGGCGCGACCAGCGTCACCGTGCGCAACATCATCACCAGTCTGCGCTTGATCTCGGATATCGACTGGCAAGACCTGTTCGAGGAGGTCAGCCTTGTCGAAGAGGCGCTCGCAATCGACAGCGCCTATGAGGACATGGATTTCCCGACGCGCAATCTCTACCGCACCGCCATCGAGGAATTGGCGCGCGGTTCGAACGCCGCCGAACTCGACATCGCGCGCGGCGCCGTCGCGGCGGCCAAACGCTGTCATAACGAGACGTCCGCCCCGGCGGACGCGCGAAAAAGCGATCCCGGCTATCACCTCATCGGCGGCGGCCGCCAGGATTTTGAAAACGAGATCGGCTATCACCCGCGCGAGCACAAGTGGCGGGTGCGCCTGCATCGGGCCTCGGGCATTGGCTTTTACGCCAGCGCCATCGCTGCCGTCACCCTGATGCTGCTCGCCATTGCGCTTGTCGCGCTCGCCGCCATGGGCCTTTCCGCATGGCCGCTCGGGATTCTCGCGGCGCTGGGCGCGATCCCCGCCGTCGACGCCGCAGTCGCGCTGGTCAATCGGGCGGTCAGCTTCGGCTTCCACGCCAATCTTCTGCCGGCCATGGAGCTGGCCAACGGCGTTCCCTCGCATTTGCGCACCCTCGTCGCGGTGCCGACGCTTTTGACCACGCCGGACGCCATCGAGGAGCAGATCGAGCGTCTGGAGATCCACCATCTCGCCAGTCCCGAAGGCGACCTGCATTTTGCATTGCTCTCTGACTGGCTGGACGCCGCAGCCAAGAATATCGAAGGCGACGAGGCGCTGCTGGCTGTCGCGGCGAGTGGCGTCGCGCGACTGAACGCGCGTTATGGACCGGCGCCTGGCGGCCCGCGTTTCCTGCTGCTGCATCGCCACCGCGTCTGGAGCCCGAGCGAATCGCGCTGGATCGGCTGGGAGCGCAAACGCGGCAAGCTGCACGAACTGAACCGTTTCTTGCGCGGCGCGACCGATACGGGCTTCATCTGCCTCGATGGCGCGCCGCCGCTGGCGCCGCCCGATACGCGCTATGTCGTCACTTTGGACGCCGATACGCGGCTGCCGCGCGATACGGTCCGCCGGCTGATCGGCAAAATGGCGCATCCGCTCAACCAGCCGCGTTTCGACCAGGCGACGGCGCGGATCGTCGAAGGCTATGGGGTGCTGCAACCGCGCGTGACCCCTTCGCTGCCGGTGGGGCTCGAAGGCTCGCTGTTCCAGCGCATCTTTTCAAGCCTGAGCGGCATCGATCCCTATGCTTCGGCGGTTTCCGACGTCTATCAGGACATGTTCGGCGAAGGCTCCTACGCCGGCAAAGGCATCTACGACATTGACGCCTTCGAGGCCGCCCTGGCCGGTCGCGCGCCCAACTCGACGCTGCTCAGCCATGATCTTTTCGAGGGCGTGTTCGCCCGCGCCGGCCTCGCCTCCGATGTCGAAGTCGTCGAGGAGTTTCCGGCGCGCTACGACGTCGGCGCGCTCCGCCACCATCGCTGGGCGCGCGGCGATTGGCAGCTCCTGCCGTGGATTCTCGGACGCGGGCCCAACCCCGCCCATGCGACGCAAGAGTCAGCCGCTGTGCCGGCGATCGGGCGCTGGAAAATGCTCGACAATCTGCGCCGCACCCTCTCCGCGCCTTTTGCGATCCTCGCCTTGCTCGCGGGCTGGCTCCTGCCGTTCCATGCGGCATTGGTCTGGACCGGCTTCGTGCTCGCGACGATCGCCTTGCCGCCGATGATTCCCGTCATTGCGGCCATGCCGCCGCGCCGCCCCGGAATCACCCTGGCGAGCCATTTTCGCGCCCTCGGCGGCGATCTCAAGCTGGCGCTGACCTTGTCCTCGCTCACCATCATTTTCCTGGCCGATCAAGCCTGGCTGATGGGCGACGCGATCATTCGCACCCTGTATCGCCTCTATGTCAGCCACAAGAATCTGCTCGAATGGGTTCCCGCGGCGCAGGCGGCCGTCAGCCGGCGTCTCGATATGTCCGGCTATTATCGCCGCATGGCTGGCGCTCTGGTCATCGGCGCGCTGGCCGTGATCGTCGGCTTGATTAGCGGAGGCGGAAACGCGCTGCTGACCGGCGCTTTCGCGGCGCTCTGGCTGGCCTCGCCCGCCGTGGCGCGCCGGGTCAGCATGCCGCCGCGTCGCGCCAGCAGAAAACCCCTGTCGGATGACGACGCGCAAGCCTTGCGGCTGACCGCGCGCCGCACCTGGCGCTTTTTCGAGACCTTCGTCACCAGCGCCGACCACATGCTGCCGCCCGACAATTTCCAGGAGGATCCCGCGCCGAAGCTGGCGCATCGCACATCCCCGACCAATATGGGCCTCTATCTCCTTTCGCTGGCCAGCGCCCGCGACTTCGGATGGCTTGGAGCGCAAGAAACGGTCGAACGGCTGGAGGCCACTCTGGCGACCATGAGCGGCATGGAGCGTTTCCGCGGCCATTTCTATAATTGGTACGACACCGGCGACCTGCGCCCGCTCGACCCGAAATATGTCTCTTCGGTCGATAGCGGCAATCTTGCCGGGCACCTGATCGCCTTGGCCAATTCCTGCCGCGAATGGCGATCGGCGCCAACGGAACAAAAGGCCTGCCTCGAAGGGATCGCCGACGCGCTCGATCTGACCCGGGAGGACGCCGCGCGCCTGCGTGACGGCCGCAAGACCCAGACCGTCACCTGGCGGCAACTCGACGATGCGCTGTCCGCGCTCGCCGCCGCCGCGCGCGAGCCTTTCCCGGCCTTGGACAATTTTGGGGCCCGGCTTGGAAATCTCGGCCTCCAGGCCGACACGATGCTCGATATGGCGCGGGCGCTGGCCAGCGAACGCGGCGACGAGACGGGCGCGGACATGCTGTTCTGGGCGCAGGCCGCCGTGAACGCCATCGCGGCGCATCGCGCCGATTTTTCGCGCAAATCCGAAGGCGTCGAGAACCTGAAGGTTCGGCTGGGGAAACTGGAGGAAATCGCCCGTTCGATGGCGATGGCCATGGAGTTCGGCTTTCTCACGGATAGCAAGCGCAACCTGTTGTCGATCGGCTATCTGGCGACTGAAGGCGCGCTCGATTCCAGTTGCTACGACCTTCTGGCCTCCGAAGCGCGGCTGGCGAGTTTTTTCGCCATCGCCAAGGGCGATATTCCCGCCCGCCACTGGTTCCACCTTGGCCGCACGGCGACGCCCGTCGCTCAAGGCGCGGCGCTGATCTCCTGGTCGGGATCGATGTTCGAATATCTTATGCCTTCGCTGGTCATGCGGGCGCCGGCGGGAAGTCTGCTCGAAGCCACCAGCCGTCTGGTGGTGGGCCGGCAGATCGCCTTTGCGAACGGGCTGCATTTGCCCTGGGGCGTTTCGGAATCGGCCTATAATGCGCGCGATCTCGAACTGACCTACCAATATTCCAATTTCGGCGTTCCCGGTCTCGGGCTGAAACGCGGGTTGGCCGACAATTTCGTCGTCGCGCCTTATGCGACCGGCCTGGCGACAATGGTCGACCCGCAAGCTGCGCGGAAAAATCTGGAGCGCCTCGCCGGCGTCGGCGCGCTCGGCCGTTACGGCTTCTATGAGGCGCTGGATTATACGCCGTCGCGTGTGCCGGAAGGCGAACAGCGCGCCATCGTGCGCGCCTTCATGGCCCACCATCAGGGCATGACCATCGTCGCCATCGCCAATGCCGTGCTCGACGCCAGGATGCGGACGCGGTTTCACGCCGAGCCGATGGTTCAGGCGACGGAGCTGTTGTTACAGGAACGCATGCCGCGCGACGTCGCGATCACCCGTCCCTGGGCGACGGAATTGAAATCTTCCGCCAAAAAAGGGCGCGACGCCGAGCCGTCGGGCGGCCGACGCTATTCCTCCGCGCATCAGGCTAACCCCGCTACGCACTTGCTTTCCAACGGACTTTATTCCACAATGTTGACCAGCGCCGGCTCCGGCTACAGCCGCTGGGGAAAACTCGCCCTGACCCGGTGGCGCGAAGATTCCGCCTGCGACGATTTCGGCTCCTATATCTTTCTGCGCGATGTTCACAGCGGCAAGGTCTGGTCGGCGGGCTTTCAGCCGAGCGGCCGCGAAGCCGACGATTATCATGTCGCCTTCAACGAGGATCGCGCCGAGTTCACGCGCCAGGACGGAACGCTGACCACGACTTTGGATGTCGTGGTTTCCTCCGAGGACGACGCCGAAGTGCGGCGCGTCTCGGTGACGAACGCCGGCCCGCGCGTGCGCGAAATCGAAATCACCTCCTATGCCGAACTGGTCCTCGCCCCGCAGGCGGCCGATGTCGCCCACCCGGCTTTTTCCAAGCTTTTCGTCGAGACCGAATTTTTGGACGAAGTCGGCGCGCTTGTCGCCACCCGGCGGCGGCGCGATCCCGGCGAGCCGGAAATCTGGGTCGGCCAGCTCGCCGTGGTCGATGGCGAAACCGTCGGCAAGACCGAGATCGAAACCGACCGGGCGCGCTTTCTGGGACGCGGCCAAAGCATCCGGACGCCGATCGCCATGATCGACGGGCGAAAACTGTCCAACACGGTCGGCGCCGTGCTCGACCCGATTTTCGCCCTGCGCCGGCGCGTGCGGATCGCGCCGGGCGCCGTGGCGCGCATTTCCTTCTGGACGATGGCGGCCTCGACGCGCGAAACCCTGCTCGACATTGTCGACAAGCATCGCGACGCGACAGCTTTTTCGCGCGCCACGACCCTCGCCTGGACGCAGGCGCAGGTGCAATTGCATCATCTCGGCGTCACGACCGGCGAGGCCAGCCTGTTCCAGCGCCTGGCGAGTCATGTGCTCTACGTCAATCCGACCTTGCGGCCGCCGTCCGGGATGATCCTGCATGGCGCCGGGGCGCAATCGGGGCTCTGGGCGCTCGGCGTTTCCGGCGATCTGCCGATCGTGCTTTTGCGTATCTCCGACGCCGACGATCTCGATATCGCGCGTGAATTGCTGCAGGCGCACGAATATTGGCGGATGAAACAGCTCGCCGTCGATCTGGTGATCCTCAACGAGCGCCAGTCCTCCTATGTGCAGGATCTTCAGGTCGCGCTCGAAACCCTGATCCGCACCCGCCAGATGCGGCCGAGACTTCCCGGCGAGGATTCGGCCGGCGGCGTTTTCGTGCTGCGCCGCGACCTCATTCCCGCCGAGACGTCCGCCCTGCTTGTTTCAGTGGCGCGGGTCGTTCTCGTGGCGCAGCGCGGCGGGCTGTTCGCTCAGATCGAACGGATCGTCGAGACGCAAACGTCGATAAAGCCGTCCGTCAGCCTGCCGGTGAAGTCCGCGGACGCGCCAGATCGGACGCCCACCCCGGCGCCGGCGGAAAAACTGGAATTTTTCAACGGACTCGGCGGCTTCGCCAAGGACGGCCAGGAATATGTGACGATTCTCGGCCCTGGCCAGGCGACGCCGGCGCCCTGGATCAATGTCGTCGCCAACCAAAATTTCGGCTTCCAGGCGGCGACCGAAGGCAGCGGTTACACCTGGTCTGTCAACAGCCGCGAGAACCAGCTCACGCCCTGGTCGAACGATCCCGTCGCCGATCGCCCGGGCGAGGCCTTTTATCTGCGCGACGACGACACCGGCGAATTATGGAGCCCGACCGCGCTGCCCATCCGCATCGAGGCGGCGACCTATCTCGCGCGCCACGGTCGCGGCTACAGCCGGTTCGAGCACACCAGCCACGGCATCGAATCGGATCTCCTGCAATTCGTGCCGATCGGCGCCTCGATCAAGATTTCGCGGCTGAAACTGCGCAATCTGTCGGGCCGCGCACGTCATCTCAGCGTAACCGCCTATGTGGAATGGGCGCTCGGCCCGTCGCGCTCGGCCGCACTGCCTTTCGTGACGACGGCGGTGGATTCCCGCTCGGGCGCGATTTTCGCCCGAAACCGCTGGAGCTCAGGCTTCGGCGCGCGCGTCGCCTTCGTCGATCTCGGTGGTCGCCAGAGCGACTGGACCGGCGATCGCCGGGAGTTCATCGGCCGCAACGGGACGCTTGGCGCCCCGGCGGCGCTGGTCGGCGGCGGCGAATTGTCGAATATTGTCGGCGCGGGGCTCGATCCCTGCGCGGCCATGCGCTCCAGCGTCGTACTGGCGCCGGGCGACAGCGTCGAAATCGTCTTCCTGCTTGGCGAGGCCTCGGATTCGCAGAAAGCGCGCGGCCTGATCGAGCACTATCGCGGCGTCGACCTTGATGCCGTTTTCGCAAAAGTCGGCCACTATTGGGACGAGCTTCTGGGCGCGGTCACGGTAAAAACGCCGGACCGGGCCATGGATATCATGCTCAACGGCTGGCTGCTGTACCAGACCATCGCCTGCCGCCTGTGGGCGCGCTCGGCCTTCTATCAGGCCAGCGGCGCCTATGGTTTCCGCGATCAGCTTCAGGATGGGATGGCGCTGTCCGCCTCACGCCCGCAGGTGACGCGCGAACATATTTTGCGCGCGGCGGCGCGGCAGTTTGCCGAGGGCGACGTCCAGCATTGGTGGCTGCCGCATTCGGGCCAGGGCGTACGCACCCGGATTTCCGACGACCGCGCGTGGCTGGCTTTTTCCGTCTGCCAATATATCGAGGTCAGCGGCGACGCTTCCGTTCTCGATGAAAAACTTCCGTTTCTGGAGGGCCGGTTGCTGGAGCCGCTGGAGCACGACAGCTTTTTCACTCCAGCGATCAGCGACGAAACGGCGAGCCTGTTCGAACATTGCGCCCGCGCGCTCGACGGCGGTCTGGCGCATGGCGGCCATGGCCTGCCGCTGATCGGCGCCGGCGACTGGAACGACGGCATGAACCGCGTCGGCGCACGAGGCGCCGGCGAAAGCGTATGGCTCGGCTGGCTGCTCTATGCAACGCTGAACAAGTTTGCGCCTCTCGCCGAAGCCCGTGGCGAGCGTGCTCGCGCAAAAAAATGGCGCGCCCACGCGACGGCCTTGCAAGCCTCGCTTGAGCGCCAGGGCTGGGACGGCGAATGGTATCGGCGCGGCTTTTTCGACGACGGAACGCCGCTTGGCTCAAGCCAAAGCGACGAATGCCGGATCGACTGCATCGCGCAATCCTGGGCCGCGCTTTCCGGTGCCGCGTCACCCGAACGGGCGGCGCGCGCGATGGCTTCGGTCGAGCGCGAGCTGATCCGCCCGCAGGATGGGCTGGCGCCGTTATTCGCCCCGCCATTCGACAAGACGGCGCTCGACCCCGGCTACATCAAGGCCTATCCGCCGGGAATCCGCGAGAACGGCGGCCAATACACCCACGCCGCCCTTTGGTCGGTGATGGCCTTCGCCAAACTCGGCCAGGGCGACAAGGCGGCAAACCTTTTTTCGCTGCTGAATCCGATCAATCACGCCCGCACGCGGGCGGACGTGTATCGCTACAAGGTCGAACCCTATGTCGTCGCCGCCGATGTCTACGCCATGCCGCCGCATGTCGGGCGCGGCGGCTGGACCTGGTACACGGGCTCCGCCGCCTGGATGCAGCGCGCCGGCGTGGAAAGCATCCTTGGCGTGCGCCTGGAGGGCGATCGGCTCTGCGTCGATCCCTGCATACCGAAAGCCTGGGCGGGCTTCGAGATCTCGCTTCGGCATGGCTCGTCGCGCTATGAAATTCGTGTCGAAAATCCCAGCGGCGTGGAGCGCGGCGTCGTTGTCGCCACATGCGACGGAAAGATCGTCAAGGAGCGACCATTAAGGCTGCCGCTTGCCGATGACGGCGCCGTGCGCCAGCTTGTGATTCAGCTTGGCTGAATGGGCTTTGGCAAATGGCTCGCATCCATCAAGCGTCATTCGACGTGGCTTTCGAACGCCATTTTGCGCAGCGACCGGACTTTCCCCGCTACCCCGCCCGCAGCAGGTTCAGCGCCTGATCGCGTTCGAAAATATAGAGCAGCAGCCGCAGGTTCCGGCCGCGTTCGCTTAAAAGTTCGGGGTCGGCGTCGAGAATCTTTTCCGCCTCCTCGCGCGCCGCGCGCAAAAGATCGGAATGGAGGTCGAGGCGGGCGATCTTGAAGCCGGGGGCGCCGGATTGCCGGGCGCCCAGCACTTCGCCCTCGCCGCGCAGGCGCAAATCCTCTTCCGCGATGCGAAAACCGTCCTCGGTCTCGCGCAAAATCTCCAGCCGCGCCTTGGCGCTTTCTCCCAAGGGGCCGGCATAGAGCAGGATGCAGGACGATTTTCGATCGCCGCGCCCGACCCGCCCGCGCAATTGATGCAATTGGGCGAGGCCGAAGCGCTCGGCGTGCTCGATCACCATGACGGTCGCTTCCGGCACGTTGACGCCGACCTCGATCACCGTGGTCGCCACCAGAATCTTGGTGGCGCCGCGCGAAAAATCCTCCATCGCGGCGTCCTTGTCGCGGCCTTTCATCTGGCCATGGACGAGGCCGACCTGGCTGCCGAAGAATTTGCGCAAATCCTCGGCGCGGTCTTCAGCGGCGGCGAGGTCGGTCTCCTCGCTGCCCTCGACCAGCGGGCAGACCCAATAGACCCGCGCGCCGGCTTTCAGCGCCCGCCCGAGCCCGGCGACCACTTCGTCGATGCGTTCGACATTGACCGCCCTGGTGTCGATCTTCTGGCGGCCGGGCGGCTTTTCGCGCAGGGTCGAAAGATCCATGTCGCCGAAAAAGGCGAGCGCCAGAGTGCGCGGGATCGGCGTCGCGGTCATGGCCAGCACGTCCACCGCCTCGCCTTTTTCGCTCAAGCTCAGGCGCTGGTGGACGCCGAAACGATGCTGCTCGTCGATCACCGCGAGGCCAAGCCGGGCGAAGGCCACATCCTCCTGCACCAAAGCATGGGTGCCGACCACAATATCCAGCGCGCCGCTGGCCAAGGCTTCGAGCGTCGCGCGGCGGTCGCCGGCCTTGTCCCGGCCGGTCATCAAGGCGAGGCGCAATCCGGCGGCCTGGGCGAGAGGCGCCATGGTGGCGAAATGCTGGCGGGCGAGGATTTCGGTCGGCGCCATCAGCGCCGCCTGGCGCCCGGCCTCGACCACATGGGCCATGGCGAGCAGAGCGACGACGGTCTTGCCGGAGCCGACATCGCCCTGCAGCAGGCGCAACATGCGTTTTTCGCTGGACAGATCGGTGGAAATTTCCGCCACCGCCTTGTTCTGGTCGCCGGTCAGGTCGAACGGCAGGGCGGCCAGAATTGTCGCCGCCAGCGCGCCTTGGGATTTCTGCGCGCGCCCGTGCAGAACCTGCATTTTCCGGCGCACCAGCCGCAAGGCGAGCTGGTGCGACAAGAGTTCGTCGAAGGCCAGGCGCGCGACGAATTTTTGGTCCGGCGCGAGGTCTTGCGGCGCCTGCGGATGGTGCAGCCGGCGAAGGCTGTCGCCAAAACTCTCCCAGTCCGTCGCGCGGAAAAACTTTTCATCCAGCCATTCGGGCAGTTGCGGCAGGCGGTCCAGCGCCGCCGCCGCCGCCTTGGCCATCACGCGCGGAAAGAGGCCTTCGGTCAGGCCATAGACCGGCTCGACCGGGGGCAGGGCGGCAAGGCCGGCCTCGTCGAGAATGCGGTCGGGATGGACCATCTGGCGATAAGCGTCGTATAGCTCGACCAGGCCCGACACCCAGCGCGTTTCGCCGACCGGCAAAGCCTTTTCGATCCAGCCGGAATTGGCGCGGAAGAAGACGAGGGTCAGGTCGCCGGTCTCGTCCTCGGTCAGCACCCGCCAGGGCCCCTTGGCGCGCGGCGGGCGATGCTCCACCACCCGGACCTTTAACGTCGAGACGGCGCCGATGGGCGCCTGGGCGACCTTGGGCCGGTTGCGGCGGTCGATGCTGGAAAAGGGAATATGCAGCAGCAAGTCGAGCGCGCGGGCCGGACGGTCCGCCTCGCCGAGCAGCCGGTCGAGCAGCTTGCCGGTTTTGGGGCCGACGCCGGGCAAAGCGCCGGCGCCGGCGAAAAGGGGATCGAGAAGCGACGGCCGCATGAGGAGTCCATAGCTTCCGGGAGAAAAGCCCGCAAGCGCGGTCCATCATATTCGGCGCGCGGCGCGCCTTCAAAAGGCGACAGCCGCCATCGCGGCGGCCGTCCTGTTTGCGTCATCCGTCAGTCCCGCGAAGCATTCGCCGCGCGCCGATCAGTCAAACCAGTTCCAGGGCATCCAGCCGCGATCCCAATCGTCCCAGCCGCGACGGTCCCAGCCGCGACGGCCATAAGGGCCGTACCCGTAGCCTCCATAGGGGTAGCCGTAGCCTCCATAGGGGTAACCGTAACCTCCATAGGGATAGCCATAGCCGCCCCCGTAGGGATAGCCATAGCCGCCCCCGTAAGGATAGGCGTAGCCGCCCCCATAGGGATAGGCGTAGCCGCCGTAATATGGCGCGGCGGGCGCGGCGGCTGGCGCCGGCGCCACCGGCGCGACGGCCGTTTGCGCGAATGCGGTCGTCGCGAGCAGGCCCAGACCCGCCGCCACGGCGATGGTTTTTATCCTCGGCAGTTTCCTTTCACCCATAACGCTCCCCTGTCGCTCTGGCAGGGCCGCGGCCGGATTCTGCACATTGGGTTCTGCCGCCCGCCTCTGCCCGACTGAGACATTGCGCCTCTCGCGCTATGGCGAGGTGACTCAATGTCAGGATATTCGAATAGCACTAGAATGGTTCGCGCGAAACGACATGGATCAAATTCCAGGTCGCCGCCCGAGCATATACTGCTCCGTTCCTTTTCGATATTCAACCAGCGCCGGGATCCGGCGACAGGAAACCCAGCCGCCGCAGCAGCCAGGGCATGGTCAGGCCCTGGACGACGATGGAAAAAGCCACCACGGCGAAAGTGACGACCACGATTTCGTTGCGCAGCGGCAGGGAGGCGGGAAGCGACAGGGCCAGCGCCAGCCCCAGCGCGCCGCGCAGGCCGCCCCACCACAGGACATGCTGTTCGCTCGGCGAAATCCTGTAGCGCGTGCTCAGAAATGGCAGGCTCAGCGGATAGACGGCCAGCGCGCGCGCGGCCAGAACCAGCGCGATGACTCCGGCGATGACGGTCGGGCCGTAGGTTTCGTAATGGGTGATGGAGATATTGGCGCCGATCAGCAGGAAAATCACGGAATTGGCCAGAAAGGCGGCGAATTCCCAGAAATTCACCATCGCCTCGCGGCCCCTGCGGCTGAGGAACGAGCGGTCGGCGGGGCTGAAAATGCCGAAATTGCCGACGATCAAACCGGCGGTGACGGTCGCCAGCACGCCCGAGGCATGGAGCCTCTCGGCGGCGACGAAGGAGGCGAAGGCGGCTATGGCGGAAAGGGTCAGTTCGACCAGATGTTCCGACGTGCCGCGCGCCAGCAGGATGGCGGCCGCCCCGGCGAAAGCGCCGACGCCGACGCCGCCAAGGACGATGCGCGCGAAGCTCAGCGCGGGTTCCCCCGCGTTCGGGGCGTGGCCGCCGGCCTCGGCCCAGGCCAAAGCCATGGCGAACAGGACGGCGGCGGCCCCGTCGTTGAACAGGCTTTCCGCCTCGACCAGCAGGCTGAGGCGGCCGTGAAACTTGCTGTCCTTGAACATGGCGATGATCGCCACCGGATCGGTGGCGGAAATCAGCGCGCCGAACACCAAGGCGGAGGCAGGCGGCCAATCCAGCAGAAAGACCAACCCGGCGGCGACGGCGGCCATGGCGAGGAGCGTGCCGAAGATCGAGAAGGTCAGGATTGGCGGCAAATCCGCCCGTAATTTCGGCCAGCGCAGGGCGAGCGCGCCTTCGAACAGCAGCGGCGGCAGGATCAGGTCGAGAATGAGTTCGGAGGTGAGCCGCGGCCCGACATCGATCCGGAAAAAGGCGAGCAGGCCGCCGACGACGACAAGGCCGACCGTATAGGGCAGAAGCAAACGCCGCGCCACGATCGCCACCAGCATGGCGATGGAGAGAATCCACAGAATGTCTTGCAGGCTTTCGCTCATTTCTATTTCTTTGTTTGCGTGGATCGCGACAAGTCGCGATCCACCATTCCCTCGCATAAGCTCGGCCAAAGCCCGTCTTCAGACGGGCGTCTGGCGACGCCGATTGTCGTTCCTAGCCGATTTCCGGATCGAAAACCGGCGCTCAATCGAGCGTCTGCCTGAAGCGCAGGACGGCCACCGTCATCGCCGCCAGCGTGAATGCGGCGAGCGCCCCGGCATCCGCGGCGAGGTCGGCAACGCCCGCGCCTTTCAGCATCACGCCGCGCACGATGCGCAGATAATGGGTGAGCGGCAGGATCGAGCCGACATCCTGCGCCCAGTCCGGCATGCCGCGGAAGGGGAACATGAAGCCCGACAGCAATATGCTCGGCAGGAAGAAGAAGAAGCTCATCTGCATGGCCTGGAGCTGATTCTTGGCGATGGTCGAGAAAGTATAGCCGACCGAAAGATTGGCGACGATGAAAAGCATGGTCAGGAGGACGAAAGTTCCGAGATTGCCGACCACCGGCACATTGAAGATGAAGCGCGCCGCGCTCGCGATCAGCATCATCTGGAAAAAGCCGACCATCGCATAAGGCAGGATCTTGCCCAGCATGATCTCGACCGGATTGATCGGCATGGCGAGCAGCGATTCCATGGTGTTGCGCTCGATCTCGCGGGTGACCGAAAGCGCGGTGAAGATCAGCATGGTAAGGGTCAGGATGGTGCCGACCAGGCCCGGCACGATATTGAGCCTGGTTTCGCCGGCCGGATTATAGCGCTTTTGCAGGCGCACCTCGTAAGGCGCCGCTTTCGCCGACAGGTTTTGCAGCGGCCCCAGCAATTCGCGGTTGAACACCTGCGCCGCCATGCCGGTGAGGGCGATCGCGGCGCCGTTGACGGCGGTGGGATCGGCGGCGTCGGCGACGACCAGAACGGCCGGATTCTCGCCGCGCGCCAGATCGCGGGCGAAATTCTGCGGGATTTCGACGATGAAATTGACCTTGCCGGACAGGATCAGCGGGTCGATCTGCCCGGGGCCTGACAGCGAATAGTCTATGTCGAAATAATCGGTCGCCTTGAGCGCGGTGATGAACAGCCGCGAATAAGCGCTGTGGTCGTTGTCGAGCACGGCGGTCGGCAGGTGCTTCGGATCGGAATTGATGGCGAAGCCGAACAGGATCAGCTGCATGACCGGGATCATGATCATGGTTGCGAAAGTCAGCCGGTCGCGCCGCAGCTGGATCAATTCCTTGACGAAAACCGCGTAAAGGCGCCCCAGCGACGCGCGAAACCGCGCAAAACGCCGAAATCCCTCCCCTTCATGGGGAGGGTGGCAAGCGAAGCGAGCCGGGTGGGGCTCGCCCCGCGGCCGGGTGGGGTTCTCCGGCGCGCTCATGGATAATTGCTCCGCGCCCGGCTCATCAGGTCG
Organism: uncultured Pseudomonadota bacterium; assembly: GCA_963704565.1. Taxonomy (GTDB): domain Bacteria; phylum Pseudomonadota; class Alphaproteobacteria; order Rhizobiales; family Beijerinckiaceae; genus Rhodoblastus. The sequence continues at coordinate 71,810 of OY969917.1, forward strand.
ATGAACACATCCTCCAGATTGGGCTCGTCGCGCGCCCAGGAAATTTCCGGCGTCGCGAATTCCCCGGCGACGCGATCGAGCGCCGCCCGGTCGCGGCTGGCGACATGCAATTTCGCGCCGAAGGGCGCGACCATGTCCACGCCGGGGGTGTGTTTCAGCGTCTCGGCGAGGTTTCCGAGATCTGCGCCGGAGACGACATAGGTCGAGAGATGCGATTGCGCGATGATTTCCGCGGTCGTCCCCCGCGCCAGCAGGCGCCCGTAGGCGATATAGGCGATTTCGTGGCAGCGTTCGGCCTCGTCCATGTAATGGGTCGAAACCAGCACGGTCAGGCCTTCGTGGACCAGCTGGTGAATCTCGTCCCAGAAATCGCGCCGCGCCTTGGGATCGACGCCGGCGGTCGGCTCGTCGAGCAGCAGCAATTGCGGGCGCGGCATGATGCAGGCGCCCAGCGCCAGACGTTGCTTCCAGCCGCCCGACAATTCGCCGGCGAGCTGGTCGGCGCGGCCGGTCAGGCCAAGCTGATCGATCGCCTCGCGCGCCCGCGCGGACGGGTCGTCGAGCCCGTAGATGCGGCCGATGAATTCGAGATTCTCGCGGATGGTCAGGTCGGAATAAAGCGAGAAGGCCTGGGTCATATAGCCGGTGCGGCGCTTGATCTCGGTCTGCTGGGTGAGAATGTCGAAGCCGAGGCACATGCCCTTGCCCTTGTCCGGGGTCAGCAGGCCGCACAACATGCGGATGGTGGTGGTCTTGCCGCTGCCGTTGGGGCCGAGAAAGCCGTGGATGCGGCTGCGCCGCACCTGCATCGACAGATTGTCGACCACCAGTTTGCCGTCGAAGCTCTTGCTCAGGCCCTCGACGTCGATGACGATGTCGTCGGCGGTCATTTCGCCGCCTCCGCCGGCAGGAGCCGCGCCTCGATCGGCAGGCCGAGCGGCAGCAGGACCGAAAGGTCGTCCAGCCGCGCGTCCACCCGGAACACCAGCTTGCCGCGCTCCTGGAGCGAGAAGATCACGGGCGGGGTAAATTCCGCCTGCTGCGAAATATAGATCACGCGGGCCCCCAGGCCGGGCCGGCAATTGTCGCAAGTAATCGAAACTTTCGCGCCCAAAGCGAAGCGGGAAAGCTGGGTCTCGGGGACGTAGAAACGAATCTTGCGGTTTTCCGGCGGCAGCAAGGCGAGGATCGGCTGGCCGGCGGCGACAATTTCGCCCGGCCAGAAATAGACGTCCTGAATGATTCCATTCGCCGGCGCATGGACGGTCTGGCGCGCGATGCGCACCTCGATCTGATCGAGTTCCGCCTGCGCCTGGGTGATGGCGGCGTCGGCGGCGGCGATTTCATGGCTGCGCGACGGGATCAGCCCGGCCTCGACCTGACGTTGCGCCTGGGCGAGATTGGCCTTGTCGCGGTCGAGCGCGAATTTGGCCTGGTCGCGTGCGGCGACGGTGGCCGCGCCCCTCGGCAGCAGATAGACCTGCCGGTCATATTCGGTCTGCGACAGCACCAGCGCGGCATTGGCGGCCTCGACACCGGCCTGGAGCACGGCGATCTGTTCGGGGCGTTGCAGCGCCGCCTGAAGATTTTTCAGATTGGCCCTGGCCTGCACGACCTTCGCTTCGTCCTCGTCGCGCTGCTGGTCGAGAACGGGGGTCGCCATGGTGAACAGCACCACGCCCTTGGCGACATGGTCGCCCGGCTCGACCTTGAGAAGGCTGAGTCTCTCGCCTTCCACGGGACCGATCTGGACGAGGTCGCCTTCGACATAACCTTCGAAGAGATCCTGCGGCTTGGCCGGGGCGAAAAGCTTGCTCGCGATCCAGCCGATAAGGATCACGACGACCAGCGCGCCAATGATTTTGCGCAGGTTTTTCATTCGCTCCTCCCGGTCAGGGCGCGCAGCAGAAGTTCGACATGCGCCTCCATCATCGCCTGGACGTCGAGCGTTTCGATGCGCGCGAACACCACGCTCCAGATCGCGGCGACCAGGGCGGGGGCGATGACAAGCTGCGGAAAGCGCGCGAGTTCGTCGGAGACGAATTCGCCGCTGGCCAGACCCTTGGCGATTATGGCGCGAATCAACCGCAGACCGCGCGAAATGATCTCGCGATGGTAAAAATCGGCGATTGCCGGAAAGCGCGCCCCCTCGGACAGCACGAGATGCAGCACGCGCCGGCGGTCGGGATCCTGAATTCCCATGGCGATCGCCCGCCCCAACAGCCGCAACAGCTCGGCCGCCGGCGCGGGTGAGGCGGCAAGCGCCTGTTCGACCTTTGTCAGGGTCGCGCCGATCGTATTGGCGACAATGGCTTCAAGCAGATCCTGTTTGGACGAAAAATAGAGATAGATGGTGCCCTTGGCGACGCCGGCGGCGGCGGCGACATCTTCGAGCCGCGCGGCGGAAAAGCCTTTTTGCGCAAAAAGATCGAGCGCCGCCGCGCGGATCGCGCGCATCCTTTCCTCACGCTCGGTCGGTGTACGGGCCTGTCGCGCCATGACGCCTCTTGCAAAATATGACTGACTGACCAGTCATAAAAACATATAACAAATAGCGTGACCTTGATCGGCGTCAAGGTTTGGCCGCGGATCGGGCCTAAACTATCGCGAGAGGGCTTGCGCCCAAAGGAGGTTTCGGCGCACTCCTTGATCGGAGGGCGCGGAAAAGGAAATCGGGAGGCGAGAATGTTAGCGTCGGAAATCATGGTCAGCCCGGTGAAGTCGATCGGTCCCGAGGCGACGATCGAGGAAGCGGTGGAGCTGCTGCTGTCGATGCATGTTTCCGGGGCGCCGGTGGTGGACGGCGATGGACGGCTGATCGGCGTGATCAGCGAGGCGGACTTCCTCCACCGCGCCGAACTCGGCACCACCAAGCGCCGGCCGCGCTGGATCGAATTCCTGCTCGGTCCCGGCGAAAGCGCGGAAGCCTATGTCATGAGCCACGGCCGCAAGGTCGGCGACATCATGACCCGCGAGGTCGTCAGCGTGAATGTCACGGCCTCGCTCAACGAGATCGTCGATCTGATGGAGCGGCGCAGGATCAAGCGCCTGCCGGTGGTCAGCGGCGACCAGTTGGTCGGCATCATCAGCCGCTCCGATCTGCTGCGGGCCTTGTCCAAGACCCTTGTCGCCACCAAGGCCGCGCCCGGCGAGATCAGCGATCAGGCGATTCTCGACAAGCTGATGGCGGAGCTGAAAAATCAGGGATTCGCCTCGCCGAAATCGCTCGATGTTAAGGTCGATCACGGCGTGGTGACCTTGAAAGGCGAGATTTTCGACGAAAGGCAGCGTCCCGCTTTGATGGTCGCCGCCGAGAATATTCCCGGCGTAACCAAAGTAATCGATCAGCTCGTCTGGATCGAACCCTTCTCCGGCATGTCGATCAACAACGCCAAGGGCTTCTAACCCTCAGGCGACCGAAATCCGGCGGGCGAGCGCCGCCGCCCGTTTGGCGTCTTCCAGGCCGATCGGCCCGTCGATCGCCGAGGCGTTGGCGAAGGCCTCCCGCAGGGCCGGCGAGCCGGCGGGGGCGAAGGTGTGGTTTTCCGGGCCGAGCGCCCGCGCCAGCGCCGCGCGGTCTTCGGCGGAGCCGCCGATTTCGGCCGCCACGAACAGAGCGAGCGCGGCGGTGAGGCCGGCGGGCGCGTCCGGCGCCGGGCGCAGGAAGCGGAACAGATTGCGCAGGCGTTTCCCGGCGCGCGGATTGGCGCCGGCGAGCGGCGCCATGGCCCCGGTCAGCCGGGTTTCGAGCGGCGACAGCGGCGTGTCGAAAGGCGCCAAAGCGATCGGCTCGCCCGTGTCCACGCCGTCGAGCCGCAAGGGCAATTGAATGCGCCGGGCAAGTTCGTCGCCCCGGTCGTGGAACAGAGCTGGATCGAGCGCGTGAATCGCGACAAAGCCGGGGAGCGCCAGCAGATCGTGGACGCGGCGGAACAAGGCGTCGGACTGGTCGGCGCTCTCATAGCCGTCCACCGCAACGACGATACGGCGCGGCGCGGCGGCCATGGTTCCGCGCGTGACGAGATCGGAGATCGTTTCGAGAAAGCCCACGGCGTGATCGCGTTTGCGCGACGCTTCGTCGCCTTCCAGGAACAAAGGCGGGTTGCGGCTGGCGCCGGCGGCGTTGGCGCGGCGCTCGGCTTCGTAAGCCTTGCGGGCGAGGGCGTCGACTTCGCTTCCCATCAGCTCGACATTGCGCGCCTGATGGGCGAGGGTCTGCTCGACTTCATGGCGCTTGTCCACGACATCCCGATCGAGCAGGCCGGCCGCGTGAATCAGCGGCTGCATGAAATCCACGGCGCGCCAGATATTCAGGCCCAGAAGCGCCAGGGCGAGCAGCGCGAAAAGCCGCGCCGCCACGGGCAGCCAGTCCAGATGGCTTTGCAGGAAATTGGCGGCCTGGCCGCCGATCGAGCCGCCGCTGGCGATCAGGCCGAGCAGGTCCGCCTTGTTGGCGGCGAGCCAGGCCAGACCCTTGTCGGCGGCGAAACCGAGGGCCGACAGCAGCAGCAGGCGCGTCTGGCCCTTGAAGGCGTATAGCCCGCGCAGCGAGGCCAGCAGCCGGCCGGCCAATCCGCCCAATTCGTTGAGGTCGCGGGTGAGATCCTTGAACGCGGCCAAAGCCTCGCCGGTGAAGCCGAAGCGGCGCAGGCGCGGCTCGAAGGCGTTGCGGATTTTGCGCGCGTAAATATCGACGCGGGTTCCCGGCGTCTCGAACAGCAATATGTCCTTGAGGGCGGCGCGGCGCATTTCCGAATCGGACAGGGCCTGCTTTTCCGCGATCAGCTTGCGGCGCAGGTCCAGAAGTTCGTCGCGCGCGGCGCGGGCGATCGCGCCGGGGTCGGCGCCGAAATGGGGCGCTTCCAGCGCCGCTTCCTGCGCGAACGGACCGTGGTGCGGCGCAAGCGCGCGATAGAGCGCGGCGGCCAGCGCGCGCTCCGGCTGCTCGGCGAGGTCGGCGGCGCGCAGGACGACGACGGGCGCGCCGGTTGCGGCCAGAGGTTCCGTCAGCCAATCGATGGCGCTGCTCTTGCCGCCGCCGGCCGAGGCGAACAGGCCGATGGCGAAGGGGGTGGGCGCGTCGGGACGGCGCAAAAGGTCGGCCAGCCGCCTGAGCAATTCTTCGGTCCGGGCCGTGAACGAAGCCTTGGCCGGCGCGGCGGGCGCGTCGGTCTCGAACAGGACTTTTTCGACCGGCGCCGGGACGGGACGCGCCGGCGGCGGGCTGGCTTGCGCCGCAAAGGACGCCTGCGGCTCCACGCGGCGGGCGGGCGCGAGGGCGCCAAGGTCGAAATCGCGGCGTTCGGGCTGGGCTGCGGACAAGTTCAAGCTCCTGATGCGGGCGCGCGCCAAGATAACTTCATTAGCGCAAATGCGCTGCCGCGATAGGCCCGAAAGGCATTTTTTTCGTGGCGCTGCAGTCGAAACCGCCCTGGCGCAAAAAGCCGTTTCCTCTTGGTGGGCCTTGCTCTAAAAGTCCGCCGCAGGAACAGGCCCAAGCCGGGAGACCGGCGCGCGGCTCAACAGGGAAGGCGTTTTCGCCCATGGCGCGGCAATTCATCTATCACATGCAAGGCCTCTCCAAGACCTGGCCCGGCGGCAAGAAGGTGCTCGACAACGTCCACTTGTCCTTCTACCCGGACGCGAAAATCGGCGTCCTCGGCGTCAACGGCTCGGGCAAATCGACGCTGCTGCGCATCATGGCCGGCATGGACAAGGATTTTTCGGGCGAGGCCTGGGTGTCCGAAGGCGCGAAGGTCGGCTATCTGCCGCAGGAGCCGAAACTCGACGAATCGCTCGACGTGCGCGGCAATGTCATGCTCGGCGTCGCCGAAAAGAAAGCCGTTCTCGACCGCTACAACGAACTCGCGATGAATTATTCGGACGAGACGGCGGACGAGATGACCGTCCTGCAGGACGAGATCGAGGCCAAGGGCCTGTGGGATCTCGACAGCCAGGTCGATCAGGCGATGGACGCGCTCGGCTGCCCGCCGGATGATTGGGCTGTCAGCAGGCTGTCTGGCGGCGAAAAGCGTCGCGTCGCTCTGTGCAAATTGCTGCTGGAACAGCCCGAACTGCTGCTGCTCGACGAGCCGACCAACCATCTCGACGCCGAGACCGTCAATTGGCTCGAAGGCCATTTGCGCAATTATCCCGGCGCGATCCTGATCGTCACCCACGACCGCTACTTCCTCGACAATGTGACAAGTTGGATTCTCGAACTCGACCGCGGCCGCGGCATTCCCTATGAGGGCAATTATTCGAGCTGGCTGGGGCAGAAACGGAAGCGCCTCGCCCAGGAAGGCCGCGAGGAGGAGGCCCGCCAGCGCGCGATCGAAGCGGAAAGCGAGTGGATCGCCGCCAGCCCCAAGGCGCGCCAGGCCAAGTCCAAGGCGCGTATCCAGCGCTATGACGATCTGGTCGCCAAGCAGAACGACAAGGCGCCCACCAGCGCCCAGATCATCATTCCGGTCGCCGAAAGGCTGGGCCAGAACGTCATCGAATTCGAGCATCTTTCCAAGGGGTTCGGCGACAAGCTGCTGATCGACGACCTGTCCTTCAGGCTGCCGCCGGGCGGCATTGTCGGCGTGATCGGCCCCAACGGCGCGGGCAAGACGACCTTGTTCCGCATGATCACCGGCCAGGACAAGCCGGATTCCGGCGAGATCGAAATCGGCGAGAGCGTGCAACTCGGCTATGTCGATCAATCGCGCGACACGCTCGACGACAAGAAGACCGTGTGGGAGGAAATTTCCGGCGGCAATGACGTGATCTATCTCGGCAAGCGCGAGATCAATTCGCGCGGCTATTGCTCGACCTTCAATTTCAAGGGCGCCGACCAGCAGAAAAAGGTCGGCATGCTGTCGGGCGGCGAGCGCAACCGCGTCCATCTCGCCAAAATGCTGAAAAAGGGCATGAATGTCCTGCTGCTCGACGAACCGACCAACGATCTCGACGTCGAGACCCTGCGCGCGCTGGAAGACGCGCTGAACGATTACGCCGGCTGCGCCGTGATCATCAGCCACGACCGCTTCTTCCTCGACCGCATCGCCACCCACATGCTGGCCTTCGAGGGCGACAGCCATGTCGAATGGTTCGAAGGCAATTTCGCCGAATACGAGGAAGACAAGAAGCGCCGGCTGGGCGTGGACAGCGTGATTCCGCACCGGCTGAAGTACAAGAAATTCTCGCGATGAACCCGGAACAAGGCAAGTCGAAGCCGGGCTGTCGCGCCCGGCTTCATTGTTTTCAGGCCCGCAGTTCAGGCCCAGTCCTTGCCCAAGGCGCCAAGGTTCGCACGCGCCAGATCCTCAGGCGTCATGGCGATCCGCATTTCAACTTCGGCGTCGAACGTCAGAAACCACGGTTCCGCCAGCGCGGGGATTTCGGAAGCATCCTTGACGTCCACCACCAGAACAGCGCCGCGGTCGCCGCCGAATTCGGTGAAATAGGCTGCCTCCGGTTTGATCTTTTCCAGAATTTTCTGAATCCTCGGCCCGGCGGTCCCGTCGCGCACCGCGCTGTTGAAGGGTTCCGACGGCAGTGTGACGTTCATGAGCATGCGCATGGCTGACCTCTCCGATCGTTGCCGCCACACGCTATGCTTTGTCATGGCCTCCGCCAAGCGCAATAGGGCGCGGCGCCCAAGCGCTTCCGTGCGCCATGACTCTGCCTTAGATCGCCTTCGCACGGGGCCAAAATGCGTCTCGCGCTACGACCGGCTGAAACCAAATCGCGCCTTCAAGCGTTAGCCAGGCATGTCCTTGCCCGAACATTTTCCGCGCCTGTTCAAGCGCCCTTACAGCCCGGCCGAATTGATCGCCGACGCTGTCGTGCATGGCGTCGCGCTTGTCGCGGGGCTGATCGCCTTCGCCGTGCTGTTCGTTCGTATCGCCCGTCATGGCGGGACGGGCGACGTTTTGGCCATGAGCGTTTACGCAGCAGGCTTTTTCCTGCTGTTCGGCTTTTCCTGCGCCTATAACCTGACTCCGCCGTCGCATTTGAAATTCCATCTGCGGCGGTTGGACCACGCCTCGATCTTTTTCATGATTTCCGGCACTTACACCGCGATCCTGTCGCAAGTGCCGGATCGCGGTCTGGCCTGGGCCTTGGCCGCCTTCATCTGGATGGCGTCGCTGGCGGGCGCGGCGATCAAGATCTGGTGGCCGGGAAGATTCGACCGCGCCGCCATCGCCCTTTATCTGGCCCTCGGCTGGGCCGGGATCGTGGCCTTTCGGCCGCTGAGCGCGGAGCTGCCGGCGCAAAGCCTGATTCTCCTTCTCATCGGCGGCCTGTTTTATTCCCTCGGCGTGCTGTTCCATGTCTGGAACAGTCTGAAATTCCAGAGCGCCATCTGGCATGGCTTCGTCACCATCGCCGCGGCCTGCCAATTCGCCGGCATAGCCGTGGCGATGGGACACGGCGGCTAACGGGGCGTTATGGTATTGTTTCAACGCATATTCTTGTCCAAAAAGTCTGCAACTTTTTGGGAACATGTTCTAGGGGCGGACCAGCGCGACTTCCGGAAAATAGTTGGAATAGCGCCGAACGTCGCGGGTCAGGATGACAAAACCTTCGACGCTGGCCTGGGCGCCGATGAAAAAATCCGCCAGAACATTGTTTTTGGCGCCGCCTTCGCGGCGATAGCGGCGAAACGTGCGTCCGGCGAGCGCCAGCGCGTCCTTGGTGAGCGCGGCCCAGCCGATCGGCAGTAGCGCCAATTCGCGGTCGAGCGTGGCGCGGTCGTCAAAACCGGCCGCGAGTTCGGCATAAATGATCTCGTTAATGCCTAACGGCCCGCGCGCCGCGGCATTTGCGAGAGCGTCGATGGATTTTCCCGCCCAGATCGGATCGTTCTGAAAAATGTCGATCAGAACGTTCGTATCGACAAGGATCATTCATCGCCCCGCAGCAGGCGCATGATCTCGTCGCTGGTCATTCCGGACAATGGCCCCTGCCGGAAGGGTTGACGCCGGGCCACTTCTTCCAGTTGCCGCCGGAAATCCTCGACTTCGCCTCCGCTCTCGGCCTGCCGCTCGACGAGAATGCCGCCGCCGGGAAGATTGCGCACCTCCACCCGGTCGCCGGGCTTGATGCCGGCGGCGTCGCGCACCGCCTTGGGCAGCGTGACCTGCCCCTTAACCGTGACTGTCGTCGCCATGGGTATTACCTTTTCATGTAAGGTAATACCATCGCCGGCCCCGGTCAATCGACGCCCGCCGCGCCAGACGATCCTCTTCATCGACCAGGCGGCGCGCGCGCTGCGGGACAAGTTCGGCGCCGATTGACGGGGACAGCCGGTCCACAGGTTCAATTGACCTGCCGTCGGAACGCGCGCATCCTGGCTCCCCGCTTGAAAGATTCTGGATCGTCCCGTGATGCAAAGGCCGCTTGTCCTGTTCGCCGCTGCATTGGCTGTGGGAGCGGCGCCGCCGCTTTTCTTCCCGGCGAGCCGGACGGCCCGCCCGGTTCGGGTGGCGAGCGAAAACCTGTGCCGGGGGGCGGCTTTCGCGCCGGCGCGGATCGGCTTCTTCCCGCATTTTTCCAAAGCGATAAGCGACGAAGGCCGGGTCCGGATCGTCGCCATCGGCTCGTCCTCGACCGAGGGCGTCGGGGCCAGCGCGCCGGCCGAAAATTATCCGTCGCAATTGCGCGACATGTTGGAAAGGGCCTTGCCGGCCGAGGCGGTCGAGGTGGTCAATCTCGGGATCGGCGGCGAAACGGCGGCCGAGACGGTCGTCCGCCTGCGCGAGGAGATTCCGCGTCTCGAACCGGATCTCGTGCTCTGGCAGGTCGGCGCCAATGACGGGATCGATGGCGTGCCGCCGAAACAATATGAGGCGATTGTGCGCGCCGCCCTCCGCTTCCTCAAAGGCGGCGAGGCCGATGTCCTGCTCGTCGGCATGCAATGGACGCGCAAACTTGCGGCCAATCCGAATTATATGGCGATCCAGGGGGTGACGGCGCGGGTGGCGCGCGAGGAGGGCGTTCCGCTGGTTTCGCGCTACGACGCGATGCGCCTTTTCGCGCGGGCCACGGGGCGGGAGGATTTCACCGGCCCCGACGACCTGCATCTCAACGACAAAGGCTATCGCTGCCTCGCCGAACAGATCGCCGCGACTCTTTCGCGGGCGACGGAACGGAAAATCGCGGGCCGGACCTGAGGCCGGCCCGCGTCGGCGCGAGCTGACCTCAGCTCTTCTTGCACTTGCTCATGAACTCCTTGCGCGGCTTGCCGTGCAGCTTCTGGGTGTCGGCCTGCTTCGAGCAGTCGAGCGATTTCGCGCTGCGCGGCTTGGCGCTTTTCATCGCGGCGGCGGGGGCAGGCGCCGTGGCGGCCGGAGCCGCGGGAGCGGCGGCCGGAGTCTGGGCGTAAGCCGTGCCGGCAAAGGCGAGGAAGGAAAGGACGGCGAGGGAATTGACAAGCTTCATGATTGGCCTCCGGAACTTTATCCGATGGAATTGGGCGACCAACAATTCCGCCGCCGCCGAGGTCATGTTAGCGCTGAATTTCGCTCGTGTCTCCTAGGGAAAGAAAGCGAGCAAGCCCGGCCCGCCCGGCAGGCGAAACGGCTGCGAAAACAACGGCCGTCAGCTCAGCGGAGCGAAACGCCGCCGTGGCGCCGCCGCCTCCCACCAGGCCAAGGCGGCCTCAAACGCGCAGGGCAGGGTCTCGGCGCAGTCGCCGGAAAAGGCGCGCCAGCCCGCCGCCCATTTGGCGGAAACCGCGATCAGCGTCGGAATTTCGGCGAGGGACGCGGCGCCGATCTCGTTCAGAAAGCCGCCGCCTTCCGCTTCGACCCGGCCGAAACGGCTGACCAGCAGCAGGTCCGGCGCGGCGTCCAGGCTTTGCGCGAGCAGGCCGGCGGCCTCGGCCAAAGCGGCCGTGTCCAGCCGGCAGCCTTCGGCGCAGGCGCCAAGGTTCTGCATCAGGTCGATGCGCTTTCCGCTGTCGATATGGGTGACGAAGACCGATTCGCCGCACGGCTCCTGCAACAGCCCGCCGACGCGAAAGCCCTTTTCCGCGACCATATTCCGCAAACGGGCGAAAAGCGCGTCGATCGGCTCGCCATCCTCGAAGATGATCGCCGCCAGCTTCGGGCGGAGGCTCATGCGCTTGCCTTTCGAATGAAGAACATCAGCCGATCCGCGCTGCTGTCCCGATCGTCCAATATGACACGGATCGAGCGCGCAATCTTCCTCCCCGCGCCATGCAAGACAAGGCGGCGTACCGCGTCTGAATCACTGTTCTTTCCGACACGAACGGTCTGAGCAGCCCGGTCAGGGCGTCCAGATTTCCGTCGGTCGGGGGCGCTCATTCGCCTTTCGTCCGCAACAAAGCTTCCGCGCGGGCGAAATCGTCCGGCGTGTTGATGTTGAAAAAGGGATCGCAGGGCGTCGCGGGCCATTCGACCAAAGCCATGTCGCGGCCGCGCTGGAACTGGCCGACGGCGCGGACGCCCTCTTCCAGCAAGGCCCGGCGCAGCGCCGCGCGCAGGCCGAGCGGCCAGAGCGCGACGACCGAATGGGTTCGCCCGCCCGAACCGGCGCAGGCGAGGCCGGATGCGCTCTGGCGGGAAGCCGCCCGCAGGCGCGAGGCGAGATCGTCCGGCAGGAACGGGCAATCGCAGGGCAGGCTGAGCACGAAGGCGGCGCCCGGACAATGTTCGGCGGCGAAATCCAGCCCGCCCAGCACGCCGGCGAGCGGCCCCAGCCGGCCGGGGGCCGCGTCGATCGCGATCGGCAGACCGAGGTCGGCGAAAGGCGCCAGGGTTTCCGGCGCGCCGTCATGAAGATTGAGCGCGACCGCGCCGCACTGCGCCCGCGCCTTTTCGACCACAAGGTCGATCAACCGCCGGCCGCCGAGGCGCAGCAGCGGCTTGGCGCCGCCCTCCATGCGCCGCGCGAGTCCGCCGGCGAGGACCAGGGCGAGAATATCTCGGGTCTTTTCACTCATGGGCGCACGAGTCCCGCTCATTCCGTTCAGCGCGCGAACCCATCGCGCGCCGGTTCGGCCGCGCCGATCTATTTCAATTCCGACGCACAAAGTCTATTCATGTCGACTTGCCGCATGGACGCCATTTCAGAAGGGCGAGAAAGTGAAGTCAATTCGCTCGCGCGGGATCGCCGCTCTCCTTTGCCTGCCATTTTGCGCGTTTTCGCCCCGGGCGGCGCAGGCTTTCCATATCGACGGCTTCTGGAGCGGCATGTCCTCGCAGCAATTCGCCTTTGTGGCTTCCGCTCAAGGCTTGATGGCGCAGCCGGGCGAGCCTGGATATTTTTATCTCAGCGCCGCCAATCCGCCGCGCCTGCTGAGCAGGGTCGGTTTTTGCGGAGACCTGCTGGTTTCCTATAGCCGCAATATTCAGTCCGACTCCGATTATGCGCGTGTCCTGGCGGGCATTTTCAGCGTCTTTGGCCTGCCGAGGAAAATGCAGTTCAGCGGCGACGTCGAACCGGGCATTGCCGCCGGCGCTTTCCGCGCCACGGGATCGACCCTGTGGGCGAAAGACGCGGACGCCGTCTGGATGGATTCCAATTTCGACTGGCGTCTCTATCAGGGCCAATTGTTTCGCCAGCAGCCCGCCAGCGTCAAATTCGAGACCCTCAATCCCTGCAACAATTGAGATTGTCGCGCCGCATTCCGGCGACGGGATTGCACGACGCGCAAATCACGTATAAAGATATGTTTATATCCTTCTGGACAAAAATGAACGAAACCTCCGCCTCCCTGCGTGACGCCCTCGCCTGGCTCGCCGCCCTTGGCGAGGAATCGCGCCTGCGTCTTTACGCGCTGCTGGCCGAGGGCGAACTGGCGGTCGGCGAACTGGTGACGATCCTCGGCCAGTCGCAGCCGCGTGTGTCGCGTCATCTCAAGCTCCTGCTCGAAGCCGGTCTGGTCGAACGGCGGCGCGAAGGCGCCTGGGCTTTTTTTCACGCGCCGGAAAAGGGCGCGGCGGCGACGCTGGCGCACGCCATATTGGGGCGGCTCGACCCGAGCGACCCGGTCTTCGCCGCCGACCGCGAAAGGCTCGCCGAAACCCGCGCCGCCCGCGCCGCGCGGGCGCAGAAATATTTCGCCGATCATGCGCCGGTCTGGGACGAGACCCGGCGCCTGCACGCGCCGGAAGCCGAGGTCGAAGCCGCCATTCTCGCCGCTGCGCTCGACGGCGCGCCGAAGGTTCGCCGCCTGCTCGACATCGGCTGCGGCGCCGGCCGGATGCTGGAGCTGCTGGCGCCCCACGCGGAAAGCGCGATCGGGATCGATCTTTCCGCCGCCATGCTGGGCGTGGCGCGGGCGCGGCTCGAACTTGCCGGCCTGCGCCAGGTGCAATTGCGCCAGGGCGACATTTACGCGCTTCCGGTGGAGCGCGGCTCGGTCGATCTCGCCGTGGTGCATCAGGTTCTGCATTATCTCGACAATCCCGCCCGCGCCTTGCGCGAGGCGGCGCTGACGCTGGCCCCCGGCGGCCGGCTGATCGTGGTCGATTTCGCGCCGCATCAGCTCGAAATGCTGCGCGAGAAGCATGAGCACCGCCGCCTCGGTTTTACCGCGCGGGAGGTTGACGACTATCTGAAACAGGCGGGGCTGAAGCCCTGCCTCCATCGCGATCTCGCGCCGGGCGACGCCGCCGGCGAGCAAAAACTTACCGTTTCCCTTTGGCTCGCACGCGACAAGCGCGCGGGCGCCGATTGAGAGTTGGACATGCAGGAGCAGAGGCGCAGCCGCCGCCACCATAAGCCGATCGACGTGTCGTTCGAATTCTTCCCGCCCAAGACGCCGGAAATGGAAAAGTCCTTGTGGGAGGCGATCTCGCGCCTCGCGCCGCTTCATCCGAAGTTCGTCTCGGTCACCTATGGCGCCGGCGGTTCGACCCGCGAGCGCACCCACGCCACGGTCGCGCGCATCCTGAACGAGACCGACATCAAGCCCGCCGCCCATCTCACCTGCGTCGGCGCGACGCGCGCGGAAGTGGACGAGGTCGCGCGCGCCTATTGGGACGTGGGCGTGCGCCATATCGTGGCTCTGCGCGGCGACCCGCAAGCGGGGCTCGGCGGCGACTATGCGCCGACGCCCGGCGGCTACGCTCATTCGACCGATCTCGTCGCCGGCCTGCGCGCCATCGGCGATTTCGAAATCTCGGTCTCGGCCTATCCCGAAAAACATCCTGAGAGCAAAAGTTTCGAGCAGGACATCGACGTGCTCAAGCGCAAGATCAACTCTGGCGCGACGCGCGCGATCACGCAGTTTTTCTTCGACAACGACATCTATTTCCGCTTTCTCGACCGCGTGCGCGCGGCGGGGATCGCCATCCCCATCGTGCCCGGCGTGACGGCGGTGCAGAACTTCAAACAGACCGCCAATTTCGCCAGGAGAGCGGGGGCGAGCGTGCCGGACTGGCTCGCCGAGCGGTTCGAGGGGCTCGACGACGACCCGGCCACCCGCCGCCTGATCGCGGCGGCGGTGGCCGCGGAACAGGTTTTCGATCTGCTCGACCGCGGCGTCGATCAGTTCCATTTCTACACGATGAACCGCGCCGACCTGGTCTATGCGGTTTGTCATCTGCTGGGAGTCAGAGCCAGCGCCTGACTCCCTCTCCCCGCAAGGCGGGGAGAGGGTTGGGGTGAGGGGCCGGGTGATTGGCCCCGATGCCGATCGCGCCCGCGAGTCGCACTGAACGTCGACATTGCAGCCCGCCCCCCCAGCCCCTCACCCCAACCCTCTCCCCGTAAACGGGGAGAGGGGGCGAAACTGACGCAGGACTTTGATATGACCACGCAAAATCGCTTTGGCGGCAAGACGGTTCTCGAAGCTCTCAATGAAGCCGCGCGGGAAAGAATTCTCGTGCTCGACGGCGCCATGGGCACGATGATCCAGCAGCGCAGATTCACCGAAAGCGATTTTCGGGGAACGCGCTTCGCCGATTGGCCGCGCGACCTGCGCGGCAATAACGACCTGCTGATCCTCACCCAGCCCGACGCCATCCGCGACATCCATCTCGCTTATTTCCAGGCGGGCGCGGACATCGTCGAGACCAACACCTTTTCCTCAACCACCATCGCCCAGGCCGATTACGGCATGGAGGCTTTGGCGCGCGAGCTGAATGTCGTGGGCGCGCGCCTCGCGGTGGAAGCCGCGACCGAGGCGGAAAAGCGCGACGGCAAGAAGCGCTTCGTCGCCGGCGCCATGGGGCCGACCAACCGCACCGCCTCGATTTCGCCGGATGTGTCCAATCCCGGCTTCCGCGCCGTGACTTTCGACGAATTGCGCGTCGCCTATCGTGAAGCGGCCAGCGGCCTGATCGAGGGCGGCGCCGATATCATTCTGGTCGAGACGATTTTCGACACGCTCAACGCCAAGGCGGCTTTGTTCGGCATTGACGAGGCCTTCGAGGAAGCCGGCGTCAAGTTGCCGATCATGATTTCCGGCACCATCACCGATCTTTCCGGCCGCACCCTGTCCGGCCAGACGCCGACCGCCTTCTGGCATTCGCTGCGCCATGCCAGGCCCTTTTCCATCGGCCTCAATTGCGCCCTCGGCGCCCGCGAAATGCGCGCCCATATCGCGGAACTTTCGCGCATCGCCGACACTTTCGTCTGCGCCTATCCCAACGCCGGCCTGCCCAATGAATTCGGGCTTTACGACGAAAGCCCGGAGGCCATGGCTGATCTGGTCGGCGAATTCGCCGATGGCGGCCTGGTCAATATCGTCGGCGGCTGCTGCGGCACCACGCCCGACCATATCGCGGCCATTGCGAAACGGATGGCGGGCGCCAAGCCGCGCGTCGCGCCGCAGGTCGAGCCGCTGTTGCGCCTCTCCGGGCTGGAGCCGTTCACCCTCACCTCCGACATCAATTTCGTGAATATCGGCGAGCGGGCGAACGTCACCGGCTCGGCCAAATTCCGCAAATTGATCCAGGCCGGCGATTATGCCGCGGCGCTGGACATCGCCCGCGATCAGGTCGCCAATGGCGCCCAGATCATCGACGTCAACATGGACGAGGGCCTGCTGGATTCGCAAAAGGTCATGGTCGAGTTTTTGCATCTCGTCGCCGCCGAACCCGACATCGCGCGCGTGCCGGTGATGGTTGATTCCTCGAAATTCGAGGTGATCGAGGCCGGCTTGAAATGCCTGCAAGGCAAGGCGGCGGTGAATTCGATTTCGCTGAAAGAGGGCGAGGAAAAATTCGTCGAACAGGCGAAAATCGTGCGCCGTCATGGCGCCGCGGCGGTGGTCATGGCCTTCGACGAAAAGGGCCAGGCCGACACTTTCCAACGCAAGGTCGAAATTTCTACACGCGCTTATAAGATCCTGACGGAAAAAGTCGGCTTTCCGCCGGAGGACATCATTTTCGACCCCAATGTCTTCGCGGTGGCGACCGGCATCGAGGAGCACAATCATTACGGCGTCGATTTCATCGAGGCCACGCGGGAAATCCGCCAGAACCTGCCTTACGCCCATGTCTCCGGCGGCGTGTCGAATCTCTCCTTCTCGTTTCGCGGCAACGAGCCGGTGCGCGAGGCCATGCACAGCGTGTTTCTTTTTCACGCGATTCAGGCGGGCATGGATATGGGCATCGTCAACGCCGGCCAGCTCGCGGTTTACGAAAAAATCGATTCCGTTCTGCGCGAGGCCTGCGAGGATGTGGTGCTGGACCGCCGCCCCGACGCCACCGAGCGTTTGCTGGCGGTCGCCGAACAATATCGCGGCAAGGCCGGCGAAATCCGCGAGAAGGACGCGGCCTGGCGCGAACAGAGTGTCGAGGCGCGGCTGGAATATGCCCTGGTCAACGGCGTGACCGATTTCATCGAGACCGACGTCGAGGAAGCGCGGCAAAGGTCGTCGCGCGCGCTCGACGTCATCGAGGGCCCGCTGATGGCGGGCATGAACCATGTCGGCGACCTGTTCGGCTCCGGAAAAATGTTCCTGCCGCAGGTGGTGAAATCGGCGCGGGTGATGAAGGCGGCGGTCGCCTATCTCCTGCCTTTTATCGAGGCCGACAAGAACGGCGGCCGGTCGAGCGCGGGAAAAATTCTGCTGGCGACGGTGAAGGGCGATGTGCACGACATCGGCAAGAACATCGTCGGGGTGGTGCTCGCCTGCAACAATTTCGAGATCGTCGATCTCGGCGTGATGGTCCCGGCGCGGCGCATTCTGGACGAGGCGAAAGCCCAGGAGGTCGACATGATCGGCCTCTCCGGCCTGATCACGCCCTCGCTCGACGAAATGGCCTTTTTCGCCAGCGAGATGCAGCGCGAGGGCCTGAAACTGCCGCTGCTGATCGGCGGCGCCACCACGTCGCGCGTCCATACGGCGGTGAAGATCGCGCCGAATTATTCCAACGATCAGGCGGTCTATGTCACCGACGCCAGCCGCGCCGTCGGCGTGGCCCAGGCCTTGATGGGCGCCGAAAACGCCGCCTACAAGGCGAAAGTCCGCGCGGACTACGCCCATGTCGCCGAGGCCCATGCGCGCGCCGAAAGCGACAAGCGCCGGGTGTCGCTGGCGCAGGCGCGGGCCAATCGGTTCAAGATCGACTGGGCGGATTATACGCCGCCCAAGCCGAGCTTCACCGGCGTGCGCGTTCTGTCGTCGCAGGATGTGGCCGAACTCATTCCCTATATCGACTGGACGCCCTTCTTCCAGACCTGGGAGCTGAAAGGCCGCTTCCCGAAAATTCTGCAGGACGAGAAACAGGGCGAGGCCGCCAAAAGCCTTTTCGAGGACGCGCAGAAAATGCTCAAGCGCATCGTGGACGAGCGCTGGTTCAATCCCAAGGCGGCGATCGGCTTCTGGCCGGCCAATCGGAAAGGCGACGATATCGCGCTCTATACCGGCGAATCGCGGAGCGAAAAGCTGGCGACGTTCCATAGCTTGCGCCAGCAGCTTGCGCGTCACGACGGCAAGGCCAATGTCGCTCTGGCCGATTTCGTCGCGCCGGAGGGAGCCAAACCCGATTACATCGGCGCCTTCGTCTGCACCGCCGGGCCGGAAGAGAACAAGATCGCCGACAGACTGGCGCGGGCCAATGACGATTACGGCTCGATCATGGTCAAGGCGCTCGCCGATCGCATCGCCGAGGCCTTCGCCGAATATCTGCACGAGCGGGTGCGCAAGGAATTCTGGGGCTATGCGCCCGACGAGGCCTTGAGCGACGAGCAGCGCGTCCTGGAGAATTATCGCGGCATTCGCCCGGCGCCGGGCTATCCCGCCCAGCCCGACCATACCGAAAAGCAAACGATTTTCGACCTGCTCGCGGCGACGCGCCGCATCGGCGTTTCGCTCACCGAAAGCTTCGCCATGCTGCCGGGGGCTTCGGTCAGCGGGCTCTATTTCGCCCATCCGCAAGCGCATTATTTCGGCGTCGCCAAGGTCGAGCGCGATCAGGTCGAGGATTACGCCGCGCGCAAAAACATGAGCGTGGCCGAGGTCGAGCGCTGGCTGGCGCCGGTGCTGAACTACCGGACATGAGCCCCTTGCCGGGCGCCTGTTGCTGTGGCAGTAAAAAGCACAAAAAACAGGCATATCGGCGGGGGGGACGGGGTGATGGCCTCATGGAATCGTGTGGCGCCGGCGCTTCCGGGCGCGACGCCGAAGGACTTTCTGCTGAGCGGGCTCGGCGCCTTTTTCGGCATCGGCCTGTCGGGCCTGCTGGTGGCCTTGGGCGTCGCCAACTCCCAATCGCCCCTCATCGTGGCGCCCATCGGCGCCTCCGCCGTTCTGGTCTTCGCCGTGCCCTCCAGCCCTTTGGCGCAGCCGTGGCCGGTGGTCGGCGGCAATATCATTTCCTGCCTGGTGGCGCTGGCGGCGATCCGGGTGGTTCCCAATCCCTATCTCGTCACGGCGGTCGCGGTCGGCGGGGCCATTATCGTCATGTCGATCATGCGCTGTCTGCATCCGCCAGGCGGCGCGGTGGCGCTGCTGACCGCTCTCGCCGCGCACCAGCCCACGCCGCCCGACATATTGTTCGCCTTTCTGCCGATCGGCGCCGATTCGCTGCTGCTGGTCATGGTCGGCCTGATCTTTCATCGCTTCTCGGGCCACAGCTATCCCCATATCCCCGCCGCGCCGCGCAGGAGCGCCCATGGGACGGCGGACGCGCCGCCGCTGCGTCGCGCCGGACTCAACGCCCACGATTTCGACGCGGTGCTCGGCGACATGCACGAGAGCTTCGACATCGACCGCGAGGATCTGGAGGAACTGATCTGGCGGCTGGAGGAGCGGGCCTTCGCGCGGACCAGGGGATCGCCGCGCTGCGCCGATATCATGTCGAAGGACATCGTCTCCATTCCCTATGACGCCACCGTGGCCGAGGCGCGCGAAACCATGCTGTCGCGCCATCTGCGCTGCCTGCCGGTGGTCAACCGGCTGGGGGTTTACGCCGGCATGGTCGAGGCGCGTCATCTGATCGAGGACGCGGCCCTGGTGGCGGCGGTGATGAATAATGCGCCGGTCGCCAAACCCAATTCGCCGGTGCTCGACTTCGCCGCCGATTTCGCCGGCGGCGGCGTTTATGAGCTGGTGGTGGTCGATCCCGATTATCGCATTCTCGGCATCATCACCCAGACCGACATGCTGGCCGTGATGCTGCGCGCGCAAAATCGCGCGGCGTGAGTCGCCGATCATACGGTTTCCGCAAGATTGCTTCGCAATCCGCGGAAACGCCATGGCGCGAAAATCCTCTATGTCGCGGGCGGATTTTCGCGCCAGCGGAATACAATTTCCGCATGGATCATGCGGAAATCGTATCAGGCCGGCAGGCTCCCGAGCAGATCCCGCAAAGTTTCGACCGTCGAAAGGTCGGCGATCCCATCGACTTTCTCCGGCCGGAAATGGCGCTGGAAAGCGGCGACGGCGTCGCGGGTCGCCTCGTCGAAGATTCCGTTGGGCGTCACCTCATAACCATAGGCGGCGAGCATGGTTTGCAGCGCGGCGACCGACGGCCCCATCGCGCCTTGCCGGTAAACCGGGCCGGGTCGGATCGGCGCCGGCGCCGTCCAATGGCCGAGGCCCGCCCCATGCAGGCGGGCCCAGGGAAAAAATTCGCCGGGGTCTTTCTTTCTCGCGGGCGCGACATCCGAATGCGCGAGAACGCGCTGAGGGGGAATTTTCAGCCGTTGCGCAATGTCGCGGACCAGAGCGATGGCCGCGTCGATCTGCGCTTGCGGGTAGGGCGGGGCGCCGCCGTCATGGCCGGGATTGACCAGTTCGATGCCGATGGAACGCGAATTGATGTCGGCCTCGCCGTCCCAGAAACTCGCGCCGGCGTGCCAGGCGCGGCGGGATTCGGGAACGAGCTGCCAGATTTTCCCGTCCTCCCAAACCACATAATGGCACGAGACGTGGGAATCCGCCGCGCAGAGCAAAGCGACCGCCGCGTCGCCGGTCGCCATGCCGGTATAATGCAGTACGATCGTGTCGGTAGGGGGTTTCTTGCGCTCGCCGTGATTCGGCGAGGGGTGGATTTTGTCGACCAGCGGGCTGTCGGGCGTCATGGCTCTACGGAATCGAAAAGGCGGCCCCGACCGGGCCGCCTTGGAGCGAATAAGTTATGCCGATCAATACCAGGCGACGCAATGGCGGCCGCCGTAATCGTCATAGGTGAATTCGGCGCAGCGGCGGGGTGGCGGCGGCGGCGCGCTATTGGCGCCGATGATGCCGCCGGCCGCGGCGCCCAGAATGCCGCCGGCGATCGCGCCGCCGGCCCGGCCGGTCGCCAGGGCGCCGACGGTCGCGCCGGTCGCGCCGCCGATCAGCGCGCCATTGGTCGCGCGCTGTTCGGGCGTATAGCCGCAGCCGGCGAGGCCAAGGCCGGTCGCCAGCGCGAGAGATAATATCAGGCTCTTCTTCATGGATCGGGAAACTCCTCAGCGCGGCCGCGTGGGTTCAGGCCGCCATGCGAAATCCGCAGCGAAGGATGAACGGCCCCGGCTCGCCGCACAAGTGCAAAATTGCCACGATCCGTTTAACAATTCCTGCGCCGCTCCGCCGGCCGGCGCCGAAAAAGCTTGACGCCCCGCCCCCGGCTGTTATGCCGGCATGGCCAGTCGGCTGGATGGCCGCCGTCTTTCGGGACGGAGGAAAGTCCGGGCTCCACGGAGAAACGGCGCCGGATAACGTCCGGCGGGGGCGACCCCAGGGAAAGCGCCACAGAAAGCAAACCGCCTTTGGTTTTCCAAGGGTAAGGGTGAAAGGGTGCGGCAAGAGCGCACCGCGCGGGCGGCGACGTCGGCGGCATGGCAAGCCCCGCCGGGAGCAAAACCGAATAGGGACGACAGGGATTTCCCACCCTTCTCCGGGGTGTCGTCCGGGTTGGTCGCATGAGACGGCAGGCAACTGCCGCCCTAGATGAATGGCCATCGCGCGCCGCAAGGCGCCATACAGAACCCGGCTTACAGGCCGACTGGCGCTTTATCGACGCGTAAATGGGTTCTTAACGCTAACGGTGTTTTAATCGGGCCAAATGCATTGTCCCCAAGCCCGTCGCCATGCCGCATGCCCGCCGAACGCAAAAGCTTGTCCGCCCGGCGCCGACGCCCCGTCCGGCGCGCCGCGCCCTTTGGCCATTTGCGCGCCGCGCCCTTGGGCGTTTCGCCCGCCGCGCCGCGAGGCCGCGCATGAATGACGCCCGGTCTCCCCATATTCCGGTGCTGGCGGCCGAGGCCATCGACGCCTTGGCGATCGTTCCCGGCGGCCTTTATCTCGACGGCACTTTCGGCGCCGGCGGCTACAGCCGGCTGATTCTCGCGGCGGGCGGAAGGGTTCTCGCGCTCGACCGCGACCCGAGCGCCATCCGCAATGGCGCGGAACTGGTCGCGGCGAGCGGCGGCCGGCTGATGCTGGCGCAGACCCGCTTCTCGACGATGGAAAGGGCGGCGCGCGAAAAGGGGCTCGGGCCCTTCGACGGGATCGTCCTCGACATCGGCGTGTCGTCGATGCAGTTCGACGAGCCGGAGCGCGGCTTTTCCTTTCGTTTTGACGGGCCGCTCGACATGCGCATGGAAAAGGCGGGAAGCAGCGCCGCCGATCTGGTCAACGAGTTGGAGCAAGGCCCGCTCGCCGACCTGATCTATCAGTATGGCGAGGAGCGCGCCTCGCGCCGCATCGCCCGCGCCATCGTCGCCGAACGCGCCAAGGCGCCGATCCTGACCACGGCCGCGCTGGCCCAGATCGTCGCCCGCGCCAATCCCGGCCGCCCCAACGAAATCCATCCGGCGACGCGGACCTTTCAGGCCTTGCGCATCGCGGTCAACGAGGAGCTGGACGAGCTGACCCGCGCGCTTGCCGCCGCCGAGCGCCTGCTGCGCCCGGGCGGGCGGCTCGCGGTGGTGACCTTCCATTCGCTGGAAGACCGCATCGTCAAACAATTCTTCGCCACGCGCACGGGGCGCGGCCGCGCCCCGTCGCGCCTGCTGCCGGGCGAGATCGCGCCGCCGCCGCCGACCTTCCGGCTGCTCGCGCCGCAGCCGGTCGCGCCCGGCGCGGCGGAATGCGCCCGCAACCCGCGCGCCCGCTCGGCCAAATTGCGCTGGGCCGAAAGAATCAACACGAACGCTCCCCTTCTCCCCTTGCGGGAGAAGGTGGCGCGAAGCGCCGGATGAGGGGGAGCCGTTGACATGCTGCGCCTGATGAATGTCATCGCGGTCGTCGTCCTGATCGGCTCGGCGGTCTATGCCTATACGATCAAATATTCGACGCTCTATCAGGTCGAGAAACTCAACCGGCTGAAGCACGAATTGCAGTCCGAGACCGACGGCCTCGCCATGGCGCGCGCGGAATGGGCCCATGTCGCCGCGCCGGTGCGGATTCAGGCGCTCGCGGATCAATATCTCGGCGGGCAGGTGATGCAATTGTCGCAGATCGCGAGCCTGTCCAGCCTGCCGGCCAAGGCTCCGGCGAGCGACGCCATCGGCAATGAGCTGAAGGACCTCGGGCTTGGCGCGGCCAATGGTCCGGCCACGCCGGGCGCGTCGGCGTCGTCACGGACGGGGAGATAATCATGGCTGGGGCGACCGCGCGGATCGAACCGGCATTCGAGCCGGACCATGACGCGCCGGCGCCTGTGGCGCCGGAAGATGCGGCGCCGGCCTTCGCGCCGGCGCCGCCGCGCCAAGTTGCGCCGCCTGCCGCGCCGCTGCGCCGCCGCTTCGACTTTAAAAAGGCGCTGCTTGCGATCTTCGGAACCCATCTGTCGAAGAGCGGCTTCCGCATCCGCCTGACAGCGGCGGCTTTTGGCGCGCTTTATCTGCTCTTCGTCGGACGCCTCGCTTATCTGGGGACCAAGCCGAACCCCGATTCCCTGCGTCGCGAGGCGTCGCAGGCGGTTTCCGCCGCGCGGCCGGAAATCGTCGATCGCAACGGCCAGTTGCTGGCGATGGACGTCAAGGTGATGTCGGTCTTCGCCGATCCGCGCGAGATCATCGACAAGGACGAGGCGACCGAAGAAATCACCGCCATCCTGCCGGACCTCAACGCCCACGACCTCCGCGCGCGGCTTGGCGCCAAAAAAGGCTTCGTCTGGATCAAGCGCGACATTTCGCCCTCACAGCAGCAGGCGATCTTCCGCCTCGGCCTGCCGGGCGTCGGCTTCCTGCCGGAGAACAAGCGCGTCTATCCCAACGGCCCGCTCGCCGCCCATGTGCTCGGCTTCACCAATCCCGACAATCAGGGCATAGCGGGCATCGAGAAATATCTCGACGGCCAGGGCCTTTCCGACCTTCACGACGCCGGCTTCAAGCTCACGCAGGACAATCTCGCGCCCGTCGCTCTTTCTCTCGACATGCGCGCCACCCACGCCGTGCGCGACGAACTCGTCCAGGCGATGCAGCGCTTTTCCGCCAAGGCGGCCGCGGCCGCGATCATCGATGTCAATACCGGCGAGGTTGTCGCCGCGGAATCCCTGCCCGATTACGACCCCGCCAATCCGGTGGACGCGCTCAAGCCCGACGCGATCAACCAGCTCACCGTCGGCGTCCATGAAATGGGCTCGACCTTCAAGGCGCTGACCCTCGCCATGGCGCTGGAATCGGGCAAGGCGACGCTCAACACGCGCGTCGACGTCAGCAGTCCGCTGCGCGCCGGCCATAGTTACATCCACGATTTCGAGCCGCAGCATCGCGCTCTGTCGCTGCCGGAAATCTTCACTTATTCGTCCAATATCGGCTCGGCCAAACTGGCCATGGCGGTGGGGGTCGAAGGCCACCAGGCCTTTCTGCGCAAGATGGGCCAGCTTACCCGCATGCGCACCGAACTGCCGGAAAATTCCGCGCCCATCCTGCCGCGGCGCTGGAGCGAGGTCTCGACCATGACCATCGCCTTCGGCCATGGTCTGGCGGTCGCGCCGCTCCAGGCGATGATGGCGGTCGCGGCCCTGGTCAATGGCGGCTATCTGATCAAGCCGACCTTCCTCAAGCGGCCGGAAGGTTTCGACAAGACCGGCGCGCCGCATGTCGTCAGCGAAAAGACCTCCGAATCGCTGCGCTATATCCTGCGCCTCAACGCCATCGTCGGCACGGCGAAAAAAGCCAATATTCCGGGCTATTTCGTCGGCGGCAAGACCGGCACGGCGGACAAGGTGGTCAATGGGCGTTACGCCAAGCACAAGGTTTTCACCACGTTCATGGCGGTCGTGCCGGCCGACAAGCCGCGCTATCTGTTCATGACGGTGATGGACGAGCCGAAGGGCCTGAAACAGGACGGCGGCTGGGACACCGCCGCCTATAATTCCGGCTACGTCACCGGCAGGCTGATCGAGCGCGTCACGCCGCTGCTCGGCCTCGCCCCGCGCCTCAATCTGCCGACCGAGCCCTTCCCCCTGCTGGCGCGCATGGGCTATGGCTTCGCCAACGCCCCGCCGATCACGGGGCCGGGAGACCATTGATGCGCCTCGCCGAACTGCTGCCCGACGCCCCTTCGACCTGGCGCGGCCTCGACGTGACCGGCGTGACGGCGGACAGCCGCGCCGTCGCGCCCGGCGCGCTGTTCTTCGCGCTGGCCGGCGCCAGAGCGGATGGCATGCAGTTCGCCGCCCAGGCTTTGCAAGCCGGGGCCGCGGCGGTGGTCGGCGAAAGAGCCTTGCCGCCCGCTTTGGCCGGCGCGCCCTACATCCAGGTCGTGGATGCGCGGAAGAGCCTGTCGCTGGCGGCGGCGGCGCTGTTTCCCCGCCAGCCGGAAAAAATCGTCGCGGTCACCGGCACCTCCGGCAAGACCTCGGTCGCCGATTTCACCCGCCAAATTTTCGCCTTTTGCGGTTTCGCGGCGGCCTCGCTCGGCACGATCGGCGTGGTCAAGCCGGGCGGCGCGGTTTACGGCGCGCTGACCACGCCCGACCCGGTGACCTTGCACCGGACCCTCGACGCCCTGGCGGGCGAGGGCGTGACCCATCTGGCGATGGAGGCCTCCTCGCATGGCCTCGACCAGCGCCGGCTCGACGGCGTGCGCCTGACGGCGGCGGGCTTCACCAATCTGTCGCGCGACCATCTCGATTATCACGCCGATCTCGACGATTATCTCGCCGCCAAGCTGCGGCTGTTCACGGATTTGCTGAAACCCGGCCAGACGGCGGTGGTCGCCGCCGACGGCGACCATGCCGGGCGGGTGATCGAGGCCTGCCGCGCCCATGGCCTGGACCTGTTCACAGTCGGCGCCAAGGGCGAACATTTGCGCCTTAAGGCGGCGTGCGCGGAAAATTTCGCGCTGCGGCTCGATCTGGTTTTTCAGGGCCGCGACATCGCCGTCAGATTGCCGCTCGCCGGCCTGTTCCAGGCGGAAAACGCCTTGGTCGCGGCGGGGCTCGCGCTGGCCGCCGGGGCGCCGCCGGAAAAGGTCTTCGCCGCGCTCGAAATTCTGCGCGGCGCGCCGGGGCGGCTGGAGCGCGTCGGCGACCGTGACGGGGCGCCGGTCTTCGTCGATTACGCCCACAAGCCCGACGCGCTGGACAAGGCGCTCGCCGCCTTGCGGCCTTTCGCCAAAAGGCGGCTTGTCGTCGTCTTCGGCTGCGGCGGCGACCGCGACGCGGGCAAGCGCCCGATCATGGGCGAGATCGCCGCGCGCGGCGCCGACATCGTCATCGTCACCGACGACAATCCGCGCGGCGAGGAGCCGGCGTCGATCCGGGCGCAAATTCTCGCCGCCGCGCCGGGCGCACAGGAGATCGGCGACCGCGCGCAGGCCATTCGCGCCGGCGTCGCGCTGCTCGGCGCGGGCGACCTGCTGCTCATCGCCGGCAAGGGCCATGAAGCCGGGCAGATCGTCGGCAAGAACGTGCTGCCGTTTTCCGATCAGGACGAGGCGCGCGCCGCTCTCCAAGAAATTTCCTCAGGAGGGCTTTCCGCATGAGCGAAATTCTGTGGAGCGGCCTCGGTCTCGTCGCGCCCTTGCGGGCGCGGGTTCTCGGCCTGCCGCCGAATGGCGTGACCGGAATTTCGATCGACAGCCGCAGTCTTGAACCGGGCGACCTGTTTTTCGCGATTCATGGCGACCGCGCGGACGGTCACGATCACGTCGGCGCCGCTTTCGAGCGCGGCGCGCTCGCGGCGGTGGTGGACGAGGCCCATGCCGACGCGCTGAAACATCTCGGGACGCTTTACGTCGTCCATGACGTGCTCAAGGCGATGGAAGGGCTGGGGCGCGCGGCGCGCAAGCGCAGCCAGGCGCGGATCGTCGCGGTGACCGGCTCGGTGGGAAAAACCACGACCAAGGAAATGCTGCGCAAGGTCCTGTCCGACGCCGGCCCGACCCATGCCTCCGACAAGTCCTACAACAATCATTGGGGCGTGCCGCTGACGCTCGCCCGCCTGCCCGAAAGCGCGCGCTACGCCGTGTTCGAAATCGGCATGAATCACGCCGGCGAGATCGCGGCCCTGGTCGATATGGTCCGCCCGCATATCGCGGTCGTCACCCATGTCGCGCCGGTCCATCTCGAACATTTCGCCGGCGTCGAGGACATCGCCCGCGCCAAGGCGGAGATCTTTTCGGGTCTGGTCAAGGGCGGCGTCGCCATTATCAATCGCGATATCGAGACTTTCGCGATCCTGAAAGAGGCGGCCGAGGCTTCGCCCGCCCGCTATGTGCTGAGCTTCGGCGAAAACATCGCCGCCGACGCGCATCTGACCCAGTTCGATCCCGAACCGGCTTTTTCGGGGGTTTCGGCGCGCCTGCTCGGCCAGGATCTGCAATTCCGGCTTGGCGCGCCGGGGCGCCACATGGCGGTCAACGCGCTGGCCGTTCTGCTCGCCGCCCGCGCGGCGGGGGTCGATTTTCGCGCCGCCGCCGCTTCGCTCGCCGAGGTCGCGCCGGCGCAGGGGCGCGGGTCGCGCGAGATCCTGCGCCGCGACCGCGACGATCCGTCGAGCGCCTTCCTGCTGATCGACGAAAGCTATAACGCCAATCCCGCCTCGATGCGCGCGGCGATCGATCTGCTCGGCGCGGCCAGGCCTGACGCGCAGGGCCGCCGCGTCGCGGTTCTGGGCGACATGCTGGAGCTGGGGCCGGCCGCGCCGGCGCTGCACGTTGCGCTCAAAGACGAACTGGCGCGCAACAATGTCGATCTCGTTTTTGCCGCCGGGCCGCTGAGCCGCCATCTTTTCGACGCGCTGCCGCCGGACAAGCGCGGCGCCTGGGCCGAGACCGCCGCCGCTCTGGAGCCGGCGGTGGCGCAAGCCCTGCGCGCGGGCGACGTGGTCATGGTCAAGGGCTCCAACGGATCGAAACTGCACGCGCTCGCCGCCGGGCTCAAGAGCCGCTTCGCGGCGCCCGAACCGCAAAAAGTCGAGGAAATCCGATGCTGATCTGGCTCGCGGCGCTGTCCCATCATATCGGCCCGCTGAACGTCTTTCGCTACATCACTTTCCGCGCCGCCGGGGCCACGGCGACCGCGCTCGCCTTCGTGTTTTTCTTCGGCCCGTCGATCATCGCCTCGCTGCGGATCAAGCAAGGCAAGGGCCAGCCGATCCGCGCCGACGGCCCGCAGTCGCATCTGGCGAAACGGGGCACGCCGACCATGGGCGGCCTGATGATCATCGCCGGGCTGACGGTTTCGACCGTGCTGTGGGCCAATCCGCGCAGCGCCTATGTCTGGATCGTGCTGTTCGTGACATTGGGCTTCGGCGCGATCGGCTTCTATGACGATTATCTCAAGGTCACCAGGCAGAGCCACAAGGGCTATTCGGGCCGCGCCCGTCTCTCCGCCGAGGCGGGAATCGCCATGCTCGCGGCTTATTTCATGATGTGCGCCTCGGCCGCGGGGCCGGTGACCGGTCTCGGCGATTTCTTCGCCGCCCTCGCCGCGCCCTTCACCATGGCCGCGCCGGCCACCAAACTGGCGGCGCCCTTCATCCACGGCTGGATCGTCGATCTCTCCTGGCTTTTCCTGCCTTTCGCCGGATTCGTCATCGTCGGCGCCGGCAATGCGGTCAATCTCACCGACGGGCTCGACGGGCTCGCCATCGTGCCGGTAATGATCGCCTCGGCGACCTTCGCCATCATCGCCTATCTCGCCGGCAACGACATTTTCGCCCACTATCTCGGCATCAATTACGTGTCCGGCGCCGGCGAGCTGACGGTGATGACCGGCGCGATGATCGGCGCGGGCCTTGGCTTTCTGTGGTTCAACGCGCCGCCGGCGCAGATTTTCATGGGCGACACCGGTTCGCTGGCGCTCGGCGGCATGCTCGGCGCCATAGCGGTGGCGATCAAGCACGAGATCGTGCTGGCCATTGTCGGCGGCCTGTTCGTGATGGAGGCGCTGTCCGTCATCGTCCAGGTGGCGTCGTTCAAGATGACCGGCAAGCGCGTGTTCAAAATGGCGCCGATCCACCATCATTTCGAGCAATTGGGCTGGGCCGAGCCCCAGGTCGTGGTGCGGTTCTGGATCATCGCCTTCGTCCTGGCCCTTATCGGCCTGACCACCTTGAAGGTGCGCTGATGATTCCGATCGCCTCATTCGCCGGCCGATCCGTCGCCTTGTTCGGGCTTGGCGGCTCCGGCCTCTCCACCGCCAAAGCGCTGGCCGCCGGCGGCGCCCATGTCAGGGCGTGGGACGATTCCCCCGACGCGCGCGAAAATGCGGCGGCCGAGGGAGTCCCGCTCGGCGACCTGCGCGAAGCGGACTGGACGTCTTTCGCGGCGCTGATCCTCGCGCCGGGGGCACCGCTCACCCATCCCGAGCCGCATTGGAGCGCGACCCTGGCGCGCGGCGCGAATGTCGAAGTCATCGGCGACATCGAATTGTTCTGCCGCGAGCGCGCGCTGCACGCGCCCGGCGCGCCGCTGATCGCCATCACCGGCACCAACGGCAAGAGCACCACCACGGCGCTGATCGCCCATATCCTGCGCGAGGCGGGCGCCGACGTGCAGCTTGGCGGCAATATCGGCACGCCGATCCTCGATCTGGAGCCGCCGTCGCCCGAGCGCGTTTACGTCGTCGAATGTTCGAGCTTCCAGATCGATCTCGCGCCCTCGCTCAACCCGAGCGTCGGCGTCATGCTCAATCTGACCCCGGACCATCTCGACCGCCACGGGACGATGGAGAATTACGCCGCGATCAAGCAGCGTCTGGTCGAAGGATCCGATTTCGCCGTGGTCGGGCGCGACGACGCCTGGAGCGAGGCGATCTTCCAATATCTGAAAGGGGCCGGCCATGCCGTGGTCGGGATTTCCAACAGCCGGCCGACCGCATTCGGGACCGTCAGCCTCGATTCCGGCCATCTGCGCCGGACTTTCGCTTTGCCGATGCTGAAGACGCTGGAGGAAAATTTGTTCGATCTTTCCCATGCCCCGTCCTTGCGCGGCGCCCATAACGCGCAGAACGCGGCCGCCGCCTTCGCCGCCTGCGAGCGACTCGGCCTTCCCCATGACGAGATCGGCCTGCGGATGCGCTCCTTCCCCGGCCTCGCCCATCGCATGGAGCAGGTCGGGCGAAGGGACAGGGCCCTGTTCGTCAACGACAGCAAGGCGACCAATGCCGACGCGGCGGAAAAGGCCTTGCTGAGCTTCGACGACATTTTCTGGATCGCCGGCGGCAAGGCCAAGGCGGGCGGGATCGAGCCCTTGCGGCCTTTGTTCGGCAAGGTCCGCAAGGCTTATCTGATCGGCGAGGCGGCGGGCGCTTTCGCCGCCACGCTGGAAGGCGCCGTCGCTTACGAATATTGCGGAACGCTGGATGTCGCGACCGCGGCGGCGGCCCGCGACGCGCAGGCGAGCGACGCGGGCGAGCCGGTCGTGCTGCTGTCGCCGGCCTGCGCCTCCTACGACCAGTTCGCCAATTTCGAGAAGCGCGGCGACGCCTTCCGCGACTATGTGGCCGGCCTGCTGGCGGAGGACGCCGGGCAGGGGGCGTTGTTTTGAGTTGAGAGTGGACGGATTGGTGTTCGGGTTGGCTGTTGGCGAAGCCAGCTAGAGCATATTCCCAAAAAGTTGCAGACTTTTTGGACAAGAATATGCGTTAAAACAATGGATTAGAGACTTCTTCCGATTCCGAAAGAACGGAAAAGGCTCTAGGAGCGAATGCGACACCGAGCTGATGCGAGGGGCGCCATCGCGCTTGCGCGATGGCAAACCAATCGAAGGACATTCAACATGATTTCTCGCGCGGAACGCTCGGCGATCGCCGATTGGTGGTGGACGGTGGATCGCTGGCTGCTGCTCGGCGTCGGCGCCCTGATCGTGCTCGGGCTGGTGCTGGTCATGGGCGCCAGCCCGCCGGTCGCCGACCGGCTGCACCTGCCGCCGTTCCATTTCGTCAACAAGCAGGCCGAATTTCTGGTCCCGACCGTCATCATCATGCTGGGGCTATCCTTCCTGCCGCCGCGCCAGGTGCGGCGCATGGCGCTGGCGATCTATGTCGCCTCGATGGGGCTGGTCTTCGCGGCCTTGCTGTTCGGCCCAGAGGTGAAGGGGGCCAAACGCTGGATTTTCGGCGTCCAGCCGTCGGAATTCCTGAAGCCCGCCTTCGTCATTCTGGCCGCCTGGGCGATTTCCGAGGGCGCCAAACGCCGCGACGTTCCGGGCAACTGGATCGCCATCCTGCTTTTCCCGGCGACCGTGGCTCCGCTCATCCTCCAGCCCGATTTCGGCCAGACCATGCTGCTGTCGCTGGTCTGGGGCGCGATGTTCTTCATGGCCGGCCTGCACTGGTTCTGGCTCGGCGGACTCGGCGCCGGCGGCGCGGCGTCGGTGGTTCTGGCGTATAAATTCGTGCCCCATGTGCGCGCGCGCATCATGCACTTCCTCGACCCAGGCCAGATCGGCGGCGTCACCGACACGTTCCAGGTGGACACGGCGCGCGACAGTTTCATTTCCGGCGGCTGGTTCGGCAAGGGGCCGGGCGAGGGCGTGCTCAAGCAGATTCTGCCCGACGCCCACACCGATTTCATCTTCGCGGTCACCGGCGAGGAATTCGGTCTGCTGTTCTGCATGTTCATCGTCGGGGTCTATGCCTTCATCGTGCTGCGCGCCCTGCTCAAGGCGTCGCGCGACGACGATCCGTTCTGCCGTTTCGCGAGCGCCGGCCTCGCGCTGCTGTTCGGCATTCAGGCCTCGATCAATATGGCGGTGAACCTCCATCTGATGCCGGCCAAGGGCATGACCTTGCCGTTCATTTCCTATGGCGGCTCGTCGCTGATCTCGCTCGGGATCACGGTCGGCTTCCTGCTCGCGGTCACCCGCAAGCGGCCGAAATCGTCGGTCCTGTTCGAACGCGCCGAGACCGGGCCCGTCGGGACGCCGGCGGGGGTCGCGGCGGAATGAGTTCTCACGAAATGACCGACAATCTCATCCTGGTCGCCGCCGGGGGAACCGGCGGCCATCTCTTTCCCGCGCAGGCGCTCGCCCACGCCCTGGTGGCGCGCGGCGCGCGGGTGCGCCTCGCCACCGACGAACGCGCCCTGCGCTATGGCGCCGATTTCCCCGCCGAGGAAATCCACGAGATCGCTTCGGCGACGCCGACCTCGAGCGGCGCCGCGGCCAAAATTTCGGCGGCGCTGACCCTCGGCAAGGGCGTGATCGAAGCCTATCGCCTGCTCGGCAAGATAAAGCCCCGCGCGGTCGTTTCCTTCGGCGGCTATCCCACCGTGCCGCCGGCGCTCGCCGCCTCGCTGCGCGCGGTTCCGCTGATCCTGCACGAGCAGAATGCGGTGATGGGGCGCGCCAACCGCTTTCTGGCGAAGCGCGCGGAAAAAATCGCCTGCGGTTTTCCGACGCTCGACGGTTTGCCCGATTCCCTGCGCGACCGCGTCGTCCAGGTCGGCAATCCGGTGCGCCCGGCGGTGCTCGAGGCGGCGCGCGAGGCTTATCCCGGCTTCTGCGACGGGCGCCTGCGCCTGCTGGTGACCGGCGGCTCGCAGGGGGCGCGGATCATGTCCGACGTCATCCCGGCGGCGGTCGGCCTGCTCGCGCCGGAGCAGCGCGCAAGGCTGGTCATCGTGCAGCAGGCGCGCGGCGAGGATCTGGCGCGGGTCCAGGACGCCTATCACCGCCTCAACGTGAATTACGAGGCGGCGTCCTTTTTCGCCGATCTCCCCCATCGCATGGCGCAAGCCCATCTGGTGCTGGCGCGCTCCGGCGCCTCGACGGTCTCGGAGCTGGCGGTGATCGGCCGTCCGTCAATTCTCGTGCCTTTCCCCCATGCGCTCGACGCCGATCAGGCGGCCAACGCCAAACATCTGGAAAAGGCCGGCGCGGCGGAGGTGATGCGCCAGATCGGCTTCACCCCGGAATGGCTGGCGGAGCGGCTTTCACAAGCGCTGAACGATACAGCAGACTTGACGCGGCGGGCGCAAGCGGCAAGAAGCGCGGGCATTCCCGACGCCGCCGAACGTCTGGCCGATCTGGCCCTCAAGACCGCCGGGCTTTAGAACCCCGCGCGGCTTTCCTGGAGTTTCGCCAATGAAATTGCCGAGCAAACTTGGCCCCATCCATTTCGTCGGGATCGGCGGCATCGGCATGTCGGGCATAGCCGAAGTGCTGCTCAATCTCGGCTATGACGTCCAGGGCTCGGACGCTTCCGACAACGCCAATGTCAAGCGCCTGCGCGAAAAGGGCGCGCGGGTCTTCATCGGCCACAACGCCGGCAACCTTGGCGAAGCCGCGGTGGTGGTAGTCTCGACCGCGATCAAGCGCGACAATCCCGAACTCGCCGCCGCGCGCGAAATGCGCCTGCCGGTGGTGCGCCGCGCCGAAATGCTGGCCGAACTGATGCGGCTCAAGCAATGCGTCGCCATAGCCGGCACCCATGGCAAGACCACCACCACCTCGCTGGTCTCGACCCTGCTCGACGCCGGCGGGCTCGACCCGACCGTCATCAACGGCGGCATCATCAACGCCTATGGAACCAACGCCCGGCTCGGCGGCGGCGACTGGATGGTGGTCGAGGCCGACGAGAGCGACGGCACTTTCCTGAAACTGCCGGCCGATGTCGCGGTGGTCACCAATATCGACCCCGAGCATCTCGACCATTTCAAGACCTATGACGCGATCAAGGAAGCCTTTCGCGCCTTCGTCGAGAACCTGCCTTTTTACGGCTTCGCGGTGATGTGCCTCGACCATCCGGCGGTGCAGGAGCTGGTCGGCAAGATCGAGGATCGCCATGTCATCACCTATGGCGAGAATCCGCAGGCCGATGCTTTGCTCTCCAATATCGACCTGACCGGCGGGGTGTCGCGCTTCACCGTCACCTTGCGCGACCGCCAGCATGGCCATGAAACGGTTCTGTCGGACCTCGTGCTGCCCATGCCCGGCCACCACAACGCGCTCAACGCCACGGCCGCCATCGTCGTGGCCCACAGGCTCGGCGTCGGCGTCGACAACATCCGCAAGGGCCTGGCCGGGTTCGGCGGGGTGAAGCGGCGCTTCACCCGCGTCGGCGAATGGAGCGGCGTGGCGATTTTCGACGATTACGGCCATCATCCGGTGGAGATCGCGGCGGTGCTGCGCGCCGCCCGCGCCTCGACCCCGAACAAGGTGATCGCCGTGGCCCAGCCGCACCGTTTCACTCGCCTTCAATCTTTGTTCGACCAGTTCGCGACCTGTTTCAACGACGCCGACGTGGTGATCGTGGCCGATGTCTATCCGGCCGGCGAGGCGCCGATCGACGGCGTCGACAAGGACGCTTTGGTGGCGGCGATCAAGGCGCACGGCCATCGTCAGGCCATCGCCTTGCCGCGCCCCGACGATTTGCCGGACATGATCCGCAAATTCGCCGCGCCGGGGGATTATGTGGTGCTGCTCGGCGCCGGCAATATCACGCAATGGGCCTATGCCTTGCCGGGGCAGCTCGCGGCGGGGGACACCGCATGAGTCGATCCTGTCTGGTCATTCGCCACGTCGCCTTCGAGGATCTGGGCGTTCTCGGAACGCTGCTGCCGGAACTGGGCTTCGAGATCCGCTATTTCGAAGCCGGAATTGGGCCTTTTCCCGTCGAGGACATGCTGAACTGCGATCTGCTGATCGTGCTCGGCGGCCCGATCGGGGTTTACGAGGTCGAGGCCTATCCCTGGCTGGTCGATGAAACCATGGCGATCGGCGAAAGGCTGCGCGAGCAAAAGCCGACGCTCGGCATTTGTCTCGGCGCGCAATTGATGGCGGCTTCGCTCGGCGCACGGGTCGGGCCGGGACCGGCCAGGGAAATCGGCTACGCGCCGCTGAGTCTCACGCCGACCGGCCTGAATTCGGTGCTGGCGCCGCTCAATGGCCAGCCGGTGCTGCATTGGCATGGCGACAATTTCGACCTGCCGCGCGGCTCGGTCCGTCTGGCCTTCACCGACGCCTGTCCCAATCAGGCTTTCGCCATCGGCTCTTTTGCGCTCGGCCTGCAATTTCATGTCGAGGTCGCGCCGGAAACCATCGAAAGCTGGCTGATCGGCCATGCCGTCGAATTGTCGGCGGCGAAAATACGGCCCGCCAGCTTGCGCAAGCAGGCGGCGCAATTCGGCCCGCCCACCGCCGCGCTCGGCGCCGAAATGGTTTCGGCCTGGCTGGAAGGCGCTTTCGCTTGAGCGCCGTCCCGGTCGATCTCATGGCGCGCGTCGCCGCCGCCGCGCCCGAGACGCGCGGCCGGCTGACGGCGGGGGTCGAGCTGGCGCCCTTCACCTGGTTTCGCGTCGGCGGCCCGGCGGAAGTCCTGTTCAACCCGGCCGACGAGGCCGATCTCGCCTATTTCCTGCAACATCTTCCCGCCGACATTCCGGTCGCCACCATCGGCCTCGGCTCCAATCTCATCCTGCGCGACGGCGGCGTCCAAGGCGTGGTGATCCGCCTCGGCGGCAAGGTCTTCGGCGAAATCTCGGTGGAGGACGGTTTCAGGCTGCGCGCCGGCGCGGCGGCGCCCGACATGCGGGTCGCCAGGGTCGCGGCAGAAGCCGGGATCGACGGCCTCGCCTTTCTGCGCGGCATTCCCGGCGCCATCGGCGGCGCGCTGCGGATGAACGCCGGCGCCCATGGGGGCGAGACCAAGGATGTTCTGGTTTCCGCGCGCGGGGTCAACCGCAAGGGCGAGATCGTCGAATTTTCGGTGGCCGGCCTCCGCATGACCTATCGCCACAGCGAGGCGCCGGAGGATGTCATCTTCACCAGCGCGCTGTTTCAGGGCCGGCCGGGCGAGCCGGAAAAAATCCTCGCCGAAATGGACCGCATCACCGAGGCGCGGGAAAAATCGCAGCCGATCCGCGAAAAGACCGGCGGCTCGACCTTCAAGAACCCGCCGGGCGACAAGGCGTGGCAATTGATCGACCGCGCCGGCTGCCGGGGCCTCGTCCTCGGCGACGCCCAGGTTTCGCCGATGCACTGCAATTTCCTGATCAATCGCGGCGCCGCGACGGCCGCCGACATCGAAAGCCTCGGCGAGCTGGTCCGCGCCAGGGTCAAGGCCGCCACCGGCGTCGAACTGCAATGGGAAATCAAGCGGATCGGAGTAAAGAAGTAGCGCGTCGGGCATTGGCGCTCCCTCTCCCCACTTCAGCGGGGAGAGGCATAGGGCGTCGAATGACGCCCGCCTAAAGACGGGCTATCGGTGAGGGGCCGGGGGACTGGCCTCGACGCCGATCGCGCCTCGAACATTCTCATCCTGACGACATTCGAACTTACGCCCCGGCCCCTCACCCTAACCCTCTCCCCGCTCGCGGGGAGAGGGGACAA
Source organism: uncultured Pseudomonadota bacterium (assembly GCA_963704565.1). Lineage (GTDB taxonomy): Bacteria > Pseudomonadota > Alphaproteobacteria > Rhizobiales > Beijerinckiaceae > Rhodoblastus. The sequence continues at coordinate 107,940 of OY969917.1, forward strand.
GCCAGCGAGAGGAAAGGGGGACGGACGAGGAGACAAATATGACCAAACATGTCGCGGTTCTGATGGGCGGTTTTTCCAGCGAGCGCAGTGTGTCCCTGCGCTCCGGCGAGGCCTGCGCCAAGGCGCTCGAAGCGCAGGATTTCAAGGTTTCGCGCGTCGATGTCGGCCGCGATGTCGCGGAAGTTCTGGCCAGGCTCAAGCCTGACGTCGCGCTCAACGCCTTGCACGGGCCGGGCGGCGAGGATGGCGTGATCCAGGGCGTGCTGGAGCTGCTGCGCCTCCCCTACAGCCATTCCGGCGTGCTGGCCTCGGCGCTGGCCGCCAACAAGGAAAAGGCGAAAATCGTCTTCGCCGCGGCGGGGGTTCCGGTTCCCGCCGGCAAGACCGTCTCGCGCTTCGAGGCGGCGAAGGAGCATGTCCTGCCGCCGCCCTATGTGCTCAAGCCGATTTCGGAAGGCTCGTCCTACGGCGTGTTCATCGTCAAGGAGGGAACCTCGCATCCGCCGCAGGAATTGCTGCGCCCCGACTGGTCCCATGGCGACCTGATGCTGGCGGAAAAATTCATCGCCGGCCGCGAATTGACCTGCGCGGTGATGGGCGACCGGGCGCTGGGCGTCACCGAGATCAAGGCCGTGTCGAGCGAATGGTACGATTTCGATTCCAAATATGCGCCGGGGGGGTCGATTTACGAACTTCCTGCAAAAGTTAAAGAAAATATTTACCAAACTGTTCAAGATTTGGCGTTGAAGGCGCACAGGGCCCTCGGATGCCGCGGCATGAGCCGAACCGACTTTCGCTACGACGACCGCCCCGGAGGTACGGGCGAGCTCGTCGTTCTGGAAGTGAATACTCAGCCAGGCATGACCGAGACCTCCCTTGCGCCCGAAATGGCCGCTTATGCCGGCGTTCCGTTCGGTGAGCTTGTAAAATGGATGGTGGAAGACGCCTCCTGCGACCGGTAGATGGGCTTGATCCAGCCCTCGCGTCTCCGCGCGCCGCGCTCGCCGGCGCCGCGGCCGGCCCCTTCCAGGGTTTTTCCTTTCTGCATCCGCGCCTCCATCCGCGCCTCCATCCGCGCCTCGATCCGCGCCTCGATCCGCGCCTCGATCCGCGCCTCCATCCGCGCGCGGAAGAGCGCCGCGCCAGAACCGCGCCGCGCCGCAGGCCCCGCGTCCGCGAGGACGCCAGCGCGCTGACGACTTTCCTGCGGCTGCCGGGCCTCGGCTCCGTTCTCGCCATCGCATTGCTCTGCGGCGCGGGCCTGATCGGCGCCGTCGCCAACGGCCAATATGCCGGTTTCGTGAAGGAAAATGGCGCGCCCGGCGACACGATTGCGCGCGCGCTCGGCTTCGGCATCGACGCGGTCACCATCGCCGGCCAGCATGAAGTCTCGGACAAGGAGATTCTCGAGATCGCCGGCGTCGATTCCAAACAATCGCTGCTGTTTCTCGACGCCAGCGCGCTGCGCGACCGTCTGCTCGCCTTGCCGCTGATCAAGAACGCCAGCGTCCGCAAGTTTTTCCCCGACCGGCTCGTCATCGACGTGACCGAGCGCAAGCCCTTCGGCCTGTGGCAGAAGGACGGCGCGGTCTCGATCGTCGCCGCCGACGGCGCGCCGATCGACAAGCTCGGCAATCCGAAATTCGAATCCCTGCCTTTCGTGGTCGGCGACGGGGCCAATGAGCGGATCGGCGAATATGTCGCCCTGCTCGACGCCGCCGGCGACTTGCGCGGCAAGATTCGCGCCGGAATCCTGGTTTCGCGGCGGCGCTGGAGCCTCAAGATGACCTCCGGCGTGGATGTTCTTCTGCCCGAGGCCGATCCGCGACAGGCGGTGGCGCTTCTGGCGCGGCTCGAAGCCGAATCCGGCTTGATCGAAAAGGCGGTGGTTTCGCTCGACCTGCGCGTTCCCGGCAAGCTTTATGTGCGCCTGACCGAGGAGGCCGCCGCCGCGCGCGCCGCCGCGTCGCACGGGAAGGGAGCGCATAAATGATCGCTTCCGTCCATCTGCCCCGGATCAAGCCGATCTCCACGCGCAAGAGCTCGATCCTTTGCGTGCTCGACGTCGGCGCCTCCAAAGTGGTCTGCCTGATCGCCAAGCTGATCCCGGCCGAGCCCTCCGACCTTCTGCGCGGCCGCACCCATCGCACCCGCATACTCGGCATCGGCCATCAGCGGTCGCGCGGCATCAAGGGCGGCGTGGTCGTCGACATGGACGAGGCCGAGGCCGCGATCCGCCTCGCGGTGGACGCCGCCGAACGCATGGCCAAGGCGCAGGTCGAAAGCGTGATCGTCGCCAATCACGGCGGCCGGCTCGGATCGGCCTATTTCCACGCCCGTGTGCCGGTGACGCGCAGCGTCTCGGAAAACGACATCCATCGCGTGCTGGAGGCGACCAGCCTGCGCACCGCGCAGCAGGGCCGGGCGATCCTGCACAGCCTGCCGACCGGATTCAATCTCGACGGGGCCGGCGGCATCCGCGACCCCAAGGGCATGATGGGCGAGGCGCTGGGCGCCGACCTCCATGTCGTCAGCGCCGACGCGGCGGCGCTCAGCAATCTTCTGCTGGCGGTCGAGCGCTGCCATCTCTCCATCGAGGCGGTGGTCGCCACCCCCTACGCCTCCGGCCTCGCGGTGCTGGTGGACGACGAGGCGGTGCTGGGCGCGACCGTGCTCGACCTCGGCGGCGGCTCGGTGAGCCTCGGCGTCTTCCGCGACGGCAAGCTGATGCACGGCGACGCCTTCGCGGTCGGCGGCAAGCATATCACCATGGACATCGCGCGCGGCCTCAACACGCGGCTCGCCGACGCCGAGCGGCTCAAGACGCTTTACGGCAGCGCCATCTCCTCGCCGTCCGACGACCGCGAAACCCTGACCATTCCCCAGGTCGGCGACGACGGCGACGGCGCGATCCATATTTCCAAATCGCAGCTCACCCGCATCATCCGCCCGCGCGTCGAGGAAATTCTCGAACTGGCGCGCGACCGCCTCAAGGCCGCGGGCTTCCCGCCGACCGCCGGCGGCCGGATCGTTCTCACCGGCGGGGCGAGCCAGCTCACCGGCCTGCCCGAGGCGGCGCGCCGCATTATGGGCGGCCAGATTCGCGTCGGGCGTCCGCTCGGCGTCCAGGGCATGCCGGAATCGGCGAAAAGCCCCGGCTTCTCCGCCTCGGTCGGGCTGCTGGTCTATCCGCAATTCTCGAATGTCGAATATTTCGAGCCAAGCCGCTCCAGCGGGGGCGGGGAGGCCCGCCCGGCGGGCTATTTCGGCAGGGTCGGGCGATGGATCAAGGAAAGTTTCTGACGTGAAAGGCGAAGCCGCGATTGGGCGGCGGGGTTCAAAGGCGAATGGCGCGAGCGCGCAGCTCCAGGGAACATGAGGACAGAAAATGACGATTAACTTGAAAGCGCCGGAATTGCGTGAACTGAAGCCCCGCATCATGGTGTGCGGCGTGGGCGGCGCCGGCGGCAACGCCGTCAACAACATGATCGATTCCGGTCTCGCCGGGGTCGATTTCATCGTCGCCAACACCGACGCCCAGGCGCTGACCAGCTCGCGCGCCGAGCGCATCATCCAGATGGGCCTGCAGGTGACCGAGGGCCTCGGCGCCGGCTCGCAGCCGGAAGTCGGCCGCGCCTCGGCGGAGGAGGCGATCGAGGAAATCCGCGATCATCTGTCCGGCGCCCACATGGTTTTCGTCACCGCCGGCATGGGCGGCGGCACCGGCACCGGCGCGGCGCCGGTCATCGCCCGCACCGCGCGCGACATGGGCATTCTCACGGTCGGCGTGGTCACCAAACCGTTCCAGTTCGAGGGCATCCGCCGCATGCGCATCGCCGATTCCGGCATCGAGGAGCTGCACCAGGCGGTCGACACGCTGATCGTCATCCCCAACCAGAATCTGTTCCGCGTCGCCAATGAGAAGACCACCTTCGCCGACGCCTTCTCCATGGCCGATCAGGTGCTTTATTCCGGCGTCGCCTGCATCACCGACCTGATGGTGCGCGAGGGCCTGATCAATCTCGATTTCGCCGACGTCCGCGCCATCATGCGCGACATGGGCAAGGCGATGATGGGCACCGGCGAGGCCACCGGCGAGCGCCGCGCCATTCTCGCCGCCGAGGCGGCAATCGCCAATCCGCTACTCGACGAAGTGTCGATGAAGGGCGCCAAGGGCCTGCTGATTTCGATCACCGGCGGCAACGACCTCACCCTTTATGAGGTGGACGAAGCCGCCAGCCGCATCCGCCAGGAAGTGGACGAAGACGCCAATATCATCCTTGGCGCGACCTTCGACCAGGGCCTGGAAGGGGTGATCCGGGTCTCCGTCGTCGCCACCGGCATCGACAAGCCCGCCGGCGCCTCCGAGCTGAACGATCAGCGCATCGCGGCCGAGGCCGTCGAGCGCCTGCGCCTCCAGGCGGCGGCCCGTCAGGCCGAAACCCTTCAGCCCGCGCGTCCCGCGCCGCCCGCGCCGGAAGCCTATTACGCGCCGCAGGCCGTCGAGGCCGCGCCCCAGCCGGCGCCCGGGCCGCAGCCGACGCCCGCTTATGCGCCGCCGCCGGCCGCCCCGCAGATCTATGCGCCGCACCATGGCGACATTCAGATCAAGCCCATGGGGCCGCCCCCGTCGGCCTATCAGGAGCCCCCGGCCGCGCCGGCGCGCCGCGTCGCCGAGACGCACGCGGTCGCCGAGCCTTTCGTTCCGCCGCCGGCCGAACAGCCCATGCGCGCGCCGCGCATGCCCAGCATCGACGAACTGCCTTTGCCGGGACAGAACCTGATGCGCGGCGTCCAGCAGAACGCCCCGGCGTCGGAAACCCGCCGCCGCACCCTGCTTGAGCGTCTCGCCACTTTCGGCATGAGCCGCGCCGAGGAACAGGGCGCCGCCGCGCCGATGGCCGCCCCCGCTCTCCAGGGGCCCGCCCAGGCTCCCGCCCAGGCGCCTGTGGGCTATGCGCCGCGTCAGCCCCAGCCTTCGCAGGTTCACGCAGAATACGCCAAGCGTCCGCCGGCCCAGCGCCCTTCCGCCACGATCGACGCCAATGGCCGCGGCTATCCGCGCGCGGAGGAGGATCACCTCGAAATTCCAGCCTTCCTGCGGCGCCAATCGAGCTGAAAATCGCCCCAACAATGGCGGCGAATGATCCTGCGCACCCGAAAAACCCGCCGAAAGGCGGGTTTTTTTGTCGTCATCGCCAACCGGATCGCTAAAAAGTGAAATTTCCGGCTGGTCCGATCGGGGCTAAAATGAGGTTAATTTGTAACAGCCGCGTAAGAAAGAGTGATTTGTGAGGATCCGTCCCGGCCGGTACCCTTCTTCATGGCGAATCATTGGTTTTCGTAGGCTGTGAGGTCTGTCGGATTCCTGCTTGGGGGCTCCCTTGGGTTTCGCCGCGCCTCTTTCGGGATGGCGTTTTCGGGGCGGCGCGGCGATGTCGTGGCCAAACCGGGGCGCGACCGCAATTCTCTCGTGGCTCCACGGGACGAGCAAACGGAAATATAATGAAGCAGCGCTTTCAAACCACGCTTCGCCAACGCATCGTTCTGGCTGGAGGGATTGGCGTTCATTCCGGCAAGCCCGTTCGTGTCGTTCTCAATCCGGCCGACGCCGGCTCCGGCCTGGTTTTTCTGCGCAGCGGCCTGCCGGACGGCGGCAGCCGCGCCATCGCGGCCAATTGGTCCAAGGTGACCATGACCGAGCTTTGCACCGTCATCGGCGACGGCGCCCAGCATATGGTCGCCACCATCGAACATCTGGTCGCGGCCTTGCGCGGCCTCGGGGTGGACAATTGCCTCGTCGAGGTTGACGGCCCCGAAGTGCCGATCATGGACGGCTCGGCCGCCGCTTTCGTCGAGGCCATTGACCGCGCCGGAATCGTCCGTCTCGACGCGCATCGGCGCTATCTCAAGATTCTCAAGCCGGTCCGCGTCGAACAGGGGCGCGCTTTCGCCGAACTTCTTCCGGCGGAAAAGGGCTTCCGCCTCGATGTCGAGATCGACTTCAAGAGCGAGGCGATCGGCCGCCAGCGCAAGAGTCTCGATCTCGACGCCCATTCGTTCCGCCGCGATCTGGCGCGCGCCCGCACCTTCGGCTTCCTCTCGGACGTCAAAAAGCTGGTCATGGCCGGCTTCGCTTTGGGCGCGTCGCTCGAAAATTCCGTCGGCATCGACGAAGACCGTGTCCTCAACCCGGAAGGCTTGCGTTTCTCGGACGAATTCGTTCGCCACAAAATGCTCGACGCCGTCGGCGACCTCGCTTTGGCCGGCGCCCCGATCGTCGGCGCCTATCGTTCCTATTGCGGCGGCCACAAGTTGAATGTCGCCGTGCTGGCGGCCCTGTTCGACGACCGGTCGGCCTATCGTTTCGTCGATGTCGCGCCGCTTCCGCGCGAAGGCGTCCGCGCCGATCTCGGCCTGGTCGCGTCCCCGGTCTATATGGCGGAACGCAGCTGAACCGGTCCGGCGAAGGCGGCCGGGTCTTAAATTTGCCGTAAAAAGCCGCTTTTTGCTTTTGCGCGCGCCGCGCTTTTCGTCTAAGAGCGACGGCGGTCGCCGGACGCGCGCCCATTGGCGCTTTCGCCGCGAAATGCCAATGCCGAACTTGTCCGGGCCCGGCGCGCCCGCCCGATCACGAGCGTGTTGAATGAACCATCCGCATTCCCTTGGCCTCAGGACTTTTCGCGCCGTCGTTCTCGCCGGCGCGGCGTTGGCCGTCAGCGCGCCCCAGGCCTTCTGCTTTTCGCTCGACGACCTCAATCCCTTCGCCAAGAAGAAATATGAGATGAAGCTCGATCCGGTCGTTTCGGCGGATCGCCTCTATAACGAGGGCCTGATCAAGATCGACCATCACGATTACGAGGCCGCCGTCAAGCAATTCGCCGCGTTGCAGAAGCAATATCCGTTCAGCGAATGGGCGCGCAAAGGCCTGGTGATGGAGGTCTATTCCAATTATCTCAACCAATCCTATGTGGACGCCTCCACCGCCGCCGACCGCTACATCTCGCTCTATCCCAATTCGGACGATGTGGCTTATGTGAATTATCTCGCCGGACAGGCGATGTATGGCGACATGCCGGACGTCCAGCGCGACCAGGATCGCGTCGTCAAGGCGCTGAAATATTACCAGACCGTGGTCGACAAATATCCCAAGTCGAAATATGCGGCGGACGCGCATCTCAAGATCGACATCTGCCGCGACCAGCTCGCGGGCCATGAACTCGATATCGGACGCTATTATCTGAAGCGCGCCAATTACGCCGCGGCGATCAACCGCTTCCACGACGTTCTGGCCAAATATCAGAACACGCGCGAGGTCGAGGAGGCGCTGGAGCGTCTGACCGAGGCCTATCTCGCCATGGGAATCACCCAGGAAGCCGAAACCGCCGCCGCGGTTCTGGGCGCGAATTACCCCAATTCGCAATGGTACAAGGACGCCTTCGAGCGTCTCCAGTCGAGCGGCCTGTCGCCGCACGAACATACGGATTCGTGGATTTCCAAGACCTTCAAAAAGGTCGGATTGAGCTGAAGCGCGTTTCCGTTTATTCCTGCGGACCCTGGGGCGGATAGCCCCTGTCGAGGCAGGGTCCATGCTGGTTCAGCTCGCGATTCGCGACATTGTCCTGATCGATCGGCTGGAGCTGGAATTCGGCCCCGGCCTGACCGTGCTCACCGGCGAGACCGGCGCCGGCAAATCCATCCTTCTCGACGCCTTTTCGCTGGCGCTCGGCGGACGCGGCGACGGCTCCCTGGTGCGCTCCGGCCAGGGGCAGGGGCAGGTCGTGGCGATTTTCGATCCGCCGCCGGGGCATCCCGCCCGCCTCGCCGCCGCCGAACAAGGCCTCGATATCGAAGGCGATCTCATCCTGCGCCGCGCGCAGATGGCCGACGGACGCAGCCGCGCCTTCGTCAACGACCAGCCGGTCAGCATTCAGGCCCTGCGCGCCATTGGCGACGCTTTGGTGGAAATCCACGGCCAGCACGACGACCGCGCTTTGGTCGATCCCAATGTCCATCGCGCCTTGCTCGACGCGTTCGGGAACAATGGCGCTCTCGTCGCCAAGACCCGCGCCGCCCACGCCGCCCTGCGCGAGGCGGAAAAAGACCTGCGCGAAGAGACGGCGGCGGTCGAGGCCGCGCGCAAGGAGGCGGATTATCTCGGCTTCGCCCATGCGGAGCTGGCCAAGCTCAGCCCCCGTCCCGGCGAAGAGGAAGCGCTTGCGGCGCAACGCACGGCGATGCAGCAGGCGGAAAAAGTCTCCGGCGATTTGCGCGACGCCCATGACAGCGTCGCCGGCGACGGCTCGCCCTTGTCCACGCTCTCCGCCGCCCTGCGCCGGCTGGAGCGGCGCCAGCCGCAGGCGCCCCATCTGATCGATCCGGCGATCAGAGCGCTGGATTCGGCGCTGAACGCGCTCGAACTCGCCGAACAGGCTTTGGACCAGGCCCTGCGCGACGCCGAATTCGACCCGCGCGCGCTGGAGCAGGTCGAGGAAAGATTGTTCGCCCTGCGCGCCGCCGCGCGCAAATATGGCGCGCCGGTCGAGCGGCTGCCGGCGCTGGCGGAAAAATTCGCCGCCGATCTCGCCGCGCTCGACGCGGGCGAAGCGCGCCTGGTCGCGCTGGCCAAGGCGCGAGAGGCGGCGGAGGCCGATTATCGCGCCCGCGCCGCCGAACTGACCAAGGCGCGCCAGAAGGCCGCGTCGGCGCTCGACCGGGCGGTGACCGCCGAATTGCCGCCGCTGAAACTGGAGCGCGCGGTTTTTTCGACCCAGATCGCGACCGACCCCGATCAGTCCCCGGGTCAAGCCCGGGGAGGGCCGGAGGGCGCGGAACGGGTCGAATTCTGGGTCCAGACCAATCCTGGCGCGCGGCCGGGGCCTTTGATGAAAGTCGCCTCGGGCGGAGAATTGTCGCGCTTCATGCTGGCGCTGAAAGTGGCGCTGGCCGACAAGGGATCCTCACCCACGCTGGTGTTCGACGAAATCGATTCGGGCGCCGGCGGCGCGGCGGCCGACGCCATCGGCCAGCGTCTGGCGCGGCTCGGCGCCAAGGTGCAGGTGCTCTCCGTCACCCATGCGCCGCAGGTGGCGGCCCGCGCCACCACCCATATGCGGATTTCCAAAGACCTCGCCGACAAGGGCGCCCGCGCTGCGACCCAGGTCGCGCCATTGCAGGACGAACATCGGCGCGAAGAAATCGCCCGGATGATTTCGGGCGCGAAAATCACCGACGAGGCCCGCGCGGCGGCGGCCAAGTTGATGAATGGAGCTGAATAGGGCGCGTTGGCGATAAGCTATGCCGCGCGGGGATCGATTTTCGCCAATTCCCCGGCGATCTCGCGCCGTCTTTGCATCAGGTCGTAATCGGTCTGCAAGCCGAGGAAAAAACCCTCCGACAGGCCGAAATAGCGGGCGAGGCGCAAATCTGTGTCGGCGGTTATGGCCCTTTTGCCGAGCACGATTTCATTGATGCGGCGGGGCGGCACATGAATGGCGCGCGCCAGCGCGTTCTGGCTCAGAGCCAGCGGCGAGAGAAATTCCTCGCTGAGGATTTCTCCCGGCGTCGGATTGGGCAACAGCTCATCGGTGATAATCGACGATCGCGACATCGAAGGCTCCTCCTTCCCGCAAGACAAAACAAATCCGCCATTGATCGTTGATCCGGATCGAATATTGGCCAGCCCGATCACCCTTCAAGGCTTCGAGCCGGTTTCCCGGCGGGATGCGCAAGTCCTGGAGGACGCGCGCCTGATTGAGCAAACGCAGCTTGCGTAACGCGACCGACTGAATGTCCGGCGGCAGATTACGACTCCGCCGCCCTTGCCAGATCGAAAAGGTCTCATCGCAGGCAAAGCCGTAAATCATCCAAAATCATAGCGCGTAACGCTATGCGTTACAAGCATAGGCCGAAAAAATCCGCTGTGATCCCGGCATCACGCAAACTCGCCACCATGAAAAATTTTGGCTAAGATTCGTCGCATGTCCAAAGAGACGAATCTCGAATCCGCCCGCGCGGAACACCAAAGACTCGGCGAGGAAATCGCCGTGCATGACCGCGCCTATTATCAGGACGACGCGCCGACAATTTCCGATGCGGATTATGACACCCTGCGGCGGCGCTACGAGGCGCTCGAGCGACAATTTCCTCAGCTGGCGGACGAAGAATCGCTGTCCAAAAAGGTCGGCGCGGCGCCGGCGGAGAAATTCGCCAAGGTCGCCCATGCCGTCCCCATGCTGTCGCTGGGCAATATTTTTTCCGACGACGAGGTGGAGGATTTTGTTGCGCGGGTGAAACGTTTTCTGGGTCTCGGCGAACAGGCTGAGCTCGCTTTCACCGCCGAGCCGAAAATCGACGGACTGTCCTGCTCGCTGCGCTATGAAAAAGGTTTTTTGGTCAGCGCCGCGACCCGTGGCGACGGGCTGGTCGGCGAGGATGTCACCGCCAATGTCCGCGCCATCGCCGACATTCCGCACCGGCTTTCCGGCGCGGCGCCGGACATCATCGACGTGCGCGGCGAGGTCTATATGAGCCACGCCGATTTTGCCGCCCTCAACGCCAGACAGGCGGCGGCGGAAAAGCCGCTCTTCGCCAATCCGCGCAATGCGGCGGCGGGCTCGCTGCGCCAGCTCGATCCGGCGATCACCGCGCAGCGGCCTTTGAAGTTTTTCGCCTATGCCTGGGGCGCCGTCGAGCCCGAAACGCCGGCCGGCAGCCAGATGGCCATGATGGCGGCTTTTCGCTCTTTCGGCTTCAAGGTCAATCCGCTGACAAAGCTCTGTCAAAGCGCGGAAGGCATGCTCGCTCACTTCCGCGACATCGAAAGCCGTCGCTCGTCGCTCGGCTATGACATCGACGGCGTGGTCTACAAGGTTGACGACCTTGCGCTCCAGCAGCGGCTCGGCTTTGTCGCGCGCGCGCCGCGCTGGGCGACCGCCCACAAATTCCCGGCCGAAAAGGCGACGACCAAAATACTGAAAATCGAAGTCCAGGTCGGTCGCACCGGCGTGCTGACCCCAGTGGCGCGGCTTGAACCCGTCACCGTCGGCGGCGTGGTGGTCTCCAACGCCACATTGCACAATGAGGACGAGATCAGGGACAAAGATATTCGCGAGGGCGACACGGTCATCATTCAACGCGCCGGCGACGTCATTCCACAAATCCTCGGTGTGGTTCCGGACAAACCGCGTGGTGCGAAGAGTTATGCATTTCCTGAGGTCTGTCCCGTTTGCAAGTCGGCGGCCGTGCGCGAAATCGATCCCAGAACCGGCGAACCGGAGGCGGCGCGGCGCTGCACCGGCGTGCTGGTCTGCCCGGCGCAGGCGGTCGAGAGATTGCGGCACTTCTGCTCGCGCAATGCTTTCGACATCGAAGGTCTGGGCGACAAGCAGATCGCCTTTTTCTACGAAAAAGGCCTGATCCGCACACCCGCCGATATTTTCACGCTTCAGGAGCGCGACCGGAAAAGCCTGACGAAGATCGAGAATTTCGAAGGCTTCGGCAAGCTCTCGACCCGCAACCTGTTCGCCGCCATCGAGGCGCGGCGCGAGATCGCGCTCAACCGTTTCATTTTCGCGCTCGGCATACGCCATGTCGGCGAGACCAACGCCATCAGGCTGGCGCGCTCGTTCGAGACTTTTGAAAATTTGCGCGAGACTGCCCGCCATGCCGTCCCTGACAGCGAGGCCCGGCAAAGGATCAACGACATCGACGGCATTGGCGACGTCGTCGCCGAGGCGGTGGCGGATTTCTTCGTCGAGCCGCATAACGAGCGGGCGCTCGACGAACTGCTGGCGCAAGTGCGCATCCTGCCGATGGAGGCGGTGAAAAGCGACAGCCCGGTGGCGGGCAAGACGGTGGTGTTCACCGGGGCCTTGGTCAAAATGACCCGCGACGAGGCCAAGGCCATGGCTGAGCGCCTCGGCGCCAAAGTGTCGAGTTCGGTGTCGAAAAAGACCGATCTGGTCATCGCCGGCGCCGACGCCGGCTCGAAACTGACCAAGGCGCGAGAGCTTGGCGTGGAAGTGATCGACGAAGACGCCTGGCTGGCGCTGGCCGGGGGTCAGGAAGCTGGTGGCCGAAATCCGACGCCTGGCTCCCGCTTTTGAATGGCCTACATCGTCGGAAAGCCGAAGTCGGCCGACGTCGCCGGCAACGACTGCTCGGCGCCACGGGACTAAACCGCTCGCGCGGTAGCAGCGGCGAGAAGCGTCGAGATTTGTGAAGACGGAATAGCTGAGGCGACGGGCCAGATCTGTCTCAAAATCGTGGGGTTCAACCCCATGCGAGACAGGAGCTTTCGCGATGATCGACAATCCCAACAGCCCGTTGCGCCAGCGCATGATCGAGGACATGACGGCGCGCCGCTTCACGGAAAAGGTTCAGAAGGATTATCTCCGCCACGTGCGGAACTTCGCCATCTTTCTCGGTCGTTCGCCCGACGCCGCCACAGCGGAAGACGTTCGGCTCTATCAGTTGCACATGGCCAAGCAGCTCATCGGCGCGCCAACTATCAACGCCGCCGTCGCTGCGCTGCGGTTCTTCTTCAATGTCACGATCGAACGGCCGGACCTGGCCCGTCCTCTGACGGGCTTGCACAAGCCGCGCAGGGCGCCCGGTCGTGCTGAGCGAGGAGGAAATGGTCCGTCTTCTCGAAGCCGCGCCCGGCCTGAAGTACAAGGCCGCGTTCGGCGTCGCCTATGGCGCGGGATTGCGCGTCTCCGAGGTGGTGACCCTGAAAGTGTCCGACATCGACAGCAAGCGCATGACCTTGCGGGTCGAACAGGGCAAAGGCCAGCGGGATCGCTATGTCATGCTCTCGCCGCAACTGCTCGAATGGTTGCGCGACTGGTGGCGGGCGGCGCGGCCCCAGGCTTGGCTGTTTCCCGGGCAGAACCCGGTCAACCCGATGTCGGCCCGTCAGTTGAACCGCGTCGTGCGCGACACGGCGCGAGAGGCCGGCATTGCCAAGCGCGTATCGCCCCATACGCTGCGACACAGCTTCGCCACCCATCTGCTCGAACGCAACGTCGATATCCGCGTGATCCAGGTTCTGCTCGGCCACGCCAAGCTGGAAACGACGGCGCTTTATACCCGCGTCGCCGTCAACACGCTTCGCGACGTCACCAGCCCTCTGGAGCGTCTGTGCGTAAACCTGACAGGGCAAGCGCCGCCCGCCTGACGGCGGCGTCATGGCGCGACGCTCCCTGGAGGTCGCGGATATCCTGCGCGTTCACGGCGACGCCTATGCGCGCGCCCACGCGGGACATCTCAGCTTCGGCCAGCTCAAGGTCATGTCGGCGATAACGGCCTGCCGCACCGCAGCGCTCGGCGGTCATGTCGCGCGCTGCGACGACTGCGGCCATGTCGAGATCGCCTACAACTCCTGCCGCAACCGTCACTGCCCCAAATGCCAGGGCGCGGCGGCGCGGCAGTGGCTGGCCGAGCGACAGGCCGAGTTGCTGCCGGTTTCCTATTATCATGTCGTTTTCACCCTGCCGGCGCCGATCGCGGCCATGGCGTTCCAGAACAAGGCCGCGATCTACGACCTGTTGTTCAAGGCCGCCGCCGAGACGCTGACCACCATCGCCGCCGACCCCAAGCATCTCGGCGCCCGCATCGGCGTGACCGCCGTGCTCCACACCTGGGGCTCGGCGATGACCCACCATCCGCACATCCACATGATCGTCCCCGGCGGCGGCCTGTCGCCGGACGGCGTTCGCTGGATCGCCTGCAAGCCCGGCTTCTTCCTGCCGGTGCGCGTGCTGTCGCGCCTGTTCCGCCGGCTGTTCCTCGAAGGCCTCGCCGCGCTTCACCGCGCCGGGCGCCTGGCCTTTTTCGGCGATCTCGCCGCGCTCGCCGGCACGAAGGCTTTCCAGGCCGCGCTCGCCCCGTTGCGCCGAAGCGAATGGATCGTTTACGCCAAGCGCCCCTTCGCCGGGCCGGAGGCCGTGCTCGCCTATCTCTCGCGCTACACCCATCGCGTGGCGATCTCCAACAGCCGTCTCCTCGGCTTCGACGGCGGCAAAGTCACCTTTCGCTGGAAAGATTATCGCGCCCGGGGCAAATCGTCGGGCCGACGCTGGATCAAATCCATGACGCTTCCAGCGGATGTGTTTATCCGACGCTTCCTCATCCACGTCCTGCCCAGCGGCTTCCATCGCATCCGCCACTACGGGCTGTTCGCCAGCCAGAAGCGCGCCGCAAATATCGCCCGCTTGCGCGAACTCATTCCTGTGGCCGAGGACGCCGAGAAACCTCGGTTCCATCTCGCCGCTACAACCGAGGTTCCGCAAGCGACAGCAACAGATCATTCCGAGGCGATTGCGCCGCTCTGCCCTTGCTGCGCTGGGCGCATGCGCGTCGTCGAAACCTTTGCGCGCGGCGCGACGCCGCGCAGCTTCATGCCAGATTGCGCCGGATTCGACACCTCATGACCAAAATTAAGGCCCGCACTCATGCCGCCAACATTGCGTCGACGCCCACAGGCGCCGGCTGTGATGGGCGCGTCGCATCAGCGCGCAAAGCGCCGGAACCAATAGGCCTCACTGATCCCGACGCCACAACGAGCGCTATTGGCCGAAGTGAAAACGCGCCAAGGCCGCGCCGGCCGACGTTTCTCGACACGAGGACCGCCCTAAAAGCCAGGAAGCGTCTCCTCAAATCACCATAGATCGCCAACTGAACCACCGAGCCTCAACGTCCCGCGGTTTCCTCCCCTGGAGGCTTTCGGGCGCCGGCCCCGGCGCGGCCCAATCCGTCGTGTTGGGGCCGGCGACCGAAACCCTTCACAGAACCGGAAGTTCGGCGTTGGATGGACCAATCCGGGCTTTCGCCGGATAGCCGTCATTCATACGGTTTCCGCAAGATTGCTTCGCAATCCGCGGAAACGCCATGGCGCGAAAATCCTCTATGTCGCGGGCGGATTTTCGCGCCAGCGGAATACGAATTCCGAATGATTCATTCGGAATTCGTATCACTTGTTACGAGGCGTCAACTCTTCGGGCTCCTGTGACCCGTAAGAGCCAGCGAACCAGCGATGGCGCGAGCCTGTTGTTCCAATAATAGACCCGGAGCATGAACGGATAAATCGTCTCGCGCCTTGGACGCGTGACGACGCCGGTGATCACGCGTCCGCACTCGACGGGCGAAAGTGTTCGAATGGTTTTGGCGATCCCCGGAACATTGGCCGCCACACCTGCGTTGTGCTCAAAATATCCGGAATCGACTTTTCCGAAGACAATATGGCAGCTTTGAACGCCAGTTCCGGCGAGGTCTTGGCATAGCAACTCGTGCAGTCCCCGCAGGGCGCATCTAGCCGCAGTATAACCCACGGCGCTTGGCCATGCCATGTAACACGCGGGTGAGTTGATGTGGATAAGCTTTCCGGACCTGCGTCCGAGCATGTCGCGCATAAATGCGTAGGTGATGTTGAACGCCGCGAGATAGGGAGCACCGATCATCTCGACGGCTTCTGCGGGTGGCGTATCTTCAATTCGCTTCCACTGTCCCGCGCCAGCGCAATTGATGACGACGTCGGGAATTCCGTGGTTTTTCCGCACCCGATCAGCCATCGCCAAGACTTCTTGCCCCGACGCGGCGTCGCAGGTTTCGAAGCTCGCCATCGGACCGATCGAGGCGGCGACCTCGGCCAATTTCGCCTCATTTCGCGCCACCAGAGCGCTTTGCAAAAGTCGCCACGCCATGATTCTGTAGGGTCTCCACGGAGACGATTCGCCGATGTCGCGCCGTTGCTTTGACCAACCTTCACTCGCTGACGCTTTCGTTAAGGCCTATTCGAAAGGCGGCGGCTTCCTGGAAGATTTGCTCAAGACCATTGACTGGTCGGCCTTTGACGTTTTGTTTGCGCAAATCAACGCCAATGCCAAGGGCGCGCCAGGATACCCGCCGCTGACGCTGTTTAAGATCGTTCTTTTACAGCAATGGTACAATCTGTCCGACCCGCAGGCCGAGGAGGCCGTGCGTGATCGGATTTCGTTCCGGCGCTTTTGCGGCATCCCGCTCGACGCCGAGACGCCGGACCATTCGTCAATCTGGCGTTTCCGGCAGACGGTCGAAAAGCTTGGCCTGTCAGAGAAGCTGCTGGCCGAGATCAACCGCCAACTCGACGCGCGAGGGCTGATCGTCAAGAGAGGAACGCTGGTCGATGCGACGATCATCGCTGCGGCGGTGAAGCGGCCGCCTTATGAAGAGGGTCAAGTCAATCCGCGCGATCCCGACGCCGGCTTCACGATCAAGAACGACAAGCCCTCTTTCGGCTACAAGGCCCATATCGCCGTGGACGAGGAAAGCGATCTGATCCGGCAGGCGGAAATGACCTCCGCCGACCTGCACGACAGCCAGCGCGGCGAGGCGATGATCCAGGGCGACGAAGAGGCCTATTACGCGGACAAAGCTTACGACAGCAAAGCCCTGCGAGAAAAGCTCGCTTCGCTCGGCATCGACGACAAGATCGCCTACAAGGCCAAGCGCAACAAGCCGCTGAAAAACTGGCAGAAGTGGTTCAACACGACGGCTTCAAGTGTGCGCTCCGGCGTCGAGCGGGCCAACGCGACGATGAAAAATTGGTATGGCATGGCGCGGGTTCGTTATCGCGGGCTCGCGCGCAACAATTGTCATCTGCAATTCGTCGCCTGTGCGATGAATATGAAACGGGCGCGGGTTCTGCTCCGGGCAGCGTGAGGCCGTCCAGACGGGAGAATTGCGTCCAAATTGGGAGATGAGGGCGAAATGAGGCGGTAGCCGCCATCAAATCGGCTCGGATTTGCGCCCTATAGGGCGATATCTGCGCTTCAGCGCAGTGGCGAAACCGCCGAGCACATAGACCAATAGCCTTTTTCAAAGCGCTCACCAGTATGACGCGAAACCCAAGGCCTGCGAGTTCTCGTGAGGCTTCCGCACCAATTCCGCTTGAAGCCCCGGTAATAAGCGCAAGTTTCTGCATCGCCCCCTCCGCCAAGTGACATCCGAACTTCGGCATCATAATCTCGAATCACTGATGCGCCAGAACGATCAACAATGCTGGTCATCGCAAAAAGGGGTAACGCGATATGTCCATCATCAAGGATCTTCTCGAAAAATCCACGCCATTGTCCGCCGCGTCGAGGTACACGGCGATAAATGGAATCTTCTACATGGGAAGCGGCGCCCTGTTCATTGCTTGGCCGGGCGCGATCCAGACCATTTTCATGGATTCAGCTTTCGCCGTGCGCGAGGAAGCGCTGGTCCGTTTGGTGGGCATGACACTTGCGGTGATTGGCTGGCTGTATTTGTTCGGCGGCCGTTCGGGGGCCCGACAATTTGTTGCCGCCTCGGTGTTCGACCGGGTAGTGTTGGCGCCTGCGGTGCTCGTGCCTCTGGCGATGGCCGGCGTGTTTCCTCACGTGTTGATGACGTTCGCAGTTCTCGATCCGTTGCTGGGCATTGGCGCGTGGCGGCTTCTCGCTCGCAAGTCTTGATTCGGCAACGGCGCTGATTGGGCTTCGTATTGCCCCCGGTCTCGGGGGCGAGTGCGTTCGTCCTGCGAAGGTCAGCTTCATGCCGTTCCTTGACTTAGCGGGCAAGGTTGGCGACCGGCGGCTCAGGGTCGCCTTGAGACCGTTGCCCGCGCCCTCGCCAACGGCAGCTTCGAGGTGGTTCTGTTGAAAAACTCGAAAAATTGGGCGCCTCAAAAGCCCCGCCGAATTCGATGGGGAGTGACATTTCTCGTTCGATGCCGTCTAGAATCGGCTATGGCGGTTTTCGGCAGATTTTTCATCAAACCTGCTGGCTCCCCTCATCTTTTTTATCGTTCTGGCTCCAAGGGGCTGCAAAATTTTGATCGGTGGCCAAAAAAGAGTTTTCAACAATATCAGCCGAACCAGGTCATCGCTGTGAGGCGCCAAGCCTGTGATTTTCACGACCAGCCATGAGCTTGCAAAGGCGCCGTGCGGCCTCTATCTCAGCGAGGCAAAGCGAAAAGCCATGTTCGACGATATCTACAACCGCAAAATCCTCGAGCTGGCGGGAAATATTCCGCGGCTTGGGCGGCTCGCGGCGCCGCAGGCCTCGGCGGAGGCCCATTCGCGGCTGTGCGGCTCTTCGATCGTGATCGATCTGGCGCTCGAAAATGGGCTGGTGTCCGATTATGCGCAGGAGGTCAAGGCCTGCGCGCTCGGACAGGCGGCGTCCTCGGTCATGGGCCGCAACATCGTCGGGGCCAGACCTGAGGAATTGCGCAGCCTGCGCGAGACCATGCGCAAAATGCTCAAGGAAAACGGCCCGCCGCCACAAGGACGCTTCGCTGACGCCGGCGTGCTGGAGTCGGCGCGCGACTACAAGGCGCGCCACGCTTCGATCCTGCTGGTGTTCGACGCCGTCGCCGAGGCGCTCGACAAGATTGAAAAGAAGCACGGCGCGCCCCATTCATGATCTTGATCAATGCATTATTCGACCAATGTATTATATAAATTAATCTAACGAGGGGTTTCGGCCCGCCGCAATTCCAAGGGAGAGGCCCCCCGGTGAAATGCTCTGTGAAAGGCGATGCTCAATGCGCTGAGGGCAGGGCATATAGGAGGCCGTCATGAAAACCCTGCTTCCCGAGTTGTGGGCGCGCGATTTTATGACAGATCCCTTCCGCGCCTTTGAAAGAGATCTGTTGGGGCGCGATTTTCCGAAAGTTTTCCAGGCGCCCGCTATGAAAGACGTCATGGCGCCGGTTCCGGCGATGAATATCGCGGAATCGGAAAATGCGATCGAGGCGACGCTGGAAATTCCCGGCGTCGAGGAAAAGGACATCAAGGTTCGCGTCGAGGGCGATCGTCTGATCGTCTCCGGCGAGAAAAACTGGGAAAACAAGCACGAGGAGAAGGATTGGCATGTAACCGAACGCCGGTTCGGCTCGTTCTACCGCACTGTGGCGTTGCCGTTCGAACCTGCGGCGGATGCGATCACGGCCCATTATGACAAGGGCGTCTTGCATCTGACAGTTCAGAAACCCGCCGCCAAGACGACGACCGCCAAGACCATTCCCGTAATGGCTGGCGCGCCCAAGGCCGAAGAACCGCCGAAAGGCCCATAGGTCCAAGATAAATCGAAAAGCACCCGGCCGGCCCCCTCAAATGGGGGCCGGAGCTTTTTGGGGCGAAGGTCGCGTCAATCCTTCAAGTCTACCCGCGCCGGCACATGGTCCGAGGGTTTCTCCCTGGCCCGCATGTCCTTGTCGATCGTCACGCTTTGGAGGCGGTCGGCGGCCTGGGGCGAAAGCAGCAGATGGTCGATGCGCAGGCCGTGGTTTTTCGTCCAAGCGCCGGCCTGATAATCCCAAAAAGTATATTGCTTCTCCGCGTCGGTGGTCGCGCGCAGTGCGTCGGTAAAGCCGAGCGCCAGCAATTCGCGGAATTTCCGGCGCGTCTCCGGGGCGTAAAGCGCGTCGCCGAGCCAGGCCTCCGGATCATAGACGTCGCGCGCCTCGGGAATGACGTTGAAATCGCCGCACAAAACCAGCCGCTCCTCAAGAGTCAGCAGCTTTTTCGCATGGGCGATCAGCCTTTCCATCCAGGCGAGCTTGTATAAAAATTTGTCGGTCTCGAGCGGATTGCCATTGGGCAGATAGAGGCAGCCGACGCGCAGCACGGTCTTGCCCCAGGGGATCACCGCCTCGATATAACGCGATTGCGCGTCATTCTCGTCGCCCGGCAGGCCGACGGCGACTTCCATCGGCGCCCTGGAGAGGATGGCGACGCCGTTATAGCTCTTCTGGCCATGGACCGCGACATTATAGCCCTCGGCCTCGATTTCGAGGCGCGGAAACTGCTCCTCCAGGCATTTCAGCTCCTGGAGGCACAGAACGTCCGGCTTGACCTCGCGCAGATAGGAAACCAGCGCTTCGACGCGCTGGCGCACCGAATTGACGTTCCAAGTCGCAATTCGCATAAAGTCCGCCACGCGCAAACCGTTGCCTCCGTCGCCAGTCAGCGGCGCCGAGCGGCGCGCTCCGGCGGCCTCTCGCGCATCAGTTTCGGCGTCGGCCCGTGCGGCGTGACGCCCTCGCGCATCAAGGCGCGGCGCAAAGGCCCCACCGCCGAGAAGAAATTGAGGGCGAAGGCGCGGGCGAAATCGACCGGCAAGGCGTGGATCAGCAGCGAGCGGTTGAGCACGTCGATGCCGCGCAGCCGCAGGCCGATGTCGCGGGCGCGCTGGCGCTCGTAACGCTCCAGCCCGCGCGCGATGTCGTCGGCCTCGTCGAGATTCACGCCCTCCAGGCAATCGACCAGATTGGCGATGTCGCGCAGGCTGAGGTTCAGCCCCTGGGCGCCGATCGGCGGGAAGAGATGGGCCAATTCGCCGATCAGGGCCATGCGCACGCCGGTGACCTTCGACGTTTTCAGCGCGCCCATGGGGAAGGCGCCGACCGGGCCGTCCATCGCGATCGCGCCGAGCAGGCCGTGGGAGGCGTCCTCGATCTCGGCGGCGAGCATTTCCGGCGACAGCGCCTGAAGGCGCAGGGCGTCGCGCGGCTCCACCAGCCATACGAGGCTGGAGCGATAGGGCGCCCCCTCGCGCCCGCGCAGGGGCACGAAGGTGAAGGGGCCGGAGCGCTTGTGGAATTCGGTTGAAATCTGGTGATGCGGCTTTTCGTGGACCAGCAAGGCGGTCAGCGCCACCTGGGGATAGGACCAGGTGGCGACGGTGATGCCCGCGATCTGCCGCGCCTGGGAATTGCGGCCCTCGCCCGCGACGATGAACCTGGCCTCGATCCGGCCGCCCGAGGCGAGCCGCGCCCGCGCGCCGGAAAAATTCAGCTCGAACTGGTCGATCAGGTCTTCGATCAAATTGATGGCGGGGTTTTCGCGCGCCGCCGCCGCCAGTTCCGCGACCAGGGCGTTGTTTTCGATATTTTGGCCGAAGGCTTCGAGATCGATTTCGCGCGAGCGGAACTCTTTCGGGCTGGTCGGGAAGATCGAGCCGGTGTCGTCGATCATCCTGATGCCTTCCATCGGCGCGGAATGTTCGGCGAGGCGCGGCCAAAGCCCGAGCGCACGATAGAAGCGCAGCGACCCTTCGAACAGAGCCACGGTGCGGCCGGCGAGATGGGTCTCGATCTTGCCGACCACCACCACCTTGCGTCCCTGCGCCGCGAAGGCATGGGCGGCCGAAAGCCCCGCCGCGCCCGCGCCCGCGACCAGCACGTCGCATTCGATGGGGTTTTTCTGGTCCTGCTTCGGCTTGGCTGGATCTTTGGCAGAACCTTTGGCCGGTTCTTTCGCGGGACTATTTTTCGCAGGACTCATGGCCCAACTCTCTTCTCTGCCGGGACCATTTTACGGCCCGGCGAATTGGAAGGGCAAGCGGCCTGGCGGCAAGTCGAAATGTCGCATCCAGGCGCGCGCCCGGTCAATCGCCGCGCGCGGCGATCGGAATCTTGGGCGGGTTGCCGAGACGTTTGTCGAGATAGACGCCGACCTTTCCGATCAAGTCGTCGACGCGGTCCTCGAAGAAATGATTGGCCCCTTCGACCACCACATGTTCGATGGCGATGCCCTTCTGGGTCTTGAGCTTCTCGATGACGCCGGTGACGTCCTTGATCGGCGCGACGCGGTCCAGGTCGCCATGGACGAACAGGCCGGAGGACGGGCAGGGCGCCAGAAAGGTGAAGTCGAAGCGGTTGGCCGGCGGGGCGATCGAGACGAAGCCCTCGATTTCCGGCCGTCGCATCAGCAGTTGCATGCCGATCCACGAGCCGAAGGACACCCCGGCGATCCAGCACGAGCGCGCCTCGGGGCTGATCGCCTGCGCCCAGTCCAGCGCGGCCGCCGCGTCCGACAATTCGCCCTGGCCATGGTCGAAAGAGCCCTGCGAACGGCCGACGCCGCGGAAATTGAAGCGAAGCACCGAAAATCCACGCTCGGCGAAGGCGTAATAAAGGTGATAGACGATCTGGTTATTCATCGTCCCGCCGAACTGCGGGTGCGGATGAAGAATGATCGCGATGGGCGCGCCGCGCTGTTTCGACGCGTGGAACCGTCCTTCAAGACGACCGGCGGGTCCGTTGAAAATCACCTCGGGCATGGTTTTGCTCTGTTCGCCTGTTCTTGGATTTTGGGTGCGAGCGGTCTACTTATCTAAGCGCGGGCTTTCAAAGCAAACTTTTTCGACATGAGGGCCGGAGATTCTCGTGCTGATTGTTTCCCGAACCATCTGGCTCGTCCTTGCCGCCGCCGCCGCCCATTTCCAGGACGGGCTGGCTTTTCCGGCGCTTCTGCTCGCCGCCTTGATTGCCTGGCGCGGCTGGCGGCCCTGGTGGATCGTTCCCGTCGTCGTCGCCGAGGCGATCTATGCGTCGGACCTTTTCTCACACGCGACCGGCGGCGGCAAATTGCCCGGCGCGATGAGCAATGTGTTCTTTCAACTGATCGTTTTCAGTTTCCTTGCGCTGATCGGACTGGCGCTCGGCTGGGCGGTCCGGCGGCGGAGCGCGGCTTGAAGCGGGCTCACCATTCGTAGCCGAGGTCGGGGCCGACCGGCACGATATTGCCCACCGGCTCGGCGACCAGGCGGATATAATCGTAATTGCCGAGCACGCGATGACCCGCCCAGATCGGGCCGGCATAGAGCCAGTAATGGTTGGAGGTCACGAAAAAGGGCAAAGGCACGCCGGGATGGCGATGCACGGTGAGGCGCCGCAAGGCAAAGGCAGGGCTCGCGGACCCAAGAGCGCAAACGAGAACCGCGCCGATCGCCAGAATTCGCTTATTCATTCGCGCGCCTCCAGACTTCGCAGGGCGGTGTTGTTCATCTGGCTATCTTCGGCCGCATTTTCAAGATTTGGCCGCGGCGCTGAAACGCCTTCCCTTATCCCGCATCCCTGTCGGACGATCTAGTTCCACGGCGCCGGGCCGAGATCCGGCCCCACCGGGACGATATTGCCGATCGGATCCTCGACCAGCCGGGCGTAATTGTTGCTCGGGTCGCTTCGCTCGGGGACGACATTGCCCGGATTGAGCCAGTCGTCGCTCGATGTGACATAGGACGGCAGGGGAATGCCGCGGCGTGGATGGACCGTCAGGGCCGATTGGGCCAGGACAGGACCGAAAGCCGCCAGGGCGCCGAGACAGGCGGCGCCGAACACCCAGAAACTTTTGCGCATTTCAACCTCTTTTCAAGCTTCGCGGGGGCGCAGCTCACCTTTGGGCGCCGGGCGCGAAGGAATGCAGGAGCACGGCGAAATTGTGCCTCTGGGCCGCGTCCATGCTGGCAAACAGCGGCGCGGCGGCTTCCGCGACCTTTTCCAGCTCCTCGCCGCGCGCAATGAGGTCTTTCGCGGCGAGCTTCATGCCGGAGACGACGTCGTCCCTGTCGCCGAAACCGGCGGCTTCCTTCATCGCCTCTTTCTGGCGGGCCGCCCGCGCGGCGATGACCTCGCGCACGACCTTTTCCAGATTGTCCCAGTCCTTTTCCTGCGCCGGCGCAAGGCGCAGCCCGGCCTTGATGGCGGCGATCCGCGCTTCGACGATGGTCGCGCGGTCGGCCTCGATCTGCTGCGCCGCCGCCGATTCGTCGGCGGGCTGGGCGGCCGCCGGATGGAACAGCGGAAAGGCCAGCATGGCCGCCGTCGTGGCGAGGAGGAGATGCTTTTTCATGGAATCCTTCTTCTTTCGGCGCGTCCGATGAGCGCGGACCATGCCCCGATTTGGCGGCTTCGACAAGCCGATCCGGAAAGTCAAGGCAGCATCAGCACCGGCGTGCCGACATGGACGCGGTTGAAAAGGTCGATCACATCTTCGTTATACATGCGGATGCAGCCATGGGAGACCGCGCCGCCGATGCTGGCGCGCATCCTTTGGGTCGAACCGTGGATGGCGATTTCGGAGCGATAGAGCGTGATGGCGCGGGCGCCCATCGGATTGTTCGGCGCGCCGCCGCGCACCAGATCGGGCAAGGCAGGCTCCTCGACCTTGACCGATGACGGCGGCTCCCAGTCCGGCCGGACATATTTGCCGCTGACCGAGGTCTCGCCCGACCATTCGGCGCCGTGGCGCGGCACGCCGACCGGATAGGCGATCGCCCGGCCGTCGCCCAGCACGAAGAACAGGCGTCGCCGCGCCGCGTCGATCACCACGGTTCCGGCCTCGGCGCTCGTTTCGTAATGCACGACCTGTTTTCCCTGCGCCGCCGGGGCGATGGCGAGGCCGGCGAACAGGGCCAGCGCGGTCCTCAGGCCCTTGCGCGGGGTGGCGTTCGGCTTCAGAGTCCTGTCAAATGAGGGAAAGGGATGAGCCATGATCGCACGCGCCCTGTTTTTCGCCGGTGTTTCGTCCTGTTGCCTCGCCGCCTCGTCCGCCGCGTCCACGCTTGAGGGCGTGAAGGACATCGTGCTCCACGCCAGGGACGGCAAGACCGTCACGATCGGGCGCGCGACATTCACGCCGCAGGGCGACAAGGCGCGATTCAGCATCGACCTGGATGCTAAAAAATTCACCCAATATTTCCTCTCGATGCGCGAATTCAAATGCGTCGAGGCGCGGGAAGTCCTGTGCCATGTGCCCTATCCCTACGCCAATCCCGACCTTGTGACCGCCTCCGACCCGTCCTGGCTCGAACATGCTTTGCTGTTCTTTTACAAAAACCCGGCCGATTATGGCGCGAAAATGTCGCACGGGATCATCTTCACCCTGACGGCGAACAAGGACGGCTTCGCCGGCAAGGCGCAGTCGATCGACCTCGACGAGATCGCCATTCCGCCCGACGACCTGAGCAGAGCTTTCTTCACCTCGGACCATCGCTATGACATCCAGCCGGAAGAACGCTGGTTCGAAAGCCTGACCATCGAGCCGCATCGTTGACCCGCCGCAAGGCGAAACGGCGCCGGATGGCCTATATGGAGGGAGAGAGAAAGGGAGCGGCCCCGCCGGAGCAAGATGCGCACCATAGACGAAACCAGTCCCGAAATGCCGGAGATCAATCCGCAAAAAGTCTGTTTCATCGCCGCCAAGGCGCGCGAGCTGCTCAGTGAGGATGAAGGGGCGAAACCGGACGCTTCCAACGGCGCCGACGACGGCGCGCGCGCCATCCTCACCGATGCGGCCTATGGACCGATCCACGCGGAACTGGAGCAATTCGTCGCCGATCTCGACGAGGACGAGGCGGCGGCGCTGGTCGCCTTGATGTGGATCGGGCGCGGCGATTTCGAGCCTCGCGACTGGGGGGACGCCGTGGCCCAGGCGCGCGAACGCCGCCAGACGCCGGCCGCCCGTTATCTGCTCGGCGAGCCCTTGTTGCCCGATTATCTGGAGGATGCGCTCGCCGCCTTCGGTCATTCCTGCCGCGATTTCGACAGCGGACCGGACGCCGAAGTTTGAGTTGCGCCCGGCGCGCGCCTGTGCGACTTTGGCGAAAATCGACTCGACAACGAGGCGCCTATGACTCCCTATATTTTTGAAAAAACTTCAAGAATCACGTTCTTGGCGCTTGGTCTCGCGGCGCCGCTGGCGCTTGGCGCCTGCGCCTCGACGCCGCCGACGGGACCGACCGTCAACGCCGTCGCCGGCGCCCATGTGTCGGACCAGAAATTCGCGCGCGACGCGTCGGCCTGCCGCGCCAAGGCCTATGCGGCCACCTCTCAATCCGCCGCCGCCGGGCAGTTCGGGCTGCAGGGCCAGTATAATTCCATCTATTCCGACTGCATGCTCAACCGGGGCTATGAGATTTCCGAAACGGTCGCGCATTACGCCTATGGCCCCGGCCCCTATTCTTACGGGCCGGGCCCCTATTATGGCCCGGGCCCCTATGGTTATGGTTATGGCGGTCCCTTCTATTACGGCTGGGGCGGCGGCTGGGGTGGCGGCTGGGGCCGTCGCTGGTGAGTCGGAAAGCGCTTTAAATCCCGCCGCCGTCGCCGAGTTTTTCCTCGCCGGGAGCCGTCGCGCGCCGCGCCCGGTTCAGGCAATGGTCGGCGTAAATTCCACGCGCGAAGGGGCGCAGAAGGGCGTCGGCGAGGCCGAGCAGGATCCCGGTCGCCGGGCTCGCGCCGAGCAGGATCGCGCCTGAACCCACGCAGAGCCCGCTGAACAGGGCCGGCCCGAACGACGTCGCAAGCGACTTGGGCAAGCGGAGCCGGCGTGGCGCGGGGGCGGCTTCATCGCTTTGCGCCGCACGCCGGTCGATCAGGCCGAAAGCCACGGTTTCATTGGTGATGCGGTCGATCAGGATGAAGCCGCCGAGATCGCGGTTGTCGCGATAATCCCCAATAATCATCGGGCGGTCGAAGCGCAGCGTCACGAGGGCGATTTCGTTCAAGCCCAGCGGCCGCGCCGGCGCCGGCTCGAAGGTGTGAATGTCGATCAGGTGATGGATGTCCGCGACGCTTGCATTGGCCGTGCGGGCGCCGAGCTTGACGATATAGGACGCGCCCGGATGCATGTCGGTCTCGGCGGTCCACAGCAATCGCGCATGGGCCAGCGAAGCGACGTCCGGCAATTGCTGGACCGCGACCAGCACATCGCCGCGCGAGACGTCGATTTCGTCGGTCAGGGTCAGCGTGACCGACTGGCCGGCGACCGCCGCGGCGAGGTCGCCGTCCTGGGTGACAATTCTCGCCACCCGGCTGGTCTTGCCCGAAGGCAATGAGGCGATTTGGTCGCCAACCGCGATGGCGCCGGCGGCGACCCAGCCGGAAAAGCCGCGGAAATCGAGATCGGGCCGGTTGACCCATTGCACCGGGAAGCGGAAGGGCCCTTCCCTGGCTTGCGCGCCGGCCGTTTCGATATTTTCAAGCAAGGGCAGCAGCGCCTCGCCCTGGAACCAGGGGGTGCGCTCGGAGAGCGTGGCGATATTGTCGCCGTTGAGCGCCGAGATCGGCAACGGCGCGATGCTGCGGAAATTCAGCTCGCGCGCCATGTCGCGGAAGGCGGCGACGATTTCGTTGAAACGCGCCTCGCTGTAATCGACGAGGTCCATCTTGTTGATCGCCAGCGCCACGTCGCGCACGCCGAGCATGGAGACGATGAAGGCGTGGCGCCGGGTCTGGGCCAAAATACCCTTGCGCGCGTCGATCAATAAAATCGCCAGATCGGCGGTCGAGGCGCCGGTCGCCATATTGCGGGTATATTGCTCGTGGCCGGGCGTGTCGGCGACGATGAAGGCGCGTTTTTCGGTGCGGAAATAGCGATAGGCGACATCGATGGTGATGCCCTGTTCGCGCTCGGCGGCAAGGCCGTCCACCAGCAGCGCGAAATCGAGCGCGCCATTCTGCGTGCCGAATTTTTTGGAGTCGCGGTCGAGCGCGGCAAGCTGGTCCTCGGCGATTCCACGTGCGTCATAGAGCATCCGGCCGATGAGGGTCGATTTGCCATCGTCCACCGAGCCACAGGTGATGAAGCGCAGCAGGGCTTTTTCATCGGAGTGCGGCTGGGCGCGCGGCTCGGCGCGCGCCGCCGGCGCCGCTTGCGCCGGCTCGCTTTCAACAAAGGCGTAAGCCATCAGAAATAGCCTTCCTGCTTCTTCTGCTCCATCGAGGCGGAGCCGTCATGATCGATGATACGGCCTTCGCGCTCCGAGACTTTCGAGGCGCGCATTTCGGCGATGATGTCAGGCAGGGTCGCGGCCGTGCTCTCGATGGCGCCGGTGAGCGGATAGCAGCCGAGCGTGCGGAAGCGGACGTTCAAATGCTCGACTTCTTCGCCGGGGCGAAGTTTCATGCGCTCGTCGTCGCGCATGATGAGCGCGCCGTCGCGCCGCACCACGGGGCGCGTCTTGGCGAAATAAAGCGAAGGAATGGCGATGTTTTCCTTGGCGATATAGTCCCAGACATCGGCCTCGGTCCAATTGGAGAGCGGGAAGACGCGAAAGCTTTCGCCGGGACGCTTGCGGGTGTTGTAGAGCCGCCAGGGTTCGGGGCGCTGGGTCTTGGGATCCCAGCGATGTTCCTTCGAGCGCAGGGAAAAGACGCGTTCCTTGGCGCGCGACTTTTCCTCGTCGCGCCGCGCGCCGCCGAAAGCGGCGTCGAAGCCATATTTGTCGAGCGCCTGTTTCAGGCCTTGCGTCTTCATCACGTCGGTATGAAGGCGCGAGCCGGAGTCGAACGGGCCGACGCCCGCCTTCACGCCCTCCTGGTTGACATGGACCAGAAGCTCAAGCCCAAGCTCGCCGGCGCGGCGGTCGCGGAATTCGATCATCTCGTGGAACTTCCAGGTCGTATCGACATGGAGCAGCGGGAAGGGAGGGCGCGACGGAAAGAAGGCCTTTTGCGCCAGATGGAGCAGGACCGCCGAATCCTTGCCGATCGAATAGAGCAGAACCGGCTTTTCGCATTCCGCCGCGACCTCGCGGAAGATATGGATGGATTCGGCTTCGAGCTTTTGCAGATGGGTGAGCTGGATCATGAATTTGCCTGTGCTCTCGCGTGCTTCACTCCGCAGCGGCGACATGCAGGCCGCATTCCTTCTTGTCTTCGCTTTCCCACCACCACCGGCCGGCGCGCTCCGGCTCGCCGGGGAGCAGCGCGCGGGTGCAAGGGGCGCAGCCGATCGACAGGAATCCGCGCTCATGCAGATCATTGACAGGGACCTGATTTTGCGCGCAATAATCGGCAATCGCCTCGCGCGAAAAATCGAGCAGGGGGCTTGCCTTGATCAGGCCATTGCCTTCGTCGAATTCCGCGAAACGCATGCCTGAGCGGTGGCCGGACTGGTCGCCGCGCAGGCCGGCGATCCAGCCTAACGCGCCGGCGAGCGCCCGGCCCAGAGGCTCGATCTTGCGCGCCGCGCAGCAGGCCTTGCGCAGATCGAGGCCATGATAGAAGCCATTGATCCCATGGTTGGCGGTCAAGGCCTGCACGGCCTCGGCGTCGGGGTAAAAGGCCTTGATGCGCAGCCCATATTTCGCTTCGGTGCGCGCCCAGAGGTCATAGGTTTCCGGGAACAGCCGGCCGGTGTCGAGCGTGGCGAATTCGATGGCGAGCTTTTCGGCATGGATCGCGTGAGTCAGCGCCTGATCTTCGATCCCGAAACTGGTGGTGAAGACGATGCGGCCGGGCACGATCTGGCGCAGCAGAACCAAGCGGTCCGCAAGGCGTTTTTGCGGGAAACGGTTGTTGAGCGGCGCGGGGAGCGTACGAAGGAACTCAGACATGGGCGGCTCTCGCAAGGCGTTGATCGGGAATGGAGTCATTGGCGCCATAATCGCGCTGGTAGAAATGGCTGATGCGGCTGAGCGCCTCCATCCAATGTTCGACCGGCTGGCGCGACGCGGCGGCGCCGATGATTTCGACCTCGTCGAAACCGCAGGCCAAGGCCTGGGGGAACTGGTCGGAAATCAGCGGTCCAAAGGCGCGTAAAATTCCCTTGAAGCCCGCCTGGCGCAGCTGGCGCGCGGTGGAAAAACCGCGCCCGTCGGCGGCGTTGGCGAAATGGATGACGATCAGGTCGAACCGGTCGAAAAAGGGCGCGACCTCGTCGATTGTCCGGTTCGGCTCCAGCAGGGCGCCGATCCTGATATCGCTGTGGACGAACGGGGAGCCGGCGATGGCGCCGAATGGCGCGATCACGAAATTGGTTTCGGCCTGGCACAGAGTTTCGGCCCGCTCCCAGACATCTTCCTTGGGGCCATGACGATCAAGCAACAACATCGGCGATCTCCTTGAACACGGTTTTGAACGGCGCGAGGCCGAGACGACGGGTGGTTTCGACAAAGCTCTCGCCGGGCTGGCGACGGGCGAGATAGACGGCGACGAGGCGCTCGACCGCCTCGGCGACCATTTCGGCGGGCAGGCCCGGTCCGAGCAGTTCGCCGAGGGCGTAGGAGTCGCCGGAATCGCCGCCGATGGTGATCTGGTAGGATTCGGCGCCCTTCTTTTCGAGCCCGAGAATGCCGATGGCGCCGACATGGTGGTGGCCGCAGGCGTTGACGCAGCCCGAGATCTTGATGCTCAGCTCGCCGATCTCCTTCTGGCGCGCCGGATCGGCGAATCTTTGGGCCAAAGCCTGCGCGACAGGGATCGAGCGCGCGGTGGCGAGGCCGCAATAA
The DNA here is from genome assembly GCA_963704565.1 of uncultured Pseudomonadota bacterium. Classification (GTDB taxonomy): domain Bacteria; phylum Pseudomonadota; class Alphaproteobacteria; order Rhizobiales; family Beijerinckiaceae; genus Rhodoblastus. Next base: position 137,964 of record OY969917.1, read on the forward strand.
TCGAGGCCGGGGCAGGCGATGATGTCGGTGATGAGGCCGACATTGGCGCTGGCCAGGCCCTGCGCCTTGAGCCGGGCGAAAATCTCCGGAACGTCGTCGAGCCGCACATGCGGCAGGACGAGATTCTGCGCATGGGTCACGCGCGCCTCATTGAAGGAATAGTCTTCCGCGAGATCGGCCACGGCGCGCATCTGGCCGGCGCCGATGTCGCCGGGGATTCCGCCGACGGTTTTCAGCGAAATGGTCAGCGCCGCATAGCCCTTGCGCTTGTGGCGGGTGAGGTTGTTCTCGACGAAACGCGCCAGTTCCTCGTCCCGCGCGACCGCCTGCTCCAGCTTGCGCGAGATCGCGGGCAGGTTCTCGTAAGGCGGGGGCGCGAAGAATGAGGCGATGCGGGCCAGTTCCGCGGCAGTCGCATACGCTTTTGTTCGGTCGATGCGGGCGAATTCCTCTTCGACCTGGGCGCGAAAAACCTCGACGCCGATCTCATGGACAAGGAATTTGATCCGCGCCTTGTATTTGTTGTCGCGCCGCCCGGCGAGATTATAGACGCGGAGCGTGGCTTCGAGAAAAGCCAGCAGGTCCTGGCGCGGCAGGAACTCGCGCAGAACCTGGGCGGGCATCGGCGAGCGGCCGAGCCCGCCGCCGACGAGGATGCGATAGCCGATTTCGCCGGTCGCTTCGTTGCGGACGATGCGCAGGCCGAGATCGTGCGATTTCATCACCGTGCGATCCTGCGCGGCGCCGGAGACGGCGATCTTGAACTTGCGCGCCAGCCATTCGAATTCGGGATGCAGACTCGACCACTGGCGGATCAGCTCGGCGACGGGGCGGGGATCCTCGATCTCGTCGAAAGCCACGCCGGCGAGCGGATCGGCGGTGACGTTGCGGATGCAATTGCCGGAGGTCTGGATGCAATGCATGCCGACATCGGCGAGAAGATTGAGGACGGTCGGAACCTCCTTCAGCTTCGCCCAGTGGAACTGGAGATTGGTGCGGGTGGTGAAATGGCCGTAGCCGCGGTCGTGGACGTCGGCGATAAGGCCAAGCTGGCGCAACTGCCGCCCATTGAGCGCGCCATAGGGAATGGCGATGCGCAGCATGTAGGAATGAAGCTGAAGATAGAGTCCGTTCTTCAGGCGCAGGGGCCGGAATTCGTCCTCGGTCAGCGCGCCGGACAGGCGCCGTTCGATCTGGCTGGCGAATTGCGCCACCCGTTCTCGCACCAGCCGCTGGTCGAATTCGTCGAAAACATACATGGCGCGCCCTTTCAGATCTGGAAATCGGCCTGTTTGCCGAGGTCGGGGCGCACGCTGGGGCCAAGGGCGCGCAGGGCTTCGCGGTAATGGCGGGGGCGCGGCGCGCCATCGGCGCCAATCTCGACGGCGACCAGATAGGGATCGACCACCTTGGCGTGGAGGAATTCGGTCGCGCCGAAACGCTCCAGCGCCTCGGCGGCGCGCTTGTCCTGGGCGACCAGCGCCTGGCGCGGGTCGCGCGTCCAGCCTGCGACGGCGGCGAAGACCGCTTCGCCTTCGCGCAGATCGCTGGCGACCAGGATCGCCGGCAGTTGGGAACGCTTCAAGGCGGCCATTTTCATCCTCTTCGCGCGCCGCGCGGCGGCGGCCTGATCTGGAAAAGCGGGGAAGGCTTGTTCCGCGCCGTTGCGAAGAGGATAAGTCCGCTCGAATCACGTTGCAACGCCACAAAAAAGAATGTTTTCGCAAAATTAGACGTAAAAATAGAGAAATATACTACATATTCAAAGCCTATGAGGCAACAGAGAGAAAATTTATCTCTTTTGATCAAAACTCCAATGGCCTGCCGGACGGGCGTTTTCGTCGTTCAGGCGCGGGCCGCGCCATGTTAGGAGGGAGCCGAACGAAAGGTGGGATAGGATGAATCCGTCAGGCAAGGTGCTTGTGACCGGCGCGACCGGCTTTGTCGGCGCGGCGGTCGCCCGCGCCCTGATCGCGCGCGGCGAGCGGGTCGTGCTGCTGGCGCGAAAAAATTCGGCGCGTGGCAATATCGAGGGGCTGGACGCCGAACTGGCGATCGGCGACCTGCGCGACGCCAACTCCCTGCGCGCCGCCTTGCGCGGGGTGGAGCGGCTCTATCACGTCGCCGCCGATTACCGGATGTGGGCGCCGGACCCCAGCGAGATCATCGAGGCCAATCGCGCCGGGACCGCCAATATCATGACCGAGGCCTTGCGCGCCGGGGTCGGCCGCATCGTCTATTGCTCCTCGGTGGCGACGCTCAAGCCTAGGGAAAACGCCCGCCCGGCCGACGAGACCTGGCCCGCCGCGCCGCATGAGGCGATCGGGGCCTACAAGAAAAGCAAGACCATCGCCGAAAGGCTGGTCGAGAAAATGGTGGCGGAGCAGGGCCTGCCGGCGGTGATCGTCAATCCCTCCACCCCGATCGGCCCACGCGACATCAAGCCGACGCCGACCGGCCGGATCATCGTCGAGGCGGCGAGCGGCAGAATGCCGGGCTATGTCGATACCGGGCTCAATCTGGTCCATGTCGACGATGTCGCCGCCGGCCACCTCGCCGCCATGGACAAGGGCCGGATCGGCGAGCGCTATATTCTGGGCGGGCAGGATGTGCCGCTTGGCGCCATGCTGGCCGAGATCGCCGCTCTGGTCGGGCGCCGGCCGCCGAAGCTGAAAATGCCGCGAAGGCCCTTGTTCCCGCTGGCTTATGCGGCGGAAGCGGTGGCGATGGTCACGCGCAAGGAGCCTTTCATCACCGCCGACGCCTTGCGCATGGCGAAATATCGCATGTATTTCTCCTCCGCCAAGGCCGAGCGCGAGCTGGGTTTTTCGGCGCGGCCCCATGCGCGGGCGCTCTCCGACGCGGTCGAATGGTTCCGCGAAAAAGGCATGATCCGGTGAGCATGTCCGCGTTTACTTGGCTCGGCCTTGTGGTTCTGGCGATCTGGCTGGTTCTGGCATTCGGGCGCGGCGGCTTCTGGCTTTGCCGCGACCGCGACGATCTGGACCAGCCGCCGGCGCCGAGCGCTTGGCCGCGCGTCGTGGCCGTGGTTCCGGCGCGCGACGAGGCGGCGCTGATCGGGCAAAGCCTCGGCTCGCTGCTGGCGCAGGATTATCCGGGCGATTTTCGCGTCATTGTGGTGGACGACCGGAGCTCCGACGGCACGGCGGACAGAGCGCGCGCAGCCGCCGCGGCTTCGTCTCCCGGCCGTCTCACCATCGTCTCCGGCGCGCCCTTGCCTGTGGGCTGGACCGGAAAGGTCTGGGCCATGGCCCAGGGCGAAATTTTTGCGCGGAAAAACTTCACGGCGGATTATCTGCTCTTCACCGACGCCGACATTTTTCACGCGCCGGGAAACCTGCGCGCCGTGGTCGCGCGGGCCGAGAGTGGCGGCTATGGCCTCGTCTCGCTGATGGCGTCCTGGCGCTGCGACAGCGCGGCGGAAAAATGGCTGATCCCCGCCTTCACTTATTTTTTCCAGCTGATTTATCCCTTCCGCTGGGTGTCCAATTCGCGCAAGAAAACCGCCGCCGCCGCCGGCAATCTCATGCTGGCGCGCGCCGATCTTCTGGCCAAGGCCGGCGGAATCGCCGCCATTTCCAACGCCCTGATCGACGATTGCGCCTTTGGCGCGCTGATGAAAGGCGCAGGGCCGATCTGGCTCGGGCTGACCCATCGCCTGCGCTCGCTGCGCGCCTATCCGCGTTTCGCCGACATGCGCCGCATGGTGTCGCGCTCGGCTTTCGCGCAATTGCGTTTTTCCTATCCGCTGCTCGCGCTGACCGGCTTCGGCCTGGTGCTGACCTTTTTCGTCCCCCTCTGGCTCGCCTTTTTCGCCGATAGCCTTGCGGGATTTTTGGGCGTCGCGACTTATGTCCTGATGAGCGTGAGTTTCGCGCCGATCCAGCGTTTTTATGGCCTTCCGCGCTGGCGGGCGCTGACTTTGCCGCTTATCGCCGCGCCCTATTTGCTCTATATGCTCGATTCCGCCTGGGCTTATAAACGCGGGCGCGGCGGCATGTGGAAAGGCCGAGCGCAGGCGCATCTGGCGCGGCCGGGGCGCGCGGAAATCGAGACGGAAAAGCCATGAGCGCCGCTGTGAAACAAGTCGATCCCGCGCCGGTCACGGCGGAAGGGTTTCGCTCGGGCAAAAGCGGGAGCGACGAGAATTTTCCAGTCGCCTCGCTGCTGATCGCCGCGCCTTTGCGCCCGGTGATCCTCGCCTTTTACGATTTCGTGCGCGCGGGCGACGATGTCGCCGACCATCCCGGCCTGGCGCCGGCGCAAAAACACGCGCTGCTCGATCAGCTCGACCACAGCCTGATCGGCTTGAGCGACGCCGAGCCGCTCGGCGTGAGATTGCGCGCGAAACTCAAGCAGCGCGGCCTGACCGACCGCCACGCCCGCGACCTGCTCGACGCCTTCCGTCGCGACGTGGACAAGAACCGCACTGCCAACTGGGACGAGCTGATCGATTATTGCCGCCTCTCGGCCATGCCGGTCGGGCGCTTCCTGCTCGACGTCCACGGCGAAAGCCGCGACCTGTGGCCGGCGTCAGACGCCATCTGCGCCGCCCTCCAGATCAACAATCATTTGCAGGACTGCGCCAAGGATTTTGCCGCCCTGGACCGCGTTTACGTTCCGCATGACGCGCTCGACGCGGCGGGGGCGCGGGTCGAGGATATGGCCGCCGCCAAGGCGACGCCGCAATTGCGCGCCTGCCTGCGCAATCTTGCGCTGCGCAATCGGGCATTGCTGGAAGAAGGCCAAAGCCTGCCGCGCGCCATAAAAGATTTGCGTCTGGGCATGGAGATCGCCGTGATCCTGCGCCACGCCTTCCGCATCGCCGATCTTTTGATCGCGCGCGATCCGCTCAGCGAGAATGTGAAGCTTTCCAAGAGCGAGATGGCTTTGGGCGCCATGGCCGCCGCCGTGGGCGAGGTTTTTTCGCGCATGACCCGGAGAGCGACATGACGGCCGCGCTTGAGGAAACCGCCGAACTTGCCCGCGAACGGGCGCGCAAAAGCTCGTTCTATCGCGCCATGGCGATCCTGCCGCGCGAGAAGCGCGACGCCATGTTCGAAATTTATTCCTTCTGCCGCGCGGTGGACGACATCGCCGACGAGGGCGGCGACCAGCCGACAAAAAAGGCCGGACTCGAAGCCTGGCGCCGCGCCATCGACGCGCTTTACGCAGGCGACAATTCGGGGCTCGCGGCGGGACTGGCCGCGCCTTTGCGCCGCTTCGGCCTGGCGCGCGAGGATTTTCTCGCCGTGATCGACGGCATGGAAATGGATGTCGACGCCGACATTGTCGCGCCGAGCGCCGCGACCCTCGACCTTTACTGCGACCGGGTGGCGAGCGCGGTCGGGCGCCTGTCGGTGCGCGTCTTCGGCATGCCGGAACAAGAGGGGATCGCGCTGGCCTATCACCTTGGCCGCGCCCTCCAGCTCACCAATATTCTGCGCGACATCGACGAGGACGCCGGCATCGGCCGGCTCTATCTGCCGCGCGAGAATCTCGAGGCCGCCGGAATTTCCGATCCGACGCCGGAAAAAGTCGCGGGGCTCGACGATCTCGACGCGGTTTGCCGGCCTTTGCTGCTTCAGGCCAAAAAACATTTCGACGCCGCCAATGAAATCATGGCTTCACAGTCGCGCGAAAGAATCCGAGCGCCGAAGATCATGAGCCTCGCCTATGGCGCGATCTGGCGAAAGCTCGATGCGCGGGGCTTCAAAAAACCGCGTGAAAGAATCAGCACGCCGAAACTCACCTTGCTCGGCGCGATCCTGCGCTACGGATTTTTCTGATGGCGCGAGTTCACGTCGTCGGCGCCGGACTCGCCGGTCTTTCGGCGGCGGTCGAGCTTGCCGGACCCGATGAAATTGCGCTTTACGAGGCCGCGCCGCAGGCGGGCGGTCGCTGCCGCTCTTTTTTCGACGCCAGCCTCAACATGACCATCGATAATGGCAATCATCTGCTGCTGTCGGGCAATCGCGCCGCCCTGGCTTATGCGAAGAAGATCGGCGGCGACGGCAGGCTGGCCGGGCCGGAGCAAGCCTCTTTCGATTTTTGCGATCTGGCGCGACGGAAACGCTGGACATTGCGGCCCAACGCCGGAAAATTCCCGTGGTGGATTCTCGCGCCCGGCCGCCGTGTGCCGAATAGCGCGGGCCGCGATTATCTCGCCTTGGTCAAGCTGCTGTTCGCCAGCCCCGATCGGACCTTGCGCCCGTTTCTGGGGGATGGCGAGATCGCCCGCAATTTGTGGAATCCTTTGTTCGTTTCGGCGTTGAACACCGATCCGGCCGAAGCTTCCGCCGCGCTCGCGGGCGCCATCGTGCGCGAGACATTCGCAAAAGGCGGCGCGGCCTGCCGGCCTTTGGTGGCGGTGGATGGACTCTCCGCCGCCTTCGTCGATCCCGCGCTGGATTTTCTGCGCGGCAAAGGCGCGAAGATTCGTTTCGGCGCCAGTTTGCGGAGCATCGCCTTTGAGGGGGATCGCGCGGTTGCGCTTGATTTCGGCGAGGACAGAACCGCGCTGGGGCCGGACGATAAAATCGTGCTGGCGGTCACGGCGCCGGTCGCGGTGGCGCTGCTGCCGGGCCTTTCGGCGCCCGATCAATTCCGCGCCATCGTCAACGCCCATTTCGCTTGTCCGGCGCCGAAAAACCTGCCGCTGCTGACCGGCGTGATCGGCGGGGCGACGGAGTGGCTGTTCGGCTTTCACGACCGCCTGTCGGTGACGATCAGCGCGGCGGAACGTTTTCTGGCCACGCCGCGCGAGGAACTGGCGGAAAGGATCTGGACCGAGGTTCAGGCGGTCGCCGATTTTTCGGCGCCTTTGCCGGCCTGGCAAATCATCAAGGAAAAACGCGCGACCTTCGCCGCGACCCCGGCGCAGGATTCCTTGCGGCCCGGCGCCGAAACGCAATGGCGCAATCTTTTTCTCGCCGGCGACTGGACGCAAACGGGTCTGCCCGCGACCATCGAAGGCGCGGTGCGGTCGGGCGTGACGGCGGCGGGATTATGCGCGGGCGCTTCATCAAGCCGTCGCTGAGATCACGGGAGATTTTGTAACGTCGCGGCCGAACCGCGCGTATCCTGTGCGAATATTCTTCAGGTGGAACCGATGAAGCTTCGGGTTGTGCTTCTCCTCGCCTTTTTCTTTGCGCCGGCTCTGGCTCGGGCGGCGGAAATCCGCTTCGCCGTTCCGGCGGGGTTTGGCGATGATGCTTTCGTGCGGAATTTTCTCGCCAGCAAGGCGCTGGCGGGCGCCGGGCTGACAATTCGGCAAGAGCCGGTCGCCAATGGCGCCGACGCCATGGAAGCGTTGAAGCGCGGGGCGGCCGATCTCGGCGTCTTCGCGATCGGCGACAAGGACCGCGACGCCCTGACGCAGGACGGCGCCGAGGCGCAAATCCTCAGCCGCCCCTATCTGTTCAAGTCGGCCAAGGAAGTGTTCCTGATGCAGGACACTTTTCTCGGCGCGGTCGCCACGGCCGACGCGGGACGCGCCGGCCTGTTTCCGCTGAAACTCTATTCCCATGCCATCGATTATCTGCTGACGCAGGCGCCAGTGCGCACGACGGAAGATTTCGAACGTTTGCGGATGGCGCCGCGAACCAGCGCCATGGACGCGATGACGGCGAGCCCGCAAATGGCGGTGGAGACCAGACTGGACGACAAGACGCTGGCCTTCGCGCGGAATTTCCCGGCCAGGCTTTACCTCACCATCGGCAAGCCGGAGACCGGCCTGCTGGCGGCGGCGCCGGCCTTCTGGACGCAAAGAAGCGAGGCGGAGAAAAACGCCATCGCCACTGCGGCGACAGCGGCGCGCGCGGCGGCCAACGCCGAATTTTCGGCGCGCGAGGAGACCTTTCGCAAGCTGCCCAATGTTCAGGTCAATCGGCTCGATTCCGACGCCGGGATGCACATGGCGATGCAAGCGGCGGGCGGCGAGATGGCGATGAAGCGCGACATGATGCTGTGGCATAAGGCCGAAATCGAAGCCCATGGCCAGCCCGCGCCTGCGCCGCCCGCCACGCCAATGCCAAAGATGGCGATGAATTCGCCGGTTTTTTTCGCCACCGACCGCGACGACGAGGGCGGCGCCGATTACGCCAACCGCTTCGGCGCGCGCCGGCTCGATCCGGCGCAAACCACCTGCGGCTTTCTCGGCGCGCCGGCGCGGCGGGCGCCGCCGCCGCCCCTGCCGCCGGCCCCGAAAAACCTCACCAAAGGCGTGGACGATTGCGCGCAAAAAATCGTCGCCGCGACGCGGGCGGCGGGCGCGACGAAAATCCTTGTCCTGATCCACGGCTTCAACACGTCCTTCGGCTCGGTGGCGGAACGCGCCTTGGAGCTGGGCGCCGATCTCGATTACGCGGGGACGATTCTCGCCTGGAGCTGGCCCTCGGAGGGCTCGGCCTTCAGCTATCCCTATGACGAGGATTCCAACGCCTGGAGCGAGCCGCATCTCGCCGATCTGGTGACCAAGATCGGCGCGCTCGCGCCGGAATTGCGGATCGATCTGGTCGCCCACAGCATGGGCAACCGCATCCTGTTGCAGATGTTGCGCGATTTCGCGCTCGAAAAGGCGGATTTGCGCATCGGCGTCGCCATTTTCGCCGCGCCGGACGTGTCGCAGGACGTGTTTCGCGAGCAAATGCGGCAGGTGCAAAAGATCGGCGCCTTCCGCACGCTCTACGCCTCGGAATATGACCGCGCGATCGAGATTTCCGAGAGCTATCACAGCGCCCCGCGCGCCGGCAGCGGCGGCGGCGCCATTCTGGTCGCCGGCGGAATTGAATCGGTGGACGCGCGACTGTCCGGCCATTCCTACGTGTTCGACGAGCCCAAGGCGATGCGCGACTTCAAGGAAATCGTGAACCGGGAGGAAACGGCGCCGCAGCGCGGGCTCCCCGAGCGCGAAAAGGCCGGCGTCGCCTATTGGCTGATCGAGCCGTGAACATCGACGCGCGTTGGATCGATGGGTGGCGATCGACTAAAACAGCACATCAATGCGGGCGCTATCGGCACTTGTCGGCGGGAAGGGGACGGCCGCGAGCTTCGCCGACAAGGGCGGCGCGGGGATCAATTGCAGACGGTGGCGACGATTTGCACCCGATTTCTGCACCAGCCAAACCGTTGATCGATCTGGGCTCGGCTTCTGGTGCAAAATTCGTGATTTCTGCACCGGCCACGCGGCCAGGGTGCATCACGAATTTTCCCCAAACTGAATGTCAGTCTGACCTTTGACGCGCTACTCTCCTCATCGGTTCGAGCTCGCCCAAGTCTTCCAGTCTGAGCAGAGGAACCGTCCATAGTTCCCTGCCGCATGGGATAGGCCGGCATATTTCTGGATTGCGTGGCGTAGCGCCACCTGGCAGGCCGTCGCGGTTTGGTAGACTGGGAGCCCCTCGCCATAGACAGAGACGGTGTCGGCGTCGGCGGCGGCATCACGCACAGTCACCGCCCCCGTATGGACATCGATGCCGAGCAATATCCAAGTTGCGTCGGTAGACGTTGTCGCATTAACGAGCAACGAATATGAAAGAACTCCGACTATGACAGCAGTTATCGCGATAAGCCTGTTCATTATCTTCCTCTTCTAGTGTGACGCCTACAAGGTAGCATAGTCGGATAGAATTAGTTTATATTAAAAGTTACTTAGCACCCGCTTTAGGCGCTTCCGGCAACGCCTCGGCGAAAGCTTTCATTTCCAAAAACAACTCGTACCCTTTTTTGTGCCACAACTCGTAAGTGATCGGTTGCCCTTCCATCTCTCGAGACAGCGTGATGCCGTTCCACGCGATGGGCAGTCTGTCCGCCGGTCGGTACATGAAGTGAAAATTATGGGAGATCGCATTCCTGACAATTCTTGTAAACTGAAACCATGATGTTGTTTGCATTTTTTGCCAAAGGCACAGCGTTAAGCCGGCCTTGTCGTAAGCCTTGCAATAATCCTCAAGAATTCCAAACGGCGCGCGTATCAGTGCGTGCAGCTGATTGAGGATAAAGTCCGATGATAGCGCGTCGCGAGACGACTGTTGTTCAAGCATTTCGGCCAAGTCAGCAAATGATAGCCACTGGCCATGAACTTCCATCAGAAAACCCCTTGCGGCCTCGGACACGCTCGGTTTGTACGGAGCCGTATCGCGGATCCAATAAGTGCATAAAAGTGCGAGCCGATAGGATCGTTCTTGCTTGTCAAACCACTCAAGAACTTCTGTCTTTACCAACCTCATGTTCCATGCTTCCTCATCGGGTTCCACAGTTTTTGTAGCTGCACAAGCGCCAAAACGAAAGCAACCGCCGAGTTGGTACGCGATTCCGATAAGGTCTCAACACCTCCCGCTTTTGATCACGAAGAGGGCTGTGCGTATTTTTGATTCCGGCTCTGCGTGACGGCGGCTAATAGCTCGTGACGAGACCGTCGCCGACGCGATCAGGAAGGTCAGGATTGCGCCGGAAGTTGCCGATCATGTGACGGCGGCTTCTGTGCGTGCACGCCTTTCATGCTTGCGAAACAAGCTCTGGAATTCCTCCACTACCGCCGGCAGAGCGGCAAAGGCTGGGGCGGCGGGCGCGGGTGGTCGCGCTCGTAGCGCGCGAGGATGGGGCCGAGCACGGCTTGCGGCCAGTATTTCGGCGCGTGAATCTCGCGCAGGCAGAAGGCGTTCCAGTACACGCCCGCCTTTTCCGGCGCCCGGCCGGCCTGCGCCGCCCGCGCGACGGCGTCGATGTCCCTGGACTCGGGATAGATATAGATCGTGGTCGGGTCGTCCTTCACGATCGGGATCACCAGCCCGGCGTCCTCGGGCGACCAGGAGGTGCAGCCGTTGCTGCGGCCGCCGGCATAAAAGACCAGATTGCCGAACGGCGCATAGCCGTCGCCGTCGGCATGGGGATCGCCCGGCGCCTTGCGCCGGCACATGCCTCTCAGCAATTCGGCGGCGTGGCCGCCGATCACCCGCTCGCGGGCGTTGGCGGCGTCGCCTTCGCCATCGAACTGCACGAAGGAGCGGTAGAGCGCGGCGTGATGGGCCGAGGCGACGGGGTAATAGCCCTTGAACGAGGTCTTGATCTCCCGGGTGATGTATGCGCCGCCGGTGGTGAGCTTGGAATCCTCGGCATTGCCGAAATTTTTGACGCAGATGCGGCCGTTCTCGAAATCGGCGAGGCCCCTCAGATCGCGCCCGCCGCCGTGGCCGGCGGGCATGGCGCGGAAAACCTCCCGGCTTTCGCAGATCATGTAAAAACGCCGTCCGAGAGCGCCGTGGCCGAGATCGTTGGGGCGGGTGGCGTCCATCGCGAAATAGCAGGGATTGCGAATTTCGCCGGCGCGCAATTTGTGGAAATAGAGCCTCCGCGCCCGGCGCAGCACGACGGGCGCGATCTGGCCCTCGCCGGCGCCGACATGGCTTTGCAGCCAGGACGGCAAATCGGCCGATTGCGCGAGAGCGGCTCCCGGCGCCGACAGCACGGCGGCGAGAAGGCCGAAGACACGGGAAAGGGCTTTGCTTGACCGCACCGGATCAACTCTCCTTATCGAAGGGGTCCGCCGATCATGCGGCGGCGTCGTAAAGAATCGATCACACAATTTTAAAATCGGCGCGATCATGACCCATCGCGCCCCGCTTCGCCACCCCGGATCGCGGACAGACGTAAACCAGGCGTTCAAAACACATTTGCATCTGCCGCGCGCAAGTCTAAGCTGTCCGGGATGAGCGGAAGCTTCACGGGCAAGATTCGCGGACGCCCGATTGTTTTGGATCGACCGAATATGACCGAACATAAAGACATCGCCAAAAAGCTCGAACATCGTCTTCAGGAACTGACGGGCCACGTCGCCGAAATCGACAGCGAATTGCGCTCTCAGCTTGCCGCCGATTGGGAAGAGCAGGCGACCCAGCTCGAAGGCCAGGACGCGCTGGAAGGGCTGGAAAAGTCCAAGCTTTTGGAAATCAAGCAGATTCGCGCGGCCTTGCAGCGCATCGCCAAAGGCGAATATGGCATCTGCGCGCGCTGCGGCGAGCCGATCGATCCCAAGAGATTGAAGGCGCTGCCCACGGCGCCGACCTGCATCGCCTGCGCCAGCACCTAGCAGGCTGTTGAAGAAGTATCCCGTTTGGCTTTGAGGATGGCTTCGTCGCCGTTGTGATAAGCAAATTCGATCTCGATGGAGCCATCGTCGAGCAATTCGGCGGAGCCATCACCCGAGACTTCATCCATTTCGTCGAATCCGGCCCATGTGAATCCGATCGACGACCACGGCTGTCCGGTTGAGTTTTGGTGGACAGGCTGCACGGCATTGATTCTACTCTGTTCAGAGGGTTTGGCGACTCATCTGGACACGAGAAGGAAAAACGCCGTGCAGCATCAAACTAGCGTGTTTCACGCTCTGACCAAGCTGATTCCATGGGGCGCCTTCGATGGGCTTGTGGAAAAGCACAGTGCCGACGCCCGCATTCGCAAGCTGACGACTAAAAACCAGCTTCTGGCCATGCTTTACGGGCAGCTGGCGGGAGCGGAGAGCTTGCGCGATATTGTCGGCGCGTTCGACAGCCATGGGTCGAAACTTTATCATCTGGGCGCTGCCAAACTGTCGCGTTCTACCCTGTCCGACGCCAATTCGCTGCGCAGCGCCGATGTGTTCACCTCGCTCTTCACCAGGCTTGTCGGGCAGATCCTGCCGGGCTTTCGCAAGAAATTGCGCGAGCCCTTGCTGCTGATCGATTCCACCAGCTTTCGCCTGAGCGCCCTGTCCGCCGATTGGGCGCGCTTCTCGGCCAACGCCTGCGGCGCCAAACTGCATGTTGTCTATGATCCCGACGCGGACTGCCCGATCTACGCCTCGCTGAGCAGCCCGAAAATCAACGACATTGTCGCCGCCAAGGAGATGCCCATCGACCCCATGGCGACCTATGTATTCGACCTGGGCTATTACGATTACGGCTGGTGGGCCGATCTTGATGCCGCCGGTTGTCGGATCGTGACGAGGCTGAAAACCAACACCCGGCTTTCCAATGTCGTCGAAAGCGCGGTTCCCCCCGGGGGCGATATCCTGAGTGATCGGATCGGCCTCTTGCCGCAGCGGCTCGCGGCGAGCCGGAAAAATCCATTTTCCGACCCGGTGCGCGAGGTTTGCGTACGCATCGAAACCGGCAAGATTTTGCGCATTCTTTCCAATGATATTGACGCGCCCGCCGCCGAGATCGCGGCGCTCTACAAACGTCGCTGGCAGATCGAATTGTTCTTTCGCTGGATTAAACAAACATTGAAAATCAATCACTTCCTCGGCCGAAACGAGAATGCCGTCCGCATCCAGATCGCCGTGGCGCTGATCGCCTTCGTGCTGCTGCGCCTCGCCCATGCCGCTCAAAACGAAGTCGAAAGCCTCCTCAGCTTTACGCGCCTCGTCCGAGCCAACCTTATGCACCGAAGGCCAATCGACCGACTGCTCGGACCGCCCCCGACAACAAGCCAATGCCCTAACCAATTCACAATCGAGTTCAGCCCATGCTGAACCGGACAGCCGTGATCGACGACCGGCTGTATTCGATGTCGAGACCGGCCCGCAGTGCTCCGAAGGCGATTTCGCCTTGGCCGTGGCCGGTGATGGTGATCGTCGCCGGCCCGCAGAGATCGAGATAGTCGCGATCCCAAATATCGGCCTCGACGATCCGCCAGTTGCCGACGAGCTGGCAGTTTGCCGGCGCGCTCATGTCGGCGCCGCCATGAGCTTGGGCAACCGCGTCAGATTATAGGCGGCGGCCGCGAAGACAAAGGCCCATCCGACGCGATCACGCCCACGGAATCTGGTCTTCTCCTGTCCGGCGATGGTCTTGATCCAGCCGAAGGCCTCTTCGATCCGCTTGCGGAGGCGCTGACTGACGGCGTAGCCGGCATGCCGCGTCGTGCGGCCGTCAATCGCCGACGAACGTCCGCTCGTATTCTGCGCCACATGCGGCGTCGCGTGCATCGACCGCAGTTCGTTGACGAAGTCTCGAGTGTCGTAAGCCTTGTCGGCGCCCAGTGTGACCGCATTCGGTCGATCGGCCCATGGCTCGATCATGTGAAGCGCCGCAATTTCCGCGTGGCCATCCGCCTGTGTCAGGCAGGCGTCGACGACGAGGCCATTCCGGTTCTCCATCAGGGCGTGGCCCATGAAGCAGAGTTTGGCCTCCTTGCCTTTCCCTTTGCGATAAAGCTTGGCCTCGGGATCGGTGGTCGAGGCGTGCGTTTCGTTCGACCGCTTGGCGCCGTGAAAATCCGCTTCCTGGTTGCGCCCGCCGCTTTCAGTCGGCGGCTCATCCGATCCGTCCTTGGGGCGAAAGCTCTTCATCGACGCCCAGGCTTCGATCAGCGTGCCGTCGACCGAGAAGTGGTCCGTGCTCAAAAGTCGCTTCACGCGCGGCTGCTCCAGCACCGCCTTCATGAATTTCGCGGCGATCGCCCCTTCAAGAAGGCGATCCCGATTTTTGGAGAAAACTGAATGGTCCCATACCGCGTCATCGACACCCATGCCGACAAACCAGCGGAACAGAAGGTCGAACTCCAACCGCTCCATCAACTGGCGTTCCGAGCGGATCGTATAAAACGCTTGCAGCAACATCGCCCGCAAGAGTTTCTCCGGCGCGATCGACGGACGCCCCATCGGCGAATACAGCTCAGAAAACTCGCCGGCTAGCGTCGACAACGCCTCGTTCACGATCAAACGGATCACCCGCAGCGGATGATTCTGCCGAACACGGGCTTCCAAATCGACGTAGCTGAATAGCGCCCCAGTCCGCTCGTCTTCGCCCCGCATCATTCAGCCCCCGCACGTAGGGAGACTGAATCACACCTCGATTCCCGTGGCCAGATACTTTTTCAACAGCCTGCTAGATCGAATTCTTGGCCGGCGGCGGGGCCGGCGGCGGAAGGACGGGGGTGGCATGGTGCGGCGCGCCTTCCGGCTTCAAGCCGCCGCCCACATCGAAGCTTTCGAGTTCGGTGGTCATGGATTGGCTCAGGGAATCGTTCGAGGAATAATTCTCCTCGATCGACTTCACCCAGCGCTTCACGTTCGGGACATACCAGAAACATTTGTAATAACGGCCGCTGACGCGAACGCCTTTGATGATCCGGCTTTCGCTGCTCCGGGTCGCCACACTGCCCCATCGGGCGACGGCGGCGTTGTTGACGACGCGCGGCGACAGTTCCGCCATCCAGCGCCCAAGCGATTCGATTTTCAGGGCATGGAATTTTCCGGCCGGGACGGTGACGTCCTCCCAGCCGACGACCTTGTAGGGCAGGACATCGGTCTCGCTCAGCTTCTGCGGGTTCGGGTTCTGCTCGGTAAATTCGACCCGCCAGCTCTTGCCGACTTCGAGCGGGAAGGCGAGGGGCCGATTGACCGTGGTTTCCAGACCATTGACGCCGCGGCGCTTGCTCCAGTCCGATCCGAACAGCGACGACGCCACGCGATCGGGCGCGGCGTTGGATTTCTCGCTCACCACCACGCCGTCCGATCCGACGCGCGTGACGGAAATTGTGACATGCGAGTCCTTGATCGCGCCGCAATTCTGAACCCTGACGTGGTAGGACCAGGAATCGTTCGGGCTCAAACTCGGTTGAGAGATCAATTCGGCGCGCGCGGCGGCGGTCAAGGAGGAAAGAAAAACAACCAAAAAAATCTTCCGCATCGTCCAATTCCAGATTTGCGATAGGGCTTTATCGATAAGCGCAATGCTCACGACGCCCGCGCCAATGTCAAGGCGCGGGAACCGTCGGCCCGAAAATCTCCTCGAAGGTCCGGCGCAGCGCCACATCCGCATCCTCCATGCTCACCGGCAGGCCGAGATCGATCAGGCTGGTGACGCCAAGATGTTTGTCTGTGATCCCGCAGGGCGCGATGCCGGAGAAATGGGAAAGATCGGGCTCGACATTGAGCGCGACGCCGTGGAACGACACCCAGCGCCGCATCCGCACGCCGATCGCCGCGATCTTGTCTTCGGCCGGCTCGCCTTGCGCGCCGCGCGGCTTTTCCGGCCGCCGGACCCAGACGCCGACGCGGCCGTCGCGAATCTCGCCCTTCACGTTGAACAGCGCCAAAGTGGCGACGATCCATTTTTCCAGCGCGCAGACATAGGCGCGCACATCGCGCGTGCGGCGGTTGAGGTCGAGCAGCACATAGGTCACGCGCTGGCCGGGGCCGTGATAGGTGAACTGGCCGCCGCGTCCGGTCGCATGGACGGGGAAGCGCGCATCGAGCAGATCTTGCGGCCGCGCCGAGGTTCCCGCAGTGTAAAGCGGCGGATGCTCGACCAGCCAGACCAGCTCCGCCGCCTTGCCTGCAGCGATTCCGTTGGCGCGGGCCTCCATTTCGGCGACCGCGAAAGCATAATCGGTCAGGCCCTGCGAAACGCGCCATTCCACCGGCGGCGCGCCGGGCGCGGGGAGGAAAGAGGCGGGCTTTGGTGCGCAGGCGTCGGTCATGTCGCGGTCTCGCGTCGGAGCGTGTGGCGCGGTCCTGCGAAGCGATTAGCTTGCGCAAATCGCCCGATCAACTCAAATTAGCGGGCGAGAATTTTTTGCGGGGGAAATGGCCATGAAGACATTCCCGTTTTTCATTGTCGCGCTCTCGTTTCTTGTCGCGGGAAGCTTGGCGGCGCGCGCCGAGGGCGCGGCCAGAACTTATGAAGGGACAGTCGGCAATTCCGGCGTCGTCCTGGCGCTCAACGGCGACGGCGCCGACGTGGACGGGCAATATTTCTATCGCGTCGCCCGTTTCGACATCGACCTTGCCGGCGAGTGGAAGAACGGGACGCTGACGCTCGAATCGCGCAATACCGGCGATCGAATGACCTTGCATGCCGAAGGCTCCGGACTCGCCGGCGGCCTCACTACGGGCAAGGGCCGTCAATTTTCCGTCGCGCTGCATCCGGCCGTGCTCCCCGCCGACGCGCCAGGCGATTTCCCTGACGGGCTCAGCCTTTATCAGCGCCTGCAACTCCTGGGTCTGCGGCTTGTCCCGGACCGGGAGGAGACGATGAACGGCAAGAAAATCCGATGGTTCAGGGAAAGCGTGACCGGCACGAAATTGTTCCGGCTGGAGGACGGGTATCCGAAACTGACGCTCGACGCCGTCAATCTGGCGCTCACCCGCGATCATTGGAACGCGCTTTCGGCGTGGTTCGCCTGTCCGGGGGCCGACGGCGGCGCCGGGATCGAAGGCGCCGAGGCGGGGCGTCTATGGCTCGGCCCGGACTATATCCCCTATGTCTGGCATGCGAATTACGACTGCGCCGGCGCCGCCCATCCGGATTTTTCCGACGAGGGCCACAGCTACGATGCGCGAACCGGGCGCGAACTGGCGCTGGACGAGGTGATTCCCTTCGGCAAGGGGCCGGTTCCCGCGAAGGACAGCGACGCCTGGCTCGATTACCGCAGCAAGATTTTTGCACCGGAAATCGTCGCCTTGATGAAAGGTTATTATCCGAAAGAGATGAAGCCGCCCGGCGGGTCGGACGAAAGCTGCGATTATTCCGACCCCAATGTCTGGAGCTTTCCAGCCTGGTCGCTCAACAAAAAGGGACTGTGGCTGGGCGCAAGTTTCCCACGTTACGCGCGCGTCTGCGACAACGCCGACTGGTCCGTCCTGCCCTGGTCGGCATTGGCGGAGATCAAGGAGCAAAAACATTGACGCCGCAGGCGCGTCGAGAAAAATCCGGCGAGCGGCTTGCAAGGCGGGGAGCGATTTGTTAGACGACGCGCCTACCGATTGATCGGGCCAAGAAACCCGGAAATCGCGCGGCCATGGCGGAATTGGTAGACGCGCTAGCTTGAGGTGCTAGTCCTTTAACCGGGGTGGAGGTTCGAGTCCTCTTGGCCGCACCAAGCTTACAGGCTTGGTTTTCGCTTTTCTCACATCTTGCCCGCAGGGTCGCGCTGCTCCTGAAGCGGAACGTCGATTTTCTGCGCGGCCCCCTTTGGGCCGTGGATTCCCATTTTCCGCAGGGTCTCTTCCGTTTCCGACTTCCAGCCGGCGGGCGCCGGTTTGAGCGCGGGGAGAGCGGCGCCGGGCGCGAGCGCCACGATATGGAAGCCTTCCGCCTTCAGCGCGGCGAGAAAGGCGGGCAGCATGTCCGCCGTCTCCTTCTTGGTGTCGTGGAGTAGGACAATTCCGCCATGGGCGCGGCGCAGCCGGCCCATCAGCAGATCAAGCTCCTCCCGCGGGGTCATGACATTCCAGTCCGAAGCCCAGAGATCGGCGCCGAACACCGGCATGCCCTTCTTGTCGAGCGCGGCCAGCAGCGCGGGCAAATCGGCGAAGCCGGGAAAGCGGAAAAACTTGGAAGCCTTGCCGCCCGTCGCCTTTTTCACCGCCGCGACGCCGGCGTCGATATTGGCGACGGCCTTGTCGAGCGGCAGGCTGGGCAGGATCGGATGATTGTAGGAATGGCTGCCGACCGTGTCGCCGTCGGCGATCTCGCGGCGCGCCAGCGCCGGCATGGCGGCGGCGTTGCGGCCGATCAGGAAGAAGGTCGCCTTGGCGCATTGCGTCTCCAGCGCGGCGAGCACGCGGGCCGTGGTCGGGGCGGGGCCGTCGTCGAAGGTCAGGACGACCTCATGATCCTTCAGGTCGAGCGTTTGCGGATAGGTCTTCAGGCCGACATGAACGGGGCCGCCGACACGAATCGTCCGCGAAACCCGGAGCGCCTGGGGACCGCAAGCATCGGCCGGCGTCTCGGCCCGCGCGCCGCCGCAAAGCAGGACCGTAACAATTGCCGCGATAAACGGAATTTTTACCCACATTGCAAAACGCCTCTTGCCGCATACCGGATGGCGCCGCCTTTTCCGGCCACGCCGACGCTCGCGCCGCGTGGTGGAATCGCCTTGAACTGCAAGGCGACCAGCGCCGCCGCCCGCTCTTGCAAAAAACCAAAAATCCGGTTCAATTTGGGCGGCGAGCCGCCATGATGTAGATTAAGGACTTATTACCCCGAGCGAGGTAATTTGCACGCATGAAGGATTTCCGCCTGAAAATCACCGCGCGTCTTGCGCTTCCGGGTCTGCTGCTCGCGCTCGCCGCCTGCGGGGAGGCTCCCTCGGCTTTTGCGGAGCGGCCGCTGGTCGGTGCCCGGCCTGGCCACTACAAGGAAACCGAGGCGACCAAGCTCGCCCGGAATTTCACCGTTCACGGCGTCGATGTCTCCAAATACCAGGGCAATGTCAACTGGGACGCCGTGCACGAGGGCGGCGTCAGCTTCGCCTATATCAAGGCGACCGAGGGCGGCGACCGCATCGACCCCAATTTCGTGCGCAACTGGCGCGGCGCAAAGGCCGCCGGCCTGCCGCGCGGCGCCTATCATTTCGTCTATTGGTGCCGGCCATGGCAGGACAATATGGCTTGGTTCGAACGGAACGTCCCGCCCGAACACGACGCCTTGCCGCCGGTGCTGGACGTCGAGGCGACGCCCAATTCGCCGACCTGCCGGCGCCAACTCGAACGCGAGGCGACGCTGCACGAAATCCGCGCCATGCTCGCCGAGATGCAGCGCTATTATGGCAAGAAGCCGATCATCTACACCACGGTCGATTTCTACCAGTCGATCATCGACGGCGAGCTGACCGACTATCCGATCTGGATTCGCTCGACCAAGCGCCGGCCTTCGGCGAAATATGGCGATCGCTCCTGGCGCTTCTGGCAATATCAGTCCGACGCCTGGGTGCGCGGCATTCCGACCAAGGTCGATCGCAACGCTTTCTATGGCGACGCGACCGACTGGCGGAAGTTCCTGGCGGCCAACGGCGTCGCGCGGGACGAAGCCGAGTCGCAATAAGGCAGGCCCGGCGCGTCACGGCGCCGGGAACAGCGCCTTGGTCTTTCCGGTCAATCGATAGATCAGCAGGCCGACCCATTCCCGCGTCGCCGTTTCGAAATTCATCATGGCGCGCGCGCCGTCGCCGGGCGGGCGGAAATCCGTGGCGTTCCCCTGCGTGCGATAATCGACCGGAAAGGGTTCAGGCGCCATGCCCAGGGCGCGAAAAACCCCCATCGCGCGCGGCATGTGATAGGCCGAGGTCACCAGCAGCCATGTCTCGTTTTTTTGCGGATTGACCAGCGCTTTGGTGAAGAGGGCGTTTTCATAGGTATTGCGCGAGTGGTCCTCGAAATGCATCTGGCTTTCGGGCACGCCCAGCTCGCGCCACAGAAGCCGCGCGACATCCGCCTCCTTCGCCGAACTGTCGATCAGCGCGCCCGAGCCACCGGAAAAGACCAGCAAAGCCTGGGGATAGAGCCGCGCCAGCGCCGCGCCTTCGGTCATGCGCGCGGCGGCCTCATTCAGCGTCACCTGATCGCGGGCGCGGGCGATCTGCTCGTTGACCGCGCCGCCGAGCACGATAATCCCTTTCGGCGGCGGCATGATCTCGGATTGTTGCGGAAAACGGTCCTCCAGCGGGCGGATCAGCAGGGCGCTGGCCGGCGAGAACACGATCAGGGCCAAAGCGATCGCCGAGGCCAATGCGAGCGCGCGGCCGGGGCGCCAGCGTGGCGCGAGCAGGAGTCCCGCGAGCAGCAGGATCAGCAGCAGATGGAGCGGCGAGGCGAGCAGCCAGAAGATTTTCGAGGCGACGAAGAACATGTGCGCTCCCTGTCTCCGGCGCTCAGAGCGTTTCCCACCCGTCTTGACGCATTCTGTTCGCCTTTGGCGAGGCGATCCGGCAGGCGCGGGCCGCAGGCCGTGTCGAGGACACGGCCAAGGTTCGCAACGCACCGGGCGGCCGTCAAAGGCGAACCCCGCCCAAGTCGGATGTTTCCGACTTGGGCTCGTCTTGGAACGGCGAACCGGGAAATATCCCGGTTCACGGGGCCGGGGGCTTTTGCCCCGGCGCGGCGTCGCGCGGCTTAGCCGTGTCCGCGACACGCCTTGCGCCACGCTCCTGGCGCCGGGGCAAAATCCCCTCGGCAGAATGCGCCAAGACGGGTGGGAAACGCTAATCCCCGCGCGGCAGGCTCAGGCGATAGACGCCGCGAAAATCGTCCGGGTCGGCCGGCTTGCCCTTGCGCAGGATCACCAGCCGGCCGGCGCGGGCCAGCGCCACGGCGCGGGCGCGCACCTGATGGAGATGACCCCGCCAGGCGAGGTCGTCCTCCTCGCGGGCATGGGCGAAAGCCCTGGCCGCGTCGGTCGGGCAGATCGACTTGCCGGGACCGAGGGCGGCGCAAAGCGCGAGAATCGTCTGGGCGAGCGGATCGTCGTCGAGCATGGAAGCTTGTCGGAGAAAGGCGGAGCCGGGTCAAGCCTTGCGTGTTGACGCAACACGCGCGCTGGGGTCCAATCCAGGACGGGAGGGGCCGATGCCAAGCAGGATCACATACGGATTTCAGCAGATGCTGGCCGAGGCCAACAACTCGGTGACGACGCTGACGGTGGCGGAGGCGAAGGATCTGCTCGGCCGCGCGGACGTGACGTTCGTCGATCTGCGCGACCCGCGCGAACTGGACCGCGAGGGCCGAATCGCCGGCGCCTTCCACTGCCCGCGCGGCATGCTGGAATTCTGGATCGACCCCGCGAGCCCCTACGCCAAGCCGCAATTCCAGCAGGACAAGACCTTCGTGTTCTTCTGCGCCGGCGGGTGGCGCTCGGCGCTGGCCGCGCATCTGGCCCAGCGCATGGGGCTGGCGCCGGTCGCCCATATCGAGGGCGGTTTCGCCGAGTGGAAAAAGGCGGGCGCCCCTTACGAGCCGCCGCGTCACCCGGCGGCGCCGAAATTTTGAGAAATCCCATGTCCCTGAAGCTTTTCATCGGCAACAAGGCCTATTCGTCCTGGTCGCTGCGGCCCTGGCTGCTGATGCGCGCGCTCGACATTGCTTTTGAGGAAGAGGTCGTTCCTCTCTATGTCGAAGGCTCGCGCGCAAGAATGTTGCGCGAGGCGCCGACCGGAAAAGTCCCGGTGCTGCGCGACGGCGATCTCGCGGTGTGGGATTCGCTGGCCATTGTCGAATATCTGGCGGAAGCTTTTCCCGGCAAGGCCGTCTGGCCGCGCGACCGCAAAAGGCGCGCCCGCGCCCGTGCGCTCTGCGCCGAAATGCATTCCGGCTTTCAGGGCCTGCGCCAGGCCTGCCCGACCAATTTCCGCCGCGCCCGCCGCGCCGCGCCGCTGCCGCTGGAAGACGCGGCGCGGGCCGATCTCGCGCGAATCCAGGCGATCTTTGCGCAAGCCGGGGGCGAATTCCTGTTCGGCGATTTTTGCGCCGCCGACGCCTTTTTCGCGCCGGTCGTCACCCGTCTCGATGTTTACGCGCTCGAACTCGAACCCGCCGCGCGGGCCTATTGCGACCGCGTTCTGGCCTTGCCGGCGTTCCGGCAATGGCGCGAGGGCGCGCAGGCCGAGAGCTGGGTCATCGAGAAGTGGGAAAATCTTTGATCCGCCGCCGATCCGACCGCGAACAACTGGTGCGCATCGGCGACCGCGAGTTCCTGACCCGCGGCCTCGACCAGTCGTTCTGGACCGACGCCTTCCATAACAGCATGAGTATTTCCTGGCCGGCCTTCTTCGCCGGATATGCGCTCTATTTCCTGACCATGAACCTGCTGTTCGCCTTGCTGTTCTGGCTCGGCGGCGACGCCATCGCCAACGCGCGGCCGGGCTCCCTGCTCGATCTGTTCTTCTTCTCGATCGAGACCCTGGCGACGGTAGGCTATGGCGACATGCATCCGCAGACGCTCTATGGCCATTCGATTGCGACGCTGGAAATTTTCATCGGCATGTCCACCTTGGCCGTGTTCACCGGCCTGATTTTCGCCCGCTTTTCGCGGCCCCGCGCGCGCGTGATTTTCGCCGATTGCCTGACGCTCGCCCGCCACGACGGCCGCCCGACGCTGATGGCGCGTTTCGTCAACGCGCGCCGCAGTTCGGTGAATGAGGCGCGGGCCGAAATCTGGATGGTCTACAGCGACGCCACGGTCGAAGGCGTCGGCTATCGCCGGTTCCGCCAGCTCGCGCTGAAGCAGGCGCGCAATCCGATCTTCGCCTTTTCCTGGATGCTGTTTCATGTCGTGGACGAGAACAGCCCGATCTTCGGCAAGGGGGCCGAGGAGCTGGAGGCGATGGACGCCTTTTTCGTGGTCAATTTCGTCGGCCTCGACGACGTGTCCGGCCAGAACGTCCATGTCCGCAAGAGCTATGCCTGGCGCGACATCAAGATGGGCGAGATCTTCGCCGATATCCTCATCCTTGGCGAAGACCGCGTGCCGCGCATCGACTATCGCCAGCTGAACGTCACCGAACCGCAGGATGCGGGGGCGGAAGATTAGGGTGGTCATGGAAGTCCAACGCTTTGTTTCCATCGGCAAATGGCTCGAAGCGGTGGAAAGCGGAAGGCCGCAGGCGCCGCCGGCAAGGTCTGCTCGGCGCCAGGTCCGGAAATTGCGGGGTCTAATGACGATCGTCGACAGTCGGCTCATTGCGGCCCCACGATAATGAAGGTTCCGCCCGTGGTTATTGCCAGTCGGCGGAGGTTGCGATAACGAAATGACGTGGATCATTCATCCATCGACGAACTTCGGCTCCTGTGGCGCAACCCGGCCGTCGCCTCTCGCTCCGTTCTCCATTCCGAACCAGACTGAACCACCCCCGAAACCGGGGGGCTCAAATTGAAGGCGTCGCGGATGATCCAGCCAGTTTACGGCAGGCTCGCGAGTCGACGAACTGACAACGCCGTTGCAACAAACTCAGACCCGAATAAAATCGCGGACCAGACTGGCCGAAGCCCTGTTATTCAAGGTCGCCCGCCGCCCCAAAGGTTGAAATGCTGGAGACGCGGCAATTGAGCATTATCGGCCCCGTTCTCATCACCGGATGTTCAAGCGGCGTCGGCCGCGCTGCGGCAATAGCGTTCCGCAAAGCCGGTTTCGAAACGTTCGCAACCGCACGAAATCCCGGGACGCTCGATGAGTTGCACACCATCGGCTGCCGCATTCTCACCCTCGACGTCACGGATGAAAACTCGCGGCTTTCCGCGGTATCGACCGTTGAGAAGCAATTCGGCGCGGTCGGCGTTCTTGTCAACAATGCGGGCTACGGCCAGTACGGCCCCGTTGAAGAAATATCGCTCGAACACATGCGGCGGCAGTTCGAGACCAATGTTTTCGGCGGGTTGCGGCTTTCGCAGCTCGTTTTGCCCGCGATGCGCCACGTCGGCAGGGGCCGCATCATAAATGTGAGTTCGGTCGCGGGGCGCGTCAGCGTCTTGGGCGGCGCGGCGTATCACGCATCCAAATTTGCCTTGGAGGCCATCGCCGACGCGTTGCGCCCCGAAGTCGAGCCTTTCGGCGTCGCGGTCGTGAATGTGCTGCCCGGGCCAATTGCGACCAATTTTGAATCCACGCTCTTGAAAACCATCGCCGACGTCGGCGCAGACGGCCCGTATGCGCTGTTCCGCAAAAATCTTGCGCAGCGAATGCATAAATTCCTTCGGCCGGGCGGCTTCGGCGTCTTGACGGCTGACCATGTCGCGAGGATCATTCTAAAAGCCGCCACGGCGTCACGTCCGCGCACACGCTACAGCGTTGGCTTCATCGCCAGATTTGGCCCCTACGGTCGCGCGCTGACGCCGGATCGGGTGGTCGACGCCATAACCCGTTCAACCATGTCGAGGAAAGCCAGCTGACGACCGAACGCACCGATACCTCCGCAACCGGATAGCCGCGTTCGGCGATCTGACGCACCGCATTGCGTTAGAAATCGTCGCTGAAATTGATTTTGCCGATCACGACCTCCTTGCCTTAAATTTAGGGAAGAAGGCGCCTATGAATTTTGGGGCTATTCAGAATTAATGCGCCGGGTGCGGGTGGTTTGAGGCGAATTCGGCTCATGGACGAAACCACCCTCCGCCCCGGAGCAATGCTAAATGAGCCCGAGCGCCGACAATTCCCGGCGCAGTTCTTCCGGCATTTCGGCGAGGCCGGCGGCGGAATCGAGATCGGGCGGGGCTTCGGACGGGTCGAAATAGCGCCAGCCCTGGAAGGCGCGGTGGGGGCGGGGGCGCAAAGCGATCACTTCGTCGTCGAGTTGCAGGGCGCAGCGTTTCACGCCCGCCGAATCGACGAAAGGTTCGACGCCGATCAATTTTTGCCGCGCGGAAATCTGGCCCTTGATCACCCAATAGAGCGAGCCGCCGTCGAGCAGTTCTGGCGCGCGCCTGGGAAACATCCGGGTGACATGGGCGTGAACGCCCGTCCCGCGCGAGCGGCGCATTTTCGTCCAGGCGCGCAGATCGGCGACCGAATCCGCGCCCACACAGAGCTTTAGAAGATGCAGCGTCATGCCGCCTTGTAGTCCGCCAAACGCCGACGCGGAAGACCGGGCTTGCCTTTGTCGCCGCATCGTCCATCTAATCGGAAACGAGGGAGAGGACTTTGGGCGAGGGTGAGAAAAATCCGGTGGCGCGGTCGGGGCGGGCGGAGGTCGAGGCTTTTGCCGAAAAAATTCTTCAAACTCCGATGCGCCAAACGCCCGCGAAAATCATGGGCCGGAGCGCGCCGGGGCGCGGGCGGCTGGTTTTCGCGCTCGACGCCACCATGAGCCGCCAGCCGACCTGGGATCTGGCGCAGAAGGTTCAGGGCGAGATGTTCGCCGCCGCCGCCGCCTGCGGCGGGCTCGACATTCAACTGGTCTATTTTCGCGGCTTCCACGAATGCCGCGCCTCGGCCTTCATGCGCGACGGCGGCGGGCTCGGGGCGGCCATGGCCAGGATCGAGGTTCGGGGCGGCCAGACCCAGATCGGGCGGGTTCTGCGCCATATCCGCTCTGAACGTGGCGCGGGGCCGCTCGGCGCCTTCGTCTATGTCGGCGACGCCATGGAGGAAAAGGCCGACGATCTCGGCCGCATCGCCGGCGAGCTTGGCCTGCTCGGCGTCAAGGGCTTTTTCTTTCACGAGGGCGGCGACGCCAGGGCGGCGGCCTGTTTCAAGGATCTGGCGCGGCTTACCGGCGGGGCCTACGCCGCCTTCGATTCCGGCGCGCCCGGCCGTCTCGCCGCCTTGCTGCGGGCGGCGGCGACTTATGCGGCCGGCGGCCACCAGGCCCTGCGCGACCGCGCCGAGGCCGGCGACCGCGAGGCCCGCCTGCTGCTCGGCCAGATGAAATAGTTTGGAGACGATATGCCGTTTTTGCTCATCGGGTTTCTGACGCTGATCCTGGGCGTCTATCTGCTGCGCGAACTCGGGCGCGCCTCGCCGGCGCGGGTGGCGGTCTATGTCCGCAACGGCGGCGGCTTTTTCGCGGCCGCCGCAGCGCTGCTCCTGCTGTTGCGCGGGCGATTGAGCCTTGCGATCGGCTTGGGCGGCCTGTCCCTTTATCTGTTCAAGGGCGACCGCATTGCGTGGCGCAAGATTTTCGAGCGCCGGCCGCCGGGGCGGCGCGCGTCGCAAATCCGCACGGCTTTCCTGGACATGACCCTCGACCACGCCAGCGGCGAAGTGGACGGGACCGTGCTTTCCGGCGCTTTCGCCGGCATGAGGCTCAACGCCATGACGCGCGACGAAATCCTGCGTCTGCGCGAGGATTGCGCGGCGTTGGATCCCGACTCGGTTCTAGTGCTGGATAATTATCTCGACCGCCGCTTTCCCGGAGGGGGCGCGGCAGGCGAGCGTGACGCGCACGCGGGGCGGCAAGGGTCCGGCCAGCAAGGGCAGTGGCGGAGCCGCGGCGGCGAAATGAGCGAGCAGGAGGCTTATCAGACGCTGGGTCTGCGACCGGGCGCGAGTGCGGAGGAGATCGTTCGGGCGCACCGGCGCCTCATGAAGGAACGCCATCCCGACCACGGGGGGACGACGGATGACGCGGCCCGGATCAATCAGGCCAAGGACAGGCTGATTCGTCGTCACGACTGATACGCTCCCCAACTCGAAAACACGCGGGACAAACTCGAAAACTCTGGCCGGGGAGAGGCGGGCGGCCGCTCCCCGGCGCGGATCAATCCTTGATCGCGAAACAGCTGAAGCCGGAATGTTTCAGCGCCTTGCAGGCGGCTTCCGCCTTCGATTCCTCCAGCCCGGCGAAACGGGCGCGATAGATGGTTCCGTGGCCCTTCTGCACCTTCTCGGTAAAAGGCTTGGCGGAAGCGAGCAGCGCGCCGCGCCTGGCCTTGGCCTTGTCGAGCAGTTCGGCGGCCTTGCCGACGTCATCGGTCGCGCCGATCTGGATCATCCAGCCGGGCGCCGGCGGTTTCTGGGGCAGGGCGCGCGGAGCCGGGGCGTCGTCGTCGCTCTGGCTTTCGGCTTTCGCCAGACGCCGGGGCTTTTGCCGGGCTTCGTCCTTGCGTTGCGAGCCCTGGTCGGATTCGCGCGCGGCGGCCTGCGCGCCGCCATCGGCGTGGAAGCGGGTCGCGGCGCGCAGGGCCGAGACGCCCGAGGGGCCGACCATCCAATGGCTCGCAGGCGTCGCCGCGCCGGTCGCGGCGGCGGTGGTCGCGCCGTGCGCCTCGCCGTGGCGGCGGGGGATCGAGGCGGTCGGGATCGAGCTTTCGTCCGGATTTCCAGCATTGTCGCGGGAATTTTCCGCCGAAGCCGAGACAAAGGCGGGGCGTGCGGAGTGTTCCGCCGGCGGCGCGGCTTGCGCGACCGGCTCGTCGCGCGCCGGCTCGTCGCGTTCCGCGGCTTGCGCGGCCGACTTGTCGCGTTCCGCGGCTTGCGCGGCCGACCTGTCGCGTTCCGCGGCTTGCGCGGCCGACCTGTCGCGTTCCGCGACCTGGGCGGCGCCGCGCGGCGAACCGCCTTCATGGATATATTTGGCGATCAGGCTTTCCATATAGGCGTCGCGCGAGCGCCAGGTCCGGCCGCCCATGACGACGGCGACGATATAATGGCCGTCGTGCTTCGCCGAAGTGAGGAGGTTGTAGCCGGAGGCGTTGGTGTAGCCGGTCTTGATCCCGTCCACGCCCGCGATGCGGCCGAGCAGATGATCGTGGTTGTGCAGGCGCATGCCGCGGACATAGGCCTCGCGCAGCGAGAAATAGTGGAAATATTGCGGGAAGCGCGACTGGATCGCGCGGCCGAGAACCGCCAGATCGTGGGCGGTGGTGAGCTGTTCCGGATTGGGGAGGCCCGAGGCGTTGGCGTAATGCGTATTGGCCATGCCGAGCGCATGGGCTTTCGCGGTCATCTCCTCGGCGAAACGGCCCTCGGAGCCGCCGACATATTCCGCCACCGCGACGGCCATGTCATTGGCGGATTTGGTGACGATCGACTTGATCGCGTCCTCGACCAGGATCGACGATCCCGCCCGCAGGCCGAGCTTGGAGGGCGCCTGCGCCGCGGCGTGGTCGGAGACCGGTATTTCGTCGCTCAGGTGGATGCGGCCCTTTTCCATCTGTTCGAACAGCAGGTAGAGGGTCATCACCTTGGTGATCGAGGCGGGATGGCGCAGAGCGTTTTCGTCCACGCCGAAAAGCTCGCGGCCGGTCGCCCCGTCCACCACGATCGCGGCGTTGGTCGAGACGGCGGCCGTTCCGCCATGATGGCGCCCGTGACGGGCGACGAAGCGGATATGGCGCGCGGCGTGGGCGTGGCGGCCGTGATGATGGTGGTGGTGGCGGCGGGCCTGCGCCGGGGTCGAGAAACCCGCGCCCGCGATGGCCAGCACAAGGGCGGAAACCAGCATCCTGGTGGAGACGCCGACACGAAAGCTACACTTGAACATACGATAATCCGATGATCGTTTCCGGAACGCGGAACGAGGCGTCGTGACGTGAACCTGACCAAACTTTAAGGGAATGCGGTTACCTGGGGGTTAAGCCGCACGAGATTTTGCGCGCGGAATTGTGCACTGCAACAAAACTCTTGACATTTTTGTGCGGTGCATATAAATTCCAGACTTGAGCAGCGGACAATCGTCGCTGTTCGGGGTTCAGGCCGCCCGGCGGCCCGTCAGACAGGTGTTAAAATGGCCAACAACTTCATGGAATATCAGAACTTCGGCAAAGAGCAGTTCGAAGCCGCTCAGACTGCCGTGACCGAGGTGTCGAAGCAGATCCAGGCGATCGCCGCCGAAACCACCGATTATTCCAAGCGTTCGCTGGAAACCAACGCCGCTTTCGTCGAGAAGCTCCTCGGCGTGACCAAGTTCGAACAGGCGATCGCGCTGCATCAGGAATACGCCAAGTCTTCCTATGAAGGCTTCGTCGCCGAAATGTCCAAGCTCGGCGAAATGTATGCGTCGGTCGCCAAGCAAGCGTTCAAGCCGGTTGAAGGCGCGATCGCCAAGGTCAAGGCGAGCGCCAACTGATTTCATCCTTTGCGCGGATTTGCCCCGGATCGGGCGTAATGGTTTCCGGGGCGGCGTTCCGTCGCGTTGCGTGACGTTTGTCCAGTCGAAATGAGAAAGCCCGGCCGTCGCGCCGGGCTTTTGTTTTCTGCGCTTCTCGGGCCGAGTGGGCGCCAAGCCGAAATTTTGTGCGAATTTCGCCAATATTTTTGCCTTTGGTTGTGTCGAAATCCTAGCTTGCGCTTCGCCTCGTTAGGTTTCGGGCAAGAATTTTGCCTCAGAGTTTCGATTCGGTTAAAATCTCGTCGGCGCATCTGGCGGGCGCGGCAGGCGGCGCATAAATTGCATGGAGGGTGATGCGCTCATCCCATCCATCGGGCGCCGGAAAGAACGCCAAGCCTTGTCGCGTTTAAGACTTGTCGCGTTTAAGGGGAATGTTCGAGGGAGTGGGCCGGGACGTTTCGGGTCTTGAGGAGAAGACGCCTTGTTCACGCGTGAGAGCAATCCAGGCACGATCGATCCGGCAAGCGTCGCGGGCGCGCGCGACGCCCGCCCGCCGGCCACGGTCCTGGCCGGGAAGGGCGGAAAGAAATCGAACGGCGACGGCCCCGGTCCGGGAACCGGGACGGCGGTCATCACGCGCGCCAAGGCCAAGATCCAGCGCCCGTCGATGTACCGCGTCCTGCTGTTGAACGACGACTATACGCCGATGGATTTTGTGGTCGGCGTGCTTTGCACCTTTTTTCACAAGAGCGTCGACGACGCCAATCGCATCATGTGGCAGGTGCACAATAACGGCGTTGGGGAGTGCGGTGTTTATACATACGAAGTCGCCGACACCAAGGTGACCCAAGTGATGGAGTACGCAAGAAAGCATCAGCATCCGCTGCAATGCGTCATGGAAAAGAAATGAGGTTGAACCAATGCCTTCCTTCTCTCGCAACCTCGAACAGACCCTGCATCGCGCTCTCGCCGCCGCCTCCGAGCGCCGGCACGAATATGCGACGCTCGAACATCTTTTGCTGAGTCTGCTCGACGACGCCGAAGCCGCCGCGGTGATGCGCGCCTGTTCGGTCGATCTCGACGCCTTGCGCAAGAGTCTGGTCGCCTATATCGAGCACGACCTCGAAAATCTGGTCACCGAACTGCACGAGGATCCCAAGCCGACCTCGGGTTTCCAGCGCGTCATCCAGCGCGCCGTCATTCACGTGCAGTCCTCGGGCCGCGAGGAGGTCACCGGCGCCAATGTGCTGGTGGCGATCTTCGCCGAGCGCGAGAGCCATGCCGCTTATTTCCTGCAGGAGCAGGAAATGACCCGCTATGACGCGGTCAATTACATCAGCCATGGCATCGCCAAAAGACCCGGCGCTTCCGATACGGCCAAGACGCCGCGCGGCGTCGAGGAGGAAGTCGAGCGCGGCGAGCCGGCGCGCGAGGGCAAGGAGCACGATTCGAAGAAGAAGGAGACCGCGCTCGAAGCCTATTGCATCAATCTGAACAACAAGGCGAAAGACGGCCGCATCGATCCCTTGATCGGGCGCGAGGCCGAAGTGCAGCGCACGATCCAGGTGCTATGCCGCCGGCACAAGAACAATCCGCTGCTGGTCGGCGACCCCGGCGTCGGCAAGACCGCCATCGCCGAGGGCCTCGCCCGCAAGATCGTGCGCGGCGAAACGCCGGAAGTGCTCAAGGGCGCGACCGTCTATGCTCTCGACATGGGCGCTTTGCTGGCCGGCACCCGCTATCGCGGCGATTTCGAGGAGCGCCTCAAGCAGGTGATGAAGGAAATCGAGCAGCACAAGAAGGCGATCTTGTTCATCGACGAGATCCATACGGTGATCGGCGCCGGGGCGACCTCGGGCGGCTCGATGGACGCCTCCAACCTGCTCAAGCCCGCGCTCGCCCAGGGGGGGCTGCGCTGCATCGGCTCGACCACCTACAAGGAATTCCGCCAATATTTCGAGAAGGACCGCGCCCTGGTCCGGCGCTTCCAGAAGATCGACGTCAACGAGCCGTCGGTCGAGGACACGGTGGAGATCCTGAAGGGCCTCAAGCCTTATTTCGAGGAATTCCACAAGCTGCGCTATACCGCTGACGCCATCAAGGCGGCGGTGGAGCTGTCGGCGCGCTATATCCACGACCGCAAGCTGCCGGACAAGGCGATCGACGTGATCGACGAGACCGGCGCGTCGCAGATGCTGTGCCCCGAACCCAAGCGCAAGCGCACCATTGGCGTGAAGGAGATCGAGGCGACCATCGCGACCATGGCGCGCATTCCGCCCAAGACCGTGTCGAAGGACGACGCGGAGGTGCTGCAGCACCTCGAAACGACCTTGCGCCGCGTGGTCTATGGCCAGGACGCCGCCATCGCGGCTCTGTCCTCCTCGATCAAGCTGGCCCGCGCCGGCCTGCGCGACGCCGAAAAGCCGATCGGCTGCTATCTGTTCTCCGGCCCGACCGGCGTCGGCAAGACCGAGGTCGCCAATCAGCTCGCCAAGGCGCTCGGCGTCGAAATGCTGCGCTTCGACATGTCGGAATATATGGAGCGCCATACCGTGAGCCGCCTGATCGGCGCGCCTCCCGGCTATGTCGGCTTCGAACAGGGCGGCCTGCTGACCGACGCCGTCGACCAGCATCCGCATTGCGTGCTGCTGCTCGACGAGATCGAAAAGGCCCATCCCGACCTTTACAACATCCTGTTGCAGGTCATGGACCACGGCAAGCTGACCGATCACAACGGCAAGCAGATTTCGTTCCGCAACGTCATTCTGGTGATGACCACCAACGCCGGCGCGGCCGATATGGCGCGCCCGGCCTTCGGCTTCACCCGCGCCAAACGCGAGGGCGACGACGTGGAGGCGATCAACCGCATGTTCGCGCCGGAATTCCGCAACCGGCTGGACGCCGTCGTGCCCTTCGCCCATCTGCCGACCGAGGTCATCGCCAAGGTGGTGGACAAGTTCATCATGCAGCTCGAAGCGCAACTGGCGGACCGCAATGTCGCGATCGAGCTTTCGGACGAGGCGCGGCTCTGGCTGATCCAGCGCGGCTACGACGAATCGATGGGCGCGCGGCCGATGGCGCGGGTCATCCAGACCCATATCAAGACGCCGCTCGCCGACGAGCTTCTGTTCGGCCGGCTCAAGAACGGCGGCACGGTGCGGGTGGTGACGGCGGGCTCGGGCGACGACGCCAAACTCGTCTTCGTCTTCCCCGAAGGGCCGGTGCTGCCGCGCCCCGACAAGGAGATCGTCGAGGCGCGGCGCAAGAAGGCCCGCGCGGAGCCGGAGGCCCGCGCCCGCAAAGCCAGGCCGAAAGCGGCGACCCTGCCGGCCGGCTCCGGCGAATAGGCTTGCGACAGACAAGGGATCGCGGCGGCCCGATCGGCCGCCGTTTTCTTTTTCGCCAAGGCCCGTGGATAGACGGTCGATCCGGATGGACGCCGGCGATGAAAAGGATCAATAGAAAAACCGGCGGCGCTCTATGCAAAAACGCTGCGTAAACCAGCGCCGAGCGCGGCCGTTGCGCGCGGCGTACGCGCTTGTGACTTGCGGCGGCGTCGTTTAAGGTCGCGCGTCGGAAACCGTCGTCGAAGGGCTATGTTTTTTCCCACGAGACGATTGGATTTGTTGAGTTCGAGTTTGGCGAGGGTCGCGGGGTGCGTCTGTGAAAAAGACTTCGAGCGTAACCGGCGTCGCATCGCGCGCCGAGCCGTCCGCGCCTGACAGTTTCGTGGTCGCCGAAATCGCTTCGTCTTCCCTGGAGCAACGGCAGGGCGGTTCGCTTTTTCGCGGCCGCGTCGATTCGATGAGCGCCGGCCGGATGCGCGGCTGGGCGCTGCGGCTCGACAAGCCGAACGAGCCGGCGCGGCTGACGCTGTCGATCGCGGGAATCGCCTTCGGCGAAGTCGAGACCGGGCTCACCTGTCCAGAGCTGGATAAGGATTTGCCCGGCAATGTCGCCGGCTTCGACGTCACCCTGACCCAATGGGGCCTGGAACATCCTCTGGCGGCGCTGAACAAGCTGCGCGCCATGGCCGGAGCCGAAGCCTCGGCGCCGGCCGACATGAGCCTGGTTTTCGCGGACGGGCCGTCGCGGATCGACCTTTCGGCGCTGGGGCTGACCAATCGGGCGCTGCGCGACCAGTTGGGCGCCGCTTTGGCGGCCTCGTTCGACTCCTCGACCGCCACTACCGCGCCTGAGGCCTCGCGGCCCAAGTCGGAGCGGCTCACCTCCGATCTGATCCACGCGGCGGCGGCCGGTCTCGACGATCTGTCGTCCGGCGCGCGCTTTCGCGTCGGCCTCGACTCGTTCAAGGACGGCGTGCTGAAGGGCTGGGCGGTGGATCTGATCCAACCGTCGGCGCCGCTCAGGGTGCTGGCGGCTTTGGACGGCGTCGAACTCAACCGCACGATGACGTCGGAGCCCCGAACCGAACTGGCTGAACGTCTCCCCGGCAATGTCGCGGGTTTCGTCTTCGATTTGCGCTCCTGGCCGAGCGAAAGGCTCCAGCGTCTGGAGCGGCATATCGCCGGCGCCCCGGGGCGGCTGGCCGCCGCGCCCTGCCGCATGATCCTCGCCCTGGGCGATGGCTCGGCGTCAATCGGGCTTGGGGCGTTTGGCGCGACCGACGGCGATCTCGCCGGACAAATTGCGACAATTCTGGGCGGACGGCGGGCGGAGGCGGCCAAGGCCGCCGCCGCGCAGGCCGCGCGGACCCTGCCGGGCGTCCGAGCCGCCAGCGCGCCGCCGCTCGTTTCCGCCGCTTCCGGCCAAACGCAAATGGTCGTGCTGGCGCGCATGCTCGCCGACGAGCGCCAGCAGATTCTCGACGCGCTCGGCCGTGTCGCGGGCGACGGCCAGATCCTGCGGGCGGGCGCGCGGCAGCTCGATCTGTCGATGCGCCGCTGGCGCGCCTTCGCCATGAGCGAGGAAATCCGCGGACTGGCGACGATCTCCGACCGGGTCAAGAGCCACGCCTTGGCCATTGCCGAATTGTTCGACGCCGATTTCTACAAGTCGACTTACGGCGACCGCGTCTGGGAAACGGACAATCCGCTGCTCCATTACGTGCTGATCGGCTGGCGCGCCGGCTTTCGGCCGCATCCGCTGCTCGATGTGCCGTTCTATCGTCGTCAGATGGCGGACGCGCAGGGCGACCCGCTCCTGCATTATATCCGCGAAGGCGCCGCAGCCGGGCTCGATCCCTATCCCCTGTTCGACACGGATTTCTATCGCGCGCATTTCATGAGCGGCGAGGAGGATTCGGCCAATCCGCTGCTGCATTACCTGACCGTCGGGGGCGCGGCGCGGTTCGATCCCTCGCCGCTGTTCAAGACCGAGGCTTTTCTCGCCTCGCTCGCCAACGCCGACGCCGTTCTCTGTCCGCTGGAGCATTTCGTCACCCATCGCAAGACTCACGATTTCCCGGTGATCGCGGGTTTCGATCCCCGGCTGTACCGCCATCAGCTCGAAACCGAGCGCGGCGAGGCGCTGATCGATCCGCCGGTCGCGCATTATCTCGGCCATGGCTGGCTGGACGAGACGATCCTTCCCAATCTGTTCTTCGATCCCGGCTTCTATCGGACGCGCAACGAAATCGACCTCCGCGAGCCGGCGCTGCTGCATTATTTGCGCGAGGGCGACGCCGCCGGCCTGGCCTGCCATCCCTTCTTCTCGGCGCAAGTCTATAACGAGGAGCGCGGCGAGGATTATGACGGGACCAGCGCGATCGAACATGCGATGGAATCGCCGGCGACCATGCTGCGGTCCGACCGCCGCATGAAAACGCCGCTCGACCCGCGCTTGCTGGCCTTTTTCGACGAGTTGCTGGACTGCCGCGACGATTTCGATCGCGAATTCTATCGCCGCGTCCATGCCGACCTCCAGGCGCTCGAAGACGAGGAGCTTGACGCGCACTGGCGCAGCCACGGCAACCCGGAAGGGCGCTTCGGTTCGCCCTTGTCGCTGATGAAGCGGACGGGCCTGCGGGTCCGCGACATTCCGCTCGGCTTTTTCGCCGAGGATTATGTCGCGCTCAATCCCGACCTCTCCTATATGAGCGGCGATTTCCTCGCGGCTTTCTATCATTTCGTCACCAGCGGCCGCGGCGAGCGCGACCGCATGTACGGCCGCTGGCAGTTCTTCTTCGACGACATCCAGATCGACCTGCCGACCAACGCCGCGCCCTTGCGCGTCGCGCCGGCGCAGGAGCGGATCCATGTCTGCGTGCTGATCCACGCCTTCTATACCGACATCTGGCGGGAGCTGGCGGCTTTCGCCCAGAATTTCCGCAATCGCAGCGTCGATATTTTCATCAATCTGGTGGACCTGTCGTGGACGCCGGAACTGCACGAGGAAATCCGCAGTCTCGCCCCCGGCGCCTTCCTGCAATTGTCGAACGACGCCGGGCGCGACATCGGCGGCTTCACCCGCCTGCTCGACAATGTCGATATCGACCGCTACGACCTTTTCGCCTTCATGCACACCAAGAAAAGCCCGCATATCGCGATCGAGCGCGCCGACCATTGGCGGCGCACCCTGCTGCGCGCCATAGCGGGCAGCACGGAAGTCGCCGACGAATGCGTCGACACGATGCTGGACGATCCCTCCATCGGCATGATCGGCGCCAAGGAATGGCGCTCCTCCGACATGGGCAAGAATATCGATCAATATGAGCGGCTGCTGGACAGGCTCGAAATCACCGGGGCCAATCGTGAGCTTGACTACCTCAGCGGCTTCATGTTTCTGCTTCGCGGCGACATTGTGAAACGCCTGCATTCCGTCCTGAAACATCAGGAATGGGAATATGGCGGCGACAAGGGCGTCGATTTCCACGTGGACGGCCAGATCGCGCATGGCGTCGAGCGAGCCGTCCCGGCCCTTGTTCGCCACATGGGCTACAAAGTCGTGTATCGGTAGGCCGCCATGTCGATCACCCTGGTTTTGCATGAAGCCACGCGGACCGGCGCGCCGCGCGTCGGCGCCCTGATCGCCAAGGAACTGGCTAGCGACGAGGACGTCCATGTCCTCGTCCTCAAGGACGGCCCGCTCACCCCCTGGCTGCGGGAACTGCTCGGCGACGGGCGCCTGACCGTGCTCGACGGCGCCGAATTCGACTTTCACCTTCCTTTCGAGGACAGGCTCAAGAGCGCCGCCGCATTGCTGGAAAAGCGGCCGGACGATCTGGTCTATGTCAATTCGCTGGCGGCTTCGGTTTTCGTGCTCGCGGCCAAGGCGAGGGGCCAGCGCGCGCTCATTCACGTCCACGAAAAAGCCGACGAGATCGTCCATCTGATGCGCCATGTCCTGACCAAGATCGAGGTCATGGCGGTCGCCGACGGCGCGGTGCTGGCGGCGGGCGATCTGTTTCGCGACGTGCTCGACGTTTTCGGCATGATCCCGGCCAGGACCGTCGATTTCGGCATAGCCATCGACATCGAGGCCGTGCGCGCGCTGGCGGCCAAGACGCCGTCGCCCGCCCTCAACGCCGCCGGCAAGCGTTTCAAGAAGGGCAAGCGTCTGGTCGTAGGCATGTGCGGCCACGCGTCGCCGCGCAAGGGCTCCGACATCTTTCTGACCACGGCGCAAGCGGCGCCGGATTGCGATTTTCTGTGGGTCGGCGGCTGGACGCCCGAGGAGTCGATCGAAAACACGGTCTATGAGGATTTCCTCGCCAGGAAGCTCCCCAATCTTTACGTGGCCGGCGCGGTCGACAATCCTTACGCCCATATTGGCCAGGTGGATCTGTTCTTTCTGTCGTCGCGCGAGGATCCCAATCCGCTGGTTCTCGCCGAGGCCATGGTCCTGCGCACGCCGCTGCTGTGTTTCTCCAAAACGACGGCGGTGGCGGACCGCCTCGGGCGCAGCGCGATCCTGTGCCACGGACTGCCCAACGCCGAAGACGCCGCGCGCGTCATCAAGGCCTGCGCGCCCGAAACATTGCGCTCGGAAGCCTTCCGCGTGCTCGCCGATTCCTGGATTTCAACCTTCGATTTGAAGGAAAAAATGCGAGCGATCGTCGAATTGATTGGAAAGGTCCGCGCGCCGGAGGACGAACCGCCGCAGGGCGGGGACGAGAACGAGGAGGTCGCGCTGTGAAGGCGGTTTTGCTCGCCGGCGGGCTAGGCACGCGGCTTTCCGAAGAGACGACGGTCAAGCCCAAGCCGATGGTGGAAATCGGCGGCCGTCCGATCCTGTGGCACATCATGAAAATCTACGCCTCCCATGGCGTGAACGAATTCGTGGTCTGCCTCGGCTACAAGGGTTATGTCATCAAGGAATGGTTCCACAATTATTTCCTCCATTCCTCGGACGTGACCTTCCATCTCGCCACCAATGAGATGGTGCTGCATCGCGCCGCCGCCGAACCATGGTCGGTGACCCTGGTCGAGACCGGCGAGGACACCCAGATCGGCGGGCGCATCAAGCGCATCCTGCCCTATGTCAAGGACGACGAGGCCTTTTGCCTGACCTACGGCGATGGCGTCGGCGACGTCGATATTTCGGCGGTGATCGACCTGCATCGCCGCTCCGGACGGCTGGCGACGGTCACCGCGACTCAGCCGCCGGGCCGTTTCGGCGCCCTGCGCTTCGACGGCGACAAGGTCCTGGGCTTTCAGGAAAAGCCGGTCGGCGACGGCGGCTGGATCAATGGCGGCTTTTTCGTCTGCTCGCCGAAGGTCGGCGATTATATCGAGGACGACAGCACCGTCTGGGAGCGCGAGCCGCTGGAGCGCCTCGCCTCGGAAGGCCAGCTCGGCGTGCATTTTCATCACGGCTTCTGGCAGCCGATGGACACGTTGCGCGACCGCCGTCAACTCGAAGAACTCTGGGCGGCCGGCAAGGCGCCCTGGAAGGTCTGGTAAATCATCCCGGCCGGTTTCCCGGCTGTTTCTCTCTCCTCGATTGGGGCGCTCATGAAAATTCTGGTCACCGGCAACCAGGGCTATATCGGCCCGCTTCTCGGCCGCCATCTGCGCCGGGTCTGGCCCAAGGCCACCCTCATCGGCCATGACACCGGCTATTTCGCTTTGTCCACCACCAATGCGCCGGTGTGGCCGGAGCGGGTCTATGACCAGCAGTTCAACGGCGACGTGCGCGAGCTTCCGGCCTCGCTGCTCGAAGGCGTCGACGGCGTGGTCCAGCTCGCGGCGATTTCCAACGATCCGATGGGCCAGACCTTCGCCGAGGTGACGGATCAGGTCAATCGCGGCAGTTCGGTGCGCCTCGCCGAACTGGCGGCGGCGGCGGGGGTGAAGCATTTCGTCTTCGCTTCGAGCTGCAGCGTCTATGGCTTCGCGCCCGGCGCCGCGCGGCGCGAGGGCGATCCGCTCAATCCGCAGACCGCCTACGCCCGCTCCAAGATCGCCACCGAGGACGCCCTGGCCGCGATGGACCTCAAGGGCATGGTCGCCACCTCGCTGCGCTTCGCCACCGCCTGCGGCATGTCGGACCGGCTGCGCCTCGATCTGGTGCTCAACGATTTCGTGGCCTCGGCCATCGCCACCGGCAAGATCACCGTGCTGTCCGACGGCACGCCCTGGCGCCCGCTGATCGACGTGCGCGACATGTGCCGCGCCATCGAATGGTCGCTGTCGCGCGACGCCGCCAATGGCGGGCCGCTGCTGGCGGTCAATATCGGCTCGGACGTGTGGAATTATCAGGTCAAGGATCTGGCCAACGCCGTCGCCGCCGCCATTCCGGGCACGAGCGTCTCGATCAACACCCAGGCGCAGCCCGACACCCGCTCCTACAAGGTCGATTTCAGCCTGTTCCGGTCGCTCGCGCCCAACCATCAGCCGCAAATTTCGCTCGAACGCTCGATCGAACTGCTGCGCGAGGGCCTGTCGGGCATGGGCTTCGCCGACGCCAATTTCCGCGCCTCGACCTTCATGCGACTCAAGATGCTTCAGGCGCATCTCGACGCCGGCCGCCTGACCGGCGAATTGCGCTGGGCCGAAGGTTTCCTGGAAAGGGCATAGGGCGATTTTTCCCTCCCCCTTGTGGGGAGGGCCAGGGTGGGGGCCTGCTCAAAAGAGAGGATCAGATGATCTTTCACGAAACGCCGCTCAAGGACGCGCGGGTGATCGAACTGGAAAAGCGCGGCGACGACCGCGGCTTTTTCGCCCGCATGTACTGCGAAAAGGAATTTGCCGCCGCCGGGCTCGAAACCCGTTTCGTCAACATGAACAATTCGCTGTCGGGCGCCAAGGGCACTTTGCGCGGCATGCATTACCAGCTTGGCGACGCGGCCGAGGTCAAGGTGGTGCGCTGCGTGCGCGGCGCGCTTTGGGACGCGATCGTCGATCTGCGCCCGGATTCGCCGACTTTCGGCAAATGGTTCGGCGAAACGCTGACCGCCGAAAACCGGCTGATGATGTATGTGCCGCGCGGCTTCGCCCACGCCATCCTGACCCTGGAGCCGGACACCGAGGCGCTCTATCTGGTGTCGAGTTTCTACGCGCCGCAAGAGGAGCGCGGCGTGCGCTGGAACGATCCGAAATTCGGCGTGCAATGGCCGATCCAGCCGGTGGAGCTGTCGCCCAAGGACGCCGCCTGGCCCGATTTCAACCCGGAATTTCACCAGCCCGAGCGCCTGCGGGGTCTGAAATGAAAATCCTGCTCACCGGCGCGAGTTCATTCTCCGGCATGTGGTTCGCGGAGAAGCTGGCCGCACGCGGCGCCAAGGTGGTGGCGCCTCTGCGCGGGACGCCCGAAAACTATTCCGGCGTGCGCGGCAAGCGGGTGGAGCGTCTGCGGCAAATCGCGGACATCGTGCCGGACTGTTCGTTCGGCGACGAGAAATTCATGGCGCTGGTCAAGGCTGCGCCGTTCGACGCGCTCTGCCATCACGCGGCCCATGTCGCGGATTACCGCAGCATGGATTTCGATGTCGTCGGCGCCGTGGCCGCCAACACCCGCAACCTGCGCTTCGTGCTGGAGGCGCTGGGCAAAAACGGCCTGAAGGCGGTGATCGCGACCGGCAGCGTGTTCGAGCAGGACGAGGGCGCGGGCAATGCGCCGATGCGCGCCTTTTCGCCCTATGGCCTCTCGAAAGGCCTGACCTGGCAGGTGATCAAATATTGGTGCGTGATCCTGGGCTTGCCGCTCGGCAAATTCGTCATCGCCAATCCCTTCGGCCCCTATGAGGAGCCGCGTTTCGGCGCTTTTCTGGTCAACACCTGGCGCAAGGGCGAGACGGCGGAAGTCCGCACCCCGCGCTATTTGCGCGACAATATCCATGTCGATCTGCTGGCGCTGGCTTACGCCGGCTTTGTCGGCGAATGCGTGGAGAAAAGGGAAGGCCGCCGCTTCGGCCCCTGCGGCTATGTCGAAACCCAGGGCGCCTTCGCCCAAAGGGTCGCGGCCGAACTCAAGGACCGGCTGGGCCTGGCGTGCGACGTCCGCCTCGGCGTCCAGACCGATTTCTCGGAGCCGCTGGCCCGGATCAACACCGACATCATCGACCCGGCGGCTTATGGGTGGAGCGAGGCGGCGGCTTGGGATGCGATGGCGGAGTATTATTTGCAATCTTGAACGGCTGCGGGGGAGGCTTTGATGTTCGTGACCGATCGCCAGTTGACAGTTTGGTTTTGCCTTTCGGGCTCTTTGCTTGCAGCGGCGGCTCCGGCCGTTGCCGAGCCGAATATGCCTCAGCCCGTGCTTAAGCTGACTGGCCCCGACGAAACCGTATACTCATGGGCCGCGTCGGCTTGCGACAGGAGCAACACCAACAATGACGAGCCGGACGCGCCGGCTCGGGCTTTCCGCTGGAACGGCGGTGTTCAACTCATCGCCTCCAGCAGCGCGAATCTGCGGTTTGTCAACGCTAAAACTCCGCCCGCCGACCAGGGAAAATTTTCACCCGCGGGTTTTGCCCACCTCGAGCATTCGTGTGCTTCGACGCTCAAATCGGCGTTCGATCCCGATCCGGCGCATTTTCAATACAAGCAGTGGAACAAGGCCACCTACGAGGTCGAGGGCAAAAATGGCGGTTCGCCGACCGTTTATGCTTTCGTTCACAACGAATTTCACGGCTCGGAAATCAAGGGCATGTGCCCCTCAAACAATTTCTTCAACTGCTGGGTAGGCTCGACGACCGAATCCGTATCGACCGACGGCGGCGCGACTTACCGCCCGATCAAGCCCCCGCCGTTCAATCTCGTCGCCACCGCGCCTTACCCCTATCCCGTGGCCTATCCGCCGACCGGCGCGAACCGCGAATGGGGATTCAAATTCGGCCCCGTTGGCGCGGCTGACGGCTCGAACATATTCCGAAATCCGAACGACGGTTATTATTATCAATTTGTCACCTCGCGGGCGGGCTATCGCGACTTCCCGCGCGGAGACATCCTGATGCGCACCAATAATCTCGCCGATCCGACCTCCTGGCGCGTCTATAACGGGACGGATAGCGCGGGCAAACCGCAATTTACCGGGCAATTCATCGATCCTTATCGCGCCTCCAAACCGCCCGTCACGCCGATCTTTACCCCGGTCGCGACGGGCATGGAGCCTTCGAGCGTGACCTGGAACAGCGCGTTGCAGACTTTCATGGTGATCGGCCTGCAGGCCCATCCCAATCCTCATTACCCTGATGGCCCGACAAATCCCGGGAACTGGATTGGGGTCTATTATGCCTTCTCCCCCGACCTCATCCATTGGTCACCCCGGCAGGCGGTGGACGGTTTGATCGCTCCATCGGGGGCGAGTTGGCATTGCGGCGATCCCAGCCCTGTTGCATATCCTTCCGTGATCGATCCCACCAGCCAGACCTTGAATTTCGATGTCACCGGATCGACCTTTTACGTCTATTTCTCGCGTATCGACTTGAATGCGAATAATTGCGCGCGCAATTTCAAGGTCATCAATCTCGAACGTCGGTCGGCTGAGATTAATTACGCGGCAAAGGGGCCGACCCGTTGACCTCAAGTTGCTTGCCTGTGCGGTTATTTCAGCGAATGGCGAAAGGGATAGTCATGCCAACGATGAAAAATGAAAGTTTGGATTTACTGCTTTCTTCGCGGCCAGATCAGGATCATCGGCCTGGAGACGGAAAGCTGTCCGATGCGTTTTCCAAGCTTTCGCCTCAGGAGGCGGCCGAGATTGAATTGGATGTGATCGGTATCCTCAACGGGACCGACAAAGGCTCCATTCGTTCGGAAAATAGGTGCTCGTGGGATTATCTGCGGCATTATGCGCGTGAGTTTCTCCCGATTCGTGACGCTGCGATCAATATCATCGAAATAGGAGTAGCAGGGGGGGCGTCATTGAAAACTTGGCCGCGTTACTTTCCCAATGCGACGGCAATCGGAATCGATATTGAACCGTCATGCGCGAGATTCTCTGGCGGTCCCATTAAAGTACGAATCGGATCACAAGACGACGAAAAATTTCTAACCCAAATCGTTAAAGAATTTCCTCCGACCATCATCGTCGATGACGGTTCGCACCAGTCGCAGCACATGATAACGTCTTTTGAGATCTTATTTCCGTCTCTTCTTTCTGGTGGGATTTATATTATAGAGGATTTGGCTTTTCATTTTAGCGATCCAGGGCCTC
This sequence comes from uncultured Pseudomonadota bacterium, assembly GCA_963704565.1. GTDB lineage: Bacteria > Pseudomonadota > Alphaproteobacteria > Rhizobiales > Beijerinckiaceae > Rhodoblastus. The sequence goes on from OY969917.1 coordinate 180,789, forward strand.
ATGTGAGCGCTACGTCTTTGGACAATTTGGGAAGCCCGGTTTTGTCCTACCTCATGCGGATCATCGCAACAAAGGCGGCCTATGTCATGAACCCCATTGGCGCCGAGGACAGATTAAAGCCAATCTACAGTGATATCGATAGCCTCAACATCGTGGGAGGGGCCATCATCATCCGCAAACGCGCGGAACGAAAATGGGAAAGTTATATTCCCGTTTTCGAGAAGCAATTACGCGAACGCGCGTTTGAGGGCGTAAGCCAGTATGGCCATTACGCGCTTCGATTTGCCGAATTCCTGATTACCTACAATGTTGCCGTGGAAAGGGCCGTAACTTTGCTCGAGGAAATTCTGCTGTCGAATCCTAAGGATCGGCGGGCAGCCGGGTTTTTACGAGCCGCGCTCAAAGCCCTCGGAAGGGGCGCCGACGCCGACCAGGTCGCGGCGAAAGTCGAGGCTGCCGAACAGGAACTCGTGCTGCCACTGGTCGCCCGCCCAACTTGGATGCCTTACCCACATTAACGGTCCGGCGAGGCTGCCCGTCGCGTTGCCACAGAGTTGGACGGTTCTATCAACCGGCGCGCAATGCTGGATTTTGTGATTTGACCTGTCGTCGTCTCCGATCGGCGCATTTTTCCTGAAGGATTTGCGTCGCCGTGGCGTCGCGCGGCGTCCCAAGCCCCGTGTTCATGGGCCGTACGCGGTGGCCGTGGCGGCTTTTTGCAGCACGAGCAGGCGTTTGATGTTGTAGACGATGTTGGCCATGCCGATTTTCGTTGTCGCTCGGGCGACGCCAATCGTGCGGATGAACAAATCCATGCGGTCCTTCTGGACTGCGAAGACATGCTCGACGCGGGATCGAACGGCGGATTTGGCCGCATTGGCCTTGCGGGTTTTCTCCGGCATCGGCCTGCCTTTCGGCTTTTTGCGATGAATGCGGCTGACAAAGCCGTTGTCGTGAAGAAAGGCTTCGTTCTTGGCCGACCGATATGCCGTGTCGGCCCAAACGGGCGAGGCCGTATTGGTCTTGTCGAGCAGGCCCTCGCGCAGCCGGGCGCCTTCATAGGCCGCCGCGTCAGTCGCCAGCCATTTGCGGATCAAACCGAAGCCGCGATCGATCGACACATGGTTCTGATAGCCGAAGGTCGGAATGGCGATGTCGACCGGCGGTGTGGTTCCGTCCTCGCGGGTCTTGGCCTTGGTGAACTTTATCGTCCAGCGTGCGTCGCGATCCTTATGCCGCAATTTGGCGGGCTTCTTCTTCCAGTCCTCGGGAACACGGCCTTCCTTGATCGTCTGGTTTTCCTCGCGCGTGTTGCGCTGCTTGGGCGCGGAGATCAGGCTGGCGTCAACAATTTGCCCGGACATGGCGATATAGCCGGAAGCCCGAAGTGCGTCATCGAGCCGATCGAACAGCGTCTGGATGACGCCCGCCTTGGTGAGTTTTTCGCGAAACAGCCAGATCGTGCGGGCGTCGGGAATGCGATCGGACAGGCTCAGGCCCAGAAAGCGCATGAAGGACAGCCTGTCGTTGATAAGGAATTCCACGCGCTCATCGGAGAGATTGTTGGCGGCCTGGATGACCAGGACTTTGAACATCAGCACCGGGTCGAAAGGCGGTCGGCCGCCCTGAGAGCCGTCCGAATAATCCAGCGCCGCGACCAAGTCCGGTCGGAAAATCTCGAAGTCAATCACGGAGACAAAGGCTTCGAGTTGATCGCCGAGATCGCTCAGCCGTTTCAAGCGCTCGTCAACATCAAAAAATCCAGGCTGGCCGCGCATCGATTCATCTCCGACACCGTCAAACCGATGGAATCAGAAAATCGTGGGACGCGCGAGGTTTTTAGAACCGTCCAGTTGGGTTGCTCAGTTATCCTCGGCGCAGGCGGCGCAGCGGGCCGCTTGCCCACAAAGCGATCTGCTTTCTTAAAAATACCCGGCGAATTCCTCGGGTATTTCGGAGGTTGCGGCGCCGTGAGTAAACCCCGTATAGCCAAAGAGCCCGTTTCTATAATTAACGCGGCGTAGGTAATCGTCGAAGTAATATCTCGCAGCAAAGGCTTCAAATCCAGACGATATTGAGCGCGCTAGGCGGCGCTGCGCTTCTTGTTGAAAATATTCCTTAGGCGTCGTGTGATAAGCTTTGAGCTGATCGGCGCTTGCTTGCAGAGCGACCATTGCTCCAATTTTTGCTTGTATGGCCAAATCCGCCAATTTCAGGTGAAAAATATAAAGTTCATGAAATTTTGGCGGCGTCGACGCGTTGTGAAATCCGACGTCCCAACGTGTAGGCGAAGACACGATGCAAGTTTTACAAAGCGCATCAATTGGATAAGCGTAGCGGCGTTGCGTTGTCAGGATTTTTGCCTGGAGATCCAGTGGAGAGTCGGTTTCCTCCTGAATTATATTGTAGCCATAGGCTGTCACATATGGAAGTTGCAGTTCGGAAATGTAATGTTTCAGATCCCCGTATTTTCTTGGGTCTGGCACAATGAATTCATCAACGTCGCACCTTATAACAAGGTCAGTGTGATGGAGTAGCTCGCTACATTTGTCACTGACACGCTTTGCCCTATCAAATTCTTCGTATCCTGGCGCAACTTCCAAGCCGCCCAGCTCAAATTTAGAAAACGAGTGCTCGTCGCCGCCGAACGATATTACGTGAAGATTGCTCTCCCCAAAAAGCTGCCCATAATATTTATGCCAAAGTGGAAAATAGAAGTCGCCGGATACGGCGTCGGTCAGGACCGAGACAGTTTTGTACTGCCTTGATATTGTTTGTGGGTGTAAGGCAGTTCCTTCAGTAATCGTTTCTAAATTGGGGACCTCCATTCCCTCCCTCACGAAAACGCTCCCCCGCAGGATGAAGGTTTCCGGAGGAAAGCGTTCCCAACGCACGGAAAGGACGTCATTTTTTCGTTCGTACGTACCCGTCGAGTTGGCCCCTTTGAGCAACAATGTGTTGCCTGACTTAGAGAGAAGCAAATGGCCCGTCCAATGAGGATGGATTGCAAAGAATTCCTCGAAGTCGGACTCATCATCGGGCGTCATTCAAATCTCCGGGCAGGTTTTACAGCGTGGCATCATCCTTGGGTGACGCGGGGAGAGGCTTTGGCAAAAATTACTCCGTCGGCAAAGGCAGCGAAAGGCCGGTCGCCTTTTCGAAGGGCGCGTCGTCCCTCGGGGCGAAGCCATAAAGGTTCGTGTCGGGGGAGGCCTTTGCCGGCGCGAAATAGCGCTCGGGCATTTCGTTGATGACGACATCCGGTTTTTCGCTTTCCAGAAGATCGTAAAAAAATTGCCTCGTTCCAACTGCGGTAATTCGCGAGAAATGGCGGAGAAAATAGGGAATAAGATGGCTTGAATTCGACGTGCGGAACATGACGAGCGAGCGTCCCGACGGAGCGTCCGAGGCATAGACGTCGACCTGATTGGCCTGGAACGACGCGCCTTTGACGATCGTGCGCTGGGCGATCTTGGGCGGGTCGTGAAATGTGATCCTTTGTCCGGGTTCTCCGGCGGCGTGCGCCACGTCGCCAGCGAGGAAAAATTCGCGCACCCGGAGATCTTCTTCGCGGACAAGCTCCGATGCGGCGGCGCCGGGCAATGTCTTCATCAGCGCCTCGTAGCACAGGAAACAGCCATAGCCGGTGAAATGCACGTCATGGCGTATGGACGTATCGAATTTCGCGCGCCCCGCGATCATTTCGTTGAGGGGATAGACGATGGTGTCGCGCACCTGCAGCTCCAAACCTTTCATGATGCGCGGCAGCGGACGATTCTCCGAGAGCGAGGGCGCGTCCGGGATCATGTCAGCATAGATCGAATGATGCTCGGGAATGACAAGATGCCGATAAGTAATATTTCGGGCCGCGCACCATTCGACGCGGCGGCGAAGGACATTACGCCACTCCGCCTCTCCGTCGGCGCCTATGTCGGCTCCTTCGAACAATTGTTCGCACACCGCGTCATTGGTGTGGAAAAGATGTTGGTCCGCCCCCCAAAAGGCCGTATTCGGGCTGAGTTTCACGGGCGATTTCCACTCGCGCCGCCCGAGGGCCGCCCAGGCCATCGGGCGCCAGCTTTCGACTTCCGGCCTGTCGGGGCCGGAGAGGAGATCGCCCGGATTGACCACCCGGCTTTGCGCTTCGCCGTTCACCCGGATCGCGATCAGCGGATGATGGAAGGCGGTTTCGACGCCTCTTTGCGTCATGCGCGGCTGTCCCCAGGGCAGCCATTCGACACTCTCCATCGTCATGCGCGCCGTCCGTGGTTCACTTGCTCTTCTTTTCGATCAGATTGACGAGGTCGCCGACACAGGTCAGCGACTCGATTTCCCGCGTGCCGATCTTGACCCCGAAAGCCTGCTCGGCGGCGGCGATCATGTTGAGATTATTGAAGGAATCCCAGCCCTCGACATCGGCCGCCGTGGTCTTGTCGGTGAGCGCGATGCTTTCGTCGTCGAACAATTCCCGAAAAATTTGGGTCAGCCCGCTGTAAATTTCGTCACGCGTCAACATTCAGCGACTCCTCGATCGACATTGGCAGGTCGGGTTTCTCATATCGCGCCAGATCGAGCGAATAGAAATTCGGCTCGGACATGGGCGCGAAACCCAGCTTTGCGTAATGGTCGCTCACCATTCCATTCTTCGCCGTCGCAATGTATTCGCCGATGATTGTTGCGCAACCCATTTCGCGCGCCACCGCCACGATCACGCTCAACGTCGCCTGTTCCACCTCGCGCCCGAGCACCCGGCAGCTCATCAGCCAGGTGTCGATCCATAAATCCCGCCCCTTGCGCCGGCCGATGACGAGCGCGATCACGCCGTTGTCGCCGAAAGCGTCAACCAGCCGGAACTGGAGCCCGACGCTGTCGGGATCGCCGATCACCGCCGCGACTTCGGATTCGGTATAACGGCGGGTGGTCAGGTTGAACTGGTTGGTCTTGTTGATGAGCTGGGCGATGCGTTTCAAGCCGATTTCGTCGAAGCGCCGCCACAGCAGCCGCATGTCCAGGCCGCGCAGGTACGAATCCATGTCGGTCGCCTGGGCCTGCAAGGCGCCGCGCGCCGCATTGGCGCGATATTGCGCCGTGCGCGCGCGGTCTTCCTCGGTCAGCGACAGCCCCTCGAAGTAGCCGGCGTCGGCGATCCGGCGCGGATATTCGCCGGGATCGTCCGAAACCTCCGGCACGGCGACCATCGGCAGTTCGCGGCGCACCAGCGAGCGTTCGAACGGGTTGTCGTCGAGGAACACCAGGCTGTCGAGGCCGATGTTCAGCGTCCGGGCGATGTCGCGGATATTGCTCGCCTTGTCGCGCCAGTTGGCGATGAAACAGGCGATGTCGGAGCGGCGCAGCGCCATGTCGGGATGGCGCTCGAAGGGCGCCAGCGCATTGGCTTCGTCGTTCTTGGAACACACCGCGAGAATGATCCCGCGCGACATCAGGTCCTTGGCGTATTTTTGCACGGCGACAAAAGCTTCGCCCAATGCGCTGCCCTGTCCGATCACGATATTTTCGAGGCCGTCGTCGCCGATGACGCCGCCCCACAAAGTATTGTCGAGATCGAGCACCAGACATTTCGCCGAGCGCCCCTGTCCGGCCGCCAGCAGGCGCCCGACCAGATCGCCGTAAAGCGGCGCCGCCACGGGCGCCACCTCCTGTTTCGCGCGATACCAGATGGTCGGATCGTGCCAGGCGCTCACGCCGTCGTCCGCCGCGCGGGCGTCCAGCGCCAGCACGTCCACCCCCTGCGTCTCGGCGCGGGTGCGCAAGGCGGAATTGAACCTTTCGACCAGAGCGCGCGGCGAGCCGGGCAGGCGAAACTCGTTCTGCCCCATCAAGGCGGGAAAGACCGGCAGCGCCGCCTGCTGGATCACCTGGCAGCCGAAGGCGTCCTTGACCGCGCGCCAGCATTCGGCGATCCGGTCGAGCGTCGCCGAAACGAGGGCCGCCGCGCCCGCTTCGTCGAGCGCGGCGCCGGCCGCGCCAAGCAGATGGCGGGCGTCGAAGGCGATCAGGACGGCGTTGGGCTTGAAGGAAAACAGGCCCGAGGCCGGGTTGGTCGCCTCCTGCCAATATTGCCCATAGGCGGCCTCATAGGTCTCGACCCACAGGCCGCGCCGCAAGCCGGCGACGCGGATGGCGGGGACGATATGGGCCAAGGTGCTGGAGCCGAGGATCGCGAGCCGCACCGGCTTTCCGACCGCATTGGCGGGCGGGCCGGCGCGAAAGGTCTTTTGCAGACGGCGGTCGAGCTGGATCGTCCGGACATTGTCCATGCGGGTGGACGCCAGCTCCACCAGCATCGCCCACGCCTCGGGCGCGGCCCCGAGTGTTTCAGCCTGCCGCAGTTTTTCGCGCCAGTCGGGGTCGTTTGGCAGCCAGGGCAAACCTAGCGCGCCCGCCGGCAGGCGTAGGGAAAGGTTATGTTCGGCGCTGCTGGACATGTCTGACAACTCGCTGGCTTGTCTAACTCGCGCTTCGTTCAAGCAGGATTCGCAGGGCGGGCCAATCTATTCACGCTCCGAGCAAATCGTCGCGAAAAGGCGGGTCCAGCGTTCGATAGAGGTCGCGCAATTCCTGCCTCAGCCGGTCGAGGCCGTTTCGATCCGCGGCAATCGTTAGCGCTTGCTCCACCTGATCTTTCGCGGCTTGTTTATTGCCGAGCCGGTTCAACAGCCCGGCGAGGTAGGCGCGCGGATGCGGATTGCCGGGATCGAGCAAAATCTCGGCCTGCGCCGACTGCGAGGCCATCGTCAGATCGCCGCTCGCGGCCAAAGCGCGAGTCAGGCGCGAAAAAACAGACGCATCGGCACCCTGTCGCGCCAGGACCGCGCGCAGGGCCAGCGCGGCCTGCGCATGCGCGCCACTCGCCTCGTAGTGATCGGCGAGCGCCTGATAGCCAGCCAGTTCGTCGCCGCCGACTTCGAAATACCGGCGCAACTCGCGCTCGAAATCCTTGGTTCGGCCGAAGCTCGCCATGATCCGCGCGCCGGCCAGAAGAAGATCGGCGTTTTCGGGCTCGATCGCCTTGGCGGCGTCGAGGGCGGCGAGCGCGCCGCTGGCTTTTTCCGCGAGCGCCACGGCCAGACCGGTCTGAGCGGCGACAGAGCCGCGACCGAGGGGCCTTTCGACCGCAAGCCGCAATTTGTCGAGCGCGAAATCGTAATCGTGGCGGGCGACCGCGCGAACGCCCAATTCGAGTTCGGGCCCCTCGACAAAAGCGAGATAACGGCGCGCATATTCGGGAAAGGAAACGCGATCTCCCGCGCGCAATCGATAAAGCTTGCCGGGCGGCGCCCATGACAAGGCGAAATGGCGCGCCACGCTCGGATGAACCGGCATTTCCGGCTCTTCGGCGCAGAGCTGGGAAATCTGCCCGGTGGTGACCGACAGGCCGAGTCTCAATTCCGACGCCAGCCGGGCGACCAGTTGCTGGAGAACCCAGGGTGCGGGAACGAAGGGATTGCGACAGATCGGCCGCGACGGGGTGAGGGCCTCGATCGAGGAAGCCCAATCCGATCCGGCGGCGCGATCGATCCGTCGCTGCTTTTCCAGAACGAAGGCGCGATAGGCGTCGAGGTCGATCAGGGAATCGATCCGCAATGACAGATATTCGTCGAGAACTTCCTGCGAAACATGGGTCTGGATGCGCCGATTGAGATAAGCGTCGCCCAGGGCGGCCGGAAACGGCCCAAGCGCGAGATGGTGGCCGATCCGGTTCAAGACATGGGGCTGACCGCCGAACGGCCAGATGAAATCGACGGAAACGTGGGGGAAATAATGCCGTTCGGCCTTGGCGTCGAACTCGTCCAGATCGAAATTTCGCGGGGCGTCCCGCTCCTGCAAGGCGACGACATCGGCCGCCTGAAGCGTTTCGATTGAGTCATTCGACAGATCGCCGTCATCGGCGACGTAGTTTACGGAAACATCGGAACGTCCGGACAGCAAAGAGCGAAAAATAATGCTTACAAGTTCACTTTGACGGTTTCCTGTAAAAACAATGAGCATATTGGCCACGTCAATTCCGAACTTGCGCCGTGCAAGTTGCTTTTAGGGGAAAAAAAAGGCCCATACAAGCAGAACGTAAGGGGAGACAAGGCGCCCGCGCAGCTTGATCGTGCAAAAAAACGCGGTGCTCTCGCTTCGATTGCCGAGCCGCCCACGAGAATGGCGCCGGATCGTCGAGGGCACCCGTCGCCTTTATTCCCGGCGGTACGTCTCGTCTTCAGTGTAGCCGAAAGCGTCCATTTCGGCGGCGCAGGCGGCTCGAAAGGTGGCGATCTCGTCTTCCGTCCAGTTGGTCGAGTTCGAGCGAATAGACTTTTTGCGGGCTGTCGGCCGACGCCGCCTCGGGGTGGGAATGGGTCATTTCGCGGGCGATGGCGTCGATTGCGCTTTCCGGCAGGTTCAGGAAATCGCCGAGCCTTTCCGCCACCATCTCGGGCTTGCGGGCGATGTCCATCTGGTCGATTTCGATATGGTCGAGGCCGGTGTCGCGCAGCGCCCGCCAACCGCTCATGGTGCTGACCCAGTCCTCGCAATGATGGGCGAAGGGCGCCTCGGGGAATTTTTTCATGCGCGAGACGATATTCTCGATGCCGCGACGCTTGGCGAAAATGAATTTCGCCTTGGGCCAGAACTCCCGAATATAGGGCGCCGCGAAATACATGTCGGTTCCGGGAGTTTTGTCGATCCACGGCTCGCCGGACTGGACCGCCTCCTGGAACGTCTTGAGCACCAGGGCCATGCCGAGTTTGAGCTTTTCCTTGTCCACATGGGACAGCAACTCGCCGCTGGATTTCATGTCGTGGGCGTCGAAATGGGCGTCGACGATTTCGAGCACGCGTCTGATCAGGCTCAGCAAATGCCCTTCGTCGTAGCCGGAATAGCCGGCCGCCCGCAGCGCGGCCGAAAGGATCGAAGTTCCGGAACGCGGCGAGCCGATAATGAAGACGGGAAAAGCCGGCTTGGTGGATTCGTCGTGTTCGGGAGGCGGCGGCGCTTCCGCGGGGGCGTGAAAGGCTTTGGCGCCAATCTTCAACGGACGGGTCGGCTCGCCGGCCAGGCATCTGAAATTGTCGCGGCTCACGGGCACAGGCGGGTCCAGCGCGATGGCGAAGCCATATTTGCCGTCGCCCTTGCCATCGGCCAAAAGATCCGGACGAAAAATATTCGCCGTGGTTCGCGCGACGACAACGCCATCGATTTCGATGCGGATTTCCTGGCGCGCGCCCGGCGCATTGGGATTCCAGGCCCAACCGGTGACTTTGGTGGGGAGAACCAGGTCGACGAAACCTTCGAGCGCGTTCAACGGGACGCTCCGTCATTCCGGTAGAAGCGAGACATCTTCATTCGATCTTCTTGGCGCGGTCGCAATGCAAACAATTGTTATAACGATTGTATTTCCCGGGCGCCGATTTGGTCAAGCCGGGACGCCGCCAATTCCGCCAGCGCCAGCGACGATGTCAAACCGGGGGATTCGATCCCGAAGAAATTCACCAGATTTTTCATGCCGTGCAACTCCGGCCCGTCGATGCGGAAATCGGCGGCCTCGGCGCCGGGGCCGGTGATTTTCGGGCGGATGCCGCAATAGGCGCTGGCGATTTCGCGCTTTTCGATCCCGGGCCAGTAGCGCATGACCGCGGCGCGGAATTCTTCCTCCTGGCCGGAGATCGGCGTGTAGTCCAAATCATCCACCCAATGGACGTCGGGTCCGAGCCGCATGCGGCCGCCGAGATCGAGCGTCACATGGACGCCGAGGCCGCCCTCGACCGGCATGGGATAGACGAGATGGGAGAAGGGCGTGCGGCCGGAGACGGTGAAATAATTGCCCCTGGCCAAAAAACGCGGGGGGATTTTGTCGGGCGGATAATTTTCGATGGCGCGCGCGACCTCATGCGCGCCATGGCCGGCGCAATTGACGATCGCCCCGCAGGTGACGACGTCGCCGTCTTCGGTGCGCAGCTCATAGAAGCCGTCGCGCGGGGCGATGGCCGCCGCCTTGGTCTGGAAGGCGAAACGCGCGCCTTTCGCCTCGGCGTCGCCTTGCAGCGACAGCATCAGCGCATGGCTATCCACGATGCCGGTCGAGGGCGACAGCAGGGCGGCGACGCATTCGACCTCAGGCTCCAGCCGGCGGGCCTCGTCGCGGCTGAGCGGGACGAGATCGTCCACGCCATTGGCGATTCCGCGCCGACGCAGGGCTTCGAGCTTGGGGATCTGATTTGCGTCGGTGGCGACGATCAGTTTGCCCAGGCGTTGCGCGGGAACGCCGCGCTCGGCGCAATAGGCGTAGAGCAGCTTGCGCCCTTCGACGCACAGCCGCGCCTTGAGGCTGCCTTCCGGGTAATAAAGGCCGGCGTGGATGACTTCGGAATTGCGCGACGACGTATGGACGCCGATGGTCTTTTCCGCTTCGACAACAATCACTTCGCGGCCAGCCTGGGCCAGCCGGCGCGCGACCGCCAGGCCGACCACGCCGGCGCCTATGACGACCGCATCGACATCCATGGACGAAACTCCCTGCCTGCTCTTTACGGTCAATCGCGCGGCGTGGCCAGGGCGCCAGCCTCGTCAATTCATGGCGCCAATGACGGCGCCGCCCATCAGCGAGGCCAGGGTTCCGGCGGCGAGCGCCCTGAGCCCGAGCGCGATGACATCGTGCTTGCGCTCGGGCGCCATGGCGCTCAGGCCGCCGACCAGAATGCCGACCGAGCCGAAATTGGCGAAACCGCACAAAGCATAAGTCAGGATCAGGCGCGAACGCGGACTGAGGGCGCTCGCCGGGGTCGCGGCGAGATCGACGAAAGCGATGAATTCGTTGAGCGTGGTCTTTACCCCCAGCAGCCGCGCCGCCGCGTCGAGGTCCGGCGCGTCGATCCCGATCAGATAGGCGAGCGGCCAGAAAACCCAGGCGAAAATGCGTTGCAGGCTGAGCGGCGCGCCCCATAGTTCGGGCAATGCGGCGAGCATGGAATTGACCAGCGCCGCCAGCGCCAGCAGCACGATCAGATGGGCCAGCACATTGACCAATATGGTCACGCCATCATTGGTTCCGCGCGCCAGCGCCTCCAAAGCGTTGCGCGGCGGGTCCGCGATGACGATGGGCGCGTCGGCCTCCACGCGCGGGGCGAAAGGCACCAGAATGGCGGCGACCGCGATCGCCGCCGGGGCGGAGATGAAAGCGGCGGTCAGCACATGGCGGAAGGCTTCGGGAAGGACCGGGCCGAGGATATGGCCATAGATCGCCATGACCGAGCCGGCTATGCCCGCCATGCCGGCGCTCATCAGGGCGAACAGTTCGCCGCGCTGCATCTGCGCGAGATAGGGCCGGATCAGGATCGGCGATTCGACCATGCCGACGAAAAAATTGACCGCCGCGCCGGTGCCGAGCGCGCCGCCGATTCCGACCGCGCGGCGCAGGACGAAGGCCATGCCGGCGACGATTCTTTGCATGATTCCCCAATGAAACAGCAGGGAGGACAGAGCGGCGATGACGAGAATCAGCGGAAAGACCTGAAAGGCCAGGACCAGGCTGGAACCCTGGCCATTGGGCGCGAAGGGCAAAGGCGCGCCGCCGAGATAGCCGAAAACGAAGCTGGTTCCCGCCTCGGTCGCGCGATCGAGCGCGCCCACCCCATGGGCGAGCGCCGCCATGAAGGCGCCGGCCGGCGGGAATTTCAGCAGCAGCACGGCGAGCGCGACTTGCAGGCCGAGTCCGGCGAAGACCACCCGCCAGGGAATGGCGCGATGGTTCTCGCTGAAGAGAAAGGCGAGACCGAGCAGACCGGCCACGCCGAAAATTCCATGGAGAAGATGCATTTCGAAACCAAAAACCCTCAGACGGACGCCGCCACAGCCCCCAGGACCACCACCGCCCAGGGCGGGACTTTCCAGGCCGCGAGCAACAGCAAGGCCACAACGGCCAAGGCGAAATCGCGCGGCGAAAAGATAGCGCCGGTCCAGACCGGATTGTAAAGCGCCGCCAGCAGAAGGCCGACGACGGCGGCGTTGACGCCCTTGAGCGCGGATTGCACCGCGGCGCGATGGCGCAAAGCATCCCAGAACGGCAAGGCGGCGATCAGCAACAGGAAGGACGGCAGATAGATGGCGACGAGACACAGAAGCCCGCCTGTCCAGCCGTTCGGGGGATCCTTCATCGCGGCGCCCAGATAAGCGGCGAAGGCGAAGAGCGGGCCGGGAACGGCCTGCGCGGCGCCATAGCCGGCGAGGAAGGCGCTGTTGCCGATCCAGCCCTGCGGAACCACCGCCTGTTGCAACAAGGGCAAGACGACATGGCCGCCGCCAAACACCAGCGCGCCGGAGCGATAGAAACTGGCGAACAAAGCGAGCGCGTGGCTTGACGTCGCTTCAGCCAGCAGGGGCAGGCCGATCAGCAGAAAAGCGAAAAGCGCCGCCGCGACGGCGGCATGGACGCGGGGCATCGGAATGAGGAGGGGCGCGTGCGGGCCGTCGGCGGCGGCGGGAAGAAAAAGCCAGCCGATGAGCCCGCCGGCGACGATCGCGCCGATCTGGCCGGCGGCCGACGGAACGGCGAGAGTCAGGACGGTCGCGGCGATGGCGAGGCTCGCCCGCTCACGGTCGGGACACAGGTTTTTGGCCATGCCCCACACGGCCTGCGCGACCACGGCGACGGCGACGATCTTCAGCCCATGCAGCCAGGCGACATGGGAAATGTCGCCGATCCAGCCAATTCCATAGGCGAAGACGATGAGCGCCAGCGCCGAAGGCAAAGCGAAGCCGGCCCAGGCGGCGAGGCCGCCGAAAAAACCGGCGCGCAGCATCCCGAGGACGATGCCGACCTGGCTGCTGGCTGGGCCGGGCGGGAACTGGCACAAAGCGACAATGTCGGCATAGGCCTTTTCGTCGAGCCATTTCCGGCGTTCGACGAATTCGGCGCGAAAATAGGACAGATGCGCCACCGGGCCGCCGAAACTGGTCAGGCCCAGCCGCAGGAAAGCCGAGAACACCTCGAAACAGACGGGTCTTTGGTTTTTCACGGGGCGATTCCCGGCGCAACGGGCGACGATCATGGCTTGGGCGCGAAGAGAGCGCAAATCGACACGGAATTTGTCGCGGCGCCTTGCGGCCGGCCTGTCGCGCCGCCAGATTGAGTCCATGCGCAGCCTCGACCTTGGCAAGGTTTATCAAAAGCTCGAACCCGGACCCGTCGTGCTGGTGACCACGGCCGACGGCGGCCGTTTCAATGTCATGACCATGTCCTGGCACATGATGGTGGAGTTCAATCCGCCGCTGATCGCCTGCGTCGTCAGCGAGGCCAATTTTTCTCACCGGGCGCTGAAGAAAACCGGCGAATGCGTGATCGCGATCCCGCCTGCCGATTTGGCGGAGACGGTCGTCGCCATCGGCAATTGCTCCGGCCGCGAGGTCGATAAATTCGCGCGTTTCGGCCTGACCGCCGTGCCGGGCCGCGAGGTCTCGGCGCCGCGGATCGCGCAATGCGCCGTCAATATCGAATGCAAGGTCGTGGATCGCCGAATGGTCGCGCGCTATAACCTGTTCATTCTCGAAGCGGTGAAGGCCTGGATCGAGCCGGGGCGCGCAAAAGCGAAAACCTTGCATCATTGCGGCTATGGCCGTTTCTTGCTCGACGGCGAGGAGCTGCGGCTGCGATCCGCCAAGGCCTGATCGCGAACCTATTTTCAACCGGAACAACGGGAGAGTGAATATGAAGGTTTTTCGCCTGGAGCCGATCGACGCAGACGACCCGTCCTGGAAATATTCGGTCGAAAGATCCCATGTCTGGACCTGCGCTCTGACGACGGCCGACGCGCGCGAACTGGTCGCCGCCCGAACCGGCTTTTTCAAGCTGGAGGAGCCTGGCGCCGTCTCGCCCTGGATGAACGAACGCTTGACCGCCTGCGTCGAGGAGCCGACCATGACTTTTCCCAACCCCGGCGAGGTCATCCGGGAGGACGGCAGCCCGGTCGTGGACTGAAGCCGGATTTATGACCGCGCGCGCAGCGCCCGCGCGGTTGATTGTTCAGGCGCCCAAAACCATTTCCGGCACATGGTCCGGGACGATCAATTTCGCGCCGGTCGCGGCGGCGATGGCGTCCACTTCAACTCCCGGCGCGCGTTCGCGCAGGACCAGCCCGGCTTCGGTCGGCTCGATCACCGCCATTTCGGTGACGATCAGGGTGACGCGACGGGTGGAGGTGAGCGGCAGCGCGCATTTCGGCACGATTTTCGCTCTGCCCTTGGCGCTGTGCTGCATGGCGACGATCACCCGGCGCGCGCCCGAGACAAGGTCCATTGCCCCGCCCATGCCGGGGACCATCTTGCCCGGCACGACCCAATTGGCGAGATGGCCTTGTTCGTCCACTTCGAGGCCGCCGAGCACGGTGGCGTCGAGATGGCCGCCGCGGATCAGGCCGAAGGAAAAAGTGCTGTCCACCGTCGCCGCGCCGGGAACGGCGCCGGTGAAAACGCCGCCGGCGTCGGTCAGCTCCTCATCCTCCATGCCTTCCGGCGGGCGCGCCCCCATGCCGACAATCCCGTTTTCCGACTGGAACAGGATGCCGGCGCCGGGGTCGATATATTGCGCGACGCCGGTCGGCAGGCCGATGCCGAGATTAACCAGCGTGCCGGGATGAAGCTCGCGCGCCACCCGGCGCTGAATGATTTCAACGGGGGTCATAGGGCAACTCCCTGCGGATGAGATAATCGACCAGCACGCCGGGCGTGTTGACGTGATCGGGCGAGATCATGCCGACCGGGAGGATTTCGCGCGATTCGCAGATCACCGTCGTCGCGGCGGTCGCCATGACCGGGTTGAAATTGGTCGCGGTGAGCTGATAGACGAGATTGCCGTTGTAATCGGCGCGATCCGCGTGCAGCAGCGCGAAATCGGCGCGCAGTGGCGGGGCGTAGAGCCATGGCTCGCCGTCGATGTCGATCACCTTCTGGCCCTCCGCGGCGATGGTGCCGAGCGCCGTCTTGGTCAGGACGCCGCCCAGGCCGAAGCCGGCGGCGCGGATGCGTTCGGCGAGCGTGCCCTGCGGGACCAGCTCGACCTCGATCTCGCCGTCGATCATGGCTTTCTGGACTTCCGGATTGAGGCCGATATGCGAGGCGACGAGCTTGCGCGCCCGGCCTTCGTGAAACAGGCGGCCAATGCCGTAATTGGCGCGTCCGGCGTCGTTGCCGATGATCGTGAGGTTCTTGCGTCCCGCTTCGACCAAGGCTTCGATGATCCGGTGCGGGCTTCCGACGCCCATGAACCCGCCGATCATCAACACGGCGCCGTCGGGTATCATATTGGCCGCGTCCTTTGGCGATAGGGCCTGTTTCATCCGAACTTCGCTCCGACATTCACTGTCCACCCGACGTCGCCGGCGTGAACGCGGCCCCACGGCTCCCGATCTATACAGCCATTCCGACGGTCCGATGAAGCCCGCGTCGGCGAGATCGGGCTTGACGCACGCCGGCGCGCAAAGTGCATGATGACGAAAAGACAACTTTGAGTTGAATTGTTGTTTACCTCGTCCGGTTAATGTCGGGGCCTTGCGGCCGATTGCGGCCCCAGGCCGATGTTCGGGGCGAGGTTTTGCGTTGACGACAGTTTCGGCCGCGTCGCGGTCTTACCAGAGCGCCGATCCTTTCGCCGCCGCGCGCGGCGGCGAAGAAACGCGGGGACTGGGCGACGGCGGCCTGATCATGGACGCCGTGCCGGCCCTGACGCTCGGCGGCGCGCTGCTTGGCGGCGATTTCGGCGCGCTCGTCAGCATCGCGGCCTGGATCTTGCTCGTGACGGCGGCGGGCAAGATCGCCGTCGAAACGCTTTGGCCCCGGTCGGGCGAGGAAGCGGGCCCGCCCTTGGCCGCGCGCAGTCTGGCGATGATCGCCGTGGCGGCGGCGCTTGGCTTCGTGACCCTCGCCGCCGCCATATCGGGCGCGCCCGAATCGTTCCGCCTCGCGGCGGCGATCTCCACTTTCAGCTATGTCGTGCTGACCGCCGAACGCGACAGCGCGCCGGCGCATATCGTCGACCTCCAGGCGGCCGTCGGCTTCGGCCTGTTCGCGATTGGGCTCGCCTTCAACTGGGACCGCCATGCGCCGGTCGCGCTGGCGGCGGCGCTCAGCGTCGGCTTCTCTCTTTTCCTGGCGACGCGGCGGCGCGCCCGAATGAACGCCAAGGCGCTGGAGGCGGAGCGCCAGTTCACGGCGGCGCTGAACGGCATGAGCCAATGCGTCGGCATGTTCGACGCCCAGGGCAAGCTGATCGCCTGCAACAGCCAGTTCCTGCGGATGTTTCGCCTGCTGGGCCATTTCGCGCGGGGGCTGGCGGCCGAGGAATTGCTTGCCAGGAAGCTCGGAGTCCGGCCGAAGGCCGCGCAGAGCGTGGAAATCCTGTGCGACGCGGCGCGCAACATGGCGCGCCGCCGCGCCCGTTTCGTCGAAGCCGTCGATCTGATCGACGATCGCTGCATGGAATTCACCTTCCTGCCGGTCCCCGACGGTTTTTCCATGCTGATCGAGGATTGCACCGCGCGCCGCCAGTCGGAGCGCCGCGCCGAGCGCCTGTCCCGCCTCGACGATCTGACCGGCCTGTCCAACCGCGGCAGTTTCCGCGAGGAGCTGGAGCGGGCGACGGCGGCGATGGGCGAGGACGCGCCGCCCTTCGCGGTGATGCTGGTGGATCTCGACCGCTTCAAACATGTCAACGATTCCCTGGGGCATCCGACCGGCGACAAGCTGCTGCAACGGGTCGCCAAACGAATGCGCGAAATGGCGGGCGATGGCGAAATGGTGGCGCGGCTCGGCGGCGACGAATTCGTCTTCCTGCGCCGTTGCGAACGCGACGCGGCGGGGCTGTTCGCGGCGCAGGCGGTCGAAACCCTCAGCGAGCCCTATCATGTCGACAGCGCGAAACTGCTGATCGCCGCCTCGATCGGCATAGCCATGGCGCCGCGCGACGGCGCCAACGCCGCCGAACTGATGAAGGCGGCCGACATGGCGCTTTACGCCGCCAAGGACGCAGGCCGCGGCTCCTTCCGCTTTTTCGACAAGAGCATGGCGGATAACGCGCTGCGCAAGCAGGTGCTCGAACACGATCTGCGCCTCGGCATCGGCCGCAACGAGCTCGAGGTCCATTACCAGCCGATCGTCAGTCTCGCCAAGCGGCGCATTTCCGCTTGCGAGGCTTTGGTGCGCTGGCGCCATCCCACGCGTGGCATGGTCTCGCCGGGCGAATTCATGGACATCGCGGAAGAATCCGGGGTGGTGGTCCAACTCGGCGAATGGGTGCTGCGCCAAGCCTGCGTCGACGCCATGTCATGGCCGCGCGACGTGAGGCTGGCGGTGAATTTTTCGGCGATCCAGTTCACCCGCGGCAATGTGATCGAAATGGTGCGCCGGGTGCTCAAGGAGACCAAATTCCCCGCCGCGCGGCTGGAAATGGAAATCACGGAATCGGTGCTGATGCATGACGCCGATTCCGTGCTGGCGACCATCGACGAAATCCGCGAGATGGGGGTGCGCGTCGCGCTCGACGACTTCGGCACGGGCTATTCGTCGCTGGCTTATCTCAGTCGCTTCCGGCCCAACAAGGTCAAGATCGACCAGAGCTTCGTCCGCGACATGAACAAGAATGGGACGTCGCTCGCGATCATCAAGGCGGTGAAGGCGATCGTCTCGGAACTGGGCATCGACATGCTGGTCGAAGGCGTCGAAACCATCGAGCAATTCGAAATCCTGCGCGCCAACGGCGCCGACGAGGCCCAGGGCTATCTCTTCAGCAAGCCGCGCCCGGCCGCCGAGATCGCACGCCTCATCGCCGATCCGGCGCAACTGGTGCGCGGGCGGAAATTGATCACCGAAACCTCCGCGCCCTGGGCGAAGTCCTTCGAGCGCGTGAACCCGTCGGTGGCGAGAGGCGTGAATTGAGCGGAATTCCGTCGCGCCTGGGGGCGGCGGCCTGTTTTGGGATGGCGCTGGAACTTCAACTTTTGCGCGAAATCTTTTCCCAGCTTTTCACCCGGCGACAGCCCGGGCGGCGTCGTCACCATCAGCGCGACCCACGTCTGGAAACCGTGGGCGAATATTTTTCCCGTCGCGAGCTTCACCGTTGCCGCGACGACGAAACAGAGGATTCTATATTGACGCCGGAAGGCGCTCGCTCGGGCTTGTGCGTTACGGCGAAGCGGAATTCGTCATCTGGGTTTTTTCGCCAAAGGGCGAATCGTCGGCATGCGCCGCGCGCTTTAATCGGCGCTGCGGCGCTTCACGAAATTGTGATGCCGGCCGAATATTCAGATTCCGACAGGCCGGCGGCGCCAAAAACGGGCGCTTTTGCCGCCATTTTTATCAACCGAGTCGCGGTTTGCGAACGAATAAATCTAGCCAAACGGGGCCGTTTGCTGCTAAAAGGCTATTGCGCGGGCTTTGGACAGGAAATTCAGACACCATCGGCTGGCAATTCCCGGCGGTCAATTGCGATTGTCGCGGGAAGGTGGCGTCGTGCGGCTTCACATGTGGACCGGCGGCGGAATTGAAAATGGCGGAGAACTAAAGGCGGACATGAGCAAAGGTAGAGATTTTCGTGGGCCCCGTAAGCGCGGTTTTGATGACGACGGGCCTTCTTCATTCGACAGTCCGCGCCAATTTCGCCAGCCTCGCGCCTTCGATCGCCCGCCCATGGGCGGCGGTTTCGGCGGAGAATTCGCGCCCCCGCCGGCTACGGGCGCCAGCGCCGCCAACGCCGTCGACGCCGTCGTGAAATGGTTCAAGGGCGACAAGGGCTTTGGCTTTGTCGAGATCGCCAATGCGGGCGGCGACGCCTTCCTGCATATCGGCGCGCTGCAATCGGCCGGCTTCGAGAGCGTTCCTCCGGGCGCCAAGCTCAAGGTTCTGGTCGCCAATGGCGTCAAGGGCCAGCAGGTCACCCGCGTTCTGGAAGTGGACACCGCCGGCGCCGCCGAGCGCGCGCCGCAGCGCGCGTTCGACCCGTCGCGGCCCGCGCCGCAGCGCCGCCAGCCCGACGTGACCAACGCCGTGGACTTGCAGGGCGCGGTCAAATGGTTCGACGGCGCCAAGGGCTTTGGCTTCGTCCAGGCCAATGACGGCGGCAAGGACGTGTTCGTCCATATTTCCATTCTCGGCAAGGCCGGGATTTCCGCTCTCCCCGAGGGCCAGCCCGTGACCATGAAGGTCGTGGACACCCAGAAGGGCCGCGAAGCGGTCGCCATCGCGCTCGCTTGAGCCTTGGCGCGCATCGAGTAGAAAAATCGTCAAGAGCAGGGCCAAAACCCTGCTCTTTTCATTTGGGATGACAATATGCAGCCTTCGCGCGACATCGAGCGTCTGCTCGAAATCATGGTCGCCCTGCGCACGCCGGAAACCGGCTGCGCCTGGGATCTGGCGCAGGACTTCAAGAGCATCGCGCCTTATGCGATCGAAGAAGCCTGCGAAGTGGTGGACGCCATCGAGCGCGAGGATTTCATCGATCTGCGCGACGAACTCGGCGACCTGCTGTTGCAGGTGGTGTTCCACGCGCAAATGGCGCGCGAAAGCGGGCTGTTCGATTTCGGCGGGGTGGTCGAGGCCGTCACCTCCAAGATGATCCGCCGCCATCCCCATGTCTTCGGCGATCCGGTCTATCGCACGCCCGAGGCGGTCGAGGGCGCCTGGGCCGAGATCAAGGCGCGGGAAAAGGCGGAAAAGGCGGCGGCGCGGCGCGCGGCCGGCCTGCCGGAACAGGCGCGCCAGGGCCATCTCGCCGATGTGCCCGCCGTTCTGCCGGCTTTGACCCGCGCCGTCAAATTGCAGGAAAAGGCCTCCAAGGTCGGTTTCGACTGGAACGACGCCCGGCTGGTGCTGGCGAAAATCCGCGAGGAATGCGACGAGGTCGAGGAGGCGCTCGACTGCGGCGACATGGCCCATGTCGCCGACGAAATCGGCGACGTTCTGTTCGCGGTCGCCAATCTCGCCCGCCACGCCAAGACCGATCCCGACACGGCCCTTCGCGGCTGCAACGCCAAATTCGAGCGCCGCTTCCTTTATATAGAGCAGGAGCTGGAGCGCCAGGGCCGCAAATTGGGCGAAGTTCCGCTCGCTGAGATGGACGCTTTGTGGGACGAGGCCAAGGCGAAGGAGCGGCAGGCGTCGCCTTCGCTCCAAAGCGCCAAAATTTCGCTCTCGAATCGTGCGACGGCCTTGCGCGAAGCTGAGAAAACGCCGACAACCGGCGCCCAGTAACGGAAAGAAAGATGAGCGAATCCATGAGCGACACCGCGCCCGCCGCCAGGAAATCGGAAGGCGGAATCGGCGAAACGATTGTCGTCATTCTACAGGCGCTGGCGATCGCGCTCGTCGTGCGCACCTTCCTGTTCCAGCCCTTCAACATTCCCTCGGGCTCGATGATCCCGACGCTGGACATCGGCGATTATCTTTTCGTCTCCAAATTCAGCTACGGCTATTCGCGCTATTCCTTCCCCTTGGGCTTTCCGCCTTTCCAGGGCCGGATTTTCGCCTCCGCGCCGCGTCGCGGCGATGTCGTGGTGTTCAAACTGCCGCGCGACAACGAGACCGATTACATCAAGCGCGTGATCGGCCTGCCCGGCGATAAGATCGAGATGAAGAAGGGCCGGCTCTATATCAACGATCAGGAAGTTCCGCGCGAACCGATCAAGCAGGTCGAAACCGACGACCTCTACGGCCATTACGGCCCCGTGCCCACCTACAAGGAAACCCTGCCCAACGGTGTCGTCCACAGGATCATCGAAATCCAGGGCGACGAAGGGTTCAACGACAACGCCGGGCCGTTCCTGGTGCCGCCGAACCATTATTTCATGATGGGCGACAATCGCGACAACTCCACCGATTCCCGCGTGCCGCCGGACCAGGGCGGCGTCGGCTACGTGCCGTTCGAAAATATCGAGGGCCGGGCGGATCTGATCTTCTTTTCGGTCGATGGGGCGCCGGCCTGGGAATTCTGGCGCTGGCCCTGGACCCTGCGCGCCAATCGCCTGTTCAAAGTGGTCCGATGAAGGCAAAGCCGGTGCGGGAGCCGGATTCAGGCGCGCTCGCCGGCTTGCAGGAGCGCATCGGTCATTTTTTCGTCGATCCGGCGCTGCTGGAGCGCGCGCTGACTCATGTCAGCGCCTTGCCGGCGGCCCAGGCGCAAAGGCGGGTCGATTCCTATCAGCGGCTTGAATTTCTGGGCGACCGCGTGCTGGGCCTCGCGGTGTCGGAAATGCTTGTTTCGCAATTCCCGCAGGCCGAGGAAGGCGAATTGTCACGCCGGCTCGCCGATCTGGTGCGCAAGGAGACCTGCGCCGAGGTGGCGCGCGACTGGGGCGTCGGCGAAGTCGTGCGGCTGGGCGAGGGCGAGGCGCAGACCGGCGGCGCCGCCAAGGGCGCGATCCTCGGCGATGTCTGCGAGTCCATTCTCGGCGCCATTTTCCTCGACGCCGGCTTTTCGGCGGCGCGCGAGACCGTGCGGCGCTTTTTCAACGACAGAATGCTCAATCCCGCCCGGCCTTTGCGCGATCCGAAGACCGCCTTGCAGGAATGGGCGCAGGGGCGCGGCCTGCCGCCGCCGGCCTATCGCCAGTCCGGCCGGCTCGGGCCGGATCATGCGCCGGTCTTCGTCATCGAGGTGACGGTCAGCGGTTTCGAGCCGGTGGCGGCGCAGGGCTCGTCCAAGCGTTTCGCCGAACAGGCCGGCGCCCAAAAATTCCTGACCCGCGAGGGCGTGTGGAAGGACAGCGCGTGAGCGAAACCGAAAATCCCTCGCGTTGCGGCTTCGCCGCTTTGATCGGCGCGCCCAACGCCGGCAAGTCCACGCTGCTCAACCAGCTGGTCGGCGCCAAGGTCTCGATCGTCTCGCGCAAGGTGCAGACCACCCGCGCTCTGGTGCGCGGCATCGCGCTCGAAGGCGCGGCGCAGATCATTTTCGTCGATACGCCCGGCATTTTCGCGCCCAAGCGCCGGCTCGACCGGGCCATGGTCACTTCCGCCTGGGGCGGGGCGGGCGACGCCGATGCGGTCTGCCTGCTGGTCGACGCCCGCAAGGGCGCGGACGAGGAAGTCGAGGCGATTCTTGAAAAGCTGCCGCAGCTCAAGGCGCCGAGGATTCTGGTTCTCAACAAGATCGACACGATCGAGCATGAAAAACTGCTTGGTCTCGCCGCCGATCTCAATGCGCGTCTGCCTTTCGCCGACACCTTCATGATCTCGGCGCTCAAAGGCCATGGCGTCGAGAAATTCCGCCAAAAGCTCGCCGCCTATATGCCGGAAGGCCCTTGGCTCTATCCCGAGGATCAAATATCCGACGCGCCCTTGCGGGCGCTCGCCGCCGAAATCACCCGCGAAAAGATGTTCGAGCGCCTTCACGACGAATTGCCCTACCAGTCCACGGTCGAGACCACGATGTGGACCGACCAGAAGGACGGGTCCGCACGGGTCGAACAAACGATTTTCGTGACCCGCGACGGCCAGAAAAAGATCGTGATCGGCGAGGGCGGGCGCACCATCAAGGCCATCGGCCAGGCGGCGCGGAAAGAAATCATCGAGGCGGCGGAACAGAACATCCATCTGTTCCTGTTCGTCAAAGTGCGCGAGAATTGGGGCGACGACCCGGAGCGTTATCGCGAAATGGGGCTGGACTTCCCCAGGAACTGAGAGGCCTGCGGCCATGCAATGGTCGGAGCGCGGCCTGATCCTCGGCCTGAAGAAACATGGCGAGACCAGCGTCATCCTGGAGTTGATGACGCGCGGCCACGGCCGCCATCTCGGCGTGGTCCGCGGCGGGCGCGCCAAGACCATGCAGCCGGTGCTCCAGCCCGGCAATGAGGTCGAGGTTTCCTGGCGGGCGCGGCTGGAAGAGCACCTCGGGGTTTACGCCGTCGAGGCGGCGGTCCTGCGCACCGATCTGCTGCTGTCGAATCCGCAGGGCCTGCATGGCGTCAACTGGCTCGGCGCGCTGCTGCGGCTTCTGCCCGAGCGCGATCCCCATCCCGGCCTTTACGACCGCGCCCATGTCCTGCTCCAACATCTGACCACGCCGCTGGCGCCGGCGCTGTTCGCCCATTTCGAACTGGCCTTGCTGGCCGAACTGGGTTTCGGCCTCGATCTCGAGCAATGCGCGGCGACTGGCGCGCGCGACGAACTGATTTATGTCTCGCCGAAATCGGGCCGCGCCGTCAGCCGCGCGGCCGGCGCGCCCTGGGCGGCGCGGCTGCTGCCGCTGCCGGCCTTTCTGCGCGAGCCGCCGGGCGTCCCGGTCGAGCGCGACCGTCTGCGCGAGGGCTTCCGGCTCACCGAATTTTTCCTGACCCGCGATGTTTTCGCGCCGCGCGGCCTGACCGCGCCCGATTCGCGCGCCGTCTTCATCGCACGATTTTGAGGATAAAAAAAACGGCCCGCAAAGGCCGCTTGTTCAACCCAAAATTGCGCTTCTCAGTGGCACACGCGGCGGATTTCCGTGTGCGACACGCCATAGCCTTCGTCGGTTTCGACCTCGCGGTCCTCGCATTGCTGGCTCTGCGCGGTCTCGCTCTGAGTGGCGGCGTTGAAGCCAGGCGCGCCGTCTTCCGCCATCACCTGCCCCATGGGCGAGAGAAAAGCGAGGGCGAAAAATCCGAGAAGCGCCAGCAAAAACAACGCCGGTATCAGATGAATTGACGCTTTCATGACTGCCTCAGTCATCAATTCCGACGCCAAAACCCTGCGATGTGACGATTCGTCTTTCGCGATCGGGCTTTCGGCTTTCGAAATCGGAACAGTTCAGGAGGATTAAGGTTCCACCGGGGTGAAATTTGTCGTGTTCTAACCGCCACGACGCGACCATGCTAGTGCCAAAAGGCAACATTTTTCCTAAAAAAGCTTTGGTACAAACAGGGAACTTGAACCGGCGGCCCGGCTGCTCTATGGCTTTCGCCCATGGCCAAACCGCATGTGCCGCCGCCCGGCGAGAACAACCAGCCGATCAATCTGCGCGACGCGCTGGAAGAGCGCTATCTCGCCTATGCGCTCTCGACCATCATGGGCCGGGCGCTGCCGGACGCGCGCGACGGGCTCAAGCCCGTCCACCGCCGCATCCTCTATGGCATGCATATCTTGCGGCTCGATCCCGGCTCGCCGTTCAAGAAATGCGCGAAAATCGTCGGCGACGTGATGGGCTCGTTCCATCCCCATGGCGATCAGGCGATCTATGACGCTTTGGTGCGGCTGGCGCAGGATTTTTCCTCGCGCTATCCGCTGGTCGACGGGCAGGGCAATTTCGGCAATATCGACGGCGACGGCGCCGCCGCCTACCGCTATACCGAAGCGCGCATGACCGATGTCGCCCGCGCCCTGCTCGAAGGCATTGACGAAGACGCCGTCGACTTACGCGAGAATTATTCCGGCGACCTCAAGGAGCCGGTGGTCCTGCCCGCCGCTTTTCCTAATCTGCTCGCCAATGGCGCGCAGGGCATCGCTGTCGGCATGGCGACCTCGATCCCGCCGCATAATGTCGCCGAACTCTGCGACGCCGCGCTTTATCTCATCGCCAATCCCAATGCCGATTCCGACCAGCTCATGATCTTCGTGCCGGGGCCGGATTTCCCCACCGGCGGCGTGATCGTCGATTCGCGCGAAGCCATCGCCGAGACCTATCGCACCGGGCGCGGCTCGTTCCGCATCCGCGCGCGCTGGACGAAGGAAGAGGGCGCCCGCGGCGTGTGGAACGCCGTTGTCACCGAAATCCCCTATGGCGTGCAGAAGTCGCGGCTGATCGAGAAACTGGCCGAACTGGTCAACGAGAAGAAACTGCCGCTGCTCGCCGACGTGCGCGACGAATCGGCGGAAGACGTCCGCATCGTGCTGGAGCCGCGCGCGCGCAATGTGGACGCGGGCGTGATGATGGAAAGCCTGTTCCGCATGAGCGAGCTGGAAAGCCGCTTTGCGATGAACATGAATGTCCTGGTCGATGGGGTGGCGCCGCGCGTTTTGTCGCTGCCCGAGACCCTGCGGCAATGGCTCGACCATCGCCGCAATGTGCTGATCCGCCGTTCGCGTTTCCGTCTGGCCGAGATCGAGCGCCGGCTCGAAGTCCTCGCCGGCATGATTATCGCCTTCCTCAATCTCGACGAGGTGATCCGCATCATCCGCGAGGAGGACGAGCCCAAGGAAAAGCTGAAAACCACCTTCGCGCTGACCGACAATCAGGCCAATTACATCCTCGACACCCGGCTGCGCTCGCTGCGGCGGCTGGAGGAAATGGAGCTGCGTCGGGAGCACGCCGAACTGCTGAAGGAAAAGGCCGATATCGAGACCTTGCTCGGCGACGAATCGCGGCAGTGGAAGACGATCACCTGCGAAATCCGCGAGATCAAAAAGAAATGGGGGCCGATGACGGCGCTGGGCAAGCGCCGCAGCACCTTCGAGGCGCCGCCTGAAGGAGCCGAAAATTTCGATCTCGCCGATGTTCTGGTCGAGCGCGAGCCGATCACCGTGGTCGTCAGCCAGAAGGGCTGGATTCGCGCGCTGAAAGGCCAGGTCGCCGACCTGTCCAGCCTGCAATTCAAGGGCGACGATTCTTTTCGTCTGTCCTTCTTCGCCGAGACCACTTCGAAGATCCTGGTTCTGTCCACCGGCGGCAAGATTTTCACGCTGGAAGCGTCGAAACTGCCGGGCGGGCGCGGCGCCGGCGAGCCGATCCGGCTGCTCGCCGATATCGACGACAATGAAGACGTCGCGGCGGTCTTCGTCTATGGCGCGGGCGGCAGGATGATCGTCGCGGCCAGCGACGGGCGCGGCTTCCTGGCGAACCAGGACGACATGATCGGCAACACCCGCAAGGGCAAGATGTTTCTGGGCGTGGACGCGCCGGCCAAGGCGCGCTTCATCGTCCCGGTCGCGGGCGACCATGTCGCGGTCATCGGCGAGAACAGAAAACTTCTGTGCTTCCCGCTGTCCGAACTCCCCGAAATGACTCGCGGCAAGGGCGTGCGCATCCAGCGCTACAAGGACGGCGGCCTGTCCGACCTCAAGACGTTCAACCTCGCCGAGGGCCTGAGCTGGACCGATCCGGCAGGCCGCATCTTCAATGTCGCGGCGGAGGCCTTGACCGAATGGCTTGGCCACCGCGCCGACGCCGGCCGCCTGCCGCCCAAGGGTTTCCCGAAGAGCAACAGGTTCGGCTGAGCTTCACGCCGGGGCGCGGGCGTGGGTTTCACGCGCGATTTTCGCCCGCAAAAGCTCGATGGTCTTCATCAGCCGCGGCGCCGGGGCCGCGCCGCTGGTGAAGACGAAGGTGAAAGCCGCGTCGCGCACTTTATGATTGGGGAAGCGCTCGGACAGGACATGATCGGCGCGCCGCGCGATGGCCGGGGCGGGGTCGATCCAGCGGACCGGCCAGGGCGCAAGCCGGATGAAAGCATCGAGCAGCAGCGGATAATGGGTGCAGGCGAGCACGATCCCATCGGTGCGCCGGCCGCCTTTCTCGACGAAACAGGGCGCGATTTCGCGCGCGATGGCCTCGTCCGCGACCTCTTCGCCCTGCATGAAGGCCTCGGCGAGGCCGGCGAGGGTCTTGGAGCCGACGAGGGTCGCCTCGCAGTCATGGGCGAATTTCTCGATCAGCTCGCGGGTATAATCGCGCGCCACCGTGCCGGGCGTGGCCAGCACCGAAATCAGGCGCGAGCGCGATCCTTCCGCCGCCGGCTTGATCGCCGGCACCGTGCCGACAAAGGGAATTTTGGGCCAGCGCGCGCGCAGCATGGGCAGGACCAGAGTCGAGGCGGTGTTGCAGGCGATGACTACGCAGTCTGGCGCATGATCGGCGATCAGACGTTCGAGAGCGGCGAGAACCAAAGCCTTGACCTCGTCCTCGGACTTGGAGCCATAGGGGAAGCCGAGATCGTCGGCGGCATAGACATAATCCGCGTCCGGGCGCTGCGCGGCGAGCGCGCGAAACACGGTCAGCCCGCCGAGGCCGGAATCGAAGACGAGAATTTTAGGGGCGCGGGTCATGGTTCTTGCGAATTTGGGCGGCGGCGCCAAAAGAATCTCAAGGCTTTGAGGCTGAACGCAGCGTTTATGCGTTAAGCTGAACGATGTTTCTGCCCATGCTATGGAGGAAATCATGCCGGTCAACAAGGGAATCGTCCTGGCCTCGCGTCCTCCGGCGGCCGGCAAGGCGAGCCTCGCCAATTTCGCGATCTTCGAAAAGGAGCTCGGCGAGCCCGGGCCTGGCCAGGTTCTGGTGCGGCACGAATTCCTCTCGCTCGACCCTTACATGCGCGGGCGGATGGACGAGGCGCGCTCCTACGCCGCCAGTCAGGAAATCGGCCAGCCCATGATCGGGGGGACGGTGGGCGAGGTGGTCGCTTCGAAAAACCCGCATTTCGCCGTGGGCGACAAGGTCGTCGGCATGGGCGGCTGGCAGACTTTTTCGATCGACGACGGCGCCGCCTTGCGCAAGCTCGATACGCCGGGCGTTCCGATTC
Source organism: uncultured Pseudomonadota bacterium (assembly GCA_963704565.1). Taxonomy (GTDB): domain Bacteria; phylum Pseudomonadota; class Alphaproteobacteria; order Rhizobiales; family Beijerinckiaceae; genus Rhodoblastus. The sequence continues at coordinate 208,268 of OY969917.1, forward strand.
AGGCCTGGCTCGGCGCGCTCGGCATGCCGGGCGTGACCGCCTGGTATGGCCTGAACAGGATCATTGCGCCCAAGGCCGGCGAATCCATTGTCGTCTCGGCGGCGACCGGCGCGGTCGGTTCGGTCGTTGGACAGCTCGCCAAGGCGGCGGGCGCTCGCGCCGTGGGCATAGCGGGCGGCGCCGCCAAATGCGCCTATGCCGTCGAGGAACTGGGCTTCGACGCCTGCGTCGATCATTACTCGGACAATTTCGACGCCGATCTTAAGGCGGCTGTTCCCAAAGGGATCGATGGCCTGTTCGAGAATGTGGGCGGCAAGTGCTTCGCCGCATGCCTGCGCCGCCTGAATGATTTTTCCCGCATTGCGCTTTGTGGCGCCATCGCGTCCTATGAAGGCAAGGAAACGACGTCTCTGCCGGATCTGCGCCTGGTTCTGGTGAAGCGCATCAAGCTGCAGGGCTTTATCGTGTCGGACCATCTCGATCTTTGGCCGCAAGCCTTGCGCGAACTGGCCGGGCTTTATCTCGCCGGCAAGCTGAAATGGCGTGAAACCATCGCCGAAGGGATCGAGGCGGCGCCCAAAGCCTTCCTCGACATGCTCGAAGGCGGCAATTTCGGCAAGCAATTGGTTCGTCTCGCCTGAAAACGCGGGCTCGCGATTGACTTTGCAGCATTCGGCCGATAGAAGGCCTGATCTTCGCGCGGGCTCCGCCTGAGCGATGTTTTTTCGCACCCGTGGCCGCTCCTGTTCCAGTGAGCCGTCTGTCGATCTGGCCGCATATTCCGAAAAAGTTGCAGACTTTTTCGATCAGAATATGCGCAAAAACTCCAGATAGAGGAGGGGGCGTTCCACCCGCGCGGCGGGGGGACGTTTTTCCGCGCCGCTTCACTGCGGTCACGCGGGGGCTGTCCTCATGCCGTCAGTTTTTGAGGACTGAAATGACCAAGCGTTCCGAAGCCAAATATAAAATCGACCGCCGCATGGGCCAGAACATCTGGGGCCGCCCGAAGAGCCCGGTCAACCGCCGCGAATATGGCCCCGGCCAGCACGGCCAGCGCCGCAAGGGCAAGCTGTCCGACTTCGGCACCCAGCTCAAGGCCAAGCAGAAGCTCAAGGGCTATTACGGCAATATTTCGGAAAAGCAGTTCCGCAAATATTACGCCGAGGCGATCCGCATGAAGGGCGACTCCTCGGATAACCTGATCGGTCTGCTGGAGCGCCGCCTCGACGCCGTCGTCTATCGCGCCAAATTCGTCCCGACCGTTTTCGCGGCGCGCCAGTTCGTCAACCATGGCCATGTCAAGGTCAACGGCCGCCGCGTCAATATTGCGTCTTACCTGGTCAAGCCGGGCGATGTGGTCGAGGTCAAGGAAGCCTCGCGCCAGCTGGTGACGGTGCTCGAATTGGTCGGCCTGGCCGAGCGCGACGTGCCGGAATATTTCGAGGTCGATCATTCCAAGATGACCGCCAAGATGACCCGCATTCCGCTGCCGACGGAAGTGCCCTATCCGGTGCAGATGGAGCCGAATCTGGTCATCGAATTCTATTCGCGGTGATTTTTTTTCGCCTTGCGCGAGCTTTTGGCGCACGCCAGGGCGAGCGCCGAGAAAGTCCGCGCGACGCGCTTCAACTTGAAAAGGCCGCCTCCGTGCGGCCTTTTTTTTGGGGACGCGCGCCCAGGGCCAACATCACATGTTCAAAACCCTGAGCCGACGGCTCTCGGCTCGACCTTCCTGATTAGAGGTCGGCGACCGTCTCAACATGTGCCACGAGCCGCCATCAGGTGCATAATTCAAGCAACAATTCTGCTCAGTGATTTTTGGGCTAAAATCGGCGGGGTTTTGAGAGACGGAAACGGTGCGGCGCGGGCGAGAAAAAACCCGCGAGGCCGAGAGCCTAGCGGGTTCCATACAACCTTCTTAAGCGAACGGCCCTAGACGGCGGAGAAGCCCACGAAGCGTTTCTGCACCGCTCGACGGTGAGCGACGAAGCCGAGGCCGGCGAAGCCGATCATCATCATCGCCCACGTTGATGTTTCAGGAACGCCGCTGCTGACGTGCGACACATCGACATTCGCAAGATAGTCGTAGTTTGTATTGTTCGCTCCCGCAAACGTGAGCTCGGTGTTAGAACCGTTCGCGGTGTAGTTGAATGAGTATGTAGTCCATGTGGATGGTGCCGTATTAAATAGATGAAGTAGCATGCTGCTGCCGGCCGTGACGTCGAAAACAGATGCATAGCTGGCCTGGAAACCCTCTACAGCGAAACTTATCGTATAGGATTGACCTGTTACTGTCGCGAACGTCTGTGAGATCGAGTTGGGATAAGAACCTGACCTGAAATTGGTTGACCGGCCTCGCGGCCGTTGATTCCCTTGGTTTGCAACAACTTTGGGAGATTCGCGATGCCTTGGAACGAGGCCGATCGGGCGAAGTATGAAGTCATTCGGGCGCGCTATTCAAGCGATATGTCGGAGGCCGAGTTGGCGCTGATCGCGCCGCTGCTGCCGCCGCCCAAACGGCGCGGACGCAAGCCGACAGATTCCCAGATCATTCTCAACGCCTTGTTTTATTTGATCCGCTGCGGATGCCCATGGCGATATCTGCCAAAGGATTTTCCGCCGTTCACGACCGTGCAAAACCGCTTCTACGCATGGCGCGACAGCGGCCTGTGGGCGCAAATCATCAGCGTTCTCGTGATGGACGCGCGCGAGGCGGAAGGCCGTCAAGGGGCGCCGACGGCGGTTGTCGTCGACAGCCAGTCGGTCAAGACGACGGAAGCTGGCGGTCCTCGTGGTTTCGACGCGGGCAAGAAGGTCAAGGGCCGCAAGCGCCATCTCGCTGTCGACACGATCGGTCTGCCCATCGAATGCCAGATCACGACCGCCGACGTGCAGGATCGCGACGCTCTCGCGCCGTTGCTGAAAGCCGTGCATCGCAAGAGCCCGTGGGTGAAAATGTCCTTCGTCGACGGGGGTTATCAAGGGGATGAGGCCCAGCGCGCAGCCTTCGAGGCGAGCCGTATTTCCATCACCGTGGTCAAGCGAACCGACAAAGAGGTGAAAGGATTTGTCGTGCTGCCAAAGCGCTGGGTCGTCGAGCGAACGCTCGGCTGGATCAATCGCGCGCGCCGTCTGTCAAAAGACTTCGAGGCAACCATCGAATCCGCTCTCGCGTGGCTGCAATTGGCCTTGACTTTCCTTCTCATGCGAAGGCTGGCGAGGGCGAAAGCCGGTCAGATTTGAAATTCGAGTCGGGGTCTTAGCGGGGTTCTCCGCGCCGAACGCCGCGTAATACCCGCCACCAGGGGCTGCAAGTGCGGACTGATCTGCGTACCCAAAATCGCCTACTGCCGCAGAAGGCGTGAACGTCCAGTCGGAACAAGTGTATCCGCTACACCCCGAAAAGTTCCCGCCGATCAATAGGTTCGTGGCCGATGCGCCAGACGTGGCCAGCAACGAAAATAGAATTCCGGCGACAGTCGCTCGCTCAAACGTCATGACGCGGTCCCCAAGGCTAAGTAGAGCCACGCTAATGATGTTTACTCGTTTGTCAAGTGCCAAGTGTTAACCTAACATTCGCGATGGGATTTTGGGTAAGGCTGGAGCAATGGGCTGAATGTCGATTTTCAGCTCATTTCGGGTTCTGTGGCGTCCGTTTCGCGCTTTATCGAGCCTCCAAGTGGCGATTTCGCCGGCTGGAGGTGGCCGGAGCCGGCGTTTTGAGCGCGGCTATGCTGGCGACGGCTCGGGCCCGTCGCCAAACCGCGCTTGCCGGTAACGCTCGCCGCCGTCTGCTTTCCGCGGATTCTGTTGAAAAACTCTTTTTTGGCTACTGATCAAAATCTTGGAGCCCCTTGGGGGCGGGTAGGATAAAAAAGATGTGGGGGGCCAGCAGGTTTGACAAAGAATCCGCCGGAAACCACCGCAGCCGATACAAGACGCCATCGAACGAGAAAAGTCGCTTCCCATCGAATTCGGAGGGATTTTTAAGGCGTCCGATTTTTGGAGTTTTTCAACAGAATCCGCCGTTTTGAGCCATTCTTGGCGGGAGGCGAATATCGGATTTCGACCGCTACGGGCCGAGCCGGTTCTTGTCGCGCAGGCGCTCAGTGTCGCGTCTTTCGCGCTGGACCACATGCCAGACGCCGACCACGATCAGCAGCACGCCGTCGGTGATGAGCAGCTTGGTGAAGGTTTCCGGGTCCCAGACCCTGAGCCAAAGCTGCGCCAGCACGGCGGCGGCCCCGGCGAGAAACAGCCCGAAAGCCGTCGCCAGCGCCCCGCTCATGGGTGTTCCGCCTCGACCGTGACGGCGGTCCCGTAGCAGATGACCTCGGTGACGCCGTTCATGATCTCATTGGCGTCATAGCGCATCATGACGATGGCGTTGGCGCCGCTGGCGTCGGCGTGCCGGCACATCATTTCATAAGATTCGGTGCGGGCCCGTTCGCACAGATTGGTATAGACGGTGATATTGCCGCCGAACAGCGTTTGCAGCGCGCCGGCGAAATTGCCGACGATGGAGCGCGAGCGCACCACGATGCCGCGGACGACGCCGATATTGCGGACCACGCGATAGCCGGGCAGGTCCAGTCCCGTCGTCACCATTTGCGGCTGCATGGGCGTCCTCAATTCTGGCTTTGACCCCGCGATCATATGTTTCCGGCGACAAGCGCGCCATAGGCGGGAACGCGGCGAGCGGTTGTTTTTTTGTGCGTCCAAACGCCGCAATCTGGCCACGATTGATTTGAGTCAACGACCGATTTTCGTCTACGGGCAAATCTATGCTACCTCATTGACGCGGGGACGAAGGCATTGGCGTCTTCGCATCGGTTGGGGAAAGTCAGAGAAGAGGGCTACGGCGATGGGACCGTATCGCCGTAGGCTTTTCAGGAGGCGATGATGACCAAGGTTGCGGCACTTCTTTGGGTTGTGGGGGGCGCCACTCTGGCGGGCATTTTCATCATGGTCGTCCTGATGATTCCATCGATGCAGTTCGAGGCGCCAAAATATATTCTGATCGCGGCGATCGCCGGCTTCGTCGTCGCCATTCCGCTGTCGTTCGTGGCGGCCAAGGCGATCACCGCGCGCCGCGCGAACTGATGGCGTCTGAATGAAATTTGCGCCGCGCCGATCTTTGGCGCGGCGGAGAGGTCAAGGCGACAGACGCGAGAAAAGTCCGGCGAGGCGCATCAGGCCCTCGGGCCACGGGCCGTGGCCGCTTTCGGCGTTGATATGGCCGGAATCGCCCGCGTCCGCCAAATCGAGTCCCCATGTTCGGGCGAGGTTTTGCGAAAAGGCATAATCGGCATAAGCATCGTTACGGCTTGCGACCAGCACGCCAGGCGCCCCAAGCACGGCTTGCGGCGCCTTTTTCTTGAAGGCCGGATCGATCAGTCCGGGCGGCAGGTCTTTCGAATCCGGGTCCGGCGGCGCGACGAGAAAGGCGGCGGCGATTTTTTCGCGCGCCGGGCTTTCGACCATGGCGCTCGCGGCGGCGATCGCGCCAAGACTATGCCCGACCAGCGCCACAGGCCGGGTCGAGGCGTCGATTTCGCGCAGGATCGCGGCGACCCAGGCGTCGCGCGCCGGATTCAGCCAGTCTTCCTGCTCGACAACGCGGGCGGTGGACAGCTTTTGCGCCCAGCGGCTTTGCCAGTGGCCGGGACCGGAGCCGCCGAGGCCGGGAATGATGAGAATGTCGAGATCGGAAACCCGCATGGCCCGTAAATAGGGGGCGCCGGCGCTTTTTTCAAAGCGCCGCTTATTTCGTTTCCTTCAGTCCGAGCTTTTTGAAAAGGAAAGTCGGCGGGCAGAAGCCGGTAAAGGCCGATTGCACCAGATTCAAGCCGATGAACGCGGTGAACAGCAGGAACCAGGGAGACACGAAATAGACCAGCGCGACCGAGAGCAGAACCATCACTCCCGCCAGCGCGCGCACCGCATTATTGACTGTCATCGCTTCCCCCCTTGTTGGTTATATCGGCGCGATATATTCGCCGCTCAGCGTTTGACCGGAAAATCGTGACGGCGCCATTCCGATAGGCCGCCGCCGAGATGACCCTCCGCTTCCAGGCCAAGCCTCTTGGCGTAGCTGAGGGCGGTGCGGGAGCGCATGCCGGTGGCGCAATAGAACACCAGTTTCTTGTCTTTGGGAATGTCGGCGATCGCGGCGGCGAAACGCGACAGCGGCGCGTGAACGGCGCCGGGAATATGGCCGCCCACCCATTCGTTATTCTCGCGCACATCGATCACAACGACGGACTTCTTGTGCTCGCGCATCAGGTCGCGCAATTCGCCGGGGCTGTAATTCTTGTGGTCTCCGCCCCATCCGAACCAACCGAGCATCGAAAAATCTCCTTGAACGATCGAGCGCCAGCAAAAAGCGCCGCCCTGTCTCCGGATGAGCGGGCGTCATCGTTATCTCTGTATATTGTGATATTCGCAAATACGAAAGTCAATAGCCGCGTGAGACAAATTGCCGCGTCGCTCCGCTCAATGCGGTGGTCGGAAAACGGCTGTCAAGGTGAAGGATAAGGGGGGATTTGCGCCGATAAATCAGGGCGCGGCGGAAAGACGGCCGCATGGCCTAAATCGATCCGACCACCACTGCCGCCCGCGACCGGAATCGCGGGCCTGAAAAAAAGACTGGCATGGGCACGCCCGGCCGAGGCCGGGCATGTCCGCTTGGGCCGACCGCTCAGGCGCTCGGAACCTGACCGCCCGGCGTCAGCTTGTCGATCAGATGGGGCAGGGCCTGGGCGAGAAGCTGCGACATCTGCGCGGGGTCGATGCCGGCCTGCTGGGCGATTTCCGCGATCTTGCCCTGACCGATGACCGAATTGATCTGGTCGGCGGTGATGGGCTGGTTCGGGCCGTTGCCGATCCAGGACTCGACCTGCTGGCCGAGGCCGGCGTTCTTGAACTGGTTCGCCAGCGAATCGAGGCCGCCGGAAACGGCCGTGCCCGCCGCCGCGCCGGCCAGGGCGCCGCCGAGCTGGCTGTTGGCGAGACCCCCGAGCATGCCGCCGAGCTGGCCGAGCAGACCGCTGCCGCCCGAGGCTTGCGGCGGCGCGGAAGCCTGCGGCGCCGGAGCGGCGGGCGCGCTGCCGTGGCTGCCAAACAAATGGCCGAGCAGCAAGGCGCCGGCCGCGATCATCAGGGGCTTGGTGAAATCGCCGCCAGGAACCGCGTCATTGGCATGGCTGACGGCGTCGTCGAGAAAACCCATATTCTTTCCTCCTCGGAAGAGGCGCTCCGTCACTTCCGACGGCGGCGGCAGTCTGGCTTCCCCGGAACTTTCGCGCAAGTGACAAATCTCTCTTTTATAAAAGTCCTGTTTGCGCTCAACTGGGGCGCGGTGGCGTCCGTTTCGGGGCGTGAAGGGCCGTTCCTGGCCCGCGCAGGGGAGGCAGGTCATGGGTATTCTGAGCTGGATCATATTGGGTCTGATCGCGGGATTCATCGGCAGCAAGCTGGTCAACAAGACCGGCCAGGGCATGTTGATGGACATCGTGCTTGGCATTGTCGGCGCGGTGGTCGGCGGCTTCATTTCCTCCAGGCTCGGCCTGGGCGGCGTGACGGCATGGTACAATCCCTACAGCATCGTCATCGCCGTGATCGGCGCCGTCGTTGTGTTGCTCGGCTACCGCGCGATTACCGGCAGCAGCCGGATGTGATCCGTTGCGCGGAAGCAGGGTTTTTGTCCGAAAACCGATTTCCACTGTTCGGGATCATTCTCTGGCGCGCGCCGCGCCATGTGATGATTCCGGCTTGAAAAACGCGGCTGGCGGACGTAGTTTTACTGGACTGTGGCCTCCATCCGGAGAAGGCCGGTTTAGGGGGCGGTCATGGCAAAAGGGTTTGGAATCGCTGCGCTCGTGTTCGCGATTGTCGCCATTTTTATACCGTTTGGAATCTTTTTGTCAGCGGTCGCGATCGCGTTAGCTTGCATTGCAGCTCTTTCGGGTGACCGTATTTTCGCCTCCGCCACCGCATTAATTGCGATAGTAAACACGCTCTTTCTAAGCCCGTCGACGTGGGTGCTTCTCGGCGGGAATGATCCTGGGGCGAGGGGCTTTATGACGACTTTGATCCTCGTCGGTGGAGCCCTGCCGTTCCTCGCTATGTTCAGTTCGGGAAATTCTGATGCAGCGTCTGTGCCGTGCTCAAGTCAATTCGTTCGAATGCACAGAGGTCGAGAATGATCGGTCCGATCATCCAATGGTGGAACTGCTCAACTCAAGGCGGCCGGCGGCGGCGGCGCGACGCCGAGCTGATGCGAGGGGTTTACTGGTCGCGATGAGTGGCGATCAGTCAAAATTGGTATAAGTCGGGATCTGAACGATCGGCTTGGACCTCCAGCTGTCGGGCGACCAACGTTCCATCACGCGCAAAACTCCAAATGCGGCCCGCGCCGCATGACAAGATATGGGAAAGGCGGGTCTATACACCGGAGCGTCGCGCGCGCCAAACCGTCCTTCGGCCAATGTGGCGCCCGAAAGGGGCGCCTTTGCGGCGGGGCCCAAGCGGATGGCGCGGATCGGCGCCCGCGTTTTTGACCCGTCGTCAGCCGGCGTAAGACGCCGGGCCGCGCCATTCGCGCGCGGTGGGCTCGAAGGCGCGCAGCAGATCGACGGCGCGATAGGCGATCTGATCGATGATGTCGTCCACGCATTTTGGCGCCAGATAGAAGGCCGGGACCGGCGGCATGACGATGGCGCCGGCTTCGGTCGCCGCCGTCATGGCGCGCAGATGGCCAAGATGCAGCGGCGTTTCCCGCGCCAGCAGAATCAGCGGGCGCCGCTCCTTGAGATGGACGTCGGCGGCGCGGTTCAAAAGGCTGTCGGCGTTGCAATAGGCGATCGCGGACAGGGTGCGCATCGAGCAGGGCGCGACGATCATGCCGGCGGTGGGAAAGGAGCCCGAGGCGATCGGCGCGCCGATATTATCGACGCTATACCAGTATTCCGCGCGGGCGCGCAGGCGCCCCATGGCGTCGGGCGCGATTTCCTCGGCGAAGGTCCGCTCGGCGGCGCGGGTGGCGACGACATGGGTCTCGGCGCCGAGGCTTTGCAGGATCTCGAAAATGCGCAATCCAATGGCCGCGCCCGAGGCGCCGCTGAGTCCGAGAACCACGCGCGGATTCATCTTGCGCCTCCTTCGCCGAGGTCGCGGGCGATGCGCGGCCACAGCGCGTCGATCTTCTTCTGAACCGTCGGCGCCATGGAAAGCACGCGGCCCCATTCGCGCCGCGTTTCCGCGCCGATCTTGCGGGTGGCGTCAAGGCCGAGCTTGCCGCCGAGACCCGGCTCGGGAGAAGCAAAATCGAGATAGTCGATCGGCGTGTTTTCCAGCCTCAGCAGATCGCGCGAGGCGTCCATCCGCGTCGCCATCGCCCAGGCGACCTCCTTCCAGTCGCGCACGTCGATGTCCTCGTCGACCACGACGATCATCTTGGTGTAATTGAACTGCGGCAGCATGCCCCACAGGCCCATCATCACCCGGCGCGCCTGGCCGGGGTAGGATTTGCGGATCGCGACGATGGCGGTGCGATAGGAGCAGGCCTCCGGCGGCAGCCAGAGGTCGGCGATTTCCGGCATCTGGCGCCGGATGGTCGGCAGCGCCAGATCGTTCAGCACGGCGCCGATCACCGAGGGCTCGTCGGGCGGCTTGCCGGTGAAGGTGGTGAGGTAGAGCGGATCGCGCCGCGTCGTGATCGCGGTCACGCGCATCACCGGAAAGGATTCGACGCTGTTGTAATAGCCGGTATGGTCGCCATAGGGGCCTTCAGGCGCCGTTTCCGTCGCCGAGACATAGCCCTCCAGGACGATTTCGGCTTCGGCGGGAACCAGCAAGGGCACGGTGAGCGCGGGCGCCACGCGCGGGCGCTCGCCGCGCAGCACGCCGGAGAAGCGCAATTCCGAAACGGTTTCGGGCAGCGGCAATACGGCGGAAAGAATGGTCGCCGGATCGGCGCCGATCGCCACGGCGACCGGCATGTCCCTGGCCTGCGCCGCCCAGGCGCGATGATGCGCCGCGCCGCCGCGATGCGCCAGCCAGCGCATGATGGCGCGATCCTTGCCCAGAACCTGCATGCGATAGACGCCGATATTCATCCGCGCGGTGTCGTCGGCTTCCGTATCGGGCGGGCGGGTGATGACCAGCGGCCAGGTGATCAGCGGCGCGGGTTCGCCGGGCCAGCAGGTCTGGATCGGCAGGCTTGCCAGATCGACTTCGGCGCCCAGACGGCGCTCGTGCTGACAATCCGGCCGCGCGACGATCTGCGGACGGGTCGCCAAAGCGGCGCGCAGCATGGGCCAGCGGCCGAGCGCGTCGCGCAGGCCGTCGAGCGGCGCCGGCTCGCGCAAGCCCGCGAGCATCTCGCCCAACTCGCCGACGCCTTGCGGTCCGACGCCGAAGCCCATGGCGACCCGCTCGGCGGTTCCGAACAGATTGGCGATCACCGGCATGGCGGCGCCCGCGGCGTGGTCGAACCGCAGCGCCGGACCGCCGGCGAGGAGAACGCGGCGGTGGACCTCGGTCATCTCGTGGACGAGGCTGACGGGCTCCCCGATGCGGGCGAGCTGCCGCCGCCCCTCCAGATGGGAAAGGAAGGCGCGCAGGTCGTGAAAGGGCGGTAAGGAGCGGAAAGACATGGTGGTTTTTGGCCGAAACGTGATCGGCCCGCCTTGACTACGGTCAAAGCGCCGTTCGATTGCTTCTGATTTAACATCTGCATGTCGCATGAGAATCCCATACCGATCTTTCCTGCCGCAGGCGCCGCGGCGCTGCGCCATTTGCCGCTTTGGCCGCTGGCTTTGGCCGCTGGGCGGCTCGCGCCGAGTCTGGTCCGGCGCCACGAGAAAATGTTCGCCCGCCTCGGCGAGCAGGCCGAAAAAACCTTCCTGATCGATCCCACCGATCTTCCATTCGCCTTTCTGCTGTCGCCCAGGCCCGACAAGCTGCGTCTCGACACGGTTCGGCGCGAGGCGACGGGGCGTTGGGACGCGCGCGTCGCCGGCCCGCTGGCGGCCCTGGTCGGCCTCGTTCACGGCGCCTATGACGGCGACGCTCTGTTCTTCTCGCGCGATCTCGTCATCGAGGGCGACACTGCGGCGGTGCTGGCGCTGCGCAACGCCATCGACAATGAGGAGATCGACCTCGCGCGCGAGGCTTCGGCTTTGCTCGGGCCTCTGGAGGCGATTGCCGCCGCGCCGGCGCGCCGTCTCGCGAGCGCGCTTGGGCGCTGGACCGGCGTCGCGCTCACCCGGGACGAGGGCGGGCGGATTACATGACCGCAAGCTCCGGTCTCGAACTCGTCTGCCCGGCCGGAACGCCCGCCGCCCTGCGCGCGGCGGTCGAGGCCGGGGCCCATGCGGTTTATTGCGGCTTCAACGACGAAACCAACGCCCGCAACTTTCCCGGCCTTAATTTTTCGCGCGAGGAAATGGCGGAGGCGATCAAATTCGCCCACCGCCGCGGCGCCAAGGTTCTCGTCGCGCTCAACACTTTTCCGCGCGCCGGCGCTTTCGGGCGCTGGAGCAAGGCGGTCGACGATTGCGCGCGTTTCGGCGCGGACGCGGTCATTCTTGCCGATCTCGGCCTGCTGGACTACGCCGCGCGCCGCAATTCCGGCCTGCGCCTGCATCTCTCCGTCCAGGCGGCGGCGGCCAACGCCGACGCGATCAATTTTTATGCGCGGACCTTCGGCGTGAAGCGCGTCGTGCTGCCGCGCGTGCTGACGGTGCAGGAAATCGCCGCGATCAACCGCGAAATCGACGCCGAGACGGAAGTCTTCATCTTCGGCGGCCTGTGCGTGATGGCGGAGGGGCGCTGCTCGCTCTCCTCTTACGCGACGGGCAAATCCCCGAACATGAACGGCGCCTGCTCTCCCGCGAGCCATGTCGAATATCGCGAAGAGGGCGGCTATCTCGTCTCGCGACTTGGCGGCTTCGCCATCAACAGCGTCGCGGCGGGCGAGCCCGCGCCATACCCGACCTTGTGCAAGGGCGTGTTCGAAGCCGGAAACTATAGAGGCCATGTCTTCGAGGATCCGGTCAGCCTCGACGCGGCGACGCTGATTCCGCAACTGACTGAGGCCGGCGTCACGGCGTTGAAGATCGAGGGCCGCCAGCGCAGCCGCGCCTATACCGAGGCCGTCGTGCGCAGTTTTCGACGCGCGCTGGACGATTATGCGGCGGGCCGGCCGATCGCCGCCGGCGACTTGCGCGCGCTGACCGAAGGACAGCAGACCACCTCCGGCGCCTATCGCAAGACGTGGCGCTGACCTTGGCGCTGAATCCAACTCGACGGGAGATCAGCCTTGGCTGACAGGAATTTTAGCCTCACCCTCGGACCGCTGCTGTTCAACTGGCCCGCGCGGAAATTCGCCGATTTTTACGCTTCGATCGCCGATGAAGCGCCGGTCGATCGCGTCGTCATCGGGGAGATCGTCTGCTCCAAGCGCGCGCACTTTCATGAGGATCTGATTCCCGAGGCGATCGATAGGCTTGAGCGCGGCGGCAAGCAGGTCGTGCTGGCCTCGCTTGCGCTCGTCACACTGGAGCGCGAGCGCCGCGCGGCGCGCGAATTGTTCGATCAGACGGCGCACGAGGTCGAGATCAATGACCTCGCCCTGATGAACTTGGCGCCGGAAGCAACGCCTTTCTCCATCGGTCCGCTGGTCAATGTCTATCATGAGGCGACCGTGGATTTCCTCGCCCGGCGCGGGGCGCGGCGGGTCTGTCTGCCGCCGGAGCTGCCCTTCGCCTCGGTCGAAACCATCGCCCAGGCCGCCAAAGGCATGGGCGCGGAAATCGAGGTCTGGGCCTATGGGCGCATCCCGCTCGCCATTTCGGGGCGTTGCCATCACGCCCGCGCCCATGGCCTGAGCAAGGATTCCTGCCAGTTCGTCTGCGGCGACGATCTGGACGGCCTGCCGACGAAAACGCTCGACGGCGTGGATTTTCTGGCGATCAACGGCGTCCAGACCTTGTCCTTCAGATACGCCAATCTGATCGGCGACCTCGACCGCCTGGCGGCAGCCCGCGTCGCCGGCCTGCGGCTGTCGCCGCACAGCGGCGATTTTGTCGCCGTGGCCAAAGCCTTCGCCGACGTCTCCGCGCGCGTCATTTCGCCGCAGGAGGGGCTCGCCCGCCTGCAAGGCGCGACGCCCGGCGCCGAGTTCACCGACGGCTTTCTGTTCGGGAATTGTGGGGCGGCGCCTCTGGCAGCTTTTTGAATGCGCCACGAACCTGGGTCAGCCGAAGCGGGAGAGATGGATGCGCGTAAAGATCGTCGGCGCGGGCGTGGCGGGTCTCACCGTCGCCTATGAACTGGCCTCTCGCGGGGCCGAGGTCGAACTGATCGAGCGCGAGGAAGGATCCGGTCGGGGCTGTTCATGGTATGCCGGCGGCATGGTCGCGCCGTGGTGCGAGCTTGAATCCGCCGAGCCGCTGGTCTGCCGGCTGGGCGTCGAGGCGCTGGATTTCTGGACGCGAAGAATCCCGGTGGCGCAAACGCGTGGCAGCCTCGTCGTCGCGAGGCCGCGCGACCTCGCGGAACTACGCCTTTTCGCCCGTCGCGCGGAAAAGTTCGAGGAGATCGGCGGCAATCGCATCGCCGAACTCGAACCGGACCTCGCCGGACGCTTTTCCCGCGCGCTTTTCTTCCCCAGGGAAGCGCATCTCGATCCGCGCGTGGCGCTTGAGACGACGACGCGCCGCCTTGCCGCCATGGCGAACGTGCGCCTCCGCTTCGGGCTCGACGCGGCGCAAGCCGAGGGCGAGCCGGACTGGACAATCGACTGCACCGGATATTCGGCGAAATCGGAATTGCCCGGGCTGCGCGGCGTCAAGGGCGAGATGATGATCGTCGCCGCGCCCGACCTGAATTTCTCACGGCCGATCCGGCTGCTGCATCCCCGCCATCCCGTCTATGTCGTGCCGCGCGAGGACAAGAGCTACATGCTGGGCGCGACCCAGATCGAGAATGAGGAGCGCGCGCGCGTCACCGCGCGATCCATCGTCGAACTGGTCAATTCCGCTTACGCCGTGCATCCGGCTTTCGGCGAGGCGGAGATCGTCGAAACCGGTTCGGACCTGCGCCCGGCCTTTTTCGACAATCTGCCCCGGATCATCGTCCGGGGCCGGAAAATCTTCATCAATGGTCTGTTCCGGCATGGTTTTTTGCTCGCGCCGGCGCTCGCGCGGCAATGCGCCGACTTCATTTTCGTCGGCGCGGTCGCGCGCGAGGTGATGCGCCCGGCGACACTCGGCCAGACCGAGGCGATGCAGCTTTACGCCGCCCCCCAATAGGGGGTGGCGACGCCTTCGCCGCAATCGGTTTCGACCAGCCGGCGGCGGACTTCCAGCAATTGTTCGAGCAAAGCCGGTTCGGCGCGTTCGTAGGCGTCGGCGTCGGGGACGCGGCGGACCACCACGCCCAGAAGCTCGGTGATGGCGTTGCCGATCGAATTCTGGCTGATGGTGACGATCAAACTGCCGGCGTCGTTGCGATAGATCAGCTGCTTGAACGCCGGCTGCCAGCGGATGGCGTTGGCGTATTTGGCGTCGACGATGCAGCGGTCGCGCACCATTTTGGCGGCCTTGAGGAAGGTGTTGTTGTGCAGCAGCTTGTTTTCCACGAGGTCGCGGAAATGGATGCGCTCCGGCATCGGCGCGTTGCGGATCGAAACCTGGCCGAAAAAGGCGCGGTAGAAGTCGATGAAGCCTTTCAGGATGGAGTCGTATTCGCGCCAGAACCGATGGTCGGAAAGGGTGGCGACGCCGCCGACCACTTCCCAGCTCGGCAGGCCCTGGGGATAGCCGGTGAGAGCGATCCTGCATGAGCCAGGCGCGCAGGGCCGCAGCACTTGCAGGTCGAGCCCGGCGAAGAAATTGCGATAGACATCGCGCAGATGGGCCTGGAACAAAGAGTTCTGGCCGCCGTCGGTGAGATTCGGGTTGTTGGGATCGGCCAAAGGCGCCGCCGCCAGCTCCGCCTTGTCGAAACTGATGAAATGATTGTGCAGCATGCGGATGCTGGGGACGCCGGGCGAGGTCAGCGGCCAGGTGGCGTCGAGGCTCGCCTCGCCGCACAGAACCAGATGCCTTTCCGCGTCGGGATATCGTTCCAGCATGAAGGCGAAAATGATTTCGTTCATCCGATTCCAGACGTTTTTCACCGGCTCCGGCACCTGGGTGCGGCGAACGGGGCGCCCGAGCGGATCGAGAATGCTGTTCGAGGTGTTGTAGATGATCGAGGCGTCGAACAGATTGCTGTGGCCGAGCGCCTTGCGATAGAGCAGCAGGCCTTCCGGATTGCGCAGCAGGCCGTTGTTGCCGGTCAGGTCGTCGAGATTTTCGGTGCTGTTGAAGAATTCGTTGGGCTTCATCCCCTCGGGCACGTCGAGCGGGATCGGACGGAACGGGGTGACGATCTCTCTCGGGCCGGATTGCATTTCTGTCTCCCTGGGCGGCTGTTCGATTTTCCCTCTCCCGCGCGAAAAACCGGCGAGGGGCCTCGCGCCTCGTCAAGGAATTTCCGCGATCGTGAGCTTCGCCGCAAGTCCGGGGGGCGAAGTTTTGTTTCGTATGACTCGGTCTTGGCGCCGCCGGCCCATCATGCCGTCGGACCATCTCGGCCGGCGAACCGGCCCCAGATCAACGCCAGCAAGGCCAGCGCGAGGGTCTGGAACAGGGCATAGGCCAGAGCCGCCGTCACGGCCGGCGTGCCGGGAAAACTGGATGTCGCGATGACGAGGCCGACGCCGACATTGCGGACTCCGGTGGAGAAAGCCATGGCGGTTCGGCGGCTGCCGCCCGGGCCTCCGAGACTCCATCCGGCGCCGACGCTCGCCAGCGCCAGCGCCAGCATGCCAAGGTAGCCGATGGGGCGGACGCCAAGCAGAAACCTGTATTGAACGGCAATGATCAATCCAACCGTCAGCACATTGAGGAAGAGGCTCAGGCGCTTCGCCGGCCCCGCCAGGCGCTCGGCCAGATTCGGCCGCCGGGCCCGGATCAGCACGCCGACGGCAAGAGGCAGCAGTTGGGTCGCGAGCAGCGTCGCGTCCATTTTCACGACATCGATGGCGAGATTCTGATCGCCCGCCGTCAGCGGCAACAGCAGTTTGAGCGCGAGCGGTGAGAGAAAAGCCGACGAAGCCGCCAGAAGCGCCATCAGGCCCACTGAAACCGCAACGTCGCCTTTGGCCAGAGCCGTGAAGGGCGGCCCATAGGGCGCCCCCGGACAGACCGCGACGATCAAAAAGCCGGCGGCGACAAGAGGCGGGGATTTGAACGCCAGCAGCAGCGCAACGGCGCAGAGCGGAACCAGAAGGTAATTGGCGAGCGCCGCCGCTGTGACCAGCCGCACATTGGTGGCGACCGCGGCGACCTGCGGCGCCGTGACGCCGAGGCCGATCGTCGCCATCAACTGGATCAAGGTGACATTGACGAGGACGCTGACGATTCGATCGATCGGCATGCGGCGTTGCTCCACAATCGAGGACTTCGCGGCCCGCGCGAAAAAGCCCGATGGCCGTCACGTCCGGCTGACGACGCCTCCTCCGCCAAGCCCCTGCATGTCGGGCGTGCGCGCCAGCGCCTGGTCTTCGGGCGAGAGATAAAGCCGGTCGATGGCCAGGTCCAGCAATCGGAGTTCCTGGCGAAGCGGCGGGTGACGACGTTCCGGCAGGTTGGCGATCAGGTCTTCGATCATCGCGCGCAGGCGCCGCGCGATCTGGAAATTCCCGCCGCCATAGAGCCGGATCTCGCAGCAGGCGAGCTGGACGAAATCGTCCCAGTCGGGCGTGCGCAGCACCAGCCTTCCCTTGCCGTCAGCGTCCTTGACGATCTCGTCGTGCAGATGGCGCTGGCCGATCATGCGCAGCAGGCGATGGATCTGGTCGATCGCGAGCACGCCGGTCGTCGGATCGTTGATCGCCGGCGACAGGGCCTTGATGGCGACGTCGACAATCACCCGGATGGCGAATGTGGCGTCCTGTTCGATCGTCCGCTCCGGCGCGAGCGCCACGGAGCCGATCAATTTTTTGGCGTTTGCCGCCTTGCCGCCGAAGAGCCGGAACAGGGGTTCGCCGACGCCCACGAATTCGCCGACGCGCGGAACCAGCTCCACGAAACAGTCCGCGCGCCGCGCCTCCGCGACCAAAGCGGGAATATTGACGGCGATGACGACGCGGGCGCTGCCGCGATGCGCGATCGTGAGGTCCGGCTTGCCAAGTGGTGGCGCCCGCAAGCCGCCATCGGCGTCCTGCACCGGCCTCGGATAGACGTCCTTGATGACCTTTCGCCCATCCTCGGCGATGCGCCACAGGATCGAGCCCGGACGCAGAAGCCGTGCGGCATAATCGATGAGGTGGAGAAAGGCGCCGATCGAAGCCAGACCGAGAAAGCCGGCGAGCCAGAGAATCAGGCGGGGGCCGGAGGCATTGAGCCGGGCGCCGGCGCCGATCGCGAAGAGAAGGGTGAAGACGAAAAGCCCCGCGGTCAGCCGGATGACATTGTCGCGCAACAGGGCCGTCGCGATGATCCTCGGCGTCAACTGGCCGCTCGCGACCTGAATCGCCACGAGAATGGAGCCGAAGGTGAAAACCAGGAAGGACAGCGTCAGCGTGATGATGGTTTGCAGCGCCGTCGATGTGGCCTCCTGGGCGAGCGGCCACAGCGGCGTCCAATCAAGCTTGCCGCTCACGGCGAGGGCGCCGCGCAGGGCGATCTGTTCGAGAACCAGCGCGACGAAGGGTATGACCCAGAGCGAGGAGCCGATATAGCTCCTGATCCGATACCATCGGTTCCAGGCCATTGGGCGCCCCTCGTCAGACTGGCGGTTCCGCCGCCGCCGCCAAAAAAGTGCGACGGCGACACAGTTTTCGCCTGGCGCGCCGGATCAGTGGATCGTCGTCGGCGAAGCGCCGGGAATGCGTCCGCCCGAAGCCTCCCATGCGTCGTAGCTTTGGAATTTCACGCCGATCTTGTCGTATTCGACCCGCAGATAGCCGTCTTTCGCGCGAAAGACGGCGTCCGGCATGACGGTCTTCACTTCCTGCGCGACGACGCCGACAAAGGGTTTGCGGCCGCCGTTATAGACGAAACGATAGAGGCCGAGACCATTGGGCATATAGCCCAGAAGCGTCACGCCGTGTTTCAGCCGGAGGTCCGAGCGGCGTCCGCCGCGATGGCCACCGCCACGATGTCCCCCGCCACGATGTCCCCCGCCGCCCCTCATTCCGCCACGATGCATGCCGCCGCCTCTCATTCCGCCGCGATGCATCCCGCCGCTGAGAGCGCCGCGGTGGACCGCCGGACGCGCCTTCGCGCGACCGGCAGGCCGCTTGGCCGCGCGGCGCGCGCCTTTACCGCCGGCAGGCCGCGTGGACGGTCGCGCGGCGCCGCCAATTCCGCCGGGACCGCCAATTCCGCCGGGACGACCGGCGCCGCCCGGACCTCCAATCCCGCCCGGACCGCCAATTCCGCCTGGGCGGCCGGGACCGCCAATTCCGCCGGGACCGCCAATGCCGCCAGGACGGCCGCGGCCGCCGATTCCGCCGGGGCGTCCGCCGGGACGATAGCGTCCGGCGTCAGGTTTCCAGGGGAGGGTGGAGACGCCATTTCCGATGCTCCCTGGCGGGACGGTCATTCCGGGACGCCAGCCGCCGTAAGGCGGACGCCAGGCCGGATAGCCGGGCCAGACCGGCCGGTAGAAGGCGCCCGTGCCCCAGTTCCAGTAATTCCCTGTCCACAGCGAGCCGATCGCGACGCCGGCGCCGAAAATCAGCAGGCCGGTGGCCACGGCGACGGCCGGGTTATAGCCCGGCCAGCCATAAATGCCGGCAGGATCGTAGCTCGGCGCGTAGATGACATTGGGGTCGGCCGACTCGATGATCACGACCTCCCGCCCGTTCTGCGTCTGCCTGGAAACCTTCTGCTGTTTCGTCGTGGTGAGGGCGCCCGCCGCCATGGCCTTGGCGCGAAGGGTCTGAATGGCGTTGGCGACGTCTTGCGGCTGGTTGACGGTCGCGTCGCCGAGGCTGGTCGTCCAGTTGAGGTCGGCGTTGAGTTTCTTGATGACTTCCGGAAAACGCACGAGCGCCTTCACCGACGGATCCCAGTTCTGGGCGTCCGCTCCCGAAAAATCCTGCTTGGCGACGGCCGCGGCGTTCGCCTCCAGCCATCGCGCGGCCTGGACGATTTCGAGCGGATAGGCCGAGGCCGGCAGGATCTGGGCGAGCAGAGCATCGGGATAAAGCGCGATCGGCGCCAGCATTTGTTCGAGCTGCGCCTGGGTGAACTTCGGCGCCGGCGCGGGACTTGGGCTTGGCGGCTGTGTCGCCGATTGCTGGGCGGGCGCCGCCGGGGAAGCTTCCGGCGCGGCTTGAGTCGATGCGGGCGGCGGACTTGCGGCGGGCGCGTCGATCGCGAAGGCGGATTCGGGCGTCAACCCGATCAGGAGGCAAGCGGCGCTGCTCAGCAGTTTGTTCAGGAGTTTTTGAGGCCTTGTCTTGTCCATCGCCATTTCCTTTCGACCGACCGCGCGGCTGCGCCCCTGAAGCGGTTCGGACGCCATGCATCTTGCGTCGGGAAATGGCTCAGCTCAACCCCGAACTTCCGTCATCGACGGAGACTTGCGCCCGTCGGAGGCCCGGACCGCGATAACGCCGGCCCTGGCCGCGTCCGCCTCAATTGTTGCGGTCGAGCGAAAAGCCGAAATCGCCGTCGATCCAGGTGTCCTTGTCGGCGGTGATCGCCTGGGTCGGCAGGTTTTCGGTGGCGCAGGCGACGCCGGGCGTCTGTTTGACGGCGGTGCCGACCGCCAAAAATTCGACCAGCCCGTTGGCGATTTCGGCGATATAGGTCTTGACCCCGACCACGTCCTGCGCGCCGAGCGCGTCGGCCTCGTCCTTGATCCGGGCGATGGCGATTTCGCGCGCGTCGTGGATCATGGTCGTCAGCTCGTTGATCTCGCCCTTCACAAAACTCTTGAAGGCGGCGAGGAAGCCGCCGGCGAAGCCGAGCGAATAGATCGAGGTGGACATCAGCAACTTGACCGGCGCGTAGCCGAGCCGGGTCATGGCCCAAAGCTCCGAGCCGGTGAGGTCCGAGGTGACAGGGTTCTGGAAGGTCTGCGGCGGCAAAGCGCGGTTGATCGCCGCCGTGCCGGACATCAGCATTTCATGGGTTCCGGCCCAGCGTTCGATGATTGTGCGGACGCCGACCACGGCATTGGCGCCGTCCTTTTTCGCAAGCGCCACGGCGCGGTCGAGCGCGGCGTGGCGGGTGAGGTTGAACACGTCGGAAAATTCACGGATTTCGCCGCGCGCCAAAGTCTTCAGCGAACCGAGCAGGCCGCCGCCGACCCCCATGGAATAAGCGACATTGCCGAAAACGTGCTGGACCGGCTCGTAGCCGGCGTCGATGTGGCAATAAAGCTCCTGCGCGTCGCCGGCGCTGGTGAACAGGCTTTTGGCGCCCTGTTTGTGGACGCAGGAGCCAACGAACAGGAATTCGGTATTGCCGCTGAAAGCGCGCAATTCGCCGGTCACGCCGGCGACGCCCGCCGCGCCGCGCTCCGCCGCCTCGCGCGTCATCCGTTCGAGCGCCGCCTCGCGCCCGGCGTGGATCGCCTCGGTAACCTGCGGAACTTCGCCGCCAAGGATGCTGCTGACGCCGGCCCCGAGCGAACCGAGCAAGCCCATGGAATTGACGCTGTTGCCGACGACGAGTTCGCCAGGCGAAAAACCCTTCATCGCCAGGCAGAAAATCTCATTGCCCGAAAGTCCGGTGACCTGCGCCATTTCATGCTCCTGGGGGACGATTGGCGTCGATCTTATCGCGACAACATTACCGAGATATGGTGGGGAAGCCCGGTTTGACGGGATGAAGACCGCCGCCGCTCTACGGCTTGGGCCGGGCGCGCAGGGCCTCCAAAAGTTCCGGCGCGGCTTGCGCGGCTTCCAGAGTTGCGGCGTCGAGGGTTGCGTCGTCGCCGCAGGCGGCGATGACATGGGGCAGGTTTTCCGGCTCGATGACCAGGCCGCCGGCCTTGGCGTCCGGCCAGGCGATGAAGATCAGGTTCTCATTGTCGAGCGCGCTCTTGCAATCGGCGTCGAGACCGGGCGCGGTGAGCTTGCGATAAAGCGCGGTCAGTTCCGGCGAGGCGATGGTCCCGATTTGCGCGCCGTCGGCGGAGCTGTCGAGGGCCCCTTTCAGATGCAGGCCCGGCAGCAATTTGACGAGATCGACCGGCCGGCCGGCGCGCAGGTCGAAGACGAGGGCGAGCGCGCCGAAATCGGGATGGGCGCCGCCGCAGAAATATTGGTCGCGCGCGACATAGCTGAGAAAGCCCGGCCCGGCCATGGTCACCTCGACCGTGCGCGACCAATCGCCATGGCCTTCCGCCTGGGCGAGGCAATCCTTTCGGCTTGCGCGCAGCCGGGCTTCGTCGGCGTCCAGCGCCTTGTCGATCCGGGCCATGACCTCGGCGGGCGCGCCGGCTTTCAAGCGCGGAAAGGCGTCCACGTCCTTGGCGACCGGCGGTCGCGGCGCGAGCTGAACGGCGTCTTGCGCAATTGCGGGCGCCAGAACAAAGGCGCCGGCCAAAGCCAGCGCCGCGCGGAAAACTTGGGTCTTCATGCCGCCCCCTTCGGCGCCTCGAAGCGCCGACCGGAGGCTTTCACCCAAAGCCATAGGCGTCAAGACTGATCGGGCCGATAAAGTCGCGATGCAGGCGCCGGCCCCTGGCGCCGGGGCCTCCCGCTCCAAAGGCAAAGGGCAGGGGCAGAAAATGTTCGGGCGTCGGATGGTTGCGCAAGGCCTCGGGGCCTTGCTCCCAGGCGGCGACGGCTTCGGCGTCGCCCGCCTCGATTTTTTCGCAAAGCCAGTCGTTGAA
Organism: uncultured Pseudomonadota bacterium; assembly: GCA_963704565.1. Classification (GTDB taxonomy): domain Bacteria; phylum Pseudomonadota; class Alphaproteobacteria; order Rhizobiales; family Beijerinckiaceae; genus Rhodoblastus. The sequence continues at coordinate 230,180 of OY969917.1, forward strand.
TTTTTGCGCCCAGGCGGGCGTGTCCTCGCCGCCGAAAAAGGCGCGCAGATTATGCGTCGCGCCGCCTGAGCCGATAATCAGCACCCCCTCGTCGCGCAAGGGGGCGAGGGCGCGGCCCAAAGCCAGATGATGCGCGCCATTCTCGCGCGGCTGGACCGACAGAGTCGCCACCGGAATGTCGGCGTCTGGATAGAGCGCTTTGAGCGGAACCCAGGTTCCGTGGTCGTAGCCGCGACCCTGCGACAGCGCGGCGTCGAGCCCGGCGGCGCGGGCCAGCCCAAACGCCTTTTCGGCCAAAGCCGGCGCGCCGGGCGCTGGATAGGTCATGTCGTAAAGCTCCGGCTCGAAACCGCCGAAGTCGTAAATCATTCCCGGATGGCCGCCGCTCTCGAAAGTCGGCTTCGCGGCGGGGAAATGCGCGCTCATGACCAGAAGCGCCGAGGGGTGCGGCCATCGCGCGCTCAACCCTTGCCAGAAGGCGCGGGTGTCGCTTGGATGAATCAGAATATTCGGCGCGCCATGGGAGAGAAAAAGGCTCGGCAGGCTTTTCGGGGTTTCGGTCACGGCTTCGCTCGCGCTTTTCTGGCCTTCGCCTCTTTAAAACAGGCGTCGCAACGTCATATAAGCGGCGCCATAGGGAGCGGCGAGCCAATGACCCAATTTTTCCGGAAAAGCCTGTTTTGCGCCTTTGCATGTCTCCCCTTCGCGGCGAGCGCGCGGGCCGGCGACGATCCCGACCTGATCTTTCGCAAGTCCACCACTTTCAAGCTGCTGACGCCCAACGACAAGCTCGCGACCTACGCCATCGACGATCCCGCCGTCGCCGGCGTCGCCTGCTATTTCACCGTGCCGGAAAAGGGCGGGGTTGCGGGCGCCTTCGGTCTCGTCGAACAGACCTCGGACGTTTCGCTCGCCTGCCGGCAATATGGGCCGATCCAGTTCAAGCAGAAGTTCGCCGAGGGCGACGTGGTGTTCCGCGAGGGCCGCTCGGTGTTCTTCAAGCGCATGCAGATCGTGCGCGGCTGCGACCCCAGGCGCAATGTCCTGGTTTATATGGTCTATACCGACAAGCTGGTGGAAGGCTCGCCCAAGAATTCGACCTCGACCGTGGCGATCGAGCCCTGGGGCGCCGGCGCGGCCCCCCAATGCGCTGATTTCCTCAACAAGTGAGCGGGCGCGCCGCCCAACGGTCCTATCGAATCTTCTTGTACGGATTCATTCCGTATAGTATAGGGAATTCGAAAAGGGAGGTTTCATGCCACGCGCCCATGCCCCCGACAACGGCCGGGTCGAATTGCGGCTCCGCCCCGAGGACAAGGCGACGCTGACGCGCGCCGCTTCGCTCAAGCGGCTCGATCTGACCGGCTATATTCTCGGCAATATGCTGCCGAAAGCCGAAGCGGATATCGCCGAAGCCGAACGGCTCATGCTTTCGGAGCGCGATTCCCTGCGTGTCCTCGCGCTGCTGGAAAATCCGCCAGCGGCGCCCGACCGTCTCGTGCGCGCCGCGAAGGCTGGCTTCACTCTGCCGTGACCGGGCTCATCTGGGACGAAGCGCCAATCGCCAAGCGACATGATCGCGCCGCCTTCGATTGTGGCGACGCCGATATCAACCTGTATTTGCGCAAATACGCGCGCCAGAACCACGAAAGCGGCGGCGCGAAATGCTTCGTCGCCGCGCCCGTGGGCGCGGCGGCGCATGTTCTCGGTTTCTACACACTCAGCCCGGCGTCGCTGGACTATGCGCGGACGCCGGCGCTCGCCAGGAAAGGACTGGCGCGTTACGACGTTCCGGTGTTCCGCCTTGGCCGGCTCGCGGTCGATCGATCGGTTCAAGGCCGGGGCCTCGGCGGCGCGCTGCTGCTCCGCGCCGCGCACCGCTGCCTGCGTGTCGCGCAGGATGTCGGCGGCGTCGCCCTGCTGATCGACGCCAAGAATGAACAGGCCGCGCGCTGGTATGAAAGTTATGGGGCTTTGGCTCTTGGCGACGCGCCGCTTTCGCTGGTTCTGCCTCTCGCCGTCGCCGCCGATGCGTTGAAGCGCGGAACATAGAGCAGCGTGCGAAAACAGCTCATTGGCGAAGAGAGCGGATCATTCCTTGCAGGAAATGAACACGTCGTCGGCCGAAATTTGCGGCCGGGCGTCGGCGCGGGCCGCCGTTTTCACGATAGAGCCGGTGATATTGTCGCGGGCGCGGCCGAAAGCCTTGGCTTCGCCATGGCCATGGGCTTCGCACCAGGCGTCGGCCACGACCTTGGCGCAATCGTCGCCGCCGCGAATGCAGTCGTTGACGCCATAGCCTTCATCGGCCCTCACCAGGTAACTGTCGGCGCCGAGCGCCTGAATGCCGGTTTCCGCCCGCGCCGCGCCGTGCAGCGCGCAGACCACGAACAGGCCGCCCAGCAAGGGCAGCAGAATGCGCGGCAAATAAACATGTTCGAATTCGTATAATTTCATCGCCCCAACCCGCGCCGGGCGCCGCGCGGATTGCCGCGCTTGCGCCGTTTTCCAAGGGGTTCAAGCATGGCCGGCGCGCGTGAAAAAAGGGTTAAATTTAACTATGGGGATTGCCCGACCCGCGCGAAGCCGAAGGTCAGGGTTAAGGCGCGCGGAGGATGCCCTTAACCATGCGCAGCAGAAAGTCAGATCCCGCAAAAGGTCAGGTTCCGCAGAAAGTCAGGTTCCGCAGAAAGTCTCTTGGACCAGCTCCTCGGGGAGGGGCGGCGTTTCGAGATCGTCGGCGGGATTTTCCGGCGCCGCCGGCTCCTGGAACGGGACTTTCACCGCCGCGCAAAGCCGCAGCATGGGCTTGAGATCGCCCTCATTGGCGGCGGCCAGCGCCTGTTCGACGCGGTGATTGCGCGGGATGACGATCGGATTGGCGGCCCGCATAAGCTCCAGGCGCGCGGAAAAATCCTCGCCCGCCGTCAGGCCGCGCCAATGCCTGAGGAAACGCGCCGCCTCCTCGCGCGCGGCGGCGTCTGCTGGCGCGAAAAGGTCGATAAAATCCGAATCCCCGGCCCCGCCCGCGACGCGCGTCAGGCGGCGGAAAAACAAGGTGAAATCGGCTTTGGAGGTTTCGAGCAGCCGCCACAGGGCCGCAATGAAAGCTTCATTGGCGGGATCGCGCGGCTTGAGGCCGAGCTTGCGCTCGAAGCCCTCGGCCAAAGCCGCGCCATAGGCCGGCCGGAATTCTTCGAGCATTTTTTCCGCGCGGCTCAAGGCGACATCCGGGTCGGCGTCGAACAGGGGCAGGAGCGCCTCCGCCAGTCGCGCCAGATTCCACGCGGCGATCGGCGCCTGGCGGTTGAAGGCGTAGCGCCCGTCGAGATCGACCGAGGAATAGACCTGCCGCCGGTTGAATCCGTCCATGAAGGCGCAGGGACCGAAGTCGATGGTTTCGCCGGACACCGACATATTGTCGGTGTTCATCACGCCGTGGATGAAGCCGAGCCCCATCCATTGCGCGACCAGCCGCGCCTGCCGCGCCACAACCGCCGCATAAAAGGCCAGATAGGCGTCGGGCGCGCCGGAAAATTCGGGATAGAGCCGGGCGATGCAATGATCGGCGAGCGCCTTGGTCAGCACCGGGCCCTGGTTGCGCCTTGCGTCCTCGTTGGCGGCATATTGGAAAGTGCCGACCCGCACATGGCTGCGCGCGATCCGGGTCAGCACGGCGCCGGGGTGGGTCGTCTCGCGATAGACCGGCGCGCCGGTGGCGACCACGGCCAGCGCCCTGGTGGTCGGGACGCTTAAGCCCGCCATGGCCTCGCTGACGATATATTCGCGCAGCATGGACGACAAAGTGGCGCGGCCGTCGCCGCGCCGGGCGAATCTGGTCGGGCCGGAGCCCTTGAGATGGACGTCGTAAATGGCGCCGTTGGGCGCGGCGATTTCGCCGACCATCGCCGCGCGGCCGTCGCCCATCGCGGGATTCCACTGGCCGAACTGGTGGCCGGCATAAGCCAGGGCGATATTTTCGCGGCCCTTGGGCGGCGCGCCGCCGGACAGCCATTCCAGCAGCTCCGGCGTCGCGGCCCCCTCGGGCAGGCCGAGTTCGGCCGCCAGAGCCCCGTTGAACACCACCCATTGCGGCGCCGGCGGCGGCGAAATCGGCGCCGGCGCGAAAAATTCGGGCGGCAATGCGCGATAAGAACTCTCGCGCAGGAATTGCGTGGTCGCGGTCATGCGGGCTCCGGACGCGATCCGGGCGAGCGCCAGATCGTCAGCCTTTGAACTGGGGCCGGGGCGGCGCTTTTGCAAGGCTCGGGGGTGTAAGCGAAAATTCCGGCGCCGGATCGTGGAAACGGGTGGCGCGATAGACATCGAGGACGATCGCCGGCGCGCCGCCGGCCATGATCTCCACCGGCGCGAGCGGCTCGATCGCGTCGAAATTTTTTTCAAATCGCGCGCGGGCTTCGGCCAGCGACAGATTTTGCCCGACGATCAGGGCGTCGCGTCCGACGAAATCGTAGGGATCGCGAATGATCCCGAATCCCCGCGGGTCGTCGGACAGGCACAGGACCGGCGGGTTCCCGTGCAAGGCGACATCGAGCTTGCCGGCTTCGAACCAGCGCGTCGCCGCGACGAACATATTGTCCTTGCGCCAGCCGCGCGAATCGAGCGCGCGCGCAAAATCGTCCCAGCCCAGCATTTCGATCAGCGGATCGCGCTTTCCGGCCAGCATTTTCAGCGGCAGATGCGGCAAGGCGACAACGGCGCCGGCGGCCAGCAAAGTGAAGGCGCTGGCGGCGGCCAGCGCCCGGCGCGGCCATAGGTCGCCGGCTTGCATGCGCGCCGCGATTTCCCGCCCCAGCAGCGGAAAGATCATCAGATAGCCGGGCGCGGCCCAATGCGGCAGGACGCGACGGCTCGACCACAGCGCGACCACAGTGAACAGCACAATCGGCAAGGCGCCGAGACAGGCGAGAAAGAAATCGCGCTCCCGCGCCGGCCCGCGCCACAAGGCGCGCAGGAACAGAGCCGCGAGCGGAAAGAAAATCCACGGCGCGAGAATGAGCGATTGCAGCCCGATCAAGGCGAGCGGCGCGACGAGCTGGAGATGCGGCGCCCCGGGCCGCGCGCCCTGGAACAGGAAGGAGACCCAATGATGCTGGGCGTTCCAGATCAGCACCGGCGAAAAGACCGCGAGCGCGACAAGGCCCGCCAGATAAGGCCAGGGCGTCGCCAGCCAGAAACGCTGGCGAGGGCTCAGCAGCACGAACAGCCCGGCACCGCCGAACAGCAGCACGCCGTGATATTTCGAGAGCATGGCCAGCCCGGCGAACAACCCGGCCAGCAGCCAGTTGCGGCCGGCATGGGTCCGATCCTGGTCGAAAAAGACCCGCGCCAAAAAAATGGCGCAGGCCAGCATGGCGGGAAGCAAAGGCGCGTCGGGCAGAATCCACACCGCGTCGGCGACGCACAGCGCCGGCGACAGCGCCAAGGCGAGGACCGCGTAAAAGCCGGCTTCGGCCGAAAAAAGCCGCCGCGTCAGCACGAACATCAAAAAACTCGTGACCCCCGACAGCAGCACGAAGGGCACGCGCAAGGCCAGCGCGCTTTCGCCGAAAAATTTCGCGGCGAAATGCGCGATCCACCAGGCCAGCGGCGGATGGTCGAAGGTGCTGAGCGTGAGGACGCGGCTGGTCGCGACGGTGTAGGATTCGTCGGTCCCCAGCCCGGTCGTGGCGGCGAAGATGAATCGTAACGCAAGGACGGCAAGAATGAGGACCAGGGTTCGCCGTTCGGCCGTCCAGCGCGCGCCGGCCGGGGCGTCCTTTGCTTTCGGCAGGCTTTGGTTCATGCGGGCGATCGTCTCATCCGGGTCCGATTTTCAACAGGCTCGCGCGCCGGTTCCCGATGGCGCGCCTTTGTTCGCGGCGGCAAAAAGGCTGGCTGTACTTGGCGAGGCTTTGCAGCTAACAGATTTGCCGCACGAAAGGAAATTTCCGTCCTTGGCCGTCGAACTCACCCTCGTCATCCCCACCTTCAACGAAAGCGGCAACCTGCGCGAACTGGTTCGCCGGGTGGACGCCGCTCTGTCCGGAATCGCCTGGGAAATGATCGTCGTGGACGACGACAGCCCTGACGGCACGTCGGCGCTCGCCAAGAAAATCGCGCGCGAGGATCCGCGCCTGCGCTGCCTGCGCCGCGTCAACCGGCGCGGCCTCGCGGGCGCCTGCATCGAGGGCATGCTGGCCTCCAGCGCCCCGGTGGTCGCGGTGATGGACGCCGATCTGCAGCACGACGAGCGCATCCTGCCGGAGATGCTCGAAAAGATCCGCGCCGGGGCCGATCTCGTGGTCGGCAGCCGCCATGTCGCGGGCGGCTCGGCCGAGGCCGGCTTTTCGCCGCGCCGCGCCGCCATCAGCCGGCTGGCGATCCGTATCGCCAAAGACGCCTTGCGCGCCGACTTTTCCGACATCATGAGCGGCTTTTTCATGCTCAGGCGCCAGATCGTCGAGGATTGCGCGCCCGATCTCGCGCCCACCGGCTTCAAGATCCTCGCCGATATCGTCGCTTCGGCCAAACAGGATCTGAAGATCGAGGAGGTCGGCTACACTTTCCGCGAGCGGCTGGCGGGCGAATCCAAATTCGACATCAAGGTCGGTCTCGATTTCCTCGGCCTGATGCTGAACAAGGCCAGCGGCGGCCGCATTCCGGTGCGCTTCATCTTTTTCGCGCTGGTGGGCCTGAGCGGCGTGGTGGTTCATCTCTCCACGGTCTATCTCACCCTGGCTCTGCTTCCCATCACCTTCACCGTGGCGCAGAGCATCGCCGTGGTCGTGGCGATGACCAGCAATTTCTTCATCAACAACACGATCACCTACCGCGACGCCAAGCTGAAGGGCTTCTGGCGCCAGCTGCGCGGCCTGCTCTATTTCTACGTGGTCTGCGGCATTGGCGCGGTCGCCAATGTCGGCGTCGCCGCCTGGCTTTACCGCCTCTATCCCGAGGTCTCGCTTTCGGCTCTGGCCGGCGTGCTGATGGGCTCGGTGTGGAATTACGCGCTGAGTTCGCTGTTCGTCTGGCGCGAGGAGTGACGCCCTTTTTTTTGGGAATATGCGCTAAAATTCACTCGCCGTGATGTTTGCGGCGGATGCGCCAGACGGTCCAGGCGACGAAAGCGACGATAAAAGGAATGGCGATCGCCGTATCCTTGCTCGGCTCGACATGGACGCCGGCCTCCTTTACGCCGTCGAGCACATGATGGACGACGCTGGCGATGTAATAAGTGATCGCCGCGACCGAGAGCCCTTCCACCGTCTGCTGCAAGCGCAATTGCAATTGCACGCGCTCGCCCATCTGGCGCAGGAGGTCGCTGTTCAGCGCCTCGACCTCGGTATCGACGCGGGTGCGCAAAAGCTGGGCGGCGCGCGACAATTTGCGGGAAAGATCGGCCTGACGCTCCTCGGTGTTGCGGCAGGTGCGCATGGCCGGCTGGAGGCGGCGGGTGAGGAAGCCGGACCAGTTCGGGTAATCGGCGAGGCGGGTCTCGCCGATCGCGTCGAGCCGCGACTGCACCAGATCGTCGTAGGCGCGGGTGGCGCCGAACCGATAAAGGCTCGCCGCCGCGCCGACTTCCAGCTCCGAGGCGAGGCCGGTCAGCGCGTCGAGCAAAGCGCGGTTCTGCTCGACGCCGGTGGCTTGAGTCATGGCGTCGAGCAGCCGCGGCAATTCGTGCTCGATGCGGCGGATGGAGGGCGCGAGGCTTTGCGCCTCCGGCAGGCCCATCAAGGCGAGGGTGCGATAGGTCTCGATTTCCAGCACCCGTTGCGCCAGCCGTCCGGCGGACATCGGCGGCATGGCGCGGTTGGCGATCAAAATGCGCACGAAGCCGAATGTGTCGGGCGCGAAATCGCTGGCGATCAGGGCGCGGCCGGAATTGGCCTCGGAAACCGCCATTTGCAGCGGCCCGAACAAGGCGGCGAATTGCGCCGGATCGCGGTCGCCGGGAAGCAGGTGGAGATCGGCGGCGACCAGCAGGGGGCCTGGCTGCGGCAGCATGCGGATTTTCTGCATCAAGGCGTCCGGCGAGGGCGAAAATGGCTCGGCCAATTCGGCGCCGGTAAATTCCCAGCTATGGGTGACGAATTCGCCATGGCGCTCCCAGACCAGAGCCGCGCCCTGCAATTCGACGCGGAACTGGCGACTTTGCGGGTCGGGGCCGGGCAGGCCGCGCTCGACGCATAATTGGTCCACGGCGGCCCGGTCGGTGTCGGCGCGGGCGGAATCGACCAGGAAGGCGAAACGCAGGATGCGCGCCGGCGCCTCCAGCGGGCGGGTCGGCCGCGCATGCAGTTCCCCCAGGATGCGCGCGCGAAAGGGATGCTGTTCGAAAGCCGCAGCCCCCAGGCTTAAGTCCGTCATAGGTCACCCGCGAGAATTGCGCCGGTCTCCGCCCCCCGGAGGATCCGACCTGTTTGCGCTAGAGCCTTTTCCGTTCCTTCGGAATCGGAAGAAGCCTCTAATTCATTGTTTTAACGCATATTCTTGTCCAAAAAGTCTGCAACTTTTTGGGAAGTTGCTCTAAGATCTTTGATTAAGCGCGATTTTTCCGAAAACCCAATTCCGCTTTTCGGGATCATGCTCCTGGTTTTATCGCGCGCGGCTTGTTTTATCGCGCGCGGCTTCACGCGCAAGGGGATTGCGCAAGCCGCCTGAATTTTCAGCCCAAAATTTCCGCATCGAATGTCAACGACGCGACGGCGGCAAAATGTTAGGTTCCGCCGGCGCGGCCGCCTCCCGGCCGCGCCGCCGTGAAGGCTGTTTCTTCGCGGGCAAAGCCGGAGCCGTCCGCAATGCAGAAACTTACGCCCGAAGGCCGCCAGATCGTTCAGAACCTGGCCAATGCGCATGGGGTGAGCTTCGACGCCGTCCTCGCTCTCTTGCACGCGCTGATCGCCGGCGGCGGGACACAGGCGCAGTTCAACCATCCCGATTTCGGCGGCATGGGGCAATGGTCGCAGGGCGGGATGATCATGATCGGCGACATGTTCAACAATGGTTTGAAATACAAGGTCAGCCAGCTTTGCGACGAATTGTCCGGGCTGCTGCGCCATCAGCCTCTCTTTGCGCCGGCGCAGAGCCAGTCCCAGATGCAGTCGCCAGGGGGCTGGCAAGGCGGCGGCGTCAGTTTTTTTGTTCAGGCGTCATCCAATTCATGGTGGCCGGCCGATCTCGGCGCGCCGTCGTCCACTGGGGCCCAGAACGATCTGCGTTACGCCTATTTTCCGGGAACGCGGCGCCTGGCGATCCAGCAGGGCGACGCAACCCGGGTCTATGACACCGGCGACCACATGATCGGCGGCTTCTCGCAGCAGCAGAGCGGCGATCAGTCGCTGACCTTCACCAGCCAGTTCGGCCTGGTGCGGGTCGCCGACCTGCCTTTGGTTTCGCCCGCGCCCGAACCTGGGCCCGTCGCGCCGACGGCCGCGCCTCCGCCTCCGCCCGTCGCGGCAGCGCCAAGTCTGGCCGGCGATCAGGATATTTTCGCGACGATCGAAAAACTGGCGGGCCTGCGCGACAAGGGCATAGTCTCGGAAGACGAGTTCTCCCGGAAAAAGGCCGAACTGCTGGCGCGGCTTTGATCCGCGATCATCTCCGCGCCTTGAAGAAATCGCGCAACAGCTCGGCGGCTTCGCTGGCGCGGATGCCGCCGTAGATTTCCGGGCGGTGGTGGCAGGTCTTTTGCGAGAAAAAGCGCGGGCCGTTTTCCACCGCGCCGCCCTTTTCGTCCGAGGCCGCGAAATAAAGCCGGCGGATGCGGGCGAAGGAAATCGCGCCGGCGCACATGGCGCAGGGCTCCAGCGTCACATAAAGATCGCAGCCGGTCAGGCGCTCGTCGCCAATTTTCCGCGCGGCCTGGCGGATCGCCAGCATTTCCGCATGGGCGGTCGGATCGCGGTCGGCAATGGCGCCATTGCCGGCGGAGGCGAGGATTTCGCCGTCCTTGACCACGCAGGCCCCGATCGGCGCCTCGCCCCGCGCGGCCGCCGCCCGCGCCTCGGCGAAGGCAAGATCCCAAGGGGCTGATTTCTGGTCGGCGGGCGTCGCGAGCATGGCGCAAATCATTTCGCAAAGATCGCCGCCTCTGCTATCAGACCGGCATGGAAAACGACAGAGACAAAAAGCCCGCCCGCAAGCCGCCGGTGAAACGGGCGCCGGCGAAAAAGCCCGAGCCGAAAGCGCATGAGGGCGAGCGCGTCGCCAAGGTCATGGCGCGCGCCGGGCTTTGCTCGCGCCGCGACGCCGAAAGCTGGATCGCTCAAGGGCGGGTGGCGGTCAATGGCCAGGTTCTGACCAGCGCGGCGAAAAACGTGACGGACCAGGACCAGGTGACGGTGGACGGCAAGCCTTTGTCCAGCCGCGAGCGCACCCGGCTGTTCCTGTTCCACAAGCCGCGCGGGCTGGTCACCACCGACCGCGACCCGGAGGGCCGCGCCACCGTTTTCGACTTTATCGCGGAGAAAAACCCGCATCTGCCGCGCCTGATGTCGGTCGGTCGGCTCGACATCAATACCGAGGGCCTGCTGCTGCTGACCAATGACGGGGGGCTCGCCCGCGTGCTGGAGCTGCCCTCGACCGGCTGGCTGCGCCGCTATCGCGCGCGGGCCAATGGCGCGACCGATCAGACGAAGCTCGACACTTTGGCGAAGGGCGTGACCATCGACGGCGTCGATTACGCCGGGGTCGAGGCGCGGCTCGACCGCGTCCAGGGCGCCAATGTCTGGATTTCGCTGGGCCTGCGCGAGGGCAAGAACCGCGAGGTCAAGCGCCTGCTTGAATTTTTGGGGCTTGCGACCAACCGCCTGATCCGGCTGTCCTATGGGCCGTTCCAGCTTGGCGAATTGCCGGAAGGCGCGGTGGAGGAAGTGCGTACGCGGGTGCTCGCCGACCAGCTCGGCGTGACTCTTGCCGAACAGGCCGGCGTCGATCTCGACGGGCCGGTGATCGACCGCACGCCCGAACCCGAGCCGCGCCCGCTGCGGGAAAGAACCGGGCCGCGCCCCAAACGGACGCCAGCCGAAAACGCCGAATCCAAGCCCCGTTCCGGGACTGAAAAGCCGCATCCGCGCAAGCATGTGTCGGCCTTGCGCGACGAGCGGGCCAAGGCGGAAAAGGGGCCGCGCCGCCGCATCGAAAGCGCCGCCACCGAGGACCGAAGGGGCCGCAAGGTGGTTGTCGAGCGGGTCAGCGTAGCGACCAGAGGTCCGGAGCGTGGCGCGGAGGCGCATGACAGCCGCAACGCCCGCCGTTTCAAGGCGGAGCGCGAAATGAGCGAGGGCCGTTTTGACCAGCCGGGCCGGGCGCGCAAAAGCGGCGGCGGCAAGGACAGATTTTCGGGCGAGACCGGCGCCGCGAAATTCTTCCGCCGCGAGCCGGGCGGCAAAGGCCCCAGATCCGGCGGCGCCTCCAAGCCTGGCGGCGCTCCCAGATCAGGCGGCGCTTCCAAGTCGGGCAAGCCGCCGCCGCGCAAGCCGCGCGGAAAATAAGCCATGCGCATTGTCGGCGGGCGGCTGAAGGGGCGGACGCTGCAAGGACCGAAGGGGGATGGCATACGCCCGACCTCTGACCGGCTGCGCGAGACGCTTTTCAACATTCTCGCCCATTCCCACGGCGATCCGGTCGCCGGCGCCCGGGCGATCGACCTGTTCGCGGGAACCGGCGCCTTGGGGCTGGAGGCGCTGTCGCGCGGCGCCGAATTCTGCCTGTTCGTGGATGACGGCGCTCAGGGACGCGCCCTGATCCGCGAGAATGTCGAGGCCCTGGGGCTCGGCGGCGTCACCCGGATTTTCCGCCGCGACGCGCGCAAGCTGGGCGACAAGCCGCCGGGCGCGCCCTACACGCTGGCCTTTCTCGACCCGCCTTACCATCGCGGCCTCGCCGAACCGGCGCTGACCTCGCTCGCGCGCGGCGGCTGGCTGGCGCCCGAGGCGCTGGTCATCGTCGAGGAGGCGTCGGCGGCGCTGTTCGAGCCGGCGCCCGGTTTCGAGGTGCTTGAGCGGCGCGATTACGGCGAGACCGAAGTGATTTTTTTGCGTCCCCACGCGGGTGAATAAATGTTCCACCAAAATTTTCGGCATCGTGCCTTTTTGATGCGCGCGTCGTGACAATGTTGGTCTTTTCTGTAGTGAATAACTGAAACGACCCATTACTTGGTCTGGTAACTTCAAGAAGGCCAAGTTAGAGTCCATTAGCCCAAGTTTGCTGGGGGGTGAGAATGTCTTTTGCGCTGTTGGCATTCGTGCCGGTCGTCTTGTCGGGCGCGGTCCTGATTGTTTTATTTTTTATCCTGCGAAGCAAGCAGGGGATCCCCACGCAGGCTTCATCAGCCACTGAATTTGCGCACGGCGCCAAGGAGCGTCGCGGATGGGTTGGGGCGCTTAGAAAAAGAACAATATTTTTGGATGTGGAAACGACTGGGCTTTCAGATTTGGATCGTGTTGTGAGTTTAGGGTATATAATAGTCGATAGAGAAAAGATTCTTGAGAATGGAATGTCCGTAAATAAGGAATATTATCTTTTTAATCCGGGAATTCCGTCCAATCCGGGAGCGTTACGTGTTCATGGACTTGGTGATGAACTTTTGGCGCTACAGCAACCGTTTCCGGCTGTTGCAGCAGAAATCCGCGAAACGATTCAAAGTGCTGACCTTGTGGTCGGGCATAACATCGAATTTGACCTAAAATTCATTAATCGTGAATTGCGTTTTGCGGGCTTAGAAGAGTTGAATGTCGATATATTTTGCACAATGAACGAGTATAGAAAGCGTGGAAATTATGGAAGGAGCGCGATGGATGCTATCGTCAAAGATATCGGGCTTGTTCGGCTGGAGGCTCACCACAATGCGCTCGCCGATGCTTGGCTGGCGATGCAGGTATTTTTCTATCTACATGCGAGCCCGCACTACCGAACCAACATCCCGTTCGGTTTTGTAGGCAGGCCTACGAACTACGTCGCTCCACCGGAGGCGGTTCCGAAAAAACGCGTGGCGCGGAAGCGCAAACAATCCGGTTCGACGACGACAATCGCAACGGATAATAGCTGAGCGGGCGGACTTGACCAGCCGAAACGGCTGGCCTATGAATTCTCACCCTTTTTCAGGAAACGTCGCGGTGGGACAAATCCTTGTAGTTAGCGAAGCGCCACGAGCGGGCCGGGACTGACCCGGTTTACCTGCCGATGGCGCATATCCGGGGCCCGAAAGGGGCCTTTTTTATTTTCCGCAGCGCGAGACCCCGAAACCCGAGTGTAAAATCTGGAGCCAATGATGTCGAAGACGATGACCGGCGCCGAAATGGTGGTGCAGGCCCTGCAGGACCAGGGCGTGACGCATTTGTTCGGCTATCCGGGCGGCGCGGTTCTTCCGATCTATGACGCGCTCTTTCACCAGACGGAAATTCAGCACGTTCTGGTGCGCCACGAGCAGGGCGCGGCCCATGCGGCGGAGGGCTACGCCCGCTCGTCGGGCAAGGTCGGCTGCCTGCTGGTGACCTCGGGCCCCGGCGCCACCAACGCCGTCACCGGCCTCACCGACGCCTTGATGGATTCGATCCCGGTGGTCTGCATCACCGGCCAGGTGCCGACCCATCTCATCGGCTCCGACGCCTTTCAGGAAGCGGACACGGTCGGCATCACCCGGCACTGCACCAAGCACAATTATCTCGTCCGCAAGATCGAGGATCTGCCGCGCATCCTGCACGAGGCCTTTTACATCGCGCGCTCGGGGCGGCCCGGCCCGGTGGTGATCGACATTCCCAAGGACGTGCAATTCGCCTCCGGCGTCTATCAGCCGCCGAAGAACATCCAGCACAAGACCTATCAGCCGCAGCTCAAGGGCGATCTCGGCAAGATCAAACAGGCCCTGGCGATGATGGCCAAGGCAAAAAAGCCGATTTTCTATACCGGCGGCGGCGTCATCAACGCCGGCCCGGAGGCCTCGACCCTGCTGCGCGAACTGGTGGCGCAAACCGGCTTCCCGGTCACCTCGACCCTGATGGGCCTCGGCGCCTATCCGGGTTCGGGCAAGGCCTGGCTGGGGATGCTCGGCATGCACGGCTCCTACGAGGCCAACAACGCCATGCACGATTGCGATCTGATGATCGCGGTCGGCGCGCGTTTCGACGACCGCATCACTGGCCGGCTCGACGCCTTCGCGCCTCATTCCAAGAAAATCCACATCGACATCGACCCGTCCTCGATCAACAAGAATGTGGCGGTCGATCTCGCCATCGTCGGCGATTGCGCCCATGTGCTCGAAGACATGGTGCGGTTGTGGCGGTCGGAGGCGATGTCGGCCGACAAGAAAGCGCTCGCCGACTGGTGGAGCCAGATCGATGGCTGGCGCGCCCGCAAGAGCTTCGGCTACCGGAAATCCGACACGACGATCAAGCCGCAATACGCCATCGAGCGTCTTTATGAGCTGACCAAGGGCCGCAAGACCTTGATCACCACCGAAGTCGGCCAGCATCAGATGTGGGCGGCGCAACATTATCGCTTCGAGGAGCCCAACCGGCTGATGACCTCGGGCGGCCTCGGCACCATGGGCTACGGCCTGCCGGCCGCGATCGGCGCCCAGCTCGCCAACCGCGACGCCCTGGTGATCGATATCGCCGGCGAGGCCTCGATTTTGATGAACATTCAGGAGCTTTCCACCGCCAAGCAATATCGCTGCCCGGTGAAGGTCTTCATCCTGAACAACGAATATATGGGCATGGTGCGCCAATGGCAGGAACTGCTGCACGGCGGGCGCTATTCCTCGTCCTATTCCGAGGCTTTGCCCGATTTCGTCAAGCTCGCCGAAGCCTATGGACTGAAGGGGATGCGCTGCTCCAATCCGGCCGACCTCGACGCCGCGATCCAGGAAATGATCGACAGCCCCGAAGGCGTGGTGTTCGACTGCCGCGTGGACAAGGCGGAAAACTGCCTGCCGATGATCCCGTCGGGCAAGGCGCATAACGAAATGATCCTGCCCGACACTGACGAGGACATCGGCAATGTCATCGACGACAAGGGCAAGATGCTGGTGTGACGGAACCCCCCTCTCCCCGCTTTAGCGGGGAGAGGGGACGATAACGATCCCGGCCGGTCCTCGGCCCATTTTCAACCACGCCGGACCTTTCTCATGAACGCCCAGACCCCCGCAGCGCTTTCGCCTTATTCCTCCTCGGCCGGAAAAGCCTCGCGCACCGAGACCCACACCTTATCCGTCCTGGTCGATAACGAGCCGGGCGTTCTCGCCCGCGTCGTCGGCCTGTTTTCGGGCCGCGGTTACAATATCGAGAGCCTGACGGTGGCCGAAGTGGCCCATGCCCAGGCTCTGTCCCGCATCACCATCGTCACCACCGGCGCGCCGGAGACGATCGAGCAGATTTCGCATCAGCTTGAACGCATCGTGCCGATCCACAGGGTCACCGACCTGTCGCTGAACGACGGGTTCCTCCAGCGCGAACTGGCGATGATCAAGGTGCGCGGCAAGGGCGAGGCCCGCACCGAGGCCCTGCGCCTTGGCGAAGCCTTTCGCGCCCGCGTCATCGACGCGACCACCGAGAGCTTCGTTTTCGAACTGACCGGCGCGCCGAAAAAGATCGACGATTTCATCGAGCTGATGCGCCCGATCGGCCTGGTGGAAGTCGCGCGCACCGGCGTCGCCGCGATCACGCGCGGGCCGCTGGGGATGTGATTGGACAAGCTCGTCTCCGGGGGAACGCCTGGCCTGAAGCCGAAACCGCTCGCCCATCACGATTTCCGCCCCGACATCAACGGATTGCGCGCGCTGGCGGTGCTGGGCGTGGTGGCCTTTCACGCCAGTCGCGGCCTGCTGCCCGGCGGCTTTGCCGGCGTCGATGTGTTTTTCGTCATTTCCGGCTTCCTGATCACGCGCATCATCCTGAGCGAGCGCGAGGCGCAAAAATTTTCGCTGCTGTTTTTCTACGCCAAGCGCGCCAAGCGCATCCTGCCGGCGCTGCTGGTGGTCACCGCCTTCGTCTGGGGCGTCGGCTGGCTGTGGGCCGATCCAAGGCTGTTTCGCGAAATCGGCGGCCATATCGAGGGCAGCTCTTATTTCACCGTCAATCTCTGGCTGTTGCGCGCGGCCGCGATCGGCGGCTATTTCGGCATGGATTCCGCCACCAAGCCGCTTTTGCATTTGTGGTCGCTGAGCATCGAGGAGCAGTTCTATCTGTTCTGGCCGGCGACCGTGCTGCTGTTGTTCGCCGCCAGGCGGCGGTTCATTGGGTCGGGCGTTGCAGTGATCCTGGCGCTTTCGCTGGCCTTCTGCCTTTACGAGACGCCGAATGATCCTTCCGCCGCCTTCTATCTGCTGTGGAGCCGGGCGTGGGAGCTGGCGCTCGGCGCGCTGCTGGCCTGGCGCGAGGTCTTCATCCTCCATCGCGCGCCGCATCCGGAACGGCCCTGGGCCGATGTCGGCGCGGGCCTGGGCGTCGCCCTGATCTGCGCGTCCTATCTTCTGTTGGATGAATCCCAGGCTTTTCCCGGCTGGCGGGCTTTGGCGCCGGCCTTGGGCGGCGCTTTGGTGATCGCCTTTCCGGGCTCGCGCGTCGGCGCTTATGTTTTGGGCAATCGCATCGCCCAGTTTTTCGGCCTGATTTCCTATCCGCTTTATCTCTGGCACTGGCCTTTGTTCGCCTTCTCGCGCATCCGGCCCGGCGTGACGCCGGACGGCGCGACCATGGCGGCGCTCTCGGCTCTCGCCGTGCTTCTGGCTATCCTGACCTGGCGCTTCATCGAGCGGCCGGTCGGCCATGTGTTTCGCCGCCGCCCCCGGACGGTCGCCTTGATATTGGTCGCGCTGCTGGCGGGCAGCGGCGTCCTCGGCAGCGCCACGCGCCGGGCCGATGGCTTCCCCGGCCGATTCCCGCCGTTCGTCGCACGCATCTTCGCGTTCGCCAGGAGCGGGGCGGAAAATCCGCGCCTGAACGCCTGTTTCTATGACCGCGACAGCCGGCGTTACCCCCTCGACGAGGAAAGGCGCCGCGCCGCCGCGTTCTTCGAGTCGAATCATTGCGGCGCAATCGCCGACCCGCGCAAGCCGACCATCATGGTGGTCGGCGATTCCCACGCCGGCGTGCTCTTTGCCGGGCTGGAGCGGGAATATGGCGCGCGCGCCAATATCATCGCTATGACGGCGACATACTGCATACCTTTGATCGAGAACACGCCGATGGACCTGGGCGTCGACGGAACGCCACGCTGCCATGCGATCAACGAATATATTTTCCGGCAGATCCGCGCGATCAAACCGGACATATTGATCGTCGGCGATTATTTCGTCCTCTACACGGAGGATCGCGACTGGATTTATCCTAATTATTTTAACGAGCTTATCGCCAATCTGCGCCGGCTCCACGACGACGGCGTGAAGAATATCGTCGTCGCCGGCGAAGTCCCGACCTGGGCCCCGTTTATGCCGATCATCGTCGGGCTCGATGTCGAAGCCGGCAGGACGCCGGCGGAATTTTCGGCCGTCGGCCTGCGGCCGGAATCGCTCGCCGCCGAAGCGCGGCTGAAGCAACTGGATTGGGGGCCGGGCGTGACCTATGTGTCGCAGGTGGCGAAACTTTGCCACGACGGGGCCTGTCGCCAATTGGTTGGCGACAAGCTGCCCGAGGACATGATCGCGATGGATTATGGCCATTACAGTTTCGACGGCTCGATCTTCGCCGTCAAAACCATTTTCGCGCCGGTGATCGACCCGATCCTCGCCAGGGCGAAGAAGGATTAGCCCCGCTTCAACTCGGGATGGACCGTTTTTTCGATAATGTTCATGTCGTGGCCGATGACATGTTCGGTCGAGCCGACGATCAGCGGGTCCGGGGGGCGGACGATGCTCAAATCCTTGTTGGGATAGGGCAGCGACCACAGGAAATGGGTCATGCAATTGAGCCGCGCTCGCTTCTTGTCGTCGGATTTGATGATCGTCCAGGGTGCGTCGGCGGTGTCCGTGTAAAAAAACATCGCCTCCTTGGCCTCGGTATAATCGTCCCACTTGTCCAGCGAGGCCAGGTCGATCGGCGAGAGTTTCCACTGTTTCAGCGGATCGTCCTTGCGCGCCTCGAAGCGGCGGCGCTGCTCTTCGCGCGACACCGAGAACCAATATTTGAACATGCGGATGCCGGCGCGCGTCAGCATGCGCTCGACCTCAGGGCATTGGCGCATGAATTCGAGATAGTCGGAGGGCGTGCAAAAACCCATGACGCGCTCGACGCCGGCGCGATTGTACCAGGAGCGGTCGAACAGGCAGATTTCGCCGGCGGCGGGCAGTTGCGAGATATAGCGCTGGAAGAACCATTGGGTGCGTTCGCGCTCGGTCGGCTTTTGCAGCGCGACGACGCGGGCGGTGCGCGGATTCATGTGCTCCATGTAACGCTTGATCGTGCCGCCCTTGCCGGCGGCGTCGCGGCCCTCGAACAGCATGACGATCCTTTCGCCGCTCTGTTCGACCCAGCGCTGCGCCTTGAGCAGTTCCTGCTGCAATTTCAGCATGTGCTCTTCATAAGGCCCGGTGCGCATGTGCGCGGCGTAGGGATATTCGCCGGTCTCGAACACCCGGCGGATTGCGGCGGGATCGTGCCGCATCTGGGCGAGGTGATGCTGCGGCGAATCTTCCGGCGCCTTGGGCGCCGCGTCCTTGGGCCTGGCCGCGGCTTTTGCCGAGGGCTTCGACGCGGATTTGGCCTTTTCGTCGTGGGGCGGACGATCGTTTTCCGGCGAGGCGCCGTTTTTCTTGCCTGGTTCAAAGGTTTGAGACAATGGCGAGTCCTCCCTGGGACGCAAATACACCCCCTCGCGCCGAAGCACGCCGGAAATGGCGTCACGTTAATGCAACAATTCTAAACGCGCCATGATCCGGCGCAATGCGCCGGTTGGATGGCGAAAGGAATCAGGTTCCCGCCTTGAGCAGCTTAAACTGGATCGCGTCGAGCAAGGCCTGGAACGAGGCGTCGATCAGATTGGCCGAAACGCCGACCGTGGTCCAGGTCTCGCCGCCGTCGCTGATGGCCTTGTCACCGACTTCGCTTCTGGCCTTGTCGCCGAATTCGATCAGCACGCGAGTCACCGCGTCGACGCCGCCCTGGAACACGCGAACCTTGAAGTCGAGCAGTTCGATGCCGTCGATGATCTTCTGATATTTGCCGAGATCCTTGCACAGGGCGCCGTAAAGCGCATGGACCGGGCCATTGCCCTCGGCGGCCGAGATCAGGGTCTGGCCGTCTATGGTGACCCTGACGGTGGCTTCCGAAAAAGTCTCCAGCTCGCCCTCGGCATTGTGCCGGCGCTCGACATCGACGCGGAAGCGATCGACGTTGAAAAAGTCGGGCACATGGCCGAGCACGCGGCGCGCCAGCAGTTCGAAACTGGCGTCGGCGCCTTCATAGGCATAGCCCTGCGCCTCCTTGTCCTTGACGGCGTTCAGCAGCCGGGCGACGCGCGGGTCGTCCTTGGCGACCGGCACGCCCAGCCTTTCCAGTTCGGCCAAAATATTCGACTTGCCGGCCTGGTCCGACACCAGCACGCGGCGGACATTGCCGACAGTTTCCGGGGGCACGTGTTCATAGGTGCGCGGGTCTTTCAGCACGGCCGAGGCGTGAATGCCCGCCTTGGTGGCGAAGGCCGAGGCGCCGACATAGGGCGCGTGGCGGTTGGGCGCGCGGTTGAGGATTTCATCCAAGGCATGGCTGATCTTGGTCAGGCCGCGCAGGCTCTCCGCGCTCACGCCGATTTCGAATTTCTCCGAAAATTCCGGCTTCAGCAGGAGCGTCGGGATGATCGAGCACAGATTGGCGTTGCCGCAGCGCTCGCCGAGCCCGTTGAGCGTGCCGTGAATCTGCCGCGCCCCGGCGCGCACGGCGGCGAGCGAATTGGCCACCGCCTGTTCGGTGTCGTTATGGGCGTGGATGGCGAGATGGTCGCCGGGGACGTGGACCGAGACCGCGCGCACGATTTTCTCGATCTCGTGCGGCTGCGTCCCGCCATTGGTGTCGCAGAGCGCGATCCAGCGCGCTCCGGCCTCGTAGCCGGCGCGGGCGCAGGCCAGAGCGTAATCGGGATTGTCCTTGTAGCCGTCGAAGAAATGCTCGCAGTCGAGGATGACCTCGCGTCCGGCGGCGACCGCGACCTTGACGCTGTCGGTCACGCCTGCGAGATTTTCCTCCAGGGTGCAGCCGAGCGCCACATGCACCTGATAGTCCCAGCTCTTGGCGACGAAGACGATTAAATCGGCAGCGCCGTCGAGCAGAGCCGCTATGCCCGGATCGTTGGCGGCGGAGCGCCCGGCGCGCCGGGTCATGCCAAAGGCGGCGAAACGCGCCTTCTTGGTGGGTTTTTTGGTGAAAAATTCGGTGTCGAGCGGATTGGCGCCGGGATAGCCGCCCTCGATATAATCGACGCCGAGCGCGTCGAGCAGGCCGGCGATCTGCTTCTTGTCGTCGAGCGAGAAATCGACGCCGGTGGTCTGGGCGCCGTCGCGCAAGGTGGTGTCGAAAAGCGTGACGCGTTCGCGGCTCATGGCGTGTTCTCGTTGGCGGTTGCGAGCTTTTTGGTCATGGTGGTGTTGCCCAGAACCTCGTCGCCCAAAAAGACCATGTTGCGCTTTTGCGGCGCATATTTCCGTGCGGCAAAGAATCCCTGCGCGCAATCCGAGACGTCGGCGGTGAGCGTCGCGGCCTTGCGCGCGCCGGCGAGCTTTTCCATCGCCGCGCAGAGCACGGTTCCGACGCCGCGCCGGGCGAAAGCCGGGTGGACATAGACCATGTCCAGACAATCGGCGCCCTTGAGGCTGGCGAAGCCGGCGATCTCGCCGCCGATCAGCGCGACAATGGTCAATTCGCCCGCGAGCTTTCGCGCGAAAGCCGCCTGGTCGTCGGCCCGCGCCGCCCAGGCCGCGACCTGCGCCTCGCCGTAATCCTCTTGCGCCAGCGCCTCGACGCTGGCGCGAAACAGCGCCGCCAGAGCAGGCGCATCGGCGGGCAAAGCGGGCCGCAAAGCGATTTTTTCGGCCATTACAGCAGTCCGTACCAATGAAGCGCGAAGCCGGCGACCAGCGCCAACACCACGATCTTGGCGGCGATGTAATAAAGCCAGTGATGCGGAAAAGGCAGCAACGCGCGCCAGTCCTTTTCCTTGTCGCCAGAGGGTTGGGTCATTTTCATCAACCTGGAAAGTGACGGCTGTGACTCCCTCTCCCCGCAAGCGGGGAGAGGGCCGGGGTGAGGGGCAGGGGGACCAGCCTCGATCTATCAGGACGGCGCCGATTTCGCTTCAAGATCAGCACCCGTTTTTCTGGCCCCAGCCCCTCACCCCAACCCTCTCCCCGCATGGCGGGGAGAGGGGGGGAAGGCTGCGGCCTCGCCGCAAACATCACGCCACCTCCCATTCGGTGGTCGGCTCGCCACTCGCTTTGTCCTTGCCGTCCTTGAGCTTGACGCCCATGCCGGCGAGCACGTCGCGTAGGCGGTCGGATTCGGCGAAATTCCTGGCCTTGCGCGCGGCAAGGCGTTCGGCGACCAGCTTTTCCACTTCGGCCGTTTCCACCTTCAACTCGGGCGCCTGATGCGCCCAGGCGGTGGGATCGTCTTCCAGCAGCCCAAGCAGATTCGCCGCGCGCAAAAGTTTTTCGGCCTCGGCCTTGGCGGTCTGGCTGTCTTCTTCGCGCGGCTCGGCTTTTCCCGCCATGGCGTGCAGTTCGGCCATGGCGCGCGGAATGTTGAGATCGTCGCACAAAGCCTCGACGAAGGCGGCGCGCAAAGGCGCCTCGCGGGCGCTCGCCGCCGTGACGCCATGGGCGCGCAGGACGCCATACCAGCGCGACAGCGTCTTTTCGGCTTCTTCCAGCGCCTTCGCCGTCCAGTCGATCGGCTGGCGGTAAGCGCTACGCAGCATGGCGAGGCGCAAGACTTCGCCGCGCCACGGCTTGCCGCCGAATTTGTCCGAATGCAGCAATTCGTGGATGGTGACGAAATTGCCGAGGCTCTTCGACATTTTCTCGCCTTCCACCTGCAAAAAACCGTTGTGCATCCAGACCTTGGCCATGATGTTGTGGCCGAAGGCGCAACGGGTCTGGGCGATTTCGTTCTCGTGATGGGGGAAGACGAGATCGACGCCGCCGCCATGGATGTCGAAGACTTCGCCAAGATGCTTGTGCGACATGGCGGAACATTCGATATGCCAGCCCGGACGCCCGAAGCCCCAGGGGCTGTCCCAGCCCGGCTCGCCCTCTTTCGAGGGCTTCCACAGCACGAAATCCATCTCGCCCTTCTTGTAGGGCGCGACCTCGACGCGGGCGCCGGCGATCATGTCGTCGAGCGGCCGGCGCGACAAAGCGCCATAATCGGGCATCGAGGGCACGTCGAACAGCACATGGCCGGAGGCTTCGTAAGCGTGGCCACGGGCGATCAGGCGTTCGATGATGCCGATCATTTCGCCGATATGTTCGGTCGCGCGCGGCTGGACATTGGGGGCCAGGCAGTTCAGCGCCGCCACGTCTTCCTGGAAGACGCGGTTGGTCTCTTCGGTCAGCTCGCGGATGGCGATGCCGCGCTCCATGGCGCGGGCGTTGATCTTGTCGTCCACGTCGGTGATGTTGCGGACATAGGTGACGTGGTCCGCGCCATATTTCTCGCGCAGCAGGCGATAAAGCACGTCGAAGACGATCAGCGGCCGGGCGTTGCCGATATGGGCGAAGTCATAGACCGTCGGCCCGCAGACATAGAGCCGCACATTGCTCTCATCGAGCGGCGCAAAGACTTCGCGCTCGCGGGTCAGCGTGTTGTAAAGTCTGATGGGCGTGGAGACGGACATGATTTCCCCTGGCTCTGGCCGGGGCGTCGATCTCGCGGAAAGGTGAGGGAGACATGACGGCGCCAGCCAGCTTCGCGGCTAGAGCATATTCCCAAAAAGTTGCAGACTTTTTGGACAAGAATATGCGTTGAAACAATTTGGCTAGAGCATTTTTCCGATTCCGAAGGAACGGAAAATGCTCTAGCCGATAATCGAAATCCCGCAAAGAATGTTCGAATGCGTCATGCGGCGCACCATGAAGATTTCGGGCGCGGGCGTCAAGGCGTTTATTGGTCGCTTCGCTATTGTCTTATTGACATCCGCGACAGGCGCGCGAGAATGCCGGCCACGTTCAGGCTCCCGGCAAGGGGAGCGCAGGCCCAATGGATTCACCGGCTTCGCCGGGCGGCGGCGGCGCCGGGGTGGTAAGTTTCCGCCTCGGACAAGAGGTTGCGCAACAGCCCAGGGAGAGAACCGATGAACGTCGAATCGACAAATATCAGCGCCGAGGAAATGAAAGCGCTCATGAAGCGGCTGGGCGGCGAAGCAGGGCTCCAGCGTTTTTTGCGCGGCGAATTGACGCTCGTCGAAGCGCGGCCGCGCGAGTTTCCGCTTTGGAAGACCGTGCGGCTCGGCGCCCACAAGACCGCCGCGGACTATAGCAAGGCGCTCGAAGCCGGCCGGAACCGCAGCGTCGATTGGGTGATCAACTACCTTGGCCAGCCGGCCTTCGAATGCGCCAGGCAGGAAAAAGATGTCGACCTGGCGGTTGTCTCGGTCGGCGAGCTCGGCTTCGTGCAAGGCGCGCTTTACAGCCAGATCGTCGAAAGGGCGCTGGCGCTGGGGCTGGAATTATGTCCGGCGGAAGTGGGGCCGGCGCTGCGGCTCGCCTATGAGGATCAGCCGCGCGGCGAAAAGCTGATCATCGCCACCAGTCCCTCCGCCGAAACCGGCGAGGATCTCGACCTCTTCGTCATGGAGGTCAGCGGCGGCGGCGGGCTGTGGCTGCGCGGCGATTGCGGGCCGTCCGACCGCTATTTCGAACCCGACCGCCGCTTCGTTTTCGTCCGGCCCAGGCGGGCCTGAGTTTCAGGCTCCGCTCCGCTGAAACCATTTCGTCCGGCCGTGGTTATGGGGTGAGTGGAAAGTGCAATAGCCCCAAGCCGAGCCGAAGACATGACGCCCGAAAAAGTTCCCGACGTCACATTCCAACTCCGCGTGCGCAACGAGGCCTTGGGCGGATCCAATCCGTTCGAATGGAAGGCGGTGACGAGCGGCGAAATCTTTGGCGGCCGGCGCATTGTGCTTTTCGCGCTGCCCGGCGCCTTCACCCCGGCCTGTTCGGAAAGCCATCTTCCCGGCTACGAGCGGCTCCATGACGATTTCAAGGCCCTGGGAGTCGATCGGGTCGTCTGCCTTGCGGTGAACGACGCCTTCGTGATGTTCCAATGGGCCAAGGCGCAAAAGATCGAAAAAGTTTTCATGCTGCCCGACGGCAATGGCGATTTCACCCGCCTGATGGGCATGCTGGTCGATCGCCGGGGGCAGGGCATGGGCTATCGAAGCTGGCGCTATTCCATGTTGGTGGACGACGGCCGCATCGTCAAAGTCTTCGCCGAACCGGACCGGCGCGACAATCCTTCCGGCGGCGCCGTCCAGGCCTCCAGCGCCGAGACCATGCTGGCCTTCCTTAAAAGCGGCGCTTGACCGCGGCTTGGGTCAGGCGACGAAATCCCGGCGCGCGAAACCTTGCGCATAGAGCAGGGCGGTGAGGTCGCCGTGATCCACCCGCGCCTGGGCGGCGGCGGCCACCGCCGGCTTGGCGTGATAAGCGACGCCGAGGCCGGCTTCCTCCAGCATGGCGAGATCGTTGGCGCCGTCGCCGATGGCCAGGGTCTCGTGGTGCGTTAGCCCGTGGGTGGCGGTCAGCTCCTTGAGGGTGGCGAGCTTGGCCGCCTTGCCGAGAATCGGCTCGGCGACGCGGCCGGCAATTCTGCCGTTCTCGATCTCCAGAATATTGGCGCGGTTCTCGTGGAAGCCGATGGCCTCGCCGACGCGCGCGGTGAAGACGGTGAAGCCGCCGGAGACCAGAGCGGTATAGGCGCCGTGCGCCCGCATGGTTTGCACCAAAGCCCGCCCGCCGGGGGTGAGGGTGATGCGCTCCTGAATCGCCTTGTCCACCACGCCGGCGTCGAGCCCGGCGAGCAGCGCGACGCGCTCGCGAAGCGCCGGCTCGAAGGCGATCTCGCCGCGCATGGCGCGTTCGGTGATTTCCGCGACCATTTCCTTCAGGCCCGCGAAATCGGCCAGTTCGTCGACGCATTCCTGGCCGATCATGGTGGAATCCATATCGGCGAGCAGCAGCTTCTTGCGCCGGCCTTCGACCGGCTGGACGAAAATATCGACCGGCGCGCCACCAAGGCCGAGCCGCAGCACCGAGACGGCGGCGCGGCAATAAGCCGCATCGGCGAAAGCCCCGTCGTCGCGATTGCCATGGGCGGCGCCGGGTGCGAAAGGAATGTCGGCGGCCTCGCCGGCTGAAAGAACGATGGCCTCGCCCGCGCCGGGCAGGCGTTGCGCGGCGGCGGCGAGAAGATGGGACGTCAGGGCTTGCGCGCCCGGCGCGCCGATCAGAGTGGCGACATGGGTCATCAGGATTTGAACGCTCGCAACCTGTCGATTCGAAAAGAAGCTCAGGCCATCCTTTTGGCAGGACCGACGGCCAGCGGCAAGTCTGCGCGCGCCATTCATCTCGCGCGGGAAGCGAACGGCGTGGTGATCAACGCCAATTCCATGGCGGTTTACCGCGATCTGCCGATCCTGTCCGCCTGCCCGACGCCTGAGGAAATGGGCGACATTCCGCATCTTCTGTTCGGCCATGTCGGCGCCGAACGCAATTATTCGGTCGGCCTGTGGCTCGCCGACGCCAAGGCCGCTTTAAGCGAGGCCGCGCGCCAAAGGAAACTGCCGATTTTCGCCGGCGGCGCCGGCATGTATTTCAAGGCGCTGCTGCGGGGGCTGTCGAATATCCCCACCGTGCCGGCCGAGGCGCGCGCGCGGGTGCGGGCGCAAGCGGAAGGCGTCGCGCCGGAAGAGCTTCACGCCCGGCTGCGCGCGCGCGACCCTGAAACGGCGGCGCGCCTGCGCCCGAGCGATCCGCAACGCATCCTGCGCGCGCTTGAGATCTTTGAAGCCACAGGCGCGCCGCTCGCGCGTTTCCAGGGCGCGCGCGAAGGCGCGTTGCTGGACGCGGCGCAATGCCAATGCGTCTTCCTCGCGCCGGAGCGCGAAAAGCTCCACGCCCGCATCGACGCGCGTTTCGACCGCATGATGGCGCAGGGCGCCCTGGAGGAAGTCCGCCGCCTGCTGGCGCGCGGCCTCGACCCGGCGCTGCCGGCGATGCGCGCCGTCGGCGTTCCACAATTAAGCGCCTTTCTGCGCGGCGAAATGTCGCTGGAGGCGGCGGTGGAAAAAGCCAAGCGCGACAGCCGGCAATATTCCAAGCGCCAGTTCACTTTCGCGCGGACCCAATTGCCGGAATTTTCCTGGGTCGAGGTGGAATAGTGGAGAAAGTCTGACGCTTGGCGCCGACAACGAATGGCGCGGGACGGCGGGAAGGGGAATTCGCGCCGCGTCTATTGGATGTCCGGTTCGTGCATTTCTAGGGGTCGGCGCGGCCAACGAAATAACGAGCCGTCAAAAAAATGAGCTGCTCCCTATTTATTTCATTATGAGATAGATGATAAAAGTGAGCTGCTCATTTTAAAGGAATGCCGACGATGTCTCAGGCGGGTGGCACAAAGCCCGAGGAAGCGGTGCGGCAAATGGTTATAGGCCAGCTCCGCGCCCTCGGCTGGCATGAAGCGCAGCTTCGGTGGAAACCGGAATGGCCTGTCCCGGACACCCCCCATGACCTTACTAAACGTGAACGCGGTCAAAAATATGCGACCTGCGGCTCAGCGGACCTCGTAGCCTTTGCCGACAACAGTGGGGAATGGTTCGCACTGAGCGTAATTTTCGAGTTCAAAGCCCCCTCAATATCTGAGGGCCGGTCGCAGTTGCTCCGGTACTTGAGCAACGAACCGATGGCCAAGATGGGCTATTGGACAAACGGCCGCCAGTCTCTCGCTGTATACAAACGACACGGGTCGGATTGGGTTTTCGTAGACAATGCGGCTCTCCCCAACCCTACAGACGACCTTACTCAACCGCCTGTGGCGCCCCCGACTTGGGAAACGCTGCGTGTGCCGTCCGAAGTCGAGCTCGCGGGCGCGTTGAAACGCCTCGTGGTAACTGCGGTTGTTTCCGACCCGAACGTCACGAGGCGTGAGGACCAGCTTCGCGAGCTGATCCACATCTTGCTCGTCAAGTTGGACAGCGATGCGGTCGCGAGTAGATCGGCCAACGTAAATAAACCGGTGTCATTCCGAATTTACGGCGATGTGAGCCGCAAGGTAGAAATTACCGCCGAGAAAATCAGGGATTTATTTAAAGAGTATTTCACCAAGCAACAGACGAGGATTTTCAATCCGGCTGACCGTGATCAACTTTTCTTTAGCGACGAGACTATCTTTGCCGTGGCGGCAGAACTCTCTCCGCTGCGCATTCTTGGCGACAACGTAGACCTCCTGAGCGCTTTGAAAAAGGCTATTGGTCTATGTGCTCGGCGGTTTCGCCACTGCGCTGAAGCGCAGATATCGCCCTATAGGGCGCAAATCCGAGCCGATTTGATGGCGGCTACCGCCTCATTTCGCCCTCATCTCCCAATTTGGACGCAATTCTCCCGTCTGGACGGCCTCACGCTGCCCGGAGCAGAACCCGCGCCCGTTTCATATTCATCGCACAGGCGACGAATTGCAGATGACAATTGTTGCGCGCGAGCCCGCGATAACGAACCCGCGCCATGCCATACCAATTTTTCATCGTCGCGTTGGCCCGCTCGACGCCGGAGCGCACACTTGAAGCCGTCGTGTTGAACCACTTCTGCCAGTTTTTCAGCGGCTTGTTGCGCTTGGCCTTGTAGGCGATCTTGTCGTCGATGCCGAGCGAAGCGAGCTTTTCTCGCAGGGCTTTGCTGTCGTAAGCTTTGTCCGCGTAATAGGCCTCTTCGTCGCCCTGGATCATCGCCTCGCCGCGCTGGCTGTCGTGCAGGTCGGCGGAGGTCATTTCCGCCTGCCGGATCAGATCGCTTTCCTCGTCCACGGCGATATGGGCCTTGTAGCCGAAAGAGGTCTTGTCGTTCTTGATCGTGAAGCCGGCGTCGGGATCGCGCGGATTGACTTGACCCTCTTCATAAGGCGGCCGCTTCACCGCCGCAGCGATGATCGTCGCATCGACCAGCGTTCCTCTCTTGACGATCAGCCCTCGCGCGTCGAGTTGGCGGTTGATCTCGGCCAGCAGCTTCTCTGACAGGCCAAGCTTTTCGACCGTCTGCCGGAAACGCCAGATTGACGAATGGTCCGGCGTCTCGGCGTCGAGCGGGATGCCGCAAAAGCGCCGGAACGAAATCCGATCACGCACGGCCTCCTCGGCCTGCGGGTCGGACAGATTGTACCATTGCTGTAAAAGAACGATCTTAAACAGCGTCAGCGGCGGGTATCCTGGCGCGCCCTTGGCATTGGCGTTGATTTGCGCAAACAAAACGTCAAAGGCCGACCAGTCAATGGTCTTGAGCAAATCTTCCAGGAAGCCGCCGCCTTTCGAATAGGCCTTAACGAAAGCGTCAGCGAGTGAAGGTTGGTCAAAGCAACGGCGCGACATCGGCAAATCGTCTCCGTGGAGACCCTACAGAATCATGGCGTGGCGACTTTTGCAAAGCGCTCCTCCTCGCCAAAGCCTTCCAAATATTCCGCACCCCCGCGCTTAAGAGTGGCGAGGGCCAGTATCTGACGCCCTTGCGCATCGTCCGGCCGGCGGTCATGGCGATGGAGATAACTTCTGTAGACAAGGTGATTGATCCGGCATGCGGGACCGGCGCGTTCCTGCTCGAAGCGTTAAGGCAGGTGGCCGACCGGGAATTTCCGAACGAAGATGAAGCTTATCACCTAGTGAAGTGGGCGAATGATTGTCTGTATGGCGTCGATAAAGACGACATCGGGGTCAAACTTTCACGTGCCGTCATGGTTGCAATGAGAGACGGTTCCACACACGTTTTGCTTGGCGATGCGATACGGACGGATCACTGGCCGTCGAAATATCCGCAGATTGCTCATGAACTCAGTACCGCATCACAACCCCATGGCGCTGGTCAGTTCACGGTCGTCATAACGAATCCACCGTTTGGAGAAAAACTGAAGGTCAAGGAGGCGGATTGCAGAGCCGCAAACTATTCCATTTCAGTGGCGGCGGCGATGAAGGGGCCGCGCCAATACGCCGACCTTGAAATCGGACTTGTGTATCTGGAACTCGCGCACCGCCTCCTGCGTGTCGGTGGGCGAGTCGGAATTGTCCTCCCCGAAACGTACTTTTTCAGCTTCACCTATCGCTGGTTGCCGGATTGGTTGCAAAGTCGATTTGCGTTAAGGGGGATGCTGAACGTCCCAATGGAGGCATTCGAAGAGTTCTGCCGGGCGAAAACAAATTTCTACATTTTTGAAAAGATTGGCGAAGGCGAACCTACGGCGAGTTCGGCGGAAAGCGGAGAGAAAAAAAGTGCTAAGCAGCAACGGAGTTCTACGAAATGATTTTCAAACCGAGCTGGTTTAGCGACGACAAGATAATGGTCTCGACTGCGCCTACGTGCGGCCTGACGAAGGGGGGCCGCCTTTTGCCCATCGTGGACGCTACAACGGGCAAGCGCGTTCAGGAAACGGATCAGGACACGGGCGAGCTGGTCGACGCAATAGACGATAAGTTGCTGGCCGATGCAACCGCTCTGATTGCAGGGAAGACAACTGACACGCTTCACTTCGTTGATCGAAAGGACGTTGACCTGCGCTGCGCGGTGCCAGCCTATTACGATCGCCGCTATCATGAGGCGTTTCAGGATGCGATGAGTGGCCCTAGTTACGAAGGGTTTTCATCTGCGAGCTTGGGCCAATTGGTTCAAGATGGACTGATAACAATTCGTGGTGGTCATGGCTCACCGTCGCAAGATCAGCGAATTGGAGACGTTCCTTACATCAAGGTCTCGGACCTTCGCGCCGGGCTGGTGAATATTAACCCGACGAACCGAATACCGCTGGCCGTCGCGAAGCAATTCTGGGGCGGCGATAGCTCGCAGCTTATTGCGTTCGACCTCATCTGCCCCGAACGCACCTCGAAAAATATCGGTGACTTTTGCATACTGCTGCCCGGGCAGGAACAGGTCGTAACGACAAAAGAGATTATCGTCATTCGGCCCGGAGAGGCGGCAAATTTTGACGCCTTCTATCTCCTCTGGGCTTTGAGCTTGAAGATTGTACGCGATCAGTGGAAGCGCGTCGTCTTCATGCAAACCAATCGAGAGGACGTTGGAAAGCGGTACTTGGAAATCGAGATACCGGTGCCTCCGAGTGCCGAGCGCGCCGCCGATGTTTCCAAGGCTTTTCGTGACTACTATCAGTCGATTGCTACGGCACGAGAAAATTTGATCGCGTATTTGAACAAAGACAAGGCTCATCACTTTTTTGTTTCGGGCGGAGAACCCGTGGAGGTCACCGGCGAGGAAGCTAGCTGACCGGCTTCCCGGCCCGCTCGAAGGTCAGAAATGGGTCGGCTTGGGACAGCCGACGATGGGCGAACAAGGTCGCCTTCAGAGCCGAACGCGGTCATTGCTCCAGGGCGCCAAGCATGTGATTTTGATCATCGGGCCGCGCCGCAGGCGGCTTGCTTCGCGCCGGCTCGCGGCTAAACTCGCGCCAGAGTTCCATCGGAGGCGAAAGCCATGAAAATCACCTGGCTCGGCCATTCGGCCTTCCGCGTCGATCTGCGCGATTCCCATATTCTCATCGACCCCTTCCTCACCGGCAATCCGAACTTCACCGGCAGCGTGGACGAGGTTTCCAAGGGCGTCACCCATATCGTGCTCACCCACGGGCACGACGACCATATCGGCGACGCGCCGGAGATCGCCAAAAAGACCGGCGCGCAGATCGTCGCCAATTTCGAGGTCTGCATGTATCTCGCCGGCAAGGGCGCGGAAAACATCAATCCCGGCAATACCGGCGGCGTCATCCCCTGCGGCGAATTTTCCGTCGCCCTCACCCCGGCGCTGCATTCGGCGAGCACTTTTGTTCACGGCCTGCCGGTCTATCTCGGCAATCCCAATGGCGTGGTGCTGCTGCCGGAGTCCGGCCCGCGCGTCTATCACGCCGGCGACACCGCGATCTTTTCCGACATGCAGCTGATCCGCGAATTGTACCGCCCGGAAATCGGCCTCCTTCCGGTCGGCGACCGCTTCACCATGGACGGCAAGACGGCGGCGCTGGCGGTGAAACGCTTTTTCGATTTCCGCCACGTCATCCCGATGCATTACGGCACCTTCCCGATCATCGACCGGACGCCCGACGCTTTCGTCGCGGCGATGCAGGGGTCGCCTGCGCGGGTCCACGTTCCGCAAATCGGCGAGACGATCCAGTTCTGAAGCGGCTGGCGCCGTCTCGATTGCAGTCGCGGCTTTGGGACGGCGATCATCCGCCGGCGCGCAGGCCGCCCAGGCCGGCGAGCAGAACCTGGGTAATGAATTCACGCCGCCGCGCCGGATCGTCGGGCAGGGGAATCAGGCGGTCGATCGCCAGGGCGGAAAGGCCATGCGTCTGGCTCCACAGCGCCGCCGCGGCGGGCGGCGGCGGCTCGCCTTCGGCCGGCGCGGCGCAATCGTGACCCAGCGCGCGGGCGGCGGCGACACAGCGCGCGAAGGCCGCCTGTCCGGCCGCCGTCAGTTCGGGAAAGCGGTCGCACGGGTCCAGGGTTCGACCGAACATCAGCCGGTAGAGCGAAGGATTTTCACAGGCGAACAGCACATAGGCGACGCCCAGCTCCAGACTGGCCAGATCGCCGTCGGAGCGCGCCGCCGCCGCGTCAAGCGCGGCGGACAGGTCGTGAAAGCCTTGCGCCGCGACAGCGGCCAGCAGATCGTCCTTGCCGGCGAAATGCCGGTAGGGCGCCATATGGGACACGCCGCAGGCCCGCGCCGCGCCGCGCAGGCTCAGATGCGCGAGGCCCTCGCGTTCGAGAATGTCGCGCGCCGCCTGCGTCAGCCGGCGCTTGAGGTCGTCCGGCCGGTGCGCCGAGGGCGAGGCGGGAAGGGCGGTCAAGTTATTTCCCCGAAGCGATGTTGACGCTGTAAACGACAAGTTGTATACATTGTAAACAATAGCCCCGGCGGTCCCAGGCCGTCAAGTCGCGTCAGAGGAGGAGCGCCATGTCGCGGAAGGACGCGCTGGTTCTCGATCGTTCCGCCTTTGCCGCCGCGCCGCGCGAAAAAAAGTGGCGGCCGCGCATGACCGGGCTGATCGCCTGGCGCAATCTCGCCCATGACCGCGTCCGCTTCGCCGTCACCATCGTCGGCATCGCCTTCGCCACTTTGCTGATGGGCATTCAGCTCGGCATGCTGATCAATTTCGTGCATACGACGGCGACTTTGGTCGATCATTCCGGCGCCGATCTGTGGATCGCGGCGCATGGCGTCAAGACCATCGATCTCGCCACGCCGCTGCAGGAGCGCCGCCGCTTCGAGGCCTTGTCGACTCCCGGAGTCGCGGTCGCCGAACCCTATCTGCTCGGCTTCGGATTCTGGAAAAGGCCGGACGGCGTGCGCGAGACGGTGATCATCGTCGGGGTCGAGCCGGACGCGACCATGGGCCTGCCGTGGAATCTTCGCGACGGCGTCGATGCGCGCCAGGCGCTGCTGTGGCCGGACGGCGTCATCGTCGACCGGCTCTACGCCAAAAAGCTCGGCGTCGATCGCGTCGGCCAGATCTTCGAGATCAACGACCGCCGCGTCCGCGTGGTCGGCTTCACCTCCGGCATCCGCACCTTCACCCAGTCGCCCTATGTCTTCACCTCGCTGCGCAAGGCGCGCTCGATTTCTTCCAATCTGCCCGATGCGGAAAAAGCCATCACTTACGTGCCGATCCAGGTCGCGCCCGGCGCCTCCCTCGAAGCGACGCGCGAAAGGCTGGCGGCGCGCATGCCGGACGTGGACGTGCTGACCGGCGCGGAATTCTCAAGCCGCAGCAGCAATTACTGGCTGTTTTCGACCGGCGCCGGCGTCACCATGATTTCGTCCTCGCTGCTGGCCTTGCTGGTCGGCGTGGTCATCGCCGCGCAAACGCTTTACGCCAGCACCATGGACCGGCTGCCCGAATACGCCACCCTGCGCGCCATCGGCGGCGGGCGGTTCTATCTCTACGCCATCGTCGTCAAGCAGGCGCTGATCGGCGGGCTGATCGGCTATATTGTCGGCATGGCGGCGGTGCTGGCCATGGTCTGGCTCGGCCGCGACAGCAGCGCCGCGCCGGAGGCGCCGATCTGGCTCTCGCTCTCGATCGGCATTGTGATGGAGCTGATGTGCGTCATGGCGTCGCTCATTTCGATCAACAAGCTGACGGCGATCAACCCGGCGGAGGTGTTCCGGTGAAGGGAACAGCGCTGCGCGCGGAAAAGATCGGCCATGTCTTCGGAACCGGCGAGACGGCCTTCACCGCTCTGCATTCGGTCGATGTCGAGGTGCGGCGCGGCGAGGTTCTGCTGCTGATGGGCCCCTCCGGCAGCGGCAAGACCACGCTGCTGCATATTCTCGGCGGCCTTCTGCGCCCGACCTCGGGAAAAGTCTGGCTCGACGGCGAGCGGATCGAGAATTTGAGCGAAGAGAAGCGCGGCGCGCTCCGGCTCAAATATTTCGGCTTCGTCTTCCAGAGCTACAATCTGTTTCCGGTGCTGACCGCGACCGAAAATGTCCTGGTCGCGCTCGACCTCGCCCGCGCCGATCTGCGCGAGGGCCGGGCGCGCGCCCGCCGCCTGCTGTGCGAGGTCGGGCTGGAAAAGCGGCTCGACGCTTATCCCAACGAATTGAGCGGCGGCCAGAAGCAGCGCGTCGCCATCGCCAGGGCTTTGGCCGGCGATCCGCTGATCCTGATGGCCGACGAGCCGACCGCCGCGCTCGACGCCGAAAGCGGTCATCGGACCATGGAGCTGTTTCGCCGGCTGGCGCACGAGCAGAACCGCGCCGTGGTCATCGTCACCCACGATCCGCGCATTCTGCCGCTCGCCGATCGCATCGTCCGCATCGAGGATGGCCGCATCGCGCCCGAGTCCGACGGCGGCGACGCCGCCCGCCGCCAAACCGAGGGAGCCGTCCCATGATCTATCTCCGCAACGCGCTCGCCGCCGCTTTCGCGGCCTCGGCGCTCGC
Source organism: uncultured Pseudomonadota bacterium (assembly GCA_963704565.1). Taxonomy (GTDB): domain Bacteria; phylum Pseudomonadota; class Alphaproteobacteria; order Rhizobiales; family Beijerinckiaceae; genus Rhodoblastus. The sequence continues at coordinate 264,318 of OY969917.1, forward strand.
CGCCTTCCCAGTCGCGCCCTGCCGCGCCCAGCCGGCGCCCGGCGCGGCCAATTCCGGCGGGATCGCCGGCTATGGCGCCGCCGCGCCCGGCGTGGTCGAGCCCTGGGGCGAGGAAAGGCAGGTCGCCTCGCAGGTGATCGGCGTGATCGCCAGAATGCTGGTCGAGGAAAACGACCATGTCGCCGCCGACCAGCCGATCGCCATTGTCGAGAACAGCGAACAGGCGGCGCGGCTGGCCGAAGCGTGCGCCAATCTCGCCGACGCCCAGGCCCAGCTCGACAAGACGATCAATGGCGCGCGCGCCGAGGAGCGGCGCGAGGCGGTGGACCAGCTCGCCGAACTCGACGCCGAGCTGAAACTGGCCCAGCTCGACTATGACCGCAAGAAGCCGCTGACCGAACGCGGCGCCGCCACGCAGGCGGCGCTCGATCAGGCGGATTCGACCCTGCATTCGTTAAAAATGCGCCGCGCCGTCATGGCCGAACGGTTGGCGATCATCCAGACCGGCGCGCGTGCCGAAGACATCGCCATCGCCCGCGCCGCCGTCGCGCGCGCCAAAGCCGAGGCCGAGCTGGCGCAAGCCGAGCTCGACAAATTCACCATCCGCTCGCCGATCGCCGGAATCATCCTGCGCAAGCAGCGCAACGCCGGCGAATCGGTGACGAATTTCGACCCCACGCCGATCGCCATTGTCGGCGATCTCGGCCGGCTGCGGGTGCGGGCGGAAGTGGACGAGACCGACATCGGCCATATCGCCGTGGGCCAGCGCGTGGAGGTCGCCGCCGACGCCTTTCCGGGCAGGAGATTCGGCGGAACATTGGCGCGGATTGCGGAACGGCTCGGCGCCAAGCAAATTCAGACCGGCCGCCCGGCGGAAAAGGTCGATATGAAGGTGCTTCAGGCGCTGATCGATCTCGATTCCGGCGTCAAGCTGCCGGCCGGATTGCGGGTGGACGTGTTTTTCATGGCCCCGGCGGTCGCGGGACGCTGATCGGGATGGAGCCGCCGTCGTTGCGCCGGGACGGCCGGTTCTGTATAGGCTAGAAACCTTACGGGCGGCGCGCGAGCCCGCCTCATCCAGCACGGAGTCCCTGATGTCGGTCGATCTGGCGACGGTGCGGCGCATCGCCCATCTCGCGCGCATTCGCGTGAGCGAAGAGGAAGCGCCTTTCCTGCAGAACGAAATCAATTCCATCCTGAATTTCGTCGAGGAATTGAATGCGGTGGATGTCGAGGGCGTCGAGCCGATGACCTCCGTCCTGCCGATGACGATGAAGAAGCGCGCCGACGTGGTCACCGACGGCGAAATCGTCGAAAAAGTCCTGGCCAACGCGCCCGCCCGCGAGGACGGTTTTTTCGTCGTGCCGAAAGTGATCGAATAGAGAGATTTGAGATGTCCGATCTGACCCGCCTGACGCTCGCCCAAGCGCGCGACGGCCTCGCCGCCAAGAAGTTTTCGGCGGTCGAGCTGAACCAGGCTTTCATCGACGCCACGGCGCGGGCGAAAAGCCTCAACGCTTTCATTGTCGAGACGCCGGAAAAGGCGCTGGCGCAGGCCAAGGCGAGCGACGAAAAAATCGCAAGGGGCGCGGCGCGGCCGCTCGAAGGCATTCCGCTCGGCATCAAGGATCTTTACGCGACCGACGGCGTGCAGACCACCGCCGCCAGCCATATTCTCGAAGGCTTTGTCCCGCGCTATGAATCGAGCGTCGGCGCCAATCTGTGGCGCGACGGCGCGACCATGCTGGGAAAACTCAATCTCGACGAATTCGCCATGGGCTCGTCGAACGAGACCTCTTATTTCGGCCCGGTGATCTCGCCCTGGCGGCGCAAGAATTCCGACGCCAAGATCGTTCCCGGCGGCTCCTCCGGCGGCTCGGCGGCGGCGGTGGCGGCGCGGCTGTGCCTGGGCGCGACGGCGACCGACACGGGAGGATCGATCCGCCAGCCGGCGGCCTTTACCGGCACCGTCGGCATCAAGCCGACCTATGGCCGTTGTTCGCGCTGGGGCATTGTCGCCTTCGCCTCCTCGCTCGATCAGGCCGGGCCCATCGCCCAGAACGTGCGCGATGCGGCGATCCTGCTGCGCTCGATGGCCGGCCACGACCCGAAGGACACCACCAGCGTGGACACGCCGGTGCCCGATTACGAAAAATCGGTCGGCGCTTCGGTCAAGGGCAAGGTGATCGGAATCCCCAAGGAATATCGTCTCGACGGCATGTCGCAGGAAATCGCCGCTTTGTGGGATCGCGGCGTCGAATGGCTGCGCGCGGCGGGCGCCGAAATCCGCGAGATTTCGCTGCCGCACACCAAACATGCGCTGCCGGCTTATTATATCGTCGCGCCGGCCGAGGCCTCGTCCAATCTCGCGCGTTACGACGGCGTGCGCTATGGGCTGCGCAAGACTGGCAAGGACATTGTCGATCTCTACGAGCTGACCCGCGCCGCAGGTTTTGGCAAGGAAGTGCGCCGGCGCATCATGATCGGCACTTATGTGCTGTCGGCAGGCTATTACGACGCTTATTATCTGCGCGCCCAGAAAATCCGCACGCTCATCAAGCGCGATTTCGATTTGGCTTACCAGTCCGGCGTGGACGCGATCCTGACGCCGGCGACGCCGTCGCCGGCTTTCGCGCTGGGCGAAAAAGGCTCGACCGATCCGGTGGAAATGTATCTCAACGACGTGTTCACCGTGACGGTGAACATGGCCGGCCTGCCGGGCCTCGTCGTTCCCGCCGGCCTGTCGTCGGACGGCCTGCCGCTCGGCCTGCAATTGATCGGACGGCCCTTCGAGGAAGAGACTTTGTTCGCGCTGGGCGAGGCCATCGAACAGGCGGCGCCGAAGATTGTTCTGCCGGAAGCCTGGTGGGGATGAGGCGATGAGCGGCGCGGACGAGACGGCCCCGGCGATCGATGCGGAAATGGTCGCATTGCGCCAGAAAATCGACTCGATCGACGACGTTCTCGCTGACGCGCTTGCCGAGCGCCAGCGCTGCATCGAAGCGGCGGCGGAGATCAAGAGCCGCATCGGCTGGCCGGCGCGGATTCCGCCGCGTGTCGATCAGGTGCTCGCCCGCGTCGCCGCGCGCGCCAAGGAAAAAAATCTCGATTCCGATCTCGCGCGGTCTTTATGGACCGTGCTCATCGAATGGTCGATTGCCTATGAAGAACGCCTGATGAACAAATCGTCGGCTAGAGAGTTGGACACGCCGTGAACACGACAGGCGTCATTGCTTCGCTCCGCTCGCAATGACGGGCGGGAGTCGAGATTATGAAGCGTGTCTGACGAAAGATTTTTCCGACGGAAAGATGGGTCCGATATGAGCACGCACACCGCTACGTCCAAACTGATCTCGGGCGCGACCGGCGATTGGGAAGTCGTCATCGGCCTCGAAATCCACGCCCAGGTCACCAGCCGTTCCAAACTGTTTTCCGGCGCCTCGACCGAATTCGGCGGCGCGCCCAACAGCCATGTCTCGCTGGTGGACGCCGCCATGCCGGGAATGCTGCCGGTGATCAACGAGGAATGCGTCAAACAGGCGATCCGCACCGGCCTCGGGCTGAAGGCGAAGATCAACCATCGCTCGGTGTTCGACCGTAAGAATTATTTTTATCCCGACCTGCCGCAGGGCTATCAGATCAGCCAGTACAAGAACCCGATCGTCGGCGAGGGCGAGGTGCTGGTCGATCTCTCGCCGACCGAGCAGATTTGCGTCGGCATCGAGCGCCTGCATCTCGAACAGGATGCGGGAAAATCGCTGCACGATCTCGGCGCCAATGATTCCCATGTCGATCTCAACCGCTCCGGCGTGGCGCTGATGGAAATCGTGTCGAAGCCTGACATGCGTTCGGCGGAAGAGGCCAAGGCCTATGTGACCAAGCTGCGCACCATCCTGCGCTATATCGGAAGCTGCGACGGCAATATGGAGCAGGGGTCTTTGCGCGCGGATGTGAATGTCTCCGTGCGCAAGCCGGGCGCGCCCTTGGGCACGCGCTGCGAGATCAAGAACGTCAATTCGATCCGCTTCATCGGCCAGGCGATCGACGTCGAGGCGCGCCGCCAGATCGGTGTTCTGGAAGACGGCGGAACGATAGACCAGGAGACGCGGCTTTACGACCCCAACAAAAGCGAGACGCGCTCGATGCGCTCGAAGGAAGAGGCGCACGACTATCGCTATTTCCCCGATCCCGACCTGCTGCCGCTCGAATTCGACCAGGCCACTGTCGATGCGCTGGCCAAGAATCTCCCCGAGCTGCCGGACGCGAAAAAAGCGCGTTTCATCGCGCAATACGGCCTCTCGCCCTATGACGCCAGTGTTCTCGTGGCCGACAAGGAGACTGCTGATCGTTTTGAAGAATCGGTGAAATTCGCCGGCAAAACCCGCGACGCAAAAGCGGTCGCAAACTTGATCACGGGAGACGTTGCCGCGTACGCAAACAGTTGCGGTTTGACGATCGCGCAGACGCACATAACCCCGTCTCAGATTGCCGGAATTGTGGATTTAGTTGCCGACAACACAATTTCCAGCAAGCTTGCCAAAGACGTGCTCGCCTACATAACCACAACAGAAAAAAATTCCGATCCAGCCGTAATTGTCACCAAATATGATCTGAAACAGGTCACCGACACGGGCGCGATCGAGCAGGCGGTGGACGAGATCATCGCGAAGAATCCCGACAAGGTCGAACAGGCCAAAGCCAAGCCGACCATGCTCGGCTGGTTCGTCGGACAGGTGATGAAAGCCACTGGCGGCAAGGCCAATCCGCAAGCGGTGAACGAGATACTGAAAACCAAACTCGGCATCTGAGTTGCGCGTTTTTTCGCGCATCGAAAGGTCGAATTCGCCGACGCGCCGCATTTTTTGCGGCGCGTTTTCTCTTTCAACAAATTTTTTTTCTTCTCGCGCAATTTTGTTGGCGAGGCTTTTTGGCGCGCGCGCCGGCGATCGACAACTGCGAAGTTTTTCACGAAAAATCTTCGCGCCCGCGGCGCGCGGCACTTGATTCCGCCGTCGCGACGAGAAGGCGAAAGCGCGCGGCGCTGGTGCGACGGATATACAACAACATATTGTTTTATAATAATAATGATCAACAGTTGCGAACTGCTTTGGGTCGGAATTTTTCGACGATTCCAGCGCGCGACGAGGTCAAGGCGCGTCCTTGCGATACGAAAAATCAGTTCGATCCAGGCGGCGCAACGCCTTGTCGCGCAGACGAAATTGCGTTTGCGACGCGGCTTTTTTCCTTCTCGCGCGGTCTGTGCGCCGCCAAAAACAGCTTGTGTGTCGTCGCAATGACGATCGCGCTCTCTTGCAAGAGTTTTGAACAGGTTTACGCTGATCGCGCTCGATCGGGCAGACCATGCGCCGGCGGCGCGAAAGGGGGATATGATGGCGCGATCACCAAAGAAAAGTTCATCTGCGAAAAAATCCGCGGCGCCCGCCGAAGGCGGCGCGAAGGAGGAGAAAAAACCGAGTGCGGCCAAGATGAAAGCGGCTGGCAAAGCGGCCGCGAAATCTGACGCTCCGGCCAAGGAGTCGAAGAAGGCGGCGGGTGGAAAGAGCGCAGCCAAGAAAGCCGACGCCAAGAAGTCGGAGACCAAGAAATCCGCCAAAGCCGCGACCAAGGCCGCCGCCACGAAGGCTCCCGCCAAGAAAGCGGACGCGAAGAAGTCAGCGGCGAAATCCGCCGACAAGAAGAGCGCCGCCAAGAAGAGCGCCGCCAAGCAGACTGCGGAGAAGAAAGCTTCCGGCGTGAAGGCGTCCGCCGCGAAAAAGCCGGCGAAGTCGGCCGCCGCCGAACCGACCGCCAAAGCCGCGAGCGCCACGAAGGCCGCGGGCGCCAAGAAGGCCGCCGCGAAATCCGCCGCGACCGAAAATGCGCGTTCGAAGGCGGGCGCGAAAAAAGCCGCGGCCAAGGGCGCGAGCAAGACCGCCGAAGCCAAGCCGGCCGCAGCCAAGAAGCCTGCGGCGAAAGCCCCAGCCAAGCAGGCAGCCAAGTCGGCGGCCAAGCCGGCGGCCAAGCCTGCGGCGCGCAGCGCGGCGGCGGCGCGCCGGGTGACGAAGAAAGTCGCGGCCGAAGCCGCGCCGGCGGCCGAAAAGCCAAAGGCCAAACGCGCGGCGCCGCGCAAGCCCAAGGCCGCGCCAGCCGAGAAGCCGGCAGGCGGGGGCGCGGCGGCGCCGACGGGCGGCGAAGGCCAGTCCTGAGCCGCGTCAATCTTTGCCGGGAAGACATTTCTCGGCAAAGGAGCGCCACGTCAGCCCCTCGCTCTTGCCGGTCCGTTTGAGATCGCGCCAACGTTCGCCGCATAGGCGCATGCGTTGGCGCGAAGCCGGCGGCAGATTGAAGGGCTTCACGGCGTCCGGGTCGATGTCGACCGGCATGCGCTGATCGGGCGCGGACGACGATTGCGGAGTCTGGGGCGCGCTTTCGGGCGCCGGGACATTCGGCGGCGGCGCGACGGGCGCCGTGAATTCGGGCGGACGTCGCGGCGGAAAAGGCAGGGCGGCCCGCGCCGCGCCGATCCAGGGCGCGCCGGCGAACAGAACCGCGCCCGCAAGCAAGACGACGGACGGCGAAGCGACGCGGCCGCGCATGGCGCCTCGGCGAAATCTGTTGAGCTTGTCGAGGGCGAACATCGGTCAGGCTTGCAATGAGGTATAGGGGCTGGAGGTATAGGGGCTGGAGGCAAAGCGGCCGGCGGCGATTGGTCGAAGGGCCGCGGCGTAGCGCCCTGGCTGTCAAGCGAAAACTGGCGGAGACGGAGGGATTCGAACCCTCGATAGGGCTTTACAACCCTATAACGGTTTAGCAAACCGCCGCCTTCAGCCTCTCGGCCACATCTCCCGCCGCCGCGCCAATCTGGCGCGTGTCCGCGAGATATGCCCGACCGCTGAAAGAATGGCAAGCCGCAAAAAGCCGCCTTGCCGGAGAAAGCCGCGCGGCGGCCGGCGCCGCCGTTTCTTTTCGCGAAAACCGCGCTCGCTTTCCCGGAATTTGCGCTAAATAGAATCGACGAGGACGAAAGCGGGGGATAGGATGCGTCGGCCCGGCATGGCATGGTGGGGACTGGTGGCGGCGGCGGGATTGTGGTTCGCCGCGATCCAAGTCGAGACGCCCCGCATCGAAGGCGACCTCTCCGCCCACGCCGAGAATATCCTGCGCGAAAAACTGGGGCCGGCGGCGATAGTTTTCGCGCGCGGCCGCGATCTTCGAATCGAGGGGCCGGTGTCCGACGAATCGGCGCGCGCCGAAACGCTGGCCGCCCTGCGCGCGTCGCCGGGCGTCAAAAGCGTCGCCGACGCCATGCGCTCCATCCCGCGCCCGCCCGCCGCCGCCGCGCGACCGGCGGCGAGCCCTCCGCCGGCGCCGATCGAATCGGGCGGCGGCGAAGCGCGCCCGCGCGACAAAATCGCGCTGCTCGACAGGAACGCGGCGGCCAAGCCGCCGGCGCGCGCCGACGCTTCCGCGCCAAAGCCGGACGCGCCGCCGGCGCCGGTCGCGCTGGCGCCGCCGCCAGCGCCATCTCCATCGCCATTGCCGCCGCCCGCGCCGGCGCCCGCGCCGAAGCCTGTCGCGGATTGCAAGACGGCGCTGGCGCAAGCGGCGGGCGCGGCGGCGATCGGATTCGACGACGCCGGGCAATTGACCGCGGCGTCGCAGGCGCCGCTGAAGGCGCTGGCGGCGGCGGCCAAGGCCTGCCCCGGCGCCGTGCTGGAAATCGCTGGAGCGGGCGGCGGGCCGGAGCTTTCCTGGCGGCGGGCGGAAGCGGCGGCGGCCTTTCTGCTGGCGGAGGGACTGGCGCCGGGCGATCTCGAGATCGACGCATCGGGTGCGGGCCGGCCAAACGGCGGCGGCGTCGCCCTTCAGGTGAAGTGAGGCGCCGGCGATGATCTTTCTCCTGCAAAATCTCGCGCCCTGGGTGCTCGCGGCCGGCGCGCTCGGCCTGGTCTTCGGACTGCTCGGCGGCCGTTCGCCCCGGCCGTTCGCCTTCGTCCTGGTTTTGGCGGTTGTTCTGGAATCGGGCGCCGGCGCCGAGGCGCTCGGGCTGGCGCCCGGCCGATACGGCCTGTGGCTTGAAGCCGGCCTGGCGATTTTCGGCGCTTACGCTTTGGGGTGGACGATCGCCCGTGTCCTGGCGTCGCTGTTCGCGCCGCGCGCCCGGAAACAGCCGGACTGGCTGGACGCGGCGCGCGAGACTTTGGCTCAGGCCGAGGCCTTCGTCGCCGCCGCGCCGGGCGCTCTCGCCGCCAATGAGTTGGCGGCGCGCCGGATGGCGGCCGAAGCGCCGCCGCCCGCGCCTCCGCCGGCACCGGCCGAGGACCAACCCGCGCATGAGACGGCGGACGCCCTGGCGGCGATCGTGGGCCTCGACGGCCGGTCGGCGCGGGAGCTGCGCGCCCATGGCGTGAGCGATCTGAAATCGCTGGCCAATCTCACGCCCGAACGCCGCCGGTCCGCCGCCGGGCGGCTCGGTCTGGACGAGGCCACGATCGACTTCTGGTCGGCTCAGGCGCGGCTCTACGCGCATGGCGTCGCGCGGCCGCCTTCCGGCGCGCCGGCCGATGCGCCGCCCGATGCGGCCCCGGCGCCGGCCGTTCGGGACGATTCGCCGCAAGCCGACGCGAGCCGGGCCATGGACGCCTTTTATCCCGGCGCAAGGCCGCCCGGCGCGCCGGTCGCGCCGGCCGGCGGCGGCGACGACCTGACCCGGATCGCCGGGATCGACGCCGCCGCCGAGCGCCGCTTGCAAGGCTTAGGCGTTTGGACTTTCGCGCAAATCGCGGCCTGGACGGCGGATCAGGCGCGCTGGGTCGAGTTCTATCTGGCCCAGCCCGGCCGGGCCGGACGCGAGAACTGGCGCGGACAGGCGATCGAACTCGCCGGGGACGCGCCGGCCGCGTCCTGACGCGCGTAATTTAGCATTTTCCGCCTGAATTTCGGCGCGCGGCTAAAAAATTGTGTGGGTGACTCCTGGCGTCGCAAAAAATGGCTAGGAAGGCCGAAAGCCGATGCTATCCTTGACGTGTTGATTCTGCGTTGGCCGCGAGGCGGGGGAGGGACTTGCGCCCGGTTCTCGCGGCCGGGCGATTTTAGTCGGGAGCCGCTTCATTGGGCGCCAGGGAACAGCCGGGAATTTCGCAGGGCTCCGAGGCCGCGATGTCGGGCGAGACAGCGTCCGAGATCATAGAGCTTCGAGGCCGGATCAAATGGTTCGACATGGCCAAGGGTTTTGGCTTTGTCGTGCCGGACAACGGCGTCGCCGACGTTCTGCTTCACGTCACGGTGCTGCGGCGCGACGGCTTCCAGACGGCGCCCGAGGGCGCGCAAGTGGTCTGTCAGGCGCAGAACCGCTCGCGCGGCTTGCAGGTGTTCCGCATCCTTTCCATGGACGAATCGACGGCGGCGCATCCGGCGCAATTGCCAATGGCGCGCACCCATTGCGCGGCGGAAACGGTCGGCGGCTTCGAGATTGTCGTCGTCAAATGGTTCAACCGCATCAAGGGCTTCGGCTTCCTCACCCGGGGCGAGGGCACCGAGGATATTTTCATCCACATGGAGACGCTGCGCCGCTATGGAATCGCCGACATCAAGCCTGGCGATTCCCTTCTGGCCCGCTTCGGCCAGGGGCCGAAAGGCCTGATGGCGGCGGAGGTGCGCGCGCTGGAGACAAGGCTGCCCAGCGCCCATTGAGCGCCGGCGGCTCCGATTTCACGAGGTTCGGTCATGCTGGGTTTTTCCGCGTCCGCCGGGCGCCTGCTTTCCCTCGCGGGCGTCCTGGCTTTGACGACGCCCGTCGTCGCCTTCGCGCCCGGTCCCTTCGTCGCGCCGGCCCAGGCGCAAGAGGCTCAAGCGCAAGAGGCTCAAGTCGCGCTCGAACCTCTGGTCATCGTCACCGATCCCAAGGGCGCCCATCCGGTCGAGCATCGACTCTCGGTCGAGGTCATGCGCACGCCGGCCGAACGCGAGCATGGGCTGATGGATCGCCGATATCTGCCGCCCGATCGCGGCATGCTGTTCCAGTTCCACCGGGAACAGAACGTGCTGATGTGGATGAAGAACACCTATATCCCGCTCGACATGATCTTCATCTCGCCCAAGGGCGAGGTGACCCACATTCACGAAAACGCCGAACCTTTGTCGGAGGACATCATTTCCTCGGACGGGCCGGCGCTCGGCGTGCTGGAGGTCAACGCCGGCTACGCCCGGAAGATCGGGCTGAAGGAGGGCGATCTGGCGCGCCATCCGATGTTCGGCCAATGAGGCGGGAGCTTGTCGCGGGACGGCGCGCGTGGTAGCCACGACGGGGTTTCATCGGGGTATAGCGCAGCCTGGTAGCGCGGAAGTTTTGGGTACTTCAGGTCGCAGGTTCGAATCCTGCTGCCCCGACCATCGGCACGTCCCGAGGGACAGGTTCCTGCTTTCGTCCGGTCGGAAGCAAGAGCCGGAAGAGTGAGAGATTGGAACGGTCATGACGGCGCGCATTTATCGTCCCGCGAAAAACGCCACCCAGTCCGGCATGGGCAAGACCAGGCTTTGGCGGCTTGAATTCATGCCGGAAAGCGCGCGCAGCGTCGATCCGCTGATGGGCTGGACCTCGTCGAGCGACATGAAGAGTCAGATCAAGCTCGATTTCGAGACCCGCGAGGAAGCGGTCGCTTACGCGGAGCGAAATGGCCTTCCCTATCGCGTCGAGGAGCCCAAGGAGGTCGCGCGCCGCACCCTCTCCTATTCCGACAATTTCCGCAGCAACCGCGCGACGCCCTGGACTCATTGACCGCCGGTCCGGGCGATCCCGACCCCGTAGCTCAGCCGGATAGAGCAACTGCCTTCTAAGCAGTAGGTCGCAGGTTCGAATCCTGCCGGGGTCGCCAATAGAATCAAATAGTCAAATCAAAAATGCCCGATCATGTTTCACCCGATTTTCTTCTCGGGTAACTCATAGGGTGACGATTTGCGTTTGAACGTCGCCCGGCTCCGTCGGCGAAAATTGTCAGCATCAAATCCTTGCATATTCGGGGGCGCGCCTTTTCCGCCTGCCCCGGCCGCCAGCATTCTGGTAAAATGCCGATCGATTTGATTGGCAGGGCGGGGAAGTCGACATGGCGAGCGTCGATGCAATCCGCGTCAATCGAGCCCCGGTGCTGACCCTTTGGGCTTCGATCGTCGCCGAGCGGCTTGGCTATTCAACGGCGACGGCGCTGACGCTCGGACGTGCGGTCGCAGGCTATAGCGCCCAAGCCAAGGCGCGGCGCCTGGGGCTTGTCGAGGAAGGTGAGGTGACAGAGAAGCGGGAACGGCCGAAAGTCGCGCGAGAGACCGTCTTTTTGCTGGGGCGGCGCATTCCGATCATGGCGACGGACGACGGGCAAATCCGCGCCGAGGATCATGGCAAGCCGGCCTCGGAGCGCTCGACGCTCTCCTATATTCGTCGAGCCTTCGGCGACAAACTCGACGCCGTGCGCGCGGCTATGGAAGACTTGGCCGCCTCATATCCGCCCGACGATCTCAATCGCATCGGCTTTCATCTTTATGAGCGTTTCCGGCCCGAAGCGCCGGATGACGTGAGCGGCTGGGGCGCGAAGGGCGAGTTGAAGGTGGGGCGTATTCGGAACGCTGCAATCTGAAAATCGATCAAATCGACGCTCCCGCGTCATACGCGCGCCATCAAATGAGAATACCTGTCCGAAATCGCTCCGCGCGGACCGAGCTTCGGTCAAAAACGACAGCCTACAATTATGGCCAGGGCTTCGACAGGCGTCATTATGCCAATTTGACGCGGCCCTCGCGTGGGAGTGAGGGAGGAAGCATCATGGTTCAACGTCAGCAGCGGACAAAGCCAGAATTAGAGGCCATTTGCCTGTTAGTCCTTCAAGGTCAATTTGGTCCTAATCACATCGGTCATGTCGAGATTGGCCCATATTCCGGCCCGAAGGGCTGGACATGGCAAATGGTGGAAGCCGGCCCCGACGGTTTCAAACTATATGCGAAAGAGGCGATCGACGCGGTCAGGATATTCCAAGAGAATTTCGACTTGAAGACGACATCGGGACGCGCCTGAACATGGTCCTGAAAAAATGAACGCCCGCCTGCTCATCCGTGGCGGGCGCTTCCGGTCGGCTTGAGCCTTCGCGGCTGAACTTGGACTCGTTGCGCCGCCATCCGCCGCCATCAACGCACCACGAGGAAACGAAAAGCCCCGCGACCGGTTTTCACCGTGCGGGGCCTGATCCTTGGCGGCTGTACATCCGAGCTCGCCTAGGAATTGAAAATATAATAGCCGGCGCATGTGTCGATCTGATGTCGCCTGATCCCCATTCGCGAATGACCAAGAACGGTTGATTCTGTTGAAAAACTCGAAAAATTGGGCCCCTCAAAGATCCCGCTAAATTCAATACGGGGTGACCGTTCACGTTCAATAGTGCCTTGAATTGGTTGCGGTGGGTTTCGGCGGATTTCTTGTCAAACCTACTGGACCCCCACATCCTTTTTAGACTGCCGGCTCCACGGGGCTGCAAAATTTTGACAAGGCTGAAAAAGAGTTTTTCAACATTATCCGCTCGAAGCGGAAGTTCGTTGGGGCTCGGGTAAAAGCATAGGCTGTTCGACGCCCATGAATTTCGCTCCGCCGAGCAAACTCCGGGCAAAAAAGAAAGACCGCCTCGCGGCGGCCTTTTGGGATGTTCGATCGGAATTTGACGATCAGGCAGCGACGGACGCGCTCTTGGTGCGGCGATATCCGGCAAAGCCGAGGCCCGCGAAACCCGCCAGCATCAGCGCCCAGGTTGAAGGCTCAGGGACCGCGCTCACCGAAATATTGTCGACGTAAGTAAACCCTGGGTCGTTGGCGGAGGTAAACAGAAGTGTGTCTGAACCAGTGCCAACGACCGTCGCAGTGAACTCCGTATATGGATAGTCACCGGGGCCTGAGAGGCTCTCCGAGAAAACGTTCGTGCCGTCCCAGCTCACGTTCAAGAACGTGGTCGGCCCGACATATTGCTGGTATCGCCAAAAGCTCAGCGTATAAGTGTCGCCGAGCGTGGTCGTTATCACTTGCGACAACGTGTCCGGCCCGGAGCTGTATCCCGCGATTTGCGCGGCGTAAGCACCTTCTGCCACGGGACTAGTAACAATATACATCGGGAAGGAGACAGCGTTAGCCACTCAATCCGTGAAGTCGCCGGTTTCGAAACCGCCGTTCTGCACGAGATTCGTCGCCGCGCTCGCGTTGAAGGACGTCAGTAAGCCGGAGACAACGATGCAGCTCTTAAGAAGTCGATACCCCATTGCACTTACTCCCTATTCGTGAAGCGGCTTTGGACGCTGCGGCAGCCTTAATAGCATCAAAGCAGATCAGTTTCCAGCTAAGATCCCGCCCAACCGTGCTCATTTGATAGTCAGCGCATGCTCCGCACGCATGGATCCTGTCTAAGTTCACGCTTCCACCGATGCAGGTGCGGACAAACGCTTCGAAATCCGCATGGAGATGCTTAATTATTTGCCCGGACAGAGGCGTTTCGGTCAAGCTGCGGCGAAGCTGAATCACGGCGGTTCCTGGCACGAAAACCCGTTCAACTTTGCACTTGTTTTCGGTAGTGGCGCCGCAAATCAATTTCTCCTACCCGCCGAAGGCGGACGCTTGATGAGGCGCCGCTTGGCGTGCGGTTGGCGTTTGATTTTTAGTGCGAGGATCAATCCATTGGCGCATCGCGACAAATTCGGGCGGACGACGTTCGGGCGCAAAGGGGTTCGCAGGGATGACAGCGATGCAGCCCGGTCATAATTGTCGATCACGCTCCCGCTTAAAAAAGCAGCCTTAAACTCGCTTCAATTTGCGACTCTCATCACGGTCGTGGCGTCCCAGAAACCGCGATACCGCGGGGCGGGAACATTTCAGGGCAAGGTCCGTCGCTAAAATATATCCCGCATGCCGGGAGGCGAGGCTTTGTTGGTAGGCAGACTTGGCTAACCTGACCATCAAGTTGGCGCGACTTGAAAGTTCACCCGACCAGGGCGGGGGATCCTGCTTTTTTGCGGACTTTGAAGTTGAAGGGCCTGACGTCAATGCGCGCGTTCGGATTCATATCCCGGCAGCCAACCTTGACGAAGCGGATGTGATCAGTGTGGCGCACGACACCTTACATCGTATCGCCTCAGCCTTGGCTGACAAGACGATCGAGTGGGAACTGAGTTCCGACGCCCGCGCCGACCTTTCCCCGCCTGCTCAAAGCACACGATCCGCGCTGGATTCCGGGGGCGGCTGAGTCCTACGCCAATGCAAGCGCCAGACTTGTGTAAGCGCCAGACTTGGCGCGTTCGATGATGTCCCTGCGCCGCGGGGCGCCCATCTTAGAGCCTTTTCCGTTCCTTCGGAATCGGAAGAGGTCTCTAATTCATTGTTTTAACGCATATTCTTGTCAAAAAAGTCTGCAACTTTTTGGGAATATGCTCTAGCCGGCGCGTCCAGTTCAACGCCCTTAGAAGCGATATGCCGGCGATGGCGTTCAGGTCGTCGCCAAGGGCTCGCCACGGGGCGCCCCGCGTAGGTCTCTTCGCGCTTCTGAGCGGTCGCTCTTGATGGTCGATGACGCGGAAAAATTTGACGCGCGCTCCTATGACGCATACAAGTCACATTCCAAATCTCGATCAGAACAGGATAAGGATGCCGGCTTTCAAAGGCGCGAGCTTTCAGGACAGACAGAAATCCACGGCTGAGGCCAAAAAAGCTCTGCTGGAAAAATTCAAGGCGCGGCCAGCCGCCGACGATCCCGTTGTTATCGAGCGCGAGGCGCAGCGCCGGGAGATCGCTGCGGCGCGCGAGGCGCGGGTCGCCGGACGGGACGCCCGTTTGCGCGCCGAGGCTGATGAGCGGGCCCGTCAGGAAGCCGAAAAACAGGCGGCGCTGCAGGCTCGTTTGAAAGTCGACGAAGAGGCGCGAGAGGCGGACAGCATCGTCGAAGCTGCGCGACTTCAGCTTGAGGCAGAAGCAGCGATTCAGACCAAAGCCCTGCTTGAAATCGAAAAGAGAGCCGAACGCGACGCCCGCTATGCGGCGCGCAAAGGGCGCAAGGCGGAATCCAAGTCCGAACGGCGGCGGCATCGCTGACCCGCGCAATTCTTGGCCTTGGCTCACATCGTCGATCTGAATGAAACGACGGTTCTGGACATGCGGCGGAGCCGGGCTTGGTTAGAGCCGCAAATGCGAGCAACCCCTCCGTCGCGTCTCGGTCCGTTCTCCGTCCCGAACCGGACCTTCGACCTATGACCGGATTCCGCCGTTGGACTAAACCGCTTTCGCGGTAGGGGCGGCGAGAAGCGGCGAGATTCGTGATCGTGCAATTCCTGAGGCGACGCGGCTGACCTGTCTCAAAATCGTGGGGTTCAACCCCATGCGAGACAGGAGCTTTCGCGATGATCGACAAGCCAAACAGCCCATTGCGCCAGCGCATGACCGAGGACATGACGGCGCGCCGCTTCACCGAGAAGGTCCAGAAGGACTACATCCGCCACGTGCGGAACTTCGCGGTCTTTCTCCGCCGTTCGCCGGACGCCGCCACGGCCGAGGACGTTCGGCTCTTCCAGCTGCATATGGCCAATCGGCAGATCGGCGCGCCGACCATCAACGCCGCCGTCGCCGCGCTGCGGTTCTTCTTCAACGTCACGCTCGAACGGCCTGAACTCGCCCGCCATCTCGCTGGCGTGCATAAGCCGCGCAGGGCGCCGGTGGTGCTGAACCAGGAGGAGGTGGCCCGCCTCCTCGAAGCCGCGCCCGGCCTCAAGTACAAGGCCGCCTTCGGCGTCGCCTATGGCGCGGGATTGCGCGTCTCCGAGGTCGTGGCGCTCAAGGTGTCGGACATCGACAGCAAGCGCATGACCTTGCGGGTCGAGCAGGGCAAGGGTCAGCGCGACCGCTATGTCATGCTCTCGCCGCAACTGCTCGAATGGCTGCGCGACTGGTGGCGGGCGGCGCGGCCCCAGGCCTGGCTGTTTCCCGGGCAGAACCCGGTCAACCCGATGTCGGCGCGCCAGTTGAGCCGCGTTGTGCGCGAAACGGCGCGGACAGCTGGCATCGCCAAGCGCGTGTCGCCCCACACCCTGCGGCACAGCTTCGCCACCCATCTGCTCGAACAGAACGTCGACATCCGCGTCATCCAGGTCCTGCTCGGACACGCCAAGCTGGAGACGACGGCGCTTTACACCCGCGTCGCCGTCAACACGATCCGCGACGTCACCAGCCCGCTGGAAAAGCTCACCGCGAACCTCACCGGGCGCGCGCCGCCCGTTTGACGCACGCCGCATGCCGCGGCCTCATCTTGAAGTCGCCGACATTTTTCACGCCCATGGCGCGGACTGGCGCAAGGCCAACGCCGGTCATGTCAGCCTCGCCCAATTGAAGGCGATGTCGGCGATCGAAAACTGCCGCACCTCCGCGCTCGGCGGTCATGTCGAGCGCTGCGAGGACTGCGCGCATACGCGCATCTCCTATAACTCCTGCCGCAACCGCCATTGTCCCAAGTGTCAGGCCGCCGCCGCCCGACAATGGCTGGCAGAACGAGAAGCCGAACTGCTGCCGGCTCCCTATTTCCACGTCGTCTTCACCGTGCCGGCCGCGGTCGCGGCGATCGCTTTCCAGAACAAGGCCGTCGTCTACGATCTGCTGTTCAAGGCGGCGGCCGAGACCCTGACCACCATCGCCGCCGATCCCAAACATCTCGGCGCCCGCATCGGCCTCACCGCCGTCCTGCACACATGGGGCTCGGCGCTGACCCATCATCCCCATGTCCACATCATCGTTCCCGGCGGCGGCCTGTCGCCGGACGGATCGCGCTGGATCGCCTGCAAGCCGGGCTTTTTCCTGTCGGTGCGCGTGCTCTCGCGCTTGTTCCGGCGGCTGTTCCTCGAAGGTCTCGCCACGCTGAACGCCGCCGGCCGCCTCACCTTCTTCGGCGATCTGGCGCCGCTCGCCGACAGAGAGGCTTTCGCCGCAGCCCTCGCGCCTTTGCGTCGCTCCGAATGGGTCGTTTACGCCAAGCGGCCCTTCGCCGGTCCAAAGGCTGTGCTCGCCTATTTGTCGCGCTATACCCATCGGGTCGCCATCTCGAACTCCCGGCTCATCGCGCTCGACGACGCGGGCGTCACCTTCAAATGGAAAGATTATCGGATCAAGGAAGGCGACCAGCTCAAGACCATGACGCTCGACGGGCCTGAGTTCATCCGCCGGTTTCTCATGCACGTGCTGCCAAGCGGCTTCCACCGCATCCGCCACTACGGCCTGTTCGCCAGCGCGGCGCGAGCCCGCAACATCGAGCGCGCCCGCGCGTTACTGGCCGTCGCCGAGACCCCGCCGCAACAACAGCCCGAGACGGATGGCGACGCCGATCCCGTTGACGGCGCGCACAAATGCCCCTGCTGCGGCGGCCGGATGATCATCATCGAAACGTTTGAAGGCGTGCGCCCCGCGCCGCCGGCCTCGCCCTGTCGGATCAGGATCGACACCTCATGACCATGACCCCACTTCCCGCTCCCCAGTTCTGCTTGCCTTCGCCGCCGACCTCGTTCTGGCCCGGGCGCGCCGCGCCCGAAACGCCCGCCCAAAGCTGCTTCAGCCCCATGACCTTCGGAAAAATCTACGCGCGGATCGCCCAAATCGCCTCCTCGCCGCACGTCACACCGTCAAATACCGGCGCCAAAGCGCAAAACAGACGCCCCGTTGCCCTGACCGCCGTCTTCAAATCCCCATAGCGAGCCTCGCGGCAACGGAGCCTTTCCGGCCCGCGGTTTCCTCCTTCGGAGGCTTTCGGTCGCCGGCCCCGCGCCGACCCGATCACGCGTGTGGGGGCCGGCGACCGAAACCCTTCACAATTCTGTTCTCTAGAGCTCGTTCACCGAACGAGCTCTAGTTTTTTGTTTTCACGCATTTTATTAACGCGAACCGGCATCCACTTCGCTTGAAAATGCTTGTCTTATGACTCTCTGCGCCGTTGAGGCGAAAATGGAACCGCTGGGAGAGGGTGGCAGCCCTCTCGTCAGCGGCGAGGGTCGGATCGTGAAAACGCACCCCTTTGGGTGAGACAGGCCTAATTCAGTGACAGCGCCTCGCCGTTCGAACTCGAAAGATACCGCTCACACAACCCGTCGTCGCCCAAATGTGCAGCTATCGGCGCCATGATCCGCCTCCCGTGATTTACGACGAAGCCGGTTAGCTGCTTCGATTCGTCCGAGGAATCCGCCTTTACAGCATTCTGATCGCCGTCGGCGGCGCCATCGTGGCGCTGCCGGCCTATCGGGTGTTCCGCTACAATAGAAACGTGTAAACCGCGCACTGCCTAGCTCTAGCTGCATGGAGTCCCGAGCGGCGAGCTGCCGGGGCGCGCCGCCGTCGCTTTCGTCTCCGGCGCCTTGATTTCGGGCCTTCCACGATTGGCGGGTTGCGCCAAATCGGCGCGCGTACTACTCAACTCGCCTTTCCGGCAGCGTGTAGAGCACAGGAAGCCCAATGGCCGAGCCCAGTCGAGCGCCCGAAGCGCGGATTTCCGCCCCGGGAACGCATTTTCTCATCGTCGAGGCGCGGTTTTACGACGCCATCGGCGCCTTGCTGCTCGAAGGCGCGACCAAAACGCTCGCCGAGGCCGAAGCGCGCTGGACGGTCGCGCGCGCGCCGGGCGCGCTGGAGATCCCGGCGGCCGTCGCGATCCTGCTCGACGCCGCCGAAAAGGCCGGCGCGCCTTATGACGGCGTCGTCACGCTCGGCTGCGTGGTGCGCGGCGCGACCTATCATTTCGAGATCGTCGCCGGCGAAAGCGCCCGCGCCTTGATGGACCTCGCGGTCGCGCGGCAAATCCCGCTCGGCAACGGCATTGTGACCACCGAGAACGAAGGGCAGGCTTTCGAGCGCGCCGACCCCAAAAAACTCGACAAGGGCGGCGACGCCGCCCGCGCCGCCCTGATC
Organism: uncultured Pseudomonadota bacterium; assembly: GCA_963704565.1. Lineage (GTDB taxonomy): Bacteria > Pseudomonadota > Alphaproteobacteria > Rhizobiales > Beijerinckiaceae > Rhodoblastus. The sequence continues at coordinate 283,267 of OY969917.1, forward strand.
ATGCATGTTTTGAAACAGGGATCGCGTTGATGGCGGCCGAGAATCGATCCGCCGCGCGGCTGGCGGCGGTCCAGGCGCTTTATCAGATGGAGCTGGCCCAGAAGGGGCTGAACGATATTTTCGCCGAATTCGAAACCTGGTGGATCGGCCGCGAGGTCGAGGGTGAACAGTACAAGCCGGCCGAAATAGCCTTTTTCCGCGCGATCGTCGCCGGCGTGGTGGAAAATCAGGTCGAGATCGACCGCGCCGTCGACAAGACCCTCGCCGACGGCTGGCCGCTGCGGCGGGTCGAGGCTCTTATGCGCGCGATACTGCGGGCGGGGGCCTTCGAATTGCTGCATCGCGCCGACATTCCGGCGCGGGTGGCGATCAAGGAATATGTCGATGTCGCCGGCGCCTTTTTCGACCGCGACGAGTTGGGCATGATCAACGCCGTCCTCGACGCCTTGGCGCGCAAGGTCCGGGCGGAAGAATTTCCGGCGTGATCGCGGCGGGGATCCCCCAACTGGCTCGCCATAGCCCGTCGATAGACGGGCGTCTCTCGACGCCCTATGGCTCGCCACCCTCCCCACAAGGGGGAGGGATTCCAACTTGCCGCAGCCCATCCCTCCCCCTTGTGGGGAGGGTGGCCGCGCAAGCGGCCGGGTGGGGCTCGCTGGCGCCAGTCTCATGAATGAAACCGACCTGATCGCCCGTTATTTCGCGCCGCTGGCCGGGCCGGAAGGCTTGGGCCTGGGCGACGACGCGGCGCTGCTGGCGCCGCCGGAGGGTTGCGATCTCGTTCTCACCGCCGACGCTTTGGTCGCCGGCCGGCATTTTTTCGCCGACGACCCGTCGGAGTCCGTCGCCACCAAGGCTTTGGGCGTCAATCTGTCCGATCTCGCCGCCAAGGGCGCCGAGCCGCTGGGCTTTCTGCTGACTTTGGCCTTGCCGCGCGACTGGACGGAGGCCTGGCTCGAAGATTTCGCCAAGGGTCTTGGCGCGGCGGCGAGAGCGGCCGGAATCGCGCTGTTCGGCGGCGACACGGTTTCGACGCCGGGGCCGTTGACCTTGTCGATCACGGCATTGGGCGCGGTTCCCCGTGGACGCATGATCCGCCGCGCCGGGGCGCGGTTGGGCGACCTGCTTTATGTCAGCGGAACCATCGGCGACGCCGCTTTGGGCCTGATTCAACGCCGCGCGCGGGTCGAGGGGCGGGGGCGCCCGCCTGGGCCGACGATTTTCTGGTCGAGCGCTATTGGCGGCCACGGCCCCGTCTGGCGCTGATCCCGGCCTTGCGCCAATGCGCCAGCGCCGCCCTGGATGTGTCGGACGGGCTGATCGGCGACGCCCGCGCTTTGGCGCGCGCCAGCGGCGCGGCGGTGGAACTGAATCTGGCGCGCGTCCCGCTTTCGCCCGCCGCCGGGGCCGCGCTTGCCGCCGATCCGACCTTGTCCGACGCGGTCCTGACCGGCGGCGACGATTATGAAATTCTCTGCGCCGTGGCGCCGGACCACGCGGTGGGATTCGAGGAAAGCGCCGAAGCGGCGCGCGTCGCCGTCACCCGAATCGGCCGGATCGCGGAGGGGGAATCGATCCTCGGATCCGATGGCGCGCCGGTTTTTTTCGGGCGCGACCGTTTCAGCCATTTCTGACCCGCCGGCGCCCCGGCGATCGGGTGCGACTTTTTTGATCGCCATGAGACATTGCGCGCCATTGCGGCGGGCGTGGCTTTGTGAAAGATTGCCGCTCACAAAAAATTGATCCCGGACAATGACCACGCCTGGAAGAGGGTGTCATTTGCCCCGGGATTTTGAAGAAGGGGCGGAACGAATGGCAATCTGGCTTATCATTCTGTGCGGGCTTTTGTCCGTCGTCTATGGCGTCGTCACGGTCAAGGAAGTGATGGCGGCGGACGCGGGCTCGGCGCGGATGCAGGAAATCTCGGCGGCGATCGCCGAAGGCGCACAGGCCTATCTGCGCCGGCAATATACGACCATCGGCGTCGTCGGCGTCGGTATTTTCATTCTGCTGGGCTTCCTGCTCGGCATGAAGACGGCGATCGGTTTCCTGATCGGCGCTCTCCTTTCGGGCTCCGCCGGCTTCATCGGCATGAACGTTTCGGTCCGCGCCAATGTGCGCACCGCCCAGGCCGCAACCAAGTCGCTGGCGGGCGGCCTCGACATCGCCTTCAAGTCGGGCGCGGTGACCGGCCTGCTGGTCGCGGGCCTCGCCCTGCTCGGCGTGACGGCTTATTTCTGGGTGCTGACCGGTCCGCTGGGCCTCTCGGTCAATAATCGCGAAGTCATCGATTCGCTGGTGGCGCTCGGTTTCGGCGCCTCGCTGATTTCGATCTTCGCGCGTCTCGGCGGCGGCATCTTCACCAAGGGCGCGGACGTCGGCGCCGATCTCGTCGGCAAGGTCGAAGCGGGCATTCCCGAGGACGATCCGCGCAATCCGGCGACCATCGCGGACAATGTCGGCGACAATGTCGGCGACTGCGCGGGCATGGCGGCCGACCTGTTCGAGACTTATGTGGTGACCGTGGTCGCGACCATGGTTCTGGCGTCGATCTTCTTCAAGGGCTCCGGCGCGCTCAGCGCCACGATGATCTATCCGCTGGCGATCTGCGCGGCCTGCATCGTCACCTCGATCGCGGGCACGCAATTCGTCAAGCTCGGCGCCAATAATTCGATCATGGGCGCGCTGTACAAGGGGCTGATCGCCACCGGCGCTTTCTCGATCGTCGGTCTGGCGCTCGCGACCCACACGATCGTCGGCTGGGGCCCGATCGGCCAGGTCGCCGGCCAGGTCGTCACCGGCCTCAATCTCTTCTACTGCGGCCTGGTCGGACTTGCGGTGACCGGCGCCATCGTCGTGATCACCGAATATTACACCGGCACGGGCAAGCGTCCGGTGGTGTCGATCGCCCAGTCCTCGGTGACCGGCCACGGCACCAATGTCATCCAGGGCCTCGCGGTGTCGCTCGAATCGACGGCGCTCCCGGCCCTGGTGATCATCGCCGGCATCATCTCGACCTATCAGCTCGCCGGCCTGTTCGGGACGGCGATCGCGGTCACCACCATGCTCGGCCTCGCCGGCATGATCGTCGCGCTCGACGCCTTCGGCCCGGTCACCGACAACGCCGGCGGCATAGCCGAGATGGCTGGATTGCCCAAGGAAGTCCGCCAGGCCACCGACGCGCTCGACGCGGTCGGCAACACCACCAAGGCGGTCACCAAGGGCTACGCCATCGGTTCGGCGGGTCTCGGCGCGTTGGTGCTGTTCGCGGCCTATACCAACGACCTCCGCGACTTCATCCATCAGGGCCTGCCCTATTTCAAGAACGTCGGCGCGGTCAATTTCGAGCTCTCCAACCCCTATGTCGTGGCGGGCCTGATCTTCGGCGGCCTGATTCCCTATCTGTTCGGCGGCATTGCGATGACCGCGGTCGGCCGCGCGGCCGGCTCGGTGGTCGAGGAAGTTCGCCGTCAGTTCAAGGAAATGCCCGGCATCATGGAAGGCACGACCCGTCCGGACTATGGCCGCGCGGTGGACATGCTGACCAAGGCGGCGATCCGCGAGATGATCGTGCCGTCGCTGCTGCCTGTCCTGGCGCCTCTGGTGGTCTATTTCGGCGTGCTGCTGATTTCCGGCAGCAAGGCTTCGGCCTTCGCGGCGCTCGGCGCCTCGCTGCTGGGCGTCATCGTCAACGGCCTGTTCGTGGCGATTTCGATGACCTCGGGCGGCGGCGCCTGGGACAACGCCAAGAAGAGCTTTGAGGACGGCTTCGTCGACAAGAACGGCGTCAAGCACTTCAAGGGCAGCGACGCCCACAAGGCGTCGGTGACCGGCGACACCGTCGGCGACCCCTACAAGGACACCGCCGGCCCCGCCGTCAACCCGGCGATCAAGATCACCAATATCGTCGCGCTGCTCCTGCTCGCCGTCCTCGCCCATCAAGGGATGTGACAGGGCGCGCCTTTCAGGAAAAAACCAACCCCGCGGAGGCGATCCGCGGGGTTTTTGTTTTTCCAGGCCGCGGCGGATTTTCGCGCCAGCGGAATGCACATCACTTCGCGCCGCGCTCCTGTTGCAGCGCCTTGACCGTGTCCATCAGGTCGCGCGTGACGCGGCGCAGGCCGTGAATCTGGTCGACCAGATCGAGGACGATCGGGACGCCCTCGCGATTGACCCCGAGATTGAGCAGGTCGCGGATGAAATGGGCGCGGGCGAGGTCGATGTCGGAAAATTCGCGCCCCGCTTCGGTGGCGCGCGGCAGGAGCCAGCCCTCCGCGCACCATGTTTCCAGCTCTTCGATCTCGATCCGCGCCTGAAGAATGAATGTGCGGCTTTGCATCTTCAGCTCTCCGTGGCTTGGCGGGGGCTATATTCTCCGCGCCAGTCGGCGACGAATTTTTCCAGCTCCGGATCGGGCTTTTCGGGCAGCACGATTTTCAGCGTGACGAATTCGTCGCCGCTGGTTCCGTCGAGACGCCGCGCGCCCTTGCCCTTCAGGCGCAGCACGGCGCCGGTGTTGGTCCATTTCGGCACTTTCATCATCACCTTGCCGGTCGGGGTCGGCGCGATGACCTCGCCGCCCAGCACCGCTTCGCGCAGCGAGATCGCCAGGTCGAGATGGATGTCGTCGCCCTTGCGGGTGAAAAGGCGGTGGGGACGGACCTCGATCTCGATCAGCGCGTCGCCGGGAGGCCCGTCGCCCAGGCCGGCTCGTCCCTTGCCGCGCAGGCGCAGAACCTGACCCTCGCGCGTTCCGGCCGGAATCTTGACGTCGAGCGCGGCGCCGTCCGGCAGCACGACCTGCCGTTCGCCGCCGTTGAGCGCCTCGAGAAAATCCAGTTCCAGGCGGTAGCGAATGTCGGCGCCGCGCATATACGCCCGCGCCCGTCCGCCACGGGCGAACATCTGCGAGAGAATGTCGTCGGCGTCGCCGAAATCCTGGTAGCCCGCGTCGCTGGCGTAGGGCGAGGCGCCGTCGGAGAAATCGCGGTAATAGCGATGGGCCGGCCGCTCGGCGCCCGAGGCGTCGATTTCGCCGCGATCGAATTTGGCGCGTTTCTCCGCGTCGCCGAGAATGTCATAGGCGACCGTGACGTCCTTGAACCGCTCTTCGGCCTGCTTGTTGCCAGGATTGAGGTCCGGGTGAAGCTTCTTCGCCAGCCGCCGATAGGCTTTTTGAATGTCATCCTGGGAGGCGGATTTGTCGACTCCCAGCGTCACATAAGGGTCCGCGGACAAATGGGCCTCCCGCCAAGGTGAGCGAAACCATGGCGAGTTTATTGCGAAGGGGGATCGTCAGGCAACCGATGAGACGCCGGCAGGGGGAGGCTGGCCGATTCTCTCAGAAGTTGGATCCTCCGCCAAACCCGGGGCGGTTCGCCCGGCAGAATATCAACGCCGTCAACATCGCCTTGACCAGAGGCCGTGCGGCCCTTGTTCCATGCGATGAGCAAGCGCCGGAGCGGCGGCAAAATGGCGCCCCACCACGTACCGCCCTCCGTAGAATTACGGAATAGGATCGGTCGAAATAGCGATCTAATGATAGGGCCAATATAATATTGCTTCAAGATTTGGAGTCGCTGGCGCGGGTCAAAAAATTTGGAGTCGGGCGGCAGAGGCCGGCGACATAGAAAATTTTGTTGGCACGATGTCACACTCGGGGTGACAGGCGCCCAACAGGAGGGCCGAATGATGAGTCCTGCTAAATCTTCCAAGAATGACGCCGTTGAGGCGCCCGCCATCATCGTTCAATTGCATAAGTCCATCCAGCAGCTGCCGGCGGAAGCGCGCGAGACCGATCCCTGTCTGAAAGATCTCGAACAAGCGGTGAAAACCATCGTCGAGAGTGAGAGTCTGCATCCGGCGTTCGCAGAGCTGCACAAACTGGCGCCTTATCCGCATGTCGATGCGGACATCATCCACTATCCCCCAGCCACGGACAAAAGCATAAGCCCCTATCCGGCTCCTTATCCCGATCACCACTCGAAACCCCATCCCAAGAAATAGCGGCGGCGGTCATACCAGTCTCGGGCGGAAAAAGCCGCGAGCCGGTCGAAATGTCCGCAGGATCGGTCGACGGAGGAGTTCCGCCATGTATAAGGCCAAAAACCACCCTACGCCTCACGAGCGAAAGCTTATCGAGGAAACCTACGGTGATAATTGGAGTCATGGCGACTATTTTCTGGTGGGTGTTAAATTAGAGCAGACGAAACATGGGAGGCCGCGCGCCATCGACTTTTGTCCGGTGCCGACTAAAAAGGCTCCGGACACTTATGTGGCGCTGATGCTTCGGTTCGACCAGACATTGAGCGTATTGAGAACCTTGTTTCCAGAGGAAGATGCGCCGTCGGTCAAGAAATTCGACGAGTATTTTGGCCGGCTGGCCGAATTGGCGCGCACTGCGCTTGGCCAGGATCAGCCGCATTTGGGCGTGCTCGGTCTGCAGACCTTCCAGGACGAGGTCGTGATGCGGGAGGGCGGCCGGATCAAGAACAACTACGCTGTCAAACTGGGTCTGTTGGCCGCGGTTTTTGGGGCGTTGGCCACGGTTGTGTTCCTGCTTTCAAAGACGAGCTATCTGAATCTGAAAGACGCGATCACGTATCCAAACCTCTTCCTCATGCTGCTTGGCTGCTTTCTGGGGACGTGGCTGTCGTTCTCGATCCGTAAACCCGTGCTGACCTTCCCCGAATTGGCCGTCCCGGAGGAGGATCAGCTGCATCCGGCGGTCCGCCTGCTGTTTGTGGCCGGCCTGACCGTCGTCGTGTTCCTATTGTTGGCGACGGACGTCGTCAAAGTCACGATCGGTTCCTTCGATACAGGCGCCTTGCTGGGCTCGTCAGGTGGAATGAAGGCGATTCTGATCGGCTGCTTTTGCGGCATCGGCGAAAAAGCCTTGCCTCGTGTCCTGTCAAAGCGCAGCGACCAATTCGTGGTTGCGATCGGCGGCCATTCGGAGAAGGATGAAGGTGGCGGCGACTCGGCGAAGGACGAAGGCGGCGACTCGGCGAAGGAAAAGGGCGCCAGCCCCCCGGGGAAAACGGGAGCAGCTTCGAGCGCGCGCTCCGAGGCCGCCGTTCACCACGGCGCCGACCACAGGGAAAAGACGGAGGCGATTTCGACGGCGAGCCACGCGCCGAACGCCCATCACCACGCCGATTCGCACAAGAAATCGTAAGGCGCCAGGCCACGACTGGCTCTCATGTCTGGAAAAGCCATTCCAGATGCGCCACGATCCAGGAGGAACGGGTTTCCGGCGAAGAAAAATTGGCGACCGTTCGATCCGGAGGTTCCTGATCGGCCAGTGGCTTTGGTTGAATTAACGTATAACGTGATTAAAATACAACAGATTTTGCTTAATAGTTGGGGTACTCTAAGACGCTTGGTATGCAATGAATGTTGGCGAGGGTTTCATGAATTATCTGAAACTTGCTCTTAATGGAGCGGTGGCTCTTTTGCTTGGGGGGTGTGGAACCGTCGTTCCGAATATTACGGAGCCATATCAAAACGCTGACGACGAGCCGTTAATGGTTCTGAACATTGTGAGAAGCGTCCATTGCGAAGTCAAGAACGCGATCGAAGGCCTATTGGTCGACGATGCGTTAAATACACCGAAAGGGCAGAAGCCATTATTGAGCTGGCTGTATGGCTGGGGTGTCCAAATAAATCTTAATCTTACTGTTGAAGAAAAAACGGCCACCAGTCCAAATGTTTCTACTACCACGCCGCTCCATGATTCAATCAGGTTATTTTCTGGCGGCGACAAGGTCGTAACCTCTCAATCCCGCTCGGTCGGGATTGGTGGGACGTTTTCAGCGGACGCGACTCGCGTCGACAAACTATTTGCGTTCTATAAGATTTCCGATCTTGCTTCCGAAAAGCTGGATTGTCGCGGCATCAATCGGAATCCACTGGATGGCTCGTTGTTGCTTCAGGCCAATCTTGGAACGCGGGCGTGGCTGGCGGACATGGTCCTCCTGCAAAACAGCGGCGATGTGGCGTTCGCGACGAAAAACGCCGCGCCTTTCAACCAGAACGTTATATCGCATGAGGTCAAATTCGAGGTCGTTACCGAGGGAAATGTGACCCCGGTATGGAAATTTGTGCCCATTTCGATGAGTCAGGGCAGCGCGCCGTTCTTTGATGCGAAACGAGATCGGACCCATGATTTGACCGTTACGCTGGGCCCGATCGATAAAACGGGAAATCAACTGGCGCCAACCCCATTCTTCGCAGCGGTTGTTTCGGATTTCGGCGCGACGGTGGGCAATGCGACGAAATCGTCCTCACAACCGTGAACGTCCGTTACTGTTGGCCCTTGCTTCCAATTTTTCGAAATCAAGGGCGCCTGCCGGCCAGTGTTTTTCGACCTTGCCGGTCGGCGCGGACGCCATCGGTTCTTTTCGGGGGCGGATGTGGCATAGGGTCGCGAACATTGAAACTTCCGCGATAGGATAAGCGCTAGCAGGCTGTTGAAAAAGTATCTGGCCACGGGAATCGAGGTGTGATTCAGTCTCCCTACGTGCGGGGGCTGAATGATGCGGGGCGAAGACGAGCGGACTGGGGCGCTATTCAGCTACGTCGATTTGGAAGCCCGTGTTCGGCAGAATCATCCGCTGCGGGTGATCCGTTTGATCGTGAACGAGGCGTTGTCGACGCTAGCCGGCGAGTTTTCTGAGCTGTATTCGCCGATGGGGCGTCCGTCGATCGCGCCGGAGAAACTCTTGCGGGCGATGTTGCTGCAAGCGTTTTATACGATCCGCTCGGAACGCCAGTTGATGGAGCGGTTGGAGTTCGACCTTCTGTTCCGCTGGTTTGTCGGCATGGGTGTCGATGACGCGGTATGGGACCATTCAGTTTTCTCCAAAAATCGGGATCGCCTTCTTGAAGGGGCGATCGCCGCGAAATTCATGAAGGCGGTGCTGGAGCAGCCGCGCGTGAAGCGACTTTTGAGCACGGACCACTTCTCGGTCGACGGCACGCTGATCGAAGCCTGGGCGTCGATGAAGAGCTTTCGCCCCAAGGACGGATCGGATGAGCCGCCGACTGAAAGCGGCGGGCGCAACCAGGAAGCGGATTTTCACGGCGCCAAGCGGTCGAACGAAACGCACGCCTCGACCACCGATCCCGAGGCCAAGCTTTATCGCAAAGGGAAAGGCAAGGAGGCCAAACTCTGCTTCATGGGCCACGCCCTGATGGAGAACCGGAATGGCCTCGTCGTCGACGCCTGCCTGACACAGGCGGATGGCCACGCGGAACGGATTGCGGCGCTTCACATGATCGAGCCATGGGCCGATCGACCGAATGCGGTCACACTGGGCGCCGACAAGGCTTACGACACTCGAGACTTCGTCAACGAACTGCGGTCGATGCACGCGACGCCGCATGTGGCGCAGAATACGAGCGGACGTTCGTCGGCGATTGACGGCCGCACGACGCGGCATGCCGGCTACGCCGTCAGTCAGCGCCTCCGCAAGCGGATCGAAGAGGCCTTCGGCTGGATCAAGACCATCGCCGGACAGGAGAAGACCAGATTCCGTGGGCGTGATCGCGTCGGATGGGCCTTTGTCTTCGCGGCCGCCGCCTATAATCTGACGCGGTTGCCCAAGCTCATGGCGGCGCCGACATGAGCGCGCCGGCAAACTGCCAGCTCGTCGGCAACTGGCGGATCGTCGAGGCCGATATTTGGGATCGCGACTATCTCGATCTCTGCGGGCCGGCGACGATCACCATCACCGGCCACGGCCAAGGCGAAATCGCCTTCGGAGCACTGCGGGCCGGTCTCGACATCGAATACAGCCGGTCGTCGATCGGATTCACATGGGCCGGATTCGACGAAATGGATGAAGTCTCGGGTGATGGCTCCGCCGAATTGCTCGACGATGGCTCCATCGAGATCGAATTTGCTTATCACAACGGCGACGAAGCCATCCTCAAAGCCAAACGGGATACTTCTTCAACAGCCTGCTAGGCGCTCATCGTCGTGTCGTTTCCGTCGATACGTATCCAACACTTTCCGTTTTCTAGAACGTGACAGGAGGAAGTTATGACACATAGCATTCCAAGCAAAAAAAAGCTGGCGGAAAAATTAAAGCTACCTGAAACCAAGGTTGATTTTCGTAAATTCAGCGACGAAGAAAAAAATAAATGGCTGACATTTGCATTTGAAGAATTGCCGAAGAGGTCCAGAGTTGGTTCCCTGGCCGCAATCAGACCGCCGGAACGGTGGACTCCCGGCGTCCGGCATGGGGTCTGGACTGTCTGCTATTACAATTCGGCGGATGACAAGTATGACCTCGGGTGCCACACTGTCTATGCGGACAAACCAAATCAGAATAGTGGCCGAGGCTAATTGTGTGGCGCGATGCGCCGCCTCTTGGAGCCGAGAGTCTTCCTACGAGATTGCCGGATTAGTTCCGGCCGTTCAATGCGTGAGTGGTCGGGTCGGTCGCGTTTCTTCAGCCGACCCGATGAGCCTGGCCAGCATAATGACGGATTCGAGATGATCAGGAGACTGTAGCCACAGCGGACAGTTCGTCGCCTTTGGATGGCGCTCTGCCGTTACCTCCCCGCCAACCCCGCGGCGGCGCCAATTTGCGCCGCACTGTCATACGGCGAAGCCTCAGAACTTGTACTGGAACTTGCCCATCTGGCTCAGCAGGGTCTGGAGCAAGCGGTTCTCGCCGCCGCCGGTGACCGTCTTGTGGGTGGTGAAATCGACGACGCGACCGTCCTGCAGCCCGTAATTGCCAGTGCGGACGACCTTCTTGGCGCCGTCGAAATAGACCGCGAACACGCGCTGCTTGGTGATCTTCGCCGGCATGGCCGGCAACATGCGCTCGACCTGCTGACTAATATAATACCATGCCTCGAGGCCGACCGTGGAGGTGGTGGAGGGCGTTCCGAGCAGAACCAGAACCTGTTCCGCGGGCATGCCGGGGCGGACCTGGGCGATGGTCTGATCGTCGAAAACATAGCCGCGATGGATGGTGTTTTCGTCGAGCGTGGAGCAGCCGGACAGCGAGGCCAGAGGCAGAGCGACGGCGAGAGCGAAGAGACCGCCGGCGAGCGCCCGGCGCGGCTGAACCCGTCCCTTGCGTCCATCAATCATCGCCCGCATCCGCAATCTCCACTCGTTCTGTAAGTATACGGCGGTCACTCCGGCATGCGCCGACCGCTTCCGCAGTTCTCTGGCGGGCGCTCCGGCATGCGCCGACCGCTCCCGCCGTTTTCTGGCGGTCGCTCTGGCATACGCCAACCACTCCCGCAGTTCTCTGGCGGTCGCTCTGGCATACGCCAACCGCTCCCGCAAATTTGCCCTTGCATCCCGTCGCGCACACGCCTACCCCCCGCTGAGGGCAAAAGCAAGGCCAAGGCCGCGACTGGAACGGGCCGGCGACCAAGTCTCGCGCGAAGGAGCAGCATGATTTTCGGTCTATTCCGCAAAAATCCGCTGGAAGATCAGATCGCCAGCCTGCATCGGGCGGTCGTCGCCCAATCGCGCCTGCCGGCTTTTTTCCTGCCGCCCTATGGCGTTCCCGACACATTCGAGGGACGTTTCGAAATTCTCACCCTCAACGCGGGGCTGGTTCTGCGACGCCTGAGTCTCCTGCCCGAGCCGGGGCCGGGGCTGGCGCAATCCCTGTCCAACGCCATTTTCTCAGGCTTCGACGACGCCTTGCGCGAGGTCGGCATATCGGATGTCGGCGTGGCCAAAAAGATGAAAAAGCTCGCCCGCGCCTTCATGGGGCGGGGCGCGGCCTATTGGGACGCCCATGCGGAAGGCGAGGCGGCGCTGGCGGCCGCCTTGGCGCGCAATGTGCTTGGCGGCCGGGGCGACGGCTCGCCGCTCGCCGCTTATTTTCTGCGCGTCCGAGCCTTGTTCGACGAAACGCCGCTCGATATTTTCCTGCGCGGCGAGGCGCCTTTTCCGGCGCCCTGACGCCCGACGCCGACAGAAGAAGAGGGGGAAGCCATGACAGAAGCCTGTGTTCCGGCGGGGCCGCCGCCCTTTTCCCGGCCGGTCGCCGTCGAAACCGTCGGCGACAAGGGCCTGCGCCTCGATCTGGCGGCGAGCGCGGCGGAATGCGCGGCGCTGGCCGAACAGGACGGGCTGGTCGCGCTGCGCGACCTGCGGATCGAAGCCGAAATCACGCGGCGCGGGCGCGACCGCCTGAGGGTCGCGGGCCGGGTGCGGGCGGTCGTCACCCAGCATTGCGTGGTGACGATGGAGCCTTTCGACACCGAGGTCGAGGAGCCGTTCGAAGTGGAGTTCGCGCCGGAAGCCGAGGCCGCGGCGGCCTATGCCCGCGCCATGGCCGAGATCGAGGCGGCGCAGGACAAGGCGGCGGCGCTCGCCGCCCAGCCCGACCCGCCGGACCCGATCGTCAACGGCCGGATCGACCTTGGCGCGCTGGCGGCGGAATTTCTCGCGCTTGGACTCGATCCCTATCCGCGCAAGCCCGGCGTCCGGTTCGATCCGATGATCGAGGACGCCGACGAGCCGCCGTCGCCCTTCGCCGCTTTGGCGAAGCTGAAAAAGGAATGAACCCCCCGCCGTTCAAGGCCCAAGGGCTTGCCAAGCGCGGCGCAACGTCTATTGTCCGCCGCGCTTGACGCATGACCCTTGAAACTGAAAGCCGATTTTCAGAACAGCTCATGCTCGAACCAGGATTTAGGGCCGCCGAAAACGGAGTTTGTTGGGGAAATGGAAAAGCCTGTGCGGATCGCGCTCGACGCCATGGGCGGGGATTTCGGCCCCTCCATCGTCGTTCCGGGCGCCGCCATGTTCCTCGAGCGCAATCCCGGCGATCGTTTCCTGATATTCGGCGACGAGGCGAAAATCGCGCCACTCTTGAACGCTCACCCCAAGCTGAAAGCGGTGACCGAGCTGCGCCACACCAGCGTCGCCGTGGGCATGGCCGACAAGCCGAGCCAGGCCCTGCGCGCGACCCGGCGCCATTCCTCGATGTGGATGGCGATCGAGGCGACGCGCAACGGCGCCGCCGATTGCGCGGTCTCGGCCGGCAATACCGGCGCGCTGATGGCCATGTCGAAAATCTGCCTGCGCACCATGGCCCAGATCGATCGCCCCGCGCTCGCGGCTTTGTGGCCGACCATGCGCGGCCGCTCCATCGTTCTCGACGTCGGCGCGACCATCGGCGCCGACGCCCAGCATTATGTCGATCTCGCCATCATGGGCGCGGCCATGGCGCGCAGCCTGTTCGAGGTCGAGCGGCCGACCGTCGGCCTGCTCAATATCGGGGTCGAGGAGGTCAAGGGCATCGAGGAGGTCAAGGCCGCCTCGCGCCTGTTGCAGGCGATCGACTCGCCGCTGCTCGACTATCGCGGCTTCGTCGAGGGCGACGACATCGGGCGCGGCACCGTCGATGTCGTGGTGACCGAAGGTTTTTCCGGCAATATCGCCCTCAAGACCGCCGAAGGCACCGTCAAGCAGATCCGCGCCTATCTCAAACAGTCCCTGACCGCCAATCTGAGGAACAAGCTCGGCGCCTTGCTGGCGCGGCAGGCCTTCGACGATCTGAAAGCGAAACTGTCGCCGCGCGAAACCAGCGGCGCGGTCTTTCTCGGCCTTGACGGCGTGGTGATCAAGGCCCATGGCGGCGTGGAGGCCGACGGCTTTTCCGGCGCCATGGAGGTCGGCGCCAACATGGTGCGCCACGGATTGCTGGATAAAATTCGCGACATGATGACGCTCGCCAACGAACACACCGCCGCGCTGGAAGGCGTCGCGCGGGCGGATCGCGCGGACGCCCCGTCGCCCGACGAGGCCTGAGATCAGGATTGGACCCCCCCAGTTGACGCAACAGACAAGAAAACTGCGCTCGGTGGTGAAAGGCGTCGGCTCCGCTTTGCCGCGCCGCTGCGTGACCAACCGGGAGCTGGAGAGCCAGGTCGACACCTCGGATGCGTGGATCGTCCAACGCACCGGCATCACCCAGCGCTATATAGCGGGCGAGGGCGAGACCACCGCCAGCCTCGGGACCGAGGCGGCGCGCATGGCCATGGCCCGCGCCGGCTGCGGGCCGGAGGACATCGACCTCATCATCTGCGCCACCTCGACGCCCGACCTGACCTTTCCCTCGGTCGCGACCATGATCCAGGCCGAGCTGGGCGTGCGCGGCGGCGTCGCCTTCGATCTTCAGGCGGTCTGCGCCGGTTTCGTCTTCGCCGTGGCGACGGCGGACAAGTTCCTGATCTCCGGCTCGCACAAGCGCGCCCTGGTGATCGGCGCGGAGACTTTTTCGCGCATCCTCGACTGGAAGGACCGCACCACCTGCGTGCTGTTTGGCGACGGCGCCGGCGCGCTGGTGCTGGAGGCCCAGGAAGGCGAGGGGACCAATGCGGATCGCGGCGTCCTCGCGGCCCGTCTGCGCTCGGACGGCCGATACAAATCGAAACTTTATGTCGATGGCGGCCCGTCGACCACCGGGACGGCGGGTTGCGTGCGCATGGAGGGCAAGGAAGTTTTCCGCTTCGCGGTCGGCCATGTGACGGATGTGATGGTCGATTCCTTCGCCGACACCGGCCTGACGGTGGAAGACCTGAATTGGTTCGTGCCGCATCAGGCCAACCAGCGCATCATCGACGCCTCGGCGCAAAAGCTTGGCATCGCGCCGCAAAAAGTGGTGAAGACGGTGCAGTTGCACGGCAACACATCGGCGGCCTCGATTCCGCTCGCGCTTAACGTGGCCTGCGAGGACGGGCGAATCAAGCCCGGCGATCTGGTCATGATCGAGGCGATTGGCGGCGGCTTCACCTGGGGCGCGGCGTTGATCCGGTGGTGAGAAGCCTCGCGGAGACGGCTTGAGCGGAGCGTCATCTCCGTAACATCCGCAATTTCAGAATTTGCATTAGAAAACCTTGGCTTATCGGATTATAGTGCCGCCGGTGCGCACATGGTCCGTGCGGCCGGGGTCGGAAAACATTTTTTCCGGGGGCTGGTTCAATGGCGATGGAAATTTTGCAATCGAAGGCGATTGAGACTCCGCTCCACGTGGCGGAAAGCGACGCGGCGGAGTTTCGTAAACACACGGTGACCCGCTCCGAACTGGCGGACGCCCTGTTCCGCCGCATCGGCCTGTCGCGCCTCGAATCGGCGCAACTGGTCGAAATGGTGATCGACGAGATCAGCGACGCCGTGCTGCGCGGGGAAAATGTGAAGCTTTCGGGTTTCGGCACCTTCATCCAGCGGTCCAAGCGGGAACGCGTCGGCCGCAATCCCAAGACCGGCGTGGAGGCGAAAATCACGCCACGCAAAGTGCTGGTGTTCAAGGCTTCCCATATCATGCGCGATCGCATAAACGAAGGGTGAGGCCCGGATCGGACGGGCGCCCCCTTTGCCGGAGCCGGCGATGGACAAGATGCAAGACGCCTTTCGCACCATCGGCGAAGTCGCGGAGGAGCTCGATCTCCCCCAGCATGTCCTTCGGTTCTGGGAAACCAAGTTCAGCCAGATTCGCCCCGTCAAACGCGCCGGCGGCCGGCGTTATTACCGTCCCGACGACGTTCAGCTCGTCGCCGCGATTCGCGTGCTTCTCTATAGCGAGGGCTATACGATTCGCGGCGTCCAGCGCCTGCTGAAGGAGCAGGGCGCCAAGGCGCTGATCGCGGCCTCGCGCGCCAATGGACGCGGCCTGCCGCCGGTTCCTCCGGACAGCCTCGCGCCGGCGGTCGAGCCGATGGCGTTGGAACTGGCCGCCGATTTCACCGGCGACGACGAAGGCGCGGTCGCGACCCGTCTGTCGCCGCAGGACCGCCATCGCATGGAGGCCATTCTGGCCGAACTGGCCGAAGGCGCGCGCATTCTGCAAGAAGCGCGGCGAAGCTGAGATTCGAGGCGGTTTTTTGCCGTCGCGGCGTTGCCAGCCCGAAAAGCCTTCTCTATAAGGCGGGCAGTCGGAGTGTAGCGCAGTCCGGTTAGCGCACTAGTCTGGGGGACTAGGGGTCGTGGGTTCGAATCCCGCCACTCCGACCATTTAACTCACTGAAAACGAGTGAAATTTTCAGCACGCCATGCGAATATCGCATGGCTGGCGCCGGGCTTCGGCGCATTCCAGACAACCTGAAGCGGAACCATTCGCGGGCGCCATGGTTTCTTTTCCGTCTCCGCTTCTTTGAGGGTCTTTCCTTATGTGGGTCATTCTTGCCGCCTTTCTGGCGCGGCTGTTTCTGGTGCTGCTGTTCCTCCCCTTCAGCGCGCTCGACAAACTGCTGAATTTCGATCTCGCGGTCGGGCAGGCGGAGCAGGAGGAAACCAGTCCGGCCTTGGCGAAACTGCTGATTCTCGGCGGCTTCGGCGTCGAAACGTTCATGAGTCTCGGCGTGCTGACTGGCGTCGCCGACCGCTTTTGCGCTTTCGTTCTGGCGCTTTACTGTGTCGTCACGGCGCTCTTGTGGAAGCAGTTCTGGCGCCGGCCGGATTTCCGCCTTGTCGGCTTGAGCCAGGGACGCGAACTGTTCTGGGATTTTCTGAAAAACCTCGCAGTGGCGGGCGGGTTTCTCATGCTGGCGCTGGGGCCGACCGCGACAAGCGCGCAAAAATTCTTCGACGCGCCCTTCGCCTCTCAGCATCCTTATCGAGTGACGGGTGACGCGCCATGACCAATTCTTCCGAAAAACCCGCCGTCGCTTATTGGCGGCTTTATGCCGACGATCAGGGCGTCAGCCGCTGGGCGCGCTGTGTCCTGCGCGACTTCGAGCTGATATCGATGAAGCCGCCCGCCGCGCCGCAATGGCAGGGCGAGCGATGGGGCGGCGACATTTCGGTCATGGTCACGGTTCAGCCGGTGGGCTGGGTCGGCGAATGGCATGAAAATCCCACGCCGCAATGGATCGCGCCTTTGTCGGGCCGCTGGTTCGTCGAGGCCATGGACGGCGAGCGGCGCGAATTCGGGCCGGGCGAATTTTCCTTCGGCGGCGATCTGGGCTGCGTCGCCCGCGATGGCCGCAAGGGCCATCTTTCCGGAACGCTCGGCGACGAACCGGCGGTGCTGATGGTGATCCAGTTCAACGATCCGGCGACGGCCCCGAAATGGCGAACGGAATGACGCCATGGCCGCGCAATTGCTCGTCGATTACGACGCCTTTGAAATCGTCGATCCGTCTTTCACCCGGCTGATACTCGACAATGCGCCGCTGGAGCGCCTCGCCGAGGGCTTCCGCTGGCTGGAAGGGCTAGTGTGGATGGGCGACTGGAACTGCCTGTTGTTCCAGGATCTGCCCAGCGACCGCACCATGATGTGGCGGGACGGGGAGGGGGTGAGCCTGTGGCGCTCGCCCTCGCATTTCGCCAATGGACAGGCGCGCGACCGCGAGGGCCGGCTGATTTCCTGTTCGCATCGCCTTCGCGCGCTTCTGCGCACCGAATATGACGGGTCGCTGACCGTGCTGGCCGACCGTCATGACGGCAAGAGGCTCAATTCGCCCAATGACGTGGCGGTCGCCGCCGACGGCGCGATCTGGTTCACCGATCCGCTCTACGGCATTTCCAACGATTACGAGGGCGGCGTGCAGGCGAGCGAGCAGAGGCCGGCGCTCTATCGCTTCGATCCACGCCGCAACCTGCTGCAGGCGGCGGCCCGCGACTTCGACGGGCCGAACGGCCTGGCCTTCTCGCCCGATCAATCCTTGCTCTATGTCGCGGAAACCGGCGACCAGACCGGGCCCGATCCGAAGCAATATATTCGCGTCTTCCGTGTCGGCGAGGGCGGCGCGCTTTCGGGCGACGAAATTTTCCATCGCGTCGCGCCGGGCTATTGCGACGGCCTCAAGGTGGACGCGAATGGGAATATCTGGTCGAGCGCCGGCGATGGCGTGCATTGCCTTTCGCCGCGCGGCGAATTGCTGGGGAAAATCCGCATTCCCTATCGGGTGTCCAATCTCTGTTTCGGCGGTCCCGCGCGCAACCGGCTGTTCATCGGCGGCTCGCACACGCTTTACGCCATCTATCTCAACACGCGCGGCGCGACGCCGTATTGAAGGAGAGCCGATGCGCATCGAAAAGCTGCGGCTGCGCAGCGCAGCGCCCGACCGGCTCGCCACATTTTACCAAAGCGCTTTCGGCGCCATTCTATCCGGCGGGACGCTCAACCTCGGCGAGGCGCGGATCGAGATCGTGGCGGCGGCAAATCCCGCCGCGCAAAATTTCGTGTCGAACGAAACGGGCTTTCAGCATTTCGCTCTGGTCGTCGCCGATATGGGGCGGGCCTATGACCTCTTGCGCCAGACGCCGGGCTGGAGGCCGATTTCGCTCGCCGGGCCGGAGCAATTGCCGCAAAGCTCGGGCGGCGCGGCGGCGTTCAAATTCCGCGATCCCGAAGGCCATCCGCTGGAATTGCTGCAATTTGCGCACGGCGCCGTTCCGGACTTCTGGGGCGCGCGTTTCGCCGCCGCGCCGGAGCGGGTCTTTCATGGCGTCGATCACAGCGGGCTTGCGACGCGCGACGCCGACGCCTCGACAAGGTTCTGGCGGGATTTGGGCTTCGTCTGCGCGCGGCGCGGGCTCAATCGCGGCGCGGAACAGGCGCGCCTCGACGGTTACGCCGAGATTGCCGAGGCGGAGGTCGAGATCATATCGCTCGCCGCGCCGGCCGGTGCCCGGCCGGGCGTCGAATTGCTGGCCTGCCGCCATCCCGCGCTGGCGTCGCGGGCCGCCGGGGACGGCGATGTCGCGGCGACCGAAATCGTTATCGCCGGCGCCGCGAAGAAGGGCGTGCTTCTTCGCGACCCCGACGGGCACAGGGCGATTTTTTCGCCCTGACGCCGGCGCTCAGCCGTTGGTCGAGAAGCCGGGATAGAGCGTCATGCCGCCATCGACGAAAATGGTCGAGCCGACGATATAATCGGTATGGTCCGAGGCCAGCCACACCGCGACATGGCCGATGTCCTCGGGCTCGCCGATGCGGCCGTAGGGCACCAGCTGCATCAGTTTGTCGTAGGCTTCCGGCGTGTCCCAGGCGGTGGTGTTGATCGGCGTGCGGATGGCGCCCGGCGCGATGGAATTGATGCGAATGCGATCCGGCGCGCATTCTTGCGCCAGGCTTTCCATCAATTGCATGATCCCGCCTTTCGACGAGGCGTAATTGACATGGCCGGCCCAGGGGATGGTCTGGTGGACGGAGCTCATGCAGATGATCTTGCCGGCGGCGCGCGAGATTTCCGGCCTGACGCCGCGGCGCTTGAATTCGCGGATCGCCGCGCGGGCGCAGAGGAACTGCCCGGTCAGATTGACGCTGAGCACCTTGTGCCATTGGTCGAGGGTCATCAACTCGATCGCGGCGTCGCGTTGCAGGCCGGCGTTGGAGACGAGAATGTCGAGCGTGCCGAAAGCGGCGATCGCCTGTTTGAACATGTCTTCGACCTGCCCTTCGTCGGCGACGTCGGCCTTGTACGCCGCGGCTTTCACGCCCTCCGCTTTCGCGGCTTCGACGACTTCCTGGGCCGCGTCGTCGCCGGCGACGTAATTGATGGCGACATCGGCGCCGGCTTTGGCGAAGGCGAGCGCGACCGCCTTGCCGATGCCGGAATTGGCGCCGGTGACCAGCGCCTTCTGGCCGGCGAGCAGCTTGGGCAATGTCGGCAGCGGCGGCGCCTGGGTCGTGGAAGTGGAATTCATGGATCGGCCTCCTGATGAATGTGTCGATAAGCTAAGGGGTTTCGTCCGGCGGCGGATGCGCCGGCGCGTTGGTGGTTGACGCCGGCTCGGCCTGTGCGCCGCTGCCCTGGGCCAGCGGGGCGAACAGCACGGCGATGAATCCGGTCCAGCCGGTCTGGTGCGAGGCGCCAAGGCCGCGCCCGTCGTCGCCGTGGAAATATTCGTGGAAGAGATTCAGGTCGCGGAAGGCCGGGTCCGCGTCGAAACGCGGACAGGCGCGCTGATAGGGCCGCTTGCCGTCGGCGCCGCGCAGGAACAGGCTTTGCACCCGGCGGGTCAATTCGTCCGCCGCGCCGCAAAGGTCGGTGACGATTCCCGAGCCGGTCGGCGCCTCGACGCGGAACGCGTCGCCGTAATAGAGGTGGAGTTTGCGCAAAGCCTGGATCAGCAGGGCGTTGATCGGCATCCACACCGGCCCGCGCCAGTTGGAATTGCCGCCGTAAATGCGCGTCCGTCCTTCGCCGGGTTCGTAGTCCAGGGTGAAGGACTGGCCGTCGAGCTGGATCGAGAACGGATGCGCCGCGTGAATTTTCGAGACCGACCGCAGGCCAAAAGGCGACAGGAATTCCTCCTCGCTCAGCGCGCGTTTGAGCGTGGCGGTCAGGCGGCGCCAGCGCAGCAGCGACAGCAGGCGGTAGCCCTTGCCGTTGGGCGCGCGCCAGTCCGACACCAGCCGCGCGAGGTCGGGCCGATGTTCGACATACCAGTCCATCCGCCGCTTGAACTGCGGCAGGCGGTCGAGAAAATCCTCGTGCAGCACTTCGGTCGCGAAAATCGGGATCAGGCCGACCACCGAGAAAATGCGCAGCGGCAGCGGCTTCTGGCCCGGCAGGCGCAGCATGTCGAAATAGAATTCTTCCTCGTCGTCCCACAGGCCATTGTCGCCCTGGTCCGGCGCGCCGTGAATCGCGCCGGCTATGTCGAGAAAATGCTCGAAGAATTTGGTCGCGAGATCTTCATAGACCGGATTGACCAGCGCGATTTCGAGCGCGATGCGCATCATCGACAGCGAAAAGGCGGCGGCCCAGGCGGTGCCGTCGCTCTGGTCGAGCTGGGCGTCGTCCGGCAGCTTTTGGCGCATGTCGAACAGGCCGATATTGTCGAGGCCGAGAAAACCGCCCTGGAAAATGTTGCGGCCGCCCGCGTCGACGCTGTTGACCCACCAGGTGAAGTTCAACAGCAGCTTGTGGAAGATGCGTTCGAGAAAGACGACATCGCCGATACCGGTCGCCTTGCGGTCGATCTCATAGATTTGCAGCGCCGCCCAGGCCTGGACCGGAGGATTGATGTCGTTGAAATCCCATTCATAGGCGGCCAGCCGGCCATTGGGATGCTGGCAGCGCGACTGGGTGAGCAGGGTGAGCTGGCTCTTGGCGAAGGCCGGGTCGATCAACGCGAAAGTGACGGCGTGGAAGGCGAGGTCCCAGGCGGCGAACCAGGGATATTCCCAGGAATCCGGCATCGACAATATGTCGCCCGGCTGATCTGGATCGACATCGCCCATCGCGAGATGAAGCCAGTTGGCGTTGCGGCCGTCGCGGCGCGCCGGCGGCGGCGGGGGCTGGGTCGGGTCGCCGGCGAGCCAGCGCCGCACGTCATAGCCATAGAATTGCTTGCACCACAGCATGCCCGCGAACGCCTGGCGCTGCACCAGACGCTGGTCGGGGTCGGCGACGCCGCGTTGCAGCGCCGCGTAAAATTCGTCCGTCTCCGCGATGCGGGCGGCGAAAATCCGGTCGAAATCGGCGAAGGGATCGCTTGAAGCATTCCTTGGAGCGGGCCGGCGCAGCCGCGCGCGCAGGACGGCCGAACCGCCGGGCGCGAGTTCGAAAGTCGCGTGAAAGGCGGCTTTCGTGCCGGTAAGCTCGGGGTTGACCGCCTCCCTGCGGCCGTTGACGACGCAATCGTTGATGGCGTCCTTGGGATGGCCCTGCGGGACCGCTCCGTAAAGGCGCTGGACATTGGTTTCGTTGTCGCAGAACAAAGCGGCTTCAACGCCCGCGCAGGCATATTCGAATTCTTCGCCCTTGGCGGTGGTCAGGGCGATCCGGCCCTGTGCTCCGGCGCGTAAAACCGGCCTTTTGGCGTTTTCCGACCACGACCAGCTGTTGCGGAACCAGATATGCGGCAGGACGTGGAGTTCGGCCGCCTCCGGTCCGCGATTGGTGACGGTGACGCGCAACAGAATGTCGTCGACTTCGGCCTTGGCATATTCGATCGCCACGTCGAAATAGCGGCTGTCGTCGAAAAGTCCGGTGTCGATCAGCTCATATTCCGGCTGGTCGAGGCCGCGTTCGGCGTTTTTCTCGATCAGTTCGTCATAGGGAAAGGCCGCCTGCGGATATTTGTACAGCATCCGCATATAGGCGTGGCTCGGAACGCCATCGAGATAATAATAAAGCTCCTTGACGTCCTCGCCGTGATTGCCCTGGGCGTTGGTCAGGCCGAACATCCGTTCCTTGAGGATTGCGTCACGCCCGTTCCACAAGGCCAGCGCCATGCAGGTTCCCTGCCGGCAGTCGGCGAAGCCGCCGAGGCCGTCCTCGCCCCAGCGATAGGCGCGGCTGCGCGCGTGGTCGTGCGGAAAATAGGCCCAGGCGTCGCCATCGGCGGAATAATCCTCGCGCACCACGCCCCATTGCCGCTCGGCGAGATAGGGGCCCCAAGCCCGCCAGTCCTCGCCCTCGGCGATCCGCGCCAGCCGCCGCCCCTCGGCGGTGTCGGAAAAAGCGACGCATTCGGCATTGGCGGTTTCGGTCTTCATCAGAGGCCTTGCTGGGCATTGACAGAGCGCTGAGCGAGCCCGCATCCGGCGACTTGGCGCGGGGAAAGAGCGAGATTGGCGTGATTCGCGGCCGCGCGCAAAGCCCGGCCGCGATCCTGACAGGCAAACGCAATCTTCGCCGTTGGGCTCCTCATCCGGGGACGGGGGGCGCGGCTCCCAGGCGTTTGGCGATAATATCCGCGACCCGCAAGGCGTTGGCGACGATCGTCAGCGTCGGATTGATCGCGCCGATCGAGGGGAAAAAGCTCGCGTCGGTCACATAGAGATTGTCGATTCCATGGGCGCGACAATCGAGATCGAGCACGGAGGTCGCCGGGTCCGCGCCGAAGCGCAACGTGCCGGCCTGATGCGCGGTCCCGCCGATCGGCACGTTCCTGCCGAGATAAAGGCTGCGGTCGATCAGATGGGGATGGATGTCGGCCTTGTCGCAGATCGCCTTGAGCTTTTCGCGCAGGCGCCGATGGCCTTCCATATTGCCGGGGTTGAGATCGAGAAAGACTTCGCCGCCTTGGTAATAGATGCGGTTGTCCGGGCGCGGCAGGTCTTCCGAGCTCAGCCAGAAATCGACCGAATGGCGGGCGATCCAGTCGAAGGGTTTTTGCGGCAGCCAATGCAGCATGGCGGGCAGGCCTTCCAGTTCGATCTGCGCGCCGTCCGACTTGCCGACCATCTGGATATGGCCGAGCGGAAATTCCCAGTCATTGGCCGGCGACAGCGCATGGCCGTGGTAGAAATCGTTGAGCGCGAGGGTTTTCTGGAATTCGGTCGGGTTGGGCGCGCGCGAGATCGCCAGCACGGTCGCGTTATTGTGGCGCATGTAATTGCGGCCGACCTGTCCCGAGCCATTGGCGAGCCCGTCGGGATGGGCGTCATTGGCCGAACGCAGGAACAGCAGCGCCGAGGACAGGGCGCCGCAGGCGACCACCACCATATCGGCGGTCAAGGTCTGGCGCCGGCCCTCGACGATGGCCTCGACGCCGACGATCCTGCCGCCGCCGGAATCGGTGACGAGCTTTTCGACATAAGCGCCGGTCAGCAGCGTCAGATTGTCATGCGCGGCCAAAGCGGGATCGACGCAGACGATCTGGGCGTCGGCCTTGCCGTTGGTGAGGCTGGGATAGCCGTCGAAAGGATCGCAGCGCAGGCAGGGCGAATGGGGCAGGGTTTCGCCTTTCGCGTCTTCCTCGATCAGCGCGCCGATCGGCAGATGGAACGGATGCAGGCCTTCGCGCGACCAGGCTTGGCTAAGTTCGGCGATGCGCGGCTCATGCCGCACCGGCGGGCGCGGAAAAGGGCCGCTGGCGCGCGGCTCGGTCGGGTCTTCGCCGCGCAGGCCATGGACCTGGAACAGCTCTTCGGCGGCCTGATAATAAGGCTCGAACACGTCATATTTCAGCGGCCATTCCGGCGATGCGCCGTCGGGATGGCGCACGCACGAAAAATCGCTCTCGCGCAGCCGGAACAAAGCCGCGCCGTAAAGCTTGGAATTGCCGCCGACCCAATAATGCAGGCCGGGCTGGAATGTCGCGCCAGACGCCGCGCGCCAGGTTTCGTTCGCCTGGTAGCGGCCCTTGCCGAACACCTCGACGGTGTCCCAGTTCTGCCTTTCGCGCTTCAGATAGGCGCCGCGCTCGACCAGCAGGATGCGCTTGCCGGTCCGGGCGAGCCTCCAGGCGACGGAGGCGCCGCCGGGGCCGGAGCCGATAATCAAGACATCGTAAGCGTCCCCGGCCATGCGCGCGTCCTTTTGGTTCGGTTCGATCCCGGCGGGAAACCACCTTTCGGCGCGGCGGCTTCAAAAAATGCGAAATCATTCTGGTCAAGATTTCGCGCGAGCGGAAGGGGCCGAAGCGGAGGACGCGTCGTCGTGGACACGGCGATGAACAAGAAGGCCGCCCTGACCGCGTGGCCAAAGCTGCTCCTGTTCCGAGGCGCAAGGCTTCGCCTGCGTAAGTCAAACTTGGTCTTTGTGACACAGCGCCTGTTCAAAAAACTGTGTTCCTACGCGAAAAGCGTCGGTATTTTGCGCGAATTGAAGAATTCAGACGAATGCGTCATGAAAAAGCGCAAAACCAAGTTTACAGAATATTTCACAATTTGGCGGAAGGACGGGACGCGTTCGCGCCGGCGCAGGGGGCCGGGGGCGAGTGGCCTCCATTCTAAGGGTTAGCAGCGTCGTATAACGTCCTTCGGCGACATCAAGGGGAAATGCAATGGGCTCCCAAAATCCAGTCCGACGGCGCGTTGCGGCGGAGTCATGGCCGAACGGGCCGAACGTCGCAGGCCAATTCGTGGACTATATGCGGGAAATCACACCGACCTACGCCCGCGACGCTCAGCGGCGGGCCGCGACGACGCGATCACAGGAACGCGAGAAATTGTATCGCGCCCACGACCGTGAGGCGATGTATTTCTTCAGCGAAAGCCACATGCGATAGGCCGCGGGACCGAAACGTCCGCGCAAATGACTTTCTTGTCGGTTCCCGAAAAAGGCGGATCGTGACGGCCGCCGGCGCGCATATCAGGGGTCAGCGGGGCGGCGCCGGGCATGAACAAGCCGGCGCGGGGCCGTTTGTCTTGTCCACCTCCGGTTTTGCCGCGTCGGCCATCTGCTCGGGCGCGTTTTCCTCGGCGATCACCAGACTGCCGCGTCGCAAGGCGTAGGCCTTGGTGCATTCGGCGCCGAACAGGAAAATCTGGGTCGAATAATAAACCCACAGCAGGATGACGATCAAAGCGCCGGCCGCGCCATAGGCCGAGCCGATCGCCCCGACCGCCATGTACCAGCCGATCAACGACTTGCCCATGGTGAACAGGCAGGCCGTGAAGAAGGCGCCAAGAAATACGTCGCCCCAGTGCAACGGCCGGTCGGGCAGGATCTTGAACAAAGCAGCGAAAAGCAGGGTCAGCAGAAACAGCGAAAGACCGCCGTTCACCAAGGGCAGGAGATTGAGCGAGGACGCGCGCGCGCCATCGACGTAAGTCTGCAGCACGGTGATCGCGGTGGTCGCGGCGGCCGAGACGCACAGCAGCACGCCGAGCAGGATCAGCAGCGCGACGCCGAGCAGGCGGGTCCGGGCGATTTCCCACGCGCTCGACCCGGAGGGCCTGGCGCGCCAGATCGCATTGAGCGCGGCGTGTATTTCGCTGAAGGCCCCCGAGGCGCCGACGAGCAGCACGGAGAGAGCCGTCGCGGTGGCCAGCCAGCCGCCGCCGCTCTTGTGCGCGGCTTCGAGCGCGCCGCGGAAAATGCCGGCGGCGGCGGCGCCCATCGACGCGTCGATCTGCGCCAGAAGGTCGCTTTTCGCGGCGTCCCGGCCGAAAATCAGGCCGGCGACCGCGACCACGATCATGGTGGTCGGCGCGAGCGAAGTCACCAGGTAAAAGGCGATGGCCGCGCCGCGCGTCATCGCCTTGTCTTCGACAAAGCCTTCGGCGGCGTCGCGCAGGACATCGAAAATGCGCACTCTCGCTGTCATCGAAACGACCTTCGCGCGCCGCGAACGACCTTTGCAAAAACCAGCGGCGACGCGGAAAAAAGTTCGCACGGCCCGCGTCATGGCGGCAAGCCGTTTTTCAGCGTCAAGCGTCAAACCGGAAATGAAAAAAGGCGCGCGCTTTTTTGCGCGCGCCTCCGCAAGAGCATTCTCCGTTCCTTGCGGATCGGAGGAATGCTCTCGTTATTTGTTTTTACGTATATTCTTATCCGAAAAGTCTGCAACTTTTCGGGAATATGCGCTAGGACCGGCGATCTCGTCAGGCCTGCGGAACGAAGGCGCCCGGCGGGATCATGCCCTGGACATAGGCGAGATAGAGCGCGTCGAGCTGCGCCCACAGCACACTGCATTTGAACTGCACCGCCTTGACGCAGGCGTCCTGCTCCTCGCGCGTCCGGGCGTGGGTCTTGACATATTCCAGCGCGAAATCGGCGTCGCGCGGGGCCTGGGTCAGGCGGCGCTTGAAATAGGCCATCACGTCGTCGCTGATGAAGCTGTAATTTTCCAGCATGCCGGCGATGCGCTCGCGATGGATTTTCGGCGCGAAAAGTTCGGTGAGCGACGAGGCCACCGCGACTGTCAGCGGCTGTTCGGTGACATAGCGCACATAGGCCTCGACCGCGAAACGGGTGGCGGGCAAAGCGGCTTCCTTGGATATGACCAGCGCGCGGTCGAGCCCGAGCCCGTCGGTGAGGACCAGCCAGCGTTCGATGCCGCCCTCTTCCAGGTCGAGGCCGTCATGGTCGTGGATGCGGTGAATCCATTCGCGCCGCAGCGCGCGGTCGTCGGTGCGCGCCATCAGCGCGGCGTCCTTGCGCGGCACGCCTTCCTGATAGCAATAGCGGTTGAGCGCCCAGGCCTGGACCTGGCCCTTGTTCATCTGGCCGCCGTGCAGCATTTTGTGGAAAATATGCTTGTCGTGGTATCTCTCCGCGCCCACGGCGCGGATGGCGGCCTCGAATTCTTCCCGCGTCAGAAGATCGTTCGCTGCGGGGTTCTTTTCGGCCAAAGCGGCGCTGCCCATCGTCTTGCTCCCGTTATCGTTTTCGCGTCATGACGCGGCTTCAGAATTACCATTTCCGGGCGCGTCGATCATGTAATAAATCTCTGCGGAAGCCCTCAAGTTTGTAAGAATTTCGTCACGTGCGCCGCGCGGCGCGGCGATCGGCAGCCGGCCCCGGATGCGCGCCGGCGCGCGGTCGAGAAAAACGATTTCGTCGGCGAGCAGCAGGGCGTCGTCGAGATCGTGGGTGGCGATCAGCGCCGTGATCCCGGTCGCCGCGATGCGTCGCGCCAGCAGGCCGCGCAGGCGCAGGTGCAGCGCGCGGTCGAGCGAGGCGAAGGGCTCGTCGAGCAGCAGCAGTTCGGGTTCGACCGCGAAGGCGCGCGCCAGCGCCGCGCGGCGCGCGAGGCCGAGCGACAGCTGGCCCGGATAATCGGCCCCATGGCCCTCAAGCTCGAAGGCGGCGAGGAGATCGGCGAGCGCGGCGTGGTCGAGATTGGGCGCGGCGAGACGCAGATTGTCGGCGACGCTGCGCCAGGGCAGCAGGCGCGGCTCCTGAAAGGCCATGCCGAGGCGCCCTGGCGCGCCGCCCACCGCGCCGGAAAAATCGCGGTCGAGCCCGGCGACGATGCGGAGCAGGCTGCTCTTGCCGCAGCCCGAAGGGCCAAGCAGGGCGACGATCGAGCCATCGGCGACCTCGAGCGCGAAATTGTCGAACACCAGCCGCTCGCCCTTGGCGATCCGGTAGGCCTTGCGGGAAATCTCAATTTCAAGCGTCATGGCGAAGCCGCCAGTTTGCGGCCTTTTCCGCCGGCCGCAGGACGAAGGTCTCGGCCAGCATCATCAGCGCGACGAAGGGCAGGGCGTAGGCGAGCAGAAGTCTGAGGTCGAACAGCTGGAACGCCTCGTTCATCTTGAAGCCGACGCCATTGGGGCGGCCGAGCAGTTCGACCACCAGCACGATCTTCCACACCAAAGCCAGGCCGCCGCGCGCGGCGGCCGCGAAAAAGGGCGCAAGCTGCGGCGCGACCACATGGCGCCAGCGCCGCCAGCGCGAAAAGGCGAAGACCTGCGCCATTTCGTCGAGCGCCGGATCGAGCGCGCGCGCGCCTTCGCGCAAAGTGACGACGGCGTTGGGCAATTTGTTGAGGGTGATCGCCGCCAGCGCGGAAAACTCGTTCAGCCCGCCCCAGATATAGGCGAACATGATTACCACCAGAGCCGGCGTATTGAGCAGGATCACCACCCAGGGATCGACCAGCCGGTCGAGCCAGGGCAGGCGCCCGAGCGCGACGCCGAGCGCCGAGCCGGCGATCATGGCGAGGGAAAAGCCGGCGAACACCCGCGCCAGGGTTATGCCGAGATGATAGGCCAGCGCGCCGCTGCGCGCCTCCGCGATCATGGTCTGGACGACCGCCGCCGGATCCGGGAGATAATGCGGGCCGAGCAGCCACGCGCCGACCTGCCACAGCGCGAGGAACAGGAGGATCGAAATCAGCCGGATCATGGACGGTAGAACACGCCGGGATCAAGCTCCGTCGCCGGGCCGACGAGCTGCGGGCCGCCGACCTCGGCCAGAACCTTGAAAATCGCGGCGGCGTCGGCCTCATACTGCGCCGGCGTCGCGGTCGGGACGCCCTGCCGGTAATAGCGCCGCAAGATCGCCAGCGTTTTCGGGCCGGAAACGCCGGTCATCGGCGCGATTTTGGCGAAGGCCTCGTCATTGTCGGCGAGCAGTTTCTTCGCCTCGGTCATCATGGCGAAGAAGCGTTTCAGCCGATCGGCGTTCTTGGCGGCGAAGTCCTGGGTGAAGACATAGCCGGTGACGATCAGCGGGTGTTGGGCGCCGAGGTCGCGCTCGACCTCCGCCATGTCGATGGCGCGGACAAAGCCGTTGCCCTCAAGCCGCGCCGCGAAAGTGAAAAATTCCAGCGCCGCGTCGAGTTCGCCCTGCGCCAGCTTTTCGGCCAGCAGCGGCGGCGCGCCGAAAACCGGCTGGGCTTTGGCCTTGAGATCGACGCCCTGCTTCAGCGCCCAGGCCTGAAGCAAAAGCCAGGACTTGTCGAGCGAGCCGCCGGCGACGCCGATTTTTTTGCCGACGAGATCGGCGGCCTTCCATGGACCGGCCGGCACCTTCGCCGTTCCCTTGGCCATCACCGCGCCAAGCGCGGTCGAATGGGGGTAAAAAACCAGCGGCGTTCCCAGTCCGCGCTCGCGCGCGACCCACAGCCAGTCGGAGAGGATGAGGTCGGCGCCGCCGCCGATCAGCGCGACCTTGCCGGCCGCCGTCGTCGCCAGTCGTGTCGCCTCGAAATCGATCCCCGCCTTCCTGTCCAGCCCATAGGCGCGGGCGGTCGCCAGCTCCCAGGCGAAACTTCCGGTCGCCTGGATCGCCAGGCGCAGTTTTTCCGCCGGGCGCGCGGAAGAGGGCTCCGCGGACGGCAGGGTGAGCGCGGCGGCGCTCGCGGCGAGGAAAAGGCGGCGGGAAACGGAACGCATGCGGACGCCTTTACAAGAGATTCAGTGGGACGGCCCTTTGTCGCCGCCGGCATGGCCCTCGGCGGCGTTGCGCGCGAAATCCATCTTGCCGACCTCGATCGCCGCTTTGGTGCGGCTATAGACATTCAGCTTGCGCAGGATCTCCGAAACATGCGCCTTGACCGTCGTTTCGGCGACGCCAAGCTCATAGGCGATCTGCTTGTTCTGCAAGCCGGCGCGGATCATGTCGAGCACCCGCAATTGCTGCGGCGTCAGATCCTGCAGGCGGCGCAGCATGTCGTCGCGCTGGACCTCGGAGGGCTGCGGCCGGTCGAGGTCGCGGAAGCGCTCAGGCAGATAGACCGAGCCGTTGAGCACTTCGCTGATGGCGTGGGCGAGCTCGCTTTTCGAGGTCGCCTTGGAGACGAATCCGGCGGCGCCGAGGGCGAGCAGATCGCGCACCACGCGCGGGTCCTCGTGGGCCGAGACCACCATGATCGGCAGATGCGGATAAGCGGCGCGCACCCGCACCAGGCCGGACAGGCCGGTGGTGCCCGGCAGGAACAGGTCGAACAGGCCGAGGTCGAAATTTTTCTCGTGCGCCAGCACATTCATCGCGTCTTCGATGGTGGTCGCCTCGAAGATTTCGCAATTGGGACGCTCCAGCCGCACCGCGCTTTCCAGCGCCTCGCGAAACAGGGGATGATCGTCCACGATCAAGATCCGCGTCATCCTGGCCTTCCTCCCGTGAAATGTTTTTCCACGCGCGAGAACGCCGCTTCCCTGCGATGGGTCCGCGGATCCGCACGGGTTGCGTCGATTGGATTTTGCGCTTTGGCGCCGCCGCGCGCAAGCCGTCGAAAGCAAAAGGCGTCGAAAGCAAAAGGCGGCCGCGCGTCGCACGGCCGCCTTTCCTGTTGATCCGGTTTTCAACCCCGGAGCGTGTCCGGGGTCAGGCCGGATGGATCATTAGCCGGCGGTGTGCGACGCCAGCTTGAAGGTCCAGTAGGAGCCGCCCTGGTTGATGCCCTTGAAGGTTTTGGCGACTTCGCCGCCCCACAGAGGCACCGCGCCGCCCCAGCCCGCGGCCACGCCGATCATCTGCGTTCCGTCCTGGTCCCAGGTGATCGGCGGCGCGACGATGCCGGTGCCGACGTTGAACTTCCACAGGATCGCGCCGGTCTTGGCGTCGAAGGCCATCAGATAGCCCTCGGGCGTGCCGGTGAAGACCAGGCCGCCGGCGGTGGACAGAATGCCGGCCCACAGCGGAGCCTTGTTCTTGTATTCCCACACCACCTTCTGCGCGATCGGGTCGATCGCCTTCAGCGAGCCGATATGATCGTCGAACACCGGCTTGATGTTGAAGCCGGCGCCGAGATAGGCCGCGCCCTTCTTGTACACGACGGGCTCGTTGTGGATGTCCATGCCCCATTCGTTCGACGGGACATAGAACAGATGCGTCTGGTCGTCATAGGAGACCGGCATCTGGTTCTTGCCGCCGAGGAAGGAGGGGACCGAGAAGACCGACTTGCCTTCCTTGCCGTCGGCCGACTTGGTCGGGTCGCCCGGACGGTTGTCGTCATTGTACATCGGGCGGCCATTCTTATCGATGCCCTTGGCCCAGCTGATCTTGCTCACGAAGGGCATGGCGTGCAGGAACTTGCCGTTGGTGCGGTCGAGAACATAGAAGAAGCCGTTGCGGTCGGCGGTGCCGCCGAGCTTCATTTCCTTGCCATGGACCTTGGCGTCGAAGGGAATGAACTCGTTCACCCCGTCGAAGTCCCATCCGTCATGCGGCGTGGTCTGGAAGCCCCAAACGAAATCGCCGTTTTCCGGATTGATCGCGACGCGCGACGCGGTCCAGCGGTTGTCGCCCGGACGCGTCCACGAGTTCCACGGGGCCGGATTGCCGGTGCCCATGAAAATCAGCTTGGTTTCGGGATCGTAGGTGCCGCCGAGCCAGGGGGCGCCGCCGCCGGTCTTGTACATGTCGCCCGGCCAGGTCTCGTTGGCCTTGCCGGTCATGGTGGTGTCCTTGCCCTGATACGAGCCGGTCAGGCCCTCGAGGACGGGACGGCTCCACACCAGTTCGCCGGTGTCGACATTGCGCGCCTCGACGCGGCCGACGACGCCGAATTCGCCGCCGGACACGCCGGTGATGACAAGCGCGCCATTGGCCTTGGTCGGGACGATCAGCGGCGCGGCGGAATAGGAATAGCCAGCCTTGAAGTCGTCGATCACCTTATGCCACGCGACCTTGCCGGTCTTGGCGTTGATCGCATAGATCTGGGCGTCGAGCGTGCCGAAGAAGACCTTGTCGCCATAGAGCGCCGGGCCGCGGTTGATCACGTCGCAGCAGGGCATGATGCCTTCAGGCAGGCGGGCGTCGAATTCCCACAGCTTTTCGCCGGTCTTGGCGTCCATCGCATAGAGGCGGCTGTAGGAGCCGGTGACGTAGAGGACGCCGTCATGCACCAGGGCCTGGGCTTCCTGGCCGCGCTGCTTTTCGCCGCCGAAGGAGAAGGACCAGGCCGGAACGAGATCCTTGACGTTCGAGGTGTTGATCTGTTTCAGCGGGCTGAAGCGATGCGCCTGCAGGCCCATGCCATTGGTGACGACCTGCTTGGTGTTGGTGGCGTCATTCAGCAGATCCGCGTCGGTGACGCCGGCGGCGAGCGCGACGCCGGCATAGGCGATCCCCAGAGCGGAGACGCCGGCAAGAAGGGTGCTTTTCATCATTTTCATTCCTCCCAGAGACAAACGCCGGCCAAGCCGGCGTCATTCCAAAACGCGCGGCGGCGAACCCGTCGCGCGCGACGACCGCAAGCGGTCAATCTTCTTGCGGCGGCGGGCGCCAGGAGACGCCATACGACGCAAAAATCTTCTTCAGCCCGCCGGATTTCGACAGGTCGGCGACCGCCTTGTCGATGGCGTCGGCGAGATCGATGGAATCGGCCTTCACCGCGCCGCCGACCGGCCAGGTTCTGGCCAGGGGGTGGCGGGGATAGACGATCGTCACCGGGCGCGACGCGTGATGGGCGAGATTCTCGACCATCGCCGCCTCGCCGTAGAAAGCGACCACCTGACCCTTGTCATAGGCCTCGGCGGCCTTGTCCTCGCCATGCACATGGACCACGTTCGGGATCAGCTTGTGGTCGCGCGCCGACAGTAGAATCATGTCGGAGAGCGTCTGCATGTCGACGGCGACCTTTTCGCGCTCGAACAGCGCGAAATCCTTGGCGGCGTCGGCCTTGGCCGGATCGACCGCCAGCGCCAGGCCCTCCACCTGATAAGGCGCCGTCA
The DNA here is from genome assembly GCA_963704565.1 of uncultured Pseudomonadota bacterium. GTDB lineage: Bacteria > Pseudomonadota > Alphaproteobacteria > Rhizobiales > Beijerinckiaceae > Rhodoblastus. The sequence continues at coordinate 316,008 of OY969917.1, forward strand.
GCTTCACTTTGTCGTTGTCCGCCTCGATCTTCGGATCGTTGGGAACGTGCAGCATCACGTCGCCGGGCTGCTCGCCCAGAACCGTGCCTTTCCACACCCCGTTGCGCAGGTCGTCGTTGATGCTGTCGTCGGCGCGCACCAGGAAGTAATCGACCTGGACGCCAAGGGCCTTGGCGAGCGCCGCGCCGATTTCGACATCCACGCCCTTCAGCTTGCCATTCTCCTCCCACGACCACGGCTTGTAATCGCGATAGACCGAAACGCGCAGCACGCCGTTCGATTGCACGTCATGCAGCGGACGCGCAGAGGCGGCGGGCGCCGCGCAAACCGCCGCGAAAAAAAGGAGAGCGCGTAAGGGCGCGCCCATTTATTGCGTGTCGCCCTGGTAGAGGGAGTCGAGATAGGTGCGGATCGCCCACATCGCTTCCTGCGACAGGATGCCCTCGAAGGCCGGCATCTTGGTCATGCCGTTCTGGGTATAGCCATGGCGGATGCGGTTGATGAACCAGGCGTCGCCGTCCGCGCCCTTGTCGAGGTAGCGCAGGTCGGGGGCGAGGCCGCCCGAGATCGCCTCGATGCCATGGCAGCGGGCGCAGTTCTGGTTGAAGCCGGAGGCGCCGATCTTGGTCGCCAGATCATGGTCTTTCGTGCCGCGATAGGGGTTCTTTTCAAGCCAGTCCTTGCCGACATCGGGCAGGCCGGTGGTGTCGACCGGCTGCGGCGTCACATTGCCATGCGCGCTGACGCGCTGAACGCCAAAAAAGGACATGCAGACAGCAATGGTCAGGCCGAGATTTCGGTAGGTAAGCGCCACGATTTCCTCCACATTTTCGCCGATCTTAGAGCGCGGCGCCGGGAGGGGAATTGTACTTTGGCGCCCTTGAAGGAGGGGCCGTCGCCTGTTCGCCGGGCGACGTTCAGGCGTCGCTGTTTTCGCGCGCGCGTTCGATGCGGCGCGGGATGAATCCCTCGATCTTTTCGGCGGAATCGCGAGCGGCGATTTCGGCGATCAGGCCGTGATGCGGCGACTTCACGCAGATCGGGTCGCAGGCGGCGGCGTCGGCGGCGAGCGCCAGGGCCTGACAGCGGCAGCCGCCGAAATCGATCTCCTTGCGCTCGCAGGAGCGGCATGGCTCCTTCATCCACTCGTAGCCGCGGAAGGCGTTGAAGCCCGGCGAATCCGCCCAGATCTCGGCCAGGCTTGTTTCGCGCGCGTTCCAGAATTCGAGGCCGGGAATGGTCTCCGCCGCATGGCAGGGCAGAACCTTGCCCTGGGGCGTGACATTCATGCTCAGCCGGCCCCAGCCGCTCATGCAGGCCTTGGGATATTTCGCGTGGTAGTCCGGCGCGACATGATCGATGACGATCTGGCCCTTGTAACGCTCGCGCCGTTCCTCGACTTCCGCGTAAGCCTTTTCGCTCTGGGCGCGGGTCGGCATCAGGTGCGAGCGGTTGAGCAAAGCCCAGCCGTAATATTGGGTATGGGCGATCTCGATTCGCCGCGCGCCGAGCCGCACCGCGAGATCGACCATATCGGCGGCGCGCGCGACATTGGCGCGATGGATCACCGCATTGACGGTCAGCGGCAGGCCTTCCTCGGCGATCCAGCCCGCGACCTCGAGTTTCTTGGCGAAGCCGCCGTCATAGCCGCCGATCCAGTCGGCGCTCTTGGGCTCCGCGTCCTGGATCGAAAGCTGGACATGGTCGAGGCCGCTCGCCGCGAGTTGTTTGAGCGAAGCCCTGGTCAGGCCGACGCCGGAGGTGATGAGATTGGTGTAGAGATCGAGCCGGGCGCAATGCTCGACCAGTTCGCGCAGATCGCGCCGCGAGGCCGGCTCGCCGCCGGACATATGGACATGCAGCACGCCGAGCGCCGCGGCCTGGGTGAAAATGTCCTTCCATGCCTCACTGGACATTTCCGTCTCGCGCCCGCCCATGGCGAGCGGGTTGGAGCAATAGGGGCAGGACAGCGGACAGCGATAGGTCAGCTCCGCCAGCAAGGCGGAAGGCGGCGCGAGGGGAATCTTGTCAGTCATAGGCCGAGCATCCGCTTTTCGAGCAGGTTGGCGAGCAGGCCGCGCACGTCGCGTTCGATGGTGGCGCGATCCGCGCCATATTTTTTCACCAGATCGTCGACGATCGACGCCAGCGCGGCGGCGCCGTCGCAACGCTGCAAGATGTCGACGCTGATGGCGTTGAGGCGCAGATAGCGCTCCGGCGCCAGCAGAACCCAGGCCTTGCGCACCTGGTCGTTCTTGAGCTTGACCCCGCGCAGCAGATGCGGTCGCGATTGTTCGGTGATCTGTTCGGCCGTCACGCCCGCGCCTCCGGGATGTCGATGCGCATGCCGTCGTAGCCGATCTCCCAGCCGGCGGCTTCGACCTGCGCGCGCTCCGGCGAATCGTGGCGAAGCGCCGGATTGGAATTGTTGATGTGGACGAAGACCCGCCGCTCGATGGCGAGCGGGGCGAGCGCGGCGATGGTTCCCTTCTCGCCGTTCATCGCCATATGGCCCATGCGCCAGGCGGTCTTGTTGAGCAGGCCAAGCCGGATCATCTCGTCGTCCTCGAAGGTCGTGCCGTCGATGAAGACCAGTTCGGCGCCGTAAAGCCTTTTGCGCAAGGCGTCGGTCATGCGGGCGACGGAGGGCATGTAATAGAAGCGGCGGCCGCCCTGGCGGATTTCCACGCCGACCGTATTTTCGCCCTCCGCGCCGAATTCGATCTGCGATTCGTCGGGCGATTCGAGATAGAGCGGGATCTTTCCCGGCGTGATGAAGGGCGTCAGCGTGAAGCCGAAGCCGGTGTCGATCACCTGTTCGAGCTCGACCGTCTCGCGCTTGACGACATCCGGATTGAGCACGCCGAACACGCCGCCCATGGTATTGGCCATGATGCTTTTGGTCGCCCAGAGGGTGAAGGGCTGCATCTCGCGCATCACCAGCAGGCCGGCGATATTGTCGACGTCGCCGTTGGGCGTGAAAACCCCCTTGATCGGCGAATGGCGCGGCGCGATCCTCGGATGAAGTTCTGGATTGGCGATGATCTGCTGGCGCAGGTCGGGGGTCGCGGAAAGCAGCACCCAATTGTCGCCATCGGCGCTGACCGCGACGCTGGCCTGCGTCCTTTGCGCGATGCGGCCGTCGCGGGCAAAGGCGAGGCGGCAGTTTTCGCACAGGCAGTTCCATTGTGGGACGCCGCCGCCGGCTCCGGCTCCAAGCACTAGAAATCGCACTTAAACGACCCCATTCCCGCCGTCGCTCCCGCGCGCTGGCGAGGCGAGGCGCATTTCCGATTGATTTATGACCCGCGCCGGTCTCTCCGCTGCGCGAAAAAACCGGCGCGATCTTATAGTCTAGACGCCTTCTTTTCCCAGCCGGTCAGGCCGGGGCGAGAAAATCGTCAGAATTTTGTATCCGCGGAGGCTGGCGCGCAGGCGAGACGCCGCCGGGAAAACGCAAAAACCCCATCGGCCGCGGAAGCGTCCGACAGGGCGAAATTGGCGCCGAGAAATCGGGCGATCAGATTTCAGCCGACATATAGCTGGTGACTTCCATGCCGCAGCAGATTTCGCAGGCTTCGGGGGCGGTCCAGGTCACTTCCGTCATGATTTCCTCCGTTTCGAGTTTATTGCGGGTCGAGTTTATTGCGGGCGACTTTATCACGGGCGACGCGTCAGGGGAGAAAATGCGCCGCCGCGCGATTTGGCGCGATTTGGATTGTCGTGAAAACATCCACTTCCAGGATAGGGCGCCTGTCGGCCACGTCCACGGCGCCAAAGTAGGATCGCCCTTAAATTACGCTCAATATTGCTGCATCGCACCATTCTGTTTTCGCTGCAAGCTTTGGCGCGCGCCGTTTTCGTCCCGCTCAGGGTCAATCCCACTAAAGAGCAGTATCAATCTGCCGCGGGCGTCCTAATCTGCGGCTGTCGAAAGGGGCGAAACGGCCGCTTCGAACCATGTCCTGGGGAGGTCATGAAGAATTCCCGATTTTTTCGCGCGACGGCGTCCTCGCTCGGACTCAATCCCGTCCGAAGTATGGGGCTCGCCTTGCGCGCGGAGACAGGACGGTCGCGAGGAAATCCGACAAAAGCTTGAACGTTCCGGCGCCGGGCCGCCCGCTTCCAAGGCGGGAGGCGGGTCGCCCCGGACCGTTTGCGACAAGCGCCGCGAGGCGCGATCATGGAGGAAGGTCTATGTACCAGGAAGCTGTAGCAAATCTCACCGGCAAGAACCTGATCAAATCGACATTCGACAATTACATCGGCGGCAAATGGGTCGCCCCGGTGCGCGGGCAGTATTTCGACAAGGTCTCGCCGGTCAGTGGCCAGGTTCTGGCGAAAGTCGCCCGTTCGACCGCCGAGGACGTCGAACTCGCCCTCGACGCCGCCCATGCCGCCAAGGAAAATTGGGGCCGCACAGCGCCAGCCGACCGTTCCCGGGTTCTTCTGAAGATCGCCGACCGCATCGACGACAATCTCGCCACGCTGGCGCTGGTCGAGACGCTCGACAACGGCAAGCCGATCCGCGAAACCACTTATGCCGACGTGCCGCTGCTTGCCGATCATTTCCGCTATTTCGCCGGCGTGCTGCGCGCCCAGGAAGGCTCGATCTCGGAAATCGACCAAGACACCGTCGCCTATCATTTCCATGAGCCGCTCGGCGTCGTCGGCCAGATCATTCCCTGGAACTTCCCGCTGCTGATGGCGGGCTGGAAGCTGGCGCCGGCGATCGCGGCCGGTAATTGCGTCGTGCTGAAGCCGGCCGAACAGACACCGATCAGCATCATGGTGCTGATGGAGCTGATCGGCGACCTGTTGCCCGAAGGCGTGCTGAACGTCATCAACGGTTTCGGCGCCGAGGCGGGCAGGGCGCTCGGCTCCAGCAATCGCATCGCCAAGATCGCCTTCACCGGCTCGACCGTCACCGGCCGCACCATCGCGCATTACGCCGCGGACAACCTGATCCCGGCGACCCTGGAGCTGGGCGGCAAGTCGCCGAACATCTTCTTCGCCGACGTGATGCAGGAAGATGACGACTTCCTGGACAAGGCGCTGGAAGGCTTCACGCTTTTCGCCTTCAACCAGGGCGAGGTCTGCACCTGCCCCAGCCGCGCGCTGATTCAGGAATCAATCTACGACAAGTTCATGGAGCGCGCGATCAAGCGCGTGCAGGCGATCAAGCAGGGCAACCCGCTCGACATGAGCACGATGCTCGGCGCCCAGGCTTCGCAGCAGCAGATGGACAAGATCCTGTCCTATTTCGACATCGGCAAGCAGGAAGGCGCGCAGTGCCTGACCGGCGGGTCGCGCAACCAGCTCGGCGGCGAACTGGAAAACGGTTTTTACATCAATCCGACCGTTTTCAAGGGCAACAACAAGATGCGCATCTTCCAGGAGGAGATCTTCGGTCCGGTGCTGTCGGTCACGACCTTCAAGGACGAAGCCGAAGCCCTCGCGATCGCCAATGACACGATCTTCGGTCTCGGCGCCGGCGTATGGACCCGCAACGGCACCCGCGCCTATCAGTTCGGCCGCGGCATCCAGGCCGGCCGCGTCTGGACCAACTGCTACCATGCCTATCCGGCTCACGCCGCCTTCGGCGGTTACAAGGAATCCGGCATCGGCCGCGAAACCCACAAGATGATGCTGGACCATTATCAGCAGACCAAGAATTTGCTGGTCAGCTACAGCGCGAAGGCTCTCGGTTTCTTCTGAGAACCGGGCTCGCTCGCTTGAAACATTGGCGCGGCGCTCCAAAGCGCCGCGCAACTTTTTTCCGCGCGTAAAAGTTGAGAAACCACGGAGAATGGAGGGGTAAAATGCCGGCGCCCGCGCGTGTCGAAGCCACAGCGACAACTCTGGAGTGGATTGCCCGCTTGCAGGCCATGCATGGGCCTCTGGCCTTTTATCAATCGGGCGGCTGCTGCGAAGGCTCGGCGCCCTTGTGCTACTCCAAGGCGGAACTGCGGGTCGGCCAGCACGACGTGCTGCTGGGCGAAATCGGCGGCTGTCCCTTCTACATCCGCGAAAACCAGTTCGAATATTGGCGTCACACCCAGTTGATCATCGATGTGGTCAAGGGCGGCGGCGAGGGCTTTTCCCTCGAAGGGCCGGAGGGGATCAGTTTCCTCACCCGCAGCCGCGTCTTCACCGACGAGGAAGTCGGCGAACTGGCGGCGCGGGGCGAGCCGCCAAGGGCGGCGTGAGCGCCTGTCACGACCATCGCAGGGCTCGACCCGGGGATTCTTTTTCGTCATGCTTGCGGCGCGGGGGAAAATCCAGGAGGAGGAAGCGGATTTGACGGAAAATCGCGCGGCGGCCTTTCATGTCGGCCTTTCCTATGTCCGGCCCGATCCGGCCGGCCCGTGGGGAACATTTCTGGAGCAGGTCGAGCGGGTGACGCCGCATCTCGGCGAACTGGCCGATCTGGCGGAAACCCTGCGCCGTCCGAAACGGATTTTGGTCGTCGATGTTCCGATCGAAATGGATGACGGCTCGATCGGCCATTTCGAGGGCTTTCGGGTCCAGCACAACCTGTCGCGCGGGCCCGGCAAGGGCGGGGTGCGCTTTCATCCCGGCGTCACGCTGGAAGAAGTCATGGCGCTGGCCGGCTGGATGACGATCAAGAACGCGGCGGTCAATCTGCCCTTCGGCGGCGCCAAGGGCGGCGTGCGGCTCGATCCGAAAAAACTGTCGAAAAAGGAAATCGAGCGGATCACCCGGCGCTATACCAGCGAGATCGGCCCGATCATCGGGCCGCAGCAGGACATTCCGGCGCCGGATGTGAACACCGACGCCCAGATCATGGCCTGGATGATGGACACCTACGCCATGAACACCGGGCTGGCCAGCACCGGCGTGGTCACCGGCAAGCCGGTCAATCTCGGCGGCTCGCTCGGCCGGGCGGCGGCGACCGGACGCGGCGTCTTCGTGATCGGCCGCGACGCCCTGCGGCGTCTCGACATGAATCTGGAAGGCGCGCGCATCGCCATCCAGGGCTTCGGCAATGTCGGCGCTTGCGCCGCCGCGCTGTTCGCGGAAGCCGGCGCGAAAATCGTCGCGGTGCAGGATTCGCGCGGCGCGGTCGCCAATGCCGCCGGGCTGGCGGTCGCCGATCTTTTGGATCACTTGCGCGGCGGGGCCGGGGTCGCGGGTTTTCCGCAAGCGGAAACCATCGACCGCGACGCCTTTTGGGACGTCGCCTGCGACGTGCTGATTCCGGCGGCGCTGGAAGGCCAGTTGACGGCGGCGCGCGCCGAACGGATCACGGCGCGGCTGGTGCTCGAAGGCGCCAACGGCCCGACCCTGCCTGAAGCCGACGACATTCTGGCCGGGCGCGGAATTATTGTCGTGCCCGACGTCATCTGCAACGCCGGCGGCGTGACGGTGAGCTATTTCGAATGGGTGCAGGATTTCGCCAGCTATTTCTGGACCGAGGACGAAATCAACGACCGCCTCGCCGAAATCCTGCGCGGCGCCTTGCGCCACATCTGGGAAACCGCCGAACGGCGCAATGTCTCGCTGCGCACGGCCGCCTTCATCGTCGCCTGCGACCGCGTGCTGACGGCGCATAAGGAGCGCGGGCTTTATCCGTAGGGCAGGCGCCCGCCAATATGGAAAACCGGCGGGCGCATTTCGTTCAGAAAGCCGCGTCCTCGAAGGCCATCATGGTTTTGGCGCCGGAGGTGATCGCCTGGAGCAGGGCGCCGGTCTGGGGCAGCAGGCGCTCCATGAAGAAGCGGGCCGTGCCGATCTTGGCGCGGTAAAAGCCGTCCTGCCCGGCCTTGGCCAAGGAATCCTCGGCCATTTTCGCCCAGAGATAAGCTAGCACGGTCAGGCCGAACAGGCGCAGGTAGTCGCTCGCCGCCGCGCCGGCCTCGTCGGGCCGGGCCATGCCTTTCTGGGCGACGAATGTCGTCGCCTGTTGCAGGCGGACAAAAGCCTTTTCCAGCGGAGCGATGAATTCGGCCAGCGCCGGATCGGATTTTTTCGCGGCAATATGGTCCGAGATCGGATGGAAGACGCTGCGCAGGAAGCGCCCGGCATGGGCGGGCATCTTGCGGCCGACCAGATCGAGCGCCTGAATGCCGTTGGCGCCCTCGTAGATCTGGGCGATGCGGCAATCGCGCACCAATTGCTCCATGCCGTTCTCGCGGATATAGCCGTGGCCGCCGAAAATCTGCACGCCGAGATTGGTCGCCTCGAAGCCGAGATCGGTCAGCAGCGCCTTGATCACCGGGGTGACGACGGCGATGAAATCCTCCGCTTTGGCGCGCTCGGCGGGATCGGCATGGCGCTTGGCGAGGTCGAGAGTCTTGGCCGCCCAGACCGCCAGCGCCCGCGAGCCCTCGATATAAGCGCGCTGGGTGAGCAACATGCGGCGGATGTCGGGATGGACGAGCAGCGGATCGGCCGGCTTGTCGGGATATTTTACGCCGGACAGTGAACGGCCCTGCAGGCGCTCGCGGGCATAGGCCGCGGCGCCCTGATAGGAGGCTTCTGCGAGGCCGAGGCCCTGGACGCCGACCGCGAGGCGCTCGGCGTTCATCATCGCGAACATGGCCTGCATGCCCTTGTGGGGCTCGCCGATCAGCCAGCCCTGGGCGCCGTCGAAATTCATCACGCAGGTGGAGGAAGCCTTGATGCCCATCTTGTGCTCGATCGAGCCGCAGGCGACGCCATTGCGCGCCCCGAGCGATCCGTCGGGCTTGACCAGATATTTCGGCGTGAGGAACAGGCTGATGCCCTTCACCCCCTTGGGCGCGTCGGGCAGTCTGGCCAGAACCAGATGGACGATGTTTTCGGTGAGGTCATGTTCGCCGGCCGAGATGAAGATTTTCGTGCCGGTGATCTTGCAGGAGCCGTCGCCCTGGGGAATCGCGCGGGTGCGCAGCAGGCCGAGATCGGTGCCGCAATGGGGCTCGGTGAGGCACATGGTGCCGGACCAGGTCCCATCCACCAGTTTCGGCAGGTAGGTGTCTTTCAGCGCGTCCGAGCCATAGCCATGGAGCGAGACATAGGCGCCATGCGACAGGCCCGGATACATGCCGAAGGACAGATTTGCGGCGCAGATCATTTCCTCGACCAGCGTATTGACCGCCGCCGGCAAGCCCTGGCCGCCATAAGCGGGATCGCAGGCGATTCCGGTCCAGCCGCCCTCGCGGAAGGCGCCATAGGCTTGCTTGAAGCCTTTTGGCGTGCGGACGACGCCGTTTTCGAAGGCGCAGCCTTCCTCGTCGCCGGAGCGGTTGAGCGGCTGCAAGACCTGCTCGCAGACCTTGGCGGCTTCTTCGAGCACGGCGTCGATGGTGTCGCGGGAAAAATCCTCGAAGCCCGGCAGCGACGTGAGATCGTCGCCGCCGAGAAGCTCGAACAGCACATAGCGCATGTCGCGCAGGGGAGCCTTATAGGCGGGCATGGAGCTTTCTCCTCTCTGCGGTGGTTCAGTTGCGCAGCGGCTTGCCGGTTTCGAGCATGCGCTCGATCCGGGCCAGAGTGTCGGGGGTGCGGATCAGTTTCATGAAGCCGATGCGCTCCAGTTCGGACATGCGGTCCTCGGTGAGCGTCTCGGTTGGATCCGTCCCGTCGCCGGTGAGGATTTCCGCGAGAACGCCGGAGACGACCTTGTCGTGTTTGGTCGCCTTGCCGATTTGAATGAAGGAATCGACCGCCATGTCGAGCGCTGCCTTGCCGGAGGGGCCGGGGAGCACAAAAGTCGGCGGCTCCGGCGGCTGGTAGTTTTCGGCGAGTTTCAGCGCCTTGGCCTTGGCGTCGGCGAGCAGACGGGTGCGGTTCATGGTGATCGCGTCGCCGGGGCGCAGGATCAGCATTTCCTGGGCTTCGGCGGCGGATTTGGCGACCCGCGCCGTGCTGATATATTCGAAAACCTGGCCGACGGCGGGCATCGGACCGCGTGGAATCCTGCCAAGGCTCTGCCAGCGCGCCAGCATTTCCTTGCAGCCGCCCCAGCCGGGGATGAGGCCGACGCCGACCTCGACCAGACCGGTATAAGTCTCTGCATGGGCCTGGATGGCGTCCGAATGGAGCAGGATTTCGCACCCGCCGCCCAGCGCCATGCCGGCGGGAGCGGAGACGACGGGGAAGGGCGCGTATTTCAAGCTCTTGTAGGCGTGCTGGCCCAAGGCCACGAGGCCCTGGATTTCGTTCCAGCCGGCGATATTGGCCCCAAACAGCGCCAGGCCGAGATTGGCGCCGACCGAGAAATTCGAGCCCTCGTTATAGACGACCAAAGCCTTGTACTGCTTCTTCACCAGTTCGATGGTCTGGTTGAGCAGCATGACGATGTCGGCGTCGAGCGAATTCATCATGCTGGTGAATTCGAAACAGAGCACGCCGTCGCCGATGTCCCAGACCGAGGCCGAGCCGTTCTTCAGCACCGGCTTGGAGGTCAGCTTGATGTCGGCGAGCAGCAGCACGCCCTCGGGGCGATGCAGCGTCTGGTAATCGCCGGCAAGGGTCAGCGCCTGACGCTTGCCCTCTTCGACGCGATAAAAGCTCTTGCCCTGCGCCATGCGCAGGATCGGCGGGACGGCGCGGCCGAGCTTTTCGAGGCGGGCGACGAACCAGTCGACGCCGATCTTGTCGAGGAGTTCGAACGGCCCGCTCTTCCAGGCGTAGCCAAGCCGCATCGCCTCATCGATCGGGTCGATCCCGTCCGCCGCGTCGCCGACCAGAAAGGCGGCATAGGCGAGCGTCTCGCTCATCACGGTCCAGGCGTAACGGCCGTGGACGCTGTCATGTTCGAACAGCTTGCGCAGATCCTTGCCGGCTTCCTTGACCGCCTCGACCTGGGCTTTCTTCTGGATGCGATATTCGCCGCTCTTGAGGTCGATCGCCTCCTTGCGCTTGTTCAACTCGCGATTGACGCGATAGAAGCCGCCCTTGCCCTTGTGCCCGGTGAAACCGTCCTTGATCATGCGCTCGATCAGGGGCGCCGGCTGGTTCATGGCGTGGAAGGGATCGTCGGCGGGCAGGGCGGCCGCCATGCTGGCGTTGATATGCGGCATCAGGTCGAGGCCGATCAGGTCGAGCAGGCCGAACACGCCGGTCTTGGGAATTCCGAAGGGCTTGCCGATGATGGCGTCGGCGTCCTCGACGTCGAGGCCCAGGTGGAAAGCCGTGACCACCGCCGTTTGCAGCCAGTAGACGCCAAGGCGGTTGGCGATGAAGCCGGGCCGGTCCTTGCAGGGCACGACGCCCTTGCCGAGGCGATAGTCACAGAACTCTGTCAATGTCATGACAGTGGCAGGATCGTTCTTCTCGCTGGTCACCAGCTCCAGCAGCCGCATATAGCGCGGCGGATTGAAGAAATGGGTGATGACGAAATCGCGCGCAAAGCTCTCGGGGAGGCCCTCGGTGAGTTTCGCCAGCGGAATGGTCGAGGTGTTGGACGAGACCACGCTGCCTTGCTTGCGATGGCGTTCGATCTTGGCGTAAAGCGCCTGCTTGATGTCGAGCCGTTCGATCACCGCCTCGACGATCCAGTCGCAATCGGCCAAAAGATCGAGATTGTCCTCGATATTGCCGGTGGTGACCAGTTTCGCCGCCGCCTTGCTCATGAAGGGCGCGGGCTCGGTCTTGAGCATCTTGGCCACCGCGCCTTCGGCGATGGCGTTGCGGTTTTCGGCGCTCGGCGGCACGATGTCGAGCAGCACCACTGGCGCGCCCGAATTGGCGACTTGGGCGGCGATCCCGGCGCCCATGACGCCGGCGCCGATGACGGCGACCTTTTTGATATCAGCCATCACACGGCCTCCAGAATGGTGGCGATGCCCTGGCCGCCGCCGATGCATTGGGTGGCGAGGGCGTACTTGCCCTTCTCGCGCTTGAGCAATTGCGCGGCCTTGCCGACGATGCGGGCGCCGGTGGCGCCGAGCGGATGGCCAAGCGCAATGGCGCCGCCGTCGAGATTGACGCGCGCCTCGTCCAGGCCGAGGTCGCACATCGAGGCGATCGACTGGCTGGAGAAAGCTTCGTTCAATTCGACAATATCGATGTCCTTCGCCTCAAGCCCGGCCCGCGCGAGCGCCTTGCGGCTGGCGCCGACCGGGCCGATGCCCATGATCGACGGCTCGCAGCCGGAAACCGCCATCGACTTGACCGCGGCGAGAATGTCGAAGCCGTTCTTGCGCGCATAATCCTCGCTGCACACCAGCACGGCGGAGGCGCCGTCGGTGAGGGGCGAGGCGGTTCCCGCCGTCACCACGCCATTGGCGTCGAAGGCGGGCTTCAAATCGGCGAGGCCTTCGAGAGTCGTTTCGGGACGCGGGCAGCCGTCGATCGACACCGTTCCCTTGCGGCCAATTATGGGAACGATCTCGTCGACGAACCTGCCGGCCTTCTGCGCGGCGGCCGTCTTCTGCTGCGAGCGCAGGGCGAATTCTTCCTGTTCTTTCCGCGAAATATGCCATTGCGCGGCGACATTTTCCGCCGTCTCGCCCATGCCCATATAGGCGGCGGGCATTTTTTTGGCGAGTTCGGGATTGGGCATGGGATTGAAGCCCATCATCGGCACGCGGCTCATGCTCTCGACGCCGGCGCAGATGAAAACCTCGCCCGCGCAGCAAGCGATCGCGCCCGCCGCCATATGGACGGCGGTCATCGACGAGCCGCAGAAACGGTTGACCGTGACGCCGCCGAGCGATTTGGGCAGACCGGCGAGGAAGCTGACCAGACGCGCGACGTTAAAACCCTGTTCGCCCTCGGGAAAGGCGCAGCCGAGGATCAGATCCTCGATATCCTCCGGTTTGACGCCGGTTTTCTTGACCAGGCCGGCGACGACCTGGGCGGCCAGGTCGTCGGGCCGGACCAAGGCGAGTTCGCCCCTTTTGGCGGGGGTGAAGGGCGAGCGGGCGTAGCCTGCGATGACGGTTCTGGACATTCTTGTCTCCCGAGAAAATGAAACCTGGGCTTGCGCCCGCTCACGAAACTTTGATTCCCCTGGCGGCCAGCATGTCGCGGGTCGCGCTCTCGACCTCGCGCAATTCGGCCAGACTGGTTTTCACGTCCTGCAACTGGGTCTCCAACCGTGCGATTCTTCCGCGCGTCTTGCCGAGCAGGCTTTTCATCTGGGCGACCTGGGTGGGATCGGCCCCGTAAAGGTCGAGGAATTCCTTGATGTCCCGAAGGCTGAAGCCCATGCGCTTGCCGCGCAGAATCAGGATCAGCCGGGCGCGGTCGCGCGGGCTGTATAGCCGCGCCCGGCCGACGCGGCGCGGCGCGATGAGGCCCTTGGCCTCATAAAAACGGATCGCCCTCAGTGTCAGGCCCAGTTCGCCCGCCAGATCGGCGATGGAAAAACTTTTCGCGGCCGCCGACGGTCTTGCCGCCGCGGCGCCGGCCTTTCGGGCGCGCGCGCCCGGCGTTTCAGGCAAACGATGGGGCGTCGTCACGCGATACCCTCCCTTGGCGCGAAAATTTCCACGCGGCGTCTCGTCCGTTGACCTATACGTAATGAGCCGCCGTCGCCCTGTCAACAAAAAAAGTTCACATCTAAACAAAATGTGTAACAGTGAATAAAAACAGTTGATTGCATGCGTAAAGGCGCGATGGCCGGCGCGGATGGCGCGTGGCGGGGCGGATAGAGGTTTTGTCATCCGGCGCGGCTTGGCATAGGCTTGACGGGTCCGAGTTGATGCGGCGCGACCGCCGCATCAGGCGCAGGAGAAGAAAATGCGTTTGATCCTTGGCCTTGTTCTGTCCTGTCTGGCTTTGGGGGCCGCGCGCGCGGCGGACAGCGCCACGCCGGCGCCCTACAGCCCCGATCTCGCAGACATCATGGCCGGCTCGCAATTGCGCCAGCTCAAATTGTCCTTCGCCGGCGCCCAGAAGAACTGGCCGCTGGCGGAATTCGAAATCGGCCAGATGCGCAAGAACTTCGCCGACGCGGCGCAATATTATCCCGAATTCGACAAGGTTCCGGTCGCAAAATTGATCAAGGAGATAAGCGAGCCGGCGCTGGACGAGATCGCGGCGAGCGTCAAGGCCAAGGACGAGGCCGGGTTCAAAAAATCCTTCGCCCGCCTGACCGAAGCCTGCAATTCCTGCCACCAGGCGGCGGGCAAGGGTTTTATCAAGATCAGGGTGCCGACCCTTTCGCCGTTCAGCAATCAGGTGTTTGCGCCCGAGCGCTGAGAATTTCGGTCGCCAGGTTGGCCGTTGGTTAGCCTCGGTCCACTCCCTCTCCCCGCTTGCAGGGAGAGGCATAGGGCGTCGACAGACGCCCGTCTTTCGACAGGCTATCGGTGAGGGGCGGAGGCGTTAGCCTCGATGTCGTCAGAAAAGCTATCTTGGCGCGCGATCAGCTTGGCGGCCAATCCCCAGGCCCCTCACCCTAACCCTCTCCCTGCAAGGCGGGGAGAGGGGACAGATTTCGCGCTTCATTCAACTCCCTGTTTTCCCGCCGCCTCTGCCACAGAAAGGCGGCGAGCGTCGTCATCGATACAAAGGCGATGGCGAGCGCGCCCAGGGCGTTGATCTTGGGGCTGACGCCGAGCTTGACGCTGCCGAGCACCACCACCGGCAAAGGTGTGGCGCCGGGGGCCGAGACGAACAGGCTGGTCACCACATCGTCGAGACTGAGCGAGAAGGCGAGCAGCCAGCCGGCGGCAAGCGCCGGCGCGATCACCGGCAAGGTGATGACGAAAAAGGTTTTCAACGGCGAGGCGCCGAGGTCGAGCGCGGCTTCTTCGATCGAAAGGTCGAAATCGGCGAGCCGCCCGGCGACGATCACCGCGACAAAAGACAGAGTGAAGCTGACATGGGCGATGACCAGCGTCCAGAACCCGCGCTGCGACGGCCAGCCCAGAACATCGCCCATATTGACGAAGAGCAGCAGCAGCGAGATCGCCATGACGATTTCCGGCATGGCGAGCGGGGCGAAAACCAGGCCCGCGAACAGGGTGCGGCCAAAAAAGCGCGGGAAGCGCGCCAGCGCATAGCCGGCGAGCGCGCCGAGCGCCAAAGCGAGCGAGGCCGAGACAAAAGCCAGCTTGAGGCTGAGCCAGGCGGCGCCGAGCAAAGCCTCGTCGGAGGCAAGCTCGACATACCAGCGGATTGAAAAGCCTGCCCAGACCGTGGCGAGTTTCGAGGCGGTGAAGGAATAGACCACCACCAGGACCAGCGGCGCGTAAAGAAAGGCCAGTCCGAGCGCCAGGACCGAACGGCGGAACAGCCCGCGCCCGTTCATGTCGCCGCCTCCATCCGGCGCGCCAGCCATTGCAGCAGCAGAAGCGGCGCGACCAGGAGCGCCAGCAGCATGATCGCCACCGCCGAAGCCGTCGGCCAGTCGCGGTTCTGGAAAAATTCATTGGCGAGCTGGGCGCCGAGCATCACATAATTCTGGCCCCCTAACAGGGTCGGCACGACATATTCGCCGCAGGCCGGGATGAAGACAAGCAGCAGGCCGGACAGTATCCCCGGCCAGGACAAAGGCAGGACGATGCGCGCAAAAGCCCGCCACGGCGGCGCGCCGAGATCGCGCGCGGCCTCGCTGAGCGACCAGTCGATCTTCACCAGATTGGCGTAGAGCGGCAGCACCATGAAGGGCAGGTAATTATAGACCATGCCGATCTGCACCGCCGCGTCGGTATAGAGAATGCTCGGCGGATGGGCGGGGTCGATCAGCCCGAGCCAGGCCAGCGCCTGATTGATGAGGCCGGTTTCCTTCAACAGGTTGATCATCGCGAAAGTGCGGATCAGCGACGAGGTGAAGAAGGGCAGGATGATCGCCATCAGCAGCAAGCGCCGGCGGCGCGGCGGCTCCAGCGCCATGGCGTAGGCCATGGGGTAGCCAAGCGCGAGGCAAAGCAGCGAAGTGGTCGCGGCGATGCGGAGCGAGTTCCACAAGGCGACGGCATAGAGATCGTCGCTCAGGATCGAACGGTAATTGTCGAGATTGAGCGCGCGCCAGTCGAGCGGATTGGAATAGGGCGGGACGCCATCGACCGCATGGGTGAGGCTGATCGCCAGCGCGACCACAAGCGGCACCAGGAAAAAGGCGAGAAGCCACGCATAGGGCGGGGCCACCGAAGGAAAAGCTTTGCTGCGGACATTCATGACCGCAACGCCGTCACGGCTTCGGGCGGCCAGGAGAGCGTCACGGCATCGCCAACGTGAAAGGCCGCCGCCGCATGGACCGCGTTGAACCGGGCGGCCCGCAGCAGGGCGCCGCCTTCGGCGCGCACGAAATAGATGGTGTGGTCGCCATAATAGGACAGGCCCTCGATGACGCCGTTTTCCGCATTGCTGCGCGGCAGATGCGGGGCGCGCGCCGCGATGGCGATGTTCTCCGGCCGGATCGAGACCCAGAACGGCCCGGCGCCCGCGACCGGCGCGGAAGCGACGAGAAAGCCGACGACGCCGTCGCCCAGAAAACCCTCGCCGCTGGCTTTGGCCGCCAGCAGATTGGTCGCGCCGATAAAGCCGGCGACGAAGCGATTGACCGGCTGGGCATAGAGCGCGCGCGGCGTATCGACCTGTTCGATCCGGCCCTCATTCATCACCGCGACCCGCGAGGCCAGTGTCATCGCCTCGTCCTGATCGTGGGTGACGACGACAAAGGTGACGCCGGTCTTTTTCTGCACGTCGAGCAGATGCAACTGGGTCGTCTCGCGCAATTTGCGGTCGAGCGCCGACAAGGGCTCGTCGAGCAGCAGCACCTTCGGCCTTTTGACGATCGCCCGCGCCAAAGCGACGCGCTGTTTCTGGCCGCCGGAAAGCTGATGCGGCCTGCGCTCGGCGTAATCGCGCATGGCGACGAGATCGAGCGCTTCATCCGCCCGCCGCCGCAGCTCCGCCCCGCGAAAACCCTCCTGGCGCAGGCCGAATTCGACATTCTTCGCCACGCTCATATGGGGAAACAGCGCATAGGACTGGAACATCATATTGACCGGGCGCTTGTGCGGCGGCGCGGCGGTCATGTCGGCGCCGTCGATCAGGATGCGTCCGCTGTCCGGCCGCTCGAAGCCGGCGATCATCCGCAGCAAAGTGGTTTTGCCCGAGCCCGACCCGCCGAGAATGGCAAAGAACTCGCCGGGCGCGATGGCAAGATCGACTCCCGCGACCGCGGCCTCGCCGCCGAAACGCTTGGTCAGGCCCTCGACCCGGATCATTGGCCGGAGTCTCGGAAAGGGGACCGGTGTCGCTGCATCGCCCAAACGCCGGAGGTTCCGACCCCCACCCCGGCCCTCCCCACAAGGGGGAGGGAGTCCCCGCGTCGAAGCTGCGCGTCAAGAATCCTTTTCCGAACGCGCGCGATTTCGATCCAAAAAGGCGCGGCGTCGCCGCATCCCTCCCCCTCGTGGGGAGGGTAAGGGTGGGGGGCGCTCACCGGCGCGCCGAAATTTCTCATGTTCAAAGCCCGGTCTTGATCTTGGTCCACAGCCGGGTGCGCAGCTTGTCGGTCTGGCGGCTGGGCACGGTCAGGACGAAGAAGCTCTTTCGCACCTCCGGCGGCGGATAGATCGTCGGATCCTGGGCGATCTCCGGCTTGATGAAGGGCAGAGCGGCGGCGTCGCCCGTGCGCCCGCCGACCAGATTGGCGGTGTCGGCCATCACCTGTCCGCGCATGATGTAATCGAGGAAAGCATGGGCCTCGGCGACATGGGGCGCGCCGGCGGGAATGGCGAGCGCGTCGAGATAGAGCAGGGTTCCTTCCTTGGGGATGACATATTGGATGTGGAAGGGCTTGTTTGCTTCCTTCGCCCGCTTCGCGGCGATCTTGATGTCGGTCGAATAGCCGAAGGCGAGGCAAATGTCGCCATTGGCGAGGTCGTTGATATAGCCCGAGGATTCGAACTTGCGGATGAAGGGCCGGATCGCGCTCATCACCGCGGACGCGCGCTCCAGGTCTTGGGGCTTTTCGGAATTGGGATCGAGCTTGAGCCAGTTGAGGATCACCGGCAGCTCGTCGGTCGGGCTGTCGATCATTTCGACGCCGCAATCCTTGAATTTGGACAGGATTTCCGGCTTGAACAGCAGGTCGTAGCTGTCGAGCGGGGCGTCGGGCATGATCGCCTTGACCTTCTCGATATTGATCGCGATCCCGTCGGTGGCGACGATCCAGGGGACTGCATATTGGTTGCCGGGATCGGATTTGGCCATCAGGGCCAGAATTTCCGGATCGAGATTGCCCCAGTTCTTCAGCAGGGCCTTGTTCAGCGGCTGGTACAGGCCGTTTTTCGCGCCGCGCACCAGGAAGGGCGTGAAAGTGGGCACGGCGAGGTCATAGCCCGAATTGCCGGCGGAGAGCTTGGCTTCCAGCGTCTCGTTCTGGTCGTAGGTGTCGTAATTGACCTTGATTCCGGTTTCCTTCTCGAAGCCCGGAAGCACATTGGGTCCGATATAATCGGTCCAGTTATAGAAATTGACGACTTTTTGCTGGGCGTTCGCGCCGCCCAAAAATCCCAGCGCGAGAAAAAGCGCGCCCGCCCATCGGCCCCATCGCATCATGTTCCGCCGTCCCCCGCGCTTTCCGCGCGGCGCCATGATTCCCTGCTTTGCGCCGACAATCAATCGCCGCGCCGGCCGCTTGTGTCAGGCTTTGTCCAGCGCCGCAAGCCGGCGCTTCAGTTCGGGCAGGGCCCAGGCGAGGCTATCGTCCCGCTCGTCGTTGAGGTCGTGGGCGCGGAACATTTCGTCGGTATATTTGGTGAATTTTTCCGGGGCGTCATTGGCGACGCGCGGAATGCCGCGCCGGCGCTTGCCGGCATATTCCTCGTAAGACTTGCCGAAATAATGGTTCACCTGGGCCGCCGACCAGTCGAGCCGGTCGGAAACGCCATGGTCCGCCATGGTCAAAGGCGCGCCAGAAGCGAGCACGCAGCGGCCCTGCGCGATGATCGGGGCGTGCATGTGAACGGCGCTGGCGCAGCGCGGCCGGAACAAGGATTTGACGTGACGATTGACCGCATGATGCGCGGCGGCGGCGCGGGAAAAACGCTCCAGCACCAGGCCGGGTGCGAAAGTCTGGTGGCCGGAGGAGCCGAAGATGCGCCAGTTGACCGCGACGCAGGCGACATCCGGCGCGAAGCGAGAGAGGAAATCGTTGACGGGCGCGCGCGAAAAAATGTTGAGGAATTCATCGGCGTCGAGGAACATGATCCAGTCGGTCCGGCATTTCAGCGTCGCGTCCCGATAGGCGCGGAACTGCGGCGAGACCGCGATATTGCGCCAGCTCAAATGCTCGTCGATCACGCCGGCCCGTTGCAGCCGGTCGAGCAATGCCGGGGTGGAATCGTCGCTGTCGTTCTCATAGACGACGATCCGGTCGAAGCCGATCATGCGGTGGAACAGCGCCCATTCGGCGAGATAAGGCGCCTCGTTCTTGACGATGGCGCAAAGCGTGCTCGACATGGCGCCTTAGTCCCGCGTGATAGTGGCGGGACTCGTATAATTCACTTGAGCAGCACGATAAAGATCTGACTCTCGCCCGGGCGACTGACTTCGAGGCGGAGCAGGCCAAGATAGCGCACGAGCCGCAGCTTGTCGCCGGTCTGGAACCGCGCGCATTCGCCGGCGGCGACCTGATCGTCGATATATTTTTCCGCCGTTTCGCGGTCCTTGTCGACGTAAGTGTCGATCCATTGCTTGATGTCGCTTTGTTGCTTGCAGCCGAACAGGGGGCTCTGCATGACGCAGATGTCGCCGATCCGGCAGCCCTTGGTCGCCAGCGCGCGCGCTGGCGATGCGGGGAGGGCGGCGAGGGCGAGGGCGAAGAGCAGTCTTGCTTTCATTGACCGTCCGTTCTTGGTCGCGTCGTCTTTTGCCCGCCGCCGGGGGCGCGGCGCTTGGGTCGGATATTTTCAGCGCGTCAAAGTTGCGCGAAGCCTGCGTCGCCGATTTGCACTTTCCGGCGGGATGGGTTATCGAGAGGGCGCTGCACCGCAGCAAGAAGAGGCGCCGGCGCATAGGAACGCATCCCAAAGCGTCGCCCGGTCCCAAATCCGCCATTTTCGCTGACAGCCCAATCTATGCGGGGCTCTCGTCGACAGCGTCGCGTTTCAACAACGCGCGGCGTTGCGGACCCGATTGTAAGAAGCCACGTGACCAAATTTTCTGAGCTCGGCCTGGCCGAGAACGTTTTGCGCGCCCTCACCAGTGAGGGCTATGTCGATCCCACCCCCATCCAGCAACAAGCCATCCCGCCGCTGCTCGAAGGCCACGACCTACTCGGCATCGCCCAGACCGGCACCGGCAAGACCTGCGCCTTCGCCACGCCGCTGCTGACCCGGCTGCAGAAATTCCCGCAAGCCGTGCGGCCAAAAACGACGCGGGTGCTGGTGCTCGCCCCGACCCGCGAACTCGCGGCGCAGATCGGCGAAAGCTTTCGCGTCTATGGCCGGCACGCCAATTTCCGCATCGCGACGATCTTCGGCGGCGTCGGCTTCGGGCCGCAGCTCAAGGCGCTGCAAGGCGGCCTCGACGTGCTGGTCGCCACCCCTGGCCGCCTGCTCGACCATTTGTCGCAGGGCTCGCTCCGGCTCGACAGCACCACGGCGGTGGTGCTGGACGAGGCCGACCATATGCTCGACCTCGGCTTTCTGGTTCCGATCCGCAAGACTTTCGCCAAATTGCCGAAGACCCGGCAGACCTTGTTCTTCTCGGCCACCATGCCGGGCGAGATCGCGACGCTCGCCGGTGAAATGCTGCACAATCCGGTCAGGGTTTCGGTCGCGCCGGTTACCCAGACCGCCGATCGCGTGACGCAAAGGGTGATCCTGGTCGAAGGCGCGGGCAAACGCGACGCGCTGATCGACCTGATGAAAAATCCGCAATTCAGCCGCTCGATCGTCTTCACCCGCACCAAGCGCGGCGCCGATCGCGTCGCCGGCTTTCTCAACGGCGCCGGCTTTTCCGCCGACGCCATCCACGGCAACAAGAGCCAGAACCAGCGCACAAGGGCGCTCGACGGGTTCAAGAACGGTCAGGTCGGCGTGCTGGTGGCCACCGATATCGCGGCGCGCGGCATCGACGTCGACGCCGTCAGCCATGTGGTGAATTTCGAACTGCCGGAAGTGCCTGAAAGCTATGTCCACCGCATCGGCCGCACCGCGCGCGCCGGGGCCGAGGGCGAGGCGATTTCGCTGTGCGACAACAGCGAGCGCGCCTATCTGCGCGCCATCGAGAAGCTGACCCGGCAGAGCATTCCGGTCACCGATCTGCGCCTCAACCCGCATGCGCCGGAAGAGGCGCCGCCGGCGCGCGGAAAACCGCAAGGCCGCCCGGCCCATCGCCCCGACGACCGGCGCGGCCCGGCCACAAGCCGCCACGGCGACGCCCGCCGCGAACACGGCCGCAGCCACGAGGCCAATCATCGCCAGGACGCCCACCGCCAAGACGCCGGCCGCAACGCCAGCCCGCGTCCTGCCGGCGGCGACCAGCGCCCGGCGCGCAACGGTGCGTCCCCGCGCAAGGGCGGCGCCTCGCGCGGCGGCCCGCGGGGTTGAGGGGCGAAAGCTGAAACCTCGCGCCCTTGGCGACGAGCATTTCCGGCTCGAAGGCGACATTCCTGAACGGTCCGCGGATGTCTCCATCCGAAGCCGTTAGCCGCGATTTTCATAAGCGACCTTACGCGCCCACACGCCATGTAAATCCGGCCGATCCGGCCAAGACAACGCGCGTCCTCACGATTATGCTGGCCGAGGAATATTGAGTTGAGGGGAGCCCGCCCGACAGGGGCGGGCTTTTTCCGTATGGGGCGCGCGCCATGGCGAGAGCCAGAGACTTTTTCATGTCAACGGTTGCACCGACTGCCGAGGAGTTTCTTGGCGATGTCACCAATATTCGGCGCGCGCGCCTCGCCGCCATCGTCCTGAATCATATGGTTGACTACTGGTTTTTGGAGAATCAGACGACGTTCAAGAACAAGAGCGACGTTTACACCGAGCTTGAAAGGCGCTGCCCGCAATTCCCAATCATACGGGACGTTGCCGACGCATCGAAACATGCGGAACTTGACCGCCGCCCGCGCAAGCTCACATCGAGCGATCAAGTCCGGATGACCCCCGGCCTATTTGAAGCGCCATTCGGCGAGGGAGGGTTCGCTGAGGCTATGGAAGTGATCGTTGTGCTGGATGATCAGACGAGCTGCCTATTTGCGATAATTGTGCAAGCCGCCCTCTCGCTCTGGAAGGCGCTGCTTTGGTAGATTTGTTTTTGAGCATCCGCTGCGAGGGCATTTTCATGCGCAGAACAGCATTTTGTCTCTTCATAGGTTTGATAACATCGGCGTCACTCGCATGCGCGGCGAGCCCAGATATTTATATTTGGGACGTTCTGAAACGCCCCAATTATATAGCGGCCTATCGCAGGATGGTGTCAGCCGAAAAGCGTCTGCCGGAATGGATCACGACGCCCGAACAGCTCGCGCGCTCGGTTACGACCACGGCCGGTACAGTTCGCAGCGTCGGCGGCAATACCGAGGAAGTGTTCTCTATGTGCAAAGCGCACGAGTGCGACTCGAAAACATTCGTGATCTTTTTTAGCCAGTATGGCGACGTGGCTAAAAGCGTTTTGCGGGTCAATGGCAGCCTTCGCTTCTTAGGCTATCCCACGCCCGACGAACGCGCTGCGCTCCTCTCGGAGTTGCCGCCCCAATAGATTTGGCTGCTTGTGTCGGAGCATAATTCAAGAATTTTGTACCGATGGCCAAAGCGCGTCTGATCAATGGGTTAGACGATGCAGAAATCAGGTGCAAATCTCTGCCAGCGTCTGCAATTTGGTGCCAAGCGGCCTTTACGGGCCGAGCTAACGCTCTTCCGCTTTCCGCCGATGGACTAAACCGCTTCGCGGTAGCGGCGGCGAGACGCGGCGAGATACGTGATCGTGCAAGACCTGATGCGCTGAGCCTGACCTGTCTCAAGATCGTGGGGTTCAACCCCATGCGAGACAGGAGCTTTCGCGATGATCGACAAGCCAAACAGCCCGTTGCGCCAACGCATGATCGAGGACATGACGGCGCGCCGCTTCACCGAGAAGGTCCAGAAGGACTACATCCGCCACGTGCGGAACTTCGCGGTCTTTCTCCGCCGTTCGCCGGACGCCGCCACGGCCGAGGACGTTCGGCTCTTTCAGCTGCATATGGCCAACCAGAAGATCGGCGCGCCGACCATCAACGCCGCCGTCGCCGCGCTGCGGTTCTTCCTCAACGTCACGCTCGAACGTCCTGAACTCGCCCGCCATCTCGCTGGCGTGCATAAGCCGCGCCGGGCGCCGGTAGTGCTGAGCCAGGAAGAGGTGGCCCTTCTGCTCGAAGCCGCGCCCGGCTTGAAGTACAAGGCCGCGTTCGGCGTCGCTTATGGCGCGGGCTTGCGCGTCTCCGAGGTCGCCGCCCTGAAAGTGTCGGACATCGACAGCAAGCGCATGACCTTGCGGGTCGAGCAGGGCAAGGGTCAGCGCGACCGCTATGTCATGCTCTCGCCGCAACTGCTCGAATGGCTGCGCGACTGGTGGCGGGCGGCGCGGCCCCAGGCCTGGCTGTTTCCCGGGCAGAACCCGGTCAACCCGATGTCGGCGCGCCAGTTGAGCCGCGTTGTGCGCGAAACGGCGCGGACAGCTGGCATCGCCAAGCGCGTGTCGCCCCACACCCTGCGGCACAGCTTCGCCACCCATCTGCTCGAACAGAACGTCGACATCCGCGTCATCCAGGTCCTGCTCGGACACGCCAAGCTGGAGACGACGGCGCTTTACACCCGCGTCGCCGTCAACACGATCCGCGACGTCACCAGCCCGCTGGAAAAGCTCACCGCGAACCTCACCGGGCGCGCGCCGCCCGTTTGACGCACGCCGCATGCCGCGGCCTCATCTTGAAGTCGCCGACATTTTTCACGCCCATGGCGCGGACTGGCGCAAGGCCAACGCCGGTCATGTCAGCCTCGCCCAATTGAAGGCGATGTCGGCGATCGAAAACTGCCGCACCTCCGCGCTCGGCGGTCATGTCGAGCGCTGCGAGGACTGCGCGCACACGCGCATCTCCTATAACTCCTGCCGCAACCGCCATTGTCCCAAGTGTCAGGCCGCCGCCGCCCGACAATGGCTGGCCGAACGAGAAGCCGAACTGCTGCCGGCTCCCTATTTCCACGTCGTCTTCACCGTGCCGGCCGCGGTCGCGGCGATCGCTTTCCAGAACAAGGCCGTCGTCTACGATCTGCTGTTCAAGGCGGCGGCCGAGACCCTGACCACCATCGCCGCCGATCCCAAACATCTCGGCGCCCGCATCGGCCTCACCGCAGTGCTGCACACATGGGGCTCGGCGCTGACCCATCATCCCCATGTCCACATCATCGTTCCCGGCGGCGGCCTGTCGCCGGACGGAGCGCGCTGGATCGCCTGCAAGCCCGGTTTCTTCCTGTCGGTGCGCGTGCTCTCGCGCTTGTTCCGACGGCTGTTCCTCGAAGGCCTCGCCGTGCTTCAAAAGGCCGGCCGCCTGGTCTTCTTCGGCGATCTCGCGCCGCTTTCCGACAGTGAGGCTTTCGCCGCCGCCCTCGCGCCCCTGCGTCACTCCGAATGGGTCGTTTACGCCAAGCGGCCCTTCGCCGGGCCGAAGGCTGTGCTCGCCTATTTGTCGCGCTACACCCATCGGGTCGCCATCTCGAACTCCCGGCTCGTCGCGCTCGACAATGCGGGCGTCACCTTCAAATGGAAAGATTATCGGATCAAGGAAGGCGACCGGCTCAAGACCATGACGCTCGACGGGCCTGAGTTCATCCGCCGGTTTCTCATGCATGTGCTGCCGAGCGGCTTTCACCGCATCCGCCACTACGGCCTGTTCGCCAGCGCGGCGCGCGCCCGCAATATCGAGCGCGCCCGCGCGTTACTGGCCGTCGCCGAGACCCCGCCGCAACAACAGCCCGAGACGGATGGCGACGCCGATCCCGTTGACGGCGCGCACAAATGCCCCTGCTGCGGCGGCCGGATGATCATCATCGAGACGTTCGAAGGCGTGCGCCCCGCCCGACCGGGCTCGCCCTGTCGGATCAGGATCGACACCTCATGACCATCATGACGCCGTTTCCAGCTTCCCAGTTCTGCTTGCCTTCGCCGCCGGCTTCGTCCTGGCGCTGGGCCGCCGTACCCGAAACACCCGCCCGAAGGCGGTCCAACCCTACGACTTTTCGAAAAACCCACGCCCAGCTCAGCCAAACTGCCTCTTCGCCGCACATCAAATCGTCAGACGCCGGCGCCAGCGTGCGAAACGAACACCGCTTTGCGCTAACCGCCGCCTTCAAATCCCCATAGCGAGCCCCGCGGCAAACCGAGCCCTTCCGTCCCGCGGTTTCCTCCCACGGAGGCTTTCGGGCGCCGGCCCCGCGGCGACCCGATCACGCGTGTGGGGGCCGGCGACCGAAACCCTTCACATTTTGGGTCATTCGGGAACGCAGAACAAGCGGCGGCTTTTCACCATTGGAACGACCGGCGCCCCTTCTTTCGCTCGCCTCAATGCCCCTCGAAGGCGATCAGCGAGCGCACCGGGACGTTGAGATCGCGGATTTTCTGGGCGCCGCCGAGTTCCGGCAGGTCGATCACGAAACAGGCGGCGACGATTTCGGCGCCCATCTTGCGCAGCAGATTCACCGCGCCTTCCGCCGTGCCGCCGGTGGCGATCAGATCGTCCACGGGGATTATAGTGATGGGGTGGACGGCGCCCCGAAGCGGCATCGATGTGCCATGATGGTGGTCGATGAAACAACCGTCAGATGGAGCGCCGTCCATGGGTAAGTCTATCAAGAATCTTTCTTCTGTCACGCAAGTTGGTCTCGACCTCGCCAAGAACGTGTTTCAGGTGCATGCAATTGACGCGCAAGGTGCGGTCATCGTCGCCAAGCCTGTCCGGCGCGGGCAGCTTTTGCAATTTTTCGCCTCGCTTCCGCCGTGCCTTGTCGGCATGGAGGCTTGCAGCTCGGCGCATCATTGGGCGCGCGAGCTGATCGGGCTTGGCTTTTCGGTCAAGCTGATCCCGCCCGCCTATGTGAAGCCTTTCGTTCGGCGCAACAAGAACGACGCCGCCGACGCCGCGGCGATCTGCGAGGCCTTGGGGCGGCCGAACATGCGCTTCGTGCCGGTGCGCTCGGTCGACAACCAGGCGCAATTGATGCGCCACCGCGCGCGCGAGTTGCTGGTCGGCCAGCGCACGCAACTCCTCAATGCGCTGCGCGGGCATCTGGCGGAAATCGGCGTCGTCGCGGCGCAAGGCGCGCAAAACGCCTATGTGCTCAAACGCATGGCCGCCGAGGGCTGCGACGAAAACGGCGAGATCGTCGTCGCCGATTGCGTGCGCGCGGCGCTGGCGCCGCTGGCTCGCCAGATCGACGCGCTCGATGAGGAAATCGACCGGATCGGAGCCGAGATCGAGGCGCTGATCGAGACCGACGAGAGGGCGCGGCGGCTGATGACCATTCCCGGCGTCGGGCCGGTCACGGCTTCGGCGGTCGTTGCGACCGTGCAAGACATCGGCGCCTTCGCCTCCGGCCGCGAGTTCGCTGCTTTTCTCGGCCTTGTGCCGCGCCAATATTCGAGCGGCGGCAAGGAGAAGCTCGGCCGCATCTCGAAAATGGGCGACCGTTACTTGCGCAAATTGCTGGTGGTCGGGGCCTGCGCGGTGCTGTGCCATCGCAAGGGCCATAGCGACGCCCTGCGCGTCTGGGCCGATCGGCTGCTGGAGCGCAAGGACGCCAAATACAAGTTCAAGCTGACGGCGGTGGCGCTGGCCAACAAGCTGGCGCGCATCGTCTTCGCGCTGCTGGCGCGCGGCGGCGTTTACGTCGGGCGGCAGGCCGCCGCCTGACGCCGGCCACAGGGTTTTCGCCGCAAGGCGAAACGCAATCGAGGGTGACCAAGGGGTGATGTGAACCACGGAAAGGCTCGGAAGCCTGATGTAGTGTCGGCGCCAATGCGAGCGCGATACGGTGATTGAGGCAAAGAGCCAGGCGGACGATCCATCAGGGCCAGCGGCGATAAAAACCCGCGTCAACAGGCCGAAGACATGACCGCACCCGAGACGTTCACAGCACGCCAAGAAAACCCTTGATCAAGGGGCGCCGTCCAGACATGACATGATACCAATTGCATAATTGAGATCGCCGCGAAGCCCCTCGGGTTGCCGGCGTATGCAACGCGCCCTTTCCTGCCCGGAATTGCGAGGACAGAAACGAATTGCGCCTCGGCGCCGCGCCAACACGTGAAAAATCCGAGTGCGCAATTCGATCCAGCCCCCGAGTTCCTGCCTGAGAAGCGGAGCGCCGTCAGTCGAATTTCTCCGGCCATTGGCGCGCGCCGTGGAAAACCGCGAGAATTTCGACCTCTGCGTCACGCACGCGGTAAGGCGCGATGAAGGGCGTAGCGACCACGACGAGTTCGCGCGTGCCGGGGACGCGGCCCGCGCGCCCGAGATGCGGGAAATTTGCGAGATTGTCGGCTTGATCGAGAATCGCGGTGACGATGCGGGCGGCGACGGCGGCGGAGTTCTCTCGCTCGATGAAGTCGCCGATGGCTTCAAGATCGCGCAGCGCCGGTGTTGTCCAGCGCACTTTCATGATTTGGGAGCGAATTTCTTCCTGACCCGCGCCAGCTCGTCATCGCCGGCGAAATCGGCGCGATCTGCGGCGGCAAGTCCGGCTTCGATCTTGCCGAGTTGCCAGGCGTTGAGCGCGACAAAATCCTCAATGGCGCGGCCGACGAGCCAGTTGCGGGAGCGATCGGTTTTTTCGGCGAGGCGGTCGAGCGCGGTCAGCGTCGCTTCGTCGAGACGAACGGTAAAAGGCGCGGGCATGTGAAGCTCTGTCTCGCGGCGCGTGATGCAACTGGGTTCATATGTATTCTAGATGAACCATAACGCCGATTGCAAGGGCCTGCCGCCGTCAATGCCCCTCGAACGCGATCAGCGAGCGCACCGGCACGTTGAGGTCGCGGATTTTCTGGGCGCCGCCGAGTTCCGGCAGGTCGATGACGAAACAGGCGGCGACGATTTCGGCGCCCATGCGGCGCAAAAGCTTCACCGCGCCTTCCGCCGTGCCGCCGGTGGCGATCAGATCGTCCACCAGGATCACCTTCTCGCCGGGCTTCACCGCGTCTTGGTGCATTTCCATCTCGTCCACGCCATATTCCAGGCTGTAGGCGATGGAAACCGTCTGGTGCGGCAGCTTGCCCTTCTTGCGGATCGGGATGAAGCCGGCCGAAAGCTGATGGGCCACCGCGCCGCCCAAAATGAATCCGCGCGCCTCCATGCCGGCCACCTGATCGATTTTTCGCCCGGCGAAGGGCTGCACCAGCTCGTCCACCGCGCGGCGGAAGCCGCGGGCGTCGCCGAGCAAAGTGGTGATGTCGCGGAACATGATTCCCGGCTTGGGATAATCGGGAATCGAGCGGATGATGTTTTTCAGGTCGGTTTCGAAGGGCATGGCGGCTTGCTTTTCTGGAAATCCGACGGGCGGGGCGCGCCGTCAGTCGAACAGGCTGGAGACGCTTTCTTCCTTGGCGATGCGGGCGATGGCCTCGCCGATCAGCGGGGCGACGGTGATGACCCGGATGTTCTTGGCCACCCGCACCGCTTCGGTCGGCTGGATCGAATCGGTGATCACCAGTTCCTTGAGCCGCGAGGCGGCGATGCGCGCCACCGCGCCGCCCGACAGCACGCCATGGGTGATATAGGCGCGCACGTCGGCCGCCCCGGCCTGGATCAGGGCGTCGGCGGCGTTGCACAAGGTGCCGCCGGAATCGACAATGTCGTCCACCATGATGCAGTTCTTGCCCTTCACCTCGCCGATGATGTTCATCACTTCCGAATCGCCGGGCCTTTCGCGTCGCTTGTCGACAATGGCCAGCGGCGCATTGATGCGCTTGGCCAAGGCGCGGGCGCGGATCACGCCGCCGACGTCGGGCGACACCACCATGACATTGGACAGATCGAGCTTTTCCTGAATGTCGCGCACCAGCACCGGGGCGCCGTAGAGGTTGTCGGTCGGAATGTCGAAAAAGCCCTGGATCTGGCCGGCGTGGAGATCGACGGTCAGCACGCGGTCGGCGCCGGCGCGGGTGATGATATTGGCCACCAGCTTGG
Source organism: uncultured Pseudomonadota bacterium (assembly GCA_963704565.1). Lineage (GTDB taxonomy): Bacteria > Pseudomonadota > Alphaproteobacteria > Rhizobiales > Beijerinckiaceae > Rhodoblastus. Next base: position 345,085 of record OY969917.1, read on the forward strand.
CCGAGATCGGGGTGCGCGGCCCAGGTTTGCGGTCCTGCCGCGCATAGCCGAAATAGGGAATGACCGCGGTGATGCGCTGCGCCGAGGCGCGCCGCAGGGCGTCGATCATGATCAACGCCTCCATCAAATGGTCATTGGTGGGCGCGGAGGTGGACTGGATGACGAAAGTGTCCTGTCCGCGCACATTCTCGAGAATTTCGACGAAAATCTCCATGTCGGCGAAGCGCCGGACCTGGCATTTGGTCAGGGGCAAGCCGAGATAGGCGGCGATCGCCTCGGTCAAGGGCCGATTGGAATTGCCCGCCAGAATTTTCATTGCGCCAACCATTACGCCGCCTTCGCCGGAACCGATTGGCGGGCGTCTTAGCAGGGGGTCGGGCGATGAACAATACGGACGGCGAAACTTGTCGCGTTTTTGTCAAAAAGGCGGGCGTTTCAACGATCCGGGGCGTAGGAAAGCGCCTGGCTTGGCGTTGGGGCCGGCGCGGCGGGCGGCGCGGCCGACTGGACGGCGTCGCCGGCGCCTTGCGCGGCGACCGTGGCGGGCTTGGGCGCGGCGGCGAGCGCTTCCGGCGTATTGGAGAGGAAAGCCGCGAGGTCATAGGCGCTGTGCGCCGCCAGCGCCGCCAGGGCTTGCGCATCGACCAGCCGCCAGGGATCGTCGGCCGAGCCGCGCAACGCGATTTCGTTGTTCAGCCTTTGCGCGCGATGATTGTCGTGATCGTAAACGTCCCAGACATAGGTCAGACGCGCGCCGCCATCGACCAGAAAGGCCGAAAGATAGCCCTTGGCGAGATAATGCGCGCCGGCCGAATCGGTCAGCGCCACATCGCGCTGGGCGGCGTCGGCGTTGAAATAAGCCATGAACTGGCTCTGAAGCGGCGAGGGCGCGCCCTGCATCGCGGTCACCGCGAGGGTCGCGGGGCGCGGGCTGTAGCCCGAGGGAACGATCTGGGCGCTGTCGGCGGCGGCGGAAACCGCGGGCGCGGCCTGTTGGTTGCAGCCCGAAAGCAGCAGCGTGGCGGCGAGGGGAATGAAGCCGCGAAAAACCGCCGTAAAGCCCGCCATGAAGTTCCGTCCCGAAGTTTCTTGACGATTGATTAACGCCATAGCTAGCCGCAATTGAGGCGAAGGTCCAGCCTCGGGCGATTCTTGGGAACGGCTCGGTCTGGCTTCCGGCCTGGCGCGGGAAGATATCGTAGACCAATTGAACCGTTGAAGGCTGAGAGCGCCAGCAAATGGCTCGTTATTTCAATATAAATCGGAGCGTTGCCGCAGCGCCCCGCGTTTCTGCTGGTCGCCGGCTCGGATGATGGAGCTCACGGGACGCCGGTCGGCGTAAAAACCCGAGCCGCTGCGCGCGCCTTCGCCGAGCCGCTGCGCGCGCCTTCGCCGAGCCGCTGCGCGCGCCTTCGCCGAGCCGCTGCGCGTGCTTTCGCCGAGCCGCTGCGCGTGCTTTCGCAAAGAGAACGGATTTGCTCTGCAATGCATCCTGGAACAGATCCGGAGCAGGTTATCGGCTCGGCGCGACTTCGATAACGAGGCGCCCTCCGCATCCGCGCGCCGACAGTCCAGTGCGACATCTTGTCGCTGTGTCCAAGCGACGCGTGGCAATTCATATCATAATGTTGCAATATTCCTATTAATGCCGCTCAAAAACGAGCGGAAGGTTCTGTTTCGACTTCCCCGGCTCCGAAAAGAATCGCGCATAAAGCGCGACCTCGGACCAGCCGCAAGCAACGATCAGGGCCGAATTTGGGGGGGGATGGCCGTGGGTTGGAACTATCCACGATTGTCGAGGCGCGCCTTCTTGACCGCGGCCGCCGGCGCTACGGCGGGGCTTGAGCTTTTGCGGGTTGCGCGTCAACCCGCGCTGGCGCAGGCCGAAAGTGTCGAGGACCACGCCTACACGATCTGCAATTTCTGTTCGTCGCTGTGCAACGTGCGCGTCACGACGCGGACACGCGGGGGCGTCAAACGCGTCGTCAAGCTCGACGGCAATCCCTATTCGACCCTCAATCGCGGCAAGATGTGCGCGCGCGGGCAGTCCGGTCTGCGCCAGACCTATGACAGCGACCGCATCAAGACGCCCCTGATCCGCGTCGAAGGCAGCAAGCGCGGCGAGTTCGCCTTCCGTCCGGCGTCGTGGCAGGAGGCCTTCGCTTATATAGACCGCAAGACCAAGGCCGCCGCCATCAAGCCGTTCGAATGGACCATGATCGGCGGGTGGACGTCCTGCGTCTTCTACATGAACTGGGCCGTCTCGTTCGCTCTCGCCAACGAAATTCCCAACATCATCGCGTCGCCGATGCAGCATTGCGTGACCACCGGGCACTTCGGCACCGACATGGTCACCGGCAATTTCAACATTCACGAGGAGGTGCTGGCCGATTTCGACAACGCGCGTTACATCCTCATGGTCGCCACCAACGGAGGCGTTGGAGGCGTCTCCACCTGTCGCATGGTGCGGTTCGCCGCCGCCAAGAAGAACGGCGCCAAGGTCGTCGCGCTCGACCCGCGCCGGTCGGAGACGGCGGCCAAAGCGGACGAATGGATACAGATCAGGCCGGGGACGGACCTCGCCTTCTGCCTCGCCATGCTCAACGTCATGCTTGAAGAGGAGCTTTACGACGATATCTTCCTCGCGCGCCGCACCAATATGCCGTTCCTCGTGGCCAAGAACGCCGCCGGCGAGTGGCGGCTGGAGACCGACGCGGAGAAGCGGCCGCTCGTGGTCGAAGAAGACTCGACGGAGGCCCGCGCCCTGGCCGCCTTCGGCAACGACAATTTTCACGACGCGCGCGGCAAGCCGGTGCAGCCCGCGCTCGTCGCCCCGGAAGGCCTGCGAGTCAACGGCAAGCCGGCCATTACCGTGATGCAGGCCCAGATGCTGGAGGTCCGCGACTTCACGCCCGAATGGGCGGCGCGCTCCACCGGCGTCGACGCCGCCACCATTCGACGGATCGCCCGCGAATTCGGGACCACCCGCCCGGCGATCATCGATCCCGGCTGGCATGGCGCACGCTACAACAGCGTCCTGATGCTTCGACGCGTGCAGGCCATGTTGCAGGCGCTGAACGGCGGCATCGACAAGTTCGGCGGCTGGATCATGGGCGGCGAGTTTCACGACAAGGCGGCGCGCATGTACAAGGTCCATGCGGGCGGCGGCGAGGTTTCGGCGCCGTTGACCATGCTCGCGGGCATGCCCTTCGCCAAAATGGTCGTCGGCGCCTTCTCCGACGGCAAGAACTTCTCGCACGGTCATCCCGGTTGGGCCTGGGCGTGGTCGGCGCAACAGAAAGCCGCCGGCAAGCCGCATGTCGCCTTGCCGGTCATGGCCGACACCGGTCTGGAAGAATCGGTGAAAGGCAAGCTGATGTTCGGCGGCGAGCCCTATCGCACCCGGGCGCTGCTCATCAACGCCGCCAATCCCGTTCGCCACTATTACCCGGACTCCCGCTGGAAGGAGATCCTTTCATCTCCGGAGGTGGAGCTGGTCGTCGCCGTGGATGTGCTGCCTTCCGACACCACGCCCTACGCCGACGTCATCCTGCCGAATTCGACCTATCTTGAGCGTAGCGAGCCGACGATTTACGGCAATGGCGTCGATCACGACCTCTGTTACACGACGCGCTACGCCGCGATCGATCCGCTCTACGAGACGGAGGAGACGCCCGACATTCTCCTGGCGATGACCCACATCATCTCGGGCGCCGAGGACCGCTTCCTCGAAACTATCGACAAGCTGACGGGCCTGCCGGCGGCGGAAGTGAAGGAGGCCTATGCCCGCGCCAAATCCACCGGGCGGCGCGGTCCGTTCAGCGCGGCTTGCCGCGAGGTCTCGTTCAGGGAAACGGCCAAGGAGCTTGACATCGACATCGCGGCGCTCGACCGCGAGCTGCGGCAGAAGGGGATCTATCGCAAGACGGACAAGGCGACGCTGCTCCAAACTCACGCCATGCCGCATGTCTTGCCGCTGCCGACCGACAGCGGACGGATCGAGTTCTACGCGCCGCTGCTGGCGGCCCTGCGCGACGGCGGGCACAGCGCGCCGAACTTCAACGTTCTCGCCGGGGACGTGCCGGTGCAATGCCGTCCCGGCAAGACCGCCGAGGCGCCGCTCGACCGCGACGAGTTCTACTTCGCCTATGGCAAGGTTCCGACGGTTTCCTATGCTTCGACCAACTCCAACAATCCGGTCATCGCCGCCATCAACCAGTTCCGCGGCGAAGTCTACTTCGGCTTGTGGATCCATCCCGACCGCGCTCACCCGCTCGGTGTCGCGACGGGCGACGAGATCGAGATCACCAACGCGCTGACCGGCCAGAGCGCGCGCGGCCATGCGTTCGTCACGCGCATGGTCCATCGCGACGTCGCCTTCCTCCATTCGTCGTTCGGCGTGGAGAATAAGGCGCTCACCCGCGCCTTCGGCCTTGGCACGGCGACCAACAAGCTCATTCCCTATCAGGTGGAGCCCGTGGTCGCCGGATTCCGCTCACAGGAATTCACGGTGAAGGTCGCCAAGACAGTGGAGGCTAGGCCCGCATGACACGCTACGCCATGGTCATAGACCTGAATGTCTGCGTCGGCTGCAACGCCTGCATGGCGGCTTGCGCAATGGAGAACCAGACGCCGGTCTGGGCCGGCAAATGGCGCACGCTCGTCCACGACAAGGAAATCGGCGTCGGCGAAAATATCCACCGCCGCTTCTTTCCGCGACTGTGCAACCATTGCGGCGATCCGCCCTGCATGAAGGTCTGTCCGACGGGGGCGACCTACAAGAAGGCGAACGGCATAGTGATGATCGACGAAAGCCGTTGCATGGGATGCAGGGCCTGCATGATGGCCTGTCCCTACAACGCGCGCATCGAGGTCACTTACTCGGATGTGGCGGCCGGCCGGGATTTTTATGGCGAGGACTATCGCCGAGCCAGCCCGAGCGTGGACAAGTGCACGTTCTGCGACCATCGGGTCGAGGTCGGCCTGAAACCGGCCTGCGTCGAGACCTGCGTCGGATCGGCGCGCATGTTCGGCGATCTCGACAATTCCTCCGATCCGGTGGCCCAGCTCGTGGCCTCCGGCGTGGCGCGGCCGCTGATGCCGCATCTCGGCACGCAGCCAAACGTCTACTATATCGACGATTTGCAGAGGAGCCGGTGATGGACCTCTACAGCTACCACACTCAAAACGTCTGGACGTGGTGGATCGCGTTCTATCTGTTTTTCGGCGGACTCGGCGCGGCCACGCTGTCGGTCACGTTTCTGACCGACATGTACATGAAGCCGCATCGCGCGCTCGTCATCTGGGGCGCATGGTCCGGGATCGTCATGCTCGGCCTTGGCTCGCTGATGCTGTTTGGTCACCTCCTGCATCACGTCGCGGTGATCTACGTCCTGAACCCCCTTGTGCTCTTGCGCAAGCCCGACGCCTGGATCGCCTGGGGCACGCAATTCATCATCTGGATGATGTTCTGGGGCTTGCTCTATTCGCTTCCGCATCTGCAGAAATGTGTCTTGAAGCAGCGCGTGCGCCTGCTGCGCTGGATCCTCGATCTGCCGCCAGTTCTCTGGCTGAGCGAGATGTGCGGGCGCCATTGCAAGGTTTGCGGCTGGCTGGCCACAATCAACGGCATCGGCACAACGGTCTATACCGGCTTGGTGCTGCAGTCCTTCCCGGCGGTGGATCTGTGGCATAACCCGGCCGTGCCGCTGCTCTTCACCGTATCGGCCTTCTCGACGGCGATGGCCTATCTTCTCATCGTCCTGCACGTCTTCGAGCGCAGCGAACAGGATGAGGACATCCGCCGCTTGTATGAGCGTCTCGACCTGATGCTCATCGGCGCCGAACTGGTGATCCTCTTCGCCATCATGCATTATCTTCAGGGCGGCTCCGTGTCAGGCCGCAAGTCGCTCGCCATCCTGTTCAACGACAATGGCTGGCTGGTCGGCTTCCTCGGTTTCGGACTGCTGGTTCCCTTCTTCCTGCAGTTGCTCGGCGTGCTGAGGGGATGGCGCGGCGGAGCGCCGGTGCTGCTTTCCGCCGCGCTCGTGCTGATGGGCGGCTATCTGCTGCGCCATTATTTCCTGCTTGCCGGCGTTTACGCCTATCCCTGGTAAGGCCGCCGCAGTGACATCGAAGGAAACGATCGGCGGCCGCCGGGAACTTGCCGGCGCGTGCCGAGCCATTGGCCTGCTTCTGGCCGAGCCCGACGGGGAATCGGCGCAGATCGTCGCCGAACTCGCCAAAGTCAATCCATGGCTCGAACAGGCGGCGCGCGAGGTCGCGGCCTTGCCGCTCGATCGCTGGCAGGCGGAGCACACGCGTCTTTTCGTCTGCGGTTTTCCGCACGCGGCCTGCCCGCCGTTCGAGTCGCATTACCGTCACGGCCATTTGAACGGATCGGCGTCGCTCGAAGTCGAGGACATTTATCGCCGCGCCGGGCTCGAGCCGCCGGAGGGCGTGCCGGCCGATTACCTCGGCGCGATGCTCGAATGCGCGGCCTGGCTGGTCAATTCGGCCGGCGAGCAATGCGGGCTCTTCGCCGAGCTGTGGGTCGACCACATCGGCCTGTGGGGGGCGCGTTTTGCCCAGGACCTGCGCGAAAACGCGCAAATCGGCCTGTACCGCGCTCTCGGCGAACGCGTGCAATGGCTGATCGTGGAGACTGGAATCGGCTAGCTCCGCCGCCACCACGCGATGGGATCCGATCAGCGCGCCGGCGGACTCTCGAAGCGATCGTAAATCGGCGCGCAGTCTCGACGGCGACCGTTCGGCCGCCTCGCGCCCATGACCGAACCCTCCGTGTCGACAACGGACTGGCGACATCTTGTCCATTGCAGAAATACGTGCGCGACGCGACCGCGCTTTTCTCCTCTGGCCGCCCATTTCGCGGCGCTGCGTTTGCGCCGAGAACCTTTTCCGTTCCTTCGGAATTGGAAAAAGTCTCTAATTCACTGTTTTAACGCATATTCTTGTCCAAAAAGTCTGCAACGTTTTGGGAATATGCTCTAGCAGGCTGTTGAAAAAGTATCTGGCCACGGGAATCGAGGTGTGATTCAGTCTCCCTACGTGCGGGGGCTGAATGATGCGGGGCGAAGACGAGCGGACTGGGGCGCTATTCAGCTACGTCGATTTGGAAGCCCGTGTTCGGCAAAATCATCCGCTGCGGGTGATCCGTTTGATCGTGAACGAGGCGTTGTCGACGCTAGCCGGCGAGTTTTCTGAGCTGTATTCGCCGATGGGGCGTCCGTCGATCGCGCCGGAGAAACTCTTGCGGGCGATGTTGCTGCAAGCGTTTTATACGATCCGCTCGGAACGCCAGTTGATGGAGCGGTTGGAGTTCGACCTTCTGTTCCGCTGGTTTGTCGGCATGGGTGTCGATGACGCGGTATGGGACCATTCAGTTTTCTCCAAAAATCGGGATCGCCTTCTTGAAGGGGCGATCGCCGCGAAATTCATGAAGGCGGTGCTGGAGCAGCCGCGCGTGAAGCGACTTTTGAGCACGGACCACTTCTCGGTCGACGGCACGCTGATCGAAGCCTGGGCGTCGATGAAGAGCTTTCGCCCCAAGGACGGATCGGATGAGCCGCCGACTGAAAGCGGCGGGCGCAACCAGGAAGCGGATTTTCACGGCGCCAAGCGGTCGAACGAAACGCACGCCTCGACCACCGATCCCGAGGCCAAGCTTTATCGCAAAGGGAAAGGCAAGGAGGCCAAACTCTGCTTCATGGGCCACGCCCTGATGGAGAACCGGAATGGCCTCGTCGTCGACGCCTGCCTGACACAGGCGGATGGCCACGCGGAACGGATTGCGGCGCTTCACATGATCGAGCCATGGGCCGATCGACCGAATGCGGTCACACTGGGCGCCGACAAGGCTTACGACACTCGAGACTTCGTCAACGAACTGCGGTCGATGCACGCGACGCCGCATGTGGCGCAGAATACGAGCGGACGTTCGTCGGCGATTGACGGCCGCACGACGCGGCATGCCGGCTACGCCGTCAGTCAGCGCCTCCGCAAGCGGATCGAAGAGGCCTTCGGCTGGATCAAGACCATCGCCGGACAGGAGAAGACCAGATTCCGTGGGCGTGATCGCGTCGGATGGGCCTTTGTCTTCGCGGCCGCCGCCTATAATCTGACGCGGTTGCCCAAGCTCATGGCGGCGCCGACATGAGCGCGCCGGCAAACTGCCAGCTCGTCGGCAACTGGCGGATCGTCGAGGCCGATATTTGGGATCGCGACTATCTCGATCTCTGCGGGCCGGCGACGATCACCATCACCGGCCACGGCCAAGGCGAAATCGCCTTCGGAGCACTGCGGGCCGGTCTCGACATCGAATACAGCCGGTCGTCGATCGGATTCACATGGGCCGGATTCGACGAAATGGATGAAGTCTCGGGTGATGGCTCCGCCGAATTGCTCGACGATGGCTCCATCGAGATCGAATTTGCTTATCACAACGGCGACGAAGCCATCCTCAAAGCCAAACGGGATACTTCTTCAACAGCCTGCTAGATTAGCGCGATGAGCCGTTTGAAAAACCCGATGGACGCGCCGCCGGAACAGGTTTTCGAGGTGGAAGAGGCGGAAGAGTCTTTCTCCGCCGAGGGAAGCTCCGGGGTCGATATCGATCTCGACGCCGAGCCCGCCGCCTCCTCGTTCAAGCGCGGCTTGAAGGCGATCCGCGCGCATTGGAAACATGCGCCGATGGGGCCTGGCGTCTATCGCATGATCGGCGAGGACGGCGCGGTGCTTTATGTCGGCAAGGCGAAAAGCATCAAAAAACGCATCGCCTCCTATACCCGCCTGACCGGCCACGCCAATCGCATCGCGCGGATGATCGCGCTGACCGCCTCGATGGTCTTCGTCTCGACCCGCACCGAGGTCGAGGCTCTGCTGCTCGAAGCCAATCTCATCAAGCAGCTCAAGCCGCGCTTCAACGTGCTGATGCGCGACGACAAGAGTTTCCCCTATATCCTTCTGACAAAAGACGAACGCGGCGCGCAGCTCACCAAGCATCGCGGCGCGCGCAATCGCAAAGGCGATTATTTCGGGCCTTTCGCCAATGTGGGGGCGGTCAACCGCACCCTCAACGTGCTCCAGCGCGCGTTCTTGCTGCGCTCCTGCGAGAATTCCTTTTACGACAACCGCAGCCGGCCCTGCCTCCTCTATCAGATCAAGCGCTGCGCCGGCCCCTGCGCCGGCGAAATTTCGCCGGAAAATTACGCCGAACTGGCGCGCGAGGCCCACGATTTCCTGACCGGAAAATCGCGCGCCGTGCGCGAGCGGCTGGCGCAGGAAATGAACGCGGCGGCCGAAAAACTCGAATTCGAGCGCGCGGCGCGGCTGCGCGACCGCATATCCGCTCTGGCCGCCATTCAGGGCCAGCAGGGGATCAATCCGCGCGCCGTGCCCGAGGCCGACGTCTTCGCGCTTCACGAGGAGGCGGGCCAGTTCTGCGTCGAGGCGGTGTTTTATCGCGCTTTCCAGAACTGGGGCAATCGCGCCTATTTTCCGCGCGCCGACAAGACTCTTTCGGCCGGCGAGGTGCTGGGGCCTTTCGTGGCCCAGTTCTATGCCGAGCGCCCGCCGGCGCGGCTCGTGCTGCTGTCCCATTCCATCGAGGAGGCGGCCTGGCTCGAACAGGCCTTGGCCGAGCGCGAGGGCTATCGGATCGAGATCGTCACGCCCCAGCGCGGCGAGAAGAAGGAAATGGTCGCCGACGCCAGCAACAACGCCCGCGAGGCCCTGGGCCGGCGGCTCGCCGACAGCGCCAGCCAGATGAAGCTGCTGGAGGCGCTGGGCGCGGCTTTCGGCATGGCGAAGGCGCCGCGCCGGGTCGAGGTCTATGACAATTCCCACATCATGGGCTCTTCGGCGATCGGCGCGATGATCGTCGCCGGCCCGCAGGGATTCATGAAGACCCATTACCGGACTTTCAACATCAAAGGCCCGGTCACGCCCGGCGACGATTACGCCATGATGCGCGAGGTTCTTTCGCGCCGTTTCTCGCGCCTGCTCAAGGAGGCCGAGGCGCCGGAAGACCCGGAAGCCTTCCCCCAGGCGCCCGACCTGCTGCTGATCGACGGCGGGCGCGGCCAGTTCGAGGCGGTGCGCGGCGTGCTGGAGGAGCTGGGCGTGAGCGGCGTGACTCTGGCCTCGATCGCCAAGGGGGCGGACCGCAACGCCGGCCGCGAGACATTTTTCGTCGCCGGGCGCGCGCCGTTCAAACTGGCGCCGCGCGATCCGGCGCTCTATTTCGTCCAGCGCCTGCGCGACGAGGCCCATCGCTTCGCCATCGGAACCCATCGCGCGCGGCGCAAGAAGGAATTCGCCAAGAATCCGCTCGACGAGATCGCCGGCGTCGGCCCGGCGCGCAAAAGGGCGCTGCTCCAGGCCTTCGGGACGGCCAAGGCCGTGGCGGCGGCGGCGCTGGCCGATCTCGAAAAAACGCCGGGTTTTTCAGCGGCGACGGCCAAACTGGTGTTCGACCATTTTCATGAAAAGGGGTGAGGGCCATGACGCTCAGTCGATCAAGCGTGGCGCGGTCCAGCCGCGACAAATGGCCCGCCGCGTCGCGGAAGGCGAAAAATCCGTTGACGCGCAACGTTTAAAACGCTTCCCTCGCACCATGTCCGTCAGCCCCGCCCGTTCCGGCGCCCGTCGCAATTTCAACCTGCCGAACCTTTTGACCTTCGGCCGGGTCGTCATCGTGCCGGCGGTGGTCGCCTGCCTTTTCTGGCCCGACAATTACGCCTTGCGCTGGACCGCGCTGGGGCTTTTCGCGGTCGCCGGGATCACTGATTTCTTCGACGGCTATCTCGCCCGCGCCTGGGCGCAGCAATCGGCGCTGGGGCGGATGCTGGACCCGATCGCCGACAAGCTGCTGGTGTCCTCGGCGCTGATGATTCTTGTCGCCGACGGCACGATCAAGAGCTGGTCGCTATGGGCGGCCATCGTGATTCTTTGCCGGGAAATCCTGGTCTCCGGCCTGCGCGAATTTCTCGCCGAGTTGAAGGTTTCGGTGCCGGTCAGCAATGTCGCCAAATGGAAGACGACCCTGCAAATTGTGGCGCTCGCCTTTCTCATCGCGGGACGGGCGGGCGAGGCGGTCTTGCCCGGCACGGTGCGGATCGGCCTCGCTCTGTTGTGGCTCGCCGCGATCCTCACGCTCTATACCGGCTGGGATTATTTCCGCGCCGGCATCAAATATGTGGTCGAGGAATGAGGCTCATCTATTTCGCCTCTTTGCGCGAACGGATCGGCAAATCCGCCGAAGAGGTCGACGTGCCTGACTCCTTGCGCACGCTCGGCGAGTTGATCGCCTGGCTGAGCGCCCGCGACGAAGCCTATGCCGCGACCTTTGCGGAAACCATCGTCCGCGCCGCCATCGACAAGAAACACGCCAAGCCGGATCAAAGCATCGTCGGCGCGCGGGAAATCGCGTTCTTTCCGCCGATGACCGGCGGTTAGAGCATATTCCCGAAAAGTTGATAGACTTTTCGGACAAGAATATGCGTCAAAACAATGAAATAACAGAGCGCGTTCGACTCTAGGATTTCCGAACGCGCTCTCGCGAAAGGGCGGGGCGATCGCGCTCGAGATCGGACGCCTCATTCGGTTGAGGGAATCCGGCCCAAATCGTTCATTCGGCGGCAAAGGCCAAAGCAGTGGCGTACGCGACATGGTTGTCGCCAAACACACGGTCGTGAACTTCGTCCGCGATCCAAAGGACAGGCCCAGCCTCAAGGTTCGCCGGAAACGCGCAAACCTCAACCAGGACGATCGCGGAGCCCTGACCCGCCAGACCCGTCCGTTAACCTGAATCACTTCTCCGCGCATTGCGTCTTGACAGGTCCACCATCGCGACCTTACATAAAAGCATTGTCATGTATGGATTTTTGAATAAAGCGGCAGAAATAGCGCCAAATGAAAATATCGTTGCAGGGTAGCTTTAACGAAAATTGACATCAGTCGAGCATGAAGACGAGCGTTGCGGGACCGCTCGGGCATTCAGTTCTAACCGCCGCGACATATCGAGCGCATGGCTCCGCCAGCGCCGCTGGGGTTTTTTCGCTTATCCAACGCCGTTACTCGTTTTTCTCTTGCAGGGGCCCTCTTTCCGAACTGCTCCGGGCCATGATCGCCGGGATTGAAATGCCCGTGAGCCCGGTAGTCCGGGTGGGGGTTAAACGCGTCTGGCGCCGGTGGAGAGCATGGCGCGGCGTCGCCGCCGCGCGCCCGGCTTCGGTCTGGTCAATTTAGTGACAGATCCGCTCAATTCCGTGGATCTGATGACGCCTTTCATGTTTGCTGCGTGGCGCGTTCCTCTTCCAGGATCGACCAATGCGCGAACCTGGAGCTGGCGGCGCGAACGCGAAAACGTTCAGCCGCTCTGTTGGCGGGGCCGCCTTCACGGCCCCGATGTATAAGAACAAGGGAGTAAAGTTATGAAAAGCTTGATCAGACTGGCGCTCGTCCTCGGCGCCGGCGTCGTCGCCAGCACGGCCTTCGCCCAGCAATCGGCCGCGCCGGCCCCCAATGCGGCTCCGCAGGCGGCGCCGCCCGCCGGCTACGGCGCTCCCCCGCCGGCGGCTTATGGCTATGGCCCCGGCCCCGGCTATGGCCCTGGCCCCGGCTATGGTCCCGGCCCGGGCTACGGCCCGCGCTATGGCTACGACCGCTATGGCTATGACGACGATTATTACGGCAACGGCTCCGGTCGTGGCTATGGTCGCGGCTATGGCTCCGGAAGGGGCCATGGCAGCGGCAGCTTCAGCTTCGGCGGCGACTCCGACATGAGCGGCAACGGCTGGGGCAACGGCAACGGCAACGGCTATAACCGCGGCCGGGGCGGCGATTGGGGCCCCGGCGGCTGGTGAGCCTGAACTGAACCGGCAGCGTGGTTTTCACGGACGAAAAGCGCGCTGCTCCAAAAAACCGGCGATCGCAACTCAGTCGCGGTCGCCGTTTTCGTTTCGAGCCTCCTGACGCCCATCGTCACGCGGGCGCGACAATGGCGCGGTCTTCCCCGCGCCGGCGGTTTCCGGGGCCGCGTGATCGATTGACTTGGCTTATATTTTTTCGCGGACCGCAACTCATCGCGGTCACCGAATCCCTCGCATGAGTTCGGCCATCGCCCGTCGGAAGATGGGCGTCCAGCGACGCCCTATCGCGTTGGCTCCTAACCGGTTCTCATCAATGAGAACCGCTATTCATCGTCGGCTCCCAGCGCCTTCAGCAAGGGCGCCAGATGCGGGGCGAGGGCGGCCCGTCGCCGCGACGAGCCGTCGAACAAGGGTTGGCGCACCTGGGTCTTGCTCGCCGTGCGCACCTGCCGCTGGTTCTTGTGAAACTCCAGGCAGCGCCGATCCCATTCCAACCCGCAGAAGGCGGCGAGGTGGCGGCTCTGGCCCTCCAGATCGGCGACGATGGCTTCGTAATCCACCGCGATCAGCATTTCCGCCGGCAGGATCGCGCGCCAGTGGCCCATCAGCCTTTCATGGGCGCGGTAATAGCGGCCCAGTTCGCCGAGATCGTAGGAAAAATCATAGCCCGCGGCGAACCATTTGGAAAAGCAGGACAGGCAGGTCTCCACCGGATCGCGCCGGATGTGGATGATGCGCGCCTTCGGCAGGGCGGCGGCGATCAGGCCGAGATAGCGGAAATTGTCGAGCATCTTGTCGACGGCGCGGACGGCCGCAGGCGCCAGTTCGCGAATATTTCTGGCGTAGGCCGCGCCGACGCGGCCGACCTGCGCGGGCGAAAGAGACTGGACCCATTCGGGAAAGGCGAGCGCGCCGGCGCCGTCGCCGCGCATCGCCTTGCCGAAGGCGCCGATTTCGCCGAGGCCGCTGACGCCCGCGTGGCTCGACAGAATCTGCTCGACCAGGGTGCTGCCGCTGCGCGGCATGCCGACGATGAAAATCGGGCGCGCCGAGTCGTCGCCATGCCCCTCCAATCGCGCCGCCATCTGGCGATCGAAAACCTGCGCCGTGCGCGCCATGTCGCCGAGCGTCGCGGCTTCGTCGTAATGGACAAGGCCGCGCTTCAACGCGGCGCCGGCCGAAAGATGACGGAAACTCGCGTCCCATTCGCCAAGATCCTCGTGAACCTTGGCGAGGCCGTAATGCAAAAAAACCCTGTCCGTGGCGGGCGGCGTTTCGCCCTGCGCGAGGCGCGCCTTCATCGCGGCGACGGCGGGATCGTCGGGCGCGAGTTTCGTCGTCTGGGTCAGGTTGTAATAAAGGCTGGCGCGGCCCGGCGCGAGGGCGATGGCCTCGCGGAGGGTCGCCGCGGCCTCAGCGAAACGCCCGATTTCGCCGAGCACAAGGCCCTTGTTGGCGAGGCCGGCGGGATCGCGCGGGGCCAGCGCCAGACCCCGGTCGAAGCTGGCGAGCGCCTCGTCGACGCGGCCGAGATCGGCGAGGACGCCGGCCTGCGTCATCCACGACGCCGCCTGTTTCGGATCGGCCGCCAGAGCCGCCGTCGCGCAAACCAGGGCTTCCTCGGGGCGGTCGAGCATTTTGAGCGCCAGCGCCCGATTATTGATCGCCACGACATTATCGGGCGCCAAGGCCAGCGCCTTGTCGAGCGAGATCAAAGCGTCGGCCGGGCGTTCGAGATTGACCAGCACGGCGCCGCGATTGCACAGCAGCGGGCTGGAATGGGGCTGAATCGCCAGCGCTTTGTCCAAAGCCGACAGGGCCTCGTCATTACGGCCCAACTCGTTGAGCGCGCAGCCATGATTGCTCAGGGCGTCCACGAAATTCGGATCGAGGCCCAGCGCCCGCTCAAAACTTTGCGCCGCTTCCTCGTTCCGGCGCAAGGCCCGCAGGGCGGCGCCGCGCGTATTCCAGACCTTGGCGGCGTCGGGCTTCGACGCCAGGGCTTCGTCGCACCAGAAAATCGCGTCCTCGGCGCGTCCAAGCGCCAGAGCAACGGCGCCGAGATTGGCGCGAACCACCGGCTCTCGCGGCAAAGCGCGCGCCGCCTGGGTGAAGGCGCGCAAGGCGTCGTCGTAACGGCGGCGCATGAAATGCAGCACGCCGAGCCGAAAGGCCGCCTGGCCGTCGCGGGCGTCCGACGCGAGCATTTTTTTCAGAAATTTCGACGCCTTGTCGATCTCGTCGCCGTTCTGGCTGGCCACGGCCCGGTCGAACGCCGCCGAGGCGCGCCGCCGTTTTCCGTCGCCCGCTAAAGCAAGATTGGTCATTCCACCCTCGTCGAGGACGCGCCGAGACGGCGCCGTCGTGGCTCAGTGTGGAATCCGATTCTTGTGTGGAACTGGCTTTGACGGACAGGAGCGCGCGGATCGCCAAAAATCTTTTCGCGAGCTTCGGCCGGGGGTAGATTGCCACGAGATCGCCGCCTGCTGGCGAGAGCGTCGGGAAATTCGATGTCGCTGCAAAAAATCCGCGTCCAACGCCAAGATTTCGACGCCGCCGCCGAGGGCGCCGCCTTGACGCGGGGGCGCACGGATATCGGCGCGCTGGTGAGCTTCATCGGCCTGTGCCGCGACGAAGCCGGGACGCTTCAGGCGCTGGAACTGGAGCATTATCCCGGCATGGCGGAAGAAGAGATCGCGCGCATCGTCGCCGAGGCGGAGCGGCGCTGGCCTTTGCTTGGCGTCATTGTGATCCATCGCATTGGCAAGATCCGGCCCGGCGAGCAGATCGTGCTGGTGGTTTGCGCCTCGGCCCATCGCGGCGCGGCTTTTTCGGCCGCCGAATACCTGATGGATTTTTTGAAAAGCCGCGCGCCGTTCTGGAAGAAGGAGCATCGCGCCGATGGCGGCCAGGGCGACTGGGTCGCGGCGAAAGACGCGGACGAGACGGCGCTGGAGCGGTGGCGCCCGGACTAGCGAGCTTTTGGCGTATGCCAGAGCGAGCGTGCGCCAGACTCAGGGCGGTTGGCGTATGCCAGAGCGAGCGTGCGCCAGACTCCGAGCGTAACCGCTCATTCCGACAAGTCTCGAAAAGCGTTTCTCTTCCCTTGCCTCCCCTCCGGGCCGGGGTCATAGTGCAAGGGTCGAGTTCCCGGGAATTTCAAATGAAAACCGTTCGGGCTTTGTGGTTCGTCACCGCTGTTGGCGCTGGCTGCGCGATTTCAGCGGTCGCCTGGGCTTCACACGGCAAGGCGGGCCTGTGGGAGATCACGGTTCGCAACGCCATGGATCGAACGCCGGGCATGCCCGACCTGTCGCAGTTGCCGCCGGAAGCGCGCGCACGCATAGAAGCCGCGGTCAGCAAAGGCGTGACAGTCCGCCATTGCATGACGGAGGCGGACGTCAATAACGACACTCGGGCCTGGTCGAACCAGACCTGCAAGACGACCAACACCCGCAGGTCCGGGCAGACGTTCAGCTTGGATCTGGTGTGCGCCGGCAAAATGACCGGGCATGGACACGTCGAGTACACCTACGATTCGCCGGAACACTATTCAGGCGTCCAGAACATGAGCGTCATCGTCAACGGCCAGACCGTGACCCACACCACAAATATCGATGCGCAATGGGTTTCAGCCGATTGTGGCGGCGCGCCCTGAGGCGGACGTTGTGCAAATCGTCCCCGTGGGGACGATACAGGATCATGCGCTGCAGGCTTTTACAAAGCGCGCGATTGTCTCGCTGTGCAATGCCGCAGCGAGGCGCCACACGCGCGGCCGATCCGCGCCCTTTTTTTCGACAGTGATCCATATCCGCGAGACCTTGATTAGCGTTCACCCGCAGACGAAGATCGCTGCGGCGATCTTCAGGAAGTGTGAAGGGTTTCGGTCGCCGGCCCCCACACGCGTGATCGGGTCGGCGCGGGGCCGGCGACCGAAAGCCTCCGAAGGAGGAAACCGCGGGCCGGAAAGGCTCCGTTGCCGCGAGGCTCGCTATGGGGATTTGAAGACGGCGGTCAGGGCAACGGGGCGTCTGTTTTGCGCTTTGGCGCCGGTATTTGACGGTGTGACGTGCGGCGAGGAGGCGATTTGGGCGATCCGCGCGTAGATTTTTCCGAAGGTCATGGGGCTGAAGCAGCTTTGGGCGGGCGTTTCGGGCGCGGCGCGCCCGGGCCAGAACGAGGTCGGCGGCGAAGGCAAGCAGAACTGGGGAGCGGGAAGTGGGGTCATGGTCATGAGGTGTCGATCCTGATCCGACAGGGCGAGGCCGGCGGCGCGGGGCGCACGCCTTCAAACGTTTCGATGATGATCATCCGGCCGCCGCAGCAGGGGCATTTGTGCGCGCCGTCAACGGGATCGGCGTCGCCATCCGTCTCGGGCTGTTGTTGCGGCGGGGTCTCGGCGACGGCCAGTAACGCGCGGGCGCGCTCGATGTTGCGGGCTCGCGCCGCGCTGGCGAACAGGCCGTAGTGGCGGATGCGGTGGAAGCCGCTTGGCAGCACGTGCATGAGAAACCGGCGGATGAACTCAGGCCCGTCGAGCGTCATGGTCTTGAGCTGGTCGCCTTCCTTGATCCGATAATCTTTCCATTTGAAGGTGACGCCCGCGTCGTCGAGCGCGATGAGCCGGGAGTTCGAGATGGCGACCCGATGGGTATAGCGCGACAAATAGGCGAGCACAGCCTTTGGACCGGCGAAGGGCCGCTTGGCGTAAACGACCCATTCGGAGCGACGCAAAGGCGCGAGGGCTGCGGCGAAAGCCTCTCTGTCGGCGAGCGGCGCCAGATCGCCGAAGAAGGTGAGGCGGCCGGCGGCGTTCAGCGTGGCGAGACCTTCGAGGAACAGCCGCCGGAACAAGCGCGAGAGCACGCGCACCGACAGGAAAAAGCCCGGCTTGCAGGCGATCCAGCGCGATCCGTCCGGCGACAGGCCGCCGCCGGGAACGATGATGTGGACATGGGGATGATGGGTCAGCGCCGAGCCCCATGTGTGCAGGACGGCGGTGAGGCCGATGCGGGCGCCGAGATGTTTGGGATCGGCGGCGATGGTGGTCAGGGTCTCGGCCGCCGCCTTGAACAGCAGATCGTAGACGACGGCCTTGTTCTGGAAAGCGATCGCCGCGACCGCGGCCGGCACGGTGAAGACGACGTGGAAATAGGGAGCCGGCAGCAGTTCGGCTTCTCGTTCTGCCAGCCATTGTCGGGCGGCGGCGGCCTGACACTTGGGACAATGGCGGTTGCGGCAGGAGTTATAGGAGATGCGCGTATGCGCGCAGTCCTCGCAGCGCTCGACATGACCGCCGAGCGCGGAGGTGCGGCAGTTTTCGATCGCCGACATCGCCTTCAATTGGGCGAGGCTGACATGACCGGCGTTGGCCTTGCGCCAGTCCGCGCCATGGGCGTGAAAAATGTCGGCGACTTCAAGATGAGGCCGCGGCATGCGGCGTGCGTCAAACGGGCGGCGCGCGCCCGGTGAGGTTCGCGGTGAGCTTTTCCAGCGGGCTGGTGACGTCGCGGATCGTGTTGACGGCGACGCGGGTGTAAAGCGCCGTCGTCTCCAGCTTGGCGTGTCCGAGCAGGACCTGGATGACGCGGATGTCGACGTTCTGTTCGAGCAGATGGGTGGCGAAGCTGTGCCGCAGGGTGTGGGGCGACACGCGCTTGGCGATGCCAGCTGTCCGCGCCGTTTCGCGCACAACGCGGCTCAACTGGCGCGCCGACATCGGGTTGACCGGGTTCTGCCCGGGAAACAGCCAGGCCTGGGGCCGCGCCGCCCGCCACCAGTCGCGCAGCCATTCGAGCAGTTGCGGCGAGAGCATGACATAGCGGTCGCGCTGACCCTTGCCCTGCTCGACCCGCAAGGTCATGCGCTTGCTGTCGATGTCCGACACTTTCAGGGCGGCGACCTCGGAGACGCGCAATCCCGCGCCATAGGCGACGCCGAAGGCGGCCTTGTACTTGAGGCCGGGCGCGGCTTCGAGGAGGCGGGCCACCTCCTCCTGGTTCAGCACCACCGGCGCCCTGCGCGGCTTATGCACGCCAGCGAGATGGCGGGCGAGTTCAGGCCGTTCGAGCGTGACGTTGAAGAAGAACCGCAGCGCGGCGACGGCGGCGTTGATGGTCGGCGCGCCGATCTGCCGATTGGCCATATGCAGCTGGAAGAGCCGAACGTCCTCGGCCGTGGCGGCGTCCGGCGAACGGCGGAGAAAGACCGCGAAGTTCCGCACGTGGCGGATGTAGTCCTTCTGGACCTTCTCGGTGAAGCGGCGCGCCGTCATGTCCTCGGTCATGCGCTGGCGCAATGGGCTGTTTGGCTTGTCGATCATCGCGAAAGCTCCTGTCTCGCATGGGGTTGAACCCCACGATTTTGAGACAGGTCAGCCGCGTCGCCTCAGGAATTGCACGATCACGAATCTCGCCGCTTCTCGCCGCCCCTACCGCGAAAGCGGTTTAGTCCAAAGGCTCTTTGCTGACCATCCTGATCTGGTCGGCGACCATCTCATCTTGAACCATTAGCGGCCGTTGAAGCGCAAAGACGCCACTCGCCGCCGCGACAAGGGCGAGGAAACGCTTGCAGAGATCGGCCGCAGCTATAATGTCAGCGCGGCGACGATTTCAAGAATAGGCGCGTGATGGAAGATACGCGGTCGATCATCGAGACGAGAGAGGCGATCAACGCCATCGGGGAGATATTGGCGGCCTTTCTAAAATCAGGCCCACAATATCCGAACCATCTTGAGGACGCTTACGCCGATGTCTCAAAATCGGTTCACTCAATCATACCGAGCAGTGCAGACGCTACGGCGAGGTACGGACGGGTATGCAAAGGCTTTCTCGACAACGTGATTCAGGTTCGGGGAATGCCGACCAGACTAATATCCGGCGGCGGCGAAAGCGAAGCACAGAACGTCAGTTCTAGCGGAAGTCATGTAGCCAAGCTATTTGATACACTCCTCCCATCCATCACCGAGCGGTTTAAGTGGTGTGTTGAGAACTATCGTTCTCAGGCTGACATTTATCTAGATGACCAGATCGGCCAATTGCAGGTCATATTAAGGGAGTTCCTTGAACAAGTTCCGAGTGGTGGAACAAAAGCTAAAGCAATAAAGAGCAAAATTGCCGAGATCAAGAAAGAGCTTCGATATTTGGTAAAGTGGGACAGGCTATTTTACACCTACAAAGCCAGGAGCTTTTCCACTGAAATCGAGCACATCTTTGTACTCACAGGCAGTCCGCTTGCTGCAATCTGGCAGTATAGCGATATGGACGCGCAGGGCGAATACCAAAAAACCTACAACCACCAACAGCGGGACGGCCGAGTTTATGCCATTCGGGGCAGTTGGGCTATCGAGAAGGGGCTTATGAAAGTTGGCCCCAATGGCTACTTAGATGAGATCGACATACCGGGCCGCGAACTTGGTTGCATGTGTTCCCTTCTATGGCTTTACTCAATCAGCGATCTGCCAACGAACATGATGACGGAGAAGGGTGTTGCAGAGCTTAAGCGTGCGCGGGCCGTGGTGACTGGAAGGGAAGCGGAGAAGCCGAACAGGGCCGCCGAACCCAAGACGAGGCCGAGCGAGCTGAAGAATTGGCTCATGCGTTGGATAGGTCGCGGCTAACCCTCGCCGTATCTCACCTTGAATCTGGATCGTGCCTCAAAGCGTCATTTGAACGATATTTTCGTGCGCTCAGCTTTTCGACGTTTTCAATTGTATCCTTGTTTTTTGCACGAAGGACTTTTCTACCGTCGATGCGAGCGCAAGCGTCTAAGCCAAAGCCACAATAATTCCAAAAGCATGAAAAGCGGGACAATAAGGGTCACACCCCACAAGCACCCAAAGAGAAACAGACCAAACCAAGCAGATTGAAGCGTCCAGAGCGGGAGGGACGGAATCCATCCAAATTTTGCGGCGAGTAAAAATAAGCCGCAAGCTATGGCAACGGCCAAGCGGTCGTCACCCTTGAGGACTTCAAGCCATTTCGGATTTAAGGACATCAGAGGCAGCAACCGATGCTATGAACCGATATGCAGCGCGAACGAAATTTATTTTTCAATTGCAGAAACTCTTGATCTTCAGAAAATGCGTCACGATTTGCTCGCGCCTTATCTTCGAGCCTCTCTGCGATCTGCAAGAGCTTTTCGCATTCCTCGCGGAGCGTCGAATATATCGATGGATCGCTTGCCGATGCCGTATTGGTGGTAAACATATTGATGATGTCCTCGTTTTTCCCTTGTTCTATTTGGGTATTCGACTGGCCTGCGGCAAGAGCCGCTGTCTATATCTTCAATGCACGGGCGTTCGTATATGCCGCATTACGCCAAATCACGTCTCTTTCGAAATTCGTGATTTTCGAAACGCGTTTTTTTGTCCGCCGCGCGGCACCTTGATTGCACGACGAGGGACAGCTTCCTGGCCCCAAGCCGCCCTTGCCGGTGGCGTTCGTGGCCGTCTGCTACCCGCCGTTCCGGGTCATTCATAACTGGGAGCCAGGCGTCGGGTTTCGACCACGCGTGTTGACGGGCGCTTGCGCGCCCGCCTCTCAAAGCCTTTCGATCTTGCGCGCCGCCTCGTCGAGAATGTCGGCGACTTCGAACAGGACTTTCTTGTCGGCGGCGCCGGCAAGGCGCTGATGCAAAGCCGTGCGCAGATTGCCCATGGCGCGGGCGACCGGGCCGGCCTCCATCGGCGCGGCGCGCGCGGCGATTTCGTCGAGCCGCGCCAGCGCCGCATTGGCCTGGGTGCGGTTCTGGTCGAGGAAAGCCTTGCCGGCTTCGGTCAAGGCGAATTGCTTCTTCGCGCCTTCCGAGGCGCGCGCCTCGATCTGGCCGGTTTCTTCGAGCAGGGCCAGCGTCGGATAGACGATGCCGGGGCTGGGAGCGTAGGCGCCGTTGCCGCGGGTCTCGATTTCGCGGATCAGATCGTAGCCGTGGCGCGGCTCGATCTCGATCAAGGCAAGAAAGACCAGTTTCAATTCGCCGCTGTCGAAGATCCGGCTCCTTTCGCCGCGTCCGAAGCCGTGACGGCCCTTGAACAGCTCTTCGGCACCCTCGAACATGCGGCGGCCGCGCCGGAAATGACGGCCGAACGGCCCTTCGCTCATGGCTGTTTCCCTTTCCTCGCCGAAGGCTCCGCAGCCGTGACGGCGTCCGTGGTGATGTGCGAACATATATTATCTCCGATATATCTTTTCTTAGGGGATGAAAAGCCCGGACGGGTCCGGACTTCGCGCGATTGGTTCTGTGCGCTTGGAGCAGGAATGTTTTGTTCCGCTACCGAATAGTCAAGATATATCTTAGATACGGCGTGTCAAGGGGCGGGGAAACAAAAAAGCGGCCGCCCGTCGGGTCGGCCGCTTTGCGCGGGAGAGTGAGAGGAGGGCGGCGGCGCCCGGTAGTCCTTGCCTGCGGCGCCCCCACCCGGCTCGCTGCGCTCGCCACCCTCCCCACAAGGGGGAGGGATGTTTCCTCAGGCGTGCTGGGCGACTTTCGGCTGGACTTCCTCGGCATAGGCTTCGATCAGGCTCCGCGAGATCGCGCCGGGGACGAAATTATAAGGGCCGATGACCGAGACCGGCGTCACTTCGGCGCCGGTGCCGCAGATGAAGGACTCTTGGAAATCGGCCAGCTCCTCGGGCAGGATGCGGCGCTCGACGACCTTTATTCCCTTGGCCCTGGCGAGGGCGATCACGGTCTGCCGGGTGATGCCGTCCAGAAAGCAGTCGGCGATCGGCGTGTGGATTTCGCCGTTGCGGGTGAAGAAGATGTTGGCGCCAGTGCATTCGGCGACTCGGCCCTGCCAGTCGAGCATCATGGCGTCGGCATAGCCGCGGCGCTCGGCGCGGTGCTTGGAGATGGTGCAGATCATGTAAAGGCCTGCGGCCTTGGAATGGCACGGCGCGGTCATCGGATCGGGGCGGCGATATTCGGCGATGTCGAGCTTGATCCCCTTCATCTTGGTGGCGATGTCGAACATCGACGGCCAGTCCCAGACCGCGATGGCGACATGGATTTTGGCGTGCTGGGCGGCGACCGCCATCATTTCCGAGCCGCGCCAGGCGAAAGGCCGGACATAGCAGTTTTTCAGGCCGTTTTTGGCGACCACCAGATCCTTGGCCGCCAACAGCTCCTCGACCGAAAAAGGAATTTCAAAATCGAGCAATTGCGCCGATTTCCTGAAACGCTCGGAATGTTCGCGCGACTTGAAAATGACGCCGCCATAGGCGCGCTCGCCCTCGAACACGCAGGAGCCGTAATGCAGGCCATGGGACAGGACGTGGAGCTTGGCGTCCTTCCATTCGACGAGCGCGCCGTTCATCCAGATGGAGCCGTCGCGTTGGTCGAAAGGCAGCACAGACATAGGCGATCCTCGATAGCGCGTTGAAAGGAAGGCTTGACGACTAAACCGCGACCTGAAATATGTCAATAGACCTGACATATTCTCGACCGGCTTCGGGAGGGCGGGCCGAATGGCGGAAGCTTTGGAGCGGCAAGCAAAAAAACCGTCGCCGGAGCCGGCCGCGTCCGAACCCATGTTCGATCTGATCGAACTGCTGTTTTTCGCCTATCGCGATTTCGTCGGCGACGCCGACCGGCTGCTGACGCGCTATAATTTCGGCCGCGCCCATCATCGCGTGCTCTATTTCGTGGAGCGCCGGCCGGGACTGTCGGTGGCGGAGCTGCTCGACCTGCTCAAGATCACCAAGCAGAGCCTGTCGCGGGTGCTGAAGGATCTGCTCGACGAGCATTACATCGAACAAAGGCCGGGCCTGCTCGACCGCCGCCAGCGCCTGATGTATCCGACCGTCAAGGGTAAAAGCCTGGCGCTGGAGCTGGCGCAGCTGCAATCGCGCCGCATCGCGCGGGCGTTGGCCAACCTGCCCGAGGGGGCGCGGGCGCAGGCCGCGTCGTTTCTTGCCGCCATGCGCGATCCCGCGCCGAAAGACGCCTGCGGAGACGCCCGATGAACGACCTGGACGCCCAGCCCCTGGCCGATGACGCCTTTCATCTGCTGATCGTCGATGACGACCGCCGCATCCGCGAATTGCTGAAACGTTTTCTTCAGGGCGAGGGCTATCGCGTGACGGCGGCGGAAAGCGCGGAAGCGGCTTACGCCCATCTGCGCGGGCTGCATTTCGACCTGATCATTCTCGACGTGATGATGCCGGGCGAGAGCGGCGTCGAATTCGCCGGAAAAATCCGCGCCGAAAACAGCGCGCTGGCCGAGGCGCCGATCCTGATGCTGACCGCGCGCTCCGAGATCGACGACCGCCTGAAAGGGCTCGAAGCCGGCGCCGACGATTACATGGCCAAGCCGTTCGAGCCGCGCGAACTGGCGCTGCGCGTCGCCTCGATCCTGCGCCGCGCCGCGCCGCGTTCGCCGGCCACGGCGCCGCCGGGCGCCAATGTCGTGCGTTTCGGCGAATTCGCCTTCGATCCCGATCGCGGCGAATTGCGGCAGGGCGACGATGTCATCCGCATCACCGAGCGCGAACGCGACATGCTGCGTCTGCTGGTGGAGACGCCGGGCGAGGCGGTGTCGCGCGAGGCGCTTGGTGGCGGCGGCGGCGCGGCCAACGAGCGCACGGTCGATGTCCAGGTCAACCGGCTGCGCCGCAAGATCGAGACCGATCCGGCCAATCCCCTGCATCTCCAGACCGTGCGCGGCTTCGGCTATAAATTGGCGACCGAGCGATGAAAAAGGCGCCGAAAGTCCTCCTTCCGGCCTTGCGCCCGTGGCGGGCTTTCACCCGCGCCCTCGCGGGAATCATGCCCAAGGGACTTTACGCGCGCTCACTGCTCATCGTCATCCTGCCCATGGTCCTGCTGCAATCGGCGGTGGCGCTGGTGTTCATGGAGCGCCATTGGCAGATGGTGACCTTCCGCCTGTCCAATGCGGTGACCCAGGACATCGCCGCCTTGATCGACGTCTATCGCGATTTCCACAAGCTCGATCCCGACAATAGCAAACTGGAGGAGATCGCGCGCCGGCGGCTCAATCTCGACGTCGAGATCCTGCCCGCCGGGCCGCTGCCGCCGGCCCTGCCCAAGCCGTTCTTTTCCCTGGTCGATCGCGCCATGTCGAGCGAGATCGCCAAGCAGATTCGCCGCCCGTTCTGGATCGACACGGTGGGGCGCTCCAATTTCATCGAGGTGCGGGTGGACATGGGCGACGCCATCCTGCGCGTGGTCGCCTTGCGCAGCCAGGCCTATGCCTCCAACAGCGAGATTTTCATCGTCTGGATGGTCGGCGCCGCTTTGGTGCTGATCACCGTCGCCATCCTGTTCCTGCGCAACCAGATCAGGCCGATTCTCGCCCTCGCCGACGCGGCCGAGGAATTCGGCAAGGGCCGCGAGATCGAATTCCGCCCGCGCGGCGCGCGCGAGGTGCGGCGCGCGGCTTACGCCTTTCTCGAAATGAAGCGGCGCATCGAGCGCGCCATGGAGCAGCGCACCACCATGCTCAATGGCGTGAGCCACGATCTGCGCACCATCCTCACCCGGTTCAAACTGTCGCTCGCCTTGCTGTCCGACCAGAACGAGGCGCGCGAGCTGACCGCCGACGTCGACGAGATGCAGCGCATGCTCGAAGCCTATCTCGCCTTCGCGCGCGGCGACATCGGCGAGGCGGCGGCGCCGACCGACATCCCCGCAATGCTCGAAACCCTGCGCCAGGAGGGCGAGCGCCTCGGCCACGCCACCGAAGTGATCTATGCCGGCGAACCCATCGCCACGGTGCGCCCCGACGCCTTCAAGCGCTGTCTCGCCAATCTGCTGATCAATGCGGCGCGCCACGGCCGCCGCATTCGTCTCGAAGGCTCCTGCGACGCGAAATTCCTGCAAATTCACGTCGATGACGACGGGCCGGGCATTCCGGCGGAACAGCGCGAAGAGGTGTTCCGGCCTTTCGTGCGGCTTGACGAGGCCCGCAATCAGGACGAGGGCGGCACCGGCCTCGGCCTCGCCATCGCCCGCGACATCGCCCGCTCGCATGGCGGCGAAATCTTTCTCAGCAACAGCCCGCTCGGCGGCCTGCGCGCCAGCGTGAGGGCGCCGGTTTGAAAAACCGCCCGTTCGCGCACGCGAAGGGGCTAGTTTTTTGTTTTAACGCATTTTCTTAGGGGATTATCCCCTTGAGGCAAGTTACAGTTATGTTCTTTTAACAGAACGGTTCGTTTGGTAAAAAGAAATATTATACGCGTCGTGGATAGCGCCCCCAATAGCCCTTGACCGATATTGGAAAGCGGTTAATCTGCGCGACATGAATAGCGCAACGCAAATTGATTCCCTCATCGCAACACACGCCGCCAAGGTCGATAGCCTTCGGCGGGAATTGGAGCTGGCCGAGGCCGAGCTTCGTGGGATGCAAAAGCTCCGTACTCAACTTTTGGGTCTTCCCCGCGCCCCCGTTGCCGAGCCGTCCTTGTATATGGAAAAGACCGGCGATAGCGGCTATAGAGCCGGGCGCCAACGAGGGGCAATCTCGCAGCCATGGCGTGAAATTCTGTCAGAGCTATATTGGGATGGCGGACAAAAAGGGCAGATTGGCGCGACGTTTGACATAAAGCGCGTCATTTTGGCCGCGCAAAAACGCGGCGTCCGACTTCGCCCTTCGGAAGTTCAGGCGCGTATGGCCCATTATGAAACCTTCGATTACGTCGGGTCTGTTCCTGGCGGATATAGAGTTTCTATGGCGGCGGCAGAGCGATTTGGGTTCATTCGGAATCCGTTGACGAATAAGGCTCCCAACGCCGACGCGCAGGAGCCTCATGAAATCCCTCACCCGGGGGATCAGACCGGCGCTGTTTAGACGCCGGAGAACGGAGCAACCGGGATGGCTCGCCATCCCTGTGTGGTTTGGTGGACACGACCCGCCAGCCACTTGCTCTTAACAAAGGGTCAGGGCTAAGGCCCTGATCCACTTTCCGGCCCCCTTCCAGAAGGGGCACGGAACAGCGGCGCATTCGGGTCCAATCCGAGTGCGCCGTTGCGCATTTTTCTGTTATCATAGTCGCATGAAACTGACAAGAGTCTTCGCATGTTATCCTTAGCCGAAGCCATAAAATCCGGGCGAATCAGCGAATTCGTCGCTCAAGAAGAAGCCCGCGCCGTCGGTCCTATCGACCGCGCCGAATTTGCTGCGTTGAAAGCGGCGCTTATCAAAGCGCCGCAATCAAAAGATCAAACATCGCATTCCGCATCTGGCGATGGTTCGAGCGGAACGAAAACTCACCAAGATAACGATCCATATGGGTCGCGCTGATATGGATATGCGTCCCGCGAACTGACGCCTTGAACAGCTTCCAAAACGACTCCACGTGGTTCACATGGCACTCGCCGCGCGCATATTCCTTGCGACCGTGGCGGACCGTTTCATGATCGAAGCCAGCGCCGACCAGTAAATTGTAGGACAGCAGTTCGTCGGTCGAAACTTTCGATCCCGGCTCGACCGTTCCGAAAACGGCCTCGCGTAGGGTCACGGTCTTGATGTCCGGGATGATCTTGGTTTCCATCCGGCCGCCGCGTTCTTTGAAGCCCATAACGATGGTCTTGCCAGCCGCGCCGCGCCCGACTTTGCCACTGCGACGGCCGCCGACGTAAGCCTCGTCAATCTCTACATGGCCTTTGAGCATTTCAAAGCCATCGGCCTTGGTCATGAGGTCGCGGATTTGATGACCGATGCGCCATGCGGTTTTGTAAGTGACGCCAAGCGTCCTTTGAAGCTCTTTGCCGCTGACGCCGTGGCGCGTGGCGATGAACAGATAGATCGCGTAAAACCAAGTTTGCAGCGGCGTCCGGCTGTCCTCGAAAATGGTTCCGGCGCAAGGGTAAACGTGATCGCCGCAGGCCGCGCAAGCGAAGGCGCGGCGCCCGGTGATTTTGTGGAATGTCGCCTCGGTCTTGCATTTCGCGCAAACGTGACGATGGCCATAACGCACTTCCATAACGCGGGTCAGGCAAGCGTCGTCGTTCGGAAATTCGGCGAAAAACTCGCGAACCGAATAAGCCTGGACGTTGCTTTCTTTCTGGCCGGCTTTAGAAGGGCGGTTGCGCTTGCGGGGTTCCATAGCGGCGATCTCCTATGCCGCTATTTGTACACTGTTTGGCTACTTGCGTCAAGGGGATAATCCCCTTTTCTTAACGCGAACCGGCATCCACTTCGCTTGAAAATGCTTTAGGAGCGAATGCGACACCGAGCTTATGCGAGGGGCGCCGCCTTCGGCGGCAAAAAAAGGGAATAAATATGAACCTCGTTGAAATTGCCCTGGACGATCTTTCCGGCGCCGAGACTTTCCCGCTCGACGCCTTGATGACCTTGCGCCAGAAATGGCCTGACGCGCGCGGTCCCTTGCTCGACGCGCTCAAAAATTTCGCCTCGGGCGCGGATCGAAGCCCGGAAAATGCGGAAAAGGTGTTTTTCGGCCTGCATCTGATGGCGGAAAAGCGCGAGGCCGAGGCCTGGGCGCCGCTGCTGGCGGTCGCGATGGAGGGCGAGGCGCTCTACGACATGATCGGCGACGCGGTATCGGAAACCCTGCCGGCGATCCTGGTCAGCCTTTATGCCGGCGATCTTGACGGGCTGAAAAAGCTGATCGAGGCCCCGAAAGCCGACGAATGGGGCCGGGTCGCGGCGCTCGAATGTTTTTCCGCCCTGGCCGCCAACGGCGAAATTCCGATGGACGAGGCGAAAGCTTTTCTCGCGCATTGTTTCGAAACCTTGCAGCCGCGCCAAAACCACCCCGTCTGGTATGGCTGGCAGGGCTGCGTCGCGCTGCTGGGCCTGAGCGAACTGGAGCCTCTGGCGGCGCGCGCCTTTCGTCAAGGGCTTGTGGACAAGAACGTCCTGGCGTTCGAGGATTTCCAAAGCGATCTGCGCGCCAGCCGCGCCGCCGCCAGCCTTGCCGATCTGTTTGAAGAACGCGGAATCCGGCCGGTCGAAGACGCGCTCGACGCTCTGGCGGTTTTCGAGGAGGAAGACGAGACGCCGGCCGAACCGGCGGAAAACCGTCTCAAGAACGTCGGCCGCAACGATCCCTGTCCCTGCGGCAGCGGCAAGAAATACAAGAAATGTTGTTTGGGGAAGGAATGATACGAATTCCGAATGATTCATTCGGAATTCGTATTCCGCTGGCGCGAAAATCCGCCCGCGACATAGAGGGTTTTCGCGCCATGGCGTTTCTGCGGATTGCGAAGCAATCTTGCAGAAACCGTATGAGACGAACATTTGTCGTCGTCATTGCGAGCCAACGGATCCGGCCTTCGGTCGGTACAATGACAAGCTCCGCGAAGCAATCCATGCAATCTTCCGACAGGTTGAAACGTGGATTGCTTCGCTTCGCTCGCAATGACGGATCGCGCGTCGCGGCGACCTATCGCGATCGCGCGACCGCGCTGAAAACCCTTTCCGCCAGCCCGATCAGCGGTTTGGCCAAAGGCTCCAGGCGCCGCCGGGCTTCCTCCGCGCGCTCGACCAGGGTCTCGCCGCGCGCCAGTTCGCGGTCGAGCGCGGCCATGGTTGCGGAACTGTCGGCGCTGTCGTCGGCGAGCCAGATGTGGAAGACATGGGTCCAGGCCAAAGCCAGGCCCTGCAATTTGAGCGCGCCCAGCGGCGCCTCGCTCGACAGCCCCGCCGCCTCCACCATGAAGCGCAGGGAATTCAGCGCCAACTGGTTGAGCGAGGGCAAAGCGAGCGGATCGCGCATCGCCCAGGCGTTGATGTTTTTGAGCGCCGCCTTATAGGGCGCCATGGCGTCGAAGCGCCGCATCAGCACGTCGAACAGCCGGTCCTTGGCGCTTTCGTCCGTGCTCGCCGCGCCTTCCAGCACTTTTCGGTCGATGCGCCGGGAAAAGCCGCCGAGAACGGCGCCTTTGGAGGGGAAGAAATCACGGAACTGGGCGAGGCTGACGCCGGCGCGGTCGGCGACATCGGCGAGCGAAATTTCTTCCCAGGGCTTTTCGGCGGCGAGCGCCATCAGGGCGTCGACAATTCTTTCGCGCGGGTCGTTCTTTGACGCGCCTTTGTCGTCCTTGCCGGCCTTTTCCATCGTCGCGCTCCTCGGGGTCTCCCCCGAAAATGGGGCATAACCGGCGCTGTGGCAAGGTCAGCCTGCCAATTCCCCGGCGCGTTTGGCGGCGGCGGCGGTCGCGCGGGCCATCAAGGCGGCGAGGCCGTCTTGCGCCATCAGCACGTCGAGCGCGGCCTTGGTGGTCCCGCCGGGGGAGGTGACGTTCTTGCGCAGGGTTTCGGCGGAAGAGTCCGGCGCGCGGCGTAAAAGTTCGCCGGAGCCTTCGACGGTGGCCCGCGCCAGGCGCATGGCGAGGTCGGGCGGCAGGCCGAGCGCCTCGCCGCCCTGGGCCAAAGCCTCGACCAGCAGGAAGACATAGGCCGGGCCGGAGCCCGAAACGGCGGTCACGGCGTCGATCGCCTGTTCCGAGCCGACCCATTCGACCGCGCCGACGCCCGACAGCAGGCTTTGCGCCCTGTCGCGCTGCGCCGGCGTGACATGGGAATTGGCGAAGGCGCCGGTGATCCCGCGCCCGATCGCCGCCGGGGTGTTGGGCATGGCGCGCACAATACTCCGGGCGGGCAGACGGCGGCTAAGATTGGCGATGGTCTTGCCGGCGACAATCGAAATCAGCAGGCTTTCGGAATCGAGCCAGGGCGCGAGGCCGGGCGCGGCCTTGTCCAGCATTTGCGGTTTGATCGCCAGCACCAATGTTTGCGCGGGTTCCGGCGCGCCGTCGAGCGCAAAGCCTTTTTCCGCCGCGAGCTTTTCGAGCGCCTCGGAGGGCTGGGGCTCGACGACGGCGATGTCGCCGGGCGCGATTCCGGCGGCGAGCCAGCCGCCGAGCAGCGCGGCGCCCATCTTGCCCGCACCGATCAGCACAAGGGCGGGCGCGGGCGCCATCACGCCTCGCCGCGCGTGTCGATCAAGGCGCCTTCCAGCGCCTCGTCGGCGGTCTTGCCGGCCCAGACCACGAACTGGAAGGCCTGATAATAGCGTTCGCAGGCTTCGAGCGCATTGGCCAAAGCCGCCTCGCACTGGGCGTCGCCGGGCTCGGCGCCGCCCGCCAGCAGCATGGCGTGGCGGAACATGACGACATTGTCCTTGGACCAGACGTCGAAATGGCCGATCCACAATTGCTCGTTGATGCGGGCGACGAGCTGGGACGTCTCGGCGCGGCGGCGTTCGGGAACCTTGAAATCGAAGGCGCAGCCGAGATGAAGCGCCTCATATTGCGACAGCCAGGTGAAGGCGACGGTATATTCCGCCCAGCGCCCCGACACGCCGATCGATATTTCATCGGGATCGTCGCGGTCGAAGGCCCAGTCGCGCAGCAAGGCGATCCGTTCGATGACATCGACCGGATGTTCGACTCTATCGTTGGTTTCAATTCCAGACAGCAGCATGAATCGGTCCCAGGCGGCGCTGCGAATGCGAACGGCGCGGCGAAGTTCACGGGAACGCGGCTTTTACGCGCGCGGCGCCGGGACACCCGAACTGTTTGAGTCCTCTACCGAATCACCGCGCAAAACCAATATAATCGGATTTGTCCGGCGACGGAATCCCGTGCGACGCGGCTGGAAGGTGCTGGATTCGCTAAACTCCGTCCATCCGCGTTACCGCTGCGTCCACAGCTAATCTGATCGGCTCAGGCTTGCTTTTTCAGTTCGGCGATTTCCGCTTCGAGCTCGCCGATCCGGCGCTCCAGCGCGTCATTGGCGTTGCGCGCGGCCACCGCCATGTCGCGCACCGCCTCGAATTCCTCGCGCGTCACCACGTCCATGCCGGCGAGCAGCCGCTCCACCTGGGTTTTGATCGCCATTTCCGCCTCGCGGCCGAGGCTGCGCGCGGCGCCGGCGGCGTCGGTGAACAGACGGGTCATGTCGTCGAAGAAACGGTTGGGCGAGGCGCTCATGAGCAAGGCTCCGAAGGATGGGTGTCGCCGAGAAATGGGCGCAAGACGGCGCCGGCGCAACAATTTTGTTGAGGGCCTGCGCTAAAATCGCCGCCAACGCGCTAGAAAGCGAAGCAGAATGCGATTCCGCCAAATCGCCGTCGACCCGCCCGTCCGAGAGACGCCGACATGCCGCTATTTCTCCTGCCCTTTCCGGTGATCGATCCGGTCATGGTCCATATCGGGCCCTTTCCGATCCGCTGGTACGCCATGGGCTATATCGTCTCGCTGATCGCGGGCTGGCTGATCGCCGCGCGTCTGGCGGGCAAGGATTCGCTCTGGGGGGATGTCCGGCGGCCTTCGCCGGACAGTCTCGACGACCTTCTGGTCACTATCGCCTTCGGCGCCGTGCTGGGCGGGCGCACCGGCTATGTGCTGTTCTATAATCTGCCGTTTTTTCTCCAGCATCCGCTCGAAATTCCGCAGGTGTGGAACGGCGGCATGTCGTTCCATGGCGGCCTGGCCGGGGCGGCGCTGGGCGCCTGGCTGTTCGCCCGGCGCGAGAAAATCCCGTTTTTCAGCGTCGCCGACCTGTCCTGTACGGTCGCGCCGATCGGCCTGTTCCTGGTGCGCCTCGCCAATTTCATCAAGCCTGAATTATGGGGCCGGCCGAGCGACGTTCCCTGGGCGATGATCTTTCCCGGCGCCGGCCCGCTGCCGCGCCATCCGAGCCAGCTCTACGAGGCGGGGCTGGAAGGCCTCGCGCTGGGGCTGGTCATGGCTTTGGCCGTGCGCGCCGGCGCCTATCGGCGGCCGGGCTTGACCTCGGGTCTGTTCATCGGCCTTTATGGTCTGGCGCGGATTTTTTCCGAATTTTTCCGCGAGCCCGATCCGCAGCTGGGCTTTCTGTTCGGCGGCGCAACCATGGGCATGCTGCTTTCCGCGCCGCTCGTCTTGCTGGGGGCGCTGATGATTGTTCATTCCTTGCGCCGTGGGCCAGCTGCGGCGGAAAATGCGACGGCGGAGGGGCGATGACCGAGGCTCGGGAGCACACGCTCAAGGACGACATCGGCGAGATCATCGCCGACGAAGGGCCGATCTCGCTCGAACGCTATATGGCGCTCGCCCTTACCCATCCCACCAAGGGCTATTACACCAGCCGCGATCCCTTCGGCGTGGCCGGCGATTTCATCACCGCGCCGGAAATTTCGCAGATGTTCGGCGAATTGATCGGCCTGTGGGCGGCGGAAATCTGGAGCCAGATCGGTTCGCCGCCGCATGTGCGGCTGGTCGAACTGGGGCCGGGACGCGGCGCGCTGATGGCCGACGCCCTGCGCGCCGCCCGCGCCGCGCCGGATTTTTTCGCGGCGATCGAGGTGGAGCTGGTCGAGGCCAGCGATCTGCTCGCCGCGCGGCAAAGCGCCGCTCTCGCCGACAGCGGCAAGGCGGCGAACTGGCGCAAGAGCCTCGACGAAATTCCGCACGGCCCGGCGATCTTCATCGCCAATGAATTTTTCGACGCCCTTCCGGTGCGCCAGTTTCTCAAGACCGCGCAGGGCTGGAGGGAAAGGCTGATCGGCGTCGATCCCGAAGGCCAGCTCGCCTTCAGCCTCAACCCGGAGGTCGAACCCTATATCAAGCCGGACGCGCCCAATGGCGCCATTTTCGAACTCGGCGCCGCCGCGCAGCGGCTGATGATCCGGATCGCCGCGCGCATCGTCACCGACAATGGCGCGGCGCTGGCGATCGACTATGGCTATCGGCGCAACGATTTCGGCGAGACCCTCCAGGCGGTGAAGGCGCACCAGTTCGTCGATCCGCTGGCCGAGCCGGGACTCGCCGATCTCACCACCCATGTCGATTTTTCGGCGCTGGCGCGCGCCGCCGCCGCCACCGACGCGCTGGTGCATGGCCCGGTCGACCAGGGCGCCTTTCTGCGCGAGCTGGGAATCGTCCAGCGCGCCGAGGCGCTCAAGCGCAACGCCACGCCGGAACAGGCGGCGGCGGTCGATTCCGCTCTTGGCCGGCTCACCGGCGACGGGGAGGGCGAAATGGGCGCCTTGTTCAAGGTTCTCGGCGTGACGCGCCGCAACCTGAAAGAGGCGCCGGGTTTTACGCCGGCGGTTTCGGCGTGACCGATACGGAGATCGCGCGCGCGGCGATCCGCGCGCCCGCGCTGCAAGGCGCGGCGCACGCCTTTTTCACCCGCCAGGGCGGCGTGTCGCAAGGCGTTTACGCCAGCCTCAACGGCGGTGTCGGCTCGAATGACGATCCGGCGGCAGTGGCGGAAAATCGCGCCCGCATGGCGCGGGTTCTCGGCGTGTCGCCGCCGAATTTCCTCGTGCCCTACCAGATCCATTCCGCCGACGCCTTGGCGGTCTCCGCGCCCTGGGCCGAGGGCGACAGGCCGCGCTGCGACGGACTGGTCACCGCCACGCCCGGCCTGGCGCTCGGCGTCACCGGGGCCGATTGCGGCGTGCTGCTGTTCGCCGATCTCGCCGCCGGCGTGATCGGCGCGGCCCATGCCGGCTGGAAAGGCGCGCTGACCGGCATGGTCGAGTCGCTGGTCGCGGCGATGGAGGCGCTCGGCGCCCGGCGCGCCAATATAGCCGGCGCGCTGGGGCCGACGATCGGGCCGAAAAGTTACGAGGTCGGACCGGAATTTTTCGCGCGCTTCGAAGCCGAGGACGCCGCTTTCGCGAAATTTTTCACGCCCTCCGGCAAGCCCGGCCATCGTTTCTTCGACCTGCCGGGATTTCTCGCAATGCGCGCGGCGCGGGCGGGAATCGGTTGGTTCAACGATCTCGGCCTCGACACATACGCCGACGAGGCGCGCTTTTTTTCCTATCGCCGGACGACCCACCGCCAGGAGCCGGATTACGGCCGCCTCGTCGCCGCCATCGCCCTGCCGGAATAGATTTCGACCCCGGATAGCGCCGGATCGTGTCGAAACAACATTTTGGCAGGCTTTTCCCCAGAGAAAGCCTTGGACCATTCGATTGTGACAGGTTATCTGTAGAGTGCGGCGATGGGCCGCAAGATTTGATCTGTCTCTGTCGTCACGCCGGGTGGTGATCGCCTCAATGTTCAAAGTGACATTTCCAGAATTCGACGAAGAGGCCTATCTCGAGCAAAATCCCGACGTGCGCGAGGGCATCGCGACGGGGCGTCACCGCGACGCCTACCATCATTTCCTGGCTCATGGCGTCGACGAAAGCCGCCTGCCCCTCCATGGCCGGGAGCTGATGAGCCTTGCCGGCGGCGTCGAACATTTTTCGGTTTCGGAATCGGGCGCTTTCATGATTTCCGGCTGGCTCGGCGACGAGGGCGTCGATCCGCCGCATTGGCGCCTCGCCTGTCCCGAATTCACCGTCGATATTCCGCCGGACGCTGTTTTCCGTCACGCGCGCAAGGATGTCGAAAGCGGCCATCGCGAGGTCGCCTATGATTACGGCTTCGTCATTCTCGGCCGCACGCCGTCCAAAAACCTGCTCAAGCAGCAGATGACGCTCCATGCGCGCTCGCGCGCCGCCCATTTCAAGGGACCGGCGACGCCTCAGATCTGGGCGGATCGGCGCATGCTCGACACTTTGCTCGTCCGTATGAAAAACGCCCAGTCGCATCGCGGCCTCGAAGCCGGCCTCCATCAATTCCTCGCCAGCGAGGCGGGCCAAAGCCTGGTTTCGTTGTTTTCCAGCCATGTCCGGGCCAATTCGCGGTCGCCCTATGTCGAAACCTTCCGCCCCCGTCCGGTTTCCGGTTCTTTTCTGACCGTCCTGTTCGGCTCGGTCGAGCCGATGCTGCTCCAGCCGGTGCTGTTCAAGCGGATGGGCGTGGATTTCGGCGAATGGATTTATGTCTGCAATTCGCCCGAGGACGGCGACGCCGCCTTGCGGATCGGCCGGATGATCGCCGAGCTCTACGACGTGATGATCACCGTGGTGGTGATGAGCGACAATGTCGGCTTCGGCGCCGCGAACAATGTCGGCGTTTCGCTGGCGCGCGGCGACCGCGTCACCATCGTCAATCCCGACATCTATCCGATGAAAACTCAGGTCGAGCCATTGCGGCGCGCGCTGGCGCGCGACGATCTGGGCGAAGTCTTGTGGGGCGGCCTTCTGTTCTACGATGAACAGAACCTGATGCATGGGGGCATGTATTTCGAACAGGACGTCTTCATCCGCGGCGCTGGCCCCGGCCTTGCCGACCAGGACGCGCCGCCGGTTTCGGTCAAACTGGCGCGGGTCGAACATTTCGACAAGGGCGTTCCCTTCGACGCCCATCGATGGCGCCGCCCGACCGTCGTGCCGGCGATCTCCGGCGCGGTCATGGCTTTTGAGCGCCAAGCGTTCGAGAAGATCGGCGGTTTCTCGACCCGCTACATCTATGGCCATTATGAAGACGCCGACCTGTCGCTGCGCTGGGCGCGCGAAATCGGCCCGGTGGCGGTCGATCCGGACCTGCGCCTCATTCATCTCGAAGGGCAGGGGTCCAGGGCGAAAGGCGAGCAATACCGCGGCGCCCAGCTGGTCAACCGGCATTTGTTCTCGTCGCGTTACAGCGGCTTGTTCCAGTCCAGTCCCGACATCATGACGGCGACGCGCGACCTTCCCGAGCATGGGCGCGAAACGCCGAGCGAAGCTTCGGCGGACCAAGATTTCCAAGATTCCCAAGATTCCCAAGATTCCCAAGATTCCCAAGATTTCACGGAAGCCTGAAATGCGCATCCTTTTCGTCAGCTATATGCACCCGGCGGTCACGCCCGGCGGCGCGCAGCAGGTTGCCGATGAACTGCGCCGGGCGGCGATCGCGAGCGGCCACGAAGCCTATATGATCGCGGCGCTTGAGGCCGATCAGGAAAGCGACTTCGGCAAGCCCGGGGCGCCGATCGTGCCGATGCCGGGAGAAGAAAACCAGTATTTCTATTTTCCCCAGCACTATAATTTCACGCATAATTCGGTCGGCGAGTGGCGTTCGCTGAAGTTCTTTCGCGATCTGGTCGCTGAAATCGCGCCGGACGTGGTCCATTTTCATCATTATCATCGCATCGGGGTCGAATCGATCCGCGCCGCCCGTCTCGCCGTTCCGAACGCGAAAATCGGCGTGACCTTCCATGAAATGATGGCGATCTGCCTCGCAGGCGGCCAGATGGTGCGGACGACCAGCCGCGATCTTTGCCGGAAGGCGACGCCGATCGACTGCCACGGCTGTTTCCCGCACCTGCGCCCGGAATTTTTCACCTTGCGGGCGGCGCGGCTTCAGGCTTTGTTCGACGAATGCGACTTTTTCTTCTTTCCGTCGGCGTTCATCGCGCAACGCTACCGCGAATGGGGCCTCGATCCGGCCAAATGCCATGTCATCCCCAACGGGCAGGTTCATCCGGCGCCCGCCGTGGATCGCTCCCGACATAGCCGCCTTCTCAACCGTTTCGGCTTTTTTGGTCAGTTCATCGACAACAAGGGCATCGACGTCATGCTCGACGCGATCCTTGTGCTGGCGCGCGAGCGGCGTCTGCCCGAGAATGGCCTCGAAATCACAATCAACGGCGGCAACCGCCATTATGCGAGCGAGGATTATCTCGCCAAGGTCGACGCCCTCATCGCGGAGATCCGCGCGCTCGACGACAACCTCGTGCGCATCCACGATTTGGGGCGCTATGGGCGCGACGAACTCGCCGAGCGCATGACGATGGTGGATTGGGTGATCGCGCCTTCGACCTGGTGGGAGGTTTTCGGCCTGGTGGTGTCGGAGGCCTGGATGTTCGGACGCCCGGTGATCGTCAGCGACATCGCCGGTCTGGGCGAACGGGTGAAAAATGGGGTCAACGGCTTCACCTTCCCCGCGCGCAACAGCTCGGCGCTCGCCGATCTCATCGAGAAGCTGACGGGCGACGAGGCCGCGTGGCGGCGCGCCCATCAAGCGATCACGCCCGACTGGAGCGATCTCGACATGTTCGACGCCCATGTGACGGTGTGGGACGCGACGGCGCAAATTCCTGCTTCCCACCCGGCGCCCGCGCCCGACGACCGCGCGCCGGACTCCTCCGATTTCCACGCGAAGCGCCGATCTGGAAAGAAACATTGAAGGAGCTGAGCCGGGAGTTCACGGGCGCGCGGGAACCATGCATGTGTCGGCGTTTATTGCGGTAAAATCCTTCATGCCGAAGAAGGGCCGGTCGAGCTGAATGTGAGATTCAGGGGAATGTTCCGATGCTTGCTAACACGAGGTGGGTTCCTGGACATATTGTCAACGATGTTTTGTTTGGACGCCGCGAGCATTTGTTTCTGGCCCAGGGCGCGCACAGAGTCATGGATCGCGTTCTGGGCGACATTCCGGTTCCGGAGCAGGCGTTCGCGAGTTTTGAGAACAACATCCGCGCGCGACACCGCCTTTGCGACGAACTGAAAAAGACTTATTTCCATATCGTGTTCCCGGACAAACAGACGGTGCTCGTCGATGAATGGCCTTTGGCTCCGCCGCAAAGCCTGTCGCGCCGGTTCGAGAGCAGAATCGGCTCGCTCGACGACCGGATCATCTATCTGCACAACAGCTTTGAAAACAAAAACGATCTTTATAAAAGAACCGACACGCATATGACGGACAAGGGCACAATCCTAGCTGCGGGTCGATTGCTGGATGCGCTTCGTCTTGAAGGCGCCGGCCCGATTGTCGAAGGCCTGTTGAATCATTTGGGTTTGTCCAGGAAGCATGTCGGCGACCTTGGCTCCAAACTCGAACCTGTCATGGCGACGGAGGAATTATTTTTCAACGGCGCTCTCAGAGCGAAATATTTCTCCAATTCCATCGCCGGCGGAAACAACGGCCTCGTCGATATTCACATCGCGGCCGAACCGGTCGGCAGGGAAAGAGTTCTGTTGTTTGGCGATTCGTTTGGTCGCGATCTGTGCCGGTTCCTCGGCGCGCTGTTTTCCGAGGTTGTGTTTTTGAGAACTCAATTTTTCCATGAGGAGCTGGTCAGGCTGATCGATCCAGACATTGTCATTACGCAGAACATCGAGCGTTACATGCATCATATAGTACACGATGAGCAGAGAGAATCGTTTTTCATGTTTCCGTACCTTAACAATATCGCATACAATCCCGGCGCCGAATTCGCCAAGGCCTTTTCCGCGATGTTGAGTTTTCCGCGGTCGCCTTATCGGAAGTTCCTGCAACAGCTCAAGTCCGGCGCATGACCGACCGCTATGCGCCCGCATGTTCGCTCATGGGGTCGAGAAAGCTTCGGTGTTTCAAGGAAGGTCCGTGTCATGTCGTCAAATGAAGAGCGGGTGATTTTCGGGCGCATTCCGGACCTCGATCGTCACGAATTGCAGGCGGAGTTCGGCGCGACGACGCTCGAATCCGAACGCCGCTTTTTTCACTATCGGCCCCAGATCGTTTCGAACGATCCCGACGCCAATCACAGCACGCCAGCGGTCTGGGAACATGTTCGCTTCCGTCAGAACATGTTGATCCAGGAATTCTCGAACTGTTTTGTTTTCGGTTCTAATTTTATTGTCGATGCGGAGCAGAACGTCTTCTTCGATTCGTTGAAGTTCCGCCGGAGCGGTTTCGAATTCTATAGTCGCGCCCTGCGAGGCGCGTCTCCCGCGTCCATGCCGGAATGTCTGTTCGCGGACGGGGGCATGAATGTGAGTTGGCCCAAGGATGCGATGCGGGAAGCGATCGACATCGACGAGCCGGTTTATCTGCTGACGCCGATCGAGCCAGACAATTGGGGGCGGTGGATTCGTCTGGTCTTGCCGCGGCTCGAATATGTCAAACGTTTGGATCCAGCCCGCAAGATACTGCTCAAATGCCCGTCCAAATGGCAAAAGGAGTTTTTGGCGTTTTGCAATATCGATCCAGCGAACGTCATCGATCACGATCCAACCAGGATATATCATATTCGCAACCTGAAAATGTTTCGTCACAATTCGGTCGATTTGACGGTGTCGTTCAATGATTTTGAGCGGTACGGCAATATCGCGGAAAGATTTCGCAATCGGCCCGACCTACCCAAAAATATCTACCTCGGGCGCAAAAATTTGTCCTCGATCAATCCGCGCTATCGCGTGCTTGAGAATGAGGAAAAATTCATGGCGGAATTGAAAAAGCTGAATTTCGTGTGTTTTGAGCCCGAGCTATACACGATTGAAGCAAAGATAGCCTGGTTCGCTAATGCGAAAAATTTTGTCGGTCTTGGGGGGTCGTCTATCTACAATAGCGTTTTCTGTCGCGATGACGCGCGTTACATCACGGTCGAATCACAGCCGACCTTTCTGCCGACGCACACCGGTCTCCTGGCCTCGCTGGCGCTCTGGCACGGCGTTGTTTTCGGCAGGCCGGTCGATCTGGCGCAGTGCGGCGCGAACGCGCATGCGAACTGGACGATCGATGTCGATCGCGCCATGGGCGTGATTTCGCAAGGTCTGCGTTGATCGGGCAGATTTTACCCCGCCGCGCGGAAAAGATTAGTATCCGCTGACTGACTTTACGTTATCGATTCGGTTGTCTTCGGCGCGCCCTGGAGGCCACAGCATGACAATGGGAAAATCCTCGGTCGTGGCGGCCCTCCTCGTCCCCGTCGCGTGTGGCGGTGCAGGCTTCGCGCAGGGCCTTGGCAAGCCATCGCCGCGCGCCGCCGGGCTGAAGCCCTCGATCAAAGGCCTGATTTCGATGGGGAACGCCGCGAACGATCTCCAGGATGCGTTTTCGCGGCCAAATATTCTGTCGGGCTATGTCATCAACGTCACCTGGCGGCAATTGCAGCCTGAATCGGCGGCGAATCTCGACTTCTCGGCGATCGACGCCGCTCTCGACAAAGTCCGTCGCTACAACAGCGCCAATTCCGGCCATCCGATGCGGGTCGTGCTTCGCGTCAATGGCGGCGTCGACGCGCCGCAATGGGTCAAGACGCTCGACGGCGCGCCGGGCGGGATCAGGCTTCGGGTCAACGCGTACAACACTGTCGACGTTCCGCGTTTCTGGACCGCGTCATACCGCAACGCCTGGCGAAATCTCGAGGCGCGACTGGCGGCGCGCTATCAATCGGAGCCGCTCGTCGCGCAGGTTTCGGACGCGGAATGCGCGCATACGTCAGACGAGTTTTACGTCAATCCGACCGACCCGCCATCGATCGTCGCCTTGTTCAAGGCCGGGTTCACCAACGACAAGTTCAAGGCCTGTCTGGTCAATTCAATTCGCGATTTCGACGTCTGGAAGACGACGCGGGTCGATTTCACCCAGAATCCCTTCGAGAATTTGTCGGTCAAAACGGATGCGCAAGGCGCGACGACCGGCGTTTTCGGGCCGCTCGACATTCAGACCACGATCGCCATCATGAAGGAATTCCGCGCCGCCCTCGGCCCGCGCGCCATCATCAGCAACCATAATCTGGCGGAGTCGCCGTTTCCCGAGAATCGCGTGCTCTACGCCGCGATGCAGAGGCTCGGCGGCCCCATCCAGTTCCAGACCGCCTCGACGGGCGCCTTGCGCCCGGATGGGTCGAGAACCGGATTGTTGAAGGACTGGGACGGCGCGATAAAAGTCGGCGAAAACTACGGCGCTTCGGCGGTCGAGGTCTGGCCGTCCATCGCTTTCCGCGGCGCGCCGATCTGCGACGGATGGAATCCCACGCCGGATTGCCATTCCAAGGTTGATCAAAGCGAATGCGACGGCAAGCCGGTCGCGCAATTGCGCAAGTGGGACGCGGAGCTCAAGGCGGTTCGCTGACGCGACGGGCGGGCGCCGCTTGCTATCTCCGGCGGGACGGCGTTACAAGCGCGGCCCGCTTCAAAAGGAGTCGCGCATGATCTCACTTCACCGCCGCATCGCCGAGGAGTTGAAGGTCGAGGAGCGGCAGGTCGCCGCGGCGGTCGAACTTTTGGACGCCGGCTCGACCGTGCCCTTCATCGCCCGCTACCGCAAGGAGGCGACCGACGCGCTCGACGACACCCAATTGCGCAATCTGGAGGAGCGGCTGCGCTATCTGCGCGAGCTGGAGGAGCGTCGCAAGGCGATCCTCGAATCGGTCAAATCGCAGGACAAGCTGACGCCCCAGCTCGAAGCCGCAATTCTTGGCGCCGAGTCCAAGGCGCGGCTCGAAGACATCTACCTGCCGTACAAGCCCAAACGCCGCACCAAGGCGACCATCGCCCGGGAGGCCGGCCTCGCGCCGCTCGCCGCCGATTTGCTGGCCGAGCCGACCCGCGATCCGCGCACGGAAGCAGCAAAATATGTGGACGAAGCCAGGGGCGTGAAGACGGCGGAAGAGGCGCTGGAAGGCGCGCGCGCCATATTGGTCGAGCAATTTTCGGAAAAAGCCGAGCTGATCGGAACGCTGCGCGAGAATTTCTGGACGCGTGGCCGGATCGTCTCGAAAGTCCGCGACGGCAAGGCGCGGGAGGGCGCCAAATATTCGGATTATTTCGATTTCTTCGAACCGCTGACCAAATTGCCGTCCCATCGCATCCTGGCTTTGTTCCGGGCGG
This sequence comes from uncultured Pseudomonadota bacterium, assembly GCA_963704565.1. GTDB lineage: Bacteria > Pseudomonadota > Alphaproteobacteria > Rhizobiales > Beijerinckiaceae > Rhodoblastus. The sequence goes on from OY969917.1 coordinate 387,365, forward strand.
AGAAGGAGGAAATCCTCGATCTCGCCTTGGAGCCGGAAAACGCGACCGACGCCGCCGCGCAGGGAGAAAGGGCCTATGAACTGGCGGTGGCCGCCAGCGCCGGACTCGCCGATCGCGGCCGGCCGGCCGACAAATGGCTGATGGATTGCGCCCGCTGGGCCTGGCGAACCCGCATCAAGATTTCGCTCGCCGTCGATCTGCGCGCGCGGCTGTGGCGCAACGCCGAGGATCAGGCGGTCAAGGTCTTCGCCGGCAATCTGCGCGACCTGCTGCTCGCCGCGCCCGCCGGCCCGCGCCCCACCATGGGCCTCGATCCCGGTTTTCGCACCGGCGTCAAGGTGGCGGTGGTGGACGCCACCGGCAAGGTGGTGGACACGGGCGTGATCTATCCCCACGAGCCGCAGCGGCGCTGGGACGACGCGCTGCTGGAGCTGGCGCGGCTGTGCCGCCTGCACAAGGTCGAACTGATCGCCATCGGCAATGGCACGGCCTCGCGCGAGACCGACAAGCTCGCCGCCGAACTGGTCGCCAAGCTGCCCGAACAGAAGATGACCAAGATCGTGGTGTCGGAGGCGGGGGCCTCGGTCTATTCGGCCTCGGCCTTCGCGGCGGGCGAATTGCCGGACCTCGACGTGACCTTGCGCGGCGCCGTCTCGATCGCGCGGCGGCTCCAGGATCCGCTGGCGGAGCTGGTCAAGATCGACCCGAAATCGATCGGCGTCGGGCAGTACCAGCACGATCTGGCGGAATCTAACTTGTCGCGCGCTCTCGACGCGGTGGTGGAGGATTGCGTCAACGGAATCGGCGTCGATCTCAACACCGCCTCCGCGCCCCTGCTGGCGCGGGTTTCCGGCCTTGGCGCCAATCTGGCCGCCAATGTCGTCGCGCATCGCGACGCCAACGGGCCGTTCCGCTCGCGCGACGCCTTGAAAAAAGTGCCGCGGCTCGGCGCCAAGGCCTTCGAGCAATGCGCCGGTTTCTTGCGCATTCGCGGCGGCGAGAACCCGCTCGACGCCTCCGGCGTGCATCCAGAAGCCTATCCTTTGGTGCGCAAGATTCTCGCCGCGACCAAGAGCGACATCCACGTCCTGATCGGCAATTCGAAAATTTTGCGCGGCTTGAACGCGAAAAGTTTCGTCGACGAGACGTTTGGCGCGCCGACCGTGAACGACGTCCTGCGCGAGCTGGAAAAGCCCGGCCGCGACCCGCGCCCGGAGTTCAAGACCGCGAGTTTCCAGGAGGGCGTCGAAAGCCTGTCCGACCTCAAGCCCGGCATGGTGCTGGAGGGGGTGGTGACCAATGTCGCGGCCTTTGGCGCTTTCGTCGATATCGGCGTGCATCAGGACGGGCTGGTCCATATTTCGGCCATGTCGAAAAACTTCGTCAAGGACCCGCGCGAGGTCGCCAAGCCGGGCGATGTGGTCAAGGTCAAGGTTCTGGAGGTCGATGTCCCGCGGAAGCGAATCGCCCTGACCATGCGACTCGACGACGCGGCCGAGCCGCGCGCGTCCCATCAGGCCGGTCGGGCGCCGCAGGCAGGCCAAGCGCCGCAGGCAGGCCAAGCGCCGCAGGCAGGAAAAGCGCCGCAGGCAGGCCAAGCGCCGCAGGCAGGAAAAGCGCCGGCGCCGCGCGGCGAAAAGCCCGGTCCCGCCGCAAGCAACGCTTTCGCCGAGGCTTTCGCCCGCGCCGGGGCGCCGCGCGACCGGCCGAAGGGACGATAAAGCAGCGTTTCCTTGCGGCCACACATTCAGCATATTGCGCGCTGCCTCGGCCGTACGGGCTGACAGGACGGCGAAATGCGTTTAAGTGCTTGCCAATGAAAGCCGCCGCCGGAGTCGCCCTGCTGCTGGGCCTCGCCCTCTTCGCCGCCCTGACCTTGTACGAGGGCGCGGGCGATGTCGCGCGCGCGATCGAGACCGCCGGGTTCGGCGTGTTGTGGATCGTCGCCATCCGGCTGGCGCAAACCGTCATGGCGGGTTTCGCCTGGCGCGCCCTGCTGCCGCGCTCGCGCCCGCGTCCCTGGCTGATGGCGCGGCTGCGCTGGGTGCGGGAATCGATCAACAATCTGCTTCCGGTCGCGCAGATCGGCGGCGACGTGATCGGTGCCCGCCTGCTGCGCCGCCGGGGCGTTCCGGGCGGTCTGGCCGCCGCCAGCGTGATCGGCGATCTGCTGGCGCTGACTGCGACCCAGGTTCTGTTCACCCTGCTCGGCGTGTTTTTCCTGGCCGATCGCCGCGTCAGCGCCGATCTGACTTTGGCCATTCTCGCCGGCCTGGTCATCATGGCCCCGGCGCTTGCCGGTTTCTGGCTGGCGCCGCGCCTGCTCGCCATGGGCTGGCTCGACCGTCTCGCCGCTTTTGCCGAACAGCGCGCCGGCTGGTCCTCGGTGAGCGGCCTGCCGGCTTTGCGCGCGGCCTTCGACGGCATTTTGCGCCGGCGCTCCGGCCTCACGGCGGCGCTCGCGATCCATATGGGCGCGTGGTTCGTCGGCGCGCTGGAAATCTGGCTGGCGCTTTACCTGCTCGGCGAGCCGCGCTCCTATGGCGCCGCTTTGGCCATCGAGAGCCTCGGCCATGCGGTCAAGGCGGCGGGATTTCTCATTCCCGGCGCCTGGGGCGTGCAGGAGGGCGGTTATATCGCGCTCTGCGCCGTTTTCGGCATAGCTTCGCCCACCGCCATCGCACTGTCGCTGATCAAGCGTATTCCGGATTTCATCCTCGGCGCGCCGGGCCTGTGGCTATGGCGGCGGATGGAGGGATCGAGCCTGCGCGACATCTTTTTCCGCGCCAAATTTTCGCCCCGGGAGGAGCCTCATGGTCTGTGATCGCCGGCTGGTTCTGGCCGCCTTCGCCATTCTGCCCGCTTTCTCCATTTTGCCCACCTTTTCCGTGGCGCGCGCCGACGATTCCGTCGAGGCGGTCGCCGCCGTCAAGCAGTTCCAGGACGGCCAGCTTGCCATCGTCCGGAAACTCGGCCAGATGAACGTGCGGCAGCGCTTTGAGGCCCTGCGGCCGGCCATCGGCGCGACCTTCGACCTGCCGGACATGGCGCGCCTGGTCCATGGCGCCGGCTGGGAAAACTTGACCGACGCCCAGAAGGCGCAATGGGCCGAAGCTCTGGCGGATTATATCGCCGCGTCTTACGCCGCGCATCTCGAAGGCTTCAACGGCAAGGGTTTCGAGCGCGACGACAAGACGGTCGCGCGCGACGGCGCTCTGGTGGTGACGACGCGGATCACGCTCGACAAGGGACCACCGATGGCGGTCGATTATGTGGTGCGCAAGACGCCCAAGGGCTGGAAGATCGGCGACATTCTCGCGGAAGGCTCGATCAGCGAGCTGGCGCAATGGCGCCGCGCGCTGCGGGGCTTGAGCCAGGACGGCTTCGACGCTTCGATCAAGGCCTTGCGCCAGCGCACGCAAAACTATCTGACGCCCTGAGCGACAGGAAAGACGATGGACGGCTCGTGGTTCAACGCGATGGGGGAATGGATCGGCGCGGCGCCTGTCGCGGCGGTTTTCGCTTTCGTCGCCTGTGTGGCGATCCTCTACACTTTCCTCGCGCTGGTCAGTCTGAAACGTTTCGCGCCGCCCGCCGCCGCGCCGGCGCACCCATCAGGTGTGACGGTGCTTAAACCACTTTATGGCGCTGAAACAGGTCTTTACGACCACTTGCTAAGCTTTTGCCGCCAGAATTACGCGGGGCCGGCGCAGATCATATTCGGCGTCAATCGCGACGACGATCCGGCCGCGGCGGCAGCGCGGCGCATCGTCGCGCTGGCGCGCGCCGGCAAAATCGACGGGGCGCCGGCGGGCTTGAGCGTCGAGCTGATGGTTGACGCCACGGCCCATGGCAGCAATGGCAAGGTCTCCAATCTGATCAATCTGTCGCGGCGCATCGAGCATCCACTTGTGGTGCTGGCCGACAGCGACATTTCGGTCGAGCCCGATTATCTCGACCGGCTGGCGGCGGCGATCGAGCGCCCCGGCGTCGGCCTCGTCACCTGCCTTTATCGCGGACGGCCGCTGGCCGGCTTCTGGTCGCGGCTCGGCGCGATGGGGGTGGATTACGGCTTTCTGCCTAATGTCCTGACCGGCATGGCGCTCAATATGGCGGAGCCCTGCGTCGGCGCGACCATCGCCTTGCGCCGGAGCACGCTGGACGCCATCGGCGGCTTCGCGCGGGTCAAGGACCAGCTCGCCGACGATTACATGATCGGCGAGGCGGTGCGGGAAACCGGCCAGAAGATCGCCGTCGCCGATTTCGTCGTCGGCCACGCCCATGCCGAACGCAGTTTTGGCGAGGTGTGGCGGCGCGACCTGCGCTGGGCGCGCACCATCCACTCGCTCGACCCGCTCGGCCATATCGGCTCGGCGGTGACTTTCCCGGTCGCCTGGGCCTTGCTGGCGCTGCTGGCCAGCGGTTTCGCGCCCGCGATGGCGGCGCTCGCCGGCGCCGCCGTGCTCGCCCGCATGGTGCTGCAATTCGAGATCGACGCGCGTTTCCCCGGCCACGATCACGCGCTCTGGCTCGGGCCGGTCCGCGACCTGTTCAGCTTCGCGGTTTTCGTCGCCAGTTTTTTGCCCGGCCAGATCCACTGGCGCGGCCACGATTACGCCCTGAGCGGCGACGGCGTCATGACCGAGATCGACGACGCCGAGGCGGAGATCGCGTGATTTCGGCGGGTGCTCGAAATCGGATGGGTGGCTCCCTGTTGTGGATGACGCAGAACGGCGGATAGCTAAAATTCGCCAGTGGAGCCCCGAATGACGGCTCGGCTCCAACAATGGAAATTCCGTATTTGACAGCGCGCGCCGCTCTTTCAGCGGCAAGCGGCGCCTCTGTTCGGCGTCCTATCGTCCGGGCGCAGGCACCCTAGCCGGTTAATGCCCGCGGGTTGGGACAGCGGAAGAGTTATGAGCACGAGTTGGCCCCGCGGCTCGCGGAGCTTTTGACCGGTGAGTTGGCGGAGCAGAATCTTCTACGATTGGGGATAAGCGCAGAAGGCTCTATAATTGTTGGTTTTAACTTCGTTTCGCGAAAATCTCGCGCTCCCTTTTTCGCACGTTGGTTCAGGCTTTACGTGGGTCGAGGGCAGGGAGTTGACGACCCCTCCCGTTGGTTTTGTGAGACAAAAAAGTTTCGCTTACGTGCGTAATATGCTAGACGTCATTTCATTGGTTGAATCCGCCTCATTGCGGCGGAACGTGAGGAACAAGGGGGCTGGCCATGAAGATTTCATCGGCTTTTGCGTGCGCGGCTCTGGCCTGTTTGATGGGCGGGGGCGCGACCGTCGCCAACGCTACGATTTTGTTTTCGGATTCCCTTCAGTTCAATCTCAACAATTGGGGGCCGTCCTACGGATATACGGGGACGGCGGCGATCGTCTCCGCTCCGGGCGGCGGCAGCGCGCTGTCGTTTGGCGGCACGACCGGTGGGGGCGATATTCAAACACTCGGGTCGTTCAGTTCAGGGACCGGATCGTTTACGCTGACGTTCGATTTTCTCGGAGCTTGCGGTCATACGAGCAATTGTGGCGGGTTCGTCTCGATCGGTCCCGCGCCTGGCGGCTGGCTGGTATCGGATACGCCTTATGAGCGCTTTGCAAAAGTCGCCACGCCATGATTCTGTAGGGTCTCCACGGAGACGATTCGCCGATGTCGCGCCGTTGCTTTGACCAACCTTCACTCGCTGACGCTTTCGTTAAGGCCTATTCGAAAGGCGGCGGCTTCCTGGAAGATTTGCTCAAGACCATTGACTGGTCGGCCTTTGACGTTTTGTTTGCGCAAATCAACGCCAATGCCAAGGGCGCGCCAGGATACCCGCCGCTGACGCTGTTTAAGATCGTTCTTTTACAGCAATGGTACAATCTGTCCGACCCGCAGGCCGAGGAGGCCGTGCGTGATCGGATTTCGTTCCGGCGCTTTTGCGGCATCCCGCTCGACGCCGAGACGCCGGACCATTCGTCAATCTGGCGTTTCCGGCAGACGGTCGAAAAGCTTGGCCTGTCAGAGAAGCTGCTGGCCGAGATCAACCGCCAACTCGACGCGCGAGGGCTGATCGTCAAGAGAGGAACGCTGGTCGATGCGACGATCATCGCTGCGGCGGTGAAGCGGCCGCCTTATGAAGAGGGTCAAGTCAATCCGCGCGATCCCGACGCCGGCTTCACGATCAAGAACGACAAGACCTCTTTCGGCTACAAGGCCCATATCGCCGTGGACGAGGAAAGCGATCTGATCCGGCAGGCGGAAATGACCTCCGCCGACCTGCACGACAGCCAGCGCGGCGAGGCGATGATCCAGGGCGACGAAGAGGCCTATTACGCGGACAAAGCTTACGACAGCAAAGCCCTGCGAGAAAAGCTCGCTTCGCTCGGCATCGACGACAAGATCGCCTACAAGGCCAAGCGCAACAAGCCGCTGAAAAACTGGCAGAAGTGGTTCAACACGACGGCTTCAAGTGTGCGCTCCGGCGTCGAGCGGGCCAACGCGACGATGAAAAATTGGTATGGCATGGCGCGGGTTCGTTATCGCGGGCTCGCGCGCAACAATTGTCATCTGCAATTCGTCGCCTGTGCGATGAATATGAAACGGGCGCGGGTTCTGCTCCGGGCAGCGTGAGGCCGTCCAGACGGGAGAATTGCGTCCAAATTGGGAGATGAGGGCGAAATGAGGCGGTAGCCGCCATCAAATCGGCTCGGATTTGCGCCCTATAGGGCGATATCTGCGCTTCAGCGCAGTGGCGAAACCGCCGAGCACATAGACCAATAGCCTTTTTCAAAGCGCTCCTTATAGCATCCCGCAATTCCCGGACACCGGTAAATGGGAGAGTGTAAGCTATACCTTTGCCGGCTCCAGCGTCGCTAACCTTGTTGTTGAGGATTGGAATGGGTCGCTCTATTCCGGCCCCTATTCCGTTTACTTCAAGGACATGGTGCTTACCAACAATTCCGTTGGCACGCCTGTGGGCACGTTCACGGTTACGGGCGTTCCTGAGCCCGCCACCTGGGCGATGATGCTGGTTGGCTTTATAGGCTTGGGCTTTGCCGGCTGTCGTCGCCGCAAGGTCGCCACTTTCGCCGCCTGATCGACTTCTGGTCGTTAAAGAGAAAAGGCCGCTCTTGGGCGGCCTTTTCTCTTTGCGCGGGGCAATCTCGCGCCGGCGATGGCGGCGCTCGCCGGCGCCGCCGTGCTCGCCCGCATGGTGCTGCAATTCGAGATCGACGCGCGCTTCCCCGGCCACGATCACGCGCTCTGGCTCGGGCCGGTCCGCGACCTGTTCAGCTTCGCGGTTTTCGTCGCCAGTTTTTTGCCCGGCCAGATCCACTGGCGCGGCCACGATTACGCCCTGAGCGGCGACGGCGTCATGACCGAGATCGACGACGCCGAGGCGGAGATCGCTTGACTTCGGCCGGCGGTCGAAATCCGACGCTTGGTCCCGGCTATGAATGCCCCGGAATGTGAAGGGTTTCGGTCGCCGGCCCCCACACGCGTGATCGGGTCGGCGCGGGGCCGGCGACCGAAAGCCTCCGAAGGAGGAAACCGCGGGCCGGAAAGGCTCCGTTGCCGCGAGGCTCGCTATGGGGATTTGAAGACGGCGGTCAGGGCAACGGGGCGTCTGTTTTGCGCTTTGGCGCCGGTATTTGACGGTGTGACGTGCGGCGAGGAGGCGATTTGGGCGATCCGCGCGTAGATTTTTCCGAAGGTCATGGGGCTGAAGCAGCTTTGGGCGGGCGTTTCGGGCGCGGCGCGCCCGGGCCAGAACGAGGTCGGCGGCGAAGGCAAGCAGAACTGGGGAGCGGGAAGTGGGGTCATGGTCATGAGGTGTCGATCCTGATCCGACAGGGCGAGGCCGGCGGCGCGGGGCGCACGCCTTCAAACGTTTCGATGATGATCATCCGGCCGCCGCAGCAGGGGCATTTGTGCGCGCCGTCAACGGGATCGGCGTCGCCATCCGTCTCGGGCTGTTGTTGCGGCGGGGTCTCGGCGACGGCCAGTAACGCGCGGGCGCGCTCGATGTTGCGGGCTCGCGCCGCGCTGGCGAACAGGCCGTAGTGGCGGATGCGGTGGAAGCCGCTTGGCAGCACGTGCATGAGAAACCGGCGGATGAACTCAGGCCCGTCGAGCGTCATGGTCTTGAGCTGGTCGCCTTCCTTGATCCGATAATCTTTCCATTTGAAGGTGACGCCCGCGTCGTCGAGCGCGATGAGCCGGGAGTTCGAGATGGCGACCCGATGGGTATAGCGCGACAAATAGGCGAGCACAGCCTTTGGACCGGCGAAGGGCCGCTTGGCGTAAACGACCCATTCGGAGCGACGCAAAGGCGCGAGGGCTGCGGCGAAAGCCTCTCTGTCGGCGAGCGGCGCCAGATCGCCGAAGAAGGTGAGGCGGCCGGCGGCGTTCAGCGTGGCGAGACCTTCGAGGAACAGCCGCCGGAACAAGCGCGAGAGCACGCGCACCGACAGGAAAAAGCCCGGCTTGCAGGCGATCCAGCGCGATCCGTCCGGCGACAGGCCGCCGCCGGGAACGATGATGTGGACATGGGGATGATGGGTCAGCGCCGAGCCCCATGTGTGCAGGACGGCGGTGAGGCCGATGCGGGCGCCGAGATGTTTGGGATCGGCGGCGATGGTGGTCAGGGTCTCGGCCGCCGCCTTGAACAGCAGATCGTAGACGACGGCCTTGTTCTGGAAAGCGATCGCCGCGACCGCGGCCGGCACGGTGAAGACGACGTGGAAATAGGGAGCCGGCAGCAGTTCGGCTTCTCGTTCTGCCAGCCATTGTCGGGCGGCGGCGGCCTGACACTTGGGACAATGGCGGTTGCGGCAGGAGTTATAGGAGATGCGCGTATGCGCGCAGTCCTCGCAGCGCTCGACATGACCGCCGAGCGCGGAGGTGCGGCAGTTTTCGATCGCCGACATCGCCTTCAATTGGGCGAGGCTGACATGACCGGCGTTGGCCTTGCGCCAGTCCGCGCCATGGGCGTGAAAAATGTCGGCGACTTCAAGATGAGGCCGCGGCATGCGGCGTGCGTCAAACGGGCGGCGCGCGCCCGGTGAGGTTCGCGGTGAGCTTTTCCAGCGGGCTGGTGACGTCGCGGATCGTGTTGACGGCGACGCGGGTGTAAAGCGCCGTCGTCTCCAGCTTGGCGTGTCCGAGCAGGACCTGGATGACGCGGATGTCGACGTTCTGTTCGAGCAGATGGGTGGCGAAGCTGTGCCGCAGGGTGTGGGGCGACACGCGCTTGGCGATGCCAGCTGTCCGCGCCGTTTCGCGCACAACGCGGCTCAACTGGCGCGCCGACATCGGGTTGACCGGGTTCTGCCCGGGAAACAGCCAGGCCTGGGGCCGCGCCGCCCGCCACCAGTCGCGCAGCCATTCGAGCAGTTGCGGCGAGAGCATGACATAGCGGTCGCGCTGACCCTTGCCCTGCTCGACCCGCAAGGTCATGCGCTTGCTGTCGATGTCCGACACCTTGAGCGCCACGACCTCGGAGACGCGCAATCCCGCGCCATAGGCGACGCCGAAGGCGGCCTTGTACTTGAGGCCGGGCGCGGCTTCGAGGAGGCGGGCCACCTCCTCCTGGTTCAGCACCACCGGCGCCCTGCGCGGCTTATGCACGCCAGCGAGATGGCGGGCGAGTTCAGGCCGTTCGAGCGTGACGTTGAAGAAGAACCGCAGCGCGGCGACGGCGGCGTTGATGGTCGGCGCGCCGATCTGCCGATTGGCCATATGCAGCTGGAAGAGCCGAACGTCCTCGGCCGTGGCGGCGTCCGGCGAACGGCGGAGAAAGACCGCGAAGTTCCGCACGTGGCGGATGTAGTCCTTCTGGACCTTCTCGGTGAAGCGGCGCGCCGTCATGTCCTCGGTCATGCGCTGGCGCAATGGGCTGTTTGGCTTGTCGATCATCGCGAAAGCTCCTGTCTCGCATGGGGTTGAACCCCACGATTTTGAGACAGGTCAGCCGCGTCGCCTCAGGAATTGCACGATCACGAATCTCGCCGCTTCTCGCCGCCCCTACCGCGAAAGCGGTTTAGTCCTTTGGCGGAAAGCGGAAGGCCGCCGATGTTGCCGCCAAGAATAGCTTGGCGCCATGAGCGGAAGTTCCGTGACGGAGGAACGAATCCGAGTCTTCAGCACGAAGCCGCCTTCTCGATCACGCTAACATCGAATGGCCGACTGTAATATCACACTACTTGGGAGCGCTGGGCTTCTCGGGAGCACTGGGCTTCTCGGGTGCAGTGGGGGCCTCTGCAAAGCTGCGATATGCTGTCGCCGGCCAAGACAACGCTCTCGGCAGCGCCGCTACAACGCTCTCGACGAATTGCGACGCGGGAGCGGTGCTCCAGTTTGCTTTGATCGTGGGCGCTAGCGTGACACCAACGCCGACAAGATAACCAATCACTAACAGGGCGATAAGTACGCGCATCACGTCCCCCTCCACGGCGCCAGTCAGTTTCAGCCGAACCAGAACTGAAACCCTTGATCTGCCGATGCTCTTGGGTGATACCGTCGTTTAATCGACGCAAGATAGGTTCGGAATATACCTACGGCCCTTTGTCAGACGAAGCGTCGGGGTTGCATTTTAGTCTCAACGAGACGGTAGCCTTGATCTCTGCGAAAAATGCAAATGGACGATCCGCCCGAGTGGCCTCGAAAATACCATCATGCCGATCGTCGAACCGGGCGTTCCGCGCTATTTAGTTTCAATTGACACCCCTTTTGGGCCGAGCAGAATTTGTACGCCCTGTGGCTGCTTCCGGGCCTGGTAAAGCTGATAGCCAAGCACGCTGGCGATCACGACGAGGGCGCCGATGACGAGAAAAATTATGTTGCCGCGGTTCATGGCTTTGATCTCGGTAAGCGAAGGCGCGTGCGTGCGATCTTCGTTCAAATGGCGAGCGTGTTTCATCTAGACGTTACGAAACTCTCACGCAAGATGGCGCCCTTGGAAACCACCCGGATGCGAAAATCAGGTTTGGCGTGACCGACGCCTTTTTCGGGATGTCGAACCGGTCGCCGTTACGCCTCAAAGTTTCAGCGATGAGTATTTTCCGATTCTTACGTCACGCATTTCCTTCAAGCAAAATACGGTTGCCGGCAAGACTCGAAAAAATCCTTTGCCCGCAGTGATCGGCAAGTGACGCCCATGGAGTTCTGCGCTTCCGACAGCAAACATACGGCCCAGTCAACCATCTCATTGCGAAGGCAGTCCAATGAATATCATCCCCGTAATTATCTATGCCGCGGAGTTGGCGCTGGCGGCGATCATCCTGTTCTACGTCATCGAGATGCTGACCATGCCCGCGAACATGAAGCGGGTCTGTCAGGCGCTGATCGTTCTGATCGCAGCGCTTTCGGTGATCGGATTGCTGCTCGGCTCCGAGCCGGCGCGGGGGGCGCGTATCGGACCGATATCGCCGAATTCGCTGACCAATCCGAGCATCATTCGCTAGAGCCTGTTCGGTGAACTCTCGTTCACCGAACAGGCTCTAGTTTTTTGTTTTCACGCATTTTCTTAACGCGAACCGGCATCCACTTCGCTTGAAAATGCTCTAGGGCTTTTTCCGCTTCACACGACTGGGTGGGTGCGGGCAATGTAGGGCGACCGTCCTATATAGCGAATGTGATTAGCCGATCGACAACAGCTTCGAGCCAACCACGGAATTGAAACGTCCATGAAATATGTGAATTCGCTTCTTGCCTCCGACGAAACCATCCGTTTCGAAACGCGGCGGCATTGGCTCGTCTATGGCTACGCTATCTTCATGCTCGCATTGCTCGTCGCAAGCCTTGCTCTGCCCCAAAACCTCCACGGCGAAAAATTCCTGATCGCTATTTTCCTGGTCCCGCTCGCCGGCATGGCCGCTCTTTTCGGCTGGATTCGCCGGGCGACGATGGTCATCGCCGTCACCAACCATCGCTTGATCTGCAAGAACGGTTTCATCGCCCGACATACCGTCGAGATGAACCTCGACAAGATCGAGAGCGTCGACGTGGACCAGACCGTTCTTGGTCGGATGTTTGGCTTCGGGACGGTCACTGTTCGCGGCGTCGGCACAACTATTGATCCGATCCGCGGCATCGCCAATCCCATCGGCCTTCGTCAGGCGGTCTTTGGCAGTCCCTGACGCCCGCCGCCGCGAAATGATCGTAGGGAGCAGGAGCCAGGCTTGCAGCGAAAGTCGCGCCGCGGACCCTGGGAGCCGGGCGTGACGACACAGCTTTGGACCGTCGGCGCGACTGGGCGGGCGACAGGGGTTTGACGGATGGCCATGCTCATTTTTTGGCGATGTCACGGTACGCAATGACAACCTTGCGGACGAAGTCCGAGAGACTGCCAGCGGGCGCCTTGTCCATGATTCTCACTCAATTCGTCGCGACGGTCGGCGCTGCGGTCTTCATGTTGTTGGTCTATCGGTTCCCCGCAATTTCAGGAGACGTCTCTGCGTCTCTGCGACGATCGCCAGCCGCCCTAGAACCAGGCGCCGACATTCCGACGCCGCCGCCGCGTCCGACCGAGTTTGGTCCTCCTCGGTCCACCGAAACACGTCCGCAAGAGGCCGCGCCTCCGCCTGACGCGGCTTGCACCCACGCGATGACAAGCGGGCGCCTCGTCGCGGTGTTGGTCGCGCCCGTGGTCGGGCCGGATCAATGCGGCATCGCCGCCCCGTTGAAGCTCAGCGCCATCATTCTTGCCGACGGCGCGCACGTTCCCATGGAGCCGGAATCGCTGCTGCGATGCGACTTCGCCGAGGCGTTCGCAGACTGGGTGCGCGAGGACATAGCGCCGCTCGCCCAGATCGCCGGCGGCGGTCTTGTAAAAATCCTCGGGTCCGACGGCTATGAGTGCCGCAGCCGCAACCATGAGATCGGTGCGATCATCAGTGAACACGCCACGGGCGACGCTTTGGATCTACGTGGTTTCAAGCTCCATGACGGTCGGACGTTTTTGATCGAGAACGCGAACGAATATCTCGATTTCATGACGCAGATACGCGACACAAGCTGTGCGCGCTTCACCACCGTGCTTGGGCCGGGCTCGGACGGCTACCACCAAAGCCACATGCATGTTGATCTCAAGCTACGACACAACGGCTATCGCATCTGCCAATGGGATATGGAATAGCAAGCGCGAAGCGCCAATTGGGCAAATCCTGCGCCCACTACTGTTTCGAGCCGAAAATGGTCAACGCGGTGGGGTTCCGAGCGTGTGATTTTCACCCCTGGGCTCGACCCGTTCAACTCTCCAGATAAAGCTTCCCGCCTTTTTCCAGAAATTCCGCGCTCTTTTCCGCCATCCCCTTTTCGGCCAGCGCGGCGGCTTCCACCCGCAAATCCTGGGTGATCTTCATCGAGCAGAATTTCGGGCCGCACATCGAGCAGAAATGCGCGACCTTGTGCGCCTCCTTGGGCAGGGTTTCGTCGTGGAATTTCAAAGCCGTGTCGGGATCGAGGCCGATGTGGAACTGGTCCTGCCAGCGGAAGTCGAAGCGGGCGCGGCTCATGGCGTCGTCGCGCAGCCGCGCGCCGGGGTGGCCCTTGGCGAGATCGGCGGCGTGGGCGGCGATGCGATAGGTGATGACGCCGGTTTTCACATCGTCGCGGTCGGGCAGGCCGAGATGCTCTTTCGGAGTGACATAGCAAAGCATGGCGGTGCCGAACCAGCCGATCATCGCCGCGCCGATCGCCGAAGTGATATGGTCGTAGCCCGGCGCGATGTCGGTGGTCAGCGGCCCGAGCGTGTAAAAAGGCGCCTCGCCGCATTCGCGCAATTGCTTGTCCATGTTCTCCTTGATCTTGTGCATCGGCACATGGCCGGGGCCTTCGACCATCACCTGGCAGCCCTTGTCCCAGGCGATCTTGGTCAGTTCGCCCAGCGTCTCCAGTTCGGCGAATTGCGCCGCGTCATTGGCGTCGGCGTTCGAACCGGGGCGCAATCCGTCGCCGAGCGAGAAGGAGACGTCATATTTGCGCATGATGTCGCAAATCTCGTCGAAGCGCTCGTAGAGGAAGCTTTCTCTATGCTTGGAGAGGCACCAGCGCGCCATGATCGAGCCGCCGCGCGAGACGATGCCGGTGACGCGCTTGGCGGTGAGCGGCACATAGCCGAGCCGCACGCCGGCATGGATGGTGAAATAATCGACTCCCTGTTCGGCCTGTTCGATCAAAGTGTCCTTGAACACTTCCCAGTCGAGTTTCAGCGCGTCGCCGCCGACCTTTTCCAGCGCCTGATAGATCGGCACCGTGCCGATCGGAACCGGCGAATTGCGCAGGATCCAGTCGCGGATATTGTGGATGTTGCGCCCGGTCGAGAGGTCCATCACCGTGTCCGCGCCCCAGCGGATCGACCACACCATTTTCTCGACTTCCTCGGCGACCGAGGAGGTGACGGCGCTGTTGCCGATGTTGGAATTGACCTTCACCAGGAAATTGCGGCCGATGATCATCGGCTCCAGTTCGGTGTGGTTGATATTGGCGGGAATGATCGCTTTTCCACAGGCGATTTGCTGGCGCACGAATTCAGGCGTCACGAAATCGGGGATTTCCGCCCCAAAGCTCTCGCCATCCTGACGGCGCTCGGCGGCGCCTTCGAGCGCGGCCTCGCGGCCGAGGTTCTCGCGATGGGCACAAAAGATCATTTCTTCGGTGATGATCCCGGCGCGGGCGAATTCATATTGGGTGACCAATCCGCCATCGCGGCCGCGCCGCAGCACGCGCTGGGCGGGGCAGGGCGCGACCAGGGCGTCGCCCGAGACATTGCCATTGTCCTCGGGCGTTATCGCCCGGCCGGGATAGGTTTCGAGCCCGGAGCGTCCGGCGACCCAGCTTTCGCGCAAGGCGGGCAGGCCGGCGGCGAGATCGATGTGGGGATTGGCCTCGGTATAGGGGCCGGAGGGGTCATAGACGCGCAAAGGCGCCTCGCCGGACGACGGATCGAGCGGGATTTCCCGCACCGGCACGCGCATGTTTTCCGCGCAGGCGGGAGAGAGATAAATTTTGCGCGAGCCGGGGATCGGGCCGGTGGTGACGCTTTCCGGCCTGCCGACGGAAGTTTTTTGTCCGGTCTTGGAATGGACGTTCATCGCGCGCTCCCGTGCTTGCAAGATTGTTTCGCAAGAGAAAGAGACGCGGCCCCGCCGCCCGCCTTCCCTGCGCTGGCATTATCCAGATCAGGTCGATGGGTATGATCTCAGCCGTCGCTCGAAGGCGAGCGCAGCACCCCATGGCTCGAAGGCGAAAATCTAACAGGCAAGCGGCGCCCGCGCAAGCTGAGCGGCCAGCCCCACCCGGCTCGCTTCGCTCGCCACCCTCCCCACGAGGGGGAGGGATGACGCGCCCGAAAATCCCTCCCCTTTATGGGGAGGGTGGCCGCGCAGCGGCCGGGTGGGGCAGCCGCATCTTCGCCCCCGCCATTGCGGCGCGGCAAGCTCGACCTTATCCTGCGCCCATGGCCTCAAGCAGCAGATCGCCCGCGCAAGACTCCGCCCCGGCGGCGGTGGAAGCCTTCATTGCGCGCTGGCAGGGCCGCGACGGCGGGCAGGAGCGGGCGAATTACGCCATGTTCCTGCGCGAGTTCTGCGGCGCGCTGCAATTGCCGCCGCCCGATCCGGCGGGCGAATCCGAAACCAACGATTATGTCTTCGAGCGCGCGGTCAAGGATCCCGGCCGCGATGGCGGGGCCACGTCGCGCCGCATCGATCTCTACAAGCGCGATTGTTTCGTGCTTGAGGCCAAGCAATCCCGGCAGCAGAAGGGTGGCGAAAAGGAAGTCCACGGCCAGGCCGACCTGTTCGTGACCGAGACCGCCTCGCGCGGACGGCGCGGCCCGGATCGCGCCTGGGACGTGCTGATGTTCAACGCCCGCAGCCAGGCCGAAAATTATGTCCGGCTGCTCCCGGCAGGCCACGAGCCGCCGCCCTTCGTCATCGTCTGCGACGTCGGCCATTGTTTCGAGATTTACGCCAATTTCCGCCGCGACGGCAAAGCCTTCGACCAGTTCCCCGACCGGCAGTCCTTCCGCGTCTATCTTGAGGACTTGCGCCGGCCCGAGATTCGCGACCTGCTCGCGGCGATCTGGACCGATCCGCTCAACCTCGATCCGGCGCAAAAATCGGCGCGCGTCACCCGCGACATCGCCAAAAGGCTGGCGGCGGTGTCCAAGGCGCTGGAGGCGCAAAAATTCCCGGCCGAAGAGGTCGCCATGTTCCTCATGCGCTGCCTGTTCACCATGTTCGCCGAGGACGTCGGGCTTCTGCCGGAAAAGTCGTTCAAGGACGTGCTGGAGCGCTGCGAGCAGGACCCCGACACGTTTCGCCACGATGTCGGCCAGCTCTGGGAGGCGATGGACGTCGGCGGCTACGCCCATGCGATCCGCAAAAAGGTCGCCCGCTTCAATGGCGAGTTTTTCCGCCGCCGCACCGTCCTGCCGATGGGCCGCGAAGAAATCGGCGAGTTGCGGCAGGCCGCGAGCTATAACTGGCGCGACGTGGACCCGTCGATTTTCGGCACCCTGCTGGAACAGGCGCTGGACCCCAACGAGCGCCGCCGGCTGGGCGCGCATTACACGCCGCGCGCCTATGTCGAAAGGCTCGTCGTCGCCACGATCATTGAACCCCTGCGCGCCGAATGGGCCCATGCGCTGGCGACCATCGAACGCAAGAAAGGCGAGATCGCCGCGCTCGGCCCGCGCGATCCTGCCCGCGACAAGATTCTGATCGAGGCGCGCGGCATTGCGGTGAGCTTCCATGGCAGGCTCTGCGCCACCCGCGTTCTCGACCCCGCCTGCGGCACCGGCAACTTTTTGTATGTCGCGCTGGAATTGATGAAGCGGCTGGAGGGCGAGGTCATTGACGTGGTCGAGGCCTTGGGCGGCCAGGAATCGGCGACCTGGCTCGACCGCCAGAATGTCGATCCGCACCAGTTTCTGGGGCTGGAGATCAACCCTCGTGCGGCTGCCATCGCCGAGCTGGTTTTGTGGATCGGCTTTCTGCAATGGCATTTCCGCACCCGCGCCGATCCGCCCCCCGAACCGATTCTGCACGCCTTCAGGAATATCGCGGTCAAGGACGCGGTGCTGGAAGCGGACATTTTTTTGGCGCGCGACGCGGCGGGCAAGCCGATCACGCGGCGGAACGCCGAAGGCGAAACGGTCGAAACCTATAGCTATGGCAAGCCGCGCCGCCCGGAATGGCCGGCGTCGGAATATATCGTCGGCAATCCGCCGTTCATCGGCGGCAAGGATTTGCGCGCAAGGCTCGGCGACGAATATGTGCAGGCGCTTTGGGCGGCGCATAAGGACATGAACGAGAGCGCCGATTTCGTCATGTACTGGTGGGATCGCGCCGCCGATCTGCTGACGCGCAAGGGAACGATTCTGCGCCGCTTCGGCTTCGTCACCACCAATTCGATCAGCCAGGTTTTTCAGCGCCGCGTCATGGAACGGCATCTCAGGGCAACCAGGCCGGTCTCGATCATCATGGCCATTCCCGATCACCCATGGAGCAAGGCCGCACCGGACGCGGCGGCGGTGCGCATCGCGATGACGGTCTGCGAGGCGGGCCGCAAGGACGGGGTTTTACGCGAGGTGGTGCGCGAATTGGGTCTGGACAGCGACAGCCCAGTGATCGATTTTTCAGAGCGCGACGGGAAGATTAATTCGGATTTGACGGTCGGCGTCGATGTGACGACCGCCGCCGCTCTTCTCGCCAATGAAGGCGTTTGCTCGCCGGGCGTCAAACTGCACGGCGCGGGTTTCATCGTCACACCACAGGAGGCCGAGCATCTCGGGCTTGGCCGGCGGCCGGGATTGGAGAAGCACATCCGCGCCTATCGCAACGGCCGCGACCTCACGGCGCGACCGCGCGGCGTTTTGGTTATCGATTTGTTCGGCCTGACCGCCGACGACGTGCGCGCGCGGTTTCCCGAGGTCTATCAACATCTTCAAACCACCGTTAAGCCGGAGCGCGATGCTCAATTCGCCAAATCGGCGACAAAGGACGCGGAGAGTTATGCAAGAGATTGGTGGCTTTTCGGCAAGCCACGTCAGGAATTGCGGCCGGCTCTGCAAGGTCTTTCCCATTACATCGCGACCGTCGAAACGACCAAGCACAGGGTCTTCCAGTTTCTCGACGCTTCGATTCTGCCGGACAACATGCTGGTGAATGTCGGGAGCGATGACGCATTCATCCTCGGCGTCCTCTCGTCGCGGTTTCACGTTGCATGGGCTTTACGCGCCGGCGGTTGGCTCGGCATAGGCAACGATCCTCGTTACTCAAAATCCCGTTGCTTCGACCCGTTCCCCTTTCCCGACGCCGACGATTTGCAAAAGCAGCGCATCCGCGCCGTCGCCGAAGACCTCGACGCCCATCGCAAGCGCGTTCTCGCCGACCATCCGCATCTGACCCTGACCGGGCTATACAATGTGCTGGAAAAGCTGAAGCACGGCGTCGCGCCCGAAGCCCTGGAGCCCAATGAGCGACGCATTTTCGACGACGGGCTGGTGCTGATCCTGAAGGAGCTGCACGACAGATTGGACGCCGCCGTCGCCGAGGCCTACGGCTGGCCGGAAAAACTTTCCGACGACGAGATTCTCGCCCGCCTCGTCGCCCTCAACAAGGAGCGGGCGGCGGAGGAAGCGCGCGGAACAATCCGCTGGCTGCGCCCGGACTATCAAATCTCGCGCTTCGGTTCGCCGAAAGAAAAAGCCGAACTCGATCTGGTCGGCGGCGGCATGGCCCCCACCCGGCCGCTTTCGCGGCCACCCTCCCCACAAGGGGGGAGGGAGGCGCCCGCCGGCCCCAAGCCCGCCTTCCCCGCCGAGGAGGTCATGCAGACCGCCGCCGTCATGGCCGCGCTCGCTGGCGCTTCCACGCCGCTCGACGCCGACGCCATCGCGCGGAGCTTCAAACAGGGGCGCAAGATCGCGCACAAGATCGCCGCCGTCCTTTCGGCGCTCGCCCGCGTCGGCTTCGTCACCACCGGCGACGGCGGCCGGACCTTCCGGCTGCCGCGCGCGGCATAGGGGAACTTGTTTGCATGACCTCGTCGAACGCGTTTCCCGGGTGCTGGGTCCGTGTCATGGTCGTGCCGGACGCTTGCGGCTTTCGGAATCACAACAAGGAGCCGCGCGCGCCGGACGACCTTCCGATCCCTCCCGATTTGCGCCAGCGCGCTGCCGCCTGGATCGCTCGCCATCGGGAGCTGACCGAAAAGCAGGCCCGAGGCGAAGACGCCGATTATTCCGCCGTCGTCGCGGAAGGACAGGCGATCGCGAGGGAGCTATGCTCCGCCCTGCCCAAATGGAAGGTCTATATTTACGACGGGAGCCAGGTGATCTGCCGCTGGCCGGGGCTCGACATTCAAGAGGAACGCCGCCGCGCCGAAGTTGAACGCCGGAAGAAGGCAGACGAACCAAGGCCCTCGCCCCCGCCGGACGATTCCTTCCCGGACAAATGGGTGCAAATCATGGCCGACCATTGCGCTTCCGGCTTCTGGAACAGCGAGCTGGAAAGTTGCCCCGCCGAAGATCTTCCCGTTCCCGACGCCTTGCGTGAAAGAGCCGCCGCCTGGACCAGGGAATATTCGTCGCTCGATGAACGCGCGTTCGAAGGGGAAGCCGTCGATTGGGAGCCGTTCGGCGCGGAGGGGCTTGCCATAGCGCGAGCGGTGAAGGCGGCTTTGCCCGACTGGACGGTGTTCTATTTTGACGAGTTGAACGCCTATAGCAAACAGGCGCGGGAAACCTGTTGTTACGAGGTCTTGGCCCAGGCGCCGGAGACAAACGATTGACCGAGGGGGGCGGCGAGCGCCCACCCGGCTTGGCGCCCCCACCCGGCCGCTTCGCGGCCACCCTCCCCACGAGGGGGAGGGATGACTCGCCAATCCCTCCCCTTTATGGGGAGGGTGGCGAGTGAAACGAGCCGGGTGGGGTTCGAAGCAGGAGGAAAACCCATGGCCGACGCCAACGCGCGCCGCCTGCGGCAAAGCATGACGCCGCAGGAGATAAAAGTCTGGTCGCAACTGCGTCTGCTGCGTTCCCAGGGCCTGCATTTCCGGCGTCAGGCGCCCCTGCGGGGATATATTCTGGATTTCGTCTGTTTCAGCCGCGGGCTGATCGTCGAGATCGACGGATCGCAGCATGGCGACGGCGCGCAAGTCGGGCATGACGGGCGGCGCGACGCTCTGTTCGCCTCGGAAGGTTTTTTGACCCTGCGTTTCTGGAACAACGAGGTGGACACGAACTTGAACGGCGTGATCGAGACGATTTTCGCGCGGGCGATGGAGCGCGGCCCCACCCGGCCGCTGCGCGGCCACCCTCCCCACGAGGGGGAGGGATGACGCGACGAAAATCCCTCCCCTTTATGGGGAGGGTGGCGAGCGTAGCGAGCCGGGTGGGGAACCGCCGGGCCAAAAAAATCCGCACTCCGCCCCCCACCAAGAGATTGCCCCAAAAGCCGCCGCGCGCTATCGAAAGTCATGGTTCAGAGCAAGTCCCATCCGCCTGTGGCTTTCGTCAACGCCCGCCTGATCGATCCCGAAAGCGGGGCCGAGACGCGCGGCGGCGTTCTGGTCGAGGACGGGCGGATCAAGGATTTCGGGGCCGGGATCAGCGGCGGCGCGCTGCCCGCCGAGGTGGCCCTGATCGAATGCGGCGGCGATGTCGTCTGTCCGGGCCTGATCGACCTGCGCGCCTTTGTCGGCGAGCCGGGCGCCGAATATCGCGAAACCATCGCCACCGCCACCGCCGCGGCCGCCGCCGGCGGCGTCACCACCCTGGTCGCCAGTCCCGAGACCCACCCCCCGGTGGACGATCCCGCCGTGGTCGATTTTCTCAAGCGCCGCGCCCGCGATCACGGCCGGGTGCGGGTGCTGCCCAGCGCCGCCATCTCCAAGGCGCTGGAGGGCCAGGAAATCTCGGAATTCGGCCTGTTGCGCGAGGCCGGCGCGGTGGCCTTCACCGACGGCTCGCGCTCGATCCGCAACAGCCAGACCCTGCGCCGCGCCATGACTTACGCGCGAGACTTCGACGCGCTCATCATCCATTTCCCGGAAGACCGCGATCTCGCCGGCTCGGGCGTGATGAACGCCGGCGAACTGGCGACGCGGCTCGGCCTGTCCGGCGCGCCGCGCGAGGCCGAGGCGATTGCGCTCGACCGCGACATCAGGCTGGCGCGCATGACCGGCGCGCGTTATTGCGCCGCGCCGATTTCCACCACTCTGGCGCTCGACGTGATCGCCAAGGCCAAGGCGGAGGGCCTCGACGTTTCCTGCGGCGTCACCATCAACCATCTGACGCTGAACGAGAACGACATCGGCTCCTACCGCACCTTCCTGAAGCTCAAGCCGCCGCTGCGGCGCGAGGAGGAGCGGTTGGCTCTGGTCGAGGCTGTCGCCAGCGGCCTGATCGACGTGATTTTCTCCGACCACAATCCGCAGGACGTCGAGACCAAGCGCCTGCCCTTCGGCGAGGCCGATTTCGGCGCCGTGGGCCTGGAAACCATGCTCGCCGCCGGGTTGCGGCTGGTTCATTCCGGCCATCTGCCGCTGGCCAATCTGCTGCGCGCGATGACGACGCGGCCCGCCGAGATTTTGCGGCTGGAGCAGGGGCGGCTGAAGCGCGGCGCGCCGGCCGATCTCATCCGCTTCGACCCGGACGAGCCTTTCGTGCTCAACAAGGACGATCTGCATTCACGCTGCAAGAACACCCCCTTCGACGAGGCGAGATTGCAGGGCGTGGTCAAGACGACCATGGTCGCCGGCCATGTCGTCCATCGCGTCGGCGCGCCGATGGAGCGCGCATGATCCCGCTTCCGCTTCTTCTTGCCGCCGCCGCCGTCGGCTATGGCCTCGGCTCGATTCCCTTCGGCCTGCTGCTCACCAGGGCGGCGGGGCTGGGCGACGTGCGCGCCATCGGCTCCGGCAATATCGGCGCGACCAATGTGCTGCGCACCGGGCGCAAGGACATAGCCGTGGCGACCTTGCTGCTCGACGGGCTGAAGGGGACGGCGGCGGTGCTGATCATGGCCCGTTTCGCGCCCGAGGCGGGGGCGATCGCCGGTTTCGCCGCCTTTCTCGGCCATATTTTCCCGGTCTGGCTGAAGTTCAAGGGCGGCAAGGGCGTCGCGACCTTTGTCGGCTGCCTGTTCGGCTTCGCCTGGCCGGCCGGACTCGCCTTCATCGGCGTCTGGCTCGCGGTCGCGTATCTGTCCCGCTATTCCTCGTTGTCGGCGCTGGTCGCCAGCGCTTTGTCGCCCGTCGTGCTGTGGTTTCTGGGCCTTCCCGCCCATGCCGCGCTGGTCGCGGTCATGGCCGCCATCCTGTGGGCGAAGCATGGCGAGAACATCGCCCGGCTGCGCGCGGGGACCGAAGGCAAGATCGGCCAGAAGAAATGAAGGCGCGGCGGCTCAGCGAGGAAGAAAAGCTCGACTGGCTGCAACTCATCCGGTGCGAGAACATCGGCCCGCGCACCTTCCGCGCCCTGATCGCGCGCTATGGCGACGCCGGCGCGGCCTTGCGCGCGCTGCCCGAGCTGATCCGCCAGGGCAAGGGCCGCGCGGTCAAGCTCGCCTCGCGCGAAAAAGTCTTGCGCGAATCGGAGCTGGCGCAAAAGTTTTCCGCGCGGTTCATCGCTTTGCCCGAACCGGAATTCCCGCCCGGCCTGCGGGCGATCAACTCGCCCCCGCCCATGATCGCCTTGCGCGGCGATTTTGAGCTGCTGCGCAAGCCGATGGTCGCGCTGGTCGGCTCGCGCAATTCTTCCGCCGCCGGCCTCGCCATGACCGAAAGGCTGGGGCGGGGCCTCGGCGCGGCGGGATATGTCGTGGTTTCGGGCCTGGCGCGCGGCATTGACGGCGCCGCGCATCGGGCGTCGCTGGCGACCGGGGCCGTCGGCGTGCTGGCGGGCGGGCTCGACCGGCCCTATCCGCCGGAGAATCTGGCTTTGCTGGAGGAAATGGCCGAGCGCGGCGCGGTGATCTCGGAAATGCCCTTCGGCTATGAGCCGCGCGGCCGCGATTTCCCCCGCCGCAACCGCATCGTCTCCGGCCTGTCGCTGGCGACGGTGGTGGTCGAGGCGGCGCGGCGCTCCGGCTCCTTGATCACCGCGCGTTTCGCGCAGGAGCAGGGCCGCGAGGTCTTCGCCGTGCCGGGCTCGCCGCTCGACCCGCGCGCCGAAGGGACCAACGACCTGATCCGCGACGGGGCGCTGCTCTGCGCCAGCGCCCAGGATGTCATCGACGCCGTCGCGCCTTTGGCCGCGCGCGGCGCCACGGGATACGATCTGCTGTTCGAGCCCGAGCCCTCGCCCTATGACGGAAAGCTCTGGGACGAATGGGATTGGTCGGAAGGCCAAGAGCCAGTCGCCTGTGCGCAGGCCACGCCTGTCGTCGTCGAGGACGAGGATGAGGCGCCGTCTCGGTCGCTCGCGCCGGAGGCGCGGGAGAGCGCGCGCGGAAAAATCATCCGCCTGCTCGGGCCGGCGCCTGTCGCCGTGGACGATCTCGCCCGCGCCTGCGGCTGTTCCGTCCAGGATATTCGCCTGGCCTTGCAGGAGCTGGAGATCGAAGGGCGGATCGAGCGCCAGGGCGGCGACCGGGTGTCGGCGACCGGGTGGCGTTGATCGGCTGATCAGGCCTCGTCGTCGGGCGTTTCGCTCCGGCGCGCCTGCATTTCGGCTTCGACATGGGCCATGTCGAGCAGATAATTGAGAAGGTCGAGTCTGGCTTCGCGCGCCATGACCGCAAGAGCCGCGACCATGTCGGCGATATAGCGGGCCGCGTCTTCCGCCGGACTGGCCGAGGACGCTTCGGCCTCCGCCGCGTCCTCGTCGTCGTCGCCATAAAAGAAATTTTCTTCCATATCGTGGCTGGCGGGGGCTTGTGGCGCATGGCGCGCGGCGCCGGTTTCCCCGGATATGTTTTTCTTCGAGGTTTTTGCCATGGGGTTTTCGCAACCTTTACAACCAGCGTCGCCGACGAAAGGCGGATGGCGCAATGCGTGGAAAGCTAGACCTCAAAACCCCGGACTGGCAACCGAAAGTTGTTCCGTCGCGGAAACAAACTTCGCAACGCGCCAAGGCGGTCGGCCAGCGCCGCCGCCTCAGCCGAGCCGGTTGAGCCGGTCGAGCGCGCCCTGGAGGATATAGGCCGCCGCCATACGGTCCACAACTTCCGCGCGTGTTTTGCGCGAGACGTCCTGGGCGATCAGTTCGCGGGTGACGGCGGCGGTGGAGAGGCGTTCGTCCCAGAACACGAAGGGGCGCCGCGCCAGGGGCGCGGTTTGCCGGACGAAGGCGCGAGTCGATTGGGCGCGCGGGCCTTCCGTGCCGTCCATATTGAGCGGCAGGCCGATCACGAAGGCGGCAACCCCGTGGTTGTCGGCGAGCGCCAGCATTCTTTCGATATCGGGCGTATATTTGACGCGCTTGATGGTCTCCAGCGGCGTGGCGAGGCGGCGCTCGACATCGGACAAGGCGAGGCCGATGGTCTTCGTGCCCAGGTCGATCCCCATCAGCCTGTCGTTGCGGCGCAGCAGGCCGGCAAGCTCTTCCAGGGTCGCGACGGCGGCGAGTTTCGGCGTTTCGGTCATGGCTTCCCGCTAACACGGGCCGCGCCTTCGCGCCAGCGGCCGGCCAGGGTCAGCCGTTCTGTCCGTCCTGAGGCTTTTTCGCCTCGGATATCAAGGACCAGCCGGGATAAGGCTTCCTGCCCTCCTTGAAACCATATCTCTCGAAATGCGCCTGGGGAGAGTCGAATTTCTTGGCGCGAATGGCCTCGGCAATGTCGGGGTAAGTCTTGAGATACCACTCCGCGTCCACTTTGAACGGGCGCGGAAAACGGTCTTCGAAATAACCCGATTCAATATAATGATCGCGCGCGGAAGTGACTTTTCCCTGCCTGAACGCAGCGCGAACGTCGCTGTTGAATTCCATGTACCATTTTTCGTCGATTTCGACTTGGTGTAACAAAGCACGAAGCGTTTCGCGGAGCCTGTTTTCCTCGACTCTTATGAAACGGTTGTTTGGATCGCGCGTTTCATTACGCAGATAACCGAACGATATCAGGCTCACAGCCCATTCCTCCGTGAGACGCCGCCAAAAAATGTAGCAGTATTGTGAAGGGAAGATGACTTCCTTCCCATGTGCCGCAAAGCGTAGGTCAAAGATGTCTTAAGTTCAAGAGGTGGCGTAAGGCTTTGTCGCGCGATCGCACCGGGCGCGACGCCGGCATGTATTTACGTCATGTCGGCGGGCGCCGCCCCGACGAGTTCGCCTCTCACTTCCCATCAATTCCACCCCCGGCGCCGATGGGAAGGCGGATGTCTTGATCTAGATGACAATCCGCATTATCTAGACAAAAAGTGCGAGGTCATGAGATGCCATTCCATATCCGCGACGCGGCGACCGACCAGGCGGTGAGGGAGCTTGCGGCCCGGACCGGCCTCAGCCTCACCGACGCTGTCCGGCAGGCGGCGGAAAATGAATTGAACCGCCTCAACCGCAAGAAACGTCCGCTCGCCGAGCGCGTCCGCGACATTCAGGCGCGGGCGCGGGCCTACGCGCCGACGGGCCTTGCCGCCGACAAAGTGTTTTATGACGAATTGTCCGGCGATCTCTGATGTATGTCGACGCCTCCGCGATCGTCGCCATCATCGCCGCGGAGCCAGAATCCGACAGGTTGCTCAACATTCTGGACGCGGCCGAAAGCGAACGGATCACCGCGCCTGTCGCCATTTTCGAAGCGACTGCCGGAATCGCCAAAATCCGCGCCTGCTCATTGATCGACGCGCAGGCGTTGGTCAGCGATTTTCTCCGCGAAGCGGAAATCCGGATCGTCCCGATCGCCGACCACCACGCCGACCTGGCCGTGATCGCCATGGAGCGTTTTGGAAAAGGCCGCCACAAGGCGGCGCTGAACATGGGCGATTGTGTTGGCTACGCCGTGGCCAAGGCGGCGAATGCGCCGATCCTGTTTATCGGCGAGGATTTTTCGAGGACGGATTTGGTGGTTGCAGGCTGATTGGCGTGGACATTTCGATCGGAGAATCGATATCGCGTTGCCGTGACTCACGCTCAAAGTTAAAATTTTTATTTTGTCTTTGGAATCAATCGCCCCTCACCCGAATTCGGAATCGATCGTTGTCTAACTTGTCGAAGTTGCGCGTTGGCGCCATATTGCATCTGAAGGCGGATAAAGATGACCCAGGCAAAAAAATCGATCGATTCGGCGACACAGGCGCCGGGCTCCGAGCGCCCGAAGCGGATCATTGCGAAGCGCCGATTGGGGACCGGAAAAACTGATGCTTTCGAGGTAATCGCCGAAAGTGTCGAAGTTCCGAAGGGTGCGAAGGTGATTTTGCCGAAGCTGTCGGGCGGCTTTGAGTTGAAGACTTCGGATGTGAAGCCGATCAAGCTGTCGTGGGCTCAAAAAAGGCGACGTCGGATACATTCGGCGGAGCCAAATACACCGCAGCCGGTCGTTCCGGAAGTTGATCAGTCCGCATTTGCACCCGGCGCGCGGATCCGCGCGCTCCTCCGGGGGGTCGAACGGGCTCAGCAGGATCTGCGCGAATCTGGCGGTGCGCTGGATTTGAAACAGGTTCGCACGCTCATGCGTGGGGTGACGCGTCAGAATATCGAAAAGCGAGTGCGTGAAGGCGGTCTTTTGGCGGTCCCGGGGCCGAGCAACAGGCGCTGCTATCCAGCCATCCAGTTTTTGGACGATGGCTCCATTGTTCATGGCTTGAAAGAGCTTTTGGCGGCCCTTCCGACACGAAATGGCTGGGCCATTCTCAATTTTCTGGTCCGTCCCGATACGCGCCTGGGAGACAAAGCGCCGATCGACCTGCTGAAAGCGGGTGAAGTTGCGCTCGTCGTTGAGGCCGCTCGCGGTATGGGCGAACAAGGCGCGTGACCACGCCTCTTCCGCCCGCCGATTTGGCAACTCGTAGCCCTGAAATCCTCGTCCTTGACGAAGGCGCGCTGATCGAACGGCTTTTCTCGATTGGGTTTGACCCGATCTACTTCGACCGTAGCAAGCGTGGAAGGTTAAATGCGCCCGATAGCAGCTATGGCGTTCTCTATGCCGCCGCCGAGACGAGGGGCGCATTCGCCGAGACTTTTCTTCGCGAACCGGGACGCACCCTGTTGCCGACTGATCTGGTTGAAAAGCGAGGCCGAGCGCAGCTGCGTGTAATGCGCCGTCTTCGACTCATCAAGCTGATGGGCGCCGGCCTTGCGCGCGTCGGCGCTACGGCCGAAGTGACGCACGGTGGGCTGCCCTATGGCGTGCCCCAAACATGGTCGAAGGCGCTGCGAGATCATCCGGTCCATTGTGACGGCATCGCCTATCGCGCTCGTCATGATGATGACGCGGTGTGTTATGCGCTGTTCGATTACGATCCGGTTTGCGTCTCGGAAGATTTGCGCGAAACGAACATCGTTTCGCACGACTGGTTTTGGCGATTGATGGATGCCTATGACGTCGGTATCGCGCCTTGATCAATTTCCGGTTTACCTCACTCCCCGTCGAACGCCCCCCGATCTATCCCCCCTCCGACCAGGATCGCGCGTTTTCCGGCGTGGTTGGCGGCGCCGACGACGCCTTCCTTTTCCATGCGCTCGACCAGGCTCGCGGCCTTGTTATAGCCGATCGACAGCCGGCGCTGGACATAAGAGGTCGAGCATTTCTTGTCGCGCAGCACGATCGCCACCGCGCGGTCGTAGAGGTCGCCGCCTTCGTCGTCGCCGGCAAGGCCCGCGGCCTCCGCCTCGTCGTCTTCCGCCTCGTCCTCCACCGTCACCGCATCGAGATATTCCGGCTGGCCCTGCATCTTCAGATGCGCCACGATCCTTTCCACCTCGGCGTCCGAGACGAAAGGCCCGTGCACGCGGGAAATCCGCCCGCCGCCCTGCATGTAAAGCATGTCGCCCTGGCCCAGCAGCTGCTCCGCGCCCATCTCGCCCAGGATCGTGCGGCTGTCGATCTTCGAGGTCACCTGGAACGAGACGCGGGTCGGGAAATTGGCCTTGATCGTGCCGGTGATGACATCGACGGACGGGCGCTGGGTCGCCATGATCAGATGGATGCCGGCGGCGCGCGCCATCTGCGCCAGACGCTGGATCGCGCCCTCGATCTCCTTGCCGGCGACCATCATCAGATCGGCCATTTCATCGACGATGACCACGATATGGGGCAGGACCGAGAGGTCCATATGCTCCTGCTCGTAAACCGCCTCGCCGGTCTCGCGGTCGAAGCCGGTTTGCACCGTGCGCGAAATGATCTCGCCCTTCTCGCGCGCCTCTGTGACGCGGGCGTTGAAACCGTCGATGTTGCGCACGCCGAGCTTGGACATTTTCTTGTAGCGGTCCTCCATCTCGCGCACCGCCCATTTGAGGGCGACGACCGCCTTTTTGGGATCGGTGACGACGGGGGTCAGCAGGTGCGGAATGCCGTCATAGACGGAGAGCTCCAGCATTTTGGGATCGACCATGATCAGGCGGCAGTCCTGGGGCTTCAGCCTGTAGAGCAGCGACAGGATCATGGTGTTGATGGCGACCGACTTGCCGGAGCCGGTGGTGCCGGCGACCAGAAGATGCGGCATTTTGGCGAGATCGACGATGACCGGCTCGCCGCCGATGGTCTTGCCCAGCGCGATGGCGAGCTTGTGGCGGGTCTCGACGAAATCGGCGGAGGCGAGCAGTTCGCGCAGGAACACCGTCTCGCGGCGCGGATTGGGCAGCTCGATGCCGATGGCGTTGCGCCCCGGCACCACAGCGACGCGGGCCGAAACCGCCGACATCGACCGCGCGATATCATCCGCCAGCCCGATCACCCGCGAAGACTTGATCCCCGGCGCAGGCTCGAATTCGTAAAGCGTCACCACCGGGCCGGGATGTGCGTTGAGCACGTCGCCGCGCACGCCGAAATCCTCCAGCGTCTTTTCCAGCG
Source organism: uncultured Pseudomonadota bacterium (assembly GCA_963704565.1). GTDB lineage: Bacteria > Pseudomonadota > Alphaproteobacteria > Rhizobiales > Beijerinckiaceae > Rhodoblastus. Next base: position 416,313 of record OY969917.1, read on the forward strand.
CGTCGGCGTTGACCTCCAGCTCGTCGGCCGGCTCGCTTTCGTGGTGGCGATGCGGTGGCGGCGTCAGCATGTCGAGCGCGAAGGGATCGTATTCGGCGGCGGGCGCGTCAATCCTTTCGAGGAAGCCGCCGGCCGGCGTTTTGGCGCGCTTGATCAGGCGCACAGGCTCGGCGGCTTTGGCCGGCGCGGGCGCGGGGACAGGCTCCGGCTCGGGCTCGGTCGGCGCGGCGACCGCCTTGACGCGAATGCGGACTTTCGCCGGCTTTTCCGCCTCCTCGACCGGCGCGGGGGCGGGCGCTGGCGCTGGCGCCGAGGCGCGGCCCGCGAAGCCGCCGAAACCAACGGCGAAAGAGAAGCGCGCGCCCATATTGGCGAAGGCGCCGAAAGAGGGGAGGGGCGCCGGCGCGGCTGGCGCCTCGACCGGCGTTTCGATCCTGCGCTCGGCGAGCGGACGATCTGGCGTGCGGGCGAAGCGCACGCGCGGTTTGGTCCTGGCGCTCATGTCTTCGGCCGCATGGCTTATGGCGTGGGTCTGGGCGAGGCGGGCTTCCTCCAGATTGCGCGCGGTTTCCTCGGCCTTGAGACGGGCTTCCTCCTCGACTCGGCGTGCCTCTTCCTCGGCGGCGCGGCGCTGGGCCTCCTCCTCGGCCTTGCGGCGGGCGATCGAGGTTTCCGGCGTGCGGGTGAAGCGGACATTGGGCCGGTCGGCGCGAAAGAATTGCGGCGCGGCGGGCTCGCAAGGCGATTCGACGACCAAATCCGTCTGGAACAGTGGCGCAGGCTCCGGCTCCGGCGCCCAAACCTCCTGGGCGGCGGCGAGAATCGCCCGTGATTTCAGGGCCGCTTCGACTTCGAGGCGGGCGCGCTCATCCTCGAAAAAGGCCGAGGGAGGCGAGGGCAGATAAGGCGCGGGTCTGGTGGCCGCGGGCGCGAAATTTTCGGGCGCGGCGAAGGCCGGCGGCGCGGCGGCGGACGGCGGGTCGAGCAGGACCGCGCGCGGGCGGCGAACATAGGGGCGGTAGGGCGAAGCCGCCTCGTCCCCGTCCCATTCCCTGAGGTCGAGGTCGCCGTCGATCTGGCGCATTTCCACGCCGTCGAGGCCGAAGGACGCGCGTTGCGCGAGGGGGGCCGCGCGGTCGGCGCGACGGCCCGCGCCGAAGAAACGCGCAAGCCATTGGTCGAGTGTCATCAACATGAACGCTTCGCCTTGATACCACCGAAACGACGCCCCCGGGCCCGGACGAATCCCGGGTCGCGACGGACGGCGTCGCCATCGCGAACATGCTATCCGCCGGGTTAACGCCACGTTTCGAAGGCGACGGATCGGTGGGCGCGCGGGGGGGAATTCCCCCGCCCGCCGCCGCCAGCCCGCTTCGCGCCCGGAGGTGGATAATCGGTAACTTGCTCCGCGCGCCGGCTTGGCTGATCCTGCGCGCCAGAGCCGCGCCGGATGCGGCCAGGGGCTGGAGCGGATGAGGCGGGCGGAGAGGCGGCGCGGCTGGCGGAGATGGTTGGGCTGGCGCCGTCTGTTCGGCGCCACCGCCGCCAAACTGGCGGTCGCCTATTTCGTCATTGTCGGACTCGGCTTCACGTTGGTGATGGAGCGGGTCCGCGAGAATATCCGCCAATTGATCAACGAGCAGACCAGCCACACCATCGACGCCGAAATCAAGGGCCTCGCCGACCAATATGAGACCGGCGGCCTGACCCAGCTGGTGACATTGGTGGATCGGCGCTCGCGCGCGCCGGGCGCCTCGATCTATCTGGTCACCGCGCCGAATGGCGTCGCCGTCGCCGGCAATGTGCTCGAACTGCCGGCGGGCGTGCTCGACCAGAACACCGCGGTCGAAATCGATTACGAGCGCCTGGGCGAACCCGATGTCGAGCGTCACGCCATCGCCCGGGTTTTCACATTGCCGGGCGGTTTCCGCCTGATGATCGGCCGCGATCTCGAAGACCGCGAGCGGCTGCGGCGCATTCTCGGCTCGGCCCTGTTCACTTCGCTGTTGTGGCTGCTGGGCATAGCGACCTTCGGCGGCCTGTTCGTCGCCCGGCGGCTGTTGCAGCGGGTGGACGCGATGAGCGCCAAGGCCGCGACCCTGCTGCGCGGCGATCTCAGCGGCCGCCTGCCGCTTTCCGGCGCCGGCGACGAACTGGACCGGCTGGCGCGCAATCTCAACGCCATGCTCGATCGCATCGCCGATCTGATGGAAGGCATCAGGCAGGTTTCCGACAATATAGCCCATGATCTGCGCACGCCCTTGACCCGGCTGCGCAATAACGCCGAACAGGCCTTGCAGCTCGATTCCGGCGAAGAGGGCGCCCGCGCCGCGCTGGAGCAGGTGATCGAGGAATCCGACGGGCTGATCCGCATTTTCAACGCGCTGCTGATGATCGCGCGCGCCGAATCGCAAAGCTCGCGCGAAAACTTTTCCGATCTCGACGCCGCCGAACTGGCGCGCGACATGGCCGAGCTTTACGAGCCGTCGGCGGAAGACGCCGGAATCGATTTGCGGGTCTTGGCGCCGGCGCCGGCGCCGATCCGTGGCCAGCGCGAATTGATCGGCCAGGCTTTGGCCAATCTGATCGACAACGCGCTCAAATATGGCGCGCCCGAGGTTCCCGGCGCGACGGCGCAGGTTTCGATCGAGGCCGAGCCGCTGGGCGAATGGGTCGAAATCTCGGTCGGCGACCATGGGCCGGGGATTCCCGCGCCGGAGCGCGAGCGGGTGCTGGAGCGTTTCGTGCGGCTGGAGGCTTCGCGCAGCCGGCCGGGCTCGGGTCTCGGCCTGTCGCTCGCGGCGGCCGTCGCCCGGCTGCATGACGGCGAGCTGCGGGTCGAGGACAATCGGCCGGGACTGCGCGTCGTTTTGTCGCTGCCGCGCCGGAAAGAGGCGGGCGATTCATGACGACCGGCGCGCTGTCGCTTCCCCGCCCGGCGAAGCTGGCGGTCGCCCGGGCGCGGGTCGCTGAACTGCTCGGGCATGCGGGCGAAGAAACAGCCGCCGCCTTGCGCGCCTTGCCGGATTGGCCGAAGTTCGAAGAGGTTCTGGTCGGGATCGCCGATCAATCGCCTTTTCTGTGGGGGCTGGCGCGGCGCGATCCGGCCCGTCTCCCGCGCATCCGGCAGAAAAAGCCGGACGCGGCGCTCAACGCCGTCCTGCGCCGCCTTTCGGCCTGCCATGCGCCCGATTGCGCGGAAGACCAGGCCATGAGCCTGTTGCGCCGGGCGAAACAGGACGTGGCGCTGATCGTCGCTTTCGCCGATCTCTCAGGCGAATTCGACGCGGTTGCGGCGACCAAAGCCTTGTCGCGCGCGGCGGATCGTTTCGTCGCCACGGCTTTGCGCGTCGCTTTGCGCCTTTCGGGCGACAAGCTCGCGCTGGCCGATCCGCAAGACCCCGAGCGCGAGTGCGGCCTGGTCATTCTTGCGCTGGGCAAACATGGCGCGGAGGAACTGAATTATTCCTCCGATGTCGATCTCGTCGTCTTTTACGATCTGGACTCGCCGGTTCTCGCCGCCGGGCAGGGCGCGCGCGCCAATTCCCTGCGCCTGACCCAGCATGTGGTGAAGCTTTTGCAGCAGCGAACGGGCGACGGCTATGTGCTGCGCGTCGATCTGCGCCTGCGCCCCGATCCCGGCTCGACCGCGCCCGCCGTCTCGCTCGACGCCGCGCGGCATTATTACGAGACGCTGGGCCAGAACTGGGAGCGCGCCGCCATGATCAAGGCGCGCGCGATCGCCGGCGATCTCGCGCTCGGCGCGGAATTCCTCGTTGAGATGGACGCCTTCATCTGGCGCAAATATTTCGATTACGCGACCATCGCCGACATTCACGCGATGAAGCGCCAGATCCACGCCGCCAAGGGCCATGCCGAGATCGCGGTCGCCGGCCATGACGTCAAACTCGGGCGCGGCGGCATTCGCGAGATCGAATTTTTCGTCCAGACCCAGCAGTTGATCTTCGGCGGCCGCCGCAGGCAATTGCGCGGCGCGCGCACGCTCGACATGCTGCGCCAGCTTTTTCGCGACGACTGGATCGCGCCGCGCGTCGCCGAGGAGATGAGCGCGGCCTATCGCTTTCTGCGCGCGGTCGAGCATCGGCTGCAAATGCTGGACGACCAGCAGACCCAGCGCCTGCCCGAGGACGAAACGGCGCTGAAAAATTTCGCGCGCTTCTGCGGCTATGCCGGAACCGCCGGTTTTTCGCGCGATCTGCTGCGCCATTTCCGCGCGGTGGAAAAGCATTATGCGCGGCTGTTCGAACATGCGCCGGGGCTCGATTCGCGCGCCGGCAATCTGGTCTTCACCGGCGCGGCCGACGACCCGGAAACGCTCGAAACCTTGCGCGACATGGGCTTCCGCGATCCGGCGCTCGCGGCGGAAACCGTGCGCGGCTGGCATTTCGGGCGCCGCCCGGCGGTGCGCGGGCCGCGCGCCCGCGAGGCGCTGACCGAACTGGTCCCGGCGCTGCTGGAAGCCTTTTCCCGTTCGGGCGACGCCGATTCCGGCCTCGCCGCGCTCGACGCCGCTCTGGCGCTGATGCCGGCGGCGACGGAGCTGTTCGCCTTGCTCAAATCGCATGAGGCGATGCTGGAGCTTTTCGCCGATATTCTCGGCGGCGCGCCGCGCCTCGCCCAGGTCATCGCGCAGTCGCCCCATGTGCTCGACGCGGCGATCGACCGGGGCGTCGCCGCCGCGCCGATGGAGGTGGCGGATTTTGCCGCGCGGCTCGCGCCTTTCCGCGACGCGGATTCGGGTTTCGAGGCCTTTCTCGACGCCGCCCGCGATTTCGCCCGCGAAGAGAATTTTCTGATCGGCCTGCGGCTTTTTTCCGGGCTGATCGAGCCGGATCAGGCGGCGCGGGCTTTTTCGGCTTTGGCCGAGGCGATTGTGCGCGCCTGTCTCGCGCGGGTGGAAAAGCACTTCGCCGCCGAACATGGCGTGGTCGTCGGCGGGCGCTGCGTCGTATTGGGCCTGGGCAAGCTCGGCTCACGGGAAATGACCGCGAGTTCCGATCTCGATCTGGTTCTGCTCTATGATTTCGATCCCGGCCGCCCCGACTCCGAGGGCGGCAGACCGCTGCACGCCACGGCATATTATACCCGGCTTACCCAGCGCCTGATCGCGGCGCTGACCGCGCCGACGCGGCGCGGCAAGATTTTTGACGTGGACATGCGGCTGCGGCCTTCCGGCCGCCAAGGCCCGCTGGCGACGCAATACGCCTCCTTCCGCGCCTATCAGGCGTCCGAGGCCGAAATCTGGGAACATATGGCGCTCACCCGCGCCCGCCCGGTCGCCGGCGCCGAAAGCCTCGCCGCCGAGGCCGTGCTGACCATCGAGGACAATCTTTTCGTTGCGCGCGACCGCGACGAACTGGCGCAAGCGGCGCGCGACATGCGGGCCCTGATCGCCAAGGAAAAGGGCGAGGACGATCCCTGGAACCTCAAACTCGCGTCAGGCGGCCTGCTCGACGTGGAATTCATCGCGCAATTTCTCGCTTTGGGCTATGGCGCCGAGTTTTTGGGCCTGCGCCGGACCGCGACGGCGGATATTCTCGCGGCGGCGAGAAAGGCCGGGATTCTCGACCCCGAAACCACGCAATTCCTGCTCAAGGCGCTGGCGCTCTATGCGAAGGTGACGCAATGGCTGCGGCTGGCGCTGGGGGAAGGCGCCGACCCGCGCCACGCCGCCCAAGGCGTCAAACGCCGCATCGCCGCCGCCGCCGGCCTGCCGGACGTTGCCTTGCTAGAGCGGGAGTTGGCCGAGACGCGGAAGGGCGTGCGGCGGGTTTTTGGACGGGTTTTGGGGGAGGGGTGATGGAGGAGGCGGGATGGCGCAGGGGGGCGTAGGCAGCCGGTCAGGCCGCCGCGTCTGCGGCGGCTGCGTTGGCGCCGAGGAACAGGCCGGCGCCCAGCCTCGCGCCATCGGCCGAACGCCGCAGTTCGATTTTGTGCTCACATGATCGATCAAGGGCGGGAGCGAAGCGCAAGTCGAAGCCCCGGTCGCCATTCGGCCTCTCGGCCTCCGTATAGGCAAAACCCACGAAGGCGCCATCGACGATCACGTCGAGGCAGACCGGGGCGTTCGGATAAGCCGTGTTAAGCGCCCAGCCCGAGACGCCCTCGTCGTCGCAATGTTCGACCACGCCAAGCAGCGCGCCGAAATCCGTCGCGGCGGGATAGACAAGCCCGGCCCGCTCGGCGAGGCGACGGCGGACGCGGTCGAGGGCATAACCGTCCTCGACGCGCGGCGCGCAATAGACCGCCTCGTTTTGCCGCTCCCCGGGATAGAGCGCGCGGAACTCATGCGCGTTCTGGAACATGCCACGGCTGTCGTCATCGACAAAACTTTCCGAGAGCGCACCTTCCGCGATCAGCACGTCGTGGCTTTCGAGTTCGATGTGGAAATAATGGATGTCCTCGCCCGGCGCCTCCTGGACGATGGTCGCGCCATTGACGAGATGTTCCGCCGGAATGAGCACGCCGTCGAGGAACATGGCGTGGTGAGGCGACACAAAGAGATCGCGCGCCGGGACGTTTTCCGCCAGCGAGCCTGCCTTGAAACGAATCGGGAGAAGATCGGGATTGTTGCGGGCGAAGCGGACCGAATAGGCGCGTGTTCCGATCCATTTGATCGGCCGCAGCGCGCCGGACTTGGTGAGCACCCGGTCGCCGATCGTCAGATCCTCGACCGCGACTTCGCCTTTTTCGGTCGCGATCAGCGTTCCGCGGCAGTAGCAGGCGGCTGACGTACTCAGGTAACTAACATACGCGTAACTCGCGTGAAGTATTTCATTGTAGAATTTGTTACTACTCGCGGTGTTGTTGAAATTATGCTCCGTGATTGGCACCACCGTGGCATTGTTGTCGCCAGTGGTAATTGTATTGTCTATTACCTCCCACCCATTTTGCTGATCGCCGCCTACGACAATGAAAGAGTGAGGCGACTTGAGCCCTGCATTGACCGGCGTCCCATCGGGTAACGTAAGAGGGATGCGAACGATGTCGCCTATCTGAAGCCTGTCATCGGTCGCCCAACCGGTTGACACGAAGGTGCTCCAGTCGCCGTAGGTGAGGAGGTTCGGGTTGGGCTGATCATAGCCGTCTGTAAAGCCCGATGGATTTGCGGGGCTGTTGGTCCCTCCTGCGTCGGGAACTATCGAACGGACCAGTAATATGGACTCGCCGGCAATGTTCGCGACCGTGGCGGCGCTTTCGTAAAAATCCGCGCCGACGGCGTCCGCGATCGCCCAAACTAGCCCGGTGCAATTATAAGCGCCCCATTCCGTTCCTATATAACTTTCGGCTGCTCCTACGAGGTTTGCAACGGTGGGCGTAGCGTTATTGTAGGAATGGTACTCATCTACCGGGCCTGATGGAGCGTTCACCAAGAACTGGACAGCGTTTGACAACGTGCCATCCGGGCTTTCTACTTGCACATTCCAGGTTCCAGCGTCATTCCCATTATTGAAGTATGTGTAGTCTATCTCGGTATTGGCGACAACCGTGATCGGGTTGAGGTTCGGTGTCGTCACATTATTCGAGTAGGTGAATAGCAGCTTGTCGCCGGAAGTGAAATTGCTGCCGTAGAGCTTGATTATCTGCTCGGCGTCGATGGCGGGAACTGGTTCGGGGAAGACTTTGCTTAGCGTAGGCTCGGCTATTTGAGCCGTTGCGCTCACGGTAGCGGTGGCTCGGGTGCTGAGCTGAGTGTATTGGTCCTCGACGTTGAAGTTGATGTTGTCGGACGTGCCGGCGGACCCGACGACATAATGATACAGGCCAAGCTCGCTGATCGGAATGCCGGTGCCCGACTGGCCGTACACGAAGCCGGAACTCAGCCGGTTGCCATTGTTGTCGGTGATATATCCGCCGTTATTGGTGGTCTCATCGAAATCGAAGCCGACTACCGTGTCGCCCGAAGCCGCGGAATAAGTGAACAGCGTCGAGAGCGATATTGATGTTCCCGGAGCAACCCCGGTCTGATTGTGGGCGATCGCCGTCGGCGGAGAAGGCATCGCAGCCGCCGCGCTGACCGTGGCGGTGGCGCGGGTGCTGAGCTGAGTGTATTGGTCCTCGACGTTGAAGTTGATGTTGTCGGACGTGCCGGCGGACCCGACGACATAATGATACAGGCCAAGCTCGCTGATCGGAATGCCGGTGCCCGACTGGCCGTATACGACGCCGGAACTCAGCCGGGTGCCATTGTTGTCGGTGATATATCCGCCGTTATTGGTGGTCTCATCGAAATCGAAGCCGACTACCGTGTCGCCCGAAGCTGCGGAATAAGTGAACAGCGTCGAGAGCGATATTGATGTTCCCGGAGCAACCCCGGTCTGATTGTGGGCGATCGCCGTCGGCGGAGAAGGCATCGCAGCCGCCGCGCTGACCGTGGCGGTGGCGCGGGTGCTGAGCTGAGTGTATTGGTCCTCGACGTTGAAGTTGATGTTGTCGGACGTGCCGGCGGACCCGACGACATAATGATACAGGCCAAGCTCGCTGATCGGAATGCCGGTGCCCGCTTGGCCGTATACGACGCCGGAACTCAGCCGGGTGCCATTGTTGTCGGTGATATATCCGCCGTTATTGGTGGTCTCATCGAAATCGAAGCCGACTACCACGTCCCCCGAAGCCGCCGAATAAGACCCCGACTCGAATTTCAAATCTGACCGGCTTTCGCCCTCGCCAGCCTTCGCATGAGAAGGAAAGTCAAGGCCAATTGCAGCCACGCGAGAGCGGATTCGATGGTTGCCTCGAAGTCTTTTGACAGACGGCGCGCGCGATTGATCCAGCCGAGCGTTCGCTCGACGACCCAGCGCTTTGGCAGCACGACAAATCCTTTCACCTCTTTGTCGGTTCGCTTGACCACGGTGATGGAAATACGGCTCGCCTCGAAGGCTGCGCGCTGGGCCTCATCCCCTTGATAACCCCCGTCGACGAAGGACATTTTCACCCACGGGCTCTTGCGATGCACGGCTTTCAGCAACGGCGCGAGAGCGTCGCGATCCTGCACGTCGGCGGTCGTGATCTGGCATTCGATGGGCAGACCGATCGTGTCGACAGCGAGATGGCGCTTGCGGCCCTTGACCTTCTTGCCCGCGTCGAAACCACGAGGACCGCCAGCTTCCGTCGTCTTGACCGACTGGCTGTCGACGACAACCGCCGTCGGCACCCCTTGACGGCCTTCCGCCTCGCGCGCGTCCATCACGAGAACGCTGATGATTTGCGCCCACAGGCCGCTGTCGCGCCATGCGTAGAAGCGGTTTTGCACGGTCGTGAACGGCGGAAAATCCTTTGGCAGATATCGCCATGGGCATCCGCAGCGGATCAAATAAAACAAGGCGTTGAGAATGATCTGGGAATCTGTCGGCTTGCGTCCGCGCCGTTTGGGCGGCGGCAGCAGCGGCGCGATCAGCGCCAACTCGGCCTCCGACATATCGCTTGAATAGCGCGCCCGAATGACTTCATACTTCGCCCGATCGGCCTCGTTCCAAGGCATCGCGAATCTCCCAAAGTTGTTGCAAACCAAGGGAATCAACGGCCGCGAGGCCGGTCAACCAATTTCAGGTCAGGTTCTAAGTGAACAGCGTCGAAAGCGCGATCGAAGTTCCCGGTGTAACGCCGCTTTGATTGTGCGCGGTCGCGGTCGGGGCAGGAGTGGTCATGGCTTCCTCCAGAGAATTAAAGGATTGGGTAGCCGGAAATTAGTGCGATCCGTAATTCACTCGGTCTCGTCGAAATCGCCGCCCCCGAGCCCTGGTTGGCCAACAGCCAGGATACCGAAAGCGCCCCGCCCTTGGTCACGCTCGACGCGCCGAGCGAAATGTTTTCGGGCAACAGGTCGGAGTTTGCCATACCCTTCCCTCCGGGCAGGAAATTAGAAAACTATGCTTTGCTACAATCTGTTAGGCTTTACCTCACTCAATAGATGACGCCACTGTCGATTTTTTTCTTAGCCTATGCGAAGCAAAATCCGACAACAACGGAGACGAAACGGCGCAGCCCGGCGAATGAAATCCGGCAACCCCGCAATTGCGTAATTCGGTCGAGCTACAAAACTCCTCCCACTCCAACTTCGAGAAGCTATCGCGCGGATTGTTCGCCTCACAACGCTCGACAGGAATATGAACCAAAGCGACGTTGCGGCCGCCATGACGCAAATCAAATATGAATGAATTATTAATCCGACCGATTGCTCGTTATCGTGACCCTCGCGCCGATTCCCTTACGACAACAACCGGACAAAACCTCGCGCCACCAGTCGATGGTTCCGATAGAACACGCCCGTCGCGAATCCCCAAACCGCATCATTTGTGACAGTGAGTCAATGGCCTGCCTTTGCCGCCGCGCGCGCTGAATTCCTGAATGCGACGCCCAAGGGTTACGGTGACTGAGGGTTACGGTGCCAGTCCGCGAATTCCTCAATTCCGCACCGCTGCAGCCCCGTCCTTCGCTACGCCGCCATCGCTTTCTTGGCGGCATAAGCCAGAAAGCCCGAGCGCGAAAAGCCGTTGGCGGCGGCATAGGCGTCCACGTTGGCCAAAACGTCCTCGGGCAGGGTGACGTTGATCCGCACCGCCTTGATCGTTTGCGGCGGGGCGGCGACCAGAATGGCGACGGCGTCGCGGTTTTGCGCCTCGGCCATGATGGTTTCAAGCGATGACGGTTCGGGAATGGCAGACCCGTCTTCCGCCATGCCCTCAAGATGCAGGGCCAAGGCCTCGGCGGCCATGTCGCGCGCCTCGTCGAGCGTCGCGCCGGCGGTGACGCAACCGGGAAGATCGGGGAAGGAGACGCCGAAATTGCTGTCGGCGTCCTTGTGGATCAAAGCGATATATTGCCGCATCGTCTCATCTCAATTTGATCCCGGCCTGCTTCTCGATGCTCCGCAACGTGCCGAGGGGAAGGTCTCTCTTCGGATGCGGAACCGTGACGCGGCCGGGGATTTTTTCGTGCTTGAACTGGATGTGGCGCCCCTTCTGGGCGACCTGCCGCCAGCCTGCGGCGATCAAGGCGGAAATCACATCCTTGTTCCTCACGTATGTATTTATACACACCGATCGCCGCTGCCAATCTGACGTCTCGGTTTTTCTGGATCGAAGGCGTCACAGCGCAATCGGCGACGGCGTAATGCCGGCTGCCACGCGAGGGCGGCCGGTTTGCATGTCTCGTCGCCGAGCCGATTGGTCGCAATTCCCAATGCGGCGGCCATTTCGTCGCAGCGGGATTGTCCGCGGTTGAATACGAGCGGCGCCTGACTTACCATTGTCAGGCACAACGTATAATAAGGGCCAAAACTTGGCTTCGCTTGCAGAATATCCAGAAATCGTTGGTTTTTTCAGCTATTCGCGCGATGACGACGAGGCGTTCAAGGGCAATTTGTCGGCGCTCAGGGATGCGATTTCCCGCGAACTCAGCGCCGAGCTCGGCCGCACCAAGCGGGATTTCCGCCTTTTTCAGGACAAGGAAGCCATAGCGCCCGGAAAATTGTGGGAAACCGAAATCGCCACCGCAGCCGACCAGTCGGTGTTTTTCATTCCCATCGTCACGCCCCGCTCGGTCGGCAGCAAATATTGCCATCACGAGTTCTCGTCCTTTCTGGCGCGAGAGGAAAAACTCGGGCGCAACGACCTGATTTTTCCTATCCTTTATCTGACAATTCCCGAACTCGACGACGAGACGAAGTGGCGCAACGATCCCGTCCTGTCGGTCATCGGCAGGCGCCAATATGTCGACTGGCGGCCCTTGCGGCATACGCCGATCGATTCGCCGGTCATGGGCGAGGCGATCGAAAAATTTTGCGGCAAGATCGTCGCCGCCCTGCGCGCGCCCTGGGTTCCGCCGGAAGAGCGCCGCCGCCAGCAGGAGATCGCCGCCCAAAGGCGCGAGCAGGAGGAATCGGCGCGCGTCCCGGTCGCTGCGGTCGAACCGCAGGCGACAAAGCCCGAAGCGCGCGCCGCAGAGACGGCGATTGGCTCCGGCGCGGGCCCGGATCGGAGACTCGTATGGCTCCTGGGCGGATTGGCGGCGCTGGGGCTGGCGCTGGTCGCGGTCCTTTCTTTCGTCTGGCGCGCTTCACTCGTCCATCCGTCCCCCAATCCTCCCGCCCCGCAGCTCGCTCCGCCGCTCGCCGCGCCGTCAGCCGTTCCGCCCGCTGCGCCGCCCGCGAAGACGGAGAGCGGCCCCAAATCCATGGACGAGGACGCCAATGTCCGGCAATGCGACGCGCTGGCCGCCTCTCCCGACGACAAGGAACGCCCCAAGGGGGTCGCCGGCGTCGTGAGAAAGGAGCTGGACGCCACAGCCGCCGAAGCGCCCTGCCGGGCGGCGCTTGCCGCTTTTCCCAATGCGCCGCGTCTGCAATTCGAACTCGCCCGCGTCGCGGCTGAGAAAAAAGATTACGCCGAAGCCGTCGAATTGAATCGAAAGGCGGCCGATCAGGGCTATGCCGCCGCGCAAAATAATCTCGGCGCGCTCTACGAGAGCGGAAAGGGCGTCGCCAAGGATGACGCCCAAGCCGCGGCCTGGCTCCGCAAGGCGGCCGAGCAGGGCTCGTACGTCGCGCAGTATAACCTCGGCGTGCTCTATCGTGGCGGAAAGGGCGTCGCCCAGGATTATGCGCAAGCCGCGGCATGGTTCCGGAAGGCGGCCGACCAGGGACTGGCCGCCGCGCAAAATGATCTCGGCGTGCTCCACGCCAACGGAGAAGGCGTCGCCCAGGACTATGTGCAAGCTGCGGCCTGGTATCGCAAGGCGGCGGACCAGAACTACGCCGCCGCGCAGAATAGTCTCGGCTTGTGCTATCTGAGCGGAAAGGGTGTCGTCCAGGACTATGCCCAGGCCATGGCGTGGTTCCGGAAAGCGGCCGACCAAGGCTCCGCCGCCGGGCGGAATAACATCGGCGTGATCTACGCCAACGGAAATGGCGTCCCTCAGGACTTCGTCCAGGCGGCGGCCTGGTATCGCAAGGCGGCCGACCAGAACCACGCCGTCGCGCAGGATAATCTCGGCTGGCTCTACGAGAACGGAAAGGGCGTCGCCCGGGACTACGCCCAGGCCGCGGGGTGGTTCCAGAAGGCGGCCGACCGGGGCTACGCCGGCGCCCAGAATCATCTCGGCTGGCTTTACGAGAACGGAAAGGGCGTTCCCAAGGACTATGCCCAGGCCGCGGCATGGTTTCGGAAGGCGGCCGACCAGGGTCTGGCCGCCGCGCAGAATAATCTCGGCTGGCTTTACGAGAACGGAGAGGGCGTCGCCAAGGATGACGCCCAGGCCGCGGCATGGTTCCGAAAGGCGGCCGCCCAGGGCCATGCCGCCGCGCAGAATAATCTCGGGCGGCTTTACCAGCAGGGAGAAGGCGTCCCCAAGGACTTGACCCAGGCCGCGGCATGGTTCCGGAAGGCGGCCGACCAGGGCTATGCCGCCGCGCAGAATAGTCTCGGCCTGCTCTACGAGAGCGGAGAGGGCGTCCCCAAGGACTTGACGCAGGCCGCGGCATGGTTCCAGAAGGCGGCCGACCACGGCGATGCGGCAGCCAAGGACGCCCTGGCGCGGTTGAGCAAAAACAGTTCGAAGCCGTCGCGGAACTGAACCGCCGCGCCCTGCTACTATGTTAGAGTATATTCCCAAAAAGTTGCAGCCTTTTTGGACAAGAATATGCGTTAAAACAATGAACTAGAGACTTCTTCCGATTCCGAAGGAACGGAAAAGGCTCTCGTTTGTCGTCCTTAAACCAACCGATGGATGTTTCATGGCGCGCTTGTCGCTGATTCCGCTTCTGATGTCCATGATGCTTGCTTTTGCCGTGGCTCCCGCCGCCGCATTCGACTGGCGCGGACAATTGACGCAAGCCGAGGAAAACCTGACCGGCGACGCGCTGACGAACGAAAATTGCGCGCCGGCGCTCAAGGCCTGGACAGATCGTCTCGCCACGCTGCCTTCCGCCTCCTTCGCGCCGCGGAGCCGGCGCGAGGCCGAGCAGATCGCGGCGCACGGCGCATTCTGGCTGGAGCGTTTTTTCAAGCTTCGCCTCCTGCTCAAACAGCGTCTGGACTCCTTCGCCTCGCCGTCGCGCGCCTGCGTCGACGCGATGCGGCTGGCTTTCGCCTATTCGCGCTTCGCCGAGGATTATCTGGCGCAATGGCTCATCGAGCGCGGACGCCTCGACGGCGCGCCACGGGCGATCCTCGCCGGCGGCCCGCCGCATGTGCTGATCAATCCGCGCGCCGGCGGGGCCGAATTGCGCGCCGGCGACATTCTCCTGATGCGCGGGCCGAAATTCCTGTCCAGCATGATCGCCAGGGCAGGTGACGAAGAAAACGATTTTTCCCATCTCGCCATGGTCGGCGTCGACGGCGCCGGCCACAAATACATTGTCGAATCCCTGGTTCAGTCCGGCGTGGGCGTCACGCCGCTCGATGATTATCTGAAACAAACCAACGAATGGCGGGTGATCGTGTTGCGCGCGCGCGACCAAACTCTGGCCGCGCGCGCCGGGGCGGCGGCCTATGCCCGCGCGCAGCGAGCGATCGACGCAGGCCAGCCCATTCCCTATAATTATTCGCTAGATGTCTCCGACAATTCGCGCCTGTTCTGCGCCCAGGTGGCGCGCGTCGCCTTCGAGACCGCAAGCGGCGGGCGCTGGGCGCCGCCGCAATTTCGCAGCTCCCTGAAACAATTCCGGCGCACCGTGCTCGGCAGGGCGCTGGGCGTCTCCGTCGCCGATACTTTCGCGCCTTCCGACCTTCAGTTCGACCGGAGATTCGCCATTGTCGCCGAATTTCGCAATCCGGCGCTCATTTCCGCCGCCCGCCACGGCAATGTCGCCATGTCGCGGCTGCTGGCCTGGCTGCGCCAGGGCTATGATTTCGGGCCGGATTTCACCGCCGAAATCACGGCGAAAGTCCTTTACGCCATTCTCGCGCCCAAGGGCCTGGGCGAGATGACCGTCGAAGGCGCGGTGACCCTGGCCAAGGCGCAGGACGCATACGATCTTCTGGTCAAGCGCGCCGACGCCATCGACGCGCGGGCGATCGGCGAAACCGGGCGCCCGCTGACCTTTCACGAATTGGCGCGCGGGCTCGACGAGATGCGGGTGAACGACTGCCGGATGAGCCGGACCGATCCCGCCTCGGCCGCCCAATTGGCCCAATTGCTGGTTCCCCCGCCCACGGCCTGCGCCATGCCGTCCCTGGCCACCGGGGCGATGTCGCCGCGCCGCCCGCCAGGCGGCCAGATATCCCTCCGAACCGGAAATTAGAGCTTATTCCCGAAAAGTTGCAGACTTTTTGGACAAGAATAAGCGTTAAAACAATTAACTAGAGACTTCTTCCGATTCCGAAGGAACGGAAGAGGCTCTAGGACATTTTGCGCCCGTGCCCGGCCGAAAATTTTGCCGGCCTCGCCGGGCCTTGACGCGGAAGGGGGCGCGGCGGGTTTTTGGCCGTATCCTTGCCTGAGGAGTGGTCAAAATCTGACGCTTAGCGCCCTCCGGCTACGGCGGCAGCCGGCTCGAAGCGGTAGCAGCTGCGACTGCCTGCGAGGGTCTCAAATTGACCCGAAGGCGATGACGCTTCCATTGCCGCCACCGTCGCGTCAGTATCTTAAAGCGGTAATTGCGCACCTAGCGGGGAATACGAGGTTGATCCCTGAACGCTGCGGAGCCATGCTCCGGCTTGTCGGGGTCGACGCATGGCCGCTTACCGCCTCAGTTTGCTCCCAGCCGGAAGGAACAACGCCATGAGCGGGAAAAAAGTAGCCTTGGTGACTGGAGCTTCGTCCGGGATTGGCCGGTCGGTCGCAAATTTATTGGCCGATAACGGATTTCGTGTTTTCGGGACAACGCGGAAAGAAACGGTAGCCGACTCCCCTCCGGGTAAGGTCGAGATAATTCAGCTTGATGTTCGAGATGACAAGTCGGTCAATTCTTGCGTGCAGAAAGTGCTCGGAGAAGCGGGAAAGATAGACGCGCTTGTCAACAATGCAGGTTACGTAATTGCAGGGTCTCTCGAGGAAATTAGCCTCGATGAGGCGAAGGCGCTGTTTGAAACGAATTTTTTCGGAATATTGCGCATGAATCAGGCCGTATTGCCCATTATGCGGCAGCAGGGCTACGGGAAAATCGCAAATATCGGTTCCGTGGCTGGATTCGCGCCAATGCCCTATGCAGGGATTTACTCAGCCAGCAAGCACGCCGTTGAGGGCTACTCTGCATCGTTGGACCATGAAGTAAGACAATTCGGCATTCGGGTTTCGGTGATCGAGCCAGGATTTACGCGAACAGACATAGTGCGGCACACTCAACGCGCCAGAAACAGCATCGAAGCTTATTCTGCGGAGCGCGATCGCGTGATTGCAAGGATCAGCAATAAAACCGCAAGCGGCGATGATCCTGCAATCGTGGCGTCTGTTGTCCTCGAGGCTCTCACAACTCCATCGCCTCGATTACGGTATTTGGCCGGGCGTGAGGCAAGGGCCCTGAGCGCCGCAAAATGGCTTCTTCCTGACGGACTATCCGACAAAATTTTGCGCAAAGTGCTCGCACTATCGTGACGAATTCGCCGGCTCCCAATGAGACCGTCCTGCCGCCGTCATCGCAAATGCGAGCTTTGCGCATCTATTTTTTGCCGCGCGCGGGGAATCGTCGCGATGCGGCGATCCGGGTCGGCCAGCACGCGGGCGGTTGCTTTGAGCGGGACAACAAAGCGAGCCCGCTTTTGAACCGGCGTCAATCTTAACAATGGGGAGCGCGCGGCCATGGGGATAGCTAATCGGCAGTGGATACTCGCTTCTCGCCCAAAGGGACTGGTGGGGCCAGAGGTTCTTACATTGCAACAAAACGCCATCGGACCTCTTTCAGGCGGCGAGGCCCTCGCCCGCGTGCGGTATATCTCGATCGATCCGACCATGCGGACCTGGATGTCGGACCGTCCAAGCTACATTCCTCCGGTCCCGCTTGGCGAAGTCATGAGGGCGGCCGGGCTTGCCGAAGTCATTGACTCGCGGCATCCCCAGCTCAGAAAGGGCGATCGAGTCGTCGCACTCACCGGCCTTCAAGACTATGTCGTGTTTTCGGGCGAAATGGATCCCCGCTATTTTCAAAAGCTGCCCGCAATTCGGGGGATTTCCGAGACCACGTTGCTGGGCGTGTTTGGAATCACCGGAATGGCGGCCTATTTCGGCATGACGGAGATCGGCAAGCCGAAAAAGAATGAGACGCTCGTCGTTTCGTCGGCGGCTGGCGCGGTGGGCAGCGTCGCCGGCCAGATTGGCAAGATTTACGGCTGTCGCGTCGTGGGTATTGTGGGTAACGAGGAAAAGCGTCGATGGGTCACCGAAGACCTCGGGTTCGACGCCGCCGTCAACTACAAGAACCCCAATTGGAAAGCCCAGCTGGCCGCCGCGACGCCGCAAGGGGTTGATATCAATTTCGAGAACGTCGGCGGCCCGGTGATGCGGGCTGTCCTCGAACGAATGAACGTCCGAGGGCGCGTTGTCCTGTGCGGGCTAATTTCGACTTATGCCGAGGAGAGCCGGGAGGCCCTTGACCTGTGGGACGTGCTGGTCAAAAACTTGACTGTTGGGGGCTTCATTACGATGAATTATTCGGCGCGCTACAAGGAAGCGCTGCGGCGCCTCGCATGGTGGCGATGGCGCGGCCGGCTCAAGGATCGCGTTACGGTCGTCGAAGGTCTTGAGAAGGCGCCCGAGGCGATCAACATGCTGTTTGCCGGGGCCAACCAAGGCAAGCTCCTGTTGAAGATCTGATCCGCCTGATACGACAAACGGTTGCCGGCGTTCCCTGGCCCACATTTCTCACACGGGGCCGACCCTTCGGCCCAAGACCGGCTCCCGCCGACAGAAGTCCCGCAACCTCGCGCCACGGTTCGTCAGCTGGGCGTTTCCGGCGCGAACAGACGGCGGAACGGAATAGCGATCAGATCACCGAGGACGTATGTGAAGAAAATCGCTGCGAATAGATATGCGTAGGCGTTCGCCTGCCGGGCGATGGCGAGGGGCAGGAAAACCGTCGCAATCCACACGACCTTGTAGATCATCTGCAGCGCCAGGATCGGGGCGAACCGCACAGGGGCCCGCAGTCCGAGGAGGGCAAGGAGGCCGAAGGCGACATATGCGCTGGCGACGAGGCCGAATATCGCCGCATCCTGGTGGGGCATGCGCAGTATCGCCGCAATCCGCGCTGGCGCGAGAATCATCGCGACGCCAAGCGCGCCAGCTCCGGCCGCCGTGCATAAATACATGGCCTTCAGCCAACGGCGTCGAATGACCGGTTCTTTCACTCTCCCCTCCTTAGGCCGAGCCGCCCGGACGCCGGGGGCCAATTTGTCTCGGTGGCATTTTCACGTCGACGCCGCGCCGTCCGACGTTGCGCCCGAGGAACGCCGGGTAAGCGAATCGCTCGTGCTTCATGTGATGGCGCGTCGCGCCGAAGGAATGGGTTCATCGAGCCTGCGGCGCATTTCCGCTCAGACCTGCGACGGTCATCGACCAAACTTGCCCCGACGAGTCGGTGGACGGCTTGAAGCGGACGCCTGATCAGGTTGCGAGAACGAAAACTGACGCGCCTGATTTTCGCGCCAGCGAAGCGATTGATTCCACCGTTCAGGAACAGGTCAGCGAAATTCCTGAATTCCGTGCTCGTTTTGCATGGATCGACATCAACAGCCTTTACGAAACATTGGGCGCTCGCGGATCAGGCGTTCCCGCGATTGTTTTCGCGAAAGCGAGAATGGCGTTGGCGACGTCCCGCCATTTCGGCTCCAGCATCATATCGTGCGCCGTGGCGGGAAAAATTTGCGCGGTCGTTCCATAGGCGCGCGCGGTCGCTTGGACCTCTGAGGGAAGGATTGTGGCGTCCGCGCCGCCGCCCAGCACCAGCATCGGCGACTTCACCCGCGTCGGCCTGGGCCGGCCTATGCACGCACTGAGAAAGGCGAGAAAGGATTCATTTTGGAGCTGTCGCCAGTAGGTCTCGACCAATGCGTCGCTCATTCCCGCCGAAAATAGAACCTCGCGCGCCAGTTCGGGCGTAGCCACAAAATGGTAGGGATCTTGCGTGAGTTGCGTCTTCGAGAAGATCCATGGATGGCGCCGCGCCGCCCGCAGCAGGCCGGGCAAAAACCCCGTCGGCGGAACCGCAGCCACCAGAACGCCGGCTGGCGCCGCACGGGTTTCCAGATAGGTTTGAACGACGAAGCCGCCCATCGAATGGCCGATGACGATAGGGGGGCGCGCCATTCGCCCTGCGACAGCTGCGACATCCTCGACATAACTGGCGATTCCCGTCCAGCGCAATTTGTCGTGGCCTTCGCTCTGGCCGTGCCCACGCAAGCTGAGCGCATGCGCTTCGAAACCATTGGCGGCGCAGAAATCAAGGAAATGGACATCCCAGCACCAGGCGCCATGCCAGGCCCCATGGACGAACAGCAATGGCGGCGCCGGGCTTTCGCGCGCGGGATATTTCGAAATGAGTTCAAGCTTCAACGGACGCTCCTTGGAATAGGACTCCAATCTCATCACCATAACTTGACGGCGGCCCCGAAGCAAAAGGCAGCGAGACATTTTGAGAGAATTTGCGATGCTTCGGACACCCGACGGGATGAAGCCGCCGTTCATGGCCTCGCAGACGAAGGCCCCATGATCAGGAATTATGCGATCGCGCCATCAGGAAATAGGCAGCCCCGACCGCCCCGAAGAGATAAGCGAGCGCGATTGGCCACGCCAAGGCGTTGAGGACGCCGGACAGAATACCGAAGACCGTCACTACAACACCGGCGGTAAAGCCGATGACGCCGGCGATCAGAATCCCTCGCAGCGCCACCGTGTCATGGAGATCTTTGCTGAACCAGCCAATTAGCGCCCACGCCAGCAAGGCCCCACCGAAGAAACGGCCCACCAGCGCCATGTCTGGCGACGAATCTCTGTAACCAAGGATCGAACCGAGCTGCAATGGATCCAGCAGGAAGCCGACGCCGAAGGCGATGCCGATAACAGAGATGATCGTGAAATAGGTCTTGATGGTCATAACAATGCCCTCCCGCGCATCTCTCCAGAAACGAAAACCCACCGGGGAGCGCATGCGCAAACTGAAAAACATTTATAGACCATTCCTCGGCAACTTGCCTTTAACCATGTCAATTTTCGCCCATGCCAACGCTCAAATCACATCCTTGCGCCCTCAACTTCGTCAAATACGGATAGTCCGCAATCTGATGACGGTACGAGGTCCATTTATGCAACCAACTGAATTCACGCTGAAGTTCGCAACTTTTGGACAAACTGTCGTAGACGGGGAAAGCGTATGGCGCCGCATGTCGATGGTAACCGGAACCGGCGGCAAGACTTGTTAATTTTTGCCCTTGCCCCCAGTCGCGGGTCTCAAATCGAATGTCCGCAAAGCGCCGATCACGCTGGTGGATGAATTTGACGCCGAATTTTCACTCCTGGCGTCAAGCCGTCCTTGCCGCTGACGCCCGGGGTGGCGTCGGCTATCCGCCAGTTCCTGCCGCCACGCGACGGCGCCAAGGGCGTCGTTTGGGCCAATTAGGCCGTCGAAAGCCCCTCGGTCCAGACCGGCGTCACATTCAGCAGCGAGGTGAGGCTTTTCGGCAGCTCCAGATATCGAAACCTCGAAAGGTCGAAGCAGTTCAACTCGTCATGTTCGACCAGGAAGACTCCGACCCCGGTCTCTCCAGTGTTCCACTGGACGCCAAAGCCGATTTTCGCGACCGTATAGACGGCGCCCTTATCGATATGCGCGTTGGGGCCGACGCCTGAGGCGTTGACGCAGACAATCTTCGTGCCAGATGTCGTGTGCGGCGAGATCATAGACTTCTCCCACCTTTCGATAACAAGTATCCGCTGTCCGGCTGTCGGCGATCGACCTCCGTGGCGGCGCGACCTCAGGCGCTGTTCTCTCCCGTCTGGCTTTTTGTTCCCCGCAGGGTGATATGATTACACGCAAGAGGTTAACGCATATTTGGAAAAACGCAAAATCGAAGGTTTTGTTTCAGTGGCGCCGCCGAAAATGGAGGCGCCGCGCGCCAAAAAGAACGGCAGTTCGCCTCTGACGGATGGCGAATGGCGCCGCTTTTTCGGCAAGCGTATAAAGGCCGACGAAACGCGCCCCGCGCGGAAAAACTCGACGCTGGAAGCCCGCATGAGCCGCATTCCCGATTTCTCGACCCTTGCCTTGCCGAAGGACCAGAGCGCCGCCGCGCCGGACTTTGCCAGCGAGCGCTGGCTGACGCCGGAAGACATCGCGGTCAGGAGCGTCTATGGGCCGGAGGATGTCGAAGGCCTGCCGGCGGTGGATTCCTTCCCCGGCGTCGCGCCCTTCCTGCGCGGGCCTTACCCGACCATGTATGTCAACCAGCCCTGGACGGTGCGGCAATATGCCGGCTTCTCCACGGCGGAAGATTCCAACGCCTTTTACCGCCGCAATCTGGCGGCGGGCCAGAAGGGCCTGTCGGTCGCCTTCGATCTCGCCACCCATCGCGGCTATGATTCCGACCATCCGCGCGTCGGCGGCGATGTCGGCATGGCGGGCGTGGCGATCAATTCCATCTATGACATGCGGACTTTGTTTTCCGGCATTCCGCTCGACCAGATGTCGGTGTCGATGACCATGAACGGCGCGGTTCTGCCGGTGCTCGCGCTTTATATCGTGACGGCGGAAGAGCAGGGCGTGCCGCCCGAAAAGCTGTCCGGCACGATTCAGAACGATATTCTGAAAGAATTCATGGTGCGGAACACTTACATCTATCCGCCCAGACATTCGATGCGGATCATTTCCGACATTTTCGCCTTCACCTCGCAGCATATGCCGAAATTCAACTCGATCTCGATTTCCGGCTATCACATGCAGGAAGCGGGCGCGACCCAGGATCTCGAACTGGCCTATACGCTGGCCGACGGCGTCGAATATTTGCGCGCCGGCATCGGGGCCGGGCTGACGGTGGACCAGTTCGCGCCGCGCCTGTCCTTCTTCTGGGCGATCGGCATGAATTTCTTCATGGAGGTGGCCAAGCTGCGCGCGGCGCGTCTGCTGTGGGCCAATCTTGTCAAGCAGTTCAATCCGAAATCGGAAAAGAGCCTGCCCTTGCGCACCCATTGCCAGACCTCCGGCTGGTCGCTGACCGCGCAGGATGCGTTCAACAATGTGATCCGCACCCAGATCGAGGCGATGGCGGCGACGCAAGGCCACACCCAGTCGCTGCACACCAATGCGCTCGACGAGGCTTTGGCCCTGCCGACCGATTTTTCGGCGCGCATCGCCCGCAACACCCAGTTGTTCCTGCAACAGGAATCCGGCACGACCCGGATCATCGACCCGTGGGGCGGCTCCTATTATGTCGAACGGCTCACCGCCGAACTGACGCAAAAGGCCTGGGCCCATATTCAGGAGGTCGAGGCGCTCGGCGGCATGGCCAAGGCGATCGACGCGGGAATTCCCAAGCTGCGCATCGAGGAGGCGGCGGCCAAGACCCAGGCGCGCATCGATGCTGGCAAGCAGGCGGTGATCGGCGTCAACAAGTTTCGGCCGGAGAACGAGAGGCCGATCGATGTGCTGAAAGTGGAGAATGCGGCGGTCCGCGCCCAGCAGATCGACAAGCTGAAGCGCCTGCGCGCCGAGCGCGACGAGGCCGAGACTCAAGCAGCCCTCGACGCCTTGACCGAAGGCGCGAAGAATGGCGCCAATCTGCTCGCGCTGTCGATCGAGGCGGCGCGGAAAAAAGCGACGGTCGGCGAAATTTCCTTTGCGCTGGAAAAGGTTTTCGGGCGTCATCGCGCCGAGATCAAGAGCATTTCCGGGGTCTACAAGCGGGAGGCCGGCGTGAATTCCACCGCCATCGCTTCAGTGCAGCGTCAGGTCGAGACCTTTATCGAGAACGACGGCCGGCGACCGCGCATCCTGGTCGCCAAAGTGGGGCAGGATGGCCACGATCGCGGCCAGAAAGTCATCGCCTCGGCCTTCGCCGATCTCGGCTTCGACGTGGACATCGGCCCGCTGTTCGCCACGCCGCAAGAGGCGGCGCGGCAGGCGGTGGAAAACGACGTCCATATTGTCGGCATTTCGTCGCTGGCGGCGGGCCATCTGACGCTGGTGCCCGAATTGCGCGCGGCCCTGGAAAAGGAAGGCCGGCCGGACATCATGATCGTGGTCGGCGGCGTCATCCCGCCGCAGGATTTCGATGCGCTCCGTCAGGCGGGCGCCTCGGCGATTTTCCCGCCTGGCACGGTGATCGCGGAAGCGGCGGGCAAGCTGATCGACGAGTTGAACCAGCGCCTCGGCTATTCCAAAGCCGCCGCCGAATGAGCGCGGCGGGCGAGCGCGGCTTCGTCGTCGCGCCGGCGCATCCGGAGGACGTCGCGGCGCAGATCGTTCCTCTGAGCGGCCTTGCCGCGTTCAACGAAGCCAGGGCCGGGCCGGACCCGCTGCGGCAGCCGGAAAACCATGTCTGCATCGTCGCGCGCGACGCGCAGGGCCGCGTGCGCGGCGGCGCACAGGGCGTGGCGGTCGGCGCCTGGCTGGCGCTCGATCTGGTCTGGGTGGAAGACGATTTTCGCCGCCAGGGCCTCGGCGCGCGCCTGCTGGACGAGGCCGAGGCCGAAGGGCGCCGGCGCGGCTGCCAATGGGCGATCCTCGCCACTTTCGACTATCAGGCGCCGAGTTTCTATGCGCGGCGCGGCTATGTCGAATATGCGCAGATGGAGGATTTTCCGATAGGGCATACGCGGTTTCAGTTGCGGAAGGAATTGGGTTGAGACTTATCCAACTCGGATAGGCCTGTGCGACGAGCCGTGTCTCCGTTGAAGAATCCTCGACAATTGTGTAGCTTTCCAAAACTGATGCGAAAACTTGCTTTGATCGAGTCGCAAAGACGGCTCGGCAAACATGGGCGCTCATCTTAGTGCACGATTTTTTGGCACTCCTTGTCCGGGGTGGAGCGGATTAGCTAATGTCGACAAGAATTGTGGAAGCGCGTCAGGTTGTCCAACTGTTACTGGATGATCTTGAAGGTTCCGTGTCACCAATCGAAGCGGTTTTGATGAGAGCGAAACGCTTGGCTCGATTGATGAGAGATACGGATGCTCAAAATTGGCTCGACCTTGAAACGCGGGGGTATCCAGATGACTTCTCGTTCGAGGAACTGGGAACCTGTCTGAAATATGCTGTCTCCGGGGGGCGCTTAAATGTTTCTACGTCTAAATATTACAAGAAAAGTCTTCCATCCTTGGAAGCGGCTGTAAACTCGGATACGGCAATTATTACATCTCTTCGGTCTCAAAGTAACATAACGGCACATGTAAAAAATTATACTGAGACTGGAGCGACAGAAAGGGTAATGGCGACTAAATTAGCTCTTCTACAAGAGCAGAAAAATAATTACGTAGAAAATAAAAGAATTTTAAGTTCTATGAAAGCTGCAATTCATAGCTATGTTACAGACACTTATTTGGCAATCGAGCTCGGTGATATTGCGGAGGAAATTTTTGAAAGCGCGCGAAACGAGGTCGACGCATTTGTTAGAGCGCACTGTCCGAAAGCAGCAGAGAAATTGATCGCGATAAGTGAGCGAATGGCAGAAAAATCATCCGAGTCCCGTACTGCGGCGCTTACTTCATGCCGAAGGCTGTTAATGACGGTCGCAGACTCGCTTTTTCCACCTAGGGATAACGAGCAGGGCTGTTTAGTTTTCTAGACTTTGAGGGCGCTTGGGGATTCCCAGGATCGAAAATGTGTGAATTTATCAGCGACAACCCGAATCGGAGGTTGTCGGATGGCGGCGTCGCTGTTGGAAATTTTACGCTCGGTTCCAGATCGTCGGCGGCGGGAAGGCCAGCGGTTTGAGTTGGCGACGGTGCTGCTCTACGCGATCCTGGGCATGGTCGCCGGCGCCAATTCGTATCGGCAATTGCATGAATTCATTCGCGCTCATCGTCAGCGTCTGAATGAAGCTTTCGGCCTGCATCTGCGCTATGCGCCGTCATATACCGGTCTGCGGTTGATTTTGCAGGGGATCGATCCGACGGCATTGGAAGCGGCGTTTCGCCGCCATGCGGCCTCGATCGAGGCGCCGCCTTCGGACCCGGCGCCAACGGCGATCGCGGTTGACGGCAAGACGCTACGCGGCAGTTTCGACGCGTTCCACGACCGTAAGGCGGCGCACATGCTGTCGGCGTTGCGGCAGGTCGATCAAATCGTCCTCGGACACCTGATGGTCGAGGAGAAGAGCAATGAAATACCGGCGGCGCCGGAATTGATCGAGGCGCTCGGGCTGAAGGGCTGTCTCTTCACGCTTGACGCCGAACATTGCCAAAAAAAGCCTTCGCGCGCGTGATCGCCTCGGGCAATCATCTCCTGACGCAAGTGAAGGGAACCCAGCCGAGCTTGCGACGCAGGCTCGAACTCGGATCGGCCGGGCGCAAGCCAAGCGGGACCACGACAAGCCGCACTTCAGGCCGCAATCGCTGGGAAACGCGGGAACTGACAGTGTTCCCCGCCAAGGCGTGGTTCCGCCATACGCCGTGGGAAAAGCTGATCAAGACCGTCCTGCGCCTGGAGCGCACCGTCTGCAAACGCGACCCAAAGACCGGGCTTTGCCGGCAAACGACCGAGATCGTCTTCTGGGTGTCTTCGCTCTGTGACCAGACGCCAGAACAGTGGAACGAATGGATCCGCGGCCACTGGCGGATCGAGAACGCCAGCCATTACGTGCGCGACACCGCTTTCGCAGAAGATGCATCGCGCATTCGCAAGAACGCCGACATCGCCGCCCGCCTGCGCTCTTTCGCTTACAACCTGCTCAGGGCTGACGGATGCGAAAACATCAAAAACGCCCGTTGGCGCGCCGCGCTCGACCTCAATCTCGTGCTCACCCTGCCGCGATTGTATTGAGAACTGAACAGCCCTGGGATAACGAGTGGACTGATAGTAGAGGAAAACGCCGCAAAGTAGGAGCGGAACAATATAAAAATCGCCTATTGGCGTATTTAGAAGAATCGCTTCGGCGCAGCGGTTCTCAGGAAATCATTGAGTCAGGGATTAAACATCTTGCGTCTTCGCTTGACGCAATTTATGAAAAGACGTGTAAAGGGGTGCATATCGACGTTTCTGAAGGAGAAGCACGTTTAGCTGTAATACATACGTATTTATTCATTGGAGAGATCGCAAATTGCGTAAAAAATACCAAAACGGAATAACGGCTAGCGTAAGCGAGAGACCCCCCGGCTTTGCCGGGGTGGCAGTCGAAGTTTGACTTATACGGCAGTCGTCCACAATCAGCCGATGCCAGCGGCGCCGATAAAAACCGATCGTCGACCGAGGACGGTGTCACTGGAGGCGCAAAGGCCGGGCATATTGGGGCATTGGTCAATGTGCCTTGGGTTGGCGAATAGTGCATATTCAGAACCTTGGTGAATGAAGCTCACCGCACAACTCGAGGTTATTGGCCACCTGCGCGTCAGCGCTTCCAAGTGCCGCTTTGAGCGGCTCATATCTTAAAGCCCCCGGCTTTGCCGGGGGATATTTACATGTAGTTCGTCGCTCAACTAAAAAATATAATATTAATTATTTATTTCTATACTTAGCCGTCGTTGTGAAAACATGCTCCCCGCATAGGCATTTTTTCGCGCGCGGGTTCAATCTCCAGATCGCGGCAGGGTGATTCCTGCATTACGGCGATCAGCGCCTCACCGCTGCGCTCCTCCTTTAGGTCGCGATTTTGGCTGTTGGGTTTTTCGCCGGGCCGCGTCTTATCAACTTCGTTCATATTGACCAGAATAACACGGGGAGTAAACCGATTGGGGAAATCCGCATTATGCAATGCGATAAAAAATTTGGGGCCGCCCAAGCCAAAAAAACCTCAGACGGCCCGGTGTCAAAAAACTCAGCCCATGGCCTTTTCATACTGGGCTTCTACATATTCCCAGTTCACCAGATGGTGGAGGACCGTCTTGACGAAGTCGGGGCGGCGGTTGCGGTAGTCGATGTAATAGGCGTGCTCCCACACGTCCACGGTGAGGATCGGCGACGCGCCGTGAATCAGCGGGTTTTCGGCGTTCGGGGTCTTGGTGACGGAGACCTTGCCGTCCTTGACCTGGAGCCAGGCCCAGCCCGAGCCGAACTGGGTGACGCCGGCGTTGGCGAGGTCTTCCAGCGCCTTGTCCACCGAGCCGAAGGTCTCGACCAGGGCCTTTTCGACCTTGCCGGGAACCTTGCCGCCGCCATGCGGCTTCAGATATTTCCAGAATTCGGCGTGGTTGTAGATCTGAGCGACATTGTTGAAAACGGCGGGGTTCTTGCCATGGGAGCCGACGATGACCTTTTCCATCGGCTGGCCTTCCCACTCCGTGCCCTTGATCAGATTGTTGGCGTTGTTGACATAGGCCGCATGATGCTTGTCATGATGAAACTCAAGCGTTTCCGCGGACATATGAGGCGCCAGCGCATCATAGGCATAGGGAAGGGGATCGAGAACGAATGACATTGGTTTCTCCTGGGCATGTCCTGCGCCGGCGAGATACGGCGCGGCGGCAGGGTAGAAAGATCGTTTCCGGGGCGCAAGGACTTAAAAAATGAGTCCGTCGCTCGGGCGTGGTAAAATTAATTTTAAGCAAATTGCCCTTATGCTCTTGATTCGGGGCGTTTTGGTCCTGACGATCTCTCGTGGAGAAAGGTTTTCGTCGGCGTGAAAGCGGATCGCACTGTCATCGTCTTCGGCGTCTTTCTGTTCCTGGTCGGCCTTGCCGTCGCCTGGAACAGCTATGGCATTATCGAGGTCGAACGCGGCTGGTCGATGGTGATTTCCGGCACGGTCGCATTCTGTGCCGGCCTCATCCTGATCGCCCTGGGCCTGATCCTGCGGCAATTGCAGATCGCATCCGCCTCCGTCGCGCAATCGGCGCTTTTCCTCGCCAGGTCCGGTCAAAACGGCGTCGCGGCCCAGCCGGTTCCGCCGCCCGCGCCCGCGCCCGCGGAGCGCGAGCCGACGCCCGAAGCCGAAGCCCCGCAAGCGCCGGCGCTTGCGGCCGCCCCCGCCGAGCCGATCCCGGCGCCCGTCGCGGAAAACCTTCCCGGCCAGCCTCCGGCCTGGATGGCGCGCGCCTCGACTTACGCCGCCGGCTTCGGCGCGGCGCGCTTGCCTGAGCCGGAAGAGCCGGCCGCCGCCCCGGCCGAACAATTCCTGGACGAGAATCACGACTGGCTGGAAAAGGCGGTCGCCGAAGAAGTCGCCGCCCAGGAAGCCCTGTACGAAGAGCCCGCCGCTCATGAGGCCCCCGCCCAAGAGGCCCCCGCCCAAGAGGCCCCCGAAGAGGCCGCCGCCCATGAGGCGTTCTTTCATGGCGAGCCAGTCCACCGCCTTCCCATCGAGGAAGCGGGCGAGGAGACTTTCGCCGAACCCCCGTACTCGGACGGCGGCTATGATTGGGAAATCGCCGCCGAGGCGCCGGTCGCGGAGCAGGAGCCCGAAGAGATCGGGGCGCTTGCGCCGGAAACGGCGGAGCCTTTGGAGCCGCACGAGCCGGCGTTCGAGTCTGTTCCGGAGCCCGCGCCCGAGTTCTTGGCCGAACCCGTCCATGAGGAGCCGGCGGAACCGGCCGCGACTCCGGCGATCCTCGGCCAATATGACGCCAATGGCGCCCGCTACACCATGTATGTCGACGGGTCGATCGACGCCGAAACCGCGCATGGCGTCTATCGATTCGCCTCCATGGAGGAATTGAAGCGTTTCCTCGAACAGAACGCCTGATCAGCCGCCAAGAGCGCCGCCAAGAGCGCCGCCGACGGCGGCGACCGCGAAGGCCTGACGCAGGGCGGCTTCCTCCAGTTCGTCGAACCGGCCCGCCGCCCCGCCATGGCCGGCCTCCATATTGGTCTTGAGCAGGATCGGCCCGCCGCCGGTCATGCGCTGGCGCAGCAGCTGCGCCCATTTCGCCGGCTCCCAATAGGTCACGCGCGGGTCGGTCAGCCCGGCCTCGATCAGCATCGGCGGATAGGCCTGGGCTTTCACATTGTCATAGGGCGAATAAGACAAGAGCCGGCGGAAAACCTGCGCGTCCTCGATCGGATTGCCCCATTCGTTCCATTCGGGCGGGGTCAGCGGCAGGCTGGCGTCCATGATCGTGTTGACCACATCGACGAAAGGCACTTCGGCGAGGATTGCGCCGAAAAGCTCGGGCGCGCTGTTGGCGACGGCGCCCATCAGCATGCCGCCGGCGCTGCCGCCTTCGGCGACGATCTTTTTCGGCGCGGTCAGGCCGAGCGCGCAGAGATGGCGGGCGCAGGCGATGAAATCGGAAAACGTGTTGGCCTTGCGCTCCAGCTTGCCGTCCTCATACCAGCGCGAGCCTTTTTCGGTCCCGCCGCGGACATGGGCGATGGCGTAGGCGAAACCCCGGTCGATCAGGCTGAAGCGCGATTCGTCGAAGGAATCCGGCAGAGCGGCGCCATAGGCGCCATAGCCGTAGAGCAGCAGCGGGCCGGGGCCGGGCTGGCGGTCGCGCCGCATCACCAGGGAAATCGGGATCTTTTCGCCATCCGGCGCGGGCGCGAAAACCATCCGGGTCTGGAAATCGGCGGCGTCATGTCCGCTCGGCACGTCTTGGCGCTTGAGCAGGGTTTTCTGGCGCGTGGCGAGATCATAGTCGAAAATCTCCTCCGGCTCGGCGAGCGAAGAATAGGAAAAGCGCAGGATCGGCCGTTCGAATTCGAAATTGGGTTGCAGCCGCAGATGATGGCAGGGCGTGGCGAAATCGAGCCGATGTTCGCCGCCGGCGCCGAGATGTTTGACGCCCAAGCGCGGCGCGCAGTCCTCGCGCTCCAGCCAGACCAGAAAATCGGCGAAAACCGAGGCGTTGAAAATCATGCGTCCCGGCCGGTGGGGAACCTCCTCGCGCCATTCGCCCGATTGAAAGGCGTCGAGCGGCGCGCTGACCAGCTTGTAGTCGAAAGCGCCGTCGGCGTTGGTGCGCATGAACAGGCGGTCGTGGCCGGGTTCGACCTCATAGCGCAACCCGGCGCGGCGCGCCGACACGAGACGCGCCGGCGCTTCCGGCAAGCTGAGATCGATCAGCCAGTTTTCCGCGCAATCGTGATCGCTGACCTTGACGATCGCCATTTTCCGCGAGCGCGCGGCGCGCAGATGCACGAACCAGGAGGGGTCTTTTTCGGCGAAAACCAGCCGGTCGGTCGAGGGATCGGCGCCGAGACGATGCAGGAAAACTTCCGACGAACGGAAGTCGTCGTCCATGCGTGTATAGAGAAAGCCGGTCGAGTTTTCGGTCCAGACGATGGTTCCGTCGCTGTTCTCGATCGCGTCCGCGCCGTCGGCGCCGCTGGCGAGGTCGCGCCAGTATACACGGTGCAGTTCATTGCCGCGCTCGTCGCAAGCGAAGGCGAGCAGGCGATGGTCCGGCGAATGGACGGCGTCGCCAAGGCTGAAAAATTCCTTGCCCTCGGCGCGCGCGTCGCCGTCGAGCAGGATATTTTCCGGCCCGCCGGCGGCGGCCTTGCGACAAATCAGCTCATGCTGGCCTTCGGGGCGATAGCGGCTGTAATAGAGCCAGTCGCCGTCGCGCGCCGGCGGATCGGCGTCGGTTTCGTCGACGCGCGCCGTCATTTCCTCGTAGATTTTCTCCGCCAGAGGCTCCAGTTCCCGCAGCACAGCATCGCAATAAGCGTTTTCTTCCTCGATCAGCACGCGAATCTCTTGCGGCAGCGCCGCGGGGTCGCGAATAGCCTCGCGCCAGTTCTCCGCGCGAATCCATGCGTAATCGTCGATCCGCTCGACGCCGTGCGCGACGATTCGTCGAGGGCGCTTTTCGGCGCGTGGCGCTTGGATTTTCAGGGCGTTCGTGAAAAATGAGGGCATAACGTCAGTCGTCGCTCCGTGGAGAGGCCGACCAGAGCCTTTTCCGTTCCTTCGGAATCGGAGGAAGTCTCTAGATCATTGTTTTAACGCATATTATTGTCCAAAAAGTCTGCAACTTTTTGGGAATATGCACTAATATTTCCCGGTCGGCGGCATTCGCCAAGCGGGTTTTCTCGCGAAAGTTCGCGGATGTCGATCGGCGGGGTTTCTTGCAATGCGGCGCCATTTGCTTGCGAAGGACGCAGAGCCTGAAATTGCTGGCGCTTCTCTATTTTTGCGTCGCGGCGGGAAGAATAATCGGGACGCGCCGACGCGTCGGCGCGCCGCGAGGAAGCGGATTTTATTTACGCCTTCCGCTCAATTCACGAGTTGATTCGCCACACCGGAGATATTTTTATAAAGAAATTTGCCGCTAACCCTTTTGGAGATATTGCAAATTTTGAAAGCCTGTCATATTGGTAAGACTAAGGAGCGATTTAATAGCTCAAGGCAGGCTATTCGAGGCGATGGGACCGACCACCCCGCTGTCTTGAAAAAGGATTTAAAACAGCCTTAAGGAGATTCAGAAAGCGATGAGCGACTCAGGCATGCAGAACTACATTGAGTTGGCGGCGGACATCGTCTCCGCCTATGTCAGCAATAATTCCGTCCCGGCGTCTGACCTTCCGGGCCTGATCAGCGACGTCCACGCCGCGCTGCTGCGCGTGACCAGCGGCGTCGCGCCGACTGTAACCGAGGCGCCCAAGCCGGCGGTTCCGGTCAAGAAATCCATCACCAACGATTTCATCATCTGCCTTGAGGATGGAAAACAGTTCAAATCGCTGAAGCGCCATTTGCGCACGCAGTACAACATGTCGCCCGAAGATTATCGGGAAAAGTGGGGTCTTGGCGCCGATTATCCGATGGTCGCGCCCAATTACGCCAAGGCGCGCTCTCATCTGGCGAAGCAGATGGGTCTCGGCCAGCAGCGCCGCCGCACCGCCCGCAAGTAAGCGGGAATTTGCGCGGATCGAAATTTCCGGTTCGCGCCGGGAAAGCATTCCGGACCCGAAGCGGCGCGCCGCTTCGGGTTTTTTAGTCGCGCCAGGCCGGCCTGCGGTCGCGACCAGTCAAACTGTCGCGGCTGGGCGCCGAAGCGATTTGTTTGAATCGCGCCGCCTGAGTGGCGAGCGCGGCGCATTGGCCCAGGTGGGCCTGGCAATGGCTGGTCGCCGCTTGCGCCGTCATTTGACCGAGAGTCGCGGTCTGGCTCGCGGCGGCGGCATTGAAGGCGGACGACGGATCGACGCCCTCTCTCTCGGCGATCTGGAAAAACGCCAGTCCCAGCCAAAACAGGCAACGCAGCAAAAACATTTCAATCCGCCTTCGACTTCTGGTCTTCCCACTCCTGTTTCCGGCTGACGAAAACATCGTCCGCGCGGGACGGAAGCGGTTTGACGCGACCGCCATTCGCCGCTTTCGCGAGCTCGTGGCGTCATCGTCCCGAAGACTAAAGCCGACGTGTCGAGATTAATTCAAAATCTTCGCTCAAATGCCCATGCCGCAAGTCGGAACTATTTAACCATGCGGGCTTTCGTCGCCGCGAAGGGGAATATTCACCTCGGCGCCGGCGATTTCGGCCTGAATTTCGGCGCGAGTCCGGTCGCCGCCTGTTCGCGGCCCGGTTTTCACCCGGCCGCGCCGGCAACGAAGCCGAAACCATAAGGAAACAATGAGGTCGCGCTCAATGGGGTTGGGCGTCGCGACTTTAGAAGCTGCTTAACGCGGCGGGCGCAATGTGAGGCTCGATTTCAGTTTTCCACTTGTCGAGTCGCAGTCCATGCCGCGCGTTTCAGGGCAAATGTCAGCCAAGGCCGAAAAAGGCGCGCGGCCGGTCGATTTCGAACGCTGGCGCCGCGATCGCTATATCGCGCTTCGGCTGGCCCTGAGTCTGCCCTTCATGGCGCTCGCGCCCGTCTATCTGCTGGCGCGCGGCGCGCCGAGTCCCTGGGACGCGGCGGCTTTCGGCTTCCTGCTCGCGCCGCTTGCCGGCGTCTATGTCCTGCACCGCTGGGACCGTTTCGATCTGGCGCAGGCGATCAGCGCCGCCGCGATTCTGCTGTTCGGCGTCGCTTTGACCCTCGCCCATGGCGGGATCACCATCGGCGCGCTCGCCTGTTTCCTGCTCGGCCCGCTGGAGGCGACGCTCGGCGGCGTCTCGCGCCTTGCCTATGGCAACGCGGCGGCCTCGATTATCGCCCTGGCCGCTCTGTTCGCCGCGACCAACCTCGGCTGGCTTCAGCCGGTCGCCGGCGTCGGACTGGAAGATTATGCGACCGTCGTCGCCGCCATGATCTACGGCGCCCTGCTGGCGGCCTGGAGCGCCCGGGCCAGCGAGATGCGCGACCTTTGCGCCGATGCGAGCGAAGCCGCCTATCGCGAATTGACCGCGACCGTCGGCGATCTGGTGGTCGAATTCGATCGCGGCGGCTCGGTGCTCGAACTGGTGACCGATCCCGCCAACGCCTTCCGCCGCCCGCGCCGCGACTTCATGGGGCGCGGCCTGTTCGATCGGATTCAGGTCGTCGATCGTCCGGCTTTTCTCAAAACACTGGCCGACGCGGCGTCGAACGACGAGGTCGCGGAAATCGAATTCCGCCTGCGGGCGGGCGCGGGCGACGACGAAGAGGATTTTTCCGCCGTTCCGCGCTTCATCTGGGTGGAGATGCGAGCGCACCGCTCGCGCGCGGCGAAGGATGTCGTCATGGCGATCCTGCGCGACGTGACGCCGATGAAGGAGGCGCGCGAGGCCATGGAGCTGGCGCGCCTGGAGAGCGACCGCGCCGTCGCCTGGAAAGACCGCCTTCTCGCCAATATCAGCCATGAATTGCGCACGCCGCTGAACGCGATCAACGGCTTTTCCGAAATGCTCGCCCATCCGTCCCTGGCGCCGAAGGATCCGGCGCGCGCGCGCGAATATGCCGGAATCATCAACCAGTCCGGCCAGCATCTGCTGAGCCTGGTGAACACGATTCTCGATATGTCGAAGATCGAGACCGGCAATTTCGAGCTCGCGCCCGAGCCTTTCGAACTCGCCGGCCTGCTCGATTTCTGCGGCGACGTCGTTCGTCTCAAGGCCGAGGAAAAGGCGATCGGCATGTCGCGCGCCTGCCCGCCGGAAGTCGGCGAGATCGTCGCTGACAAGCGCGCCTGCAAGCAGATCCTGCTCAATCTCATGTCCAATGCGGTGAAATTCACGCCCGAGGGCGGCAGCGTGGCGATCAACGCCCGCTCCGACGGCGCCTTTGTCGAGATCGCGGTCATGGACACCGGCATTGGCGTGAGCCCCGCCGATCTGCCCCGGCTTGGCGATCCCTTCTTCCAGGCCAGGGCGACCTATGACCGTCCCTATGAGGGCGCGGGTCTCGGCCTTTCCATCGTGCGCGGCCTGGTCGGGCTGCACGGTGGAACGCTCGCGTTCGAAAGCGCGCCCGGCCAGGGCGCCTGCGTCACCGTGCGCCTGCCGCGCGATTGCCGTGGCCGCCGCCCGACGATCGATAAGGGCGCCACAATCGAAACCCTGGCCCGCCGCGCCCTGCCGCCGGCCTCCGCCCACCATGCCCGCGCCAACGACGAGGTGAAGAAAATTGCGTGAGATCGCCGCCGCCTCCGATTTCGATTTTGTCGCCCTGGAGCCGCGCCGCCCTGAAAAGGGCGCGGCGCGCAAAGGGGCCAAACCCAAGACAGAGCGGTCGAAAAAGGCCGCTTCCGCCCCGACGTCGCGCTTCGCCGCGCTGTGGCGCTATCGCACGCCGACGCTGGGCGCCCTGGCGCTGAGCGGATTGCTGGGCGCGGTGGCGGTCAACGCCTTGTTCCTCCAGCGTGGCCAGCATCCGGCGCCTCTGTTCGGCGCCACCTTCAAGATCGCGCCGCCCGCGCCGCCGGCCCATCCGACCTCCCTCGACGCGCTGTTGAACGAAGACATTCCACAAGGCGCGCTCAAACCCGTCGATCCGGGCCAGGGCGCCGCTTTCGCCGCGTCGGCGGCGGGCGAACAGGCCGCCGCCGACGCGCCGGAGGCGGTCCCGGCCCCGGTCGCGCCGCCCAAGGCGCGCGGCGACATGCTGGGCGCGCTGATCGCCGACAATGGCGTGGTGACCGCCGACATGCGCGCCGCGCGCGGCTCGCGCGCCGTGCTCTCGGCGCAAAAGGCGCTGGCGGCGCTCGGTCTGCCGGTCAAGGCCGATGGCGAATACGGCGCCGCGACCCGCCGGGCGGTGGAAGCCTTCCAGCGCGCCAATCGCCTGCCGGCCAGCGGCCAGATCGACGCGAAGACGCGCCGTCTTCTGGCGGCGCGCTCCGGCCTGCGCGTGGAATAGGCCCCGCGCCATGCGCCTGCGCTCCGACATCTGGGTCGCGGCTTATCTGCGCCGCTGCGCCAGCGCCGATGTCGCCGCTTATCTGCGGCGGCGCGGCGCGGCGGAAGCGGGGGCGATTTTCATCAAGATCGACCGTCTCGACGGCAGCGCCGCCCTTTTCGCGCCCGCGCCGCAGAGCGAGGCGCGCGAGGACGTGGCGCGGCTGTTTTCCCGCGCCCATCGCGACGACTGGATCGACGACGCCGCCGCCGAAGCGCGTCTGGTCAAGGAAATCGCCTTCGATCCCGATCTGTGGATCGTCGAGGTCGAAGACCGCGCCGGCCGCAATTTTCTCGATCTGGTTTGAACCGGCGCCCGCGACCGGGCGCCGCCTTGCCGAAAGCGGAAAAATCGGCGAGCCTGACCGTCGCAAGAGGCGGCGTCAGCCGAACGCCCGCCGCGCGACGAGGCCAATTCATGCAGGAAAAATTGCGGCCTTCGGCGACCGAAACCGGCGCGGGTCCGACCCGCGCGCCGGGCGAGAAAATCGGCTTCGGCGCTTGCCGTTCGGTCAAAATCACTTCCGTCTCGGAGATCGGCTGGGTCTTGAACGACGGATTGATGGACGACATCGCCGCCGGCGGCGGCATGCGGGCAGTCAATGGCGTATGCCCTGGCGCGAGGAGAACGCGCGCGGCAGTTGCAGCCTGCTCGAAATCGAAGGACTGGACGGCTCGCGCCGCCGCCTGCTGATCGATTGCGGCTGGAATCGCGATTATATGCGCGCGCGCTTCGCCGCGACCGGCGTGGACGGAATGCTGCGGGACGGCGAGATCGAGGCTTTGTTCCTGACCCATGAGCATATGGACCATCTGTTCGGCTTGCAGGCCGTGCTGAAGCTGAAACCCGATATCACGATCTATGTTCCCTCGACCTTTTCGGACGATGCCTGCCGCTTCATCGCCGGCGCCGAGGCGCCCGAGGCGCATGCCGGCAATTCCGCGCCCCATCGCGGCGAGCTGATCCGGCTGGAGCCGGGCCGCGCGCATGCGCTCATGCCGGGGTTGGCGGCGGTGGGTTTCGACCTGCCGATCATTCTCGGCATTGAAGGCGAGCAGTCGCTTTACGCCAGGGTCGAGGGCAAAGGCCTGGTCGGCGTCACCGGCTGCGGCCACCATGGGGTGGATCGGATCATGGCTTTCGCCCACGATTGTCTGGTCGATGGACCCAATTTTACGGGCTTTACGGCGGGCTTCATCTCGCGCCCTTCGGGCCGCTGGCGCCGGAAAAGGAAACCACCGTCCGCGACATGGGCAAGTGCCGGCTCAAGCGCATCGCCTGCAATCATGGCGCCGGCCTGCCGGCGGTGAAGCTGATGATCGAACTCGGCTATCCGGTGGTGCGCGGCGGCGGCCGCGACGGCTCGCTCAGCGATCTCTATGTCGGCAATGGCGATTGCGTGACCTTCGATTGATACGAATTCCGCATGAATCATGCGGAATTCGTATTCCGCTGGCGCGAAAATCCCCCGCGACTTGAAGGATTTTCGCGCCCTGGCGTTTCCGCGGATTGCGAAGCAATCTTGCGGAAACAGTATGATTCGGCAGGGCGACGCTCAGGCGCGTTCGGCCGTTCGGCTCGCGGCGGACTCGGCGAGGCTGCGCCGTTCCTCCGTGGATCGGGGCAGGGGCGCGCGGGCGGCGCCGGGCGCGGCTTCGCTCGACGGGCCGGCCATGGCGTCGATCATGCGCAAGGCGACGCGGCGCGGAATGGTTTTGACGAGGCGGATGGCGTGCGCGAAGGCTTCGGGCGATTGGGCGACGCCAGGAAAGGCGCCGAGCAGGAGGCGCGCGGCGGCGTCCGGGGCGAGGCCGATCGCGACGAAGGCGAGGGCGAGCGCGTCGCCGGCCTCGTCGTCCACGATCCGCCGCGCCAGGAGCTGGTCGCAGCGCAGCTTTTCGGCCAGAATCCTGGCGAAAGCCGCGCGCTTGCGGCCCGCGGCCGCCGCCTCGACGCGCGCCGCCGTTTCGGGATCGAGCGGGGCGCCGGGCTCGGGCCGGCCGGCGTGAACGAGATTGGCTTCCAGCGCCAGGACCAGCAAGGTCGCGCGCTCCCCGGCGTCGGCGGCAAGAAACAGCGGCAGTTCGTCAAAGGTCGGTTCGCCGCGTCCGAGCAGGGCGCGCGCCAGTTCGGGGTCGGATCGGCCGCGCGCGGCGAGCAGGCGCATGTCATCCGATCCCAGCGGCGCTTTGGCGTTGGCGGCCAGGGCGCGCAGGATTTCGCGCTCGGGCCGGGCGGCGAGAACGCGGGCGATCTCGCGGTCGAGATCGTCGCGGCCGGCCACGGCGCAGGCCTGGTCGCAAGCGCCGCTCGCGGCGATCTGGCGGAGATCGCGGCGCTCGATGCACGGCGTTTTCAGCAGCAGTTGGCGGGCCGGCTGGCCGCCGCGCGCGCGAATGCGCTCGACAATCGCCGCCGGAGCGTCGAGGCAGCGCGCCAATTTGCGCGCGACATGGCACAAAACCGTTTCGTCGGCGTCGGCGATCAGCTTGCCCGCCATTTCTTCGTAAAGATGGATTTCCTCGCGCGTGTGCAGCGGATGCAAGGCGAACAGGTCGGTGATGACGCGCAGCAGCACGGGACGCATTTCCGCCGGCTTGGACTCGGACGAAGCGGCGAGGCCGCGCAGGCGGGCGTAAAGGTCGGTCGGCATGGGCCTGACTCTGAAAATCTTCGGATCGGCCGACCCTAGCCAAGCTTTATTGACGCAACATTAACCATCCCGGCTCATTAATGGCGCAGGCGAAATTCGTCGGCACATTTTTAACCGATGCGCCTGTTCAATTTTAGCGATCAAACCGCTCGAGCTGATTCGGGCGGCGTGGGCCAGAGGATTGGGCCAGAGGCCATGGGCAGAGGTTAGCGACATGGGCGAAGTCATGCCATTCCATACCGCCAGGCGGCCCCGCGCCGTCGCCGCGCCCGAGGGGCCGGCGCGCATTCTGTTTTTCCTCGGCGTCCGCTACGTCCGTCACGACGACGGCGCCGACGGGCCGAAGGGCCGCCCGTCGGAGGGCGGCGCCGTGCGCAAGACGCGGCGCAGGAAGCGCGCCTGAGGCTTTTCCGTCCGCCGTCAGGGCGACGGCTTTTCCACCGCGCAACGCGCGGTCTCCAGCGCCGAGCGGGCGGCGTCATAATCTCCCTCGCGCGACGCGAGGGCGCGAAACACCACAAAGCCGCGCAAATTCGGCGAAGTCAGCCGCAATTCGTCGCTCGCCGCCATATCCGGACTGGCGCTTGGCGCCGCATCCTGTCCCGCATCGTTTCCGGCGCCTTGCGACGCGTCTTCGGCGTCGGCCTGTTTCTGGGTGACGATCCGGATGTTGAAGCGCCCGGACGGCGTGTCGCGGTCGTTGCCCGAATAGAGGATTGTGCCGTCGGTCAGCCGCACCGAAATCGAGAAGGGGTGGGCGCTGTCGGCTTGCGCGCGAATCCGCGTCGCGCCGGCGGACAAATCGAACCGGCACAAAGCCAGGGCCGCGAAAGGGTCGGAAAAGGCGGCGCCCCGGCTGCCCGGTTCGGGACGAGGCAGGATCGCGGTTTGGCCGAGCGGCAGTCCCGCCGCCAGCGTGCGGTAGGGCGCGTCGGGCCACAGTGTCGGCAGCGCGAGAATCGTCAGCAGATGCAGCGCGGTCGCGCCGAACAAGGCGCCCAGAATCCATGGCGTGGCGCGGATCGCGCGGTCGATCGCCTTGTCGAGGCGCGCCCGCGTCCAGAACAGGCGGCGCCGCCTCGTGGCGCGCGGAGAATCGGACAAGAGTTCGCTCATGAGCATTCGCCCCGGGCGATCGAAGGGACGCTCATGCCCTCATAAGCGCCGCCGACGGCGCTGGTTCGCGCCTGGTAGGCGCGCAAAATCAGGATGAAGCGGCTCTTTTCGCCCAAGGGCAGCCAATTGCCGGGCCGCGCGTCGCGCGCCGCCTCGATCAGGAAATCGCCATCGGAATCGCGCAGCAGGGCGGATGAGGTCAGCCCGTGGCGGTCGGCGAGATTGGGCCGCAAACGGCCGTCGACGTCATAGGCGCTCAAGGTCCAGAAGCGGGCGGCGGGAGCCTGGCCGAAAATATGGTAGTCGCAGCGCGCGTCGAGCGGGGCGCCCTCGTCGTCGGTCGTCGCGATGAAAGCGGCGCCTTCCCGGGCGCCCAGCGGCAGCGCGCCGTCCACCGCAAGGCTTGCCCGCGCATAGGGATCGATGTCGGAATCGCCGACCTGCGGCCAGCTCGTCCAGGCGCCGAGGCGGACCGCGCCGAAACCGGGGCCGCCCTGGAGCGAAACCAGCGTCGCCGCCGAGCCAAGCGCCACAGCGGCGATCGTCGCAAGGGACAAGGCTCTCGAACCGCGCAAACTCCACCCCTTGGTCCAGCCCGCGGACGCGCCGCGTGGCGCCCGCGCGCCGCTTTTGCGTCCATTGGTTGCACAAAGCCAGAGCGGCTGACAAGCGGGCGCGTCGACGACTGGGGGAGGAAGAGCGGCTTATCGCCAGAATGTCGTGATCCGTCCGCCCAGACTCAGCGCCGCCTCGCCAAAATGGGAGGCCGAATCGCGAAAATCCGCCACGCGCGCGCCGATGGCGGCGGGCGAGGGAACCGCGAGGCCGAGGATTTTGACGGGAGTCTCGATTTTTTGCCTGGCGGGGGCGGGCGCCGGCGCCGGCGCGGCGCGAACCGAAGCCTTGATCGCGGCGTGGCGCGCCGGCTTCGGCGCGATCGGCGCGATCTGCGCGGGCGGCCGGGCGGCGGCGGGCGGCGGGACGGGAGCGCCGGCGTCCGCCCGGGGCTCGAAACTGGTCAGGCTGGACAGCGCCGCGAGCTGTTCCGGATAATAGGCGAGATTGCGCAACCCGCCGGGCGCTGAAGCCTCGACGCGCGCGATCGCGGCCTGTGGCGTTTGGGGCGGAGGCGCGGCGCTCAGCGCGGCGTCCAGCGCCGTGAGGGCCAAAGCCGCGACAATGAGGGCGCCGGCGATCTTCAACCGTGACGGCAAAGCTTGATATTCCGCGACCCAATTCGCCGTCATGCCTGTCCCCCCGCGCCGACCGCGTCAACGATCGCATTCAATGCGGGGATTGCGGCCAAAGCTCGACTGGAATTGGTCCTTTGGGTGGCTGAAGGCCAGCCACATCAAGGCCATTATGGTTCACGCCGCATTCAGAATTCCGTGTCCAAACTATGGCATGTCCAAGATGCGCGCGCCGGCGTTGCTGTTCTGCCTTTTCGTCCTCGTCGCGTCGGGCGCGGGTTCTTCCGCGCGCGCCCAGGGACTGCGCGCCGAGCCCGTGCGCTTCGGCGGCTGGGGCTATGGCGTGCCGTGGCTCGGCGTGCCCCTATTCGTCGGCCCGCGCCTTTATGGTCCCTATCCCGACGAGGTCGAGGGTCCGCCGCCGGCCGGCGAGCGCTTCGTCGCGCCCGCCGGGCCGCCGCCCGGGCCGAAGAAATGCTATTCGGCGGCGGAAACCCGCGAGCGCGTGGCCAGCCAGAAACTGCGCCCGGCTTTTGAAATGATGCGCAAGGCCTCGACGCTCACCGGGGCCGAGGCGGTCGCCGGAAAATTGTGCCACTGGAACGACGACGATATCTATGTGATCAGCTTGCTGCGCCATAACGGCGCCCTGGTTCGGGTTTTCATGAACGCCGTGACCGGCCGGGTGGTCGGCGCCCGCAATCTGCATTGAGGGGAGACTAATTTGCGCCTGCTGGTGATCGAGGACGACAAGGATCTCAACCGTCAGCTCGTCGCCGCGCTGGAATCGGCGGGCTATGC
The DNA here is from genome assembly GCA_963704565.1 of uncultured Pseudomonadota bacterium. Classification (GTDB taxonomy): domain Bacteria; phylum Pseudomonadota; class Alphaproteobacteria; order Rhizobiales; family Beijerinckiaceae; genus Rhodoblastus. Next base: position 457,369 of record OY969917.1, read on the forward strand.
CGTCGACGCCGCCTTTGACGGCGAGGAGGGCCATTTCCTTGGCGACACCGAGCCCTATGACGCGGTGGTGCTCGACATCGGCCTGCCCAAGATGGACGGGATTTCCGCGCTGACCGCATGGCGCAAGGCCGGCCGCGCCATGCCGGTGCTGATCCTGACCGCGCGCGACGGCTGGACCGAAAAAGTGCGCGGCTTCGACGCCGGCGCCGACGATTATGTCGCCAAGCCCTTCCATGTCGAGGAAGTTCTCGCTCGCCTGCGCGCGCTGCTGCGCCGCGCCGCCGGCCATGCGTCGAGCGAATTGACCTGCGGCGCGGTGGCGCTCGACACGCGCAACGGCCGGGTCACGGTGGACGGCGCCCCGGTCAAGCTGACCTCGCACGAATATCGCCTGCTCGCCTATCTCATGCACCATTCGGGGCGCGTGGTGTCGCGCACCGAGATCGTCGAACATCTCTACGATCAGGATTTCGACCGCGACTCCAACACCATCGAGGTTTTCGTCGGCCGCCTGCGCAAAAAGCTCGGCGTGGACGTGCTGCATACGGTGCGCGGCCTCGGCTATGTCCTGGAGCCGGCGCCAAGCGAAAAAACCGGCGATCAAGCGCGATAGGATGAGGTTTTTCGCCCGACTTTCGGCCTGGGGCGCCGCCTGGATGCGCGGGGCGGCCGAGAATTTGTCGCGCCTCGGCTCGCCCTCGATCGCGCGGCGGCTTTTCCTGTCCACGGCTTTGGCCAGCGTGGTGGTGCTCACCGTCGCCGGTCTGGTTCTGACCGCGCTCTACCGCGGCGACGCCCAGACCGCGCTCGACGATCAGCTCGGCGTCTATATGCGGGCGCTGGTCGCCGACATCGCTCTGTCGCGCGACGAATCCTCGAACGCCGGGCAGCTCGCCGATCCTCAGTTCGATCTGCCCTTTTCCGGCTGGTACTGGCAGATCACGCGAACCGACGTGACGCCGCCCGATATTCGCGCTTCGCGCTCCCTGTTCGCCTCGCGCCTGCCGCGTCTCGCCGATTCCGACGCTTCGCCGGACCAGGACGGGCGCCGGCGCGGCAATGTCCCGGGGCCGGACAAAAAGCCGCTCAGAATGCTGGAGCGGACCATCGACGCCGGGGACCAGGGGCGCTTCCTGGTGCAGGTGGCGGCGACCACGCAAAGCGTGGAGCAGCAGGTGACGGCCTTCGCCATCGATCTCGGCGTCACTTTCCTGGTTCTGGCGCTGCTGCTGGTCGCCGCCATGGCGATCCAGGTTCACTTCGGGCTGCGTCCGCTGCGCCAGTTGCGGCGGGAGGTGGTCGCGGTGCGGCGCGGCGGATCGGAAGCGGTTTCCGGCCATTTCCCGCGCGAGGTCGCGCCGCTCGCCGAGGAATTGAACCTGCTGATCGCGCAAAACCGGGAGATCGTCGAGCGCGCGCGGATTCAGGTCGGCAATCTCGCCCACGCCCTGAAAACGCCGCTCTCCGTCATCGTCAACGAGGCCGACGCCGAGCAGTCCGGGCTGGCGCGCAAAGTTTCGGAACAGGCCGAGGTGATGCGCGATCAGGTGAAATTCTATCTCGACCGCGCCCGCGCCGCGACCCGCGCCGGGGCGATCGGCGCCTCGGCCGATCCGGCGCCCGCTTTGGCGGCGCTGGCGCGCGCTTTCGCCAAGATCTATCCGGCGATCGACTTCGCCGTGGCCTGCCCGGCCGATTTGCGTTTTCGCGGCGAAAGGCGGGATTTCGACGATATGGCGGGCAATCTGATCGACAACGCCTGCAAATGGGCGCATGGAGCGGTGCGGGTGGAGGCGGCGCCCCTGGCCTCGGGCGAGGGCGACCGCCTGTTCTTCCGCCTGCTGATCGACGACGACGGGCCGGGCCTCGCCGCGGAACAGCGCGAGGAGGCCTTGCGCCGGGGCCGCCGGCTCGACGAGAGCAAGCCGGGCTCGGGCCTCGGCCTGTCGATCGTGGCCGATCTCGCGGCGGCCTATGGCGGAAGGCTCGCCTTGAGCGATTCGCCGCTCGGCGGGTTGCGCGCGCTGCTGGTCTTGCCGGCCTTGCCCCAGGATTGAGGGCGGCGGCGGTTTTTTGCCGCGTCGCCTTTCGCGGCGCGTCATCCGCCGCTAATATCGCTCGAGGTTACGATGTTCGAATATGGAGGTTGGCCGTGAAAATAATGGCCCGCGCCGGGGCCGCCGGCGCTTTGACGATTTCCCTCGCCATGTCCCTGGCGGGCTGCGCTCAGATGGGCGGCTCGGCGGCGCCGCCGCCCGCCGTCGCGGCGGCGCCTCCGCCCTATATGGGTCTGGCCAGCGGCGCGCTTGGCGCCAGCCTCGACGAGGCCGACCGGACGGCGGCCAACAAGGCGGAATCCTCGGCGCTCGCCTCCGGCGACAGGAAAACCTGGCGCGGCGACGACGGAACCTATGGCTATGTCGCCCCCGGCGCCGCCAATGGCGATTGCCGTGACCTCACCCACACGGTTTACATCAACGGCCGGCCCCAGGTCGGCAAGGGCACGGCGTGCAAGGCCGACGGCGGCTGGAAGCTCAAGGCCTGACGCCCGGCGCGGCGCAAAAACTAGAACAAACCGATGGCGGACCTTGGTCCGCCATCGGTTTTTTTTCGGTTGGCGTGTTTGGCTGGCCATGATCGACATAGCGGCGTAAATCTTGCAGGCGTAAATCTTGCAAGAGCATAAATCCTGCAAGAGCATGGTTGTTTCGACAAGATTGCCCCGGGTGGGGCAATTCGGGCGCGGCGATGTCGCGCCGCGCTGCTTGGCGCAGGGTGTTGGAGATTCGCCGGCCGCGGCGTCCGAGAAATCATTCGCTGATAAGAGCGTCAACGTCAGGAATTTCAATGCGCCTTCGCATCGGCTACGACATGGCCTACGAAACGGCGGCGGTCACGCCGATCATCTGTCTGCTCAACGTTCACCAGCGCCAGGCGGCGCAACTCGAACAGCCCGATTATCTTCACACCGAGCCGGTCGTGCCGCTGCACACCTATATCGACGGTTTCGGCAATCTATGCACCCGGCTGGTCGCGCCGCCCGGCCTGATCCGGATGAAATCGGACACAGTGTTCCACGCCATGCGCGCCTATGACGCGGTCAATACCGAGGCGATCCAGCACGAGGTCGCGGATTTGCCGCCGGATACGTTGGAGTTCCTGCTCGGCAGCCGCTATTGCGAGACCGATCTGCTTTCAAATGAGGCATGGCGCCTGTTCGGCGCCTTCGCGCCGGGCTGGGCGCGGGTCCAGGCGATCTGCGATTTCGTCCACAACCACATCCGCTTCGCCTACGACCAGGCCAATCCGACCCGCACCGCGTTGCAGGCCTATGAAAAGCGCAGCGGCGTCTGCCGCGACTACACCCATCTCGCCATCGCCTTCGCGCGCGGGCTCAATATCCCGGCGCGCTATTGCAGCGGCTATATCAGCGACGTCGGCTTGCCGCCGCCTTATGCGGCGCAGGATTTCAGCGCCTGGATGGAAGTTTTTCTGGGCGGGCGCTGGTGGGTGTTCGACCCGCGCAACAATGCGCCGCGCATCGGCCGTATCCTGATGACCCAGGGCCGCGACGCCGCCGACACGCCGCTGGTCCATTTCTTCGGCCAGCATATGTTGCGCGAATTCAAGGTCTGGGTGGATGAATTGCCGGATTAGAGGGCCAACGAGGCGGTTGGTTGCCGTTCGCGAATGACCGCGAACGGCGGTTTGCGGGCATAGCGCGAAGGATCCGCCCCGAGAAAACACCGGTCGATGGCTGAATGGAAAGGTTGCGCCCGTTCCAGACATTGGCGCACAATGACGATTGATCGGTTTCGGCTCAAAGCTGCCGTCCTCATTAGGGTCGTGATCGTGAGTGGCGACTGAATTCGTCGATGAAAAGCTTGCCAGCGACGCGATCCTGCTCCTGACGTCACGCCGCCGCCACGTTTTCCTTCGCGCCGATGGCTTTCGCCCTCTCGTCCAGGATTGCCCGAATGCGCATCGGAACCTGCCGGTTTCCTCGGCCTGTCCATGGTCTATGGCATCGTCAAGCAGACCGGCGGATTCATCTTTCCCTCTTCCCAGGTCGGGCGCGGAACCGTTTTTCGCATCTTCCTCAACCGCTCAGGCCGCTTCGGCGGCGGGAATCTGCCGTCTGCCCAGCCTCGCGCCATCGGCCGAGCGCCGCAGTTCGATTTGATGCGGACGTGACGGATCGAGCGGCGAGGCGAAACGGAACGCGAAGCCCCGTCCGCCATGTGGCCTTTCGGTCTCCGCATAGGCATAGCCCGCGAAAGCGCCATCGACCAGCACGTCAAGGCAGACCGGCGCGTCGGGGAAGGCCGCGTTTCGCGCCCAGCCGGAAACGCCCTCGCGGTCGCAACGCTCGACGGCGCCAAGCAGCATGCCAAAGTCCGTCGCGGCGGGATAAGCAAGCCCGGTCCGCTCGGCAAGGCGCCGGCGGACGCGGTCGAGGGCAAAGCCATCCTCGACGCGCGGCGCGCAATAGACCGCCTCATTCTGCCGCTCCCCGGGGTAAAGTTCGCGGAACTCATGGGCGTTCTGGAACATGGCGCGGCTGTCGTCGTCGACAAAGCTTTCCGACAGCGCGCCCTCCGCCAGCAGCACGTCGTGGCTGTCGAGTTCGAGGTGGAAATAATGGATGTCGTCGCCCGGCGCCTCCTGGACGATGGTCGCGCCATTGACGAGATGCTTGGCCGGAATCAGCACGCCGTCGAGGAACATGGCGTGGTGGGGTGACACGAGCAGATCGCGGGCGGGAACGCCATCGGCGAGCGATCCCGCCTTGAAGCGGATGGGCCGAACATCGGGATTGTTGCGGGCGAAGCGGGTCGAATAGGCGCGCCGCCCGATCCATTTCAGCGGCCGCAATGCGCCCGAGACCGTGAGGAGACGATCGCCGATCTTCAGATCCTCGACCGCGACCTCGCCATCCGCGGTGACGATCCGCGTCCCGGCGAGGTAACAGGCCATGGTCGTATTGTAGAAGATATCATCGACGCTTCCGGCGTTAGTCAGCACGAACTGATACTGCTGATAGGGCCCGTCGAGCGTCATGCTTTCGAGGACCGCGCCGCCGCTCAGAACGTCCAGCGTGCCTGTGCCGCCGACTCCCTGGCTCCAGCTGACATCGTCTCCCGAGCCGGCGCCCACGACCTTGATTTCGTCGCTGGCCGCCTGCGAGCCGCCCGTGCCGGTGAAGCCCGAAATCACGGCGGTGAAATCGCTCGTGAAAGCCGAGCCGGTCCCCATGCCGGTGACGTCGAGCGTTCCGCCATTAGCGCCAGAGACCGCGGCGAAGTCGATCCCGCCGCTTCCGATCGAGGCGCCTGCCGCCAGTTGCAGCGTTCCGCCGTCGATCACGGGCGCGTTGGCGACGCCGCCGGACAGGACGTCCGCCACACCGCCGCTGTAAACAATCGTGTCGGTCGCCGTCCCTCCGGAACTGACGACCTGTTCGCCGCCGCTGATCGTCGTGCTGATCGCCGTCCCGGTCGCCCCCGAGCCGTCGCCGACGAACTGAGTGCCGCCGCTCAAGATCGTCGTGCTCGACGCCATCCCGGTACCAGAGAAATAATCGCCGACGTACTGAATGCCGCCGCTGTCGATCGTCGTGTCCGTCGCCGTCCCGGTCCCACCTGAATCATAGCCGACGAACTGCTCACCGCCGCTGATCGTCGTGCTCGTCGCCGTCCCGGTCGCGTGGGCATAGCCGACGAGTTGACTGCCGCCGCTGTCGATCGTCGTGCTCGACGCCGTCCCGGCCCCATAGTACTCGCCGACATCCTGTTCGCCGCCGCTCAGGATCGTGGTGCTCGTCGCCGTTCCCGTCGTGCCCGTGCCAAAGCCGACAAACTGAGTGCCGCCGCTGTCGATCGTGGTGCTCGTGGCCGTCCCGGTCCCGGAGTCAAAGCCGACGTACTGATAGCCGCCGCTGATCGTCGTGCTCGTCGCCGTCCCGGTCGCCCCCGAGCCGTTGCCGACGAGCTGAGAGCCGAAGCCCAAGATCGTCGTGCTCGTCGCCGTCCCGGTCCCACCGCTTCCCCCGACGTACTGATTGCCGCCGCTGATCGTCGTGCTGGTCGCGTATCCGGTCCCGCCTGAGTTATAGCCGACGTACTGATTGCCGCCGCTGTCGATGGTCGTGCTCGTCGCCGTCCCGGTCCCATAATCGTAGCCGACGTATTGTTTGCCGCCGCTGATCGTCGTGCTCGTCGCCGTCCCGGTCCCGCTGATTAAGCCGACGTCCTGAGTGCCGCCGCTGCCGATCGTCGTGCTCGTCGCGTGTCCGGTCCCTTCATAGCCGACGAATTGAGTGCCGCCGCTGTCGATGGTCGTGCTCGTCGCCGTCCCGGTCCCATGAATGTAGCCGACAAACTGATTGCCGCTGTCGATCGTCGTGCTCGTCGCATATCCGGTCCCGGATTCAAAGCCGACGAACTGAACGCCGCCGCTGATCGTCGTGCTGATCGCCGTCCCGGTCGCCCCCGAGCCGTCGCCGACATACTGATCGCCGGCGCTGCCGATCGTGGTGCTCGTCGCCGTCCCGGTCCCAGAGCTATAGCCGACGTACTGATCGCCGCCGCTGTCGATCGTGGTGCTCGTGGCCGTCCCGGTCCCAGAATCATAGCCGAGATACTGAACGCCCCCCAACACGATGGTGGTGCCGCTGTCGCTTCCCGAATTGCCTGCGCCCGATCCGACATATTCGGTGGTGTTGAGAGTTCCGGTCATCGTTTCCCTCCTGCCTCAAGGCATCGGCCGATGCGTATCGTCGCTGCATTCTCATTCCCCGCAGCCGCACCGCGGCCGGGCGCTTTTGTTAACTCCTTACCGGCGCGGGCGTTCCCGAGAATCCCGGAATGCGCCTTATGGCCTGTTTCACTTGTTCCGCCGTGATCAGGCGGGTGCATTCGAACTGGCGCGGCGTTCCCGCGTGGCGGGGGCACCAGAGAAAATCGTGATGGTTGAACCGAAGCGTCGGGTCGTTCCAGCAACCGACGCAGGCGTGGTAATTGATGACCCGGTAAGGCGTCTCGAATTCCGTGTTCGGAAGCGTGAAGCCGCTGATCATGACGGTGGGCGCGCCCGACGCCCAAGCCAGCCAAGCCAGGCCGCTGCTGAGCCCTAAGAAGAATTCGGCGTGGCGGATCCAGCGCACGCAGTCCTCGAGCGACAATTGGCCGGTCATGTCCTCGGCGCCGGCGGGAACATGGTTCCAGACGATTCCGTCGCCGTTGACCGGCTTCTGGTCGATGCAGACGACGCGATAGCCCGCCGCCTTCAGGAAGGCGATGATCTCGCGCCAGCCGAAAGGATTGTTCCAGTACTTGCACTGCGACGTCGCCTGGGTGGCGATGACAACATATTTTTCCGCGATTGGCCGCTCGCCTTGAGGAACCGCGAGGCGCGGCGCCGCCTCGGTGGGATCGAGGCCGAGAATAAATGCAGCCGTGCGATGCAGCCCGACATGGCGGAAATCGACGGGCTGGTGAATGCGCTCGACATCGTTGAAGAACAGCCCGACGCGATAGGTCGCGTAATAGCCGTCTCCCTTCGCGCTCTTGGTGTCGATGAAGCTTATGTCGGGATAGGCGCCGGCAAACAGCGGAATGAGCCGGTCCGCCATGGCGATCGTCAGTTTGCACTTGTGCCGGTCGGCGAAGCGGGTCGCATAGGAAAGCCAGGCGATCGTGTCGCCCAGCGTGCCGACCGGAAAGGCGATCAGGACCTCTTGGTCCGTGGCGTCGTAATTGTGCTCGAAGACGAGTTTTTCGCCCTTCCACGCCTCGATGCGGAAGCGGACATAATATTTCTTGGCGCTGCGCACCGACCCGCCGCGAAAATCCGGCGTGGTCTGGAACAGGTAGTTTCCGGTGTCGAGGTCGATCAGCCGGATGCGCCACACCTCCGGCCCCACGGGGGCCTGCACGCGGCAGCCGTCGTTGAAATCGAACCGGATGCCGGAAGCGTCGAGTTGGGTGGGAACCTGCGGCGGCGCAGGAAAGGTGTTTTCCGGCGTGACGGCGCTGGCCTCGGGCGCGGCGCCCGATTCGGGCGAGGCCGAGGAGCCGGGCGCCCCTTCGGCGACCGCTGCTTCCTGGCCTTCGCCGCCGCTGCCAGCGGGCGCTTGATCGTCGCCCGTCCTCACCGACGCTTCGGCGGCGCCGGCATCGTCAACATTGGCGCCGGCGCCGATGTTCGTGTTTTCCATGGCGGATGAGCCTCTAGAGCGCTTTGCAAAAGTCGCCACGCCATGATTCTGTAGGGTCTCCACGGAGACGATTCGCCGATGTCGCGCCGTTGCTTTGACCAACCTTCACTCGCTGACGCTTTCGTTAAGGCCTATTCGAAAGGCGGCGGCTTCCTGGAAGATTTGCTCAAGACCATTGACTGGTCGGCCTTTGACGTTTTGTTTGCGCAAATCAACGCCAATGCCAAGGGCGCGCCAGGATACCCGCCGCTGACGCTGTTTAAGATCGTTCTTTTACAGCAATGGTACAATCTGTCCGACCCGCAGGCCGAGGAGGCCGTGCGTGATCGGATTTCGTTCCGGCGCTTTTGCGGCATCCCGCTCGACGCCGAGACGCCGGACCATTCGTCAATCTGGCGTTTCCGGCAGACGGTCGAAAAGCTTGGCCTGTCAGAGAAGCTGCTGGCCGAGATCAACCGCCAACTCGACGCGCGAGGGCTGATCGTCAAGAGAGGAACGCTGGTCGATGCGACGATCATCGCTGCGGCGGTGAAGCGGCCGCCTTATGAAGAGGGTCAAGTCAATCCGCGCGATCCCGACGCCGGCTTCACGATCAAGAACGACAAGACCTCTTTCGGCTACAAGGCCCATATCGCCGTGGACGAGGAAAGCGATCTGATCCGGCAGGCGGAAATGACCTCCGCCGACCTGCACGACAGCCAGCGCGGCGAGGCGATGATCCAGGGCGACGAAGAGGCCTATTACGCGGACAAAGCTTACGACAGCAAAGCCCTGCGAGAAAAGCTCGCTTCGCTCGGCATCGACGACAAGATCGCCTACAAGGCCAAGCGCAACAAGCCGCTGAGAAACTGGCAGAAGTGGTTCAACACGACGGCTTCAAGTGTGCGCTCCGGCGTCGAGCGGGCCAACGCGACGATGAAAAATTGGTATGGCATGGCGCGGGTTCGTTATCGCGGGCTCGCGCGCAACAATTGTCATCTGCAATTCGTCGCCTGTGCGATGAATATGAAACGGGCGCGGGTTCTGCTCCGGGCAGCGTGAGGCCGTCCAGACGGGAGAATTGCGTCCAAATTGGGAGATGAGGGCGAAATGAGGCGGTAGCCGCCATCAAATCGGCTCGGATTTGCGCCCTATAGGGCGATATCTGCGCTTCAGCGCAGTGGCGAAACCGCCGAGCACATAGACCAATAGCCTTTTTCAAAGCGCTCCTCTAATATAATAAAAAAAGTTCGCGCATGACATTATGGCGCCGGCGACGGACGGCGCCCTTCCCGTAACGAAAGAAAAAGTAACAAATTCTTTTTTTTTCAAGCCGATTGCTCGGCGTTTCTAGCTGGCGGTTGGGTAATGTTTGCTCCAATATTTTGGGATCAATGGAGGCGTGCGGCGTCGTGCATCCCTGTGTAAAAAGCGCAGGCAGAAAGCACTCTAAAGTATTTTCGTCTCGAAGCGCCGGGGAATTCCTCGGCCGATCTTGGGCCGGCGAATTTGCGTTCGAGGCCGAAAAGGCGACAATTTGCTGCGCCGGCCAAGATGCCGGAGACATGGCTTTCGACGATGTGGCCTGAGCGGCGCGGCCGGGCTCGACAGTTTCTTGCAATCAGGTTTCCTCGCCTGGCGACGACACGAAATGAGTGCGAAAATGGATCTCCTCGTTCGAATTTCGGCTGGCGAACTGGTAGACAAGCTGACCATTCTGGAGATCAAGCTCGACCAGATCGCGGACAACGCCAAAGCCGCGAACGTCGCGCGCGAATATGCGATTCTGACCGAAGTGGCGGACCGTGAAATCGAGACCGGGACGGAGATTTCGCGGCTGCGCGCCGAACTCAAGGCGGTCAACGCCGAACTCTGGCGCATCGAGGACGACATCCGCGCCTGCGAGAGGGCGCAATCCTTCGGCGCGGATTTCATCGCGCTGGCGAGGTCTGTCTACACGACGAACGACCGGCGGGCCGAGCTCAAGCGCCAGATCAATGTTCTCACGCGAAGCGACCTGATCGAGGAGAAAAGCTACACGGCATACTGACGTCCCAAAGGTCGTCTTTAGACCCTCTCTCACCATTGCTCCGGCGTCCACATCCCCGGCTGAACCGGAATTTCGGACTAAAGACCGCTTTCCGCCCATGGGAGCCGATGAGGATTCCAGGCGCGAATTTCCAGAACGGGTCACGAATACGCGTTCGACCGAAGCTGGGAAAGTCCGCTAACGGCGTCGCTGCGGCCACTCCTAGAAAAGCTCGAAAGACGCGTTTGAGCCGAAGGACTAAACCGCTTTCGCGGTAGGGGCGGCGAGAAGCGGCGAGATTCGTGATCGTGCAATTCCTGAGGCGACGCGGCTGACCTGTCTCAAAATCGTGGGGTTCAACCCCATGCGAGACAGGAGCTTTCGCGATGATCGACAAGCCAAACAGCCCATTGCGCCAGCGCATGACCGAGGACATGACGGCGCGCCGCTTCACCGAGAAGGTCCAGAAGGACTACATCCGCCACGTGCGGAACTTCGCGGTCTTTCTCCGCCGTTCGCCGGACGCCGCCACGGCCGAGGACGTTCGGCTCTTCCAGCTGCATATGGCCAATCGGCAGATCGGCGCGCCGACCATCAACGCCGCCGTCGCCGCGCTGCGGTTCTTCTTCAACGTCACGCTCGAACGGCCTGAACTCGCCCGCCATCTCGCTGGCGTGCATAAGCCGCGCAGGGCGCCGGTGGTGCTGAACCAGGAGGAGGTGGCCCGCCTCCTCGAAGCCGCGCCCGGCCTCAAGTACAAGGCCGCCTTCGGCGTCGCCTATGGCGCGGGATTGCGCGTCTCCGAGGTCGTGGCGCTCAAGGTGTCGGACATCGACAGCAAGCGCATGACCTTGCGGGTCGAGCAGGGCAAGGGTCAGCGCGACCGCTATGTCATGCTCTCGCCGCAACTGCTCGAATGGCTGCGCGACTGGTGGCGGGCGGCGCGGCCCCAGGCCTGGCTGTTTCCCGGGCAGAACCCGGTCAACCCGATGTCGGCGCGCCAGTTGAGCCGCGTTGTGCGCGAAACGGCGCGGACAGCTGGCATCGCCAAGCGCGTGTCGCCCCACACCCTGCGGCACAGCTTCGCCACCCATCTGCTCGAACAGAACGTCGACATCCGCGTCATCCAGGTCCTGCTCGGACACGCCAAGCTGGAGACGACGGCGCTTTACACCCGCGTCGCCGTCAACACGATCCGCGACGTCACCAGCCCGCTGGAAAAGCTCACCGCGAACCTCACCGGGCGCGCGCCGCCCGTTTGACGCACGCCGCATGCCGCGGCCTCATCTTGAAGTCGCCGACATTTTTCACGCCCATGGCGCGGACTGGCGCAAGGCCAACGCCGGTCATGTCAGCCTCGCCCAATTGAAGGCGATGTCGGCGATCGAAAACTGCCGCACCTCCGCGCTCGGCGGTCATGTCGAGCGCTGCGAGGACTGCGCGCATACGCGCATCTCCTATAACTCCTGCCGCAACCGCCATTGTCCCAAGTGTCAGGCCGCCGCCGCCCGACAATGGCTGGCAGAACGAGAAGCCGAACTGCTGCCGGCTCCCTATTTCCACGTCGTCTTCACCGTGCCGGCCGCGGTCGCGGCGATCGCTTTCCAGAACAAGGCCGTCGTCTACGATCTGCTGTTCAAGGCGGCGGCCGAGACCCTGACCACCATCGCCGCCGATCCCAAACATCTCGGCGCCCGCATCGGCCTCACCGCCGTCCTGCACACATGGGGCTCGGCGCTGACCCATCATCCCCATGTCCACATCATCGTTCCCGGCGGCGGCCTGTCGCCGGACGGATCGCGCTGGATCGCCTGCAAGCCGGGCTTTTTCCTGTCGGTGCGCGTGCTCTCGCGCTTGTTCCGGCGGCTGTTCCTCGAAGGTCTCGCCACGCTGAACGCCGCCGGCCGCCTCACCTTCTTCGGCGATCTGGCGCCGCTCGCCGACAGAGAGGCTTTCGCCGCAGCCCTCGCGCCTTTGCGTCGCTCCGAATGGGTCGTTTACGCCAAGCGGCCCTTCGCCGGTCCAAAGGCTGTGCTCGCCTATTTGTCGCGCTATACCCATCGGGTCGCCATCTCGAACTCCCGGCTCATCGCGCTCGACGACGCGGGCGTCACCTTCAAATGGAAAGATTATCGGATCAAGGAAGGCGACCAGCTCAAGACCATGACGCTCGACGGGCCTGAGTTCATCCGCCGGTTTCTCATGCACGTGCTGCCAAGCGGCTTCCACCGCATCCGCCACTACGGCCTGTTCGCCAGCGCGGCGCGAGCCCGCAACATCGAGCGCGCCCGCGCGTTACTGGCCGTCGCCGAGACCCCGCCGCAACAACAGCCCGAGACGGATGGCGACGCCGATCCCGTTGACGGCGCGCACAAATGCCCCTGCTGCGGCGGCCGGATGATCATCATCGAAACGTTTGAAGGCGTGCGCCCCGCGCCGCCGGCCTCGCCCTGTCGGATCAGGATCGACACCTCATGACCATGACCCCACTTCCCGCTCCCCAGTTCTGCTTGCCTTCGCCGCCGACCTCGTTCTGGCCCGGGCGCGCCGCGCCCGAAACGCCCGCCCAAAGCTGCTTCAGCCCCATGACCTTCGGAAAAATCTACGCGCGGATCGCCCAAATCGCCTCCTCGCCGCACGTCACACCGTCAAATACCGGCGCCAAAGCGCAAAACAGACGCCCCGTTGCCCTGACCGCCGTCTTCAAATCCCCATAGCGAGCCTCGCGGCAACGGAGCCTTTCCGGCCCGCGGTTTCCTCCTTCGGAGGCTTTCGGTCGCCGGCCCCGCGCCGACCCGATCACGCGTGTGGGGGCCGGCGACCGAAACCCTTCACAAACGCGGCCATAGCCCTGCGGCGCCGCGCCCGTCATTTTCATCGCCAGTTTATTGTTTCAACGCCGGTTCGCTTTGCGGACCTGACGGGACTTCACGCGAAACTTTATTCCCTTCGTTCGAAACCGCTCTTTTCACGCCTCCAGCCGCGCGCGGATGGCTTTCAGCTCCTTGCGCCGATCGTCGCTCACCTCGGGGAAGTGGAGCTTCAGCGAATCGAGCTTCTCCAGGACGGCTTGCGAGACGATCAGGCGGGTCGTTAATTTGTCGTCGGCGGGCACGACGAACCAGGGCGCCTCATTCGTGCTGGTTTCGGACAGGCATTTCGCATAGGCCTTCTGGTAATCGTCCCAGAAGCCGCGCTCCTCGATGTCGGCCTGGGAGAATTTCCAGTTCTTTTCCGGCTCGTCGATGCGGTCGAGGAATCTTTTCCGCTGCTCCTCCTTCGACAGATGAAGGAAGAATTTCAGCACATGGGTGTGGTTGGCGGCGAGATGGCGTTCGAGATCGGCGATCGAGCGATAGCGCGCGCGCCAGAAATCGCCGTCCGCCTTTTTCGGATCGAAGCCTTCCGCCTCCAGCAATTCGGGATGGACGCGCAGGATCAACACGCTCTCGTAATAGGAGCGGTTGAAAATGCCGATCATGCCGCGTTCAGGCAATTCGCGCGTCACGCGCCACAGAAAATCGTGCTCAAGCTCGACGCCGCTGGGGTGCTTGAACGACGTCACCTGACAGCCCTGCGGATTGACGCCGGACATGACATGGCGGATCGCGCCGTCCTTGCCCGCCGCGTCCATGGCCTGGAAAATCAGCAGCAGCGAATCGCGGTTTCGGGCGTAAAGCTTCTGCTGGAGGTCGCTGAGGCGCCCGACATGATCGGTGAGGATCGCATGGTAATCGTCCTTGGAGCGATAGACCGGATCGATCAGCGTCGGCCTGTCGGCGAGATCGACTTTTTCTCCCTGCTTGACGCGGAATTTCGCGGCGTCGATTCTGTTCTTCTTTTTGGCCATGGTCGCCTCCCGAATTTATATTCCCTTGTTTTCGCGCGCCGCTAGAGCATATTCCCAAAAAGTTGCAGACTTTTTGGACAAGAATATGCGTTAAAACAACGAATTAGAGGCTTCTTCCGATTCCGAAGGAACGGAAAAGGCTCTAGGGAACCAGAACCGCCGCGCCGTCGAAGGCCCCGGCGCGCAGGTCGGCCAGCGCCGCATTGGCGTCTTTCAGGGCATAGATTTTGGTGGTCGTCTCGATCCCCAGCTCCGGAGCGAGGCGCAAGAATTCGACGCCGTCGCGGCGGGTGAGATTGGCGACCGAGACCAGCTGGCGCTCCTCCCACAGCAGGGCGTAAGCGAAGCTCGGAATGTCGCTCATATGGATGCCGGCGCAGACCACGGCGCCGCCCTTGCGCACGGCGCGCAGGGCGATGGGAACCAGGGCGCCGACGGGGGCAAAGATGATCGCGGCGTCGCATGGCTCCGGCGACGCCTCGTCCGAGCCGCCGGCCCAGACCGCGCCGAGCCGCCGGGCGAAGGCCTGGCTGGCCTCGTCGCCGGGCCGGGTGAAGGCGAAGACCTGATGGCCCTGTCTGGTCGCGACCTGGGCCAGGATATGGGCGGCGGCGCCGAAGCCGTAGAGGCCGAGCCTTTCGATCCGCCCGGCGTGGCGCAAGGCGATCTTGAAGGCGCGCCAGCCGATCAGCCCGGCGCAGAGCAAGGGCGCGAGCGCCGCGTCCTCGCCCTTTTCGCCGAGCGGAAAGGCGAAACGCGCGTCGGCGACCGCCATGGTCGCGTAGCCGCCGTCGCGGCTGTAGCCGGTGAATTCGGGATGGTCGCAGAGATTTTCGTGGCCGCCGAGGCATGGCCCGCAGGCGTGGCAGGTATGGCCGAGCCAGGGCACGCCGACCCGCTCGCCGATGTCGAAGCCGCTGACGCCCGGGCCGATCTTGTCCACCCGGCCGACGATTTCATGGCCGGGAATAATCGGGACATGCGGATCGGGCAATTCGCCGTCCACCACATGGAGGTCGGTGCGGCAGACGCCGCAGGCGGAAATCTTCAGGCGGATTTCGTTCGCGCCGGGCAGGGGATCGGGGCGTTCCGTCCATTCGAGCGGCGCGCCGATTTTGTTGAGAACCATGGCATGCATGAGGAAGCCTCCCCGTGCGGCGCAGTTTCGACCCGGCGCGGGCGCGAAGTCAAACGGGTCAGGCCAGGGTCCAGGCGAAGACGCCGGTTCCGACGACGCCGAGGGCGAACAGGCCCCATTCGAGCTGGCCCCAGAACGTGACCATCTCGCGGGCGTCGGCGTCGGGCCGGGTGGCGGAAGTCGCCAGCAGGCGGTTGTTCAGCGGCACGATGACGAAAAACGTATAGGGCCAGCTCGCCAGCACGATCAGCGCGCCGATCAGCCAGCGGACGTCCGAACCATGGGCGAAGGCGACGAGACCGGCCAGCGCCGCCAGCACGGCGAGGCCGCCGAGCAAAGCGAAGCCGCGGCTGTCGCTCGGCGCCCATTCGCGCATCATCGAGGAATCGTCGAGCGCCAGGCGGGCCGGCTGCTCGACGAAAACCAGATAAAGCGCGGCGCCGGCGAAAGCCGAGGCGAAGACCAGTGCGAGCAGACCTGACAGCATGAAACTTTTCCGAATTTCCGCGCGAACCGCGCTGTCGCGTCATAGCCTTTTTGCCGGGCGACCGGAAGCTTTTTCGCGCCATCGCGCATTAAGCGGGCGTTAAGCCCATTTTTGGCATCATTCGTGCTTGGGATTTCGGGCGAACCTTCCGCGACAGGCGGAGGGACCGAACAAGGGGCAGGACTCGGGCAAGGCGGGTGAGCCCGGATCGGCGACGATCCGGACGCTTGTTCAGCATTTTGCCGAGGGCGAGCCATGCCGATGACCCGTTGCGCTTATTGCCAGCTGCCGACCCGCATCCATTTTGCCTGGTGTCAGGAAAGCGGCGTGAAAGGAAACATGCCGCCCGAGGCCCTGCGGCCGGGAAGCATTGTCGCCGAACTGCGCGAGCTGCCTTGGCTCCGGCCGGCGACAGGCGTGAAAAGCCGGCGTTGACCCGCATTCATTTCGCCCAACGCCAGGAAAGCGGCGTCATTCGCCGAGGCTTTTCTGGACCTGCGCCGCCATCGCCTTGGCTTTGGCCATATCCGGCTCCGCCAGCGCCATTCTGGCCTGATCGGCGGTCGCCTCCAGGGCCTTTTGCTTGTCGGCCGGCGAATCCGGAATGGCGCCCATCCCCTGGCCCTTGCAGGGATTCATCGCCTTGGCGTCGAAATCGGCGCCCTTGGGGCCCTCCAGGCAGTTCAGCGTGTGGTGCAGATGCGCGCGCACCATTTGCAGCGTATCGGAGGCGGAGGCCATTCCGGCATGGAGGGCGGCCGTCTTGACTTCCTTGGCGGCGTCGGCGGCCAGGGCCGGCGCCGCGACCAGCGCCATCCAGGCGCCGAGCGCAGGGGCGGTTGCAAATTTACGCATCGCGGTTCCCTTTCTCGGTTGATCTTGCGAGCGGCGCGGCAAGGCGTGGCGCGGGCCCACCAAGGGCAAACCCATTCGGTCCCCGGTCGGTTCCACACGACCCGAGACATTGCCAAGCACGCGATTTCGGTCCAGAAGTGACGCTTCTCCAGTCCGTTCCACACGGGCGGCCGCCATCGGCGCTCCCTTTCCCCGCAGCCCGTCAAGCGACGGCGTCCTTTTTGAGGCCCCATGCGCGAGAGGATGCGGCTGGCGTTTCGCCTTGTGGCGGGCGGCTCAAGATTCGAAAAGCGGTCCTGCCCATGAAACGCGCCCTGCCTGTCACCCGCGAAGACAATTTCCCCGAATGGTATCAGGCCGTGGTGGATCAGGCCGATCTCGCGGAAACCTCTCCGGTGCGCGGCTGCATGATCATAAAACCCTGGGGCTGGGGAATCTGGGAGCTGATCCAGGCGTCGCTCGACCGGCGCATCAAGGAGACCGGCCACGACAACTGCTATTTCCCGCTGTTCATTCCGATGAGCTTCATCGCCCAGGAGGCGAGCCATGTCGAAGGCTTCGCCAAGGAAATGGCGGTGGTCACCCATCATCGTCTCAAGGCGGTTGACGGCAAGCTGGTGGTCGATCCGACCTCCGAGCTGGAAGAGCCCCTGGTGGTGCGGCCGACCTCGGAGACGATCATCGGCGACGCCTTCCGCCGCTGGATCAGCTCCTATCGCGACCTGCCGGTGCTGATGAATCAATGGGCCAATGTGGTGCGCTGGGAGATGCGCACCCGCATGTTTCTGCGCACGACGGAATTTTTGTGGCAGGAAGGCCATACCGCCCACGCCACCAGGGAAGACGCGCTGGAAGAAACGCTGAAAATGCTCGAAGTCTATCGCGAACTCGCCGAAGACGTGCTGGCCATGCCGGTGGTGGTCGGCGAAAAACCGGAAAACGAACGCTTCCCCGGCGCCGATTCGACCTTCTCGATCGAGGCGATGATGCAGGACGGCAAGGCGCTCCAGGCCGGCACCTCGCATTATCTCGGCCAGAATTTCGCTCGCGCGCAGAATATCCGCTACCAGTCGGCGAGCGGCGAACTCGAATATTGCCACACCACCTCCTGGGGCGTGTCCACCCGGCTGATCGGCGGCGTCATCATGACTCATGGCGACGACGACGGGTTGCGCCTGCCGCCGCGCATCGCGCCGAAACAGGTGGTGATCGTGCCGATGCTGCGCGAAAAGCCGGAAGACGCCGAGCTTCTCGCCTATTGCGAGGCGCTGAAAGACCAGCTCAACGGCGTGACGGCCTTCGGCCAGCCGTTGCGGGCGCATCTCGACAAGAAGCCGATCCGCTCGGCCAACAAGCGCTGGGACTGGCTGCGGCGCGGCGCGCCGATCCTGCTCGAAATCGGCCCGCGCGACATGGCCAACAATCAGGTGACCATGATCCGCCGCGACCGCTTGCGCGACGGCGACAAGATCATTTCCAAAAACCTCGCCCGCGGAGAATTCGTCGCCCAGGCCCCGGCGCTGCTTGGCGAGATCCAGGCCAATCTCTTCGCCGAGGCCAAGGCGCGGCTCGACGGCAATATCCGTTCGGATTTCAAGACCTTCGCCGACATCGCCGCTTATTTCGGCGAGGCCGGCGAGGACGACGCCAAATCCGCCTTCAAGGGATGGGTCCAGGCGCCCTGGGCGCGGCCGACGGGCAAAGAGCTGGAGGAGGTCGAGGCTCGGCTGAAGGCGCTGAAGCTCACCCTGCGTAACGTTCCAATGGGCCAGTCGAAGCCGGAGGGCGCCTGCGTCTTCACCGGGCGCCCGGCGGTGGAAGAGATCCTCATCGCCCGCGCTTATTAGAGCGCGGGCGGCGCGGACATTGTTCCGGATCATTTCGGCGATCCGTATGTTTTGACATAAAGTGACGTTGACGCTAATCGATGTCATAAAAGATTCATTTAACCGTCATGTTAGGGAGGCGCTCATGCTTGGCTGGCTGCACGCCTTGATGCCGAAAGAGGACGGGTTTTTCGGCTTGTTCGAGCGCCATGCGCAGATCAGCTACGATTGCGCCAAAGTCCTGCGCGCTTTGCTCGACGGCGGCGATCAGTCCCCCAGGCTTTGCAACTCCGGGGCGCTGACGCCATGATCTCCAAGCCCCGCAAGAACACGAAAAAGGTCGAAAAGAAGGTTCCGAGCGTTAAGCGGGGGGCTCGGGAGCGTCTGCAATATGCCGCCATGCCTTGGCGCATAACCGAAAACGGGCTTGAAATCATGCTGGTCTCGTCGCGCGAAACGCGGCGCTGGATCATCCCCAAGGGCTGGCCGATGGCCGGGCGCGACGGCGCGGCGGCGGCGGCGATCGAGGCGCTGGAAGAGGCGGGCCTGCTCGGCGTGATCGCCGAAAAGCCGCTCGGCGCCTTCCATTATGTGAAGAGGTTCACGCGCGGCGAGGGTTTGTGCCGGGCCGAGGTCTACCCGCTGCGCGTCGTCCGCCAGCGCGACCATTGGCTGGAGGAAGACGAGCGCGAGACGCAATGGTTCCCCGCCGCCAAGGCCGCGAAACTGGTCTCCGACCGCGGGCTCGGCGTGCTGATCCGCAAGTTCGACCGCGCTTTCAAGGGCTGAGCGAGCTTACGCCTTCATCGCCCGCGCCAGCGCCAGCAGCGGGAAATAATGGCTGTAGAGGCCGTAGCGCAGCATGAAGGCGCGCGACAGTTCCGGGCCTTGCCGGAGGCGTTCCGACAGCAGCGGATCGCTCAGCTTGATCGTCTGGCCGACGCCATAGCCGGGAAAGCCGGTTCCGGTATATTCCGGCTCCGGCCAGGTTCCTCCGCTCTGGCGCTCGATCAGGAACTGGCAGCCGCGCGCGACGGCCTCACGGTCCTGCGGGCGGTTGGCGGCGATGAGGCCGATCAGCGCCCAGGCGGTCTGCGAGGCGGTGGCGGTTCCGCGCCCGGCGCTCTCGACCTGCATGTATGAGGCGCAGCTTTCGCCCCAGCCGCCATCCTCCTGCTGGCGCGATATGAGCCAGTCGCAGGCGCGGGAGATGGCCGGCGCCCCCATGTCCTCGCCGAACGCCGCCAGCGCCGGCAGGACCGCGCCGATCCCGTAAATGTAATTGACGCCCCAGCGGCCGAACCACGAGCCGTCCGGCTCCTGCTGATCCCAGATGAAGCGCAAGGCGCGGACCATGGCGGGATGGTCGCGCGAAATCCCGAGCTTGGCGAAAGCTTCGATCACATGGGCGGTGACGTCCACCGAGGGCGGATCGAGCGCCTCGCCGAAATCGCAGAACGGGATCTTGGTGAGAAGCTGGTTGGTGTTGTCCTTGTCGAAGGCGCCCCAGCCGCCGCTCGCGCTCTGCATCGCCACCAGCCAGTCCACGCCGCGCGCGATCGCCTCTTCGATCCCCCGCTCCCGCCATTTCTGGCTGTTGCGGAACGGCGCCAGCGCGATCAAGGCGACGGCGGTGTCGTCCACGTCGGGATAGGAATTGTTGGCATATTCGAAAGCCCAGCCGCCGGGCCTCACATCGGGCAGTTTCACCGACCAGTCGCCGGCAACCAGAACCTGGCGCTTCAGCACCCAATCGACGGCCTTTTCGACTGGTTCGGATTCGGCTGCCGGCGCGCTCGCATCGTCGAAGGCGAGCAGGCTGAGAATCGTGTCCCAGACCGGGGAATTGGTCGCCTGGATGAAGGTGGCTTCGCCGACATCGACCCGCCAGCCGGGATCGTTCAGGCAGGCGAGGCCTTTGGCCATCACCGGATGGTCGTTGCGATAGCCCTCCGCATGGAGCGCCATCAGGCTGTAGATCCAGGGCGGCTGGATGCCGCCCCAGCCGCCGTCGGAATCCTGGTGGCGGATGATCCATTCCAGCGTGTGGCGCACGGCGGCGTTGCGCCACAGGTTCAGGCCATGGCGATGGCCGAACGCCTGCAAGCCGTGCAAAATCTTGTCGGTCTTGCGGAAGAAAATGTCCCAGCCGCCGGCGTTTTTCTTTTCCGGCAGGTCGTAATCGAAGGCGGCGCGGCCATTTGGGAAAAGCGCGTCGAGGCGGCGCTCCGGCGGCAGAGGGCGGCTGGGGCGGCGCGCCGAAAGAATCGCGATCGGCATCAGGGTCGCGCGCGCCCATTGCGCGAAATGATAGATGTTGAAGGGGAACCACAAAGGCAGCCAGATCACTTCCGGCGGCAGGTTGGGCGTCTTCTCCCACGGCCATTCGCCGATCAAAGCCAGCCAGTAGCGGGTGAAGACGCGGACATTCCTCAGGCCGCCCTTGGACTCGATCCAGCCTTGCGCCTTGACCAGAGCGGGATGATCGGCGGGATAGCCCGAGCAGCGCAAAGCGGCATAGGCCTCGACGGTCGTATTGATGTCGCCATTGGGGGCGTGGAAATAGATTTCCCAGGCGCCGTCCTCGCGCTGCGTGTCGATGAGCGATTGGGCGAGGCGGGCGCAGAGCGGATGGTCGTCCAGACGCAAGAACCACAGGCATAGCCGCCATTGCGCCTCCATGCAGCCGTTGGATTCGGCGCGGCCGACCCAATGGCCGTCGGGTTTCTGCCGCGCCAGCAGCCATTCGGTCGCGGCTGCGACAGACGCGCGCAGCGCGGCGGCGAAATTGGTCGGGCCGACCGGAGTGTGCGCCTCCATGTCAAGGGTGGTCATGAAATCTTTCCGGCGTGGCGACGGGGTTTTCCGGCCTTCATAAAGCGCCCGAGTGGCGGCGCCAAGTCGTGTACGCTCCATGATGAACGATCTGGCGCTGAAAGGAATCCGGCGATGGCTTCGATGTTCCAGCCATTAAAGTTGCTAAGTTTGTAGAAGTTTTGACAGACCGCATTTCGCTTGTGCCGGTCTTGCGTCCGGCTATCGGACCGGCAGTTTTAAATATCTGTTTCAGAAATAGTTTCAGGTGTATTGAACCAAAATGGCGCCCACGGGAGAGGCCGAGATTTGCAATTCCTTCAACAAATTCTTATATACGTTGGCGTTGAAACTCGTGCTCAAGAGTTTCATCTGTCGCTGCGGTCGTCGTGTGAATATGGGCAGCCGCGAGTTGGACGACGCGAAAGCGTCAAGCTGGGGCGGGCGCTCCTGTCCCGGCAAAACGTGAGGATTAGGAATGGACGCTGGAATTTTCGCCGCGGTGCTGACTCTCGGCGCGGCGTGGCTCATCAACCGCTGCTTGCAGACCGGTTGCGAGAACGAGTGAGGCGAAAATCGCCCGCCCTGTGTCGGCCAGAACAAAATCTGACGCAGCTTATCGAGAGGGGATTTCGCGCCTGAGAGAGCAGGGCGCGTGAACGCCATTGTGGAGCCCGGCCCCCCGCGCGAAGACGCGGGGGGCTTTTTTTGGCGCGATGGCGGCGGAAGCGGGCCTTTGCGCAGGGCGGCGAACCACCGCCGCCGGACGCATGGACGCGCCCGGCGCAAAGATGTAGGAGAGGCGCCAAACTTCGATTCCGCAAAAGTCGATCCCGGACGAGAAAAATGCCCGCTTATCGCTCCCGCACTTCCACCCACGGCCGCAACATGGCCGGCGCGCGCGGCCTGTGGCGCGCCACCGGCATGAAGGACGGCGATTTCGGCAAGCCGATCATTGCGGTGGTCAATTCCTTCACCCAGTTCGTGCCCGGCCATGTCCATCTCAAGGATCTCGGCCAGATGGTGGCGCGCGAGATCGAGGCGGCGGGCGGCGTCGCCAAGGAATTCAACACCATAGCCATCGACGACGGCATCGCCATGGGCCATGCCGGCATGCTCTACAGCCTGCCGTCGCGCGAGATCATCGCCGACAGCGTCGAATATATGGCCAACGCCCATTGCGCCGACGCTCTCGTCTGCATCTCGAATTGCGACAAGATCACCCCCGGCATGCTGATGGCGGCCTTGCGCCTCAATATTCCCGCCGTCTTCGTCTCCGGCGGGCCGATGGAGGCCGGCAAGGTGCTGATCGGCGGCAAGACCAAGGCGGTGGACCTGATCGACGCCATGGTCGCGGCGGCGGATGCCAAAAACAGCGACGAGGATGTCGCGGCGTTGGAGCGTTCGGCCTGTCCGACCTGCGGCTCCTGCTCCGGCATGTTCACCGCCAATTCCATGAACTGCCTGACCGAGGCGCTCGGCCTGTCGCTGCCGGGCAACGGCACGATCGTCGCCACCCATTCCGACCGCAAGGAGCTGTTCCTGCGGGCGGGCCGGCTCGCGGTCGAACTCTGCCGCCGTTATTACGAGCAGGACGACGAAAGCGTGCTGCCGCGCAATATCGCGAGTTTCAAGGCGTTTGAGAACGCCATGACGCTCGACATCGCCATGGGCGGCTCGACCAATACGGTTTTGCATCTGCTGGCGGCGGCCTATGAGGCCGGCGTGAACTTCCAGATGGCCGACATCGACCGCCTGTCGCGCCGCGTGCCGGTCCTGTGCAAGGTCGCGCCCTCCGTGCCCGATGTCCATGTCGAGGACGTGCATCGCGCCGGCGGCATCATGGGCATTCTGGGCGCACTCGACCATGCCGGGCTGTTGAACCGCGACGTTCATTCGGTTCATGCGCCGAGCCTCGAAGCGGCGCTCGACCAATGGGACATCAAGCGCAATGCGTCCGACGAGCTGAAAAATTTCTTCCGCGCCTCGCCCGGCGGCGTGCCGACCCAGGTCGCCTTCAGCCAGTCGCGCCGTTACGATTCGCTCGACGACGATCGCGCGCATGGTGTGATCCGTAACGCCGAACACGCTTTCTCGAAGGACGGCGGCCTCGCCGTCCTGTTCGGCAATCTGGCCGAAGAGGGCGCCATCGTGAAGACGGCGGGCGTGGACGACAGCGTCCTGAAATTCTCCGGCCCCGCCGTGGTTTTCGAAAGCCAGGACGACGCGGTGCAGGCGATTCTCTCCGGCAAGGTCAAGGCCGGCGACGTGGTGGTGATCCGCTATGAGGGGCCGCGCGGCGGGCCGGGCATGCAGGAAATGCTCTATCCGACCTCCTATCTCAAGAGCATGGGCCTGGGCAAAGCCTGCGCCCTGATCACCGACGGGCGTTTTTCGGGCGGCACCGCGGGCCTGTCGATCGGCCATGTCTCGCCGGAGGCGTCGGGCGGCGGGACGGTCGGCCTGGCGCAATCCGGCGACCGGATCGAGATCGACATCCCCAACCGCGTGTTGCGGCTGGATGTCGCGGAGGACGAACTGGCGCGGCGCCGCGCCGCGATGGAGGCGAAGGGCGAGGCGGCCTGGAAGCCGGAGAACCGCGACCGGAAGGTGAGCGCCGCGCTGCGCGCCTATGCGGCGATGACCACCAGCGCCGCCAAGGGCGCGGTGCGGGTCGTTCCCTGAGCGAACGAAAAACTGGAATTCAACAATCAAAAAGCCGGGGCGGTCGAGCCGCCCCGGCTTGTTTCATTTCGGTAGTCGTTCCGATTGCGCCAGCGGCTTGCGTTCCGATTACGCCAGCGGCTTGCCGACCGGCAGAACGTCGCGGCCGAACACGCTCAGGAAAATGACGTGGAACATCATGTACCAGGCGCTGAAGGCGCAGACGAGCAGATCCCAGGCGGCGATCGGCTTCAGGGTCGGATGACCCCAGAACACCAGATCGAGCAGGATGAAGCCGATCAGCAGGGTCAGGAAGGTCAGGAACATCATCTTGCTGATCTTGAACGAGCCGATCCACAGGCCGGCGGTGAACAAGGTCCAGACGAACAGGAAAAAGCCGACGTCGGTTTCGCTCAAAGCGAGCATTTTATTGCCGCTGGTCGAGCCGAGCAGATAGGCGCAGAGCATGATCCAGAAGGCGCCGTAGCCGACGAAGGCGGCGTAGCCGAAATTATTGCCGGTCTTTTGCTCCTGGTAGCCGGCGATCAACTGGCCGGCGCCGCCGAAGACGAAGCCGCTCCAGATCACGGGGGCTACGCCCATCCAGCCGAGATTGTGGAATTGCAGCAGCATGGTGGTCATACCGAAGCCACCGAGACCGACCACGGCGGGATTGCCCAACGCCGGGGCGTGGGGTGCTGAATCGTTACTTGCCATTTTGTTCTCTCTCCCTAGACAATACATGCATCTTCCGAGACCATTCTTCTTATGGGTAGAAGAATAGTAAGGAACTTTTTGTCGTGAACAACATCTCCCGCGCCGTTCGATTTGCGAGCGCCCGGCGGAGTTTTGATTTTCCGACGCTCGCAGAGCCTATCAGGCGCTTTGTTCCGTGCAAACTAGCTTAGTGCGGCGTTATACGCGATTATACGATTTGCTTAATTCCCAGGCTTTAGTTCGGGTTGAATGGTGGGCGGATAGGGCCCCAACGCGCGTTTGCGCCGGCGCCATTTTCGCGCCAAAGGAGAAAAGCCGGACGATTTCTCGTCCGGCTCCGCTCAACAACGAGGCTGGAAGCTTCAGAGCTTTTTCCGTTGCTTCGGAATCGGAAGAGGTCTCTAATTCATTGTTTTGACGTATATTCTTGTCCAAAAAGTCTGCAACTTTTTGGGAATATGCTTTAGCCGCCGCGATTCTGGATCAGGTCGTCGACCACGGTCGGGTCGGCGAGGGTCGAGGTGTCGCCGAGCGAGCCGAATTCGTTTTCGGCGATCTTGCGCAGGATGCGGCGCATGATCTTGCCGGAGCGGGTCTTGGGCAGGCCCGGCGCGAACTGGATGACGTCCGGCGAAGCGATCGGGCCGATCTCCTTGCGGACCCAGGCGATGAGCTCCTTGCGCAAGGCCTCGGTCGGCTCGACGCCCGTCATCAAGGTGACATAGGCATAGATGCCCTGGCCCTTGAGGTCGTGCGGATAGCCGACGACGGCGGCTTCGGAAACCGCTGGATGGGCGACCAGCGCGCTCTCGACTTCCGCCGTGCCCATGCGATGGCCGGAGACATTGATGACGTCGTCGACGCGGCCGGTGATCCAGTAATAGCCATCGGCGTCGCGGCGACAGCCGTCGCCGGTGAAATATTTGCCCGGATAGGCGGAGAAATAAGTCTGAACGAACCGCTCATGGTCGCCATAGACCGTGCGCATCAGGCCCGGCCAAGCGTCGGCAATGACGAGATTGCCTTCGCAGGGGCCCTCGATCACATTGCCGGAGGGGTCCACGACCTGCGGCTGTATACCGAAATAAGGACGGGTCGCGGAACCGGGCTTCAAAGCGTTGGCGCCCGGCAGCGGCGTAATGAGAATGCCGCCGGTCTCGGTCTGCCACCAGGTGTCGACAATCGGGCAGCGATTTTCGCCGACCACGCGGTAATACCATTCCCAGGCTTCCGGATTGATCGGTTCGCCGACCGTGCCGAGCAGGCGAATGCTTTTGCGCGAGGTTCCGTTTCACCGGCTCCTCGCCGGCGCCCATCAGCGAGCGGATCGCCGTCGGAGCGGTGTAGAAGATATTGACCTGGTGCTTGTCGACCACATCCCAGAAACGGGAGATGGTCGGATAGTTCGGAACGCCTTCGAACATCAGGGTCGTCGCGCCATTGCACAGCGGGCCATAGACGATATAGCTGTGTCCCGTCACCCAGCCGACGTCGGCGGTGCACCAATAGATGTCGCCGTCGTGATAATCGAAAATAGTTTGGTGCGTCAGCGCGACGTACACGAGATAGCCGGCGGTCGTGTGGACCACGCCCTTTGGCGTGCCGGTCGAACCCGACGTATAGAGGATGAACAGGGGATCTTCGGCGTTCATTTCGGTCGGCGGGCAATCCGTCGAGACTTTCGCCTCCTCCTCATGCATCCAGCAGTCGCGGCCTTCCTTCCAGGCGATCTCGCCGCCGGTGCGCTTGACCACAAGCTGCGTCTTGACAATGTCGCCGGTCTTTTCGATCGCCGCGTCCGCATTGGCTTTCATATTCACCTTGCGGCCGCCGCGCACGCCTTCGTCGGCGGTGATGAGAACCTTGGACTTGCAGTCGCCGATGCGACCCGCCAAAGAATCCGGCGAGAAGCCGCCGAAGACCACCGAATGGACGGCGCCGATGCGCGCGCAGGCCAGCATGGCGTAAGCCGTTTCGGGGATCATCGGCATATAGATGGTGACCGTGTCGCCCTTGCCGACGCCCTTGGCCTTCAGCACATTGGCGTAGCGGCAGACTTCCTCATGCAGTTGCTTGTAGGTGATGTGCTTGGATTCCGCGGGATTGTCGCCCTCCCAGATGATCGCCACCTGGTCGCCGCGCTTGGCGAGATGACGGTCGATGCAATTCATCGATAAATTGGTCGTACCGTCCTCGAACCATTTGATATAAACGTTATGCGTATCGAACGAAGTATCCTTGACCTTGGTGAAAGGCTTGATCCAATCAATACGTTTGGCCTGTTCCGCCCAGAAGCCGTCCGGATCTGAGACCGAGCGTGCATACATTTCCTTGTATTTCGCGTCGTTGATGAACGCGCGGCTTTCCCACTCCGCCGGAACGGGGTAGATTTTCTCGGACATGACTTCCTCCCACACAAACACAACCGCCGCCGCTTGGTCGCGGCGCGCGTCGCTCGTTAAGCCCGGATTATCGCCATTCCGATGAAAGTATGACAAGGCTGGCAATCTCATACTTTCGTCCTCCCGGCCTTGGGCGAAACGGGCGACGCGCTTGTCGCGAGGGGAGCGCCTGGCGCGTTCAACCGGCCGTAGCCGCGCAACCCGCTCACATTCGAGATAAATGAACATCCGCGCCCGGCCTGCGGCAGGGCGCGCCAATCCCGGCTTTTGCGCATTGCATCGGCATAATGGCGCTGGCAATGTTTCGGGATCGATTCCGGGCTCGATCGGCGCGAGCCGGACCCGCCGGGCGGTCCGTGCGGAAGGACGTTGTCCGCCGGCGGGAGCACGAGGTTTGAACGACGTCACCCTCTACGAGACACGCGACGGGATCGCCCATTTCACTTTCAACCGGCCGCAGGCGCGCAATGCGCTGACCTTCGAAATGTATGAGCATTTGCGCGAGGCCTGCGAACGGGCGGACGCCGACCGCTCGATCAAGGCGCTGCTGATCTCCGGCGCCGGCGACAAGGCTTTTGCTTCCGGCACCGACATCGCCGAATTCCGCGCGCTGCGATCGGCGCGGGACGCAGTCGATTACGAGATCAAGATCGAGCGCGTGCTGTCGACGCTGGAAAAATGCCGCGTTCCCACCGTCGCCGCGATCGCCGGGGCCTGCACCGGAGGCGGCGCGGCGATCGCCGCCTGCTGCGACCTGCGGCTGGCCGCCGCCAACGCCCGTTTCGGCTTTCCCATCGCCCGCACCCTGGGCAATTGCCTTTCCGTGCCCAATTACGCGCGTCTCGCCGCCATCATGGGGGCGGCGCGGGTCAAGGATCTGATTTTCACCGCGCGCCTGATCGACGCCGAAGAGGCCAGGCTTTTTGGCCTGGTTGGCGAGATCGTCGCGCCGGAGGCATTTTCCGCGCGCGCCGAGGAGTTGGCGCGGACGGTGGCGGGCCATGCGCCCTTGACCCTGCGCGCCACCAAGGAGGCGTTGCTGCGCCTGCGCCCGCCGATGGAGACCGGCGAGGATCTGGTCGTCATGTGCTATCGCAGCGCCGATTTTCAGGAGGGCATGGAGGCCTTCCTCGCCAAACGTCCGCCGCAATGGCGTGGAGAATAATTGTCCATGGAGCAGGATCGGGACTCGCTGAACGCGCGCCAGTTCGGCGCCCAGGCCCAGGCCTATGTGGCGAGCGCCGTCCATTCCGGCGGCGCCGAGCTTGAAGCCTTGGCCGCGCGCGCGGCGCAGGCGGCGCCGCGTCGCGCGCTCGATCTCGGGACCGGCGGCGGCCATGTGGCTTACGCGCTGGCGCGGGCCGCCCAAGCCGTGACGGCGGTCGATCTGTCGCCAAAAATGCTCGCCGCCGTCGCCGCCGAGGCGCGGCGGCGGGGCCTTGCCAATATCGAGACTGTTGAAGCCCGCGCGGAAAGCCTGCCCTTTCCCGACGCGCATTTCGATTTTTGCGCCAGCCGGTTTTCCGCGCATCATTGGCGCGATGCTCGGCGAGGCTTGCGCGATGCTCGGCGAGGCTTGCGCGAGGCGCGCCGCGTGCTGCGCGCCGGGGCGCCGGCGGTCTTCATCGACGTGGTCGCGCCCGAGGCGCCGGCTTTGGACACGTTTTTCCAGGCGATCGAGCTTCTGCGCGACATTTCCCATGTGCGCGACTACGCTCTGGCCGAATGGCGCGATATGCTGTCGCAGGCGGGTTTCGCTTTGAAGGCGGAAGCTTCCTGGCGCCTGCGGATGGGTTTCGCCGATTGGACGGGACGCATGCGGACTCCGGCCGTTCTGGCGCAAGCGATCCGCGCGCTCCAGAAAACGGCGGATGCCGAAACGCGCGGCTATTTCGCGATCGAAGGCGATGGGTCTTTTCTGCTCGACGCGGCTTCGTTCGAGGTGATCGCCGTTTGAATCGCTGGCCGAAGCGCGGGATCGAAATCGAGGGTATTACCTATAGTCATACGTGACTTACGTCACTTTGCTATCCTAATGTAATGATATACTGAAATTCATGATTAACAAGCACTTAACTTGCAGTTGCGGGCTGAGGTGATACAGAAATGCATATGAAGGACACGCGAAGCGCGGCGAAAATGTAATGGAGCGCGCGGAACGGTCGAAGTCACGAAGATCCGGTCGTTACGTCCGGACGAACTGGTCAATGAGCGTCATGGCGACAAACTTTATCGATCGATACGTCGGCGCGCGGTTGCGGACTCTTCGGCAGAGCCGCGGCATGCCGCTGGAACGGCTGGCCGCCGCGATGAACGTTCCGGCGGAGCGCCTTTCGGACCTCGAAGAAGGTCGTGAACGGATCGCCGCCGAGACGATGCGGTTGCTGTCGCGCATTCTGAAAGTGGAGCCGGCGGCGTTTTTCGAAGGATTTTCGGTCACGGCGCAGGGCCTGGTCCGCCTCACCGACAATGACGCGCAAGCGGCCGATGAAGAGGCGCAACTGACGCGCGATTTCGCCTTGATCCGCGACGAGGACGCGCGGCAACTCATTCTCGCGCTGGTTTCGTCCTATGCCGCCTTCGCGGAAATCGCCAAAAGTTGAGGCGGGAACTGATTTAGATCATTTATAGACAAGGCCCTGCCGGACCAGAATTCGTCTCCGACAAGCGAGGCGCGATGAATGTTCCCGCCGGCCTGAAAAGCCACGCCGCCAGAATTTCCGGTCCTGTTTCGGGCGCGTGGCGCCGGCCGCGCGGCTCGACGCCGCGTCTGGCGTTGGCGGCGATCGGGGTGGTTTATGGCGACATCGGCACCTCGCCGCTCTACGCCATGGACCAGCTTTTCCACGACGGCGTTTCGCGCGCGGCGGATCATGTGCTCGGCGGCGTTTCGCTGGTGATCTGGGCGATCACCCTCATCGTCTCGATCAAATATGCGGCTCTGGTGCTGCGCGCCCAGAACGAGGGCGAGGGCGGCGTTTTCGCGCTTTACGGCCTGCTGCACGACCGCTCCAACAAGATGGCGCGGCTGGTGCTGTGGTCGCTGATGCTGGGCGCCGGCCTGCTCCTGGGCGACGGCATGATCACCCCCGCGATCAGCGTGCTGTCGGCGGTGGAGGGTTTGCACGTCGCTTCGCCCCGGCTTGGCCATTTCGCGATCCTGCTGCTGACCGTCGTCCTGCTGGGCGGCTTGTTCTCGATCCAGAAGCGCGGCGCGTCGGGCGTCGGCAAGATTTTCGGCCCGATCGTGCTGGTCTGGTTCGTCATCATCGCCGTGCTCGGCCTGAGGCAGGTCGCCGGCCATCCCGAAATTCTCGCTGCCTTCAACCCGGTCCATGGCCTGCGCTTTCTTTTCGAGGCGGACGGGCTGGAAAAATTCGAAATCCTCGGCGCGGTCATGCTGGTCATCACCGGCGGCGAGGCGATGTACGCCGATCTCGGCCATTTCGGCGCGGCGCCGATCCGGCTCGGCTGGTTCGCGGTGGTCTTTCCGGCGCTGCTGCTCAATTATCTGGGGCAGGGGAGCTATCTGCTGTCCGGCGCGCCGGTGCGGCAGGGGCTGCTGTTCTACAGCATGACGCCGCAGGCCGCGCTCTATCCGATGGTGGCGCTGGCCACGGCGGCGACTGTCATCGCCTCGCAATCCCTGATTTCCGGGGCCTTTTCGCTGATCTCGCAGGCGATCCGCCTCGGCCTTTTTCCGCGCATCGCGGTCACCCACACCCATGCCGGCCACGCCGGGCAGATTTACGCGCCTTTCGTCAACTGGGCGCTGTTTTTCGGCTGCGTCGCTCTGGTGCTGGGCTTCGGCTCGGCCAGCGCGCTGGCGGAGGCCTATGGCTTGGCGGTGTCGGGCGTCATGGTCATCACCTCGCTCGCCATGTTCCTGATCGCGCGCCGCTATTGGGGCTGGAGCCGGCGCGTGATCGCGCTGGTCTGGGTTCCGCTGACGGCGATCAGCGGCGGCTTTTTCGTCGCCAGCACGCTGAAATTCTTCGATGGCGGCTTCATCCCGATGCTGGTCGGCGTGGCGACTTTCGTGGTGATGGCGACCTGGCGCTGGGGCCGCAAGGCGATTTTCGCCGCTTATGAAGCCCGGAGCACGATGACTTTGGCGGAATTGATCGAAAAGCATCGCGCCAGCCTGGCCTATATCGAGCGCAGCGCCGTGGTGATGTCGCCGAAATCGCTGAAATCGTCGGAAGACCGGGCGCCGGCCTTGGCGCAGATGATGTGGGACCGCTCCGGCGTGCTGCCGCGCCACCTGATTTTCGTCGAGGTCACCCATGTCAAGGCGCCCTATGTCGAGGACAACCGTTACAAGGTGACCAATTTCCACCGCTCCCCGGAATGCGGCGGGATCATGAGCGTCGAATTGCGCTTCGGCTTCATGGAGGAGCCGGATGTCGAGAAATGGCTGGAAGGCCTCGCCCGCCACAAGCAGATCGACCTGCCGCCGCAGCGCCGGCGCTGGATCGTCCATGTCGCGCACGAAAACCTGCTGCCGCCGCGCGGGCCAAGCCTGTGGCGGCTCTTGCGTTTCCGCCTGTTCCAGTTCCTGCGCCTGGTGTCCCAGCCGGCGTCCTATTATTACGGTCTGGGCAACAATGTGCAGCTCTCGGCGGAGATTTTCCCCGTGCGCCTGAGGTGACGGGCAGGCCTATGTGCCGGTCAGCAGAACGATCTTGCCGAGATGGGCGGAACTTTCCATCAGTTCATGGGCGGCGCGGGCCTGTTCGAGCGGGAAGGTCGCGTGCAGCATCGGCTTCACCGCGCCGCTGTCGAGCAAGGGCCAGACCTTTTCCCTGAGCGCCCGCGCGATCGCGGCCTTCACCGCCAAAGGGCGGGCGCGCAGGGTCGAGCCGGTGATCGTCAGGCGCTTGAGCATGACGCTCATGAAGTCGAAATCCTTGACCTTGGCGCCCTGAAGGAAGGCGATCTGCACCAGCCTTCCGTCGGGCGCCAGCGCCGACAGGTTCTTTTGCAGATAAGGCCCGCCGACCATGTCGAGAATGACGTCCACGCCCTTCTTGCCGGTGAGCGCCTTCACTTCGGCGACGAAATCCTGCTCGCGGTAGTTCAGCGCCACATCGGCGCCGAGGCTCTTGCAGAATTCGACTTTTTCCGCCGAGCCGGCGGTGGTGAAAACCTTGGCGCCGAAATGTCTGGCGAGCTGGATCGCGGTCGAGCCTATGCCGCTCGACCCGCCATGAACGAGAAAAGTCTCGCCGGGCTTGAGCGCGCCGCGAGAAAAAACATTGTCGTAAACCGTGAAGAAAGTCTCGAGGATTGCCGCGGCTTCCGCGAGGCTCAAAGGCTTGGGCCGGGGCAGGCAGAGCGGCGCGTCGGCCAGCGCATATTCGGCATAGCCGCCCGAGCCGACCAAAGCGCAAATTTCGTCGCCGACCTGCAAGCCTTCGACCTTCTCGCCGAGCGCGACGATTTTTCCGGCGATTTCCAGTCCCGGAACCTCGCTCTCGCCGGGCGGCGGCGGATAGAGTCCCATGCGCTGGATGCAGTCGGGCCGGTTGATTCCGGCCGCCGCGACCTCGACCAGCACTTTGCCGGGTCCGGGCGCGGGAACCGGCGCCTCGCGCGTCTTGATGACTTCCGGGCCGCCGGCGCCGTCGAAGAAAATTTCGCGCATGGTCTTCTCGCGCATGGTCTTGGGCAAAGCGGACATGGGCTGCTCCGGCTCAATAGGTCTTGAAATAGAAATGCATGCTGAGCACAAGACCGATGAAAATCACGAACAGCCGCACATAGAGCGGCGGAATGCGCGATCCGGCATGCGCCCCGGCGAAGCCGCCGGCGATCGAGCCGGCGGAGAGGATCAGTCCCTCCAGCCAGTGGATGCGGCCCGAGAACAGGAAAACCGCGGTCGCGGTGAGGTTCATCAGTGTCGCCAGCAGCATTTTCAGGCTGTTCATCAGCACGATGTCCTTCAGCCCGTAAAGCGTCAGCGCCGCCAGCATCAAAATGCCGATGCCGCCGCCGAAATAGCCGCCGTAGATCGCGACGAAACATTGGGCGACCAGCACGCCGGTCGCGCCCAGAACCTGCTTTTCCGATTCTTTCGGCATCACCATCCCGGCTGCGAAAACCAGAGTCGCGCCGAGCAGCAGGAAGGGGATCAGCCGTTCGAACAGCTGTTCCGAAGTCGAAAGCAGCAGGACGGCGCCGAAAAAGCCGCCGACGAGCGAAATGATCGCGAGAACGCGGCCGTTGACGCGGGGGTCTTCCAGCGATTTCGTCAGGCTATGGCGATAGGCGTAGGTCGTCGCCACCTGCGCCGGGAACAGGGCAATGGTCGAGGTGGCGTTGGCGTCGATGGCGGGGAGCCCGGCGCCGATCAGCGCGGGAAAGGTCAGGAACGAGCCGCCGCCGGCCAGCGCATTGACGAAGCCCGCGCCGAAGCCGGCGAGAATGAGAAGAAGAAGATGCATGAACGCGCTATTTGGCCCCGTGGGAAAGAGCGCGCACAAGAAGGGATTTCAAAGGGAGCGTCAATCGGCGGAAAGGCCAGACTTGCGTCGAAGCAAGGCCAATTCCCCTTGTCGCGCGGTCTTGACCGATGCGGCGCGATCGCCTCTCCTGCCGCGGTCGATTGGCCCGGAGATTTTTCGTGATCCATGGACTGGCAAGACTTTTCCCGCCGCTGTTCGCCTGCCTGCTGTGCGCCACCCCGGCTTTCGCGCTGGACAAGGTGGTGTTTGCCGCGAACTGGCTGGCCGAGGCCGAGCATGGCGGCTTCTATCAGGCGCTGGCGGACGGAACCTACGCCAAATATGGACTCGATGTGACCATCCTTCCCGGCGGGCCGGAGACGAACAACCGCCTGCTGCTCGCCGCCGGCCGCGCCGATTTCTACATGGGCGACAATCTGATCGGCGAATTCTCGGCGCTCGCCGAAAATATCCCCATCGTCACCGTCGCCGCGATTTTCCAGAAAGACCCTTTGGTCTTCATGTCCCATCCGGGCGCCGGACTAGATCGTTTCGAGGATCTGCCCAAGGCCGACAAGGCCTTCGTCGGGCTGGCGACGCTCACCACCGTCTGGCCCTGGATGGAAAAAACCTGGGGCTTTTCGCGCGTCAAAGTGGCGACCTACGATTTCAATTCCGCGCCCTTCCTCGCCGACAAGAATTCGATCGAACAGGGCTATCTAACCTCGGAGCCCTTCGCCATCGCGCGCTCGGGCGGCTTCGCGCCCAATGTTTTTTTGCTCGCCGATCATGGCTATGAGACCTACGCCACCACCATCGAGACCCGCCGCGATCTGCTGGAAAAGACTCCCGACCTCGTGCGGCGCTTCGTCGAAGCCTCGATCCTCGGCTGGGTCCATTATCTGCACGGCGACAACAGCGTCGCCAATGCTTTGATCAAGCGCGAGAATCCCGACATGGACGACGCCCAGATCGCTTTTTCCATAGCCCAGATGAAGGCGCACGGGATTGTCGAATCCGGCGACGCGCTGAAACTGGGGATCGGCGCCATGGACCCCGCCCGGATCGCGCGGTTTTATCGCGACATGGCTTCGGCCGGCGCCGCGCCCGAACGGCTCGATCTGGCGAAAGGCTTCGATTATTCCCTTGTCAACAAGGGGTTCGGTTTGGAAGGGTCGGGCCGCAAGTGAACGTTCCGCTGGCGACATTGCGCGATCTGCGGTTGACTTTTCCGGGGCATGAAGTCCCGGCGCTCGACGGCGTGCGGCTCGATCTTCTGGCCGGCGAAACATTGTGCGTGCTTGGCCCCTCGGGCTGCGGCAAATCCACTTTGTTGCGGCTGATCGCCGGACTCGAACAGCCGGATCGTGGCGACCTTCTCTGGCGCGACGGGGCGGCCCCCAGGATCGGCTTCGTGTTCCAGGAGCCCAATCTGATGCCCTGGGCCGATCTTTTCGCCAATGTTTCCCTGCCGTTGCGGCTGGCGGGAATGAGCCGGCGCGAGGCGGCGCCGAAGGTCGAGGCGGTTCTGGCGCGGGTGGGCCTCGCCGACCGCCTGCGCGCCTTGCCGCGCGAATTGTCCGGCGGCATGAAAATGCGGGCCTCGATCGCCCGCGCCTTGGTGGACGAGCCAGAACTGCTGCTGCTCGACGAGCCTTTCGCCGCGCTCGACGAGATCACCCGCTGGCAGCTCAACGACGTTCTGCTCGACCTGCGCCGGCGCGGCGCGGCGAGCGTGGTCTTCGTCACCCATTCGGTTTACGAAAGCGCCTATCTCGCCGACCGCGTCGCGATCATGCGGGCGCGGCCGGGCCGAATCGATTCGGAGCTGAAGCTCGAACGCGGGCCAGAGCGCGGCCCGGCTTTGCGCCGCAGCGCGTTTTTCGCCGAGGATTGCGCGCGCATCGCGGAAGGATTGCAACAGGCGATGGGGAGGGCGGCGTGACGCGTTTGCTCCCCCTTGTCGCGATGGCGGGCTTGATCCTGCTGTGGGAGGCCTCGGTGCGGCTGTTCGCGATCTCCCCGGCGCAATTGCCGGCGCCGAGCGCGATCGCCGCGACCCTTTTCGCCAATGGCCCGCAATTGCTGGCGGCGACGGCGACGACCCTGAGCGAGGCCGTGGAGGCTTTGGTTCTGGCGTCCGCCGGTGGGGTGGCGCTGGCTTTGCTGTTCGCCTGGTCGCCCTGGCTGGAAAAGACCTTTTTGCCGCTGGCCATCGCGCTTCAGGTGACGCCGCTGATCGCCGTCGCGCCTTTGCTGCTAATCTATCTGTCCGCGCCGGCGGCGGTGCTCGCCTGCGCTTTCCTGGTCGCTTTCTTCCCGATCCTGTCCAACGCCTCGGCCGGACTCGCGGCGACCGACCGGGGGTTGATCGAGCTTTTTCGCCTCAAGGGCGCGTCGCGGACGAAAATCCTGTTCTGGCTGCGGCTGCCTTCGGCCTTGCCGCAGATCTTCACCGGCCTGCGCATTGGCGGGGTTCTGGCGCTGATCGGCGCGGTGGCGGCCGAGCTGGCGGCGGGCGCGTCGGGGCAGGGCGAGGGGCTCGCCTTTCGAATCGTCGAAGCGGGCTATCGGCTCAAAATTCCAATGATGTACGCCGCCGTGGCGCTGTTGTGCCTGTGTGGCGTGGCGCTTTACGGCGCACTGGCGGCGCTCGACGCAATCCTGTTGCGGCGCTGGCGCGATGCGCCAAAAAATCAGTAGGCCCAAGGCCTTAGCGGGAGAGGCGGCGGCGAGCTGGGGCGATATGACGCGGATAGTTTAACTGTGCTCTTTCGGTCACTGTCAAATAAAATTCTCGTGATCCGCAATTTCGCCTTTTTTTTCGCCTTTTTTGGACTCGCTCAAGCGGCAGCGCCCTTGTCTGAGTCTTCTCATGCAAGCCGCGTCGGGGCGTATTCGCGCAGCGGGAGAGGCGCGAGCACGTCAGGTCATTGTTTTGGAACGCAGTCGCTTCTGAAGGCGGAGACGCTTTCGGAAGGCGGCGGTTGGTCATGCTGTGTCCGCCTCCCGATGGCGCGACGCTGCAAACAGACAAGGACGGACCGGAGATATGCAGATTTCTTCTGGGGCGGTTAACGGGAAATTAGGGATAATTTGCTTCAATTCAAGGATGTTCGGCATCCTTGCCTCTCGAGCGGACGGGTCTGGCGACAAAAAAGCGTCGATTCGCGACTTCTCGTCTCTCGGGGTCGTTCCTTCATCGGCCGAACCGCGCCTCGGCGCGACCTGCGTTCAGTTTGTGGGGTTCGGCGTATGAGCGATTGGATCTACGAGAGCTGCGATCCGGCCATGGACGATCGCCCCAGTCTTCCGCGCAAGGTTTTCGTTCGGGCGATGCCCAGCCTTGCCGCCTTCTCCTTCAGCGCCGCCGTGGCCCTGCGGCTGGCGGGCGGCCTCGCCAGTCAGGCGATCGCGCCGCAGCCGCAACTCGCGCGCGCCCCGGCCAAGCCGGTTGTCGCGATGCCGCATGTCGATCTCGCCTCGGGCGAGGCGAAACCCGATCTCCAGAAGGCGCGCAATCCCTTCGGCGGCCTGTTCGATCCCAATGCCGACGCGAAGGGCATGCCGGCGATGCGGACCGCCCGCACCGACCCGATCGGCCCGTCCTTCTCGCCGCTTCAGTCTCAGCCTTTGTTCGCGGAAATCGAGACGCCGGAGTCCGGCTCGCAATTCGCCGAGGACGAGACCAGCCAGCCGGCGGCGCAATCCCAGGCGGCCCAATCCCAGGCGGCGGAGGATGTCGATCATACGCAATTGAAGCCGGCGTTGCCGCCGGTCGAGACGGCCGAAGCCGACCAGCCCCAGCCGGCGGCCCTGGCCGCCGAGACCGCAGACGAAGCCGAAAACGCGGCGCCTCTGCCGCCGGCCCGTCCGCCCCAGCTCGCCGCTTTGTCGCGCGAAGTCGAAGAGGCCTCGCACGAGGCGCCGGCGCCGCGCCACGACGGGCCGACCCGCGCCGCCGCCGCCACCGCGCGTGAACGCGCCCAGGCCGCGACTTTGGCCCGCAACGATCCGCGCAGCTTCTTCGACAAGATTTTCAACAACAATGACCAGCAGCCCAATGGTCCGCAACTCGCCTATGCGCCGTCGGACGGCGGCGGCGGCCTGTTCGGCCTCGGCCACACCTACTCCTCCTCGCCCGCGCCCTTTGAGTCCCATGGCGGCACGGCGGTCTATGACATTTCCGCTCATACCGTCTATCTGCCGAACGGCGAGCGGCTTGAAGCCCATTCCGGCCTCGGCCCCTATTTCGACGATCCGGGCCATGTCCATCTGCGCATGCGCGGCTCGACGCCGCCCGCGACCTACCGCCTGACCCTGCGCGAGAGCCTGTTCCACGGCGTCCAGGCGCTGCGCCTGACCCCGGTCAGCGGCACGACCTACGGTCGCGGCGGTCTGCTGGCCCACACCTTCATGCTCGGCCAGCGCGGCGATTCCAACGGCTGCGTGTCCTTCCGCAACTACCGCGCCTTCCTCGAAGCCTACCGGCGCGGCGAAGTCCGCGAGCTGAAGGTGGTGGCGAGCCGCTGAGGCGATCCGACTGAAATGATACGCTGACAGCCACCCCGTCCCGACCTATAAGACCCGCGACGCTCGCGCCGAAAACCGGCGCGGGCCTTTCGGCTTTGCGGAGGCTTCATGTCCGGGACGACAAGATCGAGCGAAGGGCTGGACCCGCGCCGCAAAAAAATCCTGCTGCGCTGCTGGCGCAGGGGCATGCGGGAGGTCGATCTTCTGCTCGGCCAGTTCGCCGACGCGCGCCTCGCCGAATTGAGCGAGGACGAGCTCGACCAGCTCGAACATTTGATGGAGGCGCAGGACGCCGACATTTTTTCATGGTTCGCCGGATCGAAGCCGATCGACCCGGCCTACGACCGCCCGATCTTTTACCAGATCAAGGCCTTCCACACCCATAAAGGTCCAATCCATGGGTGACGGGCGGGAGCGCAACACCCTCTTCCCGTTTACGGGGTGAGGGGCCGGGGGATTTTCCCCGACGCCGATCGCGCTCCCAATAATGCCTTGCTGATGACATCGAAGCCAACGCCCCAGCCCCTCACCCCGACCCTCTCCCCGCCGAAGCGGGGAGAGGGGGCGATAACGACCTCACATTCAGCCAGGCCTATGCACGATCTTCTCCGCGCCGCATCCGAACTCGAAAAAGGCCATTCGCTCGTCCTTTCGCGCGCGCCGGAGGGCTTTGACGCCTTTGTCGCCGCCGATCTCGCCCGCGCCGTGGCGAAATCGGGCGAGGGGCGCTCTTGCGCGCTCCTCCATGTCGCGCGCGACAGCCAGCGCCTGCGCGCCTTTCGCGAGGCGCTGGCCTTCGCCGCGCCCGACGCGGAAATTCTGGAATTCCCGGCCTGGGACTGCCAGCCCTACGACCGCGTTTCGCCTAATTCCGCCATAGCCGCCCAGCGCATGACCGCCCTGGCGCGTCTCGCCCGCACCCGCTCCTCGCTGGAAAAGCCGCGCATCCTGCTCACCACCGTCGCCGCCCTGTCGCAGCGGCTGCCGCCGCGCCAGGATATGGCGGCAAAAAACTTTTCCGCCGCGCCCGGCGCCGCAGTCGATCTGCATGAGCTGGCCGCCTGGCTCGACGCCAACGGTTTTTTACGCGCATCGACGGTCAGGGAGAGCGGCGAATACGCCTTGCGCGGCGGCATTGTCGATCTCTATCCGCCGAGCCTGCCCGGCCCGGTGCGGCTCGACTTTTTCGGCGACGTGCTGGAGACCATCCGCGCCTTCGACCCCGAAAGCCAGCGCACCACGGCGCAATTGCGCGCCCTCGATCTGGTGCCGGTCAACGAGGCGCCGATCCTCACCGAGACGATAAAACGCTTCCGCCAGGGCTATATCGCCCATTTCGGCGCCCAGACGCGCGGCGACAGGCTTTATGACGCGGTGAGCGAAGGCCGCCGTCCGCCCGGCCTCGAACATTGGCTGCCGCTGCTCTACCCCAGCCTCGACACGCTCTTCGATTATATCGACGACGCGCCGCTGCTGCTCGACGCGCAAGGAGAAGCCGCCGCACACGAGCGCTTCGCGCAAATCCAGGATTATTACAAATCGCGCCGCAGCGTTTATGCCAGCGACCCGGCCGGCAGCAATTACAAGCCGCTGCCGCCGGACGAGCTTTACCTGTCGCCGGACGAATTCGCGCGGGCGCTGGCCAATGCCGCGACGGCGCGTTTTTCGCCTTTCGCCGCGCCCGAGGGCGCAACAAAAGTGATCGATTGCGGCGGCGCGCCGGGGCGCAATTTCGCGCCCGAGCGCAATGACGAAAACGCCAATGTCTTTCAGGCGGCGGTGGACCATATCCGCGCCTTGCAGGGCGAGGGCAAAAAAATAATCGTCGCCGGCTGGACCGACGGCTCGCGCGAACGCCTCGCCTCGGTGCTGGCCGAACATGGGCTGAAAAAGCACGAGCTTGTCTCTTCGCTGAGCCAGGCCGTGGGCCTGCGCGACGCCCGCGTCGCCTTGGCCGTGATCGGGCTGGAGGCCGGTTTCGTCGCCGGCGATCTTGCGGTCATCGGCGAGCAGGACATTCTGGGCGACCGTCTCGCGCCGCAGCGCCGGCGCCGCAAGCGCGCCGAAAATTTTCTGGCCGAGGTTTCGGCGCTTTCGGCGGGCGATCTCGTCGTCCATGTCGATCATGGCGTCGGCCGCTTCATCGGCCTCAAACATATCGAGGCGGCGGGCGCGCCGCACGATTGCCTGGAGCTGCATTATTCCGGCGGCGACAAGCTGTTTTTGCCGGTCGAGAATATCGAGCTTCTGTCGCGTTACGGCTCGGAAGATGCGGAGGTTGCGCTCGACCGGCTTGGCCATACCGCCTGGCGCGAGCGCAAGGCGCGGCTGAAACTGCGCATCCGCCAGATGGCGCGGGGGCTGATCAAGATCGCCGCCGCCCGCATGTTGCACGCGGCGCCGAAACTGACGCCGCCCGAGGGGCTTTACGAGGAATTCTGCGCCAAATTCCCCTATGACGAGACCGAGGACCAGCTCGGCGCGATCGACGCGACGCTCTCCGACATGGCCTCGGGCCGGCCGATGGACCGGCTGATCTGCGGCGACGTCGGTTTCGGCAAGACCGAAGTGGCATTGCGCGCGGCTTTCGACGCCGCGATCAATGGCCTTCAGGTGGCGGTGGTCGTGCCGACGACGCTGCTCGCCCGCCAGCACTACAAGAATTTTTGCGCACGTTTCGCCGGCCTGCCGGTGCGTCTGGCCCAGATGTCGCGCATGGCCGGCGCCGCCGACATGCGCGCCGCCCGCGCCGGGATCGCGGACGGTTCGGTCGATATCGTCATCGGCACCCACGCGGTGCTGGGCAAGACTGTCAGTTTCAAGAATCTCGGCCTGGTCATCATCGACGAGGAGCAGCATTTCGGCGTCGGCCATAAGGAAAAGCTGAAAGAACTGCGCGCCGAAGTCCATGTGCTGACCCTGTCCGCGACGCCGATCCCGCGCACCCTGCAACTGGCCCTCACCGGGGTGCGCGAACTCTCGATCATCGCCACCCCGCCGGTCGATCGCCTCGCGGTGCGCACGTTCGTCACGCCCTTCGACGATCTCATCCTGCGCGAGGCGCTGTTGCGCGAGCGGTTCAGGGGCGGGCAAAGCTTTTTCGTCTGCCCGCGCCTCGAAGACCTCGACGACGCGGCGGCCTGGCTGCGCCAGAACGCGCCCGAGGCGAAATTCACCGTCGCCCATGGCCAGATGGCGGCGACCGAGTTGGAGGAGCGCATCGGCGCCTTTTACGACGGCAAATATGACGTGCTGGTCTCGACCAATATTGTCGAATCCGGCCTCGACATTCCGACCGCCAACACGCTCATCGTCTATCGCGCCGACATGTTCGGCCTCGCCCAGCTCTACCAGTTGCGCGGGCGGGTGGGGCGCTCGAAAACCCGCGCCTATGCCTTTTTCACCACCCCGGTCAACAAGACCATCACGCCGCAGGCCCAGAAAAGGCTGGACGTGCTGCAATCGCTCGACACGCTCGGCGCGGGCTTCCAGCTCGCCAGCCACGATCTCGACCTGCGCGGCGCCGGCAATCTGCTCGGCGACGAACAGTCCGGCCATATCAGGGAAGTCGGCTACGAGCTTTACCAGCAGATGCTGAACGAGACGATCGCCGCGCTGAAAGCCGGCGGCGGGGAGACGGTGGAAGAGACGTGGTCGCCGCTGATCACGCTCGGCACGCCGGTCACCATCCCCGAACATTATGTCGAGGATCTCGACCTGCGCCTGCAACTTTACCGCCGCTTGGCGACCCTGGACGAAGAAGCCGAGATCGAGAGTTTCGCCGCCGAAATGATCGACCGTTTCGGCCCGATGCCGGACGAAGTGAAGCAGTTGATGAGCCTGGTCGGCGTCAAGGCCTTGTGCCGCCACGCTCATGTCGAAAAGGTCGAGGCGGGGCCGAAGGGGATCATCGTCGGCTTCCGCAACAACAGCTTCGCCGATCCGGCCGGGCTGGTGCGCTATATCGCCAAACAGGGCGTCGACGCCAAGGTCCGCCCGGACATGAAAGTCGTCTTCATGGGCGATTTTACCCGGGCCAAGGACCGTTTGGACGGGGCGCGGAAGATTTTGCGCGATTTGGTGCGGATCGCGGAGAAGAAGGGCGCGTGAAAGCGTCGACGAAACGGTCTCCGTATTTTTTTCCTCGGTGTCCGTCCGACGATATTTCGTGGGAACGCAAGACGTTGCATGTTTACGCGGTCATTGCGAGGAGCGAAGCGACGAAGCAATCCATGCAGCCTTTCAACAGGTTGGGAGGTGGATTGCTTCGCTCCGCTCGCAATGACCGTTCTGCATTCCGGCGGCGCTTTACCAAATCCCCAATTCTCGTCATGCGCTGGAAAACCGCCTCTGCTGGTCGGCGCCTTTCTCGTCGTCGCGGGTCTTGTCGGCTTTACTAATTTGATGGCCTGGCAGGCCGAGCGGGAAGTTCCGCCAAATGGCCGATTCGTCGAGATCGACGGGCAAAGGCATATATGGCATGTGGGGGCTCTATCTTTGGTCTGACGCCTCGAGCACGGCCTCGAGAACCTGCGGCGCGCGCAAGAGCCCGAAATGGCCGGGAAGGGCCAGCACGGTTTCGCGCGCGCCGTCAAGACGCGCCGAATCCCGGGGAACGACGAATTCGTCGCGCGCGCTCCAGATGGAATGCGTCGGAACCGGCGGCGGGCGGCTGTTGAGCTCGCGCAGCCACGCCGATCCAGGCTCCATCTGACGGGCGTCGCGCCCGAGGCCCAGAAGGGCGAGCTTCGATCCATGGTGGGGCGTTCCGGTCGTGATGAGCGCCGCGACGCGATCGCGCCCGCGCCGCGCAAGATAGGCGCGGGCGATCAGACCGCCCATGCTATGGCCGACCAGCACGACCTTGGCGGCGCCGGTCGCCGCCAGCAGCCGCTCGACCTCTTCATCGAGGCGATCCGCCAATTCGTCTATGCCGGCGAAGGGCGGATCGAGCGTCGCGCTGGCGGCAAGGCGACCGGCGGCGCGCAGCCGGTCCTGGAGAGGCCGCCACATCGCCTCGTTGCAGCAATAGCCGGGGATGAGCAGGACGGGCGTCGTCCTGGCCGAGGCTGACGGCAAAGCCGCCTCCCGCCGCCACAGCCGCGCGAAGGGCTGGAGCACGACGAAGGTTTGCCAGAAGGCGAACAGCTCCTCCAGGACCGCGGCGATGCGCCGGGCCAAAGTCGCGCTCGCCGCCGGGGGCGGAGGGTCGCGCGCGCTCAATCCATAAGCGAGCAGCGGCGTCGCGATCTGAAAGGCGACGAGCGCGAGCATGAAGACGAGAACGCCGTCGCCCACGTCCCAGGCTCGGGCGGCGACGGCGCCGGAAACACCGGCGAGCGCGACGACCAAGACGAACGCCAACTGAAGCAATCGCGCCATCATGGCTGTCTCCGCCGCGCACAAGCCGCAGCCGACGAATGACCCGCGTCATTGCTGAAACGCCTTACCATGGAGACAGTGCCCGGATTGGAAGCGCATTGACGAGACTCATCCGACATTTCCCAGATGACCGGCCCTTCTGAACGCCTTGGATGGACGATAAGCCCGGCTCTGGACTCTCGGCAAGATCGACAGCGCCACGACCGGCCCAAAATCCTCGTGGCCCGCAAGAAACTCCCCGTTCGGGCGTGGATGCCGCCCTCCCGCCCCACATCAGGGAGCACCTGTCCTGTTGCCAGACCGGCCGGCGGTCAGGGCGTCCCCCTTCAATATCGTGCCGGCGGCAATGGCCGCAACACTGCGATGGCGTCCTGGATTATCGCGCCCAGGGCGAGGCGCTGAAGCGCGAACTGCCTGCGACAGAGCTGATTTTGCTCGCGCATGGCGGCCATATGCTGCCGTTCACCGAGCCCGCGCAAACGGCCGAATTCATTCGCGTCATGGCGGCGCGCGCGTTTCATCAGGCGCGTTAGCTGTGAGCTTGCATTAGAGCCTTTTCCGTTCCTTCGGAATCGGAAGAAGTCTCTAACTCATTATTTTAACGCATATTCTTGTCCAAAAAGTCTGCAACTTTTTGGGAATATGCTCTAGGTCGTCCATCCGGACCGGACCCAGGAAAGTGGAGTTGCGACATTTCACGCATTCCCGGAGGCCCGGATCAACATCCGCAAGAATGCCCGTTTGACGCCGTGCGGTTGCGAGGACTCGGCGCGCCATCGGGGTTTCGCCGCTCCGCCCGACGGCGAACGAGATCAACCCAAGTGGACCACATTCGTCAGGCCGCTTCATATCGGCATGCGCTTGTCGGCGCACGGCCAGATCGTTCCGAACGACAACAGGGCCCTCGCAATTGATAAAGTTGACAAATATCCGCCGGGCCGCCGCTCGTGATCCGAGATGGCCTTCTTCGGACGGATCGGATAAAAGCAGATTCATCGACGCGCCTCGGGTCGCTCCAGACGGCAGGTCGCCGATGGGCGCGTCGCCGGAGCGCCGGGCGTCAGCGTCGAAAAAAATTGATCGAGAAAACATAAGATGACGAATTGGAACGAATGGCCGCAATGGAGCGGGGATGACGTTTTTCGCACGCCTCGATTCCAGTTTTCATGCTCAGTGAAGGATTATTCGCTCAAAACGAATAAAAATGAAATTGCTCTGCTGAAAAATCGAGAATTTCTTGAGCTTTACCGTGATATTGTTTTTAATGAGCCTGTCAGAACGATTTTCGAGCTTGGTTTTTTCCAGGGCGGCATGCCGCTTTTCCTTGCTGACATGGTCGCGCCTGAGAAGATTGTCGCGATCGACTGGAATGCGCCATCCGAAGATCTTCTCGACCTGATCAAGGCGAACGGACTCGAGTCGTCCGTGAAATTGTTCGGCAATATCGATCAGGCCGACACGAAAAAAATCCGTTCGATTCTCGATGACAGTTTCGGCGAAGAGCCTGTCGATTTGATCATCGACGACTGCTCGCACTTCTATGCGCAGACCAAAGCCTCCTTCCAGGCTGCTTTCGGCTATCTGAAGCCGGGCGGAAAATATATCATCGAAGATTGGGGATGGACCCATT
This sequence comes from uncultured Pseudomonadota bacterium, assembly GCA_963704565.1. Classification (GTDB taxonomy): domain Bacteria; phylum Pseudomonadota; class Alphaproteobacteria; order Rhizobiales; family Beijerinckiaceae; genus Rhodoblastus. Next base: position 502,339 of record OY969917.1, read on the forward strand.
GGCCGGGGCATCCTTGGCAATCGCCCGAAAGCCCATTCGGGGACTCCACTTCGATGTCGAATCTGATCTTCGAGCTCATCATGGCTTCGGCCAGCGCCTCGGGAATCATCGCCGGCGTCAATGTCGTGAACCCCGCCTGCGTGATCGTGACGCGCGGCGCCGGCCTCGCGCACAAGGAGCCGGTGGATCTGGCCGCGATAACCCACCTGGCCGGCGATCGGCGCGCGCAATTGATCGTCGCTCCCGCCGCGGAGCCGCCGGGTTTATTGTCCCGAATCCGGGCGAAGCTGGGTTGAATCGGGCCAATCCTGGTTCCGGCATGCGCGATTTCCCATGCATCTTCCTGAAAAGTTTAGTCGTTTCAGAGAGGAATGCGCCTCAAGAAAGCCGGATGGCGGAGCGCTCCGGCCTCCATGTTCTGCGAGCGCTCCAGCGAGCGCGGCAGGGTCGCCCACTCGCGGAAGGAGGAGTTTCATGGCTGACGAGTCGGATCGACGCGAAGGTTGAATGGCGTCCGGCCGAAATTCATCCGCGCGTCGGATTTCATCGTCACCAACATGGCGCGACCGGCCGAGAATGTGGTCGCCTTCCACAACACGCGCGGCACATGCGAGCAATGGAAAAAGGTGGGCAAGGGCGCGATCAAATGGACGCGGCTTTCCCGCCGTTCCTTCGCCGCCAACGGAGTTCGTCTTCAGCCTGACGCGTTCGTCTACAACCTCGGCAACTTCCTGCGCACGCTGGCGACGCCGGAACCGGTCAAGGACTTGATCATCACGGCCGCTCCTCCATCATTTTCTTTTTTGGCGTCACAAAACGACGGAGCGCGGCGAAAGCGAATTGTCCGCTCGGACCGCAAGCCACAATACGCTTGCCGAGGGCTTGCCCGGGAACCTCGACTAATTTGTACGTCAGCCACGCGAGAGGTACGACGGCGGTGAACGCAAAGGCCCAGGCGAGAAGAGCCTTAATGACAGGTTCGACCGAGAGCGCCTCGATTTTTGGAATAACAGGCGAAGCATAGATTATGAGCGGGTGAACCAGATAAAGGCTGAAGCTGATCGCGCCAAGGAATAACATGAAGCGGTTGACGATGATCTTGTTCGGCCTCAAAGCTTGAGACGTAACGAGCAGGCCAAACGCGACCGCCCAACCGGCGACGGCGGTGATCGGGGGAGGCGCGTTGCTGAAATCGCTCTTCGGCATCGTATCCGCGGCGACGTTAAGAAAACCAACGGCAATGGCGACGAAAAGCAATATATTGGACCATTTTTCGGGCCGGCCGGTGGCGACCAATCGGGCAAACAGATGGTACGACAGCATGCCGAAGATAAAATACGGCATGTTGTTGAAAATATTTGCCCAATAAAATAGTTGGTATTTTAGGCCGAAATGTTCTGCGGTTTTAAAGAATAAGTAGCTGACGCAAAGCGCGACAAGAAACGAAAAGATCGCTTTCGTCATGGAATTTATGTATAATATCAGTAGAGGTAGCAGCGCATAAAAAATCATCTCCGCACCGATGCTCCATCCTGCCGGTACGATGCTATTCTGATAGCCAGGAACTAGCCCGAAGGTGAAGGGTGTGTTCAGTAAATACTCGAGAGGCGTGTAAGGAGCGCCGCCAAGCCTGCGTATGTACAAGGTCCAGGCCGCGATCATGATATAGAAAAGGGGAGCGATGCGGAAAAACCGCCGAACGGCGTAGCCGGTTTTCCATCCTGGCTGGTCGTTGCGACCGGAATAGCCATAGGCAAGCGAAAAGGCGCTGATCACAAAAAACAGAGGCACGCTATAAGTGCAGTACGCCACGAAAGCATTCAGGGGACTTGGTAATGTGACCACATAGATTCTCGTCGCGTGCAGCATGAGAACGGCCGCTGCAGCATAGCCCCTCAATGCCTCGATGCCGGAAAGCCTGTTTTTGTTTGTCATGTCCCAGTTCAAGCCATAAGGCTTCTCATGTTCGCAAGGTGATGGATTTTTTCCATAAGCATTCCCTTGCTGGAGATTATCTTATCGTCGAGGACGGCATTATTTCGCTGATCATGGACGAGGCGGAGTTCGACGGGGGCCCTCTCATGGCGATTCGCGCCTTCATGGCCGACCATCCAGGCCTTTATGAGGTCGATCGCAAGCGTTGCGACCGTTTCGGCAAGAATGTGACGTGGGATCTGAACGGCTATATTCGCCGTATAAGGTGACTTGTGGGCGGCTAGCTTGTCGCCTGCACGAAATCGACGAAAGCCGCCAAGTGCTTGCGCAAAAAGTCTTTCGTCGCCTCGTCGGTCAAGTCTCCGGTCGCGCTGTCGCTTTTGCCATAGGCGCCGCCGATCATCGCCTCGGGCGTGTTGAAAACCCGGGCGTCGAGAAAGACAAAAGTCTGGCGCAAATGATATTGCATCCGCGCGCCGCCGAGCGCGCCGGGCGAGGCGCTCTGGAGCAATACGGGCTTGTGCTTGAACGGCGCGGCGGGCAGGCGCGACAGCCAGTCGAGCGCGTTTTTCAGCACGCCGGGGACGGAATAATTATATTCCGGCGAGACGACGATCACGCCGTCGGCCGCCACGATCGCCGCGCCCATCGCCTCGACGGCGGGAGGAAAGCCCTCGGCCTGGAGGTCGGCGTTATAGAGCGGGAACTCGCCGATCGAGCCCAGCGCCGAAATCGTGACGCCCTCGGGCGCCAGGGTGGGCAAGGCGCGGGCGACGCCGGCATTGACAGACGCCTTGCGCAGGCTCCCGAGCAAAGTGACGAAGTGCAGATTTTTCGCGCTCATGTCGTCGTCCTTTCAGCCGGTCATGAAATTCGGCGAGAATTCGCCTTTCTGCTCCAGCCAGGCCTCCGCCGCGGCCCGGCCCGCCTCGCGCAAGGCGCTGATGAAGGTCCATTCCAGATTCGCCGGGCTTTGTTCGGCAAGAAATTCGATCCCGTCTTCCGCCGAAAGCCGGTCGAGCCGCAGCTTCGCCCATTTGCCCGAAGCGTCGCCGGCCGCGCAGAGCGGGGCGAGCAGCCGGATCGCCTCGATCTCGCGGTCGAGGGTCGAGGCGAAATTGATCTGGTCGATGCGGCGTTCGATCTCGCGGCGGCTGCGCGGCGCCTTCTGCGATCTGGTCGGCGCGAGCTGAACGATCAAAATGTCCGAGGCGTTGGTCTCCATCACCAGCGGCGTCAGCGGCGGATTGGCGATATAGCCGCCGTCCCAGTAAAGCTCGCCGTCGATCTCGACCGATTGATTGAGCAAAGGCAGGCAGGCCGAGGCGAGGATCGCCGCCGGGGTGATCTCCTCGTTGCGGAAGATGCGCAAGGACGCCGTGCTCACCCGCGTCGCCGCGATCAGCAGGCGGGGCGCGGACACATGGCGCAGCCGGTCGAAATCGATATGGGTTTCGAGCGCGCGGCGCAGCGGATTGAGGTCGAAAGGGTTGAACTGATAGGGCGAGAGCGCGCGCGCCAGAAAGCCGAGCGGCACGGTCGCGGCCTTGGGGAGGAAGGCCGCGCTTTGGCTGACCCCGGTCCAGAATTGGTCGAGGGTCTTGCGCGCTCCCTCGCGGCCGCCTTCGGCGAGGCCGCTGACCAGCAGGGCTGCGTTGACGGCGCCGGCGCTGGCCCCGGAAAAGGCGTCGAGGGCGATGCGCTCGTCCTCGATCAGCCGCTCCAGCGCGCCCCAGGTGAAGGCGCCGAAGGAGCCGCCGCCCTGGAGCGCGAGGGCGAGCCGGCGCGGCGGCCAAGTCCGGTCGGCCGTCGGCGGGCGCAAATCCAGAGTTGCCTTGATAATGTCCACCATCGGCCTCCGCCGCCTCCGCCGGGCGCCAACGCAAGTTAATCGTCGCCGCTCAAATCGCAAGGGCGCCGAGTGGGCGCCGCCGCCAATTGCGATTTGCGATGACCTGCCTAATGGTTAATCTGACGTTAACGAATCATTATGGTTTTTCGTTCAGCTTGAATGAGTCGTCGTTTCAAACGCGGAGTTTCCGCATGGCGCCGCACTTCTTCACCGCATTGCTGTTCGGGGCTGTGATGAGCCTCGCCCGCCCGCTTTCGGGCAGGGCTCGCGCGCTGGCGCCGGACTTTTTGGCGGCGGTCGCCGGTTTCGCCGTGGCGCTTCTCCTCGCGCGTTTCACCCCTCGGTCCTGGGCGGTCGATACGAGATGGGTCGAGATTTCGGCGGCTTTGTGCGTCTTCGCCCTGGGCCTGAGCGCCGGGCCGCTCTCGCCTTGGGAAGAGGCGTCGCCCGACGAGGACGCGCCCGCAGTCGAAGACTCTCTTTTTCCAGAAGTCTTTCAGTCCTTTGCGCTTGGTTTTGCATCCTGTTTCGCCGCCTGGGCCTTCGCGGCGGTCTTTCTGTTGCTGAAAGCCTCTGGCCAGATCTGGCTGGCGACTTGGCAAAAGCCGCAAACCCCGCCGGCGCGCGACACGCGGCTCGATTGGCTTTCGGGCGGCGAAATGCCGCGCTCCTTCATCGCCGCGCTCAATGCGGGGCAGGCGCCGCGTCCGGAGCGGGGCTCCGAGTCTCGCTCCGAGTCTCGCTCCACGTCTCCAGCACATCGCCAAATAAGGGCTGTGCATAATGGGGCAAAGCCTTTGGATGCGCGATCCGCCGCCAATACGCGATCCATTGCGCGGGAGAATGATAGAGCGGAACCGCGTAAAAGCCTGACAGCAGCACCCGGTCGAGCGCGCGCGCGGCGGTGACGAATTCCTCGCGGCCGCGCGCCGCCTGCAAGGCCGCGATCATGGCGTCGATCGCCGCGCTCCTGGCGCCGGCGAGATTATAGGACGCTTCCTGATCGGCGCTGTGGCCGCCCCAGCGCATGCGCTGCTCGTTGCCGGGCGACGCCGAGGCCTGCCATAGCCCGATCATCATGTCGAAATCGAATCTCTGGCGTCGGCCCTGATATTGCGCCTCATCGACCAGTCGCACCCGCGCCTCGACCCCGATCCGTCGCAAAAGGTCGGAATAATAGAGCGCCAGACGCTCCTGCTCGCGATCCACCACCAGAATCTCGAATTTCAGTGGCCGGCCGTCGCGCGTGAGCCGGCCGTTCTGCAATGTCCAGCCGGCCTGACCCGCCAGCGCCAGGGCCTTGCGCGCCATCTCGCGGTCGCGGCCCGTGCCGTCGGAGCGCGGCGGCGCCCAGGTCCCGTCCATGATGTCCTGGCGCACGGCGCTCGCGAAAGGCGCCAGCCGCTTGCGCTCCGCCGCGCTCGCCGGTCGACCGAGAGCGGACAATTCGGATTCGTCGAAAAAGCTTTTGTCGCGGGCGTAGAGATTGGAAAAAAGATTGGCGTCGAGCCATTCGAAATCGAACATGGTCGCCAAAGCCTCGCGCAGGCGCGGGTCGCGAAAGATCGCGCGGCGGGTGTTGAAGGCGAAGCCGCTCAAGCCCTTGGGGCCGCCGAGCGGCAGGGATTCCACCGCGACCCTGCCGTCGCGGCGGGCGGGAAAATCATAGCCGTCGACCCAGCGATGCGGGTCGGTCTCCTGGCGATAGTCGATCAGCCCGGCCTTGAACGCCTCGAACAGGCCGTTGTCGTCGCGGCCATAGTCGAACACCACCTGGTCGAAATTATAGAGGCCGCAATTGATGGCCAAGGCGCGGCCCCAATAATCGGGATCGCGGCGCAGCACGAGTTTTTGGCCTGGCTTGACCTGCGCGACCCTGTAAGGCCCGGAGCCGAGCGGGACGCCCAAGCCGTCCTCGGTGAATTTCCGCTCGGTCATGGCGTGGGCCGGCAGCACCGGCATCAGCGCCAGAATCAGCGGCAATTCTCGATCGTTCGCGCCGGCGAGATCGTAATGGACGGTGTGGTCGTCCAAAGCCCGGATCGACCGCACCAGCCCATAGGCCGCGCGCTGCTGCGGGCGGCCCTTGGCCTTGAGCAGGTCGAAGGAAAAGATCACGTCCCGCGCTGTGATGGGAACGCCGTCGGAAAAATGCGCTCGCGGATCGAGGCGGAAGGTGACGTAATCGCGCGCGTCGTCGGTTTCGATGGTTTGCGCGACGAGGCCATAGAGCGTGAACGGCTCGTCGAAGGAGCGCGCCATCAGGCTTTCATAGACCGGGCCGGCGAGCCCGGCCGCCGAATCGCCGGCGTTGACGCCATAAGGATTGAGATTTTCGAAGGTTCCGAAGGCGCCAAGATGCAGGGTTCCGCCCTTGCGGGCGTGAGCGTCGGCGTAAGGCAGGCAGGTGAAATCGGGCGGCAGGGCGGGCTCGCCCTGCATGGCGATGGCCGGGGCGATCCGCCCCGGCGCGTCGCCGGCGCGCGCGGCGCCGGGGCAGAAAGCGGCCAGCGCGGCGGCGAAGAGCAAATGACGGGCGAGCGGCGGGCGCATGTCCTCATGCTAAAGCAAAAATAGAGGCGGCGCGCCAAGGAAGCGATAAATTCGTCGCCATGGGGAATTTCCCGGCTGGAAAGTCGCGGGCGAAGAGGATATGTAGGCGCCGATCCTCTTCGCCTCGACTCGGGCGGAGAGAGCGCCTCTTCGCACGAGGGGGCGGAAAGAGCTTTCTCGATCGTCGCGGGTCGAGCCCTGGTTGGACCCGCTGAAAGGATTCCGCATGTCGATGTCTTCGTCCCGCTTTGGCGCCGCCCTGGTCGCGAGCGCGCTCCTCCTCGGCTCCGCGCCGGCCTTCGCCCAGCAGCCGGGCGGCATGGCCCCGGCCGGCATGCCGCAGGGCCCGCTCAAGGTGGATCTCGTCCCGACCCAGGCGAACTGGACCAAGGTCTGCGGTCACGACAACTCGGCCAACAAGGACATCTGCTACACCACCCGCGATTTCAGCGCCAAGCAGGGCCAGGCGCCGGTGCTCGCGCTCGCCGTTTATGACGTCAAGGGCGACGACACCCGCATCGTCCGCCTGCTCTTGCCGGTCGGCTTGATGCTGCGTCCCGGCTTCCGCTTTGCGATCGACAGGGGCCCGGTTTCCGAGGGCGCTTTCGAAATCTGCTTCCCGAACGGCTGTTTCGCCGAAGCCAAGGTGAAGAAGAACATCATCGACACCGCCAAGAAGGGCCAGACCATGACGGTCGTGGTCAAGAATCAGGCCAACGCCGAAGTCATCTTCAACGTGCCGCTCGAAGGGTTCGGCAAGGCCTTCGACGGCCCGGCCATCGACCCCAAGGTTCTCGCCGAACAGCAGAAGAAGCTGCAGGAAGAGCTGCAAAAGCGCGCCATGGAAGAGCGCCAGAAGCTCCAGCAACAGGGCGGCGCGGCACCCATGGCGCCTGTGGCTCCTGCCGCTCCGGCCGGGAAATAATCTTCGGCCCAAAGCCGAAAACAAGCGACGCGCGGCTTAGGAGCCGCGCGTTTTTTTGCGTCGCGCCGTCGCTACGCTCGATGGCCGTCAGATCAGTTCAACACGCTCCGCCGGCGGACATAGCGGCCCGACTCTGCGCGCAGAAAGGTTTCGTCGATCTGCGGGTTGCGGAACGGCGCGCCGGATTCGTCGGGTTCGAGATTCTGTTCCGACACATAGGCGGTATATTCGGTGTCGGAATTTTCGGCATAGAGGTGGTAGAACGGCTGGTCCTTGGCCGGGCGCACCTCTTCCGGGATCGAAAGCCACCATTCCTCGGTATTGGCGAAGACGGGATCGATGTCGAAAATCACCCCGCGAAACGGATATCTGCGGTGTTTGACGACTTCGCCGATGCCGAATTTCGCCGCGCGCGGTTTCATGCGCCTTCTCGCCTAGCCAGAACCCGGACAGATGGATGGCGCGTTCCCCCGCCATCCAGAGATATAATATGAACCGTCGAGAACCTGGACGCAATTCTTGTCGGAACGCGCGCGGGGCGTTAGCTTCGCCAGCAACGACATTGAAACCCGGTTGCCGACATGAGTAAATTTCCCGCCGATATTTTCACCGAAAACGACGATATCGACCCGCACACCCTGAACAATCTCGGCCCCTTGTCCGGCATGGCGGGCGTCTGGAAGGGCTATCCCGGCGAGGATGTCGCCCCCAAGGAAAATGGCCCGGACGCCAGCGTGATCTCCGATACGATCGTGCTGGAGCCGATCGACCCGCAGTCGAACGGTCCGCAATTTTTCTACGGCCTGCGCTACCATCAGCAGGTGCTCAAGCGCGGCGAGGACGGCCTTTTTCACGATCAGGTCGGCTTTTGGCTGTGGGAGCCGGCGACCGGAACGATCATTCTCACGCTGAGCATCCCGCGCGGCCAGACGGCATTCGCCATCGGCAAGGCGGCGCCCGACGCCAAATCCTTCGAACTGGTCGCCCGGCGCGGCGAGACGGTCAATGGCATCTGCTCCAATCCCTTCCTCGAACACGCCTTTCGCACCGAGGAATTTCGCATCAAGGTGACCAAGCACGCGGATGGAACCTGGTCTTACGACCAGACGACCTTTCTCAAGGTGCGGGGCCAGGACGGCCTGTTCGAGCATCGGGATCACAACCGCCTGAAGCGCGTCGGCAAGCCGAAACCCAACCGGGCGGCGCTGAAGGCGGACGTGCGGGAGAAAGCAAAAAAGGCGGCGGCCGGAAAGAAAAAGGCGGCCTCCAAAGCGAAGGCCGCCGTCAAGAATTAAGCGTCGGGGGGCGGCCAATCCGGGCCGCCCGCTTAGAGCCTTTTCCGTTCCTTCGGAATCGGAAGAAGTCTCTAATTCATTGTTTTAACGCATATTCTTGTCCAAAAAGTCTGCAACTTTTTGGGAATATGCTCTAGCTCAAAATCCGTAAAGCGCGGCATATTCCGGGTCTTTCGCCGCGACCTGGCGGGCAAGATCGACGATCACCTTGGCCTGTTTCCAGGTGGCGTCGTCCTGCATCTTGCCGTCGATCATGGCGACGCCGGAGCCGTCGGGCATGGCCTCCAGTATCTTTTTGGCGAAGGCCACTTCCTTCGGATCGGGCGAAAAAACCTTTTTGGCCAGCGCGATCTGGTTGGGGTGGAGTGACCAGGCGCCGGCGCAGCCCATCAGGAAGGCGTTGCGGAACTGGACCTCGCAGGCGGCGAGGTCGGCGATGTCGCCGAACGGGCCGTAAAAGCTCTTGATGCCGGCGGAGGCGCAGGCGTCCACCATTTTGGCGACGGTATAATGCCAGAGGTCCTGCTGATAGACGGCGCGCGGCGCGGCGGGATCGGCGCCCGGATCGGCCAGCACCTTGTATTCGGGATGGCCGCCGCCGACGCGGGTGGTCTTCATCGCGCGCGAGGCGGCGAGGTCGGCCGGGCCGAGGCTCATGCCATGCATGCGCGGCGAGGCCAGCGCGATCTCTTCGACATTCTTCACGCCCTCGGCGGTTTCCAGAATGGCGTGAATCAGGATCGGCTTCCCGACATTGTGCCTGGCTTCGAGCTGGGCGAGCAATTGGTCGAGATAATATATGTCCCACGGGCCTTCGACCTTGGGCAGCATGATCACGTCGAGCTTGTTGCCGATGGCGGCGACGATCTCGGTCACGTCGTCGAGCATCCAGGGCGAATTGAGGCAGTTCACCCGGGTCCACAGGCCGGTCGAGCCGAAGTCGTTGGCGCGGCCCATTTCGATGAAGCCCTTGCGCGCGGCCTCCTTGGCGTCGGCGGGAATGGCGTCCTCGAGATTGCCGAGGATGACGTCGGCGGTCGGAATGATTTCCGGCATTTTGGCGCGCACCTTTTCGAGATGCGGCGGCACGAAATGGATCATGCGCTCGACGCGCACCGGCAATTCGCGGAAAGGCGCCGGCGCGCCGATCGCCAAAGGCTCATAGAACTTGCGGGGGCTCTTGTTCATCGGGGGGCTCCATTTTGCTGGTTCGGCTGTAGGATAATTCCCGCGACGCAACAATTGAACTAATGCCGTGCAAGGTCCAAAATCCCGCCATGCGCGCCGATGATTCCGATCGAATCGAACTTCTCACCCCCGCCGAAATGGGCCGCGCCGACGCGCTGACCACCCGGGGCGGCGTTCCCGGCTATCGACTGATGCTGCGCGCGGGGAAAAATGTCGCGGCGGCGGCCGCCGACATGCTGCGGGCGGGCGAGGGCCGCCGCGTCGCCTTGTTTTGCGGGCCGGGCAATAATGGCGGCGACGGCTATGTCGCGGCGCGTTTGCTGCGCGAACAGGGATTCGAGGTCGCGGTCGGCGCGCTGGGCGATCCGCAAAAACTGCGCGGCGACGCCGCCCGGGCCTTCGCCGATTGGGACGGCGCGGTTGTCGCGGCGGAAAGCCTCGACCCGCGCGGCCACGATCTGATCGTGGACGCTCTCTTCGGCGCCGGCCTGTCGCGCCCGCTCGACGGGGCGGCGCTGGCTTCGGTGCAGCGCATCAATGCGTCGGCAACGCCGGTTCTGGCGGTGGATGTGCCGTCCGGCCTCGACGGCGCAACCGGAGCGATCGGGTCGCAATGCATTCAGGCGCGGCAAACCGTGACGTTTTTCCGGCTCAAGCCCGGCCATGTCCTGCTGCCGGGACGGCGCGCCTGCGGGCGAATTCACCTGACCCAGATCGGCGTCGAGGACGAGGTTTTGCGCGAGATCGCGCCAAAAACTTTTTTGAACGCGCCGGCTTTGTGGCGCGTCGCCTTTCCCTGGCCGGCGGAGGACGCCCATAAATATAAACGCGGCCATCTGGTCGTCGCCTCCGGCCCGGCGATCCGCACCGGCGCGGCGCGTCTCGCCGCGCGCGCCGGCTTGAGAATCGGCGCCGGGCTGGTGACCGTGGCGAGCCCGGCCGAGGCCCTGGCCATCCATGCGGCGCATCTGACCGCGATCATGCTGCGTTGGGTGGAGGGTCCGGCGCAATGGCGCGACTTGCTGGCGGACACGAGATTTTCGGCGGTTGTCCTCGGCCCGGCTTTCGGCGTCGGCGAGGCGACCTGCGAAACGGTCGAAACCATCCTGGCGAGCGCGGACAGGCCCTTGGGCCTCGTGCTCGACGCCGACGCGCTGACTTCGTTCGAGGGGCGGGCGGGCAGGCTGGCGCAACCGATCGGGCACAGCGGCGCGCAGGTTGTTCTCACCCCACATGAAGGTGAGTTTGCACGGCTTTTCAGTTCATTAACCATAAATTCTCAACTGGAGGACACGGCAGGCGCCGCGCCCTCGGCGACTGCAACAGTCCCGACCGGCCTTCACAGCAAAGCCGATCGCGCGCGGGCGGCGGCGCGGCTGACCGGCGCGGTCGTCGTGCTGAAAGGCCCGGACACGGTCGTCGCCAGCCCCGACGGCCGCGCCGCCATTGCCCGCAACGCCCCGCCAACTCTGGCGACGGCGGGGTCGGGCGATGTCCTGGCGGGCCTGATCGGCGGCCTGCTGGCGCAGGGGATGAAAAGCTTCGAAGCCGCGGCCTGCGCCGTCTGGCTGCATGGCGAGGCCGCCAATCTGTTCGGGCCGGGCCTGATCGCCGAGGATTTGCCGGAAATTTTTCCGCGCGCGTTGGCCGATCTGGCCTCGCGGTAAGGGCTTGCCTTGAGCCGCGCCGGCATGGGAAAAGACCGCCGATTGGAGAAACAGCCATGTCCGAACCCGTCATCGCCCAAAAAGCGCCTTTTCCCGTCGAGGTCGAAGCCGGCAAGACCTATCATTGGTGCGCTTGCGGCAAATCGGCCAAACAGCCGTTCTGCGACGGCTCGCACAAGGGGAGCGACTTCGCGCCCGTCGCCTACAAGGCGGAGAAGGACGGCAAAGTCTGGTTCTGCGGCTGCAAGCACAGCGCCAAGGCGCCCCTTTGCGACGGATCGCACAGCAAGCTCTGAGCCGCCGCGCTGTCTTCGCGCCGCGCCCGCATTTTTTTGCTGCTTTCCGTTTGCGCCATTGCTATAGAGCGCAACCTGTGTCGGCGGCCGCGCGTGCGCGGAACGCGGGCGCGCGGGCGTGGCGGAACTGGTAGACGCGCCGGATTTAGGTTCCGGTGGTGAAAATCGTGGGGGTTCGAGTCCCTCCGCCCGCACCAGCGCCGCGCATGAACATGGTTTGGCAGGTTTCATCCCGCCCCCCGGAGATTGGCCGAGGCGGCGACGAGGTTTTGAGAAGGTTGTGAAGATGCAGACGACGGAAACGCTTTCGCAGGGGCTGAAGCGCGAATATCAGGTGGTTCTCGCGGCGGCCGAGCTTGCCATAAAGCTCGACGCCCAGCTTGCCGACATCAAGGACAAGGTCCGCATCAACGGCTTCCGTCCCGGCAAGGTTCCGGCCGGCCATCTCAAGCGCCTTTATGGCCGTTCGATCATGGGCGACGTCGTCCAGCAGGCGGTCGGCGAAGCCCAGGACAAGATTCTCACCGAGAACAAGCTGCGCCTCGCCGGCCAGCCCAGGCTCGATTTCCCCGAAGATCAGGCCGAGATGGAAAAGGTGCTGGAAGCCTCCGGCGACCTGTCGTTCAAGATCGCCTTCGAGATTCTGCCGAGTTTCGAGCTTGGCTCCTTCGAGGATGTCGAACTGGAGCGCCTGGTCGCCGAAATCCCGGAAGAGGACGTCGAAAAGCAGCTCAGGGACCTTGCCGAGCGCAGCCGGTCCTATACGGCGCGCGAGGATGGCGCCGCGGCGCAGAATGGCGACAAGCTGAAGATCGATTTCGTCGGCCGCATCGGCGACGAGGCTTTCGATGGCGGTACCGCCGAGGGCGTCGATCTGGTGCTCGGCTCCGGCTCCTTCATCCCCGGCTTCGAGGCCCAGCTCGAAGGCGCCGAGGCCGGCGACGAGCGCAAGGTCGCGGTGACCTTCCCCGAGACTTATCAGGCCGCGCATCTGGCCGGCAAGGAAGCGGCTTTCGACGTCAAGGTCCAGTCGGTGTCGGCGCCGGACGAGTTGACGCTCGACGACGATTTCGCCAAGAAATACGCTTTCGAAAATCTCGACAAGCTGCGTGAGGCGATCAAGGGCCGCATCCAGGCCGATTACGCCCGCGCCTCGGGCGAAAAGCTGAAGCGCGCTTTGCTCGACGCCCTCGACAAGCGCTATCATTTCGAACTGCCGCCGGACATGGTCGAGCGCGAGTTCGGCGCCATCTGGGAGCAGGTGCTCGGCGAACAGGTCTCCTCCGGCAAGACGTTCGAGGAGGAAGGCACGACCGAGGAAGCGCAGCGCGCCGAATATCGCCGCATCGCCGAACGCCGCGTGCGCCTCGGCCTGGTGGTGGCCGAAGTCGGCGAGAAGGCCGGCGTCAAGGTCGCCGATGACGAGGTGACCCGCGCCATCGTCGAGCGCGCCCGCCAGTTCCCCGGCCAGGAAAAGGTCTTCTGGGACTATTACCAGAAGAACCCGCAGGCCCTCGCCGAAATCCGCGCGCCGATCTACGAGCAGAAGGTCGTCGATCACATCGTGTCCCAGGCCAAGGTCACCGACAAGACGGTGTCCAAGGAAGATCTGTTGAAGATCGAGGACGACAAGACCGCGTAACCTGCGTCAACTTAATGCCGTAACAAACGCCCGCGCCGCGCGCGGGCGTTTTGATTCGCGGCGCGATTTTTAGAACTTTCTTCACAGGCTGCGCTCTATTCCTTGCCTCTTGACGCCTTGGCGCGAGGAAGGGCGGCGCGGCGCGACGCCAGGATTTCCAGGCGAATCACGGTCGCCCGTCCGCGGCCCGGGATGGCGTTTTTACGACAAGGCGGATCGGCCATTGCCTCGGCTGGCGAGCGCATTATGTTGGGATGAGGCAAACAGCGGCGTCCGCCGCCCGAGGAAGTGGTCCATGCGCGATCCGATTGACGTCACCAACCAGTATCTCATCCCGCAAGTCATCGAGAATACGCCGCGCGGCGAACGGGGCTTCGACATTTATTCGCGCCTGCTGCGCGAGCGGATCGTCTTCCTTACCGGGCCGGTCGAGGACGGCATGGCCTCGGTCATCATCGCGCAATTGCTGTTCCTGGAAGCCGAGAATCCCAAAAAGGAAATCTCGATGTACATCAACTCGCCGGGCGGCGTGGTGACGGCGGGCCTGGCGATCTACGACACGATGCAGTTCATCAAGCCCAAGGTTTCGACGCTCTGCGTCGGGCAGGCGGCCTCGATGGGCTCGCTGCTGCTGGCCGGCGGCGAGGCCGGCATGCGCTTCGCGCTGCCCAACGCCCGGATCATGGTCCACCAGCCTTCCGGCGGCTTCCAGGGCCAGGCCTCGGACATCCTTCGCCACGCCGAGGACATCATGAAGGTCAAGAAGCGCCTCAACGAAATCTATGTGAGGCACACCGGCAAGGATTACGAGACGATCGAGGCGACCCTCGACCGCGACCATTTCATGTCGTCCGACGAGGCCAAGGACTTCGGCCTGATCGATCAGGTGCTCGCCACCCGCCCCGAAGAGCCCGAAGAGAAAAAGTGATGTGGACGGCGCGCATCTTGCATGGGCGCCGTAGAATAGTGAAGCTTGCCATTGGCGGCCATGGGCATAAATTAGACCGTTGGCGCCGATGATCGTTCCGGAGCGCGAATGCGCGGATGCGCCGAACCGGCGGCGAATGGATCAGCGGCCTTCGGCGAATTTGAACGCCGGGGGCGGCGCAAGGCGGCCAAGCGGGATGTAAGGGTCCGGCGAGCCGCCGCAAGGAGAAACTGATGAGCAAGGTTGGCAATAGCGACTCGAAAAACACGCTCTACTGCTCGTTCTGCGGCAAGAGCCAACACGAGGTGCGGAAGCTGATCGCCGGGCCGACTGTGTTCATCTGCGACGAATGTGTCGAACTTTGCATGGACATCATTCGCGAGGAGAACAAGTCGGCGCTGGTCAAGACCCGCGACGGCAGCCCGACGCCGAAGGAAATCTGCAAGGTTCTCGACGATTACGTGATCGGCCAGCCCCAGGCCAAGCGCGTGCTCTCGGTGGCGGTGCACAATCACTACAAGCGGCTCAACCACGCTTCGAAACATTCCGATGTCGAGCTGGCCAAGTCGAACATATTGCTGGTCGGCCCGACCGGTTCGGGCAAGACCCTGCTGGCCCAGACCCTGGCGCGCATCCTCGACGTGCCCTTCACCATGGCCGACGCCACCACGCTGACCGAGGCCGGCTATGTCGGCGAGGATGTCGAGAACATCATCCTGAAACTGCTTCAGGCCTCGGATTACAATGTCGAGCGGGCGCAGCGCGGCATCGTCTATATCGACGAGATCGACAAGATTTCCCGCAAGTCGGACAATCCCTCGATCACCCGCGACGTATCGGGCGAGGGCGTGCAGCAGGCGCTGCTCAAGATCATGGAAGGCACGGTCGCCTCGGTTCCCCCGCAAGGCGGCCGCAAGCACCCGCAGCAGGAATTCCTGCAGGTGGACACGACCAACATCCTGTTCATCTGCGGCGGCGCCTTCGCCGGCCTCGACAAGATCATTTCCGCGCGCGGCAAGGGCACCTCGATCGGCTTCCAGGCCAAGGTTCTGGGGCCGGACGAGCGCCGCACCGGCGAGATCTTCCGCAATGTCGAGCCCGAGGATCTGCTGAAATTCGGCCTGATCCCCGAATTCGTCGGCCGCCTGCCGGTGATCGCGACGCTCGAAGACCTCGACGAGGAGGCGCTGAAGAAGATCCTCACCGAGCCGAAGAACGCTTTGGTGAAGCAATATCAGCGCCTGTTCGAGATGGAGAATGTCGAGCTGACCTTCCAGGACGAGGCGCTCAATGTCATCTCCCGCAAGGCGATCGAGCGCAAGACCGGCGCGCGCGGCCTGCGCTCGATCATGGAGGGCATCTTGCTCGACACGATGTTCGATCTGCCGGGCCTCGAAGGCGTGGAGCAGGTGGTGATCGGCCCCGAGGTGGTCGAGGGCAAGGCCAAGCCGCTTTATATTTATGCGGAGCGCGCGGAAAAATCGGGCGCGACCGGCTGAGCGCCGGGCGCGGAGCGGAAAGGCGACGCTTTCGCCGCCTTAAGTCAACGGCGAGGTTGAAAGCGCCGTCGGAGACCCTATCTGCGTGTTACGTAAACCAAACGCCGCCGACGCTTCGACAGGTCGCGCGGCGCATGATGCGGAAGCCGCCGGCGCCGCCGTTCGTCCCCGATCGCTCGGCGAATGGGGATAAGCGAACAAGTTTGCAGCCTTCGGCGATCCCTGGCGGATCGGCAGGCGCAAGGGCCGGCGTCGAAGCCTCGTGGGCGGGTTGAACTCCTTTCGGGCGGGTGTCCGTCCGTTCGGAGCCAGGCGCGCCAAGCCAGACAGGATTTGAGCCATGACCAGCCCCAAGCGCGTGCTTCCGCCTCCCGGCGTGATCGACAAATATCCGGTCCTGCCGCTGCGCGACATCGTGGTTTTTCCGCATATGATCGTGCCGCTCTTCGTCGGCCGCGAGAAAAGCATCCGCGCGCTCGAAGAGGTGATGAAGGCCGACAAGTTCATCATGCTGGCGACGCAGAAGAACGCCGCCGAGGACGATCCCAAGCCGGACGCCGTCTATGGCTCCGGCGTGCTGGCCAGCGTGCTGCAATTGCTGAAACTGCCCGACGGCACGGTCAAGGTGCTGGTCGAGGGCGTCACGCGCGCCAAGGTGGCCCAGTACGTCCGCACCGAGGAATATTACGAGGCGGAAGTCGAGGTCACGCCGGAAGAAGAAGCCGATCCGGTCGAGGCGGAGGCTTTGGCCCGTTCCGTCGCCTCGGAATTCGAAGGCTATGTGAAGCTCAACAAGAAGGTCTCGCCCGAGGTCGTCTCGGCGGTGGCCCAGATCGACGATGCGAGCAAGCTCGCCGACACCGTCGCCTCGCATCTGTCGGTGAAGATCACCGACCGGCAGGCGGTGCTGGAAATGACCTCGGTGACCAAGCGCCTCGAGAAGTGCCTGGCGCTGATGGAGAGCGAAATCTCGGTTCTTCAGGTCGAGAAGCGCATCCGCACGCGGGTTAAGCGCCAGATGGAGAAGACCCAGCGCGAATATTACCTGAATGAGCAGATGAAGGCCATTCAGAAGGAGCTGGGCGACGAGGACGGCAAGGACGATCTCTCCGAACTGGAGGACAAGATCAAGAAGACCAAGCTGTCCAAGGAAGCGCATGACAAGGCGATGGCCGAGCTGAAGAAGCTGCGGCAGATGTCGCCCATGTCGGCGGAAGCCACCGTCGTGCGCAATTATCTCGACTGGCTGGTGTCGATCCCCTGGAACAAGCGCTCCAAGATCAAGAAGGATCTCGTCGCGGCGCAGGAAACTCTCGACGCGGAGCATTACGGCCTCGACAAGGTCAAGGAGCGGATCATCGAATATCTTGCGGTGCAGAGCCGCTCGAACAAGCTGTCCGGCCCGATCCTGTGCCTCGTCGGCCCGCCCGGCGTCGGCAAGACCTCGCTCGGCAAATCGATCGCCAAGGCGACGGGGCGCGAATTCGTCCGCATGTCGCTCGGCGGCGTGCGCGATGAAGCCGAAATCCGCGGCCACAGGCGGACCTATATCGGCTCCATGCCGGGCAAGCTGATCCAGTCGATGCGCAAGGCCAAGACCTCCAATCCGCTCTTCCTGCTCGACGAGATCGACAAGATGGGCATGGATTTCCGCGGCGATCCGTCCTCGGCGCTGCTGGAGGTGCTGGACCCCGAGCAGAACGCGACCTTCAACGACCATTATCTCGAGGTCGATTACGACCTGTCGAGCGTGATGTTCGTGACCACCGCCAACACGCTGAACATTCCGGCGCCGTTGATGGACCGCATGGAGATCATCCGCATCGCCGGCTATACGGAACAAGAAAAGACGGTCATCGCGCGCAAGCATCTGATTCCGGCCGCTACAGCCAAGCATGGGCTTTCCCCCGGCGAATGGATGATCGACGACGCGGCGCTGACCAAGATCATCCGCCGCTACACCCGCGAGGCGGGCGTGCGCAATCTGGATCGCGAAATCGCCAATCTCGCCCGCAAGGCGGTGAAGGAAATCCTGCTGTCCAAGCCGAAGATCGACAAGGTCGTCATCACCGAGGACAATGTCGAAACCTATCTCGGCGTGCCGCGCTTCCGCTATGGCGAGGCGGAGCTGGAGGATCAGGTCGGCGTGGTCACCGGCCTCGCCTGGACCGAGGTCGGCGGCGAATTGCTGACCATCGAAGCCGTGATGATGCCGGGCAAGGGCCGCATGACGGTGACGGGCAACCTGAAAGACGTGATGAAGGAATCGATCTCGGCCGCCGCCTCCTATGTGCGCTCGCGGGCGCTGGATTTTGGCGTCGAGCCGCCGTTGTTCGATAAGCGCGACATCCACGTCCATGTGCCGGAAGGCGCGACGCCCAAGGACGGCCCGTCGGCGGGCGTCGCCATGGCGACGGCCATCGTCTCGGTCTTCACCGGCATTCCGGTGCGGCGCGAGATCGCCATGACCGGCGAGATTACCCTGCGCGGCCGGGTGCTGCCGATCGGCGGGTTGAAGGAAAAGCTGCTCGCGGCCTTGCGCGGCGGGCTCAAAAAGGTGCTGATCCCGGAGGAAAACGCCAAGGATCTGGTGGACATTCCGGAATCGGTGAAGAACAACCTCGAAATCGTGCCGGTGTCCCGGATGGAGGAGGTTTTGCGCCATGCGCTGCTGCGCATGCCGGAGCCGATCACCTGGGAAGAGGGCGCGGCCAAGCCGGAAACGGCGGAAATCGACGAGGAAGCGGTCGGCGTCGTCGCCCATTGAGGCGGTTTCGACCGGGCCAAATATTCGGCCGGGACGCTTTGCGTCCCGGCCTTTTTGCGCCTCGCGTCGCGAATCGGGCCTTATTGCGGATTTTTTTTGCGGACTTTTCGTCGCAAGGCGCTGCCTGTCCCTTGCAATACAACGGATTCGAAGGGAAAGTGGCAGCGTCGAAATGGTGCGATTCGAGTTGCGATCTTTGGCGCGGCGCCTTATTCGTCCGCGCCTCGATCGAAATCCAATCGCCACGGCGTGGGGGCGCGCCGTGAATGTCACCTTGGCGCTTTACGAGGAGAGCGCCCTAATCAAGGAAGAACCAAATGACCAATAAAGCCGAATTGATTGACGCTGTGGCGGAAGCGACGGAAAGCTCGAAGGCGCATGCCGGCGCCGCGCTCGACGCGGTGATCGCCGCGATCAGCAATGCGCTCCACAAGGGCGAGGAAGTCCGCCTGGTCGGCTTCGGCACCTTTTCCGTCAAGACCCGCGCCGCCGGCAAGGGCCGCAACCCCGCGACCGGCAAGGAAATCAATATTCCGGCTTCCAAGAGCGTCCGCTTCAAGCCCGGCGCCCAGCTCAAGGACATGGTCAACAAGTAATCGGCTTCAGCGCCCGGGCGCGGCTTCGTCCGCGTCTCGGCCGCGCGTCCGACCTTGTCGGCGGCGAGGTCTTGGCGGCGGCGGCTTTGCGACCTGTCACCGGGGCGACCGGTCGGGTCGGGCTGTCGTGGTTCGGGCGGTTAGCTCAGCTGGCAGAGCATCTCGTTTACACCGAGAGGGTCGGCGGTTCGAGCCCGTCACCGCCCACCATCGCCGAAGGCAAGTCGATGCTGTCGAATAAGCTCCGAGGTTCTTCGCGCATTAGTACTTCGCGCATTAGTCCTTCGCGCATTCGCCAAATCTTCCCGGGCTTCGTCCCGCTCCTTTTGGGCTTCGTCCTGTCCGCCGCGCCGCCGTCGGGCGCGCGGGCGATGGACTTTCATCTCCAAAGCGTTCCGGACGGCCGCTGCCGGTCCCATTGCCCGCGAATCATCGTCGCCGAGGGCCAGATCTCCAATGAGACGCCCAAGGAATTCATGGACTTCCTGCGCGACAATGTCGGCGACCGCGATCTGCGGACGGTCGTCCTGATCGATTCCCAGGGCGGCTATGTCGTCGCCTCGATGGAGCTGGGGCGAATCTTCCGCCGGATCGGGGCGGCGACGGTGGTCGAGAATCACTGCCTGTCGGCCTGCGTTTACGCCTTCATGGGCGGGATCAAACGGGTGGCGCCGCGCGGCGCCCAGCTCGGCATCCACCGGATGTTCGCCGACACGTCGGAGGGCGTGTTCGAGGCGAGGCGCCGGGTTTACGACGACGGCTCCATGGCGGCCATGCTGATGCGGTACAGCTCGGGAATGGGCGTCAGCCGCGACCTGATCCGTTATGCCGAGCGCATTTCCTCGGGAACGATCCATTTCGTGACCCCGGCCGAAATGGCGCGCTGGCGGCTGGCGAGCCGCAAATTCTGAGGTCGCGCCGGAAGCGCCTGGCGTTTCAAGAAATCGCCATATGGCGCTTGACTTGCCCGCGCCGCTGTCCTAATTCGCAGGCCTCCGATCGACGCGATCGCGTCGCGGTCGAGCGGGGGAGTAGCTCAGTTGGTTAGAGCGCCGGCCTGTCACGCCGGAGGTCGCGGGTTCAAGTCCCGTCTCTCTCGCCATATTTTCCTGCTAAATTTTATTTGATGATGCGAGCCTGGAAGGCGCGCGGCTGTTGGCGCGCGTCAGCAGTCAAGACCAACCCTGCGATAAAATGGCTCCGACTTTCGCCGGAGACGAGGCGCGCGATCCGGGGCGCGGAAGGCGCCGGCATAGCGGCGAAGAACCGCGATTTCCGCGGCTTTCAGGGCGGCGCGCCTGCGAAAGGGCCGCCGCGCGAAGGGCTCCGGCTCGGCGCGCTTTGGCCTTGCGTCCCGCGCCGCCCTGCGATACGGAACCCCTGGGTTCTGACGGCGGCGCCAGGACAATTGAGAGCAAGGACAACACGCCATGCCGGTCCTCCTGAACGATTATCTGCCGCTGGTGATCTTCATCGCTCTGTCGGCGGTGATATCCGGCGCGCTGCTGGTCGCGCCCTTCCTGCTCGCCTTCAAGGCCCCGGACCCGGAAAAGCTCTCGGCCTATGAATGCGGCTTCAACGCCTTCGACGATGCGCGCATGAAATTCGACGTCCGGTTCTATCTGGTGTCGCTGCTGTTCATCATATTCGATCTGGAAGTGGCCTTCCTGTTCCCCTGGGCGGTGGCCTTCCGCAAGATCGGCGCCTTCGGCTTCTGGTCGATGATGGTTTTCCTCGGCGTGCTGACCGTCGGCTTCGTCTATGAGTGGAAAAAGGGAGCGCTGGAATGGGATTGACCTCGAAAAATGGCCAGACCCTGATCGCTCCGGCCCCGCGCGGCGTGATCGATCCGCGCACCGGCAAGCCGGTCGGCGCGGACGACCCGACCTTCCTGGCGATCAACGACCAGTTGGCCGACAAGGGCTTTCTGGTCACCGCGACCGACGACCTCATCACCTGGGCGCGCACCGGCTCGTTGATGTGGATGACCTTCGGTCTGGCCTGCTGCGCGGTGGAGATGATGCAGGCGGCCATGCCGCGCTATGACATCGAGCGCTGGGGATTCGCCCCGCGCGCCTCGCCGCGCCAGTCCGACGTGATGATCGTCGCCGGCACCCTGACCAACAAGATGGCGCCGGCCCTGCGCAAGGTCTACGACCAGATGCCCGAGCCGCGCTATGTCATCTCCATGGGCTCCTGCGCCAATGGCGGCGGCTATTACCATTATTCCTATTCGGTGGTGCGCGGCTGCGACCGCATCGTCCCGGTGGACGTCTATGTCCCCGGCTGTCCGCCTTCCGCCGAGGCCCTTCTCTACGGGATCATGCTGTTGCAGCGGAAAATCCGCCGCACCGGCACCATCGAACGCTGATTTTCGCGCCGGCGCCGCCGGCAAAGAGGCTGGACCATGGCCAATGAGCAGAACGCCGCAACCGACCATTCCGCAGTCCTGCGGGCAAATTTGCAGGCTTTGTCGGAAAGGATTTCGGCCGGCCTGGGCGCCGCCGTCCTCTCCTCGGCGATCGCCTTCGACGAGCTGACCGTCGCCTTCGACGCGGCGAAATGGGTCGAGTCCATGACTTACCTGCGCGACAACGGCTTCATCTGCTTCATCGACCTGACGGCGGTCGATTGGCCGGCGCGCGAAAAGCGTTTCGACGTGGTCGCGCATCTGCTCGACCCAAAAGCCAATCTGCGCATCCGCGCCAAATGCATGACCGACGAGGAGACTCCGGTCGAAAGCTGCGTCGGCGTGTGGCCGGCGGCCAATTGGTTCGAACGGGAAGCCTATGACATGTATGGCGTGCTTTTCGCCCATCATCCCGACCTGCGCCGGATGCTGACGGATTATGGTTTCGACGGCCATCCCCTGCGCAAGGACTTCCCGATGTCCGGCTATGTCGAGGTCCGCTACGACGACGCCCAGAAGCGCGTGGTCTATGAGCCGACGCGGCTGACCCAGGAATTCCGCTCCTTCGATTTCCTTTCGCCCTGGGAAAACGCGGAATATGAGCTGCCGGGCGACGAAAAGGCGACCAGGGGCTAGAGCATATTCCCAAAAAATTGCAGACTTTTTGGACAAGAATATGCGTTAAAACAATTGATTAGAGACTTCTTCCGATTCCGAAGGAACGAAAAAGGCTCTAAGCGCGGCGAAAAGGCGGCGAAGCGACAATTTGATGGGCGAGCAGACAATGTCCGAACAGAACCCGCGCAGTTTCTCGATCAATTTTGGCCCGCAGCATCCGGCGGCGCACGGAGTTCTGCGGCTGGTGCTGGAGCTTGACGGCGAAGTGGTCGAGCGCGTCGATCCGCATATCGGCCTGCTGCATAGTGGCGCCGAAAAGCTGATGGAATCCCGCGCGTATGCGCGGAACTGGGCATCGAACTGAAACTTTGATGGGCGAGCAGACAATGTCCGAACAGAACCCGCGCAGTTTCTCGATCAATTTTGGCCCGCAGCATCCGGCGGCGCACGGAGTTCTGCGGCTGGTGCTGGAGCTTGACGGCGAAGTGGTCGAGCGCGTCGATCCGCATATCGGCCTGCTGCATCGCGGCACCGAAAAGCTGATGGAATCCCGGCCCTATATGCAGAACACGCCCTATTTCGATCGGCTCGACTATTGCGCGCCGATGAATCAGGAGCACGCCTTCTGCCTCGCCATCGAAAAGATGCTGGGGGTCGAGGTTCCCCGCCGCGCCCAGCTCATCCGCGTGCTTTTTTGCGAAATCGGCCGCCTCCTCTCGCACATCCTGAACGTCACCACCCAGGCGATGGACGTCGGCGCGCTCACCCCGCCGGTGTGGGGCTTCGAGGAGCGCGAAAAGCTGATGGTGTTCTACGAGCGCGCGTCCGGCGCGCGCATGCACGCCAATTATTTCCGCCCCGGCGGCGTCGCCAAGGATCTGCCGGTCAAGCTGATCGAGGATATCGGCGCCTGGCTCGATCCGTTCGTCAAGCTGTGCGACGATCTCGAAGAGCTATTCGTCGAAAACCGCATCTTCAAGCAGCGCAATGTCGATATCGGCGTGGTGTCGCTGGAGGAATGCTGGAAATGGGGCTTTTCCGGCCCGGTGCTGCGCGGCTCCGGCGCGGCCTGGGATCTGCGCCGCGCCCAGCCCTACGAATGCTACGAGGAAATGGAATTCGACATTCCGGTCGGCAAGCATGGCGATTGCTACGACCGCCAGGTGGTGCGCCTCGAAGAAATGCGCCAGTCGGTGCGAATCATGCGCCAATGCGTGAACAAGCTGCTCGAAAGCGCCAATGAAGGCCCGGTGCTGGCGCCCAACAACAAGATCACGCCGCCGCGCCGGCCCGAGATGAAGCGGTCGATGGAAGCGCTGATCCATCATTTCAAGCTGTTCACCGAGGGCTTCCGCACGCCGGAAGGCGAGGTCTATGCGGCGGTCGAGGCGCCCAAGGGCGAATTCGGCGTCTATCTGGTCTCGGACGGCACGGACAAGCCCTATAAATGCAAGATTCGCGCGCCCGGCTTCGCCCATCTCCAGGCCATGGACATGCTGAGTCGCGGCCATATGCTGGCCGACGTCTCCGCCATCCTGGGCGCGCAGGACATCGTGTTCGGGGAGGTGGACCGGTGACGATCGGCGAATCCCTGCGCAAGAACGCGCATTTCCTGCTGACCGGCTTCGGCTCGGCGATCGCCGTGCTCGTCATCATGCGCTGGTCGGATGGCGCGCCTCTGTTCCAGCCGCAATCCGATTTCGGCATTGTCATCGGCGCCGCATTGGTCGCCGGTTTCCTGGTCTATCGCGATCTGCGCGACACAAGCGGAAAGAAGTCGTCATGAGCACGCGCCGTCTTGCCGAGAAACAGCCGGAAATCTTCGAGTTCACGCCGGAAAACCGCGTCTGGCTCGACGCCCAGATCGCCAAATATCCGCAGGGGCGCCAAGCCTCGGCGGTGATCCCGGCCTTGTGGAAGGCGCAGAAGCAGCACGATTACTGGCTGCCGCAAAAGGCCATCGAAAAGGTCGCCGACATCCTTGGCATGCCCTATATCCGCGTGCTCGAAGTCGCCACCTTCTACACCATGTTCAATCTGGAGCCGGTGGGGAAATTTTATGTCCAGCTCTGCGGCACCACGCCCTGCATGCTGCGCGGCGCGGATGAGCTGATCCGCATCTGCCATGAGCGCATCGGGCATCAGCGCCAGGTGACGGCGGATGGGATGTTCTCCTGGCTCGAAGTCGAATGCCTCGGCGCCTGCTGCAACGCGCCCATGGTCCAGATCAACGACGATTATTACGAGGATCTCGACGCCGCGAGCTTTTCGAAACTGCTCGACGATCTCGCGGCCGGCCGTCCGACGCGGATCGGGCCACAGAACGGGCGCCTGCGTTCCGAGCCGTTCGGCGGCCTGACCGCGCTGACCGAATTCTATGGCTCCGACGGCAAGAGCGGCCCCTTGAGCGATATGAACGCGGCCCATCAGCCCGCCTGCCCGGAAAAGTGAGGAGACGAGGATGCTTCAGGACAAGGACCGCATCTTCCAGAACCTCTATGGCTATGGCGACTGGGGCCTGGAGGGCGCGAAAAAACGCGGCGCCTGGGACAACACCAAGGGCCTGCTGGAAAAGGGCCGGGAGTGGATCATCAATGAGATGAAGGCCTCGGGCCTGCGCGGGCGCGGCGGCGCCGGCTTCCCGACCGGCCTCAAATGGTCCTTCATGCCCAAGCCCGACCCTGCGCGTCCCGCCTACCTCGTGGTCAATGCCGACGAATCCGAGCCCGGCACCTGCAAGGACCGCGAGATCTTGCGCAACGACCCGCATCTGCTGGTCGAAGGCTGTCTGGTCGCCGGTTACGCCATGGGCGCCTGCGCCGCCTATATTTATGTGCGCGGCGAATTCATCTGGGAGCGCGAGCGGCTCCAGGCGGCGGTCGATCAGGCCTACGAAGCCAATCTGATCGGCAGGAACAATATCCACGACTATCCCTTCGAGGTGATCGTCCACCACGGCGCCGGCGCCTATATCTGCGGCGAGGAAACGGCGCTGCTCGAATCGCTCGAAGGCAAGAAGGGCATGCCCCGGCTCAAGCCGCCGTTTCCGGCCAATATGGGCCTCTACGGCTGCCCCACCACGGTCAATAATGTCGAATCGATCGCGGTGGCCCCGACCATCCTGCGCCGTGGCGCGGCGTGGTTCGCCGGCTTCGGCGCCAAGAACAATTCCGGGACCAAGCTTTTTTCGATCTCCGGCCATGTCAACAAGCCGTGCAATGTGGAAGAGGCGATGTCGATCCCCTTCCGCGAGCTGATCGAGAAGCATGGCGGCGGCGTTCGTGGCGGCTGGGACAATCTGCTGGCGGTCATTCCCGGCGGCTCCTCGGTGCGCTGCGTCCCGGCGGAGCAGATTGTCGACTGCCCGATGGATTTCGACAGCCTCGGCAAGCTGCAATCGGGCCTTGGCACGGCGGCGGTGATCGTGATGGACAAATCGACGGATATCATCCGCGCCATCGCCCGGCTGTCGCATTTCTACAAGCACGAGAGCTGCGGCCAGTGCACGCCCTGCCGCGAAGGCACGGGCTGGATGTACCGGGTGATGGAGCGCATGGTCGAAGGACGCGCCCAGAAAAAGGAAATCGACATGCTGTTCGACGTGTCGAAACAGATCGAGGGCCACACGATCTGCGCGCTGGGCGACGCGGCGGCCTGGCCGATCCAGGGCCTGATCAATCATTTCCGCCCGGTGATCGAGGCGCGGATCGATTCTTATACCGCCCGCGCCGATAAGGACGCGGTGAAGGTTGCGGCGGAATAAGGGTTTCTCTTCGTTCGCGCAGGCGGGCGGGGGCAAAGGGTGAATTTGGCATCGGCGAAGCCGATGCCAGGAACGAATGTGACCGGTAGGGCGTCGGTTCAGACGTCCGTCTCACGACGGGCTGCTGGCTGATGCGAGGGCCGCCTCGGCCGCCCTGCGGGCGAGGCAAAAAGGGTGAATTCCGCATCGGCGAAGCCGGTGCTAGGAGCGAATGCGACCGGTAGGGCGTCGGTTCAGACGCCCGTCTCACGACGGGCTGCTGGCTGATGCGAGGGCCGCCTCGGCCGCCCCGCGGGCGAGGCAAAAGGGAAAGAGTGATGACAAAGATCATCGTCGATGGCGTGGAAGTGGACGTTCCGCCGGAGTACACCTTGCTCCAGGCCTGCGAGGCGGCGGGCAAGGAAATTCCGCGCTTCTGCTATCACGAGCGCCTGTCGATCGCCGGCAATTGCCGCATGTGCCTGGTCGAGGTGAAGGGCGGGCCGCCCAAGCCCATGGCCTCCTGCGCCAATACGGTGCGCGACCTGCGTCCCGGCCCCAACGGCGAGCCGCCGGTGGTGCTGACCAATTCGCCGATGGTGAAGAAGGCGCGCGAAGGGGTGATGGAGTTTCTGCTCATCAACCACCCGCTCGATTGCCCGATCTGCGACCAGGGCGGCGAATGCGACCTTCAGGACCAGGCTCTGGCCTATGGCCGCGACCGTTCGCGCTACACGGAGAGCAAGCACGCGGTCGAGAACAAATATATCGGCCCGCTGGTCAAGACCGAGATGACGCGCTGCATCCATTGCACGCGCTGCGTCCGCTTCACCGCCGAAATCTGCGGCACGTCCGACATGGGCATGATCGGGCGCGGCGAGGAATCCGAGATCACCACTTATCTCCAGCAGGCGATGACCTCGGAATTGCAGGGCAATGTCTCCGATCTCTGCCCGGTCGGCGCGCTGCTGCCCAGGCCGCAGAATTTCCGCGCCCGGCCGTGGGAATATAACAAGACGCCGGGCATCGACGTCATGGACGCTTTGGGCTCGGCCATCCGCATCGACACGCGCGGCCGCGAGGTCATGCGCATCCTGCCGCGCGTCAATGAGGCGGTGAACGAGGAGTGGATCTCCGACAAGACCCGCCAGATCGTGGACGGGCTGAAGACCCAGCGCCTCGACCGGCCTTTCCTGCGCGAAAACGGCAAGCTGCGCCCGGCGAGCTGGGCTCGGGCCTTCGCGGCCATCGCGGCCAAGGTCCAGGCGACGGCGGCCGGCAAGATCGGCTTCATCGGCGGCGACCTTTGCTCGGTCGAAGACCTCTATGCCGCGAAATCGTTGGCCGAAGCGCTCGGGACGAAGAATATCGACGCGCGCCAGGACGGCGCCAAGCTCGATCCGGCGCTTGGCCGCGCGAGCTATATTTTCAATCCGACGGTGGAGGGCATCGACCGCGCCGATGCTCTTTTGATCGTCGGCTCCAATCCGCGCTGGGAATCGCCGGTGCTCAACGCCCGTATCCGCCGGCGCTGGCGCCAAGGTGGTTTTCACAACTCCAATTTCCCTGTCGCGCTGATCGGCGAGCCCTTCGACCTGACCTATGCTTACGATTATCTCGGCGCCGGGCCGGAGCTTCTGGCCAAGGTCGCGCAAGGCGAAGGTTTCGGCGAAATTCTCGCCAAGGCCGAGCGCCCGATGATCCTGGTCGGGCAGGGCGCCCTGGCGCGCGAGGACGGCGCGGCGATTCTCGCGCTGGCCGCCAAGCTCGGCGCGGCGAAAGGTGACTGGACCGGCTTCGCCGTTCTGCACACGGCGGCGTCGCGGGTCGGCGCGCTCGACATCGGCTTCGTTCCGGGCCAGGGCGGTCTCGACGCTCAAGCCATGGCCAAGGCCAGCGCGCAGGACGTGGTCTTCCTCGTCGGCGCCGATGAGATTTCGGTCGAGCCGGGCGCCTTCGTCGTCTATATCGGCTCGCATGGCGACCGCGGCGCCCATCGCGCCGACGTCATCTTAGCCGGCGCGGCCTATACCGAGAAATCCGGGACTTATGTGAATACCGAAGGCCGGGTGCAAATGTCCGACCGCGCCGCCTTCCCGCCCGGCGAGGCCCGAGAGGACTGGGCGATCTTCCGCGCGCTTTCGGGCGCGCTGGGAAAAGCCTTGCCCTTAGATTCGCTGAGCCAGCTGCGCGCGAAGCTCTATGCGGCTTACCCCTGGCTCGGCCAGATCGACGCCATTCCCGGGACCGATCCCGCGCGCCTCGCCTCTCTGCCCGGCGGCGAGCTGGGGCAGGGGGCCCTGGTCTCGGCGATCGCGGATTTCTACCTGACCAACCCGATCGCCCGCGCCTCGCGCGTCATGGGCGAATGCTCGGCCCTCGCCCAGGCGCGGCGGACCGCGCAAGCGGCGGAATGAGGACAAGAGAAAGATGGACCTCCTGATCTCCCTTCTGCTGATCGTGGTGAAAAGCTTAGGCCTTCTCGTCGTCGGTCTGGTGCTGGTCGCCTATTACATCCTGCTCGACAGAAAAGTCTGGGCGGCGGTGCAGCTGCGGCGCGGCCCAAATGTCGTCGGGCCCTGGGGCCTGCTGCAAAGTTTTGCAGATATGTTCAAGTTCCTGTTCAAGGAACCAATTATCCCAGATGGGGCAAATAAAGGCGTGTTCCTGATCGCGCCTCTGGTCACGGCGACTCTGGCGCTTGCCGCCTGGGCGGTGATCCCGGTCAGCGACGGCTGGGCGGTGGCCAATCTCAATGTCGGCATTCTCTACATCTTCGCCATTTCGTCGCTCGGCGTTTATGGCATCATCATGGGCGGCTGGGCGTCGAACTCGAAATATCCCTTCCTCGCCGCTTTGCGCTCCGCCGCGCAAATGGTGTCCTACGAAGTCTCGATCGGCTTCGTCATCATCACCGTCCTGCTCTGCGCCGGCTCGCTCAATCTCACCGATATCGTGCGCGCCCAGGACACCAGATTGGGCTTTCTCGGCTGGTACTGGCTGCCGCTGTTCCCGATGTTCGTGATCTTCTTCATTTCGGCTCTGGCCGAGACCAACCGTCCGCCCTTCGATCTGGTGGAGGCGGAATCGGAACTGGTCGCCGGCTTCATGGTCGAATATTCGGCGAGCCAGTATCTGCTGTTCATGCTCGGCGAATATGTCGCCATCGTCACCATGTGCGCCCTGATGACAGTGCTGTTCTTCGGCGGCTGGCTGCCGCCGGTGAATGTCGCGCCCTTTACCTGGATACCGGGCGTGATCTGGTTCGTGCTCAAAATGACCTGGTTCTTCTTCCTGTTCGCCATGGTGAAAGCCTTCGTTCCGCGCTATCGCTACGATCAGCTGATGCGTCTGGGCTGGAAGGTCTTTTTGCCGCTGTCGCTGGCCGCCGTGGTCGTCGTGGCCGGCGTCCTGGAATTCGTCGGCAAAGTCGCCCAGTGAGGACATGAAATGCAGCTCGTTTCCTCCGCCAAGGCCCTGCTTCTCAAGGAATTCGTCGGCGCCTTCTTCCTGTCCTTCCGCTATCTGCTGAAGCCCAAGGCGACGCTGAACTATCCGCACGAGAAGAACCCGCAATCGCCGCGCTATCGCGGCGAACATGCGCTCCGCCGCTATCCCAACGGCGAGGAGCGCTGCATCGCCTGCAAGCTGTGCGAGGCGATCTGCCCGGCCCAGGCGATCACCATCGAGGCGGCGCCGCGCGGCAATGACGGCACGCGCCGCACCACCCGCTACGACATCGACATGACCAAGTGCATCTATTGCGGCTTCTGCCAGGAGGCCTGCCCGGTGGACGCCATTGTCGAGGGCCCCAATTCCGAATTCGCCGTCGAGACGCGCGAGGAACTGTTCTTCGACAAGCAACGCCTGCTCGACAATGGCGCGGTCTGGGAGCGGGAAATCGCCCGCAACCTCGCCGCCGACGCTCCTTATCGCTGAAGGCGGTCCCCGCCTCCAGCCGACTTTACCGCATACCGACTTTACCCTTGGCCGACTCTTCGCTTAAGCAGCATCGGCGCAAAACGATCAAGGCCCGCGCGACGGGCGCACAGGTGGACCATGACGCTTGCGACGTTTTTCTTCTATCTGTATTCGATCGTGTTGATCGCCTCCGCCGTCATGGTGATCTCGGCGCGCAATCCGGTTCATTCGGTGCTGTTCCTGATCCTCGCCTTCGCCAATGCGGCGGGGCTTTTCCTGCTCGTCGGCGCGGAATTCCTGGCGATGATCCTGGTGGTCGTCTATGTCGGCGCGGTGGCGGTGCTGTTCCTCTTCGTCGTGATGATGCTCGATGTCGATTTCGCCGAGCTGAAACAGGGTTTTCTGCAATATCTGCCGATCGGCGCGCTGGTCGGCCTGATCGTGCTGGTCGAATTGATCGCCGTGGTCGGCGTCTGGACGATCGCGCCCCAGACCGCGCTCGGGACGCCGACGCCGGCCCATCTGTCCAACACGGCGGCGCTCGGCATGGTGCTCTACACCCAATATGTCTATCTGTTCGAGGCCGCCGGTTTCGTGCTTCTGGTCGCGATGATTGGGGCCATCGTCCTCACATTGCATCACCGGCCGAATGTCCGCCGCCAGAATATCGCGGCGCAGAACGCGCGCACCCGCGCCTCGGCCATCGAAAACAAGAAAGTCCCGTCGCGGACGGGCGTGTGAGGAGCGGCTCAATGGTCATCGGTCTCGAACATTATCTGATCGTCGCCGCGATCCTGTTCACTCTCGGCGTCGCCGGCATCATCCTCAACCGCAAGAACGTCATCGTCATCCTGATGTCAGTCGAGTTGATCCTGCTCTCGGTCAATCTCAATCTGGTGGCCTTTTCGGCCAAGCTCCACGACCTCACGGGGCAGGTCTTCGCTCTGTTCATCCTGACCGTCGCGGCGGCGGAGGCGGCGATCGGCCTCGCCATCCTCGTCACTTATTTCCGCAACCGCGGCACGATCGCGGTCGAAGACATCCATATGATGAAGGGCTGAAAGCATGTATTCGGCAATCGTCTTTCTTCCCCTTCTCGGCTTTCTGATCGCCGGCCTTTTCGGCCGGAAGATCGGCGACCGCGCCAGCGAAATCGTCACCACCGCGCTTTTGTTCATTTCCTGCGCCTTGTCCTGGGCAGCCTTCATCCAGGTCGGCCTGCACGGCGGTTCGTTCTCGACGCAGGTGCTGGCCAACTGGATGAATTCGGGCGCGCTCCATGTCGATTGGGCCTTGCGGGTGGACACGCTGACCGCCGTGATGCTGGTGGTGGTGACCACGGTCTCGGCGCTCGTCCATCTCTATTCGGTCGGCTATATGCACGAGGATCCCTCGCGGTCCCGCTTCTTCGCTTTTCTGTCGCTGTTCACCTTCGCCATGCTGATGCTGGTGACCGCCGACAATCTCGCCCAGATGTTCTTCGGCTGGGAAGGCGTCGGCCTCGCCTCCTATCTGCTGATCGGCTTCTGGTATGAGAAGCCCTCGGCCAACGCCGCGGCGATCAAGGCCTTCGTCGTCAACCGCGTCGGCGACTTCGGCTTCGCGCTCGGCATTTTCCTGGTGTTCATGCTGACCAGGTCGATCAGCCTCGACACGATTTTCGCCGCCGCGCCCGGCCTCGCCCACAAGACCATCCATGTGTTCGGCGCCGACTGGGACGCGATGACGCTGACCTGCCTGCTGCTGTTCATGGGCGCGATGGGCAAGTCGGCGCAATTCCTGCTCCACACCTGGCTGCCCGACGCGATGGAAGGCCCGACCCCGGTCTCCGCCCTTATCCACGCCGCGACCATGGTCACCGCCGGCGTATTCATGGTGGCGCGGCTTTCGCCCTTGTTCGAGCAATCGGAAACGGCGCTGGCCGTGGTCACCATCGTCGGCGCCACCACCGCCTTTTTCGCCGCCACCGTCGGCCTCGTCCAGAACGACATCAAGCGCGTCATCGCCTATTCGACCTGTTCGCAGCTCGGCTACATGTTCGTCGGCCTCGGGGTGGGAGGCTATTCGCTCGGCATTTTCCACCTCTTCACCCATGCCTTCTTCAAGGCCCTGCTGTTCCTCGGCGCCGGCTCGGTGATTCAGGCCATGCACCATGAGCAGGACATGCGGAACATGGGCGGGCTGGCCAAGAAAATTCCGCTCACTTTCGCCACCATGACCATCGGCACGCTGGCGCTCACCGGCTTCCCGCTGACGTCGGGCTATTTCTCCAAGGACGCGATCATCGAGGCGGCTTACGCGGCGGGCCTGCACAGCCAGGCTGGCTTTTACGGCTATGTCCTCACGGTGGTTGCAGCGGGCCTGACCTCGTTCTACAGCTGGCGTCTGGTGTTCATGACCTTCTTCGGCAAGCCGCGCTGGGAGGCGGTCGATCATTCCGACGCCGCCGCCATGGCCGCAGTCCACGCCCACGACCACGAATCGCCGGCGGAGGAAAAGCCGACCGACGAGGATCACGGCGACGCCCACGGCCACCAAGCGCTCGACCCGCATGAGTCGCCCAATACGATGATGATCCCGCTCTATGTCCTGTCGCTTGGCGCGCTTTTCGCCGGCATGATGTTCAAGGGCGCCTTCATCGGCCACGGCCTGAACGAATTCTGGCGCGGCTCTTTGTTCTTCGGCCCCGACAATCACATCATGCACGAAATGCACGAGATTCCGGAACTGGCCGGCCTCGCGCCGACGCTGCTGATGGCGCTCGGCTTCGTCGTCTCGTTCTATTTCTACATCGTCTCGCCGCGGACCCCGGTCCGGCTGGCCGAACGCTTCCCTGGCCTGTACCAGTTCCTGCTCAACAAGTGGTATTTCGACGAGTTGTACGACGCCCTGTTCGTCCGCCCGGCTTTTTGGCTCGGCCGGCTGTTCTGGAAGGGCGGCGACGGCGCGATCATCGACCGGCTGGGCCCCGACGGCATCGCCGCGCGGGTGCAGGACGGCGCCGGCTGGATCTCCCGGCTTCAGACCGGCTACATCTATAATTACGCTTTCGCCATGCTGATCGGCCTCGCGGCGATCATCACTTATTATCTTGTCGGCGGGGTGCGCTGATGTTCGGTTTTGGCCTTCTCTCCTGGCTGACCTTCCTGCCTCTGGTCGGCGCCGCGCTCATCCTGCTCGTTCCCGGCGAAACGGAAGCGGGCAAGAACAATATCCGCTGGATCGCGCTGTGGACGACCCTCGCGGTCTTCGCTTTGTCGCTCTATGCCTGGAGCAAATTCATCCCCGGCGTCGCCGACTTCCAGTTCGTCGAGCAGAAGAGCTGGTTCGGCTCCGGCCTGACCTACAAGCTGGGCGTGGACGGCGTCAGCTTCCCCTTCGTGGTGCTGACCGCCTTCCTGATGCCTCTGTGCATCGCCGCCTCATGGGCGCCGATCCAGAACCGGGTCAAGGAATATATGATCACCTTCCTGGCGCTCGAGACGCTGATGATCGGCGTCTTCACCGCCCTCGATCTGGTGCTGTTCTACCTGTTCTTCGAAGGCGGCCTGATCCCGATGTTCCTGATCATCGGCGTCTGGGGCGGCAAGCGCCGCATCTATGCGAGCTTCAAGTTCTTCCTCTATACGCTCGCCGGCTCGCTGCTGATGCTGATCGCCATTCTGGCGATGTATTCCCAGACGCGCACCACCGACATCACCGTGCTGCTGCACGCCAAGTTCGATCCCAACCTCCAGAAATATCTCTGGCTCGCCTTCTTCGCCTCCTTCGCGGTGAAAATGCCGATGTGGCCGTTCCACACCTGGCTGCCCGACGCCCATGTCGAGGCGCCGACGGCGGGCTCGGTGATCCTGGCCGGCATATTGCTGAAAATGGGCGGTTACGGCTTCATCCGCTTCTCGCTGCCGATGTTCCCGGACGCGTCGCATTATTTCGCGCCGCTGGTCTTCGCCCTCTCGATCATCGCCATCGTCTACACCTCGCTGGTGGCTTTGGTGCAGGAGGACATCAAGAAGCTCATCGCCTATTCCTCGGTGGCGCATATGGGCTTCGTCACCATCGGCCTGTTCGCCATGAACCAGCAGGCGGTGCAGGGCGCGGTGTTCCAGATGGTGTCGCACGGCCTGGTCTCCGGCGCGCTCTTCCTTTGCGTCGGCGTGGTCTACGACCGGCTGCACACCCGCGAGATCGCCGCTTACGGCGGCATTGTCGAAAAAATGCCGATCTATGCCGCGGCCTTCATGATCTTCACCATGGCCAATGTCGGCCTGCCGGGCACTTCGGGCTTCGTCGGCGAATTCCTGTCGCTGATCGGCGCGTTCCAGGCCAATAGCTGGGTGGCCTTCTTCGCCACCACCGGCGTCATCCTCTCGGCGGCCTATGCGCTCTACCTCTACCGGCGCGTGGTGTTCGGCAAGCTGGAGAAGGCGAGCCTGATGAGCCTGCAGGATCTGAATCCGCGCGAAATGGCGGTGCTGACGCCGCTCGTCCTGCTGACGCTCTATTACGGAATCCATCCCGGCCCGATCCTCGACGCCTGTTCCGGCTCGGTCGCCGCATTGATCCACGACTACAATTCGGCTCTTGCTTTGACCAAGACCGCCGCCCTGACGCTGCCTTGAGAGATGCTCCATGAATTCCCTCAGTCTTGAACTCGCCCATGCGCTCCCCGAGGCGATCCTGGCCCTCGGCGGCGTCGCCCTGGTGCTGATCGGCGCCTTTCGCGGCAAGGACGACGACGGCCCGATGAGCGAATATGCGGTGGCGGTGCTCGGCGCCGCGCTCGTCGCTGTCCTGCTCGGCCACCAGAGGGCGGCGGGCGTGGTGTTCGGCGGCGCCTTCATCGACGATGATTTCGGCGACTTCATGAAGGTTCTGTCGCTGACCGGCTCGATCGTGGTCCTGCTGATGTCGGGCGATTTTCTGCGCCGTTCCGGGGTCAACAAATTCGAATTCCCGATCCTGGTGGTGCTGGCGACACTCGGCATGCTGATGCTGATCTCGGCCGAAAACCTGATCGCGCTTTATCTCGGCCTGGAGCTGATGTCGCTGTCGCTCTATGTCCTCGCCGCGCTCAGCCGCGACGACGCCCGCGCCTCCGAAGCCGGCCTGAAATATTTCGTCCTCGGCGCCCTGTCCTCGGGCATGCTGCTCTATGGCGCCTCGCTGATCTATGGATTCGCCGGCACGGTGTCCTTCGCCGGCATTGCGGCGGCCATCGGCGGCCATCCGAACATGGGGGTGATCTTCGGCCTGGCGTTCCTGTTCGTCGGCCTCGCCTTCAAAATGTCGGTCGTTCCCTTCCATATGTGGACGCCGGACGTCTATGAGGGCGCGCCGACGCCGATCACCGCCTTTTTCGCCTCGGCGCCGAAAATGGCCGCCGTCGCCGTCACGGTCCGCGTCATCATGACCGCCTTCCCCGGCGCGTTCAGCCAGTGGCAGCAGATCATCGTCTTCCTGGCTCTGGCCTCGATGGCGCTCGGCGCCTTCGCCGCCATCGCCCAGACCAATATCAAACGGCTGATGGCCTATTCCTCGATCGGCCACATGGGCTTCGCTTTGGTCGGCCTCGCCGCCGGCACCGAAGCGGGCGCCAAGGGCGTCGCGCTCTATATGGCGATCTATCTGGTCATGACGCTCGGCGCCTTCGCCGCCATCCTGTCGATGCGGGTCAATGGCCAGCCGGTCGAAAAGATCAGCGACCTTTCCGGCCTCGCGCGCACCAATCCGGCCATGGCCTTCTTTTTCGCCATGCTGATGTTTTCGCTGGCCGGCGTGCCGCCGCTCGCGGGCTTCTTCGCCAAATTCTATGTCTTCATGGCGGCGGTCGAGGCCAAGCTCTACTGGCTGGCGGTGATCGGCATCCTGACCAGCGCGGTCTCGGCATTTTACTATCTGCGCGTCGTCAAGGTCATGTATTTCGACGATCCGGCCCCGGCCTTCGACCGCCCCAGCGTGACCGAGCGCGCGGTGCTGGCGCTTTCCGCCGTGGCCATGCTGGTGTTCTGGATTTTCCCGGCGCCGCTGGTCGATGCGGCGGCCGTCGCCGCCCATTCCCTGTTCTGAGCGAACGGCGCGGATGGGATGGGTCGCGACGGGGCGGCGAGGGATTTTTACTGCGCCCTCGGCCCAGAGGCCGCGCGCGGCGGCTATCGGCTCGAAGTCTTCACGTCTCTCGCCTCGACCAATGACGAGGCGATGAGTTGGGTTTCAGCCGGCGATCCGGGTCGGCTGTGGATTGTCGCCGCGACCCAGAGCAAAGGCCGGGGCCGCATGGGCCGGCCCTGGGTGTCGCCGCCGGGCAATCTCTACGCCAGCCTTTTGCTCATCGATCCCGCGCCGCCGGCGCGGCTGGCCGAAATCGGCTTCGTCGCGGGCGTGGCGCTGATCGATTCCCTGCGCGCCATGGCGGGGGCGGGGCCGTCGATCCGAC
Source organism: uncultured Pseudomonadota bacterium (assembly GCA_963704565.1). Taxonomy (GTDB): domain Bacteria; phylum Pseudomonadota; class Alphaproteobacteria; order Rhizobiales; family Beijerinckiaceae; genus Rhodoblastus. The sequence continues at coordinate 538,609 of OY969917.1, forward strand.
TCAAATGGCCCAATGACGCTCTCGGCGATGGCGCGAAAATGTCGGGCCTGCTGCTGGAGGGCGCGAGCCTGCGCAACGGGTTTTTCGCCTGCGTGGTCGGCGTCGGCGTCAATTGCGCCTCTTCGCCGCTCGACGCGCCTTATCCGACGGCGAGCCTAAAAAGCATCGGCGCGGCCTGTTCGGATCGCGGCGCCCTTTTCGCCGCTTTGTCGGACCGTTTCGTTCACTGGCTGGAGGTTTGGGCGCGGGGCGACAATTTCGCCGCCATCCGCGCCGCCTGGCTGGAGCGGGCGGGGGGGATCGGCGAAAAGGCGCAGGTGGCGCGCAGGGGCGAAAGGCTCGAAGGATTGTTCCGGGGCATTGACGCGCAGGGGCGCATGCTATTGGAAAGGCCTGATGGAATTGTTGAAACGATTGAAGCGGGCGATGTGGCCTTCGATCCGCGAAAAACATAAAGGCGGATGATGGCGTCGCAAAAGGAAGAAATCGTGTTCGCGCCGCTTGGCGGCTTGGGCGAAATCGGCATGAACGCCGCGCTCTATGGCTTCGGGACGGCGAAAAAGCGAAAATGGATCCTGGTCGATTGCGGCGTCGCCTTCGCGCATTCCGACATGCCGGGGGTGGATCTCATCCTGCCCGACTTGTCCTTCATCGAGAAAAACCGCGCCGATCTGTTGGGTCTGGTCGTCACCCACGCCCATGAGGATCATGTCGGCGCCATCGCCGCGCTGTGGCCGCGCCTCGGCTGCCCGGTCTATGCGACCCGTTTCGCCGCCGGATTGCTCGCCACCCGCCGCCTCGCCGAACCCGGCGCGCCGAAAGTTCCGATCCATGAAGTCGCGCAGGGCGGAAGGCTGAACCTCGGCCCGTTCGAGATCGAATTCGTGCCGATGTCGCATTCGATCCCCGAATCCAATCTGCTGGCGATCCGCACCAAGGCCGGAACCGTGGTCCATAGCGGCGACTGGAAGCTCGATCCGACGCCGGGGCTGGGCAAGCCGACCGACGCGGCGCGGCTGCAACAGATCGGCGACGAGGGCGTGCGCGCTCTGATCTGCGACTCGACCAATATTCTGCGCGAGGGCGAAAGCCCCTCGGAAGCGCAGGTGGCAGAGGTCTTGCGCGAAAAGATCCTCGCCGCGCGCGGGCGGGTGCTGGTCACCACCTTCGCCTCCAATGTGGCGCGCTTGCGCGCCGTCTGCCTCGCGGCGGAAGCGGCGGGGCGGCGGGTGGTGCTGGCCGGCCGCGCCATGGAGCGGTCGCTGGCGGTGGCGCGCGAATGCGGCTATCTCGAGGACGTGCCGGAACTGCTGTCGCTGGAGAGTTTTTCACGCCTTCCCGCCAACAAGATCGTGGTGCTCGCCACCGGCAGCCAGGGCGAGTCGCGGGCGGCCATGTCGCGCATCGTGCGCGGCGAACATCCGATCAAGCTGTCGCCCAACGATCTGGTCATCTTCTCCTCGCGCACCATTCCCGGCAACGAGCGCGAGGTGAACGCCATCGTCAACGGGCTGATCCTGCAAGGCGTGGACGTCCTGAACGACCGCGACGCTTTGATCCATTGCTCGGGCCATCCGCGCCGGGGAGAGGTGGCGCAGCTTTACAAGTGGCTGCGGCCGCAGGTGGCGGTGCCGGCCCATGGCGAGGCTTTGCATCTCCGGGTCCATGCCGAATTCGCGCGCCAAGCGGGGGTGGAGCATGTTCTGGTCGCCCATAATGGCGACATGGTCGCGCTCGGTCCCGACACGCCGACCCATCTCGACCAGATCGCCCATGGCAGGCTCTATCACGACGGCGAACTGATCCTGAGCGAGAAAGACGAATGTTTCCGCGAGCGCCACCGGCTGGCGGCGGCGGGGATCGTTTCCATCGCCTTCGCCTTGACCGCCAAGGGCGATGTCGCGGGCGTGCCGGACGTCACCATGTTCGGCCTGCCGCGCAAGACTCGCGACAATCGTCCAATGGACGAAGTGGTGGATCGCGCTCTATTCGAAACCCTCGACTCATTGCCCCGCGCCCGCAAAAGGGACGCGGACGCCGCCTGCGCCGCGATCGAGCGCGCCGTGCGCGCGGCGGTCGCGGGGGTCTGGGGCAAGAAGCCGCACGTCCATGTGCTGGCGATCGAGGTCTGATGCGATTTCCGCCTGCGGAATTCGCATTCCGCTGGCGCAAAAATCCACCTGCGACTTAACGGATTTTCGCGCCATGGCGTTTCCGCGGATTGCGAAGCGATCTTGCGGAAACTGAAAGCAAAGGAATTTGCGAATGATCGGCCGCCTGAACCATGTCGCCATAGCGGTGAAGGATGTCGCCGCCGCCGCGGCGACCTATCGCGACGTTCTGGGCGCCAAGGCGTCCGCGCCGCAGGCGCTGCCCGAACATGGCGTGACGGTGGTTTTCATCGAATTGCCCAACACCAAGATCGAGCTGCTGGAGCCGCTGGGCGCGGCCTCGCCGATCGCCAAATTCCTGGAAAAGAACCCGGATGGCGGCATGCATCATGTCTGCTATGAGGTCGAGGACATTATGGCCGCGCGCGACCGGCTGAAAAACACCGGCGCGCGGGTGATCGGCGACGGCGAGCCGAAAATCGGCGCCCACGGCAAGCCGGTTCTGTTCCTGCACCCCAAGGATTTCAACGGCGTCCTGGTCGAGATCGAACAGGTCTGAGGCAAAGGCGCCTGCCGCGTCACGACGAATGCGGCGGGCCGATTTCGGATTTTGCGGCTTCCGGGCCGGGCGTGGCCGAGAGGGCGGCGCGGCGCTGTTCGAACCGCCGCATGGCGTGTTGGACGGCGAGCGACGTCTTCCATTGCTCGGCCTGATTGCCTGAAGCGTCGATCGAGGCCGCGACCGCCGCGTGCAATTCGTGCTCCAGGCTTTCGAGCCGGGCGCGGTCCGCCGCCTCGGCCTCGCCGGCGAGAGCGATCAGCCGCCGCAGGGCGTCGCGATCCTTCCGCGCGCCGCGCGCGCTCCAGGTCGAGAACAAAAGCGTGAACAGCGAAACGCCGACGCTCAACGGAATGCCGACAATATAAAGATAGCGTTGCGCCTGGTCGAAAAAGCTCTGGTCGCCATTGTTGAGATAATCGGCGAAGCCGGGATGGATCGGCAGCAGCGGATTCTGGTCGCTGGTGTCGGGCGCCTCGATCTGGCCGGCCAGCGGCGACAGATTCATCATTTGCGCCTTGGCCGCCAGGATCGAGCGGCCGATGGCGTTGGCGACAATGTCCGGCATGGCGATGGACACGGCGAAACGATAATTGACCGCCAGGGTGGTCACACTGTCGTCCGGGACGTCCGGCCGGGCGTGGAACCCGCCCTGCGGCACGTCGTAGGATTCGAATATGGGGAAGCGTTTGACGATGGCGTCGGCGTCGTCGAAGTCGAGGATCTTTGGCGCGCCATGCGTCGCGTGGGCAATGGAGGCGACGGTCTCGACCACGTCGCCGGGGCCGACCGGGCCGACGGCCAGCGCCGCCGCGGCCTTTTTGCGCTCGATCGCCGCGCCGATGTCGGCCGCCGCCAGGAAAAGCCGTTTCACCTTGTCGGGCACGATATTGTAATAGGAGAGCAGGATGTCGAGGGCATGGGAATTGTCCTCCTGCGCCGGCCCGGTCGGAAGCGCGATGGTCTTGCCGGAAAGGTCGGCGAGACTGGAAATGTCCGAATGATGCGGAACGACGAAGGCCAGGGCGTCGCGGCGCAGGATGACCAGAATTTCGCCATTGGCCGGCAGCCGGACGTCGCTGCGAATGATGGCGAGATCGACTTTGCCCTGCTCCAGCGCCTTGGAGCTGTCGCGCAGGTTGTTTACGACGACGGGCTTGATCCGGATGCGCGGATGCTGCGCCTCGGCCACCTTGATGAAGGCCTCGACAAAGCGATGCGCCTGGCCGCCCTCGGGGCCGGTGGTGAGGCGCAGCACCGCGTGGGGCGAGAGAAAATAGAACGCCGCCAGCGCGCCGCCCAGAAAGAGAAAGGCGAGCGCCACGATCAGGGCCCGCCTGCGCGGTTTGGCGATAAGTCCCAGCAAGCTTCCGGCTCCTGCGTTTCAGCCGCCTAAGCATAGAGCGGCGGCGGGCGCCAAGGAACTGAAAATGCTCCCAACTGAAAAGGCTGCAAACTTGTGGCGCGCGGCGCCAGACGGCAAGATAGAATTCGCTGACGCTGGGCGGATTCGATTCGCGGCGCTGTTCCCATGCGCCGGAAGGGGCTCATTCATGCGTTGTCCCTATTGCGGCAGTCTCGACACCCAGGTGAAGGATTCCCGGCCGACCGACGATTCGTCCTCGATCCGCCGCCGTCGCGTCTGTCCCGATTGCGGCGGGCGCTTCACCACTTTCGAGCGCGTGCAGTTGCGCGAACTGACGGTGATCAAGAAATCCGGCCGGCGCGCGCCCTTCGACCGCGACAAGCTGGTGCGTTCGGTGCAGATCGCCCTGCGCAAGCGCCCGGTGGACCCGGAGCGCGTGGACCGCATGCTCAACGGGCTGGTGCGCCAGCTCGAAAATCAGGGCGAGGCGGATATCCCTTCCGAAACCATCGGCGAACTGGTGATGCAGGGCCTGAAAACCCTCGATGAAGTCGCCTATGTGCGTTTCGCTTCGGTCTATCGGAATTTCCGCGAGGCCCGCGACTTCGGCCCGCTGCTCGACGAATTCGCCGATGAGGGCGCGGCGCGGCGCAAGGAGGAGGACGGCTGACATGGCTTGCTCCGCCGACGATGAACGTTTCATGCGCGCCGCCTTCGCGCTCGGCCGGCGCCATCTCGGCGCGACCGCGCCCAATCCGGCGGTCGGCGCTCTGATCGTGCGCGACGGCGTGGCGGTCGGGCGCGGCGCGACGGCGCCGGGCGGGCGGCCTCACGCCGAAACCCAGGCTTTGGCGCAAGCCGGCGGTCTCGCCAGGGGCGCCACGCTTTATGTGACGCTGGAGCCCTGCGCCCATCACGGCAAGACCCCGCCCTGCGCGGAAGCCATTGTCGCGGCGGGAATCGCGCGCGTGGTCGGCGGTCCGACAGACCCGGACGATCGCGTCGCGGGCGAGGGCTATGGTCTCTTGCGGCGGGCCGGGATCGAGGTCGCGCCAGACGTTCTGCCGGAAGAGGGCAGGCGGGCGCATCGCGGCCATATATTGCGCGTCACCGAAGGCCGGCCGATGGTGACGCTGAAAATCGCCCAGACGGCGGACGGCTTCGCGGCGGGCGACGCGCATGATCCCCGCCTCGCCATCACCGGCCCGGCGGCCAATCTGCGCACCCATGTCCTGCGCGCCCAGCATGACGCGATCATGGTCGGCATCGGCACGGCGCTCGGCGACGATCCGCTGATGACCGTGCGCCTGCCGGGTTGCGACCGCAAGCCCTTGCGGGTGGTGCTCGACGCGCGGCTCGACCTGCCGCCGCGCTCGCGCCTCGCGGTCGGGGCGCGGGAATTTCCCACTTTGGTTTTCTGTGGCGCGGGCGCGGACCCGGCGCGGCGCGCGGCGCTGGAAGAGCTGGGCGTCGAGCTGGTGGATTGCCAACTGGCGCAAGGGCGGATCGACCTCGACGCCGCCTTGCGGGCGCTTGGCGCGCGCGGGCTGACAAGAGTTTTTTCGGAAGGCGGGCCGCGCGTCGGCGCCGAATTGATCGCGCGCGGCCTGGCCGACGAGACGATCCTGTTCACCGCGCCCAAACCGCTCGGGCGCAAGGGCGTCGAAGCCCTGCCGGCGTGGGCGCGCGACCTTCTGGCCAACTCGGGCCTCCATCGCGTCGTGGAACAAGGCTTGCTTGGGGCAGACCGCTTCATCCATTACGAGAGGATCTGAATGTTCACCGGCCTGATCAGCGATCTCGGAAAGCTCGAGTCGGTCGCGCCGCGCGGCGACCTCAGGCGGCTGAAAATCGCCTCGCATTATCGGCATGACAGCCTGGAGCTGGGCGCCTCGGTCGCCCATGACGGAATCTGCATGACTTTAGTCGCTTTCGGCCCGCGCGCCGAGGGTGACGGTTTTGTCAGCTGGCACGAGGTCGACGCCGCCGCCGAGACTTTGGCCGTGACCACGGCCGGCGACTGGGCGCCGGGCGAGCGGATCAATCTGGAGCGGGCGCTCAGGCTTGGCGACGAACTCGGCGGCCATATGGTGTCCGGCCATGTCGATGGCGTGGCGATTCTGCTGTCGCGGCGCGACTTCGACGGCATGGCTCATTTCGAGATCGAGGCGCCCAGGAATCTGGCGAAATTCATCGCCGAAAAGGGCTCGGTGGCGTTGAACGGAACCTCGCTGACGGTGAACAAGGTTGAAAAGAATGTCTTCACCGTCCTGCTGATTCCGCACACGCTGGAAGTGACCAACTGGGGCGCCCGCAAGGCCGGCGACCGGATCAATCTCGAAGTCGACACCATGGCGCGCTACGCCGCGCGGCTGGTCGAAGCGGCGGGGGAGTGAGGGAGATTTGAGCGCGAACCTGATTCCCTCCCCCTTGTGGGGAGGGTCAGGTGGGGGGTGGCGCGCCCCAACGCCAGAGGTTCTCACCCCCACCCCAGCCCTCCCCACAAGGGGGAGGGGGAGCGGCGGCCGGCGGACGCGGGCCAACCGCGCGGCGCGGGCGTTGCGGAAGGCGTGTTTCCAGGCGTTTCGTGACGCGAAATCGGCGTGAGCGATTCCCTCCCCCTTGTGGGGAGGGTCAGGGTGGGGGCGGCGCCGTCACAAAATCGGCGCGAAAAGCCGGGCGACGGGGGCGGCGATGCGCAGCGCCACCGGCTGGTCGGCAAGCGGGCGGGCGTCGATCGTCGAGGCCGCGAAGTCCGCCTCCAGCATGGCCGCGACTTTCTGGGCGAAACCGGGGTCGAAGATCAGCGCGCTCGCTTCGAAATTCAGGCGGCACGAGCGGCTGTCGAGATTGTGGCTGCCGACCGCCGCGGTCGTGTCGTCGATCAGCACGACTTTCTGGTGCATGAAGCCCGGCCGGTAGCGATAAAACCGCACGCCGGAGCCGCGCATTTCGTCCAGAAAAGCGAAGCCGGCGAGCCACACCAGCCAATGGTCGCGCTCTCCCGCGAGGATCACCCGCACGTCGACGCCGCGCGCCGCCGCCAGCCGCATGGCGTTCATCAGGCTGGGGTCGGGCGTGAAATAGGGCGAGGCGATCCATATTCTTTTGCGCGCGCAGGTCAGCGCGTGGAGGAAATAGAGAGAGCCGGTTTCCCGCGCGTCCGCCGGCCCCGAGGCGAGGACCAGCGCGGGGGCGCCGTTGGCGGCCTCTTTCGGCCGCCAGTTCAGGTTCAGGCTTTCGCCGGTCGCCCAATGCCAGTCCTCGGCAAAATGGGCCTGGAGCTGCGCCACGGCCGGGCCTTCGAGGCGGACCATCGTGTCGCGCCAAGGGCCGAGGCGGGGATTGCGGCCGAGATATTCGTCGCCGAAATTGAAGCCGCCGGTGAAGCCGATTTCCCCGTCGATCACCGCGATCTTGCGATGATCGCGGAAATTGAGCCGCATCGGCGCGAACAGCCGGCTCTTGTGGCGGGCGTGAAAATTGGCGATTTCGACGCCGGCGTGGCGCAGCCGCGCGATGAAGGCGCGGCCGAGGCCATGGCTGCCGAAGGGATCGTAGAGAACATGGACGCGCAGGCCCTCGCGCGCCTTGGCGATCAGCTGCTCCTGGAGGCGAAGGCCGGTCCGGTCGCCGCGCAAGATATAGGTCTCGATCAGGATGTAATGGCGGGCGGCCGCGATGCCTTCGAAAATCGCGTCGAAGGCGGCGATGTCGATCAGCAGATCCGCCGCATTGCCCATGGCCGCGCGCCGTTCCGCCAGGGCTTCGAAGCCGGCGCGCACGGGATCGCCCTCGGCCTCCGCCGAAGGCTTGCGGTCATCGAAATCCGCGATTCCGGCGCGGCTGGAAATTTGCGACGCGCGGCGCGCGCGCACCATATCGGGATAGCGGAAATCACCAAACACCAGATAGGCCGGCACGCCGAGCCAGGGCAGGACCATCAGGAAAAAGGTCCAGCCGACCGCCCCCTGCGGCGTGCGCGCCGAGCGGATCGCGCGAAAGGCGAAAAAAAACGCCGCGACGTGAAGGGCGAACAGCCCGGCGGACCATCCTTCGGCGGGGGTGAAATGAAAAGCCATCCGCCACAGGCAACAGAATTTCGAGCGTCACCGCAAGCGGCAAATTCGCGCCGCCTTGCGCCGGGCGGGCAGGAGCGCGGAGGAAATTCCGGCTTGCCCCGCCCGGTCCGCGGCTTCGTCGCGCGTTTGGTTGGCGCGGCTGGCGGATATTTTCGAAAAGCAGGCCAAGTATTCGCTTGCGCCGACCTTCGGTTCGGACAAGAAGATGCGCCAAGACAAAAAGCCGGCGGTCGAAATCCAACCTTTGATTCCCGGCGCCGAAGGGCGCGAATTCCCCGTTTCGGAGCGCTAGCGGTCTTGTGCAACGGACCGCAATCCTAAAAACGCGACAATCTGGTCTTCACCAACCTAAAAAGCTCCATGGCGATTGATCGTATCCCTGGGTTCTATTGTGAGATGGGGCGTCGGATGATGGCCCAGAAAAATGCCCACGCGGGCTTGTCCGACCCGTGGCGACCTTGCCCGGACCAGAGCCGGTAAGCACCACCTTTGTATTCTCCAAGCCATTCTCCTGCACCAGCTGATAAAGTATCGCGGCATTTTCAGGCGAGATACGCACGCAGCCATGCGATACGGGCTTGCCAAGATTCTTCACCTCGAAGGTGCCATGGATGGCATGACCGTCTTTTATAAAGAAAATGGCATGGGGCATGGGGGCGTTGTCAAACTCTTTACTATACCAGATTTCGTTCATAGACGTCGCGGTATAGGTTCCAGATGGAGTTGCATATCCCGGTCGGCCCGTTGATACCGGCCATCGATATCTTTCCTCCCCATCCAAAGAAACCGTCATTTGTTGATTGGTTTTGTCGATGTAGACGAGGACTTCGGCCCTATCGGCTCCGAGTTCGAAGAAGCCGGAGCCCGCGCGAGCCGTCACCGGAAAAAGGACCAATGCAACATGAATGGCGGTCAATAAAAGCGGAATTCTCTTCAATTGATCAAAGGATTTGCGCATATGCTCTCACCTTATCCCGTTGATCGGCCCCGCTGGTCCAATTGGAATGTTAGTGCAATGACGGCCTCGTAGCTAGTGCGGATCATCGCCTCTTTGCGGACGGACCGGGACGACGCGGCCCCTCTTCTCAACAAAGCGATACGAGGCAAACCGCGCTGCCGACCCAAGTGACACATACGCCATCGCGACGCTGGCCGAGGGGCGCATATCGGTCATATTGAGATTCTTCGGTGTCGCCTAGCCTCCAATAAACTGGCGAGTAGCAAGGGCTGCTTGCTGTTACATGATGAGACCTTCGCGGAAACACGCCGGAAGTTCTCCTTCGAGCCGAAACTCGTCATCTCCAGTGCGCGCCAAGCGTGCGCCTATCCCGTCAATTCCGCGAAGAGTTGCGGCAGGCGTTCGGGCAGGCGCTCGACCTTGTCGACGATGGTGAAATTCTTGGCGCCGAAAATGCGCTCGACATAATGATCGGCGCGCGGGTCCAGCGTCAGGCAGAAGGTGTGGATTCCACTCATGTTCAACTCCTCGACCGCCTTTTTGGTGTCGCGGCGCAGATAATTGGGATCGCGCTCGTCCACATCCGCCGGCTCGCCGTCCGTCACCAGCAGGATCAGTTTCTTCTTCTGCGGCTGGCGGCGCAATTTGGCGCCGGCATGGCGCAAGGCCGCGCCCATGCGCGTCGAAAAACCGCCCTTCATCCCGGCGAGCCGCGTCTTGGCGCTGTCGTCGAACCGCGTCTCGAAGGGTTTGAGCGGAAAATATTTCACGTCGCCGCGCCCGTCCGAGCAGAAGCCGTCGAGAGCGAAAGGATCGCCGATGTCGGACAGGACGCGCGAGAGCAAGGCGGAGGCCTCGCGGGTCAGGTCGAGAATGCTCTGCTCGCCCGAGGGCGCGGGATCGTTGGTGGATTCGGAAAGGTCCAGCAGGATCAGCACCGCGAGATCGCGGGTTTTCAGCCGGTTGCGCATGGTGATGCGCGGGTCCGGATCGCGCCCGAGCCGCAGGTCGATCAGGTAATCCACGGCGGCGTTGATGTCGATCTCGTCGCCGTCTTCGAGCTTGCGCTCGCGCTGCACGCCCTGCGGCCTGAGCTTGTCGACGATCTGGCGCAACCGGCTGGCGACCGGCTTGTGGCGCGAGACGATGGCGTCGATGTCGCTCGGGTCGCCGGGCGGGCCGCGATATTCGCGCAAAATCGCCCAGTCGGGGCGGAAGGTCTGCGCCTGATAATCCCATTCGTGATAGGGGATCGGATCGGAGACCGGATCGGTCCCGTATTTCTCGTTAAAGGTCGTGTCGTCGTCGTCGTAGAGCGTGCCGTCGAGCGTCCAGACTTCCTGAGCGTCGTCGCCGGCGGTTTCGACCTCCACCTCATTGACGAATTCCATCAGCGAAGCGCGGCGGCGGGTCTGCTTCGGCATGTGGATGCGCTCGGCTTCGCGCGACCAGTCGAGTTCGGCGAAGGCCCAGATATAGCGGTTGTCGTCGCGGTGCGGCAGGCGCAGCCGCTGCAATTGCCGTAGCGAGGGCAAAGCGCGGCGATTGGCCAGGAGATGATAAAGCTCCAGCCCCAAACCCCAGGCGAAATTGGCGTCCTCGCCTTTTGCCGGAAAAGTCTCGTGGAAGCGGCGGGCGAACGCGTCCGCTTCCACATCGCCGGTGGACTCCTGCGGATCGAGCAAGGCGAGGGCGAGGCGCTCCAGCAAAAGCTGCGAGGGATGTTCGGACGGGCCGCGCGCGATGGCCAAAGCCGGGCGCCACAGGCTTTTCAGGCCGGGCAGGTCGCGCAGCGCCAGAGCTTCCACGCGGGCGTCCTCGACGAAGCCGATCAGCATCATCTGCGCCTGGGTCAGCTCCTGGGCGGAAATCGGCTCGCGCATATAGACCAGATGCGCGGCCATATGGGCGGCCGCCGCGCGGAACAAGTCGAGGCCCGGCAGGCCCGGCTCGTCCTGCGCGGCGTCGGGCAGGCGCAAGGCGAAATCCTCGATGAAGGGCTGGAATTCGGCATATTCGGCGGAAGCCGGGCGCAAAGTGAACTCGCGGCCCCACAAGGCGCGCAGAGTGGCGGTGAGCTTGCGCTGGTGATCGACGAACAAAGCCCCCTTGCGCTCCTTCTGCAGGACGGCGAGGCTGTCGGGCGTATTCAGCGCGAAATATTGAGTTTGAGTCTTGAAGTCGGTGCGATGCGCCTCGGCGCCGAAAAAGGCCCAGCGCCGCAGACCGCCCAGCGACAGCTTGTGCAGCAGGTCGTCGAGCACGCCGAACATCGGCCTTAAACCCCGCGGCGCCCGGGCCGAAAGCTGGTGCAGGAACTGGACATAAGCCGCGAACAGATCGGCGTCGCCGAGCCGCCGCGCGGCATTGGGCGCGGTGGCGAGGAACATGGCGATGACCTCGCCCGAGGTGACCGAGGCGAGCTTCATCGCGGCCAAGGCGCAATCCTTGACCTGATCCTCGCCGATCTCGCGCGCCAGCGCCGGCATGGCTTCGAGAAAGGCCAGCACCGGGCCGGGGCCGCGGCCAAGCTCGGACAGGCCGCGCGCGCCTTCGAGATAATTGCGCAAGCCGGCGGGGCTGAGATTGCGCGCGGCCTCGTGCAGGACCGCGTCGAGAACCTCGGCGATTTGCGGCGAGACCTCGGCGAGGGACTGCCGAGTGGCGGCGAGTTCCGGGTCCATCGCCGCCTCGGTTACGGGAAGAAGGCGGCGACGGCCGCGTCGAGCGCGTCGCGCATGTCGGGATCGTCGGTCAGCGGCCGCACCATGGCGATGCCGCAGGCGTCGGGCGCCGGCACGCCCTTGACGATCAGCGCCCCGGCATAGATCAGCAGGCGGGTGGAAATGCCTTCGTCCAGCCCATGGCCCTTGAGGTTGCGCGAGCGCAGGGCGATCTGCGCCAGCTTTTCCGCCTGTTTCGGATCGATCCCGGTCTCGTGGGCGACGATCTCGGCCTCGATTTCCGGGGAGGGGTAGTTGAAATCGAGCGCGCCGAAACGCTGCTTGGTCGAAGGCTTCAGATCCTTCATTAGCGACTGGTAGCCCGGGTTGTAGGAGATCACCAGCTGGAAGTCGGGATGGGCCGCGACCAGCTCGCCCTTCTTGTCGAGCGGCAGCACGCGGCGGTGGTCGGTAAGCGGATGGATGACGACGGTGGTGTCCTGGCGCGCCTCCACCACTTCGTCGAGATAGCAGATCGCGCCCATGCGGGCGGCGGCGGTCAGCGGCCCGTCCTGCCAGCGCGTGCCGTCGCGGTCGAGCAGGAAGCGCCCGACCAGATCGGCGGCGGTCATGTCTTCGTTGCAGGCCACGGTGACCAGCGGGCGGCCGAGCCGGTGGGCCATATATTCGACGAAACGGGATTTGCCGCAGCCGGTGGGGCCCTTCAGCATCATCGGCAGGCGCGCGTCATAGGCGGCCTGGAACTGCTCGATTTCGTGGCCGGCGGCGCGGTAATAGGGCGCGGTCCTGACCCGATATTGACTGGCGATGTCGTCCATCGTGAGAATCCTTGAGCGGGTTTCCTCGGCGTCTTTTTTTGCGCGCGCACGTCTCGGTGGAAGCGCGCCTTGCGTGGACGCCTTCGGACGGGGAGGAAATCCGAAGGCGTCTTTTCGCCATCGGCTCTCGCTAAGAGCGATGGCTTTCGGGTCACGCGGCGGGGCGGAAGATCAGCATCGCGGTCCCTTGCGTCTGGCGGACATTGTCGTAGCCGATCAATTTCACCAGATGCCTGGGATTGGCTTTGCGGCAGGCCTCGGCCTCGGCGAGGATGCGGTCCACGTCGGTTTCGCCGAACATCGGCAGTTTCCACATGTACCAATAATCCATCATCGCATTTTCCGGCTCGCAATGTTCGACCGCCGGGTTCCAGCCGCGATCGACGATATATTGCACCTGCTTGCGGAGTTCCTCGGCAGTCATCTGCGGCAGGTAGGAAAATGTCTCGAACCGTTTGCTGGCGTCGTCGCTCAAACGTGAATTATAAGCTTGAACGTTGCTCATCTTGTTTTCTCCGAATTCTCTGGGACTGAGAGCCAAGGATCAATGAGCGAGCCCTGGCTTCCGCGCGGACTGGTTCGACAAATCAGCGATGGGCGACGTCGAGCTTGTCCACCGTGTCGAATTCGAACTTGATCTCCTTCCATGTCTCCATGGCGATCTTCAGTTCGGGCGAGCTTTGCGCGGCCTTGGTGAGGATGTCGCGGCCCTCGCGCTCGAGGTGGCGGCCCTCGTTGCGGGCCTGGACGCAGGCTTCGAGCGCCACGCGGTTGGCCGCCGCGCCGGCGGCGTTGCCCCAGGGATGGCCGAGCGTGCCGCCGCCGAACTGAAGCACCGAGTCGTCGCCGAAGATCGAGACCAAAGCCGGCATGTGCCAGACATGGATGCCGCCGGAGGCTACCGGGAACACGCCGGGCATCTGGCCCCAGTCCTGGTCGAAGAAGATGCCCTTGGCCCGGTCTTCCTTGGTGTAGCGCTCGCGCATCATGCCGATCCACCCCAAGGTCGCCTCGCGGTCGCCTTCCAGCTTTCCGACGACGGTGCCGGAGTGCAGGTGGTCGCCGCCGATCAGGCGCAGCAGCTTGGTCAGCACCCGGAAATTGATGCCGTGGCGCGGGTTGCGGTCGATGACGGCATGCATGGCGCGGTGGACGTGCAGCATGACGCCGTTGTCGCGGCACCATTTGGAAAGGCTGGTGTGCGCCGACCAGCCCACGGTGAGGTAATCGCTCATGATGATCTTGGAGCCGATCTCCTTGGCGAATTCGGCGCGCTTGTAGATCTCCTCCATGGTCGGGCCGGTGCAGTTCATGTAATGGCCCTTTTTCTCGCCGGTTTCGGCTTCGGCCTTGTCGATCGCCTCCTGGCAGAACAGGAAGCGGTCGCGCCAGCGCATGAACGGCTGCGAATTTATGTTTTCGTCGTCCTTGGTGAAGTCGAGGCCGCCGCGCAGGCACTCGTAAACGGCGCGGCCGTAGTTCTTGGCCGAGAGGCCGAGTTTGGGCTTGATGGTGCAGCCCAGCAGCGGGCGGCCGTATTTGTTGAGCTTGTCGCGCTCGACATAGATGCCATGGGGCGGGCCGGGATTGGTGGTGACGAACCACAGCGGGAAGCGGACGTCCTCCAGGCGCAGGCTGCGCACCGCCTTGAAGCCGAAGACATTGCCGACCAGCGAGGTGAAGACGTTGACCACCGAGCCTTCCTCGAACAGGCCCATGGGATAGGCGACGAAGGCGTAGAAGGCTTCGTCGTCGCCGGGCACGTCCTCGATCGCGTAGGCGCGGCCCTTGTAATAATCGAGATCGGTGAGAAGATCGGTCCACACCGTGGTCCAGGTGCCGGTGGAGCTTTCGGCGGCTACCGCCGCGGCGGCTTCCTCGCGCGGCACGCCCGGCTGCGGCACGATCTTGAACACCGCCAGCACGTCGCTTTCGCGCACCGAATAATTAGGCTCCCAATAAGTTTCCCGATATTCCTTCACGCCTGCCTTGTAGGTCTTGGCCATTGGGCTTTCCTCCTTAAGCGACCGGCTTGCCGCCGGACCGTCGGAAGGCTTTTTGCTCTTGTTTATGGTTTGATTAAAGTTCATAGTTTAAAGCATAATATCATAGTAAGATAAAACGATGCTGCGACGGGTCACCATGCATCAATTGCGCCTGCTGGCGGCGCTCGGCCAGCATATGAACATGACCCGCGCCGCCGAGGACCTGCATATGACGCCCTCGGCTTTTTCCATTCAGATCAAGCAATTGGCGGAGGCGCTCGGCGCAGCCTTACACGAGCAGGCGGGCAAGAAGCTTTTTCTCACCGAGGCCGGCCAGGCGGGCGCGCGGGCGGCGCGGGAGATATTGGCGCGGCTGGACATGCTCGGTCAGGAACTGGCGGAAATGCGCGGGCTGGAGCGCGGCGAACTGCGCCTCGCCATGATCACCACGGCGCGTTATTTCGCCACGCGGCTGATCGGCGATTTCTGCCGCCTGCATCCGAAGATCGAACTGATCATGGAAGTGGTCAACCGCGACCAGATGCTGGAGCGCATGGCCCAGAACCGCGACGATCTCTACATCATGGGCCGCATCCCGAAGGACATGGAGGTCGAGGCCTTTCCCATCGCCGAAAATCCGCTGGTGATGGTGGCCGCGCCCGATCATCCGCTGGCCGCCGGCCGCGCCATTCCGCCGAAAAGCCTGGAAGACGAGCCTTTTTTGCTGCGCGAGCCGGGCTCCGGCACGCGCCAGGCGGCGGAGCGCTTTTTCGCGCGCCATGAAATCCGCCCGCCGGCGCGCATGACGCTCGGCAGCGACGAAACCATCAAACAGGCAGCCGCCGCCGGCCTCGGCCTTGCCATCCTCTCCCGCCATGTCCTGACGCTCGAACTGGCCGGCGGCCTGCTGCGCGAGCTCGACGTGCAGGGTTTTCCCATCGTCGGCCATTGGTACGCGGCCCATCTGAAAGCCAAAAGAATGCCCCCGGCGGCGCTCGCTTTTCTGGAAATGTTGAAGGGAACGCAGGATTGAGGCGAAGGGCGATCATCATGCGCCGCCTCCGGGCGGGGGCTCCGGTTCGACCACGGCGCGATAGACATGCCAGGTGGCGTGGCCAAGCAGCGGCAGAACGATCGTCAGGCCGAGCAGGGCGGTCATCAGGCCAAGCGCCAGCAACACAGCGATGACGGCGGCCCAGGCGAGCATGGGCAGAGGGTTCGTCCTGACCGCCTTGACCGAAGAAATCATCGCGGTGGCGAAATCGACGTCGCGGTCGAGCAGCAGCGGGTAGGAGACGACGGTAAGCGAAAAGATCGCGAAGGCGATCAGGCCGCCAAAAAAATTGCCGGTGAGGATGAAAGCTATTCCCTTCGATGTGGTCAGCGCCTGTTGAACGAACGCCGTGGGGTCCGGCATATCCAGGCCATAGAACATCAGATAAAGGAAGGTGGCGAAATCGACCCAGATGATGAAGGCGAACAGCGACACCAGGCACATCCAGCCGAGGTCGCGGCCGCCGCTGTCCCTGACCGAACGAAGCACGGCGCCCCAGGACAGTTTTTCACCTTTTTCCAGCCGCCGGCTGACTTCATAAAGCGCCGCCGCCGAAAAGGGCGTCACCAGGGCGACGCCGGTGAGCAGCGGATAGGCGAGCGAATGGAAGCCGGAAAGCCGCACCAGCAAAATAATCAGCCAGCCGACCGCCACATGCGCGCCGCCGACGACCAGTCCATAGCCGGGCGCGGTCCTGAAATCGTTCCAGCCCGCACCCAAAGCCTTGGGAATCTCGCCGATTTGCAGCTTGCGAATGACGACCGCGCGCCGAACGCGCGGCGCAACGCCGGCCTCGGCCGGCTGAACGCTGTCTTGCATGGCTCCGCCCCTTGCGTTTGGCGCGAGCGCCCGCCCGCGCGGAACACCTCTGTCTGAGATTGATCCAGATCAAACGTTTCGCAAGGGTCGGCAAGAGACGAAAAGCGAAAAGCGTCGCTTTCGTTTAGCGCGACAGGCCCTTTTCCTCGAGTTCGTTGAGGTAGTTTTGCCAGATCGTATCCTGGCGGACGCCGAGATCGTGGAGATAGACCCAGGTAAAGATCCCGGTGTCGTGCATGTCGTCGAATTGCAGCTTCACCGCGTAATTGCCGATCGGCTCGATGGTGAGGATCGCCACGTCGTGCTTGCCCGCGACCGTCTTGCGTTCGGCGGGCGAATGGCCCTGGACTTCGGCGCTCGGGCTCTCAACTCGCAGCAACTCGGCGGGAAGGGCGAAGGATTCGCCGTTTTCGAAAGTCACCTTGAGCGTTTTGCCCTTGTCGGCGAGCCGAATCTCGCTCGGCCAATTCGCGTCGATCATTGCTTCACTCCCATGCAGCGGGTTAAAGAAAGTGTGGCTGATATAGGTCTAACGACCTGATATACAACCTCGTTATCGAGTCTTGAGAAAAATTCCAGATTTGTCGTCCAGCCCCATTCTCATATTCATAATCCATGTTATCATGAGAAAAAATGATAATGACAGGGTCAGGTCGCGATCTCCCGGCACGGGAGAGCCTGCAAAACACGCATGAGCCAACCGGCGGCGCAATTTGGCGCGTCGCGAAGGAGGACGTAGATGTCACAGGAAGAAACCAAAACCCACCATCCGACGCCGATGCTGGACCAGCTGGAGAGCGGGCCGTGGCCGAGCTTCGTCACCGGCTTGAAGCGTTTGCGCGACAACGCCGGCGCGACCTATGCGCCGATGATGAACGACCTTCTCGGCCAGCTCGAGCACTCCTATGAAGAGCGGACGGGCTACTGGAAGGGCGGCACCGTTTCGGTCGTCGGCTACGGCGGCGGCGTCATCCCGCGCTTTTCGGAAATGGCCTCCAAATACCCGGCCTCCAAGGAATTTCACACCCTGCGCATCCAGCCGCCGGCCGGCATGCATTATGACACCGACGTTCTGCGCAAGATGTGCGACGTGTGGGAAAAACACGGTTCGGGCCTGATCGCCTTCCACGGCCAGTCCGGCGACATCATGTTCCAGGGCTGTTCCAGCGAGAACGTCCAGCCGGCCTTCGACGAGCTCAACGAAATGGGCTTCGACCTCGGCGGCGCCGGCCCGGCTTTGCGCACCTCGATGTCCTGCGTCGGCCATGCGCGCTGCGAAATGTCCTGCTATGACGAAGTCAAGGCGCATCGCGAAGTGATCAATGAGTTCCTGGACGAAATGCACCGTCCGGCGCTGCCCTACAAGTTCAAGTTCAAATTCTCGGGCTGCGGCAACGATTGCGTCAACGCCATCCACCGCGCCGATTTCGCGGTGATCGGCACCTGGCGCGACAACATGAAGGTCAACCAGGACGGCGTGAAGGCCTATGTGGCGCGGGTGGGGCGCAAATATGCGATCGACCATGTGATCGCCATGTGCCCGACTCGCGCTCTGTCGCTCAACGACGACGACACGCTCGATGTCGACAACAAGAGCTGCGTGCGCTGCATGCATTGCCTGAACGTCATGGGCGGCAAGGCCTTGCAGCCGGGCGACGACAAGGGCGCGACCATTCTGGTGGGCGGCAAGCGCGCGCTGAAGGTCGGCGACCTGATGGGCATCAACCTCATCCCGTTCTTCAAGCTGGACACCGACGAGGACTACCGGAACCTGGTCGATCTGGCCCGCCGGATGATGGAGTTCTTCGCCGACAACGCGCTGGAGCACGAGCGCATCGGCGAGACCATCGACCGTATCGGCCTGCCGGCCTTCCTCGAGGCGCTGGAGATCGAGCCGGACGCCAACATGGTCAACCATCCGCGCACCTCGTGCTACGTCCGCACCGACGACTTCACCGAAGAGGCGGAGAAATATTTCGAGCGCAAGGCCCGCGAGGCCGGTCTCGACGTCGCCGCCGACTGACGCCGGCGCGCCCAACATCAGGCCCCGCCCGCAAGGCGGGGCCTGAGTGCTTTTTCGCGCATTTGGCGGCTGGACATTTGCAGCCGCCGATCACACATGCACAAGGCCTGCCGGCGCCAATCGCATAATCATAAGGCTTGCCGGGCCAGTCACGACAACACGCGCAATCGGACGGGGAAAGCGCAGCAAAGGGTCAATTCATGTTCAATAATGACGACATTCTCGCGGCTTTGGCCAAGGTTCCTGGACCGGACGGCAAGACGCCGCTGCCGCAAACCGGCGCCGTTTCCGGAATCAGCATCCGCGAGGGCAAGGTTTTTCTCTCCATCGCGGTGTCGCCCGAGCAGGCGCCCCATTGCCAGCCGATGCGGCAGGCCGCCGAAGAGGCGGTCAAGGCCATTCCCGGCGTCAAGGGCGCGGTGGTGGTGCTGACCTCCGAGCGCGCGCCCGACAGCGCGCCGCAGCCAGCCGCGCCCAAGGCCGGCAATGGCCATGCGCATCACGGCGGGCATGGCGCGCCCCAGGCGAAGGGCGTCGAAGGCATCAAGAAGATCGTCGCCGTGGCTTCCGGCAAGGGCGGCGTCGGCAAGTCCACGACTTCGGCCAATCTCGCCATCGGCCTCGCCCGGCTCGGCCTCAAGGTCGGCCTGCTCGACGCCGACCTGTTCGGTCCCTCGCAGCCGCGCCTGTTCGGCATTTCCGGCCGTCCCGACATGGAGGAGGGCGGCGCGCTGAAGCCGATCGAGAAATTCGGCGTCAAGGTCATGTCGATCGGCTTTCTGGTGCCCGACGACGCGGCCATCGTCTGGCGCGGGCCGATGGTCATGTCGGCCCTGACCCAGTTGCTGCGCGACGTGGCCTGGGGCGAGCTCGACGTGCTGGTGGTGGACATGCCCCCCGGCACCGGCGACACCCAGCTCACCATGGCGCAGAATGTCGGCCTCGCCGGCGCGGTCATCGTCTCGACGCCGCAGGATCTCGCTTTGATCGACGCGCGGCGCGGCATCGCCATGTTCAATCAGGTTCATGTGCCGATCTACGGCCTGTTCGAGAACATGAGCTATTTCCTGTGCCCGCATTGCGGCGAGCGCACGGATATTTTCTCCCATGGCGGCGCCCGGGCCGAAGCGGAAAAAATGAACGTGCCCTTCCTCGGCGAAGCGCCGCTCGACGCCGCGGTGCGCGAGACCTCCGACGCCGGCCTGCCGGTCGTCGCCAAGGATCCGGCTTCGCCCCAGGCCCAGCCTTATATCGCCCTGGCCGAAATGGTCCGCGACGCGATGAATCAGGCGCCGGCCAAGAAGGCGCCGCGCATCGCGGTCGAATAAGGCGAGGCGAAAAAGCATCAAGGCCCGTTGCGATTTCACTCGCAACGGGCTTTTTGTTTTTCAGAGCGTGTCGGGTTCCTCGACCGGCTTGCCGGCGCGCACCCGCGCGACGGCCGATTTCAAGGTCTCGAAGTCGATGTAGCCGTTGTAGCTGAACGGGCCGATCAGGAAATTCGGCACGCCATCGA
Organism: uncultured Pseudomonadota bacterium; assembly: GCA_963704565.1. Classification (GTDB taxonomy): domain Bacteria; phylum Pseudomonadota; class Alphaproteobacteria; order Rhizobiales; family Beijerinckiaceae; genus Rhodoblastus. Next base: position 558,584 of record OY969917.1, read on the forward strand.
AGCCGAGGGCGCGGGCTTCGGCGAGATTGCGTTTGATAAGGGCGTCGATTTCACCGCCATGGGCGTCGAGGTCGCTTTTCAGCCGCGCGATATCGGCGCCCGAGGCCTCGATCGCCTCTTCCATCGTGGCTTCCTCGTTCCGGCGGCCGGGAAGGCGCATCAGGGCGGCGTGAACCTGCTGGTAGGCGCCCTGATATTTCGCGGCCAGCGCCATGCGCGCGCCGAACATCGAGGCGTCGCTCAGAACCGGACAATCCTTGTAGACCAGCCGCACGCCGCTGTCGGTCTGGAGCAGGCCGTCGAGGACCGGCGACGATTTCTTGCAATAGGGGCAGTTGTAATCGAGGAAGGCGACGACGGTGACGTCTCCTTCCGGATTTCCGCCGACCGGCGCGTCGGGGTCGCGCAGCAGCGAGTCGAGAGGTGCATTCTGCGCCCGGACGCGACCGGCGGCGAGGAGCGGGCCGAAGGCCATGGCGGCGGCAAGCAGGTTTCGGCGGTCGATCGGCATGGGGCTCCATCGGAGGCGAAACGCGCGGGAGGCGGAACAAACATTTCCGCTTTGCTCGTCCCTAAAGCATGAGAATGTCAAAAAAAAGAGGACATTCCCCAGGGGTAGGGAACGTCCTCTAGCGTAAGCGAGAGACCCCCCGGCTTTGCCGGGGTGGCAGTCGAAGTTTGACTTATACGGCAGTCGTCCACAATCAGCCGATGCCAGCGGCGCCGATAAAAACCGATCGTCGACCGAGGACGGTGTCACTGGAGGCGCAAAGGCCGGGCATATTGGGGCATTGGTCAATGTGCCTTGGGTTGGCGAATAGTGCATATTCAGAACCTTGGTGAATGAAGCTCACCGCACAACTCGAGGTTATTGGCCACCTGCGCGTCAGCGCTTCCAAGTGCCGCTTTGAGCGGCTCATATCTTAAAGCCCCCGGCTTTGCCGGGGGATATTTACTTGACCTGAAGGCGTGGGGGGAGGGGAAGAGCCCGGCAGCCTGTCAGGAGTTCAAAACCTCATTTCAGACGCCCCGGCTCGTCTTCGGCGAGATAGGCGGCCTCGGCCTTCGACAGCGGGATCGTGTCGTAGCCGGTGATCATCGTCTTGACGTAGTGAAGCGGCGTCTTGCCGGTCGTCGTCATATAGATGTGAATGATCACGAAAAGGCTGATCAGATAGGCCGCCGCGAGATGGATGCAGGCGACGACCGGGAGAGCGATGGTTCCCGCCGCCATTTTCGCCCACAGCGGATAGGTCAGATAGACGATGCCCGACAACCACAGAGCCGGGCCGATGACCAGCATGAACCACAGATAGGCCAGCGATTGCAGGGCGTTCTGCTTGCGCTTCAGGGTCTTGGTGTAGGGGTGCGGCGCGCCGGTGAGGATGCCCCAGGCATAGAATTTGAGAATCGCCGGCAGGCTCGCCAGCCTGGGCAGATATTGCCGCCATTGGCCGGTGGTGAAATGCCAGAAGGTGGTGAAGGCCCACAGGACGATCAAGGCGATCGCCGTATAGGAATGAACCTGCACCGCCGTCTTGTAGGGCAGCGGAAGGAGTCCGTGGACGGAAAAGCCGGTGAAGGCCAGAATGAAGATCAGCGCCGCCTGGGACCAGTGCCAGAACCGCTCGTAGCGGCTGTAGATCATCACGATGCGCTTGGGCTCGCCCTTTTTGATGAAGTCGCTCGCGACGGCGGTCATTTCGCCTCTCCCTTGTTCTTGTTCTGCTTGTTCTTCTTGTTCAAGGCGATGCGCAGGCCGCCATGGAAGGCGACGCCGCCAAGCGTCAGTCCGAGGCCGGCGAGGCCAAGGAAATCCATCCACGGGAAGCGGGTGTGGCCGGGCATGTAAACGCCGGGCACATCGGCGAGCCGGCTCTTTTGCGCATGGCATTCGCCGCATTTCACCGCGTCCTCCTTGGGCGCGACCATATGGTTGATCGGCCAGTTGGAGACGGTGGGCAGGAAGCCGATGTCGCCGGAGAACGGCCGGTGCTCGATTTTCATGCCTGCCGCGATCGATTTCTTGAGGTCGAAATTGCCCCAGAACGAGGTGTCGTCATTGCCCCAAAGGTGGTTGTAGACCAGCGTCTTGTTGCCGGCGTCGTAAGGCATGCGGGTATGCATTTCCTTGAACGGCCAGATGCGTGATTTGGGGTCTTTCCAACTGCCCTGCGGGTCGTTGATCGGCGTGACCGGCTTGCTGGTGTCGATCCTGGTGTCGGCCAGCGTGTAGATCATCTCGCCGTTGAACCATTTATAGGTCGGGATGAGGTTCTCGCCCCATTTGAAGGCGCCCTTGATCGACCAATAGGTGTGGCGCCTTTCGCCATTGCCCTGCTTGTAATCCTCTTCGTAATAGCCCTTGCCGTTCAACAGCCTGCCGGCGGTCTTCCAGTCCCAGTCGACGATGGTGCCGACGCCGCCGCGCGCGATCCTGGGGATGTGGCAGGTTTCGCAGGCGATCCGCTCGGCATGGGCGTCGAGCTGGTAGCCGATCAGGCTCGGCTTGGGGTGCGGCCTGTCGCCGTGGCAGGATTCGCAGGTGGCGACATCGCGCCGCTGCCCGGGCTTGCCGACGCCGATGTCGTCCTTGGCGATCATGTTATAGCGGCTGCCCGCGATCTGGTGCTCTTTCGTGACATGGCATTCCGTGCAGGAAAAATTCAGCCCGTCCGCCGCCATATGCACGTCGAGCGATTTCGACGGCTTGTTGAGCGAGGAATCGAGGTCGCCGTGCTTCACGCCGTCGCCGCCGCCGCCGTTATAATGGCACGCGCCGCAATCTTCGCGGCCCGGCTGGCCGACATGTTGCGCGACCTTGGCCAAGTCGATCTTCGGCAGCCCTTCGAACATGGTGCTGCAGGCCGCGTTGCCGCGGGTCGGCGGCGTCCGGTAATAGGTGTTGGTGCGGTCATGACAGACCAGGCAATCGACGCTGTCCTGCTTGTTGAAGGAATATTCCTCGCCGGCCTTCACGCCGTTGCCGATATGGCAGACGCCGCACATGCCTTCGTTGTCTTTGGCGTTGGTGCAGAAATTATTGATGACGTGTTCTTTGCCGAGGTGCTGTCCGGTGCGCGGATTGATGTAATCCCACGTCCAGTGGATGGTCTTCTTGATGTGCTTTTGCGCCTCGGTATGGCAGGTCAGACAGGCTTTGGTCACCGCCGCGCTGTCCGCGAACGGGCCCTTGAGCGCTTCGAATTTGCTGTGATCAGCCGTCCTTCCGTCCATCGGGCCGAATTGCTGATTCACGACCGGCGGCTCCGGCGGCTTCGGCGGCTCCGGCGTCTGGAATTTTTCCGACCCCTGCGCGCCGCCAACGGGGAGCTCGGGCGTCCCAAATCGGTCCGCCGCCGCCGCGCTGTTCACCGCGAACAGGAAGATCAAACCAATGCGCGCAAAAATTCCTGCGTCCGCCGCCATATTTTTCCTCCCCCCGTCCGGACCGGCTATTTTTCAGCCCCGGCCCAACTCGCCGGCCCAGTAAGGCGCGACATTATTATTGTAAAAATAATGAAACTTTTATGCGCCGTGTCAAATGCCGGAGCGGCTCCAATCGCATTCTGCGTCGTTTTGTCACGCCGCAATCGCCTTAAAATACCTCATAAATCGCGGATTGCCTGGCGCGTTCGTCAGGCCGCGCCGCCGCTTGCCAGAAGCGCGCCTCATAAGATATATATCCAGTCAAACTTTATGGAGGCTCTCATGATCAAGGGCGTGGTCGCCGGGCTCGGGCTCTTTCTGCTGTGCGGTTCGGCTTTCGCCGACGAGGCGGCGCTCAAGGCGCAGGCCGCCCAACTCACCGGCGCATACGCGAAGGAGCTGCAGGCGACGATGGCGGGCGCCCTGGCCAAGGGTGGGCCGCTCGGCGCGCTCGACATTTGCAACAAGCAGGCGCCGAAAATCGCCTCCGACCTGTCGAAAAGCAGCGGCTGGTCGATCGGCCGCACCAGTTTGAAGCCGCGCAACGCCGCCTCCACGCCCGACGATTACGAGCGCAAGGTCATGGAAAATTTCGACGCCCGGCTGGCCAGGGGCGAAAAGCCCGACACGCTGGTCAGCGCCGCGGTGGTCGAAGGCAAGGACGGCAAGCTGTTTCGCTTCATGAAGGCGATTCCGACCGGCGCAATCTGCCTGACCTGCCACGGCGCGAATGTCGCGCCGGAGCTGAAACAGAAGATCTCCCAGCTTTACCCCAGCGATCAGGCGACGGGCTTCAAGCTCGGCGATCTGCGCGGCGCCTTCACGCTGAAAAAGGTGCTGGACGGAGCGGGCGACTAGAGCATATTCCCGAAAAGTTGATAGACTTTTCGGACAAGAATATGCGTCAAAACAATGCAATGATAGAGCGCGTTCGACTCTATGATTTGCGAACGCGCTCTAACGCAAGAAAGTTCACGGCAGGGCCTTGAGCGGCGGCGGGGAACATGGAAGGCTTCGCCGCTTTGACCTGAAGCGGCGGGGCGGCGGCGTGTGCGAGCTTTTCGGTTTTTCGAGCCTGTCGCCGACGCGAGCGACATTCTCGCTGCGGACCTTCGCCGAACGTGGCGGGTTTACCAGCGATGCGGCGGACGGCTGGGGGCTCGCCTTCCTCGAAGGGCGCGACGCGCGCCTCTACAAGGAGCCGGCGCCGGCCGCCGATAGTTCCTGGCTGCATTTCATCGAGGAAAGGCGGATTCCGACCTGCCTGATGATTTCGCATATCCGCCGCGCGACGCGGGGCGCCAAGACCCACGCCAACACCCAACCCTTCCAGCGCGAATTGGGCGGACGCGCCCATGTTTTCGCCCATAATGGCGTCCTCGACGGGATCGACCGGAATTTCGCCGGCGCGGCGCGGCGCTTCCAGCCGATGGGCGAGACGGATTCGGAAATCGCTTTCTGCATCCTGCTGGAGCGCATGGCGCCGCTGTGGGCGCGCGGCGCGACGCCCGATCTCGAAAAGAGGCGCGCGGTTTTCGCGGATTTCGCGTCCGACATGCGGGCGCTCGGGCCCGCCAATTTCCTTTATTGCGACGGCGACGCCCTGTTCGCCCACGGCCACCGCCGAACCCGGAGCGACGGCGCCGTCGCGCCGCCCGGCCTGTGGCGGCTGGAGCGCCGCTGCGAGCCGGACCGCGACGCCGCCGAAAGCGCGGAAGGCGCGCGCCAGCATATCGTCCTGTTCGCCAGCGTTCCTTTGAGCGGCGAGGACTGGAGCCCCTTGGCGGAAGGCGAGACCATCGTGGTCAAGGACGGACACGCGCTCATCCCGGAGGGCGCGCCTTCGCGCCAGCCTTGAATTCGGTTCACGGCGCGGCGGGCTTCGGCGCCTCGACCTTGACGTCGACCGGGATGTCGCCGGCTTTTTCGAAGGTCAGATCGACCTTGAAACTCTCCCCCGCGACCAGCGGATGTTTCAGATTGCGCAGAAGGATGTGATAGCCGCCGGGGCTGAACGTGATTTTTCCGCCGGGGGGTATGTCGATATTCACCAGATGGCGCTGGTTCGGCACGTCCTGAAGGATGCGGATTCCGCTGACCTCGGCCGCGCGCGCGACATCGGTGGAGGCCGCGACGAGGTGATCGACCTCGGGGCCGTTATTGGCGATGGTCAGATAGACGCGGCCGACAATGGCCCTGGGCGCGGTCGCCGGCGCCCAGGCATGCGCGATGGCGAGGCCGTCCGCCCGCGCCCCGGCGGCGCCGAGGAGGGAAAAGGCGAGAGCGATTGCGCGCGTGTCCGGCTTCATGGGTCCATAATGCAGTGATGCCCCCGTCAAACCAACCCGAAAAAGGCGCTTCCTTTTGTCGCGCGGCGTGTCAAGCCGCGCGCAGGGCGCCGAGGAAGGAATCGACCTCGCCGCGCAAGGCCTCGGCCTGCCGGGAGAGATCGCCGGCCGCGTCCAGCATGCGGCTGGAGGCGGTCGAGGAGCTTTGCGCCAATTCGAGCACGCCGCCGATATTTTCCGCCACCTGATGCGCGCCCTGCGAGGCGTGCTGCACATTGGAGGCGATCTCCTTGGTCGCCTCGCCCTGCTGATAGACCGCTTCGGCTATGGCCTGGGCGATGGTGTTGGCGCGTTCCGTGGTGCGCACGATGGTGGAAATATTGTCCGCCGCGCGCTGGGTGGTCGCCTGGATGTCGCTGATCTGGGCGCCGACTTCCGCCGTCGCCTTGCTGGTCTGTTCGGCCAGCGTCTTGACCTCCTGGGCGACCACGGCGAAGCCTCGCCCGGCCTCGCCGGCGCGGGCGGCCTCGATGGTCGCGTTGAGGGCGAGCATATTGGTCTGTCCGGCTATGTCGGTGATCATGTTGACGATGCCGCCGATGCGGTTGGCGGCGGCGGCGAGATCGCGCATCTGCCGGTCGGCGCCTTCGGCCTGATTGGCCGAATCCCCGGCGATCTGCCGCGATTCGCGCGCCTGCGTGTCGATTTCCCTGACCGAATAGGTCAATTGCTCGGTCGCCGAGGCGACCGAGGAAATATTGCTCGACGAGGCTTCGGAGGCGTCGGAGACCGCCTTGGCCTGGGCGGCGGTTTCGACCGCCGCGTCGCTCAGGATTTTTGCCGACTGGCGGAATTCATCCGCCGCGTGCAGAACCCCGGTCAGGATCGAGCGGACCTTGCTTTCGAACTGGCCGGCCATTTGCGCCGCCATGGCCCGCCTCTCGCTTTCCTGCGCGGCGTGGGCGTTTTTCGCCTCGTTTTCCAGATCGCGCGCCCGGCGCATATTGGCCTTGAAAATTTCCAGCGCACGCGCCAGCGCGCCGATTTCGTCGCCCCGCTCGCCCCCCTCGACCGCGACATCGAGGTCGCCGCGCGCCAGCTTGTCCACCGCCTGCGTGGCGCGCAGCAGCGGCGCGGCCGTGCCGAAGACGAGGGCCAGGCTGATCGTCCCGGCGAGACCGATGGCGGCGACGACGCCGAGCAACAGCAGCCAGCGACCGTCTCGATAGGCCTCCTCGGCCTTTCCGGCCGCCTCGGCGCCGCCTTTTTCGGTCAAGACGCTGTCCCGGTCGAGGAGGCTCACGATCGCGGCGTTATCGGCTTTGGCGTAAGCCTTCATGGCGTCGCCGAGATGGCCGCAGTGCGCGCTGGCGACGGCTTCGCGCGCCGCCTCCTGGAACGCCGGCCAATCGCGGTCGAAATCGGCCATGAGTTGGGCGGGCTCGCTTCCAGGAATCATCAAGGGCTTATAGTCGTCATAGGCCTTTTCGACGCGCGCGGCGGCGGCGGCCATCGCGTCCTCGCCACCCGCCGCGCCCGTATTCGACGCGATCGCCAGCAGCGCCTCAGTCTCCGCCTTATGGTAAATTAGCACCGCCTTGCGCAAATAGCCTATTTTCGTCGCCGCCGGCATCCATTGATTGCGGACCGTCGCGGACTGTTCCGCCATCCCCGCCATTCGGGTCATCGCCAGGGCGCCGACCCCGATCAGCGCCATGGTCATGGCGAAAAAGGCGACGAGGATTTTCGTTCTTATGCTCAGGTCGCGCCACATGCGCATCGCGCTCTCCTTCGTAAAGGAATAGAGTTATAGCGCGATGCTAGCGGCCCAAGTTTGCCCCAATCTTGCGAGATCGGGCGCGCCGCCCGGAGGAGAGACGGCGCGGGCGGGATCAGCCGAGGATATGCTTTTCGATCTCCCAGACCGGGATTTTGGTGAAATCCTTGTCGATCTCGGCGCGCACTTTGGCCTTGACGTCGGCGTGCAGGCAACGGCGCAGGTCGGCGAGGGTCCGGGCGGGCGCCGCGATCACCAGCGCCGGGGCGCCGCGCTCGCGCACGATGGTCTCCAAAGCCTGCGCGGCGCGTTCGGCGAAGCGATGCTCCTCGATCTCATGCCAGTCGGTCGGCTCCATGGCGCTGCGCGCGTTGGAATGGGCGGCGCCGAAGGCGCGGCCGGGCCTGTCGGTTCCCTGATCGCGGCTGGGCGGGTTGTCCTCGCCGGCCATTACGCGCACGGTCACCAGATTGGCGTATTTCTCATCTCCCTCGTTGCGTAGAAACAAAGCCTTGCGACCGTCGCCGACAAAGACGAAGGCGTCATGGGGAAGAGCGATCTTGTTCACGATAAAACTCCCGATTTTCGGGTGAGGCGCCGCCTTCGCGCGGCGATTACAATGGGAGCGGCCATTTCGGGCGGCGCTCCCGGCCTTTTGCGGCAGGGCCGGACTGTTCCTCCACTTCAAACATAAGGATATTTTCGCTCCGCCGCCATGACGCCGGTCAATGCGGCGGATTTTGCGCCGCGCCCGTGTTTCGGGTCTTGAGCCGCTCGATCAGCCAGCGCCCGGCCGGGCCGGGAGGCGCCGCCGTGCGATAGACGATGGACATGGGCGCGATCGCGCCGCTGACGGGAATTTCCGGCGTGGCGAGCCGCGCGAGGCGGCCTTCGGCAAGGTCGCGCGCGACGGCGTGCAGCGGCATCGAGCCCCAGCCGAGGCCGCCGAGCAGAAAGGCGTGCTTGGCGGAGAGATCGGCGAGGCGCCAGGTCGTCGGCGACATCACGCTATATTCGCGGCTGTCCGGCCGGCTGGCGCGTTCGGTAAGCACGAGCTGGACATGTTGCGCCAACTCCTCGCGGGGAATCACGCCTTTCAAGCGCGCCAGCGGATGGTCGGGACTGGCGACCATCGCGATTTCGACGCCGGCCAGCGGCTCGCCGACGAGGCCCGGCGGCAGCGGCCCGGGCCCGCCGGCCACCGCGAAACTGGCGCGGCCGTCGAGCACCGGCTCGGTCGCCGCGCCGAGAACCTCGACATATAGGCGCAAAGGCGTCGCGGGAAAGCGCAGGCGGAAATCCCTGGCCGCCTCGGTGACGGTCTGAAACGGAAAATAGACGTCCGCCACCGCGCACAGCTCCGGCTCGATCCCTTCCGTGAGGCCGCGGGCGCGGAAATTCAGGAAATCGACGGCGCCGCCGACAGCGCGGGCGTCGCGCAGCAGCAGGCTTCCGGCGGCGGTGAGCCGGGGCGCGCGTTTCGAACGGTCGAACAACGCGACGCCCAACTCCTCCTCCAGCCGGCGGATCAGATCGCTGACGGCGGATTGCGCCCGCCCCAGCTTGCGCGCGGCGGCGGAAAAACTGCCCTCTTCGGCGGCGGCGACGAAGGTGCGGATCTGGTCGAGCGAGACGCGGTCGCGCATTGGCGTCCAATCTAATGGTCGTCCTATCTGAAAGTCAGATAGTAAATATCATGAACCAACGGCTGGACGCCAGAGGCGAAAGGCCGCAGATTAGGCGACAACCCGGCGGCCAGCCGCGCCGGCCGGCATTTTCTTGCAAAGGAGCCCAATCATGAAACGCATTTTCACCACCGCCTTAGGCGCGGCTCTGGCCATCGGCGCCGGCTCGGCGGCGCTCCTGGGCGCGAGCGCCGGGGAAGCGAACGCGGTCCAGGCCGGCGACTATCGGGTCGAGCCTTTTCACACCCAGGTTCTGTTTTCGGTTTCGCATTTCGGCCTGTCCAATTTCTCCGGCGTCGTCACCGGCGCCTCGGGCGCACTGAAGCTCGATCCGGCTCATCCGGCCAATTCCAAACTCGACGTGTCGGTGGACGCGGCGACGATCCTGACGCCGGTCGAAAAGCTCACCGGCGAATTGCGCGGCGCCGAATGGCTGGATTCGGCGAAATATCCCAAGGCGACCTTCGTCTCGACCAAGGTGATTCCGACCGGTCCCGAACAGGCGACGATCGAAGGCGATCTGACCCTGCATGGCGTGACCAGGCCATTGACCCTGAAGGCGCATTTCGTCGGCGCCGGCGTCAATCCGATCACCAAGGGTTATACGGTGGGCTTCGACGGCGAAGGCGTGCTGAAACGCACGGAATTCGGCGTGACGAAATATGCGCCGATGATCGGCGACACGGTCCATCTGACCCTCCACGCCGCCTTCGAACTGCGGCGCTGACATGGCCGGGCCGTCGCGCCAACGCTACGACGCCGTCGCCGTCGTCCTGCACTGGACCATGGCGCTGGGGATTTTCGTCCTGATCGGCGTCGGGCTGGCGATGAAACACGCGGGTCTTCCCAAGAGCCGCGTGATCCAGCTGTTCCAGCTCCATAAATCGATCGGCGTCGTCATCCTGCTGCTGGCTGTCGCGCGGCTGGCGTGGCGGCTGGTCCGGCCCGCGCCGCCCTTGCCCGACGCCCTGCCGGCGCTGGAGCGCAAGGCCGCCCAGGCGGGACACGCCGCGCTTTACGCCTTGATGCTGGCTTTGCCCCTGGCCGGCTGGGCTTTGGTTTCGACTTCGCCGCTGAACATTCCGACCGTTCTGTTCGGAATCCTGCCCTGGCCGCATATTTCCTTCCTGGCCGACCTGCCCGACAAGGCGCCGGTCCATGCGGCCGCGCAGGCCCTGCATAAATATGGAGCCTATGCGCTAATCGCGGTTCTTGTCGGACATATTGGCGCCGCCTTGCGCCATGCGGTGAAGGGCGACGTTCCGCTGTCGCGCATGAGTTTTTTCGGCCGGCTCGGGGAGAATGCGAAATGAAACGCGCATTTGTCGCTTTGGCGCTGCTCGCCGAGACCTCGGCGGCGCAGGCCGCCGATTGGAAAATCCTGCCCGACAGCGCGCTGACCTTCTCCGGCGAACAGGCCGGCGAGAAATTCACCGGGCGGTTCAGCCGCTTCGACGCGAAAATTTCCCTCGACCCGCAAAAGCTCGGCGAGGCGAAAATCGTCGTGACCTTGGATGTCGCCAGCGCCGCGACCGGCGACAAGCAGCGCGACACGGCGCTGCCGGACAAGGATTGGTTCGACCAGAAAACTTTTCCCCAGGCGCGCTTCGAATCGCGTCGGGTGACGCGTACCGCCACGGGTTACGAGGCCGTCGGCGACCTGACCCTGCGCGGCGCGAGCAAACAAATCCATCTCCCCTTCACCTTGGCGATCGACGGGCGCAAGGCCGAGGTGAAAGGCCATGCCGATCTCAGGCGCGACGCCTTCGGCGTGGGGCAGGGACAATGGGCGAGCGACGAATGGGTGGCTTTTGACGTCGGCGTCGATTTCGACCTGAAAGCGGAACAGGCCGATTGAGGTTCGTCGCGCGCCTATCCGGTTGGCGCCCTTGCCCCTATATATAGTAGAAAACCTGGGAAGCTTGGGGACCAGCGGCATCTCCAATAACGACCGCGTCCAGGCTCCTTGCGGTCATACGACATGAACTTCCCGCCAGCGGCTGTCGCGCTCTCAGCGGACGGTACGATAGCGAAACGAACAGCCGACCTGCGCCGAATGGGGCCTGGAATGCCATTAAACAAATTTAATATGATACAAAGGGGTAGAGGGAATATTGGCTGTAACCCGCTGATTCGAGATCGTTGCGATTGTCCTAAGCCTTGATCTCAGGTTGCCGTTGGGTTACCCTCCTAGCGTCAGCCCAAGTGCGGATGCACGCTACATTTCCTTGTAGGGCGATGGGGGCGACTTGACATCAGGCTCTGTGGTTTCCGGTTTTTCGATAAACAATGGTAATCCGAACGGAGTCTGGGCTTACGGTGAGGGTACGGCTGGAAGCACTTTCACCGCCTTTTCCAACAAGTTCAGCACCGGTTTCGGTCCTGTCGATTACTGGCAGAGCTCTAATCCCGTGTATTCTGTTCCACTGGTCGGCGAAAACACCGGCTCGTCGCCGTATGTCGCCGGAACTTTGATGATTCCGACGGGCGTCCTCTGGGTCCATCCCGGCCAGAACGACGACGTTCTGGTGCAATTTACGGCTCCGAAATCGGGAAATTATGACTATGCGGGTGGATTTGAGCTCCTCGACACCAGCCCAACCGGCGTCATTGGAGAAATCTTCGACAATGGAACGCAGATTTACTCGGGAGCCCTGACAGGGCCCGGCGCCAACCAAGGGACGCTTGCGCCTGGGCAATCGGAAAGCTTTGCTGGAAGCGTCTATCTCAACGCCGGTGATCACCTGACTTTCGCCGTCAATAACGCGGGCAATGTCTTCGACAATTCGACGGGTCTAACCGCCGCCGTCACCTCCGTTCCCGAACTCTCGACTTGGGTCATGATGCTCGCGGGTTCCGCCGGTCTAGGCTTCCTCGGCTATCGCCGCAACAAGGGAGCGACCCTCGCCGCCTGATCCAGGGATCGGATCGATTTGCAAAGGGCGCCGCGAGGCGGCCTTTGTTTTAGCGCATGACCGTGCTCCTTTGAGCAGTTTTGTTGCTGCAAAATCAACAGTTAAGCGCACTGATTTGCTTCAGCGACCGCATTGAGTTGAATTCGTTAGATCGTCATCATGCCCGGCAATCTCCGCTCGCGTGGCGCAACCTTTCTGTCGGACCTTCGACCGGTCTGGCTCCGAGACCGGCCCTCCGGCCAAGGACTGCAATCCGCCGATGGACTAAACCGCTTCGCGGTAGCGGCGGCGAGACGCGGCGAGATACGTGATCGTGCAAGACCTGATGCGCTGAGCCTGACCTGTCTCAAGATCGTGGGGTTCAACCCCATGCGAGACAGGAGCTTTCGCGATGATCGACAAGCCAAACAGCCCGTTGCGCCAACGCATGATCGAGGACATGACGGCGCGCCGCTTCCAAGAGAAGGTTCAGAAGGATTACCTCCGCCACGTGCGGAACTTCGCGGTCTTTCTCGGCCGTTCGCCGGACGCCGCCACGGCCGAGGACGTTCGGCTCTTTCAGCTGCATATGGCCAACCAGAAGATCGGCGCGCCGACCATCAACGCCGCCGTCGCCGCGCTGCGGTTCTTCCTCAACGTCACGCTCGAACGGCCTGAACTCGCCCGCCATCTCGCTGGCGTGCATAAGCCGCGCCGGGCGCCGGTAGTGCTGAGCCAGGAAGAGGTGGCCCGCCTCCTCGAAGCCGCGCCCGGCTTGAAGTACAAGGCCGCGTTCGGCGTCGCTTATGGCGCGGGCTTGCGCGTCTCCGAGGTCGCCGCCCTGAAAGTGTCGGACATCGACAGCAAGCGCATGACCTTGCGGGTCGAGCAGGGCAAGGGTCAGCGCGACCGCTATGTCATGCTCTCGCCGCAACTGCTCGAATGGCTGCGCGACTGGTGGCGGGCGGCGCGGCCCCAGGCCTGGCTGTTTCCCGGGCAGAACCCGGTCAACCCGATGTCGGCGCGCCAGTTGAGCCGCGTTATGCGCGAAACGGCGCGGACAGCTGGCATCGCCAAGCGCGTGTCGCCCCACACCCTGCGGCACAGCTTCGCCACCCATCTGCTCGAACAGAACGTCGACATCCGCGTCATCCAGGTCCTGCTCGGACACGCCAAGCTGGAGACGACGGCGCTTTACACCCGCGTCGCCGTCAACACGATCCGCGACGTCACCAGCCCGCTGGAAAAGCTCACCGCGAACCTCACCGGGCGCGCGCCGCCCGTTTGACGCACGCCGCATGCCGCGGCCTCATCTTGAAGTCGCCGACATTTTTCACGCCCATGGCGCGGACTGGCGCAAGGCCAACGCTGGCCATGTCAGCCTCGCCCAATTGAAGGCGATGTCGGCGATCGAAAACTGCCGCACCTCCGCGCTCGGCGGTCATGTCGAGCGCTGCGAGGACTGCGCGCACACGCGCATCTCCTATAACTCCTGCCGCAACCGCCATTGTCCCAAGTGTCAGGCCGCCGCCGCCCGACAATGGCTGGCCGAACGAGAAGCCGAACTGCTGCCGGCTCCCTATTTCCACGTCGTCTTCACCGTGCCGGCCGCGGTCGCGGCGATCGCTTTCCAGAACAAGGCCGTCGTCTACGATCTGCTGTTCAAGGCGGCGGCCGAGACCCTGACCACCATCGCCGCCGATCCCAAACATCTCGGCGCCCGCATCGGCCTCACCGCAGTGCTGCACACATGGGGCTCGGCGCTGACCCATCATCCCCATGTCCACATCATCGTTCCCGGCGGCGGCCTGTCGCCGGACGGAGCGCGCTGGATCGCCTGCAAGCCCGGTTTCTTCCTGTCGGTGCGCGTGCTCTCGCGCTTGTTCCGACGGCTGTTCCTCGAAGGCCTCGCCGTGCTTCAAAAGGCCGGCCGCCTGGTCTTCTTCGGCGATCTCGCGCCGCTTTCCGACAGTGAGGCTTTCGCCGCCGCCCTCGCGCCCCTGCGTCACTCCGAATGGGTCGTTTACGCCAAGCGGCCCTTCGCCGGGCCGAAGGCTGTGCTCGCCTATTTGTCGCGCTACACCCATCGGGTCGCCATCTCGAACTCCCGGCTCGTCGCGCTCGACAATGCGGGCGTCACCTTCAAATGGAAAGATTATCGGATCAAGGAAGGCGACCGGCTCAAGACCATGACGCTCGACGGGCCTGAGTTCATCCGCCGGTTTCTCATGCATGTGCTGCCGAGCGGCTTTCACCGCATCCGCCACTACGGCCTGTTCGCCAGCGCGGCGCGCGCCCGCAACATCGAGCGCGCCCGCGCGTTACTGGCCGTCGCCGAGACCCCGCCGCAACAACAGCCCGAGACGGATGGCGACGCCGATCCCGTTGACGGCGCGCACAAATGCCCCTGCTGCGGCGGCCGGATGATCATCATCGAGACGTTCGAAGGCGTGCGCCCCGCCCGACCGGGCTCGCCCTGTCGGATCAGGATCGACACCTCATGACCATCATGACGCCGTTTCCAGCTTCCCAGTTCTGCTTGCCTTCGCCGCCGGCTTCGTCCTGGCGCTGGGCCGCCGTACCCGAAACACCCGCCCGAAGGCGGTCCAACCCTACGACTTTTCGAAAAACCCACGCCCAGCTCAGCCAAACTGCCTCTTCGCCGCACATCAAATCGTCAGACGCCGGCGCCAGCGTGCGAAACGAACACCGCTTTGCGCTAACCGCCGCCTTCAAATCCCCATAGCGAGCCCCGCGGCAAACCGAGCCCTTCCGTCCCGCGGTTTCCTCCCACGGAGGCTTTCGGGCGCCGGCCCCGCGGCGACCCGATCACGCGTGTGGGGGCCGGCGACCGAAACCCTTCACAATCTCTGCCGTTGCCGGAGGCAATTTTGGCGGCGCCAATCATCCAGTCTGACCACAATATATAGGGTCGTGGGTGTTAACCGGATAAGCACGGTTCGTCGTTCCGGACGCAGGTTACGACGACAATTCGCCGACGTGCTTCTGCGCATAGAGCTGGACGCCGAGCTGCTTGATCAGCTCAAGCTGGGTTTCGAGGAAGTCGATATGTTCTTCCTCGTCATGGGCGAGGTCCTCGAACAGGTTCATGCTCACCCGGTCGTTGACCGACAGGCAATAAGCGGCGGCTTCCAGATAGAGCGCTCGCGCCGCCATTTCCGAGGCGAGGTCGAGATCGACGATTTCCTTGACATTCTCGCCGATGGTCAGGCCATTCAGCTCCTGCAGGTTGGGAAAACCTTCGAGGAACAGGATTCGGGCGGTGAACTTGTCGGCGTGGGTCATTTCCTCGATCAATTCCTCGCGCCATTTCTTGGCGAGGTTCTTGTAACCCCAATTGTCGAGGATGCGGAAATGCAGCCAATATTGATTGATCGCGGTGAGCTCGCTGCGCAGGCCCTTGTTGAGATAGTCAATGACTTTCGCATCGCCGCGCATCGGAATTCTCCTTAGTTCTTGAACTGGATCATGAAACTTCCCCGCGCGCCAATCGTTCCGCGCGGGCGACTTACTCGGCGGCCATGGCGAGAACCGGTTCGCGCGGGCCCGGCGATCTTTCTTTCAGGCTGGCGGCGGCCTCGCGGTCGCAAAGGCCCTGGATATTGCGCACGCAGCGGCCGCAGTTCGGCAAGCAGCCCTTGTGCTTGAACACATCGCGGGCGCGGTCGGCGGCGGCGCCGCAGGGCTTGACGCTCGCCCGCACGTCGCGGTCCGTGATCAGGTTGCAGGAACAGAGGATCATCTTTCGTCGCCGCCGGTTTCGATGTCGCCATTGAACATGCGCGCGCAGCTTACGAAAGCATTTTGGCGTTTGCTAGATGGATTCTAAACTAGGAGCTCTCATCCGCGACGATGCGCAGGCGCGCGCCCTCGGGCGTCGCCTCGACCTGGCGGTAAAAGCAGCTCTTGCGCCCGGTGTGGCAGGCCTTGCCGTCGCCGCCCGCCTCGACGCGCAGCAGCAGCGCGTCCTGGTCGCAATCGACCCGGATGTCGATCACTTTCTGGATCTGGCCGGAGGTGTCGCCCTTGCGCCAGAGTTCGTTGCGCGAACGCGACCAGTAGTGGACGATTCCCGTCTCCAGCGTCTTTTCCAGCGCCAGCGCGTTCATATAGGCGAGCATCAGGATTTCGCCGCTCGAAGCCTCGACCGTCACGCAGACGATGAGGCCGTGCGAGTCGAATTTCGGCGTGAACACGCCGCCTTCTTCAAGGATTTTCTTGTCGGCGGAGGGAGCGGGGAAGGTCATGGTAAATCCAGGAAGCGGCGGGCCTGACTCCCTCTCCCCGTGAACGGGGAGAGGGCATAGGGTGTCGAATGACGCCCGTCTAAAGACGGACTATGGGTGAGGGGCGGGGGGATTAGCTGGAACGCCGATCGCGCTTGTTTATGCGGCTTTCCTGATGGACATCGAGGCCAATCCCCAGGCCCCTCACCCTAACCCTCTCCCCGTAAACGGGGAGAGGGAATGAATCATCGCCCGCGCATGAGGGCCAGGAACCGCGCCTGTTCGGCGGGGTCGTTCTTGAACGGGCCGGAGAACTGCATGGTGACGGTGAGCGCGCCCGGCTTGCGCACGCCGCGCATCGACATGCACATATGTTCCGCCTCGATCAGCACCGCCGCGCCGCGCGAATGGAGGCGGGCGTCGAGCGCCGCGAGGATCTGCGCGGTCATGGTCTCCTGGGTCTGGAGGCGGCGGGCGTAAACATCGACCAGCCGGCCGAACTTGGACAGGCCGAACACGCCGCCGTCGGGATAATAGGCGATATGGGCCTTGCCGAAGAACGGGGCCATATGATGCTCGCAATGCGAGAAGAAGGGAATATCCTTCACCAGCACCATTTCGCCATAGCCGTCCACCTCCTCGAACACTTTGTCGAGGATGGAGCCGGGATCCTGCCTGTAGCCGGCGAAAAGTTCTTCATAGGCCTTGACCACGCGGGCGGGGGTGTCGCGCAAGCCCTCGCGGTCGGGATTGTCGCCGGTCCAGGCCAGCAAGGTCCGCACCGCGGCTTCCGCTTCCGCCCGGCTCGGGCGATGAATCGTCGGAGCGCGCGGCTTCGACGGCGCCGGGGACGCGGTCGCGTCCGGCTCGGGCGATTGCGACCGCGACGAAGCATTATGCGCCAGATCGTCCAACGACATCTCCTATGGCGTGATGCGGCGATCCCGCCGCGTCAGGATGAGCAACACGCCAAAACGCCACGCGACGCCGCGCGTGCAAAAACATTCGGCGTATCGAATAATATAGTGGCCAAGGCCGTGTTTTCCAGCCGTTCTGTCATATACGCCCGGTCGCCTGCTTGAGCCATGCGCGTTCACTGGCCTCCAAATGGGGCGACAAAGCGGCGCGGACTTTGCCGTGATAGGCGTTGAGCCAGGCTTTTTCCTCTTCGGTCAAGAGTTTGGGCTCGATCAGCCGCAGGTCGATCGGGGCCAGGGTCAGGGTCTCGAAGCCCAGCATGTCCCGTTCCGCGCCGGGAATCGCGCGTGGCTCGACCGCGACGAGATTTTCGATGCGGATGCCGAAGGCGCCCTCGCGATAATAGCCAGGCTCGTTGGACAGGATCATGCCCGGCTCCAGCGCCACCGCGCCCAGCTTGGAAATTCGCTGCGGCCCTTCATGCACCGAAAGATAGGAGCCGACGCCGTGTCCGGTTCCGTGGTCGAAGTCGAGCCCGGCCTCCCAGAGCGGCCGGCGGGCGAAGGAATCGATCTGCGCCCCGCTGGTTCCCTGGGGAAAGACCGCGCTTGCAATGGCGATATGGCCCTTGAGCACCAATGTATTGGCGCGCCGGGCCTCTTTCCTGGCGCGGCCGACCGCGAGCGTGCGGGTGACGTCGGTGGTGCCGTCGAGATATTGGGCGCCGGAATCGACCAGATAAACGCCCTTGCCGATGCGCGCGTTGGAGCGCTCCGTCACACGGTAATGCGGCAAGGCGGCGTGCGGGCCGGCGGCGGAAATGGTCGGGAAGGAAATGTCGCGCAAGGCGCCGCCGTCGCGCCGAAAGGTTTCCAGCGCCTGGGCGGCGGAAATTTCGGTCAGCCGGCCCTTGGGCGCCGTCGCGTCGAACCAGCATAAAAAGCGCGCCATGGCGACGCCGTCGCGCAGATGGGCGGCGCGGGCGCCGGCCAGCTCCGTCGCGTTCTTGCGCGCTTTCATCAAGGCGATGGGGTCGGTTCCGGTCTCGGCCTCGCCGCCGGCTTCGGTGAACAGCCGGGTCAGGCGTTCCGGCGCGGTCGCGGCGTCGAACAGGATTTTCTGCTTTTTCGCGCCGAGCGTCTTCAGAACCTGGGGCAGGGCGCTAGGCGGCGCGACAACCGCCAGTTTTGCCAGCGCAAGAGCGGTTGGCGCGGAAAATTTTTCCGGGTCGAGGAAGAGGCGCGGCTTGCCCCGGCGCGGGATCAGCGCATAGCCCAGCGCGATCGGCGTATGGGCGACATCGGCGCCGCGCAGGTTGAAGGCCCAGGCCAAGGCGTGCGGGTCGCTGACCAGCAAGGCGTCGGCGGACAGCGCCTTGGCGACGCGCCGCAATTTGGTTTCGGCGGCTTCGCCGGCATATTTTTTGGGATGGAGCGCGACGCGGCCGAGCGGCGGGGCCGGGCGGTCGGTCCACAAAAGGTCGATCGGGTTTTCGTCCACGGCGACGAGACTCGTCCCGGCCTTTTTCGCCGCCGCCTCGAAACGCGCGATCTGGCCGGCGGTGTGCAGCCAGGGATCGTAGCCGACGCGGGCGCCTTTCTTGGCGTTCCCCGCCAGCCAGTCGCTCGGTGAAACCTCGCCGAGCGCAACGATGGCGAAAGCTTTCGCATCCACCTGCTCGCGCGCCTGGATGGCATAGCGGCCATCGGCGAAGAGCGCGGCCTTGTCGGTCAGAACGATGGCGAAGCCGGCGCTGCCGGTGAAGCCTGTCAGCCAGGCCAGCCGCTCCTCGCAGGGCGCGACATATTCGTTCTGATGGGCGTCGGCGCGCGGAACGAGAAGGCCATCAAGGCCCGTGGCGGCCAGGCGCGCGCGCAACATTTTGAGGCGGGGGGCGCCGAGGGACGGATCGGCGGTTTCGTCGAAAGTCTGGAAACGGGAGTCGAACATCTTTTGAGATTAAACAATTTCGGCGCGAAAGGCGACTTTGTCGAAGTCCTGGTGTTGTCGCCGTCGGGGCGGAACGCGGTCAAAGGCCGAACATCGGGTCGCATCCGCGCAAAGCGTCCCTTCATTCGATCAAAGTCAAATTCGCTCGCTGACATACGAGCACGATGGCCGCAACTGGCGTTTTCTTCCGTCCGCTCGCCAAAAGTCAGTCGCGCAACATGGCGCGCAGCGCGTCGGGCGCCAGAATGCGGATCCGGCGATAGGCCTGCTCGATATGGCCGGCCTGTTCGAGCTTTCTCAGCACAGCGCCGGCGGTCATCCGCGCGACATTGGCGAGTGTCGCAATGTCGTCCTGGCTCAGGTCGATTTCGGTCGGCGCCGACGGCGTCGCGGCAACGTGGCGGCAGCCGGCGAGGCGCAGCAGCACGGCGACGCAGCGCTTGACGTGGTCGCGCATCATCAGGTCGTCGCAGGCGCCGATGGCGGTGTCGAGATGGCCGATCGTCACCAAAGCGAATAATCGCCAGGCGGCGGGATCCGCGCCAATGATTTCATCGATCTTCGCCAGCGGCAGGTGCAGCAACTCGGCATTGCGCGTCGCCGTCAGGCCGACGCGGCGCGGCTGGCGAGTCAGCGCGGCGGCCTCGCCGAACCAGGTTCCCGGCCGGGCGAGATGCCCGAAATAGGGCCCGCGCTCGCCGGGCGCGACCGAGACGCCAAGCCCGCCAAAAGCCAGGCCGTACATGCCGCCCGGCGGGTCGCCGACCGTGTAGATGGATTCGCCGGCCTTGTAGGATTTCAGAAGGCATCGCTGAAGCACCGCCTGCTGAAACGACGGCGGCGTCAAGCTGAGCCAGCCATTGCTCGTCGCTATCGTTTTTGCTGCTTCTAACGTGAGCATTTTTTCTCAGACGGATTGTGGACGATCAATCTGGCGCCAAAAGCACTGCTATACAAGCGCTCGCTCCGAGATGGCTGCGCGCGTGGCCATCGCGCTATTTTTTATGATTCCCGCCGACCGCCGCTGCGCAAAAAAAAAACATTCACAAAGCTTCATCCTGCGAAAAAATCTCGAAATTCCTCGCCGACGCCAGAGGGAGTGCGATCGATGGAAATGCGCACCGCATTCGGTTCTTTGTCGCTGCTGATCGCTTGCTCTGGCGCTGCGGCGTTGGCGCAGCCTCCGAACGCGCCACTCAACATGGAACAGGCGGAAGAGGATCTTGCCTTCGCGCGGGGCGTTGAGGCCTATATCTGGGCCTATCCGCTGGCGATTACCGCGGCGACGGCCGAGATTGCGACGAGCACTGACAAGCCGCTGCCGAACGGCCACGCCCCGTTCAACGCTTTCGGCCATGTCGGCAAGTTGATCACCGCCGCCGACAAGGACGTCGTTTCTTCCAACGCCGACACAATCTACTCCAGCGCCTTTCTCGACCTGAAGCAGGGCGCGGCGCTGGTTTCCGTCCCAGACACCGGCGGACGCTATTATTCCTTGATGCTGGAAGACGCCTACACCAATGTCTTCGGCTATATCGGCCTTCGCGCGACGGGAAGCGCCGCCGGGAAATATCTGATCGCAGGGCCTGGCTGGAAAGACGAAACGCCGGCAGGGGCGAAGCACATCGACGCCCCGACGCCGCTGGTCTGGGTCATCGGCCGCACATTGATCGACGGCGCAAAAGACATGCCCAACGTCGCCGCGCTGCAGCGGCAATATCAGGTGACGATGGTTCCACCGATTCTCGACCCCGTCCCCGCCAAGCAACGCTGGGCCATTTCGCTGCAACCGAAAATGGTTCCCGTCCAGCAGGTCGATACGCTGGACTGGAAGACCTATTTCCGGTGGGCCGGGCAGTTGATGAAGGACAATCCGCCGCCGGCGGCCGACAGCGCCTTCTGGAAACAATTCGCGGCGATCGGGCTGACGGTCGAGAACGGGTTCGACGTCGACCATCTCTTGCCGGCTACGCAAAAGGGGCTGGAACGCGCCTATGAGGCCGGCAAGCAGATCGTGAAAATGGAGGCGCAAAAGACCGGCGGCATAGTGGTCAACGGCTGGGCCTATAATCTCAACGCCGGGAAATGGGGACAGGATTTCGATCTGCGCGCGGCGATCGCCTTTCGTTCGCTCGGGCAGAACACGCCCGAAGAGGCGACCTACATGAACACCCGGCAGGATGGAGACAAACAGCCTCTGAACGGCGCCAGGAAATACACCATCACGTTCAAAAAGGGCGCATTGCCGCCGGTCGACGGTTTCTGGTCGGTGACCATGTACAATTCCAGCGACTTCTTCGTGGAAAATTCCCTCAACCGCAACGCCATCGGCAACCGGACCGAGGGGCTGAAAACGGCTCCCGACGGCTCGCTCACGATTTATGTGCAGAAGGAGGCGCCAGAAGCCGACAAAATGTCTAATTGGCTTCCAGCGCCGGAAGGCAATTTCCGCATGTCGATGCGCCTTTATGTTCCCAAGGCCGAAATTCTGGAAGGCAGATGGTCGCCGCCGCCGGTGACCCCGGCGCCATGACTGATCGCCAATCGCACAACACCCCGAATTGCAGAGACTTCCAACGATGAAATTCGCCAGCCTTTTGCGACTGACCCTCATCTTAGGCGCCGCCGGAGTTGCTTTGCCGCTTGATCCAGCTGTGGCCGAAGAAGGCGGCTCCGGTCACTATCTTCCGGGGTCGATCGCCTCCTTCATCGACGCGGCGCCGCTGGACGAGACTTTCATTGTGCGGTTCAACGGCCTCAACTATCTCGGTTCGGCTTCGGCTGAAAGGCCAATTCCATTTGCCGGGGTCGCCGCGGCAGGCGCCAAGGCCGACGTGTGGGGCGCGGGTCTGACGCTGCTGTGGCGTCCGCCGATCGATCTTGGCGGGAAATGGTCTTATGCGATGAGCATGACCATCCCCTATCTCTCGTCCGACATTTCCGCCAATGCGGTCGCGTCGCTCGGCAACGGCCTGTCCGGATCGATCGCCAGGGAACGCATGGTGGACGCGATCGGCGACATCATCGTCATGCCGCTGATGTTGAACTACAATTTCAACCGTGATTTCAACGCGAACTTCCGTGTCGGAATTTATACGCCGACAGGGTCGTACCAGTTGGGCAGCCTGTCGAACACTGGCAAGAATTTCTGGACCTTCGAGCCGGTCCTGGGGTTTGTCTATTTTGGCCAGCAGAACGGGATCGAGGTCTCCGTCTATCCTGGCGTCGATTTCAACACCGAGAATCCGGCGACCCATTATCAGTCCGGAACGCAATTCCACATCGACGGAACGCTCGCCCAGCATTTTCCCTTGCTCGGCGGTCTGGCCGGCCTCGGCGTCTCGGCCTACGACTATAGCCAGGTGACGCCCGACAGCGGAACCGGCGCGACGCTTGGGCCCTTCGAAGGCAAGTCGGTCGGCGTTGGCCCGGTCGCCTCCTACATCGTCAAAATCGCCGGACACGACACGATCTGGGAAGCCAAATGGCTGCACGAAACGGACACGCAAAACCGCCTGCAGGGAAACATCTACTGGCTGAAGATCGTCAGCAAATTCTGACGTGTTTGCCGGGGCGTGAAGGCGATACAAGGGAGGACTGAAAATGCGAACACCTCAATTGTTCAGCGGCGTGATCGGAATGTGCTTCGCCCTGGCGGCGGCGGCTTCGCCCGCGTCGCAGGCCTCCGCCCAGGAAGCCAAAAAGCCCAACATCGTCTTCATCATGGCCGACGATCTCGGCAATTCCGACCTCGGCTATCGCGGCGGAAAGGTCGTCACGCCCAATATCGACAAG
The DNA here is from genome assembly GCA_963704565.1 of uncultured Pseudomonadota bacterium. Lineage (GTDB taxonomy): Bacteria > Pseudomonadota > Alphaproteobacteria > Rhizobiales > Beijerinckiaceae > Rhodoblastus. The sequence goes on from OY969917.1 coordinate 581,567, forward strand.
CTGGCGATGAATGGCGTCCGGCTGGAATCCTTTTACGGCGAGCCGGTCTGCACGCCCTCGCGCGCGGCCTTGATGACCGGCCGCTACCCGATGCGCTATGGCTTGCAGACGCTGGTGATTTTCCCCAGCCACACCTACGGCCTGGCTTTGGACGAAAAAACCCTGCCGCAGGCGCTGAAGGAAGCCGGCTACAAGACGCTGATGACCGGCAAATGGCACCTTGGCCATGCCGACAGGAAATTCTGGCCACAAAATCGCGGCTTCGACTATTTCTACGGCAATGTCACCGGCGAGGTGGATTATTTCACCCGCGAACGCGGCGGGATCATCGACTGGCAGAGGAACGGCAAGTTCCTGAAGGAAAAAGGCTATTACACCGATCTGATCGGCGACGACGCGGTCAAGCTGATCGACCAGCAGGACGGCAAGCAGCCGTTCTTCCTCTATTTCGCGTCGCTGGCGCCGCACGCGCCCTATCAGGCGCCTGAGAGCGCCATGGAAAAATACAAGAACGTTCCCGAAAAGATGCGGCGAAGCTATTTCGGCATGATCACCGAACTGGACCTCCAGATCGGCCGCATCGTCGCGGAGCTCGAGAAAAAGGGCCTGCGCGATAACACCATCATCCTGTTCGCCAGCGACAACGGCGGCGCCACCAACGGGCTTTTCGCGGAGGGCGCTCGAAGCGATGAGGAACGCGGGGAAGTGCAGGGCGGCATCAAGATGGATGAGAAGCCTCCGGCCAATAATGCGCCCTTCAGCGGCGGCAAGGGCAGTCTGAAGGAGGGTGGCGTCCGCGTGCCGGCGTTCGTCAACTGGCCGGCCAAATTGAAGCCGCGCGTCGCCAACGAACCGTTGCACATGGTCGACGTCATGCCGACGCTGCTGGCGCTGGCGGGGGGCAAGGGCAGCCCCGACCATCCATTCGATGGCCGGGACATGTGGAAGACGCTTTCCGAGGGCGCGCCAAGCCCCAATGACGACATATTGATCAATGTCGAGGCGTTCCGCGGCGCGGTGCGCAAGGGCGACTGGAAGCTGATCGATATCGCGCTCCTGCCGGGCAAGACGATGCTCTTCAACCTCGCCAAGGATCCCGGTGAAACCACCAACGTCGCGGCGGAAAACCCGGAGATCGCGCACGACCTGGAGGCGCGGCTGCTGCAATACGCCAAGGAGAAGAAGCCGAGCCTGTGGATCAAGGCGCAGCCGGCCTTTGTCGGCGCCCAGGGCAAGACGATTTTCGACCCGGATTTCGACATCGACGACGACGGCCTGCCGCACGAGAAGGTCGTGCTGCCGCAATGATCCGGCGCCGCCGCCAGCGGAGTCGTTCTGACTGGCGGCGCGGCTCACAAAAATTGAAAGCCTTCGCAGGGCGTCGTTTCAGGGGGGTATTGAAATGAGTCGTTCAATCGCAAGCCGTTTCGCTTTGGCGGTCGTTTCGGCGCTGGGCGTCATGATCGCGTTCCCTCCCGCTGCCGCGCTCGCCCAGGGCGCGGCGGCGCAGGCCAACCGGGCCGGGCCGCCGGACGTTTCCGTTCTGCCTTATCCCGACCCGCCGTTCAAAGGCGTGATCGGCCGCACGACGGCCGATTCGAAAGCCGATTTTCCGCAGCCGGTGACGGCGCCCAAGGGCGCGCCCAACGTGCTGCTGATCCTGACCGACGATGTCGGTTTCGGGGCGTCGAGCACATTCGGCGGTCCGATTCCGACGCCGACCCTCGATTCCCTCGCGGCGCGCGGCCTCAAATACAACCGCTTCAACACTACCGCGCTGTGTTCGCCGACCCGCGCCGCGCTGATCACCGGGCGCGAGCAGCACAACGCCCATACCGGCATCATCATGGAGCGCAGTCTCGGCTATCCCGGCTATGATTCCGTCATGCCGAAAAGCGCCGGCACGATCGGCGAAATCCTGCGCCAGAACGGCTACAACACCGCCTGGTTCGGCAAGAACCACAATGTGCCCGGCTGGCAGAGCAGCGCCGCCGGTCCGTTCGACCTGTGGCCGACCGGGCTCGGCTTCGAATATTTCTACGGCTTCATCGGCGGCGACACCGACCAGTGGGATCCGACCGTTTTCGAGAATACGATCCCGGTCGAACCGAAGGAGGCGCTGACCGGCGCCGCCAGGGCGAACTACAATCTCGACGCCGACCTCGCCGACAAGGCGGTCCACTATATTCAGCAGCAACATGCGCTGGCGCGCGACAAGCCGTTCTTCATCTATTACGCGCCGGGCGCGACCCACGCGCCCCATCACGTTCCCAAGGAATGGATCGCCAGGTTCAAAGGCCAGTTCGACCAGGGTTGGGACAAGCTGCGTGAAGAAACCTTCGAGCGCCAGAAAAAGCTCGGAATCATTCCCGAAAACACCATCCTGACCCCGCGTCCGGCCAACATGCCGGCCTGGGATTCGCTCGACGCCCGGCACAAGGAGCTGTTCGCCCATATGGCGGAAATCTATGCCGGCTTTCTCGCCTATGACGACGCCAATATCGGCCGCGTCATCGATGCGGTGAAGGACGCCGGCGAACTCGACAATACGCTCGTCATCTTCATCGAGGGCGACAACGGCGGCAGCGCCGAGGGAACCCTGCAAGGCACGGCCAACGAGATCGCGGTCATCGGCAACGGCGCGAAAGAGAGTTTCGATTACCTCTATTCGATCAAGGATCAGCTCGGCGGGCCGCTGCATTACAACCACATGCCGGTTCCCTGGTCATGGGCCTTCGATGCGCCGTTCCAGTGGACCAAGCGCTACGCCTCGCATTTCGGCGGCACCCGCAACGGCATGGTGACGAGTTGGCCCGCCCGGATCAAGGACGCCGGCGGGTTGCGCCAGCAGTTCCATTACGTGACCGACATCATGCCGACGATTCTCGACGCGGCCGGACTAAAGGCGCCGGAGATCATCAATGGCGTCAGGCAGATGCCGCTCGACGGCGTTTCGATGGCCTACACTTGGGACGATTCCAAGGCGAAGGATCGCCGCACCAAGCAGATTTTCGAAATGTTCGGCAATCGCGCGATCTATCAGGACGGCTGGATGGCCTCCACCACGCCGCTGGTGTTCGCCTGGGAGCCGGAGCCGAAGGGCCTGGCGCCCGAAAGCTTCAACTGGGAGCTGTACAATCTCGACGACGACTTCAGCCAGGGACATGATCTCGCCAAACAAGACCCGGAAAAACTGGCCGAGCTGAACGAGCTGTGGTGGGCGGAAGCCGGCCGCAACAACGTCCTGCCGCTCAACTTCAGCCCGCAGGCGACCGTCGAGGCGGTGTTCCAGAAGCCGAGCCTGACGCGGGGGCGCTCGCATTTCGTCTATCGCCAGGGCACGGTTCGCATTCCCGAGGGAACCGCGCCGACGGTCAAGAACACGTCCTATCGGATCACGGCGAAACTCAATGTTCCCGAACAGGGCGCGGAGGGCGTGATCGTCACCCAGGGCGGGCGGTTCGCCGGCTGGGGCCTGGTGGCGCTGAACGACAAGCCGGTCTGGGTTTACAAGAACACGCAGCAGCCCGGCGACGGCGTTCGCATCGGCGGCGCCAACAAGCTGGCGCCCGGCGATCATGTGATCACGGTCGATTTCACCTATGACGGCAAGAAGGGCCAGTTCGGCAAAGGCGGCGCCTATGTGCTGAAAGTGGACGGCGCCGAAGTCGCCAAAACCACCATCGACCACACGGTTCCCTTCATCTATTCGGTCGATGAAACGCTCGACGTCGGCGAGGATCGCGGCACGCCCATCCTCGAAGATTATGCGGATCGCATGCCGTTCAAATACAACGGCGGGATCGCCGAGGTCGGCATCGACCTGGAAGGCGGCAACGCCGCCTCCCCTGTTCCCGACATTGACGGAAAATGAGAGTGAGGCCCATCGCGTTTGGTGAGAGCCGCCTGGAACTGCATAATTGGAGTCGCGCCGAAAAATTCGAGCGCGCCAAATGGGGAGCAAACAAATGAAATATGCCTTGTCCACTAAGCTTCTTGCCGAATTTCTCGGAACATTCCTGCTGGTCTTCGGCGGCTGCGGCAGCGCGGTTCTCGCGGCGGCCTTTCCGCATCTCGGCATCGGCTTCGCCGGCGTCGCTTTGGCTTTCGGCCTGACCGTGCTGACCGGCGTCTATGCCTTCGGCCCGATCTCCGGCGGCCATTTCAATCCCGCCGTGTCGCTCGGCCTGGCGGTGGCGGGCCGGTTTTCCTGGGGCGAGCTGCTCCCCTATGTCGTCACGCAAGTGATTGCCGCGATCGTCGCGTCGGGCGTGCTTTATCTCATCGCGTCCGGCGGGCCGGATTTCTCGCTCGCGGGCGGTTTCGCCTCCAATGGCTATGGCCCGCATTCGCCCGGCGGCTATGACCTGCTTGCCGCCGCCGTCACCGAAGGGGTGCTGACCGGCTTCTTCCTGCTGGTCATCCTGGGCTCGACGGAAAGCCGCGCTCCGGCTGGTTTCGCCGGGATCGCGATCGGCCTCGCGCTCACCTTGATCCACCTGATTTCCATCCCGGTCACCAATACCTCGGTCAATCCGGCGCGCTCGACCGGCCCGGCCTTGATCGCCGGCGGCATCGCGCTGCAGCAGCTCTGGCTGTTCTGGGTCGCGCCGCTGGCCGGCGCGGCGATCGCCGGCTTCCTGCACAAGACAGCCCTGGCCGAGAAATAATTCTGCGGCAATACATAATCGGCGCGGCGCAAGAAGAGCGATTTTCTTGCCGTCGCGCCGGCAAAGCTGGCGCGAGACCCGCCTGGACATGGTCTCGAGAAATGACGAGCAAGAGGAGATCGTTCATGTCTTCAAACAAAATGCGCCTGTTTTTGCCCATCGCCGCCGTGGCGTTGATGACCGCCAACCTGGCCGAGGCCTTGCCCGTCGCGCCCGTTCAAATGACGGAAGGAGCCTCGCCGACCCTCGTCGTGATGAGGGGCGGCCATCGTGGCGGCCATAACGTCGCGCGCGGCGGGCATAACGTCGCGCGCGGCGGGCACAACGTCCATCGCGGCGGGCACAACGTCCATCGCGGCGGCCATAATACGGTCGTCGTCGGCGGTCGCGGCGCCTGGGGGAGCGGCTATCGCTGGGCGCCGGGCGGCGCCATCGCGGCGGGCGCGGCGATCGGCTTTATCGCGGCGGCGTCCGCCACGGCCTACGCCACGACGAGGCCGCCGGCGCCGGGACTGTGCTGGTATTACACGGACGCTTCGCGGCGTTCCGGCTTCTGGGATGTTTGCCCGTAACCAATGCGTCAGGCGCGGCTTCGGCATAGAGCCGAAGCCGTTCCATCGACGTTATCGCGAAGCCCAATTTTCCGGCAGGGTCAAACTAAAGCATACTCCCGAAAAGTTGATAGACTTTTCGGACAAGAATATGCGTCAAAACAATGAAATAACTTAAGCGCGTTCGACTCGATGATTTCCGAAAGCGCTCTAAAGCCGCGTTGCGACCTTTGTCCGACGAGCGGCCAATGTCGCCAAAGGTCGATGCTGTTGAAATCCCCATCGCCTTCCTGCTCGCCGCCACCGCGCATGGAATTCGCGGCGGTGCGCCGGAAGGAGCGAAGGTCTTTTTCAACGCGCCAATGAACGCGGCCGCCCGCATGCCGCGGCGTTTTGTTTGTGTCCGTGGCGCTTGTGGCGCTACCTTGGTTCGGCGCGCCCGTGACGAGGCCGCGAAAGGCCGAAAATGAGAGCGTTCGCTTCGGTTTTGTTTGTTCTTCTCGCCTGCGGCGCGGCCCGCGCGCAGATCGGCGACCTTCCGTCGCGCATCGGCCCGCCCGACGCGCAATTCGTCGGCTCGGCCTCCTGCGCCGCCTGCCACCGGACGGAAAGCGACGACTGGCACGGGTCGCATCACGCCGCCGCCATTCAAGCGGCCAATGACAAGAGCGTTCTAGGAAAGTTCGACGGCGCGATCTTTCGCAAGGGCGGCGAGGAAAGCCGCTTCTTTCGCCGCGACGGCAAATTCTTCGTCCACACCGCCGGCCCGGATGGCAAACAAAAGGATTTCGAATTCAAATATACGTTCGGCCTTTATCCGCTACAGCAATATCTGATCGCCTTGCCGGGCGGCAGGCTGCAAGCCTTTGGCGTCGCATGGAACTCAAGGCCGGCGGCGCAGGGCGGACAAAAATGGTTCGACCTCTATCCCGACCGCAAGCTGGCGCCGGGCGATCCACTGCACTGGACCGGCATCGACCAGAACTGGAACTATCAATGCGCCTGGTGCCATTCGACCGATCTGCGCAAGCATTACGATCCGGCGAAGAACAGCTTTGCGACGCATTGGTCGGAAATCAGCGTCGGCTGCGAAGCCTGCCACGGGCCGGGCTCGCGCCACCTCGCCTGGGCGCGGAAAGACGCCGGCGTTTCGGGCGAGGAAAAGGAAAATCACGGATTTTCGGTTCGCCTCGATCAGCGCGCCGACGCGAAATGGCGGCTCGACGCCACCACCGCCTTTCGTTCGCCGCCGGCGACCAGACATACGGAAGAACTGGTCTGCGCCGGCTGCCATGCGCGGCGCGGCCAATTCTCCGACGCGCCGCTCGACGCCCTGCATTTTTACGACGCCTTCCGCGCCGCCACGCTCGATCGCGGCCTCTATTACCCGGACGGGCAGCAGCATGACGAGGACTATAATTTCGCGTCCTTCGCGCAGAGCCGGATGCACGCCGCCGGCGTCACCTGCTCGGATTGCCACAATCCGCATTCCGGCAAGCTGCGCCTGCCCGGCAATCAGGTTTGCGGCCAATGCCACGACGCAAAAACTTTCGATGCGCCGTCGCACCATCATCACCCGGTTGATTCAACCGGGGCGCAATGCGCGTCGTGCCATATGCCGACGACGATCTATATGGGCGTCGATGCGCGCCACGATCATTCGATTCGCATTCCGCGACCGGATCGCACCGTCGCGCTCGGGACGCCCAACGCCTGCAACCAATGCCATCAGGACAAGGACGCCGCCTGGGCGGTCGCGGCGTTGAAGTCATGGCATGGCAAAGGCAACCCCGGCGCGCAGACTTTCGCCGAAGCTTTCGCGCTCGCCGATTCGGACGGGCCAGGGGCGCGCGCGGCGCTGATCGCCGTGGCGCAGGACGAAAGCCAATCCTTCATCGCCCGCGCCAGCGCGCTCCATCGCCTGATGCAGTTCGTTTCGCCGGATGTGTTGGAGCTTGCCGAGCGGCTGACCAAATCCGGCGAGCCGATGATCCGCACGGCTTCGGCCGAACTTTTCGCCGACGCCGATCCGGCGACCAGGGCAAGGGCGCTGGCGCCCTTGCTGCGCGACCAATCGCGCGTGGTGCGGATGCAGGCCGCGCGGGAGCTTGCCGGCGCAAGCGAAAAAGCCCTTTCGCCGGACGATCTGGCGCCCTTCGACAATGCGCTGGCCGAATATGTCGCCGGCGAAATGTTCAACGCCGAGAGACCGGAATCGCGATCCAATCTCGGTTTGCTCGAACTCGCGCGCGGACATGTCGAGGCGGCGCGTTCGCAGTTTGAAATGGCTCGGAAACTCGACAGGACTTTCGCCCCCGCCCCAATCATGCTGGCGGAAATCGCGCGGGGGAGGGGCGGTGAAACGGCGGCGGAGACGATATTGAGCAAGGCGCTGTCGGATCAGCCGCTTTCGGCCCCTCTCGCCCACGCGCTGGGATTGAATCTGGTGCGGCAGAAGCGTCTGGCGGAGGCCATGCCCAGATTGGAGCAGGCGGCGCGCCTGGCGCCGGAAGACCCGCACTATGCTTATGTTTATGCGGTCGCCTTGCATGACACGGGCTCGCCGGACAAGGCGGTTGAAATCTTGCGTGCGGCGTTGGCGCGCCACGCCAATGACCGGGATCTGCTGAGCGCCCTCGCCTCCTATGAGGCGCAGACGGGCGATTTCGCCGCCGCCCTCGGCCATGCGCAAAAACTCATGACGCTCGAACCTGACGACGCCGAATTGCGGAAATTCGCCGACCAGCTTAAGGCGCGGGTCGGCGAGCCGATGAAATGAGATTTCTCACAGCGACAGTTTTTGCGAGAGGGCCACGCAGGGGCGCGCGGCCTGCGTCTCGCCGCCCTGCGCCCTGATGAAGGGAGCCATTTGCCAAGGGCAAGCTTCTTCGCCATGAGCGCGGGTTCCTTTCGCTTTCGGAACGTTTGCCGACGGCGCGAAAACCGTCGGCGCGGCCCCGCTATGGCCGGGCCGCGAAGGTCGGAGCCAGAGATTCAAACCGCGACGCTATCGAAGTTTCGCCGGCGCCGCGCCAGTGCGGCGCAGGAGGAGCGTCGCCCAGCCTTCGATGTCGCGGCGCCGCCACAGCGAAAAACCCTGCGCGCGATAAGCGGTCAGCACGCCGGGAACGTCGCGCGCCAGCAGGCCGGAGAGAACGATCTCGGCCTCGGGCGCCGCGATGCGCGCCAGCGAGGGCGCGAGGCGGCGCAAGGGCCTGGCCAGAATATTGGCGAGGATCAGGTCGTAAGCGCCGGGCCGGTCGAGGGCGGGATGGTCCACGCCTTTGGCGATCACCGGCCGCAGCCAGGGGGCTGCGCCATTCAGCACGGCGTTGGCGCGGGTCGCGGCCACCGCGGCGGCGTCGATGTCGCCGCCCGCGACTTTTTCGCGCAAGGCTCGGGCCAAAGCGAGCGACAGCACGCCGGTTCCGCAGCCGACGTCGATCGCGGCGCGCGGGCGGCGGCGCTTGAGAATGTCGTCGATGAACGACAGGCAGCCGCGCGTGGTGCCGTGATGGCCGGTGCCGAAAGCCAAAGCCGCCTCGATCTCCAGCCCGATGTCATTGGCCTTGACGCGGTCGCGGTCATGCGCGCCATGGACCAGAAAACGCCCGGCGCGCACGGCGGAAAGGCCCTCCAGCGCGGCGGCGACCCAATCCTTCTGCTCGACCCGGCCGAATTCTATCTCTTGCGCCAGCGCCTCGCCGACCGCGACCGCGACCAAAGCGCGGACATTTTCCTCGTCCGGCGCGCGGCCGAAATAGATTTCCACCATCCAGGGCGTGGCGGCCCAGCTCGCGGTCGAGGATTTCTCCTCGAAGGCGGCGGCGGCGGTTTCGGCGGGGTCGAAGGTCTCGACCACCAGATCGGCGACGGCGCGCGCCCGATCCTCGTCGCAGCGCAGGCGCATCACGAAAGCGGCGTTATTGGGGGGCAATCCTTCGAGCATGGGGCCGAGGTATCATGGGGCGGAGGGGAAGTCGATGCGCTGTTTTTTGCTGTTGACATGACAGCTTCGCGAACGCATAAGCCTGCCAACGAGGGGCCCCGTCGCACGGGGCTTTTTCGTCGCCGGAAAGCCAATTTCCGTCGAGGGAGAGTGTCCCGAGCGGCAAAGGGGGGGACTGTAAATCCCCTGGCTATGCCTTCGTAGGTTCGAGTCCTACCTCTCCCACCATTTTTGCTTTGTTCTTTTGCAACGCATTGAAGTTAAACGCCCGTTTTTGAGGGTGCGGGCGTTTTCCCCTCAGGCGCGGGCATAGACGTTCTTTTTTTGGACTTTTCGGCCGCCTGAATCGCCAGCCGTTCGCGGTCCATTGACCGGGTGTAAAACGAGGCCATTGGGGCTCGACGCCGAGACGCTGGGGCGGATCGCTGCGACCATCGACCGCGCCGCCGTCAGGCTCGACGCTCAGGCGGCGGTCTCGAGCGCGCGTTTGACCGCATCCGGCTCCTTCGAAATCACGATCAGGAACGCGCGCGTGGCGGCGTCGGGCCGTTTGCGCTTCTGTTCCCAGTCCCGGACGCGTTTGCCAAACCCGAACCGGAATCCGAATTCTTCCTGGGTCATGCCGAGGCGCTTACGGATGGCCTTCACGTCGATTTCGTCGGGCACATGCACCCTGTAGGTCGAAGGATCGGCCTCCCCGCGCGCGATCTGACGCGCTTCCTTCGCCGCGTTCATCAGCCGTTCGCCAAATTCGCTCATGGCTCTCACTCCTTTGTCCGTTTTTTCATCGCCTCGGCACGCGCGCTCTTGCGGTAATCGTCGGCGAGGCCGTCCAGATAAGCCTTTACCGAGTTGCGCTCCGCCTTCGACAAATTGTCTTTTTCATCCTTGCCGTAAATGTCGAGCAGGTAGACCGGCACGTCATTCGCCGCGTAAAAGGTGATGACGCGATAGCCGCCGCTCTTGCCGTGCCCGCGTCCGGCGATCCGCACCTTGCGCGCGCCGCCCGTTTCCTGCATCAGGTCGCCGGTTTCCGGATTGTCGGCCAGAAACGTCTTGATGGCTTCGCGCTCGTGCTCTTCGAGGCCGAGCTTGGCGACACGCGCGAGGTACGAGGCCGTCTCAATGACAGTTTGCATCGTGACAGACTACGTCTTTAGCGTAGTTGTTTCAAGAGAAAATACGTCTTTAACGTAGTTTTCTCGGCGGCCGTTCCAACTCGCCGCTTCGCCCCGCGCTCCTCTCGACTTCGAGGGCCGCACGTGTCCGCCTATGACGGGGCGCTGGCCGTCGCTTGGCGCGGCCATCGGCCAGTTTGAGCGCGAAATCATGGTGGAGCGCCAGCGCGAAGGCGTCGCCAAGGCCAAAGGAAAATACAAGGGCCGTGCGCCGACCGCCCGCGCCAAGGCCGATGACGTGCGCCGGCTGGCGGCGGAAGGCAAGACGCGCGAGGCAATCGCCGCGAAACTGGGAATCGGCGTGGCGTCGGTTTATCGTATCTTGGCGGCATCCGCCGCATTATCGTCAGAAATCTAACGCGCTGGCGCCGGGGGCCGTCATGTGGTGGGTTGCTGAAAAGAAAAGGCGTCTCGCCATCGACATTGGATTGCTAAGGCGCCTCATAATTTGGGGGGTAGTTGCGGCTTTGAGCGCCGCTTTATTTTGGGAATCGTCCTGTGAGCGAAAATTGAAACGCGGCGATTTCGATCAATCTTTCTCCGAGGGAGCGCTTTGCAAAAGTCGCCACGCCATGATTCTGTAGGGTCTCCACGGAGACGATTCGCCGATGTCGCGCCGTTGCTTTGACCAACCTTCACTCGCTGACGCTTTCGTTAAGGCCTATTCGAAAGGCGGCGGCTTCCTGGAAGATTTGCTCAAGACCATTGACTGGTCGGCCTTTGACGTTTTGTTTGCGCAAATCAACGCCAATGCCAAGGGCGCGCCAGGATACCCGCCGCTGACGCTGTTTAAGATCGTTCTTTTACAGCAATGGTACAATCTGTCCGACCCGCAGGCCGAGGAGGCCGTGCGTGATCGGATTTCGTTCCGGCGCTTTTGCGGCATCCCGCTCGACGCCGAGACGCCGGACCATTCGTCAATCTGGCGTTTCCGGCAGACGGTCGAAAAGCTTGGCCTGTCAGAGAAGCTGCTGGCCGAGATCAACCGCCAACTCGACGCGCGAGGGCTGATCGTCAAGAGAGGAACGCTGGTCGATGCGACGATCATCGCTGCGGCGGTGAAGCGGCCGCCTTATGAAGAGGGTCAAGTCAATCCGCGCGATCCCGACGCCGGCTTCACGATCAAGAACGACAAGACCTCTTTCGGCTACAAGGCCCATATCGCCGTGGACGAGGAAAGCGATCTGATCCGGCAGGCGGAAATGACCTCCGCCGACCTGCACGACAGCCAGCGCGGCGAGGCGATGATCCAGGGCGACGAAGAGGCCTATTACGCGGACAAAGCTTACGACAGCAAAGCCCTGCGAGAAAAGCTCGCTTCGCTCGGCATCGACGACAAGATCGCCTACAAGGCCAAGCGCAACAAGCCGCTGAAAAACTGGCAGAAGTGGTTCAACACGACGGCTTCAAGTGTGCGCTCCGGCGTCGAGCGGGCCAACGCGACGATGAAAAATTGGTATGGCATGGCGCGGGTTCGTTATCGCGGGCTCGCGCGCAACAATTGTCATCTGCAATTCGTCGCCTGTGCGATGAATATGAAACGGGCGCGGGTTCTGCTCCGGGCAGCGTGAGGCCGTCCAGACGGGAGAATTGCGTCCAAATTGGGAGATGAGGGCGAAATGAGGCGGTAGCCGCCATCAAATCGGCTCGGATTTGCGCCCTATAGGGCGATATCTGCGCTTCAGCGCAGTGGCGAAACCGCCGAGCACATAGACCAATAGCCTTTTTCAAAGCGCTCCGAGGATTTCAAAGTTGACAGCATCTTTTGTCGCCTTCCTTGGTGGAAAAGCGGACCGGTTTTGCAGTTCTGGCCATCTGTGAAATTGCGTCCCGAGCCGGAATGAAAACGTAGCGAAAGGTCCGGGGCAGTTTCCGATTTTTTGATGCCGTATTTAGTTCCAGAGCTGATTTGTCGGCTCACGGCACCTCTCCGATAGACACGCCGATTGCCCGAAACCGAAAGAAATCCTTTGGATCGCCGTAAGCCTTAATAAGGCTGCATTTTTGTTCCCATCGCAAGCTTTCGAAGCGGGCGAATTCGTTCGGAAATCTTGACGCAATATTTGCAGCGATCACGGTTAATTCAGCTTTTGCGGCAGCTTTAGCCGCGCGAGAAAAATCGTCTTCACGCATATTATTAGACCTAAGACCCCGACTCGAATTTCAAATCTGACCGGCTTTCGCCCTCGCCAGCCTTCGCATGAGAAGGAAAGTCAAGGCCAATTGCAGCCACGCGAGAGCGGATTCGATGGTTGCCTCGAAGTCTTTTGACAGACGGCGCGCGCGATTGATCCAGCCGAGCGTTCGCTCGACGACCCAGCGCTTTGGCAGCACGACAAATCCTTTCACCTCTTTGTCGGTTCGCTTGACCACGGTGATGGAAATACGGCTCGCCTCGAAGGCTGCGCGCTGGGCCTCATCCCCTTGATAACCCCCGTCGACGAAGGACATTTTCACCCACGGGCTCTTGCGATGCACGGCTTTCAGCAACGGCGCGAGAGCGTCGCGATCCTGCACGTCGGCGGTCGTGATCTGGCATTCGATGGGCAGACCGATCGTGTCGACAGCGAGATGGCGCTTGCGGCCCTTGACCTTCTTGCCCGCGTCGAAACCACGAGGACCGCCAGCTTCCGTCGTCTTGACCGACTGGCTGTCGACGACAACCGCCGTCGGCGCCCCTTGACGGCCTTCCGCCTCGCGCGCGTCCATCACGAGAACGCTGATGATTTGCGCCCACAGGCCGCTGTCGCGCCATGCGTAGAAGCGGTTTTGCACGGTCGTGAACGGCGGAAAATCCTTTGGCAGATATCGCCATGGGCATCCGCAGCGGATCAAATAAAACAAGGCGTTGAGAATGATCTGGGAATCTGTCGGCTTGCGTCCGCGCCGTTTGGGCGGCGGCAGCAGCGGCGCGATCAGCGCCAACTCGGCCTCCGACATATCGCTTGAATAGCGCGCCCGAATGACTTCATACTTCGCCCGATCGGCCTCGTTCCAAGGCATCGCGAATCTCCCAAAGTTGTTGCAAACCAAGGGAATCAACGGCCGCGAGGCCGGTCAACCAATTTCAGGTCAGGTTCTAAAGTCGCGGAGGGGCATCGCCAGTGGCGATCCGGGGTTTGCACTCCCGCAGCCTCGATAAAGGGCCATCAGAAAAACGCGACCGCGCCAACGTATCGCAAAACCGTTCTCCGCGAAAGCAGGGCGGGCGCGCAAAGAGAAATCGAAACTAAATCAATGCGCCAAATTCGAAGGTGCGGGCGTGCAACTCCCTTGAATTGTAAGGCCTTTTAACGCCTACCTCTCCCAACATGCCTTGCTGCTCCAAAATAAGCAATTGAAATGAAGCGCCCTTTTCCAAGGGCGCGTGCGTGGCCGCAAACGGCTCAGCCGGCGTGCTTCATTGGCTCGATCTTCTCGAGCGTTTCGCTCAAGGCGTCGGCGGTTTTTTCAAGCGCATAGCGGCCTTGCAGGTTCATCCAGAATTCCGCGCTGGTTCCGAAAAAGCGGGCGAGACGCAAAGCTGTGTCCGGGGTCAGGTCCACTTGTTCGCTGGCGAGGCGTTCGACGCGGGTGCGCGGGACGCCGATCGCGCGCGCCACCGCGCCGGCCGAAAGGTCGAGCGGCGCGAGAAATTCCTCGCGCAGGATTTCGCCGGGGTGAATTGGCGGCAGTTTCAAAGCGTTCATGACCAAGCCTTAGCGATACAAGCCTCAATGATAATCGACGAATTCGACTTCAGCGGGGCCATCGTCGGTCCAGACGAAACAAAGCCGAAATTGATCGTTGACGCGGATCGAATATTGCCCGGCGCGGTCGCCTTTCAACGCCTCAAGCCGATTGGCCGGCGGCGCGCGCAAATCATCCAGCCTTTTCGCCGCGTCGAGCATGACCAGCTTGCGCCGGGTCACGGCGATCAGATCCGCGGGGAATTTCTTCGGCGTCTCGCGCGCGAGAAGGGTGGCCAGCCTCTCATCTTTGAAACGCTTGATCGCCATCGCGCCCCTGCTCAGAGGTGCGTATCATACCATGATACATATGGCAAGAGGCATGAATCGCGTCGTGGCGCATTCCGAATTTCGATCGTTCATGCGCGCGGATTCGCCCGCGTCATCGTAGCTCGCTGGCGACGCTGCTGCCGTTGCAATCGCCTCCCTCTCCCACCACCTCGCTTTCCTGTCGTGCAAAAACAATCGCTTCCGCGTATTTTCTCACGCAACGCATAACGCCCGGGAATCCAACGGCGCTTTTTCAGACAGGATCAAGCAAGCCCGTCGTCCGCGCCTCAGCCGGTGCTCCAGATGCGCGGGCGTTTCATGCCGGCGATCTTGCAGGCCTGGCCGGGATAGCCATAGGGGAACAGTTCGAACAGGCGGTTGCGGCCGGCGCCGCGCGTTTCGGTCAGGTGGCGCATGATGAAGCGGGCGTCGAGCGAAACCTGATGCTCCTCCTGAAATGCGCGCAAGAATCTTATGGCCGCCCAATGGTCGTCGTTCAGTTCGACGCCAAGTTCGCGGGCCTTGTCCCTGGCCCAATCCTCGGTCCATTCGGCGGGATCGATCAAATAGCCTTCGGCGTCGGTCTCCGGTTTCTGCATTTTTCATCCCCTGAGCAGACTTCTGGCGTCGGCGCCCATGATAGTGCGCGGCCTCGCCGCACGCGATGGACGAAATTGCGCGGATTTGCGCGCGCAACAACAGGCGCCCAATCTTCGCTCTCGCTCGCCTGGGGCCAAAACGTTACAAAACTCTCATCGCGGACCTATTCGGCTCCAGCATAACCAGCATAATATGCCATCGAGCGGACGCGCGATCGGTTCCGGCGAGCCGCAAAGCTTCGCTTGCGCCGGCGAAGGAATTCGGGGGCTGAATGAAGCTTGTTCTGGGGGCCTTGCTCTTAGCGTCCGTCTTGGCCGGCCCCGCCTCGGCCGCCGAGACGGCCGCCCCTTCCTGTCTGAGCAAATTCTGGGATTACCTGAATTCCTCCGTGCAGGACTGCCCGCTGCAATATGGGCCGCTCACGCTTGTCGGCAACATCGACGGCGGCTTTGGCTACGAACAATGGGGCGCGCCGATCGGTCCCACTGCGGACAAGCCCAATTACGCAATTGTCCGCAACAGCGCCGGCGTCCGCTGGCTGCGGGCGCCCAACGCCATCAGCACATCGGTGATTGGCGTCGCGTTCAACCAAAAGATTTTCGGGGAATTGAGCTTGGTCGGCGTCGCCGAAGCGGGCGTCAATCCCTATTCATTCCGCCTGATCAACGGCCCGCAATCGCTCGCCGACAACAATCTCGCCACGGTTCCCAACCAGCGGACGGCGTTCGATTCGAGCCGCGCCGGACAATGGGACAATTCGCAGGGCTTCATCGGCGTGAGCCAACCGGTCTATGGCACGCTCACCTTCGGCAGAACCAACGCTTTGACCACTTCCGCCGTCGGCGCCTATGATCCGGTCGCGTCGGTCGCTTTCTCGCAACTCGGCTTTTCCGCGCTCTATTCCGGCCTCGGCGCCAGTCCGACGGCGCGCGTCAACACGGCCTTGACCTACCGCCTGACCTTTCGCCGGCTGCATTTCGCCGTTCAGACCCAGATTGGCGGCTATGGCGAGGGCAACGCCGCCACCGCGCAATCCCAGGTCCAGCTCGGCGGCCGTTTCGGCGATCTGTGGCTCGATGCGATCGGCGGCTACGCCCAGAACGCGGCGCTGCTGTCGAGCTATTCCGGAGCGCCTCTGCCGCCGGGCTACGACCCGAACGCGATCGTCAGGGCGACCCTGGCGAACACCGGCGGGCTGGCGCTGCTCGCGCGCTATGACTGGAGGCCGTTCCAATTCTACATGGGCTATGTAGGCGCAATACGATAATGTCACCCCTCTGCAAAGCAGAAGCGTCACCCTCCATAATCTCCGGGGCTTTGGAGGGTCAGGCGTATGACGGTGCTGGAGATGACGCGCAAGGAGTTTTCGCGCCTCGAAATTATTGTCGCAGTCGAGGAAGGTAAAATGAGCGTCAGCGACGCGGCTTCGCTGATGCGGCTATCGCGGCGGCAGATTTTTCGATTATTGAACCGCTTCCGCTCTATCGGGCCGCATGGCGTCGCGTCGCAAAAGCGCGGCGCTCCGCCGAACAACGGCATTCACCGCGCCGTCCGCAATCTGGCGATGATGCTGGTGCGCAAATACTACCCCGACTTTGGCCCGACGCTCGCCTGTGAGAAGCTGCGCGAGGTTCACGATTGCCGCGTGTCGCGCGAGACTTTGCGCAAATGGATGATCGAGGACGGCCTATGGCTCGACCGACGCCACAAACTGCCGTCCGTCCACCAGCCGCGCAACCGTCGCGCCCGCGTTGGCGAACTGATCCAGATCGACGGCTCGACCCACGCATGGTTTGAGGATCGCGGCGATAAATGCACACTCATCGCCTTCATTGACGACGCCACCAGCCGGATTCAGCACGCCGCCTTCGTGCCGTCGGAATCGGCTTTCGACTACATGCGGGAGACGCGAGCCTATATCGACCGCTTTGGCCGCCCAATCGCCTTCTATTCGGACAAGCACGCGATTTTCCGCGTCAACCATCCCGGCGCGATTGGCGGCACCGGCATGACGCAATTCGGACGCGCCCTCAATGAGATCAACATCGACATTCTCTGCGCCAATACGCCGTCCGCCAAAGGCCGCGTCGAGCGCTGTTTCGGCACGTTGCAAGACCGTTTGGTGAAGGAGTTGCGGCTTGAGGGCGTCAGCGACATGAAGGCCGCCAACGCCTTCCTGCCGACATTTATCGAGCAATATAACGCCCGCTTCGGCAAGCCGCCTTTTGACGAGACGGACGGCCACAGGCCGATGATGAGCGATTGGGATTTGACGGACGTTTTTGCATGGAAGGAGGAAAGAACCGTCTCGAACTCGCTCACGCTGCAATATGACAAAATGCTGTTTTTGCTTGTGCCGAACGATGTTACGCGCCCCCTCGCCCGCAAGCGCGTCACGGTTCACGACTACCCGGACGGACGAATCGCCATCCGCTTTGAGGGCCGCGACCTGCCATATCGGATTTTCGACAAGCTGCAAAAAGTCGATCAGGCGTCAGTGGTCGATAACAAGCGGTTGGGCGCGGTTCTGGCCTATGTCGCGGAGCGCCAAAAGGAATTCGACGAGGTGAGGTCGAAAAAATCGCCGCGTCGTCGCGGTCAAAGCGAACGGCAGTTTGTTTAGAGTCTAGACGGCTAACGGCGGCTTCCGGCCGTTCCTCGAAGTCGCAGGCAACGGAAGCGCTGGGCGGGGAGTGCCATTAACTAAACGGCGGCAACGGGCTATTTAGCGAGCTTACAAGGCTGCACCCGAAGGTGTGCCCCCCCCTTTCTGCTTTTTTGCGAACGGTCAGCGGTGGCGCTCCAAGCGAGTGATATGGCCCGCGTAAAGCATGGATGCGCCCGCGCCAAACTCGTTGACACCTCCAAATGCGGGTGCGACGCTGCCCCGGCCACTAACCGGAAAAGCGCATAGATGTATCTTCGAACTCTCCTGCTGGCACTCGGTCTCTCGCTCGCGATGCCGTCCCTTGCCATGGCGGGACCGATTGAGGAGGTCGTGGCTGCTTATGAGCATGGCGATTACGCTACTGCAAAGCGGGCGTTTCAGCCCCTCGCTGACAAGGGCGATCCCTTCATGCAGTACTTAATCGGTGTGATGCACAAGAAGGGGCAGGGCTTTCCGTTAGATTATGGGCAGGCGATGCTTTGGTTTAAGAAGGCTGCTGAACAAGGACAAATGGACGCGCAGTATCAACTTGGCGAGATGTTCTTGAGGGCTGAAGGCACTACCATAGATTATTCTCAAGCTGCCTTTTGGCTGCATAAGGCCGCTGATCAGGGACAAGCGGACGCGCAGTTCCTGTTCGGTAACATGAATTCTTACGGCGACGGCATGCCGAAGGACTATGGCCAAGCTAGGGTTTGGTTTCACAAGGCCGCCGCACAAGGGCAAACAGACGCACTTTACGCAATTGGTGCGATGTACGAGACCGGACAAGGGGTCCCGAAGGACAATACGCAGGCTGCGGAGTGGTATCGCAAAGCTGCCGAACTAGGAGACTCGACAGGCCAGTTTGCGCTCGGCGAAATGTACGCTGATGGACGAGGGGTGCCGCAGGACTTCGCACAAGCTTACAAGTGGCTAAGCTTGGCCGCTGCCCAAGCGAGCGGGAAAGACGATATCGCCACAGTATCGCGTGACGAGCTGGCAGCCAAGATGACGCCCGACCAGATCGCCGAGGCACAGCGACTAACGCGCGACTGGAAAGCTAAATAAATCTCGCTTGAGGGTATCACGATGGGCAAATGGCGCATTCGAGGATTTCAAGGTTCGGCGGCGACAGAGTTAGACCGTCTCGTGACGGGTGGAGAGAAACAAGTTTGCACAGTCCTAGAAAGACTCGCCTCTCGTCATTTGACCTGTGATGAAGTAATTGATGCGACACTTGGTGAACGAACTGATCTAATTATACACAAAGATTCGCAGCCTGGCAGCTATTTACTCATGACGACTGGCACTGACTTCCACTACGTTGCCACGCCCGTAGCGTCCGACGCAATTGGCGCTTCCCGCTCGTAGCGCCAATGGCGGCTTTCCGGCGTCCTCCGCTCTTTGGGGTTGATCGGGAAAGAATGCAACCGATCGCCATGAGGCGGCTGCGGGAGACGCTGGGAACGGTCGGATAGAGCCGAACGCGGACCTCGTAAAGCTTAGAAACTTTGCCCCTTTTCGCTCCACGCCACAGAGGCAAAGCGCGCCTGCGCAGTTGGGGGGGCTACGGCGCGCTTTGCCTGAGCGCCCTGCCCGACATTCTGGCAGACTGAAACGGCGCAACCGCGCGATTCGACCGACAACGCAACACGCCTGCGCCGCCAGAGTGACATTTCTGCTTTGCGGCCTCGGCGACATTTCTGCCTTGCAATGACAGGCTATGTCTATTCGCGCACCGTTAATCCGAGCGGCTTCTATCCGTTCGGCCTGCCAACGATCGCCGAGGGGATCGTCGTTCCTCCCGGCGCGGTGACCTCGAACGCTTATGACGTCCCGCGCCTGCTCAACACGATGTGGACGGGCGTACGTTACGCGGTGCTGGATAATGTCAATCTGGCCGCGGGGGTCTATTGGCAAACCCAGAACGATTACCTGGCCCCGCCCGCGACCTGCGCGGGTTCGGGAACCGCGACCAGCAGCGGGAAATGCGCCGGCGGCCGCTATTCCTATTCGTTCATGGTCACTTACAGGCCGGTGCGCCGCATCACCCTCTATGCCGGCGTGATGGCGTCCAATGTTTATGGTGGCGTGGCGAGCGGCTATCTGCACAGCCAGAACATCGACCCCACGATCGGCGCCCGCTTAGAGTTCTGAAGCGGAATCAATCGGCGTTGCCGCCGATGCAGCCCGTTGCGCAATCGTCCGGATTGCGGCTCAGCCCATTGTTGTTTCCCTCGCCCGAGCGCGCATAGGGCGTCAATGAGGGGAGGAGCGACTGCTCCGGCTGGGGCTGCGTCGCGGCATGGGGCCGACTTTCGGTTCGGCTCGTCGGGCGATATTGACGATGGTGGCGCGGGTGGGCCGAACCAGCTTCCGCCGCCTGGGCCGCGGACGCCGAAAGTATGAAGGCGAGCGCCAAAGCGAATCCGATCCTTTTTCGCATGGGTTCCTCCCCGACAGCTGAATCCGAATATAGGCGCGCATCGGGCTTTTTGACAGCGACGACGCCGGCGAAAGCCTCAGGATTTCGCGGGACCGGCCTTGAACATCAGGGCGAGCATCGCCTTGGCGGCGCGCGACAGCTGGACCGAGAGGGACGCGACCCGACCCCCCCAACCAGACCATTATGAGCGGACAGGTCGCGCGCCGCGTGTGGTGGGTCAGTGTTGCTTCTAACGCATTGATCTGATTTGCGGCGAAATTTCTGACCCACCTAACTTAAGATGTTTATTTATAATGATAACGTCTGTCATACCTGTCCCACCATTTCACTTGTTCATCATGCAAAAGCAGTCGCTTGCGGGCGTTTCCTCGCGCTTGCGCCCGCCTCGCGGCGAGCCTTTTCTGGAAGACAGGATTAAAAAACCGTTCCGCCGCGCCTCAGCCGGTGCTCCAGATGCGCGGGCGTTTCATGCCGGCGATCTTGCAGGCCTGGCCGGGATAGCCGTAGGGGAACAGTTCGAACAGGCGGTTGCGGCCGGCGCCGCGCGTTTCGGTCAGGTGGCGCATGACGAAGCGGGCGTCGGGCGGAAGCTGATGCTCCTCCCAAAAGGCGCGCATGAATCCGATCGCCGCCCAATGGTCGTCGTTCAGTTCAATGGCGAGTTCGCGGGCCTTGTCCCTGGCCCAGTCCTCGGTCCATTCGGCGGGATCGATCAAATAGCCTTCGGCGTCGGTTTGCGGCGCGGTCACTTTCTTCCTCCCGGTCGGCGGTCTTTTTTGTAACGCCTCCGGAAGATAGCGCGTCGCGCCGCCGGGTCCACGGATGATCGGGCGATGGAATTGCGCCAGCGCAAGGAAAATTCATTCCTTCGCAAAATTCAACGTGGGTTGGCCACGGATTCCAGTATCAAGGCGAGCATGGCCTTGGCGGCGCGCGACGTATAGAGCTGGCGGTGCGAGAGCACATAAAACGGCCGCGTCGGCAGGGAAAAGGGCAGATGAATCAGGGCGCCCGCCTTGATCGAGGCGCGGGCGACGAGGCTCGACATGACCGCAAGGCCGGCGCCGGCCTCGACCGCCGTGCGCAGGGATTCGTTCGATGGCAGTTCGAGCGCGACGCGCGGCGTGTGGTCTGGCGGCGCGACGGACTGGATCAACTCCTCGAAGGCTTCGCGCGTGCCGGAGCCTTTTTCGCGCGCGACCCAGGGGGCATCGAGGATGGCGTCGCGCCTCGCGGCTTCGTCCGCGCCGGCGAGCTTCCCGGCGAGGGCTGGCGCGGCGACGACCAGCAATTCGTCGTCATCGACGCGGGAGACCGTCAGCAGCGGATCGGAAACCGCGCCCTCGACCAGGCCGAGATCGACTTCGCCGGCGACCGCCAGTTCGGCGACTTCATGGGTGTTGCCGATGGTCAGATGGACCGCGACGCCGGGATAAAGCTCGGCGAAACGGGCGAGGCGCGGCGGCAGCCAGTAATTGCCGGTGGTCTGGCTGGCGGCGACGTTCAGCCGGCCGGTCTTCAGGCCGGCTATGTCGGTCAGCACCTTTTCCGTGCGCTGGGCGGCGACCAGCAGGGCGCGCGCCTCGCCCAGAAAGGTCCGGCCCTCCTGGGTCAAGGCAACTCGGCGGCCGATCCGGTCGAACAGCTTCATGTCGTGGCGATGTTCGAGCGCGCCGATGGCGGCGCTGACCGCCGATTGGGTCAGGTTCAACTGGCCTGCCGCGCGCGTGACATGTTCAAGCTCCGCGACGGCGACGAAAATCCGCAACTGGTCGAGCGTCACCGGCGTTCCTCCCGCGCCAGCTTTGACGCGGGCCGCGCCGTAAATCAACGAAAATATCGGACCATGCGACTTACGAAGGAGCTTCGCCGATGGCGATTCCGCCGGCGCGATCCTCCCACGCCGTCAACCGATTTTCGCGCCGGGCGAGGCGGGCGTTTCGAGCGCCGCGGGGGCGGAGCGGGCCTTTTCCGCCATTTCCTTGAGGAGATAGACGCCGATATCCGCGACCGGAACGGGGCGGCTGAAGAAATGGCCCTGAGCGCCCTCGATCCCAAGGTCGCGAATGGCCGCGAGCTGGTCCTGGGTTTCTATGCCCTCGACGACCACGCGCATGCTCAAATCGCGCCCGATGGCGTTGATGGCGCGAATGATGCTCGCGGCCTTGGCGCTTTTCGGCGTGTCGATGTCGCGGATGAAGCTTTGATCGATCTTGACCTTGTCGAAGGGAAATTCGTTGAGATAGCTCAACGAGGAATAGCCGGCGCCGAAATCGTCGAGCGCGGTCTGAACGCCGAGCGCGCGCAGTTTGTTCAGCTTGGCGAACACGGTCTCATGGCAGTGGATCAGCATCAACTCGGTGACTTCGATTTCGAGCCTTTTCGCGGGCAGGCCGCTTTCGGCGAGCGCCGACCGCACCGTCTCGACCAGATCGCCGCGCTCGAATTGCGCGGCGGAGAGATTGACCGCGACTCGCACGGGGTGCGGCCACGCCATGGCGTCCTGGCAGGCCTGGCGCAGCACGAAGGCGCCGATCTCGACAATGGTCGCGTTTTCTTCGGCGATCGGCACGAATTCGGTCGGCGAAACGGCGCCGAACTCGGGGTGGGTCCAGCGCAGCAAGGCTTCGACGGCCATGACGCTTCGGTCGGCGACATCGACGATCGGCTGGTAGGCCAGCGACAACTCGCCGCGCGCGACGGCGCCGCGCAATTCGTCGCCCAAATGCCGGCGCCGGCGGATCGAATGGGCGATTTCCTCGTCGAAAAATTTCATGCCGCCGCGTCCGGCGGCCTTCGCGCCATAAAGCGCCAGATCGGCCGCCTTGATCAAGGACTCCGCCGTCCCATCCTCCGAGTCGTTCGGATAGATCGCCACGCCGACGCTGGCGCCGATCCGCACGATGCGCGCCTCGATCTCGAACGGTTGGGACAGGGCGCGCACCATCGCCGCGCCGATTTCGCCGACCCGCCCCCGGTCGGCGGTGGGGGCGAGAGCGGCGAATTCGTCGCCGCCGATCCGCGCGACGAAACTGGCTTCCGCCACCGCGCGCAGACGTTCCCCGACCCTGGCGAGCAAAAGGTCGCCGACCTGATGGCCGTGGCTGTCGTTGACCTCCTTGAAACGGTCGAGGTCGATCGACAACAGGCTGAAAGACGGGCTTTCCGCGCCCGGGGCCAAAGCGGCGGCGAGCCTTTCCGAAAAACTCGCGCGGTTGGGCAGGCCGGAGACCTGATCGAACCGCGCCATGCGCTGGATTTTTTCCTCGGCCTCGTGTTCGGCGGTGACATCGGCCGCCGTGATCACGGAGCCTTGCGGCATGGGCTGGTGGGTCAGGGCGAGAATGCGCCCGTCGGCCAGCCGCAGCTCGCGGTTCGTCCCGTCGCGCCCGGCGAAGAAGCCGGCGACCGCCGTGACGGATTCTTTCCCATCGATCGAGGGCGCGATGAATCTGTCGATCAACTGGCGAACCGGCAGGTCCACGGGAGGCGCCGCCAGACCGAAAATCTCGGCGAATTGCCGATTGGCGACCTGTACGCGGCAGTCGTGGTCGACCATCACCAGACCGCGGGTCATATTGTTGAGGGCGGTGTCGAACTTGTCCGCGACGTCCTCGGCGTCGCGGCGCGCCATCAGCATGGAGATCTGCTCGCCATGCAGGTTCTTGGTCATGTCGCGCATGTGCCGAAGAACCATGAGCGCCATAAAGGCGCCGAAATAGCCGCCGCTCGTCATGATCATTGCGGCGCAGAACGGCAGAACGATCAGCCAGGCCTGGACGGCGACGATGCGCGGCGAGCCTGAACAGCGGGCGGGACTGCTGACCAGGAATGCGGTGCAGGCGCCGAGAGTCAGCAAACGATCGGCATCGTTTGCATCATTGACGAGAACGAAGAACAGGAGAGCGCCCAGGGCGAGCGCGAAGGCGGCCATGACGCCGAAATAGCCCCATTCGCCGCGCCGGATTCCGGCGACGGTCGCAAGCCGCAGGCCGTCCCGCCCCTGAAATCGGCGCTGCTGCCAATGTTCGATGAAAATTCGCGCAAAACCGGCGATCGCCACGCCGATCGCGGCGCCGGCGATCCCATTGTGTGTGGCTTTCGAAAATAGATAGGCGGCGAGCAGCACATAGGCCAGCACATTGATCGAGTTTCTGACGGCGCCCTTGAACAGGGATTCGATCAGCGCCCGATAGACGGAAAGCGGCAGGGTGAAGTCCGGCTCATCACGGCTCGAAAAGCGGAAAAATGCGAACATGGGAACCCGTGTCGGAATTCGAACATGGCGCGCCGCGTCCGAACGATGAGGGCCTCTGACATGAAGCGCAAAGGAACCGGGAAACTCCCGGCGCGAAGGCGGCCATCATGGCCGCGCGAGGCGAAACATTACAATTTTCCTCCAGACAGATGAAGAATGGGTATATTTGCGCAAATGGCGATTTCTCCTCGCCATTTCGCGTCGCCAACTTGACAGCCGCGCGGACGGGCGCCAATGGCTGGCGCCAATTGACCAGAAACAAGGCAGATCCAGGTGTCCGTCGCATTTCTTTTTCCCGGCCAGGGTTCGCAGGCCGTCGGCATGGGCAAGGCGCTCCATGACGCCTTTCCGTCCGCGCGCGCCGTTTTCGACGAAGTGGACGCCGTGCTCGGCGAAAAGCTGTCCGCCCTGATGTTCGAGGGCGACGCCGCCCAGTTG
Organism: uncultured Pseudomonadota bacterium; assembly: GCA_963704565.1. GTDB lineage: Bacteria > Pseudomonadota > Alphaproteobacteria > Rhizobiales > Beijerinckiaceae > Rhodoblastus. The sequence goes on from OY969917.1 coordinate 606,305, forward strand.
ACGCTGACCGCCAACGCCCAGCCGGCCTTGATGGCGGTGAGCCTGGCGGCCCTGCGGGCGCTGGAGGCGGAAAAGGGCGTCAATGTGGCGCGTGACGCCGCTTTCGTCGCCGGCCATTCGCTCGGCGAATATTCGGCGCTGGCCGCGGCGGGCGCCCTGACCGTCGCCGACGCCGCGCGGCTGTTGCGCCTGCGCGGACAGGCGATGCAGAAGGCGGTCCCGGTTGGCGAAGGGGCGATGGCCGCCTTGCTCGGCGCGGAGCCCGACCAGGCGAAGAAAATCGCGCTGGAGGCCGCCGCCGCCTCGGGCGGCCTGTGTGAGCTCGCCAATGACAATGGCGGCGGCCAGATCGTGGTCTCGGGCGCGAAAAAGGCGGTCGAACTGGCGATCGAGATCGCCAGGGAGAATGGCGTGAAGCGGGCGATGCTGCTGCCGGTCTCGGCGCCGTTCCATTGCGCCTTGATGGCCCCGGCCGCCGAGGCGATGCGCGAGGCCCTGGCGAAAACCGACATCGGGGCGCCGGTGGTCGATGTGGTGGCCAATGTCACCGCCGCGCCGACGCGCGACCCGAATGAAATCCGTCAATTGCTGGTCGCGCAGGTCTGCGGCGCGGTGCGCTGGCGCGAATGCATGGGCTTCATGCACGGCCGGGGCGTCGATCTTTTCGTCGAGATCGGCGCCGGCAAGGTGCTGGCCGGACTGGTGAAGCGCACGGCGGAAGGGGCGCGCGCGCTGAATGTCGGCGTCCCGGCCGAGGTCGATAGTTTTTCCCTTAAGGGGTAATATGTTGGCTGGAGTTATTCATGTTCCATCTCAATAATCGCGTGGCTCTGGTCACCGGCGCCAGCGGCGGGCTCGGCTCGGCGATCGCCCGCGCGCTGCACCGGCAGGGCGCGAAAGTCGTATTGTCGGGCACAAGGCGCGAGGCGCTGGAGGCTTTGGCCGTCGAACTGGGCGAGGGCGCCTTTGTCGCGCCCTGCAACCTGTCAGACAAGGACGCGGTGGAAAAGCTCGTGCCCGAGGCAGAGGCGCTGGCCGGGCCGCTCGACATTCTGGTCAATAACGCCGGCGTGACCCGCGACGGCCTGTTCATGCGGATGAAGGACGCGGACTGGGACACGGTGCTGACCGTCAATCTGACCTCCGCCTTCCGCCTGTCGCGCGCCGCGCTCAAGGGCATGATGAAGCGCCGCCATGGCCGGATCATCAATATCACGTCGGTGGTCGGCGTCACCGGCAACGCCGGCCAGGGCAATTATGCTGCCTCCAAGGCCGGCCTGATCGGCATGAGCAAATCGCTCGCCGCCGAGGTCGCGTCGCGCAATGTCACGGTGAACTGCGTCGCGCCCGGCTTCATCGCCAGCCCGATGACCGACGTGCTGACCGACAAGCAGAAAGAAGCCATTCTGACGACCATTCCTGCGGGCCATCTCGGGGAAGGAGCGGATATCGGCGCGGCCTGCGTCTATCTGGCGAGTTCAGAAGCCGCCTACGTCACCGGCCAGACGCTGCACGTCAACGGCGGAATGGCAATGATTTGATGTGTTTAGTGTAACGGCGCCGAGGCGGAGCGGCGCGCCGCACATGGGCCTCGCAATCGTGACGGAAGTGTGTTAGCAAGCCTCGGTTTGTACGTTCCCACGCGTGAAATTTCCCTGCTGCGCGGAAATTTCCGCGTCGCCGGATTCGTCACTCCCCACGCGCCCCAGGCAAGGTTCAGGCGCGCCGTCAGTTCGAGATAACGAGGAAATTAAAATGAGCGATGTCGCCGAGCGCGTGAAGAAGATTGTCGTCGAGCATCTCGGCGTCGAACCCGACAAGGTGGTCGACAGCGCGAATTTCATCGACGACCTGGGCGCCGATTCGCTCGACACGGTCGAGCTGGTCATGGCTTTCGAGGAAGAATTCGGGGTGGAGATTCCAGACGACGCGGCCGAATCGATCGTGACCGTCGGCGACGCCGTGAAATTCCTGGAAAAGGCCACGGCGCAGGGCTGAGCCCGGCTGAAATGGAAAATTTCGCGCGCGTCCGGCCGGGGTCGGGCGCGCGCGATTGACGTTGCAAAGGCCGCTCCACGCGATGCGGACAATGCGACGCAAAAAATTTGACAAGCGCCGCTGACGCGGCGGAAAAGTGGATCGGCCGCCGCGGAGGCCTTCGCGCCCCGCGCGCCGCCGGATGAAGCCCGAGGGAGCCAATGCGCAGGGTCGTCGTAACCGGATTGGGCATGGTGTCGCCGCTGGCCTGCGGCGTGGAGGAGACCTGGAAGCGCCTGCTGGCGTGCGAAAGCGGCGCGGGGCCGATCGAAGGCTTCGATGTGTCCGACATTTCGTGCAAGATCGCCATGCAGGTTCCGCGCAAGGGCAAGCCGGACAGCGCGCCGGACGCGTTCAATCCCGACGATTGGATGGAGCCCAAGGAGCAGCGCAAGGTCGACGATTTCATCATCTTCGGCGTCGCCGCCGCGACCCAGGCGCTCAAGGACGCCAATTGGGCGCCCAAGACCTATCAGGACCAGATCGAAACTGGCGTGCTGATCGGCTCCGGCATCGGCGGCCTGGGCGGCATCTATGAAACCGCGATCACCATGCACGAAAAAGGCGCCCGGCGGGTGTCGCCCTTCTTTGTGCCGGGACGGCTGATCAATCTCATCGGCGGTCAGGTCTCGATCATGCACGGGCTGAAAGGCCCCAACCATGCGGTGGTCACCGCCTGTTCGACCGGCACGCACGCCATCGGCGACGCGGCGCGGATCATCGCCTTGGGCGACGCCGAAGTGATGGTGGCGGGCGGCGCCGAATCGGCCTGCAACCGCATCGGCATCGCCGGATTCGCCGCCTGCAAGGCGCTGGCGACCGCCTATAACGAAAATCCCAAGGCGGCGTCCCGTCCTTACGACCGCGACCGCGACGGCTTCGTGATGGGCGAGGGCGGCGGCTGCGTCGTGCTGGAATCGCTCGAACACGCCCAGGCGCGCGGCGCCCGCATCTATGCCGAAGTCATCGGCTATGGAATGTCCGGCGACGCCTATCACATCACCGCGCCCGCCGAGGACGGCGACGGCGCCTTCCGCTGCATGCAAGCGGCGATCAAGCGCGCCGGACTTGCCGCCGCCGACATCGATTACGTCAACGCCCACGGCACCTCGACCATGGCGGACGGCATCGAATTGCGCGCGGTGGAGCGGGTTCTGGGCAATGCCGCGAGCAAGATCTCGATGTCCTCGACCAAGAGTTCGGTCGGCCACCTGCTTGGCGCCGCCGGGGCGGTGGAGGCGATCTTCTCCATTCTCGCCATGCGCGACCAGATCGCGCCCGCGACCCTCAATCTCGACAATCCGGACTTCGAAACGCCGATCGATCTCGTGCCGCGCCAGCCGCGACCCCGCGAAATCAACATCGTTCTGTCCAATTCCTTCGGCTTCGGCGGGACCAACGCCTCGCTCATCATGCGGCGTTTTTCCTGACCGATCCCGATTTCGCCATAAATTCCGGCAAAGTGTCGGTGGGAATCGCCGCGCAAGCGGCATAGAGCATTTTCCGTTCCTTCGGAATCGAAAGAATGCTCTAGCTTATTGTTTCAACGCATATTCTTGTCCAAAAAGTCTGCAACTTTTTGGGAATATGCTCTAGCGCGAGGCGCCTATGACGGACCAACCGCGAGGAACCGAGCCGGCCGGCGCGGGACGGCCTCCGTCGGCGCGTCCGGGCGGGTCGGGCGCGAGCCTCCATGGGGCGCCCGCCGCGCCGGAAGGCGGCCGGCGCGGGCCGCCGCCGCCGGAAAAGAAGCGCAAGGCGTCGCGGCTCGGCATGATGTCCGGCTTCCTGTCCTTCGTGCTGGCGGCGGCTTTTCTGGTCGGCGTGGGCGTGGTGCTGGCCGACCGGGCGGCGCGCGCGCCGGGCCCGTTGCCGGCCGACAAGGTGGTCTATATCCAGCAGGGCTCCGATTCCGACGAAATCGTCGATGAATTGCAGACCCAGGGCGTGATCGACTCGCCGTTGCTGTTCCGCGTCGCCTTGCTGGTCGAAGGCGACCGTTCGCGGATGAAGGCCGGCGAATATCTGTTCAAGCAGGGCGCCTCGGCGCAGGACGTGATCGACACCATGGTCTCGGGCAAGGCCATCCTGCATGCGATCACCATTCCCGAAGGGCTGACCAGCGAGGAGGCCGTCGACCGCCTGCGCCAGGACGATCTTCTGGCCGGCGACATCCGCGAGATCCCGCGCGAGGGCGCGCTTCTGCCCGAGACCTACAAGTTCCATCGCGGCGACCGGCGCGACAAGCTGCTGCAGAAAATGGAGCGCGACCAGAAGCAGATGGTCGATTCGATCTGGCGCAACCGCGCGCCCGGATCGCCGCTGACCTCGCCCTACGAACTGGTCACCTTGGCCTCGATCGTCGAGAAGGAAACCGGCAAGCCGGGCGAGCGCCCGATGGTGGCGGCGGTCTTTCTGAACCGGTTGCGCAAACATATGCGGCTGCAATCCGATCCGACCATCATTTACGGCCTGGTCGGCGGCAAGGGCTCGCTGGGCCGGCCGCTGACCCACGCCGATGTCGAATCCCAGACCGCTTACAATACTTATGTGATCGACGGTCTGCCGCCGGGGCCGATCGCCAATCCCGGCCGCGCCGCGCTGGCGGCGGTCGCCAATCCGGCGCCGAGCGACGCCCTTTATTTCGTCGCCGACGGAACGGGCGGCCATGTCTTCTCGGACACGCTCGGCGCGCATAATCGCAATGTCCAGCATTTGCGCGAGATCGAGCAGAACAACAAGCCGACCGCGCCCGGCGCGCCGGCCGTTCCCGAAGCGCCGGCAGGCCACGACGACCATTCCGAACTCGCGCCGGCGCAGGAGTCCGGCGTCGCCGCCCTTCCGTCGAAATTCATCGCGCGCGCGCTTCGTCTCGCCAATCTCGCCGGGGGCCATGTCCTGACAGGTCTGCTCGACGCCCATAAGCAGGATATTCGCCGCTGGCGGGGGATCGAGCGGCAATACAAGGCCGAGGCGCAACTCGCGCCAGGCGCTCCGGCCGGCCGCGACAGCCGCTCGGCGAAAGCGCGGATGCAAGCGTTCGGGGCGCCGCCCGGCGTGTCGGAATTCGCCGCCCGCCACGACCTCGCGCCGCAACAGCCGCGCCTGCAGCCTGATTCCAGGATGATGGCGCGCGTCTCGCCGCTCATGCCCGGCGCGCCGCCGCCGCCGCGCCGCGTCACCGATTTCGACCCGGATCGCGCCGGGGCCTCGGCGTCGCCGCATTTCGCCGCGCTCGGCGACGTGGAAATGGGCGGGATCACCCGCGCCGAGAACGAACTCGACGGCCCGGCGGACGAACCCGCGCCGGACGCCTCGCCGGCGCAACAGGCGGCGGCCGGCGATCTCGACGGACCGGCCGAGCCGGTCCAGACCGGCCGTGTTGGCGGCGCCTTGGGCTATGCCGGCGGGCTGGTCAACGCCGCGCCCAATGGCAAGCCGCGCATTTTCGACGCGGCCGCCGGGACGGCGCTCGATCCTTTGCTGGAGAAGAACTGGGATCTGGACAACGCGCAAACGGTCGACGTTCCCGCGTCGGAGGCGGATGCGGCCAAATCCCAAACCGCCGCCAGATCCCGAACCGCGACCAGGAAAACGAAGGCCAAGGTCAAGGCCAAGGTCATTGCCAAGGCCAAGGCGCCGGCTCAGCCCCCGCTCCAGGCGCACGCCCCGAATTAGCCGCGCCTTCGCGCGCGAATCCTGCTATAGGCGGAAAAACCGTTTGAGCCCGAGCGGGCGCTCCTCGCCGGCGGACAGGATTACAGCATGACGATTTCCAGCATGACGGGCTTCGCCCGCGAAGCCGGCTTTTCCGCGCCCTACCGATGGAGCTGGGAAATCAAGACGGTGAATTCAAAGGGGCTCGATTTGCGCCTTCGCCTTCCGCCCGGTTTCGACGCCCTCGAAAAGCCGGCGCGCGCCACGATTTCCCACGCGCTGTCGCGCGGCGCCTGTTACGCCAATCTGGCCGTGACCCGTGAAACTCCGCTCGTTTCGGCGCGAGTCAATCGCGATCTGCTCGCCGAGTTGATGGAATCGCTTTCCGGTCTCGACCTCCCCGCTCATATCGCGCCCGCCAGTCTCGACGGCCTGCTCAATGTGCGCGGCGTGATCGAGTCGGTTGAGGTCGAGGAAGACGAGGCCGAGCGCGAGGCGGCGCAGGAAAATATCCTGAACGGTCTGGGCGCCGCCTTGCGCCAGCTCGCCGCGACGCGGGCGGGCGAGGGCGCGGCGCTGGCGGCGACGCTTCATCGGCGGCTCGACCGCATTGCCGATCTCGCCAATGCCGCCGACACGTGCCCGGGGCGCCATCCCGACGCGGTGCGGGAAAAACTGGCGGCGGCGATCGCTCAGATCGTGGAGAGCGGGCGCCTCGACGAGACGCGGCTGCACCAGGAGGCGGTGCTGATGGCGGCCAAGGCCGACATACGCGAGGAAATAGACCGGCTCCACGCTCACGTCTCCGCCGCGCGCAAACTGCTGGCCGAGGGCGGGGCGGTCGGCCGCAGGCTCGATTTCCTCGCCCAGGAATTCGGCCGCGAGACCAACACGCTTTGCGCCAAATCGAACAACTCCGCCTTGACCGCGATCGGCCTTGAGCTAAAGGTCGAGGTCGAGCAACTGCGCGAACAGGCGCAGAATATCGAATAGAAGACAGAGTAGAAAATGGCTGAGGAACGCGCGGATCGCCGGGGGCTTATACTGATTCTTTCCTCGCCCTCGGGCGCCGGCAAGACCACTCTGACCCGCATGCTGCTCCAGAAGAAGGAGCTGGACCTGACCCTGTCGATTTCGCTGACCACGCGCAAAAGGCGCTCCAGCGAAGCCGACGGCATCCATTATCACTTCATCGATCGGGCCGAATTCCTGCGCCGGCGCGACGGCGGCGAATTGCTGGAGCACGCCGAGGTGCACGGCAATTTCTACGGCACGCCGCGCGGACCGGTCGAGGAAATTCTGGCGAGCGGCCGGGATGTCCTGTTCGATGTCGATTACCAGGGCGCGCGGCAGGTGCGCGAAAAAATGCCGCGCGACATCGTCTCCATTTTCATCCTGCCGCCCTCGATGCGCGAATTGCGGGCGCGGCTGGAGCGGCGCGCCGAGGACAGCCAGGACGTCATCCTGAAACGGCTGGACAACGCCCGCCACGAGATCGGCCGCTGGGCCGAATATGACTATGTGCTGGTCAACGACGACATCCAGCAGACGTTCGACGACCTGCTGGCGATCGTGCGCGCCGAGCGCCTGCGCCGTCCGCGCGTCGCCGCCAGTATCGAGAATTTCGTCGTCCGGCTGCTGAAGGAACAGGCCTGAGGCCGCCCTATTAGCCGAATGGATTTCATCCCTTCGTCATCTGGCGGGTTCCGGCGCCCGGAAAGCCATGCTAAACCCGCTCGATATTTTGCCGCGGAGCCTATACCTCCGCCAGCGAAGCGGGAAAATTCCATGAAGCACATCCTCGACGCCCTCGATCAGCGCCGCGAGGGCGCGCGTCTCGGCGGCGGCCAGAACCGCATCGACGCCCAGCACAAGCGGGGCAAGCTCACCGCGCGCGAGCGCATCGAACTTCTGCTCGACCACAAGTCGTTCGAGGAATTCGACATGTTCGTGCAGCATCGCTGCGTCGATTTCGGCATGGACAAGGGCGAAAAGATCCCGGGCGACGGCGTGGTCACCGGCTGGGGCACGATCAACGGTCGGGTGGTCTATGTTTTCGCCAAGGATTTCACGGTTTTCGGCGGCTCGCTGTCGGAAACCCACGCGCAGAAAATCACCAAAATCCAGGACATGGCCCTGCGCAACCGCGCGCCGATCATCGGCCTGTTCGACGCCGGCGGCGCCCGCATTCAGGAAGGCGTGGCGGCGCTCGGCGGCTATGGCGAGGTGTTCCAGCGCAATGTCCTGGCTTCGGGGGTCATTCCGCAGATCTCGGTGATCATGGGCCCCTGCGCCGGCGGCGACGTCTATTCGCCGGCCATGACCGACTTCATCTTCATGGTGAAGGACACGAGCTATATGTTCGTCACCGGCCCGGACGTAGTGAAGACCGTCACCAACGAGACCGTGACCGCCGAGGAGCTGGGCGGGGCGTCGGTTCACGCCACCAAAAGTTCGATCGCCGACAAGGCCTATGACAACGATGTCGAGACGCTGCTTCAGATGCGCCGGCTGATCGACTTCCTGCCGGCCTCCAATACCGACGAAGTGCCGGAATGGCCGACCTTCGACCAGGACGACCGCTATGACATGTCGCTCAACACCCTGATTCCGGACAATCCCAACAAGCCCTATGACATGAAGGAATTGATCGTCAAAGTGGTGGACGAGGGCGATTTCTTCGAAATCCAGGAAGCCCACGCCAAAAACATCGTCGTCGGCTTTGGGCGCTTCGACGGTCGCACCGTCGGCATCGTCGGCAACCAGCCGCTGGTTCTGGCGGGCGTTCTCGATTCCGACGCCTCGCGCAAGGCCGCGCGCTTCGTCCGCTTCTGCGACGCCTTCAACATTCCGATCGTCACCTTCGTCGACGTGCCCGGCTTCCTGCCCGGCACGGCGCAGGAATACGGCGGCCTGATCAAGCACGGCGCCAAGCTGCTGTTCGCCTATGCCGAAGCCACCGTGCCAAAGATCACCGTGATCACCCGAAAAGCCTTCGGCGGCGCCTATGACGTCATGGCCTCGAAACATCTTCGCGGCGACGTCAATTACGCCTGGCCGACGGCGCAGATCGCGGTCATGGGCGCCAAGGGCGCGGTCGAGATCATCTTTCGCCAGGACATGAGCGACAAGGAAAAGATCGCCGAGCGCACCAAGGAATATGAGGACCGCTTCCTCTCGCCCTTCGTCGCCGCCGAACGCGGCTATATCGACGAGGTGTTCCAGCCCTTCGGCACGCGCAAGCGCCTGGCCCGCGCCCTGGCCATGCTGCGCCACAAGGAGCTGGAAAACCCCTGGAAAAAGCACGACAACATTCCATTGTAAATGGAATATGAATTCGGTTTCCAGTTGGAATTAAAGGCCTTTTGTCTATAGCGGAAGGCCTTCATGTTTATGTTTTATAATAATTAACCGTAATTCGCTCAAATTTGTCGATTGAAAGCAGGTCCGGTTTAACGTGATTTGGTTATTCGTTTCGAGAAATTCGTAATTCATGACGTTTCCCGTCGCCTGCGACGCCATGCGATCGAGCATTCCCAGATGTTAGCATTGCCGACTCTTCCGCAAATATCGGGGCCGCCTCCCTCCTTTCGCCTCCAGCAGGAGCTCGACAAGGCGCGGCTGTCGCAACTCTTGGCGCATCTGCCGTTGCTTTACAGCGTTCTCGGCTTCAACGTTCTTTCGATCGCTTTCATGTTTTCGCAGGTCGCGCCGCCCGCGCTGACCTATGGCGCCGCATCGCTGCTGGCGCTGGCGGGGCTCATCCGCGCCTTTTTCTGGTTTGCCGCGCGTGACAGAGCGGTCGATCCGGAGCGGGCCGCGGCGATGTTGAAATCCGTCCATCGCTTTGTGCTGGCTTTCGCCCTGGCTTACACGGCCTGGACCCTGGCCTTGTTTTCCTATGGCGGCGATCGGCTTCACATCGAACTGGTGTTCATGGTGGTCATCACCAATTTCATTTCGAGTTTCACCCTGGCGCATCTGCCGCGCGTGGCGTTGACGCTTTCCGCGATCACGGCGCCCGTTTTTCTGCTGCTTCTGCCCCTGTTCGGCGGCGCCGCGACCCAGCTCATCGCGGTCAACCTCATGATGCTCGCCTTGTTCTTCGGCTATATTACGATCGGCTCGGCGCGCGATCTGGCCAAACTGGTCGACGCCCAGTTGCGCTCGGCCGATCTTGCCGATGAGAACCGGCGGCTGGCGAACACCGACAGCCTGACCGGCCTGCCGAACCGGCGCGAATTCTTCGAGCTCCTCGGACGCGCGATGGACGCCGAACCGGCTGGGGTCGGCCTGGTCGTCGGCGTCATCGATCTCGACGGGTTCAAACCGATCAACGACCTCTATGGCCATGCTGTCGGCGATCGCGTGCTCAAGGAATGCGCGGCGCGGCTGAAGTTTTTCACCAGCGCGGAGACCGCCATAGCGCGTCTTGGCGGCGACGAATTCGCGCTGTTCCTGCGCGGCGCGCGCAGCGATTTCGAGATTCTCGATCTGGGCGCCCAGATTGCCGCCGCGCTCAGGGCGTCGATGAATCTGCCCGAATTCAATGGCGGCCTGTCGGCGTCGATCGGCTTCGCGCGATATCCGCAGGACGCAATGGACGCGCATCGCCTTTATGAGCGCGCCGATTACGCGCTCTATTTCGGCAAGCAGCATCGCCGCGGCGAGCCGGTCCTTTTTGTCCCCGAGCACGAAACCAAGATGCTGCTGAATGCGCGGATCCAGAACGCCTTGCGCAACGCCGATCTCGACAAGGAAATATCGGTCGCCTTCCAGCCGCTTCTGGATGTCCAGTCCCGCCGGATCGTCGGCTTCGAAGCGCTGGCGCGTTGGTCGAGCCCCGAGCTTGGCGTCGTGCCGCCGGACCTGTTCATCCCGGTCGCCGAACGCAGCGAAACGATTCATCGGATCACCCGCGTCATCTTGCGGAAGGCGATCGCCGCGGCGCGGGACTGGCCGGACGATATCGGCTTGAGCTGCAATCTTTCGGTGCGCGATCTTGCCTCTGGCGAGGCGATCCTCCAGATTATCGCCCTGATCGAAAGCAGCGGCTTCGATCCCGGCCGGTTGGAGATCGAAGTCACGGAAACCGCGCTGGTCGCCGATTTCGATCTCGCCGTGCGGGCCATCGAGCAGCTCAAGGCCTTCGGTCTGAAGATTTCACTCGACGATTTCGGCGCCGGCTATTCCAGCCTTTCCTATATCCATCACCTGCCGGTGGACCGGATCAAGATCGACCGCAGTTTCATCCACGAAATGCAGACGAGTCCAACCGCGCGCGACATCGTCAGGTCGGTGATCGGCCTGTGCGACAATCTGAAACTGAATTGCGCGACCGAAGGCGTCGAAACTGTTGAGCAATTCGATCTGCTGCGGGAATATGGCTGCGATGTCATACAGGGTTATTTCATCAGCGCTCCGGTCGAGGCGGTTGAGGTCGCGGGCCTGATCGCCGCGAACCGGAAGCCCATCGACCGCCTGGGTTTATGCGCGTGAGGCCGGCGCGGCCCGCCAAGCTTTTCCCGAATCCGACCTGCCAATCGGTCCGGGGTCGTCCCGACGACGTCCTGAAAAGACGATGACCCCGATCCTCGCGGATGGGGTCATCGAATGGACGCACTGGCGCGACGAGGCGACGCGCCGACGGAATCAGATGGGAAAGGCCTCGGCCGTTATGCCGCAGCCCTCCAGAAATTTCCGGACCTGCGCCACGTCGTCCTTGGACAGGCTGTGATGATTGCGGTGAAGCATGGTTTTCTGGCCATGGAGCGTCACTTCAACCCTGTTGCCGTTTTTCATGTCGAGATCCGCGCCTAACGCGATCAAGGCATGCTCGGCGTCCTTGAAGTCGATATTGGTGCTGATGGGATGCGTGAAGAAGGCGTGCAGGATTTTACGGTCGTGATGATTCACATGAACCTCAAGTCGATGTTGGCGTTTTGTGCATGGCCGAGCATAAGAGCGACGACGAAAACGTCCATGACTCATGTCAATGCGCCGGGCGCCGCGACGGCTGCTTGACGAATAGCCGCGGCCTGCCTCGCAAGGTCGCCAACGGACGCGCGCTTGCTATTCGCGAAAACGGGTCTTGCCGCCAGGCCCGCCTTCGCCGTTCTTCCTTCCGACAATGCGGACAGGGGCGCCGCCGCCGTTGCACGAGCGCCAAATCCCGCGCGCCCGCGCAATTATCGACGCCCCCTCATTGACACGGCCACCGCCAACAACTAGAAAACGCTCCACTTCGAAGGCGATCGACATTGGCGGTTCGCCGGCGCGAGCGAAGCCCTGAAGTCCGCCATTTTCGGGGCTTTGGTGGGAGATAGTTCAACGGTAGAACAGCGGACTCTGACTCCGTTAATCTTGGTTCGAATCCAGGTCTCCCAGCCAAATATTCAGCACCCGCTAAGGCATTGACAAAGTGCCGGTTCGAAAGTCCGCGCCCGCAGCGTTTCGCCCCAACGTGGACCAGTTCTGTGGACCACGTCAACGCCGATGTTGTATGGACGAGCAAAGCCCGGCAGCGTCGGAATCACCGGGCGCGTCCCCTGTCGCCCGAAGACCTCATGACCAAATTCAAGACGGCAATTCTCGCTCGCTATGGGAGCCATCCACCTGCCCGGTCAGACCCATGACCGGCGACACGCGGGCGGATCGCCCCCCTCTCACCCGTCGGCGCCTTTCCAAAGACGAGCGCGACACTCTCGACGAGAAAATCGGCGCGCGCGTTCGGGAGGCGGGCTTCGACCCGGTCAGGCCGCGCGATGGCGGCGCAGCCCCCCTTCCGAAGAATCGATGGATTTTCCCGTCGGTGGCCTATTCCCGGGGGGGCAAATATGCCGCCCAGTTCAAAGCCGCCTTCAACGATGTGGCGACGGCCAATTTCCGGCTCGTCACCTTGCGTTTCGGCGACGCCAAGCCTGCGCATGGCGAGCTGGAGGCGCACATCAAAAAGGTATCTGAGGCGGCAAACAACGTCGTCCGCTATCTCGTCCGTCAGAAGATCGCCCAACCCCAGCTTTCTGCGATTCACATCCGATATGATGACGTCTCCGGTCGCCTCGACCCCCATCTCCATGGCGTGTGGGAAATTTCTCCTGAGCTGACGAGTCGCGTCGAGGATTTGCTCAGGAAACATTTTTCGGGCGTATGGATCGACATGGAGCCGGTCAGAAAGCCGAGTTCTGTCGCGTTCTACGTGTGCACGGGCGTCGTCGATCACCCGGCCGTTGCCCACTGGCCGCTCGCGGCGATCGATGAGATTTGGCTCCTTCCGGGCAGGTTGCACTTCATTCGACCCGCGGGCGCGTTTGCCGAGTGGATCAGGACCCATCGCGCGACCGTCGCCGTCAGGAATGCGCCCATAGGCTCGGCCGACGCCACTAGGAGCGGTTTTGCTGCGCCGTCCGTCTCCGAGCACGTGAGTGGGCATTCGAGCTCTCTGGCGGGCGTTTCTGGCGCTCCTCCGACAGCTAATTCCAAGAGCGCCTCGGCCCCTTCTTCTACATCCTCAGCAAGCTCCGCTGCTCAGGAGGATCACCGTCAGGGCGCCGAAGCCGCCGCAACGAGGACCGTTCTCCCCGCACAGACGACGGCGGCAGGCTTCAACAAAATCCTCGCCCTGTTGATGCAGTTGGCCGCGACGCAGAAACCAGACTGATGATAGGTCAACCTTACCCGTTGGCGCCTGGTGCATGCCTGGCGGCCGCTTTTCTATGAACCGAGGTTCCCCCTGCTGCTAAGCCTCGAAGGCCACCACTCAGTCTGCGAAGACCGGCGCAACCGCGTCGATTTGATCCAAGAGGTAGCGTGGGAGTTGGACCATGGTTGCAGACGCGTGGCGGTTGCTTCCCTCGCGGTCGCACATGGCCGTCGCCGCGGCGACGGCACTGTCGCGGCCCTTGAATTCGGCGATGACGCCATCGAAGTCATTCGGCATCTCCGCTGCGGTCAGGAGGCCGAATCCTTCTAGGTCGGAAAACGAGGCGAGGCGGAGGCGATGTCTCTTCGGTCCGATGGCCGGGTTGATAATGACAAAGTAGCGAGACATAGCGCCTCCAGTCGCCGCTGGCCGCCGAGACGGATTCGAGATTCGCTTGGCCGGAAGTCGCGCCGGCTGCGCCGACGTGTCGCATCCGACCGTCCTCGCGGCCCTTCTTCTGCCGCAACGACTTCCGCTAGGGCCGGAGGGGACGGACACTCGGTCAACGCTTTTCCACCTTGCGGCCTCGGCCGTCACGGCGGCGCGACGGCCAAGCCCGCAAGCCACAGCGGGCCGGTCGGCGTAGAGCGACGGCTTGAGACAGAGGCTGCGCGGGCCGGTCACGGCCCCCGGCAAGGGAAGCAGTGTGTCCGGCTTCGCGACGAAGGCCCATCCCACTGCGCAGGAAACTCGCGGTGGCTCGTCGCCAGCAATGAAAGCCGCGGCGACAGCGGCGGCGTCCTCGGCCTTGGCGCGGTTCTCTTCCACGGCGCGCATCCAGCCCGCGAGGTCGATTCCATGGACCCGCGCCTGGTCGTCGTCCTCGGCGCGAAGCTTGGGGACCGTGGTCTCGGCCATGGCGGTAGCCCGCCGCATGTCGGCGGCGGCGAGCGTGGCGCGCTCGATCATGTGGGCGGCAAGACACGGGTGCATGTGCGTTCCTTGTCCTTGGCGAGTGGTACGGTAATCGCCCTCGGAACGCTCGGCTGAGAGGGCAGTACGGCGCGGCCGCGTTTCAGTTACCGACCTTCCGCAATCGCCCTTTCGGCGGCGGCGATGGCGGCGGCGGCAGTACGGAAAAAGAGGCGGCGCCCGCTCGGCCCCTCCAGCGGCCGGCCTCCGGGCGTATTCCTGAGGTAGACTTCCCACGTGCGCTCGGACCGGATGACGTGGGCGCCGCTCCAGGCGCGGCTATAAACGAGGCGGTGGTTATGGATGTCGCGCGTCCAGCCCGTCTTGCGAGGCTCGCGAAGGTGGGCGGGTATGCCGCAATAGGGGAAAAGACTCAGCTGTTCCATCGGGCCCCTCCGGCGCGGGACTATTCCGCGCCATTGATGGGATAAGAAGAGGTGTGAGTCGTCCTTCGTTGTCAAAGAAGCCATCGCATAATAATTTGTTGCGCTAAATCGCCATCGAGCGAAGGCTGAAAACATGGCCGGAATCGGCGCGACGATGGGGGCAGCAGACGCGAAAGCCGGCCAGTCCCCTGTCGGAGGCGGAGCGGCGATTCGGGCGTCGTAGGACGCCTTCCGGCGTCTTTTTGCGAAGGGTCGCCTCCTTCATTGCGAAGCTTGAGCAGGGCCTCGCCGGACAGTGCCTCCTATGCGGAACCGAACGTAGCTGCCGCCTCAATTTCATTGTTTGCGTGGACACTATAGTTGCCACGAAAAGTTGTAACGCTTTATTTTCTAAAAACTTTTTCAACGACTTAACCTTATGGGTCGCATGGTTCACGCAAATTGTTCAGAGAGGTCTTGCTATGGTCGAATTTATATTCCCTTCAAAGCGTGATGGCTGGGTTTATGGCGTTCGCGGAACGGTTACGAACGCCAGCAAATGGACAGAAACACGTGTCAGCGCCTCTGGTGGCGGCGGATATGTACCACCGCAAGTAAGTTCGACGGTGGTTCAACGCGGGGATTTCTGGGTCAAGACGGCGGATGGCAAAGAAGTTCATATTGAGAAGAGCCTCCCGGTGTCATCTGGGCATGAAGTAGTAATATTGTGGGGTAATTTCGACGGCAACAAAAGTGGTAATTATTTATATTGGTATAGCCGACCGCAGTCGCAACAATGACCATCCTCAAAGAACCAAGGCCAGTTGGGGCCGAGAGAGAGTGACCATGCACCCCTACATCGCTTGCGATATCCTGCCGTGGGCCGAAGCCTACGCGATTCATTGCGCCGCGAAGGCAGTACGGGCCGAGGAACAAGTAGTGAGGCTGCGAATGAAGGGCATCAGGTCTGACGCCTTCTCCCATGGCCGAAACGCCGCGAGCTGGACTGGCGAGGCCACGCAACAACGCGCCATGGCGGAGCGCGCCGCAGCCGTCGCCGAGTCGATCCGGCGAGAAGCCCCCCCGCCTACATGGCTGCTTTCAATCGACCCGGACTTTGACTTCAGCGCGCGAGCCGCCAAATTCGTCGTTAGGGCAGGTACCCCCCTGCGCTTGCCCGCTGAAATCAAGAGTTTCCAGAGCCTCGGAATCTCACGTGTAGCCTACGGCGACACGGCCGAAGTTTCGTGCGGAGATCACGTCATCTTTGCCGAGAGGAGTTCCTATGGCCTTGAAGTTTTCCTTCGTCGCATCGGGCCGACGGGCGAAACTGAATCGCGCGACATCAAGCCCGGCATAAGGTTCCAAGTCGAGCAGGCGATCCTCACCGGGACGTGCGGAGCCGATTTCGCCATACTTAGGGGCGCTGGGTATCTAGCCGCTGCCGTCCGGCGAATCCATGCGGAAAGGGCCGGGTTCGTTGGCACGACATTGGAGCGCAAGACGCGGAGCGAGGCCTTAAGAATCTTCAAGGCCCGCCTTCCCGCGCCGCCTCCTATCCCTGACGACGACGTCGACGTGCTCGCCGCCATGGGGCTTTAGGATAGCGACGACCGCGATGCCAAGGGCGAGGGCAAGGGCGCGGAAGAGAATGACTAGCGAGAAGGCATGCCGTTTCGGCTCATGACCGCCTCAGGCGCGCATTACATATGCTGCGTTATATCTATTTACATATGCGATTGTATATGTCACAACATATGTGCAGCCATAGGAAAGGAATTCCTTATGTCATCTCAGAACCGAGGCTTTAACCCGCACGATGCCATTTCGCCGCGCGCGCAGTGGCAGCTCGTCGATGTCCTCCACGAAGGCGAACAGTGGTCAATGGCGGTTGGAAAATGGCGCGAACCCGACGGATGGCGCAACGTCTTGGCGCAGCGCTGGAATGGCGGGGAGGGAGAAAAAGGAAATCCCGTTTCGCACGGATACCCCACGTGGTTTGTCCTCCCTGACGAAACGTATGTTTTATACATCTCCAGCGCCTTCATTCCCGAGGAGAAGCGCCGTTTCGTGAAAGACTTCCTCGGAATCTAACCCGCATTCGCCGGATGCCCTCTGATTTTGCTGTACAATATAGACGTTTATGGCGTAATTTTTATAGCGTTATGCTTCTTTGAGCGAGGCGGCGATGACGAACCCGGCGGGTGAAACGAATGCCGTTGGAGTGGGGTATTATTATGCACGATTGGTACTATCCCGTATCTGGAGCAGTATTAGATGTTAGTGAGTCTATAATTGTTGAAACGGCGGGCCGAATTGTCATTGCGGCGCGGTCTGTAACGAAAGGCGGTATAACCGCAGATGAGTTGAAGTGGATTTCTCGCGATCCGCAGACTATTTCGACTGCCATGACGTTATCTGACGTTTCATTCGAATTAGTATATCATCCTGACATAGACCAAGAAAACGATAATGGGGCTTGGTTCATAGACATAGTATTAGTATTTATGACAATAAAGTCTAGTATGCGTTTATATAACACGGCAATGATGTCATGCGAAGTGGATAAGATATTAAAATGCGCGAAAGGCTCTGTACTCATGCGGAGTCACAGAAATCCAATATTACGAAACTGTGCCGCGTCCGGGACGCTTACGCGTGATCATCTACAATGGATCGAGCGGAATATAGATTCGCTTATCGACCTAATGAAAGAGAAACCATTTATGAATTCATTGGACGCGCTGAGAACAGCAATATATACCGATAATCCAGCAATAGTACTAATATTAGCATGGTCTGGACTTGAAGCGTTGTTTAGAGTTGCGGCAGAGCATACATTTAAATTGTCATTGGCAATTTCATATTTTATAGGAGCTGATGATAAAAAATCGATATTTTCTGATATGAAGAAAAGCTATAATATGCGGTCGCGGTTTGTGCATGGATCGGCAAATCGCAATGAAGATATAACTCAAATATCAAACCTAACATTTGACATACTATGCCGCTGTCTCGCAAAGAGTGTTGAGCAAAAAGGCCTCCCCGATATCGAAACACTATTATTTTGAGTAATTTATGTGAAAGTCGTTCTGATAGTAACTTAGGTGACATAGGCGGTGCCTCATGAATCCCCTCATTTTTTGGAAGGCGAGAAATGCAACCCCTGATTGGAGTTCAGGCGCAGATGATCTCGCATGACGGGTGATAAAACGCCAGTTCGAGCCTCCGTGTCGGCGGAAAGGGGATCGCGCCACGGCCGATGCGGGGCCTTCTGATCCTTCGTTCGCTCTGAATATGCGGCAAAATGCCTCCGAATGGCGGGGATTTCAAAATGAGGGGATTCCTGAGAGGCGGTGCATGATGCGGCGGATCCGGGCCTTTCATAAGGTTGGCTGCGGGTTCAATGGACCCGCAGCGGCATCGCGTTCTCGGGCTTCGATATCTCGAACCGAAAATGCGACCGTTTCGCTTACCCACACAGGGTGCAGAAGGTCGCGGGGTCGGATGAGGCCTCATTTTATGTAATACGCGCGCGTTGCGCTTTACCGATTACCGATTCATCCTTTTGAAAGCAGGTTGAAAGCCAGCAATGGGATGTATTACACATCCCGCTCTGGCCAGGAGGACGCCTCCGTGGACCACAAATACGCTTCTGAAACGTCACGCGACGATGGCGAGGTCGATAAGGGCGGCTATCTCGGCCGCTCCACCGCCGGACGTCGGTCGCTCTCACGCCAGCCGCTGTCCGTGCGCCTTTCGGAACAAGAACTCCGGTCGGTGGTCGCCGCCGCCACCGTGTGCGGGCGGCGACCGAGCGTTTTTGTTAGGATCGCCGCACTGTCGGCCGCAGGACGGCCCGTGTCGGCGACAGCGGCGCGGCGGGACGCGTTGGCGCAAGAGACAGCCAAGGCCGTCGGACACCTCGGTCGGATCGGCTCTTTGCTGAACCAGATTGCCCGGGTGGCGAATTCGACCGGTCGGATCAACGCGTCGGACGCGGCCTACACCTACGAACGGGCTGCACGGGAGATCGCGGCAATCCGCCAAGCCCTGCTCACGCAGAATGGGGACGGGCATGAGCCGTGATCGTCACATGTGTCAGTCACGGTCGGACGACACGCGACGCTCGTCGCCTCGCGGCCCATCTATCGAAGACGGGTGGGCAGACGGTACGCGTCGTGGCGTCTTCAGGTCTCGTCCCTGGCATGCCCTTGAACGAAATTATGGACGATCTGCGGCGGTCCTTGGCGCTGTCGCCGCGGGCAAATGTTGGCTTCCACCATGTCACGGTCAATCCCGGGAGGTCGTGGACGGCGGCGCAGCGGGACGACGCGATCCGCCACGTCCTCAACGAATTAGGGGCGACGTCCCACGCTTGGGCCGCAGTCGAGCATTCCGGCAAGACGCGCGCGATGGCTGGCGGCGATTCGACGCATTTCCATTTGATTGTAGCCCACGTCGGCCCGGACGGCAGGGCGCTGGATATGCGCGGTTCCTATGCCCGGCTAGAGGCGGTGGCGCGGACATGCGAGGTGGATTTCGGCGAACAGCTGACACATTCGCGTCGCCCGGCGGCCGTCGCACGACATTTGTCGCGGATCGGCCGATCGGACGTGGCGGCCGCTCTCACATCTGGCGCATCCAGCGCGAACTTGCCCCGCAGCGCAATGTCATCCGCCAGCCGCCAGAGGGCCGCCAGCAAGGGACTCGATCTGCCGGCCGCGCGGGCGGCAGTGCGCGCGGCGTGGGAATCGTCGGATTTGGCCGGCACACTAGCCGCGACCGGCCTGCGGATCGGGTGGGGCGACCGTCGGCCAGTGCCACTCGTCAGAACGGCCGACGGGGCAGCCGTCGGCGCATTGGACCGTTTGGCAGGCGTGTCGCGCGTCGAGGCGGTCGATCGGTTGGAGGCTGAGATGGCGAGGCCGAGAAAAACGAAGACAGGAGAAACCGATGAGCGAAAAACACCCCGTGGACGACACGCCGCTGCTGGTCAGGCACGGCCGGACGATTTGGCGCGATGTCGTCGAGACGAAGTCGACAGCGGAGGTGATTCTGGGGATTCTGGCGCCGGACGGGGAGGAGTCCCCGTCCTCGATGGGCTGGCCCGGATCGAGGCGAAGCTCGACGCCCTCCTGTTGATCCTGCTGCCGCCCGCCGCCGGCGCCAACGCGCCCTAGCGGAGTTGCGCTCGGCCGACGCGGCGGCGCGGAGCCGGGCGCGGAAGGGCCGCACCATGGCGGCCGACGTCGAAAAGGCGAAAGCCGCTCTTTGGAAAAAGCTTTTCGGGGCCGACCTGTCGCCGGAACTCGTCGCGGCGCTTGTTTATGTCGACGTCCGGGAGCGGCTCGTTAAACTCACAGATGGAGGCTGGGTCCGTGACGAAGGGGACCGGATGTTCGCCTCCGGCGGCGATCCGAAAGTCGTCGCATTGATGGTTGCTGCGGCGCAGGCGAAAGGATGGCGAGCCGTCCGGATATGGGGCGACGCCGAATTCTTGCGCGAGGCGCGTCGGCAGTTCGAAGCAGCTGGAATTCCGGTCACGGTAATCGCCCCGCCGCCTGACCCCATTATTGAGCGCGCCGAAGCGCCGCCCGCGGCGCCGGGCCATGACCTCTCCGAGGTCGTGGCGGAATTCCGCCGCCGGCGCGTCGCGGTCGAGGCGCGCCTTTCGGAAATTCGCCAACCGGCGGAGCCATCGGGCGCGCTGGTTGCCGCCCGCGACGCCGAGCAGGCGGCCGACGCGGGATGGCGCGAGGCGATGCACGGACGCGACGCGGCGAAGCGGGCGCGCGATGAGATCGCGTCCGAATTGGAAAAGGCGGGGCTTCTCAGCCGAGGGTCTTTGCGGCGCCGGCTTGCAGCCGCACAGGCGGAGTACGAAGCGGCGCGCGAGAAATTTCGCGATGCATGTGAAAGGCACGATGACCTGAAGGCCAAGGCGGACGATCTCCAGCGCGATTTCGACAAGGCGGAACGGCGCCGCCGCGCCGCCCGAGCCGACGAGGAGCGCAAGGCGCAGGCGGAGGCCGCCTTTCTAGCAGAATGCGAACGTATCGCCGGGCAGTCAGCCGTCATCGCCAATCAAGGCCCGGACGCCATCGAGGCCGCCGCGCGGGCGCGCCTCACGTCGCGGGCTGACAGTCGATTGCTGCTCCATGCCGCCGCTGCGCCTGAGGATGAGTCTAACGTCACTTCCGCAAGGCCCTAGAGGCAACCGGGGGAGGACGTCGCGGCCATGGCCGCCGCATCAGGGGCCGCTGCGATTAACCGTTGACGCAGCCGGAGGCGGCCGTTCTGCCCGCCATGATAGAGGCGCCACGCTTGGCCTTCTTGTCCATGGGTTCTTTCGCCTGCGCTGCTGCCGGTGTGGGCATTGGTGCGAATCGCCATTATGGTTCCGCTAGGTTCGGTAAATCATGAAGGGTGAAGCGCCGCGCGGAAAAAGGTCGTGAGCGTGCTGGTGGTATCGGCGCACGAACGATGGAAGGCCCTAAACGGCTCAGGGATGTAATCGCCGAGAATCAGGCATAGGGCGTCAGAGTCGGGTGTGCAGCCACGTGGGATTCTTCGCGGCGACCTCTTGCGGCGAAGCCAAAGTTGCGAGCATATTCGGATATTCGGGGGGATTTCCGTATGAAACTTGCAACAAAAATTGTTGTTGGCGCGATAAACATCGCGGCCAGTCCGCATGAAGAAGGAACTTATCGCCGGCTAATTGAAGCCGTTGCCGGCAAAGAGGTTGATTTAGGCGGCTCCGATTTTGCGAAATTGACTAAACCCGAGCAGGTCGATTCTAACCCTAATGTTATGATTGGGAGAATATGTGTTTATGCGTTAATTGATAAAAAAAGCGATTGGTTTAATAAAGAAACAAATGACAAGGCGACCGAAAAAGATAAAGAATCAATTGTGGTCGCAGATAATCTTGCTCCGAATTACAGATATTTTTATTATGCATTGGAACTTAAGCGTCATTTAATTATATTTGAAATGTCAAATGAGATGAATCAGCACTTTGGAGCAGCAAGGGCGTCGAAGTTTTTCAATGGGTTGTTTTCTGGGTTGCCAGATGACTTTCCGATGGTCTCCTTGACCGTAATTCCAGAAGAGGGAACGGTGGATCGTATTTTGGCGCTTCCGAAGCTGAACCGGCTTAAGATATTTATTACGCGGCCCAATCCCGAAGATTTGAATGATGAATACGCCGAAGTGATGAAAACGTTGAATGAGGAAAACGCCAGTTCGGTTACGCAAGAGATAACAAAAGCGCCGAAGGCGGAGCGGCTGACGCCGAATGAACGTACACGGAAGTTGGCGTACGTGGCCGCATCGAACGGATATGTCGAAGGTGGGTCGAGGGGGTTGCCGCCCAATTCAACGAAGTCTCATGCCAAGCGCGTGGAAATAAAGGTTGGGAAAGATGGATCATCAATCCTTAGGTTCCTCTCGTCTTTCCTCAATTTTTAAGCCGTGGAAGGGGCAGGCTACCTGGATCGCTAGATATTGGGCGCTTTATGGTGGGTGGTGGGAGCTTATCAAAAGCCCATATGCGCAATCGTCGGTCGTTTTTGGCGCGCTTTGCAGCATATGCGCCACGCCCGCATTTGACCCTGCCGCAACGACAATTTCAGTTGTCCCGAACGTGCTCGGATTTACTGTCGGCGCTCTTGCAATTATACTTGCGTTTTCGTCGGCAGACTTTTTCAGATATTTAACGCAAAAAGGAAAATCCGACTCGCTGTTCATGAAAACAATTGCAAACTTCGTTCATTTCATCTTAATCCAAATCGGCGCATTGCTGTTGTCTATATTCAGCTCCGCGCATAGTGGAATAATATGGAAATTTGCAACGGTGACGATGCTTACTTATGCGGTGTTAACAACTCTGTCTATTGTTATTCAACTATTTCAAATGGCAACCGTATATAATATGTCGACTAAGGCGACGTCTGTGAAAGACGGCGACGATAGCGAGAAAATAGACGAGCGATGAGCCGATTCCTCAGTTCTGGAACTGAGCAGTGCGCAGGTGTCGATTTGCAGACATAATTCTATGTCAGCGTTTCGGTTTGGTTTCCGTCAGGCTCCAGAAACCGACTTTGCGGCCGTGGTTTTTCCGCAGGCGCAACACATAGGCGGCGTGATTGTCGATGTTTTTCGACTCGGCGATCCCTTCCGCCAGAGTCGCGAGCTTCGCAAGATAACGCGCGCCATGGCCATAGGCCTGCGACTTTCCCCGGCCGAGAATGTCGTTGAGCAGCGCGCGGTAGAGAACGCTTGCCGCCAGCGGGTAACTCTCCTCCATCGCCGCCGCCGCGTCGGCGAGAGGACCGTAATGCCGGCCGTCCCACTGGCCGGCCTTGGCCAGAACCAGTTTCGCGGCGCGCTCAATGTTCGGCCATGCGATGAGAAAGGCCAGCGCCGAATAGGCATGAGGACTCGCCTCGGCCAGGGCGAAGGCGCGGGCGATTTCGTCGTCCTCCTCGAAATCGCCGAGCTTTTGCAGGTAATCGCGCAGGGGTCTGGGGTCGAGCGTGGATTCGAATGCTTCCCAGCGCAGGGACTGCGCCGCCTTGCGGTCGCCCTTGGCTTCGAGAATGCGCGCCTCCAGATCGACGCGCTGGAGGTCGTGCGGCCGCTTGATCCGTCCTTCGGCGAGATCGGCCGCCGAGGCATAGGCGATCCCGCCCCGGTGTTCGCGCCGCGCCCGGACCAGCGCCTCGTCGAGACGTCCCGCCGTCAGAAGTTTTTCCGCCGCGCGCAACGGGCTTTGCCGCCAGTCCGGGCGCTTGTCCTCCAGAGCCAGAAACAGGTCGAGATCGCCGCGCGCCTCGGCTATCGCTTGCCGGACGGCGATATAATGATCGTCGGCGCCGGCGGCCTCCAATGTGCGATTCCACTCGGCGAGCGCGTCCTCGGGCAGCAGCGGCGCCACGGTGGCCGCGATGCGCGGGGCATAGCCGTGGCTGTCCGCGCCGAGACTCTTGGTCAGGGTTTTGGGCAGGCGGGCGAGGTCCTCCGGCGCGAGTTTCTCGACCAGTTCCGGGACTTTTTCGCCGGCATGAAAGTAAACATCCTGAATCCGTCCGCCGGAATCGTCGATGCGGTCGAAAACGTTTGCGTGCGTGTCGATGAATCGCAGCAGCCGTTCCACCGCCAGCGCGGCGTCGGCCTGGCCAAGCTCCTTGACGATGGCTTCGACCGTGGCGGCGAGATCGGCGGCGAAGTCTTTCTCCTTCTCCCAAGCCACCATGGCCCGCGCTTTTTCCAGCGCGGCGAGGCGGCGGTCGATCAGCGCCGCGACGGCTTCCGCGCCCTTGGCGCCGGCCAGCGCCGCATTGGCCTTCTTGCGAAAGGGGGCGTTGTTCTGCGCCTCGTCCAGAATGATCTGGGCCAGCTTTTCGGCGCCGAGCGCGGCGAGGTTTTCAAGCGAAAGGGAGGTCTTGCGCGCCATGGGAACCGTTCATGCGGAGGTCTTGGCCCTGCGGCCGCGCGTTGCGTGCGGAGCGGCGGCCGACGAGGCCTTGATCCGCTCCAGCAGGGCGGCGGCCGGTTCGTCTTCGGGGTCTTGCGGGACGAGTTCGCCGCGAAAGGCTTTGGTCAGGATCGCCTGATCCAGCCGCGCCAGAAGTTTCGAGGCCGAGGCGGCGTCGGCGGCGACCCGGTCGATCTTTTGGAACGCGGATTCGATGCGGCGGAGGATTTCGGCCTGTTCTTTCTCCGGCATGAAAGGAACGGCGAGCCCCGCCAACTTCGTGCCGTTCACATTGGCCTGTCCGACCTGTTGGCTGACAACGCTTCCCACCCACGTCCGGCCTGTGTTCGAATTGATGTAAGCGGACAGGAGCTTGGGAGCATAGGCCGCGGCGCGAAGACGGATCAGATAGGAGGCGAATGAACAGGGCTTCGAATAGCCGTTGAATACCGCCGTTTTGCCGACGAGTTCGGCGCTATTGGTTCGATTGAAAAGCACGTCCCCGGCTTTCAGAAGCAGTTCCGGGAACTCGTCATGCTCGGCGGGAAGGAACTTCAGGTTGGAAAAATCCAATGCGCCGTCTTGGATATTTCCCATCCGTAGAACAGGAATTCCAGATTGATCCTCGTCCGTTTTTGACGATGAACCGTATTGGCTCGCCGCACAAAGCTGGTCGACAGAGAACCAATGCCATCCGGCGGGAAGTTCGAATTCGGGCTTCCAATCCCAGCTTTGCGCCGATTTATAGGCGCGCTTGGAGCCCTGCTCTTCGGCCCAAATTCGCCACCCCTCACGGCGTTTGCTTTCGACGCTATTGGCCGCGTCATCATGGCTTGTCGCCACGGCCAAGGCGCCAATGCGCCAATCCGCGGTCAATTCGCCGCGAAACGCCTGGGCCAAGATGGCCTGTTTGGTGCGGGCGACGAGGGCGGGGATGCGGTCGAGATCGGCGCGGGCGCGTTTCGCCCTTACGTCCAGCGCATCCAGTTTGGCGACGATGCGGCGTTGTTCTGGAATTGGGGGAATTTCAATCTCTTGGCTGCCAATAGTCGTCAGTGTCAGACGCCGAATTGCCGAACCTGACATGCGGCCAATCATTGTTTCGAATGTCGTCGGGCAATTGAGCCAGTGTTTAAGAAACTCGTTGTCCAGCAACTCCTTTTTGGGTCTCAACAAGGCGACGCTGGATAACAACGAGAATGGCTCATCCGAGGGATTGGTTACGGCTAGCCCAGTAGTCGCCCCATCCTTGATGTAAAGCACGTCACCTTTGCGAACGGGCGCTCTCTTGAAAATTGCGGAATGGGTTTCGGCATCGACGTAAGTGATGTCGGTAAGGTCTAAACCCCATGGGCGGATGTTCTTCGCGGTGACGTATTTGAAATCACCCTTGGCGAGGTTCGTTGGGGAATGGTGAGTTCCGTCAGTTAAGAGGCAACAGGCCTCGTTCAAGTTGGCGCTGGCCCACCCCTTCGGCAGCCCGCTCATTGCGCCGCCTCCATGTCGAGCGGAGCGGCTTCGTTCAATTCCTCCGCCAACGCCTCGATCTCGCTCAGCGCGCTTTTCAAATGGCCCAGAAGGGCGTCGATCAATTCCTCCGGTTCGGTCAAGGAATCCTCGGCGTCATTTGACGTATCGCGCAGCCAGGCGATGTCGAGATTGTCGCCGCGCGAAAAAATGTCGTCGCGCGAAAAGGCGCGGAAGCGGCCCTCTTCGCCCTGATCGACGCGGGCGGCGCGCCCGAGTGGGTCGGCGCCAAAAGCTTGTTCGAAATCGGCGAAAGTTTCGAGCGTCAGCGGGCTGGTCTTGCCGAAGGCGGGCATGTTGGCGCGCAGGTCGTAAATCCAGACGTTTTTGGTCTCGCCGCTGTCGCCAAGCCCCTTGACGAAGAAGATGACGTTGGTCTTCACGCCCTGCGCATAAAAGATGCCGGTGGGCAGGCGCAAAATCGTATGCAGGTCGCAGCGGTCCATCAACATGCGGCGCAATTCGCGCCCGCGCCCGTCCTCGAACAGCACATTGTCCGGGACGACGACGGCGGCGCGTCCGCCGGGTTTTAAGATGCGGATGCAATGTTCGACAAAGGGCAGTTGATAGGACGAGACCGACGCGGTCACGGTGAGATCGTCGCGCGACGGTTTTCCGCCCGCCGGGCCGAAGGGCGGATTGGTGAGGATCAAATCCGCCTTTTGCAGTTCGGCGCCATCCGGTGACAGCGTGTCGCCAAGGCGGATGTGCCAGGAATCGATTCCATGCAGGAAGAGGTTCATCAACAGCAGGCGATAGACGCCCTCGACATTCTCCATGCCATGCAGGGCGTGCTTGATCTGGAATTCCTGTTCTTTCGGCGCGAGGGTAAAGAAATCGTCGGTCGCCGCGCGGATGAAGGAGTTGGCGGCGATCAGAAAGCCGCCGGTGCCGGTGGCGGGGCCTGAAGGGTCTCGCCGGCCTTGGGCTGCATCAGCCGGACGAGGAGATCGATCAGCACCCGGGGTGTGAAATATTGCCCGGCGCCGCGCTTGGTCTCTTCCGCGTTTTTCTGCAACAGGCCTTCATAGAGATCGCCGAAGGAGTCGCGCTCTTCGGTGAACCAGTGGAGATCGTCGATGGCCGCGACCAGCTTGTCGAGATTGACCGGCTCGCGAATAAAAGTGGCGGCATTGGCGAAGACGGCCTGAACCGTGCGGTCCAGCCGTTTTTCGGGGTCGCCGAGATCGGCGAGGATGCGGCGATAGAGCGCCAGCCTTTTGATCCCTTCCTCGGCGACGAGGTCGCGCCAGCGGGCGCCGGGCGGAATCTTGCCTTCCTCGCGCTTCTGCTCCGCCATCATTTTCAGGAACAGCAGATAGGTCAGCTCGGTCACATATTGCTGGTAGGTGATGCCGTCCTTGCGCAGGACTGCGCAGAGCCGCCAGAGCTTGTTGACGAGGTCGGACGAGGGATTCATTTGCCGCCTTGAAAGGAAAAGGGATCGAACAGCGCGACGTCATAAGCCGCAAAATCTTTCGTGTTGCGCGTGACCAGAGTCAGGTCGTGGATTTTCGCCGTCGCGGCGATGAGCGCGTCTTCAAAACAATTTGAGGGCCGGGCGTGCATCCAGCGGGCTTGCTGGCGGAAAATGGCCGCGTCGAGGGGCAGGACGGAAAAGCTCCCTTCGAGCTTGTCCGCCCAAGCCTCTATTTCAAGCGCTTTTTCCGGATTGGTTTCGCGCACGCGCTCGATTCCGCGTTGAATTTCGCCGAGCGTCACGGCGCAAAGATGAAGGCGGGCGTCAGGGACGGAAGCCAGCCAGGCTTTTACGGCGCCATGGGGGCGAAGGCGGCGAAGTTCCGAGACGACATTGGTGTCGAGCAGATACACGGTCAGAATTCCGGTGGCGCGCGGTGGCGGCCGGCGCCGCGCGCGGGAATGTCGAGATCGAAGCGGGCCTCGTCCGACAATAGAAGCTCCTTGAGGCTTGGTCGCGCCGAAGCGGCCAGCCGCCGCCATTCCCCGATCGGCGCCAAGACGGCGACTTCCGCGCCGCGCTTGGTGACGATTTGCGCGCCCTCGCGCTCGCAAGCGTTCAAAAGCTCGGAAAAACGGGCTTTGGCGTCCTGAACCGGCCATGTTCTCATCGCATCGGCTCCGTCGTGTTAACTAGTTATCTGACTGGTTATAATGGTGTGAGCCATGGAATTCAAGACGCGGCCCGCCCGCTCCAGATGGCTTCGTTCAGGTCGGCCAGAACATCCTGCAAGTGATGCCCGAATTCGGCGTCCACGGTTTCAAAGCCGCCCTGCGCGGCGAAGGCCGGTTCGCTGAGGATGGCGCGGTCGCCGACCGGCTGATCCTTCAACACCCGGCCGATGCGGCGCAGCCATTGTTTCTGCTTGGCCGTCCAGTTTTTCGCGGCCTCAATCCGGGCAAGGGCGGAATCGACGCGGGCGGCATAGGGGACGAGCGGATCGCCCAAGGCCGCCTGACGGACGAAGCCGATGATATGGGCGGCAATGTCGGCGTTGCGGGCGCGGCCATAGGCCCGGCGCAGCTTGGCTTCGGAAAAGCCATGCTCGTCGAGTTCGGCGGCGAGCGCCTTCAGTTCCTTGCGGGTGAGTTCGCGCGGCTTCTGGGTCGCGGCGATCATGGCGGGGGAGGCGTTGACGTTCTCCCGCACGAAACGCTCGAAGGCCGAAATGTAATCCTCCGGGCTGGCGGCGCCCTCGAAGACGTCTTCGACCGAAACCAACTCATCTGCGTGGCTGGAAATGAATATGCCCCGGTCCCCGGCCGCCGGGCGGGCGCCGGAGGCGATGGCGAGCGCGGCCGACTGGCTTTGCAGGAGCGCCGCAGCCTCATGCGGCGCGGCGGCGCGCAGGCGGGCGAGAAAATCCTCGGGCGTCATGTCGGAAGCACGGGAAAAAGCCTCGCGCTGCGGCTCGGTGAAATGGCGGATGGCCCGGCGCAGTCGCACCACGATCTGATCGCGCACAAAATTGCGGTCCTCGTCGGTCGGCGCGCGCAGAAAATCCGAGATGAGGGTTTCAAGCGGCAGATTGGCGTCCACGACTACCGGCCGCATGTCGGTCACGGCCTGCAAATTGGCGTAGATGTCGACGGCGTCGAAAATCCGAAAGACCTCCTTGCCGATGTCGTCGCATCGCCGCGTCGCCCGGCCGATCATCTGGTCATAGAGGATGCGGGAATTAACCCGGCGGACGAAGACGAGATTGCAGATGACGGGGATGTCGACGCCGGTGGTCAGGAGATCGACCGTGACCACATATTTCGGCCGGGGGTCGTTGCGAAAGGCGAGGATCAGATCGCCAGGCTTGTCGACCTTGCCGGTGATTTTCTGGACCATGTCATGCGGCTGGGGACCATATTCGGCCTCAAGCGCCTTGCGGAGCTGATCGACCAAAGTGTCGGCATGGTCGTCGCGGGCGGCGAACAAAAGGGTCTTGCCGGGAGCGGAGGGCGGGATTTCGCCGGCGACGGCCTCGGCGACGACGCGGTTGAATTCGACCGAATAGACCTTCTTGTTGAATTCCTGCACCTCGAAATCGACCTGATCCGGCGTCTCGAACAGGTCGATCTGGCCGCTATGGGGGTCGATGATCTCGACTTCCTCGCCGGCCGAAAAAGTGATTCCGGCGAGCGCCAGCGCGGTCTTGATGCGGCGCGGCGGCGCATGGTCGATCAGGAAGCCGTCAACCACGGCCTGCCGGTAGGTGTAGCGATAGATCGGCGCGCCGAAAATTTCGGCGGTGTGCAGGGCCGGCGTGGCGGTGAGGGCGATTTTCGTGGCGTCGAAATAATCGAGGACGCGGCGGTATTTGGAGAGGTAGTCCTCCAGCGAGCGGAATTCGAGGTCTTCCTCGCGCAGTTCGGCATCGAGCGTGTAGCCGCGATGGGCTTCATCGACGATGATACAATCATAGGTTCCGGGCGACGGCCGCTCATCGACGCCCTCGGCCGAGATGACGCGCTTGACCATGGCCTGCACCGTGGCGACATGGACGCGGTCTTCTCGCGCCGGCAATTTTTTGTCGAGGCCCGCAACATTATAGCTCTCGTCGAATTTCAGCAGGCCTTCGAGTTCGGTATTGGCCAGCGCCCGCAGCGTCTGCTTTCCCAACTCGTTCCGATCGACCAGAAACAGGATGCGACGAAATCTCTTGTGCTTGAGCAGGCGATACATCAGGGCGATGCAGGTGCGGGTCTTGCCCGTGCCGGTCGCCATGGCGACGAGGATTTCGCGCTGGCCGCGCCCGAGGGCCTCCTCGATCGCCTTGATCGCCTCCTGTTGATAGGGACGCAGCCCGGCGTAATCGAACGTTTCTGTGACGAGGCCGGCTCCGTCGAAGGTCTGCGCCAGCTTCTCCCGGAGGGTCCTGCGGCGTGAACCAGTCGCTTAAGGCCAGAGGCGGGTTGGCGGCGCGCCGGGCATCGCGGAACCAGATGCCCGATTTGGTCAGCATCTGCTTCACATAGGGGCGACCGTTGGTGGCGAACAAGAACGGCACGCCGCCGGGCGCGTCCCCGGACAGTGCCGGAGGCAGGCGCTGGCCGTCCGATAGCGTGACGCCAGCGGCATATCGGCCGGTCTGAATCAGAACGCCCGGCACATCTGTCTTGCCGCGCTTGGCCTCGATCAGGCCGACGCATCGGCCGTCGAGAAACAAGGCGTAATCGACAGGGCCGGTCGCCGTCGGCCATTCGGCGATGGCGATGGCCGGCGCCGAATCCGGCCGGGTTCCGGCGCCATGGCGCAGCCGCGTTGAATCCACAGTCCATCCGGCGGCCGCCAGCTTGGCGTCTATGAGGACGCGCGTATCGGCCTCGTCCAGTTCGATCGCCGCGTCGGCGGTTTCGGCGGCCTGCGCCAGTTTGGCCATGACGGCGGGCGTCTGGTTCCGCGCTTCGGTCATCAGGCGGTCGAGCGCGCGCTGGACATCGTCCCGGGCCGCCGCCTCTTCGGCCGCCAGTTGCTCCCATTGGGCGCGCTCGTCGGCCTCGCGCCGGGCCAAGGCCTCGGCGTCGAGGCGGGCGCGGGCGGCTTCCTCGGATTCTCGCCGCGCCTTTTCGGCCGCGCCTTCGGTCGCGGCGAGTTGGCCGCGCAGCCGTTCGATCTCTCTCGTCAGGTCCGCGTTTGCGTCTTTCGGCGGCTCAGGCGGGCGGAAGGCGCCGGCGGTGAAGTTTCGGTCGGGTCCATAGGAACGGAGGAACCACACGCCGAGTTCGCGGGCGAGCTTCAGGCCGGTCAGGGCCTGTTGCGGCGTGCCGAGGTTTTCGTGGACGGCCGCGTTGCCGTAACGGCGCAGGAAATGGAAGACGTCGGCCGCCTGCCTCGGCAGTTTCGCATCTTGTTGCAGGCCGCGAAGAACCTCGTCGAAATTGGCGCGCGGATCGAGGTCGAGGCCGTTCCGCGCGGCGACAGATTTCGCCATATGCTCGGCAAATTGGCGCAGCTTGCCCAGCGCCGTCGGCGCGTCCTGATGGAAGGCCCATTCGGCAAGGGCGCCCAAACGGGCTAGGTCCGGTTCAAAAGCCATCAGAAAATCGAAGTTGCGAGAATTCGGGCCCACGGCGCGGCCTATTTGGATTCGAGGGCGACATATTGGCCCAGCCTTGGCTTTTGGGCAACGTAGGACGATTCCAATCGTTGAGCGGGAATCCGACGTCGCCGATCGCGACGAAATCCGTCATGTGGTTTGCGCCGGTCGAAGTCGTCAGCGCCTTCATTGGCGTTTCCCGATGGGGCGAGCGCAAAGGGCCCCTTTGTATGGGAAAATTGACCGATCCCGCCGCGCGATCAACGCGGCTCGCTTCCTCCCTCCGGTCGTGCAGCTCCGCCCCGCTTCGCGGCGCGCTGAACCAGCGCGGCGTTTGAGCGCGCGGCTATGCGGATCGGTCCGCATGTCCCCCATCAGGCCGCAATCACGCGGCCCGCCACCAAGGGGACTACGATGAAAACGCAGCATTTCGACATCCATCAGGCCGTCACCGACACCATCATCTCCGCAATCGAACGCGGCGCCGGCGAATTCCGACTCCCGTGGCATCGGTCGGCCGGAAGCATTGTCCGGCCCATCAATGTCGGTTCGAATAAGCCCTATCGCGGCGTGAACGTCGTGGCGCTATGGGCCATCGCCGATCAGAATGGCTTTTCCACGGGCCTGTGGGGCACCTATCGCCAGTGGGCAGAGGCCGGCGCCCAAGTCCGCAAGGGCGAGAAAGCGGCGCATGTCGTCTTTTTCAAGGAAATCTCAGTCGCCGATGACGAAGAACAGTCCGAGACCCGGCTTATCGCCCGCGCGAGTCCGGTTTTCGCCGCCGAGCAGGTCGAGGGTTATGTCCCGACAAAGTCAGACGTGACGACCCTGCCGATGACGCCGATCGAACAGGCTGAGTCCTTTGTCGCCAAGACCGGCGCGACCATCCAGCACGGCGGCGACCGGGCCTTCTACCGGCCGGCGACCGACACGATTGTCCTTCCGCCACGCGAGGCCTTCGTCGGAACGCCGACAATTTCCCCGGTCGAGGCTTATTACGCGACGGTCTTCCATGAACTGACCCATTGGGCAGGCCATGAGAGCCGCTGCAACCGCCAACTCGGCCGTCGTTTCGGCAACTCGGCCTATGCGGCGGAGGAGCTTGTCGCAGAACTGGGCGCCGCCTTCCTTTGTGCGGACGTCGGCGTCAGCGCGGAGCCGCGAGCCGACCATGCGCAATATCTCGACCACTGGCTGAAGCTGTTGAAGGCCGATAAGCGCGCGATTTTCGCCGCCGCGTCGAAGGCGTCGGAAGCCGCAGAATTCCTCAAGCGCGTGGGCACGTAGACCCACGTTGTTCGATGCCTACCGCGGGACGAGGTCGCCGAACGCCAACCAGATGCGCCGTCTTAGGTTAGCGTCCGCGACCGGCAACCATCCCCCTCTGGACCCAAGACGGTATTGAAACACATCTTCGCGCCCGTCTTTGAATCGAACTGGGTAGACTTCATACCACTCTATGGATTCGAGCGGGCATCCGGGAATGAAGGACCTGAACTGCTCGGCGATGGCAGGCCACGAATTCGTGACGCTTGGCCCTTCGTTGGCGTCGATTTCCAAAAATGCGACCCTCACGATCTTGTCGTCGCCCCGCAGGACGGCGGCCTTACACTTCGCTGCCGGGCGGCCGGGGAGGAAATATGCAAAATCTATGATTTCGCTCATTGTGAGGAGTCTCGACCGAAACAGTTGCTCATCTAATTCCGCCTGGAATCAGCGTTTTGTCAACGTGCTTCGGCTTGAGCGACGGCGCAAAAATCAACAAATCCGACCACGCGGATTCAGGCCGGAAATCGGGGACTTTTGAGAGATCGTCGCGCGCGCAGGGGCGCTCTACGATAGGGGCACGACGACAGGACTTGAACCCATATCCTCCTGCCCTTACACTCCGATTGTTGAACTCGGTGACGTAAGTAGACGGCAGGCGCTCTATCCGTTGAGCTACGTCGTGAAATCATTAAGCGGCTGTTTCGGCAGCTTTTTGCCGCTTGTCTCGAAACTCCTTGGCCTTCCGGAACTCTGGCTCAAGTTCGATCAGGCGCTCTCGCAGCCCGTCGAGCCGATAGGCGCTGGAAATTTGCTTTTGCTTGCCGCGATACCGGTGTTCTCGCTTAATGAGACCGGCCTTTTCGAGGCTATCTAGGTAACGCAAAACCATGCGATCGCTCTTGCCCATACGTCGCGCGATTGTCTCGATCTTGGGATGAGGGGCCTTGTCTGCATCCCACCAATGCTGGACGAGATGCAGCAGCACGTTGAATTGGGTCGGCGTGATCTTCAACCGAGCCTGGGCATACAGCAGCAGGTTCGGGAGCTGCGTAAAGCCGTAGGAGCCGACAACCTGTCGGCTGAAACGGTCTTCGAGCTTTCGCTTCTCCTTCTCTTTCGATGGGGAGGATTGCGGCATTTTCACAATGGATGCGGGGGGCTTTGGCGCTGTCGTCATAGGGGGTGATATGCCTATGGTTTGCCTTTCGACACAAGGCGGGTGAACCTCTGTGAAGGTCGCCATTTCTGACGGGCATACTTGCGTGATGCTGCGTGCTGTCAACCGATGCGTGCTATTCGGAAATGTATCTTTTCGGTCGCCAATCCTGACACCCATACCTTTGTCAAAAATGACAGGCCTCGCCATGTCATAACTGACGGGCCTTATTTTGCAAGTACGGCGCAGGAAAGCATTGGAAGAGCCCGTAGCCAATTAAGTGAGGCGTCGCCTAAGATGCAAAAATCAAAACTTTCGCAACAAAGGACAAGGCCCCGAAAATCAGGGCTTCCAGACGTGCAAAAGATTGTTGCAAAAGTGGAAGGCTTCCGCCAGCATCCACAGATGATTTTCGGCTACGCGCGAGTCTCGACCGACGGCCAGAGCGTGGACGCTCAGGTCAAGGCTTTGCTTGCCGCCGGAGCCGAAAAAGTCATTCGTGAGACGGCGAGCGGAGCGAAAACCGACCGCGCCCAACTCCGTCGCGTCATTTCTTCCCTTGGCGAAGGCGACACCCTCATGGTGACGCGCCTCGATCAACTCGCTCGATCGACGAGGGATTTGTTGAATAGCCTTGACGCCGTCGCGAAGGCGGGGGCCGAATTCCGCTCGCTTCACGACGTTTGGGCCGACACCACGACCTCCCACGGACGGCTGATGCTCACTGTCCTCGGAGGCTTGGCGGAATTCGAACGTGACCTCATACGCGCCCGAACCAGCGAAGGGCGCCAGCGCGCCGCCGCGCGCGGCGTCCACATGGGCCGCCCGGCGAAGCTTACCCGTCATCAACGGGAGGAGGCCCGCGAGGCGCTGGCCAGTGGAACGGCCACCCAAGCCGATATCGCGCGCCGTTTCAACGTCGCGCGGAGTACGATCTCACAACTCCATTTTGACAGGGGTTAAGTATAGGACGAGGGGCGATTTGGCGCTGATCTGCCCTTTATCGGTCACAATAGGATTCGTTGGCGTCCGAACTCCTCGCCGCGTCAACTCACCGAACGGTGTCTTTTGCGACTTAGCGAACGCCCGGGCCGTCGCGCTGGCGCGATCGGATCGGCGGAGGGTATGGGCATGATCCTGAAGCGGTTAGAAGATTTAATGCTGGCGGATATTGAGGCGCTAAGGACTAACGGTGTCCCCGAAGGCCGCTTCATTGACTACAAATTGGAGGCCGTCGGCGGCCGTGACGAGGACAAGCGGGAGTTCCTCGCCGACGTCTCGGCCTTCGCCAACGCGTCCGGCGGCGACATCGTTCTCGGCGTCCGCGACAAGGAGGGCGTGGCCGAGGAGATCGTCGGCGTCGAGATCGACAACGTCGACAAGGAGAAGCTGCGGCTGGGCGATATCATCCGCAGCGGCTTGGAGCCGAGGCTTTCGAATTTCGACTTCAGGTGGCTTCAGATGGACGGGAAGCGCGGCGTCATGGTGGTCCGCGTCCCGAGGAGCTGGACCGCGCCCCACCGCGTGACGCTCAGAAACCACCTTCATTTTTACATGCGCAACGCGGCGGGAAAGCACCCCATGAATGTCGACGAACTGAGGCAGGCGTTCAGCCTGTCCGAGGGATTGGCTCGGCGCGTCAGGCATTTCCGGGCTGGACGGGTCGAGGCGGTCATCAGTCGCGATCTGCCGTTCGCATTGCAGGACGGCCCCAAGGCAGCGATCCACTTTGTGCCCCTGTCCGAGGTCGCCGATCCGCTCGCCATCCGGTTCGATTACGGCACGGGAATCATGCCGCCCCTGTGGGCATCCGGATATAGCTACCAGCATACGCTTGAGGGACTCTGCACCTTCTCTGCGCCGCACCCGATTCGGACCTATTCGCTGATGTTTCGTGCCGGGGCGGTCGAGTGCGTCGCGGGCATCGAAACGCACGACGACAGAGGGCGTCGCGTCGTCGCTTTGCGACGGGTCGAGGATTACGTCATCGAGGGATGGCAAAACTTCCGGAAATTCGCGGCCGCATATGAGATTCAACCACCGTTCTTCGTTTTTGCTACGCTGCTGGAGGTGAAAGACCTCGCCCCCATGGTCTCTCCCTTCGGCATCGTCGGTGAGCCTACCCCGTCGCGGAAGGAGGTCATCCAGCTTCCAGAAGTCGCGGTGGGGACCGATCAGGTTGGCGAGAGGCCGGAGGTTCTATTCAGGCCACTCTTCGACGTCGCCGCCAACGCCTTTGGTCTTCCGGGTTCTCTGAGCTATGACGCGCACGGCAATTACAGGAAATAACGCATGGGCCGATCATCCCGTTGGGGATCAGGGCCACGGCGAGCAGCATGCGTTTCGTGGGACAATTATCACGCTGCCCGGCAATTCAGGCACCTCGTTTACGTCGGGGCCTCGGCACAATCGACGGGTCGTCGAGCCGTGGATTCGCAGCCTTCGGATCAATGTAGTCCGAATGTATGACGGCCTGAATGAGGCTAGGAAGCTCATAGGGCAAAACCCATTTGTCAATGCCGTCCTTAAGGGTTTCGAGAAGGCGCCCATGGTCATAGGTCGACAGCTCCGAACGCCGCTCCTCGCCTTCATGACCACATATTTCTTCAATGTGACTCTCGGGGACACCTGCCTCCAGCAGGCCGGAAATAACGGTATGCCGCGCTGAGTGGAAATCGAGTTTTTCGTCGTCTATGCCGAGGGATCGGCGAAAATTTAGGAACCATTGGCCGAACGGCCCGCCGGCCCTTTTCATCTCTGAATGCGACAAGGCCTCAGGAAAGAGCGCATCATCTGGGTTTCGACCCCAAACCCGCAATTCAAGAAAACCAAGTTCGATGAGGTCCTTATGTAACGGGACCATGCGCGGCGAACCGACGTCCTTCAGCAAAGGGATCACCTCGGGATCGAGCAGATCGAAATACCAAATGTCATTTTTTGATTTGACGTGCCGCACCTTCAGAACGAACGGTTCCTCTCGTCGCATTCCATGGAGAAGCCCGATGAGAACCCCCCAATACCTGTGATCACGAAAAACGAAAACGCCCGGTTTTTTCCATCGACTTTTTGACTTTGCTCCAAAGAACAAAGGAGAAGACAGAATCAATTTAAGTTGCGTTTCGTTGAAACGCGCGCGGCGATCCTGTTTCAGTCGCTTGTTTGTCCGATCCTTAGGTATTTTGATAAAAAACCCTTCGTGAATCGAAACATAATTTCGTGGAAGGGCATGCGCTTTTCCAGCTCCCCATTTCCAACATTCGTTAAGTCGAGACAAATGTTTATTCCACGACTTGGCGCTGGTTAATATGGTTCCTTCCTTTTTCGTGACCTCGGAAAGTCGCACAGGGCCGTCGGTTTCGTAGATTCGCTTCCATTCCTTTTTGTGGTAATAATCCTGCGGCAAAGAACGGTATACCTTTCGAAAGCGCTCGACGTCCAATGTCGTATATTCCTGAAGCGGCTTGTCGCCATTGATTTTGATCCAAATGGTGAGTGTGGTTCTAGCGGATACTGTTTCGGTCCTCTTCCATTCATTTCCATCGACTTTTGAGGCGCAGAACTTATCCCACAATTCCGAAAGCGGCTTGTCGCCATTGATCAACGTGGTGGTCCCATGATCCGGGGCGACAGAGGTCGGAAGCTGCGTCCACGCCACAAATTCATCCGGCATTGGCTCGCCGTGGGCCATGGCGACGCTCGCTCCAATGAGGGTTTGCAGGTTCCTCAAAACCGACTGCCGAAAAATCTTGGCCTCACGCGTTCCCTCAGGAACACCGAAGTTCATCTGAATCGCTGCCGCTTCAACCAATTGCTCAACGATGGGCGACGAAGGGGCGCCGGAGGCCGCCTGGACCAGCGCCTTCTTTGCCTTCTCCAATTCCGTGGCCATGACAAACTTCATGAGCATGTCGATTTCCGCGCTTTGCTCTGAGCCGAGATGGTCGACTTCTTGGGGAGTAAGCATGCCGCTCAATCCGTCGGACGTGGCGATGCGGTCACCGAATTGGACGGCCAAGCCTGCGACCCATGCGCGGACGCGCCGCTCGATCTCGACAGGCGTCAAGCCCTGATCTGCCGCCGCAATCATGCGATCCAGTCCCACCCGAATTTCACGCGCCGCCCTCTCAGCGTCGGCGAATCGCCCTGTTCTCAGGGAGACGATCAGTTCAGCCTTTTTCAAAACCGAGCGCAACTTCGGCGGGATTCTAATTCGGCAATGGTACGTGCCGCCGCGAAGCCTGAGGTATTTTCCGTTCGCCATTTCGCGTCCCTGTGGACCAACGTGTGGACCACGGTCGCCAACTCTTCACCTCAGGACTCGCTATGTCATTGGTCCTAAAGGGGCGTTCTCAATCTTGAACTGGGGTCCAGGTCTCCCAGCCATTCTAACTTATTGAAAATAAACAAAATAGAAATTGCATGTGACATCTGGCTTTTTGTCGTGTGCCCATTTTGTGCCAATGAGGGCGCGCCCGCTCCGACCTGTGTAATCGAAAAGGCGGACGCCGCGATTCACGGTCGGCGCGTCGAAGGACATCGCCGTCGATCGGCGCGGCGGACCTCTCGCATGGCGCCGTGGTTGAGCGCGCCGGTTGCGGCCGTGCTGGCGGCGGGCAGGAACTTCGACGGCCGCCAGGTCGCCGGCGGCGGTGATGCTCGTCGCGGTCGATAGGCGCGGCGGACCTCTTGCATGGAGCCGTGGTTGAGCGCGCCGGTTGCGGCCGTGCTGGCGGCGGGCAGGAACTTCGACGGCCGCCAGGTCGAGGCGGTGGTGATGCATGTCGCCGTCGATCGCCGCGGCGGACCTCTTGCATGGCGCCGTGGTCGAGCGCGCCGGTTGCGGCCGTGCTGGCGGCGGGCAGGAACTTCGACGGCCGCCAGGTCGAGGCGGTGGTGATGCATGTCGCCGTCGATCGGCGCGGCGGACCTCTGGCATGGAGCCGTGGTTGAGCGCGCCGGTTGTGGCCGTGCTGGCGTCGGGCAGGGACTTCGACGGCCGCCGGGTCGAGGCGGCGGTGATGCATGTCGCCGTCGATCGGCGCGGCGGACCTCTTGCATGGCGCCGTGGTTGAGCGCGCCGGTTGCGGCCGTGC
Organism: uncultured Pseudomonadota bacterium; assembly: GCA_963704565.1. Lineage (GTDB taxonomy): Bacteria > Pseudomonadota > Alphaproteobacteria > Rhizobiales > Beijerinckiaceae > Rhodoblastus. The sequence goes on from OY969917.1 coordinate 645,011, forward strand.
TGGCGTCGGGCAGGAACTTTGACGGCCGCCAGGTCGAGGCGGTGGTGATGCATGTCGCCGTCGATCGCCGCGGCGGACCTCTTGCATGGCGCCGTGGTCGAGCGCGCCGGTTGCGGCCGTGCTGGCGTCGGGCAGGGACTTCGACGGCCGCCAGGTCGAGGCGGTGGTGATGCATGTCGCCGTCGATCGCTGCGGCGGACCTCTTGCATGGCGCCATGGTCGAACTCGCCGGTTGCGGCCGTGCTGGCGTCGGGCAGGGACTTCGACGGCCGCCAGGTCGAGGCGGTGGTGATGCATGTCGCCGTCGATCGCCGCGGCGGACCTCTTGCATGGCGCCATGGTCGAACTCGCCGGTTGCGGCCGTGCTGGCGTCGGGCAGGAACTTTGACGGCCGCCGGGTCGCGGTTTCCGGCCGGCGCGTCGAAGGACATCGCCGTCGATCGGCGCGGCGAACCTCTTGCATGGCGCCGTGGTCGAGCGCGGTCGCGGCGACGCGCCTGGCCTATCAAAGGGTAAAATTCAGTTGTGGCGATATCGCCACAACTGGGGCGGATGGCACCAGGGCGGGCGCCGGATTTTTAACGGCGCCGAGGTCGCGGGTTGCGGCGGATCGCCCGCGCCAGCCATAGCAGGGCGCGAGCGGCGAGAATCCGCAAAAGCCCAGGCGGGCGTTCTCCGGTCATGATTGAAGCGATTTTACGAAATCGAGCGCCCAGGACTTGGCTCTATATCCATCGTGAATCCATGCGCCTTTTGCATTTGCAAATTGGAGTATCACGCGGATTTTTATATTCCTGCCCACGTCGGAGAGCGCCGCGCACGCGCGAATGTTATCTCCTATATGCTCCAATGCAAAGGCGGATTGATTGCAACACTTTTCCAAATCTTCAATCTGCGTTCGTTCGTAAGTCTCGCGCACTTTCGCCTCGTATTGCCGCGCGACCGGCAGGGCGCGCCTAAAAGCCTTTTCCCGATCTTTGTCCTGCCGTTGAAGTCGGGAAGGTCGGCTTCGATCGTTCCAACCGTCAGGATGCGCCGAAAGCCTTGGGTGGGATGGTGCAAATGAACGCCTGTGTGATCTGTTAAACTTCCGGCGCTGAGGACCAGCGTTTCGCCGGCTGTCATGAAAAGATCGGCAGGCACGTCGAGGCGTGCGGCGAAATAGTCAGCGCGGGCCTCTTCGAAGGCGGATGAGGCGGTTTCGAAGGTCGCGAACGCCTCGTCCCACTTTCTGCCGAGCTCCAAGAGTTCCGGATTCTCGGCGACGGTAGCCGCCGAGCTGCCGGCGGACGCGGCCAGGGCGGCGGAGCTGGCAAGGGCGGCTGATCCGGCGCTGAAAAGGCGCAGCGCAGCGCGGCGATCTAGAATTTTCTTCATCTCGGCGTCTCCACTTGGTTGGAATTTTCGCGCCGCCAGGCTTCCCAGGCGGCCGCGTTCTGGCTAATATAAACTCCAAGCGGCCCATGCGGTGCGTCGGCCTGTGGCGCGCCGTCGGCGGCCTTGGGGGTCTGAATGAAATTATGCAGGCCCCTTGTATCTGGACAATCGCACGATTGTCGGGTGGAAGCGATGCCGCGCTGGGTCCGGTGGCCACCGGACCCAGCGCGCGGCGATGTCGCCCGTTCCCCCTCCGGCTTCAACCGTGGATGAGCTTGGGATCTTCGCCGTCGTTGCGCACGACCGAATAATCGCTTGGTCCCAATCGTACGAACAAGGCAGGTTACCGTGACGAAGATCATCTGTGGAGTCGATGTTTCCAAATCGAGGCTCGACGCGGCGGTGTCGTCGCCGAAAGCTTTCGCAAGCTTCGCCAATGACGCGAGCGGGATTGCCGCGCTTGCCAGCTTTTGCCGGAGGCACGGCGTCGAACTCGCCGTCATGGAGGCGACCGGCGGCTTCGAGCGCAAGGCTTTTTTGTTGCTCTGGGAGGAAGGCGTCGCCAGCGCGCTGGTCAATCCCCGCAACGTGCGCTGCTTCGCCGAGGCGATGGGCGCCATGGAGAAAACCGATCCGATCGACGCCGCGATGATCGCGCGCTTCGCCATCGCCAAAGACATCAAGCCTATGGAGCCGCCGACCAAGGCCCAGCAGCGCCTGAAAGCCCTCGTCGCCCGGTTGCGGCAGGTCACCGACGACTTGACGGTGCAAAAGCAGCGCCGATCCGCGGCTGCCGACGACGAGACCCTGGCCAGCCTTGACGAGGTGATCGCGCTGTTGAAACGCCAGTCGAAAAGGCTCGAAGGCGAGATCGCCTCGATGATCGACGACGATCCCTTGTGGGCCAAATTGGCCGAAACCTTTCGCTCGATCAAAGGGGTCGCGGGCCGAACCGTCGCGCGGCTGATGGCGGACCTGCCGGAAATCGGCGTGTTCGACAACAAGGCCGTCTCCAAGCTCGTCGGTCTGGCTCCGCTCGCCGACGACAGCGGCCGCAGAAGCGGCCAACGCCATATTCGCGGCGGCAGAGCCAGCGTCAGATCGGTACTGTTCCTCGTCGCGGAAATCGCACGGCGCTTCGACGACGGCCTCGCCGCTCTGCATCGGCGGCTGACCGAGGCCGGTAAAAAGAAAATGGTCGTCCGCGTCGCCCTGGCCCACAAACTTCTCGTTCGCCTCAACGCCAAAGCACGCGATGCGCGAGCAGAGTTCGCCAATGCAACTTGACACCTCAGATAATCGCTCGTCCCGTAGCCGCTCCTGCGGTTGCCGTGGCGATCGTCGCCGACGCAGCGGCCAGCACGCGAAGCGCGTTCCGGCGGTTATAGATAGATCCCATGCGTCACCCTCCTTTTTCACTTTTCCGGTCGGTTCATGCCGCCATGGCGGCGGCGGAAGTTGCGGGCGGAGCGAGCGCCGGGAAAAACCATCCGCCCCGTCGATCGGTCGGAGGGCTTTTGCCGTGCGCCGTGCGCCACCAGGAAGCCCAGGAGCTCCATTCGGGCTGATCCTGGCGGGGATATATACCCCAGGCGGCCGTGGCGGCGCGGCGGCCTTTGGCCGCGCCGTAACGGGCGGCGTCGTCACGGCGTTGTTCTTTTCTTTTGTTCTATTTTCTAGAGCGTCACGCGGCGCCAATTCTTCGTCACGCGGTGACGCGGCTTCCGGTGCCGCCTCCGCCGCCTGGCGCTCGCGCCAGCGCCGTGTACGTTCGGCTCCCGACAGCGGCGCTGGGCCTTCCTCGTCGGCGCGGGCGGAAAGGTCGGTGAGCGTCCACGCATCGTTCACCAAAGAGGCGAGTCCGCGGTCGGCCAGCGCCGTCAGCCGTTTTACGATCGTTGCGGGCGAGGAATGCAACGAAAAGGCGATCTGTTGGACATCGGGAAGGGCGCCCCCGTTCAGGCTCGAAAGCGCCGAGAGTTGGGCCCAGGTCCGGAAAAGGCCGGCGGGAAGGCGCGCGATCCGCACGTCAAATAGACAGGCCACTGGGGCTTTGTACCAGCGCTCAATCATTTTGCGCCCCCTCGTCTCGCGAACGACCATTAAGGCGGTTGTGAAGGGCGACGTGAAGGCGGGCGAGCCACAATAGGCCGCGCGCAAGAAGAATGCGAAATAGCTCCATTTTTCCGACTCCTAAAGAACGGGGTCTTAATCGGCGAAACACCAAAGCAGGGCGCTGATCTGCGGCTCGATCGGCGGGTTCCGCTCAAAATAGGCCGCGAGATATTCGGCCTTCTCGCGCCCTTCTCTGCCGGTTTTCGGTCGATAGGCGCATATCGCCGTGACGGCATCTTCCTCTGCGTCCGAAAGTCGCAAGTACAGGGCGCGGTTAGAATTTTCGCGACCGAACGTCGCCTCGAAGGCCTGAAATGCCGCCTTGTGTTTCCGGACCGACTCCGCGAGGTTCGACGAATTAGCGACGGCGGCGGTGGGAACGCCTAGCGTGACGAGGTCAAGCGAAGGGCGACCGTCAGAATTTTTCGTATCAATCGTTTTTGCCATGAGGTTGCTCCCAGCTGCGCGTTATGCGATATTAAAAATATCGATGGAGCGGCGCTTGTCAATATTAAAAATATCAATTCGTCAGATCAAGGCGGCTCGGGCTCTCGTGGCGTGGTCGCAAGAAGACCTTGCACAGAATTCCGGCGTTTCTATCCCGACAATCCGCCGACTTGAGGCGCGAGACGGCGAAATCGGCGGACGGCAGGAAACCGGCGCCAAATTGGTCGCCGCGCTTGAGGCCGTCGGCGTCGAATTCATTCCAGAAAATGGCGGTGGCGCGGGCGTCAGGCTCAAAAAATCCCGCTGAAATAGGCGATTCCGTCGATTCCGTTGCCGTCATGGCCAATATGCGCGCCGTCGAGTTGCGGGGCGGCGCCGAGGCCGCCTAATTGCGCCCGCGCGGCCCTTCTCCCTTGTGACGCCTGCGGCAATGCCGTATATAAAGCCCATGCAGACGGTCCTTTTCACGCTGACCTTTGAGCGCCAGGCGAAGGCGGCGGGGCTGAGCGAAGATGAGTTAGCGGCAATCGCGTCGGCGCTGGCGTCTGATCCTCCGGCGGGCGATCTGGTCGCGGGAACGGGCGGCGCGCGGAAGGTGCGCTTCGCCCGCGATGGTTCGGGCAAGAGTGGCGGATATCGGACGATCCATTATTTTGGCGGCGATGATGTTCCGATTTTCTTGCTGGCTTTGGTCGATAAGCGCGCGCGGGCGAATTTGACCAAGGCGGAGCGTAACGAGCTGGCGGAGATCCTGCCCAAAATCGCCGACGCATATCGGGAAGGGCGAAAAAAATGAGCAAGTTTGGACAAGAGCTGATCGAAAGCGCGAAGGAAGCCCTGGCGATTGCGGAGGGCGACGCGAAGCCGGCCCGCGCCTTTTCGGCGGAAGCCCCGGACGTGGCGGCGATCCGCAAAAAGCTTGGCTTGTCGCAAGATCGGTTCGCCAGGCGGTTCGGGCTCTCGCCCGCGACCGTGCGGGATTGGGAACAGGGGCGGCGTCAGCCGGACGCGCCCGCGCGCAACCTTTTGCGCGTCATCGAATACGCGCCGGAGACGGTTGAACGCGCCGTCGCGCGGGCGGCGGCACGCTGATTTTTAGGCGCGGCCGGAATTCTCGGGCGGCTGACTCATTATGCGCAAGCTGGTGGCGAATTCTTCCAGCCGATCGGCGACGAATTCCCTGCGAGGATGGCTCACGTTGTTCCGAAACATTTCGGCGAAGGTGCTTGCCCAGACCGCGACGCGGTCTTGACGCAGCAACCCCGCTTCCGCGAGCGCCGCGATGACCGCGCTCAATTGATACGAATGGACGGCGAACATTGCGCCGGCGATTAGGCTCAATTCGGCTTCCTGCTCTTGCGAAAGCGCCATTTCAGACCCCCAGCCGGCGCAAGCCAAGATGGTCGCCGTTCTTCACCGCCTGATTCATGGCGCTCATGATTTGGCGCGAATTATTGGAGAGCCAGCTCTTGACCGAACCGGAATCGAGCGCGCTCACGTTGAGGTGGACATGGGTGTCGCCCCCGGGCGCCGCGCCGGCGCCCGCGCCGCCGGCCGCGCCGGACAGCATGGAACGGAAGGCGCCGGCTTCCGCCGCCGGCATGACCATTTCGTTCTTGTGGACCATGGCGATCTGATTCTGGTCGACCTGCCACGCGCCGATGTCGAAGGAGCCTATGGACAGGACCGCGCCTTTGACCGCCGCGCCCTCCGCCACCGCCGCCGGGCCGATGAAGGGCGCCAATTGGGCCGCCGCGCCGGCACCGGCGACGCCCGCGTCCGCCGTGATCGACTTGAGCGCGTTGGCGACGAGCTGGGCGGCGCCGGACGCTGCCCCGGCCGCGTCGGCCACGGCGCGCGCCGAGGCGCCGGCCAGGGCGGCGGCGGAGCCAGGACTTGCCGCGCGGGGCGTGGCGGCTGTTGAAGACCAATGCCGGGCGCGCATCGCCAAGGCGGCGGCCGATCGGGCCAGACACGACCGGTGGCAGACGGCGCACGACGCCGCCGGGGTGCCGACCCACCCATGACGCATGGCCGGGATGGTTATCGTGATCGCGATCAGGAAGGGCAGCCACGCCCGCCGGGCCGCCTCAAGGCGCGCTTCGCTCTCCGGCCTTGACCCGGCCCGGCGGGCGCGGCGAGGGCCTGACCGTCCCAAAGCCCGAATCCGGGCTTTGCGCGCCTTGTCGGATGCAGCGCCGAACGATGAGCGGCCAAGGCGTGACGCTTGAGGATCGCAATACAGCGTTGACCCGGGCCACAAAGAAGGTACACATTGCGCCAACAAGACCCGTCGCGCGCGTCGCAACCGGTTGGAATTGCTCGGAATCTAAAGTCTGGCTAAGAGTCCAGGTCTCCCAGCCAAAATCTTCCTAAGTCTTTGAAATATCGGTCGCGAGACATCCAACTCGGCGCTTCGCTGCGAGTCTGTCTCCCGAACTGTCCTCCCGCACTGTCGCCGAGGAGGAAAAATGGGTCGACTCTGCCCCAATATTCGGCGCCGCTCGGGCGCCTATTGGTTCACCAAGAAGCTGAAAATCCCCACCGGCTGGAAGGCCGTGGAATTCTCGTTAAAAATTCGGGAACCGCGGCTTGCGACAATGGTCGGCGCGCAAGTCAACGCGCAGTTCCACCTTTTGAGCCCGCTCGCCGTGTCCGGAACCATCACAATCAAGCAGTTTCAGGCGGCGCTCGGCGAAATCGCCGCCAATGTCGCCGATGCTCGGCGCCAGGCGCAGTTCGAATTCCCGACCGGTCAGCGCGAACATCCGGCCGCCGGGACGGCCGGCGATTTCGCGGCGGAGTTGGTCGATGGCGACATCAAGGCCGGCAAATTCCTTGAACTCGTCGCCCGCCACGGCAAGCGAATGAAAGACGCCAGCTTTTTCGTCGAAGTCCCTGACCAGAATGGGTTTTCAGACGAAGAAATCCGGGTTTTGCTCGTCGAATATCTCGGCGAAATCGACAATCTGCTCGCGTCGCGGGACGGGGGCGAGTTCGCGCCATCCTGCTCGTCGCCTCTGAAAAGCGCGGGATTGTCGGATTCGCAAATGGCTCAGCCCTTCGTCGCGCAGGCTGTGCTTGCGACCACCGGGAAGGCGATGGTGAAATCCGCCGAGGCGGGGTTGGCGAACGACAACTTCTTTGACCTCGACGCTCTGGTGGCGCATGCGGTGAGGAGCGATGGCGAGGAGCCGCCGACCCCTGCGGTTTCGCCCACGCCGTCTCAAGCGGCAATCGTCGCGACGTCGAACGAGCCTGTTTCCTCCGGCCAAGGGCTCCCGTCGGTCGAGGGGCATCCGTTCCTGCTGTACTATTCCGGAGCGCGGCGGGACGAAATCTGCGGCCTGCACTGCGACGACGTCGTCCTCGACGACGCCATTCCTCACGTCGAAATTCGCGATAACGCCCAGCGTCGTCTCAAGAACGCCCAGTCCGAACGAAAAATTCCGCTCCATGGCGAAATTCTGCGCCTGGGGTTTGCCCAATACGTTCGGGAAATCAAACGCCTCGGTTATGATCTGCTGTTTCCGGACCTTTACTCGCCCACCACCAATTCACCCTTGGGCGATCGGCTCTATGACGAACTGGCGAAAGGTTTGGCCACGGCTGTGCCGGAGGCGGGCGCCCGCAAGAAGGTGCTTCATTCGCTTCGCCACACGGTTGGCGCAAAACTGAAGGACGAGGGGGTCATTCCCGAGATCCGCGCCGACCTTCTCGGCCATGGCGGGGCCAATGTGACCGAGGAGATCTATGCAGGCGCCACGGCTCTGGAGCGGCTGCGTTGCGTGATCGAACGGCTGCCCGTCGTTACCGGGCATCTCTCGGCGCCGGACACAACCAACCTCCTGCCCTGGGTCGCCGCCAGGCAAAAAGCTCCGTGGGCGCGCTCGAGACGAAAACCGATGTGATCCCCGCCGCCAAGATAGCAGCGAGTCGCAGGCAAGGGGCTGAGGTCGATCATTTGTGACGCTACGACATCAGGGCCCCGTCCAAGTCTGCCGCACAGTCAGCAGACATTCCGATAGCGAAATGAACCAGTGCGCATGACCCAAGGTGGAAAATTACGCCTGGAATTTTTTTCGGCTCCCATGGGCGGGAAGCTTGCGCGGGCCGAAGGCTGCTTCCGGAGGATGATCGGTCGAAGGCGCAAGGGGACGGGTGCGGCAGGAACGGAAATTAGTGAATGGTCGTCCCCGATATCGGAATCGACCCAAAGGGATCCTCGGAGGTTTCCGAAAACACGGCGCCCGCCGGCGTCAGTTGATGGTTGACGCTCGGCACCATCCTGACCAATGTCGTGACGTCCCACCTGATGTCAGCCGGTGCTCCAGATGCGCGGGCGTTTCATGCCGGCGATTTTGCAGGCCTGGCCGGGATAGCCATAGGGGAAGAGTTCGAACAGGCGGTTGCGGCCCGCGCCGCGCGTCTCGGTCAGGTAGCGCATGACGAATCGGGCGTCGGGCGATACCTGGTGCTCCTCCTGGAAGGAGCGCATGAATTTGATCGCCTCCCAATGGTCGTTGGTCAGTTCGATGTCGAGTTGGCGGGCTTTATCCCTTGCCCAGTCTTCGGTCCATTGGGCGGGATCGATCAGATAGCCTTCGACATCGGTTTCCGGCGCTTGCATGATTTCCTCCATTGCGAGCAGAATTTTACAAAAGTTCGAATCGATGGTCCGCCTCACGCCCATTGGCGCGAGACAGGCGCAAAGAGCCAGGCTCGCCAATGGAACGACGAAGTGAAACATGATGACGCGTGGAGCGTGACCCTCATTTCGCTCTCGCGGACACCCCGGTTCAATTATATCGTATTACGATATTTATCAATCAAGGATGAAAAATGAGCAGGCAATCCATCCCCCTCCAGGACAGCGACTATGTCGCGCTGGCGGATTTCCGCGCGGCGTTGCGCGGCTTCCTGGCGTTCAGCGAGGCGCGGGCGGGCGAGGTCGGATTGTCGCCCCGGCAACATCAGGCGCTCCTCGCGATCCGGGGCGCTGCGGCGGGGCAGGCCACAATCGGCTATATCGCGGAGCGATTGATCCTCAAACCGCACACAGCCTCCGAACTGGTCAAGCGGCTTGAGGCGCTGGGCCTGATCCTTCGTCGCAGCGCCGAAAAGGATCGTCGGAAAACCATCCTGGTCTTGACCGGCCGCGCCGAGGGACTGCTGCTGCAATTATCGACCATCCACCGCGAGGAAATCCGTCGGCTGAAGCCGCTGCTGATCGAGCTCCTTGGTCGCTTCGGCTGACGCCGCGTCCCGATGCGAAAACGGCGAAAGCCGACGGCGGATGGCGAGGGCTGCCGGGCAGGGGCGCCGGGCGCCCGCAGTCATTTCCAGGCCAGCGCGATCGCCAGCAGCACGACCAGCAATGCGGACAGCGCCTGCCAGAAGATCAGAGGATTTTTGTCGTAGAGCGATGTCCTGACGGGTTCGGCGGGGCCGCCACGTTGCGCGCCATTCTCGATTTCGAAGGCAAATTCCAGCACGTCGCCATAGCGCTGCAACGGGTCCACGGCGATGGCCCTGGCGATTGCCGCGTCAAGCCAGGCGGGAAGGTCCGGCCGCCGCGCCGCGAGCGAGGTCGGACGCCCGAACCGCGGCTTCATGAAAGGTTCGATCTCGCCATAGGGAAAGCTGCGCGCGAACATCCGGTAGATTGTGACGCCGAGCGCGAACAGGTCGCTCATTTCATCGCCCGCCGCGCCCGCAAAAAGCTCCGGCGCCATATAGGAGGGCGTGCCGGGAATATCCTCGGCGGGAAAATCTTCGAGCTGAGGCAGGCGCGCGACGCCGAGGTCGATCAGTTTGAGGCCGCCGTCCTTGAGCAGCAGGATATTGTCCGGCTTGATATCGCGGTGGATGACGCGCGCGCGATGCAGCGCGGCGACGGCGCGGGCGATGCGCGTCGCGATCTGCGCGCCCTCGGCATAGGACACGGGCGGCTCGCGGCTCAGCCGCTGTTCGAGGGTCTCGCCGTCATAAAAAGGCATGACCGAATAGAGCCGCGTCTGGCGTTCGGGGAGCTGTTCGATGGTTTCGACGATCCACGGGCTGCGCACGCGGCTGGCGACGAAAGCCTCATGGACGAAGGCGCGGCGAAAGGTTCGGTCGTCGGCGACGCGCGGCTGCGGGAATTTGATCGCGACCTGCCCGCCGCCGCGCAGATCCTGCGCGCGCATCAACCGGCTGTAGCGGCCTTCCGAAATCCTTTCGCCGATCAGATAATCGTCGAGGATCGATCCTGGCTCGGGCGGCGGCAGGATTGGCAGGTCGCCGAAAAAATCGCGCAATTCGCCGGCTTCCGCCGGCGGCGTGTCGAGAATGTCGACGACCAGCGCGGTGCAATTGTCGGCGGCGCCCGCGTCGAGCGCGGCGGCGACCAGATCCTCCGCCGTCTGCTGCGGCGCGGCGCGCCGGCCGAGAATCTCGCGCAGACGCCTGTCGCCAATCGCGCCATGCACGCCGTCGCTGCACAGAAGATAGCGCTCCAGCACCCGCAGGGGAAAGGACGCATGGTCCATCCGCAGCGAGTCTTCCAGACCCACGGCGCGGCGCAGCATATGTTTCAAATCGCCGCGCCCCATCAGATGGTCCTCGGTCAGCTGCTCCAGCGTATCCTCGCGGAAACGATAGAGACGGCTGTCGCCGACATGAACGTAATGGCCGGAGCGCCCCGACAAAATCAAGGCGGTGAAGGTCGTCGCCATGCCGGCGCGTTCGGGATCGACGCGGCCCTGGGCGACGATCCAGGAATTGATCGCGTCGAGCGAACGGGCGGCGGCCTGTTGCGCGCCCAGCGAACCGGGCAGGGAAAAATAGCCGTCGAGGAAGGCGCGCACGCTGAGTTCCGCGGCCTCACGCCCGCCCGCATGGCCGCCAACCCCGTCGGCGACCACCGCGACCACGTCGGCGCGCGAGTCCACGCGCGGCCTGCCGAAGCGCGTCGCGCCAAAATCCTGATTGTCCGGCCGCCGGCCGCGCTCGCTGACAAAGCCGATTTCGCAACGCAGTTTGTGGTCGAGGCGGGTCATGGCGCAACATGGGTAGCAGGATGGGCGGGGCGCGCAAAGCGCGCCCCGCCCACGCAGACAAATGTCAGATCCGGGCGCCCGAGACCGCGCCCCAGGTCGTCCGCCAGCGATGCTTGACGAAAGTCAGGCCGGCGACGCCGAGCAGCGCGAGGCAGCCGAAGAACAGAAAGCCGGCCATGAAGCCGCCGGTCATGCCCTTGGAGGTCGCCAATGTCTTGGCCAGGAAGAAGCCGCCGAGACCGCCGGCGAAGCCGACGAGGCCGGTCATCACGCCGACCTCGTTGCGGAAGCGCTGCGGCAGCAGCTGGAACACCGCGCCATTGCCCATTCCGAGGCAAAGCGCGCCAGTCGAGAACAGAAGCACCGCAAGCCAGGCGATCGGCGGCAAGGCGAGCAGCGACCAGCCGCCCGTCGCCGGCGCCGGGCCGACCGGAAGGAACGCGACCGCGAAATAGCTGGCGGCGACGACCATGAACATCATTGACAAGGACTTCACGCCGCCCACGCGGTCGGCGATCGCGCCGCCCACCGGACGGAAGGTCGAGCCGAAGAACACGATCATCGACACCATCAGGCCCGCCGCGACCGGGGTGGCGTGGAACTGGCTCACGAAATAGAGCGGCAAGGCCGAGGCGAGGCCGACGAAGCCGCCAAAGGTGATGAAATAGAAGAACATGAACCAGCGGCTGTCGGGATCGAGCAGAAGCTCGCTATATTTCGCCAGCGGAATGCGCTTGATCGACCCGGGCGCGTCCTTGGCGGCGAAGATGTAGAAAACGAGAATCGCCAGCATGGGAACGAGCAGCGCGGCATAGACCCCCCGCCAGCCGAAATGTTCGGCGATCGACGGCGCGAAAAGCAAATCGAGCACCACGCCCATATTGCCGGCCCCGGCTATGCCCATGACCACGCCCTGAAGCTGGGGCGGATACCAGCGACCGGCCTGCGGCAAGGCGACCGCGAAGGACGCGCCGCCCAGGCCGAGAACGGCGCCGAACAAGGCGACTTCGGTCGGATTGCGCAGCCCGAACAACCAGACCAGAGCGCAAGCGGCGGCGACGATCGATTGGCCGAGCGCGCCGGTGAGCTTGGACCCGATCGTGTCGGCGAGAATGCCGAGGGGGATGCGCAAAATCGCGCCCGAAAGCACGGGGATGGCGACGAGGGTCAGTTTCTGTTCGATCGGAATATGCATTTCCTTGGCGATATAGGCCATCAGCGGGCCGAGCGAGACCCAGGCCATGAAGCTGATGTCGAAATAGAGGAAGGCGGAGAGCAGGGTCGGCCAATGGCCGGATTTTTTCAGTTCGGAGAGTCTCATTTTTTCATCCTCGTGCTGAAGATCAGGGTTGCGCGCCGGCCAGGCGCTTCTCGCCGAGCAGGCGTTCGATTTCCGGCTTGCAGGAGCCGCAGCCCGAGCCGGCGCCGGTGACGGCGGAGACCGCATCGGCGCTGGAAAGGCCTTTTTCGGCTATGGCGTCGAGAATGGTGTTGGCCCCGACATTCAGGCAGACGCAGACTTTCCTGCCGGGATCGCGGCAGGCGCGCGGCGGGCGGCCGGCGAGCAGCCCGAGCGGAATCACGTCATCGCGCGCGAACTGCTCGCAGGCCCAGGCGCGTGCGACCGCGACGGGGGAGCGCGCGACGAATAGCGCGCCCGCGACCCTGCCGTCCTGCGCGGCGACGCCGCGAAAGCTCTTTTGGCGCGCGTCGCGCATCGCCGAAAATTCGCCTTGCTCCGCGCCGAGGCCGAACAGGCGGCGCGCGAAAACTTCCCAGTCTTCGACCTCCTCGGTCCCGGCCAGTTCGACCCGCCAGCCGCCCGAAATCCGCGCCATCGCCCAATAAGCGCAATCGAGATGGTCCGGCTTTTGGCGCGTCAGGGCGAAAGCGTGCCAGGCCGTGTCGAACGGCTCGACGCCAACCGCGGCGCCCTTGGATTCCGGCTGGCCGGAAACCGGGTCGAGCGTCGCCGCGACCAAAGCGCCCACCCGCGCGTTGGACGCGAACTGATCGGTCCAATGGATCGGCGCGAAAACGCTGCCGCGGCGCTGGCGATCGGTGATCTGGGCGCGCAGCAGGACGGCGCCGCGCCGGTTGGAAAGTCTGACCAGCCCGGCAGGTTCGACGCCAAGCCGCGCCGCGTCGAGCGGGTTCAGTTCGGCGAAAGGCTCGGCGATATGTTGCGACAAGCGCTCGGCGCGCCCGGTGCGGGTCATGGTGTGCCACTGGTCGCGCACCCGGCCGGTATTGAGGACGAATTCGCCCGGCCCCGGCTTGTGGGCAAGGCCGCGAAACGGCGTGGCGACGAGGCGCGCGCGGCCGTCCGGGGTGAAGAAACGGCCGTCGCCAAAAAAGCGCTTCCCCGCGTCGGACCGCGCTTCGCCCTTGCGCCACGGCCATTGGAAGGGCGAGAGGGCGTCATAGGCCGCGTCGGTAATGTCGGCGCAGGCGGAAATGTCGAAATCGCGCCCGCCTCCATTCGCGACGCCGGACAGCGCGGCATGTTCGCGAAAGATCGCGGCGGCGTTTCGATAAGCGAAAGCCTCGCCGAAACCCATGCGGCGCGCGACATCGCAAATGATGTCCCAATCGGCGCGCGCCTCGCCGGGCGCCTTGCGCAGCCTGCGCTGGCGCGAGATGCGGCGCTCGGAATTGGTCACCGTTCCATCCTTCTCGCCCCAGGCGGCGGCAGGCAGGAGGACATGGGCGAGCGCGGCGGTGTCGGTCTTTTCCGCGACATCGGAGAGGACGACGAAAGGACATTTTTTCAGCGCGGCGCGGACGAAATCGGCGTCGGGAAGACTGTCGACCGGATTGGTGGCGACGATCCAGACCGCCTTGACCTTGCCCGCGTCGATCGCCCGGAAAAGATCCACCGCCTTGAGGCCGGGCTTTTTTGCGATCGTCGGCGAATTCCAGAAATTTTTCACCAGCGCGCGGTGAGCGGCGTCGTCCAGCTCCATATGGGCGGCGAGCGTATTGGCGAGCCCGCCGACCTCGCGTCCGCCCATGGCGTTGGGCTGGCCGGTGACGGAAAGCGGCCCGCGGCCGGGCTGGCCGATCCGTCCCGTCAGCAGATGGGTGTTGAGGATGGAATTGACCTTGTCTGTCCCGGCGGAAGACTGGTTCACGCCCTGCGAATAGACGGTGACGGTCTTTTCCGTGTCGATGACGAGATCGTAAAACCGCTCCAGGCTGCGAAGCGTCAGGCCGGTCTCGGCCGCGACTTTTGCCGGCGTCCAGATCTTGGCGGCGGCGAGGGCTTCCGCCGCGCCCTGGGTGTGACGGGCGACAAAATTTTTCGCTGTCTTGCCGGCGCGGTTCAGCTCTCTGAGCAGGCCGAGAAAAAGCGCGACATCCGAGCCCGGCGCGAGCGAGAGCTGCAGGTCGGCGATCTCGCTGGTCGCCGTGCGGCGCGGATCGATATTGACCACTAGCGGACGTCCATCGCGCCTGGCGCGCGCCGCCGCGAGCCGCTGGAACAGGATCGGATGGCACCAGGCGAGATTGGAGCCGACCAGGAGGACGAGATCGGCCTGCTCCAGATCCTCGTAGCAGCCGGGAACCGTGTCCGAACCGAAGGCGCGCTTGTGGCCGGCGACCGAGGCCGACATGCACAGGCGCGAATTGGTGTCGATATTGGCCGAGCCGATGAACCCCTTCATCAGCTTGTTGGCGACGTAATAATCCTCGGTGAGCAATTGGCCCGAGACATAGAAGGCGACCGAATCCGGCCCATGCGCCGCGATGGTCTGGCCGAACACGCGGGCGACGGTCTCCAGCGCGTCGTCCCAACCCGCCCGCGCGCCGCCGATGCGCGGATGAAGCAGGCGCTCCTCATGCGTGAGCACTTGAGCGAGCGACGCTCCCTTGACGCAAAGCCGCCCGAAATTGGCCGGATGGCTCTTGTCGCCGGAGATGCGCACATCCTCTCGCGCGATTTCGGCGCGCACCCCGCAGCCGACGCCGCAATAGGGGCAGGTGGTGGAAATGGACTGGGTCATCTGCTTCCTTCCGAAGAACCCCTCACGCCGGCGCGGCGACGCCCATGTCGAGCAGGATTCGGCCGCGTTCGACCTTCACCGGGAATTTTCGCGCGCAGCCCTGGTCCGCGCCGGTCGCCACGCCGCTTTCGAGATCGATGATCCAGTTGTGCAGCGGACAGGCGACCTTGCGGCCGTGAACGATGCCTTCAGCGAGG
Organism: uncultured Pseudomonadota bacterium; assembly: GCA_963704565.1. GTDB lineage: Bacteria > Pseudomonadota > Alphaproteobacteria > Rhizobiales > Beijerinckiaceae > Rhodoblastus. Next base: position 660,194 of record OY969917.1, read on the forward strand.
GGCCCGCCCTTGTGCGGGCATTTGTTTTCGAGCGCGAAAAACTCGTCGCCCGCGGTGCGGAACACGGCGATCTCGCGGCGCGGCGTGCGCACCGTGCGCGCCCCGCGCCGCGGAATGGAATTGACGGGTCCGCAATCGAACCAGAATTCGTTGTTCTCTTCCATGGCGATGTCCTCGAAAAAGCTCATTCGGCGGCGACGCGCGCGACCGACGAGAGCACGGCGAGCGGCGTGAATTCATGGAGATGCTTGCCTGCGGCGCGCTCCGCCCAGGGGTCGCGGCGCGCGCAACGCTGCGAAACGAGGAAGCGGCCGTAGAGCGCCTCGCGGGCTTGCTTGTCCTCGAAAATGGTCGCGCGCAGCCGTTCCAGTCCGATCTTGTCGACCCATTTGTAGAGCCGTTCGAGATAGGCGGCCCCTTCGCGATACATTTGCAGGATGGCGGCGCAATATTCGAGCGTCTCCTCCTCGGTCTTGACATGGCCGAGCAGGTCGGTGGCGCGCACATGCAGGCCGGCGGCGCCGGCGACGTGAATGTCGTAGCCGGACTCGACGCAAATCACGCCGATGTCCTTGACCGTGACCTCGGAGCAATTGCGCGGACAGCCGGAAACCGCGAGCTTCACTTTCGCGGGCGTCCATGAGCCGCACATCAGCTTTTCGAGCTTGATCCCGAGCCCCGTCGAATCCTGTGTTCCGAAGCGGCAGAATTCCGAGCCGACACAGGTTTTCACGGTGCGCACGGCCTTGGCGTAGGCGAAGCCCGAAACCAGCCCGGCCGCATTGAGCTGCGCCCAGACGGCGGGCAGATCCCGCTTCTTGACGCCCAGCAGGTCGATGCGCTGACCGCCGGTGACCTTGACCATCGGAAGCTTGAAGCGATCGGCGACATCCGCGATGGCCCGCAATTCGTCGGGCGTGGTCACGCCGCCCCACATGCGCGGCACGACGGAGAACGTTCCGTCCTTCTGGATGTTGGCGTGGACGCGCTCATTGACGAAACGCGCCTGATAATCGTCGACATATTCGAACGGCCAGGCGCAGACGAGATAGTAATTCAGCGCCGGCTGGCAGGACGGGCAGCCGCCGGAGGATTTCCAGCCCAGCTCCTGCATCACGGCCGGGAGCGATTTGAGCCTTTTCGACCCGATGAAGCCGCGCACTTCCTCGTGGGTGAGGTCGGTGCATTTGCACACCGGCCTGCGATCCGACTTTTTATAGGCGTCGCCGAGCGTCGCCGAAAGCAGCATATCGACCTTGCCCGCGCACTGGCCGCAGGAGGCCGAGGCCTTGGTTTTCGCACGCACGTCGTCGAGCGTTGTCAAACCGCCCTGCTGGATCGCCGAGACGATCGCGCCCTTGCACACGCCGTTGCAGCCGCAGATTTCCGCATCATCCGGCAAGGCTGCAACGGCCGCCGTAGGGTCCAGCGGGGAGCCTCCCTGATAAGCCTGGCCGAAAATCAAGGTGTCGCGGATCGCCGAAACGTCCTCGCCCTTTTTCAGAAGGTCGAAATACCAGGCGCCGTCTTCGGTGTCGCCATAAAGCACGGCGCCGACGATCCTGTTGTCGCGCAGGATGACGCGCTTGTATATTCCGCGCGCCGGGTCGCGCAGCACGACCTCGTTGTTTTCGTCGTCGTCGGAAAAGTCGCCGACCGAGAACAGATCGACGCCGGTGACTTTCAGCTTGGTCGAGGTCGCGGCGGGCATGAAGCCCTTGGGCTTCTCGCCGGCGAGTTCGCTCGCCAGAACCTTGGCCATGTCATAGAGCGGCGCGACCAGTCCGTAACATTGGCCGCGATGTTCGACGCATTCGCCGACCGCGAAAATATCCGGGTCGCTGGCGCGCATCAGATCGTCCACGACGACGCCGCGATTGCAGTCGAGGCCGGCGGCTTTGGCGAGCGTCGCGTTGGGGCGGATGCCGACCGCCATGACCACGAGATCGGCCGGCAAAACCCTGCCGTCCTTCAGCTCGACGCCTTCCACGCGATCCGCGCCGAGAATCGCGGCGGTGTCGGCCCTGGTGTAGACGTCGATCCCCCGCGCCGCCATCGCCTTCTCCAGCAGATAGCCGGCGTTCGCGTCGAGCTGGCGCTCCATCAGGGTCGGCATCAGATGGACGACCGAAACCTTCATGCCCTTGAGCGCCAGGCCCGCCGCCGCTTCGAGGCCGAGCAGGCCGCCGCCGATGACCACGGCGGCGCCGCCCGCGGCGGCGGCCGCGTGCATCTTCTCGACATCGTCAAGATCGCGGAAAGTGACCACGCCTTCGAGATTGGCGCCGGGAACCGGAATGACGAAAGGCAGCGAGCCGGTGGCGATGATCAGCTTGTCATAGTCGAGCTTTTCGCCGTTCGCCGTCTCGACGCGCTTTGCCGCGCGATCGATCGCGACGATCAATTCGCCCCGGCGCAAGACGACGCCGTTGCGGTCGTACCAGTCCTCGTCGTAAATCACGATGTCTTCGAATTTCTTCTCGCCGGCGAGCACGGGCGACAGCATGATCCGGTTGTAATTGACCCGTGGCTCGGCGCCGAACACCGTCACTTTCATCGGCGCGCGCGCTTTGGCGAAAAGCTCTTCCAAGGCGCGGCCGGCGGCCATGCCGTTGCCGATCACGACGAGTCGTGAGGTTTCCGGGAATTTTTCGATCTGTCCCATTGCGGACCCTTGAGCTTGGGCGATCCCGAAGCACAAGTCCGCTGGCGAGGCTGATGAAGAGAGTGTGCGACGACGCCCTCGCTTCCGGCGCCGCGAGAGAATGGCGCCGGTCAGCCTCGCGCGAAGCCGCCTTTGGCTTCTGCGAACCGATGATCGGGGTCGTCGTTGACCTGCTGTCTTCTATGCAAGCGCGGCGCCAACTAGCTCTTATGTTTGTAACATATTGTTATATTTGTTATTTATGCTGATATTGTGCGCTGCGTAAAAAATAGGCGCGGTCGATTTCGCAAGAAAAACCCGCGGCAAAATTAGCCGATCCGCCTAAAAGGCGGTCGCTAGCGCGTTCGGAAATCACAGAGTCGAACGCGCTCTGTTGTTTCATTGTTTTGACGCATATTCTTGTCCGAAAAGTCTATCAACTTTTCGGGAATATGCTCTAGCCCTCAGCCGCGCGGCGGCGAAAGCGCGGCGAGAACGTCCCGCCAGTTTCTTTCCTCGAAAGGCCCATCGAAAAAGCCGGGCGCCATCGGCGCGGGCGCATCGTCATGGGGCGCATTGTCTTGGGGCGCATTGTCTTGGCGAAGGAACGCGTCGTGCGCGCGCGCGCAAATTTCGTCGGAAATTGCGGCCTGCCCGTGAGCGGCGATCAGGACATAGAGCCAAACCGCCTGCCTCCCGCCGAGCGCGGTGGATTCGGCGTCGAGCCGCAGCCAGGGTGCGGATTCGCCGTTTTTTCCGAGCGTGGCGGCGACCATGGCCGAGGTAACGCCGCCGCCGAGTCCTTGCGCGATCAGGCCGCAGAATTCATCCGCATTTCCCTTAACCTCGCCCCAAAGGGCGGCGCGGCGAATGGCGCGGGCGGCGGCGCGCGGCGTTTCCTCGTCCTCGCGCGCGGAATGGGCGCGGAAGGCCAGGGCCTTTTCGGGGCAATCGGACATCAGGTCGCGGCAGGGATGGAGGATTTCGGCGTCGCCGGCGTCGCGCGCCAGCGAATTCCATGGCTCGCCGACGCAAAAGCCGTTGACATAGCCGCCGCGCAGGCTTTCGCCCATCAGCGGCGGCGGCGTCACTGTCAGCCGCACGCCTTCGAGATCGACGCCCCCCAGGCGCATCCACAATCGGAGCTGGTAATGATGGGTCGAATAAGGAAAGACGTGAGCGAAGCGCAAGGCTGGCAAGCCTTTGGCGCGGCGCTCGGCGACCACATCGGCGAGCGCCCGCGAGGTCGCGGCCGGATCGGATGCGGCGCCGGTCAATTTGGCGCGGATCGTCGTGGCCAGCGTCGGCGTGACTGAAATGGCGTTGCCGTCGAGGCCCAAGGCGACGGCGCCGATCATCGGCGCGATGAATCCGTCGAGGCCCAAGGTCGAGGCAACCACTGCGGGCGCAAGCATATGCGCGGCGTCATAAATGCCGACCGCCAATTTGTCGCGCAGATTGGCCCAGGAGGTCTCGGCGACCAGGTCGAAGGCCAGACCCTCTTCGCGGTCGAAACCTTTCGCCGCCGCGACGAAAAGCAGGCCGGCGTCGGTAAGCGGCATATAGCCGATGCGCAGGGACTTGGTCATTTCAGCAATTCCGCAGCGGTAATGATCGATCGGGCGATCTCTGCAATTTTCTTGCCTTCGTTCATCGCGACCTTGCGCATCATCGCATAGGCCTGGTCCTCGGCAATGTTCCTGGCTTTCATGACCAGCGCCTTGGCCTGGTCGATCGCCTTGCGGTCGGCGAGCAGGCTCTGGGCCTGAGCCAATTCCTCGCGCAGCCGGGCGAAAGCGTTGAAGCGCGAAATGCTCACATCCACGATGTTCTTGACGCGCTCCTTCTTCAGTCCGTCCACCACATAGGCCGACACGCCGGCGTCGATCGCGGCATTGATCATGGCGGCGTCCGAAACATCCGCGAACATCGCAACCGGGCGCGATTGGACGCCGCTGACCCGGATCATCTGTTCGAGAACGTCGCGATTCGGATTTTCCAGATCGATCAGCACGATGTCCGCGTCGATTTCCGCCAGGCGGCGTTCGAGATCGAGAAAGGAATCGACGAGGAAGATCTGCGCGCAGCCGGCTTCGACCAGCCCATCGCGCAAAATGGCGGCGCGCAGCGGATTGGGGTCGGCGATGACGATGCGAAGGTCTTTGTAGGGCACGGCGTTTTCCGCGGGGAATTATAGTCATCGCCGCCGCCGCCTCAAGGCGGCGTTGCTTTTTTGGTTCGCGGCATGCTCCTCGCGCATGAACCCTGTGTCGCTTAACATATGTCAAGGCCCTTGCCTTCGCCTCGTTTTACCGTCCGCGCAAGCCGAGCCTGGGCAAGCCGAAGGGGAGAGAGCGTTCATGCCTATGAAATCGAAGTTATTCGCCGGGGCCCTGTCGGTCGCCGCCATCGTTCTTGGCGCCCAACTCGCCGCGCCGGCCTGGGCGGAGAACGCCGCGCCGAGCGATCACGGCAAGGGCCAGCAATATACGCCCGAAATGAACGACATGAAAAATGTCAAGGTCGAGCAGACCGGCGCGCCGTCCGGCGTGCCGACAATGACGCCGGAAGAATTCGATCAGGCAAAAGGCATATTCTTCGACAAATGCGCCGGCTGCCACGGCGTTCTGCGCACCGGCGCGACCGGGCCGAACATCACGCCCAAGGTCACGCGGGATCTCGGCTTTGACGCCGTGAAATATTTCATCACCAACGGCTCGCCCGCCGGCATGCCGAACTGGGGAACATCGGGCGAGTTGACCCCGCAGCAGGTCGATCTGATGGCGCGTTACGTCTTGCAGGACGTGCCGCAGCCGCCGGAATTCGGCCTTTCGGACATGATGAAGACCTGGAAGGTGTTCGTCCCGGTCGATCAGCGTCCCAAGAAGAAGGAGAACGATCTCGACATCGCCAATCTGTTCTCCGTCACCTTGCGCGACGCCGGCGAGGTCGCGTTGATCGACGGCAATTCAAAGAAAATCGTGACGATCATCTCCACCGGCCACGCCGTCCATATCTCGCGCATGTCCCAATCGGGCCGCTACCTCTATGTGATCGGGCGCGACGCCAAGATCGATTTGATCGACCTGTGGATGAAGGTTCCCGACAAGGTGGCCGAGGTCAAGATCGGCATGGAGGCGCGTTCGGTCGAAAGCTCCAAGTTCAAGGGCTGGGAAGACAAGCTCGCTATCGCGGGAACCTATTGGCCGCCGGCCTATGTCATCATGGACGGCGCCACGCTGAAGCCGCTCAAAATCGTCGCGACGGGCGGCATGACGGTGGACAAGCAGGACTATCTGCGCGAGGCGCGCGTCGCCTCGATCGTCGCCTCGCACTACCATCCGGAATTCGTGGTCAATGTGAAGGAGACGGGCCAGATCGTCCTGGTTAATTATTCCGACCTCAACAATCTCAAGACCACCACCATCGGCGCCGCGCGCTTCCTGCATGACGGCGGCTTCGACAGCACCGGCCGCTATTTCCTGGTCGCCGCCAACGCCTCGAACAAGGTCGCGGTGATCGACACCAAGGACGACAAGCTGGTCAAGATCGTCGAGGTCGGCGAAAAGCCCCATCCGGGCCGCGGCGCCAATTTCGTCGATCCGCAAAACGGCCCGGTCTGGGCGACCAGCGATCTCGGCGACGAGAAAATATGGCTGATCGGGACCGATCCGGTCCATCATCCGAAAAACGCCTGGAAAGTCGTGCGTACGCTGACCGGTCTCGGCGGCGGCGCCCTGTTCATCAAGACCAATCCCCATTCGCAAAACCTCTGGGTCGACGCCGCGCTGAACCCGGACAACGCGATCCATCATTCGGTCGCGGTGTTCGACATCAAACATCTCGACAAGCCGTTCGAAAAGATCGACATCGCCGCGATGGCGGGGCTCGACAAGGAAGATGCGGCGCGCGTGGTCCAGCCGGAATATAACAAGGACGGGACGGAAGTCTGGTTCTCGGTCTGGAACCGCAAGAACAAGCCCTCGGCGATCGTCGTCGTCGACGACAAGACGCGGAAGGTCAAGGCGGTCATCAAGGATCCCAAGGTGATCACGCCGACCGGCAAATTCAATGTGAACAACACCCAGCACGACATATACTGATCGAAACGGCGGCGGCTCCGGCCGCCGCCCACCGACAACAGGGCCTTGATGATTCATTTCGCTGTCGCGGTTCTTGCCCTGCTTTGCGTTCCGGTTCTCGCGCGGGCGGGAACGCCGCGCGCCAAACTGATCGCGCTGGTGCGGCAGGACTGCGGCTCGTGCCACGGGCTGACGCTCAAGGGCGGCCTCGGCCCCGCCCTCCTGCCGCAAGATCTCGCCGGCAAAAGCGTCGAGGGATTGGCGACGATCATTCTCGACGGCGTTCCCAGCACGCCCATGCCGCCCTGGCGCGGCGAACTGAGTTCGGAGGATGCGCGCTGGATTGCGCAAAAGCTCAAGGAGGGTTTTCCGCAGTGAAACGCAGAGCCTTTTTGGGTTCGGGCCTGGCGGCCGGGGCCTTGCTCGCTTCCGCTGCGAATGGGCGCGCGGAAACGCCGGCGCCGCGCGCGACCGGCTGTCTCGGCTTGATCGTCGAACGCGCCTCGGGCTCGGTCGTTCTCATCGACAATGTCCGGCGCGCCGCGCTTGGCCGCATCGAGGGACTCGGCGACCTCTCACACGCCACCGCGGTCTTCTCGCCCTGCGAACGCTATGCTTTCGTCTTCGGCCGCGACGGCGGCCTGACCAGGCTCGACCTGCTCGAGTCACGTATCGACAAGCGCGTCATGCAGTCGGGCAATTCCATCGGCGGCGCCATATCCGACGATGGCCAACTGATCGCGGTCGCCAATTACACGCCGGGCGGCGTAAAAATTTTCGACGCCGAGACCCTGGCGGAAGTCGCCTCCATCCCCGCGCTCGGCACCGACGGCAAGACGTCGAAAACTGTCGGCATCGTCGCGCTGCCGGGCCGGCGCTTCATTTATTCGCTCTATGACGCGGGCGAAATCTGGATCGCCGATTTCGGCGCCGGCGCCACGCCCAAACTGACCAAATTCCCCAATGTCGGCCGCCTGCCCTATGATGGCGCCGTGACGTCCGACGCGCGACATTATCTCGCCGGACTGTTCGGCGAAGACGGCTTCGCCCATATCGATCTGTGGGCGCCGGAACTCAAATGCGAGCGCGTGGCCCAAAACTATTTCGGCGGCCAGCAGAAGCTGCCGGTCTTCAAAATGCCGCATCTCGAAGGCTGGGGCCAATCGGCGAGCGATCTGCTGCTGCCCGCCTGCGGCGCTCATGAGGTTCTGGCGATCGATCTCCAGACCATGGGCTTGAAAAAGCGCATCCCGACGCACGGCCAGCCGGTGTTCTGCGTGGCGCGGCCGGACGGGCGGGAGGTCTGGGTGAATTTCGCCCATCCGCTCAACGACACCGTGCAGATCATCGACATTCCGACGCTCGAAGTCGTCCATAGTTTCGTCGCCGGGCCGACGGTGCTGCATCTCGAATTCCTGCCGCGCGGCCATGAGGTCTGGATCTCGGTGCGCGACGCCGATCGCGTCGATGTGATGGACGTGCGGCGTCGCCAGAAAGTCGCGGAAATTCCGGCGCAAAAGCCATCCGGCGTTTTCTTCGCCGCGCGCGCCCACCGGCTGGGAGGCTGAAATGCTTTCCGCCAGCGACCGCCTGCTGATCGACGGCTTCCAGCGCGATTTTCCGATCGAACCGGAACCGTTTCGCGCGGTGGCGGACAGGCTTGGGCTCGACGAATCCGACGTGCTGGCGAGCCTGATCCGTCTGAGCGAAATCGGCGTCATCTCGCGTCTCGGCGCGGTGCTGCGCCCGAACAGCGCGGGGGCCTCGACCCTGGCGGCGATCGCCGCGCCGGCGGAAAAACTGGAGGCGATCGCCGAAGCGATCAATGCCGAACCCGGCGTCAATCACAATTACGAGCGCGAACATGCGCTCAATCTCTGGTTCGTCGTCACCGGCCCGACGCGCGAGGCCATCGCCGCCAGCCTCGGGCGGATCGAAAGCCGGGTCGGCTTGACGGCGCTTGATTTCCCGTTGCTGCGCGCTTTCCACATCGACCTCGGCTTTCCGATCTTCACCACCGAAGCGCTGAGCAAGAACATTGCGCGCCGCGCCGATCCGCCGCCGCCCGAGCCTGACGATCTGCGCCTGCTGACTGCGATCGAGGATGGCTTGCCGCTGAGGCGCCGACCCTATCGGGACGTGGCGCGCCGGCTGGGCTGGCGCGAGCAGGAGATCATTTTCCGGCTGCGGCGCCTTATCGCCGCCGGAACCATCGCGCGTTTCGGTCTGGTGGTGCGCCATCACAGTCTTGGGTTTCGCGCCAACGCCATGGTGGTCTGGGACATCGACGATTCGGCTTTGCCCGAGATTGGCCTCCGCCTCGCGGCGGCGCCCGGCGTCACTTTGTGCTATGAGCGGCCGCGCCGGCCGCCTTTCTGGCGCTACAATCTCTATTCCATGATTCACGGACGCGACCGCGATCAGGTCCGCTCCGAAATCGGCGTGCTCGCCGACAGCGTCGGCCCGGCCAGCCGCGGCCACGACATCCTGTTCTCGCGCCGTTGTTTCCGGCAGCGCGGGGCCAAGCTTTCCGCCGCTTGAGACGCCGCATGATCGACGAGATCGACCGCAAGATCATCAATGATTGGCAAGGCGGCTTTCCGCTCGTCTCGCGGCCTTTCGCCGTCGTCGGCACAGATGCCGGAATCGTCGAGGACGAGGCGATCGCCCGCATCAGCCGCTTGCGCGAGGAGGGAATGCTGACGCGTTTCGGCCCGCTGTTCAACGCCGAGGCGCTCGGCGGCGCCTTCTGCCTCTGCGCCATGGCCGTGCCGGCGGACCAATGGGAGGCGACATTGGCCGCGGTCAATGCGCGGGTCGAAGTCGCGCATAATTATGAACGCGACCATCGCCTCAATATGTGGTTCGTGCTGGCGACCGAGACGCCGGAGGCGATCGCCGCAATCTGTGCGGAGATCGAACGGACGACCGGGCTGCGCGTCTTCGCCTTTCCGAAATTGCGCGAATTCTTCGTCGATTTCAGGGTGAGCGCATGAAGCCGCTCGACGACATCGACCGCGCCCTGATCCGCGCGACGCAGGCCGGATTGCCCTTCGATCCGCGGCCCTATGCGCGCGTCGGCGAAGCCGTCGGCTTGAGCGAAGGCGAGGTGATCGACCGTTTCGCGCGCTTGATCGACAATGGAATCGTCCGCCGCATCGGCGTCGTGCCCAATCATTTTCGCCTGGGCTTGAGCGCGAATGGCATGACGGTCTGGGATGTCGCCGACGACGAGGCCGAGCGGCTTGGCGCCTGGGTCGGCGCGCTGGATTTCGTCAGCCATTGCTATCTGCGCCCGCGCGCTCCGCCCGACTGGCCGTATAATCTTTTCGCCATGGTCCATGGCGCGACGCATGAGGAAGCGCGCGAAAAGGCCCGCCGCATCGCCGATCTGCTCGGCCCCGCCTGCCGTGGTTCGGACATTCTCTTTTCGACCCGCATCCTCAAGAAAACAGGCCTGCGCCTGGCGGAGTGATCGATGTTTCGCCTCACCCAGATGCTGCGCGAATTGAAGACGCCGACGCCGACGGGGCTGCGGCGCGATCCGCCCGGCCCGGTGGTGATCTGGAATCTTATCCGCCGCTGCAATCTCAAGTGCAAACATTGCTATTCGGTCTCGGCCGATGTCGATTTCCCGGGCGAACTGACGACCCGCGAAATTTTTTCGGTCATGGACGACCTCAAGACTTTTCGCGTCCCGGCCTTGATCCTCTCGGGCGGTGAGCCTTTGCTGCGGCCCGATATTCTCGAAATATCGCGCCGCGCCAAGGCGATGGGTTTCTATACCGCGCTGTCCAGCAATGGCGCGCTGATCGACGCGGACAAGGCCGATCGCATCGCCGAGATCGGCTATGATTATGTCGGGATCAGCCTCGACGGAATCGGCGCGACCAACGACAAATTTCGCGGCCTCGCCGGCGCCTATGGCGCGGCTCTTTCGGGCGTGCGCGCCTGCGTTGCGCGCGGCGTCAAGGTAGGTTTGCGCTTCACCATGACCCTCGACAATTGGCGCGAATTGCCGCGCTTGATCGAACTGGCCAAAGCGGAGGGGGTGAAGAAATTCTATCTCTCGCACCTCGTCTATGCCGGGCGCGGCAACAAGAATCGCGGCGACGACGCCAATTGGCGGGTCACGCGCGACATGATGGACTTTTTGATCGACGCGGCCTGGACGGCGCTCGAAAGCGACGAGGAGCTCGATTTCGTCACCGGCAACAACGACGCCGACGGGGTCTGGCTCTATTTCTGGACCTTGCGCCATTTCCCCGAACAAGCCGAACATTTGCGCGCGAAGCTGGCGCAATGGGGCGGCAATTCCTCCGGCGTCAATGTCGCCAATATCGACAATCTCGGCGACGTTCACCCCGACACGATGTGGCAGGATTATCCGCTCGGCAATGTGCGGGCGCGGCCGTTTTCGCAAATCTGGACCGATGTCTCCGACCCGATCATGGCGGGTCTGAAACGGCGTCCACGAAAAATTTCCGGTCGTTGCGCATCTTGCGGTTTTTTCGACATTTGCGGCGGCAATACGCGGGTGCGGGCGCTGCGGTTGAGCGGCGACGCCTTCACTGAGGATCCCGCCTGCTATCTCACCGACGCCGAAATCGGCGCTCCGGAGGCCGAGCGCCTCGTCTTGCGACCCTTCCGGGGAATGAAACATGAAGCTGTTCGCCGCTAGCCTCGTGCTTGCGCTGGGGATCGGCGCCGCTCACGCCGCGCCGGACGCAGCCGCGCTCTACCAGACTCATTGCGCCTCCTGTCATGGAAGCGACCGTTTCGGCGCGACCGGCCCGGCGTTGCTGCCCGACAATCTCGGCCGGCTCGGCAAGCGGGGCGCGGAAGCCGTCATAGGCGAGGGGCGCGCGGGCACAAAAATGCGGGGTTTCAGGGCCGTTCTCGACGAACAATCGATCAAGGCCTTGGCCGCTTACGTCAATGCGCCGCCGCCGACGGCGCCGGTCTGGGGGCGCGCGCAGATCGAAGCCTCGCGCGTGCTCACCCCCGATTTGTCGGCCGCCAAGCCGGTCTTTTCCGCCGATCCGCTCAATCTCTTTGTCGTGGTCGAGGGCGGCGACCATCATGTCTCCATCGTCGATGGCGACAGCTTCACGCCGATCTATCGTTTTCCCAGCCGCTTCGCTTTGCATGGCGGGCCGAAATTCACGCCCGACGGCCGCTATGTCTTCTTTTCCTCGCGTGACGGCTGGGTGACGAAATTCGATCTCTGGACCTTGAAGGTCACTGCGGAAATCCGAGCCGGGCTCAATAGCCGCAACATCGCGCTCTCCAGGGACGGCCGCCATGTCGCGGTCGCCAATTACCTGCCCGACACTTTGGTGATCCTGTCCGCCGCCGATCTGAGCGTCGAAAAAATCTTCGATGTCGCCGATAGCAACGGCAAGGCCTCGCGCGTCTCGGCGGTCTATCAGGCGCCGCCGCGCGATTCCTTCGTCGTCGCGCTGAAGGACACGCCGGAAATCTGGGAGATTTCGACCGCCGCGCAACCCGATCCGTTCTCGCTGCGGCGCATTGCGCTGACGACGCCGCTCGACGATTTCTTTTTCGATCCTTCCTATCGCCATGTGCTCGGCGCGCATCAGGACGGAAACAGAGCGATCGTCGTCGATCTCGATTCGGGGCGGGAAGTCGCGACCTTGCCGCTGGCGGGCATGCCGCACCTGGGCTCCGGCATTTCCTGGATGCGCGACGGCCATCTGGTGATGGCGACGCCGCACCTGAAGGATGGCAAGATCAGCGTCATCGACACGACAAACTGGAAGGTCATCGCCGAAATTCCCACGCCGGGGCCGGGCTATTTCCTGCGCAGCCACGACAACACGCCTTACGCCTGGGCCGATTCCTCGTTGTCGCCGCAACACAGGGACGAAATTTCGATCATCGACAAGCAGAGCCTGAAGGTGGTGCGAACGCTGAAACCCGCGCCGGGAAAAATGACCGCACATGTCGAATTCGATCGGTCCGGCAAGCATGCGCTGGTCAGCGTGATGGAGAAAAACGGCGCCGTGATCGTCTATGACGCCGCGACCTTTCAGGAGATCAAGCGCCTGCCGATGGCGAAGCCGATCGGCAAATATAACGTCTACAACAAGATCACATTTTCCGAAGGCACGAGCCATTGAGCGGGTTAATCGTCGCCCGTCGGGCGGGCTGCGAATTCCGCCAGTTTCTCGATATTCCCGATATGGACATTGTCGCGCGCGACGGTGACGCCGACACCACGCAGACGCGCGAGCGCGCGCGAAAAACTTTCCGGCTGCATGCCAAGACGATTGGCGATCAGGGACTTTTCGTATGGCAGCGCGATATCGGCCGGGCCGGAAACAGCCGAAATCTGATCCAGCAGGAAATCGGCGATGCGCTGTGGCGCCGATTGCGCCTTGAGCTGCTCGATCTGCTCGACAAGCTGTTTCAGATGGATGGAGGCGGCGGCCAGCATGTCGAAGGCAAGCTGGGGCTGCTTGAGGATGGCCTGGCGCAAAATGGCCCCTTCGACGCGCAGGACGCGCGCCGGCGAGATGGTCTCGGCCGAGGCCGGATAACGTCCGCCGAGAAACATGGCGGCTTCCGCGAAGGTCTGGCCGGCGGTAAAGATCGCAACGACAATTTCGCCGCCGTCTTCGCGCTCCCGAAACAGCTTCACCCAGCCTTCGCAAATGAAATAGAAGGCGTCCGCCGGATCGTCCTGCTGAAAGATGCGTTCGCCGCGGTCGTATCGGCGAGCGGTGCGGCCCCCGATCAAGGAGCGAAGAATATCAGGCCCCATCGCCCGGAAAAGAGGCGCGCGGCTCAGGATCGTCCAGTCGTCGGTCGTCATCATCATGTTTCATCTTAGGCAATGCGCCGGGCAACGCCAACCTTCGACAAAAATGACGCCGAGCCGCGTAAAAAATCCTTGTCCGACCGCACGGATCCGCACGGTTGTCGTTTTTCGGGGATTATCCGACGATATTCCGATAGATGGCTGGCAAAGCGGCGATCAGCTTTTCGGGCTTCGAAACGATGGCGAAGCCGGCAGGCCCGAACAGATGCGGCAGGTAGAAACGCGCCTGCGCGTCGATGGCGACACAAAAGACCGCCTGGCCGCGCCGGCGCGCCTCCATCGCCGCGCGGCGGGTGTCCTCGATCCCGAAACGGCCTTCGTAATGATCGAGATCGTTGGGCTTTCCGTCGGTGATGACCAGCAGCAGATTGCGCGCGTTCGGGCGCTCGCCGAGCCGAAACGAGACGTGACGCAAAGCCGCGCCGAGCCGGGTGTAAAAGCCGGGCTTCAGCGCCGCGATGCGCGAATCCACTTGTCTGCCGAACGGCTCTTCAAAACTCTTGCAGACGTCGACGAAGACGCGCTCCTTGCGTAGCGACGAGAAGGCGTAAAGGCCAACGTCGTCGCCGCACGTCTGTAATCCATGCGCCAGGGCGATCAGCGCCTCCCGCGCCACCGCGATGACGGGGCGGCCTTCGACCGCGCTTTCGGTCGAGCGCGAGCAATCGAACAGCACCGCGACGGCGAGGTCGCGCTCCTCGTTGCGCGCGTCGCGATAGAGCCGCTCGCTCGCCGCGCCGCCGGCGCGGCGGTCGGAGGCGGCGCGCACGCAGGCGTCGAGATCGATCTCGACGCCCTCCATCTGCCGCGACAGCCATTTGCGGCGCGGCCGCAAAGCCTCGAATCGCCGGCGCACAGTCTCGATGCGCCGGCGCGCCGCGGCGTCAAGCTTCAGGCCGTCCGCCAATTCGGGGGCGACATGCTCCAGCACCCGCGCCTGATCGGGGATCAAAGCCGCCCGTTTCCAGTCCCATTCGGGATAGACGAACTTGCCGGAGAGTTTTTCGCGGTCGCCATCCTCCGGCGCGAGGTCGAGGTCGAATTTTAGGCGGGTCTTCGGCTTTTTATGGTGTTGCGCGAGGTCGATCCGATCGGCGTCGGCGGCGGGCTTGCGGGCGTTTTCCTCGTCGTCGTCATCGACGTCGCGGTTGAGGTTGAGGAAGTCGCCGAAGGACAGGATCGCCTCGAAACGATGGAGAATGAGCGAATCCTTGCGCTCGGCCTGGTCGCTTTTCTGGCGCTGGGCCTTCATCGTCTGTTCCGCCCCGTCGCTCGCGCCTTCTCCCGGCTCCGGCGCTTCATCGCCGCGCCGCCGGCCGCCGCTTTGCGACGGAATCCGCTCGCCCCAAAGCAGCACCGGGCGAAACGCCTTGTAGCCGGCAGGCGCCGCGAGCGTGGCGAGGGAATCCTCTTCTCCGGCGAGGGCGCGTTGCAAGGGCGTGTCGATGCGCAATGGCGCCCGCGCGAGGCGGGCGCGAATCCAATCCTCGATTTCCTTTTCGCGCGGTGGTTCGTCGAAGGCGGGCCTCGCCGCCAGCGTCGCCGCATAAAGCGCGTCGCGGATCGGCGCGAGGCCGGGAAACAGGACGATGGCTCGCTCGCTGTCGGCATGGGCGCGGCGCAGGCGGACCACGTCGCGGCGCAAAGGATCGGCGGGCGCCTCTTGCGCTGGCTTGGCCGCGACAGCCAAAGCCGCGAGCCAGAGGAAAAATTTGCGGTTGAGATCGGCGTCGGGGAAATGGTCGATTTTCTGCGGCAGGAACAAGGTCGAGCCGTCAAAACGCGCGGCTTTCACCCGTTCGGCCTCGCGCGCGAGGCGGCGGCGCCATGAGCGGCGGTGCGTGGAGGTCTCCTCGCCCGCCGCCTTGATCTCGACGCCCGGTTCGCCGCCGAGGCCGCGAAACAGCACGCCCAGGGCGCCCTTGACCGCCGCCAGTTCGACCGCCGCTTCGGGGAAGGCGGGCTCGGCGTCGAGCTTTTCGACGAGGCGGTCCCACAACCCGCCGACCGCCTCTTCCGGCTCCCAGAATTTGCTGGCGATGAGCGTGCGCCACAGCGACATTTTTTAGCCGAGCGTCACTTGGACGAGATCGAGCAGGCCCTTTTTCACGTCGAGATCGTCGGTGAGCGGCTCGATCAGAGCGGATTCGATCGCCTCGTTGCGCTTCATGCCATCGGCGATGAGATGGGCGCAGGCGACCAGCAGGCGGGTCGAGGCGCCTTCCTCCAGATCCTGGCCTTTCAGGGCGCGCAGCCGGCCGGCGAGACGGACCAGGGTCTTGCAGGTCTCGGCGTCGAGCCCGCTTTCGCGCGCGACGATGGCCGCTTCCGCCTCGGGCTTCGGATAGTCGAAGGACAGCGCGACAAAACGTTGGCGGGTCGAGGGTTTCAGGCTTTTCAGCACCGACTGGTAGCCGGGGTTGTAGGAGATCACCAGCATGAAATCGTCGGGCGCGTGCAGCGTCTCGCCGGTGCGGTCGAGCGGCAGGATACGGCGGTCGTCGGTGAGCGGATGGAGCACCACGGTCACGTCCTTGCGCGCCTCCACCACCTCGTCGAGATAGCAGAGTCCGCCGCGTCGCACCGCGCGGGTGAGCGGGCCGTCGGTCCAGACCGTCTCGTTGTTCTTGATGAGATAGCGGCCGGTGAGATCGGCGGCGGTCAGATCGTCGTGACAGGCGATCGTGTCCAGTTCCAGGCCAAGTTTCGCTGCCATATGGGCGACGAAGCGCGTCTTGCCGCAGCCGGTCGGACCCTTGAGCAGGACCGGGAGGCGGCGTCGGAACGCCGCCTCGAAGATTGCGCATTCATTGCCCTGCGGCTGGTAGAAGGGAATCTGCTCCCCTTCTACTCCGGAAGCGATGGCCGCAAGGCTCATGGCTTTTCCTTTCTTGTCGGGCGTCGTCGGCGTGAAAGCCCGATCACTCCGCCGGAGCGCCGGCGGCGTGACCCGGTTCGATCGCCTCATGTTCGAGCGGCACGAGGATCGAGAAGATGAACAGGAAGGCGCCGACGACCGTCACGACCCCCGCGCCGAGGCGCATGTCGAAGAACAGGCCGAGCTGGTCGGCGGCGTCCATGAAGCTGATCCCCATGACCCGGGTCAGGTGGGTTTGCAGCACGCCGGCGAAGGTGAGCACCACCGTCATGAACACCACGCCCGCCGACAGGATCCAGAAGCTGAGCATGTTCAGCACCTGGTTATAGGGGGCGCGATTGAGCAATTGCGGGAAGGCGTAGGTCATCATCGCCAGATTGATGCAGACATAGGCGCCGTAGAAAGCCAGATGGCCATGCGCCGCCGTCACCTGCGTGCCGTGGGTATAGAAATTCACGCCATGCAGGGTGTGCAGGAAGCCCCATACGCCGGCGCCGAAGAAGGCCAGCACCGAACAGCCGAGCGACCACAGCATCGCCGCCTTGTTCGGATGGTCGCGGCGGCCCTTCCACACCATGCTGAAGGTGAACAGCAGCATGCCGAAGAAGGGAATGACTTCGAGCGACGAGAAGACCGAACCGATCCACTGCCAATAGCCCGGCGTGCCGATCCAGTAATAATGGTGCCCGGTGCCTAAGATTCCGGTGAACAAGGAGGTCGCGACGATGACATAGAGCCATTTCTCGATCACTTCGCGATCGACGCCGGTGAGCTTGAGCATCAGGAAAGCCAGAATCGAGGCCATCACCAGCTCCCACACCGCCTCCACCCAGAGGTGGACGACATACCACCAGAACATCTTGTCTTCCGACAGATTGCCCGGGTTATAGAGCGAGAACAGGAAGAAGATGGCGATGCCCCACAGGCCGAACAACAACACATTGGTGATCGCCGTCTTGCGCCCCTGCAAAACGGTCATGCTGACGTTGAACAGGAAGATCAGGGCGGCCACGATGATGCCGAGCTTCACCCATAGAGGCTGTTCGAGATAGGAGCGCGCATCGGCGGCGACGTGGTGGAAGAGATAGCCGACGACCGCCGCCAGGGCGCCAAGGAAGAAGATGGCGAACTGGACATAGGCGAGGGTCGGCGAATAGATCTCGCGCTCCGCCTCCTCGGGAATGAGATAATAGGCGCAGCCGAAAAAGCCGAGCAGCAGCCAGACCACCAGGGCGTTGGTGTGGATCATGCGCACTTCGTTGAAGGGCATGATATCGACGGGAATGAGATTCGGCGCGACATAGATCAGGCCGCCGATGAGGCCGAAGATCATCTGAACGGCGAAGATGAGCAGGGCGCCAAGCCAATAGGTCTTGGCGATGCTTTGGCTGTGATATTGCATTAAATCCTCCGCGTCACTGGATCAGTTGGTCCGCGATCAGTTGGTTTTGGACGGCCGCGGCGGCCACCCTTGGGTGTTGGTCCGGCTGGCCCAGGCGAGGAAGTCGGCGAGATCGTCGAGCTGCGCGTCGCTCAGGTTGAACTGCGGCATCTGGCGGCGGCCCGCTATGCCGGTGGGTTGCGCCTTCATCCAGTTCTTGATCGTTTCGCGCGCGCCGGCGGGATCCTTGTCGCCGCCCCAGCGTTTGAAAACGTCGCCAAGCTCGGGCGCGAAACGGGCGCCTTCGCCATAGATGGTGTGGCAGTCGAAACAGGCGTGGCTTTCCCAGATCCGCTTGCCGCGCACGACGGAATCGGTGAGATGGGCCTGGTCGGTTCCCTTGGTCAGGATGTAGTGGCGGCTTTGCGCCGTCAGCCCGACGAAGATGATGAAGAAGAACAGCGATCCGCCGTAGAATATGTTTCGGGCCGTGGATTTGGTGAGAACTTCGCTCATTCCGTCGCTCCCCGCGAGATGGATTGGCGGAGGCTAGAACGAAGCGCGGGCGGGGCTCTTAACAAAAATCAAACGGCTGCTTCCGAACGATGTTGTTATTGCGGAGTCGCAAAGAGCAGGAAGGATGCGGCGACCAGCAGCAAGGTGACGGCCGCAGCGGTCGTGAAGCCGAACAGGGCGCCGGGCGCGACGCGAAGCCCGAGATAGGTCCGCAGAACCAGATTCGCCTTCAGGGTTGCGGCGGCCGCGACGACGCCGATCATCGCCGCGCCGAGCCTTGAGGCGTGGGCGACATCGGCGGCAAAGGCCAAAGTCAGCGAAAGCGCCATCAGCAAAGCCCAGACGATCAGAATCTCACGCGGCTTCGCCATCGCTCACCTCAGAAGGTAGAAACTGGGAAAGACCAGAATCCAGACCAGATCGACCATGTGCCAGAAGGCGGTTCCGGTCTCGACATTCTCCGGCGAATCGAAAAAAGCCACGAGCGCGAGGATCGCGAGGCCCAGCACGACATGCAGGGCGTGGAAGCCGGTGACGAGGAAATAGAGGGTGAAAAAGGGGCTCGAATCGAGATCGTGTCCAGCGGCGAGTTCGACGCCATATTCGCGCGCCTTGACGACGAGAAAGACCAGGCCCAAGGCCGCCGCCAGACCCAGCCACAAGCGCGCCGCCCCGCGCCGGCCTTCATGCGCCGCGACATTGGCCAGCGCCGCGAACAGGCCGCTGGTCAGCAATACGGTGGTGTTGATCAGGCCGGCGAGGCGGCTCAACTGATCCTGATCGGCGGCGAATCCGGCGGGATCGCGGGCGCGGGCGCCGGCATAGCCGATCAGCGCCGCGCCGAACACTGCAAGCTCAGAGCCGATCAGCACCCACATCAGCGGATTACCGGGCAAAGCCGAAAGCGGCCCCCAATCATCCTTACGTGTCGCGCCTGTCTCGGCCAGTGTCATGAGCGTTCTCCATGGCGCCCTCCATGCATCGCCGGGGAGAAAATGACGTTGTCGCGACGCAAAGACGCCGCGGGTCTTTGGTCACGATGACGGATCGTCGATCAGCGGGTCGGGTTTGGCGAGTTGTTCCAGCGCCGCGGGGTCGGCGATCTCGACCTGGGAGCCTTTGACCCTGACGCCGAAGCGCGCGAGCGTGGCGAAGCCGCGCGAGAGGTTTTCGGGCGCCATGCCAAGCTGAGCCGCAAGCACTTTCTTGTCGAATGGAATGACGAGGCGATGCGCCGAGCCGGTTTCCCGGTCACGCCGCGCCAGCCAATTGGCGAGTCGCTCCAGGCCGGTCCGCAGCTTCTGGTTTTTCAAATCCTTGGTGACGTAGCGATAGGCGATCGCCAGTTCGACGGCGATGCGCGTGGCGAAGGCGGCGTCCTCGGGCAGCGCCTTGCGCACCGAAGCGGCGGGCAGCATGAGAATGCGCGCCGGCTCGATGACGCGCGCCGATTTGAGATGGGGACGGTCGAGCACCACCGCGGCCGCGATGAAGCTGTTGGGCGGGCCGATGACCTCGATCGTGGTTTCGCGGTCGCGATAACGGGCGTAAAGCTCGACGGTGCCGCTGACGACGACATGCAGGAAATCCGGCGTCTCGCCCTCCTTCGCGAGGTCGATTCGCTCGGGGAATTTGTGCAGGAAGGCGGCCTCCAGAAGCGTCGCGACCGTCTCGGGCCGGCAGCCCGAAAAAATCTGCAAACGCGAAGCTTCCTCATATTGCTCCCGAGACAGCATCACGGCTTCTCCCGCCGACCTGCGTCGCAAACGACAATGCGGATTTGACATCCGCATCCTTTTTAAAAGCGTATCTCAGTTCGCTGATTGATTTTTATCAAATGAATTCTTGTTTCTTTGCGTGTCGCCAAATTCCTTGACCATTGTCAAAGAGCCGCAGCGACGTTTTGGGTCAATTCCTGCGCCGTAAGCCACAATAAAACGGATGGCGCCAATCATGTCCGACGTTTCGATCGATCACGGCGCGCAGCAGCGCGCGCTCTGGCTCTCGACCATCGCTTTCACCGCATGTTTCGCGGTGTGGATGATTTTCGCCATCATTGGCATTCAGATCAAAGCTGATCTCGGCCTCAGCGAAACGCAGTTCGGCCTGCTCGTAGGAACGCCGGTCCTCACGGGGTCGCTGACCCGCCTCGCGCTCGGCGTCTGGACCGACCAATATGGCGGGCGGCGCGTTTTCATTTTCGTCATGCTGGCGGCGGCGCTGGCGACCTTCCTGCTGACTTTCGCGCATACCTATCCGCAATTCCTGCTCGCGGCGCTCGGCGTCGGCATTTCCGGCGGCTCCTTCGCGGTCGGCGTCGCCTATGTCTCGCGCTGGTTTTCTCCGGCCAGACAGGGTCTGGCGCTCGGCATTTTTGGCGCCGGCAATGTCGGCGCGGCGGTAACCAAATTCGCAGCCCCCTTCGTCATGGTCGCGATGGGCTGGAAAGGCGTCGCGTATGTCTGGGGCGCCGGCCTGGCGATCATGGCGGTCGTCTTCTTCCTGAGCACCAAGGACGACCCGGTGGTGGCGCAGCGCCGCCTCACGCGCGAAAAGCCGCCGGGTTTCTGGGCTGAAATGGCGCCGCTGAAAAATATTCAGGTCTGGCGCTTTTCCCTTTATTACTTTTATGTCTTTGGCGGTTTCGTCGCGCTTTCGTTGTGGCTGCCGCATTACCTGATGCAGGCCTATCACGTCGATATCAAAACGGCCGGCATGACGGCGGCGATGTTCTCGATTCCCGCCAGCCTGTTCCGTGTCTATGGCGGCCATCTCTCCGACCGTTATGGCGCGCGGACGGTGATGTACTGGATGTTCCTGGTCTCGATCGTGGCCACTTTCGTCCTGTCCTATCCCTCGACCGATTATGTCGTCCACACCGCGCAAGGCGACAAGAGTTTCCATCTCGCCATGGGGCTCCCCGGCTTCATCGTCACCATCTTCGTCCTCGGCTTTTTCATGGCCCTCGGCAAGGCGGCGGTCTACAAGCACATTCCCGTCTATTACCCGGACAATGTCGGCGCGGTCGGCGGTCTCGTCGGCCTGATCGGCGGCCTTGGCGGCTTTGTCCTGCCGATCGCCTTCGGCGTCGCCTTCGACCTCACCGGCCTGTGGACCAGCTGTTTCATGCTGATGTTCCTGATCGTGGTCGTCTCGCTCACCTGGATGCATTTCGCCGTTCGGCAGATGGAGGCGGAAGCCGCCGGCCCGGCGCTGCGGACACTGCCGCAATTCCCGGAATTGCAAGAGGTCCATACGCCGGAGCATGTCGGCGCGCTGTCCGGCGCGGTGCTGCAGGACTGGCGTCCCGAGGACAAGACCTTCTGGGAGAAGACCGGCAAGGCCATCGCCCACCGCAACCTCTGGCTTTCGATTCCGGCGCTGCTTCTGTCCTTCGCGGTCTGGCAGGTCTGGTCGGTGGTGGTCGCCAAACTGCCGCTGGTCGGCTTCAAATTCACCACCGACCAATTGTTTTGGCTGGCGGCGCTGCCCGGCCTGTCCGGCGCGACCCTACGCATCTTTTACAGCTTCATGGTTCCGATCTTCGGCGGCCGCCTTTGGACGACGCTCACCACCTGGTCGCTGATCATTCCGGCGGTCGGCATCGGCTATGCCGTGCAGAGCCCCGACACGCCATACGTCGTCCTGCTGATCCTCGCTTTGCTGTGCGGCTTTGGCGGCGGCAATTTCGCCTCCTCCATGGCCAATATTTCCTTCTTCTTCCCGAGGGCGGAAAAAGGCCATGCGCTGGCGATGAACGCCGGCCTGGGCAATCTCGGCGTCAGCGTCGTGCAATTCGTGGCGCCTCTGATCATCGCCTATGGCGTGTTCGGCCCGCTCGGCGGCGCTGCGCAAACGGTGGGCGCGGCGGACAAGGCGGCCCAGATCTGGCTGCAAAACGCGTCCTTCATCTTCGTGCCCTTCATCGTGATTTCGGCCTTCGCGGCCTGGTTCGGCATGAATGACATCGCCTCGGCCAAGGCCTCCTTCGCCGAACAATCGGTGATCTTCACCCGCCGGCACAACTGGATCATGGCCGTGCTCTATACCGGCACTTTCGGCTCGTTCATCGGCTTTGCGGCGGGCTTTCCGCTGCTCGGCAAGATCCTGTTCCCCCACGCCAACGTGCTGGCCTACGCCTTCCTCGGCCCGCTGGTCGGGGCGCTGGCGCGCTCGGGCACGGGCTGGATCGCCGACCGCTTTGGCGGCGGCCGGGTGACCCTTTCGGTCTTTGTTGGCATGATGGTCGGCGTCGCAGGCGTGCTCTATTTTATCGCGATCGAGGACCAGCCCGGCGCCTTCTGGGGCTTTTTCGCCTGCTTCCTCTTCCTCTTCGCGATGACCGGAATCGGCAACGCCTCGACCTTCCAGATGATCCCGATCATCATGCGCAAGGAAATCGCGCGGCTGGAGCCGCAAATGGACGCCGCCGCGCGGCTGCGCCAGGCGGAAAAGGAATCGGCGGCGATCACCGGCTTCACCTCGGCGATCGCGGCCTATGGCGCCTTCTTCATCCCGAAGTCCTACGGCACGGCGATTTCGCTGACCGGCGGCGTGTCGGCGGCTTTGTGGGCCTTCCTGATCTTCTACGCCATCTGCGCAGGCGTAACCTGGGGCGTTTACACCCGCAGGGGCGGGTTGCTCCATGACGTCGAACGCGGCGGGGCCCCGGCGCCCACCCCCGCGGAATAATCCAAACCGGAGTTCAGGCCATGAGCCATTTCCTCGACCGTCTGACTTTTTTCCGCAGGGCGCAGGAGCCTTTCGCCAATGGTCACGGCGTCATGACCAATGAGGATCGTCGCTGGGAGGACGGCTATCGCAAGCGCTGGCAGCACGACAAGATCGTGCGCTCGACCCATGGCGTGAACTGCACCGGCTCCTGTTCGTGGAAAATCTATGTCAAGGGCGGCATCGTCACCTGGGAGACGCAGCAGACCGACTATCCGCGCACGCGGCCCGACCTGCCCAATCATGAGCCGCGCGGCTGCCCGCGCGGGGCGAGCTACAGCTGGTATCTCTATTCCGCCAACCGCACGAAATATCCGTTGGTGCGCTCGGCTCTGGTGAAGCTCTATCGCGAAGCGCGGAAAACCATGAAGCCGGTCGCCGCCTGGGCCTCGATCGTCGAGGATCCCGCCAGGCGCGAGTCCTATACGACGAAACGCGGCCATGGCGGCTTCATCCGCGTGGGCTGGGACGAGGTCAACGAGATCATCGCCGCCGCCAACGCCTATACGATCAAGGCGCACGGCCCCGATCGCGTGGCCGGATTCTCACCCATACCGGCCATGTCGATGATCTCCTTCGCCGCCGGCACGCGCTATCTGTCGCTCCTCGGCGGTGTGTGTCTTTCCTTCTATGACTGGTATTGCGATCTGCCGCCCTCCTCGCCGCAAACCTGGGGCGAGCAGACCGACGTGCCGGAATCGGCCGACTGGTACAACGCCGGCTTCCTGATCCTCTGGGGGTCAAACGTTCCGCAGACGCGCACGCCGGACGCGCATTTCTATACCGAGGCGCGCTATCGCGGCGCCAAGAGCGCGGTTATCAGCCCGGACTATTCCGAGGCCTCGAAATTCGGCGATATCTGGCTGTCGGTGAAACAAGGCACGGATTCCGCGCTCGGCATGGCGATGGGCCATGTGATCCTGAAACAGTTCCATGTCGACCGCCAGGTCGATTATTTCGCGGATTACATCAAGCGCTACACCGACATGCCGATGCTGGTGAAGCTGGTCCCGCAGGATGGAAAGCTCGTTCCCGACCGCTTCCTGCGCGCCAGCGACCTCGACGGCGCCCTCAGCGAGACCAACAACCCGGAATGGAAGACCCTGGCGTTCGACGCGGCGAGCGGCGAACTCGTCGCGCCGCGCGGCTCGGTCGGCTTCCGCTGGGGCGAGAAGGGCAAGTGGAATCTCGAAGCGAAAAAATCGGACGGCGCGCCGGTCGATCTGCTGCTGTCCCTCAAGGACCGCGACCACGAACTGGTCGATGTCGCCTTCCCCTATTTCGGCAATATCGCGCACGACCATTTCACCCATTCCGACCACGCCAGCGTCTTGAACCGCCGGCTTCCGGCGGCGAAGCTGCGGACGAAGGACGGCGAGATCCTGGTCGCCTCGGTCTATGACCTGTTCCTCGCCAATTATGGCGTCGATCGCGGCTTCGGCGGCGAAAATGTCGCCAAAAATTTTGACGAGGACGTTCCCTACACGCCCGCCTGGGCGGAGAGGATCACGGGAGTCGCGCGCGACAAGATCATCCAGGTCGCGCACGAATTCGCCCTCAACGCCGAAAAGACCAAGGGCCGCTCGATGGTCATCATCGGCGCGGGCATGAACCATTGGTACAACAGCGACATGAACTATCGCGCCGTCATCAACATGCTGGTGATGTGCGGTTGCGTCGGGCAGTCCGGCGGCGGCTGGGCGCATTATGTCGGGCAGGAAAAACTGCGCCCGCAAGCCGGTTGGGCGCCGGTCGCCTTCGCGCTCGACTGGGGCCGCCCGCCACGCCACCAGAACGGCACGTCGTACTTCTACGCCCACACCGATCAATGGCGCTATGAAAGCCTCGAGCCGAAGGAGATTGTCTCGCCGACCGCGCCCGCCGGTCCGTGGGATGGGGCGCTGATCGACTACAACGTCCGCGCCGAGCGCATGGGCTGGCTGCCCTCCGCGCCGCAACTCGAGCAGAACCCGCTGACCATCGCGGGATTAGCCGCCGAAAAGGGACTCGAGCCGAAGGATTACGTCGCCCAGGCGCTGGTTTCCGGCGAGCTGAAAATGTCGTGCGAGGATCCGGACAATCCGAAAAACTGGCCGCGCAATCTCTTTGTCTGGCGCTCGAACCTGCTCGGCTCGTCGGGCAAGGGGCACGAATATTTCCTCAAGCACCTGCTCGGAACCTCGCATGGCGTTTTGGGCAAGAATCTCGGCGATCAGGGGCTGGCCAAGCCGAAGGAGGTCGCCTGGCGCGACGAGGCGCCGGAAGGAAAGCTCGACCTGCTGGTGACGCTCGATTTCCGCATGTCCACCACGGCCGTCTATTCCGATATCGTTCTGCCCGCGGCCACCTGGTACGAGAAGGACGACCTCAACACTTCCGACATGCATCCCTTCATCCATCCGCTCGGCGCGGCGGTCGATCCGATCTGGGAATCCCGCTCCGACTGGGAGATCTACAAGGGAATCGCCAAGGCCTTTTCGCAGGTCGCGCCGGAAGTGCTGGGCGTCGAGACGGACGTCGTCCTGACGCCGATCCTGCACGATTCGCCCGGCGAGATCGCGCAGGCCCTCGACGTGAAGGATTGGAAGAAAGGCGAGATCGAGGCGGTTCCGGGCAGGACCATGCCGGCGGTGGCCGTGGTCGAGCGCGATTATCCGCATGTTTATCAGCGATTCACCGCGCTGGGCCCGCTGATGGACAAGCTCGGCAATGGCGTCAAGGGGATCGCCTGGGAGACCCACGAAGAGGTGGAGAATCTCAAGAAGCTCAATGGCGTGGTGACCGAAGAGGGACCGACCAAGGGTCTCGCCCGGATGACGACCGCGGTCGAAGCGGCGGAAGCGGTGCTGATGATGGCGCCCGAAACCAACGGCGAAGTCGCTGTGCGCAGCTGGGAGGCGCTCGGCAAGACCACGGGCCTCGAACACGCCCATCTCGCCAAGCCGAAGGAAGACGAAAAAATCCGCTTCCGCGACATTGTCGCGCAGCCGCGCAAGATCATTTCCGCGCCGACCTGGTCGGGGCTGGAAAGCGAGCATGTCTGCTACAACGCCGGCTATACCAACGTTCACGAACTGATCCCGTGGCGCACGCTGACCGGACGCCAGCAGCTCTACCAGGACCATCTCTGGATGCGCGCCTTCGGCGAGGGCCTGTGCGTCTATCGCCCGCCGATCGACACGCGAACCGTCAAGCCGGTGATCGACAAGCATCCCAACGGCGAAAAGCAGGTGGTGCTGAATTTCATCACGCCGCACCAGAAATGGGGCATCCATTCTACGTACACTGACAATCTGCTGATGCTGACGCTGTCGCGCGGCGGGCCGATCGTCTGGATCAGCGAGCCGGACGCCAAGGCCGCAGGGATCGTCGATAACGACTGGATCGAGGCCTATAACTCCAATGGCGCCCTGACCGCCCGCGCGGTCGTGTCGCAGCGCGTGAAACAGGGCATGTGCATGATGTACCACGCACAGGAGAAGACCGTGAACGTGCCCGGCTCGGAAGTCACCGGGCGGCGCGGCGGCATCCATAATTCGGTGACGCGCGTCGTGCCCAAGCCGACGCATATGATTGGCGGCTACGCCCAGCTGGCCTATGGCCTCAATTATTACGGCACGATCGGCACCAATCGCGACGAATTCGTGATCGTGAGAAAGATGAAGAAGATTGACTGGCTTGAGCGGCCCTATGACCACGCCAAGCACAAGACTCGCGGCCCCCTCACCACCGCGGCGGAATAGGAGCTAAGACCATGAAAATCCGCGCGCAAATCGCGATGGTGCTCAACCTCGACAAATGCATCGGCTGCCACACCTGTTCGATCACCTGCAAGAATGTGTGGACCAGCCGCGAGGGCGTCGAATACGCCTGGTTCAACAATGTCGAGACCAAGCCCGGCATAGGCTATCCCCGCGACTGGGAAAATCAGAAAAGATGGAACGGCGGCTGGAGGCGCAAGGCGAACGGCTCGATCGAGCCGAAGATCGGCGCCAAATGGCGGATATTGGCGAATATTTTCGCCAACCCCGATCTGCCGGAAATCGACGATTACTACGAGCCCTTCACCTTCGATTACGAGCATTTGCAAAAGGCGCCCGAACTCGAAGCCTTCCCCACGGCGCGTCCGCGCTCGCTGATCACCGGCGAGCGGATGGAAAAGATCGAAAGCGGCCCGAACTGGGAAGAAATTCTCGGCGGCGAATTCTCCAAACGCTCGGCGGATTATAACTTCGAAGGCGTGCAGAAGGAGATGTACGGCCAGTTCGAAAACACCTTCATGATGTATCTGCCGCGCCTGTGCGAGCATTGCCTCAATCCGGCCTGTGCGGCGTCCTGCCCCTCCGGCGCGATCTACAAGCGCGAGGAGGACGGCGTGGTCCTGATCGACCAGGACAAATGTCGCGGCTGGCGCATGTGCGTTTCCGCCTGCCCCTACAAGAAGATCTATTACAACTGGTCCAGCGGCAAATCGGAAAAATGCATCCTGTGCTATCCGCAACTCGAAGCCGGCATGCCGACCGTCTGTTCGGAAACCTGCGTCGGGCGCATCCGCTATCTCGGCGTCGTGCTCTATGACGCCGACCGCATCGAGGCCGCCGCCAGCGTGAAGGATGAGAAAAAGCTCTATAGCTCGCAGCTCGAAATCTTCCTCGATCCCAACGACCCGAAGGTGATCGAGCAGGCGCGCGCCGACGGCGTGCCGGAGGCCTGGCTTGAGGCGGCGAGAAAATCGCCGGTGTGGAAAATGGCGATGGAGTGGAAGGTCGCCTTCCCGCTCCATCCCGAATATCGCACCCTGCCGATGGTCTGGTACATTCCGCCGCTGTCGCCGATCCAGGCGGCGGCGGAGGCTGGCCAGATGGGCATGGACGGCGCCATGCCGGACGTGAAGTCGCTGCGCATCCCCCTGCGCTATCTCGCCAATCTGCTGACGGCCGGCGACGAGGCGCCGGTGGCTCTGGGCCTGGAGCGCATGCTCGCCATGCGCGCCTATATGCGGGCGAAAAATATCGACGGCGTGATCGACGAGGCCGTCGCGACGAAGGTCGGCATGACGGCCGGGCAGATCGAGGAAATGTACAAGACCATGGCGATCGCCAATTACGAGGATCGTTTCGTCATTCCGACCACCCATCGCGAATGGGCCGAGGACGCGTATGATCTGCGCGGCTCCTGCGGCTTCTCCTTCGGCAACGGCTGTTCCGAAGGCGAGACGCCGAGCCTGTTCGGCGGCAACAAGACGCCGGCGATCCGCAAGCCGGAGGAGGTGGGCTGATGCGAATCTTCCGCGCCTTTTCCGCGCTCCTGTCTTATCCGACGGAGGATTTTGTCGCGGCGCTCGACGAAATCGGCGAAGTCATCGCAAACGAGCGACTCGTCCCGGCGCGCGAGCGCGCGGCCTTGCTCGATCTCGTTCACGACCTGCGCGGCTGCGATCTCTATGACCTGCAGGAGCGCTATGTCCTGCTGTTCGATCGCACGCGCTCGTTGTCGCTGCATCTGTTCGAACATGTCCACGGCGAGAGCCGCGACCGTGGCCAGGCCATGGTCGATCTGCGCGCGCTTTACGAAGCGAACGGCCTGGTCGGCGCCGAGAACGAACTGCCCGATTTCACGCCCCTGTTCCTGGAGTTCCTCTCGACGCTCGACCCCACCCAGGCTCTGCCTCTGCTGGGCGAACCGGCCCATGTCTTCACGGCTCTGGCCGAGCGCCTGCACAAACGCAAATCGCCCTATGAAGCGGTGTTTCGCGCGCTCACGGCGATCGCGAAGGTTCAGCCCGATGAAGCGCTTCTGGCGCTCCTGCGCGCCGAGCCCGATCCAGAGCCCGACGATTTCGAGGCGCTGGATGAAGCTTATGAGGATGCGCCGGTGGACTTCGGCGCGCCCGCCGGCGACAGTTGCGGCCGCGATGAACTCGCCGCCAAACTTCGTCAGGCGCGCCGCCCGGCGCCGGGCGTCGCCCAAAGCGTCAAGCCGCCAACTACTTTCACTTATTCTCCATCTTCTCAAGCCGCGGAGGCCGATCGCCATGACTGACTTCGCCAATCATCTGCTGTTCGGCTGGTACCCCTATCTTTGCCTGACCATATTCCTGCTCGGCAGCGCCATCCGTTTCGACCGCGAGCAATATAGCTGGCGCTCGGGCTCGTCCCAGCTCCTGCGCCGCAAACAATTGCTCTGGGGCTCCAACCTGTTCCATGTCGGCATTCTCATCATCTTCCTGGGTCATCTGGTCGGGCTGCTGACGCCGATCGTCGTGTTCGAGACCCTCGGTATTCCCCATTTCGCCAAGCAATTGCTGGCGATGGCGGTCGGCGGGATCGCGGGCCTGATGTGTCTCGCCGGGCTCCTGTTGCTTTTGCAACGGCGGCTCACCGATCCGCGCATTCGCAAGACGTCATCGTTCAGCGACATTGCGATTCTGTATATGCTGCTGGCGCAATTGCTGCTCGGCCTATCGACCATTTTCGTGTCGGCGCAACATCTCGACGGCGGCGAGATGGTGAAATTCATGACCTGGGCGCAGGGCGTGCTGACCTTGCAGAGCGGGAATTGGCAGGTCGTCGCCGACGTCAGCCCGATCTTCAAAATGCATCTCGTGCTGGGGATGACGATTTTCCTGGTCTTCCCCTTCACCCGCCTGGTCCACATCTGGTCGGCGCCGGTGTGGTATCTCGGACGCCAGGGCTATCAGGTCGTGCGCAGCCGCAAGTCGATCGAGCCGGCGGAATGAGCGCCGTGAGCGCCTGTTCCGTCAAATCCCCCGGCGCCTTTCCCGCGCGCACGGAAATCAGCGTCAATGGCGTGGTCCTGCCTTACGCGGTCATCGCCGCCGAGGCGCAGAACCATGCCGCCGATTCGCCGGCGCAGGCTTTCGCCGAAGCCGCCCGCGCGCTGGTCATCCGTGAATTGCTGTTGCAGGAAGCGAAACGGCTTGGCCTGACGCCGGCTCCGGAGACCGACGCGCAAGGCCGGCGCGAGACGGACGAGGATGCGCTGGTCCGCGCGCTCGTCGCCCAGGCGATCCCGCGGGACGAGCCGGTCGAGGAATCTTGCCGGCGCTATTATGACAACAATCGTCGGCGCTTCCGCTCCGGCGACATCTATGAGGCGGCGCATATTCTGATCGCCGCGACGCCCGAAACCGAGGCGGCGGCGCTTGCAGCGACGCGCGAAATCATCGCCCGGCTCAAGCGCGACCCTTCCGGTTTCGCCGACGCCGCGCGCGCCTGTTCCGCCTGTCCCTCGCGAGAGAACGGCGGCAATCTCGGCCAGATCACGCGCGGCCAGATGGTTCCGGAATTCGAGCGCGCGCTGTTCGCCATGGCGCCGGGCGAGATTTCACAGGAGCCTTTGCGCACGCGCTTCGGTTTCCATATCCTGCGGCTCGACCGCAAGATCGAGGGGCGTGAACTGCCGTTCGACCAGGCGCGCCCGCGGATCGCGGCTTTCCTCTCCGAGACGCGGGCGCGGCAGGCGATCGCGGGCTTTATCGCCCATCTGGCGCGGCAGGCGGATATTCGCGGCGTCTTACTCGAAGGGGCAGGCGGCGGAGCGTGACCTTCATGCTGGCGAAGGATATGGACACGGCGCAGTTGCTTCCCTGCCTGGCGGATTTCGATCCGCTCGCGCATCCGCTGACGGCGCTGGTCTATGACGAGGATTTCGCCATCGGCCAAGTCTTCCGGGCGATTGCGGAAAGCGCGCAAGGCGCCGGATTGCGGCTGGGCGGCGTCATCGAAAAGGCGGCGCCGCCCCTGGCGCCGGGCCGGAAATGCGACATGCTGCTCGAAGATCTCGCGAGCGGCGAAATCATCCGAATCTCCGAAAACCGCAGCGCCTTGGCGCGCGGCTGTCGTCTCGATCTCGACGGCCTCGCGCGCGCCTGCGCGCTGGTGCTGGGGCGCCTGCGGGAGTGCGATCTGGTTCTGCTCAACAAATTCGGCAAGACCGAAGCCGAAGGCGGCGGTTTCCGCTGCATCATTTCCGACGCCCTCGCCTTGGACATTCCGCTCGTCATCGGCGTGCCGCGCCGCAATCTCGCCGCCTGGCGCGAATTCGCCGGCGAACTGTCTTTCGAGCGCGACTTCGCCGGCGCCTGAGTCTTATTTTCCATCGCGATTCGCGCGAGGGCGACATGACCATCGATGACATCGATTTCGCTCAACTTTATCGCGACCACATGGCGGCGGCGGGCGGCCGGCGCAAACCGCCGGAGGAATGGGACCGCCGCGCCGCTGGTTACGCGGACAAATTCTGCATGGAGCCAAATCCCTACGTCACGCAATTCGTCGGCCTGACGCCGCACGACGATTGCGAGACGCTTCTCGATGTGGGATGCGGGCCGGGCGTGATCGCGTTGGCCCTGGCGCCGCGCATGGCGGAGGTCTTCGGGCTGGATTACAGCCCGGCCATGCTCGCGCGTTTAGAGGCCAACGCGGCGGCGGCGGGCTTGAAAAATGTTTCGGGGATTTTGCGGTCCTGGGAAGACGACTGGTCCGATATTCCCGCTTGCGATCTTGTCGTCGCCTCGCGTTCGACAGCGGTGATGGATCTCGACGCCGCCCTGAGAAAACTCGACGCCAAGGCCCGCCGGCGGGTCTGCCTGACCGGCCCGGTCGGCGGCCGCTACATCCCGCCGGAGATTTTCGAAGCTCTCGGCCGAACGCCGCCGCCGCCTCGACCGGCGCCGCCCGATTATATCTACGTCCTCAACCTCCTGTACCGCATGGGACGCCTGCCGAAGGTCGGTTTCATCGCCAATACGAATCAGGTCGCCGAGCCGCTCGATTTCGATCAATTCGTCCGCGCCCTGTCATTTTCGCTCGGCGAATTGACCGGGGAGGAGACGCGCCGGCTGAAGGCCTGGCGCGAGACTTTGCCCGAAGGCCAGTGGCGGTTTCGCGGCGGTCCAAGCCATTGGGCCTTCATCTCATGGGAGACGTGAGCGGCGGACCGGGTCTGGTCGCAAAAGGGGCCCCCGCCTGCCGGGCGCGACATTGGCCCGCCATCCTTGCGCCGAATTCCGAGGTCGGACATGATGGCCCCCGGCCGCGTTCCCTTTCCCGAGGAACGACGCCTGGGGACGCGACCTTACCGGGGGGCGAACGGGCGCCCTCGAACCAGGACCATCGCATGGCGCGGCTTGACCGCTCTCTTATCGCTGGCGCGCCGGCTTTCGCGAATTTAAGCGTCCAGGCTTTGGACGACGTTTTGTCGCGCGCGCAGGTTCAGCGCTTGCTCAAGGGCGAGGCGGTTTTTCGCCAGGGCGAGCCGGCCGAGAGATTCTTCCTGCTGCTGCATGGCCGGCTGCGCGTGACCCGGATCAACGCCGAAGGCGCGCAGATCCTGGTGCGCTTCATCGCGCCCAACGACATGTTCGGCGTCGCCATGGCGATCGGCGCGACGGCTTATCCCGGCACGGCGACCGCCGCGGTCGAATCGGTCGCGCTGTCATGGCCCAACGCGGCCTGGGCCGAACTGATCGCCGCCTATCCCAGCCTGGCGGTCAAGGCCATGCAATCGCTGGGCGCGCGGCTGCAGGAGACGCAGGACCGCGTGCTCGACCTCGCGACGCACAACACCGAGCAGCGCATCGCCGGAGCGGTGCTGAAACTCATGCGTCAGGCCGGCCGCAAGACCGAGGACGGGATTTTGATCGACTTCCCGCTGTCGCGCCAGGATCTCGC
The DNA here is from genome assembly GCA_963704565.1 of uncultured Pseudomonadota bacterium. Lineage (GTDB taxonomy): Bacteria > Pseudomonadota > Alphaproteobacteria > Rhizobiales > Beijerinckiaceae > Rhodoblastus. The sequence continues at coordinate 692,965 of OY969917.1, forward strand.
CGAAATGACCGGCTCGACGCTTCACACCGTCAGCCGGACGCTCAGCGCCTGGGAGGCGAAGGGCCTGGTCGATTGCGGCCGCCAGCGCGTCACCGTGCGCGACGAACAGGGCCTCGCCGCCCTCGCGTCAGGGCGAGAATGACGGCGGCGCGGATTTATTTTTTTGCAGGATCGATGACTGTCAGGTGTCTGATTAAATAGCTTCCGCCGGTCACGTCGAATGCGACGGCGCCCCTCCCTTTTCACCTTGACGATCAGGAACGGCGGATCGACGGCGGGCGACATTTCCATCGCCGGCGCATGAGCAAGGCTTGCGTCGTCATTCCAGAATCTCCCACCTTGCGACGAGCCGTCAGATCCCCCGGAACGGCTCCGGGCGCCACATGGTGTTCTTCGCCGCGCAAGCTCATCTTGTTCGCCTCGTCGTTCGCTCCGCATCGGGCGCAACGCCTGTGGAAAAGCCTCGGCCGGGAACGGACCGATCATCCGGGAAAACTGGGAAAAAGCCTTGATTTCGGTTAGCCGGGGGGCGCGCGCCGGCCTCACCGATGGCTGAATCGCGGGAACAGGATGTTGTTCTCGGTGTGAATATGTTCGCTGAGGTCGTCCGCGAATTTCCGCAGCCCGCCATAAAGCGCGCGCCACGAGGCGCAGGCGTCGTCCGGCGGCTCCATATTTGCGGTCATCGCCTCCAGTTGCTTCAGCGCCGCGAAATGATCTTCATGCTCCGCCTCCATCACCGCGATGGGGGCCGAAACCATCGGATGGCCGGCGCGGATCATGGGGAACAGCATGGCCTCCTCCTTCCGCATGTGCGAGCCGAGTTCGGCCGCCATCGCGTTCAGGAACTCCGTCAGGCCCAGCGGGACATCGGGATGACCTGCATGAACCTGCTCCACGCGCCGCGCCAGCCGTATAAGTTCGGGCAATTCGCGGCGGTGCGTTTCGTGGAAGCGCGACAGGATGAATTCGATGATGTCGTCCGGCTCGTCCGGCGCCGTCACCGGCTGCTGATCGAGGGCGACGAGGCTGCGTTCGATTTCGGCGAGACTCAAGCCCCGCTTTTCAACCGCGCTCGCCAAGGTTTGCCGGCCGCCACAACAATAATCGAGCTTGAACGAGCGGAACACCGCCGTCGAGCCGGGCAGGCGGGCGGCGATCTCGCCAACCGGCGTCTCGGCCAGGGGCAAGGCAGGCTGGTCGGGATGCGTCATCGTCGTCTCGCGCGCAGGGAGAGCAATGCCGGGCATTTTTCCGCAATGCGCGGCGCTGATCTTTGCTGACGGGCAAATTGCGCCGATGTCTTTTATCGTAACCAGGGCGCGGAGGCTCGAATGACGAACTTCGCGCAAGGCATGGAGCTTTGGGGACGCGCGTCCGCGGCGGCGCGCGCCCTTCGGGTTCTTGGCGCAAAGCCGGGCCGTCCCGTCGCGACGCTGACGCGCTCTTCCGAAATCCTGGCGGTCCTCGCTTATGCTGCCGCCGCGCTTCCGGCCCCATTCTTCCCGATCGACCCCGCTTTGCCCGATGCGATCCAACGGCGTCTGCTGGAGCAGGCGGGAGACGCTCTGGTTCTGGGCGACCAACGCGGCGTCGAATTCGACGCCCTTCTTTCCGGCGCACCGGGCCTGCCGCTGGCTTACACGCCGCCCGCCGGGCCGGCCCTGCTGATCGCGACGAGCGGCTCGTCGGGGGCGCTTCGGTCAATGTCACGCCGCTTGGGCCGGATGACCGCTGGCTGGCGGGCCTCCCGCTCTTCCATATCGGGGATTTTCGATTCTCGCCCGCTGCGCCTTCGCCGGCGCCGATCTCGTCCTCGGCGAAGGCTTCGACGCCCAAAAAATCCTTTCGCGCCTCGCCGCCGAGCGCATCACCCATGTCTCGCTCACGCCGACCATGCTCGCGCAACTTGCCGCGCTGGGTTCGCCCCCGCCGAAGCTTCGCCACGCCCTGGTCGGCGGCGCCTCCCTTTCGCCGCAACTCGCGCGGGAAGCCGCCGACCTCGGCTGGCCGGTTCAGCCGACTTACGGGATGACGGAAACCTGCTCGCAGCTTGCAACTCGTTCCTGCCTGCCGGAGGGCTGGCGCGGCGGCCGGATGGGGCGGCCTCTTCCCGGCGTCGAAATCGGCCTGACGGAGGATGGCCGTCCGAAGGCGCGCGGCCCGATCGTCATGAACGGCTACGCCAATCCGACATTGGCGTCCGGCGACGGGCTGCGCGACGGCTGGTTCGTCGCCAGTGATTTCGCGGAAATTTCCCCGAGCGGGGAATTGAACATCCTGGGCCGCGCCGACGATGTCATCGTGACCGGCGGAAAAAAGGTTCTGCCCTCGGTCGTCGAGGATCTGCTGGCCGACTGTCCCGGCATTGGCCACTACGCGGTCATGGGCCAGCCCGATCCATTGTGGGGCGCAATCGTCGCGGTTCTTTACGACGGCCCGATCCCGCCGGATGATCTGCTCGCCTGGCGCCGGGGCGAGGCCGCCGCCGCCTTCCGCCCGCGCGCCGCCCATCGGATCGAGCCTTTTCCGCTGCTCGCCAATGGCAAGATCGACCGTCTCGCCTTACGCAAACGGGCGTTCGGGGACGAGACCCAGACCGGGGCCGTCGGGAAGCAGGATTTCGCCGCCGACGATCGCTAAAGGCTTTGCGACATCCTCGCGAAGCCAGGAGCCGGTCGCGAGGCCATGAACGGCCTCGCCGCCGAGCGCGGCGGCAAGTTGCGCCGTGGCGGCGACGCCGATCGCGGATTCGACAACGGATGTCGCAACCGCCTCGATGCCGGCTCTCGCGGCGCGCTCCGCCAGTCGCAAGACCGCGCTGAAACCGCCGATCCGCGCGGGCTTCATCGCCAGCCGACGCCATTGTCCTGGTGGAATGGACCGATGTCGTCGAGCCGGGCGCGATCGCGATCCGGCAACCCGTTGCGCCCTCGGCCGGCATATCCGGCGCGGGCTCGGATATTGGCGCCGGCGAGACGGTGCTGCGGCAGGGCGTCGTGATCGGCTCGCGCGAGATCGCGCTGCTGGCGGCTGTTGGCGCCGGCGAGATCCCGGTGTTCCGCCGCCCGCGCGTCGCCATTCTTTCAACGGGCGACGAGATCGTGCAGCCCGGCGGGCCGATCCGTCCCGGACAGGTCTATGACAGCAACGGTCCGATGCTGGCGGCGGCGGTCGAGGAGCTGGGCTGCGAGGCCCCGCCGCTCGGCGCGGTCGCAGACGACGTCGCAGGCCTGGAGGAGGCGGTGGATGCGGCGCTGGCCTCGGCCGATGTGGTTCTGCTGTCGGGCGGCGCCTCCAAGGGCGCCGGCGACATGGCCTTTCGCGCCGTGGCGCGTTTTTCCGACCCTGGCGTCGTGGTTCACGGCGTGGCGCTTAAACCCGGAAAGCCGCTGTGCCTTGCGGTCACCGGCGGCAAGCCGCTGGCGATCCTGCCGGGCTTTCCCACCTCCGCCATGTTCACCTTCCATGAATTTGGTCGCGCCCGTGCTGCGCGTTTTCGCGGGCCTGCCGCCGGAGCGCCGCGAAAGCCGGGAGGCGCGTCTGCCGATGAAACTCGTCACCGAATTCGGCCGCGCCACCTATAGGCTTGTCAATCTTCTGGAGCGCCCCGATGAAGGCCTCGCCGCCTATCCGGTCGGCAAGACATCGGGCGCGGTCACGTCCTTCGCCACCGCCGACGGCTTTTTCGCCGCGCCGGCCGGCGTCGAGGCCTTGCCCCCTGAGAGCGCCGTCGCTGTGACGCCGATCGGCGCCGCCCGCGAACTGGCGGATCTCACCATTGTGGGCAGCCATTGCCTGGGGCTCGACCTGCTCATCAATCTGCTGACGCGCGAAGGGCTGAACATCAAGGCTTTGGCGGTCGGCAGCACGGCCGGGCTGACGGCGGCGCGGCGAATGCGACCTTGCCGGCATTCATCTGATGGACCCGGCCACCGGCGCCTACAACCGCCCCTTCATCGACGCCAGCCTGCATCTCGAGCCGGGCTATCGCCGCGAACAGGGGCTGGTGTTCCGGGCCGACGATTCGCGCTTCGAGGGATCGGACGCCGGGGAGCTCATGGCGCGCGCCGCCGCCGATCCGGCGCTGCTGATGGTGAACCGCAACGCTGGCGGCGGCGCCCGCATCCTGACCGACCGCCTGCTGAATGGCGCAAGACCCGCCGGCTACGATTATCAGGTGAAGTCTCACAACGTCGTCGCGGCGGCGGTGGCGCAGGGTCGCGCCGATTGGGGCGTCGGCGTCGCCAATGTCGCGCGGGTCTATGGGCTCGGCTTCCTGCCGTTGCAGGACGAAATCTACGATTTCGTCATCCCCGCGCAACGCCTGACGCGCCCGCCCGTGCGGCGCTTTCTGCAGCTCCTGGCCGATCCGCGAACCCGCGCCCGGCTTGGCGAACTCGGTTTCCGCCAGATTGAGTAGAGTTGCGCCAAGCGCGCAATCCGTGGCGATGAAAGGTCGGGCGTGAAGGAAGAGATTCCTTCGATGCGGCTCTGTGGTTGCGCTGTAGCGGCTCTTCGGCGCCGACATCACCATGGCGTCATCGTCCGTTTTGGCTTCATTCCAGACGAATCGATGCTGCTCACGCTGCGCCGGCAAGCGTAAGGACAGCGCCGTTGACGACGAAGGTTTTAGCTGACAGGCTGATAGAGCAAGGCAGGCTGCTGAAAGAACTGGTTATGGTGAAGATACTAACGTTAATGGCGTGGGTCTGTGCAGTTTTCTCTCCATCCTGTTGTCTTGCCGACAGCATCGCCTATCGCCTCCGAGAATTTGAAACCGGGATGAGTCAGGCCGATGCGTCGCGTGTCATGGAAAAATTATGCGTTGATTATGAACGTGGCCGCCTGAACTGCACGCTGGACGATGGCTCTTTCATAACTTTGAGGTTTACACAGGAAACAAAGTCTCTTGATGATATAGAATATTCCATGAAGACAAACATGGCCTGCGATGATCTTACCAAAGTTATTATCTCCAAATATAACTTGCGTGAGGGAAAGATCCCTGATTGCGCGGCTGGCGGATGGGTGTATTTCGCCAAGAAATTTTCTGACGATCATACGCCTTACAAGCTGATGACGAATGACAAGAAACGTGTTGAGATCAGTTTCTCGTTCAATTACGGCGCGCCCATGCTCCGCATCCTGGACGTTGCTGTTCTATCCGAGGATCTTGAGGCGCAAGAGCGGAAAAGGAAGGCCAGCGTGACGCCTCCGAAGCTCTGAAACTGGCGCGGAACAGGCGAAGAGCCGCGACAACCAGAACCGTCCTGGCCGGGCATGTCCCGGTCCTCCACGCCAAGCCGCTTTTTTGCGCGAATGGCGGTCCTGGCGCGGTTTTGGGCAAGACAAGAAGGGCGGCGCCGGCCAGTCCATCGCCCGAAACAACAGCATCGGCCCGGCGTGGATGACCGGGACATGCCCACGGCTGTCCGGTTCGGATTTTGCTTGGCTTGGCGCACGGCATTGATTCTACTTGCTCCAGAGGGTTTGGCGACTCATCTGAACACGAAAGGATCAAGCCGTGCGGCATCATAATAGCGTTTTTCACGACCTTTTGGCGCTGGTTCCTTGGAAGAGTTTTGATCGGCTGTTGATTTCCGCGAGGAAGTGACCCGGGATTTTCACTGAGAAGTGACCCACCAGGATTTATGGGATCAGGGTCGTGCTTGGGTCAAGTTTTTGGTCTTCTCCTTTCGTCCTTTTGTGGCGGCAGCGCTCGCCTTGAAGCGGAAGCTGTCATTGCCGGTTTCGACGATGTGGCAGTGATGGGTCAGGCGATCGAGCAGCGCGGTCGTCATTTTGGCGTCGCCGAACACATCCGCCCATTCACTGAAGGAGAGGTTCGTCGTGATGGCGACGCTGGCCCGCTCGTAAAGCTTGCTCAGCAGATGGAAGAGCAAGGCCCCACCGGACGGGCTGAACGGCAGATAGCCGAGCTCGTCGAGGATCACGAGATCGAGCCGCGCCAGCCGGTCGGCGGTCTGGCCGGCTTTGCCCTGGGCTTTTTCCTGCTCCAGGGCATTGACCAGTTCGACGGAGGAGAAGAAGCGAACCTTCTTGCGATGATGCTCGATGGCATGAACGCCGAGCGCCGTGGCGATGTGAGTTTTTCCCGTTCCTGGACCGCCAACCAGGACGACATTGTCGGCCTGGTCTATGAACTCGCAGCGATGCAGCTGCCGAACCAAGGCTTCATTGACCTCGCTGGCGGCGAAGTCGAAGCCGGTCAGATCCTTGTAGGCGGGAAAGCGCGCCGCCTTGATCTGATAGGCAATGGAGCGAACCTCGCGTTCGGCGGTTTCCGCCTTGAGCAATTGCGAGAGCATGGGAATGGCCGCATCAAAAGCCGGCGATCCCTGTTCCAGCAGATCGCTTACGGCCTGCGCCATGCCGAACATTTTCAGGCTGCGCAACATGATGACAATCGCGGCGCTGGCGGGATCATGACGCATGGCGGTTCTCCTGCGTGACGTCGCGCAAGGCGTCATAGCGTTGGACATCGGCGCGCGGTTCACGGTTCAACGCCAACGCCTGCGGCGCCTCAATGGGCGTCGGCGCCGGCGGCTTACCGTCGACCAGCCGGTGCAGCAGGTTGAGGATATGGGTCTTGGTCGGCGCGCCAGCGCCCAGGGCCAGTTCGACAGCGCAGAGCACGGCCTGCTCGTCGTGATGCAGCACCAGAGCCAGTATCTCTGCCATTTCCCGGTCGCCGCCGGGATGTTTGAGGAGATGCTGTTGCAGCCGTTTGAAGGCTTCCGGCAGTTCGAAGAAGGGCGCGCCATTGCGCAAGGCGCCCGGCTTGCGTTGAACGACCGCCAAATAATGCCGCCAATCATAGACCGTCTGGCCAAGCCTTCGGTGAGAACGATCAATAATCCGCTTGTGCTCGCAAAGAACCTGGCCTTCCCCGACAATGACAATGTGCTCTGGATAAACGCGCAAGCTCACCGGGCGATTGGCGAAGGAAGCCGGGACGCTGTAGCGATTGCGCTCCAGATGGACGAGGCAGGTGGGCGACACTCGCTTGCTGTATTCGACGAAGCCATCGAAAGGCCGGGAAAGAGGCATCAGGGTCGGCGTCTCGCTCGCCCAGACTTCGGCGATCGTTCCTGGCTGGCCTCCATGAGGAATCTCCTGCCACAGCGCCTGGCAGCGGTGCTCCAGCCATTCATTCAGCGCCTCCAGCGTCGGGAAGCTCGGCGTCGGTTGCCAAAGCCTGTGGCGCGCGTCTTGGACGTTTTTCTCGACCTGGCCCTTTTCCCAGCCGGAGGCCGGATTGCAGAACTCGGCGCCGAACAGATAGTGGCTGGTCATGGCGAGGAAGCGTGCGTTGACCTGCCGCTCCTTGCCGACCAGGACGCGATCGACCGCCGTTTTCATATTGTCGTAAATCCCCCGCCGAGGCACGCCGCCAAACACCCGGAACGCCTGATAATGGGCGTCGAACAGCATCTCGTGGGTTTGCAGGAGATAGGCGCGAACGAGGAAGGCGCGGCTGTAGGACAGCTTGATATGGGCGGCTTGCAGCTTGACCCGCTCGCCGCCGATGATCGCGAAGTCCTCGCTCCAATCGAACTGGAACGCTTCGCCCGGCTGAAACGCCAGAGGGACGAAAGCACCCCGGCCGACCGTCTGCTGTTCGCGATGGCGGTCTTCTTTCCATTCTCGGGCGAAGGCGGCGACGCGGCCGTACGAGCCGTCAAAACCCAGCGCGACGAGATCGGCGTGCAACTGCTTCAGTGTGCGCTTCTGCTTGCGCGGCCGGCCGGCCTCGGTTTTCAGCCAGGCTGACAATTTGTCGGCGAAAGCATCCAGCTTGCTTGGTCGGTCAGGAACCTTGAACTTCGGATCGACGACATCAGATCGCAGATATTTGCGGATCGTGTTCCGCGACAACCCGGTTCGTCGCGCAATCTCACGGATCGAGAGCTGGTCGCGAAAAAACCACCGGCGGATAACGCTCAACAAAGCCATGTCTATCACTCCGTTGCCCCCCGCTGAAAACAGCAAGGGTGGGGTCAAAACATGGGTCAAATCTCAATGAAAATTCCCGGCCTAAACGGGTCAGTTCTCAGTGGAACTCAACAATCGGCTCGTCGGCGAGCATGGCAGCGACGATCTGGTGCGCGGCTTCGACACGCGCCGGCAGCTCATCGCGCTTTTGTTCGGGCAGTTTTCCGGAGCCAGTTCGCTGCGCGAGATCGAGGCGGCGATGGCGAGCCATCAGGCGCGACTCTATCATATCGGGGCCAAGGCGGCGCGCCGCTCGACCTTGGCCGACGCCAACCGCGTCCGCTCGCCATTGGTGTTTTCCGGTCTGTTCACGCACATGCTCGGCATGGCCACGCGCGGCCTTCGCCGCGAGATGAGTGCTGCCGTCCGTCTGATCGATTCGACTAGCCTGCATTTGGCCGGCGTCGGCGCACAATGGGCGCGCTTCTCGACCGACGTATGCGGGGCCAAGGCCCATGTCGTATTCGACCCGAACTGGGACGCCCGGTCTACCACGCGGTCACGCCAGCCAAAGTCAACGACATCGTGGCCGCCAAGGACATGCCAATCGAGGCCGGCGCCACCTATGTTTTCGATCTCGGCTATTACGACTACGCTTGGTGGGCGCGGCTCGACGCCGTCGGCTGCCGCATTGTCACGCGCTTCCGGACCAACACGCCGCTGGAGAAGGCCCGCAACCAGCCGCTCGACCCCAGCGCCAGCGTGCTTTCCGACCGCATCGGCTTTCTCCCCAGCCGGCAGGCCAAGAACCGAAAAAACCCGATGCAGGATGCGGTGCGCGAAGTCGAGGTCGTAACCGAAACCGGCAAGAAACTGCGCATTCTCACCAACGATCTCGACGCACCGGCGCAAGAGATCGCCGACCTCTACAAGCGGCGCTGGCAAATCGAGTTGTTCTTCAGGCTGATGAAGCAGACGTTGAAGATCACGCATTTCATCGGCCGCTCGGAGAACGCAGTCCGCATCCAGGTCGCGGTGGCGCTGGTCGCCTTCCTGATGCTGCGCCTCTTGCAGAAAATCGCCAAAGTCGATCACGGCTTCCTCGAACTGGTTCGACTCGTCCGCGCCAATCTGATGCATCGAAAAGACTTCACGAGGCTGAGAGGAAAACACACACCACCTCCGCTCAACTCGCGGCAGCTGACGTTAAGCTGGAGCGAAACATGAACCGGACAGCCGTGGGACATGCCCGGTCATGACGGCGAGGGCAGGCGGCAGGCGCCGTCATTGCGAGAAGCGTTAGCGAGGAAGCAATCCACGCAGCGTCTCGCTAGCAAGGCCGATCGCTTCCAATGACTCGGCGCGCGCGCCGAGCGTCTTCACCCGACGGTCGCGCTTCCCGCCCTATGGCTCGCGTTGACGACCTTTCCCCCGAAGCGCGCGACCCAAAGAGCGGCGACGCCACGTCTGCCGAATCATTCAATTCGTGTCATGTCATGTAATCCTAATCCCGTAATCCTCGAGAATTTCGGATAAACACTTCGTGAAGCGGGGGATTCCAATGTTGCGCTCAAGACCGCGCGAGCGCACAATCCGGCCTGAAGACGGCGACGTTCCTTGGGACGTTCCTTGGATCGACGAAACGTTCCGATCCCTCGCCGCCCCCATCGAGATGGAGCTTAGCCATGCGTCTAATCCGCTCGCTGATCTTAGCCATTCTGCTTGGCTTCGTCGCGCTGGCTTTCTTGGCGCCAGGCGCCGTGCGGGCCGCGCCGGTCGCCGCCTCAAGCCTGGCGTCGCAGCTGGCCGCATCCCCGCTCAAGGACACGACTCCGGTACACTACTATCATCGGCGGTATCATCGCCACCATTATTATCATCGTCATTATTACCACCATTATTACCGTCATTACTACTATCGCCGTCATTATTATCACAGGCATTATTATCACCACTATTATCACCGTCACTATCATCACCGGCATTACTGGTAGGCGCGTCAGCCGACGAAAAGCCCACCTGCCGATCTGCCGACAGGCCGGCATTGAACGGGGAGGTCAGGATAGAAGGACTTCAAAACCGTTCACGGTTGACGCGCATTCCGGCGCCGCGGGAGAGCCCGCGCTATCAGGAGAACTTCTATGCCGCTAATTAACGTGGTCGTCATCTTAATCGTTGTTGGCGTGCTGCTTTGGCTTGTCAACAACTACATACCCATGGACAGCAAGATCAAAAGCATCCTGAACGCGGTTGTTGTCATCTGCGTGGTGATTTGGCTGCTGCAGGCTTTCGGAGTGCTGGGATCGTTGAGCAGCATTCATGTTGGAAAATGACGCGCCTCAGTGGGTCGGGACACCCCCCAATCGGGGCGCAAAATAGCTCTGAGTACTTTCCGAGGCTGGCGGCCATTTCGCCGACAGGTAAAATAAAATCGCAACCAGACCCCGATAACCAAGGATTTCGAGTCATGACCAACCCGACCGGAGAGCAGATCTCCAAAAAAAGCGCCGACGTCCTATCCAAGAGCGCACAGGCCGTTGAAAAGGTCGTCAAAGACAGTTCCAGCACTTTGACCGAAAGCGGAAAGGGCGCGGCTGAGGCCCTTAAGGAGTTGACCAAAGCGTATCAGGAATTGGCGGCAAAGAATGTCAAGAACCTGACCACCGTCATGGAGGAGCTTGTCGCCGTGAAAAGCCCGGCGGAGTTTATGGAATTGCAGCAAAGGTTGATCAAAGAGGGCGTTGAAGCCGCCGCCGGTGATAGCCGTCGTATCGCCGAATTGACGACCGCCGTATTCACTGCCGCCCTGGAGCCTGTGAAAAAGCAGTTCGAAGCGGCGCAGAAGGCGTCTCGCACATAGGGCAGGATATCAATCCAGCCCCCTAATGTTTTTTTCGAGCCGCGCTTCGTCACCGACGTGCGGCTTTTCCTCATGGAAGTTAAGGCCCTTGGCCGGAGACTACGCTGAGTCGCTCTCGAAAACGTCAGGAATTCTGAAGGTTTTTCGAAGGCGTCAGCGCGGCGGCCGCGCAAGGCGTTCTATGTTCGCGGCGAAATCGAATGCGCCGAGGTTACCGGGGCGCATGCCTTGAAAACGTTGCAGCCAGGATTGGGGAGACCGTCGTGCTCACACTCGTTATTGGTATCCTGATTACCGTCGTCATTGGCGCGATCTTGTTCTGGGTCATCGATAAATTCGCTCCCGATCCGCGGCTGGCGCAGCTTCTCAAGCTGCTGGTGGTGCTGATCTGTCTGGCGTCGATCGTATCCCGGTTGTTTCCGCTGTTGGGATCTTCCACCGTTCCGTAGCGGCCGCCCCAAAGTTCGACGCCCGTCGAGTTGGGATCCCTTTGACGCTCGGAATTGCCGGCGTGCAAAGGGCCGCCCTATGCGTCGGTCCTCTATCCAGCCCACTTGCCGATCGCATGCGCCGGCTGGGCGCGGCTATTTGCGATGCCCTGTGGTTCCTGTGCCCTTTTCAACTCTGTGTTGTTCCGGGCAATTACGATGATGGGGTGGACGGCGCTCCATCTGACGGCTGTTTCACCGATAACCATCATGGCGCATCGATGCCCGCTTGGGGGCGCCGTCCACCCCATCAGCGCAACCCCGCAACCCTACCGCAACCCGATCCATCCCCTCTCCCCGTTTACGGGGAGAGGGCGAGCAGGCGGCGGGCGCCGTCATCGCGAGGAGCGCCAGCGACGAAACGATCCACGCTGCTGTTCGCCGGCAAGGTGGATCGCTTCGCTGCGCTCGCGATGACGACCGGAACCGGGAAAACACGACCCGAACAGATCGGCCACGCCACGCCACCGATTTATGCCATTGGTCTCGTGTCAGTGTAATTCCATTTCAGGCGATTCCGTATTTTCCCAAATTGACCGACCGGCGAAATTCTCGTTCAATCCGGTCATCGCTTGCTTTGGGGGTTTTCATGACAGATCAATTGCTTCCGGCTCAAGTAAACGTCGTTATCGAGAAAGATATAGCGGAGAGGACCAAAGCGCATCAGGCGGCCATTGCGCGTCTGAAAGTGGCCGAGGGCCAAAAAGAAAGAATGTGGACGAAGGCGGTCGTCAAAAGGCCGCTTGTCGCCTTGGCGCATGGCGACTCGTGGTTCGACTATCCTCTCAACGGCAATGATTTTTCGCTGGAGCCGACGGACGTCATTGCGCAACTCTCCAAAATGGGGGCGCAGCCTCCGCTGATCCTCAATATTTCCCACTATGGCGATGCGACGACCGATGAGTTGTCGTTGCCGAAACAGCAGCGCATGATCGAGGCGCTGCATGATCCTAACAATTGGCTGGGAAGCAAGAAGCCCGACGTGATTCTGTTTTCTGGCGGCGGCAACGACATCGCCGGGGAGCAATTCTGCATTTTCTTGAATTATGCGGCCCCGGGCGCGAAGGGGCTCAACGCCGACCGCTTTGAAAAGGCGCTCGGCATGGTCGAAGCGTCTTATCTCGATCTGTTTGCCTTTCGCGACAAATATGCGCCGGGCGTTCCGGTTGTCGGGCACAGCTACGATTTTCCGATTCCGAATGGCGCGCATCCGGCTTGCGCCGGACCATGGTTGTTGCCGTCGCTGCAATATTGCAATTGGTCGGTGCAGGACGGGATCGGCATTGTCCGCGAGGCGCTCGCCGCTTTCGCGACGATGCAGCAGAGCCTGGCGTCGGACCCGAAGAACAATTTCGTTCTCGCGCCGACGCAGGGGCTTTTGAAGCCCGCGGATTGGGCGAACGAGTTGCACCCCTTTCCCAAAGGATTCGAAACGATCGCGGCGGCGGTTTTCAAAGTGCTGAAAGACAAGTTCCCGCAGCAAATGGGCGAGCCGGCGGTTTAACGCGCCTTCGCCCCGGTCGAGGAAGTCCACGGCGTCAGCCGAACCGCAGGCCCATCACTATGACGGGTGTCCTTGCGGACGCCCTATGCGGGCCGAGGGAGAGCCGCGGCGGACGCCGTCATCGCGAGGAGCGCCCGCGACGAAGCGATCCACGCCGCGATCGGCCAGCAAGGTGGATCGTTTCGCTGCGCTCGCGATCGCGATCGGAACCCCAGCCACACGGCCGAAAAGATCGGCGGCGCCATGGCCGCCAATTTATGCAATTCGTATCATGTCACCGCAACTTCGTAACTGGAGCTAGCGCGGCACCGGCGGCTCCACCACGTCCACTGGCTGAAGCATAATGACATCGAGCGCCGTGACGAAGCCGAAAATGACCGTGAAGAAGTCGATCGTCAACGCCGTGATGTAGACTGCGCGGCTGTATGGGAGGCCTGCCAGAATGTAGCCAAGCATCGCCAGCGTCACGGCGGAGCCCAGCACGACGAAGACCGCGAATATTGGGGGTGGCGGCCCGTCGCCGACCGCCCTGCGGCGTCGGTGCGGATAGGTGACCTGAAGCGACAGCATCGATAGTCCGAATAGCACGTCGGAGCCGCGCCAGATCCACTTTTCCGGAATGTCGTAGAGCGCAAACAGCGCCGGCAGCAGCGCGCCCGCCGTCAATACGAAAACATAGGTCATGACCGTTCTTGCAAGATATCTGTCTAGCAGCGACACCTTCGCTCCGGCGGCCTGTCGGAGGATCAGCAGCAGCGTCGAGAACCCCGCGAAGGTGATCATCAGTCCGGCCAATGTGTACAAAAGGGTGGCGCCTTTGACTTCCATGTTTTGCTCCACCTGAGAACCAAGGTCGTTTTAGCGCGTGTTTGTTCTTGCGACAAATCCACGCTGCGGCGCATCGCAGGGCGGATCGCTTCGCTGCGCTCGGCTCATGACGGGCGGCAAGGTTTTGGCCTGGGCGGGATCGAACCGGCGGCGCCGCAGGACGGGCCGAAATCATGCAATTCGTTTGGCTTCCCATAATCGCCGTCCACCCGATCACCGTAATCCGTGTCTCACCGGAAGGGCGCCGTCCAACATGATGCGAATTGCTCAAAGCATGAGGTGTCGGACCGATCCGCACACGGAAATCAGTTGCGGGCCATCCATACGGCCAATGATCTGACGGACGACAGACCCCATGAGCTGCTGGACACCCGCCAGTCCGAGGTTCGCCGTCTGCTCCACGATAAAACCTGGCTTGGCGAGCTTGAGCGGTTTCACGAAATAGTATTCCATGCCGCTGTTCGTCAATTCGATGATAAGACTCGCGAGAGCGTCTCGGTGCTTGGTGGCGTCTTCAGCCTGCTCGAGAGTGCTGAGCAGGGACAGCGTCTTCTCGCGCAGCGATTCGGAGTGATAGAAGCGGAGAAACGGCTTTGGCTGCGCAGACGGTTTTGACGGTCGTTTGGGAGCCTGCTTGCCCTTCGAGGGAGGCGCGTGTTTCGAGGGAGTAGCCATAGCCGTCATTATATTTTGTATCTCGGAGACAAAGCAACGGCTCCAGTCGAGGCGTGTCGGTAGCGCACGATCTGTCCGGTAAATTGGAGTCCGCCCCGTAATCCCCCGTGATCCGCAATCTGTTTTTCGTCGTCATCGCGAGGAGCGTCAGCGACGAAGCGATCCACCTTGCGCGCAAGCCGCAGCGTGGATCGCTTCGCTGCGCTCGCGATGACGAAAGCGCGGGGCAGGGGGCTGCACAGCGCTCTCCCTTCTCCCCTCTCGGGAGAAGGTGGCTCCAAAGGAGACGGATGAGCGATTATTCGGTCGTGCGCAACGACGGCGAAGATCCCAAGCTCATCCACGGTTGAAGCCGGAGGGGGAACGGGCGACATCGCCGCGCGCTGGGTCCGGTGGCCACCGGACCCAGCGCGGCATCGCTTCCACCCGACAATCGTGCGATTGTCCAGATACAAGGGGGCGCCTGCCGCCGCAAGGAGATATGTTTTTTAGCGTCTCGTCCCCCTCATCCGTCTCGCCTTCGGCGATCCACCTTCTCCCGCAAGGGGAGAAGGGCGCCAACGCCCAGCGCGACAGAGGCGGCGTCATCGCGAGAAGCGCCAGCGACGAAACGATCCACGCTGCGGCTTTCAGGAACGGTGGATCGCTTCGCTGCGCTCGGCTCATGACGGGCGGGAAGGCTTCGGCCTGGGCGAAATCTAACCGGCGGCGCCACAGGACGGGCGGAAATCATGCAATTCGTATGGCGTCATGTCTGGACGGCGCCCCTTGATCAAGGGTTTTCTTGGCGTGCTGTGAACGTCACGGGTGCGGTCATGTCTTCGGCCTGTTGACGCGGGTTTTCATTCGCCGCTGGCCCTGATGGATCGTCCGCCTGGCTCTTTGCCTCAATCACCGTATCGCGCTCGCATTGGCGCCGACACTACATCAGGCTTCCGAGCCTTTCCGTGGTTCATGTCTGGACGGCGCCCCTTGATCAAGGGTTTTCTTGGCGTGCTGTGAACGTCTCGGGTGCGGTCATGTCTTCGGCCTGTTGACGCGGGTTTTTATCGCCGCTGGCCCTGATGGATCGTCCGCCTGGCTCTTTGCCTCAATCACCGTATCGCGCTCGCATTGGCGCCGACACTACATCAGGCTTCCGAGCCTTTCCGTGGTTCACATCACCCCTTGGTCACCCTCGATGGCGTTTCGCCTTGCGGCGAAAACCCTGTGGCCGGCGTCAGGCGGCGGCCTGCCGCCCGACGTAAACGCCGCCGCGCGCCAGAAGCGCGAAGACGATGCGCGCCAGCTTGTTGGCCAGCGCCACCGCCGTCAGCTTGAACTTGTATTTGGCGTCCTTGCGCTCCAGCAGCCGATCGGCCCAGACGCGCAGCGCGTCGCTATGGCCCTTGCGATGGCACAGCACCGCGCAGGCCCCGACCACCAGCAATTTGCGCAAGTAACGGTCGCCCATTTTCGAGATGCGGCCGAGCTTCTCCTTGCCGCCGCTCGAATATTGGCGCGGCACAAGGCCGAGAAAAGCAGCGAACTCGCGGCCGGAGGCGAAGGCGCCGATGTCTTGCACGGTCGCAACGACCGCCGAAGCCGTGACCGGCCCGACGCCGGGAATGGTCATCAGCCGCCGCGCCCTCTCGTCGGTCTCGATCAGCGCCTCGATCTCGGCTCCGATCCGGTCGATTTCCTCATCGAGCGCGTCGATCTGGCGAGCCAGCGGCGCCAGCGCCGCGCGCACGCAATCGGCGACGACGATCTCGCCGTTTTCGTCGCAGCCCTCGGCGGCCATGCGTTTGAGCACATAGGCGTTTTGCGCGCCTTGCGCCGCGACGACGCCGATTTCCGCCAGATGCCCGCGCAGCGCATTGAGGAGTTGCGTGCGCTGGCCGACCAGCAACTCGCGCGCGCGGTGGCGCATCAATTGCGCCTGGTTGTCGACCGAGCGCACCGGCACGAAGCGCATGTTCGGCCGCCCCAAGGCCTCGCAGATCGCCGCGGCGTCGGCGGCGTCGTTCTTGTTGCGCCGAACGAAAGGCTTCACATAGGCGGGCGGTATCAACTTCACCGCAAAGCCAAGCGCGATCAGCTCCCGCGCCCAATGATGTGCCGAACTGCATGCCTCAAGGCCGACGAGGCAGGGCGGAAGCGAGGCGAAAAATTCAACAGCTGGCCGCGCCGGACAGGCTTGGCGACGACGACAGCGCCTTGCGCGTCAATTGCATGCACCTGACACACGTTCTTGGCGAGGTCGAGACCAACTTGCGTGACAGAAGACAGATTCTTGATAGACTTGCCCATGGACGGCGCTCCGTCTGACGGTTGTTTCACCGACACCCATCATGGCACATCGATGCCGCTTCGGGGTGCCGTCCACCCCATCACCGTAACCCCAATGATGCGCCGAGCTGCAAGCCTCCATGCCGACAAGGCATGGGGCAAGCGAGGCGAAAAACTTCAGCAATTGCCCGCGCCGGACAGGCTTGGCGACAATCACCGCGCCTTGCGCGTCAATCGCGTGGACCTGAAACACGTTCTTGGCGAGATCGAGACCAACCTGCGTGACAGAAGACAAATTCTTGATAGACTTTCCCATGGACGGCGCTCCATCTGACGGTTGTTTCACCGATAACCATCATGGCACATCGATGCCGCTTCGGGGCGCCGTCCACCCCATCACCGTAATGCCAAACGCTGACCTCCCGTGATTTGGAAGTATTGCTACAAACGCAACATGACATGAAAGTCGCGCGGAGCATGAACACCCAAGTAGATCAAACCCCGGTGCCAATGACCGCTATACACCAACGCGCGCTTACATATTCTCTTATGACGTGGCTTATCGTTATCGGAGCCTCATTTATTGTCTATCCACTAATTGCTATTACATATGATAATTTCGGCTTTGTGCGAGACAGTATTCGTAATATTAAAGATAATTACATTATTATTGCTGTTTTTAAGCGCAGTATCCTGATAGCCAAGCTAAGCGACGCGGATATGAATGTAATACTCCTATCAATATCAGCGATATTTGTTATGAGCGTACTATCGCTCGTAATAAACATTGTTGATATGTTAAAACGGTACAATAAGCTGCGCGTGGGCGCGTTTGGGAATACGACGACAATGTCGATTGTTCTATTCAGCTTTTCGTTAATTGGTGCATTTGAGATAATGGCTCCGTTGCCTCATTCGGCTGTCTATGCAGTTAGCGCAACTAGCGCTCCATATATGATCGTAGTTAAAACGTCACTTATTATTACATTCCTATTTGCCATTATGCGTAGCGCAATGTCGCTAATATTCTATAGAAGTCTATAGCTTAATTAATCGTCTGTTTTATACAGCTTTTAAATGTTGCCATAAACGCTAACAATGTACATTTGGAGCGCTTTGAAAAAGGCTATTGGTCTATGTGCTCGGCGGTTTCGCCACTGCGCTGAAGCGCAGATATCGCCCTATAGGGCGCAAATCCGAGCCGATTTGATGGCGGCTACCGCCTCATTTCGCCCTCATCTCCCAATTTGGACGCAATTCTCCCGTCTGGACGGCCTCACGCTGCCCGGAGCAGAACCCGCGCCCGTTTCATATTCATCGCACAGGCGACGAATTGCAGATGACAATTGTTGCGCGCGAGCCCGCGATAACGAACCCGCGCCATGCCATACCAATTTTTCATCGTCGCGTTGGCCCGCTCGACGCCGGAGCGCACACTTGAAGCCGTCGTGTTGAACCACTTCTGCCAGTTTTTCAGCGGCTTGTTGCGCTTGGCCTTGTAGGCGATCTTGTCGTCGATGCCGAGCGAAGCGAGCTTTTCTCGCAGGGCTTTGCTGTCGTAAGCTTTGTCCGCGTAATAGGCCTCTTCGTCGCCCTGGATCATCGCCTCGCCGCGCTGGCTGTCGTGCAGGTCGGCGGAGGTCATTTCCGCCTGCCGGATCAGATCGCTTTCCTCGTCCACGGCGATATGGGCCTTGTAGCCGAAAGAGGGCTTGTCGTTCTTGATCGTGAAGCCGGCGTCGGGATCGCGCGGATTGACTTGACCCTCTTCATAAGGCGGCCGCTTCACCGCCGCAGCGATGATCGTCGCATCGACCAGCGTTCCTCTCTTGACGATCAGCCCTCGCGCGTCGAGTTGGCGGTTGATCTCGGCCAGCAGCTTCTCTGACAGGCCAAGCTTTTCGACCGTCTGCCGGAAACGCCAGATTGACGAATGGTCCGGCGTCTCGGCGTCGAGCGGGATGCCGCAAAAGCGCCGGAACGAAATCCGATCACGCACGGCCTCCTCGGCCTGCGGGTCGGACAGATTGTACCATTGCTGTAAAAGAACGATCTTAAACAGCGTCAGCGGCGGGTATCCTGGCGCGCCCTTGGCATTGGCGTTGATTTGCGCAAACAAAACGTCAAAGGCCGACCAGTCAATGGTCTTGAGCAAATCTTCCAGGAAGCCGCCGCCTTTCGAATAGGCCTTAACGAAAGCGTCAGCGAGTGAAGGTTGGTCAAAGCAACGGCGCGACATCGGCGAATCGTCTCCGTGGAGACCCCACAGAATCATGGCGTGGCGACTTTTGCAAAGCGCTCATTTGAGGAGACTACAATGGGCAAAAACAACGCTGACGTAGGTGGTCAGGTTTTAACTTTTTCTTTGAGTGTGCAAGAGGGAGTTGTTAATAGCGGCGCATTTTTCGCGTCCACGCCTGAACAAGCTATTGCAATCCTTGATGGCGGGGAAACCGTTTTCGGCCCGCTGGGCGGAGTCGCCGGAATAACGTACGGCACCGTAACTCTGGTTCCGTTAAAGGGCTTTTTCGATTTTGCGAACAGTCCGGCGATGGATTTTGGGCGCCATGCCCTCGCCACAAGCCTTTGCTTAGCTGTGGGAAGTTGCGATAATCCGCAGGCGTTGGGGCCCGAATGACGCTACCCGAAAACCATCCTCGCCTTTTCAAGCGCCCCTATAGTCATGCCGAGCTGATCGCCGACGGCTTTGTCCATGCCGTCGCCATTGTCGCGGGGTTGATCGTTTTCGCCGTGCTGATCGGGAGCGTCGCCCGGCAGGGGCGCCTTTCCGACGCCCTCGCCATGGGCGTCTATGCGGCCGGCTTTTTCCTGCTGTTCGGTTTTTCCCTGGCCTACAACATGACTCCGCCGTCGCATCTGAAATGGCTGCTGCGGCGGTTCGACCACGCCTCGATCTATTTGATGATTGCCGGCACCTATACGGCGCTGCTGTCGCAATTGCCGAACGGCGCCCTGGCCTGGACACTGGCGGCGATCGTGTGGATCGTTTCGCTCGGCGGCGCGGCGGTGAAAATCCTGCTGCCGGGCCGGTTCGACCGCGCCGCGATCGTCGTCTATCTGGCGCTTGGCTGGGTGGCTATTTTCGCGGCAAAACAATTGGTCGCCATCCTGCCCGCGCCGACGATGATCCTGCTCGTCGTCGGCGGGTTGTTCTATTCGGTCGGCGTGCTGTTCTATAAATGGCACAGTCTGAAATATCACAACGCCATCTGGCATTCCTTCGTCGCCATCGCCGCCGGCTGCCAATATGCCGGCATCGCCCAGGCGATCGGGCACAGCGCTTAGCGCATCTTCCCGAAAAGTTGATAGACTTTTTGGACAAGAATATGCGTCAAAACAATGAAATAACAGAGCGCGTTCGAACTCGGGGATTTCCGAACGCGCTCTAACGAGTTGCCTCCAGCCAAGCCAGGGCGGTCGCCTTTTCTCCAAAGGGAAACTGTTTCACTTGGGGGTGAGCGAAGTGCGCGACGATGTGCGGCATGATTTTGAGCAAGTCGCTATCGGTCACAACCGCCAGGCGTTCGATTTTCCGTTGGTGGTCCTTGACGAACTTGAAATGCGCCAAAAACGCCGCAAAGCTATCCCAACCAGGGAATCCCTGAGCATAGATCATCACGCCCGAGAGCATTCCATCTTTCGCGAAGTACAGGTCGACCTCCTTGGCGACCCGTTCAAAATCTGCCTTTTCAAGCGGCCCATGCGGCGTCACGATCAATATGCCTTTGTCGCGCAGCAGTTCGAAATCGAGCATGGCGTTTCTCCATCAAACCGACATTCTCCGGATGGCCGCCGGTTCAAGCCCAGCTTGAAACGTTTTTAGTTACGGCGCCACGTTATTAAATCCCCACCCAACGTGATTTTATCAATTTGCCCGCGATGCGCGAGCTCGCCAAAAATGGGGCGGAAAAAGGGGATTTCGTAAAGCGTCGCCGTAACACCCGGGAAGACCATCGTGACGCGCCGACCGTCTTGGTCGGGTCGGCCCCCGCCTCAGCCCACCCGTTTCCACCCCTCCGTCCCCAGCCGCTCCTGCGGCAGGTATTGGGCCTTGTAGCCCATCTTTTTCGAGCCCTCGACCCAATAGCCGAGATAGAGGTGGGGCAGGCCCAGGGCGCGGGCGCGGGCGACGTGTTCGAGGATCATGTAGGCGCCGAGCGAGCGTTGCGGCTCGTTGGGGTCGAAGAAGGAATAGACCATCGACAGGCCGTCTTCGAGAATGTCCGTGAGGCAGGTCGCGACCAGCGGGCCTTCGCCGCCGGCGGCGGGCAGGCGATAGGACACCAGCCTTGTGTCGACATGGCTGTCCTCGATCATCATGGAATAGTCGAGCAGCGCCATGTCGGCCATGCCGCCGTCGCTGTGGCGGGAATCGAGATAAGTGCGAAACAGGGCGAATTGTTCGGAATCGGCCTGGGCCGCGCCGATGGTCGCGGAAAGATCGGCGTTGCGGGCGAGGATGCGCCGCTGGGTTCGGCCGGGCGTGAATTCGTCGCACAGGATGCGCACCGAGACGCAGGCCTTGCAATGGTCGCAGGCGGGGCGATAGGCGATGGTCTGCGAGCGGCGGAAGCCGGAATGGGTCAAGGCGTCATTGAGATTGATGGCGCGCCGCCCGACCAGATGGGTGAAGACCTTGCGCTCTTCCTTGCCGGCGAGATAGGGGCAGGGCGCGGGCGAGGTCAGATAGAACTGCGGCGCGTCGCGCGGCTCGCTGGTCAAGGCCTTTCCCTCTCAAAGGTTTCCGCGTGATTGCCCGGCAATCCCGAAGAAGGTCACGCGCGGCGCAACACGATGACCCCCGCCAGAATGTCATGCAGACATCTTTTGTCGGAAGCGAACAGCGAAAACAGCAGGATAGGCGCGAAAAGATACAGGCTCAAGTAGAACAGGACGGCATGGACCGAGGCGTTGATGAAGGGAACGCGCGCGCCGTCGGTCAGGCGCATTTCGAGGTCCATCGCCTTCATGCCCGGCGTCGCCATGTTCGCGCCGGAAACGGTCAGGCCGTTGTAGAAAAAGGCGACCAGCGGAAAGAACGACGGCAGCAGCAGCCAGGCGAGGCCGAGCGTCAGCAGGCCGAATACGAACCACAGCGCGAAGGAGAGCAGCGAGACCAGGATCAGGTCGAGCAATATGGCGAAGACGCGGCGCCGCCGCACGCCTTCCAGGGCGCTGGCGGGCAGGGGGGCCAGTGGATAGACCGCCGGACGGTCGGCGTTCCAGCTGTTGGCTTCGGTCATGGTCGCGCGCTCCATAATTGCTGCGAGACCCTAATTTGGCGGCGGAGAGCGCGCCGCGCAAGAGGCGGCGCGCCGGAACCTGTCAATCCACCACTTCGGCCGCCTCGAAGGCCAGGAGCCGGGCGCCCCTGCGCGTGGCGGGATCGTCGCTCGGCGCGAAACCGAGTTTTCTCAGCAGCCGCCACGAGGCCGAATTCTCGCGCGGGCATTCCGCGACGATCCGCCTTTCAGGGAAGACCTCGCGCAGGCGTTCTAGCATGGCCCCCGCCATTTCCGCGCCGTAACGCTTGCCGTGATAGGGAACGCCGAGCCAGAAACCTATCTCGATGTCGATGGCGTTGCGCGACAGCGCGCCGGCGCAGCCGATCATCGGGCCGTCCCTGCCGGCCCGCACCGAGGCGAAACAGCCTTTTTGCTCCTGGGGCATGGCGATCAGGGCCTGGGCGTCGGCCAAGGTGAAGGGCTGGCGCAGGAAGGAGACCCCGGCCGCGACCAGGGGATCGTTGGTGAGCACGACGAGCTGAAAAGCGTCGGCCGCCTGGAGCGGGCGCATCAATAACCGCCGCGTGCGCAATCCCTCTTCCGGGAACAATTTTTGTTGAAGACGTTCTATCCGCGCCGAATGCGCGCCTTGCCTGCCGCTCATTTCCTCCCTCCGCGCCAGAGGACGTTTCCCCATTTCCCTACGGAAAGGCTTGGCGCGTCGAGTCCGGCTTGGCGTTGAGCCTGGGCCGTCACGCGCTCTTTTTGAGCATTTCCGCCACTTTTGGCGCGAAATAGGTGAGAATGCCGTCCGCTCCCGCCCGTTTGAAAGCGAGAAGGCTTTCCAGCATGGCCTTGTCGCCGTCGAGCCACCCGTTCCGCGCCGCAGCCATGATCATGGCATATTCGCCAGAAACTTGATAGGCGAAGGTGGGCGCGGAAAACCGCTCTTTCACGCGATGGATAATGTCGAGATAGGGCAGGCCGGGTTTGACCATCACCATGTCGGCGCCCTGTTCGAGATCGAGCGCCACTTCGCGCAGGGCCTCGTCGGAATTGGCCGGGTCCATCTGATAGGTGCGCTTGTCGCCGGTCAGCACCGCCTTGGTGCCGATGGCGTCGCGGAACGGGCCGTAAAAAGCCGAGGCGTATTTGGCGGCATAGGCCATGATCTGGACATCGACGAAGCCCTCGCCGTCGAGCGCGGCGCGGATCGCGCCGACCCGCCCGTCCATCATGTCGGAGGGCGCGATCACATCGGCGCCGGCGCGGGCCTGGTTGAGCGATTGTTCGACCAGAATGGCGACGGATTCATCGTTGAGAATGGTCTCGCCCTCCATCACGCCGTCATGGCCATGGCTGGTGTAGGGATCGAGCGCGACATCGGTGATCAGGCCGATCTGGGGAACTTCCCGCTTGATCGCGCGGCAGGCGCGGCAGACGAGATTTTCCGGGTTGAGCGCCTCGGAGCCGTGGAGGTCGCGCAGGTCTGGATCGGTATAGGGGAAAAGCGCGATCGCCGGGATCGACAGTTCGGCGGCGCGGCGCGCGGCGGCGACCGCCAGATCCACCGAAAGGCGTTCGACCTCCGGCATGGAGCCGACCTCGGTGCGGACATTCTCGCCTTCGACGAGGAAGATCGGCCAGATCAGGTCATTGGCGGTCAGGACGTTTTCCCGCACCAGCCGGCGCGCCCATTCGCTCTTGCGGTTGCGGCGGGGCCGGTGGGAAAGGCCGAGGGAAAGGCTGAGGGCGGGGCTTTTGGCGTCGGTCATGATCTCGTTCCGTAATGTTCGCCTCCCATAGCATATCGCGGGGAGGCGGCGAAAAATTTTGCCGCGCATGGTCAAATGCTATATCGCGGACAAGACCGGGAGCAGGAAAAGCGATGGACAAATCGTTCCGCGTGGGCGGGGATCTCGATGAGGAGGATTCGGGCGTCATTCGGGTCGGCGCCCGGCCGGCCCATGAGGCCGATGAAACGCGCCGCCTGTTCGGCTTGACCCTGTTCGTCCGCGTCGTGGCGATGCTGTGGATCGTTCTGGGGCTCGAACAATGGCTGCGCATCGTCGCTCCGGCGCAGGGCTCCTTCACCGGCCTGACGCCGGCGACGATGACCGCGATCGTTTTCTTCGCCGTGCTCGATCCGGTCGCGGCGGTGGGCTTGTGGCTGCTCGCGCCCTGGGGCGGGGTGGTCTGGCTTCTGACTTTGGTGGCGCAGTTCTTCGTGGTCTCCGCCAAGCCGTCCTTCTTCCTGCTCGGCGGCGCGCTGAAATTCGTCGACGTCGTCCTGTTCGCACTTTACGTCTTCCTGTCCTGGCGCGCCGACAGCCTTTCCGGCGAGCCTTCCATGATCGCCGACATTCTTGCGCGGCTGCGCGGCCTGGCGCGGCGCGGCGACAGGAAAGTGTGAACAAATATCAACGTAAAGAACTGTTTTAATTCACTCAAGATTCACCGCGAATCCTGCAAATCGTGGTAACGAGGGATTCAGCCTGTTGTTTAAACTGGTTTTCATTCGCGCCGATTAGATTGCGAACCATCGAGGCCGCCGGAAAACGTTCGGCGCAAAAATGAACCCAGGAACGACGACGATGAGCACGATGACCAAGACCAGCCAGGCCGCCGGGCGGGCCGAACGTTGCGCCGAAGTGCGCCCGGTTTACCTTGAGGCCCTCACCCTGGTGGAGCGGCTGCATCGCCGCCTGCTTGATGTCATCAAGGACGAATTCGACCGCCGCGGCCGTTCCGACATCAACGCCGTCCAGGCGCTGCTGCTTTACAACGTCGGCGATTCCGAACTGACCGCCGGCGAGTTGCGCACCCGCGGCTATTATCTCGGCTCCAACGTGTCCTACAACGTCAAGAAACTGGTGGAAATGGACTATCTCCACCACGCCCGCTCCCGCATCGACCGGCGCTCGGTGCGCATCAGCCTCACGCCCCAGGGCAAGGAAGTGCGCGACATCGTCGCCGGCCTCTATGAGAAGCACGTCGTCACCGTCGAACAGATCGGCGGCGTGTCGGTGGACGAGTTCAAGACCGTCAACAACGCTCTGATCCGGCTGGAGCGCTTCTGGACCGACCAGATCAAATATCGCCTCTGAGTTTTTCACGCGCCGCTTTCCTGCCTCGATTGAAAAATACCCGCCGGGCCGTTTGGCCCGGCGTTTTCGTTGGGCCGGCGCGAAACCTTGCGGAAAAAGCGCCAGGGCTTTAAGAGGGCGCGGTCGATCGCCTTAAAATCGCCGCTCTATTCGCGCCTTTTTAACCATCGTCGCCGACTGTTCCGCCTAAGCCCTTCCGCTTGGGCCCTTCCGCGCGCGTGAGCGTGTCTCCGCGCTGGAACGATCAGCCTGGACCCTTTGGTTTGTTGGGAGCCTCACTCTTGAAACTCGCCGATTTGTCGCGCCACCGCCCGTTTTCGCCGCGCTTTTCGGGCGCGGTCGCCCGTTTCGCCTCTCGCCTCGCTTTGGGCGCCGCCGCCGGCGCGCTCGTTCACGCCGCCCCGGCCTTCGCCCTCGACGGTTTCGGCCAGGCCGAATGGGCGCAGCATTATGACGCCGATTCGAGCGTGTCGGTGGAGCGGTCGAACACCCCGCTGCTGTCGCCGCGCACGCTCGCCGCGACCGAAGCGGCGATCCAGAAATATCAAGCCATCGTCGCCAATGGCGGCTGGAACAAGGTTCCCGCCGGCGCCGCGCTCAAGCTGGGGTCGAGCGGGCCGGCGGTGCTGGCGCTGCGCAAGCGCCTCGCCATCACCGGCGACCTCGATCCGGCGGCCTCGGAATCCGGGATTTACGATTCCTATGTCGAAGCGGGCGTGAAAAGGTTCCAGACGCGCCACGGCCTGATCCCGACTGGCGTCGCCAGCCGCGAAACCCTGACGGTGATGAATGTCCCGGCCGACTACCGCCAGCATCAGCTGGAGGTCAATCTGGTCCGGCTGCGCTCCTTCGCCGCCAATCTCGGCGACCAATTCGTCGAAGCCAATATTCCCGCCGCCATGGTCGATACGGTCGAGAACGACACGATCGTCACCCGCCATCGCGCCGGCGTCGGCCGCATCGACCGGCAGTCGCCGGTGATGCAGACCCGCGCGCTCGACGTGGATTTCAACCCCTACTGGACGGTGCCGGCGTCGCTCATCCGCAAGGATCTGATCCCGCGCATGCAGGCCAATCCGAATTATCTGACCGAAAACCACATCCGCATCTACGACAAGAACAATAGCGAGATTCCGCCGGGCCAGATCAACTGGCATTCGATGGATGCGATCAACTACCGCTTCCGCGAGGATCCCAGCACCGCCAATTCGCTCGGCGTGGTGCGCGTCAACATCAACAATCCTTACGGCGTCTATATGCACGACACGCCGGAGAAGGGTGTGTTCGGCGACGATTTCCGCTTCGTCTCCTCGGGCTGCATGCGCCTGCAGAACGTGCGCGACTATGTCGCCTGGCTGCTCAAGAACCAGCCCGGCTGGGACCGCGACCATATCGATCAGGTCATCGCCTCCGGCGAGCGGCTCGACGTGAAGATCGACCCGCCGGTCAATGTCTATTGGGTCTATATCACCGCCTGGGGCACGCCCGAGGGCATCGTGCAGTTCCGCGAGGACATCTACCAGCGCGACGGCTTTTCGACCGCCAGCGAGGGCGCGGCGCCCGCGGTCGAGCCGATCGCGCAGGAAGGCGTCAATCCCAACATCAACCGCGGCCCCGGCCTGGATCCCGGGCCGGACGAGAAATAATACCATCGGCCCTTGAAAAGGACCGATGGTATCCGCGCCGACCGGCGCGGCGCCGGCTGACGCCGGCGGGCGTCCTTGTTTCCGACGAGTTGGAAACAAGGGCCAATGGTATAAGGGCCCGGGACGGCGCGCGGGCGACGCCGACGCCGCGAACCCGGGGTTACGCAGCGCTCACGGCCTGATTTCGAAATGCGCCGAGAATCGGTTCTTGACCGACGCGTCGCCCTCCCACGGGCGCCACATCTTGAGCGCGAGGTCACCGGCGCCAGCGCCAACCGCGCGAAAGCGAAAAACCGCCTCCCCCCCCGAACCGACCGGTCGTTGCGGATAGACCAATTCCTTGCCGACGAAATCGAAGAGATTGGCGTCCGGCGGGGCGAGCTCCCAGCTATAGCCGGTCGAACCGGCGTTTTCTGCTAGACGAAGTTCGATTTCTTCGCCCTTGGGGACCGAAAAGCTCGCGCCGTTATCCTGATTGGTGAGTTTCAACACCTGGCTCTTGCTTTCGATTGTTTGAATGGCGCGGACGTCGCCGCCCGCGCCCCTCGATATCCGCCAGACGCCGTAGATTGCAATGGCCGCCACCAGGACCGCCGCCACGACGCGTTTCACAAAGTCACCCCGTAGCTTTCATTGAAAAAAGCCGCATTGATGTAATTCTCGCTGGGATAAGCGAAGCCCTTGTCGCCCCAGACGGTTCCCCAACTGTTGCGCACGATGAAACGGCCATCCGAGCGATAGCCGATCAGAGTCACCGCGTGTCCGCCGCGGACCGTCGCCGGCATGAAGTTGTCGAGCAGGCCGTGGGTCGCTGTCGCGTTGTCCCAGGTGTGATCGACCTGAAGTCCGACGAGAACCGGACCATGCGCGGCCAGCCAGGCTTTCCAATTCGGTAGAATACGCTGCAAATTGTAGTATGCCGCAATTTTTCGCGTCGCCGCCGTCGCATAGAAGGCGATCTCGTCGCCTGTATACATCGTTGTGTTGATGTTGAAAGGCAGGTTGGCTTCCGGCGCGGCGCCGTAATTCTTCAGGATTTCAACCGCGCCCTTCAGGCTCGTTCCAGCCTCTTCGATCATCGTGACCGGGTGCGGCTTGGTGGTGTCCATGGACTTGCTGGCCATCCATGTAAAACGCGGAGAAAGCTTCGCATTTTGCGCCAATCTGTTCGCCTTGGCGAACATATAACGCGCGACGCCGTCCGTCGACGCCCAGCCGACGCAGGAGCCGGTGTTTTCCTGGTCGCCCACGTCCCACCACGCCGCGCGCAGATCGACGCTGGCGGGCAGTTTCGCGGGCGGCGCCGCAATCGCGCCAGCGGCAAGAGCGTGTTCAAACTGGTAATCCCTCTCAACCCCTTGGGAAACCACGAGATTGCAAACCCGGTGCTGTTCCGGACGCGTCGTTGGCGCTTTTGCCATGGTGTTTCCTGCTAAATTATACGTTATGAATAAATATTCCCACGTCATCATATCAATTAAACGATCCAGCGTCGTGCAACCCCGAAGTTGAGCCTTGCGCTCCGCGATCAAAAGATTGTGAAACCCCGGTCTATGGAAAAGGCTTCCGCCGGGGCTTTGCGTCCTCCTTCCGCACATGATATCTGGCCAGTAATCCCACGGCCGCCGCCGTATTGGCCCCCGAGCGCCCTGAAAGGAATCTGAAATGAGCCAACCCATCGCCGCAAAGGCCCAAAAACTCTCCAACAGCTTTTTCGGCGCTTCGCTGGCGGAATCCGATCCCGAGATCGCCCGCGCCATCGGGCTGGAGCTTGGCCGCCAGCGCAGGGAAATCGAGCTGATCGCCTCGGAAAACATCGTTTCGCGCGCAGTGCTGGAGGCGCAGGGCTCGGTGCTGACCAACAAATATGCCGAGGGCTATCCGGGCAAACGCTATTATGGCGGCTGCCAGTTCGTGGACATCGCCGAAAATCTCGCCATCGAGCGCGTCACCAGACTGTTCGGCTGCCGCTTCGCCAATGTGCAGCCCAATTCCGGCAGCCAGGCCAATCAGGCGGTCTTTCTGGCGCTGCTCCAGCCGGGCGAGGTTTTCATGGGCCTCGACCTCGCGGCGGGCGGCCATCTCACCCATGGCTCGCCGGTCAACATGTCGGGCCGCTGGTTCAGGCCGGTTTCATACGGCGTGAGCCGCGAAACCGGGCGCATCGACATGGACGAGGTCGAAAGACTGGCCCATGAGCACCATCCGAAACTGATCATCGCCGGCGGCTCGGCCTATGCCCGCTTCTGGGACTTCGAGCGCTTCCGCGCCATAGCCGACGCGGTCGGCGCCTATCTTTTCGTCGATATGGCGCATTTCGCCGGGCTGGTGGCGGGCGGCGCCCATCCCTCGCCCTTTCCTCACGCCCATGTCGTGACCTCAACCACGCACAAGACCCTGCGCGGTCCGCGCGGCGGCCTGGTGCTGACCGACGACGAGGAGATCGCGAAAAAAATCAATTCGGCGATCTTCCCTGGCCTGCAGGGCGGCCCGCTGATGCATGTGATCGCCGGCAAGGCGGTGGCCTTCGGCGAGGCTTTGCGCCCCGAATTCAGGGTCTATGCGCGTCAGGTGGTGGACAATGCGAAAGTTCTGGCGGAGACCTTGCGCGCGGGCGGGCTCGACCTGGTGACGGGGGGCACCGACAACCATCTGATGCTGGTCGATCTGCGGCCGAAGACGCTCACCGGCAAGGCGGCGGAAATCGCGCTCGGCCGCGCCGAAATCACCTGCAACAAGAACGGCGTGCCCTTCGACCCGGAAAAGCCCTGGATCACCTCGGGCATCCGTCTCGGCGCCCCGGCCGCGACTTCGCGCGGTTTTGGGACCGCCGAGTTCAAACAGGTCGGCGAACTGATCGTCGAGACCCTCGACGGCTTGGCGAAACACGGCGAAGCCGGCAATGCGGCGGTCGAGGCGGCGGTGAAGGCGCGGGTCGAAGCGCTGACCGATCGTTTCCCGATATACTAATCGCGGGGCTTCGCCCCAGAATCGCCAAAGCCGCGTTCTAGACAGGAGCGCGGCTTTTTTTCATGTCGATTCTCAGGCAAAGAGGGAAATGCTTTCTTTGAACGCGGATCTTGTGCGATCGGGGCCGAAGGGCCTGCTCGATCTTGTGTCGCGCGGCGGCAAAAATCTCGCGCTTTTCCTGGATTTTGATGGCACCCTGGTGGACGTCGCGCCAACGCCCGCGGCGGTTGTCGCGCCGCCCGGCCTGCCGGGACTGCTGGCCTGGCTCGCGGCCGGCCTCGATGGCGCGCTGGCGGTGGTCAGCGGCCGCAAGATCGCCGACCTCGACCTGCGCCTGCGCCCGTTCCGGGCGCGGGCGGCGGGCGTTCACGGCGCCGAACTGCGGTTCGATCCGGCTGGCGGCGTCCAAAGATCCTTGGGCCTCGATCCTTCCGTCCTCGCCCGCGTCCGCGACCTGACCGCCGCCGACCCGCGTCTTCTGATCGAGGATAAGCGCGAGTCGGTCGCCATTCACTATCGCGGCGCCGCGGACGCCGAACCGGGCCTGGGCCGCGCGCTGGACGCCTTCGTCGCCGCGGCGCCGGATGGGCTTTTGCTGCTGCGCGGCCGCAAGGTCTTTGAAATCATGCGCGCCCATGTCTCCAAGGGCGAGGCGGTGTCGCGCTTCCTGGAGACCGCCCCTTTCTCCGGCCGCCGCCCGGTCATGATCGGCGACGACCGCACCGACGTCGCGGCGATCGACGCCTGCGTCGCGCGCGGCGGCCATGGCTTCCGGGTCGCCAGCGAACTTTTTCCCGCCGCGGAAGCGGATTTTGCCGGACCCGAGGCGGTCCGCGCCTGGCTCACCGATCTTGCGGAGCGGCTTGCCGGCTAGCAGGAGCCCGAAGAATGACGATTCGACCTTCGCTCGACACCGCCATGATCGGCAATGGCAACCTTTCGGCACTCGTCGACCGTTCGGGCGCGATTGTCTGGATGTGCTGGCCGCGGGTTGATGGCGACCCCGTCTTTTGCGCGCTGATCGACGGCGAAGACCCGCAGGACGGCTATTTTTCCATCGTCTTCGACGGCGACGGCAAGGTCGAGACGGAACAAGCCTATCTGCGCAACACCGCGGTGGTGCGGACCGTCCTGCGCTCCGAAGGCGGCGCCTGTTTCTCGATCACCGATTTCGCGCCGCATTTCCATCGGTTCGACCGGCTTTTCAACCCGCCGACGATCGTGCGCGTCATCGAGCCACTGTCGGGCCTGTGCCGCATCCGCGTCCGCCTGCGTCCGCGCATGGACGGCGGGGCCCTGCGCCCGAAGCCGGTCATGGGCAGCAACCACGTGCGCTATGCGGCCGACGGGAGTTCGATCCGGCTTTCGACCGACGCGCCGGTCTCCTATATCGCGAGCGAAGGCGCCTTCATTCTGTCGCGGCCGATGACGATGATCCTCCATCCCGACGAGCCCATGCGCGACTCCATCCCGCGCGTCGGCCGTGAATTCCTCGACAAGACGGTGGAGAACTGGCAGCGCTGGGCGCGCAACCTCAACCTGCCGTTCGAATGGCAGGAGCCGGTGATCCGCGCCGCCATCACTCTGCAATTGTGCAGTTTCGAGCAGACCGGCGCGATCGTGGCGGCGATCACCACGTCCGTGCCGGAGGCCCCGCGCGAACAGCGCAACTGGGATTACCGCTATTGCTGGATCAGGGACGCCTATTTCACCGTGCAGGCGCTCAACCGCGTCGGCGCGTCCCTGACCATGGAGCACTTCATCGACTATGTGACCAATGTGATCACGATGGAAGGCGGGGCGGATCTCAAGCCGGTCTATGGCGTCCTGCCGGAGGAGCCGCTGGAGGAGCGCATCGCGCCCGATCTGGCCGGCTATCGCGGCTTCGGCCCGGTGCGGTTCGGCAATGACGCCGTCAATCAGGTCCAGCACGACGTCTATGGCAGCGTCATTCTCGCCGCCTCGCAGATGTTCTTCGACGAGCGCCTGCCCAAGAAGGGCGACGAATCCCTGTTCGCCATGCTCGAGCCGCTCGGCATGCGGGCGCTGGCCCTGGCCCTGACCGAGGACGCCGGCATTTGGGAATATCGCGACAAGCCATCGGTCCATACCTATTCCGCCGCGATGTGCTGGGTGGCCTGCGACCGCCTTGCGCGCATCGCGACCCGGCTCGGCATACTGGACCGAGCCCAGCAATGGCGCAAATCCGCCGATGGCCTGCGCCACGCCATCGTCGAGCGGGCGTGGAACGCCAAATTGCAATGCTTCACCGGAAGCCTCGATTCCGACAGGATCGACGCCAGCGCGCTGCTGCTCGCCGAACTGGGCCTGGTCAAGGCCGACGATCCGAAATTCATTTCGACGGTGGACGTGATCGGCAAGACGCTCGGGCGCAACGGCTATCTCCTCCGCTATGCCGACGCCGACGATTTCGGCGCGCCCTCGACAGCCTTCACCATCTGCACCTTTTGGTATGTCGAGGCCCTCGCGGCGATTGGCCGGTGCGGGGAGGCGCGCGACTTGTTCGAGAAGATTCTCGCCCGCCGCAACCATGTCGGGCTGCTGTCCGAGGACATCGACCCGGAAACCGGCGAACTCTGGGGCAATTTCCCGCAAACCTATTCGCTGGTCGGGATCATCCTGTGCGCCTGGCGCCTGTCCAAAAGCTGGGAGGAGGCGCGATGAGCCGCGCGCGCGCGAATTTCCGGGATTTTGCGAGCAGGCCCGGCGTCTTCTATTCCGGGCTTGGCGCCATCGCCGGGGTCGTTCTGATCTTCGCCCTGGCCTCGCTGTCATCGCTGATCATCAATGGCTGGATTCAACGCGACATGGATCTGCGCGCCGAGCTGATCTACCGCTCGATCCGCGATCAGGCCGCCGCCTCCGGCGTCAGCGAGAAAAGCGCGCTGGGCAAGGTGATGGGCCAGATCGCCGAGGACGAGCGCATTCTCGGCATCGGCTTCTGCGACAAGGCCGGCAAGCTCGCGATCGCGACAGCTGAAATGCCGGCCAATCTGGATTGCGCCCAATTCGCGCATCGGACGGCGGAGGGCCTGACCTTCACCACCCCCAAGGGCGCGCATATCCGGATCAGTTTCTTCCCCCTGACCGTCGGGGACACTTCGGGAACGCTGCTGATCGTCCACGACCTCGATGTCGTCGAACGGCGTGAGCGCGAAGCGCGCCTTTATGTGACAGCGACCATGGCGGCGGTGGCCGTGGGCTTCGCCATCCTCGCCATCGTTCTCGCCCTCGCGCTGCGCCGCAGCTGGATGCAGTCCCTGCGCAGGGCCCTCGAAGAGAGCGCGCGTCCGGCGGCCAGCTTTGGGCCGCCGACGGTCCAGCCCGTCGGCGACCGCCAGATCGACGCCCTGCTCGCGGACATCAGGGTGTGGCGCAAGTTCACCCATGGCGTCACGACCAAATGGTCGCCGGATAGTCTGCGCGACCTGCTGCACGACGAATTGCCCGGCGCGCAGGTGATGATCGTCTCCAATCGCGAGCCCTATATCCACAATCGGGTTGATGGCGAAGTCAGGCTGCAAATTCCGGCGAGCGGCCTGGTTTCGGCGCTTGAGCCGGTGATGCGCGCCTGTCGCGGCGTGTGGATCGCCCATGGCGGCGGCTCGGCGGATCGGGAGACGGTCGATCGCCACGACCGGCTGCCGGTTCCGCCGGACGATCCCGCCTATAACCTGCGGCGTGTCTGGCTCAGCGACGAGGAGCAGGACGGCTATTATTACGGCGCGGCCAACGAGGGTCTGTGGCCGCTCTGCCATATTGCCTTCATCCGCCCGACCTTCCGCGAGCAGGACTGGGCCACCTACAAGGCGGTCAACCAGCGTTTCGCCGACATCGTGGTGGAAGAGGCGACCTGCGACAACCCCATCGTGCTGGTTCAGGATTATCATTTCGCGCTGCTGCCGCGCATGGTCCGCAAGCGCCTACCCAAGGCGACGATTGTGACCTTCTGGCACATTCCCTGGCCCAACGCCGAGACCTTCTCGATCTGCCCCTGGCGCGAGGAAATCCTCGACGGCCTGCTCGGCTCGTCGATCCTGGGCTTCCACACCCAGTTTCACTGCAATAACTTCTTCGACGCCGCCGACCGTTTCATCGAAAGCCGGATCGACCGCGAGAATTCCTCGATCTGGCTGCGCTGCGCCGAGACCCTGGTGCGCCCCTATCCGATCTCGATCGAATGGCCGCCGCGCGCGCTCGCCGGCCAGCCGCCCGCCGCGCAATGCCGCGCCAATGTGCGCGCCCGCTTCGGCCTCGGCGACGATGTCCGCATCGCCGTCGGCGTCGAGCGCTTCGACTATACCAAGGGCATTCTCGACCGGATGCGCGCGGTGGAGGATCTTTTCACCCAGTCGCCGCAATGGCTCGCCAAGTTCGTGCTGATCCAGGTCGCCGCGCCGACGCGGTCGAAACTCGGCGCTTACGCCGCCTTGCAGGAGGAGGCCGAGCAACTCGCGGGCAGAATCAACGCCGCCTATGCGCGCGACGGCTGGAAGCCGATCCATCTGGTGGTCCGCCACCACGAGCCGCATGAAGTGTTCGAATTGTTCCGCGCCGCCGACATCTGCGTGGTGTCGAGCCTGCACGACGGGATGAATCTCGTCGCCAAGGAATTCGTCGCCGCCCGCGACGACCAGCGCGGGGTGCTGATCCTGTCGAGCTTCGCCGGCGCGGCCTATGAATTGCCCGAGGCCCTGATCGTGAATCCTTACGACAGCAACGGCATGGCCAGGGCCTATGACCGGGCGCTGCGCATGAGCCCGGAGGAGCAGGGCGAACGCATGCGGGTGATGGTGGACCAGATCAGCGAACGCAACGTCTATCGCTGGGCGGCGCAGATGCTGCTCGACGCCGCCTGGCTGCGCAAGCGCGAAAGGATCGCCGCGCGGGCGTGATTCTTGTCGACGAACGCGCTCTCGTCGGGAGAGGGCGGGCCGGCGCGATCCGCGCGCCTTACCTCTTGCCCGCCGACGCCTTCCGCGCCGGCTTTTTGGCCGGGGCGCCGGCGTCGAAAGGCGGCTCGTCGGAATCCACGATGCCCTTCCTGGCCTTGGCGCTTTTCGCCGCGGGTTTTTTCGCGGCCGTCTTCTTCGCCGCGGTCTTCTTGGGGGCCTTGGCGTCGCCGGAGGCGATGCGGTCCTGGATCAGCCTGACCGCCTGTTCCAGCCCGATGTCGTCGAGCGTCATCGAATTGGGCAGAGTGGCGTTGACCTTCTCCCACGACACATAGGGGCCGAAGCGCCCCCCGCGCGCCACCACCTGGCCGCCGTCGGGATGTTCGCCGAGAATGCGTCCGCCCGCCGGCGAGCCGGCGGCCTTGGCGTTGACCAGCTCCACCGCCTTTTCCAGGGTCAGGCCGGTCATGTCGGTCCCGCGCGGCACAGTGGCGTTGACCTTGCCCCAGGCGAGATAGGGGCCGAAACGGCCGGCTTTGAGCGCAATCGCGCCGCCTTCGGGATGGTCGCCGATGGCGCGGATTTCGCCGCCCGCGCCGCGCGCCCCGCCGCCCGCCTCCTTGGTCATGATGAGGTCGATGGCGCGGTTGGCGCCGATCGCCAGCACATCGTCGTCCTTGGCGAGATTGGCGTAGGTCTTCTTGTGCTGGACATAAGAGCCGTAGCGCCCGATGCCGGCCAGTATCGCCTCGCCGGTCTCGGGATGCTTGGCCACCTCGCGCGGCAGCGACAGCAGCGCCAGCGCCTTTTCCAGCGTGACATCCTCGGGCTTGAGATTGTTGGGCAGGGAGGAGCGCGGCGGCTTGTCGCCTTCGCCCTGCTGCACATAGGCGCCGAAACGCCCGTCGCGCAAAGTGATTTCGAGCCCGGTCTTGGGATCCTCGCCCAGAACCTTCACGCCGGGACGCTCGCCCTCGGCGCCGCCTGAGCTCTCGCCGCGGTCGGACAGGGTGCGGGTATATTTGCACTCGGGATAATTCGAACAGCCGATGAAGGCGCCGAACTTGCCGAGCTTCAGCGACAATTGCCCGTTGCCGCAAATGGGGCAGGCGCGGGCGTTGGAGCCGTCTTCCTTGGCCGGGAAAATATGCGGTCCCAGCAGGTCGTTGAGGCTGTCGAGCACCTGCGTCGTGCGCAAATCCTTGGTGCTGTCGATGGCTGCGGAGAAATCGCGCCAGAAGTCGCGCAACACCTGTTTCCAGTCGATCTCGGCGTTGGAAATGCGGTCGAGCTGTTCTTCGAGCCCGGCGGTGAAGCCATATTCGACATAGCGGCCGAAAAAGCTCTCCAGAAAGGCGATGACCAGACGGCCCTTGTCCTCCGGGACGAGGCGCTTCTTTTCGATCTTCACATAGTCGCGCTCGCGCAGCACGGCGAGGGTCGAGGCATAGGTCGAGGGGCGGCCAATGCTCAATTCCTCCATGCGCTTGACCAGGGTCGCCTCGGTATAGCGCGGCGGCGGCTCGGTGAAATGCTGGGTCGCGTCGATCTTGTCCTTCTTCAGGATTTCATCCTTGGCCAGCGGCGGCAGGCGGCCGGATTCCTCGTCCTCCTCGTCGTCCTTGCCTTCCTGGTAAAGTTTCAGGAAGCCGTCGAAACGCACCACCTGTCCGGTGGCGCGCAGGTCCAGCGCGCGGCCTCCGGCTTTCGCTTCGATCTCGGCGGTGGTGCGCTCCAGCAGCGCGGATTCCATCTGGCTCGCCACCATGCGGGTCCAGATCAGCTCATAGAGCTTCGCCTGATCGGGCTGGAGATGACGCGCCAGGTGTTTGGGCAGGCGCGACATGTCGGTGGGGCGGATCGCCTCGTGGGCTTCCTGCGCGTTTTTCGCTTTGACCAGATATTTGCGCGGCGCCTGCGGCACATATTTGTCGCCGAATTCGCGAGCGATCAGCGAACGGGCGGCGGAAATGGCCTCGGGCGCGACATCGACGCCGTCGGTTCGCATATAAGTGATGAGGCCGGCCGTCTCGCCGCCGATGTCCACGCCTTCATAAAGTTTTTGCGCCACCCGCATGGTCGTCTCGGGCGCCATGCCGAGTTTGCGCGAGGCCTCCTGCTGCA
The DNA here is from genome assembly GCA_963704565.1 of uncultured Pseudomonadota bacterium. Lineage (GTDB taxonomy): Bacteria > Pseudomonadota > Alphaproteobacteria > Rhizobiales > Beijerinckiaceae > Rhodoblastus. The sequence continues at coordinate 729,559 of OY969917.1, forward strand.
AGGTCGAGGTGGTGAAGGGCGCGTAGGGATGGCGCTTGGCCGGCTTGGCCTCGACCGAAACGACGCGGAAAACGGCGTTTTCCAGATCGCGCTTGAAGCCTTCCGCTTCCGCCCCGGCGCCAATGTCGAGACGCGAGATTTTTTTGCCGTCGGCGCCGACGAGGCGCGCGGAAAAAGGCGCGTCGGCCTGGTTGCGCAGAAAGGCGATCAGCGACCAATATTCGCGGGCGACGAATTTTTCGATTTCCAGCTCGCGGTCGCAGACGAGGCGCAGCGCCACCGATTGCACGCGCCCGGCGGAACGCGCGCCCGGCAGCTTGCGCCACAGCACCGGCGAGAGATTGAAGCCGACCAGATAATCCAGGGCGCGGCGGGCGAGATAGGCCTCGACCAGGCTTTCGTCGATCTGGCGCGGATGTTTCATCGCCTCCAGGATCGCATCCTTGGTGATCGCGTTGAACACCACCCGCTCGACCGGCTTGTCTTTGAGCACGCGCTTGGCGCGTAAAACTTCCAGAACATGCCAGGAAATGGCCTCGCCCTCGCGATCCGGGTCGGTGGCGAGGACGATGCGGTCGGCGTTTTTCACCTTGGCCGCGATGTCGGCCAGGCGCTTGCCCGCCTTGCCATCCACTTCCCACAGCATTTTGAAATCGGCGTCGGGATCGACCGATCCGTCCTTGGCCGGCAGATCGCGGACATGGCCGAAAGAGGCCACGACATCGAAATTTCGGCCGAGATATTTATTGATCGTCTTGGCCTTGGCCGGCAATTCGACGATGACGACATCCATTTGGCGACCCCGAGGGCCCTTTGTCCGGCCCGAAAAATTTTGGGCCTCCCGGCCCCGAACGGCGGGGGAAAATGGGCGAGCGGGGCGGTTATGTCAAATGGTCCTTGCGCGGCGCCCGGATTTTTCGCATTCATCTCGCGCCGCTTTCCCGGATCGAGCCCGAAAATGTCCATTCCCGGATTTTCCTTCTCGCACAAGCACCTCCTCGGCATAGAGGGCCTCAACCGGCTCGACATATTGCATCTTCTCGATCTCGCCGAGGAGGCGGTCGCGGTCTCGCGTCAGGCGGAAAAGAAAAAAGACACGCTTTCGGGCCGCACCCTGATCAATCTGTTTTTCGAGGCCTCGACCCGCACCCAGTCTTCGTTCGAACTCGCCGGCAAGCGCCTCGGCGCCGATGTGATGAACATGTCGGTGGCGACCAGCTCGGTGAAAAAGGGCGAGACGCTCATCGACACCGCAATCACCCTCAACGCCATGCGGCCGGACATTATCGTGGTGCGCCATCATCAGGCGGGCGCCGCCCATCTTCTGGCGCGCAAGGTCGATTGCGCCGTGGTCAACGCCGGCGACGGCGCCCATGAGCATCCGACGCAAGCTTTGCTCGACGCGCTGACCATGCGCCGCGCCAAGGGCCGCGTCGAGGGGCTGGTGGTGGCGATCTGCGGCGACGTTCTGCATTCGCGCGTCGCGCGCTCCAACATCATCCTGCTGTCGGCGCTCGGCGCGCGGGTGCGGGTGGTCGGCCCCTCGACCCTGATGCCGACCGGGATCGACCAGATGGGCGTCGAGGTTCACAACAACATGCGCGAGGGCTTACGCGACGCCGACATCGTGATGATGCTGCGGCTTCAGCGCGAGCGGATGTCGGGTTCCTTCATCCCGTCGACGCGCGAATATTTCCGCTTTTTCGGCCTCGATTCCGACAAGCTGGCTTACGCCAAACCCGATGCTTTGGTGATGCATCCGGGGCCGATGAATCGCGGCGTCGAGATCGATTCCAGCGTCGCCGACGGCGAGCAGAGCCTGATCCGCGAGCAGGTCGAAATGGGCGTCGCCGTGCGCATGGCGGTGCTGGAGGCGCTGGCGCGCAACCTGCCGAGCGCATAGACATCACACAGTAAACGTCATTGCGAGCCACAGGGCGCGCCATAAGCGCGCCCGTCGAAATGACGCCCGGCGCTTGCGCCGGGCTATGGCGAAGGAATCCACCTCGCAACCTGTTGAAAGATTGTATGGATTGCTTCGCTTCGCTCGCAATGACGGTGTTGAGGCGATGACCGCATTCAGTTGCGGGAGCGGCGTTCACTGCGCCTTTCGCCGGCGCCATGATGACAATACTGCCGCACAGCTCATCGGCAGGATGTGACAGCAAGGTGAAATTTCTAGTCTTCGGCTCAGGCGAAAGCGGCGCTTCGAACGCGTGAAACATTTCAGCGATTCGCGATTCGCAATCGTGAGAGCGACTTTCTGCGTCATCTCAAGCTTTTTCGCTTGGGAAAAGTCCAAATAATTTACTTTGTATTTGGGACGAATCGCTTATCCTGAGATTAGCGAGGAGCAGGCCGATGGCGTCACTCAAACAAAAGCGCGCAAAAGCCGCTCCCGCTTTATCTCCAGCAAATACGCATATCCCTCCACCGTGCTTTCCGCCCTAGCGGAGAGCGCGCCCGTCGATTCACCACTCAGGAGTCTGCGCGTGGGCAAGCAACTGGACCGAAGAAAGAGCCGCAATTCCCGTCAGCACGGAGATGCCGAAATCATCGAGTTCAAGGGAAACAAGTTCCAGAAAGATCGCGTCCTTCCACCCATCAAAGCTCTTAATCCCACGCAGGCGCAATATCTGGCCGCCCTGAAATCAAGCCAGCAAATCGTCGTCCTTGGCCCTGCCGGAACTGGAAAAACCTGGATCGCCGCCACCCATGCCGCCGATCTCTTCCGCACCGGGCGCATCGACAAAATCATCCTCACCCGCCCCAATGTCCCCTGCGGTCGCTCGCTCGGCTTTTTCCCGGGCTCGCTTCAGGATAAATTCGCGCCCTGGGCGGTTCCGATCGCCGACGCGATCAAGGAGCGCATCGGCGACGCCGCCTTCGACATCGCGCTGAAACGCGGCGGCATCGAAATGGCGCCCTTCGAGGTGATGCGCGGGCGCTCATGGAAAAACGCCTTCATCCTGCTCGACGAGGCGCAGAACACCACGGTGGGGGAGATCAAGACCTTCCTCACCCGGGTCGGCGAGAACTGCGTCAGCGTGGTCAATGGCGATGTGAGTCAATCCGACATCCATCAGGCCTCCGGCCTGCGCAAGATGATCGAACTGATCCGCGCCCACGAACTGCCGGTGCCGGTGATCGAATTCGAACTCGACGACATCGTGCGCTCAGGGCTTTGCGCCATGTGGGTGCGGGCTTTCGAAGGCGAGGGCGCCACGCTTTAGCGCGGCCGAGGCCCCACCCGGCTCGCTTACGCTCGCCACCCTCCCCACAAGGGGGAGGGATTGCCGTCGCAACGACGAAGATCGCGGCTCCATCCCTCCCCCTTGTGGGGAGGGGGCCGCGCCATGGGCGTCGCCGGCTGCGGCTATTTTCGCAAAAAGGCCACCCGGCTCGCTTAGGCTCGCGACACTCACGACAAGGGGGAGGGATTGCCGTCGCAACGACGAAGATCGCGGCTCCATCCCTCCCCCTTGTGGGGAGGGGGCCGCGCCATGGGCGTCGCCGGCTGCGGCTATTTTCGCAAAAAGGCCACCCGGCTCGCTTAGGCTCGCGACACTCACGACAAGGGGGAGGGATTGCCGTCGCAACGACGAAGATCGCGGCTCCATCCCTCCCCCTTGTGGGGAGGGGGCCGCCGAATGGCGGCCGGGTGGGGGCCGTCACATCATTCTTCCCTGAAATAATCGCCCGACTTGCCGCCTGTCTTCTCGGCCAGCACGATGCCCTCGATCCGCATGGCGCGGTCGGCGGCTTTCAGCATGTCGTAGATGGTGAGGCAGGCGATCGAGACGGCGGTGAGCGCCTCCATTTCCACGCCCGTCTCGCCCAAGGTTTTTGTCCGCGCGGCGACGCGCACGCCGGGCAGGGACTCGTCGGGCGAAATCTCCACCGCGACCTTGGTCAGGTTGAGCGGATGGCACAGCGGAATCAGTTCATGGGTTTTCTTGGCCGCCATGATCCCGGCGATGCGCGCGGCGGCGAAAACATCGCCTTTCTTAGCGTGGCCGGAGAGGCACAGGGCGAGGGTTTCCGGCAGCATGACCACGGCGCCGCGCGCCAGCGCCTCGCGCGCCGTGCGGGCTTTCCCCGAGACATCGACCATAAAAGCCTCGCCCGCCGCATTGATATGGGTGAGGGCTGGCTTTTTCGGGCTCATGCCGGCTGGGCGGCGAGGACGCCGGTGAGGAGGCGGCGGGTCGCTTCCTTCACATCGGCCTGACGCATGAGGGATTCGCCGACGAGGAAAACATGGACGCCGGCCTTGCGCAGCCGCGCAATGTCGTCATGCGAGGAAATCCCGCTTTCGGCGACGATCAGCCGATCCTTCGGCGCGCGGGCGGCGAGGCGCTCGGTGGTCTCGAGCGAGACGGTGAAATCGCGCAAGTTGCGGTTGTTGATCCCGACCAGCCGCGTCTCCAGCGCCAAAGCCCGGTTGAATTCGGTTTCGTCATGGGCCTCGGCCAGCACGTCCATATGCAGGTCGTGGGCGGCGGCGTTGAGCGCCTTGGCCTCGCGGTCGTTGACGCAGGCCATGATGATGAGAATGCAATCGGCCCCGGCCGCGCGGGCCTCGTAGACCTGATAGGGGTCGAACAGAAAATCCTTGCGCAGGGCGGGCAGGTGAGTCGCGGCGCGGGCGGCGGTGAGATCGTCAAGCTTGCCCTGGAAGGACGGGGCGTCGGTGAGCACCGAAAGGCAGGTCGCGCCGCCCGCTTCATAGGCGCGGGCGAGCGCCGGCGGGTCGAACTTCTCGCGGATCAGGCCCTTGGACGGGCTCGCCTTCTTCACCTCGGCGATCAGGGCCGGCAATCCGGACCCGAACTGGGCCTCGATGGCGCGCAAAAAACCGCGCGGCGGATCGCGGTCATGGGCCTTGCGCTCCAGGGTGACGAAAGGCACGCGCACTTTGGCCTCCGAGATTTCGGTGCGCTTGTAGGCTTCGATCTTTCTCAATATGTCCGACATGACCTGACCTTAGCGCCTATTTCGCCGGCTGTGTACTTGGGCTTTCGGCCTGATTGGAAATTTTTATCAGATTTTCCAGCGTCGCGCGCGCCTTTCCGCTTGCCAGCGCTTCTTCCGCGAGGCGCGCGCCCTGCGCCAGATCCTTCGCCTTGCCGGCGACGATCAATGCGGCGGCCGCATTGAGCACGGCAATGTCGCGATAGGCGTTTTGCGCGCCGCCGAGCACCGCGCGCAATGCGGCGGCGTTATGTGCGGGATCGCCGCCGCGCAAGTCGGCGAGCGTGGCGCGCGGCAGTCCGGCCTCTTCCGGCGTGATCCAGAAGCGGCGGGTGCGACCGAAGTCGAGTTCGATGATTTCGGTTGGCCCGGTGGTGGTGATTTCGTCCAGACCGTCCGATCCATGGGCGATCCAGACCTTTTCCGCGCCGAGCCGGTTCAGCGTCTGGGCGATATGGTCCATCCAGCGCGCGTCGGCGACGCCGATCAACGCCCGTTTCACGCCCGCCGGGTTGGAGAGCGGCCCGAGCAGGTTGAACAGGGTGCGGACGCCAAGCTCCTTGCGGGTCGGCGCGACGAGCGCCATGGCGGGATGATGGGCCTGCGCCGTCATGAAGCCGATATTGATCTCGCGCAGGCATTTTTCGATATTTTCGACCGGCGCGCCAATGCGCACGCCCAAGCCGGTCAAAACGTCGGAGGCGCCGGAAAACGAGCTGGCGGCGCGATTGCCATGCTTGGCGACGGGCGCGCCACAGGCGGCGACGACAATCGCCGTGAGGGTCGATATATTATAGGTCTGGGCGCCGTCGCCGCCGGTGCCGACGACGTCGATGGCGCCTTCCGGCGCCGTCACCCGCAACATGCGGGCGCGCATGGCGGAAACCGCGCCGGTCAATTCGTCCAACGTCTCGCCGCGCACGCGCAGGCCCATGAGAAAGGCGCCGATTTGCGCCGACGAGACCTCGCCGGCGAGGATCAGGCCGAAGGCTTCCTCGGCCTCGTCGCGGCTCAAGGAGTCGCGGTCGGCGATCCTGGCGAGGAAGGTCTTGAAGGAATTCATTACTTGCCCCGACGCGCGGCGTTCCAGGCTTTCGACAGATCGAGGAAATTGCGCATCAAGGCATGGCCATGTTCCGAGGCGATGCTTTCGGGATGGAACTGCACGCCATGGGTGGGGCGGGTGATATGGCTCAGGCCCATGATCAGCCCGTCGCCGGTATGGGCGGTCGCCGCGAGCTCGGTCGGCAGGGATTCGCGGCGCACTACCAGCGAATGATAACGCGTGGCCTTGAACGGGCTGGGCAGGCCGTGGAAAACCGTCTCGCCGTCGTGGAAAATCTCGGCGATCTTGCCATGGACCGGCTGGGGCGCGCGCACCACTTCGCCGCCGAAAGCCTCGCCGATCGCCTGATGGCCGAGACAGACGCCGAAGATCGGAATGCGCGGGCTGGCGACGCGGATCAGATCGAGGCACACCCCGGCCTCGTGCGGCGTGCAGGGGCCGGGCGACAGCACGATGGCGTCCGGCTCCTGGCCGGCGATCGCCTCGGCCGAGGCCGCGTCATTGCGCAGAACCTTCACCGTGGCGCCGAGTTCGCCGAGGTAATGCACCAGATTGAAGGTGAAGGAATCGTAATTGTCGATCAGCGTGACGGATGTCATGGAACACTCTGGCTGGGCCTTTTCTCTATTGATCGCATGACCCCGCGAAGTCAATCGGCCCGCGCCGCGTCGTCAATTTTCGCGGGCGAGGCGGCGCATGGCGCGCGGCGGCTGGCCGAAGGCGCGCAAAAAGGCGCGGCGCATGCGTTCGGGATCGCGGAAGCCGGTTTTCCCGGCGATCCGTTCGATCGGCTCCTCGGAATGTTCGACTTTTTCGCGCGCGGCTTCGAGCCGCAGGCGCTCGACCGCCCTGGCCGGGCTCATGCCGACGGAGCGCAGGAAAGCGCGCGAGAACTGGCGCGGGCTTAATCCCGCCTGTTCGGCCAGGGCCTCCACCGTCAGTTTTTCGCTCAGATTGCGGCGCGCCCAGCCGAGCAGTTCGGCGAAGCGGCTTTCGCCGCCGCCAAGATCGAGCAAAGCGGAAAATTGCGACTGGCCGCCCGGCCGCCGGTAAAAGACCACCATGTCCTGCGCCACGCGCCGCGCCAGCGCCTCGCCCAGATCCTCGGCGATCAGCGCCAGGGCGAGGTCGATGCCGGCGGTGATTCCCGCCGAGGTCCAGAAAGCGCCGTCGCGCACATAGATGGCGTCAGGTTGGACCGAAACGGCGGGAAACTGGCGCGCCAAAGCTTCCGCCCGGCGCCAATGGGTGGTCGCCCCGCGCCCGTCGAGCAGCCCGGCGGCGGCGAGCGGAAAGGCGCCCGTGCAGACGCTGCACATCCGCCGCGCCGAACGGGCCTGAGCCTGCAAGAAAGCGCGCGTCTCCGGGCAATGCATCGCCTGGCGCGATCCTTCGCCGCCGACGACGATCAGCGTGTCGAACCGGCCGGCGTCGCGGAGGCGCGCGCTCGCCATGGCCACGCCGGACGACGAGCGTACAAGGCCGCCCGCGGCCGAGACAAGCGACAGTTCATGGACGGCTCCGCTCAGGCGTCCGGCGATCTCGAAAGCCGCGACCGGCCCGGCGGCGTCGAGAATCTGGAAATCCGGATAGATCAGGAGTCCGATTTTTCGGATCATGTCTTAAAATGAGGGATCATTGTCATTTCGTCAATCGGCGCGGCGGGGCAGAGTAGGGGAGAGAGGCCGGCCATGACCCAGCAGAATTTCCGCATCCTGTTCGCCGTCTATCCGGGAATGACCCAGCTCGATTTCACCGGGCCGCAGCAGTTTTTCGCGCGCATGCCCGGCGCCGAAATCGTCGTCGCCAGCAGCACGGGCGGCGAGGTTCCCAGCGAAGGATTGGTGTTCGCCGGCGCCGGCCGCCTCGCCGATGTCGTCGCCTGCGATCTTTTGTGCGTTCCCGGCGGGACGAATGCGCTGGAGGTCGCGCTGGACGAAAATTTCATCGGCGAAATCCGCCGGTTGGCGGCGGGCGCGCGTTATGTCACCTCGGTCTGCACGGGTTCGCTGATTCTCGGCGCCGCCGGCCTGCTGCAAGGCAAGCGCGCCGCCTGCCATTGGGCCTGGCGCGATCTTTTGCCGCTGTTCGGCGCGATCCCGGATGAAAATCGCGTCGTGCGCGACGGCAATGTCATCACCGGCGGCGGCGTCACCGCCGGAATCGATTTCGCCTTGACCGTTCTGGCCGAGATCGCCGGCGAAAATGTCGCGCAAACGATCCAGCTCGGCCTCGAATATGCGCCGGCGCCGCCCTTCGAGTCCGGAACGCCGGAGACCGCGCCGCCCGAAATCCTCGCCGCTGTCCACCAGCGCATGGCGCTTTTTTCCGCGACGCGCCAGGCTCAGGCGCGCGCCGCCGCCGCCCGCCTTGCAGACAAACTATAACCAGGAGCAAGCCAATGTCCCGCCCGCCGCTGCCGCCCTTCGAGCCCGAAACCGCCGCGCTGAAAGCCCGCATGGCCGAGGACGCATGGAACAGCCGCGACCCGGAAAAGGTCGCGCTGGCCTATACGCCCGACAGCCAATGGCGCAATCGCGTCGAGTTCATCCAGGGCCGAGACGAAATCGTCGCCTTCCTGAAGCGGAAATGGGCGCGCGAACTGGATTACCGGCTGATCAAGGAGGTTTGGGGCTTTCGCGGCCATCGCATGGCGGTGCGCTTCGCCTATGAATGGCGCGACGATTCCGGCCATTGGTTCCGCGCCTACGGCAACGAATTGTGGGAATTCGACGAGGCAGGCCTGATGCGCCGCCGCATCGCCAGCATCAACGACCTGCCGATCGCCGAAAAAGACCGCCTGTTCCACTGGCCGCTGGGCCGCTGCCCGGACGACCATCCGGGGCTTTCCGATCTGGGGCTATGAAAGGTTCCCATGAGATGGCGGTCGCTTGACCGAGCAAGCCGATCCCGTGGCCGCCATAAAGGCGCTCTCCTCTTCGCTGATGATTCCATGGACCGGAAGCCGCTTTTTCGCTTTTCATCGGGCGAAGTCGTCGGCAAAGTCCGTGGCGCCGGGCGCTGAAAAAACAGGCCGCCCAAAAGCGGCTGGTTTGGGAGGGTGGAATGTCGAGCCGAATCCGTTTTGGGCGCATGGAAGTCGCCGCCGAACTGCATGATTTCACCAATCGCGACGTCCTGCCGGGTCTTGGCTTCGACGCAACGTCATTCTGGGCGGGGCTGGAAGGATTTCTGGTCGATCTCGCGCCGCGCAACCGCGCTCTGCTCGAAAAACGCGACGCGATTCAGGCGCGGATCGACGCCTGGCATCGCCAGCGCAAGGGCAAGCCAATCGACGCCGAGGCCTATCGGCTGTTTCTGCGCGAGATCGGCTATCTCGTCCCACGCGGCGAAAGTTTCGCGGTCCAAACCGCCCATGTCGATCCCGAAATCACCACCCAGGCCGGGCCCCAGCTCGTCGTGCCGATCCTGAACGCGCGCTTTGCGCTCAACGCCGCCAATGCGCGCTGGGGCTCGCTCTATGACGCGCTTTACGGCACGGACGCGATCCTGCCGCCCGACCCGGCGAAAAAAGGCTTTGACCCGGCGCGCGGCGAAGCGGTGATCGCCTGGGGCCGCGATTTCCTCGATCGGATCGCGCCTTTGGCGGGCGCCTCGCATCGCGATGTCGCGCGCTATTTCGTCGCGGACGGCGCGCTGCGGGCCGAATTGGCTGGCGCCGCCGCCGTGCTGGCCGATCCGCGCCTGTTCGCCGGTTACAACGGCGCGCCTGCCGCGCCGTGCGCCGTTTTGCTCCAGCACAATGGCCTTCATGTCGAAATCCGCATCGACCGCGACCATCCGATCGGCAAAACCGACCGCGCCGGCGTCGCCGACATCGTTCTCGAAGCGGCGCTGACCGCGATCCAGGATTGCGAGGATTCGGTCGCCGCCGTGGACGCCGAGGACAAGGTCGCCGTCTATCGCAACTGGCTCGGGCTGATGAAGGGTGACCTTTCCGCGACTTTCGAGAAGAACGGCAAGGAATTCGAGCGTCATATGGCGCCGGATCGCGCCTATCTTTCGCCTGCGGGCGAGGCTTTCACACTGCCCGGCCGCGCGCTGCTGCTGGTGCGCAATGTCGGCCATCTGATGACCAGCGACGCGGTCCTGATCGACGGCGCCGAGGCGCCCGAGGGCCTGCTCGACGCCATGTTCACCAGCCTGATCGCGCTTTACGATGTGAAAAGCCTCGGACGCTATCGCAACAGCCGCGCCGGCTCGATCTACATCGTCAAGCCGAAGATGCACGGGCCGGAAGAGGTCGCCTTCGCCAGCGAAATCTTCGGCCGCGTCGAGGATGTGCTGGGCCTGCCGCGCTTCACCGTCAAAATGGGGATCATGGACGAGGAGCGCCGCACCACGGTCAATCTCGCCGAATGCATCCGCGCGGCCAAGGATCGCGTGTTCTTCATCAACACCGGTTTTTTGGACCGCACTGGCGACGAGATTCACACCTCGATGGAAGCCGGGCCGATGATCCGCAAGAACGACATGAAAAACGCCGTGTGGATCTCGGCCTATGAGGACAATAATGTCGATGTCGGCCTGGCCGCCAGCCTGCCGGGCCACGCCCAGATCGGCAAGGGCATGTGGGCCATGCCGGACATGATGGCGGCCATGCTGAAGACCAAGATCGCCCATCCGCGCGCCGGGGCCAATACCGCCTGGGTGCCGTCGCCGACCGCCGCGACCTTGCACGCCACCCATTATCACGAGGTCGATGTCGCGGCGCGCCAGAAGGAAATTGCCGCCCGCGCGCCGGCAAAACTCGGCACCATCCTGACCATCCCGCTCGCCGACCGGGTCAACTGGTCGCTGGAGGAAATCAACGAGGAGCTGGAGAACAACGCGCAGGGGATTCTGGGCTATGTCGTGCGCTGGATCGATTTTGGGATAGGCTGCTCCAAAGTGCCGGACATTCATGGAATCGGCCTGATGGAGGATCGCGCAACCTTGCGCATTTCCAGCCAGCACATCGCCAACTGGCTGCGTCACGGCATTTGCAGCGAAGATCAGGTCCGCGACGTGATGCGGCGCATGGCGGCGGTGGTGGACGGGCAGAACGCCGGCGACCCGGATTACCGCCCGATGGCGCCGGATTTCGACCAGAACGTCGCCTTCCAGGCGGCCTGCGATCTGGTGTTCAAGGGCGCGCGACAGCCCAACGGCTATACCGAGCCGGTGCTGCACGCCCGCCGCCGCGAGGCCAAGGCCAAGGCGCAAAGGGCGTAACAAAAACGCCGGCGGTTCGGTTGAACCGCAGGCGCCTTGGCAAAAGCGTTTGAAAGCGGATCACGCCGCGTTCTTGGCCCGCGCCGCTTCGGCCGCCGCGCGGATGGCGGCGATGTTGCGGCCATAGACTTCCGGATTGTCCACCGAACCGCCCTTGAACACGGCGGAGCCGGCGACCAAAGCGTCGGCGCCCGCCGCGACGACCAGCGGCGCGGTTTCCGGGGTGACGCCACCGTCTATTTCGATGTGAATTGGTCTTTCGCCGATCATGGCGCGGATCTGGCGGACCTTCTCGACCTGGCTTTCGATAAAACTCTGGCCGCCGAAGCCGGGATTGACCGTCATGACCAGCACCAGGTCGATGCGGTCGAGGACGAATTCGATCGCCGAGACGGGGGTCGAGGGATTGAGCGACACGCCGGCCTTGGCGCCGAACGAACGGACGAGCTGGAGCGAGCGGTCGAGATGGGGGCCGGCCTCGGCATGGACGGTGACAATGTCCGAACCCGCCTTGACGAAGGCCTCGATATAGGGATCGACCGGGGCGATCATCAGATGGACGTCCATCACGCCCTTGATGTGCTTGCGGATGGCGGCGCAGGTGGCGGGGCCGAAAGTGATGTTGGGGACGTAATGCCCATCCATCACGTCGACATGGACCCAGTCGCAGCCCTGGGCCTCGATGGCGCGGCATTCGGCGCCGAAATTGGCGAAATCGGCGGAGAGGATCGAAGGGGCGATCTTGATGCTGCGGTCGAAGGCTTTCATGGGCGGTCCTCACGGGCTGGATGCGGGCTCCCTCTCCCCGCGCGCGGGGAGAGGGATAGGGCGTCGAAAGACGCCCGTTCGCCGACGGGCTATTGGGTGAGGGGCTGGGGGATGAGCTTCTGCGCCAACCGGAAAACAGACGAAAGCTTTCCTGACGACATCGAGGCTAGTCCCCCAGCCCCTCACCCTAACCCTCTTCCCGCGCGCGGGGAGAGGGGACTTTTCAAAGCGCGTAAAATTACGCGGCGGCCTTGCCGAGCTTGTCGCGCCAGCCGGGGAACAGCATGTCGGCGTCATGCGAGAAGCTGACGAAGGCGCGGGCGAATTCGCGGTGGCTCTTGGCGAATTCGATCGGGTCCGCGCCGGAGCGCCAGCAGATTTCCGCCTGACGCAGCGAGGTCGCGCCGGCCACACCGCCGTCGACATGGCCGAAGGCGCCGCCGCCCGCGGTCATGATCAGGTTGGAATGGCCGAGGTTTTCGAAGAAGCCCGGCATGCGCAGGGCGTTCATGCCGCCCGAAATGATCGGGGTGGTCGGGTTCATTCCCAGCCATTCCTGATGGTAGAACGGGCCGTCCGCGCTGTCCTCGGTGATCATATAGGCCATGGCCTTGTCGGCGGCTTCGCCTTCCATCTTGCCATAGCCCATCGTGCCGGTGTGGATGCCGGAGGCGCCCTGGAGGCGGGCCATCTTCGACAGGACGAAGGCGGTGTAGCCGCGCTTGGCGCTCGGCGAGGTCACGGCGCCGTGGCCGGCGCGGTGATAATGCAGGTACTGTTTCGGGAAGGTGCGCCGCGCCGTGGTGATCGCCGCCGGGCCGGCGACATAGCCGTCCACCAGGAAGGCGACGTGATCGGCGTTGGGGCCGAAGGTCTCCAGGATATATTCGCCGCGCGCGACCATTTCGTGGTGGTCGTCGGCGGTGATGTTGAAGGAGAACAGCTTGGCCTGGCCGGTCTTGTCCTGGGCGCGGATCATCGCGTCATTGACGAGGCGAACCGCTTCCTTGAACGGCGCGAAGACCTGGTTGCCCTGGGGCTCGTCGTTCTTGATGAAGTCGCCGCCCAGCCAGAAGTCGTAGCAGGCGTTGGCGAAGGGCTGCGGACGCAGGCCGAGCTTCGGCTTGATGATGGTGCCGACGATGAAGCCGCCGTTCACGACGGGGCGGCCGAGCACGCGCCACAGATCCTTGATCGTGGTCGAGGGGCCGTCGAACAGGCGCAGGTACTGCGGCGGCACGTAGAAATCGTGCATCTTGCCATATTCGATGTCGCCCATGCCCTGGTTGTTGCCGATGGTCAGGGTCAGGAAGGAGGCCAGCATCGCCCGGCCGTCGATGATGTTGCGGTCGAACAGTTCGACCGGATAGGCGATCTTCATGACCTCCTTGGCTTCGTCGATCTCATAGACCAGCGCGTCGACGCCGCGGGTGAAATCGTCGGTGGTCGAGACTTCGACATTGGTGCCGGTCGAGGATTCGGCGGCGAAATGCGCCGCCGCCTGGAGATAAGTGCCGAAGCCGGGCTTGGGCTTCATGATATAGGCGACGAGAACATGTTTGCCGCCGGCGATCAGGTCGGCTTCCTTCAGGTTCAGGTTGGCGTAACGATCTGACTGGTCCATTTGGGTTTTTCCTTGGCGTGATGTTTGTATTTGGGCGTGATGTTTGTCTTTGGCGTGGTGTTCGTCTTTGTTTTTATTGCCGTCCGCCCGGACGGTCGTTGGGCCGTTCCGGGCGCGCCGCGGGCGAAACGCGACGCGTAAGATCGTTCGAGAAGAACCGGCGCCGCGCGAACGGCGCCGGCTCGAAAATCAGGCCGCCGACCTGGTCGGGATGACCGGATCGAGCGCGCCGCTGGCATAGAGCCTGGCCATTTCGCTCATCGGCTTGACCTTGATGAGCTCGGCCTTGCCGGCGCAGCCGAAAGCCTCGAAACGGTCGCGGCAAACCTTGGCCATCGCGTCCATCGCGGGCTTGAGGAACTTGCGCGGATCGAATTCCGACTTGTGCTTGTTGGCGACGCGGCGGAACTCGGCCGCGGCGGCAAGGCGCAGGTCGGTGTCGATGTTCACCTTGCGCACGCCGTATTTGATGCCGCGCACGATCTCTTCGACCGGCACGCCATAGGTCTCGCGCATTTCGCCGCCGTTCTCGTTGAACAGGTTGCGATATTCCTCCGGCACCGAGGAGGAGCCGTGCATGACCAGGTGGGTGTTGGGCAGCTTGGCGTGAATCTCGGCGATGCGGCTGATCGCCAGCACGTCGCTGGTCGGCTTCTTGGTGAACTTGTAGGCGCCGTGCGAGGTGCCGATGGCGACGGCCAGCGCGTCCACCTTGGTGGCGGCGACGAAAGCCACGGCTTCGTCGGGGTCGGTCAGCAGATCCTTGTGCTCCAGCTTGCCCTCGAAGCCGTGGCCGTCCTCGGCTTCGCCGTGGCCGGTTTCGAGCGAGCCGAGGCAGCCCAGCTCGCCTTCGACCGAGGCGCCGACCATATGGGCGAGGCGCGCGACTTCCGAAGTGATGGCGACGTTATACTCATAAGTGGACGGGGTCTTGCCGTCTTCCTTGAGCGAGCCGTCCATCATCACCGAGGTGAAGCCGTTCTGGATCGCCGAGAGGCAGGTCGAGACGCGCTCGCCATGGTCCTGATGGATGCAGAGCGGGATCTCCGGATACATCAGTTCAAGCGCTTCCATCATCTTGGCGAACATGATGTCGCCGGCATAGGCGCGGGCGCCGCGGCTCGCCTGGATGATGGCCGGCGCGTTGACCGCGCGGGCCGCCTCCATGATGGCGAGCGCCTGTTCCATATTGTTCACGTTGAAAGCGGGCACGCCGTAGCTATGTTCGGCGGCGTGGTCCAGCATTTGCCTGAGCGTGATACGGGCCATGTCGTCACTCCTTACGAAATCAGGGATTTGGCGGCGGCGGCCACGGCTTCCGCCGTGATGCCGAAGTGCTTGTAGAGGTCGGGCGCGGGCGCGGAGGCGCCGAAGCCCTTCATGCCGATGAAGGCGGAGCGCTCGCCGAGCCAGCGGTCCCAGCCGAAGCGCAAGGCGGCTTCGACGCCGACGCGCGGCGCGGTTCCCAGCACTTCGCGCCGATAGGCTTCGCTCTGGCGATCGAACAGCTCCCAGCAAGGCATCGAGACCACGGCGGCCTTGATTCCCTCCATCGCCAGTTCATGCGCGGCGGCGACCGCGATCTCCACTTCGGAGCCGGTGGCGAGCAGGGTCACGTCGCGCTTGCCGTCCGCCTCGCGCAGCACATAGGCGCCCTTGGCGGTCAGGTTCTCCTTCGAAGCCTCGGTGCGCAGGGGCGTCAGCGCCTGGCGGCTGAGGGCGAGCGAGGAGGGCGCGGCCTTTTCGGCGAGCGCCACGGCCCAGCTTTCCGAGGTCTCCACCGCGTCGCAGGGCCGGAACACCAGCATGTTCGGCAGAGCGCGTAGCGAGGCGAGGATCTCGACCGGCTGATGGGTCGGGCCGTCCTCGCCGAGGCCGATGGAGTCATGGGTCAGGACATAGATGACCCGAATGCCCATCAGCGCCGACAGGCGGATCGCGCCGCGCGCATAGTCGGCGAAGATCAGGAAGGTGCCGCCATAGGGGATGAAGCCGCCATGCAGCGCCATGCCGTTCATCGCCGCGGCCATGCCCATTTCGCGGACGCCGTAATGGATGTAGCGGCCGCCGAACGAGCCCGGCCGCACTGATTCCATGCCCTTGGTGATGGTCAGGTTGGAATGGGTCAGGTCGGCCGAGCCGCCGATGGTGACGTCGGTCGCGGCGTTGATCGCGGCCAGCGCGATTTCCGACGCCTTGCGCGAGGCGATCTTGGGCTTTTCCTCGACCTGCTTGGCGATCAGCTCCTTCAGCGCGGCCTCGGCGGCGGCGGGAAGCACGCCGGACACCTGGGCGTTGAAGGCGGCGGCCTTGCCGCTGGCGGCGAGACGCGCCACCCAGTTTTCCTGGGCGGCGGCGCCGCGCGCGGCGACCTTGCGCCATTCGTTCAGCACCGGCGCCGGCACGACGAAGGGCGTGTGCGGCCAGTTGAGCTTCTGGCGGGCGCCGGCGATTTCCTCGGCGCCGAGCGCTTCGCCATGGGCCTTGGCGGTGCCGGCGCGGTTCGGCGCGCCATAGCCGATGATGGTGTTGCAGGCGATCAGCCAGGGCTTGTCGCTCTGCGCGCGGGCCTTGGCGATGGCGGCTTCGATTTCCTTCTCGTCATGGCCGTTGACGCGGACCGTGTTCCAGCCGGCCGCCTTGAAGCGGGCGATCTGGTCGGTCGAGGTCGAGAGGCTGGTCGCGCCGTCGATCGAAATATGGTTGTCGTCCCAAAACAAGATCAGCTTGCCGAGCTTGAGATGGCCGGCGAGGTCGATCGCCTCGTGGGAAATGCCTTCCATCAGGCAGCCGTCGCCGGCGATCACATAGGTGTAGTGATCGACGAGATCGTCGCCGTAGCGGGCGTTCATCATGCGCTCGGCGAGCGCCATGCCGACGGCGGTGGCGACGCCCTGGCCGAGCGGGCCGGTGGTGGTCTCGATACCGAGCGCATGGCCATATTCGGGATGGCCGGCGGTGTGGCTGCCGAGCTGGCGGAACTTTTCAAGCTGCTCGATCGGCATGTCCGGATAGCCGATCAGATAGTGCAGCGCATATTGCAGCATCGAGCCATGGCCGGCCGACAGCACGAAGCGGTCGCGGTCGGGCCAGGCGGAATCCGCCGGGTTGAGATGCATGAAGCGGGTGAACAGCACGGTGGCGACGTCGGCCATGCCCATCGGCATGCCGGGATGTCCCGACTTGGCCTTTTCCACCGCGTCCATGGCGAGCGCGCGAATGGCGTTGGCCATGTCGGCGAAGGAGGGGCCGGCCGCCGAGGGGCGATCCGCAACCAGGGTATCGGTCATAGCGAAGTGTCCTTGTCTTGAGGAATTGCGGTTCGAAAATTACTTGGCCCGACGGCTGCGCTCGTGAATGCGCAGGATCATCGGCGTCAGGATGAGCTGCATCGCCAGATCCAGCTTGTCGGCGGGGATGACGATGGAATTGGCGCGGCTCATCCAGCTGTTGTCGATCATCGACACCAGATAGGGGAAGTCGATGCCGCGCGGATTGGTGAAGCGGATCACCACCAAAGATTCGCCGGCGGTCGGGATCCAGCGCGCGACGAAGGGATTGGAGGTGTCCACCACCGGCACACGCTGGAAGTTGATGTCGGTCTGGGTGAACTGCGGGCAGATCACATGGACATAGGAATGCATGCGGCGCAGGATCGTGTCGGTGACCGCCTCGGTCGAATAGCCGCGCTGCGAACGGTCGCGATGGATCTTCTGGATCCATTCGAGATTGACCACCGGCACGACGCCAATCTTGAGGTCGGCCTGGCCGGCGATATTGATCTTGTCGGTCTTCACCGCGCCGTGCAGGCCTTCGTAGAACAGCACGTCCGAACCTTCGCCGATTTCGCGCCAGTCGGTGAAATGACCCGGGGGAACGCCATGACGTTCCGCTTCCTCGGCGTCATGGACATAGGTGCGCGACAGGCACTTGCCGGTTTCGGCATAGGTCTTGAAGGAGCTTTCCAGCTCGGCGAGCAGGTTGGCGTCCTCGGAGAAATGGCTGAAGCTGTGTTCGCCCCCCGAGTGGCGCTTGGCCATTTCCGACTTCATGTCGGCGCGGTCGAAGCGATGGAAAGCGTCGCCCTCGATCGAGGCCGCCTTGATGCCCTCGCGGCGGAAAATCTGGTCGAAGGTGAATTTGACGGTGCTGGTGCCAGCGCCCGAGGAGCCGACGACGGAAACGATGGGATGCTTGATCGACATTCTGGTCAGTCCTCAATTTTGGAAAAGGCCGCGTTGGCCGAACAGCGGGGATTGGGCGCGGTTGACATCGGCGCCGGAATAATAGGCGGCGACGCGCGCGACCTTCTCGGCCGAGCCGAAGATCAAGGGGGTGCGCTGCTGCGCCTTGTCGAGCTTCTTGGCGAGGATGCGGTCCAGGCCGTCGATGGCGGCGCCGCCGGCCTGTTCGACCAGCATGGCGATCGGAAAGGCCTCGTGGAGCAGCCGCATCCGGCCCTGCTGATAGCCCGGGCGATCGTCGCCGGGATAGAGGAACAAGCCGCCGCGCGAGAAGATGCGATGCGCCTCGGCGACCGGGCAGGCCAGCCAGTGCATGTTGAAGTCCTTGCCATGCGGGCCGCTCTCGCCCTGGACGCAATCGTCGATGAAGGAGCGGATCTGGTCGGGCCAATGACGGTAATTGGAGGCGTTGATCGCATATTCGCGCGTCGCCGGGGCGATGCGGACATTGCGCGCCACCAGCATGAAGCTGCAACTCTTGGGATCGAGGGCGAATTGCGCCACGCCTTCGCCGAGCGTCAGCAGCAAGGCGGTCTGCGCCCCGTAGATCACATAGCCCGCCGCGACCTGCTCCTCGCCCTTGCGGAAAAAGGAGGCGGTGGCGTCGCCCGTCGTCGCGCGGAAGATTCCGAAAATCGTGGCGATCGGCATGACGCAGTCGATGTTCGACCCGCCGTCGAGCGGGTCGCAGGCGACGGCGAATTGGCCGGCGGCGTCGAGGGTGAGGATCGCCTCTTCCTCTTCGGAAGCGTAATAAGCGGTCGGCGTCTTGCGCAAGGCGTCGACGATCAGGCGGTCGGCGATGACGTCGAGCTGGCGCTGCTTGTCGCCATCGGCGTGGGCGTTGTTCTCCGAGCCGCGCGCGACGTTCAGCGCGCCGCCGGCGATGATTTCGGACAGCGCGACGCCCGCGCCGGCCAGACCGGCGACGGTCTTGGCGAGGCCCTCGCGCCCTTCGCCCGCGGCGACCCAGGTCTTGAGATAGGCATCAAGGCTTTCGCCTCCGACTGAAGCCGCCGGCGATTGGGAATTTGTCATGGGCATCCTCCGCGCCGACTGTTGTCCGCCGGCTGCGTGGACTCTTTACGACTTTATGACCAAAATGAAATTTAAAAATATGGAAGGGCCTGTTAGTTTATCTAAATGATCGATCTGAAAGCCCTCACCCGGAAGCAATTGCGCGTCATCGCCGCCACCGCCGAGCGCGGTTCGGTCAGCGGCGCGGCGGCGCTTCTTCATGTGACTCCGCCCGCGGTCAGCGTCCAATTGAAGGGTCTGGAGGAGCTGATCGGCGCGCCTTTGTTCCGCCGCTCGGCCGACGGGCCGTTCACGCCGACCGAGATTGGCCTTGAATTGCTTGGGATGGCGCAGGATTTCGAACGCATGGCGGCACGGGTCGCCGAGCGGATCGCCGCGCTCAAGGCCGGCGCCTCCGGCTCGGTCGTGTTCGGGGTGGAGAGTACGGCGAAATATCTCGCCCCCTCGATCGTCGCGGCCTTCCAGCGCGCCTCGCCCGGCGTGCGGGTGACCCTGGCGGTCGGCAACCGCGGCGAAATATCGCAGGGGCTGGAGCGCAACGAATTCGATCTGACCATCATGGGGCGCCCGCCCGCCCATATCGAGGTCGAGGCGGTCACCCTCGGCGACCATCCCTACGTTCTGATCGCGCCGCCCGACCATCGCCTCGCCGCCGACACCGACATTCTCGCCGAGGACCTGCTGCGCGAGCGCTTCCTCGCCCGCGAGGAAGGCTCCGGCACCCGCATCCTGATGGAGCGTTTTCTGGAGCGCATCGGCGGCGGCAGGGTGTTCGAGGTCGTCGAAATGGGCACCAACGAGACGATCAAGCAATCGGTGATGGCCGGGCTGGGGATCGCGATCATCTCGGCCCATACCTGCCTGACCGAAATCGCCGACGGCCATCTGACCACGCTTCAAGTCACCGGCCTGCCGCTGGTGCGGCAATGGTTCCTGCTCCATCGCCCGGATCGCGAACTGAGCAACGCCGCGCGAAAATTCCGCGATTTCGTGATAGAAGGGCGCTCGAAACTGCTGCCTAAGCTTCCGACCTTCGGATTTTGAACCTGAGGCCGCGCGTGAAAAAAGCCTTCAAGCAAGCCCTCGCTTCCGGCGCGGGCCAACCGGCGCTTTTGATTTTGGCGCTTTTGGCGCCCGCGCGCGCCGATCCGGCCGGCGACCTGTGGCGCGGCGAATTCGCCGGGCAGACGAAGCAAGAGCTGGTTCGCCCGCAGCCCGACCCGACCCCGGACGTCGCGCCTTTCATGCGCGATGACAATTCCAGCCTCGGCTACAGCGCGGCGACCCAGGACCGCACTATCCGCGCGCTGCAAAAACGGGTGAAATTCGTTTTCGTGATCTTCAACGAGAACCAGTCCTTCGACGACGAGTTCGGGACATTCCCCGGCGTCGACGGCCTTTATTCCGACGGCGAAAAGCCGCGCGCGGCGGCCGGCGCCCCCGGTTTCACCCAGAGCTATGTCGACAAGGCCAGCGGTCTGACGGTGAGCGTCCAGCCCTTCCGCATCGGCCCGCGCCAGAACGCGACTGTCGCCGACAGCACCGACCATTCGCACAAAGGCCTGGCCAAAAAAATCGATGTCGTGGACGGCGCCGCGCGGATGGACGGTTTCGCCGCCGACGAATATGGCCGCTACGCCAACGGGACGCCTTCGGGCGAGGCCAAGGCCCGGCAATTCGCGCGTCTGGTCATGTCCTATATGGATTGCGAGAACCGTGCCCTTCTTGTGGCGTTGGGCGTCGCGCTTCACGATTTTCGACCATATTTTCGCCGCCGAGGACGGCCCTTCATCGCCCAATGCGGTCGCCATGCTGGCCGGACAGGGGGGCGAGAGCCAATGGGTCGAGCACGGCGCCAGGGAGCAGGCTTTTCCCGCCGTCGCCCCGGTCTGCGGCGTGACTTATGCCGATGGCGCAACTCAAGCCCCGCCCATGTTCGGCGACGCGCAGCCGTTCCATGGCTCGCAATTCGACGGCGCGGCGAAGGATCGCGAACCGGCGGGCTGTCGCGAGCATTACGCCTCGACCAACATCATGGCCAATCTGACCTTCGCCAGCCTGCCGCTCAGCCTGCTCGGCGAGACGGCCAAAAGGGTCGCGGACGCCGACCTGAACAAGCCCTTCGACCTGCCCGACGTCCGGCAGGATCTCGATTTTCTCAGCCGCGGCGGCGAGGCGCCGGTCTCCTGGCGCTGGTATCAGGAGGGCTATGACTTTGAGCCGACCGACACAGGTCCGACGGCGAGCCACAAAAGCTATGTCAGCCACCATAATGGCGCGCAATATTTCGGCTATATCGCCAACAACCCGCAGATGAGCGCCAATCTGAAAGGTCTCGGCGACTTTTTCGACGATATCGCCAAAGGCCGGCTGCCGGACGGCGGCGTGATCTATATTCGCGGCGGCTATGAGAACATCGCCGGATTGTCGCCGCCGATCCAGAATCCGAACTTTCCCGCGCCGCTCGTCGCCGACGATATGGCCGCGATCCGCGCCTCCAAGGCGGGCGACGACGACCATCCCGGCTATTCCGACCGCCAGATCAGCGAGGCCATGGCGGCGCGGGTGATCAACGCCATCGCGAGCGATGAAAAACTGTGGAGCGAGAGCGCCATCCTCATCGCCTATGATGAATCGGACGGCCATTACGACCATGTTCCGCCGCGCATCCTCGCCTATGGGCCGGACAAGCTGCCGCTGGCGCGCGGCGCCCGCGTGCCGCTGATCCTGATTTCGCCTTACGCCCGGGCGCATGCGGTTTCGAGCGCGGAAGGCGACCACAACGCCATCATCGAGACGATCAACGCCATTTTTGGACGGACGCCGCTGGCGAAATTGCCCGACGAGGCGCGGGCGCTGGCCGCCGGCGATTCCCCGGAGTTCAATCAATTTGGCCCGCCGGGCTTCCACCAGAAATTCCTGGGGCCGCGCGATCTCCCCGCGGCGGGGACGCAGAGCCTGCTGTCCGGCTTCGACCTCGGTCGCCTCGAAGGAGCCAAGCCGCCGCTGCCCGCCGCGCTGGCCATCATCCCTGATACAGTCGTCGACAAACTGCCCCATTATGGCGACGCCCCCGGCGGCGCTTGTCAGGCGATCGGCGTGGTCCCGGAAGACCGGCGCCAGCACATCGAGGCGCCGCCGCCGCCCGGCTTCAACAGTTTGCCGTCAACTCTGTCGCGCTATAATTGAGCCGGCGTTTTTTTAATGTTCGCCAGAATTCTCGCCCTTTTGCTGCTCGCCAGCCTTGCCGCGCCGCCGGCTTTGGCGCAATCGCGCCTTGCCGCGATCGAGGCGCGCGGTCCTCTGACCTGCGCGGCTTTTCCGCGCCCGAGTCTGGCGCGGGAGACGCCCTCGGGCTGGACTGGATTCTTGCCCGATCTCTGCCGCGCCATCGCCATAGCCGCGCTCGGACCCGACGCAGGTGACGACTTCAAAAGTCTCGAACTGCCCGAGGACGAAAAAGCCCTGAACGGCGGCGCTTTCGATGTGCTTTTCCTTACCCAGGAGGAAATCGCCGAAAATGCGCTCGCCAGAATAGTCGCGCCGGGGCCGGCGGTCTTTTTCAATTCCTATGCCGTGATGGTCGAGAAAGGCTCGGCGGCGACGCGTTTGGAAGACCTCGCCGGCGCGTCGATCTGCCTGCATGAGGCCGATCCCGCCGCCGAGGCTCTGGCCGAATATTTTGGCAAAAAAGGCAAAAGCTTCATCGCCATGCCCTTCCAGGAGGATGTCGAATGGCGCGACGCCTATAATTCGCGCCATTGCCGGGCGGCGGCGGCGGAAATGACCGACCTGATCGATCTGCGCCTGCACCGGGGCGTGAACCGGTTCGACAGCGTGCTGCTTCCCGAAAAACTCGCCGTCTTTCCGATCATCGCGGCGACGCCGCCCGGCGATCCGCGCTGGACGGCGGCCGTCGCCCGCGTCGTGCGTTTCCTGCACGGGTCGGGCGCGCGGGACCGCGAGGCGCCGGCGCTCAGGCTGCAAAAGAACTGGCGCGAAAATATTCTGGTGAAGCTCGGCGACGGCGCCGCGATTTTCGCCCGCGATCTCGGCGAGAAATCGCCCTACAAGCTGCCGCGCGGAATCGCGCCATAGCGTGAGTTGCAAGCAGGATTGGTGCGGACGACGGGACTCGAACCCGTACTCTCATGGAGAAGCAGATTTTAAGTCTGCTGCGTCTACCGATTTCGCCACGTCCGCATGGCTCCAGCATCTATACCGCCGCATCCCCGCGCGCAACGAGGGGATGAACCGCGCAAAGAGCTCGGGCCATTGCCGGCTTCTCGCCGGCGGAAGCAACGATGCGCCGGCGCGGCTGGCCGAAGCTCCCAGTGCGCGGCCCGCGCCTGCGGCGTTTTGAAACAGTCATCATTTTCTGCGATTTAGGTTAAAAATCCTGGATGGAAAATGTCGGATCCCCGTCGATGAACATTGAAATCGAGCGGAAGTTTCTGCTGCGCAACGACGGATGGCGCGACGAAGTCGTCGGCGTCGAGCGCCTGCGCGACGGGCTCCTTGGCGAATTCGACAGCGGCAAGATTCGCGTCCGGCTCGCGGAATCCGCCGCGTCGCTGGCGATCAAGAGTCCCGGGTCCGGCCTGGCGCGCCGCGAATTCGAATATCCGATCCCGCGCGCCGACGCCGAATTCCTGCTGGCGACGATAAGCGGCGAGTTGATCGTCGAAAAATTGCGCTATCGCGTTTTTCACGGCGGCTTCGAATGGTCGGTCGATGTTTACGAAAAGCAGCTTGCCGGAATCGCCCTCGCGGAAATCGAACTCGACCGGGCGGACCGGGAATTTCCTCTGCCGGGCTGGGTCGGCAGGGAAGTGACCGACGATCCGAGATTCCACAAGCGGAACATGATGAGGTCGGCGCTCGCTTCCGCCGCGCGGAAGGTCGAGCGATCGCCCGGCCGTTCGGCGCCCGCGCCGGTCTGATACGAATTCCGAATAAATCATTCGGAATTCGTATTCCGCTGGCGCGAAAATCCGCCCGCGACATAGAGGATTTTCGCGCCATGGCGTTTCCGCGGATTGCGAAGCAATCTTGCGGAAACCGTATGATCGGCGACGGCGCCATCCGGCGCAAGATTTCCGCGGTCGCGGCGGTTCAGTCAGCAAATCTATTCGTGTCAGTTTTATGACAATGTTTTCCCGGCGCTGGAATGAAGGCGCCGATCTCGTCATTTGACTGCTGCAATAGTTGAAGACGGGATTGATTCAACGCAATCGCGCGAAGCGTTTTCAGCGGCTATAATTCACTTCCCTTGAACGGACAGGAACGACGAGGCCAATGGTCGGCAAGGTTGCGATCGTCGAATCCCTGGGCGAAAAGGCCGTGCTTCTGCCG
This sequence comes from uncultured Pseudomonadota bacterium, assembly GCA_963704565.1. Taxonomy (GTDB): domain Bacteria; phylum Pseudomonadota; class Alphaproteobacteria; order Rhizobiales; family Beijerinckiaceae; genus Rhodoblastus. Next base: position 753,863 of record OY969917.1, read on the forward strand.
AGCCTGATTGCGACGTCCTTGGCGGCCAACGATCGCCTGAAGATTCGGCTGACACTTTTGCAGGAAGCCTCGGCTCAAGCCTCCGAGCCGGGCCGCGCGCCCCCGTCGCTGGAGAGCGAACGACGCGCGGCTGGGCTGGACGACGCTGCATTCGAGGCGATTTTCTCCGGCGCCCGACCGCTCGACGCCGGCCATTTCGTCGCGCCGGGCGCGGCGGTCCTGGCCGCTGGCATATCGGGCGACCTCGCCGCCATGCTCGCGCCGCTCGAAGTCGTCGGCGGCGAGGAGGCCGCCGCGCTGAAAGGGCGCATGGCCGCCATCGCCGGCGGTCTGCCGTCCTTCGCCGAGGACCGCGTCGCTCACGCCGAGGTTCTGGCGCTGGCTTCAGCGCGGCGCGAGGCTGGCGACAGTCTGCATCTCCTGGTGATGGACCTTCATCGCGCCATCAACCGGCTGGCTTCCGCGACCGCCGTGGAAGATGTGGACGGCGCCGGCGCGGCGGGCCTCGACGAGTCCGCCCGCACCCGGGTCAAGGCCTTCATGCGCGGCCTGAACCGCACCAAAAACCTGGCTTTCGGCCATCCGGGCCTGGCGACCACGGCCGGGCGGGTCGGCGCGCGCCTGTCGATCCAGAACGATATCGGCACGACGGACGCGCATGTGCTGGTGGTGCGCGTCGAAGGCCTGACCGCGACGACCACCTATACCGACGTCCATCGACCGCGCGCGAAATTCTTCATCTCCCTGTTTGACGGATCGGGCGCGCAATGGAGCGCGCTCGGCGAAAAGCGGCAGCGCAATCTTGCCGAGGGCGAGGTTTTCTACCTGCTGACCGGCGTTTTTCACGCCCATGACGCAACGGAACTGGATCGCTTTCTCGAACGGCTCGGTTCGCGCATCGTGTTCCTGATCGACTGGAACAAGGCGCGCAAGGCGCTTCAGCTCTTCACCGGCAAGAAAGCGGCGATCGACATTCTGACCGACGCGGCCCGGCGCGACGAAGGCCATCGCGCCTTTCTCGAACTTGGCGGCGCGGAATTGATCTATGAGGCGATCCGCAACGCCGCGTCCGGGCGGATCGCCTATGGCGTGCCGCTCGACCGGGCGCTCGGCGACGACCAATGCCAGGGCTTCCTGCGCCATGTTCTTCATGTCGCCTGCGCGGGTTTGCAGGACGGTCGATCGACGCGCCTGATCCGCGATGAAATCCAGGCCGATCTGTCGCAAAGGCTCGATACGGCCGAACGCGAAACCCTCGCGGTCGCGCTGCGCCACCTCGGCCTGACGCGGATGCTGGCGGGCATGATCGAAACGGCCTTTCTGCCCGACCGGCTGGCGAGCGTCGATGAGCGGCGTGTTCTGGCCGCGCGCGCCAAGGCGCTGGAAGCCAAGGCCGATCGGCTGACGGTCGAGGCGCGAGGAATGTCATCCCGCCTGCGCGACGCCGGCGACCTTCTCGCGTTGATCGATCAGGTCGAGGCCGCGACGGATTGTTTCGACGAGGCGGCTTTCCTCATCAGCCTGGCGGAGGGCGGCGGGACGGATCGGATCAGCGCGCCACTCTCCCCTTTGGCGTCTTTGGCGACGGAATCCGTCGCGCAAATGACGCGTGCGGTCGAGGGAGCGCTGCTCGTGCCCCGGGGCAAACGCGAGGACGCCGCCTTCGCCCTGAAATGCATCGACGCGGTCACAGACGCGGAACGCGCCGCCGACGTGGCCGAACGCGCCGCCATGGCCGCGCTGCTCGGGCCGGCGCTTTCGGGCGCCGAGGCGCGGGTCGTCGTGCTCGGGCTGGAAATCGCGCGGACATTGGAGGAGGCGACCGACCGCCTCGCCCATGCGGCCATGGCGCTGCGCGCCCGCCTGTTGCAGGAGTTGTCGGCATGAGCGCGCACAGGATTCAGCTCGGCTGGATCGGCCTCGACGAAGGCGGGCGCGACCGGCAGGCCGAATTGCCCGCCGCGACCTATGGTTCGAAAGCCTCGGAACTGGCCGGAATGACCGCGCTCGGCCTGCCGGTCCCGCCCGCCTTCGTGCTGCCGACGACCTTGTGCGGCCCGATCCTCTCGGGCGACGAAAAGGCGCAGGCCGCTTTGCGGGATTGTCTGGCCGAAGGCGTCGCGCGGCTGGAGGCGGCGACCGGGCGCAAGCTCGGCGACGCCCGCGCGCCGCTGCTGGTTTCGGTGCGCTCCGGCGCCGAACAATCCATGCCGGGCATGCTGGAGACCGTGCTCGACGTCGGCATCAACGCCGCCAGCCTGCACGGGCTGATCCGCGCCACGGGCAATCCCCGGCTCGCTTACAATTCGTGGCGGCGCTTCATCCAGACTTACGCCGAAGTGGTCGGCGGAGCCAAGATCGCGCCGTTCGATCAGGCGCTGGCGCGCATGGTTGCGGCGGAGGGCGTCGGCCATGAGGGCGAGCTCGATCCTGAAGCCCTGGAGCGGCTGGCGGCGGAATTTCTCGTTCTCGCCGAAGAATCCGCGCCGCCGTCGGATCCGATGGCGCAGCTTTTCGGGGCGGCGCGGGCGGTCTATCTGTCCTGGCGCAGCCCGCGCGCCGAAACCTATCGCCGGATGAACGGCCTCGAACATCTTCTGGGCACGGCGGTCGCCGTTCAGGTCATGGTGTTCGGCAACGCCGGCGGCGCTTCCGGCTCGGGCGTGGCCTTTTCGCGCGATCCGGCCACCGGCGCCAAGACCTTCTACGCCGATTTCCTGTTCGACGCGCAGGGCGAGGATGTCGTTTCGGGACGGCGCACGCCGCTCGACGCAGCGCAATTGCGCGATCGCCTGCCGCTGGCGGCGCGGCAATTGGCGGAAAGCGCCGAGCTGCTGGAAAAGGCGCGGCGCGACATGCAGGACATCGAGTTCACCATCGAGAACGGCAAGCTCTTCCTGTTGCAGACCCGTTCCGCCAAACGCACGCCGCGCGCCGCGCTGAGGATCGCGGTCGATCTCGTGGCCGAGGGGCTGATCGACCGCGCCGAGGCTCTGCGGCGCGTCGCCGCGATCGATGTCGCCAAGGTCGGCGAAACCTCCTTTGTCGAAGCCGCCCCGGCGGCGGCGCGCGCCATTGTCGCCGCGCCGGGCGTCGCCTGCGGCCGCGCCTGTTTCACCAGCGCGCGGGCCGAGGCCATGGTCCGTCACGGCGACAAGGCGATCCTCGTCCGGCGCGACGCTTCAACCGAGGATGTCGCGGGCTTCGCCGCGGCGGACGGCGTTCTGACCGCGATTGGCGGCCGAACCTCCCATGCGGCGGTGGTCGCGCGGCAGATGGGGAAGGTTTGCCTGGTCGGGTGCGGCGCGCTGGCGATCGACGCCGACGAGCGCGGCGCGGTCCTCGGCGGCCAGGCCCTGCATGAGGGCGACTGGATCGCTTTGGATGGCGCATCGGGAGAAATCGCTATCGGTCGGCGCGCAATCGCCTTCGAGCGCGCGCCCGAAGGCGAAACCATCATGGAATGGCGGAAGCAAAGCGACGGACGAACCTGAAGCCGTCGTGACATTTGGGCCGACCGGCGACGGCGCGCCGGAAGATTTCAGGCGCGGCGCCCGGGCTCAATAAATTCGCGGCACGTACATTTCCTCGGGAATTGGTTCGCGGGTGTAATCCGGGTTGCGGGCGCGCTCGGGCAAGGCGACATCCGGGTGCTGAATTTCCGCGTAAGGAAACTGGCTCAGCAGATGCGCGATGCAGTTCAGCCGGGCCCTTTTCTTGTCGTCGGCCTCGATCACCCACCAGGGCGCCTCGGCGATATGGGTGCGCTCCAGCATGTCCTCCTTGGCCTTGGTATAGGCCTCCCAGCGGACGCGCGACTGCAGGTCCATCGGGCTGAGCTTCCACTGTTTGAGCGGATCGTGGATGCGCATCAGGAAGCGGAAATGCTGCTCCTCATCCTGGATCGAAAACCAGTATTTGATCAGCTTTATGCCCGAGCGCGCCAGCATGCGCTCGAATTCCGGCACGCTGCGGAAAAATTCCTCGACGTCGTTTTCGGAACAGAAACCCATCACCCGCTCGACGCCGGCGCGATTGTACCAGGAACGGTCGAACAGGACGATTTCGCCGCGCGCCGGCAGATGCGGCGTATAGCGTTGGAAATACCACTGGCCCTTTTCGCGCTCGCTCGGCGCCGGCAGGGCCACCACGCGGCAGACGCGCGGATTGAGGCGCTGGGTGATGCGCTTGATCACGCCGCCCTTGCCGGCGGCGTCGCGGCCCTCGAAAATGACCACCGCCTTCTGGCCATTATCGGCGACCCAATCCTGCAGCTTCACCAGTTCGCGTTGCAGCCGGAATAATTCCTTGAAATAGATCGAACGGCTCAAGCCGACATGTTCGGGATTTTCCGAAGCCTCGTCCAGCAGGCTGGCGAGACGCTGATCGTCGAGCTCCTCTTCCAGCTCCTCGTCGAAACTGTCCAGCATTTCCGCGCGGACGCGTTCGTCAAAACTCAGTTTTGACTTGGAATTTTCGTCGCTCACGGTCAACCTCCACCCGATTCCGCCATCCAGAACGGCCGTAAGCCTAGCCGCGCCCGCCCGATTGGTTCAAGCCCCGGAAATACAGAATCGCGTTGGAGAATTTTTGAACGTTTCCGCTCGCCGCTCATGGCGCCGGCGCGTTCGTGGCGGCTTTTTTGGCCTTGACCATGGCGCATGTTTGAACTGTTTCCGGATTTCGGCTAGGGTCTCGCGGCGGCGCCAAACCGAGGGGCCAGCCTTGCGGATGTTGAAGTTGCGACAAATTTCCGGGTGCGCGCCATGCCGATAAGCTTGGACCAGGCGATAGAGATCCACGCCAAGGTTCTCCGTTATCGCCATGGCGCGAAGGCGCCGCGCATGGCGCGCGAGAAGGCCAATCAACTCGCCACGATCGGCGACCGGGAAGGCCATGCGGTATGGCTCAAGGTCGCTGAAATAGCGCGGACGCTCGCGCCGGACCTGCGATGGCTCTAGCCTCGCGGGCGCTGCTCGGCAAATTGTCGGGCGACCTTACCGCCGCCCTGGTTCAACGCGGCGCGACGCGGTCGCCGGCGATGGCCGCTTTCGTCGCCGAAGTGACGACGCGCTACGGACCCACTGTCTGGGAGCGCGCGGCGGCCTATGCCGTCCCGCTGATCGGCGCGATCGGCGGCGCGGCGCTCAATCTCGTTTTCACGAATTATTTCAACGCGATCGCCTGGGGTCATTTCACCGTTCGGCGGCTTGAGCGCCTCTATGGCGAAGACGCGGTGCGCTGACATTACCTCCGTCTCAGGGCTGAAAGGCCGTAGGTCCGGCAATTTTGCTCATTCGCCAGACGGAAGTCGCTGCGCCAGTTTCATTCCACGCCTATCCGGTTAACGCAGACACCCGTTACAGATAGAGGGGGCCGCGAGCTCGATGGAACGGCAGAGATTGTGAAGGGTTTCGGTCGCCGGCCCCCACACGCGTGATCGGGTCGCCGCGGGGCCGGCGCCCGAAACCCTTCACAATAGCTGCCGACCGGACCTTTGCGTCGTACGACCGCATCGAGCCGATTCCTGCCGATCATGCGGTCTCGATCTGGCTCGCCGCTAAGTCCATATGTAGTGGGTGTCTGCGTTAACCGGATAGGCATGCATCATTCTTCGGCGTTCGACGACCAGCTGGCGTGCGAGACATGGGGCGATTGCGCGATTTTTTCGGCGGCGGCGTCCAGTTCGGCCGGCTCGACGGCGGTGCTGACCAAAGTGGCGATCACTTCGCTGACCTCGTCTGATCGTTCGACCACTTCGACATCGCGCACCGGATAATCCGCTTCCTCCAGAACCTCGACAACGCGATCGCGCACTTGCCCGACATGTTCGGCTTCGGTCATGACCAGCACTTCATAGGTGGCTTCCGACCTCCTCTCGTCGAAAGGCGCCCGATTGATCGCATTGACCAGCGGCCGCAGCAGCGTGTTGCCGGCCGGCGCCGCCGCAGTCACGATCGTCGCCTCGACGATCAGTCCGTAGCCTGACAGGGCGCCGATGGCGGCGGGGCGCCAGAGGGTCGCGGCGGTGTTGAGCCCCCATACCTTGCTGCCCTCCTTCATGATCGCGCCGGCGCCGAGAAAGCCGATCCCCGACACCACATAAGCGGCGATCTGGGAGGCGCCGGCGGCGCCGTTGATGCGAAAGCCCAGCGAAACGAAGGTCGCGGCGCCGATGGCGACCAGGACATTGGTGCGCAGGCCGGCGCTGCGCTGGCGATATTGCCGCTCGGCGCCGATCAGCGTCGCGAGCAGGAAGGCGGCGACGACGCTGACGGTCAGATCGACCGCCGGCCAGAATTCAATTTTCAGCATGGGTCAGGATATTTTCCGATTCACCGGCTTAGAGCCTTTTCCGTTCCTTCGGAATCGGAATAAGTCTCTAATTAGTTGTTTTGACGCATATTCTCGTCCAAAAAGTCTGCAACTTTTTGGGAATATGCTCTAGGCCCAAACGCCAGAATCGCCCAACAACATGACAGTTTTGCGCAAATGAGCGGCGACCGGCGCCGGCGGGCCGGTTTCGTCAGGCGGCCAAAGCCAAGGCGAAGGCCTCGGGGCCGGGCCAGCCGGAGAGCAGGCGGTTCTTGATGATGAAGGACGGCGTGCTGGAGACGCCGATGCGGTCGAGGAAATTCATCTGGACGATGATCCGGTCGCGGGCTTCCTGACTATTGGCCGTGTCGGCGAGTTTCTTGACATCGAGGCCAAGACCCTGGGCGACTTTGAGGGCGACATCGCCATCGACCCGGCCTTTTGTGGCGTAAAGCGCACGGTGGAAGGCGAACGCCTTGTCGGGGCCGTAAAGGATCAGCACGGCCTGCCGCAATTTCGCCGCCTGGACCGAGCCGGCCGAGAGCATCGGGCTGTCCATCAGGCCGAGGCGCAGCTTTTTCTTCGCCACCATGGCGTTGAGGCTGTGAAAGGCCTTGCGGCAATAGGGGCAGTTGTAATCGAAAATTTCGATTGCCGAGGGGCCGGAGCCATACCACGACAGGCCGGGCACGGCGTTGGGATCGGCGCCCGAGGGCAGGGGAACCAGAGGCAGTTCGTCGTCCGTGAGCGCGAAGGCCGGGGCGGCCGGCAGAAGCGCGAGGCTCGCGAGGAAAAGGCGTCGATCCACAAAAACTCCATCCGGTTCGCGGCGCCGGAGCGGGGCGCCGGCGTCCAGGCTACGCTAAGCGCGCAAATGTCGCAAAACTGAGGTAAAAGGCTGGCGATGAGCGAATCGCCGCCTCCCGCCGCGCCTCTGCGCTATACCGCCCGCGCCTTGCTGCTCGGCGACCGCATCGACCTGAACGGGCTCGAGCGCGCCGACGCCATTTCGACCTCGCCGCTCGCTTTCCACGTCGGGCAAAACGGCAAGGTCGCGCTTTACCGCTATGGCGTGGCCGTCCTGGCGGGCCTGACCCCGCTCGAAGAGGAAGACGTGCTGGCGCGGCTCAAGGGCCGGGTGGTCGGCTCGCCCCTGCGCAAGGAGGACGAGTCAGTGACCCTGCTGGTCGGCGAGGCGGAGGATCGCATCGCCCCCAATGGCGCGGTCGCGCTCAAGGATCTGTCCGACGAGCGTTTTCTGGTTTTCGCCGACACCATCGCCAAGAGCGTCGCGCTGGCGCGCGACGAGCGCGAGGTCAATATGGTCTTCGACACGGTCGAGCCGCTGGCCAATGTGCTGGGGCGCGTCGGCCGGCCGATGCGCGACCGCCGCGAAATGCTGCGCCTGATCGGTCAGGCGCTTGGAGCGCAGCATCGGGTCTCGGGCCGCGTCGCGGTCGACGACAAGCCCGATGTCCTGTGGGACCGGCCGGACCTGGAGCGCCTCTACGCCCGTCTGGAGGACGAATATGAGCTCAAGGAGCGCGGCCAGACGCTTCAGCGCAAGCTGGATGTCGTCGTCGAGACCGTCCGGGCGCTGACCGAGATCATCGACGCCGACCGCTCGTCCTTCATGGAAATGGCGATCGTCCTGCTGATCGTGGCGGAAATCGCGATTTCCCTGTTCCAGATCCTGTTCGCGCGAGGTCATTGAGGCTGTGTGATATTTTTGTCATGTCGGCGCCGGCGCGGCGCCCGGCGCGCGCGCCGGCATTGACAGGGAGGCCGATTCTTCCCACTAGAAGGGCAAGCGCGGTCGCCCGCAACGGAGTCGGCCGGCGCTTTTCGGGCGCGTGTTCCGGCGGCGGAAAACGCAAAGGCCCTTGTCGCAAGCCGCCGAAGAGACCGGACCTTGTTCTCCGCCCTTAAGGAAAAGCTCCACAAGAAGTTGTTCACCAAGGGGCAATTGCATCTGATCGAGCGCCTGGTGCGCGATCAGGGTCGCAAGCATTTCTGGGGCTATGTGCTGGCTTTCGCGATGATGGGCGTCATCGCGGTGACCACGACGCTTTCCGCCTATATGATGAAATTCATCGTCGATCGCATTTTCGTCGATCGCAACATCCTGGCGATGTACGCGATCGGCGGCGCGGTCATCGTGATCTATGTCACCAAGGGCTTCGCCACCTATGGCCAGCAGGTGGTCCTGTCGCGGATCTCCAACAACATCATCGCGGAAAGCCAGATCAAGATTTTCGACAAGATGCTGGCGATGGACGTGCCCTTTTACAACGCGCGCCATTCGACCGAATTCCTCGCCCGTCAGGCTTTCATCTCGCAATCGGCCGGCAATGCGCTCAACACTTTGGTCACCGCCTTCGGCCGCGACGTGCTGACCCTGCTCGGCCTGACCTTCGCCATGTTCCAGCAGGACGCGGCGCTGGCCTCGGTCTCCATCCTGATCATGCCCGTGGCGATCGTCGGGGTGCGTACGCTCGGCAATCGCGCCCGCCGGGTGATGATGACGGAGTTTTTCGGCTTTTCGGCCATTCTCCAATCCTTGCAGGAGACGGCGCAGGGCATCCGCGTGGTGAAATCCTTCACCCTCGAGCCCTTGATGCGCCAGCGGCAGGTGAGCGCGATCCAGAGCTTTGAATCCGCGGCCAACAAATTGTCGCGGGTGCAGGCGCGCTCCAGCCCGCTGATGGAGACGCTGGCCGGCGTCGCGGTGGCGCTGGTCGTCGTCTATGGCGGCCATCGGGTCATCTATAACGGCCAGCAGCCGGGCAATTTTTTCGCCTTCATCACCGCGATGCTGCTGGCGACCGAACCGGCCAAGCGCATCGCCCGGCTGCATGTCGACATCAGCTCGTCGCTGATCGGCGTCGACATGCTGTTTCGGTTCCTCGACGAGAATACGCCGGAAAGCGAGCCGGCCGACATTCCGGAGCTGAAGATTGCGGCGGGCCGGGTCGAGTTCGACCATGTCGATTTCGCCTATCGCGCCGGCGAAATGGTGCTCAACAAGCTCTGTCTCGTGGCCGAAGCGGGGGAGACCGCAGCTTTGGTCGGCCGCTCGGGCGGCGGCAAGACCACCGCCATGAGCATGATCCTGCGCTTTTACGAGCCGACGGCGGGCAGGATCCTCATCGACGGCCAGGATATTTCCACCTGTTCGCGGCGCTCCCTGCGCCGCCAGATCGGCTATGTCGGGCAGGACACTTTCCTGTTCAAGGGGTCTGTGCGCGACAATATCCGCTTCGGCCGGCCCGGCGCCAGCGACGAGGAGATCGTCGCGGCGGCCAAGGCGGCCTTCGCCCACGATTTCATCATGTCCTTCGAGAACGGCTACGATTCGCCGGTGGGCGAGCAGGGCGTGCAGCTCTCCGGCGGCCAGCGCCAGCGCATTTCCATCGCCCGCGCCTTCCTCAAGGACGCGCCGCTGATCCTGCTCGACGAGGCGACCTCGGCGCTGGACACCGAATCCGAGCGGGCGGTCCAGGAGGCGCTGAAAACCCTTTGCGCCGGACGCACCACCATCGTCATCGCCCATCGCCTCAGCACGGTCGCCAGCGCGGAGCGCATCTGCGTCATCGAAGGCGGCCGGGTGATCGAATCCGGCCGTCAGGACGAGCTGCTGGCGCGCGACGGGGTTTACGCCATGCTGCACAGGACCCAGTTCGATCGCGGCCTGGCCCTGGCCGCGCCGGCGGAATAGAGCCGCCGCGCCGCTCTCGGCGCCGTTCAAATGAAATTGAAGATGACGTCCTGGCGCCGAAGCCGTCGGCGCGGCCCGGGAAAGATGATCGCGCATCGGGCGGTTCTCCGGGCTTTCAGCCGCAAGCTGGGCCGGCCGCGCTGTCAACATATTTTTCCGGGACCTCGCGGCCTGCCGCCGCGACGTTGAGCTTGCGCGAATTCGGCGTTAAGGTGTTATCAAATAGCCGCCTTTGTCGCTTCATGAGCGAGGGAGGGTGCAATGCCTACAGCGGTGGAACACGGGTTTCTCAAGCTTGACGGCTTCGGCGACCGCGACGAGCAGCACAAGCTCAGCGAAGCTTTCCTGAAAATCGACAGCGCCTTTCTTAAGCTCGAGGGCGCGGACACGACATCGGCATTCCTCAAACTCGAGGCCAGCCCGGCGATCAAATACGAATTCGAAACGATCGGCGGCGCCTTCGACAAGCTCGGCGACGTCGTCGGCGATACCGCCAATGTCGCGCTGAAAATCGACGACTTCGTCATCAAGCTGACCAACGCAGGCTCGGTCACATTGGATGCCGTGACGACGGGGGGCGGAGTCGATCCGCAGTCCGATTTCCTCAAGGTTGACGCCGCTTTGACGACTTCAGCCGCCGATCTGAAACTGTTCGGCGAGGATTTCCTCAAGCTCGACCAATCCGCCAGCGTGTCGGATTTCTGGCTCAAGGTCGACGCGGTCGGTTCCGATCTCGGGACGCTCGGTTCCGATATGACGGCCGACGAGAACGCATTTGACCAGCTTGGCGAGGATTTCATCAAACTTGGCGGCGGCGCCGCCGCCGCCGCCAGCGACCCGATCATCGACACGTTCTATAAGGAACTGGGCGCCGACCTGTACAAGATCGGGTCGGATTTTGGCAGCCTGTCCAGCGACTTCCTCAAGCTGGAGTCGGTCATGACCGCCGGCGGCGGCGTCACCGTCGGCTCGGCGGTCGAACTGCTCAGCGCATCGAGCGGTGGGGGCATGGGGCCGATCGGTTCGTCCTTCGCGGCGCTCGATCAGGATTTCCTCAAGCTCGACAACGCTTTGGGCGCGGCTGGCGGCCCCGCGGCGGCGGTGATCGGCGACTTTATCCACAAACTCTTCGGCGGCGGAGGCGGCGGAGCGGCCTAATCGACGCGAAGCATCTTCAGCAGCGGCGCGATCGAATGTTCGACCCGCGCCGCTTGTTTTTGTGCTTCTACCCGCGCGGCTTCGGCGGCGACGCCCGACGCGCCTTTTTCCGCGGCGCGGACGATGGCGGCGGCGGGATCGTCGACGCCTTTCCTTCGGGCCAGCAGATAGAGCAGGACGAGGCGTTCGACAGCCACTCCGCTACCTGTCGCCGGCGAGGCGAGGGCGCGGAATTCATCGCTTTCCGCAGCCCGCGCGAGCACCGCGCCGTTGAAAGCGCGCACGGATTTCTCTCGCGCCGCGACCGCTTGTTCCGGCAGGGCCGGCTGGATATCGCCGCGCGCGACGAGAAGTTTCACCGCGTCGAGCAGAGAACTCCAATGCGCCCCCGAAGATGGCGATTTTTCCAGCAGGTCGCGGAGGCGGACGGCGCCGAGGCGCAAGGCTTCGATCAGCGGGCCGTGAATTTCCGGCCGCGTCTGCATGCGCCCCAACGGCGTCTCGAAACTGCCGTCGAATTCCTCGGCCGGCTTGCTCAGCACGAAACGCCGGTCGAGCCACAGGTCGCGTAGCCGCGCCGGCGCGGCGGGAGTCCGGCCCTTGACGAAAATGTCGCGGCGGAACTGGCGCGACAGCATCATGTCGCGGGTTTCTTCGGCAAGGACGGGGTCGTCGAGGCCGGCCAGCATCTTTCGCTGCGCTTCGGTGAAGTTCAACCTGTCCACGCCGTCGGCCAGATAGGCCGACCCGAGATAAGTCAGTTTTGCCGCGGACATGTCCTGCGCGACCTGTCCGAAAGCAAAGGCCTCCCACTCGCCGGTGAGGATTTCATGGGCGAGATAGGCGCGCGGGGTCTTCTTCAGCCGCTCCAATTGCGTCTCGACATTGGGAAAGACGCGAAAATATCTGGCGTCGGCCGCAATGAGCGCTGCGGCGTAGGCCAGAGCGTGTTCCAGCGCTTTTGGCGAAGGCAGATCGGGCCGCGGGGCGAAACGCCGCGCGATGATCCGCCGCAACGGCGCGAACGCGGCCCAGCCCGGCATGCAGTCATAGGAGATATAGACAAGGCCGCCGGGCCGCAGGCGCCGCGCGATGAAGCGAACAATCGCGCGACGGTTTTCCGCGCCGATCCAACTGTAAACCCCGTGCAGTGCGATGACGTCGAATTCCGGCGTCGTCGCGTCCTCGGCCAACTCGGCGAAACCCGTCTCGACGAATTCAATATTTTCCGACCCCGCGTCACGCGCCAGCGCCCGTGCGTTGGCGATATGGCTCGGATTGAAATCATAGCCGCAAACGCGCGTTTGCGGCTGCGCGGCGGCGATGAGATTGGCGGTGAAGCCCTGGCCGCAGCCGAGGTCGCAATAGACGAGGGGCTCGCCGGTGCCGCCCGGCGCTTCGACGCCGGCGGCCAGCGCCGCCAGCGACAGCATCGGCGGCGTCTGCACGCGGCAGAAATCATGGACATAAGCGGCGTCGGTGATATACCCTGATCCCCAGTCGCTCATCTTGGCCTCGGCTTGGCGCGTCTGGAAGACTGGCACGCCGGCTTCCCTTTGTCACCCGCCAAAGCCCGGCGGCGCCCCCATCGAATTCGCCCGTTTCCAATGATGCCGCGCCTGCTTTACAATCGCGGCAAGGATCGGAGGCCCGCAATGACCGGCAGGACCGTTTCGCATCAGCCCGTTCTTACGGTCGCCGAAATCGAGAAACTGCTCGAAGACGTCTTTCCGCAGCTCCACCATGGCGGCCGCACAATCATGGTCGAGGAGGTCGCGCCGCTGAGCGCGCGGCTGCGGCTGATCGCCCATGAGCGCCATCTGCGTCCCGGCGGCACGGTTTCCGGCCCCGCCATGTTCACTCTGGCCGATGTCGGAATCTGGGTGGCGATTTTCGCCCATCTCGGCCCGGACGCGCTCGACGCGGTGACGATGAACCTCAACATAAATTTCCTGCGCAAGCCGCCGCATGGCGACGTTCTGGTCGACTGCCGGCTGTTGAAGCTGGGCCGGAGGCTCGCGGTGGGGGAGGCGACCCTGTTTTCGGAAGGCGCGGCGGAGCCGGTCGCCCATGCGGTGGGGACTTATGCGATTCCGGCGCCGAAAAAATAAGGTATAATAATACCTCAGCTGTGAATCGCCTGCTTTTCTTGGATGAATCCCGCCTTTCGCCGGTTGACAATGGGCGGCGCCGCCCGTAAAAGCCCGCATCTTCCCGCCGGGCCGTCGCGCCCGGTCATTTCTGGAAAAGAGACATGTACGGCAAGACCTATTCGGCCAAGGCGGCCGAAATCGAGAAGAAATGGGTGTTGATCGACGCCAAGGGGCTGGTTGTCGGCCGCCTCGCCTCGATCATCGCGCTGCGTCTGCGCGGCAAGCACAAGGCGACCTTCACGCCCCATATGGACGATGGCGACAACATCATCGTCATCAATGCGGACAAGGTAGTTCTCACCGGCCGCAAGCGCGACCAGAAGATCTATTACCACCACACCGGCTTCCCCGGCGGGATCAAGGAGCGTTCCGCGAAATTCATCCTGGAAGGCCGCTTCCCCGAGCGCATCGTCGAAAAGGCGGTTCAGCGCATGCTGCCGCGCGGGCCGCTTGGCTCCAGGCAGCTCGGCAATCTGCGCGTCTACAAGGGCGCGGAACATCCCCACGCGGCCCAGAACCCGACCGTTCTCGACGTCGCCGCCCTGAACCCCAAGAATTCGCGGAAAGACTGATCATGGCCGAGACCCTTTCCTCCCTCCAGGACCTCAAGGGCGCGAACGCCGCCCCGGCGCCCGAAGCCCCCGTCCACGTCCAGAAGCTCGACAAGCTCGGCCGCGCCTACGCCACCGGCAAGCGCAAGAACGCGGTCGCCCGCGTCTGGATCAAGCCCGGCGCCGGCAAGGTCACCGTCAACGGCCGCGAACTCGCGGTCTATTTCGCCCGCCCCGTGCTGCAGATGATCGTCCGTCAGCCGCTCGGCGTCACCCAGCGCGAAACCCAGTACGACATCATGGTCACGGTCGCCGGCGGCGGCCTGTCGGGCCAGGCCGGCGCGGTGCGCCACGGCGTCTCCAAGGCCCTGACCTATTACGAGCCCGGCCTGCGTCCGGCTTTGAAGAAGGAAGGTTTTTTGACCCGCGACTCGCGCGTCGTGGAGCGCAAGAAATACGGCAAGCGCAAAGCCCGCCGCAGCTTCCAGTTCTCGAAGCGCTGAGTTTTCGGGATTTCCATTTGCGAACGGCGGGCCAAAAGCCCGCCGTTTTGTTTTGTCTTTCATCAAACTGCGCTAGAGCATATTCCCGAAAAGTTGATAGACTTTTCGGACAAGAATATGCGTCAAAACAATGAAATGACAGAGCGCGTTCGACCCTATGATTTCCGAACGCGCCTTAAAGCCGTCCATCTGTTTCGAGGATCAAGCCATGATCGACGCGCCCAAAAAAATCTTCATCGACGGCGAGGCAGGCACGACGGGCCTGCAAATCCGGGAAAAGCTCGCGGGGCGCCAGGATGTCGCGATCGTCTCGATCGATCCGGAAAAGCGCAAGGACGCCTCCGCCAAGGTCGATATTCTGCGGCAGGTCGATCTGACCATTCTCTGCCTGCCCGACGCCGCCGCCAAGGAAGAGCGTGGCTGTGGTCAATTCGCTGGGGTCGGAAGGCCCGCGCGTGCTCGACGCCTCGACCGCCCATCGCGTCGCGCCCGGCTGGACCTATGGTTTTCCGGAGCTTGCCCCCGATCAGAGCAAGGAGATCGCCGCCGCGCGAAAAGTCTCCAATCCCGGCTGCTACGCCACCGGGGCGATCGCCATGCTGCGGCCGCTGGTGGACGCCGGCCTGGTCGATCCGGGCCAGCCGCTGGCGATCAATGCGATTTCGGGTTTTTCAGGCGGCGGCCGGCAGATGATCGAGGCCTATGAGGCCGGCCGCGCGCCCGCCTTCGAGCTTTACGCGCTCGGCCTTGAGCACAAGCATGTGCCGGAGATCATGGCCTATTCCCACCTGCGGTCGCGGCCTTTGTTCGTCCCTTCGGTCGGCAATTTCCGCCAGGGCATGCTGGTCAGCCTGCCGCTCTGTCTCGACGATCTGCCCAACAAGCCTCGGGCTGGCGATCTCGAAGCGGTGCTCGCCGATCATTACGCCGGTCGGACCCATGTCCGGGTGGTCGCGGCGGAGGACAGCGGAAGGGTGGAGCCGGAGGCGCTCAACGGCACCAACGATCTCGAAATCCGCGTCTTCGCCAATGAGGCGCGCCGCCATGCATTGGTGGTGGCGCGGCTCGACAATCTCGGCAAGGGCGCGTCCGGCGCCGCCGTGCAGAACCTCGACCTGATGCTGGCGCTTAAGTCCTAGCCCGCATTTCTCGTACGGGGCCGACCTGCGCCAGCGCAAGGCGACGACA
Source organism: uncultured Pseudomonadota bacterium (assembly GCA_963704565.1). Taxonomy (GTDB): domain Bacteria; phylum Pseudomonadota; class Alphaproteobacteria; order Rhizobiales; family Beijerinckiaceae; genus Rhodoblastus. Next base: position 769,449 of record OY969917.1, read on the forward strand.
GGGCAGGAGAATGGCGCTGGTCGATGCGCCACATCGGCCAAGCCGTTCGATGCACACTGTCATCGCCTTCCGCTGGCCCTCCGGGTTGCGTTTCGACGGCCGCCCGCCGCGTCGGGCGGCTCAACCGTATGACCCCATACGCTTTTCGACGCCCTCCTTGCGTCCGACTCGTCGAAATCGCAACGCAGGTCGGCCCCGTGCGAGAAACGCGGGCTCGTCATTCGAGCGTAACGGCGCCGCCTCGGATCACGGTCACGTGGCGCGCGCCAGCATGGCGCACAGGGCGGCGCGAAATATGGATGATCTTCGGTCCGAGACGATAGGGGCCGCGGGGAAGATTATAGATCGCGCCAACGCCGGTCGGCGTATCGCTCACGCCAGAATAGCCGAGGGGATAGAGCGGGGCGTCGACGTAAACTTCGGTCGCCGGCAGATAGATCGGGGCGGTCTGCGTCGGTCCGGCGTCGTAATAATAGCCCCCGCCATAGCCGTAGCCCCCGCCGTAATAGCCGCCGCGATAGGGCAGGGCGTAGCCGTAATCGTATCCCGGCCGGCCGTGCGGCAGGGCGTAGCCGAAAGCGTAGCCCGGCGCGCGATGGGGCAGGGCGTAGCCGAAACTATAGCCTTGCGGGCGCGCATTGAGGGGATGGGGAGCCGGGCCCGGATGGACCGGCATGCCCCGCATGGCGGGGCGCCCGCCCATATGGCCTCCGAAACCGCCTGCGAACGCCGGCGCCGCCGAAATGGCGCCGGCAAGGACGAGACCGCCGATCCAGAAAAAACGAGCCATTCTTGCACTCCTGTCCCGCTTTGAGACAGCCCCGGTCATAAAAACCTTGAAGACGGGCCTTTTTGAGACGCATCGGGGCGGACTGCCGGGAAAGGCGCAAGAATGGCGCCGCGCCCTGGTTCGCGAAGGCTCAGGATTTCTCCCGCACATAGTCGCCGGGGGCGTCGCCGAGGATTTTCACCTTGCCGCCGCCCGGCTCTCGCGCCGGAACCTTTTCCGGCGCCTGGGCGTCGATCCATTTGAGCCAGTCCGGCCACCACGAGCCGGGATGCTCCTCGGCCTTGGCCACCCAGGCCTCATAGGTTCCCGAGGGACGCGGCCCGGTCCAATATTGATATTTGGGCTTGGGTCCGGGCGGGTTGACGACGCCGGCGATATGGCCCGATCCGCCGAGCACATAGCGCATTTCGCCGCCGAACAGCTTGGCGCCGTTGAACACCGAGCGCGCCGGGGCGATATGGTCTTCCTTCGCCGCGAGATTATAGACCGGGATCGTGACCTTGCCGAGGTCGAGCGTCACGTCGCCGAGCTTCATCTTCTTCCTGGCGAGCTGATTGTTGAGATAGCAGTTGCGCAGATAGAAGGAGTGATTGGCGCGCGGCATGCGGGTGGAATCGCTGTTCCACGCCAGCAGGTCGAAGGCCATCGGCTCGACGCCCTTGAGGTAATTATTGACCACATAGGACCAGATCATCTCGTTTGGCCGCAACATGTTGAACGTATTGGCCATCGAACTGCTGTCGAGATAACCCGAGAGCTGCATTTCCGATTCGATATTCTTGATCCGGTCCTCGTCGGCGAAAATCTTCAGATCGCCGGGATCGGAGAAATCAACCTGGGTGGTGAAGAAGGTCGCCGCGGCGATGCGGTCGTCGCCCTTGGCCGCCATATAGGCGAGCGTCGCGGCGGTCAGCGTGCCGCCCACGCAATAGCCGATGGACGACACCTGCCGCTCGCCGGTGATCTTTTCGATCTGCTCCAGCGCCGCGAAAATGCCTTCGGTCATATAGGAATGGAAATCCTTGTCGGCGTGTTTGGCGCCGGGATTGACCCAGGAGACGCAGAACAAAGTGAGGCCTTGCGACACCGCCCAACGGATGAAGCTTTTGGAGGGATTGAGGTCGAGAATATAGAATTTGTTGATCCACGGCGGCACGATCAGCAGCGGCCGGCGATAGACCTGCTCGGTCGTCGGCGCATATTGCAGCAGCTCGATCAGATCGTTGCGGAACACCACCTTGCCCGGCGTCGTCGCCATGTTCACGCCGAGGACGAACTGGTCGTTGTTGGTCTGGCGGATTTTCAGATTGCCGCCGCCGGCCTCGATGTCCTCGGCCAGCATTTTCATGCCGCGCGCGAGATTTTCCGCTTCGGCCGACCAGGTCGTGCGCAGCAATTCGGGATTGGTGAGCAGGAAATTGGACGGCGACAGCGCGCCCGAAAGCTGACGGAGGTAGAACGACGCCCGATCATGCGTGACCTTGTCCAGTTCCGCGTCCTCGACCATATGGCTCGCCCATCGGTCGCCGATCTGATAGGCCTGACGCAGAAAGTCGAAATAGGGATTGTCCGCCCAATCCGGCGCCGCGAATCTCTTGTCGCGCGGATCGGTTGGAACGAAGGGCTCCCTGGCCTCTCCCGACAGGCGCAGCAAAGTATTGGACCACAGGCCCATCAGATCGCTGGAAATGCTGGTCTGGGCCTCCAGCGCGCGCTTGGGGTCGGACAGCCAGAATTCCGCGACCCGGCCGAAGGTTTTCAGCGCTTCGGTGAGGTCTTCCGCGACGGTGGGCTTGGCGTGGCCTTCCTCGACCGGACGAATCATCGCGGCGATGGCCTTGCCGCCATGCTCCATGGCGACGGCGAAATTGTCGGCCATGCGCTGGAAATTGGGAATATTCGAGCTTTTGCCCGCGTCCGCGGGCTTTGCCGGCGGCTTGTCGGCTGGCGGCGGGGCAGCCGGCTGTGGCGGCGCGGCGGCGGCCGGCTGTGGCGGCGCTGCGTTCCGGGGGGCTTTCTTCTTGGCCGGCGCGGCCCGTTTGGCGACGCTCTTGCGCCGCGTTTCCTCGCTTACGGTCATTTCTCTTCCCCTGACGAATTCATTCTTGTCGGCGGGGCGGCGCCAAATCAACGCGGCGGATCGTCCCGTTTCCGACATAATAAGACTTTATGCGCTGAATTGAGCAATGATCCGATGGTGGCGCCTCTTTGTGACGATGCGCCGCCTTTGACGAAAGCCCGCGACCATGAAGGCTCCCAACCGCACCAGCCGCCTGACGCTCTTCGCCGCGATTCTCGCGCTCGCCGACGCGAGCGCCGGCGCCGCGCTGGCGCAACAAAACCCGTTGCGGGCGCTGACCGACAAACTGAACTGGAGTTCGGAAGCCGGCGACGGGCCGGATTTCGTCCAGCAGTCGCGTCCCGACCTCAAGACCATGGGCTATTCGCCGCTCAGCGGCGAGGACAAGAAACGGGTTCCGGTCAGGAAGCCGGACGAGGTCAAGGCCGACATGGACCGTTTGGTGAAGGCGCGCGGAACGGCGAACGCCAAAGGCAAGGGGCTCAACGCCGTCAAGGCCGAGCCCGTCGCGCCCAACAAGGTCGCGCCGATCGAGGACGAATAGTTTTTGTCGCAAGACCGCTGACATCGGCTCCAGACGCATGCTAATCACGGCGTTTCCCGGCGCGTCGCCGGCCCGATGACGGAGCGAGGACGAAACCAATGAGCGATTTCTATCGCGTGCGGCGGCTGCCGCCCTATGTGTTCGAACAAGTCAATCGTCTGAAGGCCAAAGCCCGCGCCGCCGGCGCCGACATCATCGACCTGGGCATGGGCAATCCCGATTTGCCGACGCCGCGCCATGTCGTCGATAAATTGATCGAGACGGCAGGCAAGCCGCGCACCGACCGCTATTCCGCCTCCAAGGGCATCGCCGGCCTGCGCCGCGCCCAGGCCGCCTATTACGAGCGCCGATTCGGCGTGACGCTCGACCCGGACACCCAGGTCGTGGCGACGCTCGGCTCCAAGGAAGGCTTCGCCAACATGGCCCAGGCGATCACCGCGCCGGGCGATGTGATTCTCGCGCCCAATCCCTCCTATCCGATCCACGCCTTCGGCTTTCTGATGGCGGGCGGCGTGATTCGCTCGGTGCCGATCGAGCCCGACGAGGAATTTTTCCGCGCCGCCGAGCGGGCGGTCCAGCACTCGATCCCCAGGCCGATCGCCATCGTCGTGTGCTATCCGTCGAACCCGACCGCCACCGTCGCCTCGCTCGATTTCTATCGCGATCTGGTGCTCTTCGCGAAAAAGCATGACATATATATTCTGTCCGACCTCGCCTATGCCGAAGTCTATTTCGACGACAGGGAGCCGCCGCCGTCGGTGCTTCAGGTTCCCGGCGCCAACGATGTCTGCGTCGAATTCACCTCCATGTCCAAGACTTTTTCCATGGCCGGCTGGCGCATCGGCTTCGCGGTGGGCAACGAACGCCTGCTCGCGGCCTTGGCGCGGGTGAAATCCTATCTCGACTATGGCGCCTATACGCCGATCCAGGTCGCGGCGGCGGCGGCGCTCAACGGCCCGGACGATTGCATCAGGGAAATGCGCGCCACCTACCGCAAAAGGCGCGACGTGATGGTCGAGAGCTTCGCCCAGGCCGGCTGGAAAATCCCCGCGCCCTCGGCCTCGATGTTCGCCTGGGCGCCGGTGCCCGAGCCCTTCGCCCGTCTCGGCAGCCTGGAATTCTCCAAACTGCTGATCGAAAAGGCGGAAGTCGCGGTCGCGCCGGGCGTCGGCTTTGGCGAGCATGGCGAGGGCTTCGTGCGTCTCGCCCTGGTCGAGAACGAGCAGCGCATCCGGCAGGCCGCGCGCGGGCTGCGCCGGTTCTTCGACGGCGCCAATTCGTCTTTGCATAATATGATCGACGCGAGCGCCGCGCGGACCTGAGGCCCGCCGCCAGCCATGAAAGCTCAGGGCCGCTCGACGCAACGATAGGCGACATAGGCCTGACCGTCGCCGACCCGGCCGCTGGAAAAATTCAGGACCGCGTTGAGGCCGAATTTCGCGCATTCCCTTTGGGCATATTGCGCGAAACGCTCCGTGCCGTGGACGTTCGGGTAATAATAATAGGTCACGTCCCGGTAGGCGCAGCCGGAACAGGCCAGGAGAATGGCAAGGGCAAAGATCGGCTTCATGGACCAACTCTCGGGTGCGCGGCTTGTCTCTGTCGCTCGCGGGACGGAAGTGAACACCTCTTCTTTTACTTTCCCTGGCGTTTCAAGCAAGCCCGCCGCGCCATTTTCCCGCCGGCGGGAAAGTTTCGCGCAAGCTGGCCGGGTCAATCTGGACGGCGACCCTCTCCTGGAGTCGTCCTCTTGCCCAAACTCGCCTTCCACCTGACCTTGACCCGCCGCGTCTGGGCGCTCGCCGCGCTCGCCCTGGCCATCATGGCGCCTGTTGCCGCGCTGGGTGACGTGATGCGGAAGACCGGGAGCAATGATGCGGGCGATGCGCGCCATGAGCGGAGCCTGCAACCAGGAATGTTTCGCGGATTGGTATAATGCCCTGTCGGGGAGGTGAATGATTTGGGGAATTGGTATCATGTCATGTCTGGACGGCGCCCCTTGATCAAGGGTTTTCTTGGCGTGCTGTGAACGTCTCGGGTGCGGTCATGTCTTCGGCCTGTTGACGCGGGTTTTTATCGCCGCTGGCCCTGATGGATCGTCCGCCTGGCTCTTTGCCTCAATCACCGTATCGCGCTCGCATTGGCGCCGACACTACATCAGGCTTCCGAGCCTTTCCGTGGTTCACATCACCCCTTGGTCACCCTCGATTGCGTTTCGCCTTGCGGCGAAAACCCTGTGGCCGGCGTCAGGCGGCGGCCTGCCGCCCGACGTAAACGCCGCCGCGCGCCAGCAGCGCGAAGACGATGCGCGCCAGCTTGTTGGCCAGCGCCACCGCCGTCAGCTTGAACTTGTATTTGGCGTCCTTGCGCTCCAGCAGCCGATCGGCCCAGACGCGCAGGGCGTCGCTATGGCCCTTGCGATGGCACAGCACCGCGCAGGCCCCGACCACCAGCAATTTGCGCAAGTAACGGTCGCCCATTTTCGAGATGCGGCCGAGCTTCTCCTTGCCGCCGCTCGAATATTGGCGCGGCACAAGGCCGAGAAAAGCAGCGAACTCGCGGCCGGAGGCGAAGGCGCCGATGTCTTGCACGGTCGCAACGACCGCCGAAGCCGTGACCGGCCCGACGCCGGGAATGGTCATCAGCCGCCGCGCCCTCTCGTCGGTCTCGATCAGCGCCTCGATCTCGGCTCCGATCCGGTCGATTTCCTCATCGAGCGCGTCGATCTGGCGAGCCAGCGGCGCCAGCGCCGCGCGCACGCAATCGGCGACGACGATCTCGCCGTTTTCGTCGCAGCCCTCGGCGGCCATGCGTTTGAGCACATAGGCGTTTTGCGCGCCTTGCGCCGCGACGACGCCGATTTCCGCCAGATGCCCGCGCAGCGCATTGAGGAGTTGCGTGCGCTGGCCGACCAGCAACTCGCGCGCGCGGTGGCGCATCAATTGCGCCTGGTTGTCGACCGAGCGCACCGGCACGAAGCGCATGTTCGGCCGCCCCAAGGCCTCGCAGATCGCCGCGGCGTCGGCGGCGTCGTTCTTGTTGCGCCGAACGAAAGGCTTCACATAGGCGGGCGGGATCAGCTTGACCGAAAAGCCAAGCCCGATCAGCTCGCGCGCCCAATGATGCGCCGAGCTGCAAGCCTCCATGCCGACAAGGCACGGCGGAAGCGAGGCGAAAAATTGCAAAAGCTGCCCGCGCCGGACAGGCTTGGCGACGATGACCGCGCCTTGCGCGTCAATTGCATGCACCTGAAACACGTTCTTGGCGAGGTCGAGACCAACTTGCGTGACAGAAGAAAGATTCTTGATAGACTTACCCATGGACGGCGCTCCATCTGACGGTTGTTTCATCGACCACCATCATGGCACATCGATGCCGCTTCGGGGCGCCGTCCACCCCATCACCGTAACTGCGTAGGGGATTGCAGCGTTATTTATTGATTGCGAGACGCCTTGTAGGTTATAAAATTCATTACTTAGTAAATCATAAGGTCCGGTGATAACCGTTTCCTGAGGCAGCTGACTCAAAGCGTCGGATGGAAAATAATCTTTGGCAGCAGGGCCTGTCATGCTGTACGTATATGGTTGAACGCTGGTCAAAATATCCCCGAAGGGAAGCGATCCATCGCTCACCGAACCAGCGGGAAAGCCGACATCCGCCGATTGCGGCCCGCCTCGAGCAATGGCCGTGTAATTCCCATTTTCGTCTTCGAGCAGAAGGAATGAGTGATATGAAATATCGCCGGGGAGGACAATTGGTTTCCAGAATTGCACTATTTCAGCCATATTGATTGCCTCGCTAAATCCATGATGGGTGAGAACCTTGTTTATGCGTACTCAGATAGAATTTGTACGACAAGCTTTATTATCGTTTTCTTTCTACTGTCGTACATAAATACAAATCGTACTGAATCGTACAATCCAAAGCTTCCGTCGAGAAGGCGTAGCTCTTGACCGCGAATCTCTGTGCCATCATAAGTGCCGGCCCAGTCACTAACTCTACGTACAGCATACTTCGAAGCGAGATAATCACGGAACTCGTTCAAGGAGTAGTAGTTACTAATTGGCTTAAAACGATCTGATACATCAATTGCAACCGCATGATTTTGTGCTCGCAGCGTTCCAATGGATTTCATTATGTTCAAAAACAACGAATTAATTGACGGCTTGGACGTCTCATTTCCGCAAAAAGCCGGAGTTGCACAGAACGCGCAGATGGTCATTAGAAAAACCACACCTACAATAGGGATGACAGCGCATCTCGCAGGTTCCTCATGAAGACCACAAAAATGGAAATTCCGGGTATTGTAGCAGCATGATAGGCGTTCCGAAATTCTCGCGAGCAACATCCCCGCCGAAGAAATGGCAACCGCCAAAGACTCCGCTTTTCGTCGAAAAACGTTCAAGACCGCAGCCATGCCTCGCCTCCCCGCGCTGGCCCTGCGAAACATCGGCGAATGCTTCGCTTCCGCGCTGTTTCAATAAAAATAAGCCTCGCCTGCGGTCCGAAGCTCCGCCTCAGGTCCCGCAACGCTCCGCCACATACCCGAACCGCATCATCAACGGCCCGTGCGCCGCGACGATTGCCTCGATCTGATCCGGCGACAAAACGTCTTTCCATTGCCCGGCCTTCCCAGCGCGAAAGAATTTCTGCGCCGTTTCCGGCTTTTCGACAAAGCCCCGTGCCGCCTCCTGGCGCGCCAAGGCGTCGAACGAGGATTTTTCGATCGCCCGCCGCAACTGGTCCGGCGTCGGCTTGAGCCGTAAAAAACTCGCCAGCCGGCTGAAACTGCGCTCCGGCGCCGCCAGAAGATCCTCGTAGCGCAGAATTATGACAGGCCGGTGCGGCACCGAAAGCCAGCTCGCGACATGAAAACTCCACGAGCCCATGAATTCGTAAACCCGCTGCTCATTGCCCGCGCCGATCCCGGAAGGATCGGCCATCAGCGCGATGATCGGGTCGATGGGAACGCCGGCGAACTGCGAGTACGACACCGCGACATCGAGCGGATTGCGCACGAGATAGACCGCGGCGAGCGTGACGTCGAAATTGATCGTCGGAAAGCCTTCGACATTGGCAACCGCGTTGTGCGTCTTGACGAACAACGGCCCGCCCGCGCCGACGGTCATATCGGCCTGGACGGCGAAGCGCGCCGCCGCGATCTCCTGCGGCGTCGCCTCTTGCGCCGGTTTCCCCAGCCTGCGGTCAAAATAGGGCTTTAACGCCTCGCGCCCGGTCATCTCATGCAGGGCGTTGATGCTCTGCGCGCCTGCGGAATCGCCGCGCAATTCGCGCAAAAGATTGTGCAGGAAAACCCGCACCCAGGTATTGCCGGATTTGGGATAGGAGGCGATCCAGATCGCCCTCTGCCGCCGCCTGGCGTCTGACGAGCCAGCGCCTTCGCCTTGCATATCAGGCTGCGGCCTTTCATCGATTTGGTCAACGCAATCCATGAGGGTCAAACACCGATAAAAAGTTAACGGGTATCAACGTCTTAGAAGGAATCATTCCCTCGACGAAGAGTCAAGCGCCGAGATCGCCGACGGCGGCCCAAAGCGCCGCGCCGTTTTTCCGCCCGGTCGCGCCGGCCGAAAAGGCTCACGCAAGCCGGCCGGCTCAAATTGGGAGGCGTCGCAATCCCGGAGCCGCCGCTGTGCCCAAGCTCGCCTTCCACCTGACCTTGACCCGCCGCGTCTGGGCGCTCGCCGCGCTCGCCTTGGCCACGATGACGCTCGGGACCGGCGTCGCGCTTTACCGGTTCAACGCCGCCATGCTCGACATGCGCCGCGCCGAATTGCGCAACGAGGTCGAGATCGCCGCCGCATGGCTGAAAAGCACGATTCCGGCGGATGCGCGGGATCCGAAAGCGGCCGCCCCGGCCGCGCTGGAGCGCCTGCGTTCGGTGCGATTTGGCGTGAGCGGCGCCTTTTTCGCGATTTCGCTCGACGGCGATGCGCTGCTCACGCCGGCGACGCCGGAAATCGAGGGGACGAGCCTGCTCGAGGTGCGCGACAGCGGCGGCGGCCTGCCGTTTCGATCCATGCTGGCGATGGCGCGCCAGGACGGCGCCGGTTTCGTCAGCTATCCCTGGCCCAAGCGCGGCGCCCACGGCCGGCATGAACAGATCGCTTTCGTGAAAGCCATGCCCGAATTCGGGCTGGCGATCGGCGCCGGCGTCTATGACGACGACGACATGGCCCGCCTGATCGACATTACGCGCGGCGTGACGCTCGCGGCGCTGCCGCTGCTGCTGCTTTTCATCGCCGTCGCCTTTTTCATCGGCCGGACCGTTTCCCGGCGCCTGGGCGGCCTCACCTTCGGCCTGAACGCCATGGCGGGCGGCAACGTAGATATCGCGCTGCCGGGGCTGGCGCTGGACGACGAACTGGGCGACATGGCGCGCGCGGTCGAGGCGATCAAACAGGGCCTGCGCCGCGCCGCCGAACAGCAGGACCGGGAGCGCGCCGCCCGGCGCGAGGCGGCCGATCGCTTGCGCACGGAGGCCATGGGCGCCCTGGCGCAAAATTTCGAAGCGGCGGTCGGCGGGGTCGTCGAGGGCGTCACCGCGGCGGCGCGGCGGCTCGAAAATCTCGCCCGGGCCCTGGTGCAGGAGGCGCGCTATTCCGGCGAACAGGCCGAGACCGGGGCGCAATCGGCGGAAACCGCGTCGCAGAACGTGCTTTCGGTCGCCTCGGCGGCCGAGCAGCTGAGCTTTTCGGTGAGCGAAATCGGCGCCAGCGCGACGCGCTCGCGCAGCCTGTCGGAACAAGCGGCGGAGGAGGCCGAAACCACGCGCGCCCGCATGGGCGAGCTTGCCGGCGCCATCGGCCAAATGCGGCATTGTCGCGACCATCGCCGGCATCGCCGAACAGACCAATATGCTGGCCCTCAACGCGACCATCGAGGCCGCGCGCGCCGGTGAGCAGGGCAGGGGCTTCGCGGTCGTGGCGCAGGAGGTCAAATCCCTGGCCGAACAGACCTCGCGCGCCACCTCCGACGTGGCCGACCGGATCGCCCATATCCAGCGCGCCTCGCAGGAAGCCAACGCCTGTATCGACGACATGGTCGAGGCGACGCGCGAGGTCAGTTCGATCGCCGTCAATATAGCGACTTCGGTCGATTCGCAGGGCGAGGCGACGCGGGAGATCGCGCGCAATGTCCATGACGCCTCCGACCGCACCAAGGAACTGGCCAAGGCGATCGAGGAAGTGCGCGCGGCGTCGCGCCAGTCGGGCGATTCCGCCGAGGGGGTTCTGGACTCCGTGACCGATCTCGCGCGCCAGACCGACGCCCTGCGCCGCGAATGCAACTCGTTCCTGGCCCGGGTGCGGGCGGCTTAGGCGACGCCGCAGATCCTGGAGCGCGGCTGGATAGCCCGCCTGGGCCGGCCCCTTTCGCCCTGGTATCTGGACAATCGCACGATTGTCGGGTGGAAGCGATGCCGCGCTGGGTCCGGTGGCCACCGGACCCAGCGCGCGGCGATGTCGCCCGTTCCCCCTCCGGCTTCAACCGTGGATGAGCTTGGGATCTTCGCCGTCGTTGCGCACGACCGAATAATCGCTTGGTCCCAATCGTACGAACAAGGCAGGTTACCGTGACGAAGATCATCTGTGGAGTCGATGTTTCCAAATCGAGGCTCGACGCGGCGGTGTCGTCGCCGAAAGCTTTCGCAAGCTTCGCCAATGACGCGAGCGGGATTGCCGCGCTTGCCAGCTTTTGCCGGAGGCACGGCGTCGAACTCGCCGTCATGGAGGCGACCGGCGGCTTCGAGCGCAAGGCTTTTTTGTTGCTCTGGGAGGAAGGCGTCGCCAGCGCGCTGGTCAATCCCCGCAACGTGCGCTGCTTCGCCGAGGCGATGGGCGCCATGGAGAAAACCGATCCGATCGACGCCGCGATGATCGCGCGCTTCGCCATCGCCAAAGACATCAAGCCTATGGAGCCGCCGACCAAGGCCCAGCAGCGCCTGAAAGCCCTCGTCGCCCGGTTGCGGCAGGTCACCGACGACTTGACGGTGCAAAAGCAGCGCCGATCCGCGGCTGCCGACGACGAGACCCTGGCCAGCCTTGACGAGGTGATCGCGCTGTTGAAACGCCAGTCGAAAAGGCTCGAAGGCGAGATCGCCTCGATGATCGACGACGATCCCTTGTGGGCCAAATTGGCCGAAACCTTTCGCTCGATCAAAGGGGTCGCGGGCCGAACCGTCGCGCGGCTGATGGCGGACCTGCCGGAAATCGGCGTGTTCGACAACAAGGCCGTCTCCAAGCTCGTCGGCCTGGCTCCGCTCGCCGACGACAGCGGCCGCAGAAGCGGCCAACGCCATATTCGCGGCGGCAGAGCCAGCGTCAGATCGGTACTGTTCCTCGTCGCGGAAATCGCACGGCGCTTCGACGACGGCCTCGCCGCTCTGCATCGGCGGCTGACCGAGGCCGGTAAAAAGAAAATGGTCGTCCGCGTCGCCCTGGCCCACAAACTTCTCGTTCGCCTCAACGCCAAAGCACGCGATGCGCGAGCAGAGTTCGCCAATGCAACTTGACACCTCAGATAATCGCTCATCCGTCTCCTTTTCTGAAAACCTGCTCAGGCCGCCATTGCTTTCGGGCCTGCCATGGCTATAGTCCGGCGCGAATTCCGTCCCGGCGCGCCAGCGCGCGAAACTAGCGTGGAAATCTGAGCATGAATTTCATCACCCCCGCTTTCGCCCAGGCCGCCGGCGGCGGCGCGGCCGGCGGCGCCGACGTGCTGGTGCAGATGGCGCCCTTCGCCATCATTCTGGTCATCATGTATTTTCTGCTCATCCGGCCGCAGCAGCAGAAGGCCAAGGCCCATCAGGACATGGTCTCGACCATCCGCCGCGGCGACACGGTGGTCACCAATGGCGGACTGATCGGCAAAGTGACCAAGGCGAACGACGACAGCGACCTGGAAATCGAAATCGCCCCCAATGTCCGGGTGCGCCAGAGCCGGGCGGCCATCGCCGAAGTGCGCGCCAAGGGCGAGCCGGTCAAGGACAACGCCTGACGGCCATAAACGGATTCGCCGCCCGCCATGATGCGCTACGCCCCCTGGAAAATCGCCCTCACCCTTGCCGCCACGCTGATGGCCGTTCTGATCTGCCTTCCCAGCATGATCGGGCCGGACAACCGCGCGAAACTGGCGGAAATCATGCCGTCCTGGCTGCAGCCCGAATCGATCGTGCTCGGCCTCGACCTCCAGGGCGGCGCGCATCTGCTCTATGAAATCGATCGCGGCGATGTCGTCCGCACCATGGTCGGCAATCTGCGCGACGACCTGCGCCGCCAGTTGCGCGAGGAGAAGATCCCCATTTCCGGCGGCATCGGCATGAACGCGCGCGGCGTCCAGGTCCGCATCCCCGACGCCGACGCGCGCACGCGGATCATGCCCAAGCTCTCCAGCCTGGTGCAGATTTCCGCCGGCCCCGGCGGCTCCGGCCTCGACGTTACCGACGCCGGCGGCGGCCTGCTCAAGCTGACCCTCACCGACGCGGCCATCAACAACAAGATCGCCCGCGCCGTCGAGCAGACGATCGAAGTGCTGAACCGCCGGGTCAACGGCCTCGGCACCACCGAGCCCAATATCCAGCGCGAGGGCGCCGACCGCATCCTGGTCGAAGTGCCCGGCCTCAAGGACACCGACCGGCTCAAGGACATTGTCGGCACCACCGCCAAGCTGGAATTCCGCCTCGTCGCCGAGCCGGGCTACAATCCGTCCGAAGTGGACATGCTCGACCAGACCGACCAGCCCGGCCAGTTGCCGGTCGAGAAGCAGGTGATGGTGGAGGGCGAGGATCTCACCGACGCCCAGCCCGGTTTCGATTCGCGCACCAGCGAGCCGGTGGTCAATTTCCGCTTCAACATTCGCGGCGGCCAGAGGTTCGGCCAGGTGACCTCGGCCAATGTCGGGCGGCCCTTCGCCATCGTGCTCGACAACAAGGTGATTTCCGCCCCGCGCATCCTCGGGCCGATCACCGGCGGCTCGGGCCAGATTTCCGGCCGTTTCACGGTCGAGCAGGCCAACAACCTCGCCATTCTGCTGCGCGCCGGCGCGCTGCCGGCCAAGCTCTCCATCGTCGAGGAGCGCACCGTCGGCCCTGGACTCGGCCAGGACTCGATCGACGCCGGCAAGCGCGCGGCCTATTGGGCGGCGGCCCTCGTCCTGACCTATATGCTGATCACCTATGGCGTCTTTGGCGTTTTCGCCAATCTCGCCCTGATGATCCATATTTCCTTCATCTTCGCCGCTTTGGTGCTGCTGCGCGCGACTCTGACCCTGCCGGGCATCGCCGGCATCGTGCTGACCATCGGCATGGCGGTCGATTCCAACGTGCTGATCTATGAGCGCATCCGCGAGGAATCCCACGCCGGGCGGTCGCTGATTTCGGCGCTGGACGCCGGCTTCAAGCGCGCCTTCGCAACCATCGTCGATTCCAACGTCACCATGTTCGTGGTCGCGGCGATCCTCTATTTCCTCGGCTCGGGTCCGGTGCGCGGCTTCGCCGTCTCGCTGGCGCTTGGCATCATGACCACCATCGTCACCGCCGTCACCATGACGCGGATGATGATCGCACTGTGGTACCGCTATGCCCGCCCGACCAAACTGCCGATTTGACGGGGTCACGCCATGAAGCTGCTTCGCCTCGCGCCCGAAAACACCAAATTCCCGTTCATGCGCTTCCGGCGCGTGTCCTATCCCTTTTCCGCCGTGCTCTCGATCATCGCGGTGGCGCTGTTTCTTGTCGTCGGCATGAATTTCGGCATCGACTTCTCCGGCGGCACGATGATGGAGGTCAAGGCCAAGGCGGGCAGCGCCGATCTCTCCTATATCCGCGACCTTTCCAGCCATCTCGGCCTTGGCGATCTCGAAGTGCAAGGTTTCGGCACGCCCGCCGACGCCTCGATCCGTTTCGGCATGCAGCCGGGCGGCGACGCCGCGCAGCAGGCGGCGGTCGAAAAGGTGAAGCAGGCGCTCGGCGAATCTTACGATTTCCGCGCCATTTCGGTGGTCGGCCCGCGCGTTTCGAGCGAACTGGTGCAGCAGGGCACGCTCGGCGTCGTCATTTCGATCATCGCCGTGCTGGCTTATCTGTGGTTTCGCTTCGAATGGCAGTTCGCTTTGGCCGCGATCACCGCGACCATGCACGATCTTCTGCTGACGGTGGGGTTCTTCTCGATCACCCAGCTCGAATTCAACACCACCTCGATCGCGGCGATCCTGACCATCGTTGGCTATTCGCTCAACGAAACCGTGGTCGTGCTCGACCGTATTCGCGAAAATATGCGCAAATACAAGAAGATGCCGACCGACGAACTGATCGATCTGTCGATCAACGCGGTGCTGCCGCGCACCTTGATGACCGCGACCACGGTGTTTCTCGCGCTGCTGTCGCTGATCATTTTCGGCGGCCACGTGATCCGCTCGTTCTCGCTCGCCATGATGTGGGGAATTTTCGTCGCGACTTATTCGTCGATCTTCATCTGCTCGCCGACCCTGATCTATCTCGGCCTGCGCAACGAAGCGCGCGCGGCCTCCGAAGACGTCACCGGCGTTGGCGGCAAGACCGGCGCGCGGCCGCTCTCCGGCGCCTGAATGCCGGTCGAGCGGCAATACGAGGGCTTCCTGCCGGGCCGCCACGCCATAGACGCTTTCGGCGCCGGCGGGTTCCAGTTCGGCGGCATGTCGCATCGCGGCTCGATCCTGGCTTTGCCCGACGGAATCCACGCCTTCGCGCCCAAAACATTCGCCGAGATCGACGACGCCTCGCTCGCCCCCTTGTTCGCGCTGCCGCGCGGCGCGGTGGAGTTCCTGCTGTTCGGTTGCGGGCGAACGCTCCAGCCGGTCCCTGCCGCCTTGCGCCAGAAATTGCGCGATTTCGGCGTCCGCTGCGATCCGATGGACACCGGCGCCGCCTGCCAGACATACAATATCATGCTGGGCGAGCGCCGCCTGGTCGCCGCCGCGCTGATCGCCAGGGACTGAGCCTGAGGGATAAAAAAGCGCCCGCCGGGGGAGGATCCGGCGGGCGCGACTTGAACGGGGGAGGGGTCTTTTCGCACCCGTTCAGCTACCAAACTGACCCGGAACGAAAAACGCGAAGCCGAGGCTTCAATCGTTCGTCTGTGAACTTATTTGTGTGCAGTGGCGGCAAATGCAAACCTGCGTCGCTTACAATTCAGCAATGCATTTCTGCATAGCCGGCAAAACCGGAGCCCACACAACTTCCGCCTCTCAGTTTACGCCAAATCGCCAAAAATAATGCCCCGACTTTCAAGTTGACCACAGATTCTTGCAGGGGCGCCGTTCAGCCCGAGGCGGGACGGCGCTCCAGCGCCTGTTTGAGGAAGCGGCCGGTATGGGAGGCCGGTTCGCGCAGGATCGCCTCGGGCGGCCCTTGCGCGACGATGCGCCCGCCGCCGTCGCCGCCCTCCGGCCCAAGGTCGATGATCCAGTCGGCGGTCTTGATCACTTCGAGATTATGCTCGATCACCACCACGCTGTTGCCCTGTTCGACCAAAGCGTGAAGCACTTCGAGCAGTTTCTTCACGTCGTGGAAATGCAGGCCGGTGGTCGGCTCGTCGAGAATATAGAGGGTTCCGCCGGTGGCGCGGCGCGACAGCTCCTTGGACAATTTGACGCGCTGCGCCTCGCCGCCGGAAAGCGTCGTCGCCTGCTGGCCGACCTTGACATAGCCCAGCCCCACCCGCGCCAGAGTGTTCAGCTTGTCGCGGATCGACGGAACCGCCTTGAACAAGTCGGCGCCTTCTTCAACCGTCATGTCGAGCACGTCGGCGATGCTCTTGTCCTTGTAGCGCACCTCCAGGGTCTCGCGGTCGTAACGCTTGCCCTTGCACACGTCGCAGGTGACGTAGACATCGGGCAAAAAATGCATTTCGATCTTGATCACGCCGTCGCCATGGCAGGCCTCGCAGCGCCCGCCCTTGACGTTGAAGGAGAAGCGCCCAGGTCCGTAGCCGCGCGCCTTGGCCTCGGGCAGGCCGGCGAACCAGTCGCGAATGGGGGTGAAGGCGCCGATATAGGTGGCGGGATTGGAGCGCGGCGTGCGGCCGATCGGCGACTGGTCGATGTCGATGACCTTGTCGATCAGCTCCAGGCCTTCGAGATTGTCGAAGGGCGCCGGGTGCTCCAACGCGCCGTTGAGCCGCCGCGCCACCGCCTTGTAGAGCGTGTCGACGATCAGGGTCGATTTGCCGCCGCCCGAAACCCCGGTGATGCAGGTGAACAGGCCGAGCGGAATATCCACGTCGAGGTTTTTCAAATTGTTGCCGCGCGCGCCGGTCAGCCGCAGGCGCCGCCCGGCTTGCGGCTTGCGCCGCTTTTTCGGCGCCGCGACCTGCATGCGGCCGGTCAGATAGGCCCCGGTGAGGGAGTTTTCATCGGCGAGTATGTCGGCCGGCGTTCCCTGCGCCACGATCTCGCCGCCATGGATTCCGGCGCCGGGGCCGACATCGACGACATAATCGGCGGCGAGAATGGCGTCCTCGTCATGCTCGACCACGATCACCGAATTGCCGAGGTCGCGCAGCCGCCGCAAGGTTTCGAGCAGGCGGGCGTTGTCGCGCTGGTGCAGGCCGATCGAGGGCTCGTCCAAAACGTAAAGCACGCCGGTCAGGCCCGAACCGATCTGCGAGGCGAGCCGGATGCGCTGGCTCTCGCCGCCCGACAAAGTGCCGGAGCCGCGCGAAAGGGTGAGATAATCGAGTCCGACATCGACCAGAAATTTCAGCCGGTCGTCGATCTCGCGCAGGATCCGCGCGGCGATTTCCTGGCGTTTTGCATCAAGTCTTTTGGGTAACTCTTTGAACCAAATGGCGGCGTCACGCACCGACAGCTCCGAAATCTCGCCGATGTGCCGGTGGTCGATCTTGACCGCCAGCGCCTCGGGCTTGAGCCGGAAGCCGGCGCAGGCGTCGCAGGGCCGCGCCGACATGAAGCGCGAAATTTCCTCGCGCGCCCAGTCGCTGTCGGTTTCGAGATAGCGCCGCTCCAGATTGCGGATCACGCCCTCGAACGGCTTTTTGACCTCATAGGCGCGCAGGCCGTCGGCATAAGAGAACAGGATGTCCTGGTCGCCCGAGCCGTAAAGAATGGCGTTTTTCGCCGCTTCCGACAGATCGGCCCAGCGTTCGTCCATGCGGAATTTGAAAACCCTGCCGAGCGCCTCCAGGGTCTGGCCGTAATAAGGCGAGGGCGACTTGGCCCAGGGCGCGATCGCGCCCTTGCGCAGGGTCAGATTGGGGTTGGGCGCGATCAGCTCGGGATCGACCTTCTGCTCCGAGCCGATGCCGCCGCAGCTCGGGCAGGCGCCATGCGGGCTGTTGAAGGAGAACAGGCGCGGCTCGATTTCGGCAATCGAAAAGCCGGAGACGGGGCAGGAGAATTTCGACGAGAAAATGATGCGTTCCGGCGGCTTGTCGTTTCCGGCGCCTTGGCCGCTTTCGGCGAATTCCACCACCGCCAGCCCGTCGGCGAGTTCGAGCGCGGTCTCGAAGCTTTCGGCCAGTCGCGCCGAAATATCTGGCCGCGCCACGATGCGGTCCACCACCACATCGATGTCATGATTGAATTTCTTGTCCAGCGCCGGGGCGTCGGCGATGTCGTAGAACTGGCCGTCGATCTTGAGGCGCTGGAAGCCGCGCTTCATGTATTCGGCGATTTCCTTGCGATATTCGCCCTTGCGGCCGCGCGCGACGGGCGCAAGCAGATAGAGCCGCGTGCGCTCGGGCAGGGCCAGCACCCGGTCCACCATCTGGCTCACGGTCTGGCTTTCGATCGGCAGGCCGGTGGCGGGCGAATAGGGAATGCCGACCCGCGCCCACAGCAGGCGCATGTAATCGTTGATTTCGGTGACTGTGCCGACGGTGGAGCGCGGGTTTCTGGAGGTCGTCTTCTGCTCGATGGAAATGGCCGGCGACAGGCCCTCGATATGGTCCACGTCCGGCTTCTGCATCATCTCCAGAAACTGGCGGGCATAGGCCGAAAGGCTCTCGACATAGCGGCGCTGGCCCTCGGCATAGATGGTGTCGAAGGCCAGCGACGACTTGCCCGAACCCGACAGGCCGGTGAACACCACCAATCTGTCGCGCGGAATGGTGAGGTCGATGTTCTTGAGATTATGCTCGCGCGCCCCGCGCAGCGAAATGACCCGCCCCTCGCCGATGCGCCAGGCCGCGCTTTCCGCCGATTCGCGCGCCTTTTCCGGCGCGGGCGAGGGCGCTTTTTTCGGCTTTTTCGGCTTGGCGGATTTATCGTCCATCATGTCTTTCCGTCGAGGGATCGCAGCTTATTTAGCGAGTCTCCGGCCGAATTTCATCTTTGACGCTTGCAGACCTCCAAAAACCGTCATTGCGAGCCAACGGATCCGGCCTGCGGCCGGTCCGATGACAGGCTCCGCGAAGCAATCCACCTTGCAACCGCGCTGATCTGGCGAGGTTCTATGGATTGCTTCGTCGCTGACGCTCCTCGCAATGACGGTTCATGGAGGTTTCCCCTTGCACGATTCGCAACCGTAGTCTAGAACATAGATAGAACAAGCCAAGCCTTGTGGAAAAGGGAAATTGATCCGCGCGCGGGTGGTTTGGGCCGTATAGGATGCCGCGTCGCCAATGAGGGAGCAGGTCATGTCGGGCAGCGTCAATAAAGTGATCTTGATCGGCAATCTGGGCCGCGATCCGGAAGTGCGGCGCATGGGCTCCGGCGATCCGGTCGTGAGTTTTTCGCTGGCCACCACCAAATCCTGGCGCGACAAGGCCACGGGAGAGCGCCGCGACCGCACCGAATGGCATAATATCGTCATTTTCAACGAAAATCTCGGCAAGGTCGCCGAGCAATATTGCAAGAAGGGCTCGAAAGTCTATCTCGAAGGCCAGCTCCAGACCCGCGAATTTACCGACAAGGACGGCAACCAGCGCAAGACCACCGAAGTCGTGCTGCAACGCTTCCGCGGCGAACTGACGCTGCTCGACAGCCGGGGCAAGGGCGGCGAGGAGGGCAGCTACGGCGGCGCCTCCAGCGGCGCCTCCAGCGGCAATTTCGGCCGCCAGTCGCCGATGGAGCGCGCTCCCGCCGAGAGCGCCGGCGGCCGCGGCTCGGCCATGCTGGATGACGATATTCCGTTCTGAGGGCCTTAAGTGGTGCATTGCCGTTCACTTGACGTGTTCTCGCACCGCGATTGATTGATCCAAAGCAGGCCGTCACCCTTTGTTCGTAAGCGTCTCGCTATGGGCGCGGAGCGATTATTTTGGGCCGCGAAGCGGGGTGAGTTCTTGCACACTTTGAACGGCATTTGCCGTGTTCCGGGAAACCCACGAAGGTCCGGGTGGGAATTGTTGTCTTCTTTAAACGATGGCGTCGAGCTGCCTCCACTTTAGGCTGATTATCAGAGTGGATTTTTATGAACGCGCTTAGACGAGACGCTTATCGCAAAAAACTCGCTAAGATTCTTGCTTGCGCGAATGATGAGGAATTTTTTCAAATGGTCTGGGCAGTACACGCGCTCCAGACTGGGCGCGAAAAGCATGGGGGGGCATATATATCATATCCGAAAGAAGCCGTAACAAGCGAAATGGGGAATAAATATTCTATTTACCCTTGGGCTATCGAAACAATTATTGGCGCATTATTGTGTACGCCAAAATATAAACAAGAGCCTGGAAGGCGGTTTCGGAAGCTGGATTGCAGTAAATTCCAAGCCGTCGCGGCAGTGTATAATTTGCTTTTAAACTTAGAAAACGTAGAATATGGCCTTAAGCTCAGAAATAATTCTGTTATTGAAGAGATTCCACGTATTGGTCATCGACAATTTGAATGGCAGCGCGGTTTTGTCTGTGGCTCTCTTTTTTACAGATACGCTTTGATGTACGGCGGGGCGGCCACCTCGGCTCATTTCCAAGCGCGGCGTGGCGTTGCATTGGACAAGTTTATGCTCGTCGGACTGAGCTTGATGAGTATTTTTCAAATGACCCCCTGGATTTTGCAGCCGGCGACTTCGCAAATAGCGGGGCTCACAGGTGAAGAGGTTCGCGCAGCGATAGCAGCTATTTCAATCCCGCTGAAAGAAGCACGGCTACGAGCCTCTGGACTACGCTTATCACGGAACGAAATAGCGTACAGGCCCAGCGTTTTGAGGGAATTTCCATGCGTGAGTTTTGGAAATAGTAATGAGCGCCTGAGAGCGCCGCTCCCAGATTTGATTGCGCTTCGATGTACGTCCGGCCTGTTTTATGATTTTATCGGAGCCGGCTCGCATATTCGAAATGAAATAGCGGAACGCTTCGAAACTTATTGTCTTTCATTTATCAGGCATTTCATCGGGGCCGCCCTTGCGGTGCCGCAAATGGAATATAGATATAAGAAAAATAATATAAAATCTCCAGACATTCTAATCCGTAGAGCGCTTTGAAAAAGGCTATTGGTCTATGTGCTCGGCGGTTTCGCCACTGCGCTGAAGCGCAGATATCGCCCTATAGGGCGCAAATCCGAGCCGATTTGATGGCGGCTACCGCCTCATTTCGCCCTCATCTCCCAATTTGGACGCAATTCTCCCGTCTGGACGGCCTCACGCTGCCCGGAGCAGAACCCGCGCCCGTTTCATATTCATCGCACAGGCGACGAATTGCAGATGACAATTGTTGCGCGCGAGCCCGCGATAACGAACCCGCGCCATGCCATACCAATTTTTCATCGTCGCGTTGGCCCGCTCGACGCCGGAGCGCACACTTGAAGCCGTCGTGTTGAACCACTTCTGCCAGTTTTTCAGCGGCTTGTTGCGCTTGGCCTTGTAGGCGATCTTGTCGTCGATGCCGAGCGAAGCGAGCTTTTCTCGCAGGGCTTTGCTGTCGTAAGCTTTGTCCGCGTAATAGGCCTCTTCGTCGCCCTGGATCATCGCCTCGCCGCGCTGGCTGTCGTGCAGGTCGGCGGAGGTCATTTCCGCCTGCCGGATCAGATCGCTTTCCTCGTCCACGGCGATATGGGCCTTGTAGCCGAAAGAGGTCTTGTCGTTCTTGATCGTGAAG
The DNA here is from genome assembly GCA_963704565.1 of uncultured Pseudomonadota bacterium. Lineage (GTDB taxonomy): Bacteria > Pseudomonadota > Alphaproteobacteria > Rhizobiales > Beijerinckiaceae > Rhodoblastus. Next base: position 790,910 of record OY969917.1, read on the forward strand.
CCGGCGTCGGGATCGCGCGGATTGACTTGACCCTCTTCATAAGGCGGCCGCTTCACCGCCGCAGCGATGATCGTCGCATCGACCAGCGTTCCTCTCTTGACGATCAGCCCTCGCGCGTCGAGTTGGCGGTTGATCTCGGCCAGCAGCTTCTCTGACAGGCCAAGCTTTTCGACCGTCTGCCGGAAACGCCAGATTGACGAATGGTCCGGCGTCTCGGCGTCGAGCGGGATGCCGCAAAAGCGCCGGAACGAAATCCGATCACGCACGGCCTCCTCGGCCTGCGGGTCGGACAGATTGTACCATTGCTGTAAAAGAACGATCTTAAACAGCGTCAGCGGCGGGTATCCTGGCGCGCCCTTGGCATTGGCGTTGATTTGCGCAAACAAAACGTCAAAGGCCGACCAGTCAATGGTCTTGAGCAAATCTTCCAGGAAGCCGCCGCCTTTCGAATAGGCCTTAACGAAAGCGTCAGCGAGTGAAGGTTGGTCAAAGCAACGGCGCGACATCGGCGAATCGTCTCCGTGGAGACCCTACAGAATCATGGCGTGGCGACTTTTGCAAAGCGCTCCCGTATTGAGAATGAGGTTGATTATGTTATCGAATGTAAAGCGACAAGGATGAATTTTGATAATAAGTTTGGCGGCGATCCCGCGACACAGCTAAAGGGCGGCTATGAAGAGATGGTGAAGGGCGCCTTTCAAATATGGCGCTTTGTCGCTCACTGCCGCCAAGGTTTGGTAGCGGAGACCAGCATCGTGCGGAATGCACACGGCGTTGTCTTGACGCTGGACTATTGGCTGTGTTGGTCTGATGGGAGACTGGTCGACGTAATCGAAGCCGCTAGGCAGAAGGCCCAGAAGGAATGCGCTGATATTCGCCCCGACGATATGATACCTATCGTGTTCTGTCCAATAGATGACCTTGAGCATGTGTTTCGTTACGGCGGCTTTACCGGCTTCATTAATACGGTCAAAGCCGCAGAGTCAGAGGAATTCCGAGGATGGGATTTTGCAATAGTTCACGATAAACTGAGTACGAGCGTCGGCGATGCAACACCGTATCCTTTCATGAAGCGGATGGCCGAGGTCTTGCCCTGGTGGAACGGTTTCTTCGAATAAGCACCCGCTATTTCCCGTCCCCCACAATAAACGGCACGCCTTCGTGGCCGCCGTCGCCGCGTTCGAAATGACTCGGCTCGCCGCCTAAAATCGCGGCGCTTCTGGCGTGCCATTCGGAATCGACGGTGAAACAGCCTTCCTTTTCCGCCGCTTCCGCCCAATGCAGGGTCGCCAGCGCCTTGCGCTTGCGGTTGGAGACATATTCCAGCGTCACCAGCCAGGTCGGGCCGGGGTCGCGCGGGCGCATGTCCTGCACGCCATTGGCGAGATTGGTCGCGACATCGATCTGCAGGATCAGCCAGTCGATCAATTCGCGGTCGCGCAGGGGGCGAACCTTTTCGAGCGCCGCGCGCCATTGGTCGGGGCGGCTGGCGCCGGGCTTGTCGCGAAAAGGATTGCGCCGCGTCCAGTCATGGATCAGCCGCCATTTCTCGAAGCTCGCCCGTCGCAGCGCCACTTCCACGCCGCCGGGCTGGACTTCCAGATTTTCTTCGGTTTGGCGCGCGGCGCTCAAATCCTGGTCGAAAGCGACCGCTTCGCTGCGCGACAGGGGCCGCGCGCGCTCGCTCAACCTTAAGAATTTCGCCTCGTCGCTGGCGTCGCAGACCGGCCCACGCTCGCTCATCGCCGTCCTCTCCCGAAAAATGTCTTTTCGTTCAATATAGGCGCGCGCCGCGCTTTCGCCAGCAGCGCCCTAGCAGGCTGTTGAAGAAGTATCCCGTTTGGCTTTGAGGATGGCTTCGTCGCCGTTGTGATAAGCAAATTCGATCTCGATGGAGCCATCGTCGAGCAATTCGGCGGAGCCATCACCCGAGACTTCATCCATTTCGTCGAATCCGGCCCATGTGAATCCGATCGACGACCGGCTGTATTCGATGTCGAGACCGGCCCGCAGTGCTCCGAAGGCGATTTCGCCTTGGCCGTGGCCGGTGATGGTGATCGTCGCCGGCCCGCAGAGATCGAGATAGTCGCGATCCCAAATATCGGCCTCGACGATCCGCCAGTTGCCGACGAGCTGGCAGTTTGCCGGCGCGCTCATGTCGGCGCCGCCATGAGCTTGGGCAACCGCGTCAGATTATAGGCGGCGGCCGCGAAGACAAAGGCCCATCCGACGCGATCACGCCCACGGAATCTGGTCTTCTCCTGTCCGGCGATGGTCTTGATCCAGCCGAAGGCCTCTTCGATCCGCTTGCGGAGGCGCTGACTGACGGCGTAGCCGGCATGCCGCGTCGTGCGGCCGTCAATCGCCGACGAACGTCCGCTCGTATTCTGCGCCACATGCGGCGTCGCGTGCATCGACCGCAGTTCGTTGACGAAGTCTCGAGTGTCGTAAGCCTTGTCGGCGCCCAGTGTGACCGCATTCGGTCGATCGGCCCATGGCTCGATCATGTGAAGCGCCGCAATCCGTTCCGCGTGGCCATCCGCCTGTGTCAGGCAGGCGTCGACGACGAGGCCATTCCGGTTCTCCATCAGGGCGTGGCCCATGAAGCAGAGTTTGGCCTCCTTGCCTTTCCCTTTGCGATAAAGCTTGGCCTCGGGATCGGTGGTCGAGGCGTGCGTTTCGTTCGACCGCTTGGCGCCGTGAAAATCCGCTTCCTGGTTGCGCCCGCCGCTTTCAGTCGGCGGCTCATCCGATCCGTCCTTGGGGCGAAAGCTCTTCATCGACGCCCAGGCTTCGATCAGCGTGCCGTCGACCGAGAAGTGGTCCGTGCTCAAAAGTCGCTTCACGCGCGGCTGCTCCAGCACCGCCTTCATGAATTTCGCGGCGATCGCCCCTTCAAGAAGGCGATCCCGATTTTTGGAGAAAACTGAATGGTCCCATACCGCGTCATCGACACCCATGCCGACAAACCAGCGGAACAGAAGGTCGAACTCCAACCGCTCCATCAACTGGCGTTCCGAGCGGATCGTATAAAACGCTTGCAGCAACATCGCCCGCAAGAGTTTCTCCGGCGCGATCGACGGACGCCCCATCGGCGAATACAGCTCAGAAAACTCGCCGGCTAGCGTCGACAACGCCTCGTTCACGATCAAACGGATCACCCGCAGCGGATGATTCTGCCGAACACGGGCTTCCAAATCGACGTAGCTGAATAGCGCCCCAGTCCGCTCGTCTTCGCCCCGCATCATTCAGCCCCCGCACGTAGGGAGACTGAATCACACCTCGATTCCCGTGGCCAGATACTTTTTCAACAGCCTGCTAGAGCTTGTTCGGTGAACTCTCGTTCACCGAACAAGCTCTAGTTTTTTGTTTTCACGCATTTTCTTAACGCGAACCGGCATCCACTTCGCTTGAAAATGCTCTAGGCGAAGGCCTCCTTCAGTTCGTTGAGGGCGGCCTGGACCTGTCCGGTGGCGGCGTCGGTCGCGACATGGGCGCCGAAAGCCCGTGCGCCCAGTTTCAAAAACTCGAACTCGATGCGCCACATGTTCTTGGTGAAGCCCCGCAAATCGACATTCACCATCGTATCGGCGACCGCCATGGCGCGCTGGCCGATCCGCATGGTGAGGTCGTCGATCGAAACCAGGTCGGGCCGGGGCATGTCCGCCGCGCCGATGTCGATCGGCTGGCACAGTTTTTCGCTCAGCGGGATGATGGGGAAGCCTTCGGCCGTCGCGGCGGCGTCGGTGCGCGGCGCGAATCTTTTGGCGTCAAAGGTCCGGTCCGCGCCAACGTCGACCGATCCGGTCTGGCCGCCGGCGTCGCGGACGATCCAGCGGTCGCGGTTGATGGCGACGCCGTCGAACAGCGGATTGGTGGTCGGCAGCGAGAAATTCCAGCGCAGGAAGGCCTGGGCGTTGCGCCGCCCGAGCAGGTAATCGTGGCGGCGGAAGCTTTCGTGCAAAAAGCCGCTGAAGCCACCCAGGGCGCCGCAGGCGATGGGATATTTTTTTGCCGCGTCCGAACCGTTGTTTTCGCGGGTCGGCGAAATCATGTAGCGGGAAAAGAACGCGTCATTGGCCGCCTTTTGCAGCTCCTCGGGCTTGAACCGCGCCTGGTCGATCAAGGCCGAGCCGATCAGCGGCAGGAGATGGGTCAGCCTCATGCCAGAATCGTCCGGCGGCGATTTCACCAAGCTGGGGAAGGGCGCGATGAGAATGACCGCCTTGCTGGCGGCTTCGCCGTTGGGATCGTTGCGCAGGGCCGCGCCGCCCGAAAGAAAGCGGCGCGCCAGCTCCAGCGGCTCGTTGTCGATGGTCCCGCCGTCCACCGACACATAAGCGTAAGGCGCCTCGCGGAAATTCGCGTCGGGTGGGATGTTGACGAAAGTTCCCGTCGCCGGGTCGTCATAGCCGACGACGCCGTTCGTGCTGAACCAGGACGTATCCGGCCGGGAAATCAGCCGGGGCCGCAGGCCGACCGGGAAGGCGCCGGTCGCCAAAGCCACGGTCTTGAAAACCGCCCATTCGGCCGCGCCGAGATCGCCCGCGTCGAGCGGCGTCGGGCCGGTGACGCAGGCGGCCGGCGGGGGCGGGGGCGCGCCGACGCCGATGAGAAAATCGTAATAATCGCCATGGTTCAGCATGCCGAACCGCTCCGGCGAATCGCCGCCGAAAATCGGGAAGGAATAGGGCACGCCGCGCACATTGGTCAGCGTCGCCATGACGCGCAGGCCGCGATCCGCGCCCCGTCCGATCCAGTCGCGGGCTTTTACGCCGGGCGCGAGCGAAAAGGCGGATTCGACGATCTCGTCGAGCACGTCGCAGCAAAAAAGCGACAGCACGCCGTTTTGCTGGCGCGGCCCGTCGAGATCTTTCGTCTCCAGCAGGCGCTCGATGGAAATGTCGGTCACCCAGCTCGAATAGAGCCGGTTGCGCTCCGGCTTGGGCGCCGGGGCGCCGGGGCGGACATGGTCGAGTTCGTGGAAGGCGTGCAGCGCCGAGATCGCCGAAGTCATGCCGCCCGCCGAGGCGCCGGTCATCACCGGCACGCGCACCTCGTGGCGCGGGCCGTCCCAGTCCGGGCTTTTCCGCGCCGCCTCATATTCGTCCAGCGCCTCGAACAGGAAATCCATCACCCCCGCCGTATAGGCGCCGGCGGAAATGGCCCCCGCCAGGGTCAGGCCGATTTCAAACACCTTGTTCGCCATGCTCGCCTCCCCGCCCGGCTTCCGGCGCCATGCGAAATAGACACGATCGCGCGCTTCTCCGCCAGCGCAACGCGGGTTGTATTTGCGGCGCAAATGGCCGCCGAAAGGAACATCCGCCGCCCGAGTTGGCGCGGCTTGGGATTTCCCTCCGAAAATGGCGCGCAAAATTGGCTTTCGCCGCGAGAATCACATAGAACGAATTAAACTTTCCAAGCCAGCAAAGAGCGCATTTTGGCCGATCAGAACGACGATCATCCGGTTCCGCCTTCCTCGGACATTCGTCCGGTCTCGATCACCGAGGAAATGAAAAGCTCCTATCTCGCTTATGCGATGAGCGTGATCGTCAGCCGCGCCCTGCCGGACGTGCGCGACGGCCTCAAGCCGGTCCACCGCCGCATCCTCTATTCGACGCAGGAAAACAATTTCCTGCCCGACCGGTCCTATGTGAAATCGGCCCGTATCGTCGGCGAAGTGATGGGTAAATACCATCCCCACGGCGACGCGGCGATCTATGACGCCCTGGTGCGCATGGCCCAGCCCTTCTCGATGAGCCTGCCGCTCATCGACGGCCAAGGCAATTTCGGCTCGGTGGACGGCGACCGCGCGGCGGCCATGCGCTACACCGAATCGCGCCTCGCCCGGCCTTCCATGGCCTTGATCGAGGACATCAACTCCGACACCGTCGATTTCCAGCCCAATTACGACGGCAAGGAGCAGGAGCCGACGGTCCTGCCGGCGCGTTTCCCCAATCTGCTGGTCAATGGCGCGGGCGGCATCGCGGTCGGCATGGCGACCAATATTCCGCCGCATAATCTCGGCGAGGTCATCGACGCCTGCGTCGCCATGATCGACAGGCCCGACATGACGCTGGCCGAACTGATGGAGATCGTGCCGGGGCCGGATTTCCCCACCGGCGGCGCGATCATGGGCCGCGCCGGCATCCGCCAGGCCTATGAGACCAGCCGCGGCTCGGTGGTGATCCGGGGCGTGGCGACCATCGAGACCCTGCGCAAGGATCGCGAGGCCATCGTCTTCACCGAAATTCCCTATCAGGTGAACAAGGCGACCTTGATCGAAAAGATCGCCGAACTGGTGCGCGAGAAGAAGATCGAGGGCATTTCCGACCTGCGCGACGAATCCGACCGCGAAGGCATGCGCATCGTCATCGAGATCAAGCGCGACGCCGTGGCGGATGTGGTGCTCAACCAGCTCTACCGCTTCACCGCCTTGCAAAACTCGTTCGGCGTCAACATGATCGCGCTGAACGGCGGGCGGCCCGAAAGCCTCAATCTTATCGACTGCCTGAAGGCCTTCATCGATTTCCGCGAGGAAGTCGTCAGCCGGCGCACCAAGTTCAAGCTCAACAAGGCGCGCGACGGCGCCCATATCCAGGTCGGCCTCGCCATTGCGGTGGCCAATATCGACGAAGTGATCCGGCTGATCCGCACCTCCGCCGACGCGGCGACGGCGCGCGAGGCTTTGATGGGCCGGGTCTGGCCGGCGCATGACATGGCGCCTTTGGTGGCGCTGATCGCCGACCCGCGCCATTCGATCGACGAGGACGGCAATTGCCGCCTGTCGGAAGCCCAGGCCCGCGCCATTCTCGATCTGCGCCTGCAACGGCTGACCGCCTTGGGGCGCGACGAAATCGCCGAAAACCTCAACAAGCTGGCCGCCGAAATCGCCGAATATCTGGAAATCCTGCGCTCACGGGAAAAACTTTTCGCCATCGTCAAGGACGAGATGCTCAGCGTTAAAACCGCCCATGCCGTGCCGCGCCGCACCCAGATCCTCGATGTCGAAGGCGACATGATGGATGAGGATCTCATCCAGCGCGAGGAGATGGTGGTGACCGTCTCGCACGCCGGCTATATCAAGCGCGTGCCGCTTTCGACCTATCGCGCGCAAAGGCGCGGCGGCAAGGGCCGTTCCGGCATGCAGACCCGCGAGGAGGATTTCGTCCAACGGCTGTTCGTCGCCTCGACCCATGCGCCGGTGCTGTTCTTCTCCTCGCGCGGCCAGGTATACAAGGAAAAGGTCTGGCGCCTGCCGCTCGCCGCGCCGCAGGCGCGCGGCAAGGCTCTGGTCAACATGCTGCCGCTGACGCAAGGCGAGCGCATCACCTCGATCATGGCTCTGCCCGAGGACGAGGCGCTTTGGGAAGGCCTGGACGTGATGTTCGCCACCACCGGCGGCACGGTCCGGCGCAACAAATTGTCCGATTTCACCTCGGTCAACCGCGCCGGCAAGATCGCCATGAAGCTCGACGAGGGCGAGGGCATTGTCGATGTCCAGATCTGCACCGAGGATCAGGACGTGCTGCTGACCACATCGAAAGGCCAGTGCATCCGCTTCAAGGCCGATGAAGTGCGCGTCTTCAAGGGCCGCGATTCCATGGGCGTGCGCGGCGTCAATCTCGGCGAGGGCGACCGGGTGATCGCGCTCTCCATCCTCACCCACAGCGCCGCCACGCCGGCCGAGCGCGCCGCCTTCCAGAAAATGCGCCGCGCCGCCGCCGGCGAGCCGGCCGAGCCGGCCGAGCCCGAGGAGACGGAGGAGGGCGGCGAGAACGCGGCGGCGCTGACGCCTGAGCTTTTCGAGACAATGGCGGCGGCGGAACAGCTGATCCTGACCATTTCCGCCAATGGCTATGGCAAGCGCACGTCGTCCTACGAATATCGGGTCACCGGGCGCGGCGGCAAAGGCATTGTCGCCATGGCGGTCAACGCCCGCAACGGCGAACTGGTGGCCTCCATGCCGGTCGAGGCCGCCGACCAGATCATGCTGGTGACCGACGGCGGCCAGCTCATCCGCTGCCCGGTCGCGGGCATTCGCGTGGTCGGGCGCGGCAGCCAGGGCGTCATCGTCTTCAATACGGCGGAGACGGAAAAGGTCGTCTCGGTCGAGCGGATCAGCGAGGAAGAGGCCATCGACGGCGAAGAGGGCGAGGCGGTCGACGGCGAGGTTTGAGCAAAATGGCCGAAAAGCCGCGGCATGACGATCTGTTCGACGAGGATTTCGCCCGGCGGCGCGACGCGGCGCGCAAAAAACTCGACGCGCTCGATCCCGCGCGGCGCGGCGCGCCGCTGGACGACCCCAAGTGGGACCCGAAGCGCCAGCAATGGTTCGAAGCGGTTTACGAGCTGGCCGATGGCGACGCCGCCGGCGTGCCCTGGGGCAATTTGGCGCCCCAGCCCCTGCTGGCGGACTGGCTGGCGCGAAATCCCGATCTTGCCAGCGTGAGGGCGCTGGATGTCGGCTGCGGGCTCGGCGACAACGCCGCCGCTTTGGCCGATCGCGGCGCGAGGGTGACGGCTTTCGATTTCGCGCCGCGTGCGGTCGAATGGGCGAAAAACCGTTTCGCGGGCAAAAATATCGATTTCGTCGTCGCCGATCTTTTCGCGGCGCCATCCGAATGGCGCGAGACTTTCGACCTCGTCCACGAGACTTACACTTTGCAGGCCTTGCCGGCGCAGCTTCTGCCCGAGATGCGCCAGGCCCTGGCCGATTTCGTCAAGCCGGGCGGGCGCCTGCTGGCGATCTCCCGCGCCCGCGACGAAAACCAGCACATCGACGGCCCGCCCTGGCCGCTGGCGCGCATGGACATCGAGGCTTTTTGCGCCTGCGGCCTCGTATTGGAGAGCCTGGACGACACGACATCCGGCCCGGCGGCAATCCGCTACTGGCGGGCGCTCTTTCACAAGCCACGCGCGCCGGGCGCCGGCTGATCGTATTCTCCGAACCAAACAAAAAAGCCGCCCGGAGGCGGCTTTAGAGAAGGTGTTTAACCGATCACTTGATCTTGGTTTCCTTGAACTCGACGTGCTTGCGCGCGACGGGATCGTATTTCTTGAACGCCAGCTTGTCGGTCTTGGTGCGAGCGTTCTTCTTGGTGACGTAGAAATAGCCGGTGTCGGCGGTGGACAGCAGCTTGATCTTGATCGTGGCGGCCTTGGCCATGGCGGTTACCTTGAAAGCGAAGCTTGGGCCGCATCCAAAAGCGGAGATGGGCCGTTGACGGAACAAAAGGGGCCGGATCGCTCCGGCCCAAACTCGGGCGCACCATAGCCGCCGCGGCCTTTTTGTCAAGCCGCGCCTTCATGCCTCATTTTTCCATGGCAGGCGGCCGGTCGCGGGACTAAATTACCGGCAAAACAGGAGGAACGGCCGTGACCACCGGGGCTGAATCGACCGAAGGACGCGCGACCGAAAGACGCGCGCTTCACATCTGCGCGCTGCTGCCGGAGGCCGAAACCGCGCTTTCGACGCTGCAATGCGCCGCCGCCGCGGGCCTGGGCTTTGACGCCGATATTTGCGCCGCCCATGTCGGATTCGACGTCCATTTTGCGCTGGTTGACGCCGAGGAGCTGGAAATCCAGCAATTGCGCGAAATCTACGAAGGGCCGCCCGAGGTTCGCACGGCCCGCGTCAAGGCGGTGGTCGATTCGTTTCGCGATTCGGCGCCCGGGGCGCCGCCGATCGCCTGGCGCGACGACGAAGGCGAGGTCGAGGCCAATGTCGCCCTCGACGCCGCCAAAGCCGATCTGCTGGTGGTCAGCCGCCCGGTCCATCTCGACGCCGCCGACGCCTTCCACGCCGCTCTGTTCGGCGGCCGGCGGCTGGTGCTGGTCGCGCCGCGCGACGTGGCCGACGGCGATCGAATCATCGGCCGCCATATCGTGGTCGGCTGGAAGCCCGGCGCCCCGGCCGAGGAGGCGGCGCGCGCCGCCTTGCCCTGGCTGAAAAAGGCCGAAAAGATCACGGTTCTTTGGGCCGCCAAGCCCGGCGCCGGTTTTTACGAGCCCAGCGCCCGCGAATTCTTCCAGCGCCTCGGCCTCAATGTCGAGATCGCCCATCTGGCGCGCAGCGCGGGGAGCGTCGGCCACGATCTGCTGAGCGAGACGATGCGCCTTGGCGGCGATTGCCTGCTGATCGGCGCCTTCACCCATGGCGCGTGGTGGGAGACTTTGTTCGGCGGCGTCACCCGCGACGTTCTGGCGGAGGCGCGCATTCCCGTCTTCACAATGCGGGCGCGATAGGCTTGTCGGCTTTCCTGCATCGACTGACGCATTTATGGCCGGGCGTCCCGCTCGCGCTCGGCTCGGCGGTTTTGTTCGGCTTGACCACGCCGCTGGCCAAGGCGTTGCTGGGGCGATTCGATCCGCAATTGCTGGCCGGCGCGCTATATCTCGGCGCCGGCCTTGGCCTCGCCGGCTTTCATTTGGCCCGGCGCGCGGTCGGTCTGCCGGCTTCCGAGGCGCCCTTGCGCCGCGCCGACGGGCCCTGGCTCGCGGCGGTGGTGTTTTTCGGCGGCTTTCTTGGGCCTTTGCTGCTGATGACGGGCCTGAGCGCCACTAGCGCCGCCAACGCCTCGCTGCTGCTCAATCTCGAAGGCCTGGCCACCATGGCCATCGCCTGGCTGGTCTTTCGCGAGAATGTGGACGCGCGTCTCTTCGCCGGCGCCATGGCGATTCTGGCCGGCGCCGTTGTTTTGTCCTGGCAGGGGCGCGGACTGGCGCTGGACCGGGGCGCGCTGCTGGTCGCCGGCGCCTGTCTCGCCTGGGGAATCGACAATAATCTCACCCGCAAATTGTCCTCCGCCGATCCGGCGCCAATCGCCGCGATCAAGGGGCTGGCGGCGGGGTCGGTCAATGTGCTCGCCGCGCTGGCGCGCGGCGCCGAGCCGCCCGGCATGGCTTTCGTCGGCGCGGCGGCTCTGGTGGGCCTGTTCGGGGTCGGCGTGAGCCTTGTTCTGTACATTCTGGCCTTGCGCCGGCTGGGGGCGGCGCGCACCGGGGCCTATTTCGCCCTCGCGCCCTTCATCGGCGCGCTGGCCTCACTGGTTTTCCTGCATGAACGGCCGACCGCCCAATTGCTCGTCGCCGGGGCGCTGATGGCTTTAGGCCTGTGGCCGCATCTCGCCGAGCGCCACGACCACGCGCATGTCCATGACGCCATCGAGCATGAGCACGCCCATGTCCATGACGAGCATCACCGGCACAGCCATGACGGGCCGGTCACGGAGCCGCATTCGCATCCCCACCGCCACGAAAAGCTGGTCCATTCCCATCGCCATTACCCGGATTTGCATCACCGCCATTCGCATGGGTGAAAATTTTGAAATTCCGAAGTATTTCGTAACGCGAGATCGGTGAGGGATTCCCTCCCCCTTGTGGGGAGGGTCAGGGTGGGGGGCGACGCGCCGAAACGCCGAAGGTTGCAACCCCCGCCCCAGCCCTGCCCACAAGGGGGAGGGAGCGCCGCCGCCCGCCTTCGCTCGGCAGCATTCGCGGATTCACCGCGCTTTCAGCAGCACATGCTTCTTCTTGCCAACCGAGAGTTTCGCCACGCCGTCCTTGGCGAAATCCTTGGCCGCGAGCACATAGCGCTCGTCGGTGATCGTCGCGTCGTTGAGCTTGAGGCCGCCGCCCTTGATCTGGCGGCGGGCCTCGCCGGTGGAGGGCGTCAGGCTGGCCTTGACGAAAGCCGTCAGCACGCCGAGCCCGGCCGCGATCTCGGCTTCCGTCACGGTCACGGTCGGCAGGCTTTCGGCCAGCACCCCTTCCTCGAAGGTCTTGCGCGCGGTCTGGGCGGCGGATTCGGCCGCGGCGCGGCCGTGCAGCAAAGCGGTGGCCTCATTGGCCAGGATCTTTTTCGCCTCGTTGATCTCTGCGCCCTGCAGAGCGGCGAGCCGCGCCACCTCGTCGAGCGGCAAGGCGGTGAAGAGCTTCAGGAACCGCTCGACATCGGCGTCCTCGGCGTTGCGCCAATATTGCCAGTAATCGTAGACGGACAGCATGTCGGCGTTGAGCCAGACCGCGCCGGCGGCGGTCTTGCCCATTTTCGCGCCGGAGGCGGTGGTCAGGAGCGGCGAGGTGAGGGCGTAAAGCTGCGGCGTCCCCATGCGGCGGCCGAGATCGAGCCCGGTGACGATATTGCCCCACTGGTCCGAGCCGCCCATTTGCAGGATGCAGCCGTGCCGCTTGTTCAGCTCCACGAAATCATAGGCCTGCAGGCACATATAGTTGAATTCGATGAAGGACAGTTCGTGCTCGCGCTCCAGCCGCAGCTTGACCGAATCCATCGCCATCATGCGGTTGACCGAGAAATGCCGGCCGACGTCGCGCAGGAAGTCGATGTAATTCAGCTTGCACAGCCATTGCTCGTTGTCGCTCATCAAGGCGTCGGTCTTGCCGGGGCCGAAGGTCAGGAATTTCTCAAAAACCTTCCTGATCGAATCCTTGTTGGCTTCGATGGTCTCGACGGCCAGCATTTTCCGGCTTTCGTCCTTGCCGGAGGGGTCGCCGACCCGGGTGGTGCCGCCGCCCATCAAGGCGATCGGCTTGCCGCCGGTCTTTTGCAGCCAATGCAGCATCATGATCGGCAGGAGCGAGCCGACATGGAGCGAAGGCGCGGTGCAATCGAAGCCGATATATGCGATCAGCTCGCCGGCGAGGGCCTTTTCGTCCAGCCCCGCGACATCGGAGCATTGATGAACGAATCCGCGCGCCAAAAGAGTGCGGAGAAATTCGGATTTCGGCTGATGTTCGGTCATTCTGGCCTCGGCTTTCGCCGAGGTTTAGATTTTTGAGGCCGCGCGCGCAAGCTTTTGGCGCACGCCAGAGCGCGCGGGCCAACGTTGCGCAAGCTTTTGGCGCATGCCAGAGCGCGCGCCGACATTACGCAAGCGGTTGGCGCACGCCAGAACGCGCTTTGGTGCGGCCCTCAAGCTCCCGGCCTGTGGCGACGCTATTTGATATCATTGCTCCAAACGAAATGTTTTGTTAGTGACGGGGCCCCGCGTAAAGCTTGTGAATTTGGCTCCACGAAATGACCCGCGTTCTTCAGCGCATTCCCGGCGCATCCTTTTTGTTCAAGCTGGCGTTTCGTCATCAAACACGTGAAAAATTCGGAAACAAGGCGACGTTGGATGGAGCCGCCGTTGTTGTTCTTATGCCAGGGTCAGTTCATATTGGGTTGCTTGCGCTGCAATATTTAACCGCTTACGGGAACGTAATATGCATTGCCAACGGCATGGCGAAGCAGGAAGTTGTGTTCATCGAGAATAATACAAAATTTCCGGTACTAACAATTCCTATGACGTTACGGCATAGCGATGTCATAGACATTCTCATCGCCGAGCTTGAACATCCATTTTGGCTCGTAGATCACGACTGTTACGTTATAGACACGAACATTCTCACCCACGAGCGCATGAACATGCGGTCGTCTGATGCAGGCGTTGCAATTTACAGCACATGCAACCCAATAAACGGCGTCATTGTGCCAGAAACATTTTTGATGTTGTTAAATCCTGTTGTCATTCGTGAGCTGTTTCATAAATATAATGTTTCATCGCGGCGGATCAAATGGGGCGATCTGAGCAGGTCGGCTGTAGACGCAATGTTGAAATTGGGATTGAGCGAAACAAATATGCCAGAGGCGCACAAGTCCTATTTCGATACGCTGCGCGCCGTCGCCTTTCTGGCTCAGGGGGAGGGCAAAGGGTTCGTGATGAACCGTGGCTATAGTCTCAAATGCCAGTTCTATCCCGAAGCGATTCACATCGGCAATACGTCGTTCCCGAAATGGCCGCCCAATGGACGCTATGACGCCCTGGGGGTGTATTTCTGGAGAAGGTGTCTCGAAGAGCCGCAATTCGGCGCTTTCGTGGAGCGCTATAACGGCTTGTGTCCCACGCCGCCCCGGACCTCGCGCGAAATCCGGGAATATTTGCTCCAATCGGATCTGATGAAGAAGGGCGATATTCCCGAATTCCTTGACCGGCTGGACGCGCTCATTTCGAAATATTCGACCTGAACATTGCATGGTGGCTAGAGCGCGTTCGCAACTCATCGAGTTGAACGCGCCATGTTATTACAGTGTTTTGACATATATTCTTATCAGAAAAGTCTGAGCACTTTTCGTGAATATGATCTATTCTCCAATGAGCTTGACCAACACCCGCTTGCGCCGGCCGCCGTCGAATTCGCCGTAGAAAATCTGTTCCCAGGGGCCGAAGTCCAGCTTGCCGCCGGTGATCGCGACCACCACGTCGCGGCCCATGACCTGACGCTTCATATGGGCGTCGGCGTTATCCTCGCCGGTGCGGTTGTGCCAATAGCCCGAGACCGGCTCGTGCGGCGCGAGCTTTTCCAGCCAGACCTCGTAATCGTGGTGCAGCCCGCTCTCGTCGTCGTTGATGAAGACGCTGGCGGTGATGTGCATGGCGTTGACGAGGCAAAGCCCCTCGCGCACCCCGCTTTCGCGCAGACAGGCATCGACCTGCGACGTGATGTTGATGAAGGCGCGCCGGCCCGGCGTCTCGAACCAAAGCTCTTTGCGAAAGGATTTCATTCGCGCGCCCTCCCGGCCGGTTTCAGATCGCCGCCACTATATCGGTTTTATTGAAATCGTCGCCGACGTAAAGAAGCGGGCAGTCATGCGCCTTGGCGAGGTCGTAGGCGAAGCAATCGCCAAAATTCAAGCCGGCCGGATGAACGCCTTTGCCCCATCGCGCATGGGCGGCAGCCACGCGTTGGGCGGCAGCCGCGGTCACGTCGAGGATTTCCCAATCGAACAGATATAAAAGGCTCTGCATCTGCTCGGCGACATCCCGTCGACTGGCGACAATAAGCGCCTCGGCGACCGTGCCGGCGGAGATCAACACGCGATCGGCGTCGGCAAGCGCTTGCGCGCAGAGTTCGCCTTTCGGTTCGCGCAGCAGAATCGCCATGAGCGCGGAGGTGTCCACCGCGATCATTCCGGAAGTCCGTCCTCACCATAAAGGAAGTCCTGGCTGCGCGCGGCGTTTGGGCCTTCGGAAGCCTTGGCCGAAGCGGCTGTCGCCAGAGATTTGATTTGGGCGAGACGATTTTCCCGGTCCCACGCCGCCTTGATCGGGGTGAGGCGCGCGGCCGGATGTCCGTGGCGCGTGAGAATGATCTCCTCGCCCGCTTCGGCGCGCCGCACGAGCTCGGTCAATTGGCCCTTGGCTTCGGTCACCGAAATACGCATCGCATCTGGCCTGTTTGGCGATGGAACAAGTCGAATTCTAGACCAGACGATAGTCCATTTCAATAGCCCTGTAGCGCGCCCGCTTTCACGCCGCCGGCGGCTGGATTTCATCCGGCTCGCGGGCCTTGGCGATGCGCTCATATTCGGAGCGCACATGGTCGGGGCCATATTTGCGCTCCAGCCGCCGCACCGTGAAATGGCCCTTGGCCAGCGACTGGAAATGGTCGATGAAGGCGAGATTGATCGCCGCGCCGCCAATGGCGCCGAGCGCCGGCGTCGCCTGGGCCAGGAATTTCTGGCTGACGACAAAGCCGAACCGCGATCCGATCTGGGCCATCAGCTTGACCAGAGCCGGCGCCGCCTCGTCCGCCACGCCCCGGCTGGCGATATAGCGAGCCGCTTCCGAAATCGAGCGCGCGAGCAGGCCGCGAATGGCGAAATAGCCGGATTCGGAGATGTTTTCGCCCGGCGCTCGGCCGTCGAGCGCGAAGACTTCCAGGCAGGCCATGGCGGTTTCCGGCGCGCGCAGATCCTCGCCCTCGGCGCGCGCGATATCGGCGATCGAGCGCAGCATCATTGTGGTGCTGAACGGCAGTTCGATCGGCAGGCTGACGAGGCCGAACGCGCCGCCCGCCGCGCCCGAGGCGGCGACGAGCAGCTTGTGGGCGCGGTCGCGGTCGCGAACCGGCTTGCCCGACAGGCTCGCCAGCGCCGCGCGCAAAGCGACCTTCATCGCCGCCATGGTCGCGCCGTCGATGATTTTCGTCGCGCGTTCGGGCGCCAGGTTTTTGAGCGCATTGACCTTGCGCCCGACGGCGTTGGCCAGCCGCAGGGCGGGGCCGACATGCTCCAGCCGGCGCACCGCGTCCATCAGGGCGGCGTGATCGGCGGCGTTCATCCGCTTGGCGTCGAAATCCGGTCTCATCCGCGCTGCCCTTCCGCGCTCTTTCCACGACCGCCGGGAAATGTGGCTGATTTTCGTCGTTTCAAGCCCCGAATTAACCCTGTCGCGCCCGGAAATCTTAACGCGCGGCCTCGTGGTAGTAAAGCGTCAGGCTTGCCCAGCGTGGCCAATATACGTAAGACGCCAGTAAAACCAAGGGTTACAGCCGAATGCCGACAATTTGAGCGAATTTGGCGAGGCGAAATTATACTTACCGCGTTGAAAGCAAAAAATGAATGTATTTGTCTAAAATGCGGCGCTTGTACTTAGATCGATAGCAGAATGGCGCGGGCATACTTTCCTCAACAACGGGGAATGACATGCGCCTCTCGAAACTTCTCGCTCTCGCCTTCGCCCTCCTGGCCGCCGCCTTTTCGGTCAGCCCGGCTTCGGCTTCTTCCAGCAGCGACATCTCCTACGCCTCGGTTGGCGGCGAGACCAGCATTCCCTATGGCTGGATCGTGTTTTGCGGCCGTTACAAGAGCGAATGCGCCGGCCCGGCGCTGCCGGCCGCCGACGTGAACCTGAGCGACAGCGCGCGCCGCGAAATCCAGGACATCAATTCCTTCGTCAACCGCGCCGTCGAGCCGATCACGGACATGGATCATTGGGGCGTGGTCGATCGCTGGGATTATCCGGTGGACGGCAAGGGCGATTGCGAGGATTACGCCCTGCTGAAGCGCAAGATGCTGATCGAGCGCGGCTATCCCCGCCAGGCGCTGCTGATCACGGTGGTGCGCGACGAGAATGACGAAGGCCACGCCATTCTGACCGTCAAGACCAACCATGGCGAATTCATCCTCGACAACCTGACCGATGAAATGAAGCCGGTGGACGCCGTCCCCTACCGCCTGGTGAAGCGCCAGAGCCAGCAGGATCCGAATGTCTGGGTCGCGCTTGGCCCCACCGCCGCCCCGGTCGTCGCCTCGCGCTGAAGATTGTGCCAAAGAACCCCGCTCCTGCGGGCTGGGTGAACGTGCAGAGGCTCCGGTTTCCGGGGCCTCATTCGCGCCGCGTCAGCCGCGCGGCAAGGGCGGCAGCGTGGCGATCTCGCGTGAGAGCTTGCGGCGCCAGTTGGGGCGCTCGCGGTCGGTGCCGGGCAGGTTGACGGCGATTGTCTCGCCGAGCAGATCGTCGAGCTGGATCATCGCCAGGACCGAGGGGGTCTTCGCCACATAAAAGTGGATGGCGGCGACAAAATCTTGATCGGACGCCAGTTGGTCCGGCGAAAAGCCTTGCGCGGCAAGCGCCGCGGACAGGCGGGCGATGTCCGCGGCGCGGCGCGCGCGCTCGGTCGCCACGGTTTCCGGCGTCATCAGGCCGAGCGCCGCCTTTTCGTCGATGTCGGCGCCGATCCGCCAGCCGGCGAGGGTTGGCAGATCGTGAGTCGAGGCGCAGGCGACCGCTTTTTTGGGATAAGCGGCGGGCGGCGCGAAATCGTCAGCCAGTCGTTCGAACCACAGCACCCGATAGCTGAGCACGTCGGCGGCCGCCATGGTTGTTCGGAAACCTGCCGGGACCGTCCCGAGATCCTCGCCGACGACAAGGCAGCGCGCGCGAAAGCTTTCCAGCGCCAGCACGCCGAGGAGATCGTCGAGCGGATAGGAGAGATAGGCGCCCTGCGACGCCGGCGCGCCCTCCGGCAGGACAAACAGCCGGGCGAGCGCCATGACATGATCGATGCGCAAGGCGCCGGCGTGGCGCATATTGGCGCGCAGCAATCTGGCGAAAGCCTCGTAGCCGTCGCGCGCCATGGCGAGCGGATCGGGCGGGGGCAGGCCCCAGTTCTGCCCGGTTTCGGCGAGCGGGTCGGGCGGGGCGCCAACCGAGACGCCGTGCAGGAACAGATCGCGCTCGGCCGCGACCTCGCCGCCGTCCGGCGCGGCCCCCACCGCGAGGTCGCGATAGAAGCCGAGCGACAGGCCCGCCGCGCGGCCGCGCGCGGCGGCGCGGGCGAATTGCCGGTCGCACAGCCATTGCTCGAACAGGATCGCGCGCTCCGAAATTTGTCCTCCGCGCGCTTTTTCCCCGCGCGCCTGGGCCTCGAAAGCGGCGAAAGCCTGCAATCTTTCGCCGCCGTCGGCAATGAAAGCCGCGAAATCGCGCGCCGCCGGCAGTCCGGGATCGCGCCGCGCCGCCTCGGCGAAGCCTGAGAAATGGGCCGCGATCTTTTGCGCCTTCAGCGCCCAGACCGCCGGATAATCGACCTCGGCTTTCGCCGCGAGTTCTTTCGCCGCCGCGCGCTCTTCCGGCGTCAAGGCGCCGGGCAGGCCGGTGACGTCGCCCAGAGTTTCAAGGTCCAGATAAATCGGATCGAGGAAATCGCGGTCGCTGGGATAATAGGGGCTGGCGCGCTCGCGGTCGCGCGCGAACAAAGCGTGCAGCGGATTGATCCCGATTGTGGCGTAGCCGGCGCTTCCAGCGCGTTCCGCCAGTTGGGCGAGCGCGGTGAAATCGCCGATTCCCTGGTCGCCGTCGCGGCGCAGGCTGTAAACTTGAGCGGCGACGCCGGAGACGCGGGCGTCGAGCGCCAACGGCCAATGGCAGGCGGGCGGG
Source organism: uncultured Pseudomonadota bacterium (assembly GCA_963704565.1). GTDB lineage: Bacteria > Pseudomonadota > Alphaproteobacteria > Rhizobiales > Beijerinckiaceae > Rhodoblastus. The sequence continues at coordinate 809,635 of OY969917.1, forward strand.
GCGACGATCAGCGCGCAGGGCGCGTCGGGCGCGTCGAGCCGGGTGAGCCGGTAGCGCCCGATGGACGGCGGCGGCAGGGTCGCGACCTGGACGACGAAACCGGCGCCGTCGCAGGCGCGGCGCTCTTCGCGCCGCAGCGACGAGGCGTCGAAGGACAGGCGGCGGCGGGCGCCGGTTTCGTCCACCAGCTCCAGCTCGGCGCGCGGTTCGGAAAGAACCACGGCGGCCTCGATGGTTTCGCCCTCGCGCGCGACCAGAGCGAAAGGCAAAGCGCGGCGGTCGCGCTGGTCCGCCAGCCGTTTCAGACTGGCGCGGCCCTCGGCCTGCGTGGCGGCGGCAAAACCCATGGCCGCCAGCAAGGCGGCCTTGGTCGCGTCGGGAACGATATGGCGTTCGCCCTTGACGTCATGCCAGTCCGGCGCGATCCCGGCGGCGCGGGCGAGCGCGTCGAGCGTCGCGGGCGAGGCGGCGCGCGGCGCCTCCGGCTCCGCCGTGTCGATCAGCACGAGAGTCGAGCGCGGCGCGACGGTCACGATTTCATCGCCGTCGAAGCCGGCCCCGTCGCCGCCGCCGTCCTCGGCATTGGTATCGAGCGCGCGGCGCCAGAAATGCCCCTGGCTCGGGGGCGGCAGGCGGAAATGCGCCTCGTCACGGCCGGCGTTGAACAGAAGGCCGGCGCGCGAGCCGTCGGCGTCGAAAAAGGCGGCGAGAAAACGCCGTTCGTCCTCGCGCCATTGCGCGGGCGTGAGGAGCGCGCCGTCGGCCCCGCGCCATTCGACATCGGCCGGGCCGCCGCCGTCCTGCGGCGCGCCGGTGAAAAAACGATCCTGGCGCAAGGCGGGCGTCGCCTTGCGCAGGGCGATCAAGGCGCCGGTGAAGGCGGTCAGCCGCGCATCCGCCTTTTTCCAGTCGAGCCAGCCGATCTCGTTGTCCTGGCAATAAGCGTTGTTGTCGCCGTTCTGGCTGTGGCCCTGTTCGGCGCCCATCGACAGCATCGGCGCGCCGCGAGAGAGCAGCAGCAGGGCCAGGAGATTGCGCTGGTCGCGCCGCCGCGCCGCGAGAATCGCCTCATCCGCCGTTTCGCCCTCGACGCCGTTGTTCCACGAATAATTCGTGTCGGTCCCGTCGCGGTTTCCTTCGTCATTGGCCTCGTTGTGCTTGCGCTCATAAGACACGAGATCGGCCAAAGTGAAGCCGTCATGGGCGGTGACGAAATTCACGCCGCGCGAGACCGGCTTGCGCCCGGCGAAATGATCGGACGAGCCGGCGACGCGGGTGGCGATTTCGCCGATCATGCCGGAATCGCCGCGCCAGAATTTGCGCGCCGCGTCGCGGAAAGAATCGTTCCATTCGCCCCAGGCGGCGGGAAAGGCGCCGAGCTGATAGCCGCCCGGCCCGATGTCCCAGGGCTCGGCGATGAGTTTCAGATCACGCAGGGCCGGATCCTGGCTTATCGCCGCGAGCAGCGGCGCGTGCGGATCGAAACCGTCGGCGCGGCGGGCGAGAGTCGTGGCCAGATCGAAGCGGAAGCCGTCGACGCCGCCGTAAAGCGCCCAGGCGCGCAGGGCGTCCATGGCGAGGCGCAGAACGGCGGGATGGTCGAGCCGCAGGATGTTGCCGCAGCCGGCGTCATTGGCATAGGCGGCGGGATTGGCGGGATCGAGCCGGTAATAGACGGCGTTGTCGAGCCCGCGCAGCGAGACGGTCGGGCCCTCGGCGTCGCTTTCGCCGCTGTGGTTGAGCACCACGTCGATCAGAACCTCGAAACCGGCCTCCTGCAAGGCGGCGACGCTCTCGCGCACCTCGCGCCAGCCGCCCGGCGCGAGGCGCGGGTCGGGCGCGCAAAAGGCGATCGGGTTGTAACCCCAGTAATTGGTCAGGCCCGACTGGCGCAGATGGCGCTCGTCCATCCAGCCGGCGCAGGGCATAAGCTCCAGCGTGGTCACGCCGAGCATGCGCAGATGGTCCAAAGCGGCCGGATGGGCGAGGCCGGCGAAGGTTCCGCGCAACTCCTCCGGCAGATCGTCGAGCAGGCGGGTGAAACCGCGCACATGCAATTCCTGGATCACGGTTTCCGGCCAGGGAATCCGGCGGCGATGGGGCCGCGCCAAGGCCGGGGCGGCGGCGATGGCCCTGGGCGTGAAAGGCCCGCTGTCGGAGTCGGCGTCGAACAGGGAATCGTGGAGCTGGATCGGGCCGTCGAGCGCGAGGGCGTAAGGATCGAACAGCAGTTTGTCGGGATTGAATTGCAGGCCCTGTTCCGGCCGGAACGGTCCATGGGCGCGCAGGCCGTAGCGCGCGCCGGCGCTCAAACCCGGCGCGAAGCCATGGAAAACCGCGCCGGTGCGTCCCGGCAGCGCGAGCCGGACGAGCTCCTGGCGGCCTGCCGCGTCGAACAGGCACAATTCGATTTTCTGCGCGGCCTCGGAATAGACGGCGATATTGGCGCCGCCTTCGACAAGGCTCAGTCCGAGCGGCTCGGGCGAGCCGGGAAGGAGCTTGTCGGGGATCAAGCCGGCGCGACCTCGCGATAGAGGGCCGCATAATGTTTGGCGGGATTGGACCAGCTCACATCGGTTTTCAGACCGTTGAGCTGGAGCTTCTTCCACACCGCCTTGCGGGCAAAGAGCGCGGCGCAGCGGCGCAGGGCGCCGGCCAAAGCCTCCGAGGTGACGGGGGAGAATTGCAGGCCGGTGGCGCAATTGGCCTGGATCGCCATTTCATTGGCGTCGATGACCGAATCGGCGAGCCCCCCGACCCGCGACACCACCGGCACGGCGCCATAGCGCATGGCGCAAAGCTGGGTGAGCCCGCAGGGCTCGAAACGCGACGGCACGAGAATGGCGTCCGCGCCGGCCTGGATCAGATGGGCGAGGCCCTCTTCATAGGAGAAATGAACGGCGATACGGCCGGGATGATGACGGGCGGCGTCCTGAAACACCGCCTCAAGCCCCGGATCGCCGGTCCCAAGCAAGGCGAGCTGGGCGTTGTGCTCGTCGAAAAAGGGCAGGCAGGCGAGCAGAAGATCGAGCCCTTTCTGCCACGAGAGACGGCTGACCACGCCGATCAGCAGCCGATCCGGCGCGCTGGTCAGGCCCATGCGCGCCTGCAGCGCCTTCTTGTTTTCGGCCCGCGCCGCGAGCTTTTTCGCGGAAAAGGGCGCGACGATCATCGAATCGGTCGCGGGGTTCCAGACCTCGGTGTCTATGCCGTTGAGCACGCCGGCAAGTTCGTTGGCGCGCATGCGCAGCAGGCCGTCGAGGCCCATGCCGGAATGGCTTTGCTGGATCTCCTCGGCATAGGTCGGCGAGACGGTGGTGACGCGGTCGGCGAGCTGGAGCCCGGCTTTGAGAAAGCCCACCCCGCCGTAATATTCGACGCCTTCGATCGAAAAGGCCCGCTGCGGCAGGCCGAGCGCGGGAAAGACCGTCGCGGGGAACTGACCCTGAAAGGCGAGATTATGGACGGTGATCAGCGAGCCGGGGCGCGGCTTGCCGCTATAATGGAGATAGGCGGCGGTCAGGCCCGCCTGCCAGTCATGGGCGTGGACGACGCGCGGATGGAACGCCTTGACCAGCCCCAGCCCGATCTCCGCGCCGACCTTGGCCAGCGCGCCGAAGCGATAGGCGTTGTCGACGAAATCGCGGCCGTCGGGACCGGCATAGGGGCCGCCGTCGCGGTCGTAGAGGTGGGGCGCGTCGAGCGCGAACAGGTCGAGCCCGCCGGCCTTGCCGGCCAGCAGGCGCGCCGGCCCGCCGAACAGGTCGTCGAAACGGGCGACAGCCTCCGCTTTTTCCAGCGCCGCCAGCACCGGGCGATAACCGGGGCAGAGCGTGCGCAATTCGACATGCTCCGCCGCCAGCGCGGCGGGCAGGGCGCCCGCGACATCGGCGAGCCCGCCGGTCTTGATCAGGGGATAGACTTCGGGCGTGACGGAAAGGGCGGCAATCGGCTTCATAAAGACAGTCTGTCGATCATCGGCTGGGTGACGAGGCAAACGCCGCCGGGCGAGCGGCGGAAGCGGGTGGCGTCGAGTTCCGGATCCTCGCCGATGACGAGTTCCGGCGGGATGCGCACGCCGTGATCGATGACCACCTTGGTAAGCCGGGCGGAGCGTCCGACGTCCACGTCGGGCAGAATCACCGCGTGACTGACCTCGGCGAAGGAATTGACCCGCACCCGGCTGAACAGCAGGGAATTGCGCAGGGTGCTGCCGGAAACGATGCAGCCGCCGGAAACCAGCGACGAGAAGGCCTGGCCGCGCCGTCCTTCGAGATCGTGGACGAATTTGGCCGGGGCCGTCAGCTCGACATAGGTCCAGATCGGCCAGTTGGTTTCGAACAGGTCCAGCTCCGGCTCGATTCCGGTCAGGTCGATATTGGCCGCCCAGTAGGCGTCCACCGTGCCGACATCGCGCCAATAGGGCCTGATTTCCTGGGTCGAGCGCACGCAGGACGACGAGAAATGATGCGCCACCGCCTTGCCGTGCTTGACGATATGGGGGATCAGATCGTTGCCGAAATCGTGGCTGGAATTGGGGTTGGCGGCGTCCTCGCGCAAAAGGTCGAACAGGAATTTCGTCTCGAACACATAAATGCCCATGCTGGCGAGGCAGCGTTCGGGCTTGCCCGGCATGCCCGGCGGGTCTTTCGGCTTTTCGAGGAAGGAGGTGATGCGGCTGGCCTTGTCCACCGCCATCACGCCGAAGCCCTTGGCCTCCTCGCGCGAGACTTCGAGACAGCCGATCGTCACATCCGCGCCCTGATCGACATGCTGCTGCAGCATGCGCTCATAATCCATTTTGTAGATATGGTCGCCGGCGAGGATGACGATGAATTGCGGATCATAGTCGAGAATGATGTCGCCGTTCTGATAGACGGCGTCGGCGGTGCCGACATACCACATATTTTCCGAAATGCGCTGCGAGGCGGGCATCAGGTCGAAGCTCTCGTTGCGCTCCGGCCGCAGGAAGGTCCAGGCGCGCTGGAGGTGGCGGATCAGGCTGTGGGCCTTGTACTGGGTGGCCACCGCGATGCGGCGAATGCCCGAATTGAGCGCGTTGGACAAAGCGAAATCGATGATGCGCTGCTTGCCGCCAAAATAGACGGCGGGCTTGGCGCGGCGGTCGGTCAGCTCCATCAGGCGCGAGCCGCGGCCGCCGGCCAGCACGAAGGCCAAGGCGTGACGCGACAGCGGCGCGCCATGCGCCGGGGCTTTGGACAGCGGAACGGTGAATGACTTCGTCATCGGGCGACTCCTCCAGCGCCGGTCAAAACGTTTTTGCTTCGTCTTAAGCGACGCCGTTCGCGTCCGCCTCGTTCTGGATCAAACTTCCCGTCCGTTTTCCGGTTCCAAAACGAAATACAAGGCGGCGAGCGGCGGAAGCACGATCCGCGCCGAGGCCGGACGGCCGCCCGCAGGCTCCGGCACCGCCTCGACCGCGCCGAAATTGCCGAGGCCCGAGCCGCCGTAGTGTTGGGAATCGCTGTTGAGGATTTCGCGCCAGCGGCCCGTCGCGGGCAGGGGCAGGCGATAATCCTCGCGCGGCAGGGGGGTGAAATTGACCGCCACGGCGACAGGCGGATCGTCCGGCCCGCCCCGCCGCAGCCAGGCGAAGACGGAGTTGTCGGAATCGTCCACCACCAGCCATTCGAAACCCTCCGCTTCGCAATCGCGGGCGTGCAGGGCGGGGTGGGTCCGGTAGAGCTGGTTGAGGTCGCGCAGCAGCAGGCTCAGGCCGGCATGGGGCCAATAGCGCAGCAAATGCCAGTCGAGCGCGCGCGCCTCGCTCCATTCCGAGGTCTGGCCGAATTCCTGGCCCATGAACAGCAGCTTCTTGCCCGGATGCCCCCACATGAAAGAATAGAAGGCGCGGGCGTTGGCGAATTTCTGCCATTCGTCGCCGGGCATCTTGCCGATCATCGAGCCCTTTCCGTGCACGACTTCGTCGTGGGAGATCGGCAGGACGAAATTTTCGCTGAAAGCGTAAAGCAGGCCGAAGGTGAGCTGGTTGTGGCTCCAGCGGCGATAGACCGGATCCTGCGCGATGTAGCGCAGGCAGTCGTTCATCCAGCCCATGTTCCATTTAAAGCCGAAGCCGAGGCCGTTGGCGTGGACGGGTTGCGACACGCCCGGCCAGGCGGTCGATTCCTCCGCGATCATCATGGCCCCGGGATAGCGCTCGTAGACGAGGCTGTTGACCTTTTGCAGGAAGGCGATGGCTTCGAGATTTTCCCTGCCGCCGAACTGGTTGGGCGTCCATTCGCCCTGTTTGCGCGAATAATCGAGATAGAGCATGGAGGCCACGGCGTCGACGCGCAGCGCGTCGATATGGAACTGCTCGAACCAATAGAGCGCGTTGACCGCCAGGAAATTGGCGACCTCGCGGCGGCCGAAATCGTAGATCGCGGTGTTCCAGTCGGGGTGGAAGCCGCGTTGCGGATCGGCGTGTTCGTAAAGCGGAGCGCCGTCGAACCAGGCGAGGCCATGTTCGTCGGTGGGGAAATGGGCCGGAACCCAGTCGAGGATCACGCCGAGGCCTTCGCGGTGGGCGCGATCGACGAAGCGTTTGAAGCCCTCGGCGTCGCCGAAACGCGAGGACGGCGCGTAAAGGCCGATCGGCTGATAGCCCCAGGAGGCGTCGAGCGGATGTTCGGAAACGGGGAGCAGTTCGATATGGGTGAAGCCCTGGTCGCGGGCGTAGGGGATCAGGCTGTCGGCCAGTTCGTCATAGGTCAGGAAGCGGTCGTTCTCGCCGCGCCGCCACGAGCCGAGATGGACCTCGTAGATCGACATCGGCGCGCGTCGGTGGTCCTTTCGCGCCCGCGCGGCGAGGTAATCGCCGTCGCTCCAGGCGAATTTTTCCGCGCGCGGCACGGCCGAGGCCGACATGGGCCGCAACTGGGCGCCCTGGCCGAAAGGATCGGCCTTGAGCGGCATGATGTCGCCCGAAGCCGAGAGCAGCTCGAATTTATAAAGCGCGCCCGCGCGCAGTTCGGGGATGAAAATTTCCCACAAGCCGCTGTCCACGCGCTTGCGCATCGGATGGCGGCGGCCGTCCCAGCCGTTGAAGTCGCCGACCACCGAGACCCGGCTCGCATGCGGCGCCCAGACCGAGAAATGCACGCCCTCGACGCCCTGATGGGTCAGGACATGAGCGCCCAGCCGGCGGTACAGCTCCAGATGGGCGCCTTCGACCAGCAGATGGTCGTCCATCTCGCCGAGAATCGGGCCGAAGCGGTAGGGATCGTCCCAGTCCCAGGCGGCGCCCTCGTTTTCGGCGGCGAGACGATAGGCGGCGAAGGCCGGCCTGCCGGGGCAGAACCCTTCGAAAAAGCCGCCCCCGCCGCGCGCTTCGAGCGCGAAGCGCTCGCCGTCGGCGTAAAAAACGAAAAGACTTTTGGCGCCGGGCGCGAAGGCCCGCACCGTCACCCCGCCGGCGCCCTCGTGCGGGCCCAGCACGGCGAAGGGGTTGGAATGCCGGCCGGCGACGACGCTCTCGACGTCTGCCTCGGTCGCCCGATCGATTGTCGGCGTCATGGCGTGCGGACCGGAACGTTCCAGATGTCCTCGGCATATTCCGCGATCGTGCGGTCCGACGAGAACCAGCCGGTGCGGGCGGTGTTGAGGATGGCCGAGCGCCACCAGGATTTACGGTCGCGCCAGCGGCGGGCGATGCTCATCTGGGAGGCCACATAGGAGTCGAAATCCGCCGTCACGAGGAAATAATCGTGATGGGTCAGCATATCGACCAAAGGCGCGTAGCGGTGGCGGTCGTCGGGCGAGAAGGCGCCGTCCTGGATCGATTCCAGCACCTCGCGCAGCATCGGCGAATGGGCGATGGCCTCGTGCGCGTCGATGCCATGCGCGCGCCGCGCGGCGACCTCCTCCGCAGTCAGGCCGAAGATGAAAATATTGTCGTCGCCGACGCGCTCCTTGATCTCGACATTGGCGCCGTCGAGCGTGCCGACGGTCAGCGCGCCGTTGAGCGCCATTTTCATGTTGCCGGTGCCGGAGGCCTCCATCCCGGCGGTCGAAATCTGCTCCGAAACGTCGGCGGCGGGGATGATCGCCTCGGCCATGCTGACATTGTAATTGGGCAGGAACAGCACTTTCAGCAGTCCGCGAACGGTCGGGTCGTTGTTGATCACGCGCGCCACGTCATTGGCGAGCTTGATGATGAGCTTCGCCATATAATAGCTCGCGGCGGCCTTGCCGGCGAAGATTTTCACCCGCGGCACACAGTCGCGCATGGGATAGGCGCGGATCTCGTTATATTGGGCGATGGTCTGCAGAATGTTCAGCAATTGCCGCTTGTATTCGTGGATGCGCTTGATCTGGACGTCGAAGATCGCATTGGGATCGACCTTGATCATCATCCGGTCGGCGATCAGGCTGGCCAGGGCTGTCTTGTTGGCGAGCCGGGCGGCGGCGTAGCGCGCCTGGAAGTCGAGATCGGTCGCCAGCGGCTCCAGCGCCTTGAGCGCCTCGGCATTGTCGTAGAAATCCTTGCCTATGGTTTCGGTCAGCAGCTTCGTCAGATGCGGATTGGCCTCGATCAGCCAGCGGCGAAAGGTGATTCCGTTGGTCTTGTTGACGATGCGGTCCGGGAAAATCTCGTGGAAATCGCGGAACACGGTCTCCTTGACCAAATCCGTATGGAGCGCCGACACGCCATTGACCTTGTGCGAGCCGAGAAAGGCGAGATGGCCCATGCGGACATTGCGGCCGCCGTGTTCGTCGATCAGCGACAAGGCGGAGAGCTTGCCGGAATCCTCCATGCCAGTGGCGCGCAGGCGGTCGAGATGCTCGGCGTTGATCAGATAGATGATCTGCATGTGGCGCGGCAGCAACCGCTCCATCAGCGTGGCCGGCCAAGTTTCGAGCGCCTCGGGCAGCAGGGTGTGGTTGGTATAGGAGAAGGTCGCCTGCGTGATTTCCCAGGCGCGGTCCCAGTCCACCAGATGGATGTCCACCAGGATGCGCATCAGTTCGGCCACGGCGATGGCCGGATGGGTGTCGTTGAGCTGAATCGCGACCTTCTCGTGCAGCGTCTCGATGTCGCCGTTTTGCTGGAGATGGCGGCGAATGAGATCCTGGAGCGAGGCCGAGGCGAAGAAATATTCCTGCTTGAACCGCAATTCCTGGCCCGCCGGGGTCGAATCGGCGGGATAGAGGATCTTGGAGATCGATTCCGCATGCACCTGGTCGGCCAGGGCGCCGACATAATCGCCCGCATTGAAGGCGTCGAGGCGCATGGGGTCGGGGGCGCGCGCCGACCACAGGCGCAAGGTATTGACGAAATTGTTGTTCTCTGTGCGGCTCCAGCCGACGATCGGAAGGTCGTAGGCGACCGCGACCACCGTCTCGCTCGGGCGCCAGATCCGCGCGGGCGAGCCATGATTGCGCTGCGTGCCGCCGACGTCGCCGCCGAAGCCGATGTTGTAATTGACCTCGGGGCGGGGGAATTCCCATGGATTGCCGAAATCCAGCCAGTCCTCGGGATATTCGTGCTGCCAGCCGTCGGTGATGGTCTGGCGGAACAGGCCGTTGTCGTAACGGATGCCATAGCCATGGGCGGCGATGGACAACGTCGCCATGCTCTCCATGAAACAGGCGGCGAGGCGGCCCAGGCCGCCATTGCCGAGCGCGGCGTCGGGTTCGACCTGGCGCAATTTGTCGAGGTCGATGTCGAGGCCGGCGAGCGCCGCGCGCATCGGCTCGACTAGGCCGAGATTGGTGAGGGAGTTGATCAGCAGGCGCCCGATCAGGAATTCCAGCGACAGGTAATAAACCCGGCGGCGGTTTTCCTGATAGGCCGCCCGCACCGAGCGCATCCAGTCGTTGACGATGCGGTCGCGGGCGGCGAGCGCCACGGCGACGAACCAGTCGCGCTCGCTCGCGGTGTTGCGGTCCTTGCCGACGGAATAGCAGAGCTTTTCCAGCACCGCTTCGCGCAATTGCGTGATCTGTTGCGCCGGATCGACGACGCGAGGGTGTCCGGAGATTTCCATTGCCGGATCTTGCATGGCCGAGGCGGGCGGGGCAAGTTCATTCATTTCGGGGATTCCGTCTGTCGGCGCGCCGGACGCGCGCCTTTCCGCGTACAGCTTAAACGGGGGAGGAGCCCGAGACAATCGCCAAGCTCATACCAAAGGCCAAGAACCTTTCCAAAGGCCAAGAGCCTTTCCAAGGGGCAAGAGCCTTTCCAAGGGGCAAAAGCGTTTTTGTGCAAAATAAAGGCGGCTCCGCGTGGAGCCGCCCCATGTCGGCGAACCGAGGAAGGCTCAGCGGCAGACGCGCACGCCGCGACGATAGTAACAACGCACGGCCGGACGACGGACGACTGCGGCGCCGCGCGCGCTGGCGCAACCGGCGCGATGGACGCCCCGCGCGCAGACGACGGCGTTGGCGGTCGGGATTTCGGCGACGAACATGGCAAGGGCGAAGAGACCGAGAACCAGCTGTTTCATGGGTAAATCCTTTTCCCTACTCCGCTCCGCTCTCGCGAGCCTGAAAGCTGAAGCCTGGGCAAATTATCACCTTGTGGCGGCGAAAAGGAGGGCGCCGCCAGATTATATTTCGTGGCGGCGCGTTTGCTCGCCCCGCGCGACCGCGCCAGGAGCCAAACCTGGTTCAGGCGACCGATTTGAACGCCTTTTCGAAATGGCCCTTGATCGGTTCGACGCAATCCTTGGCGATTTTCTGCGTCAGAGCGGAGAGCTCCTTGCTCTGCTCGGCCAGCGCCTTGAGCTGCTTTTCGGTGAATTCGGACTGAAGGGCGACGATCTCGGTCGGGCTCTTCACGGTGGCGAGCGAGGCCAGGAAATCGAACGCCGCGCTGGCGTTGGCCTGGAAGGCCGCGAAAGCTTTGGCGTTGAATTCGCTGACGCCCCTGGCGACGATGACGGCGCTGGCGTCGAACGAGCCAGTGGCCTCCTTGGCCGAAGCGCTGAACTTCTCATAGGCTTCCCGCGCCTGACTCATGCCCTTTTCGGCGGTCTCGCGCGCCTTGTCGCTGGAAAACTGGGTGAATTCGGCGGGGAGAATGGTTGCGACTTTCGACATGAAAACACCTTCGAGAGGATTTGCCTGGTGGAGTTATCGGGGCGCATCCTATGCGAGCCGCTTGTGCGCCGCAACAAAATTGCGCAACGCAATAATCTCCTTCAAGTTGAAGGCCGGGCGGGGCTTCAACCGCTGAACCAGAGAAAAGTCTCGAACAAGGCGATGGCGATCCCCACGGCGAGCGCGGCCGAGGCCGCGCGCCACAGCCACAGGCGCTGCGCCTGCGAGACGCGGTCGCCGAAAACGCGCGGGGCGATGTAGAGAAGAATCGCCACCAGGGCGAGAACCCGCATCGTCTGGTCCATCGAGCCATCCCTTCCGATCGCGCCGCGCGACTATGCGCCGACCGGCGACCGCCTGTCCATCCCGCGCCAGCGTATTCTCCGTTCCTTCGGAATCGGAAGAATACTCGACCTCATTGTTTCAACGCATATTCTTGTCCAAAAAGTCTGCAACATTTTGGCAATATGCTCTAATTCTGTCGGCGCGGCGCCTTCGTCATGCCGCCGGCTTTCTGCTATGGCGGGGCGGATCGCCTGTGGAATCCGACATGTCGCTCGAAATCGTCTCCCTCGAAGGATCGCCGGACGGGCCGCCGCCCGCGCGCCTGTGGCCGTTCATCTGGTATTTCGTGCGCCAGATCAAAGGCCTGCTCATCGTCTTGCTGGCGCTCGAAGCCGGCGTCGCCGCCGGCGCGACCATGATTCCGGTGATGATCGGCTGGCTGGTCAACGATGTTTCCGGCTCGGGCGCGACGCGCGACGTGCTGAGCCACCCGTGGCTGTGGCGCGTCGCCGTCCCGGTGCTGATCGGCTGGGGCTGCTGCATGGCTTTGCTCTGGTGGGTTTACGACCATCAATATACCGCGCGCTTCAACAATCTGATCCGTTACCAGCTCGCCCGCTATACGCTTGGCCATTCCATGGCCTATTTCACCAGTGATTTCGCCGGCCGGCTCGCCAACAAGGTGGTGGACGGCGGCGCGGCTTTGCGCGATCCGCTGCGCAGCGCCATGAGCGCGATCTGGTATTGCGGCTTCTTCGTCTTCGCCTCGATCGTGGCCATGATGCGCTTCGACGTCTGGCTGGCGGCGCCGACCCTGATCTGGCTCGCCGCCTTCATCGCCTCGCTGGTTCATTTCCTGCCGACGGTGCGCAGGCTCCAGCTCGCCCATGCGCGCGATCACACGGCGCTCGTCGGCCATGTCAACGATGTCTTCGTCAATATCGGTCTGGTGAAGCTGTTTGGCCGCGAAAGCGAGGAAACGGCGGCCAATCTCGCCGAGCTCGAACGCCACAGCGACAGTTTCCGCGCCGCCCTGCACAAGATCTGGCTGATGGGCGTCACCCATACCGGGTTGAACGTCGGCCTGCTGATCGGCTCGCCGGCGCTGGCTCTGGCGCAATGGCAGGCGGGCCGGATTTCCTCCGGCGTCGCGGTGATGATCGTGCCGATGGCCTGGCAGATGGTGAACATGTCGGGCTGGATCCGCAACGAGGTCACCGGGGTTTTCGAGACTTTGGCGCGGGTCGAGGAGTGCATGGAGACCATCGCGCAGCCTTATGCGGTGGTGGACGCGCCCGGCGCCGTCGAACTGGAGGTCGCGCGCGGCGGCGGAACGATCGAGTTCCGCGACATAAGCTTTCATTACGGCCGCGGCCGCCAGCCGGGCGAGGGCGGGGTGATCGAAGGGCTCAGCCTGGTCATTCCGGCGGGCCAGAAGGTCGGCCTGATCGGCCGCAGCGGCGCGGGCAAGAGCACTTTGGTTAATCTGCTGCTGCGGTTCTACGACCTCGAATTGGGCGAAATCCGGATCGACGGGCAGGATATTTCCAAGGTCACCCAGCAGAGCCTGCGCCGCCACATCGCCGTGGTGACGCAGGACAACACCTTGCTGCACCGGACCATCGCCGAAAACATCCGCTACGGCCGCCCCGAGGCGCGCGACGCGGAGATGTTCGACGCCGCGCGGCGCGCCCATGCCGATGGGTTCATCCGCGCCCTGCGCGACCAGGACGGCGCCGGGGGCTTCGCGGCGCAGGTCGGGGAGCGCGGCGTCAAACTCTCGGGCGGGCAGCGTCAGCGCATCGCCATCGCCCGGGTGATTCTCGAAGACGCGCCGATCCTGGTGCTCGACGAGGCGACCAGCGCGCTCGACAGCGAGGTCGAGGCGGCGATTCAGGAGGAAATGACCCAGTTGATGGAGGGCCGCACCACGCTCGCCATCGCCCACCGGCTCTCCACCATCGCCCATATGGACCGGCTGATCGTGATCGACAAGGGCCGGATCGTCGAGGACGGCGGCCACGCCGCGCTGCTGGCGCGCAACGGCATTTACGCCCAGCTTTGGCGGCGCCAGAGCGGCGGCTTTCTGGGCGTGGAGGCGGAATGAAGCCGAAGGACGCCAAAGGACGCCGGGAGCGCTTGCCAACCCTCGCGCCGATTGGCATAAGCAAGGCAAGCGCGGGTGTAGCTCAATGGTAGAGCAGCAGCCTTCCAAGCTGAATACGAGGGTTCGATTCCCTTCACCCGCTCCAACACTTAGCTAAAATAGACTTCCAATTTGGCACGGATTTGGCACGGATTTCCGGTCAAGCCCGCTTCGCTATAGGCCCGGACGCCACGTCGAATAACAGTACGCCACGCCTCGATCCGCTACATGGTCTCGCGCTGGCCAAACCCACATCGGACAGCGACCCGCCATCTGTTATCGCGAGCTTCGCCGAGCGTCTTGATTATGTGCGAACATTATGCGAACGGATTGTGGTGGGTCAATTCGGACGGTACGTTGGAAACGAGAATCGTTCAACGCCTTCTGCGTCGTGAGGCCGCGATGGGGAGCGCCGATCGCACCGTGACCGAACGATGATTGCATTCGCGTGTCACTGCAATCGATCTGTTGTTAGGGTGCTTTATACAAGAACGATTTCACTCCGCTCGCTACGACTTCGGTGCGTATAGATTGGCCTTCACCAACGTTCGTCTGCCATACCTTCTGCGCGACCGAATTGAATATCTTAAGCGCCTCCGCGTCAGGATGACCGTAGGCATTTTCGACTCCAGCACTAATCAAAACGGTATGTGGATTAATCAAATTCATTGCCGCCTGTGTTACACCGTTCTTTGATCCGTGGTGCGGTGCGTCCAATACGTTTGCTTGGATGCTGCCTCCAAATATCCGAACGATGCTATCCCATCTACCAGTTTCGGTATCACCCGTGACGAGATACGAAAGCCCCGTTGAACGTTCTTTGAGTTTGCAAACCAGCGAGCAATTGTTGGACGAGTTCATGTCGTCTTTGTGGGGTGAAAACACTTCGAAATTGAAATCTTTCGATAGGCTGTCATAAAACCGCTTGCTGTTGTCACCTAAAGAAACAGAAATTCTTCTAAACGCTTTTTGTGTTTCGAATTCTTTTATTGCGGCGAAAGCAGCGTTTGCCGATCGTGTTTCCTTGAAATACTTAGGATACATAATCCAATCGGGTCGATATTTGTTTAAAGCAATTCGCACTCCAATTTCATTGAAATGATCGGCGTCAAAGCCGGTTATCATCACTCCAATCAGCTTTCTACCTTTCAATATGTCGACGAGCGCACCTTTGACATTGATGATTGGTTTTGCCGGCGAAGTAGGAACTGAGGTGTCAACGATAATAGCCTCGGTTGTTCCGACGACAACAATGAACTGTCCCTGCCCAACATTTAAAGTGTATATATTCATAACGAGTATCCCTTATCCTACTATCCTTTGATCAGCTCTGGATGATACGCGCGCACCAAGCATGTTGTTAGTTGATCGCCGCGGAGGCTGAGACGGTCGATCCATTCGCGCGGCATCGAATTGAAGTCGGTCGGATACGAATGAGCATCCTCCCGTCTGACGAGGTCTTCAGGTGGGTTCGGCAGGCTATTATCTTGTTGACCGAGATAGGGGAGGACGAACGCACGTATCTGGCCTGCCTTCTGAAGGTCATGGAGTCTTTGAAAGGAGGCGTTTTGGGCGCGGTCAGACATTGCGCCGAACACCCGCTTCATACGAGCCAACAAAAACTGGCTGGGGGGCTCATGGCGTAGCCCGTATCCCGCAGAGCAGCACAGAATCGTGTCCACCCGATCGACGTTGAGGCTCACTTCGGAAGAGCGATCAGGCCAAAAGCTCGATACCCCGAGATTGTCGTAAACGCCTCCATCGGTGAGGATAACTCGATTGCGTTCGTCGCGCCCAGCTTTGTTGAATTCAAGAATCTCATCAAGAGCTGGCAGGAAAAGGGGATACGCTGCGGACGCCGCCACGGCGTGAGCGATCGAAATTGCGTTTTCCTTCACGCGCCCAAACCGCCAGCTACCAGATTCTTTTGCTCCGAACCTGAAACTCGATCCGGTTCGTAGCTCGGTTGCATTGATGATGAGATTGGGATGCGACGGCAAATCAGTGAGACGACAGCCCTTGAACAATTTCTCATCGAGCACGAGCTCCAAGAGTGTTGTCCGGCTCGCAAATCGCCTCAACGGCGATCGGATGTCGCGAAGTGGCTGACCGAATTGCCCGACAAATGGAAGAATGGAAATCGCTTTCCCAAGCGCTCGAATGAAACTCACGATTAGAGCGGAAACTGCCGTGAGAAAAAATGCGAAAAGAATTTTGGCTCCATGAAAACTGAACAGCCGGATCACCATCGCTCGGGCAAGGCCCTTCGAAAGCAAGGTTCGAATTCTTTCTTCGAACGAGGGAAAATCACCGTCATGAGTAATGAGGAAAGCTCCTATGACACTACCGCCGGACACGCAAGAAAGTGCTGAGATATCTTCCAATATCCCAAGGCGATGGAGCGCCCGAAGACACCCGAGATGAAAAGCAATAGCTCGCGAGCCGCCCCCAGAGAGCGCGAGCCCTATTTTTCTTTCGGAGAGGCCACGGTCGCTGAATTTCATACTAAGGTCTTCTCTTCGACGATATGCCTATGCTGGCACACTGGCGTGAGAGTGCAAGGCTCGTAGGGCCACGAGGCACGGGCAGCGGGCGGGAGACGACAGCTCACGGATAAGTATTCGTGCGAATATGATGATGACCACGCGGCGGCGAACACCATCATTTTGCGGTAAAATTGGCCAATGGAAAATCTGACCCTTCCGGAAACTTTCCGCCCACTCCTGTGGTCATACGACTTCTCCCGTATCGATCCGTTGCGGCACAAGAAGACCATCGTCGTGCAGGCGCTCAATTACGGTACGCTCGCGCATTGGCGCTGGCTCGTCGAGAGCTACGGTCGCGACGGCATACGCGATACCCTGGCCCATGTCCCCGCAAGTGAGATCAAACCGCGCTCGCTCCGCCTCGCCTCATTGTTGCTCAGCGTCGACCGTTTGAACGATGCGCCGAGAGGCACTCACTAACACGGTGCGCCGCAGCGTGGGGAGAACAGGAAGAACAGGTCATTCAGTCAGCCGGCGAAAACGGTCGCCCAAGCGATAGGAGCGATTCTTGCGAGCGGCGGACACATAGTCGAGAAATCCTTCCTCGATCCATTGACGCGCGAGATCGACAAGCGTGCGCGGGCTCATGTGGAGATGCGCCGCCATCTCGGCGGTCGTCGCCGAGCCCTGCCGGCGAAACAGGTCGAGAAGCTTGCGTTGCGTCGGCGAGAGGTCGCGCAGAGCGGCGGAAAGGTCTGGAGCCGCGTCCACGCCGGCTTTCACGGCGGCGGCGCGGACTTTTGTAAAGGCGTCCGCCATGCCGATGCAGAAGTAGTCGACGAACGCGGTGACATCGGCTTCGGCGCGGCCGTCGTAGTAATTGTGCGCGCCGACCGTGAGCGCCGCGTAATAGGCGGCGAGGTTTTTGGCGTAGTATTCGTCGAGGGAATAGATGCCTTTGAGGCCATAGCCTTCTCGGCGAACGATGAGGGAAGCCAGCAGTCGCGCGGCGCGGCCGTTACCGTCCATGTAAGGGTGGATCGTCGCAAATTGATAATGGGCGAGCGCGGCGATGACTGGCGCTGGCCACTCGCCGCGATCGAGCGACGTGTTGATCCAGGCGACGAGGTCGCGCATGAGGCCGGGAACGTCTTGCGGTTCGGGGGGTAGATAGACGATCGCTCCCGTTGCGGAATCGCGGATGACGTTCTGCTGATCGCGATAGGGGAAAGCTTTGTTGCGGCCGTGCATGACAAGGCCATGCAATCGCTTGATCGCCGGCTCGGTGATCGCGCCGCGCCGATCGGCGAGGGCCTCCATCCATTCGACGGCGCGGAAATGATTGCGCACTTCGGTCTCGTCGCGTTCGCGGCCGGGGAACTTCTTGCCGGAAAGCGCGGCGCGGACTTCGGGCAGTGTGAGTCGGTTGCCTTCGATGGCCGTCGAATAGTGGGTCGTGGCGAAAGCGGCCGTCTCGCGCAAGTGTTGAAGCACGGTGGCGTCGATGGGCAGAGCGTCGACCGCCTGCTTGGCGGCCTCGATCCGCATGAGGGCGGAAACGGCGGCGGGCGTAATGCGGAAGGTCGGTCGGAACATAGGCTCAGTATGCCATATCCGCTGATAAATGTCAGTTATTCCGTTGATAACGGGCGGTTAAATGGGGCGCATATCACGGCCAGGATTTGCTTTTGCCGAGCCTCCGCTCGGTATTTCGGGACGTATTGATCGCGCGCGTCGATTTTGATCTGTTCTCCGCCGCATGCTATATGGTTTGCAAACTTTGGATGATAGGCTTACGTCATGAGCAAGGACGATCAGAAAATTGATGCCGACGACCGCAACGTGTTCGATGTATTAAACGAACGTAAGTACATAGTTGATTACTTTCAGCGTGAGTATAGTTGGAAGGCGACGCACATTGAACAGCTCGTCACTGATTTGACAACTACTTTTTTAGAGGAGCACACGCCCGGAAATGCAAGGGCTCGCGTCGCGCACTACAACAATTATTACCTTGGCCCATTTGTCGTTTGCAGTAAGGACGGAATTAGGAGCATTATTGATGGCCAGCAACGCCTAACCTCTTTGACACTACTCCTCATCTTTCTCAACAACTTGCAAAAGACACTCGGCGGCACGGAATCCATCGAGCCACTGGTGTTCTCGGAGAAGTACGGCCAAAAATCTTTTAATATCCAGGTGGAGGAACGGAGGCCATGTCTTGAGAAGCTTTTTCAAGACGGTAGCTATGACGTTAAGCCGGACGACGACGAATCGACCATAAACATGGTGGCGCGTTACGCGAACATCGACGAGGCATTCCCGGAAGAGATCAAAGGTGCAGCTTTCCCTTATTTTCTCGACTGGCTTAAGTACAACGTCATCCTTGTCGAGATTACGGCCTACTCGGACGATAACGCCTATACGATTTTTGAGTCGATGAATGACCGAGGGTTGAACCTCACATCGACCGAGATGCTCAAGGGTTACATCCTGTCGCGGTTTCAAGACGCAAAGGACCGGGAGAAGGCGAACCAGTTTTGGAAGGAATCCATCCAAAGCCTTCACGACTACAGCAAGGATGAGGATCAGCAATTCTTCCAAGCGTGGCTACGAAGCCAATATGCCGACACGATCCGCCAGAGCAAGGCGGGCTCTTCAAACGAGGACTTTGAGAAGATCGGAACGCGTTTCCACAGTTGGTTCCGTGACAATCTTTCGAAAATGCGGTTGAAAGCGGATTCGCCTGGAGAGTTTCGTACGCTGGTCCATCAGGAAATGAAGTATTACCTACGGGCTTATCTCGACATTCTCGATGCACAGAAGCAGGAGAAGCCGGGGTTGGAACATGTTTTCTACATTAGTCAGTGGGGCATTGCCCCATCCCTCAGTTTTCCGTTAATGCTGGCCCCTCTGAAATCGACGGATTCCACGGATGTCACGCGCCAGAAGATCAATGAGGTCGCCCGCTATATCGAGACTTTCGCCGTCCGGCGCTCGATCAACTTTCGGAAGTTTGGAGCGAGCTCCATCCGCTATACGATGTATACGCTTGTAAAGGAGCTTCGTGGTAAGGATATAAATTCATTGCGTACGTTATTACGAGGCAAACTTAATGATATGGATGAGAAGTGGGGCGGCATAGCGCAGTTCAGACTCCACGGAATGAACAGGCAATTCGTGAAGTTCCTTCTGTCGCGGATCACCGGATTCATCGAACAGCAATCCGGGGCACCGACGAATTTTTCTGCCTACTTCGTTAGTCCCGGGACAAAACCCTACGAGGTTGAGCACATCTGGGCCGACAAGTTTGAGGAACACCGGGACGAGTTCGAGCAACAGCATGAGTTCGACACCTACCGCAATCGAATCGGAGATTTGGTGCTACTGCCGCAAGGCACGAACCAATCATACGGGGACATGCCGTACGTCCAGAAAGTCGACCACTACCTAAAAGAAAATCTCTTGGTGAAGTCGCTGCACCCAAAGGCGTATGAGAACAATCCGAACTTTCTCGGCATGGCCCAGAAACTCGGACTTAAATTCAAACCATACAAGTCGTTCGCCAAGGCAGACATCGACGAACGGCAGAAACTAATTCAAGAAATCTGTGAGGTAATCTGGGGTGATAGTGGCAACTCCTGAGAGTCATGGAGGCGAGCGTTCGAGAGACGCGCCGTAGATAACATGGAATGGCCGGCGGGCTTCCGAGTTACTGCGATCTCGTTAGGACCAGCCAAATCTCCCACATGGCGCGCGTGTCGAGCGCGCAATACGTAAGCAAGGCGGCTCTCTTCGATTGTGCTTCGTCGCGCGAAAGGGCCCCGCCAACGATCGCATTCCACGTCTGCGAGGCCGTCCCGCCCTCCTGAACCTCAAGAGACTTGTACGACAACTCCGGGACGAGAACGGGGAGGACGGACTTGATCGACGTTCGGCCTTTGAAGCCGGGATGGACGTAGGCCTGCGAGCTGAAAACTTCCATGAGGTCGACGATGCGCGCATTCAGATCGTCGATGAATGCGGCTGCCTGCGGTTGACGCGTCGCGAGCTTCTTGTTGACGCCGATCTCAAACTGCTTGTTCCACGTCACGATCGATCCGCTCGACGGCATAAACGCCTTGAGCGCTTCGACAAGGCGGGGATCGGGACAGCCGGGTTCGGTATCGAGAAACTCAAAGTGCGCGATCTCGGCGTCAGGCGCGGCCATGACGTCCAACGAAAATTGGAATGGTATTTGATCAAACGGGCCGTAGCCCCGGAAACGTGGAACCGCGGCGGGGTAGGTTTCGTAATCGAAAAAAGCGAGCGGGAATTGGTAGACGGATAGCAGCGCGTGGATAGCGTCCGGATCGATCGCTGTGCTCCCTGACTTCGCGCATTGCACCTGGCGGGACTGAATGTCGGAAAGCTCGAAGTCGTCGGGAACGTTCTCAATGGCGAGGATGTGCGCATCGATGAGGCGGGCGAGCTTTGTCTTCGAGCTGCCGATCCGCGAGATATCATGCACGCTGTAGCTCGGGACATCGGGGTTGCTCGCATCGAACGTCGTGCAATGGGCGCTCCGGCCTTTGTAGATACAGTCGCAGGGGCCAGACGGCTGCCGCGCGCGGGAAAGGAATTCGAACGCGGCGTTCATCCGCTCCCAGGTGTCGGCCCGCACGTCATTAACGCGGGCAGTGAAATCCTCGACGGAAAAGAGCGACAGAATGTCCAGCTCTTCGTCGCGCACGTAGGCGCTATCGAGCCGAACGAGATGCAGGACGCCGATCGGCACGTTGCATTCGCGCAGCACGTTGGCTTGGAAGGCGATGTCCTCGGTGTACAGCTCGTTTTTGGCGGCCTTGTCGTCGCCGGTGGTCGATGCCTTCACCTCATAGAGATCGTAAGCGGCAGTCGACGGATTAAAAACGAGGATGTCACACGCCGTTGAAAATCGGTCGGTCTCGAACGCGGGCTGATACAGGATCGGCGACCGGCTTTCGACCAACTGACTGGTGCGCTCAATCTCTCCGCGTCCCACCTCAATGCCGCCGGGAAAGAGATCGCGGGCTAGCGTGTCCACTTCGTTGCCAGTTTCGATCAGACCGAGGTCGAACGCGGAAAGTGGCCGCGCGCTGTATATGTCGGCGCGGTTGATTTTGAACCACGCGTTATGCGCGCAGTCGCTGAAGATAAGGAAGTTGGTCTTTGTGAGTTTCATGCCTTCCGACGTTATCGATATATCACCGCTCGATCCTCTCCCGTAGCCTATCAAAATTTCTCTGGTTCTGCGCGTTGATGAAGCATCAGTAGTCAAAATCACCTGTTCAGATTGAGCGTCATGCGGCGATTATGAAAGGCACGGAAGAGCGGGGGCTGTCTCAATTGAATCGCGAGCTGATCGCCGCGCGCGTCAGCGAAGGGCATACGACGCTCGCTAAGATCATCGGCATGGCCGACAAAAAATTCGGCGTCGAATTCAATTCGCGCCTCTTCCTGGAGCAGCTCGTCTTGCGCGATGACATTGAGGATACCGAGATCAAATTTCTCAAACTGGCCGTCACCTGCGCCGCGATTCTCCGGTTCTTCGAATCCGCCGTGGTTGCATACGCGGGGAACTTTTATCCGGACAGTTCGAAATAGGGGGCAGCCGCATCACGCATGGCTTCGCGGAGGGCAGCCGTCTGAACTCCCACGCTATCCGCCTCAACGGCTTGGCATCATTGCTTAAGTTTGCAAGTCCCTGTTTCTGTTGACGCATCTTCCAGCTTATCTGGAGATTGCCCCATCACCATTATATTAATATCATCAATGTGCAAATAATTGCCGGTCTGTTTTTCTATAATGACATAGACTGTCACAGGACGCGCTTTCGGCTTAGTTGGCCACAGCACCAACGTTCCTACAATAAATTGATCGTTATAAAGTGACAAGCTCGGAAAACCTTTCCCTCTAGGTGCTTTTAGTCGACCGTTTGCTATCTGCCATTCTTGGCTATAGACGTGGCCACTCTGATTTTTAACGTCGCATAACCACGTCTCTGGCTCAATAGTAACGTTCAACGGTTTTTCCGAGGGCGTCCAGTCGCGCGCAATAGATTGCATCAAGTCGATCTCACGATGAGTCATCTTTTTAAGCGTGCCGTCCAAAAGCAACAAACTAAATTTGTCACCTTTCGTTGCTCCTAAGCTGAACCATAAAGACGCACTAACGTAGTCAAGCGGCACCCCAAAATTATTTTGGTACATCAATCCAACGATGTCCGCTGCCATCGGATCGCCTTGGATAGCTAACGGACGAAGAATACGCATCGCAGTTGCGAAATCGCGTCGCGTGTATGCGGCGTTGCCTTCCTCTAATGGTCCTGCGACTGACGTTGAGGTCAAGCCAAGTATCAGCATTATAATGCTGGCGGCATACGTAACATTGAGTTTCATTTCGTCGAACCTTAGCTGACTGCCGTTCCCATCGTGGTGAGGATGATGAGTTTAGCTCTGGTCAATCACACCGCCATCAAATTTTTCTGAGCTGGGGGCCTTCTAAATTGAGGCTTTGGCGCACTGCGTAGTGGTGCAAATCAAACGGACGAGTCCGCGCGGTAATCAGTGATTTCCTGGCTTGGCTCAGGACGTCGTGGGTTCGAAGGGTCAGATTCTATCCGCTAGGCTTGCTGCGGGCGGGAGGACGCCTGCGGCCTCCCGCCCGCCTGCTGGGAGGCCGGATGTCGGCGTGGCTACCGGCCGGAAGGCGGCTCGGAGAGCGTGGGCCAATCGATGCGCTCGCGGAGCTGTGCGAGCAGCGTTTCGATCCGCTCCTTCTCCGCTGGCGGGCGGATGAGTCCGTCCTGGGCGAGATAGTCGAAATGGGCGACGAGGTGCTCAAGAACCTCGATCTCTCCGACCCGTTCGATAAGGGAAGTGATTTCGTTCATACGCGACGTGTGACGATTATAGCTTGTAATGCGCCTGAGGCACTGGCGCGGCGTGGGGCGGGAGGACGCCTCGCGGCCTCCCGCCCGCCTGCTGGGAGGCCGCTGCAAACAGCTCGCGCTAGTATTCCTCCGCGAGCAAGACGGTGAGCACGCGCCGCGTCCGCGCGGGGTCTGACGGATCGTCAGAGCCGTTGTTGAGGAGCAGATCGTAGTAATCGATCTTCCAGAAGATCGTGCGGCCGTGGTGCTGGAACGAGCCGAAGTCGTGCTCGCCATGCGGGTCGTTATCCTCCGTAAAATCCTTGAACGTCTGCACGCGGGCGAGGATGTCCGCCTGCTCGTGCCAGGGGAGATCAGCGACGCCGCGCGTGAGGAAGAGCTCGCCCGTGTAGGGCCGCATGCGAACCGCGTCGTTGAGGGCGCGGATGCGCAGAAGCGTAGTCTCGGTATCCATAGGAAGTGTGAGTGAGGGGCTAGTAAGTTCGACCGCTCGCGGCCTGTCGCCGCGAACGCCTCGCGGGAGCGGGCGAATAAGGCGCGCAGTCAAGGGCTTGCCCCTTGACGGCGTGCCGCGCCCGCTACAATGCGAGAGGCGTGCGGGGACAGGGTGTCGATGAGGATGGGAGCGCAGTGCGGCAAGCTTCGATTGAGTCGGCGCATGAAAACGACCTGCCGTCGGGCAGGTCGGGATGATGGTGCGCCGCACCGTTCGTATTTGAAAACCAAAGACCCCTATCGGGGTCGGACAGCGGTCTTTGGTTTTCACAGTATAGCACCGCAAATCCGCCGCCGCTCCTCGGCGGATTTGGGGTTCCACGGCGACTGCTGTCATCGGCTCTTCGTCGTCGGCCTCGTGCGCGCGAGCTTGCGGTCGAGCCGAGGGCCGAGCCGTGATGGGGGCAAGCCCACGGGAGGGCGGCATTGGAGAGCGAAAACGATGCGGCCCTTGACGGCTCGCGAGCCGGCTCGCCCTCTGCGCGCGCACGAGGCCCGTGGGTCGGCGTAGGGAAGCGGTCTACGCGGCGGCTAGCAAGCCGCCGTAGATGGAGCCGCCTCCTTGGGGGAGACGACGGGGCGGCTTCCTTAATGCCAATCGCGGCGCTGTGGGGTCGGCCGTCGCTCAGCGAGGTGGCGCGGCCGGGAGAAGTTGGCGTGCGTGTTCGCGATCGCGGCCGCGAGCCGTCCGGTGCCGAGCGTCGCCATCTCGATCTCCATAGGCATCGAGAAGATCAAGTGGCCGTCGCGAAGCGTGCGGACGTAGGCATGACCGCGCGAGAGGGAGGCCAGCTCGGACTCCGGCGCGTCGAGCGCCCGCGCGAGGCGAGGCGCGTCTTCCGCGCCGACGCGGAACGATATGAGGGTGCCGCAATTGCCCAGGACTGCCTCATGCAATCCGCGCTCGGATATTTGTCCGATGAATTGATGGCACAGCACGATCGAAAGACGCCATTTGCGCGCCTCGCTCAGAATCTTCGTGAAGGCGAGCGAGGCGAAGTTTTGAAACTCGTCGATGTAGATCGTGTAGTCGCGGCGCTCGGCCTCTGCGATTTCGGAGCGGGCTTCGGCCGCCTGCGCGAACGAGGAAACGAGCAGCGCGCCCAAGAGACGCGACGGTTCTTCGCCAAGGCCGGAAAAGTCGCACACCATCACCGTCCCTCGGTCGATGATCCGGCGGATGTCGATCGTCGAGGTGTGCTGTCCGAGGACAAGGCGAAGGGGGAGCGCGTCGGCAAGCGCCGCGACTTTGTTTTGCAACGAGCCGATCTCCTGCGTTTGCTGACGCGCATCCTTTGCGTCGAACTCGCGCCACGTTTGCCGCGTCTCTTCGTCCTTGCACTTCTTCAAGAGGTGGCGGCGGTAGGTCGCATCCGAGAGCACGCGGCGAATATCGAGAAGGGTGGTGCCGTGAGTATCGAGCAAGAGCCGCACGGACGCCCGGAGAAAATAAATGAGTCGCGGCGTCTGCTCGCCGAGGCCCCAGATGTCGGAAAAGACCGACACGACGTTCGCCGTGACTTTCCAGCGTTCGTCGGGCGGCACGTTGTGAAGGGGATTGAGCCCGATGACATGCGAGAGGGTGGCCGGCCGCCAGTAGATCATCGGCTGGGGGGAACTGTCAGCAATCCGCTTGGCGGAATCGCCGTGTTTGTCGATGTAGCAGAAGCCGCGACGCTCCGAGAGGTCGGCGGCCATCAGGCTTTCAAGCCACGTCGTCTTGCCGGAACCCGTCCCGCCTATCGCGTAGGCGTGCTGACGCCAGTCGTTGTCGCCGACGGTGACGGGTTCGCCGTTTGCCAATCTGTATCCGAGAATTCGCATACGCGATCATGAGCGGCACCTAGCTCACCTGTCCTTACGTGCCGCGTGGGACGAGGTGCAGGGATACGAGGTGCCGCGCTTGGGCGCGAAGGCGTACCCCGAGCGCCTCCGACAATTGTACCGTGTGGGAGGCGGTCGCGGGTGTGCGTAGTGCGCGATGGGGATGGGTGAGGCACGCGAGCGGACGGTCGCGCTGCGCGCGAACGAGTGGGATCAGTAGGAAATGGTGGAGCGGTACAGTCGTCCCCCTCGATGGGGGACAGGGAACCGTCCGCCGAACTGTCCGTCGTCGCCAGAGGCGCGACTAATTTTGGTCTCTGGCGTCGCCCGTCCGTTAGGACGGAATGGACGCCAGAGAGCAGAGGATCGAGCACCCCGAAGGGGTGATCGAAGCCGATGTCTCTCTGGTGTCCGAGCGAGTGCGCTTGTCGCCTCGCGGTGTCAGCCTGAATAGGAAAAATCAACCAGAGAACAAAATTAGTCGCGCTTTAGAGCGCGCGGACATGTGAGGCGGAAGGGTAGGAAGTCTGCGGCGTTCCCGGCGCGGCGTTGCCCTTACGAGTTGCGCTTACAGTATAGGTATATGTAAGGGCAATCGGGGGAGCGGTTAGGGTAGCTGGTGGGGGCAAGTCGTAGGGGTAAAGGACGGCCCCGCGAGTGCGGGGCCAAGGCTCAAGAAAACGATCGCAGGTAGTCGGCCGCCTGCGAGGCTTTGCTGGCGGCGGTGAAGATTGCGCGGTCGTCATGCCGCAACAGGTCGAGCCAATTTTTGATGTAGCCGGCGTGCCGCAGCTCGCCCGTGATGCCGAGGTGGGCGCACAAGAAGGCGGCGGTAAGTTCGGCGACCAGTTCCTCGGCGGCATAGGCGCGGGTGCCGAAGCGTCCGGTGAGGTCACGGTCGAGGCGGGGTTTGTGTCCCGACCAATGACCGAGCTCATGCAGCGCGGTTGCATAGTAGGGTTCGATCGATGTGAAAGAGCTTACGGGCGGCAGGTTGATGAAGTCGAGCGCCGGGACGAAGCACGCCTTATCACCCCCGTGGCGGATGTCGGCTTGGGTCGCCGGTGAGATAGGCGTGGATGTCATCGAAGGTGGCGTAGCGGTTTCGTTCAAGGAAGGCCAAGAGTTGCGTCTGGCGTTCCGTCATGACGGCTTGGACAGGCCTGCCGCCGCCGTTCAAGACGGGGTCGTTTCCAAATCTCGAAATTCGTTTGACGCTCTGCATACGCGCACACATAGGCCAAGACGCGCGGCGATTCGACGTTCGCCCTGAAGCACGGCGAGAAACGCTGGTTAACCACGACGCTCGGTGCAAAGAAAATTATATCATTGCCACTGCGCTGCGGCGTCATCGCCGTCCTCCGATCTCGGTGGCGGGGGAGCGGGCGGAGTATTCACTTCGGCCGGCTGAGGTTCCGGCGCGCGCGCCGTTTTCGCATGCTCCGGTCGCGGCGGGGGATCGATATCGGGCTTCGACGATGATACGCGGGCGCGGTTCCGTTTGAGAAGCGCGCGGTGCTCCGCCGGTGTCATCTGCGGCATGTTTTCGAGGATGTAAAACGGGATGGTGAGGGATACCGCCTGCGGGGTAAAGTTCCGGACGTAGCATGCGAGTTGCGTCCACTGTGGCGGGTCGGCGCTGTCGCGGCGCTGCGCTTTCAGGAACTCCGGCGTCGCCTCCATGTCTCGCGCGAGCCATCGGCTGTCGGTATAGCCAAGGCCGCCGACCATCTTGACGCTTGTGTTCGAGGCGATCGACGAGCGCAGTTTCTCGCTCGCCTGTTCCATGTGCTGAAACGCGACGCAAACGCCAAGCTTGAACTGACGCACGCGTGTCAGGAGCTTGTCGAAGGTGTCGTCGAAATAGGGGGCGGCTTCGTCGACGATGAGGAATGTCGGCCGGCGCTTTTCTTGCGGGATGCTCGCGCGCTCGAACGCGGCGGCCATCGTGCGGGCGATGATGTAGCGCCCGAACAATGTGCTCGCGTCCTGCTTCAAGACGCTCTCGCTCGTGTTCACGACGATGACGGAGCCGCGATTCTGGAGTTCGTCGAAGAAGTCCACCTTGTTGTTCGTCGCGAACATGCGCTGGAACGCCGGCACTTGCACGAGGCCGTAGACGCGCTGGGCGATCTGCTCGCGGAAACCCTTCAGCTCGAAATACTGGTTCTTGAAAAAATCCTGCGCCGTCGCGTCCAGCGCCTCGATGGCGGCGCGGTATCGGCTGTTCGCAAAACCGCCTTTCGGGTCTTCCTCCAACACCTGACGCAGGGTGTCGATCGTCGAATCCGGCATCGAAAGGACAAGGCGGACGACGTAGGAGAACACCGTACCCTGGCGGCTCGTGAGGTCGTTCTGCGCGCTCGTGAAAATGTAGTTGAAGAGTTGCACGATTTCCGTCTCGACTGACGCGCGCATGGATTCCGAGTAGCCGCGCATGCGCGCATTCGAGACATCGAACATATTCAAGGCCGGGGTCGGCTCGTGCTCGGGGTCGATGATGACGATGCGATCTTTGAGGCGGTCGTTGAAGAGCGCGAGCGTCTCGATCTTTTTCACCAACGCGCCGGTGCTGTCGACGACGACCAGGGCGGGCGGGTCGTCCTGTTCGAGAAATCGCGCGATCAAGGCACCGAGGGTTTGCGTCTTGCCGTGGCCGCTGCCGGCGACGAGCACCGCGTGTTCGAGAAAGCGCGAGGTCGGAATTTCAAACGGGATTTCCAAATCGAAGAGCTCTTCGAAGACGGTATCTTTCAGATACCCCCGGACAACCTCTCGCGGCGAGCCCTTGAAGTCAGTTGGCATGACGAGCGTCGATTTATTTCCTGACATGGCCGCTTGGTTTTCTTCGAGCGATTTGCGCAGCGATGCAAAAAGATTCAGCGCCCTCACTTCCTGAGAAAAAAACGGTAGAGCAAGCGCTTCCACTGCCTTCGGAACGTCGGGCATCAGCTCAATGAGCGGAATCTTGATCGTCGGCTTCGTCAGGTCGGATTCGAGGAGTTCGGCTAATTTCGATCTGCTCACTTGAGCGACGGGGGGAAGCAGTGCGTGGAAATCGCTGAGACATTCTTTGAGCGTGTTCTCCATCGTTGCGATCGTGAGCGCCGGGTCTTGGGTGCGCTTCATGCGATCGGCCAAGAGGTCGCGGTATCGCGCCCCGTCAATTCCGTCGAGACGCGCGGGCGCATTGGGGAGCTTGTCGAATCCCTCGTCTTGGTAGAGCACGTCGAACACGGCGGCGAAAAAGAAGGCGACCTGCGGGATCGGCAACGTCTGCTGATGGGGAAGGCAGCCGTGCATCACGCTGTCGCCGAACGCGTGAGAGTCGGGAAATGATACGGGCTTTGTCGCCTGTTCATAGAAGGCCGCGCGCTCTTGGCTTTCGAGAGCGGCTAAGCGCGCGGGTGAGTTTTGATGCGCCTCATAGAGTTTGAACGCGATTATGACGACGCCCGCAATGAGGACGAACGGTGAAAGGATCACTGCCAGAGCAATGATCAAAAGCCCCACCATAGAATATCCGATGACCTTCCATTCGGGGTCTTTCGCGCTCGCCACGTTATAGCTCGAACGAGTTTGATTGTCCGGTCGTGGCGTTCTCTTCCAAAGCTGCCTTGAGGTTCTTCAGAGCATCTCGTCCCTCCGCGTCGAATCTCTTTGCGTCCGCGGGCGTGGCGCAGCGTCTCCCGAATCCCTTGTTCTTTATCAAGTTGCCGACGGTGACATGGATTACTGGAACAAACTTGTCGTTCGGGTCTTCCCATGTCAACAAAACCGCATCGCTGAGGTCGCGTTCGCGGACGATCGCCAGCTCCTCCTCGGAGAGTTGCACCTCGAACTTCGCGAGGTAGTAGGTCTTTGGCTTGGAGAATATACCCGTTTTTTCAGAGCCTTCGGTGTGATTGATGGTGACTTTCATTGTCCCTTCCCCTCGCAGATGGCCCGCCGAAGTGTGCACCTCCGACGGGCCGCTCCATTACAGAGCTTGGCTGTCCTGCGTCACCGCAAGGCCGTGGGCCTCGAAGTATGCGAGTACGTCGGCCATGCGCCAAACGGGATGTGAGTTCCTGAAACTGTTGAGCTTCTTGCAACTGGGGAAGGGGTCAGGGTTGGGTTCAACCCACTCCCTATACGTGCCCTTCCGTCGGCTACCGGAAGATCGCAAGATTTCCGATTGCATCATTCTCCACGTGTGCGCGCGGCTGAACGGCCATCCCATGCGTTTGAGACCATGCCAGTCCACTATCAGTCTTTTCTCGTTAGACATCACAAGGCTCCAGAATTGGAGCATCGCGATGCTATTGGGTGAGACCACTAGTAGCGGACGTAGTGTCGGCCTGCGTCACAAGAGCGTCAACAGGTGCGCTTCCCATTTTGTCACGGCTTCGCGCATTTCGTCTTTGAAGTCGTGGCGTTGGTAGACGCCGACGATCCCGCCGAGGGAGCCGGAAACGTGGTTCAGCAGTTTTTCTGTTACTTCAAGGCGAACGCCGAGCTTCGCCATGTTCGTCGCGAACGTCCGGCGAATGTCGTGATGCGTGAAGCCTTTGACGCCGCATTTGTCGAGCGAGAGCTTGGATGTTCCGAAGCCCCTGAACGGTTTGTCGGTGTATCCGCGCGCCGGGAATAGGAGCGTGCCGACGCGGTCAACGCCTGCGACGATCTGCCGCGCCATCTTTCCTATCGGTATGCGGGTCGCGCGGCCGTTCTTGGTGATCGCGGCCGGAATGGTCACGGTGTCTTCGTCGTCTCCGATCCATTCCCAACGAAGCGCGGCGATCTCGCCCGCTCGTTGGCCGGTGAGAATGAGAAGCTGCACGATCGTGCCGTAGGGGTGGCCGATCTCCTTCGCTCGGTTCCAAACCTTCGCCAGCTCCTCATCGGACAGCACGCGGTCGCGTGATTTCTGCGGCGGCTTTTTTATCCCGACGCAGGGCGAGGATTTGAGATACCGAGGGATGCACCAATTGAAAAATGTGCTGATGTCTTTGAGAGCGTGCGCGCGTTGGCTCGGAGCTTTGATCGCGTCGAGCGCTTCGGCGACGTCGTGGTGCATGATCTGGTCAACGGGCTTCGTCCAGGCAAAATGACGCGTGAGATTTCGTTTGAGTTGGTATGCCGATCGTGGGCGCAGGTGGGCGGCGTGCTTCTCCTCAAACTCTTTGAGCGCGACGGGGAAAGTCGGCGGCGCGATTTGATCGGTCTCAGTCGCGGCGAGAGCGGCGAGCGCGCGCTTTCTTGCGTCTGCCAGTGAGATAGCCGGGTAGTGGCCGAGAGAAACCTTCGTGCGATTCGTTCCTCGTATGACGATCCACGTCTTGCGGTTTTTTCCGACACGGATGCCGAACGAGGTGAGGCGCGTGTCGAGGTGCAAACCAACGGGAAGCGTTCGGATGGTGAGGTCGGTAAGATTTGGCACGGATTTGGCACGGATTTGAGTGGCGCTGTGGCGACGCGGCACGATGCACTATGCGGCGTATATGCGAATGAAATCAAGTGATTTGTAGGAACGTGGGGAACTGCGCACAACGACGAAATCGAAAAAAATATGCCTTCCAAGCTGAATACGAGGGTTCGATTCCCTTCGCCCGCTCCATTTTACATTAAGACTCTGATTCGGCTATTATGCGCCTTGCTGCAAGGGATTGGCGCGCGTTGCGGTTATAATTCCGGTTGTGGCGCTGGTTATAACCAGGAGCCAAAATGGCCCGTCCAACCTCGTCCGGCCTGCCATATCTCACCAAGCGCAGCGATAGCGGCAAATACGTCTATTGGCGCACCATGCCGTCCAAACTTGGCGCCGCCGTCAAAGGCGAGGTCGGCTTGTCATGGGCGGTGACGCCCCATGCCCTGATGGGCAAATCCGTAATCAAGATTTCGCTCAAAACAGGCGACGACGCTTTGGCGCGGCGGCGCTGGGGCGAAATTCATTTTCAAATCGAGGCGTTGATCGAGGAAACGGTCTGCGCGGTCAAGAAGACGGTTGCTCCCGCTGGTCCGCCACCGTCTTCGCTCAGCTCCCCCGACCGCGCCGCCATCGCCGCGCAGGCGCGGCATGACGTTCTGGCGAATCATGACGCCGACTGGACCGACCCCGACGATATGACGCCGCTCGCGCGCGGTTTGGAACAAGCCCTCAGACTGCGCGATGCGGGAGCGCTGAAGGGGGGCGGCGATGGCGGAGCGTTGGACGAGGTGTTTTTTCGGCATCTGGCCCAATTTCCGGCTGGCATGACCCGCGGCCAGATCCGGGAAGCCGCCAGACTGATGGAAGCCGAAGGCGTTGCGGACATGCTCCGGTCGGGAAGAACCTGGCCGCTCGACGCGCCGACCGCCCTGGTCGAGGAAGTCGTCGTCGACGCCAACGCGCCGACGGGGGAACGAGTCGTTGGTTCGGCGCAGTCGCCTGGCGAATTGACACAAAGGCTGGCCGAAAACGGCTTTGCTCTTGAGGACGAGTTGGAGCGGAGGAAAGTGGCGCATGCCGTCTTGATGGCCAAGGCCGCCGGCTTCCAGGGCGTCCAGGCGCGGATCGAAGGGCGCATGGTCGAAACGCCGTCTCGTCCGGCGGCGCCGGGCGCGTCGGAGAGCAAAGAAATCCTGCCGACGATCCTGGAAATGCATGATATCTGGGCGCGAAGGACACGGCCGGACGGCAAGACCAAGGACGACAACAAACTCTACGTCGAACGCTTCGTCTCAATGCACGGCGATCTGCGCGTCAACATCATCGAGCGCAAGCATATCCGCGAATTCCGCGACGAGTTGGAAAAATTCCCATCAGCCATGCCGGCGCACATCGCCAGGAAGCCGTTCCGGGAAATTGTCGCATGGGCGGAAAAGACCAACGCGCCGCGCCTCAGCCGTGTCACGGTCAACGCGAAAGGGCTGGGCTCTCTGTCGGCTCTGATGAGCATCGCGGTGACGGAATATGATTTGTCCGGCGATCCGTCCGTCGGCCTTCGGTTGCCGATCGAGGATTGCGACGTATTGGAACGGCATCCATTCACGCCGCCGCTTTTGTACAAGGTCAGGGCGTCGCCCGTATTTCAAAATCCTCCGAAGGTTTCCAAAGGCGGTTGCGGGGCGGCGGCGTTCTGGATGCCGCTCATCTCGCTTTACAGCGGCGCTCGCGTTGAAGAGATCGGCCAGATCCCGCTCAGCGACATTTTGGAAGAAGCCGGCATTACCTATTTCTGGTTTCGCGAAGACGAGGATGACGACGCTGACCAGCCCCGGCGCCAACGCCGCGGTAGAAGGAAAAGCCAAGAGGAGAAGAGCATTAAGTCCAAGGCCGGACGCCGGCGCGTTCCCGTCCATCCGGCTTTGATTGAGCTAGGCTTTCTGGAATATCTTGCGGCGCGGCGCGCTGCTGGCGACAAAATGCTGTTCCCGCAGCTCGAACCCTATCGCGGGCGCTATACCAAAAATTGGTCGCGGTGGTGGGGGCGTTACCAGGACAGGCACATCACTGATGACGAGGCCTTCGTCTTCCATTCGTTTCGCCACAGCTTCATCGGCCGGATGCGCGCCGCCGAAATTCCCTTGGAATACATGAAAGGCATCGTGGGCCACGCTCGCGAGTTGGACGAGCCGCGAGAAAAACATATAGCGTCAGACGTTACAGAGGGATATGGCGACGCCAGCCCCATCCGGATTCTGAACATTCTGATCCAGAAAGTCGACTACCCCGGCCTCAAGTTCGAGCGGATCGAAGCCTTTTTGAAATAGGCGCTGATTCGAGTCCTTCAAATGTCTGTCGCTCATGCCTCGGCTTCGTAGGGGCCAACCGCAATTCGTATGTATCTACAGGTGCCGAATCCTGTGTAGTGGTCAATGCGCCAGCCCCGGCCAATGGAGTCGGGATTGAAAGGCGGCGAATTCCATGGCGAGAAGGTTGTGGTGGTCTCTGGCGAGTTCGGTCGGCCGTAATATTTCCGCGCCGACTTCATAAAAACCCTCGGTTCGGCTGGCGTTGCGCGGATTCCTTTTTGCTGCGCGATTTCCTGCGGCTGTCGAATTCTGAAAAGACCCTGACCATTCCTGGCTATCGAAAACGCGGGCGCGTCTGCCGCACGAGGCGCATGAGAAGATTTTTGACTGGGTGCTGAAGCTGATCGCCGAACCCGGCCTGGTGAAGGGCGAGCGGATCGGCGTCGACGGTTCAACGATGGAGGCCAATGCGGCGCTGCGCACAATCCTGCGCCGCGAAACGGAGAAACCTATCGTCAGATGCTGACGCGCATGGCCAAGGACGGCGGCATCGAAACGCCCAGCGCCGAGGATCTGGCGCGGCTTGACCGCAAGCGCAAGGGCACGAAGTGTCCAATGAGGACTGGAGGAGACCGACCGATCCGGACGCCAGGATCGCACGGATGAAGGACAGGACGATCTGGCTTACAAGCCCGAACATGCGGTCGATCTGGACACGGGAGCGATTATCGCGGCGCCGATCCATCCAGCAGAGGCGATGTGGCGACTTTGTCCACCACCCTGAAGGCGGCGGAGGAAAATCTCGCGGAAATCGATCTTGCGCCGACGCGGGAAAATCCCTGCGCGCTGATCGCCGACAAGGGATATCATTCGCGCGACGGGTTCAACGAACCTCGCCGATGGCGTCTGGAAGACGCGGATCGCCGAGCCTAAGCCGGCCAAGGGCTATTTGCGTTGGCGTGGCGACGAGGCGGCGCGGGACGCCGTCTACGCCAACCGGGCGTGGCTGAAATCGGGCGTTGGTCGCGCCGCGATGCGCCGACGCGGCGAATTGGTCGAACGCAGCTTCGCCCATGTGCTCGATCGCGGCGGCATGCGCCGCGTCTGTCTTCGCAGTCCATCGGCGAGATGGATGGACATAAACGTTCGCGCCGAACTTAAATACTTATCTTGGCGCCCAGATATTGCAGGTCGCTTTGCCGTTATCGTCAATATCGTGGGTCCGGCAGATCACGAACCCGTTCGCGCGGTATAGTTTCAGCGCCTCGGCGCCGTAGCGTGTGGCAAATTCCGTGAGCCCGGGCGTCCGCTGTTCGGCGCGCCACAGCGCAGCGGCCTCGTCGGAAATCGCGAATTTTAGAACGCCAGGGGTTTTGCCTTCTGCCGTGAGGAGTGTTTCCACGGTCGTCTTTTTTGATTCGGCAAAATCTAACCCTGCGAGGACACGAGCGCGCACCATTGAGTCAAGGTCCGTTACGAACTTTTCGTGCAGGTCTGCGGCGATGGCATTTGTCACCTTGTCCGCCGCCTGAGCCGCGGCGGCGTTGGCGGCGGCGATTTCTTGTGCCGCGAACGAGGCTTGCTGCAGTGCTATGCTGGTGGTGGCGGAATCGGCGCTCCGCTGGATCAGGTAGACGCCCGCTGCCGACGCGCTCGCAACGATGAGAACGATGGCGGCGACGACCGTGCCGATCGTCCACCACGCATAACGTTGAAGCCGCTCGTTGAACGCGGCCATATCGACTGAGGAGGCGAGCGATTCCGCAATCACCTTCTTTCCCGCCGCGACGCTCTCCGCGATCGCGAGTTTCGACGCCTCCTTCGCGGATTCGAATGTCACTTGGACTTCGTCGCGCACCTTGCGATCGAGATGGCGATTCATCTGTTCGGCGACATACAGCATCATGATCGGATCATCGTCGTCAGCGCGCGTGACGGTTTGGACCGCAACCAATTCCTTCAGATCTAGGGCGGTTGGCGCGCTGTCGACGATGCGCAAGAGCGCGGTCAGCAGCTCGGCGGGCTTGTGTGTCGGCGCGCTCACGAGGCTGCCTCGTCGAGCGCGGCGCAGAAGGCGTCGACCTGCTTGCGAAGCTGGTTGATCGCGACCTGTTCGATGAAGTTTGCCTGCTTGTATTGCTCCTCGAGGCTCGCTCGATCCTGAAAAAGTCCCTTCAGCTGCGGCGGATGGACGACGGGAAATGCGAGCGATTTTCCTCCCGCAGCGTCGATGCGCTTCTTAAGGTCGCTGCCGAGATACAGACCATACTTACGCTCGTCGCCCCACGCCTTCGGCATCACGACAGCGACGGGCATCGTGGGAACGGCTTTCAGAAAGGCGTCCAAAGCCTGAAGGGTATCGAGATGATTGTTGATGACCCACAGCGTGCGAATCGCTTGGGGCCCGACGCGCTCGACCAGCGCCGTGACAAAGTCGGCATATTCCTTCAGCTCCTCGTCGTTGCCGGCCTTGGAGTTGACGATCACCGTCTTGTTTTGCCTTTGCATTTCGTCGATCTTGCGCAGCACCTCAAGGAAACCCTCGCGGGTCCGCATTTCGATGGTGAGGACCTCGAGCTGCGGAACGGACGAGACCAGTCCGTCCGGCCCTTCGACGAGGTAGCACGCCGCGCAGTCAGGATTGCCGGTGTCGGTGTCGATCAGGACGACCTGCCGACCCTTCCGCAACAAATGGTCGATGAAGCCATGAATCGTCGTCGATTTGCCCGTACCGCCCTTCACGCTGCCGACGAAAACGCATTCTAAGACGGCGGGCGAGGTGGAATTGAGCAAAGTCATTTTTTTACTGTGTTCATTGTTTGTTCTTTTGTTCATGTTTACACACTCCTATTACAGACGCACAACATAGTCTCAGATGTTCTTTGACAACGTCGGTATAAACGTACTGCTGCCGGCGTCTTTATTCGCACGCAGGGCGGACGTCGTATTCTTCCGGGGAGAGGAGGGCTCCGGGGCCCGCGCCTGCTTCGAATCGGACGCCTTTGCCGGTTTCGGCTCAATGGCCTTCGCCAGCCTCGGCTCAGTCCTTTTCAGCTTGGCAATCTTTTCACTGTTTGCTCTATCACGCATCCGTCTCAGGTAACTCTGAACGAGAGATGTGGTGATATGCTCGTCGTTCGGATCGGCGTTTTCGACGATTTGCTCGATCGGAAAGCCTTTGACGATCAACCTTTGTATTATTTCCGCGATTTCACCCACGAACTCCATTTTTGTGTAGGCGGCCTTAGCGCGCTGCTTAGGAGTCGTCTGTTCGAGGGCCGCCAGACGTTCTTTCGCCTTGTTCACGAATTGCACTGGCACTGTCGCGCGCTTGGTTGATTTTGCGGTCATTTGTCGTCGTTTTGTCCAGTGTCCAGTTAGGCGCCTCTCACCCAATGAGAACAAATCATAAACCGGTAGCTCGACCTTTGCAAGGGGTGATTCGCAAGATGTCAAATGATAATTTATCTTGTCCACAGTTGTCGGGATCCCGCCTGGAGATTGTCGGGCCCGCCAGGGGCAGTTGTCGGAGTTCCGTCTGGAGATTGTGGGACCTATCGAGGGGCCCGCCTGGAGATTGTCGGGCCCGCCAGGGGGCAATTGTCGGAGTTTTGTCTCGAGATTGTGCGACCTATTGAGGGGCAGGATGCCCCTTGATATCCGCATTTTTTAGAGCGAATATCAAGGGGTCGGCAGGGTGTTCGGCGCTGCGCTTCTCACCTCCCTGCCTCAACCTGTTGGGGGCGACCCCCAAGCCCCCACGAGGCCCGCATGGCGACCAAGAAACATGGCTCGGAGAAGCGTAATCTCGGGCCGGGCTTGTATGTCCGCTTCCCGGCTGAAGAACGCGAACGCCTCGAGGCGCAGGCGAAGAAGGCGGGCGTCACCTGCGCGGAGTTCATCCGCCGACGTGCTGCTGGCCGCCAGGTGATCGCACGCACGGATGCGACACTCCTGCGCGAACTGCGCCGGCTCGGCGGCATCGCGATCCTTGCGCTGCGGACGCGCGGCATGGCGGACGAAGGCCGCAAGGCCCTCGCCGACATCCGGCGGGCGATCGATGTCCTCGGAAACCCGCCGCAATGATCGGCAAGCGCGCCCTTGGCCGCGTATCGGCAGCTTCGGTCGAGGACCAGGTGCGGGCGCTCGCCGCCTACATCGACCGCGAGGGACCTGACCTTGATCGCGGCGAAATCCTCGCTCAAGGCGCCACCGGGCTCGTGTCCATTTCGCGTGCGGGCCAAATCGCAGAGATTGCGGCCGTCGCCATGGGTGCGCCGCGGGCCCGTGCGCCGATCGAGCATCTGATCCTATCCTGGCATGATGGCGAATACCCGGACCACCGCGAGGTAGCCCAAGCTGTCGCCTACGTCCTGCTGGAGGCCGAAATCGCAGGCCATCAAGCGATCTGGTCTCTTCACAAGGCGAGGAACGTACACCTGCACCTTGTGATCAATCGCGTATGTCCCGGCAGCGACCGGCCGACAAAGGTCGCCTTTTGGCACAATGCAATTGGACGCGCCGTCGCCAGGATCGAACATGCACAAGGCTGGACGCGCGAGCCTGGCGCACGATTCGAGATCATTGGAGGAACAAATGACAAGCAACCCGAAGTCACCGCGAGAACAACCACCGGATATGATCGAGATCGCAGCCGTCGAGGCCTCTTCCGCTCATCGGGAGACGTCAGAGATATTGAAGCTTCTCAGGGAGGGAAGCGGCGAGATCGATCCTCTCGCGGCGATGATCGACATGATGGAGATCATGAACAACAAGTTGGACGAGCTCTTGCGCAGGCTGCCGCCGACACCCCCGACGCCCGCCGAGCGCGCCTGATCGCTGAGGTGCGGTTGCGGGCGGCGCATATGGCTCTCCCGGCTGGCGCGATCGTCGCCCAGGAAATTGCGTCGGCTGACGCTCTCTCCACCGCAGCGGCCAATGTGGAAATCCGACTAGGCAAGGCCAGCGCTGAGCGTATCGCGATCGAGGTTGCCGGTCCTATCATCGATGCGGCTTCGTCGTGGCCGGATTTACATGCCCATCTCGCCGCAGAGGGGATCCAGTATCGCCAAAAGGGATCCGGCGCCGTTTTGTACATTGGCGATGAGATCGTAAAGGCTTCGACCTATCGCAAAGCCGCGCTCGGCGCCCTGGTCAAGCGACTTGGACCGTTCGAACCTTCGATGATTCAAGCCACACCTCGCCCGGCGGAGCCCGCGCCCGGCGTGGCGCCCGAGCTCTTCGACGCTATCGAAAAGCGAAAGACCGAAATTGCCGAAATCAACACGCGGGCCGCTGAGTTCACAGCTCCTATCGCTTTCGCCCCCAAACTGGCGAAGATTATCGGCGGCACCATCAGCACCAATATCGATATCGAACGGCTCGCCTATGAAATCGGCGCGCCAGCGCCGGTCCTCGCGCCATTAAGGCAACCACTGGCGCCAGTTCACGATCCGAAGTCCGCGTTTGGCCGCTACCATGCAAACGTCGACGCGCAAGAGTATCGCCTTATATTCATTAAGGAAGCATCAGGCGCGAGACCCGGGAAGGCTTTCTTCATTCCCTTCAGCCCGATAAATGAATTGGCGCTCCATGAAAAAATCGTCGGGGATATGGCGCGAGATCGCGCCCAACTTTTTATAGATCCACGGTCAGATAACACCCACCATGTGGTGATCACTGGGTTGACGAAATCGAATCTGGGTCGCATTGCGTCCGACGGCTTTGCGCCTGCGCTTGTCACCCAGCTCGCGCCAGATAGATTCGAGGTGCTCATCAAGGCGCCACGAGAGGGTTTGCCCCATTCCGACGACGCGAAATCGGAGGTCGAGGACGCACTCAACCGCCAGTATGGAGCCGGCGCGCGCCAGTCTCATCGGTTCGGCCAGCGGTTCCCCGGAACGGCCGTTTATGGGGTTGACGAACTTGGAGCCCCGGCCAAAAATGTTGTCCGCATAATTAAATTCGCCACTCGCCAATTCTGCGCGAAGCTTGGCGAAATGATCCACGCACAGATCCAAGCAATTGAAACAAGGCTCCGCGCTCTCTCATCCTCGAGATGGTCGCAGCCGCAGACACAGACGTCTTCGGCCACAGTTGCCGCCGGCGTGCAAGCCTATGCCGCGCACTTCGACGACATAATCGCCGGCGGCGGTAGTCGGATTCATCTTTCCTCGGTCGACGCCGCTATCGCCGTACAACTCCGGGCGACGGGCCACGCTCGCGAGAGAGTTGAAGGAATCATTGCCGCCGTCGCGCCGAAAACGGACCCAGCGCGCTCCTATGATTGGGCTTACTATGCACAGCGCATGGCCGATTACGCTTTTTCTGCAAATTCGCGGGCGAAGGCGAAATTTTTCGAAGGCGATGTCGCGCACTGGAAACACGTCGAATCCACCGCGATGGAAGTCGTCCAGGCCCATCCAAACGTGAAACGAGAACATCCCAAACACAAAAAGAAGGCCGCCGGCGCACAACCCACGGCGACACAGGCCCCTCGAGCTGGGCATGACCTTCTGCCCGTCGGCGAACGGAACAACATCAAATCCGACGTCGGCAATCCAAGCCGGGGCGAAGGGCGTCGCCGCCGCAAATCACGAACAACACGGCCGCGGCGCGACGATCCCGGTCGCTAGACGTCTGCGAAGTCGGTCGCAGGATGAGTCACGGCAGGAACCACAAAAGGAGGCCTTCACGGCCTAGTTCAACCCCAGCGCCTTGAACGCCGCCGTCTTCGGATCGCTGAAGAAAATCGGATCGACATGCTCCATGATGTCGCCGGTGACTTCAAGGAAATTGCGCTTGTTTTCGAGCGGAATCAAAGCCCGACGCGCGCCGTTGTCCATGGCCACCTGAAGCGGCTCGACGAGCGACCGAAGCCCCTTGATGTTGCCTTGGACGCTGAGGTCGCCCGTGATCAACAGGGCGGCGATCGGCGGCGCCTTTTTCAGGGCGGAGATCGCGGCAACGAAGAATCCGAGTCCGATCTCGCCCTCGACCCGGTTGTTGAGCAGGTCGATGACCTCGACATGCAGATCCGAAACGTCGAGTTCCCGAGCTATCGAGAGGTCGCTCTTCTTGCCGAACATGGCCATGCTGGCCTCGCCGCTCGCCGCCTCCTGTCCGCGCTGGTACTGCCCGGACTCGCAGTAGGTCTTCATCGTCGTGATGACCTCCTTGGGCATCTTCTCCAGGTCCGCGACCTCATCGAAGCCCACGACGTCCCATATCTGGACCAGCCCCTTCGACCGGCCCCCCATGTGACCGAAGAGGTTGGCCACGGTCGTCGGTCCGGTCATCAGGGCCGCATAGGGCGAGACTTCCTGCACGACGTAGCTCTTGCCCGTTCCGCGCGGACCCAACTCGACGAGGTTGTAGTTGCGCTCGCACAGCGGGATCAGACGAGTGATGAAGAGCAGCTTCACCCGGAACGACATTTGGTCATGACCGCGACATCGACGACCCCGCCTGCAAGAGCGGCGAGCAGACGCTCGTGATTTCCATCGAATGTGTGAACCTCCACCTCGGGAAATCGGCGATGATGCTCCACAAGATTGGCGTACATGTTGCCGGTGGAGGGCGAAGCGTACACGCCGATCGTCAGTCGTCCATTCTCACCGCGACTTCGCGCCTTCAGATTGTGCAAGGCGGTCTCGGTCTCGGAAAGGATGCGGCGCGCGGCCACGAGAAACTCGAGGCCCGCGACGGTGGGGCGGGTGCCGCCGTTGGTCCGTTCGAACAGGTCCGCGCCAAGACGATATTCCATGTCGCGCAGACGCCGGCTGAGCGTGGACTGCCGGATGTTCAGAGTCTGCGCCGCTTGCCGAAGGCTCCGGTGTTGGGAGGCGACGATCGCCAATTTTATGTCCCGAAGCTCGACGGACACCGCCCCGCTCCTTCATCCGCGCACAACCGAACAGGTGGCGAAAGCGAGGATGGCTGGCGCGATTAATATGATCGCAGACAGAAACACAAATGCCGGCACAACGAATTTCGTCGCTTCAGTCATCCTCTCGATCCAATTCCGCAAACGCACGCTCGGGCGACCGCCCATTTATCGGCGTGAGACCCAGGGCCCGCCCCACGAAGTCGACGAAGGCCGCGGCCATTTTGCTGAAAGTCTGCGGCCTGAGGGCGATGCGGCTCAGCAGCCCGTCGGTGAAGGCCATGATCAGGGCCGCGGTTTCGTGAGCGTCGACGTCCGCCGCGATCTCGCGCCGCGCCTTGGCTCTCTCGATGACATTGGCGAGCGCGCCAACTATTTCGTTCTCGGCGCGGCGCACGGCATCGGCGATGTCGGGCCGCCGGAATGTCTCGGCCAGAATGTCCAATCGGATCGGGTGCTGTTCGCCCCCAGCATCCGCATTCGCGATCCATGCGCCCGCCGCCTTCAAAGCCTCGGTCACGCTTTCCGTGTTCACCAGCATCCCGAGGATCTTCAAGTCCTCCAGGAGATCGTCCTCGATCAAGGCGATCATCAGATCGTCCTTGGTCGAGAAGTATTGATAGAGATTGGCCACGCTGACGCCCGCTTCCGCGCTGATCTCAGCGATGCTTGCGGCGTGAAAGCCCTTGCGGGCGAAACAGCGGCGCGCGGCGCCCATGATCTGCCTTGTTCGCGCGGCCCGGGCTTCCGGGTCGATAGGGCGGCCAAGCCGACGGGAGGGACGGGGTTTTTGTCGGGTCATCGCATATATATGCGAAGGATCACTCATATATGTCAAGAGACGTCTTTTATTTGCCAGGTCTGAATCGGCGCGGGGTTTGGACGCCGATCGGCGTAATCGCCGCAGATCTCGTTGGGATCAGAGGGGGGCAACTCTCCACGTCAATTCACAGCCAAAAATGGCGCGAGCAACGCCGGGTCCACGACGTCCAGCATGTCGCGGATGCCGCCATTTCACACCTGAGACTTCTATTTTCCGCTTTTTGCAAGGCCGCTTCGGTTCTCGCCTTGCGCTCTTTCCTCCGCTATCGGAAGCGAGACCCCGGGCATGCCCGCTTCCTCGAGATAGTCTTCGAGCGAGAGCCGGGCGCCGTTCCATCCAAAGTCGGCGGGCGTGAATTCGGCGATGAAACGCAAATTCAGCGCTTCGAAGATTGGCGTCCACGCATCCTCGCGATTGCGGCGCTGTCGCACGGACAAGGCCGAATTGAATTGATAAGAACCAAGCACCCTGCGTTTGAACAGACGCCGGTTGTAGGCGTAATCGCGATCGACCTCGTTTCTTGCCAGCAGGCCGGAGAGATATTGCCGCTTCTTCCGCTCGTTCGAGACGACGGCGGTGGGCAGGTTTTCCCATGCCGAAAGAATAGCCTGCGTGTCGAAGGCGGTTGCGCGGGACCATCGGTCCTGTGTGAAAAGCGGCCTGAAAAGAACCCAGAACGTTTGGAACAAGAAGTATTCCGCGTGACGCTGGTCGATGCGCACGAGCCGTTCGCCCGTGTTCACGTCGATGCTTGACGGCGCCAGCAGTTCGTAAATCGTGGCGAATGGTCCACTCGCAAAAGCCGGATCGCCGAACGCCTCGCGCATGGCCCAGTGAAGGGCGTTCCAACCGAAATGATCGACGTTTTGCCTGTCCGCGCCGCGTTCAAGCAAAGCCTCCACCAGTGGGACATTGCCGGCCGCAGCCGCCGCCATCAGGGGCGTTTGGTTCATTTGCAACCGATGTTCTATCCCGTGGCTGGCGCACTGGTACAAAATGTCTTTGAAATTCTTGGAGAAATAAGCCGCATAGCTCTTGCGGCCCTGGCTGACGCGCACCCGGTCGAATTGTTTCGCCGCGTCCATGCCGGCCTCCCTCGCCAGCCAGACGGCAAGGGCAGGTTCATCATGGCAGCAGGCGATGTCGAACAGTTGCTGGCGTGGCTTGCCGCCAGGAGCGCGGTCGCGGAAAACCTTGATGAGCAGTTCGGTTGTTTTTGCCTGATCGAACACCGGCCAGGGCACCGGGCTTTGCCGCAGAATATCGCGCCGGATGGCGTCGACCTGTTCCTGCTTCCCTTGCAATTCGAGCTTGCGGGCTTCCCTCTGCCAGTCTTCGAGGCTGGAACGTTGCGCATCCACCCGCACCTGGCCCGCCGGCGTCAGCTCAAGCAGTTTGAATATCGGATGCTCGGTATCGGATTCGATCAGATAGAGATTCGCGATCGACCGGGTCAGCGCGACATAGAGCGCATTGACATAGAATTTATAGACTTCCAGCGACTTGTCGCTCTTGTCCTTCGCCCGCCGATAATCCAATTCGTCGGCGGTCAGATCTTGCGCCGCAACCCCATCGACGATCTCATTGAACTCCGACCGATGGTCGGAGATGAAACGGTATAGGACAATGTTTTCATATTCCAACCCCTTGGCCTCATGAATTGAAAACACCAGCGGCGTCGTGAAATGCTTTCGCGCCTCGGCCTTGTCCTCGTCGCGCATGACCAGCACTGCAAAACGGGTCGATTGGCGGATTTTCTGGTTGAGTTCCCGCTTGAGTTCGTCCTTGTCCGAGGCGAGCGTCACTTCGCCCGCCTCGGCGCCCACCGCCCTGACCAGAAAATTGCTTTCCCGATCGATCGAACCGAAGCGCCGATGCTTGATCTTGAGCAAAAAATTCGCGACCCGCGTCGCCTCGCGGCTGTTGCGGAAATTGGCGGTCAGCACCGACAACTGCTGACGTTGGGCCAGTTCCGGGTCGCGCCAGAACAGGCTCTTGACCTGAGCCCACGAAAAAAAGTTGGGGTGAACGATCTGGTTGGAATCGCCGCAGAGCAGAAAATGGCTGGCATGGCGCAAGGTTTTGAGCACAAGCGCGAGTTGGACCGGTGTGATGTCCTGGACTTCGTCAATCACCACGAAGTCGTAACGCGGCGCCGCTTTGCCGAGCCATTCCTGCGCGATCAGGTTCAGGTCGAACAGCTTCGCGTCTTTCAGCCAAGCGCGATATTTCTCGAATATGTCATAGAGCCGGCTGCGCTTGCTCGCAGGGAAAAT
The DNA here is from genome assembly GCA_963704565.1 of uncultured Pseudomonadota bacterium. GTDB lineage: Bacteria > Pseudomonadota > Alphaproteobacteria > Rhizobiales > Beijerinckiaceae > Rhodoblastus. Next base: position 853,551 of record OY969917.1, read on the forward strand.
CGACTGGCGCACGCCCAGGGCCAGATAATCTTCCCGGGTGAGCACGCCTCGTTCGCCAGCCGTAATGACGCCGCGAATCTCCTCAACAGCCTGATGCGCGTCGATGTCGCGAAAATCCGCGTCCCGGAAGGACTGGCGAATGCGTTGAAACCAAGCCACGAAATCCCGCCACGTGACCTCGCGTCCCGGCGGAACGTGAATGGATTCGATGAATTCCCGATAGGATAGAAACGTCGCCTCTTGACCGGCTCGGTCAAATCCATTGGCATAGTAAAGGTTTCGCGCGTTCTGGGCGAGATAGGCCGAATGGGTGACATAGAGCGCCTCGCCTTCGACCAGTTTCAACTTTTCGAGCGTTAGCGCCGTCTTTCCGCTGCCGGCGCCGCCAACGATGACGAGCGGCGCAGGAGCGCGAAAGATGGCGTCCTGGGCGTCGTCGAAGGAAATCGGCTTGTCGAGCAGATGGATAACCGACCGTTCAGGATTCAGATAGCGCAACGATTGCGCTTCCTTTTCGGCCTCGGCGGCGTCGCAAGCGACGATTTTGTCCTCGTCAATGACGGCGCCTCGCAGGAAGCGCGATTTTCCGTAATCGTGATTGACGATGACCTCCAGCATGAGGGCGCAAACGCCGTCATCGTGACGGAGGAGGGAAAAGATCAATCGGTCCGTGTCATTGAGCCGAGCTCGGTAGAATTTGCCATGTCCAACGCCCGTCAGCTTGCGCACCTGAGCCGCGCGGAAATCGCCGCTGGCGATTGCGGCCACCGCCTTGCGGTAGGCAGGCTTCACCCGCGACGTGTCCAGATCAGCGAACTCGAGGATCTTCATGGAACAAGGCGCTTCGAACGATTCCTTCAAGACGGATTCGCCGAGAGAATCGCCGGCTCACCCTCTGACGATCCAAATAGCTTTTTCCTCCCCTCTCGCCAACGGATCATTTTGCCCTTCATGTCGCGTGTGAAACGGCATGGCGTCTGGAGGCCAATCGGCGTCGTAAGACGTTGGAGCTTCTTGCAAAACTATTTCTCAACCATGCCCGATCAGCGCCTGATTGCCCCCTGTCGCCGTGTTTCTGAGGGAGGATGGTCGGGTTTCCAGCGGGAACTCGGCTCGCCTTGATTGGTCGGCCTCGATCTTCACGTGTTGAGCGAAACCACCTGCGCAATGATCGACCGAAGTCGGGTTGTGTCTGAGTCCTCTTTCGACAGTCGTTCTGCCAACACCCGGATCAGGTCCGCATCGAGCTCCGGGAGCGCTTCAGCCGACTTACCCTCTTTTGGCTCCGCAGCCTTGCCCTCCAGCGCAGTCGCCAGGAGTTTTTCAACGCGCTTGGCCGCTTCGAGCGAAGGGTCATGCTGGACATGGGCATAGATGGCCGTTGATCTTAGGTTCGCGTGCCCGAGGATTGCCCCCGTCAGCGCCAATGCCTCGCCGCTCGATGTGGCGGTCGATCCCAGGGTATGCCGCAACGTGTGGGGCGTGATGCCAGGCAGTTCGGCGATCTCGATCACTTTCGCCCAAATTTTCCGCGTGCTCTGATAATAGCCGTCGCCCTTCTCGGCGGGAAACAGATAACCTGCCTTGCGATCCCTCAAGAGCGTTTTCAACAACGCGGCAGCCGCAGGGCCGAACGGACGAATCGACTTCCCTGTCTTCGTGTCGTCGAACTCGAAGAGGTTCCGCTCCAGCTTGATTTCGTGGACTTTTAGTTCCGCAATCTCATTGCGCCGACAGCCCGTCAGAGCCCAAAGTCGCGCAATTGCTACGGCCTTAGGATTTGCTCCATCGGCCTCCACCCTATCGAATGCCTCGCCAAGCTGGGAGACTTCCTCGAGCGTGAGAAAGCGATCACGGCGGTTGTCGGTTTTCCGAACGGAAGCTTTTTCGACCGGGTTCTTCGCAACAAAGCCGTGCCGGCCGGCGAAGCTGAATACCGCAGACAGGTCACGAACGACCTTCGGTGCCGTCGCGAATTGTGTTGAAATTGCTGGCGCAGGCTCCGAGCGGGTTGAAGGTAGCCGATCAGGCGGCGAGGTCAATGGTTTGATCGGTCGGCTTTTGGGCGAGGGTTTCCCATCCGTCGACTTTTCTCATGGTGATCTGGCCTGAAGCCAGCAGGGCCCAGAACAGCATGGCCGCCGTTTCTGCGCAGGGCAGAACGGTTTGCGTCTTGATCCGCCGCTTGAATTCCTCGTGGAGCCGCTCGATGGCGTTGGATGTGCGGATCGACTTCCACTGGGTTTTCGGAAAGCGCGTGAAGGTGAACAGCTTTTCGCCGGCTTCCTCCAGGCTGTCGGCGACGGCGCGGCATTTCAGCCGCCATTTGCGCAGGAACGCCTTGCGCCGGACCTCGACCTCGTCCTTGGTCTCGGCGTAAATCATGTCTTTGTAATCGTTGGAGAGCTCCTCATGCAGCCGATCTGGCGCATGGGCAAGCAGGTTCCTATGCTTGTGGACCGTGCAGCGCTGGAGCGGAACGTTCGGCCACAACGCCGACAGCGCCTTTTCCAGGCCGGGCGCGCCGTCGGCGATGACCAACTCCGGCGTTCTCAGGCCGCGCGCGACGAGATCGTCGAGCAGCGCCCGCCAGGCGGCCTCGCTTTCGCCGCCCATGTTCTTCACGGCGAGCAGCACTTTCTGGCCGTCGGCGCGCACGCCGAGCGCCACCAGCAAGGAAATCGAGGTCGCCTTTTTGTCGAGCCGCACCCGCACGACCGTTCCGTCGAGAATGAGCCGGATGATTGGCTCTTCGGCGAGCGAGCTTTTGCTCCAGGCCTCCCAGTCGCCTTTCACCTTGCGCCAGGTCCGGCTGACCACGTCCTTTCCGACCGGCCCGGCAAACACCGCCGCCAGCGCGCGGCGGACGCGGCGCGTGTTGGTTCCTGAAAGATAGGCGCTGGCGATCAAGGCGTCGGCGGCTTTCGTCCGGCGCTGGTAAGCGCGAAGCGACGCGCTTTTCCATTCCCGCGTCTCGCCGTCCTCGCTCGTCAGTCGAGCCCGCGGCACGGCGATCCGCGTCTGGCCAAACGTGCCCGTCAACGTCCGCTCGCGGTGGCCATGGCGAACCCCCTCGACCCCCGACGGCTCATCTCGACCATCCTTGCGCCGACCGTAGCGCGGACGCGCCAAGGTTTGCGCCAACTCCTCCTCCAGCATCGTTTCGATGAATTCGCGCACCCGGCTGCGAACGCCATCCTCGATCGCATCGAACCAATTGTCGAAAAGCGAACCCTCGGCGGCCAAAGCCCCCTTCTTCATGCTATCCTGTTTCATGGCGTGGTCTCCTGTCCGGCGCGCCAACGCCGGAATCATTTGGGTTGCGATACCCGGAGACTACGCCAACCAATTTCCAACCACACTCGCGACGGCACCGCGCGGAAACTGCGGACATGCTGGTCCAAGAAGTGTTTCTGCGCCCGTTACGAGACCGAAAAGCTGTGGCGCGATACGCCGGTTTGACCGGGGCGCCCGATGAGAGCGGGCAAAAGCGGCGAGAACGCGGACTCGCCAAAGCCGGCAACGCACGGGTCCGCCGCGGCATGATCCAACTCGCCTGGGGACACCTGCTGCATCAGAAGGACAGCGCGTTGACCGCTTGGTATCGCCAGCGAACCGCCGAGGCCCGCGGCGGCCTGCGCAAGACAATGATTGTGGCGCTGGCCCGCAAGCTCCTCATCGTCCTTTGGCGGATGGCGACAACTGGCGTCACACCTGCTGGAATCGCGATACGCCCTGCGGTGTAACGTCCTCAAGCAAAGGAGTTTGAGCCAAGACTTTCTGCAACTCGACCGGATAATCGCGAGAAGCAGATAACGATCCGAGGTGGTGGCAACCCGATAGTGGACATGGTCGTTCGAGCCGCGGTTTAGAATGGGACCGCCGCCTCGGAGCTTCGCCGCCGATGCGCACGACTGCATCATGGTCTCGACCCTCGCGGGTCAACCGAATACAAGTTTGCGGCGCGAAGATCGCGCCTGATGGCGGGCTCCCCTCGGATCGTCTTGATATCGCGCCGCTCGTCTGCAAGCCGGCGCCGCCTGTCGCATGATGGCCGATCGGCGCCGGCTTGCAGACGAGCCCCAATCATAGGAGCTCTTCAATCGAAAACACCCTTGACAGATTTTCTCCCATACAAGTCCAATGACCCGTTCCGGAAATTCAGGTCGAAGATGTTATCGCGGCCTGGGCGCGGCGAGCGGACATACGCCGGAAAGTCGATGAAGGTGTGAAAGCGGCCCAGCGCGCTCAGTCGAATTCGTGCAATCGCTTGCTTTTCAATAATCGAGAACGCGTGGGACGGCGTACGTCGCCGTCCCATCGTCATCAAGTCCGCGTCGCGACCGGCCGTCCCGCGTCCCAAGAAAATTCGCTATGCGGCCGCTGTCGAGGCGGCGCCGATTTCTTCCGCGCGACGATCAAGCGCCGCCCGGACGCGCATCGGAACCTGACGCCGAGCCTTGGCGCGCGGATAGGGCATTTCCTCGATCGGTTTGCCCTTCGGATAAAGCGCCTCGTGTTCCGCCCAATTGTCGAAATTCATCCGGTCCACATTGTCGATGAAAGTCTCGACTGGTGTGTTTTCCGCCAGGATCAGAGAATGATCGTGCAGTTCGACATGGTAATAGACGAAGGTTTCGGGAACCGTCGTCTCGCGGACGACGGACATTCCATTCACCAGAGCCCCCGCGTGGACCAGCACGTCGTCGATCAGCAAAGCGTGATCGGGAGAAAGCAGCAGATCGCGGCTGGGGACATTTTCGCCCAGCGCGTCCGCCTTCACGCGGATCGGGAAGCTACGCAGCGGATCGGCGAACCGCGCCGAAACCGTCTGCCGCCCCAGCCAAGCCACCGGCCGAACCTCGCCTGCCGCCGTTAGCACGAGATCGCCGCGTTTCAGCATCTCGACGGCGACCTCGCCCTCCGGCGTGCGGATAAAAGTTCCGGCCAGGAAGCAGATCGTCGTTTCGTTTGTAGCGGCGCTGTAGCTGTAGGGGAAATCCGTCGCGCCTTGACCATTCGGATCGGTGATCTTCAGGCTGATGGTTCCGCTGGCTCCATTGGTCAGCGTCAATACGCCATTGGCATAGCTCTCGCCCGTCGCGTCGAAACCCTTGAGCACGATGCTGTCGCCCGAGGCGAAGCCTGTGATCTGATTGGTCGGCGCGACGCCGGGATCGAGGACCAGCGTCGCCCCGGCTCCGGGCGCGAAGGCGATTCCACCCGCTCCCGCTGCGCCGCTCGCGCCCAGCTCCAGCGTGCCGGACTCGATCGTGACGCCGCCGACGAAAGTGTTGTCGGCGGAGAGGGCGACCACGCCCGTCCCGGCGATGTCGATCTTGCCGGCGCCAGTTCCGCCAGAGCCGGTCTGGTCGGCGATCACGCCGGAGACGGTGAGCGGCGTTCCTGCGGTCGCGGAAAGAGTGATCGTCTCATTGCCCTGGAGGAAAACGCCGGAACCATAGGCGCCGCCTTGCTGGGCGCCCGTGCCGCCGCCTTTGACTGTCCCTTTCGATAAAAGGCCGCCGTCAATGGTGAGCGTTCCGCCCTGGGCGATGAAAATGTCGCCGCCGGCGCCGAGTCCCCCGCCGCCCTTGCTGGCCGCTCCCGGGCCGCCGCCGAAGCCGCCTGCCGCAGCCGCGCCGCTTGCGCCAGTCGCGCCGTTGCTGGCTCCGCTGGCGCCCGTTGCGCCCTTAGGGCCCTGCGGACCGGTGTGATAGCCGTTGGCATAATGGCCGATGCCGCCCGATCCGCCCGAACCGCCCAAGCCCGCCACGCCGCCAATCGCGCCGCCGCCGCCACCGCCGCCGCCGCCGCCAAAGCCGCCGAGACCGCCCGCGCCGCCATTGCCGCCGTCGCCGCCGTTGCCGCCTACTCCGCCCGCGCCGCCCGCGCCGCCGACCGGCGGGGGCGAAGACGACGGGGCTTGAGCGCCATTCATCGCGCCGCCGCCGCCGCCCTTGCCGCCCTTGCCGCCCATTCCGCCCACGCCGCCATTGCCGCCGCCGCCGCCGCCGCCGCCAAAGCCGCCGCTGGCGCCGTTTCCTCCGTCGCCGCCAACGCCGCCGTCGCTCCCCGCGCCGCCAACGCCGCCGGGACCCGTCGATCCCACCGTCACATAGGTTGTTCCGTTGAAGATCTGATGGGCTCCCGGGCCGTTACTGCCCATGCCGCCGTCGCCGCCCGCGCCGCCGTCGCCGCCGTCGCCGCCAGCGCCGCCGCCCGCGCCATAGCCCGCCGTTCCGCCTGCGGCGCCTTTGCCGCCGGTTCCGCCGAGTCCGGTGGCGTCGAAGCCGTTGGCACCCACCGGGGGGTAGGTGAACGTAAGCGGCGCCGCGCCGCCCGCCGCGCCGCCGTCGCCGCCGCCGCCGCCGTCGCCGCCCGCGCCGCCGATCCCGCCGGGACCGCCTGTCCTCCCCGATCCGCCGGGACCGCCGTCATAGCCTCCCTTCAGGCCGCTCATCGTGGAGCTGGCGCCGCCTACCCCGCCGTCGCCGCCGTCGCCGCCCGCGCCACCCGCGCGGCCGATCCCGCCAGGGCCGCCGGGAGAGCCGTTGCTTCCCGCCCCGCCGGCCGACGGCCCGAGCGTGCCGGACGCGCCGTCCGCGCCTTTCGCGCCATCGCCGCCCGGCGCCCCGGTCGGCGCTATCAGCAGGCTGGAGTTGCCGCCCGCGCCGCCGCCGCCGCCGTCGCCAGCATTGCCTCCCTTGGCCTCGTCGCTTTGAAACAGCACATTGTCGAGGGTCACCTTGGCGGTCGGCCCGACAAAAAGCCCGCCGCCGAGCCCGGCGCCGCCGCCGCCCGATTTGCTGCCGGCGCCACCCGCCGCGACCGTGTCCTCGATGGTGAGGCTCTCGATGGTGACGTTGCCGCTGAGGACCGCGAGGCCGCCGTCGGCGCCGCCGCCCGACAAGACCTGGCCATCGCCGTTGATCGTCAGCGTGACGCCGGACTGGAGATTAATGGCATAGAGCCCCGCCGGCTGCCCGGCGTCGCCTTCGGTGAACGATGAAGTAATCTGGATTTCGTAGGCGCCTGGCGCCGATCCGTTGACCGTTTCGATCGCCGCATTCAGACTGGTTTGTGAATTGACGGAGATGACGTCGGTCATGGGCGGGCGCCTCAATAGGCGAATAAAATGTTCATCCACGAATTGCTTGGAATTAGCTTAATTTGAGCTACAGTAACGTCAATCCACTTTTCCGTGAACGACGAGGGCCGCATGGAACTGGCAGGTGGTCCCAGCCGGGAGTGCGATCCTCCCGCCGCCGCCGTACTCGCCGGCGCCCGACGATACCAATCGGGCGACTATGACGCCGCCGCCGTGCTTTTCGCCGCCGCGCTCGCTCATGCGCCCGGCCACGCCGACGCCAGGCGCTTGCGCGGGCTGGCGCTGGCGCGCGCCGGCCGGCCGCTCGACGGGCTGAAATGCCTTTCGGCCGTCTGGCGGGCGGAGCCGGGAAACCCGCTGGCGCCGCTGCATTTCGGTATTGCTCTGCTGGAGGCGGGGCGTTTCGCCCGCGCCGCGGCAATGTTTCGCCGCGCCGCGAAACTGGCGCCGGCGACCGAGGCTCCCTGGGTCAATCTGTCCGCCGCATTGCTGGCGCTCGGCCACGCGCCGGCGGCCCGCGCCGCAGCGCGCCGGGCGATGGTCGTCGCGCCGCAATCGCCGGCGCCCTTGTGCGCCATGGGGCGCGCCGAGATTGCCGCCGGCCGGCTCGCCGAGGCGCAACAGGCTTTCGTCGGGGCGATCCATCTTCACCGCGCCAACCCGGAGGCCTGGATTGATCTCGTCCTCGTACTGGCCCGCCGGGGTGAAATCAACTCGGCGCAAACCGCAATCTTCAAAGGGCTCGCTGCCTGCCCCCATAACAGTGCGCTCGAATCCGCCGCCGCCGGGTTCGCTTTTCTCGCCGGCGAGCAGGACGAAGCGATGCGGCGGCTCGAAGGCGTGATCGCGCGCGATCCCGGCTGCGTCGCGGCGCGGCTCAATCTCGCCAATGCGCTGCTGCTCGACGAAGAGCCGGCCAAGGCGCTTACTCTGCTCAACCGACCGCCGCCCCCCGGCCGCGACGGCGCGCACTGGCGCGCCCACAAGGCGATAGCGCTGCTGCATCTCGGGCGCGACCTCGACGCCCAGCGCGAACTCGACGCCATAGCCGAACCTTACGGCGATGCGGAAATCCTTGTCGTCGGACGAAGGCTGGCGCTCGCCCACGGAGCCGGCCGCAAGGACGACGCCATGGAGTGCGCCGGGCGGCTCGCGGCGCTCGCGGCCGGCGAAAGCGCGGCGCTTTACGAACACCGCATCGCCGCCCATTTCGATCTGGCGCGATACCATTACCGCGAGGGCAGAAATGATCAGGCTTTTGAGCATTGGGCAGGCGGCCATCGGCTCCTGTCGCGCTGCCAGCCTTTTTCGCGGGAGGAATTCGACGCGTTCGTCGCGGCGAGCGTCGAGGCTTTCGATCATCGCCGTCTGGCGGCAGGCCCGGGCGCCGACAATGCCGATGAGACGCCGATTTTCATCGTCGGAATGCCGCGTTCGGGCACCACCCTTGCCGAGCAGATTCTCGCGGCGCATCCGCTGGTTTACGGCGCCGGCGAACGCAGCGATCTTCATCAGCTGTTCCGGCGCTTGGCGGGCGGCGGAGCGACCCAGCCCGAGTCCGCGCGCCGGGTCGCCGCGCTCGACGCGGCGTGCCTGACCAACGCCGGCGCCGAGTTCCTCGAACGGCTTCACGCGCTCGCGCCGGACGCCCGGCGCATCGTCGACAAAATGCCCGCTAACGCCTTGCATCTCGGATTCGTATCCACGCTTCTGCCCCGCGCGCGGATCATCCTTTGCCGCCGCGATCCGCGCGATATTGGCCTTTCGATCTTCCAGCATCGGTTTTTCGGCTATCATCCCTATGCGCACGACCTCGCCGATCTCGGCTGGTACATTTCGAAACATGAGCATTTGATGCGGCATTGGCTCGACGTCCTGCCCCTGCCGATCATCGAAATCGACCTGGCCGATTGGGTGCGCGATTTCGACGCAACCCTCGCCCGTCTGCTCGCTTTTCTCGACCTGCCGCCCGATGCGGCCTGCTCGCGCTTCTACGAGCAGGATCGCCGCGTCCGCACCGCCAGCAGCCGGCAGGTCCGCGAAAAGGTCAATGCGCGCGGCCTGGGGCGCTGGCGCGTTTTCGCCACGGGTCTGGCCCCGATGATCGACGAATTGCGCGCCGGCGGCGCCTTGCCCGAAGCGGAGCAGGAAGCCGAGGCGGGGCTGTGAACGACGATGCGGTTGCCGCCGCCCTGCGGCGGCTCGCCCTCGCGCCCGAGGACGGACGGGCATGGCGTGACGCCGGCGAGGCGTTCGCCGCGGCAGGCGAGAATATCGACGCTTGCGCGGCCCTCGGCGAAGCGATCCGTCTTGCTCCGCAAGACCTCGCCGCCGGCCGCTCCTTCGCCGCCGCGGCCGTTGCGGCCGGGCGGGTCGACGAGGCCTTGGCCCGGTCGCGGCGTCTCGCCGACGGCGCCGATCAACTCGCCGCGTTGCTGGCCATGGCGCGATTGCTCGCCGATATGGGGCGTCTCGACGAAGCCATCGGCGCCGCCGAAAAGCTGGCGGAGCGCGCGCCTGACGCGTTTCCGGCACTGGCGGAGCTCGCGCTGCTCTATCGCCGGCGCGCGACGGACGATGCGGCGGCGGAGGCCCTGCGCGCCGCCCTGGCCTTGGCGCCCGACGACGAGGAAACGCTCGCTGCCCTCGGCGATCTGCTGATGCGCCAGGGCCGGCCCGAGGCGGCGCAGCCCCATCTGGCGCGCGCTGTCCAGGTCGCGCCTGAGAAAGCGGAGCGGTTCAAGGATCTCGCCCTATGCGACTTGCTGCTCGGTCGCCAGATCGAGGCCAGGGCGGCCGCCGAGGCGGCGATCGCGGTCGCGCCACACGATCCCCATGCCCATCGCATCCTTTGCGTTATTCTGGCTTATTGCGACGGAATCGGCGGCGAGGAATTGAGCGTAGCCTTGCGCCGCTGCGGCGCGCTTTGGCCGCGCGCTGCGCCGCGGCGATTCACCGGCGTCCGCGATCCCGACCGTCGGCTGCGGGTCGGCCTGCTGGGCGGCGCGTTTCGCCGCCATCCGACCACGCTCCTGACCCTGCGCGGGCTCGAAGGGCTCGATCGCGACTCCTTCGCGCTGCATTGCTTCTCAAGCGGCGGGGTTTACGACGCCTATACGCGGCGCTGGCGCGACATCGCCGCCGATTGGGCCGAAATTAGCGACGAAGACGATCACTCGGTCGCTTCGCGAATTCATGCGGCAGGAATTGACATATTGATCGACATCGGCGGCTATCTCAACAATGGCCGGTTGCCCGTGCTCGCATTGCGGGCGGCGCCGGTGCAGATCAAATGGGTCGGCGCGCAATTCCATACGGCGGGGATCGCCGAAGTCGACGCTTTCATCTCCGATCCGCACGAAACCCCCTCCGACCTCGTCGGCCTGTATCGGGAAAATCTGCTCATCCTTCCCGACACCTACGTCTGCTATGATCCGCCCGGCTTCGACATTCCCGTGGGCCCCTCGCCGGCGGCCGAGACCGGAAGCGTGACATTCGGCTCGCTCAATTCCTTGATGAAGATCACGCCGGCTACGCTCGACGCCTGGGCGGAGACGCTTCGGCGCCTTCCCGGATCTCGACTTCTTCTTGCCGCGCCGCAATTGGACGAGGAGCCGAGCGCGCGCCGCCTAGCCGATGAATTCGTGCGGCGCGGGGTCGAAGCGGAGCGCGTCGAAATGTTGGGCGCGCAGCCGCACGAGGAAATATTGCGCGCGCGCCAGAGAGTCGACATCGCGCTGCAGCCATTTCCTTATTGCGGCGGCGTCACCCTGTTGGAAGATCTCTGGATGGGCGCGCCCGGCGTCGTGCTCCGGGGCGATACTTTCGCCGGCCGTCACGGGGTCAGCCATCTCAGCAATGTCGGACTCGCCGACTGGATCGCCAACACACCGGAATCCTACGTCGATCTGGCGGTTGCCAAAGCCCGCGACCGGACCGCGCTTCAGACTTTGCGCGAGACGTTGCGACGCCGGCTGACGGAGAGCCCGATCTGCGATCGCAACCGGTTTGCAAGGCATTTCGCCGCGGCATTGCGCCGAGCCTGGGCCGATCGTTGCCGCAGGCCTGAAGCGTCTGTATGAAACGTCGTCCACGAAGCAGAATAATTGGTCGGCCGCTTTTGCTGGAGGGCCGCCTCTCGCCCCCCAAGGCCGAAGGTCTCCTTGGGGGCGACCCCGGAATTAACGCCGACCAATTGCGAATTCCCGCTTATGGCGTGCGCCGTGGAAAGGCGGCGCTTTCCAGTGGGTGCAAGCCCCACCCGGCGACCCGCTCCAGCCGGAAGCAACCGGAGCAGGCATGGAGGCAACGAAATGTCTGAAGCCCCGGGATAGCCGGTCACTATAGGTGACGGCGCGAGTGTGCGGGCCGCAACGCGAGTGAACGCTGAGCAAGCCTCGAAAAGGACGACGTGCAGGCCGACCCGACTGCCATATCGGGGAAGGCTGATACGACTGGGCGAGATGAGCGAAGTCGACGTCCAGTCGCTGCACCGGGGTACTGGCGGCAGCACGCACACAAGGAAATCCAAGCCGTGGCGAAGGGCGTCGCCGCCGCAAATCACGAACAACACGGCTGCGGCGCGACGATCCCGGTCGCTAGACGTCTGCGAAGTCGGTCGCAGGATGAGTCACGGCAGGAACCACAAAAGGAGGCCTTCACGGCCTAGTTCAACCCCAGCGCCTTGAACGCCGCCGTCTTCGGATCGCTGAAGAAAATCGGATCGACATCCTCCATGATGTCGCCGGTGACTTCAAGGAAATTGCGCTTGTTTTCGAGCGGAATCAAAGCCCGACGCGCGCCGTTGTCCATGGCCACCTGAAGCGGCTCTCCCACCGTGATGTGAATTGAGGCCGTTATGCCGGAAATACGCGTGTTTGATCCCGATCTTTTTCGGCGGGAGGCGCAAAGGATCGCGGACGCCGATGGGCCCGACGAGGATTTCGACTTTTTCGCGGACAGCGCCCAAGGACTCCGCGCCAAATATCTCTTCGCCCTGGCCAATGACGCCCGACAGGGCGCGAGGGATCTGTTGATTCCAACCGCCGCGACGGTGACGCGCCTTCTTTCCGCCGAGGCCGAACACCCCAATTTTTGGACCGCCGCCGGCGTCTACATACGGGCGGCGCGGTTGTCGGCCCTGTCTCAGGCGCCGCTCGTCATCCCGCCGCTTTTGCTGGTCGGGCCGCCGGGCGTCGGCAAGACTCATTTCGCTCGCGCCGTCGCTCAGGCGCTGAACACCGATTTCCACGAAATCTCGGGTCCGGGCCTGGACGACGAGGGCGTGCTTGGGGGTCATTCTCTTGGGTGGCGCGGGGCGCGCGCCGGCGCGATCGCGCGGGCGCTCATCGACGGCCCAAGCGCCCAACCCGTGTTTTTCATCGACGAGATTGACAAGGTTCCCTCCTGGCGCGAGAGCGACCCGCTGGATTTGCTCCACATCGCCCTGGAGCCGCTGAGCGCCAGAAATTTCAGGGACAGTTATCTCGAGGCGCCGATCGCCGCCGACAAGATCATTTGGATCGCGGCGGCGAACGACGCATCCGCATTGCGGCGGAGCATTTTGGACCGGTTCCTGGTTGTGCCGGTCTCCGCGCCGGAAAAGGACGCCGCCGTCGCGATCACCAAGCGCATCTATCGCGCAGCGACGGAGCAATATCGCGCCATCCTTTCACAGGATCTCGACGACGAGGTGGCGAAGGTCTTGGTAGACGCGACGCCGCGGCGGCTGCGGCTGGTCTTCCAAATCGCCGCGGGCTTCGCCGCCGCGGACGGGCGTACGAATCTGTCGTTGAGCGACATCGAGAACGCGCGGCGGCTTTTGGCGGCGGAGCAGCGGAAAACCGTTGGAATCCTGAACCTTTAGCAGTTTTTCGCCATAATCCGCGCACACCCGCGGCCCCTTTCCATGCCCCGAGGTTGTGCCTGCCGGTGAGGCTGATTTCTCCCGGATTTTTTTTGCTTTCAGCATGGGTTTGGTCCCCGAAAGCGCTGCCGTGAGGCAATCGAACCGCTGGAGTTCACGATTTGGGCTGCAGCGCCATCAACACCCCTAAACGGAATAACAAAAACAATGCCAAAGACCGAATTCTCTTCGCCGATCGACGGCGCCCGAAACAATGCGCCGCCGATGCGTACACTTCCCCGCTTTGAGCGGCAGTCCCGACACTATCCTACGGCGTGGCCCAAAATCGGCGGCGCCGGCCTGCAGACGGGTCCGACCAATGTCTTCCTTTCCGAGGAATTCCGGGACCGCTTCAAGCCCGGCGAAAAGCGCCGCGCCTATGCTGGCGCGTGCCCTGGCCTCGCGGTGGTTTCGCACTCGATCGCCCTGCCGAACTATAAAATCTCGACCTGCGGCTTCGACCGCCTCCAGCAGCGTTTTTTCGAGTTGAATCGGGACGGCTATGCCGCCTGGCGATACGTCAATGGCGTCTTGGTGCGCCAGGACGGATTCAATGCGTGGTTCCCAACTCACCTTTATCCCACGGTGCGCCCGTCGCCCAACAGCCCGGTGGTTGCGGACGCGCGCTCGATTTTAATCACGCTCCCGGATTCGTTGTCCGCGAAAATGTTCGATGAAAAATTCGACGCCTTGACGCGACTGGGAGCGATCGACGCCTGGTCGATGACCGAAGATGGCCGTCAACACTGCGCGGCCCTTGGCGTCGATTCCGACGAGCTGCGTCGCCACACGGTCTATCCCGGCTGGGTCACAAGCCCAGCATGGGAGCTTTGCGGGTTCAGCACATATTCCGGCGCGGACCGGCTGATCGCCATCTGCGAGCAGATTCTCGCCGACCACATCGGCGTGGCCTGGACCCCCGCGCTTCGCTGAGACGCGCCATCGCCGCCAGATATTTCCAACCAACCTGCGCCCTTCGCGCGGGCGCGGATGTTCGCGCCCGTCGCATCAAAAGTGGAGAAAGCCAAATGGATATCATTCGACCGACCGCTGACCGGCTGAAAATCGCCACCATCGCCGAGCTGCCGACCGATGGCCTGCCCGAACTGACGCCGGCCGCCGTGCGGATCTACGAACGCATCGGCCTTGCGCCCTCGACCACAGCGTTCGATCTGCTGCTCAGCCTCGTCACTTTGACGACGCACCTCGCGCTCGCGGATATTCAAAACCGCCGCTTCAGCACCGCCTGTCGCGGCGGCATCGAGCGCGCCATCGCGGACACCATCGCGCTCCTCGCGGCCCGTCCGGCGGCCGATGAATTCGAGATCGTGCAAAAAATCGTCACCGCGGATTTCATCGGCGACGCCGCGTCGCCGTTGAGGTGGGCGCTCGAAGGCTCCATCCGCGCCGACGCCCGCGCGATTTTCCCCCATCGATCGCACAGGGAAACCGAAGCGTGGATCAAAGAGCGCCGCGAACGCTCGCCAGCGCATTAATCCCGCCGCCGGCGGATTCCTTCATCTCCATCCACATCGACAACCGGCGCTGTCCGCCGGCTCGGTCGCGCCGACGCATTCGTCTTTGCCGAAGCGCCATCCGTTCAAGGAAACCCCATGCAAGTCGCTTCTTGTCGCGCAGCACAAGCTCATCTGCCCTCCACCGTCGTCTTCTATGATCTCGAAACCTCGGGTCTCGATCCCGCATTCGATCAAATCCTGCAAATCGCCGCGATCAAAACCGACGCCGATTTCTGCAAATCCGCGCCTTCAACGCGACAATTTTCCTACCGCGCCCGCTTGCGCGCGCATGTCGTCCCATCGCCGGCGGCGCTGCTGACCACCGGCCTGAGGCCGATCGATCTCGAACAGGGCATGGACCTTGCCGACATGATGTTTGACGCGCACCAGCTGTTTTCGGCCTGGGGGCCGGCTGCATTCATCGGCTACAATAACCTGCGGTTCGACGAAAAATTCTTGCGCCACGGTTTTTTCGCGAACTTGCTGCCGCCCTAGAGGAACCGTCCGCCGAACTGTCCGTCGTCGCCAGAGGCGCGACTAATTTGGTTCTCTGGCGTCGTCCGTCCGTGAGGACGGAATGGACGCCAGAGAGCAGAGGATCGAGCACCCCGAAGGGGTGATCGAAGCCGATGTCTCTCTGGTGTCCGAGCGAGTGCGCTTGTCGCCTCGCGGTTAGTCCCTGAATAGGAAAAAACAACCAGAGAACCAAATTAGTCGCGCTTTGAGGCGCGCGGACATGTGAGGCGGAGGTGTAGGAAATCCGCGACGTTCCCGGCGCGGCGTTGCCCTTACGAGTTGCGCTTACAGTATAGGTATATGTAAGGGCAATCGGGGGAGCGGTAACGGTAGCTGGTAGGGGCAATTCGTAAGGGTAAAGGACGGCCCCGCGAATGCGGGGCCAAGGCTCAGGAAAACGATCGAAGGTAGTCGGCCGCCTGCGAGGCTTTGCTCGCGGCGGTGAAGATCGCGCGGTCGTCGTGCCGCAACAGGTCGAGCCAATGTTCGATGTAGCCGGCGTGCCGCAGTTCGCCCGTGATTCCGAGGTGGGCGCAGAGGAAGGCGGCGGTAAACTCGGCGACCAGTTCCTCGGCGGCGTAGGCGCGCGTGCCGAAGCGTCCGGTGAGGTCACGGTCGAGGCGGGGTTTGTGTCCCGACCAATGACCGAGCTCGTGGAGCGCCGTCGCATAATATGGTTCGATCGATGTGAAAGAGCTCACCGGCGGCAGGTTGATGAAGTCGAGCGCCGGGACGAAGCACGCCTTATCGCCCCCGTGGCGGATGTCGGCTTGGGTCGCCGCAATGAACGCGTCGACCGCCGCGTGCCGCTCGGGCTCGGGCGCAAGCGGCGTTTCCGTGATGGCGAAGTCCTCAATCTGCGCGACATTGAAGACCGTGTACTCGCGCAGCATCGATCGCTTCTCGATCTCGTCGTCTTCGCCCTTGAAGACGATCGGTTTGGTGAACACGACATGCGTGCCGTGTTCGCCCTTTCGCACATGCGCCCCCTTATCGAGCGCCTGCTTGAAGGTCATCCACGCGTGCGACGGATATGGGCTCAGGCGAGCGCAGTGTCCGCCGTTATCTCGAAGAATTGGAGAAAGCCGGCTTTCTGGAGATACGCCAGCGCGGGCTAGGGAAGACGAATCTTTACCGCCTTTTCCTCACCATCCAGAAGCCGCAGAAACATGGCCGATCAAGACCGGCCAAATTGGCCGGTCTTGATCGGCCATAGTTGCCGGACAAGAGCGGCCAAAATTGCCGGTCACTCTATATAAGAATATGCATTTACAAATACTAATAAATAAAAATACCCAGACAGAAAACAAATTTATAAAATCATGAAATACCAAATTCAAATACACCAAGAAGGGGACGATGGCTTGACAAAGCCAATATTTCATGGTCGCACAATATCTGTTTTGCGACATAATTATCGTACAAGTCAATCGTTGCACTTCACAATACAATATGCAAGAGCATACTAGGACACATTATTCCATAGCTAGCACGATATTGATGATATCATTGTTGATCGTATTATTTGCCCTTGCATATTCGTTAATATCACGTTTTTTACAGATGCGTACCGAACCTAGCTACAATGTATTCACAGACAAAACGCATGGATTCCAAATGACGATTCCAGCGTCGTGGTTTGAAAAGAACGACCCAGCACGTCAGGACGAACTGTTCTTTAACTCCAGCGCTTATAAAGCCGAAATAATCGTTATGTTTCTACATGACACTACGACGGTAGCGAACTTAAACAAAACTATTAGAATTCCTGAACAACAATACGCACTGGGGAATCCCGCATATAACAAGTTCTCATCCTCGACAAATTCGATTCCGGGAGCCGATGCTACGAAGATATATAGCTACGTCAGTCCTATTCCGGGAGAGCTCGGGACTGACTATCAATTCGAGGAAGATGTATATATGTGTAAAAACAACTCAGAAATAGATATTCGAGGCGTAATTGATATGCGAGCTATGACTGATTCGTCCTCACCAACAGTTATTGAGAACATTATCCGATCAATTACACTCATATAGCATCAGCATTCGGTTCAGCCACTCGTCATGCCCGAGCGCGGAAAAACTCTCTTCCCAACTATCGCCAATGCCTCGCGTAGATAAAACGAACTTACCCCACCACTCGGGACTGCAATGTCAGACAATCCCAGGCGAAGCCGTCCTTGGTGCCGTCTTCAAGCAGTCGCGAGAAAACTCGGATCGAAATTACAGCACCTCAAGAGCCTCAGCGCCAAGTTTGCACCCGGCCGCTCGATAAACCCCTCGGCGCGACCGAAGTGTTGGTTGTGGTTCTTGTGCGGGTTGAGCGATAATGTAAGACCCCGACTCGAATTTCAAATCTGACCGGCTTTCGCCCTCGCCAGCCTTCGCATGAGAAGGAAAGTCAAGGCCAATTGCAGCCACGCGAGAGCGGATTCGATGGTTGCCTCGAAGTCTTTTGACAGACGGCGCGCGCGATTGATCCAGCCGAGCGTTCGCTCGACGACCCAGCGCTTTGGCAGCACGACAAATCCTTTCACCTCTTTGTCGGTTCGCTTGACCACGGTGATGGAAATACGGCTCGCCTCGAAGGCTGCGCGCTGGGCCTCATCCCCTTGATAACCCCCGTCGACGAAGGACATTTTCACCCACGGGCTCTTGCGATGCACGGCTTTCAGCAACGGCGCGAGAGCGTCGCGATCCTGCACGTCGGCGGTCGTGATCTGGCATTCGATGGGCAGACCGATCGTGTCGACAGCGAGATGGCGCTTGCGGCCCTTGACCTTCTTGCCCGCGTCGAAACCACGAGGACCGCCAGCTTCCGTCGTCTTGACCGACTGGCTGTCGACGACAACCGCCGTCGGCGCCCCTTGACGGCCTTCCGCCTCGCGCGCGTCCATCACGAGAACGCTGATGATTTGCGCCCACAGGCCGCTGTCGCGCCATGCGTAGAAGCGGTTTTGCACGGTCGTGAACGGCGGAAAATCCTTTGGCAGATATCGCCATGGGCATCCGCAGCGGATCAAATAAAACAAGGCGTTGAGAATGATCTGGGAATCTGTCGGCTTGCGTCCGCGCCGTTTGGGCGGCGGCAGCAGCGGCGCGATCAGCGCCAACTCGGCCTCCGACATATCGCTTGAATAGCGCGCCCGAATGACTTCATACTTCGCCCGATCGGCCTCGTTCCAAGGCATCGCGAATCTCC
This sequence comes from uncultured Pseudomonadota bacterium, assembly GCA_963704565.1. Lineage (GTDB taxonomy): Bacteria > Pseudomonadota > Alphaproteobacteria > Rhizobiales > Beijerinckiaceae > Rhodoblastus. Next base: position 871,805 of record OY969917.1, read on the forward strand.
CAAAGTTGTTGCAAACCAAGGGAATCAACGGCCGCGAGGCCGGTCAACCAATTTCAGGTCAGGTTCTAAGGTAGGCCATGTGACCTAGGTTTGGAACGGTCTCGGTGCGACGTCCTGCGCGCCTCGCCGTGAATTGGCGCAACTGTGGTGAACGATGGAATTGTCGCGCTATGGTCACCCATGGGCGTAATCGTGGCATCCGTGCGGAAGCAAAGTTAAATATTATGTATAGGATAGTTATACCTTGCATATTTATAGAAACCATGAAGAGAGATGTCTGCCTATCTGTTAGCGTGACCGCTGTATGTCAATTGTAATTTCGTGATTTATTTCGTTAATATTAAATACGCGAACAGACGCACAAAATTCGGAGAAGAACAAGAATGTCGATTTCTGTCTCGCTTATTCAAGAATGCCTTGATTCTTGCAATGCTGTTGACAGTCCTAATAATACGGATGTTGTCCCTGGTGTCGCGCAATCGTCTTCGAGCTCCGGCGCTTCTGGATTTACGTTACTCCCTGACGCTCTTGGCGCGTTAGCAAAAGACGACGTTAATAACGATGGATTTTTTGCACAAGCCTACATAGACCCCAGTGGGAATATAATTATCGCTTATGAGCAGTCCGAACCAACAATTCCAAATTCTGCAGAGACGCCATACCAAGCCAACTCAACATCGGCGGACATCGATATTTTCAAGGGGCAGGAACCAAAAGCGCTGAGCGACGCTGTCGCTTTCGCGAAAGATGTAGAAACTGCGGCGTTTGTGGACGGGGACGCCCTCGATCCCATTTACGTAACGGGCTTCTCGCTGGGCGGCACGGAAGCCGAGGCGGCTGCCGAAGCACTGAACATTTCTGCGGGTGGCTTCATTTCCGGCTCTGCAACTTTCGCTTCAACTGGCCTGCCGGATTATAAAAGTCCAGGCGGCAACAACGATTTCCTGAATTTTGTCGACACGGGCGACCCCGTCGGAAATTATGCTCAGGACAGCGTTAGCGAGTTGAACTCATTGTCGAACACAGGGAGTCATTTCGGAACGGTTCAATTGGTTGGCACTGCCGCAGGCGCTGATAACTTGAGCTTTGCGTTAGGTGCAGCAAAAGGCAATTTTAATTTTACTGAAGCGGCTAGTATGTTCTTCGCACTTGCGACTGAATATCACAATCTAGAAAACTACAACTCCGATCTTCATTCAATCGACCAGGAAATAGAACCCCTTGCCGCTCCGGTGCTGATCAGCAACGGAACACCCACGGTGAATCCCGCGCCAGCGGCCATAGATCCTGGCCTTGGATTCCTACTGACGGGTCAGGCGGCGGGCACGCCGCCACGACAATCATCCAACCCCTTCCCTGTCGTCGACAACCTGTCTAGCGCTCCTGCTCAGACCGGTTCCTTCACCCTGGTCTCCAACTGGTTCTCTGCCGCCGAAACGAATTCGGCCGGAGGCCACTCCATTACAGGCTACAACCTGTTCATGGTCAGTGGCTCGGGAAGCCTGATCGTCAACGGCCTACCCTACGCCCTCGGAAGCGTCGCAACGAATATCTCGCCGGCCGAATTCGCCACGGCATATTTCGATGCCGGCTCTACGCCCGGCGTCAGCGAAATCGCTGTCATTGCGATTGACGACTTAGGAAATTACAGCGTCGCCGGAGATTTAACGGTTTCCGTTTCAGCGCCAGCCGCGCCGCCGCAACCCATCAATGCTACCGACACCACGCCTCCAACGATTGTTTCGCCCAGTGCGCAAGCGGTCACTCATGTGGGGGGTAGCCTGACATTGACTTCGAACTTGCTCGAAGTGACGGATTCGAACATTTCGGGCTACACCGCCTCCCAATTGACTTACACGATCACCTCAACGCCGGAAGACGGCTATCTTCTAAAAAACGGCTCGATCGTAAGTTCCTTCACCCAATCAGATATCAACAACGGGCTTATCGAATATCAGGAGAACGGAACCACCGCGTCGAGTGATCAATTTTCCTACTACGTCTCCGACCCGGCTGGAAATCGCACAAGCGGCACGACATTCAACATTCAAATTCAACCGCCGCCGTCCTCTACCTCGCCGACCCTCACCGCCAACTCCCCCCTTTCCGTTGGCCAGGGCCTCTCGGGCCTGATTACGGACGCCAACCTCGACGTGACGGACAGCGGAGTGAATTCCTGGCAAATCATCTACACCCTCGCCAATGCTCCGAGCGGGGGGCAAATCATTGCCGATGGCGTCGAGCCGGTGACGTACTTCACCCAACAGCAGGTCGAACTCGGCCTGATTTCATACAAGAATGATGGGAACGCAAGCGGGCCTGATAGTTTCACCTTCACTGTATCGGACGGAATGGGCGGCTCGATCGGGCAGACCGCTTTTGATATCAATGTCATCCCGACCAACAATCTCACCGTGAATGTCGGTCGCCCTCTTTATGTGAGCCCCGGTGCTCTACCAACGACAGCGGGAACAAATACGCCCGGGTATGCCGCTCTGATCACGCCGCAAATGCTTAGCGCAAGCGATCCCGGTGTCGATCCTGCAAACATCGTCTACACGGTCAATAGCCTCCCAGCGGACGGCTATGACATCCTTGTCGGCAGTTGGGGAACGCCGAGCGGCTCGTCGCATCCATTCAATCCGATTCGTGAAATCATTCCGAACGGAAGCGGCGGCTTCTATAGCGGGGGCGTCTACGGAGATTATTTCACCCAAGCAGAAGTCAATGCGGGCGAGGTCTTTTACGTGCCGGTGCTTGGCTCCACTGTTGTTTACGGAGCTGTGTCTTCGATGACGCTGACTGTAAGCGATGGAGTCGGCAATTCGGTACCCAACATAATTTTGCCGGTTCAAACTGAAGGAGACGGACTCCTTAGCGACGGAACTTACACCCCAATCAGCAGCCTTCCCTCGGTTACACCAACTTTAACGGCAACAATCGGTGGTTCGACGGTAATCGGAAGTGGGTTGCTAACTTTCGTATCGCCTCAGTTCGCAGACTTTCAGATAACATATAGTCTAGACTACGCGCCAACGTATGGAGCACTTTACGTAAACGGGGTCCCGTTTCCAACAACTCCTAGCGGAGTTTTTAGTTTAACAGCCCCAACGTTTACGCAACAGGAAATAAATGAGGGACTAGTCACCTATGTTGAAAACGGCGCGGTGGTTGGGTCTGATCGCTTTGGCTTATTCGTATCCGACCCGAATTCGCCATCCAATAATCCCGAGGGCATACTAAATATCGACGTTACGATGACGGGTGCAAACGGCGGCGAAGTCCTCAGCGGAAGCACCGGCGACGAATCGCTTTCCCCAGGCGTGGGCAATAATTACCTTTTCGGCGATGGCAATACGACAGCCGATTACGCAAACTCGCCTAATGGCATTGTAGCCAATCTCGCCACCGGAAGCGTCAGCAACGGATATGGCGGCACCGATACACTGACAAACATCCATTCAATCATCGGCTCGGCATACGACGACACGTTCATCGCAGGCGACCCCGATACCTTCACTGGCGGCGGTGGCGAGGATACGTTCGAAGGCGTGGCAGCTAATCTGAATGGGAGTACGATCACCGATCTAACGATTGGCGACAAGATCGTGATCACCGACGCCAACCTTGCGCACTTTTCATTTCAGCAAGGCTCCGCGAGCCTGACGTTCGATCCGGACACCTCGGTCAGTCAGACCTCCGACCTGATTAATTTGCCGAATATGCCGGCGGGACAATTCGCGATTTCGGCGGACCCGGTAAGCGGCGTCGATCTAACTTTTGTTCCATCATATGTCTTCACGACAATCGACGAACCGCAGGCGGGCACCACCTTTACCGTAGCGAACGGAATCAACGATCAAGGCCAGATTGTCGGGACTTACTCCGGCGGAACTCCGGACGGTTTCCTCGACGACGGAGGCACCTTCACGACAATTGACGACCCCGCGGCTACTTCCGGCACACAAGCATTAGGCATCAACAATGCCGGTCAGATCGTTGGAGTCTCTCAGGTTTCCGGGAACGGTCAAATAGTTGTTCGTGGCTTTCTATACAGCGACGGCGCGTACACGCCTATTTCCGATCCGTACACCGGTGGTCCCGTCAGTTATGCGCAGGGCATCAACGACGGGGGTCAGATTGTGGGATATTATTTCGACGGGTTCGGGGGCGAACATGGGTTCCTGTACAACGCGGGCGTTTACACGACGATTGATGATCCGCTTGCTAGCGATCCAGCAGGAGCTCAGTACGCTGAGACACGAGCGCTAGGCATCAACGATGCAGGTCAGATCGTCGGGTTCTACACTGACAGCGCTGAGAATTTCCATGGCTTCCTCGACGTCGGAGGAACCTTCACGACGATCGACGATCCGCTTGCAGGCACTGCCGCGAACGAGGGCACGTTCGCAACGGGCATCAACGCGTCCGGTCAGATCGTCGGATACTACGATGATGCGAACGGCGTAGGTCACGGCTTCATCGATAACGGGGGGTCATTCACCACGATCGATGATCCTAATGCGACTATCGGCACCACAGCTGTCCAAGGCATCAACGACGCGGGTCAGATCGTAGGCTCTTACGAAGACGGCGAAGGTGCGCATGGCTTTACAGCTGACATAGCATGCTATTGCGCCGGCACTCGCATCCTAGCCGCGCGCGGCGACGTCGCGGTGGAGGATTTGCGGATCGGCGATCTTCTGCTCACGGCTTCGGGTGTGCTCCGGCCGATCAAATGGATCGGAACCCGCGCCTATTCGGCCCGTTTCGCCGGCAACAATCCCGATCTCCTGCCCATCCGCTTCAACGTGGGGTCGCTGGCGGAAAACGTCCCGGCGCGCGATCTGCTCGTCTCGCCGCATCACGCCATGTTCCTCGACGGCGTGCTCATCCCGGCGGAACATCTCGTCAATGGCGCGACCATCGTCCAGAAGGCGCCGGGCGAGGACATCCATTATTTCCACATCGAACTCGACAGCCACGACGTGCTGATCGCGGAAGGCGCGCTCTCGGAAAGTTTTGTCGATGACGACAGCCGGGGCATATTCCAGAACGCCTCGACTTTTGCGGCGCTTTATCCCCGAGCCGCACGCCAGGAGGCGGCCTATTGCGCACCGCGCGTTGACGACGGCTTTGCGCTCGACCGCCTGCGCCGGCGTCTCGCCGAACGGGCCGGGCTTGCTTATCCCGCCGCGACGGACTTCGGCATGCTGCTTGGTGTGGTCGAACATTGCGACCACGCGGGCGTCTCAGGTTGGGCGCTCAACACAGCTTATCGAAACGCCCCGGTGTGTCTCGACGTGATCGTCGACGGCGCGCTCATCGGCTATGCCTATGCTGAAGCCGCACGGGAAAAAGGCGGCCGGCGCTTCAACCTGCGCTTTGCTCCCGCGCTCGATCCGTCGCGCCCGCATGAGATCGAACTGCGGCGCTCGGCCGACGGTGCCCGCTTGGCCAAAACCTTACGGCTCGACGCTCAAAAATCCGCAGCCTGATCGGACCTTTACCAATTCGCCGAAACAGAAGGACAAAACCATCTGAATGGGTGGGAGCCCCGGCGTGCAAACCAGGGCTCTTTTTTCTTAATTGATTCGCACGGCCCCTGTGTGCGGCGCTTCGCATTCAAAAGCCGCGAGCGTCCTGGGTGTGCGCCCGCCATGATATCCTTTCCCTAGTCCCCTCGCCCTCGCGGATCGGAGCGCCTGTTGCGCTTCGATTGTGCGGGAGAGGAGAAATGCGGATTTATGAGAACGTCACGCGCGCCATCATCGAAGAGATGGAACGCGGCGCGGTTCCTTGGGTGCGTCCCTGGAAAACCGATCGGCACAACGTCGGCAGCGTCATGCCGGCAAACGCGATCACCGGCCGATCATACAGCGGCGTCAATGTTCCGATCTTGTGGGCGAGCGCCGATAGCAACGGCTAGACTTGAGTTTGTGGCACATACCGTTGCCCACCCGGCAATGGGGTCACGATACGCGGTCGTACTTGAGGCACGTACATGCGGTTCGGTTGTTGGGTGACACAATTCTTCCCCTGATAGCACACGGCCTCAGCTGGCGAAACCGCGACGGTCGTCAAAGCGAAGATGAAAAATGGAAGTACGCCAAATTTCTTGCTCAGAAATGGGTTTTTCTGCATCACGGCCTCCAACGAAACGTATTCGTGAATATCCAACTCCTATTTGGCGGTTCGTGCAATCGGCCCATGTGTCCGGTACGTTCTGTCACCTATCTCTCGGGTCGCTCAGACTGTCGCAATAGAAGCGAATTTTTCTTGACGGGCCGGAGGCAGCCCCTCATCGTTTGCCTTCCGTCGTGGTGGACAGGAGCTTTTCCATGCTGGTCTTGAGGGTTTTCGCGCTGCTTCTGGCCACGCAGGCCGTGGCCTGGGCCGGCGACGAGTCGCAGGTCGCGGCCGGCCGCAAATTGCTCGCCGCGAACCATTGCAACGGCTCCTGCCATCAGAGCCGCGCGCCGGGCGGCAATGCGCTGAACCTTTACACGCGCCCGAACCGCAAGGTTCAGAGCCTGGCGCAGTTGAAAAGCCAGGTCGAGGGCTGCGTCGCCAACACCAACGCCATGATCGCGCCGGATGAAATCGGCGCGGTCGTGGCCGCGCTCAATGCGGATTATTACAAGTTCCATTGAAATTTCGCCGGCGCCGACGTTCCGGTCTATCAGAACCTGAACGGCCCCCAAGCCGCCGCCCGCGGACCGGAGACGCGGCGTTCAGGCGCCTGGAAACAACGGGCGCGAGCCCGAAGAAAGCCGTTGCCGCTCAGGCGCGGGGTTTGTAATGTCGGGCGCGAGCGCTTCCGCCGCGCGCCGATGACCCGGTTAAGCCTTTTCGCGGCCAATGCGGGCGCGGAAGGATTGGATTATGAGCTTTTTGCGCAAATTCGCCGCCGCCGCCCTGTTTCTGGCCGCCCCCGCCTTGGCCCAGACCGCTGCCATCCGGATCGAACAGCCTTGGGCGCGCGCCACCCCGGCCGGCGCGACCGCTGGCGCCGTCTATATGACCATAGACAACCTCGCCGACGCCGAAGACCGCCTGACCGGCGTGTCATCGGATGCCGCGGCCAGGACCGAAATCCATGAGATGAAAATGGCCGACGGGATCATGAAGATGCGCGCGGTCGCGGACGGTCTCGCGGTTCCCGCCCATGGCGCGGCGGCGCTCAAGCCGGGCGGCTACCATGTCATGCTGATCGGCCTGAAAAAGCCGCTGACGGCGGGCGAGAAAGTCGTTTTGACGCTCGATTTCGCCAAGGCCGGCAAGGTCGAAGTCTCGGCGCAGGTCATGGCGCTGACCTCGACCGGGTCGAAAATGGACCATATGAAAATGCATTGAGCCAGGGAGCGCGGCCATGACCGGAAAGAAGCCAGCAGAATCCGTTGAGGCCCCGCGGCCGGAAGAAGGCGCCGCCGCGCCCTCGGTCGCCCAGGCCCTGAACGCCGTCCACAAGGCGATGGAAGAGCTTGCCGGCCTGCTGGGGGCCGATCCCGAGGCGGCGGCGAAGGCGCTGAAAGAAGCGGGGCAGGCGGCCTCCGACAATCTCGCCGAACTTGCCTCCGGCGCCCGCGACATCGGGCAGGTCGGTCTGGCGGACCTGTCGGACTCGGTGCGGCGCAATCCCTTGCCCTGGCTCGCCGGCGCGCTCGGGCTTGGCCTGATCGTGGGCCTGTGGCGCAACAGGGCGTCGGCTTCGTGAGCGGCCTGTTTGCCGCCTTGGGCCTGGAGACGGCGGTGCTTTCGCGCCGCTTCCGGCTTTTCGCCCTCGGCGCGCTGGCCGGCGCGGTTTTTTTGCTGCTCGCCCTCGGCTTTTTCGTTTTTTCCGCTTTTCTCGGCCTGGAAATTGTTGTCGCGCCCTGGCAGGCGGCGCTTTGCGTCGGCGGCGGCGCGCTGGCTTTCGGCGCTATTCTATTTGCGGTCGCGATCCGGGCGCTCAACCGCGCGACCAATCAGATTGAGGTCGCGGTCAAGACCAATGCTTTGGTGCGGGCGGCGCCCGTCGTCGCGCGGCTTGCGCTGCGCAGCCCGCGCCTGATCGCCGGGGTCGCGGCTTTTGTGGCGGCGGTCGTGGCGCTGCTGCGCGCCCTGAGCGCACGGAACAACAGGGCGGAAAACTAGTGATGAAAATCAGACGCTTGGCGCCCACAGCGGTGACTGCGTTCGTCTCACGCCGCCGTTCCTGCCGCCTCCGGGCAGATCGCTTTCGCGCGTTCACCCAGCATCGCGCGAATATGCATTGGAACCTGTCGCCGTCCTTTCGCGCGCGGATAGGGCATTTCCTCGATCGGCTTGCCGTCGGGATAGAACGCCTCATGCTCGGCCCAATTGTCGAAACCCATCCGGTCGGCATTGTCGATGAATGTCTCGGCAGGCGTGTTTTCAGCCAGAATCAGCGAATGATCGTCGAGTTCGACGTGATAATAGATGAATGTGCGCGGAACTGCAGTTTCGCGCATGATCGACGTAGCGTTGACTAGGGCGCCGGCGTGGATCAGAACGCCGTCGACGAGCAACGCATGATCGGGCGACAGTAGAAGATCGCGGCAGGGAACATTCTCGCCGAGCGCGCCGGCTTTGATGCGAATTGGCCAGTTGCGGACCGGATCAGCGAAAAGCGCCGACATGGTTTGTTTGCCGAGCCAGGAAACCGGCGTGGCGACGCCGTCTGTGGTCAATACGAGATCGCCGCGCTTTAGAGTTTCGACCCGCGCTTCCCCGTCCGGCGTGCGGATCATCGTGCCGGCCATGAAGCACATGGCCTGCTGGCTGGTGATCGTGTCGACGCCATTGACGTCGGTGAGGGTGAAGGCGCCCGTGGCGGCATAAGGTCCGCCTGTGTCGATAGCGGTGAATGAGTCGTGAGATGTGCCGGCGCTGTTGCTTACGGTGACGTGGCCTTGTCGCCCGAGACGGCATAGCTCAATGTGTCGCCGGAGCCGAAAGATGACAGGCTGATCGCATCGCCCGAAAGGAAATTGGTGACCGTTGCGCCATAGGCCTGCGACAGAGAGAGTGCGCCCGCGCCCTGAAAGGCCACATTTTGTTGGAAGGTTCCGCCAAACGCCAGCGTCGCGCCGCCGGTAATGACTGCGGAGCCAGAGCCTGTGACGGCGTTGATGAAACTGAGTGTCCCAGCTTCGGCTTCGATCAGGCCATTGTTAATGAATTGGGGTTGGATCGCGCCGGAACCGTCGTCGATAAAGGAGCCATTGTTGACAATGGACGGCGAGCCATTAACCACTATCGCGGAGGCTGCGGTGATCGTGTAGGTCGCGCCTTGATCGATCAGAATTTCGCCTTCGTTTCGCAAATTGACTTGGCCGGTCTGCGTGATTGCGCCACCGTCCTCGAGCGTCGTCAATGCCCCGGTGTAATCGCCGATGACGGCGTTGTTGAGCGTTGTGGAACCCGTGATCTTCAGGGTTCCCCCGCCGTCGACGTAGCCGGCGTTGGTCCCGCCGGAAACGTCCGACGTGCCGAAAAGATCCGACGAGCCGCTCAAGGTCAGATTGTAGCCATTGAGGTTGATCGTCCCGGAGCCCCCTACCGAGAAAGCCCCGGCGTAAGTCAGGTCGGCGCCGAGCGTGAAGCCACTCCCACCGTCCACGACGATCGCGCCGACATTCAACGACGTCGGCGCCAGCGTCGCGCTCTCGCCGCCGACATTTATCGCGTAGGCAAAATGCAGCGTGCCGGCGCCATTGATCGTGCCGTCGAGCACGGCGGAGCCGCCTGCGAGTTCAAACGTATCGCCGGCATCGATCGTCAGGGTCGCGCCGGTATTGTTGTAAAACGGTCCCCCATACGTGCTCGTCCCACCAGAGCTATTGTCGATGAACGAGCCGTTGTTGACGATTTCCCCCGCAGGCCCATCATTTACAATGGTGACCGCGGAGGTAAGTGTGTAGGTGGCGCCGGCGTCGATCAGCAATTCGCTGGCCAAATACAAGGTGCCGTCCTCGGTGATCGCCCCGGCGTCTTCGAGCGTTGCCGGGGCATAGTTGCCGCCACCGTCATTTCCGAGCATCAACCCGTTGACATCGGCCGCGCCCTTGACCAGCAAGGTTCCGGGCCCCATGATCACCCTATCGAGGGAGTTTCCGGACCCGCTCAATGTCAGCGTGTAGCCATTGAGGTCTAACGTGCCTCCCTGGGTAGGCAGGTCGAAAATCCCCGCGTCGTTCACGTTGACGCCGAGGGTCGTCGTGCCTGCAATGAATAATTCCCCAACCGAAAGGTTCGAAGCAGTGATTTGCGCTGACGAACCCAAGTACAACTCGCCGGAACCATTGATTGTCCCACCGAGCGTTGACGAACCAACCATCTGCAATATGTCGCCGGAATCAACGGTCAGCGTTCCGTTATTCGTGAAGGTGACGTCATGGACCACTACCGTCCCGCCGGAACTATTGTCGACAAAGGATCCGTTGTTGGTGATGAACGTCGTCGACGGGGGCTCATTGATACCGGAATTGATGCCGCCGCCGGTCGTGGTCGTGAGCGTATAGGTCGCACCCGCGTCGATCAGGATCGAACCGGCGCCTAATTGCACGGCGCCGTTCTGATTGATGGACGTCGCTATTTCCAGCGCGGCGCCGTAGGCGATGCTTGCTGTGTCTGACGCGTTGCCAAGGCTGGCCGAAGTCGTATCGATCACCACTGTTCCGGGGCCGTTGATTATACCGTCGAGCGCCGCCGTACCCGTCAAGGTCAATGTATTGCTGTTGAGGCTTAGCCCGTATCCCCCGGCATCAAGAGTGAACGCCCCACCGTAAGTCAGGTTTGTATTCAAAGTGACCCAGTCGAACGTCAGATTGGCGACGGACAGATCAGCGCCGGCGTCAATAGCGGTGGCGCCACTGTTGCCGATTATGCCGCCACCCAGGACGAAGGCGCCTGGGCCCGCGAGCGTCCCGCTGATCGCGCCCGCGAAACTGACCGTTACGCTTGAGGGTGCAATGAGCGAGGCGCCAGCGCCTACATTGATGACAACCAATGGGCCAGGGCCACTGGAGCTTTCGATGGTCAGAGAGCCGCCGGTCATGTCGAGCACGCCGTCTCCGATGGACAAGATCGTGTCGGTCGTATCGTAGGTGACGGTGGCGCCGTTCAAATCGACGCCGATGCCGGCGCCGGGCACGTATCCAAGAGGGGGGTTGGGAAAATTGGACGAGGACCAGTCGGCGATGTCGGTCCAGTCGCCGTTGGAACTGGGGCCGGTCCATAGGGCGGAAATGGGAGGAGACGACATTGAAATACTCCTGGCTCAAAAGAGGCGACGCGACCGTTCAAAAAGAAACAGGCCGATTCCATTCCAGCGCTGGGTTGGCGATCGGTGACGCACGGCTGAGCGTTGAAGGTGTCGTCGGCGCCGGGTTCGCCGTTCGCGCCGCCGATGCTCTAATCGGTTGAGTCGGTCCAGTCGCCCGTGTCGGCATCCATTGCGGTGTAAAGGGATCAGGCATCCGACCTCCCCAATCATCGAAATTAAAACTCAAGATCCTTCAACGCCGAAGGCCGGCCCGTACAACCGGCCTTCGCATTCCATTCTTCGTTATATTTCATAGTTGAGCGGAGCGTGTCGTAAACAACAGGCGACGTATAAGCGTTTGTTTTGGCTCACGGTGCCTTCCAGAGAGTCAGTCTCGGTCTTCTTATTGGCTATTTTGGTGCGATTAAGCTACGCAGCGGCACGAAATGACTGGCTTACACGCACCGCGAGCGTAAATGACATAGTTAACCTAAGGTTATGGTTGCTCACGTGAAAATTTTTGTCAAGAACCAGTTTAAATAGCAGCGACGCAACGTGAGGTTGCAGTGTCGCTTGCATCAGCGGCTGTAAACCTCCAAAAACCGTCTTTGCGAGGAGCCGCAGGCGACGAAGCAATCCATAAAACGTCGCCGTATCAATCGTGTGGCAGGAATGGATTGCTTCGCTCCGCTCGCAATGACGGCGTGGATTGAGGTTTCTGGGGGTTTCCAGCTTGGTGGCGCGCTTTCGCGCTGTTTCGTGACGCTCATCGAATGGCCGCTTGTCGACAAAGCCCGGTGTCGTTCGCTCGAAATAAAATTTCCGCTAGTAGGCGCCTTTTCGCGAAAAGGCGCGGGCGAGGGCGCAAAAGCCCTCGATGTCGATTTCCTCCGCGCGCCGTGTCGGCTCGATGCCCGCTTCTTGCAGCAGCGGCGCGGGATCGCTTGTTCCAGGCAGGCTTTTCAGCGCCTGACGCAGCATTTTTCGCCTTTGGCCGAAGGCGGCGAGCGTCAATGTTTCGAGCGCCTTGACCTCGCAGGCGATCGGCGCCGGGCGCGGGCGCAGCTCCACCACGCTGGAAGTGATTTTCGGCGGCGGGGTGAAGGCGGAGGGCGGCACGTCGAACAGGATGCGCGTCGCGCAGCGCCAATTGGCCAGCACGCCGAGGCGGCCATAGTCGGCGCGCTCGCGCGGCGTCGCCACGATCCGTTGCGCGACCTCGCGCTGGAACATCAGCACCAGCCGGTCGTAAAACGGCGGCCAGGGATCGAGGGTCAGCCAGGTCGTCAGCAATTGCGTGCCGATATTATAGGGCAGGTTGGCGCAGATGCGGATCGGGCCGCCATCGGCGCGCGCCGCCACGAAGGCGGGATAATCCAGCGCCAGAGCGTCGCCGGGGAAAATCTCCAGCCGGCCGGGATAAGCCGAAGCAATTTCCTCCAGCGCGGCGAGGCAGCGCTCGTCGCGCTCGACCGCGATCACCTTTTTCGCGCCCTGCGCCAGCAAGGCGCGGGTCAGGCCGCCGGGTCCGGGGCCGATCTCCAGAACAATCGCCTCCTCCAGCGGCCCGGCGGCGCGGGCGATCTTTCCGGTGAGGTTGAGGTCGAACAGGAAATTCTGGCCGAGCGATTTCTTCGCGTTCAAGCCGTGCAGGGCGACGACCTCGCGTAAAGGCGGCAGATTGTCGCTCATGCGCGGGCGGCGTTGGGGCGCGCGCCGGCCATGCGCGCGGCCAAAGCCACGGCCTCGGCGAGGCTGGTTTCGCTGGCCTGTCCGGTTCCGGCGAGGGCGAAGGCCGTGCCATGGTCCGGCGAGGTGCGGATGAAGGGCAGGCCGAGGGTGACATTGACCCCGCGGTCGAAGGCCAAAGTCTTGATCGGGATCAGCGCCTGATCGTGATAAGCGCAGATCGCCACATCGTAGCTTTGCCGCGCGGCCGCGTGGAACATGGTGTCGGCGGGCAGCGGCCCGCGCACGTCGAGGCCCCGCGCCGCCAGACGCGCGACCGCCGGCGCGACGATTTCGATGTCCTCGCGCCCGATGGCGCCGTCCTCGCCGGCATGGGGGTTGAGGCCGGCAAAGGCCAGCCTCGGGCGTTGAAAACCGAAATAGCGCCGGAACGCCTCGGCGACGATTGCGCCGATCTCGACCAGATCGTCGGTCTTGAGCAGAGCGGGAACCTGCGCCAGCGGCACATGGATGGTGGCCGGGACCACCGCCAGTTCGCGCGACCACAACAACATGACCGGCCGGGCGGGGCGCGAAAATATTTTCTCCGCCAGCTCGCCGAGATATTCGGTATGGCCGGGATGGGCGAAGCCGGCGCGGTAGAGCACGGATTTGGCGATCGGATTGGTGACGACGGCCGCCGCGCGGCCGGCATGGACCAATTCGACGGCGCGGGCGATCAATTCGATCGTCGCCGCCGCGTCGCCGGGGTCCGGCCGCCCCGGCTCGCCCTGGACGCGCGCGCTCAAGGCGACGACGGGCAGGGCGGACGGGAAGATTTTCGCCGCCTCTTCCGGCGCGGTTTCGGCGATTTCGACGGGCGTTCCGAGTTGGCGGGCGCGCCGGCGCAGGAGATCGGGATCGGCCAGGACGAAGAAAGGCTCGCCCCTTGCGCGGGCGTCGCGGTAGAGCGCCAGCGTGATGTCCGGCCCGATCCCGGACGGGTCTCCCTGAGTCAGACAGAGCGGGAGCGGGATTTCGCTCATTTTCCTGTTCTGACGATCACGGCATGGGTGCGCAGTTCGGCGTAAAGCTCCTGGGCCTGCTTTGTGATGATGCGTTGCAGAACCCGGTCTTCCGCCTCGCTGCGCTGCGCGGTGGCGTCGGCGCCTTTGCGCTCGCACACGGCGATCGCGGCGAGGCCGTTCGAATCGCGGCTCGGCTGCGTGAGATGGCCGAGCGGCGTCTTGTCGAGCAAGGCGGACAATTGGTCGCCAAGCTGCGTCGAGGTCCGCGTGATCGGGTCGCGGATGACAAATTCACCCGACGCCGCGACGATTTTCGCGCCTTCGTCGCAGTTGGTGAATCGGGCGCTCAGGGCCTGCAATTTCTTGACGCCGGCCTGCAGACCCGCCACGCCCGCCGACGACGGCACGATCAGGATCACCTGGCGAAGGGTGTAGGTTCTTTCCTTCGAAAAGGATTTGTCGCGCGCCAGTTCCGCGTCCACGTCCTCGCGGCGCACCTCGACGGCGCGGTTGCGCGCGCGGGCGTAAATATCGAAGGCCTCATGGATGGAGAAGAAATTCTCGAGATGTTTGGGGTCGACATGGGCCGCCGCGATCCGCTGCTGGAATTGCGCGTCGGTCATATGCGCCTCTTCGGCGTAATAATGAATCGCCGGCTGCAATTGGGCCGAGGTGATTTTGATATTGAATTTGTTGACTTCGGTCGCCTTCACGCGCGACTCGATCATGCTGTCCATCGTCGCCGAGGGCGAAGAGGGCTGGCCGATGGCGCGCAACAATTTGGCGCGCTGCGCCAAATCATAGGTCGTGATCGGATCGCCATTGATGCTGGCGACGATCGCCTGGGCGCGCGCGCCCGTAGCCGGCGCAAGCGCCGTCAAGGTCAGAAGGCCGAGCGCGAAGGCGCGCGCCGATCCGCCGAGTGTTTTTTTGAACCGCCTTGCCATGTTTCCGATCCGTGACAGCCTGTGCCTCGACGCCGCGCGTCGCCGCCCGTCCTTTCCATTGCTGAAAATTGCGGCGGCAATCCGGCTAGGGCGTCATGCTCTAACCGCATAAGGCCCGCCAGGGCAAGACTCCAAGTCGCGGTCAGGCTGCGCGCATCGTCAATTGGTGTTGGTGTGGATGCCGTCCTGAACCGCGCTCGGGGTGAGCGTGATCGGCGATCTGATCTGACCGAGTGTGCGCAAGTCGATCGTCAGCAGCACAACCTGATTGCGCAAATAGATCGGCGGATCGCCGTAAGCGTCCGAGATCGTGTTGCTGTAATTCAGGCTCACCTTGGTGCAATCGTCGGTATAGCCGACGCCAAGGCCCCAGGTCGCGACCGAGAAGACAGGCTGAGACGTGGGCAGATAGTCCGGATAATAATAATGCCGGCTCAGGTCGAAATTGACGTTGCCGGAGACAAAATAATGCTCCGCGAAATCATATTTCGAATTTAGCTGAAGGCCTTCGCGCCGGTAGATATAGCCGATCAGCGGCTGCTGCTCGTAATCGGCATACTGGACGCCCATGTCGAGCGGTCCGTAATGGGCGTGCGCGCCGATGTCGAGACGCGCCAAAGCCCAGGTCGCCTCGTCGAATTGCGCCTTGGCGATGAAGCCGTAATTGCTGTTGGGCACATAAGTGACGCGCGCGACATAATTGGACAGCGGCGTATTCAGGCCGGATTCAAGACCGACATTGGCGGCGTCGGGCGTGTTGAAGGAATTGACGCCGGCGACCTGGGCGGACTGGCCGAACAGGGCGTTGACATAGCCGTGCTGGTCCATGTCGAGGGTGAACTGGGCGCCGTAATTGGCGCGCACCCCGGTCTCGAACCGGTCGTAGCCCGAATATTTGTTCCATTCGAACAGGTTCGAATCGTCGAACACCAGGCTCTGGGCGTCGAGATTGACCAGAGTGCTGGAGACCGGCGCATTTGGGCGCGCGATGATCTGGCCGATCGGCTCGATCACCAGCGAGCCGATCGGCGTGCGCGTCAGCAGGGGATAGCGCCATTCGAGGCCGACGCCCGGCGTCACCGTGCCCTGAAACTGGTTGTTTTCCGAGAAATAATTGCTCTGATAGGCGTTGGCGATAGTGTCCGTGCCGAAGGTCGCGGAGCCGGAGGTCGAATAATCCAGATAGTCGCCATGGGCGCGCAGGAAGGCGAAGGGCGTGAAGACCTCGCCCAGCGGATCGATATATTTGCGCTCCCACGACACTTGCACGGTGCCGGTCGTATAGCTGCCGCCGATCCCGCGCAGGATACAGGCGCCGGGCGTGTAATCGGGGACGGGTGGATTAGTGTTCGGAATATTGCAGACCGGATGGAGCCCGTAGAGATTGTCGAGCTCGAAGGCGTTGGTCTGCTGGTAGGAGGCGAGCGCCGCCGAGGAGCTGGTCAGATTGGCGTCGATCTCGATCTGGCCGCCGATCCCGTGGGTCTTGTCGGGCGGCAGGTCGATGGTCTTGTTATAGTCCAGCATCGGCGCGACATTGGCCAGTTGCGGCTGATAATCGAAATTGCTCAGCCCCTGGAACGCATAGCCGCGCAGGTCGAAATAGCCCCGGTCGCCCTGGCCGGTCAGATAGACGGTCGACGAGGTCTCGCTGAACACATTGCCGGGCAGGGTCGGCACCAGCACCTGGTTCGGCAGTCCGTAATCGTAAACATACCATTTGTCGGACAGGCGCATCACGTCCCAGCCGAATTTCCAGTTCTGGTTGAGCCAGATCGTGCCCTGGGAGGTGACCGCGCCGCGGTTGGTTTGGTCCTCCGCGCCCCAGGGATTGGCCGGGAAGGCGCTGGGCGCCGTCTGATGAATGCCGTTGACGTCGAGGTAGAAATAGCCGTTGTCGAGCCGGTCGCGGAAATCGAGATCGCCCCACAGGCCCTGACGCACGTAATATTTTGGCGTCACCGTCAGATCCATGTCCGGCGAGATGGCCCAGAAATAGGGAACGCCGAAGCCGTAGCCGGTGGTGCTGGAGAAGCTGGGCGTCGGCAGCAGGAAGCCCGACTGGCGCTTGACGCTGGGGTCCGCCGTCGAGAACACCGGGAAATAGGCGATCGGGAAACCGTAGAGATCGAAGGTCGCATCCTCGAAATAGAGCATCTGCTCGTTATTCTTGTGGATGATCTTCTTGGCCCGCAGCCGCCACAGGGGCGGGCGCTCGGGGTGTTGGGCGCAGCTTGGGCAGGCGGTGTAGGTTCCCTTGTGGAAAACAGTGGTGTCGGGATCGACCTTGTCGGAGCGGGTCGCGCCGATATGAGTGCGATCCTTGGTGTCGGCCCGCAAAGTATCGACGAAGCCTTCCTTGAAGTCGCCGGTCAGCTCCATCTTGTCGGCATGGGTCACCGATCCGTCGGGTTCGGTGAGCTTGACCGAGCCTTCCGCCAGCACGCGCCCGGTGTCCTTGAAATAGGTCACCTTGTCGGCTTCGAGAACCTTGCCTTCATAATAGACCTGGGCGTCGCCGACCGCCGAGACCGCGTGGTTCTTGTCGTCATAGACGACATGGCCGGCCTCGACCACCATCGGGCCCTTCTTGCCCTGGTTCGAGCCGGCAATTCGATCGTTCAGGGTCTGGGCGGCGGCGAAATTCGGCAAAACGGAAAGGGCGGCGAGCGCCAATCCGGCGGCGAAAACGCCGACGGCGCCCCGGCGCGGGGCGCGCGGACGGGGGCGACGAAGGGCGAGGCTGGGACGGTCCAGGGCCATCAGCCATCCTCGCGATTGAGAAGTGTAAGCGCGCCCAACATATTCGCCACGACCGCAGGCGACCAAGCGGCCACGGGCGTGCTGAGCACCCCCGCGGCCCCGAGATCGGATACGAGTTTCCTGGCGACATAAAGCACGAAGCCTGCTCCGACGCCACCCAAAACCTGCATGCCGACGCCGCCCATGCGGGACAGCTTCAACGAAAAAGATGCGGCGATCAACACCATGGCCGCGAGAAGCGCGGGCAAAGCGAGGAGGGACTGGAAACGCAAACGATACCCCACTGCGTCGAGACCGGCGTCTTCCGTGTCTTCCACCAGGCGTGGAAGAGACCAGAATGAAGCCGATTCAGGCGACACGAAACTCTGTACCACCTGACCGGGAGCCAGATTAGTCGCAAGATGGTAAATATCCGCTCTCCGAGGCGCGACTCCCGGCGCGGCGATCACCACATGGTAAAGCCGCCACTCGCCGTCGGTCATTTCCGCCTCGTCGGCGTCGGCGCGCTCCAGGAAAACGCCCGCCTTGTCGAACACGAAAGCCGAGACGTTGAACAGCCGCAAACCGGAATCCGCCGAGGCCGAGGCGCGCAGGATCGACTGGCCGACCGGGCTGGTCTGGCGGATCCACATGCTGGTGTCGTTGGCGAGCATCTTGTTCTTGAGAACCCGCGCCTCCATGATCTCGGCTTGGCGCTTCATCGTCGCCGAGAGCGGATTGTAGACGGCGATCGCGAACACCCCAAGCGCCAGCGCGGCCAGCGCCGGCGGGGCCAGGAATTGCCAGACCGAGACTCCGGCGGCGCGCGCCACCACCAGTTCAAGCTTGCGGGTCAGGCCGATGAAGGCCGCCATCGCCCCGAACAGGACGACGAAGGGGAG
Organism: uncultured Pseudomonadota bacterium; assembly: GCA_963704565.1. Taxonomy (GTDB): domain Bacteria; phylum Pseudomonadota; class Alphaproteobacteria; order Rhizobiales; family Beijerinckiaceae; genus Rhodoblastus. Next base: position 890,361 of record OY969917.1, read on the forward strand.
AATCTGCTCGGTGACGACCGGCGTGTCGAGCAAGGCGAGCCAGGCGACCAAAGCCGCGCTGGCGGTGGGGTTGTCGCTGGAGCGGCGCAGCAGCTCCACGAAAGTCACCATATAGATCAGGGCGAAAATCGTGAAAAAGACCACGGCCACGCTTTTGAGGAAGCGTGAGCCGAGATAGAGGCCGAGTGTGCGTCCGATCATTCAGGCCGCCGCGAGGGCGGCGCGCGGGCGCCGGAAGGTGAGGCCGAAAGCGGGCGCGAAGCCGTAAAGCGCCGCCAGGACGCAGGCGACGAGCGGCAAGGAATAAGCGATCGGCGTGGCGGAGGCCTCACGCGCCATCATCGCCGTGGCGCCGAAGCCGGCGACCCGCAGCAGCAATCCCGCCAAGACCGCGCCGCTGATGGCGAGGCCGCGATTCTGGCGCGTGGTCCGGGGCGCGCCGAGCGCGGCGAAGGCGATCATGCCGAAGGCCAAGGCGTAGAGCGGGGCGATGAACCGGTCGTGCAGTTCGGCGCGGAAATGGCCTTCGTCGAATTTCACATAGGGTTCGGAGACGTCGTAATGCAGCAGTTCCGTGGTGGTGCGCTCGCGCGGGCGCAACGGCCCCGCATCCGCGCCGGAGCCGAAATGACTGAGATCGAGGGCGTAGGAATCGAACACCACCATGGCGGGGGCGACGCTGCCCTTGTCCTGGCGCTGGATCGTCCCGGTCTGCAGCACCAGATAGTTCTCGTCGCCGGCCTTGGAGGTGACGCCTTTTTCGGCGGTATAGACACTGCTCTGCCCCGGATCGCGCTCGTCGAGCATGAAAATGCCGAGCAGGGCGCCGCCCGGCCCGCGCGCGCGATAGTGGAAGGTGAGCCCGTAATCGAGCGGGTTGAAGGCGCCGGGCCGCACCACCCGGGTGAGAAAGTCGGAATGGACCTCCGACAGCGCGAATCGCAGGGCGCGGAAGCTCCATGGCATGGCCCACAGCGACATGAAGCCGCAAAACAGCGCGCCGATCACGATCAGGGCGATGAAGGGCCGGAATAGTTGAAAGGGCGACAGGCCGGCGGAGGCGGCGACCACCAGCTCGCTGTCGCCGTTAAGCTTGTTCAGCGCGAACAGCACCGCGATGAACAGAGCGATCGGCGTGATCACCATCAGCAGGGAGGGAACGATCAGGCCGGTGATGTGGAAGAACACCACCAGGGTCTGGCCCTTGGTGGTCATCAGGTCGAAATCGCGCATCGCCTGGGTCAGCCAGATGACGGCCGTCAAAACCCCGAGCGCGACCAGGAAGGCCATGCCGGCGATCTTGAAGATATAACGTTCGACCAGAGTCATCTTCTGCTTTCGATCGCGGCCGGGCCCCCGGCATAAAACAAAACGCCCGCGCCGCAAAGCGGATCGCGGCGGATTTCACATAGCCGGCGCTTTCGGGCCTTTCCAAGGCCGCTTTTTGTCGCGCCTCGGCCATGCAATGTTTGGCGGGGCCGCGTTTTTTCGGGCGCCGCGCGCATTGACCGGATTCGCCCCGCCAGCGCATAGTGTCGACCTCCTTTTGTCGGTCTTCCCGGGCGCGGCCTTGCGCCCAAAGCGAGGTTTCCATGTCCGCTTCCGTCACGCTTGGCGTCATGTCCATCGCGGAGGCTCTTGCCCCGCCGGCCGAATCCGGCGGCTATGCCCTGGTGGTTTTCGTCAACGGCGCCCTGGCGCCCGGCGCGGCCGCCGCCGCCGCGCTCGGCGAGGCGGCCGGGGTGATCCCGCGCGCCGCCGCGGCTTGCGATTTCAAGGGCAAGATCGGCTCCGCCCTCGATATTCTGGCCCCCGCCGGCCTCGCCGCGCAAAGGCTGCTGGTGCTCGGGACCGCGCCGGAAAAGGAAGGCGAGAAGGTCGATTATCTGCGCCTGGGCGGCCTGACGGTCGCCAAGCTCGGCAAGGCGGCGCAGGTCCGCGTCCTGTTCGATTTCGCCGCGCCGCCCGAGGACGCCTCGGCTGCGGCGGGGGATTTCGCCCTCGGCTTGCGCCTGCGCGGCTATAAATTCGACCAGTTCAAGTCCAAGAAGGCGAGCAAGGACGATTCGGAAAACGGCGGCCCGGCCGATGTCAAGATCGCCGGCGCGGACGAAGCCGCCATCGCCGGCGTCCAGGGCCTCGCCGATGGCGTCGATCTCGCCCGCACCCTGGTCAACCTGCCGCCGAACCTGCTTTATCCCGAAAGCTTCGCCGACAAGGCCAAGGAGCTGGAAAAGCTGGGGGTCGCGGTCGAAATCCTCGACGTTCCGGCGATGGAGGCGCTCGGCATGCGGGCGCTGCTCGGGGTGGGGCAGGGCTCGAAACGGCCGAGCCGGGTGGTCGTCATGCGCTGGAACGGCGGGACCAAGGACGCCCAGCCGGTCGCTTTCGTCGGCAAGGGAGTCTGTTTCGATTCGGGCGGCGTTTCGCTCAAGCCCGGCGCCGGCATGGAGGACATGAAGGGCGACATGGCCGGCGCCGCCTGCGTCACCGGCCTGATGCACGCGCTCGCCTCGCGCAAGGCGGCGGTCAACGCGCTCGGCGCCATCGGCCTGGTCGAGAACATGCCCGACGGCGCCGCCCAGCGCCCGGGCGACATCGTCACCGCCATGTCCGGGACGACCATCGAGATCATCAATACCGACGCGGAGGGCCGGCTGGTGCTGGCCGACGTGCTCTGGCATGTCCAGAACGCCTATAAGCCGGCCTTCATGGTCGATCTCGCCACACTCACCGGCGCGATCCTGGTCGCGCTGGGCCAGGAATATGCCGGCCTTTTCAGCAACAACGACGAACTCGCCGAGCGGTTGACCGAGGCAGGGACCAAAACCGGTGAAAAGCTCTGGCGCATGCCGCTCGGCGCGCCTTACGACAAGCTGATCGAATCGAAATTCGCCGACATCAAGAACACCGGCGGGCGCAACGCCGGCTCGATCACGGCGGCGCAGTTCCTCCAGCGATTCGTCAACGACACGCCCTGGGCCCATCTCGACATCGCCGGGACCGGCATGTCGGCGCCGACCAACGATCTCAACCAGAGCTGGGGCTCCGGCTGGGGCGTACGCCTGCTCGACCGGCTGGTGCGGGATTATTACGAACAAAAATAATGGCGGAGTTCTGGTTTTATCAGTTGCAAAGGCGCACGCTGGAACAGGCGCTTCCCGCCCTGATCGAGCTGGCGCTGAAGCGCGGCTGGCGGGCCGTGGTGCAATGCCGCGCGCCGGAGCGGCTGGCGGCGATCGACGATCTTTTATGGACCTATGACGAGGAATCCTTCCTGCCGCATGGGTCGCAAAGCGACGGCGATCCCGATTTGCAGGCGGTCTGGCTGACCTGCGGCGACGACAACCCGAACGGCGCGCGCATCCGCTTCCTCATCGACGGCGCCGAGGCCGGGCCTTTCGTGGGGTCGGATTACGAGCGCCTGATTTTGCTGTTCGACGGCCGCGACGAAGCGTCGCTCGCCGCCGCCCGCGAACAATGGCGGCTGTTGCGGCAAAGCGGCGCCACCCTCTCCTATTGGCAGGAGACGGACGAGGGCGGCTGGCGCAAACAAGGCTGATTAACCCCGCGTGACAAATGCGGGTTAACCGTGGCCTAACCTTTCAAGGCGATGCTCGCGCCATGGTCGTCCGCACGCGTTTCACCTCCATCGCCCTGCCTTTGCTGTTCCACCTCTTTTCCGGGGCGGTGGGCGGCTTTTTCGTCTGGCACGCCTTTCACGGCGGACGCGGCGTCGCGGCCGACCTCCAGACCCGCCGCGAAATTGCATCCGTCGAAACTCAGCTCAAGCAGGTCGGCGCGGAAAAGACTCTATGGGACAGGCGGATCGCCTTGCTGCGCGGTCCGGTGGTCGATCGCGACCTGCTGGATGAAGAGGCGCGCAAACAACTCAACCGGGTCGGCAAGGACGATCTGGTCGTCATCCTGGCCAACCAGCAGGAGTGAGCGCCGACTCCCTCCCCCTCGTGGGGAGGGCCGGGGTGGGGGCGAACCTCCAGCGTTTCGGCATGTTGCCCCCCACCCTCACCCTCCCCACGAGGGGGAGGGAACGGCAAACGCGGATTGCTTGCGACTGAGAACCGCTTTAGCCTGCGGCCAATCGCCGCGATTCCGTCCCTCCTGAAACGGGTCCGGTCATCTGGCGCGGAAGGAAACATGACCGCTTCCTCCTTCATGAGCGCTTCCTCCTTGGAACCGCGCGACGGTGAGTTGCGTCTGGCCGGCTTTCTCGGCGATGGCGACGACCTTTCGGTCTATCGCGCCATGCTGCTCATCCGCCGGTTCGAGGAAAAGGCCGGCCAGCTCTTCGGCATGGGGCTGATCGGCGGCTTCTGCCACCTTTATATCGGCCAGGAGGCGATCGTCGTCGGCATGAGGCTGGCGGCGCGCGAGACCGACCAGTTCATCGCCTCCTACCGCCATCACGGCCATCTGCTCGCCTGCGGCGCCGACCCGCGCGGGATCATGGCGGAAATGGCCGGACGGCGCGGCGGCCTTTCCGGCGGCAAGGGCGGCTCGATGCACATGTTCGCGCCACAGCTCGATTATTTCGGCGGCCATGGGGTGGTCGGCGCCCAGGCCTCGCTGGGGACCGGCCTCGCCTTCGCCAATTCCTATCGCGACGACGGGCGGGTCTGCGTCTGTTTCTTCGGCGACGGCGCCGCCGACCAGGGCCAGGTGGCGGAAAGTTTCAACATGGCGGCGCGCTGGCGCCTGCCCATCGTTTACGTCATCGAGAACAACCGTTCCGTTCCCGGCCATGAGGGCGAGCTCGCCCGGCGCGGCGCCGCTTTCGACATTCCCGGCGAAGCCATCGACGGCATGGATGTCGAAGCGGCGCGCGAGGCGGGAACGATCGCCATCGAACGGGCGCGCGCCGGCCACGGGCCGGCTATTCTCGAAATGCGCGTCGAGCGCTATCGCGGCCATTCCCTGGCCGATCCCGCCAAATATCGCCGCAAGGACGAGCCGCGCGTCAGCCCCGCGCCGGACCCGATCGAGCGCCAGCGCCAGCGCATTCTGGAGTCCGGCCAGGCCGACGAGGGCCTGTTGAAGCGCCTCGACGCGGAAGTTCGCGCCCTGGTGACGGACGCCGCCGAATATGCGGCGCAAAGCCCGGCGCCCGGCGCGGCGGAGCTTTTGACCGAGGTGCTGAGGTGACGGCGGGCCGCAAGGCGGAGGGGATGGCGACGCAGGTGCTGATGCCGGCGCTTTCGCCCGAAATGAAATTCGGCAAGCTGACCCGCTGGCTGAAGCGCGAGGGCGAATTCGTCGAAGAGGGCGAGATTCTCGCCGAAATCGAGACCGACAAGGCGACCATGGAGGTCGAGGCCCCCGAATCCGGTGTGATCGAGCGCATTCTGACGCCCGAAGGCGCCGAAAAGGTCGCGGTCAACACGCCGATCGCGCTGATCGCGGCGACGGAGAAAGCCGCCGCGCCGTCCGCCCCGGCCGAAACCGCGCCGCCGGAAGAGGAAGATTTCACGCCCCTGCGCGTCAGCGTGCGCGACGCCTTGCGCGAGGCGCTGGCCGAGGAAATGCGGCGCGACCCCTTGGTTTTCGTGCTTGGCGAGGAGGTCGGCGAATCCCAGGGCGCGCCCAGGGTCACGCAGGGCCTGGTCCAGGAATTCGGACCCAAACGCGTGGTGGACGCGCCGATCTCGGAACATGGCTTCGCCGGGCTCGGCGTCGGCGCGGCTTTCGCCGGCCTCAAACCGGTAATCGAATTCATGAGCTTCAATTTCGCGCTTCAGGCGATGGACCATATCGTCAATTCGGCGGCCAAGACGCTCTACATGTCGGGCGGCGCGCTCAATGTCCCTATCGTCTTTCGCGGCCCCAATGGCGCGCGGGCGCGGGTCGGGGCGCAGCACGCCCAGGATTTTTCCGCGCTTTTCGCCCATATTCCGGGTCTCAAGGTGGTCGCGCCCTACAGCGCCGCCGACGCCAAGGGCCTGCTGAAATCGGCGATCCGCGACCCCAATCCGGTCATTTTCCTCGAACATGAAAAGCTCTACGCCCAGCTCTTTCCGGCGCCGCGCGAAAAGGACCATCTGGTTCCCATCGGCGCCGCCAATATCGCGCGGGCCGGGCGCGACGTGACCATCGTCGCCTTTTCCCACGGCGTCGGACTGGCGTTGAAGGCGGCGGAACGGCTGGCCGAGGAGGAGATCGAGGCCGAGGTCATCGATTTGCGCACCCTGAGGCCGCTCGACATGGCCACCGTTCTCGGCTCGGTCGCCAAGACCGGGCGCTGCGTCGCGGTGGACGAGGGCTGGCCGCAGGGCGGAATCGCCGCCGAAATTTCGGCGCGGCTGATGGAAGAGGCTTTCGACGATCTCGACGCCCCGGTGGCGCGGGTGACCGGGCGGGACATTCCCATGCCCTATGCCGCGTCGCTGGAAATGCTCGCCACGCCGACCGAGGCCGATATTGTCCTGGCGGCAAAAAAGACGCTCTATTTAAAGACTTGAAGGGCAAATCTCATGGCCGAGGTGAAACGAGAACTGTCAGTTCCGCCCGATGTCGAGGCCAATGGCGGCACCGAAATCCTGCGCCTGTTCATTTCCGGCGGCGCCATGTCGCTCTCCATGCAAAGGGCCTTTGCCGAACCCGAGGCCTGGGGCCGGCTGCTGGCGGAGCTGGCGCAGCAGGCGTCGGCGATCTTCGAGCGCGAGACGGCAATGTCCGCCGCCGACGCCATCGCCGAAATCCGCATCGCGCTCGACGCCGCGCTGGATCACATCGAATCGGGGCTGCGGCCGAAAAACTGAAGCTCCACCATGGTTATTGCGATCCCGATGCCCTCGATCGAACCGTCGATGCGGACGGGCCGGCTCACGCGCTGGCTGCGCCGGGTCGGCGATTTCGTCGAGGCCGGCGAGCCGGTTGCGGAAATCGCCGGCGTCCACGGGACAATGGATGTCGAGGCGCCGCAAAGCGGGGTTCTGAGCCATATTCTGGTCGCGGCGGGCGCCGAGGCGGTCGCGGTCGGCGCCGAAATCGGCCGGATCGAGCCCGGCCCGCCGCCGCATTTTTCCGCGCGCGGACCGGCCGAAACGGCGGCGCCGGGGCGCGTCCCGGCCTCGCCGCGCGCGCGGCGGCTCGCCCGCGAATCCGGTTTCGACCTGTCGCGTCTGGCGGGCGGCGGCCCCAATGGCCGGATCGTCGAGGCCGATGTGCGCGCCGCTTTGGCGCGGGGCGCGCGGCCCGAGGAGGCGCCGCGCCGGCAGGGCGAGTCCCTGCGCCTGCCGGTCGAGGCGGCGCCGGGAATGCTCCAGCTTCATCTGGAGGTGGACTGCCGTCTCGACGCCCTCGAAATTTTCCGCGCCCGGCTCAATGCGCGCGGCCTTGCGCCGAGGGTTTCGCTGCTCGATTGCATGGTCAAGGCTTTGGCGCTGGCTTTGGCGCGGACGCCAAAGGCCAATGTCGCGCGCGCCGGCGCCGGCTTCGAGCCGGCGCCTCAGGCCGATGTCGCGATCGCGCTGGTCCGCGACGGCGACATTCTCGCGCCGAGTTTCGCGGCGGCGGATGAGATGAATCTCGAAGAGATCGCCGCCGCCCGCGCCGATTTCGTCGCCGGGCGCTTTGGTCCCGGCGCGCGCGCCGGCGTCTGCCTGATCGCCAATCTCGGCGCTTTTGGCGTCCGCCGTTTTCTGCCCGCCGTTTTCCCGCCCTGGACCAGCGTTCTGGGCCTCGGCGCGGCGGAGCAGAGGGTGATCGTGGAGCAGGGCGCGCCGGCGGTCGCGACCCTGCTCTCCGCAACCCTCGCCATCGACCGCCGCGCGCTGGACGAACCCGCCGCCGCCGCCCTGCTCGCCGCGTTCAAGGCGCTGATCGAGGCGCCGGAGGGGTTGGCGGAGCGGTGAGTTCGAGGGGAGGCAACGACCGAAAACGCCGTTCGAGATTTCTCCCCAATGGCCGCAGCAATGCCGTCAACGGTCGTTCCGGCGGGCAATCGAACGCGTATTCATGTGAAGGGTTTCGGTCGCCGGCCCCCACACGCGTGATCGGGTCGGCGCGGGGCCGGCGACCGAAAGCCTCCGAAGGAGGAAACCGCGGGCCGGAAAGGCTCCGTTGCCGCGAGGCTCGCTATGGGGATTTGAAGACGGCGGTCAGGGCAACGGGGCGTCTGTTTTGCGCTTTGGCGCCGGTATTTGACGGTGTGACGTGCGGCGAGGAGGCGATTTGGGCGATCCGCGCGTAGATTTTTCCGAAGGTCATGGGGCTGAAGCAGCTTTGGGCGGGCGTTTCGGGCGCGGCGCGCCCGGGCCAGAACGAGGTCGGCGGCGAAGGCAAGCAGAACTGGGGAGCGGGAAGTGGGGTCATGGTCATGAGGTGTCGATCCTGATCCGACAGGGCGAGGCCGGCGGCGCGGGGCGCACGCCTTCAAACGTTTCGATGATGATCATCCGGCCGCCGCAGCAGGGGCATTTGTGCGCGCCGTCAACGGGATCGGCGTCGCCATCCGTCTCGGGCTGTTGTTGCGGCGGGGTCTCGGCGACGGCCAGTAACGCGCGGGCGCGCTCGATGTTGCGGGCTCGCGCCGCGCTGGCGAACAGGCCGTAGTGGCGGATGCGGTGGAAGCCGCTTGGCAGCACGTGCATGAGAAACCGGCGGATGAACTCAGGCCCGTCGAGCGTCATGGTCTTGAGCTGGTCGCCTTCCTTGATCCGATAATCTTTCCATTTGAAGGTGACGCCCGCGTCGTCGAGCGCGATGAGCCGGGAGTTCGAGATGGCGACCCGATGGGTATAGCGCGACAAATAGGCGAGCACAGCCTTTGGACCGGCGAAGGGCCGCTTGGCGTAAACGACCCATTCGGAGCGACGCAAAGGCGCGAGGGCTGCGGCGAAAGCCTCTCTGTCGGCGAGCGGCGCCAGATCGCCGAAGAAGGTGAGGCGGCCGGCGGCGTTCAGCGTGGCGAGACCTTCGAGGAACAGCCGCCGGAACAAGCGCGAGAGCACGCGCACCGACAGGAAAAAGCCCGGCTTGCAGGCGATCCAGCGCGATCCGTCCGGCGACAGGCCGCCGCCGGGAACGATGATGTGGACATGGGGATGATGGGTCAGCGCCGAGCCCCATGTGTGCAGGACGGCGGTGAGGCCGATGCGGGCGCCGAGATGTTTGGGATCGGCGGCGATGGTGGTCAGGGTCTCGGCCGCCGCCTTGAACAGCAGATCGTAGACGACGGCCTTGTTCTGGAAAGCGATCGCCGCGACCGCGGCCGGCACGGTGAAGACGACGTGGAAATAGGGAGCCGGCAGCAGTTCGGCTTCTCGTTCTGCCAGCCATTGTCGGGCGGCGGCGGCCTGACACTTGGGACAATGGCGGTTGCGGCAGGAGTTATAGGAGATGCGCGTATGCGCGCAGTCCTCGCAGCGCTCGACATGACCGCCGAGCGCGGAGGTGCGGCAGTTTTCGATCGCCGACATCGCCTTCAATTGGGCGAGGCTGACATGACCGGCGTTGGCCTTGCGCCAGTCCGCGCCATGGGCGTGAAAAATGTCGGCGACTTCAAGATGAGGCCGCGGCATGCGGCGTGCGTCAAACGGGCGGCGCGCGCCCGGTGAGGTTCGCGGTGAGCTTTTCCAGCGGGCTGGTGACGTCGCGGATCGTGTTGACGGCGACGCGGGTGTAAAGCGCCGTCGTCTCCAGCTTGGCGTGTCCGAGCAGGACCTGGATGACGCGGATGTCGACGTTCTGTTCGAGCAGATGGGTGGCGAAGCTGTGCCGCAGGGTGTGGGGCGACACGCGCTTGGCGATGCCAGCTGTCCGCGCCGTTTCGCGCACAACGCGGCTCAACTGGCGCGCCGACATCGGGTTGACCGGGTTCTGCCCGGGAAACAGCCAGGCCTGGGGCCGCGCCGCCCGCCACCAGTCGCGCAGCCATTCGAGCAGTTGCGGCGAGAGCATGACATAGCGGTCGCGCTGACCCTTGCCCTGCTCGACCCGCAAGGTCATGCGCTTGCTGTCGATGTCCGACACCTTGAGCGCCACGACCTCGGAGACGCGCAATCCCGCGCCATAGGCGACGCCGAAGGCGGCCTTGTACTTGAGGCCGGGCGCGGCTTCGAGGAGGCGGGCCACCTCCTCCTGGTTCAGCACCACCGGCGCCCTGCGCGGCTTATGCACGCCAGCGAGATGGCGGGCGAGTTCAGGCCGTTCGAGCGTGACGTTGAAGAAGAACCGCAGCGCGGCGACGGCGGCGTTGATGGTCGGCGCGCCGATCTGCCGATTGGCCATATGCAGCTGGAAGAGCCGAACGTCCTCGGCCGTGGCGGCGTCCGGCGAACGGCGGAGAAAGACCGCGAAGTTCCGCACGTGGCGGATGTAGTCCTTCTGGACCTTCTCGGTGAAGCGGCGCGCCGTCATGTCCTCGGTCATGCGCTGGCGCAATGGGCTGTTTGGCTTGTCGATCATCGCGAAAGCTCCTGTCTCGCATGGGGTTGAACCCCACGATTTTGAGACAGGTCAGCCGCGTCGCCTCAGGAATTGCACGATCACGAATCTCGCCGCTTCTCGCCGCCCCTACCGCGAAAGCGGTTTAGTCCTCTGACCCCCAACGGCCGGTCGCCAACCTTGCCCGTTACGCCGAGGAACGGCTCAAAGTCGTCCTCTGTAGGACTTTGGATCGGATGCTCGCGTCATGCGAACGTCGTCGCAGTTTCACAATTGAAGGAAACTATGCGGTTGACCTGCTGGATCCCAGAAATTGATCCATCATAAGGCGGTTGGTCAAGTCTCGGCTGACGATTTACGATAGTTATTCGTCTTGCCCCGCTCGACGAGCAGGAGGGTTTTTTCGCCCGGAGCCACGCATGCCAATTCGTTCAACGCGGCAGTTTAATGGCGTCAATATCCGGGAACGGGCAGCGGCGGCATTGATAAAAGCCTTGGGCCTCGTCGCATTGCTTTTCGCCATGGTGTCCGCGCTGGCGGCGTCGAACGCCAAAGCGGACGACGCCTTTGTCGGTCCGGTCGAGGCGGTCAAGATCGCCGTCGACGCCTATATCTACGGCTATCCGCTCGTGACTTTCGACATGGTGCGCAAGCAGCAGACCAATGTCGCCGCGCCCGACGCCGAACACGCGCCGATGGGGCAGATGATCGAGATGCGGACTTATCCCGCCGTCGACAATCATTGCTGCGCCGCGCCCAACGCCGATACGCTCTATACCGAGTCCTGGCTCGACGTCTCGAAGGAGCCTTATGTCATCAGCGTCCCCGACATGGGCGACCGTTATTACATTCTTCCCATGCTGGACGGATGGTCCAACGTCTTCTTCGTCGCCGGGTCGCATACCACCGGCGGCAAGGCGCAGACCTATGCGATCACCGGGCCGGGTTGGTCCGGCGCTCTTCCCGAGGGCGTCAAAGAGGTCAAGTCGGCGACGGGAATGGTCTGGATTCTGGGGCGCATCTATTCCACCGGAACGCCCGAGGATTATGCGGCCGTCCATGCGTTGCAGGACAAGTTCGCGGTGGTTCCGCTGAGCGCCTATGGCAAGCCCTATGCGCCGCCGAGCGGAATCATCGACCCGGCGGTCGATATGAAGACAGCGGTGCGCAAGCAGGTTGGAAACCTCGATATTTCGGATTATTTCGCCAAGCTCGCCCAATTGATGAAAACCAATCCGCCGACCGCCGCCGACGCCGCCATGGTCGCTAAAATGGCGAAGATCGGTCTAATTCCCGGACAGGACTTCGACCCGACCAAGCTCAACTTTCTCGATCGCGAAATCGTCCGGGGGGTTCCGAAACTCGCCCTCCTCGAAATGGGCCTTCATCTGAAGAGGGCGAAGACGACCAACGGCTGGCTCTATTTCACCCAGGGCGTCGGCGATTTCGGAACCGACTATCTCTTGCGCGGCATGGCGAACCTGCTCGGTCCGGGATGGAACCGCCCGCAGGACGCGGTCTATCCGCTCTCGCTCAAGGACGCGCAGGGCGACGACTACAACGGCGCCGACCACAATTACGTCATCCATTTCGACAAGGGCCAATTGCCTCCCGCCGAAGCTTTCTGGTCGCTGACGATGTACGACGGCGATTATTTCTTCGTCCCGAACGCCATCCATCGTTACGATCTCGCCCAACGCAATCCGCTCATCGTCAATGCGGATGGCTCGGTGGACTTGTACTTCCAGGCGGAATCGCCGGGCGCCGCCAAGGAGGCCAACTGGCTGCCGGCGCCAAAAGGAAAATTCGTCCTCGTGATGCGACTTTACACCCCAAGGACAAAGGCTCCATCGATCCTCGATGGAAGCTGGACGCCTCCAGCAGTCAGGCGCGCGAAGTAGTTTTCACACTGCAATAACGGTCTAACTCAACCTCAGATAGACGGAGCATCCAAATGAAAAAGGCGCTGATGTTGGCTACAGGGGTTCTGCTAGGGCTGATGGCTCAGCCTGTGCTGGCCGAGGACAGGGTAGTCGAGGGTTTTGAGGCGGCGGCCGCTTGCGCTGGCGACATTGTGAAAATCTGCGCCGGCGTGATGCCGGGAGAAGGGCGGATCAAGGATTGCGTTCTTGAAAAGAAGGCGGACCTTTCGGCCCCCTGTAGCGCCGCGCTCGGCAAGGCGCTGACCGTCGCGCTACCCGATGACTCCGCCAACCTCGAAATCAAGCATTTCAAAAATATGCGCGCCGTCCAATATACCGAATTTTTCCTCATCGGCGGCAATCCTATCAGCGGCGACCTGCGCGCTAATGTTTACAACACGACGGGCCTGAACGGTTACACGCCGGCCAACAAGAATACATCCCCGACGCCTGAAGTGGCGGCGGTTGACGTGAATGCGGTGAAGAAAGAGTTCGGCGTGCTCGCCGTCCATATCAACGGCCCCAAGCTGTGGATGCCGGACGAGATCGAGGTTCCGTCAGGCGAAGTGCGGACCTTCGGCAAGCTCAAGGCGGCGTGGGTGGGCAATCTGAGCTTGAAGGGCATCAATCTTACCAAGCCGGGAGCGGACGCCTATCACACCACGACCATCGAGCGTAAGACCACGATCATCTACAAGAAGGGCGAGACTGAATTCCTGATCGACGACCCCGAGGGCAATACCTGGGTCATGAAAGGCATGGACCTCGGCCTCCATCCGGTCCAGTCCTATGCCGACGCCGCGAATCTCGGCAGCAAGCTGAAACTGCCGCCGGGCTATAAGTTCCGGACCGCCGTTCTGCCCGAAGACCTGATCACGCGTCCGACTTCGGGAGTGGCTGCGATCATGCCGGACGACCTGAACAACGTCTACGATAAGACCGGGCCGGGATATTCCAACTACAAGCCCTGAGCGGACGTGTCACGGCGATCGGGATTGCCGGCGTCCGCGCTCTGCGGGAGGCCGGCAATGGCTCACATGAGCCAGCCTGTTCGACTTCTTCCAGGATGGAGCCTTGCAGGTCCAACGCAGGAAAACGAAGCTAACCAGACGACCCGAACCACTATGCTGACGGGAACGGCTATTGTCGCGTCGATTCTGAGCTACGCGCCGCTCGCCGAGGCGGCGCCGATTGTCGCCTCGCCGAGCGCCGCGACCATGTCCAGTTCCGACGGTCCGATCGTGCAAGTCCTGACCCGCGCTGGCGTCGCCCACCGCTCGACGCGCCGCACGGCGCGTCGCGTCTATCGCAGGTAAAGTCGATTGTCCAAAGCGGCGCCCTTTTTATATCGGCTTGAAATAGCCTTTAGAGCGCGTTCGGAAATAATAGAGTCGAAGGCGCTCCGTTATTTCATTGTTATGACGCATATTCTTGTCCGAAAAGTCTATCAACTTTTCGGGAATATGCTCTAGAACTGGAGGGCGCCGCGTAAAAGTGGCGCTATTGACAGCCGTGCCGGACGAAGATACTCGCTCGGCGCAAACATTTTAGGAGCGCCGCGACAGATCAGCTCGCTCTTGCTAAGCGCCAACAATCGCGGCAAATTATCGCCAAAATCAGAGATTACCTGAGGAATTTTCGCGATAGCGTCCACCGGCGGCAAGTCCACGATGGCCTGAGCGAAGCGGCCTTGTTACACGTGGCGGGAAAAGGTCCGATGTTCGACATTATCCCCGACGTTCAACGGCTCACGCAGATTTTTTCACAGGCCACGGCTCCAACCTTTTTCCTTGGAGCTGTGGCCGCATTCGTTTCGCTCATGTCGTCGCGACTTTCAGCGATCATCGAGCGAATCCGAGTGCTGAACGCAATTCCTGAAAATGATCCGGTGAGGGGGCACCTCAAGTCAGATGTGGGCCGTCTGCGCCGACGCGCGCGGCTGTTGAGCAGGGGAATTTATGCTGCGATCATTAGCGGAATTTGCGCCACTGTCCTATTGGCCATCGTTTTCGCAAGCGAGTTCATGGGGCTAAAATATGCCTATGGCGCCGGCTTCCTGTTCATTATAGCCACCATTTTCCTCGGGGTGGGGCTCTTCCGGTTCGCCCAGGAGGCTCAGATTGGGCTCGCGGAAGCCGACGAATACGAGTGACGGTTTTATCAAACGCCTGTCTCGGGATCCGCGAAACATACAGCACCTCATACAGCCGGAGTCTCAGCAATGATCGCTTGTGGCGCAACGGCGCTCGCTTCGCATCCAACTCCGAAGTAGTCCCGTTTCAGCAGGAAACGCCGGGTCGTTTTAGCTAAAGTCATATTTCCGGTTCTAGCGCATCTTTGCCATAACGCCTTCGAGCGCTCATCCCACGAAACCGGCCCTTCGCTCCACAACTTCTCCTCGCCCATCCTGGACATTGTCGGCCGTTGCGCCGTGGATCGCCCAAGTCGGGAGAAGGCGAGGGGGCGCCGGCGATCGTCCATCCCGCCCCCGGCGTCCCGATTTTTCGGGCAAAACCCTTGCCAAACCGCCTTTCCTGCTGTAGGAGGGCCGCCCATCCCGCACGCGAACTTTCGCGCCGCCTGTTTCAAGGTTGCGCTCCGGTGGCCGAAAAAAACGGCCCAAATGGTTCGCGGAGGCACAACCGGAGAGAAAAAAACATGGCGCTTCCCGATTTTTCCATGCGCAGCCTGCTTGAGTCCGGCGCTCATTTCGGCCACCAGTCGCATCGCTGGAACCCGAAAATGGCCCCCTTCATTTTCGGCGTCCGCAACAATATCCACGTCATCGACCTCGCCCAGACCGTGCCGCTGCTGCATCAGGCGCTCAAGGCGGTGTCCGACACGGTGGCCAAGGGCGGCCGCGTGCTGTTCGTCGGCACCAAGCGTCAGGCGCAGGAGCAGATCGCCGACGCCGCCAAGCGTTCGGCGCAATATTACGTCAATTCGCGCTGGCTCGGCGGCATGCTGACCAACTGGAAGACCATATCGGCCTCGATTTCGCGCCTGCGCAAGCTCGACGACCAGCTCAACTCGGGCGCGTCCGGCCTGACCAAGAAAGAGCGCCTGATGCTGTCGCGCGAGCGCGAGAAGCTGGAAAAGGCGCTCGGCGGCATCAAGGACATGGGCGGCGTCCCGGACCTGATCTTCGTCATCGACACCAACAAGGAGCAGCTGGCGATCAAGGAGGCGGCCCGCCTTCACATTCCGGTCGCGGCCATCCTCGACACCAATTGCGATCCGGACGGCATCACTTTTCCGATCCCGGGCAATGACGACGCCGGCCGCGCCATCGCGCTCTATTGCGACCTGATCGCCCGCGCCGCGCTCGACGGCATTTCCCGCAGCCAGGGCGCGATGGGCATGGATGTCGGCGCGTCGGAAGAGCCCGCCGTCGCCGAACTGCCCGCCGCCGTCGAACTGGCCGCCGATGCGGAAGCCCCGGCCGCCGGGGCCGAGCTTTTCGAGCTTCTGTCGGCGCCGCGCGGCGCCCCGGACGATCTCTCCAAGCTCGTGGGCGTCGGTCCGCAGGTCGAAAAGAAGCTCAATGACGCCGGCTTGTTCCATTACTGGCAGTTCGCGGCCATGTCCGAGGACGACGCCAAGAAGGTCGAGTCCGATCTCAAGCTCAACGGCAAGGTCGGCGCCTGGGTCGAACAGGCGCGCGGCTTGATCGCCGGCTGAGCAGGGTTTCCCCCCACCCTGACCCTCCCCACGAGGGGGAGGGAAAAAGGGGCCTGACCCTCCCCACGAGGGGGAGGGAAAAGGCGGCGTGACCCTCCCCGCGAGGGGGAGGGAAAAAGGCGGGGGGCGCCGGTAGCGCCGGTTTTCGCGGATCGCGAGCCTTTCGATGTTTTTTTCGGCGCGCCGGCTTAAGCCTTGGCGCGCCGCATCCTTGCCAAGACGCTTGTCGTCGAGTTTTCACATTTTCCCGTCTTAACATTCGGCCCCAGGCGCGGCAGCGCCGGCCCAGAACCTGAAGGAAAAGCCCCATGGCCAATATCACCGCCGCGATGGTGAAGGAATTGCGCGAAATGACCGGCGCCGGCATGATGGACTGCAAGCAGGCGCTCAACGAAAGCGGCGGCGACATCGAGGCCGCGGTCGACTGGCTGCGCAAGAAGGGCCTGTCCAAGGCGGCCAAGAAATCCGACCGCGTCGCGGCGGAAGGCCTGGTCGGCGTGGCCGTGCGCGACGGCAATGGCGTGGTGGTCGAGGTCAATTCCGAGACCGATTTCGTCGCCCGCAACGAGGAGTTCCAGGCCCTGGTCAAGACCATCGCTTTGGTCGCGGTGGAAAAGGGCGTCGGGGATGTCGAAGAACTGAAGAAGCAGCATTATCCGGGCGACGCCGGCACGGTGGCCGCCGCGATCTCCAACGCCATCGCCACCATCGGCGAGAACATGACCCTGCGCCGCGCCGCTACGCTCAGCGTGCCGCATGGCGTCATCGGCCATTATGTCCACAGCGCGGTCAGCGAGGGCGTTGGCAAGATCGGCGTGATCGTGGCGCTGGAATCGACCGGCGACAAGGACCAGCTCGCCGAGCTCGGCCGCAAGATCGCCATGCATGTCGCCGCCGCCAATCCGCTGGCGCTCGACGCCTCCGGCGTCGATCCGGCGACGCTGGAGCGCGAGAAGAACGTGCTGCGCGAGAAGAACGCCGGCAAGCCGCCCCATGTGCTCGACAAGATCGTCGAATCCGGCCTGAAAACCTATTTCAAGGAAGTCACGCTGGTCGAGCAGCCCTATATCCACGACAACGCCAAGACCGTCGCGCAGGCGGTGGCGGAAGCGGCCAAGGCCGTCGGCGCCCCGGTGGCGCTCAAGGGTTTCGTCCGCTATGTGCTGGGCGAGGGCGTCGAGAAGCAGGAAGCCGATTTCGCGGCGGAAGTCGCGGCCGCCGCTTCCGGCCAGGGCTGATCTTTCGCTTCCGCTCAGGAGAAAAGGCGCCTTCGGGCGCCTTTTTCGTTGGGGAAGCCGGCGAAGCAACCCTTCAAGCGGGCTGAAAAAGACGTTACAAGCATCGCCGCCGGGCCGAATCGCGGCGCGGGCTCGGAGTCGTCAAGGGAGCCTCCATGAATGCTTCGCCGCAAGGCCCGAACGCTTCGCCGCCAAGCCCGAACGCTTCGCAGCCAAGCCCGCAATGGAAACGCGTGGTCGTCAAATTGTCGGGCGAGGCCTTGCAGGGCGGACTGACCCACGGTCTCGATTCCGCGACCCTCGACCGCATCGCCGACGATCTGGCGGCGGCCGCCGGGCTGGGTGCCGAAATCGCGGTGGTGGTCGGCGGCGGCAATTTCTTTCGCGGCATTCGCGGGGCTGAAAAGGGCATCGAGCGGGCGCGCGCCGATTCGATCGGCATGCTGGCGACCGTGATGAACGCGCTCGCCCTCGAATACGCCATCGAGAAACGCGGCCAGCCTGCCCGCGCCCTGTCGGCCGTGCCCATGCCTTCGGTGTGCCAGCCTTTTTCGCGTCAGGCGGCGCTGCATCATCTCGACAAGGGCCGGATCGTGATTCTCGCCGGCGGCACCGGCAATCCGTTCTTCACCACCGACACCGGCGCGGCTTTGCGCGCGGCGGAGCTCTCCTGCGACGCCATCATGAAGGCGACCCAGGTGGACGGCGTCTATTCCGCCGACCCGAAAAAGGATCCGGCGGCGACCCGCTACGAGCGCCTGACCCACGACGAGGCCATCGCCAAAAATCTCGCGGTGATGGACACCGCCGCCTTTGCTCTTGCGAGAGAGAACCGGATTCCGATAATCGTCTTCTCCATCGCGGAGCCGCGCGCCATCACGGCGGCGCTGTCGGGCGAGGGCAGGGCGACCGTCGTCGCGCCCTGACCCAGAACAAAACAAGACAAGACAAGAACTCAAGGCGCGCCGGCGCCGATCAGAACAGGTGATTCATGAGCGCTCAATTCGATCTGGCGGAAATCAAGCGGCGCATGCAGGGCGCGATCCAGGCGCTCAAGCACGAACTCGGCGGCCTGCGCACCGGGCGCGCCTCGGCCGCGCTGCTGGAGCCGGTGACGGTCGAAGCCTATGGCCAGTCCATGCCGATCAATCAGGTCGCGACCATTTCGGTGCCGGAGTCCCGGGCGCTCGCCGTCCAGGTGTGGGACAAGGGCATGGTCGGCGCGGTGGACCGGGCGATCCGCGACGCCAATCTCGGCCTGTCGCCGACGGTGGAAGGCCAGATCCTGCGCATCCGCATTCCCGAGCTCAACGAGCAGCGCCGCAAGGAGCTGGTCAAGCTCGCTCACAAATATTCCGAGGAATCGCGCGTCGCCGTCCGCCATGTGCGCCGCGACGGCATGGATGTGCTGAAAAAGCTGGCCAAGGACAAGGCGATCGGCGAGGACGAGGAAAAGCGCCACGAGAGCGAGGTGCAGAAGGCCACCGACGCGGCCATCGTCGAGATCGACGGGGTGCTGGCGGCCAAGGAAAAGGAAATCATGCAGGTCTGACGCGCGGTGGCCAAGAAGGGCGTCGGGTGAGGGGCGTCGGGTGAGGGGCGTCGTGTGGGCGTTCGATTTGTGCTAAAGCGTGCGGGCGCCGGGGAAACGGCGCGGGCTTGGGGTTGCGGGCGGATTTGATGAGCGAACAGCGAACGATCGACGGCGCCGCCGGGGCGAAGCGCCCCGCGGGCGGCGGCGGCCTGCATGTCGGAATCATCATGGACGGCAACGGCCGCTGGGCGGCGGCGCGCGGCCTGCCGCGATTCGAGGGCCATCGGCGCGGCGTCGAGGCCTTGCGGCGCGCGGTGCGCGCGGCGAGCGATCTCGGCGTGCGCTATCTCACCGTCTATAGTTTCTCCAGCGAGAACTGGGCCCGTCCGCCCCAGGAAATCGCCGATCTGATGGGCCTGCTGAAACTGTTCATTCGCGGCGACCTGCATACGCTCGATGAAGCCGGCGTGCGGGTGCGGGTGATCGGCGAGCGCGCCCATCTCAAGCCGGAAATCGTCGCTTTGCTCGAAGAGGCCGAGAACCGCACCCGCGGCAACAGCAAGCTTGATCTCATCGTCGCCTTCAATTACGGCGCCCGCCAGGAGATCGTCGAAGCGGCGCGCGCCTTGGCCCGCGAAGCGGCGGCGGGACGGCTCGATCCCGGCGCGATCGACGAGGAGGCGCTGGCGTCGCGGCTGTGGACCGCCGGAACGCCCGATCCCGATTTCATCATCCGCACCTCGGGGGAAATGCGCCTGTCCAATTTCCTGATGTGGCAAGCGGCCTATAGCGAGCTGGTGTTCCTGCCGATCTACTGGCCGGATTTCGACCGCGCCGCCTTCGAGGAGGCGATCGCCAGCTTTCGCGCGCGGGAGCGGCGCTTCGGCGGCGTCGCGCCAGCGCTCGCTCAGGTCAAGTCCGCGTCATGAGCGGATCGCGGCGCGCCCATGGATAAGTCAGACCTGCCGCCGGCTCCGGGCGGCGCCGCAAGCGCGCAAGGCCTGATGGCGCGCCACCATCTGGGGGATTTGTGGGTCCGCGCGGCTTCGGCTCTGGTTCTGGCCAGCGCGGCTTTGGGCGCGCTCGCTTTGGGCGGCTGGCCCTTCGCGCTGTACTGGCTGATTTCGGCGCTGGCGGTGAACTGGGAATGGCAGCGCCTGATCGGCGCGCCCCTGCCGCTGCTGCGCGTCCTGGCCGGCGCCGTCCTGCTCGGCGCGGTCGTCGTGCTGTTTCGCATCGGGCGGATCGAATATGCTTTTCTGCTGGCGGCGCCGGTCGCGGCTTTCGTGGCCTGGGCGGCCGGGCCGGGGTTCCGGCTCTGGGCGGCCGGCGGGCTGCTTTACGCCGCCGGGCTGCTGGTCGCGGTTTTGTCCTTGCGCCATGACCCTTTTTTCGGCGCCTGCGCCATCGGCTGGCTGTTCGCCGTGGTCTGGGGCGCCGACATCTGCGCCTATTTCGGCGGCCGGCTGATCGGCGGGCCGAAGCTGGCGCCGCGCATCTCGCCCGGCAAGACCTGGTCCGGCTTTCTTGTCGGCGTGTTTTGCGGCGCCGCGCTCGGCGCGATCGTCGCTCATCTTTGGCCCACCGCCCGGTCGCCGCTCGGCGAAGTCTTCCTGCTCGGCCTTGCCGCCGGCGCGCTGGCCCAGGCCGGCGACCTGTTCGAATCCTGGATCAAGCGGCGGTTCGGGGTGAAGGATTCAAGCCGGCTCATTCCCGGCCATGGCGGCGTCATGGACCGGCTCGACGGCTTTATCGCGGCGGCGGTCTTCGCCGTCTTGTTCGGCCTGTGGCGCGCCGTGCCGCCGAGCGCGGCGGCCGGCCTTTTCTATTGGCAATAGGATTCTCATGACCGCATCTCCGGCGCCCGTTCCGCTCGCGCGTCCGCGCAGGCTCACCATTCTGGGCGCGACCGGCTCGATCGGCCGTTCGACCGAGGCGGTGATCCTGGGCGCGCCGGGCGCTTTCGAGACCGTGGCGGTGGCGGGCGGACGCGACGCCGTCAATCTCGCCCGCGTCGCCCGCTCGCTCGGCGCGAGCTTCGCCGCCGTCGCCGATCCGGGCGCCTACGCGATGCTGAAAGGTGAATTGGCGGGGAGCGGAATCCGTGCGGGCGCCGGTCCCGAGGCGCTCAAGGAAGCGGCGCGCATGGAGGCCGATCTGGTGGTGGGCGCGATCGCCGGCGCCGCCGGGGTCGTCCCGACTTTCGCCGCCATCGAGGCGGGCCGGGACGTGGCGCTCGCCAACAAGGAATGTCTGGTCTGCGCCGGCGAACCGTTCATGCGCCGGGCGCGCGAGAAGGGCGTGCGCGTGCTGCCGATGGATTCGGAACATAACGCCATTTTCCAGGCGCTCGGCGGCGAAAGCCCGAGCCGGCTGGAAAAGATGTGGCTGACGGCTTCCGGCGGCCCGTTCCGCACCTGGAGCGCGGAGCGAATCGCCGCCGCGACCCCGGAACAGGCGCTGGCCCATCCCAATTGGGCGATGGGGCCGAAAGTGACGGTCGATTCCGCCAGCCTGATGAACAAGGGGCTCGAACTGATCGAGGCCCTGCATATTTTCGGGATCGAGGCGCGCAAGCTCGACGTTCTGGTTCATCCCCAGTCGATCGTCCACGGGCTGGTCTCCTTCGCCGATGGCGCGGTGACCGCCGGCATGGCCATGCCCGACATGAAGGTTCCGATCGCCCATTGCCTCGGCTGGCCCGACCGGGTGCCGACCCAGGCGCGCCGCCTCGATCTCGCCCAGATTGGATCGTTAACTTTCGAAAAGCCCGATCTCGAACGTTTCCCCGCGCTGCGCGTGGCGATGGACGCGCTCGCGGCGGGCGGCGCCATGCCGACGATCATGAACGCCGCCAATGAAGTGATGGTCGCCGCTTTCCTGGATAAGCAAATAAGATTCAACGACATAGCTAGATATGTTGAAGAGATTTGTGAACTTTTCGAGAAGGAAGGCGCGGCGCGGACGCCACCGGATATTGAGGCCGCGCTCGCCGTTGACCATATTGTGAGAGAAAGGTCGCGGGGCCGGCTCGATGGCCTTGGCCGCTAGGCGTCGATACGCCATGTTAACGAAATCGTAACCATTCGCGCGGCGCCGCTGCCGCGCAGCCGGGGTGCGCCATGTTGCTGTTTCATTCGCTGTGGGCCATGGGGTCTTACATTTTGCCCTTCCTGTTCGTCCTCGGCATTGTCGTGTTCTTTCATGAGTTCGGCCATTTCGTGGTCGGGCGGCTGTGCGGAATCAAGGTCGACGCCTTTTCCATGGGCTTTGGGCCGGAGCTGGCGCATTTCACCGACCGCCATGGCACGCGCTGGCGGCTCGCGGCCTTGCCGATCGGCGGCTATGTGCGCTTCCATGGCGACGCCAACGCCGCGAGCGAAGAGAACCAGGACGCCATCGCCCGGATGCCGGAGGCCGAGCGCAAGGTTTCATTTTTCGCCCAGAATGTATGGAAACGGGCGGCGGTCGTCGCGGCCGGCCCGCTGGCGAATTTCGTTCTCGCCATTCTGATTTTCTCCGCTTTGTTTTACTTCCAGGGCCGTGAGGTGCTGACGCCGCGCATCGCCGGCGTCGTGGAGGGAAGCCCGGCGGCGGCGGCGGGCTTTCAGAAAGGCGATCTGGTCGTCGCGATCGACGGACAGGCGATCGACAGTTTTGCCGATATGCAACGGATCATCAGCGCTTCCGCCGGGTTGAAGCTTCACTTCGCCGTCGATCGCGCCGGCGTGCGGATCGAACTGGACGCCACGCCGACGCTCAAGGACAGCGAGACGCCCTTGGGCCTGCAGCATGGCGGCGTGCTTGGAGTCATGGCGGGCGGCGCCCGGGAAGATTGGCGCAAGCAGACCTTCAGCGCGCCCGCGGCGACGATGCAGGCTTTTCGCGAGACCTGGCAGGTGATTGACGGCACGGGGGCCTATCTGGGCAAATTGATTGTCGGCAAGGAATTGACAAAGCAATTGTCGGGTCCGATTCGCATCGCCGAAATATCGGGCGATGTCGCGAAAACGGGAATATGGCCTTTGTTCAATCTGGCCGCGATCCTGTCGATTTCGATCGGCATCCTGAATCTGCTGCCGGTTCCTCTGCTGGATGGCGGGCACCTGCTCTATTACGCCTTCGAAGCGGCGCGGGGGCGGGCGCTCAACAAGCGCGTTCAAGAGTTCGGCTTCCGGATCGGCCTGGCTTTCGTCGCGGCGCTGATGCTGGTCGCGACCTATAACGACATCGTCCGTCTGACCCGAACCTGGCTCAAGCTCGGTTGAGGACGCCGTCGCACTCCGTCGCGAGGCGGCCGGGAAAGCCGGCAATTGCGGCGAAAATGGGCCTGGCGCCGTGTCCTGCAAGACACGGCGCCGTAAAAAAACGGGACTCGGAACCAAAGGCATTTGCAGGATTCCATAAACCTTGTAGAAGCAGAGTCGAAATGGACAGGCTTGGTTTATGCTATCCATTCGAAGTCTGAAATTAGTGGCCGGATCGCCTGCAATTCGGTCCCCCGTCGCCAAACCAAATCGGGGCGGGTCGAGAGTTACGGAGACCGGGTTTCAATGATGTTCCGCCAAGGTCTTATGAGCCGAACCGCTTTCGCGGCAGCGCTGATGGTCGGCTCAATCGCGGGTCCGGCGTTTGCGGCGGACGAAACCGTCGTGGTCGAGGGCAATCATCGCGTCGATTCCGCGACGATCCGGTCTTATTTCGTCGGTGGCGACACCAACGAGGCGATCAAGAAGCTTTACGGCACCGGCTATTTCTCCGATGTCGAGGTCAGCCATCGCGGCTCCGCGCTGGTGGTGCGGGTGGTCGAGAACTCGACCGTCATCAATCACGTGGTTTTCGTCGGCAATTCCAAGGTCAAGTCAGAAGATCTGCAAAAAGAGATTCAGCTGAAGAATCGCGGCGCCTATAGTCAGGCGGTCGCCGACGCCGACGTGGCGCGCATTCTCGATATTTACCGCCGGTCGGGTCACAATGCAGCCAAGGTGACCGTGCGGACGGTCTCGACCCCCCAGGGTTCGGTGGACGTCGTCTTCGATATCACCGAAGGCGACAAGACCGGCGTCAAGCAGATCCATTTCGTCGGCAATCACGCCTATTCCGAAGGCAAGCTGAAAGGCCTGATGGAAACGACGGAGATGAACTATCTGTCGTTCTTCAAGACCTCGGACGTTTACGATCCCGATCGTCTGGCGAAGGACGCCGAGGCGATCCGGCGCTATTATCTCAAGAACGGCTATGCCGATTTCCGCGTCGTCGGCGTCGATCCGGTCTATGACCCGGCGGCGGGCGGCTATATCGTCACGATTACCGTTGAAGAAGGTCCGGTCTATCGCGTCGGTTCGGTCAATATCCAATCGCATATTCCGGGCGTGAGCGACCCGGCGTTGAAGTCGGCGCTCGATATCCATGCGGGCGAAATCTATAACGGCGACGCGGTCCAGAAGAGCGAAACGCGCCTGACCAAGGAAGTCCAGAAGCTGGGCTACGCCTTCTCGCAGGTGCGCGTCCAGGGCGACAAGGATCCGGCGACCCGCACCGTCACGATCACCTTCAATGTCGAGGAAGGGCCGCGCGTCTATATCGAGCGGATCAATATTCGCGGCAATACCGCGACGCGCGATTACGTCATCCGCCGCGAGTTCGACATCGGCGAGGGCGACGCCTACAACAAGGTGCTGATCGACAAGGCGGAGCGCCGTCTCAACGGGCTCGGCTATTTCAAGAAGGTCAAGATCAGCAACGAGCAGGGCTCCACGGCGGATCGCGTCATCGTCGATGTGGATGTCGAAGAGCAGTCCACCGGCTCGTTCTCGATTTCGGGCGGCTATTCCACCGTCGAAGGCTTCATCGCCCAGGTTTCGGTGACCCAGAGCAACTTCCTCGGCCGCGGCGAATTTGTCCGCGCCTCGGTTTCGGCCGGCCAATACGCCAGCGGCGTCGAACTCAATTACACCGAGCCGTTCTTCCTCGACAACCGCATGGCGGCGGGCTTCGACCTTTATTCGAAGATCAGCCAAGCCTCCTATTTCTCCTATTATTCGAACTGGGTGACCGGCGGCACGTTGCGCCTCGGCATTCCGCTGACCGACGAATTGACGATCGCCCCGCGCTACACGCTGTATAATTCGCGGCTGACGATCCCCAACACGTCGACCCAGCCCTATAACGACTGTAGCTATCCGCAGTGGTTCACGCCGCCCTACAACGGCACGGCGGTCACCTGGGCCAACAGCTGTCTGACCAATGGCGAGGCCTCGCTGGCGCTCAAACAGGCGCAGGGCGACTGGGTGACGTCGATGATCGGCTACACCCTGGTTTATAACAATATCGACAATCCGAAAAATCCCCAATCTGGCGTCCATGCCGAATTGAAGCAGGATCTCGCCGGCCTCGGCGGCTATTCCGACTTCCTGCGCACCACCGTCGATCTGCGCGGCTATCAGGGGCTTTATTTCGACGATGTCGTCGGCATCGCCCATCTCCAGGCCGGCGATCTGTTGCAGATCGGCAAAAACGAGCTGCATGTCACCGACAATTTCAATCTCGGACCGAGCCTGGTGCGCGGCTTCGCGCCCGGCGGCATCGGGCCGCGCGACATCACCAACTCGACATCGAACAACAACGGCAACGCCCTCGGCGGCACGGAGTACTGGGGCGCCTCGGTCGAAACCCAGTTCCCGATTCCCTATCTGCCCAAGGATATCGGCCTGAAGGGCGCGGTCTTCTTTGACGCCGGCAGCCTGTGGGGCTATAAGGGCGAGACCAATTTCGGCACCTATCTCGGCTATTCGGCGGCGCAGGCCACTGCCCCCGGCGCCTGCGCCTATATGGTCACCCACTATCCGAATGGCTCGGCGAAGCAAAGCTACGATCCCACCGTCGGTCTGCCGGTCACGCAGTTGCCCTGTATCGATGTCGGCAGCAACAATATGATCGTCCGCTCGTCGGCCGGTCTCGGTCTGATCTGGAACTCGCCGATGGGCCCGATCCGCTTCAACTACGCTTTCGTGTTGTCGAAATCGCAATACGACATCGAACAGCAGTTCAGCTTCAGCGGCGGCACGACGTTCTGAGTTTTATGCATGCCTAAGCGAGGGCGCGGCGTTCAGCCGCGCCCTTTTGCTATGATACGAATTCCGAATAAATCATTCGCAATTCGTATTCCGCTGGCGCGAAAATCCGCCCGCGACATAGAGGATTTTCGCGCCATGGCGTTTCCGCGGATTGCGAAGCGATCTTGCGGAAACCGTATGAAAGAGCGGTCCGCCCTCGCGCGGAGGTTCTGGGCGTCGCGATTTTGGCCGCGCCGTTCCGTGGCGTTGGGTCGATCTTGGGGGATCATCGCTTGGAAGAAATGAAATTCTTTCGCCGCGCCGTCGCGCCGACCCTGGCCGAGATCGTCGAATGGACGGGCGCCCGTGCGATCGGCGAGGTGGACCTCGGCCAGAAGATTTTCGACGTGGCGCCGCTCGACCGCGCGCGTCCGGGCGATCTGGTCTTTCTCGACAATCCGAAATATGCCGACCAGCTCGCCACGACGCGGGCCACCGCCTGCCTGCTGTCCGAGCGCCACGCCGATCGCGCGCCAAAAAGCGTTGCGGCCCTGGTGGTGCGCGAGCCCTATCGCGCCTGCGCCATCGTCGCGGCGAAGATCTATCCCGAGGCGGCGCGGCCGGGCTCATGGTTCGACAGCCACGGCGTCTCGCCCGGCGCCAATGTCCATCCTTCGGCGCGGCTGGAGGCCGACGTCATCGTCGATCCCGGCGCGGTGATCGGGCCCCATGCCGAGATCGGGGCCGGCGCAACGATCGGCCCCAATGCGGTGGTCGGCCCGCATGTGCGGATCGGCCGCAACTCGTCGATCGGGGCGGGCGCGACCGTCTGCCACGCCTTGATCGGCGACCGGGTCATCGTCCATCCCGGCGTGCGGATCGGCCAGGACGGTTTCGGCTTCGCCATGGGTCCGCGCGGCCATCTCAAGGCGCCGCAGGTCGGTCGGGTGATCGTCCAGGACGATGTCGAGATCGGCGCCAACAGCACCATCGATCGCGGCGCCAATCGCGACACCATAATCGGCGAGGGAACCAAGATCGATAATCTGGTGCAGATCGCCCATAATGTCGTGATCGGCCGCCATTGCGTCATCGTCAGTCAGGTCGGGATTTCAGGCTCGACCGAATTTGGCGATTTCGTCGTCGCCGGCGGGCAGGCGGGGATCACCGGCCATTTGAAGATCGGCATGGGCGCGCAGATCGGCGCGCAATCCGGCGTCATGGCCGATGTTCCGCCGGGCGCCCGGATCGGCGGCTCGCCGGCGCGCGACGCGCGGCAATGGCTCAAGGGCGTCGCGGCCGTCGACCGCATGGTTCGGCGCAAGGGCACAGAAGCTTAGTTTTTGCTGGTATTCGCCACGAATGTGTCGTTAAAGCGGGCCGTTACAGTCTCTCAGTCGATATTCATGGGTCGGGATATGTCGGATCAGGGCCAAACCTTGGAAACGGTGGATATACAGCGGCTGATGCAATTGCTGCCGCATCGCTATCCTTTCCTGATGGTCGATCGCATCGTTCAGGCGCGCGGCGACGAATTCGGGATCGGGATCAAGAACGTCACGATCAACGAGCCGCAATTCACCGGCCATTTTCCCGATCGCCCGGTTTTCCCCGGCGTGCTGCTGATCGAGGGCATGGCGCAAACGGCGGGCGCGCTCTGCGTCATGGCCAAACTCGGCGGCGCCAAGCCGCCCCTGGTCTATTTCATGACCATCGACAAGGCGAAGTTCCGCAAGCCGGTCGTGCCGGGCGATCGCGTCGAGTTCCACATGACCCGGATCAATCAGCGCCGCAATATCTGGTGGTATCAGGGCAAGGCGATGGTCGACGGCGGCCTGGTCGCCGAGGCCGAAATCAGCGCCATGATCCTCTCCGACGCCGAAAAATAAGGTTAGACCATGTCGATCCATCCCACTTCGATCGTCGAGGACGGCGCGCGGCTTGGCGACGGCGTCGAAATCGGCCCGTTCTGCCATATCGGCCCCAAGGTCACGCTCGGCGACGGCGTGACGCTGAAATCCCACGCCGTGGTCAATGGCCGCACGACGATCGGCCCGCGCGCCAGGATCTATCCCTTCGCCTCGATCGGCTACGAGCCGCAGGATCTGAAATATCGCGGCGAGGACACCAGCCTTACGATCGGCGCGGATTGCGTGGTCCGTGAGGGCGTCACCATGAATCCGGGCACGGCCAGCGGACGCGCCGAAACCGTCGTTGGCGACCGCTGCTTCTTTCTCGCCAACGCCCATGTCGGGCACGACAGCATCATCGGCAACGATTGCGTCTTCTCCAACAATTGCATGATCGCCGGCCATGTCACCATCGACGACTTTGTGATCTGCGGCGGCGGCTCGGCCATCGTCCAATATGCGCGGGTCGGCGCCCACGCCTTCGTCAGCGGCATGACCGGCATCGGCGCCGATCTCATCCCGTTCGGATTGGCGTTCGGCAGCCGCGGCTTCCTGATGGGGCTCAATCTGGTCGGGCTCAAGCGCCGCAATTTCGGGCGCGAGGCGATCCATGACCTGCGCCGCGCCTATCGCGCGCTTTTCGCGCCGGAAGGCACATTGAAGGAGCGTGTCGAGGACGTCGCCGAGGAATTCGCCGACCATGCCGAGGTGATGATGATCGTCGATTTCATCCGCGCCGGCGGCGACCGCGCCTTGTGCATGCCGGAAATGGAGCGTGGCGCGCCGTGAGCGGCCAGATCGCGCTCATCTGCGGCGCGGGCCAGTTTCCACTCGTCGCCGCGCGCGCCGCGCGCGCGGGAGGGCGCGACGTGTTTATTCTCGCGCTCAAGGGGATCGCCAGCGAGGGCGTGGCGGAATTTCCCCATGTCTGGCTCGGCGTCGGCCAGCTCGGCGCGGCCTTCCGCGAGATCGAGGCGCGCGGAATCGAGGAAATCTGTTTCATCGGCGGCCTCGGCCGGCCGGAATTCGCCGATCTGCGGCCAGACTGGGGCGCGATCAAGCGCCTGCCAGAGATTGTAAAGCTGCTCAAGGGCGGCGACGACCATGCCTTGAAAGGCGTTGTGAGGCTGTTCGAATCCGAAGGGCTGCGGGTCGTCGGCGTCGAGACCCTGGCGCCGGAGCTGCTCGCTGCGGCGGGGCCGATGAACCGCCTGCCTTTCCCGAAAGACATGGCGGAAGATCTCGCTTTCGGCGCCGATTGTCTGGCGGCGCTTTCGGCTTTCGACTGCGGCCAGGCGCTGGTGCTTTTCCATCGCCGCATCGTCGCGCTCGAAGCGGCCGAAGGCACCGATTCCATGCTGTTGCGCGTCGCCGAATTGCGGGAAAAGGGCCGCTGGCGCGCCAAAGGGCCGGCTGGCCTGTTGATCAAGGCGCCGAAAAAGGGCCAGGATCTGCGCGTCGATCTGCCGGCGATGGGGCCGGAAACCGTGGCCGCCGCGGAAAAAGCCGGGCTGATGGGGATTGCGGTCGAGACGGGCAGGGTGCTGATTCTCGACCGCGCGGCGGTGGCGGCGCAAGCGGAAAGGGCCGGGCTGTTTCTATACGGATTCACGCGGGAAGCCGGCCGATGAAGATTTTCATGATCGCGGGCGAGCCTTCGGGCGATCTGCTGGGGCGGGGCCTGATCCACGCCCTGCGGGAGAAAACGCCCGATGTCGAAATAGGCGGCGTCGGCGGCGACGCGATGGCGTCCGAAAATTTCGTCAGCCTGTTCCCGATGCATGAGATTTCGCTGATGGGCGTTCTGCCGGTGCTCGCCAACCTGCGCAATGTATTGCGGCGGATCGACCAGACCGCGCGCGCCGCGATCGCGGCGCGGCCCGACGTTCTGGTCATCATCGACAGCCCGGATTTCAACCATCGCGTGGCGCGGCGGGTGCGGAAGGCCTTGCCCGATCTCAAGATCGTCAATTATGTCGGGCCGACGGTGTGGGCGTGGCGGCCGGGGCGCGCCAGGAAAATACGCGCTTTCGTCGATCTGATCCTCGCCATTTTCCCCTTCGAGCCCGAGGTCCATGCGCGGCTTGGCGGCCCGCGCTGCGTCTATATCGGCCATCCGCTGATCGAGCGGCGCGACGCGCTGCAAGGCGACGACGCGGCGAAGACATCCGGCCCGGTCCTGGTCCTGCCGGGGTCGCGCGCTTCGGTGATCCAGCGCCTGGGCGCGGTCTTCGGCGCCGCGGTCGCCCAGCTCGACGCTGCGCATCCGGGGCTGGATTATGTGCTTCCCACTTCGCGCGGCCTCGTCGAACAGGTGGAGGCGCTGATCGCGTCATGGCCGGTGAAGCCGCGCGTGGTGGTCGGCGAGGAAGAAAAAAACGCCGCCTTCCGCGCCGCGCGCGCCGCGCTCGCCGCCTCGGGCACGGTGACTCTGGAGCTGGCCTTGTCGCGGACGCCGACGAT
The DNA here is from genome assembly GCA_963704565.1 of uncultured Pseudomonadota bacterium. Taxonomy (GTDB): domain Bacteria; phylum Pseudomonadota; class Alphaproteobacteria; order Rhizobiales; family Beijerinckiaceae; genus Rhodoblastus. Next base: position 920,568 of record OY969917.1, read on the forward strand.
TGTGGCTTACAAGGTGCCGAAAATCGAGGAATGGATCGCGCGGCGCCTGATTCAGGTGAGCATGGTGGCGCAGCCCAACATCATTCTGGGCGAAATGGCCTTTCCCGAATTGTTGCAGGACGAGGCCAACGGCGCGGCGCTGGCCGGAAAACTCGGCGGGATCGTCGAAGACAGCCCCGAGCGGCGGCGGCAATTGGAGGCGGTCGGCCGGCTAGGCGAAAAACTCGCCCTGGCCGACAACAGGCGCCCCAGCGAGAAGGCGGCGGACGCGATCCTCGACCTGCTGGCGTCGTGATACGGTTTCCGCAAGATTGCTTCGCAATCCGCGGAAACGCCATGGCGCGAAAATCCTCTATGTCGCGGGCGGATTTTCGCGCCAGCGGAATACGAATTCCGAATGGTTCATTCGGCATTCGTATGACAGAGGCGCGAGCAGCTTGCGAAAAAGTGGATGCCGGTTATTCGCTGACGCGGACCTTCGGCTCGCAAAAAAAAAGCTGCGAAAACAGAGGACTTTTGCCGCTCAGCGCAGTTTCATGATCGCCAGGGTCGTCTTGCCGAAGGTCGTCAACGCCACCACGCGCGCGCGGACTTCGCCGAGGCGCGGCTCATATTTCAGGAATTGCGTATTGGGGTTTTCGTTTTCCGCGGAACCGAAGGCATTGGCGCCGAGGCAGGCGTCGATGGTCGCCTTGACGTCGTCGATATCGATCTTTTTTGCCGCACAGGCATAGACGACGTCGCCGATCTTTTTCTTGTCGATGATCTCGCACGCGCCGAACAAGGTTTCGGTCGCGCCATAGGTGGTCACCGCGTCGGCGTCTTTGGTCACTGCCCCGCGCAAGGCTTTGAAACCGTCGGGCGCGGCGGCGACGAGCTGGCGGAAAGCCGCGCAATCGAAGGCTTTGTCGTCGACGACCACGGGCTCGCCGCGTTTTTCGCCAATTCCGCTTTCCTCCAGCGAATTGGCCTGAGCCAAAGCGGCGCCGCCCCACGCGTTCAGCCAAAGGAAGGCGATGAAGCCGGCGGCGCCGGGTCGAAGGCGATTGTTGCTCAACGCGACCCCATCATCCGGTAGTCGCGGCGCGGCGCGCCGGTATAGAGCTGGCGCGGACGGCCGATCTTCTGGTGCGGATCGTCGAGCATTTCCTTCCACTGGGCGATCCAGCCGACGGTGCGGGCGACGGCGAACAGCACCGTGAACATGGAGACCGGGAATCCCATGGCTTTCAAGGTGATGCCGGAATAGAAGTCGATGTTCGGATAGAGCTTTTTCTCGATGAAATAGTCGTCGTGCAGCGCGATGCGCTCCAGCTCGACCGCCACGTCGAGCAGCGGATCGTCCTTGATGCCGAGGTCGTTGAGCACCTCATGGCAGGTATGGGCCATGATCTTGGCGCGCGGGTCGTAGTTCTTGTAGACGCGATGGCCGAAGCCCATCAGGCGGAACGGATCGTTCTTGTCCTTGGCCTTGGCGATATATTTCGGAATATTGTCGACATGGCCGATTTCGGTCAGCATCTTGAGCGCCGCCTCATTGGCGCCGCCATGGGCCGGGCCCCACAGGCAGGCGATGCCGGCCGCGATGCAGGCGAAGGGATTGGCGCCTGAGGAGCCGGCGAGACGCACGGTCGAGGTCGAGGCGTTCTGTTCGTGGTCGGCGTGCAGGATGAAGATGCGGTCGAGGGCGCGCGAGACGATCGGATTGACCTTGTACTCTTCGCAGGGCACCGCGAAGCACATGCGCAGGAAGTTCGACGTATAGTCGAGGTCGTTCTTCGGATAGATGAAGGGCTGGCCGAGGCTGTATTTATAGGCCATGGCCGCCAGCGTCGGCATTTTGGCGATGATGCGCGTGGTCGCAAGTATGCGCTGGTTAGGGTCCGCAATGTCGATCGAGTCGTGATAGAAGGCCGACATCGCGCCGACCGAGGCCGTCATCACCGCCATGGGATGGGCGTCGCGGCGGAAGCCGGAGAAGAAGCGCGCCATCTGCTCGTGGACCATGGTGTGGCGGGTGATGCGATAATCGAACTCCGCCTTCTGCCGCGCCATCGGCAATTCGCCGTTGAGCAGGAGGTAGCAGGTTTCCAGAAAATCGCCATGTTCGGCCAGTTGCTCGATCGGATAGCCGCGATAGAGCAGCACGCCCTCGTCGCCGTCGATATAGGTGATCTTGGATTCGCAGGCGGCGGTCGAGGTGAAGCCGGGATCGAAGGTGAACATCCCGGTCTCGCCGTACAATTTGGAAATATCGGCGACGGCCGGGCCGATCGTGCCGTGCATGACCGGCATGTCCATCGTCTTGTCGCCTGAGATAAACTTGGCCGTTTCACTCATGAGGATCGCCTTTTCGCTGCCGGCGCAATCCGCGTGACGCCAAGCTCCGGAGCTTGGCGCGCCCGGCGGCATATGGCAAAACGCGTGAAAATTGTGCGCTGCACATCAGTAGCTTAATGTCTAGGTCGGTTCAAGGTCGCGCCGCCTTAAACCATAGAGGCGCCGCGCGGCGCCGGCGGGTCACGCCGGACGCGCGGCGTCGCCGATCCGGCCCAGGCTTTCCTCGCGGCCGAGCGTCTCCAGCACGTCGAAAATGCCGGGCGAGGTGGCGCGGCCGGTCAAGGCCGCGCGCAAAGGCTGGGCGACCTGGCCGAGTTTCGCGCCCGATTCCGCGACAAAAGCGCGGACCGCGGCTTCGGCCGCGGCGGCCGTCCATTCCGGCAGAGCGGCGAGCTTCGGCGCCAAACGGGCGAGATGGGCGCGTCCGCCCTCGTTGAGCAGATCGCGGGCCTTTTCGTCATAGGCGAGGGGCCGCTGGACGAACAGGAATTGCGCGCCGTCCGCCAGCTCGATCAAGGTCTTGGCGCGCTCCTTCAGACCCGCCATGGCCATGGCGAGCTGGCGCTTTTTCGCCTCGTCGATCCGCCCGACCATGTCCTTGGCGTTGGGCAGATAGGGTAATGCGGCGAGGAATTGCTCCAGCAAAGCCGCGTCGTCCATCGCCCGCATGTAATGGCCGTTCATGTTTTCGAGCTTGGCGTAGTCGAAGCGCGCCGGCGAGCGATGGACCTGAGCGAGCGAAAATGCCTCGATCAGCTCATCGGTGGAGAAAAATTCGCGATCGCCCTGGCTCCAGCCGAGCCGCGCCAGATAATTGCGCAAGGCCTCGGGCAGATAGCCCAGGGCGCGATAGGCGTCGACGCCCAAAGCGCCGTGGCGCTTGGACATTTTCGCGCCGTCCGGCCCGTGGATCAGCGGAATATGGGCGAAGGCGGGAATGTCCCAGCCCATGGCCTGATAGATATGGGTCTGGCGCGCGGCGTTGGTCAGATGGTCGTCGCCGCGAACGATCTGGGTCACGCCCATGTCGTGATCGTCCACCACCACCGCCAGCATATAGGTCGGCGTGGCGTCGGAACGCAGCAGGATCAGGTCGTCGAGATCCTTGTTGGGGAAAGTCACCGTCCCCTGGACCTTGTCCTCGATCACCGTCTCGCCTTCGCGCGGGGCCTTGAGCCGGACCACCGGCTTGCGGCCTTCCGCGATGGCTTTTGCCTCGGCCTCCGTGCCGTTCAGCTCCCGCCAGCGCCCGTCATAGCGCGGCGGGAGGCCCTCCTTGCGGGCCAGTTCGCGCATGTCGTCGAGCTCCCGCGGCGTCGCATAGCATTTATAGGCCGCGCCCTTGGCGAGCAGCGCCTCGGCGACCTCGCGGTGGCGCTCCGCGCGCGCGAACTGATGGATCGTGTCGCCGTCCCAATCGAGGCCGAGCCATTTCATCCCGTCGACGATCGCGGCGATCGCCGCGTCGGTCGAGCGTTCGCGGTCGGTGTCCTCGATGCGCAGCAGCATTTTGCCGCCGGTCTGGCGGGCGAGGAGCCAGTTGAACAGCGCGGTGCGCGCGCCGCCGATATGAAGATAGCCGGTGGGCGAGGGCGCGAAACGCGTGACGACGGTTTGAGACATAGCGAAAAAAACCTGATGGGCCGCGCGAAAGAAGGACGCGAAGGAGGTGGCGAAGACGCGGCGGGTTCGTGTAGCATGGGCCGCGCGCGCTGAAAAAGAGGCAATCGCATGGCGTCCCTGCCCAAAAGGCCGACAGAGGGACTGGCGGACAGGATTCTCGGCGCCGCGGCTCCGGCTTTTTCGCCGCGCGCCGCGTTCGCCGCCTTGCGCCCGCGCGTCGCCGCCGCGCTGGACGAGGAATGGGATCTGCGCCGGCCGTTCTTGTGGCTGCCGGCCGCCGCCGGCGCCGGCGCGATCTTTTATCTCCTCGCCCCGACCGAGCCGGTTTTGTGGCTGGTTGGCGCGACGGCGGCGCTGTTCGCGGTTCTGGCTTTTCTGGCGCGCGGGCGCCGGGCCTTTTCGGCGGCGTTGATTGCGATCGCGGCGCTGGCGGCGGGCGAATTCGCCGGCGGCTGGCGCGCGGCGCGGGTCGATGCGCCGGCGCTCGATCATATCTACATCGGCGAGCTGGCAGGCTTTGTCGAAGAGGTCGATTTCCGGCCCCAGGGCGCGCGCTTTCTGCTGCGTGTCGTCGAGGCCGAAAAGCTTGCGCCGGAAAAGACGCCTTATCGCGTGCGCCTGACGCTTCGCGGCGCGCCGGATTTCGCCGCCGGGGATTTCTTGACGATCAAGGCGCGGCTGCTGCCGCCGGCGCGCGCCTCGCTGCCGGGCGGCTACGATTTCGCCCGCGACGCTTATTTCGAGCGCATCGGCGCCGTCGGCAATGTGCTGGGCAAGGCCGAGGCGCTGCCGGCGCCCGAATCGGCGGATTGGCGGCTGCGCTTTTATGCGGCGGTGGATCGGGCGCGCAACGCCTTGGCCCTGCGGGTCTATGATTCCGTCGGCGGCGACAATGGGGCCATTGCCGCCGCCATGGTGACCGGCAAGCGCGATCTGCTTTCGCCGGAGGCGCGGGAAACCATCGCCAAGGCCGGCATTTTCCACATCATCACCATTTCCGGCGTGCAGATGACCTTGGTGGCCGGCATTTTCTTCGTCGGCTTCCGCAGTTTCCTGGCCTTGTTTCCGTTCCTGGCGATGAACTATCCGATCAAGAAATGGGCCGCCGCGCTCGCCATGCTCGGGGCGCTCGCCTATGGCCTGTTCACCGGCTCGCGGGTCGGGTCGGAACGCGCCTTGTTCATGACCCTGATCCTGCTGGGCGCGGTGATCGCCGAGCGGCCGGCGCTCTCCATGCGCAATCTCGCCTTCGCGGCGCTGGCGGTGATCGCTCTGGAGCCCGAGGCTTTGCTGGGCGCGAGCTTCCAGCTTTCCTTCGCGGCGGTTGCGGCGCTGGTCGCGGTTTACGAATCGCGCGGCGCGGCGCGGCGCCGGCCGGCGGCGGCGAACAAGGCGGCCGGGACCGACGCGGAGCGCGCGGCGCGGGGGCTCGCCGACCATTGGGCCGAAGTGAGCCGGCATGGCGTTTTCGCCGCCCTGATCGCGACCTTTTGCGCCACCTCCGCCACGGCCTCGTTCATGGCCTATGACTTTCACGAGCTGAATCCCTATGTGCTGGTCGGCAATCCGCTGACTTTGGCGATGATCGAACTGTTCGCGGTGCCGGCGGCGCTGGTCGGGTCGCTGCTCGCGCCCTTCGGCCTGGATGGCTGGGTGTGGTCCTATCTCGGCGCCGGCGTCGGGCTGATCATGACCGTCGCGCGCTGGATCGGATCGGCGCCGGGATCGACGATTCCCCTGCCGGCGTTCGCGCCCTGGTCGATCGTCTTTCTGTCGCTCGCCGTGCTCTCGGCGGTGCTGTGGCGCACCAGGCTGATGAAACTGTCCGCGCTGCCGCTGCTCGGCGTCGGCCTTTTAGGGGCGGCGAGCGGCCAGAGATTCGATCTGGCGGTCGCGCCGACCGGGGAATATGCGGCGTTGCGGCAGGCCGACGGGCTTCTGGCCATTCTGGCCAAGCATCGCAACGCCTTCGCCGCCGAACAATGGCTGCGCGCCGACGCCGATCCGCGCGCTCTGCCCGAGACGGAAGCCGCCGGCCGCTGCGACAAGCTCGGCTGCGTCGGGACGGCGCGCGACGGCGGGGCGGTCGCTCTGGCGCTCGACGGCGAAGCGTTCCACGAGGACTGCGCGCGAGCCGAAATCGTGATTTCGCCGCTTTATGCGCCCAGTTCTTGCACGCCGAAAATCCTGCTCGACCGCCGCAAGCTCGCCGAAACCGGGGCCGTGACCCTGGCCTTTGGCGCCAAGGGCGTCGAATGGAGCCAAGCCCGCGCGCCGGGCGAGGACCGTCCCTGGTCGCGCGCGCCGCGCCGCCGCGCCCCGGCGCTCCCGGCGATGGAGCCGGGGGAAACGGCGCCGGACGAGACGACGAAATAGCGGAAAATTCGGCGCGAAGGCCGAGAATTTCCGCTCAATATTTGCGCACGAGACTGACCAGCTTGCCCTGGATGCGCACCCGGTCGGGGCCGAAGATTCGCGTCTCATAGGCCGGATTGGCGGCCTCCAGCGCGATCGAGGCGCCCTTCTTGCGCAGGCGCTTCAGCGTCGCTTCCTCGTCGTCGATCAAGGCGACGACGATTTCGCCGGATTCGGCGGTTTCCTGCTTCTTGATCACCACGGTGTCGCCGTCGAGAATGCCGGCCTCGATCATCGAATCGCCGCGCACTTCGAGCGCGTAATGCTCGCCCGTGGACAACAGGTCCGGCGGCAAGGCGATGCTGTGGGATCGGGTCTGCAAGGCGGAGATCGGCGTGCCGGCGGCGATCCGGCCCATGACCGGAATGGCGACGTTCTGGTTCGAATCGGAGGCGTCGCCGGCGACGACGGGCCGGGTTCTGCCGAGATTGCCTTCGATGACGCTCGGCGCGAAACGCCCGCCGCGCGGCGTCGCGGGGGTCGAGGATTTAGGCAGGCGCAACACCTCCAGCGCCCGCGCTCGGTTAGGCAGGCGGCGGATGAAGCCGCGCTCCTCCAGCGCCATGATCAGGCGATGAATGCCGGATTTCGACCGCAGGTCGAGCGCGTCCTTCATTTCGTCGAAGGACGGCGGAACGCCGCTCTCTTTGAGGCGCTCATGAATGTAACGAAGCAATTCGCTTTGTTTTTTGGTCAGCATGGCCGCGCCCTGTCAAGTTTTGTCCTGGATCACCCGCGCCGGATCGCGCAAGAGAATCGTTTATAGACAAATCATGAACGAAACATATATGTTCCTGCTTGGTTCCGCAAGGGGTACAGAGGAGTCCTAAAAAATACCAGTGCGTCATCTTGGTGGATGCCGATTGTTTGACAGCGATTGGATCGTCGTCATCATCGTGAATGGGCGAGGAGTGTGAACCGCGCCGGGCGGAAACTGGCGCAAATTCGGGAACGAGGCTCTCCGCGATCGCGTGGTGGGCCGTTCGGCGGGATTTCCGTCACGACGCGCTTCGGCGGGGGAGGGCGAAAAATCGCGGCCGATCGTGGCTGCGGCGCCGGCGAAAACCGCCCCGGCTCGCGCCGGGGCGAAGCTCATTTCTTGTTGATGTCGGCGCGGTTGAGATCGTCGATCGGGGGCGTCGGCATGGTCGCGCCGACCGCGTTCAGCGAATAGCCCTTGGCTTGCCAATAGGCGAGGGCGTAAGGGCCGGCGGGGATTACAGTGGTGAATCCGTAAAGTCTTCCGGCTTGAAGCCGTGCGCGCCGGCCGCGTTGCGGCAGATCTCGAAACGCACGCCCTGCTGGGCGAAGCTGGCGGCGCGATCGACGATGGGCTTGTATTTGGCGTAGTTCTTCTTGGCGAAAACGACGATTTCCGGGCCGTGCGAGACGACGACGACCTTGATCGGGTCGATGGCGTTCGGGCCGAAATCCGATGTCGCCTTGAGCAGCGCCGCAAGATTGTTGAACACGACGCCGACCGCCTTTGGATCGGCGAAATTGAAATCCCACACCACCTTGAGTTGCTGGACCTTGTCGATATCGGCATAGGGTTCGAATTTCGCCGTCCCGCAGGATGCAGGCGCAGACTCGTGGGTTTTCGCCGGCGCGCAAGTCATCCAGGGCCCGAGCGCGATCATTCCCGTCGCCAATATTCTGTTTGTCTGCAATGAAGCCTCCCTGGTTGCCGTCCGAGTTGTCCCGGACGGGAGCAGAGCCTGGGCGGAACCTGTCGATCTTTCCATAGGTCGGTCGTCGCCGCGACCAACAATGTGCTAAAGAAAAATCACGTAACATTTTGAGTTTATTGGTGCCGGCTGAGGGGATCGAACCCCCGACCTTCGGTTTACAAAACCGCTGCACTACCGCTGTGCTAAGCCGGCTGGGGCGCTTGGCTCCAAAAATTTGCTACCAGTCCGGAACGGCGGGCGCAAGGGGCGGGTTTTCCGCGCCAACCGGGATCACTGCATGAGGCGGGCGCGGGTCAAGGCGAGGGCGACGGCGCAGGCGTTGGAGACGTTCAGGCTTTTGATCGCGCCGGGCATGTCGAGCCGCGCCAGCGTGTCGCATTTTTCGCGGGTGAGGCGGCGCAGGCCTTTGCCCTCGGCGCCCAGGACCAGCGCGACCGGGGCGCTCAGGACGGTTTGTTCCAGGCTGGCGGGGCCTTCCGAATCGAGGCCGACGCGCTGATAGCCGGCGTCGCCGAGCCAGTCGAGGGCGCGGGCGAGATTGACGACTTCGACGAGGGGGACATGCTCCAGCCCGCCCGAGGCGGTCTTCGCCAGCACGCCGGAAAATTCCGGCGCATGGCGCTCGGTGACGATCAAGGCGTCCACCGCGAAGGCGGCCGCCGTGCGCAGGATCGCGCCGACATTATGCGGATCGGTGATCTGGTCGAGCGCCAGGACAAGGCCGGATTTCCGCTCGATCTCGGACACGTCGAGCGCCGGCAGCGGGCGCGCCTCCAGAAAAACCCCCTGATGCACGGCGTCGGGGCCGAGGCGGGCGGCCAAAGCCTCCGAATCGACGGGATGAAGCGCGACGCCCCGCGCGGAAATGTCGGGGCTGAGCTTTTCCGCCGCCGCCGGGGTGGCGAACAGGTCGAGACATTCGCGGCGCGGATTGCGCAAGGCCTCGCGCACGGCATGGAAGCCATAGAGCGCGGCGAGTTCTGGCGCGGGGCGCCGGAAGCCGCGCGCCTGCGGGGCTGGGCGCGATCTGGGCGCGCCGGCCTCGGCCCGGGAGGGGCGGGGAGTTTTTTCCTGCCGCCGTCCGCCGTGTTTTTTCATCCGCGCCTCCGCTTTTGCCGCTGGCTTTCGTGTCACGGGTGGAGAACTTTGACAATCGCCTCGCGCTGTTTGAAGAAAACTTGTATGGACCGCGGAAACGCGCGGTCGCGCGACGAGGCGAGGATTCGATGGCGCTCTCCGACCAGCAGCTCGATGAAATCCGTTCGGCGCGGGCCAACGGAACGGCCACTCTGCGCCCCTGCGCGCCGGCCCTTGAGGAAATATTGTTCGAGCCGATCCCGGTTCTCGATCACGGCTTTCTCCGGGTCATCGATTATATGGGCGACGACGCGGCGGTGGTGCAGGCGGCGCGCGTGTCTTACGGGCGCGGCACCAGGAAGGTGACCGAGGATCGCGGCCTCATCATGTATCTGATGCGGCATTGGCACACCACGCCCTTCGAAATGGCCGAGATCAAATTCCACGTCAAACTGCCGATTTTCGTGGCAAGACAATGGATTCGGCACCGCACCGCCAGCATCAACGAATATTCGGCGCGCTACTCGATTCTCGACAAGGAATTCTACATTCCCGACGAGGCGCATCTGGCGGCGCAATCGACGGTGAACCGCCAGGGGCGGGGGGAAATCCTCACCGGCGACGAGGCGGCCCGCGTGCTGGACATCCTGCGCGGCGACGCGGAGAAAGCCTATGCCGATTACAACTGGATGCTCAACGAAAACCCGGATTCGACCGTCGCCGACCCCAGCCGTTCTGGCCTCGCGCGCGAACTGGCGCGGATGAACCTGACGCTGAACACCTATACCCAGTGGTACTGGAAGACCAATCTCCATAACCTCATGCATTTCCTGCGCCTGCGCGCCGATTCCCACGCCCAGTACGAAATCCGGATCTATGCCGAGAAAATGCTGGACGTGCTGCGCCGCTGGACGCCGCTGACCTATGAGGCCTTCCTCGAATATCGGCACGGCGCGGTCAATCTTTCGCGCACCGCGCTGGCCGTGGTGAAAAAGCTGATCGCGGGAGAGCAGGTCAGCGCCGAAACCAGCGGCCTTTCGCAGCGCGAATGGCGCGAATTGATGGATGTGCTGGGAAGGGCGCAAGACGGCGAAGGGCGGCGGGAATAAGCCGCGACCAGTTCGCCTGAGAGCGCGTTCGAAAATCGCAGAGTCGAACGCGCTCGTTATTTCATTGTTTTGACGCGCGCTTGTCGCAAAACACCTCGTGGATCGCGTCGAGAACGATGCGGGTGTCGTCATTGGCCAGCCGGTAATAGATATTCTTGCCGTCGCGGCGGGTCGCCACCAGTCCATCGAAGCGCAGCCGCGCAAGCTGCTGCGAAACGGTCGATTGGCGCTGGTCCAGCAAGGCTTCGAGATCGCCGACCGTCTTCTCGCCTTCCGCCAGGACGCAAAGAATGACGAGACGCGATTCATGGGCCAGAGCCTTCAGGAATTCGCTCGCCTCGTGCGCCTTGTGCGCCATCGTCTCCAGTTCGTCGGAGATATCAATTTCTTTCAGGGCGTGAAGGACCATAGACGTTGTCTCCGGAGTCGGGCGAGTCATAAATAAACACGAACGAATCCATCATCAATCATTGTAACGCAAAAATAAGATATATTGAAGCGATGATATTTGTGCGGGGCTCTGGCCCCGCGAAGCGCGCCAATCTCGCGCAAGCTCCACCCGATAAAGCAGAATCCGCCTGGCGCGAACAGGCGACCAAGGGAGGAGACGCCGATGGCGCCGCGCGGCTTTCGCCAAAACGCCCGAAGCGACGGCGAGCGCGCCCCGCGCCGAGTTAAGCAACATCCTTTTATTGACAATTCCGCGCGTTACGACGTGCTAAATGACCGGGCATGGCCAATTGGATTTCGCGCAATTTCATCGCCGCCGTGGCGGCGCTTTACGCCATCGTGGCGCTGACCGGCGCGGCGATGCTCGCGCGCTTTTACGACTTTCACGTCTGGTCGATCCACCGGCAGCTCGGCTTCGTGATGATCCCGGCTTCGCTGGCGCTGGCCTGGCGCTTTCGCGGCGGCTTTCGCGCCAATGGCGCGCGGATCGCGCTTTTTCTCGCGGCGATCGCGCTGGCGCTCGCCGGCGCGCGCCTTGTGCATCGCTCGCGCCCGGCGGGGCCGCCGCCCGATTCCACCAGCGCGCTGATCCGCGCGGTGACTACGGCGCCGCTCGCCGATATCGCGCCGATCTATCGCAGCGATCCCGAAAAAATGGCCTCCCGGCTGCGCGAACTGGGATTCACGGTTTCCGGCCCGCGCCCGTCGCTGGCGCGGATCGCCCGCGCCAGCGGCCGCAACGAACGCGAGGCCCTGGGCGCGCTGACCGACCTTCTGCGCAAGCCGCGCTAGAGCCTTTTTCCGTTCCTTCGGAATCGGAAGAAGTCTCTAGTTAATTGTTTCAACGCATATTCTTGTCCAAAAAGTCTGCAACTTTTTGGGAATATGCTTTAGCTCGTGGCCGCCCGGTCCTCGGCGGGTTCTTCCTCGGCCGGCTCGTCCTCGTCGTGGACCTCATGCCATTCGAGGGTGACGACGCGATTGTTCTCGACCGACAGGGCGAGCCGTCCGTGCTTGAGCTGGAGGGCCTTGGCGCCGAACAATTCGCGCCGCCAGCCCTTCAGCGCCGGAATGTCGGCGCGATCGTCGGCGGCGAGCAGGTCCAACTCGTCGGCGGTGGCGATCATCTTGGCCGCCACGCCCTGTTTTTCCGCGACCTGCCGCAGCAGAACCTTCAGCAGTTCGACCGTGGCGCCGGCGCCGCCGCCGCGCCGCTCGCGCTCGAACTTGGGCAGGCTTTTCGGGTCGCGGGCGAGGCCGCGCTCGATCGCCGCCAATATTTCGGCACCGGCGCGGGACCGTTCCATTCCCCGGGGAAAGGCGCGCAAACCGCCGAGCGTTTCGACGTCGCGGGGGGCGGCGAGCGCGACTTCGAACAAAATATCGTCCTTGAGCACCCGCGAGCGCGGCACGTCGCGGCTTTGCGCCTCATGCTCGCGCCAGGCGGTCAGCTCCATCAGCACGGCGAGATCGCGCGGTTTGCGCGCCCGATGGGCGTGACGCTCCCAGGCGCGCTCGGGGCTCTGCTGATAGGTTTCAGGGTTGGACAAAGTCGCCATTTCGTCGGTCAGCCAATGCAGCCGCCCGGCGCGCTCCAGCCTCTGGCGCAGGGCCTTGTAGATGTCGCGCAAATGGGTGACGTCGGCGATGGCGTAATCGATCTGGGCGTCGGTGAGCGGACGGCGCGACCAGTCGGTGAAGCGCGAGGATTTATCGACCGTGACCTTGGAGATGCTCTGGGCCAGCTCGCCATAGGCGATCTGGTCGCCATAGCCGCAGACCATGGCCGCGACCTGGGTGTCGAACAAAGGCGCGGGGACGATCTTGGCGAGATGCCAGACGATTTCGATATCCTGCCGCGCGGCGTGAAAGACCTTGACCACGTCCTTGTTGGCCATCAGCTCGAAAAAGGGCGAAAGATCGATGTCCTGCGCCAGGGCGTCGATGGCGATGGCGCTATCCTCGCAGGCGAGCTGGATCACGCAGACCTTGGGCCAGAAGGTGGTCTCGCGCAGGAATTCGGTATCGACCGTGACGTAAGCGTATTGCGCAAAAGACTGGCAATGGGCCGCCAGTTCGCCGGAATCGGTGATAAGGCTCATGAATGCTTCATAATCCAAGGCTCAGGCGGCGGCTAGTAACGCGAACGGATTATTTGCCGTTCTTGGGGGCGTCATACCAATTCCGAATGAATCATTCGGAATTGGTATTCCGCTGGCGCGAAAATCCGCCCGCGACATAGAGGATTTTCGCGCCATGGCGTTTCCGCGGATTGCGAAGCAATCTTGCGGAAACCGTATCACAGGAACGGGTTTTGCACGGTCAATTCGCCGAAACGCCGCCCGTGCTGCAAATCCTCGCTGATTAGCAGCGTGCAGCCGCCCTCCTGCGCCGCGACGACGATCAGCGCGTCGTAAATCGACAGTTTATGGGCGCCGGCGAGCGCCACAGCGCCGCGATGGGTCGCATAGGTCAGCGCAAGCGGGTCATCGAGAAGATCGCGGAGATCGTCCAGAACCTCCTCGATCTCACGCCATTCGCGGGAAAACTTCTTGCACAGGACATTGGCCAGTTCGTTCAAAACCTGGACGCTGACGCAGCCGCCCTGGGCGAGGAGATCCTGCGCGCGCGCCGCCTTCTCGCCGCTTTGTTGGGCATAGACGAGGATGTTTGTGTCGAAAAACATCCTCATCTTTCGTTGGCCTCGTCGCGGTCGAATTTGTAACCTGGCGGCGCCTTCCATCCGCGCGCCTTGATATTGGCGAGAGCCCGGGCGCGATTGTGCTGTTTCGCCACCACCAGACGTTTGTCCTGGGCGGCAAGAATCTCGATTTCGTCGCCGGCGCGCAGACCCAGCCTTTCCACCAAGGTCTTGGGCAGGCGCACCGCGAGGGAATTTCCCCATCTGGAAACTTGCATGATCGTCTCCCTTGGCCGGGAAAAGTATATCCTGACGATGATAGACACGCCAGCGCCGCGCCCCCTTCACGCCGGGGCAAATTTCCGCTAGGCAGCGGCCAAAGCTTTTCAGTCTGGAAGATCATGCACGCTTATCGCACCCATAGCTGCGGACAACTCCGCCAAGACCATATCGGCCAGACGGTTCGTCTCTCCGGCTGGTGCCACCGCATCCGCGACCATGGCGGCGTGCTGTTCATCGACCTGCGCGATCATTACGGCCTGACCCAATGCGTGGTTGATCCGGATTCGAACGCCTTCAAACTGGCCGAAACCTTCCGCTCGGAATGGGTGGTGCGGCTCGACGGCGAGGTGCGCCGGCGCCCGGAAGGCACCGATAACGACGACATGGCCACCGGCCGCATCGAACTCTATGTCCGCGCGGCGGAAGTGCTGGGCCAGGCGGCGGAACTGCCGCTCCCGGTTTTCGGCGAGCAGGATTATCCCGAGGAAACCCGCCTCAAATATCGTTTTTTGGACCTGCGCCGCGAGCGCATCCACAACAACATTCTTTTGCGCGGCAGGGTTATCGACGCCATGCGCGAACGCATGAAGGCGGCGGGTTTCAACGAATTCCAGACCCCGATCCTCACCGCCTCCTCGCCCGAGGGCGCGCGCGACTTTCTGGTGCCCTCGCGCATCCATCCGGGGCATTTCTACGCCCTGCCGCAGGCGCCGCAGCAATACAAGCAATTGTTGATGATGGCCGGCTTCGACCGCTATTTCCAGATCGCGCCCTGTTTCCGCGACGAGGATCCGCGCGCCGATCGCCTGCCGGGCGAATTCTACCAGCTCGACGTCGAAATGAGCTTTGTCACCCAGGATGACATTTTCGCCGCCATGGAGCCGGTCATCACCGGGATTTTCGAGCAGTTCGGCGGCGGCAAGCCGGTCACCCGAAACTGGCCGCGCATCCCCTATGCCGAAGCCATGCGCAAATATGGCTCCGACAAGCCGGACCTGCGCAATCCGCTGGTGATGCAGGATGTGTCCGACCATTTCCGCGGTTCTGGCTTCAAGATTTTCGCGCGCCTGCTGGAAACGCCCAGGAACGAGGTCTGGGCGATCCCCGCGCCGGGCGGCGGCCAGCGCACCTTTGCCGATCGCATGAACAGCTGGGCTCAAGCTGAGGGCCAGCCGGGCCTCGGCTATATTCTGTTCTTCGACCGCGCCAAGGACGAAACCAGCCTGCAAGCCGACAAGAACGCCAGCGGCGTCGGCGGGCGCGGGCCGCTCGCCAATAATATCGGGCCGGAGCGCGTCGAAGCGATCCGCGTCCAATTGGGCCTGAACGCCGGCGACGCCGCTTTCTTCGTCGCCGGCGATCCGGAAAAATTCGCCAAATTCGCAGGGCTTGCGCGCATAAAAGTCGGCGAGGATTTGAACCTCGTGGACAAGGACCGTTTCGATCTGGCCTGGGTCGTCGATTTCCCGATGTATGAGTACAACGAGGATGAAAAGAAGATCGACTTCGGCCACAACCCGTTCTCGATGCCGCAGGGCGGGCTGGAGGCCTTGCAGACGCAAGATCCGCTGACGATCAAGGCGTTCCAGTACGACATTAGCTGCAACGGTTTCGAGATCGCCTCCGGCGGCATCCGCAACCACCGGCCGGAAGCCATGGTCAAGGCCTTCGAGATCGCCGGCTATGGCGAGGATACGGTGGTCGAGCGCTTCGGCGGCATGTACCGCGCCTTCCAATATGGCGCGCCGCCGCATGGCGGCATGGCGGCGGGCGTCGATCGCATCATCATGCTTCTGGCCGGCGAACAGAACCTGCGCGAAGTCGCGTTGTTTCCGATGAACCAGCGCGCCGAGGATATTTTAATGGGCGCCCGGCGCCCGCTACGCCCAAGCAGTTGCGCGAGCTGCATTTGCGGGTGAACCTGCCGGAGAAGTGAAGGGAACGCATCCGCTCGAGGCGCGAGGGACCAACCGGAAGCGAACGTTATGTCAAATCAATTCGGTTTGGAGCAAATTCGCCGATGGAACCGACGTTTCAAGATCATCACGATTTGCAGTTTTGGCTTTGGGCCTGCCTGAAAGCCGGCGACGACTTTCTTGCCGCTTGCGGGCAGGAGACTTCCGTGAGGCATAGAGTAGCGGGAATTCACACTCGTCCGCATCGCGGTATTCAGACGGTAATCGCGTCAGAAGCCGCGCGTTTCCAAAGCGAGATGGCGACAAAGAAGCGTTTGCTGGCGCAATATCATTTTGTCATCACCGCGGGAATGTCGGCCAAGGTGTTAAATCGCATCAGCCCGCTCTTCCCGCAGATCAATGAAACTTACGAAGCCGCCGAACATTTTCGAAAAGAAGCGCTCAACCTACGAAATTTGCTGGAGGATACGGAAAACATCGCGGCGGCGAAAAAAGGAACGCCACGCGGTGGATGGAATTGGAAAAAAGACCTTTTGCGAGAACTTCCGGGTTCGTCAGGCGGAATTTCGGACGCGACCTCATTGATCGTAAATGACAAGGGTCATTGGATCGGTGGACGGCTCAGGGTCGAGGGCGTCCTATTCGAAGTGAATAAGATATATGAGGCGGCCCTTACCATCCCTGCGCCTGGTGCTAGTCCTCAACCTCCTGCTCCTGGCGGCGGAGCAAAATAAGAGGCGCCGAGGACATTTTAATGGGCGTCCCGGCGCCGGCGACGCCCCAGCAGCTGCGCGAACTGCATTTGCGGGTGAACGCGCCCGAGAAGTGAGGGCTCGAGCGAGAGCTGCAAAGCTTCCTTTGCATTCACGCGGGTTCTACGCATTGCCGCCGTAACGTCAAGGGCTTAGACTTCGTCCAAGAAGTGGAGTCAACTCATGCTCAAGGCGATACGCGTGCATGAAACCGGCGGGCCGGAGGTTTTGCGGTACGAGGGTCTCGGCGACCTGCCGCCGCCCGGTCCGGGCGAGGTCCAGATCCGCCAGCACGCCGTCGGCGTGAATTATCTCGATGTCTATTTCCGCACCGGCGCCTATCCGGCGCCGTCCCTGCCTTTCATTCCCGGCAATGAAGGCGCGGGCGAGGTGGTGGCGGTCGGCGAGGGGGTGACGCGGCTCAAGCGCGGCGACCGCGTCGCTTATGCCGGATCGCTCGGCGCCTATGCTTCGGCGCGCAATATCGAGGCGAAATTCGTCGTGCCCCTGCCGGACAATGTTTCCTATGAGACGGCGGCGGCGATGATGCTGAAGGGCCTGACCGCCGAATATCTTCTGTTCCGCTCCTACCAGGTCCAGCCCGGCGACATCGTGCTGGTCCATGCGGCGGCGGGGGGCGTCGGCCTCATTCTCTGCCAGTGGGCCAAAAATCTCGGCGCGACGGTGATCGCCACGGTGGGCAGCGAGGACAAGGCGAAAATGGCGCGCGAGGCCGGCGCGCGTCACACCATTCTCTACCGCAGCGAGGACTGGGTGGCCCGCGTGCGCGAGATCACCGGCGGCAAGCTCTGCAATGTCGTCTATGACGGCGTCGGCAAGGCGACTTTTCCCGGCTCGCTCGATTGCCTGCGGCCCCTGGGGAGTTTCATCAGCTTCGGTTCCGCCTCCGGGCCGATCGAGGCCTTCAACATCGGGCTGCTGGCTCAGAAGGGCTCGCTTTATGTGCAGCGGCCGAGCCTGTTCACTTATATCGCGGATGAGGCGCGCTTGCGGGAGATGGCGGCGCGGCTGATGGCGGCGGTCGGCTCCGGCCAGGTGAAGATCGCGATCCACGCCCGCTACAAGCTGGAAGAAGCGGCGCAGGCCCACCGCCAGTTGGAAAGCCGCCAGACCACCGGCGCGACGGTTCTGGTGCCGTGAGGCGATGCCCTTCTCCCCTTGCGGGAGAAGGTGGCGCGTCAGCGCCGGATGAGGGGGTCTTGCGATTGGCTTCTTCTCATCCGTCTCGCGCTTTGCGCGAGCCACCTCCAGGGTCAAGCCCCTGGGCCAGGCTCTCCTCCCGCCATAGCCTGTCTTTAGACGGGCGTTCGTCGAGCGCCCCATGGGGAGAAGGATTCGTTACACCACCACGCCGTGGAGGTCGTAAGCCTCGGCGCGGTCGATTTTGACCGTCACGATCTCGCCAACCCGCAACGGGCGGCGGGACGACACAAAAACCTTGCCGTCGATCTCCGGCGCGTCGGCCTTGCTCCGGCCTTCGCCGCCGCCGGCAAAAGCCTTGTCGATCAGCACGGCCAGCCTCTTGCCGACCTTGGCCTTCTGGCGCCCTTGCGAAATCTTCTGCTGCTTTTCCATGAAGCGGCGCCAGCGGCTTTGCTGAACCTCGGGCGGCACGGGGGCCAGGCCGAGCTCGCTGGCGGGCGCCCCGGCCACCGGCTCATATTTGAAGGCGCCGACGCGGTCGAGCTTCGCCTCGTCGAGCCAGTCGAGCAGAATCTGGAAATCCTCTTCCGTCTCGCCGGGGAAGCCGACGATGAAGGTCGAGCGCAGGACGAGGTCTGGAACCAGCTTGCGCCAGGCGTGGATGCGCTCCAGCGTCTTTTCGACATTGCCCGGCCGCTTCATCGCCCGCAGCACGTTCGGCGCGGCGTGCTGGAAGGGAATATCGAGATAGGGCAATATCTTGCCCTCGGCCATCAGCGGCAGAACCTCGTCCACATGGGGATAGGGATAGACATAATGGAGCCGGGTCCAGACACCGAGCCGCCCCAGCTCCTCGGCAAGGTCGTAGAAACGAGCGCGGACCTGTCGGCCGTCGTAGGAACTCGCGGCGTAACGCAAATCCTGGCCGTAGGCGGAGGTGTCCTGCGACACAACCAGCAGTTCCTTCACGCCGGCCTTGACCAGCTTTTCCGCCTCGCGCAGCACGTCCGCCGCCGGGCGCGACACCAGGTCGCCGCGCAATTTCGGGATGATGCAGAAGGTGCAGGAATTGTGGCAACCCTCTGATATTTTGAGATAAGCATAATGCCGAGGGGTCAGCTTGACGCCCTGCGGCGGCACGAGGTCGACAAAAGGATGCGGCGCGGGCGGCGCCGCGCGATGGACCGCCGCCATCACGCTCTCATAATCCTGCGGGCCGGTGATCGCCGAAATATTCGGGTAGGCGTCGAGAATCGGGCCGGGTTCGGCGCCCATGCAGCCGGTGACGATGACCTTGCCGTTTTCCTTGAGCGCCTCGCCGATGGCGGCGAGCAATTCCGCCTTGGCGCTGTCGAGAAAGCCGCAGGTGTTGACGATGACCGCGTCGGCTCCGTGATGGTTGCGGCCGATCGCATAGCCTTCGGCGCGCAGCCGGGTGAGGATGCGTTCGGAATCGACCAAAGCCTTCGGGCAGCCGAGCGAGACGAAGGAAATCGTCCGGCTTTCCGCCGTGTTGGGGTCGATGTCAGGGGCGCTGTCGGTCATTTCCGCGGCTCGCTAAGTTCGGTCGAAGACCGTCTGTAAAAGATTGCCGCGCGGAGTGAAAGCCGATTGCCTTTCGCGGCCAAAGAGGCGAGAAGGCGCGGACAAATCGGGAAGGGTGGCCGAGTGGTTTAAGGCAGCGGTCTTGAAAACCGCCGTGGGTGCAAGCCTACCGTGGGTTCGAATCCCACCCCTTCCGCCATTTCAGTCCTTGAGTGGGCACTGAATTTACGCTGTTTTTCGCTGTGAGCGTGTGGAGCAGCCGGGACTTCGATCCTATGATCCGGACTTCGCCATCATACACTTCGACACGCTGCGCCAGCGCGCGCAGGTGATCGCGGCGGTAGCCGCCGCCTTCGAGGCGGATGCGCTGGCGCGCGGTTTCGGCGAATTTGCGCAGCATTGGCGGCGTGACCGCCTGGCCGCCGGAGGCGTCCAATATGGCCTGCGCCCGTTCGGCGTCGGCCCTGGCCTGATCGCGGATGGCCTTGAGCCCCTCGATGCGGTCCTTCAGCGCTGGATCGTCGAGTTCGGCGACACCTGCTTCGATCGCGTCATAGAGGCGCTTGAGGCGCAGGTCCAATTCGGCGGCGCGCTTGTTCAGTTCGGCGATATGCTCGCGGCGGCGTTCGCTCCGCTCCTGCCGCCGGTCGAGGACGGCGGCGAGGATGATTTCCAGCCGCTCCGGCCGAAGCAGGCGATCCTCCAGATGGCCCGCCACCAGATCGTCCAGCTTGCCCATGGGAACGGCCATGCCTTGGCAGCCGGCCGGCCCCTGCCGGGCCTTCATCGAGCAGACGTAATAGCGATAGCGCCCGCCCTTGCCGGTGCGGATAGTCATGGCGCCGCCGCACTTGCCGCAATGAATGAGGCCGGTAAGGAGGGTGGGGCCGGCGACGACGCGGGCCGGCGTCACCTTCGGGTTGCGGGCTTTGAGCAGGGCCTGAACGGCGTCGAATGTCTCGCGGTCGATGATCGGCGGAACTGGGACCGTCACCACCTCGCTGGCTGGCTTGCGCACCTTGGCCTTGGACCGCTTGTTGAACTCGTGCTCGCCCATGTAGGTGCGGCGGGTCAGGATGCGGTGAACCTGGCCGATCCCCCAACGCCCGCCGTCACGGGTGAAGATGCGGTTGCGGTTGAGATAGCTGACGATGTTCTTGACGCCCATCTGGCCGGCGACGCCGTCGCCCTCCAGGGCCAGGCGATAGATAAGTCGCACGGTGTCGGCGTGAAGCGGGTCGATCTCCAGCTTCTTCTTGATTTTGGCGCCGCGCTGCTCGGCGGCGACGACGCGATAGCCGATCGGCGGCAGCGCGCCGTTCCAAAAACCCTGCCGGGCGTTTTCCTTCTGGGCGCGCAGGACGTGCTTGGCGTTCTCCTTGGACTGGTATTCGTCGAACAGCGCCATGATTTGGCGCATCATGACGTGCATCGGATCGTCGCCCATCTCCTGGGTGATGGAGATGAGCTTCACGCCATTTCGGGCAAGCTTGCGGACATAGAACTCCAGCTCGAAATGATCGCGGAAAAAGCGGCTGAACGAATGGACCACGACCACGTCGAAGGGCGCGGGCTTGGCCGTCCCCGCCTCGATCATGCGCTGAAACTCGGGCCGGCGGTCGTTGGTCGCCGATGCGCCGGCTTCCACGAAGGTTTCGACGAGCTGATAGCCGCGCGAGGCGCAATAGGCCTCGCCCTGGCGCTTCTGGTCGGGGATGGAGACGTCATGCTCGGCCTGCCGCGCCGTCGAGACGCGCAGGTAAAGGGCGGCGCGCAATGGAATTGTGTAAGCGCTCATGCCCGGTCTCCTTTTCCGGTCGCGCCGGGCAATCCATGTTCGGTAAGAGGAAGGATCAGTTCGATGCGGTCGAAGAGCAGCGTGGGAACAATCTTTCGCCCGCGGCGCTCGATGCGGACGATGCCGTAGCTCGCCAGCCTGTGGAGCGTGCGCGACAGATTGGGCTTGGCCCGGCCTGTCAGTTCGACCAGTTCATCAAGGGATTCAGGCGCGCGCTCCGCGATCAGGCGCAGCATTGTGCGATTGTCCGCCGTCAGCAGACGCGCGAAGGATTCCGTTGACGGAAACCACACCGCAGGATCGCCGGGCATGGCCTTACGGCTGTCGGCAGCATCTCCGATTCCGACTGTCAGACTGGACATCGCTTGTCCTCGCATTTTCACGAGAACAATGATTATCATCACACGACAACTATTCAAGCGCCAATCGAGCATCCTCACCGTCAATTGCCGGGGCCGAACAATTCATCGAACAAATCGCCGAACCACTGCTCGAACACGTCTATCTCTGCTTGCGTGACCGGAACGGGATCGGGCCAGTCGTCGGTAACGGTCCATGTGGACAGGTTTTGTTTGGGCGGCCTGCCGGGGAACGGCCACGGATAGCCCAACAGCGCCTCAAGCTGCTCCGATGCCGTCGGTGGCCTCACACGCCGGGAACGGGACATGACGCCCACCCCGCCATTATCCGTCTCGCCATCGACCATCAAAGTCGACCTTGCTTCTCGGACGCCACGCCACCGGATCGGCGATCCAGCGATTGATGTCGGATTCCTTCCAGCCGGCGCCGTTGACGCTGATCCTGATCTGGGGCGGGAACGTGCCCTCGGCGATCTTGCGATAGATGGTGGACCGGGACAGGCCGGTGCGGGCGAGAACGGTTTTCAGGCGGACGATACGGTCTGGCGCTTGCATGGCTGCGCTGCCTCCTCCCGGTTTTTGCTGACGGCTTCCGGGACAAGAAGGAGCAAGGATTTATTGTTGTGCAATAGGGATTTAGACGTCGTAGCGCCGTGGCGCACAGGCGGCGGAAAATGGGATAGTTCTACAATCCGATACCCCGGCCTCTGCCCAGGTCGATGCCGTGCGTGAAGGCGAGCTCCAGCCCGAGTCGGCGGCCTGATTCGAACGAGATGCCGAGTTCGCGCTTGCGGCCTTCGAGGATGGATTCAAGCTGCGGATCGCGTTCGAGGCTCTTCGCCATGTCGCCCATGGCCGAGCGCGTGGCCTTGTGGCCGGAAAAGTCGCCTTCCCTGTACTGGCGCTGGCTGGCTTGGCCGAGTTCCCGCCAGCGTTCCACGAAGCGGTCGGCGCGACGTTGCGGATCGGTGCGCAGTTCAGTTTCGAGCTGGAGGGCGCGAATGGCGCGGGCGGGGTTGCCCGAAGCGGCTTCCAGGGCGAGCTCCGGGTTCTTCTTGTAGGCGGCTTCGGCGTCGTGAGAGCCATAGGGCCGCACCTCCTCGAAGACCTTGCGGGCCTCCTGCAATTCCTTCACCTGCTCCGGGCTGGCCCGGTCGCCCCGCGCCTGCATCTCGAAGATCGCGTCCACCGCGCGGGCGTGGCGGACGAGCGCCCTGGTGCGGGCGCGGCGCAACGCCGTTTCCGGGTCTTCCGCCGCCTTCCTTTCCGGCCTCTGTTGATTTCCGCGAGGAAGTGACCCGGGATTTTCACTGAGAAGTGACCCACCAGGATTTATGGGATCAGGGTCGTGCTTGGGTCAAGTTTTTGGTCTTCTCCTTTCGTCCTTTTGTGGCGGCAGCGCTCGCCTTGAAGCGGAAGCTGTCATTGCCGGTTTCGACGATGTGGCAGTGATGGGTCAGGCGATCGAGCAGCGCGGTCGTCATTTTGGCGTCGCCGAACACATCCGCCCATTCACTGAAGGAGAGGTTCGTCGTGATGGCGACGCTGGCCCGCTCGTAAAGCTTGCTCAGCAGATGGAAGAGCAAGGCCCCACCGGACGGGCTGAACGGCAGATAGCCGAGCTCGTCGAGGATCACGAGATCGAGCCGCGCCAGCCGGTCGGCGATCTGGCCGGCTTTGCCCTGGGCTTTTTCCTGCTCCAGGGCATTGACCAGTTCGACGGAGGAGAAGAAGCGAACCTTCTTGCGATGATGCTCGATGGCATGAACGCCGAGCGCCGTGGCGATGTGAGTTTTTCCCGTTCCTGGACCGCCAACCAGGACGACATTGTCGGCCTGGTCTATGAACTCGCAGCGATGCAGCTGCCGAACCAAGGCTTCATTGACCTCGCTGGCGGCGAAGTCGAAGCCGGTCAGATCCTTGTAGGCGGGAAAGCGCGCCGCCTTGATCTGATAGGCAATGGAGCGAACCTCGCGTTCGGCGGTTTCCGCCTTGAGCAATTGCGAGAGCATGGGAATGGCCGCATCAAAAGCCGGCGATCCCTGTTCCAGCAGATCGCTTACGGCCTGCGCCATGCCGAACATTTTCAGGCTGCGCAACATGATGACAATCGCGGCGCTGGCGGGATCATGACGCATGGCGGTTCTCCTGCGTGACGTCGCGCAAGGCGTCATAGCGTTGGACATCGGCGCGCGGTTCACGGTTCAACGCCAACGCCTGCGGCGCCTCAATGGGCGTCGGCGCCGGCGGCTTACCGTCGACCAGCCGGTGCAGCAGGTTGAGGATATGGGTCTTGGTCGGCGCGCCAGCGCCCAGGGCCAGTTCGACAGCGCAGAGCACGGCCTGCTCGTCGTGATGCAGCACCAGAGCCAGTATCTCTGCCATTTCCCGGTCGCCGCCGGGATGTTTGAGGAGATGCTGTTGCAGCCGTTTGAAGGCTTCCGGCAGTTCGAAGAAGGGCGCGCCATTGCGCAAGGCGCCCGGCTTGCGTTGAACGACCGCCAAATAATGCCGCCAATCATAGACCGTCTGGCCAAGCCTTCGGTGAGAACGATCAATAATCCGCTTGTGCTCGCAAAGAACCTGGCCTTCCCCGACAATGACAATGTGCTCTGGATAAACGCGCAAGCTCACCGGGCGATTGGCGAAGGAAGCCGGGACGCTGTAGCGATTGCGCTCCAGATGGACGAGGCAGGTGGGCGACACTCGCTTGCTGTATTCGACGAAGCCATCGAAAGGCCGGGAAAGAGGCATCAGGGTCGGCGTCTCGCTCGCCCAGACTTCGGCGATCGTTCCTGGCTGGCCTCCATGAGGAATCTCCTGCCACAGCGCCTGGCAGCGGTGCTCCAGCCATTCATTCAGCGCCTCCAGCGTCGGGAAGCTCGGCGTCGGTTGCCAAAGCCTGTGGCGCGCGTCTTGGACGTTTTTCTCGACCTGGCCCTTTTCCCAGCCGGAGGCCGGATTGCAGAACTCGGCGCCGAACAGATAGTGGCTGGTCATGGCGAGGAAGCGTGCGTTGACCTGCCGCTCCTTGCCGACCAGGACGCGATCGACCGCCGTTTTCATATTGTCGTAAATCCCCCGCCGAGGCACGCCGCCAAACACCCGGAACGCCTGATAATGGGCGTCGAACAGCATCTCGTGGGTTTGCAGGAGATAGGCGCGAACGAGGAAGGCGCGGCTGTAGGACAGCTTGATATGGGCGGCTTGCAGCTTGACCCGCTCGCCGCCGATGATCGCGAAGTCCTCGCTCCAATCGAACTGGAACGCTTCGCCCGGCTGAAACGCCAGAGGGACGAAAGCACCCCGGCCGACCGTCTGCTGTTCGCGATGGCGGTCTTCTTTCCATTCTCGGGCGAAGGCGGCGACGCGGCCGTACGAGCCGTCAAAACCCAGCGCGACGAGATCGGCGTGCAACTGCTTCAGTGTGCGCTTCTGCTTGCGCGGCCGGCCGGCCTCGGTTTTCAGCCAGGCTGACAATTTGTCGGCGAAAGCATCCAGCTTGCTTGGTCGGTCAGGAACCTTGAACTTCGGATCGACGACATCAGATCGCAGATATTTGCGGATCGTGTTCCGCGACAACCCGGTTCGTCGCGCAATCTCACGGATCGAGAGCTGGTCGCGAAAAAACCACCGGCGGATAACGCTCAACAAAGCCATGTCTATCACTCCGTTGCCCCCCGCTGAAAACAGCAAGGGTGGGGTCAAAACATGGGTCAAATCTCAATGAAAATTCCCGGCCTAAACGGGTCAGTTCTCAGTGGAACTCAACATGGAGGCCGCCGATACCGGTTCCTGATTATCGATCGCTTATGATTTCGGTTCTCAAGGCAGACTCTCGAAGTTGCTCATGCGTGCGCTCCCTCCGCAGCGATCAGCGCGATGGTTTCCCCAGCAGATTTGCTTAGGTGCGGCCCTTCTTCCGTCGTCAATAGTTGGCCCGGGAACCAACGTTCGTACCAAGCCTTCTTGTGTTTCCACTCGTCCGCATATCGAGTCTGGTCAAGTAGCCCAAGGTGCTCCCAATAGAATGTCCGGCCGCGCGACGTGACCGTGAAGTCGGGCAGACGTACGGTTCCGTCGGGCGCGAAGAGAGGCTGCTCATACAGAAACGGTATTTCGCGCTCGTGAAGGAGGTTGGCGATGATCACCTCGGACTTCGAGCGCAGCATATCGCCGCTGAGCGCTTCGTGTATCTTCCCGGCCTCGTACCAGCCGCGCCTGTTTGCCAGAAGCGCCTTGGCGACGTGAAGGTTATCGAAGAGGTACGAATTGATCTGCGGCGTCTGGGCATTCTCGCGGCGGCGAGCGTCGAGCAGGCTGTTCACGCTGCCCTGAATCAGAAGCGTGCAATGGCGGTTTGCACGGGTGAGCGCCGTGTAGATCAGTTCCGTTGAAACTGGCCGCGTCGCGCTCGAGGGAATGATCACGAAGGTATCGGCGAATTCGCTGCCCTGGGCTTTGTGAATGGACACGGCGTAGGCGAGCTCGAGGTTATCTTCGACTTTCTCGCTGCACGTTTTGTATTTTCCGCCGCGCGGGACGTCGCGGCCATAGCCGACGGTGAGTCCGGGCTTGCGCGTGAACTGAACATTGAAGCGCTTGAGCCGCGGACCATAGCCGCTCTTCAGGGTCTGCCAAATCTTGCTGTCAAAGGGGAACGCGCCGACGGTGCCGATCTCGCCGTTGAATACCTCCAATTCGACAGGCTCGCGCTTGTTCGCGTCGTAGGCCCAGATTGGGTCCGACTTCGGTCGATTGCGAACTTGAATGACCTTGTCGAAAAGCGTGATGCCATCGACGGCACCGACGCGCTGAATGACAAATTTTGCGATACGGGCCTGACAGGCCTCGTTGATGGCCTCAACTCCGTGCAATTCGCCGCGGTGGGGTGTCAGAATTTGATACGCGGTCGGGTCGGACTCCAGAGCTTCGCGCCAGACCTGGTAGGGCTGTTTATCGTCGGTCGGCGCTTTCCGACGCATGCGTGCTTCGACGGCCGCGATCAGAGTTTCTGCGAGTTCGGCAGGCTCGTCCCAATAAATCACATCGAGGTCGCGATCGACCTCTCCACCCGCATGGATGCGCGCGATCAGATTCTCCTGTTCGGCCGTCGTTGTTGCGTCCCGGCCATCGGTGTTCTTGTCCTCATCGTCAACCAAGAAGAGCTCGGAGAGGGCGACGATCGCCGTGCCCTCGCCATGCACCTCGTTGAGACACTGACGCAGGTTGCGCTGTAGGCAGCCGAGATGCTCAGGCCGCTTCTTGCCCAGCCATTTGATGATGTCCGCGAAGACACGCCCCCGGCCGATAGGGGGAAGCTGGCCGGGATCGCCAACCAGAACGAGGCGTTGGATGTGCTGCCAGTCGATGGCTCTGAACAAAGCCGCAGCGAGCTCCAGATCGAGCATTGAGGCTTCATCGAGGACAAGCGTTCCGATCTGGGCGCGTTTGCCGCCCCAGCGCTTGAAAGTCAGGTTGTCGTTCAACCACCCGTTGGAAGCCAGGAACGAGTGCGCCGTGACCGTTGCGACCCGATGGAGTTCAGCCTTTTCGAAAACCTCGCGCGCGCGATCTGCGGCCTTGCCGGTCGGAGCCAGCACAAGGACTGAGGCCCCTTCGCCTTCTGAGCGGCGAACCGCGCGGATGAGGGCCTCGATGACTGTCGTCTTGCCCGTGCCGGCGGGCCCGGTAACTACCGAGAACGGCAGACGGAACAGCCGTTGACAAACTTCGCGTTGCTCGTCGGTCGCCTCCACATATCGGGCCTTCGCCTTGAGTGCGAGATCGCTGCCGGGTTTATATATCCAGGAGCTCCAATCATCCTCTGTAACGGGCCGGCGTAGATTGATTTCTGGCCGACCGACCAGTTCCACGAGCGTGCCCTCAACGAGTCGCTCATCCTCAAAGATAGATTTCAAATAAACCGTGAGACCGTCATCGACGGGGCGCAGAGTCAGGGCGCCGGAAAGGAATTCGGCGTCGACTTCAAAATAGCGCGCGCTGAACTCGGCCTGCTTCCACTCGGGCAGGCGCTGCATACGACGCGCGATGTCGACGATCAGATCCTGGGCCAGCCTGAAAGTATGGTTCGGCTCGCGGCGGAGGTGTTCGACGCAAAGGCTGCGGAACCGCCGCTCGTCATTGCCGTCGACTTCGGCAAGTGGTTCGCCACCGAGATCTGGAGAGGGTAGGACGCCGCGATCGATGGTGCTCCAAGGAATCCGGTCATCTTTCAACTCGCCGCAATACATTTCGGCGAGGATGTAAGGGTTGTGCGCGATTTCCTCAGGCGAAGCGATCAATCCGCAGTTGGCTCGATCCGCAGAAACGATGGCCCCCATGGTGTCCTGAGGGAGGTCGAGGCGCGGCAATACGTCCTTTAAGAGCCGACGCGCGCCATCCTCAAGCAGTTTCCAATTGCGCGTGATCTTCTTAAGACTTGCAGCGTCGACGCCCGTCGTCAACGCATTGGTCTTGCCCTGGTCGAGCACCTCGAAGGCCGCCGCATGCGCCTTCGCTGCCCCTTCTGCAGCATAGATTGCTTTGGTTTTATCGATGAGTCGTTCCGCGCCGGCGATCTTCAAGGCATTGAGGAGACCTGGGTAGAGGCCCCTGTGCTTCCACAGTTGCGCAATGATCTTGAGCAGCCAAACCTCGCGGACATTCCAGTCTTCGCTCTTGTCGCCGAACTCGCGGAGCAAGCGGACCTTCGCCAGGAACTGCTCAAGGAGACCGATCGCTTCGTCATCGGACAGATGTTTGGAGCCGTACTTGCAGAGGTAAGGATTTTCGGGGAAGAGCGCGATTTCGGCCAGTCGCTCCGGATCGTCGAGATAGCGATGGTATGGGAGACGGAGACCTTCGTCGGGATAGGCCGAGGAAATATCGCGCGCCCAGATCATCCCACCTGCGTACTTTTCGGCGATGTTTTGCTTAACGTCCTCATAGAACAGTTCCGGCCCGACCTTCACGATGCGCGATACGCCTATGAGCACGTATTTCTGGGCATCCTCCTCGGAGAGCGGATTAGAATAGTTTGCATAGTAAAAGATGAGATTGCCGCCGCAGTCGGTCTGAATCGGCTTGAAGAATTCCAACGTCAGAGCGCGCCGCCGGTCGTTATCGAGAAATCCGCCGGCTTTGACCTCCTCGGCATACATCGCTTCATAAGGCCAGACGCTTACCGTTGCCGGGTCGAGTTCCCAAGCATGCCGTTTGGCGCCGCCATAGAAGAAATCCGGCGGATTGGAAGCCGCTTCTGCCCGGCTGACTCCGAAGGCGTTGTAGCTGTAGCTGCAGGGAGGAATATAGCCCTCGAGTTTGGCGCCAGCCCGCCCAGCGAGGAGCTGTTCGCGCTTCAGGTCGCGCTCTCGGGCAATCACGTCGCCAGGAAACGATTTGCAGCCGACGCAATAGGTGTTGCGCTCTGGCGAGCGGCAGACCGAACCGTCCCATCCATCGTTGTGCCATGCGAGGCGGGCCGTCAGGTGCGTCGGCATCAGCTATTTCTCCTGCATTCGCGCCCGCTTAGGCAATGGCGTGCAGCCCTTTTGCCTTCACGAGATTGAGCAGCTTGAGTGACGGTCCATCCGGCCGCTTCTCACCCCTTTCCCATTTACTGACGGCGTCCTTCCGGACGTTCAGGTAGTGCGCAAAGACAGGCTGGGAGACCTGCTCGCGTTCGCGCAGCTCCCGGATTTCCTCGGGTGTCAGGGGCTCGACCGGAGTGAGGCACAGGGCGTCGAACTCGCGCATGGTCGCCTTGTCCGCGAGCCCGGCCTTGTGGAGGCCGGCCGCGGTTTTGTGGACCGAGGCGAGGATGCCGCCTTCAACTTTGTTCTTCGTCGCCGCCATCGTTCTCAACCTCTATCAATTCGCCGGCGGCCTGAGCCGCTTCGAGCTCCTGCTGCGAAAACCTGAGAAGCACGTCCGCCAAGCGCTTCAGGGCTTTCAACTCCTTGGCCGACACGTTCGCTTTGTCGCTCTTGGCGAAGCCGTGGGCGAAGAAGCTTTGACTCCCGACCCGAAACAGGATGATCGTTCGGAACCCGCCCGACTTGCCGCCGCCTTCCCGTGCGACGCGCTGCTTGAACACACCGCCGCCCAGATCGGCGTCATAGTGACCGGCCGCCACATCCTCAGCTGCCTGGAGCAGCTTTGCGTCAGCCAGTCCCGCCTTTCGGGCGAACCGAGCAAACTCCTTCGTGACGTATACGCTCATCCCCAGCAGGGTCCGCTGGACAGGAACGAAATATAGCTCTTAGGACCACAGATTTCAAGCACTGGTCGGCATTCCCGATATCATTGTCATCGGCGATGACGGTCGACGCCTTCTGATCGATGACAGTCGGAGGTTATAAGGGCGGGCAGCTTCGCAGATGTGTTCCCAAGGCACACGAATGGAGCGTAACGCCGCCATTATCCCGGAATCCCCGGGCGGCATTATCACTATATAAACGGCGCCATCGTCGGAATCCGCAGAAATATGCTGCATATTTCGGACATTGCCCCCGCGCCGCATGCTACGATGCAGTATGATGCTCCTTCTCGGCGGTTTCCTGGGGTTCCTGCGCCGGGCGCGCTCCGCGCCGCTGCGGTCGCGCGGTCAATGCTCTGCCGTCGAGGATGTCCGCCATCTCGTCCCCGATTCGGTCAGCCGCTAGCCGCAGAGCCTCGTCGATATGGATGTAGCGCTGAGTAATTCCGCGGGCTGAATGGCAGAGCAGCGCCGCAATCGTCAGCTCGGAAAATCAAAGGATTGGCACGGCGGCTTTTCAGCCGCCGCCTTTGCTTTTGCGGCAAGATACCACCGAGATACCACCGACAAGACTGACCTCATCGTAGGCAAGGTTGAGAAACCGACAAATAGTCGATCGGCGGTCGCGTGCCAGCTTCCGCAATTTCATGCATTCACCGATCACTGCGACGGCAGCATAGCCCCGAGAATCTTCTCCCCAATCGCATCAACTGCTTGATGAAGCGGCGAAGCCGCGAGGTGGGCATAGCGCGCTGTCGTGTTCGGCTGGGAGTGGCCGAGAAGCGCGCCGATCATTGGCAGGCTCAGTCCGCTGGCGGCGCCGACGCTCGCGAAGCTATGTCTCAGGTCATGCAGTCGGAGGTTTTCCAGGCGGGCGGCTTTGCAAATGTGTTCCCATGGCACACGAATGGAGCCCAACGGCTCCGAAGGTCGCTTCCCCGGGAAAAGGTAGGGAGAGTCGTCGCGCGGTTGGATATCCCGCACCACGCGCAAAGCGGCTTCGGAGAGGTAGACGGTCTTCGCGCCCGTCTTGCTGTCGGGGAGCAGCAGAAATCGACGTTCGAAGTCGACATCGGACCAGCGCAGGTTCAAAACCTCGCCAAGCCGGCATCCGGTAAGGAGCAACAGCTCTATGGCGGCGATCGCACGAGGATTTTCAGAACGAGGCCCAATCTTTTCTTGACCGCCGCGCTTGCGCTTTTCCGGCGCCTTTGCACTCGGATCGACAACGAGTCGCCCGTTTTTTGCGGCGTTCAGCGCGTTTCCCAGACGCGCTAACTCCTCGACGGATAAGTATCGTTCGACCTTGTGCTCCGCGAAGCGCTTCGCGCCTCGGCAGGGATTGGAGGCCGCGGGCCGGAATTTCCAATCCTCGGCCAGTTGGAACATTTTGGAAAGCAGGGCATGCACCCGGTTGGCGACGATCTCGCCGCCGCGAACGATGCGCCGCCCCTGAATTTTCGTCTTTTCATCTTTCGCCGTCTTGCCCGCCGCGACCTCGCGCATCACGCGAGCGACGTCCTGGCGTTCGATCTCGGACGCCTTCAAAGTTCCAATTAGCGGAATAATGTGATTTTGAAGATTGCGCTGGTCCTGGGCGAACGCCGAGGGCTTCTTGTATGGGCGCGCATATTCCTCAAGATAGCGCACGCCGAGTTCGGCGATGGTCGGGATGGATCGCTCGTGGGATCGGGCCAAGGCGGGGTTTTCTCCCGTGGCGATCAAGCCGCGCAAGCGTCGCGCTTCGTTCCTCGCCTTTTCGGCGGTGAATTCAATGCCGTGTCGGCCGATCGTTACGCGATGAATTCGACCGCCTCGGCTATATTGCAGGATGTAGATGCGGGCGCCCTTCGGGGTCACCTTGCAGCCAAAACCCGGAATCTCCGCGTCCCAGAGGAACGTGTCGCGTAGCGATGGCTCGATCGCCTCGACCGTTCGCTTGGTGAGTTTGTCGCGCATGGCCTCGCTCCATTCGGCTGGAAGGGCGTCACCCGGATCACAGAAATTAGCCCCGGCGCGCCTTTCTAGCAAGGCGCTAGCAATGGCTCAGCAATGGCAAGGCAGCAAAATGGGGGATATCGGGGCGTAGAAACGGCTAGGGTTGAGTGCGCAGGCGGCGCTTACAACCACTTGATTTATCGTCGTTTATCGTAGGATTTCGTGGGGATGGGATGGTGCCCAGGGGCGGAATCGAACCACCGACACTGCGATTTTCAGTCGCATGCTCTACCAACTGAGCTACCTGGGCGTTTTTGCGCGGCGGCCGGGGCCGTCACGGTGACGCCTTATAGAAAGGGCGAAGCGGCTTGTCCAGCCCCCAAAAAGCCGCTCAAACAGCGATTCTCTTAGCTCCGGTTCGCCAGCGCGTCTGGGAACGGCGGCGCGCGGTCGGCCGCCGAGGTCCGCTTGGCGCAATGTGACTTTGTTCGGCATAAATCCCTTGTCGGGGCTCTTTCCGGGGCCGTATGGTGATTTTTCAGAGCGCCAGGGCGCGGGGGGAATTGTGCCGTCGATCGAGGCAACGAGGAGCCAAGTTTCCGTGGGGCGGGCGACGCGCTCGCATGGCGTTCCCGCCGAGGGCGGGCCACGCTTTGCGCGGCGGGCGGCGACCTACGCCGCTCTCGATCTCGGCACCAATAATTGCCGGCTACTGGTCGCGCGTCCGATACCCGACGGCCAACAGGGTTCGGGCGAGAATTTTCGTATTGTCGACGCCTTTTCCCGAATCGTTCGCCTGGGCGAAGGCTTGGGTCAGACTGGCCGGCTGTCGGAGCCGGCGATTCAGCGCACCATCGACGCGCTGCTGATCTGCCGCGAGAAAATGGCGGCGCGGGGCGTGTCCCGCGCGCGGCTGATCGCGACCGAAGCGTGCCGCGCGGCGGAAAACGGCGGCGAATTCATCGAGCGCGTGCGCGAGCGCACCGGGCTGAAGCTTGAAATCATCAGCCGCGAAACCGAGGCGCGGCTTGCGGCGGCGGGCTGCGCCTCGCTCGCCGATTCCGCTGCGAAAAGCGTGGTTCTGTTCGACATTGGCGGCGGCTCGTCGGAAATCGTCTGGCTCGGCTCCGGTCCTGGCGCGCCGGGCGCCGAGCGCGTCCGGCACTGGACTTCGCTGCAACTCGGCGTGGTGACGCTCGCCGAACGGTTTGGCGGCGCGGAAGTGTCTTTCTCGCAGTTTTCGGCCATGACCGATCTGGTCGAGGCGGAATTGCAGCAGTTCCTCGCCCGCGCGTCGAACGAGGAAAGGTGCCAGCGATTTCATCTGCTCGGGACATCGGGCACGGTCACCACTTTGGCCGGGATTCATCTCAATCTGCCGCGTTACGATCGCCGGCGGGTTGACGGCCTGTGGATGACGCGCGCGGAAATCGACGCGGTGATGAATCGGCTCAGGGGCATGACCTATGCCGAGCGGGTGCAGAATTCCTGCATCGGGCCGGATCGGGCCGATCTGGTGCTGGCGGGCTGCGCCATTCTCGAAGGGATTCGCCGTTGCTTTCCCTCGGAGCGGATTCGAATCGCCGACCGCGGCCTGCGCGAGGGCATGCTGCTCGAACTGATGCGCGCCGACCGCTCCGCCGAGTGACGCTGTGGGCCGGTTCATTCCGCGCCTTTACAGTTACGGGGTGAAAGCGTGGGCAAGAGGGGCGGCGAATGGCGAAACTGACGAAAGGGCCGGGCGGGTCGGGCAGCCGCGAGTTGAAGACGCGGGTGAAAACCGCGCGCAAAAGGACGCTCTCCTCGACGCTCTGGCTCCAGCGGCAGTTGAACGATCCCTATGTGGCGCGCGCCAAGCGCGAGGGCTGGCGATCGCGCGCCGCCTTCAAGCTGCTGGAGATCGACGAAAAATTCAGCCTGCTCCAGCCGGGGCAGAGAATCGTCGATCTTGGCGCGGCGCCCGGCGGCTGGTCGCAGGCGGCGGCGAAAAAGGTCAAACCAGCCGAAGGGAAGGGCAGGGTCGTCGGCATCGACCTGCTCGATATCGAGCCGATCGCCGGCGTGGATTTCGCGGTGCAGGATTTTCTGGCGCCCGAG
Organism: uncultured Pseudomonadota bacterium; assembly: GCA_963704565.1. Lineage (GTDB taxonomy): Bacteria > Pseudomonadota > Alphaproteobacteria > Rhizobiales > Beijerinckiaceae > Rhodoblastus. Next base: position 954,025 of record OY969917.1, read on the forward strand.
GCGCCGGAGCGCCTGAAAGAGATGCTCGGCGGCGCGGCCGACGGCGTGCTTTCGGACATGGCGGCCAACACCACCGGCCACAAGATGACCGACCATTTGCGAATCATCCACCTGGCCGAGCTGGCGGTGGAATTCGCCGGCGAGGTGTTGAAGCCGGGCGGTTTTTTCCTGTGCAAATTGTTCCAGGGCGGCGAGACCGGCGAATTGGTGACCCGTCTCAAGCGCGATTACGCCGTCGTCCGCCATGTCAAGCCGGGCGCGAGCCGCGCCGATTCGGCGGAGGTTTACGTGCTGGCGACGGGTTTTCGCGCCGCCGGGCCGCAAAAAGAATAAGGCCCGGTCGTTAGACCGGGCCTTAGTCTCAGGAAGTCCTGATTCCTGACGTAACTCAGTACTTGGCGACCACGGGGGCCGGGCTGCTGAACAGATAGGACAGGCCGACGCGGATGGTGTTGACGTCGGTGCGATCGCGGACCCCAAACGAGCTGACGGTCGGATACCAAGTGGTGTTGCCGAAATCGTAATAACGATATTCGACACGACCGACCCAGTTCGGGGTGAAGGCGTAATCGACGCCGGCGCCGATGTCGTAGCCCGACAGAGTCTTGCTGTTGCTGGCTGATCCAACATAACCGAGAACCGAGTTGGTGAGGGACAGCGTGTCGCTTTCGCCCGCCCAGGCCGCGCCGCCAATGGCGTAGAACAGGGCGCGCTCATAGGAAACGCCGAGGCGGCCGTTGATCGCGGCCAGCCAGTCCAGCGAGCTCTTGGCGGTATAAGTGTTGGTGTAGAACCCGGCCCTGACATTATATGGGATCGTCTGGCTCAAGCTGTAGCTGCCGGAAGCCGACGTGCCCTGGAAATCGCCTTCGACGCCGAGGACGAAATTCGGGTTCAGCTGGTAGTTGTAGCCGATATAGCCGCCGCCCATGACGCCGGAGTCATCTAGGGTATGAGTCGCGCCCGTGCCAAGGTCGGTCCATTGGGTGCTGGGAAACGCGCCGCCGATGTCGGCGCCGATATAGAAACCGGTCCAGGAGAAGGCCGGTTCGGGCGCGACATAGACCGGGGCGCCCTTGGTCGAGGGCAGGTCAGCCGCGAGGGCCGAGCCGGCCAGAGCCGCGAAAGCGACCGTGGAGAGGAGAAGAGCGCGCATCGGATTATCCTTCCAGTTTCTTCGAGGCGAGTCCGCCTTTGAAACGTTGGTCCAAAGTTAGGCTTCGTCTTTTGGAGAGTCCAGAATGGAGACAAGGCTTCGATCAGTTTGCCGGGCAGTGTTGTAAAAATGCCACGAATTTGGGCGTATCGATTTGAAAAATGGCGAGTTTCGGCGCGAGGCCGCTTATGGGTCCGCGCGCATCGGTTCTACGGCGGGGCGCGCGACGACCGGTAAAATCGCGATAAAAAAGGGCCCGGCCGAGAGGCCGGGCCCGATCGGGAAATTCCCTGATCCTTGCGGAACTCAGTACTTGGCGACGACCGGGGCCGGGCTGCTGAACAGATAGGACAGGCCGACGCGGATGGTGTTGACGTCGGTGCGATCGCGGAGCCCGGCCGAGTTGACCGTCGGATACCAAGTTGTGTTGCCGAAATCGTAATAACGATATTCGACGCGACCGACCCAGTTCGGGGTGAAGGCGTAATCGACGCCGGCGCCGATGTCGTAGCCCGAAAGAGTCTTGCTGTTGCTGCCTGACCAGAGGAGGCCGGCAAACGAGTTGGTGAGGGACAGCGTGTCGTTTTCGCCCGCCCAGGCCGCGCCGCCAATGGCGTAGAACAGGGCGCGATCGTAGGAAACGCCGAGGCGTCCGTTGATCGCGGCCAGCCAGTCCAGAGAGGTCTTGGCGGTATAGGTGTCGGTGGACGCAATATTGCCAATTCCGCCGACCGTTTGGCTCCAGCTATAGCTGCCGGAAGCCGACGTGCCCTGGAAATCGCCTTCGACGCCGAGGACGAAATTCGGGTTCAGCTGATAATTGTAGCCGATATAGCCGCCGCCCATGACGCCGGAGTTATCAAGGGTATGAGACGCGCCCGTGCCAAGGATGGTCCCTTGGGTGCTGGCGAAGGCGCCGCCGATGTCGGCGCCGATATAGAAACCGGTCCAGGAGAAGGCCGGGACGGGCGCGACATAGACCGGCGCCTCCTTGGTCGAGGGGAGATCAGCCGCGAGGGCCGAGCCAGCCAGAGCCGCGAAAGCGACCGTGGAGAGGAGAAGAGCGCGCATCGGATTATCCTTCCAGTTTATTCGAGGCGAGTCCGCCTTTGAAACGTTGGTCCAAAGCTAGGCTTCGTCTTTTGGAGAGTCTAGAACAGAGGCCAGGCTTCGATCAGTTTGCCGGGCAGTGTTGTAAAAATGCCGCGAAATTGGGCCTTACGTCGATAAATCCGGCGCGTTTCGATCCGATTGCGCCCTTTTGAGCGCATGCCGCGCGCAAAAAGGAAAGGGCCCGATCGCTAGACCGGGCCAAATCCTCAGGATTCCTGATCCTTGCGGATCTCAGTACTTGGCGACCACGGGGGCCGGGCTGCTGAACAGATAGGACAGGCCGACGCGGACGGTGTTGACGTCGGTGCGATCGCGGACCCCAAACGAGCTGACGGTCGGATACCAAGTGGTATTGCCGAAATCGTAATAACGATATTCGACGCGACCGACCCAGTTCGGGGTGAAGGCATAATCGACGCCGGCGCCGATGTCGTAGCCCGACAGAGTCTTGCTGTTGCTGCCTGACCAGAGGAACCCGGCAAACGAGTTGGTGGCCGACAGCGTGTCGCTTTCGCCCGCCCAGGCCGCGCCGCCGATGGCGTAGAACAGGGCGCGATCATAGGAAATGCCGAGGCGGCCGTTGATCGCGGCCAGCCAATCCAGAGAGGTCTTGGCGTTATAAGTGTCGGTGGACACAGCGGTGATAGGATATTGGCCGATCGTTTGGCTCCAGCTATAGCTCCCGGAGGCCGACGTGCCCTGGAAATCGCCTTCGACGCCGAGGACGAAGTTCGGGTTCAGCTGATAATTGTAGCCGATATAGCCGCCGCCCATGACGCCGGAGTTGTCGAAGGTATGAGACACGCCAGTGCCAAGGCTGGTCCAATTGGTGCTGGCGAACGCGCCGCCGATGTCCGCGCCGATATAGAAACCGGTCCAGGAGAAGGCCGGGACGGGCGCGACATAGACCGGCGCCTCCTTGGTCGAGGGGAGATCAGCCGCGAGGGCCGAGCCAGCCAGAGCCGCGAAAGCGACCGTGGAGAGGAGAAGAGCGCGCATCGGATTATCCTTCCAGTTTATTCGAGGCGAGTCCGCCTTTGAAACGTTGGTCCAAAGCTAGGCTTCGTCTTTTCGAGAGTCCAGAACAGAGGCATGGCTTCGATCAATTTGCCGGCCAGTGTTGTAAAAATGCCGCGAAATTGGGTCTTACGTCGATAAATCCGGCGCGTTTCGATCCGATTGCGCCCCTTTGAGCGCATGCCGCGCGCAAAAAGAAAAGGGCCCGGTCGCTAGACCGGGCCCGATCGGGAAATCCCAATTCCTGTCGTTCTCAGTACTTGGCGACGACCGGAGCCGGCGAGCTGAACAGATAGGCCAGGCCGACGCGGATGCTGTTGACCGAGGTCTCCGTGCGGAACGGCGTGGTGGCGCCGAAGCCGGTGAACGTGTTGTTGCCGAAATCGTAATAGCGATATTCGATGCGGCCGATCCAGTTCGGGGTGAAGGCGTAGTCGACGCCGGCGCCGACATCGAAACCGGAAACCGAGGTGGCCAGCGAGGCGGAAGCCGGAATGTTCCAGTCAGTGACGGTGCCCGTGCCGCCAGCCCAAGCGGCGCCGCCGATGGCATAGAACAGAGCGCGGTCATAGGCGACGCCGACACGGCCGTTGATCGAAGCCAGCCAGTCCAGGGAGCGCCTCTCGCTGATCGCGTCGCCAGCGGTGATGTTGCCCAGGGTGATCGGGGAGAACCAGTTGGACGACTGGCTGTTCGAGGTGCCCTGGAAGTCGCCTTCGAGACCGAGGACGAAGTTCTGGTTGAACTGGTAGTTGTAGCCGACGTAGCCGCCGCCCATCACGCCGGAGGTGTCGGACGAATGCGAAGTCCAGCCGTTCCACGAGTTGTTCAGGGACGACGAGGCGAAAGCGCCGCCGATGTCGGCGCCGATATAGAAGCCGGTCCAGGAGAAGGCCGGGGTCGGAGCCATATAGACCGGCGCTTCCTTGGTCGAGGGGAGGTCGGCCGCGAAGGCCGATCCCGCCAGAGCCGCAAAAGCGACCGTGGAGAGGAGAAGATTACGCATTGGAGATCCTTCCTTAATTAGGGCCAGGGCGACCGCAAGCCGCTGTCCTGACCGTGAGATACCCCTTCCGGCCCGCGAAGGCCAGACGGATAAAACTTCGTGAGCCTGTTTATCGAGGTGTGTTGCAAAAACGCCTCACACAGACGGCGTATTCGCCGGGGATTCGGCGAAGGCGCGATGTATGACAATCAATGGAAAAAATTTGATATTCCCTTAAGGATCGAAGGCTGAGCATAAAATTTGTCATTTATTAGCCATATTTGAAAAACACCCGCTCGTGTTCCTTGCCACTCGGCCATGCGAGCGTGGTGGAATTATTTCTGTTCGTCCATAATTGACTAATCATCTCTAAGGTATTGGCGCTTTTTGAGAAATATACCTTCCGGGTTTATTCGGCGAAACGCGGCGCTCGACGCGAGAATCGGCTTTCCGCCTTATTCGCGGAACTGAAGACGCCTTTCAGAAAAAAAGTACGCCGCCGAACCCACGGCGATCTGGCCGGCTTCTTGCTTATTTTCGTCCGGCCAGCGCGGCGCCGGCGTCATGCGGCAGGCGCAGGAAGATCAGCGCCGAGGCGGCGGAAATCGCGGCGACCGCGAAAAAGGCGGGTGGAAAATCGCGATAGCCGATGAGTCCATGCGGCGAGAAGCCGCGCGTCGTCTCGACCACGGCGGCGGCCAGCGCGACGCCGCAGGACAGGGACAATTGCTGCGCGACCGACGACAGGCTCGTGGCCTTGCTCATGTGCTCATGCGCGATATCGGCGAAAGCCAGGGCGTTCAGCGCGGTGAACTGGAGGGAGCGGAAGAAGCCGCCGACGAAAAGCGCGACGAGGAGAATCGCTTGCGGCGTCTCGGGGCGGAAAAAGCCGTTGAGGGCGAGAAAAGCCGAACTGATCACGGCGTTGAACAATAAAGTGGCGCGAAAGCCGAACCGGCTCAGGGCGGTTTGCGCCGTGGCCTTCATCACCAGGGCGCCGGCGGTGGCGACGAAAGTGGTCAATCCCGACTGGAACGGCGTCATGCCGAATCCGAGCTGGAGCAGCAAGGGCAGAAGGAAAGGCGTGGCGCCGACGCCGATGCGGAACAGGAATCCGCCGACCACGCTCGCCCAAAAGGTTCTTATGCGCAGCAGGCGCAAATCGAGGATCGGATTGGCGAAGCGCAGGGCGTGCCGGACATAGAAAACCACGAGTGTCGCGCCGAAGGCGATCAGGGCGAGATTGGCGCCGAGCGAGAGGAAATGCCGTCCCAGCACGGTCAGGCCGAAAATCAGGCTCGACAGCCCGGCACCCGACAGGACGAAGCCCTTGCGGTCGAAGGCTGAGACATTTTCGTCGCGGATGTCGGGAATATAGAGGCTCGAAAGGATCACGCCCGCCACGCCGACCGGCACGTTGATCCAGAAATTCCAGCGCCAGTGCAGATAAGTCGAGATGAAGCCGCCGAGCGGCGGCCCGAGAATCGGGCCGATCAGCGCCGGCATGGTCAGAAAGGCCATGGCGCGCACGATTTCGCTGCGGTCGATCGAGCGAAAAAGCGTGAGGCGGCCGACCGGGGTCATCATCGCCCCGCCGCAGCCCTGAAAGATCCGGGCGGCGACGAATTGCGGCAGGGTGCTGGACAGGCCGCAGAAAATCGAGCCGAGGGTGAAAACCGCGATCGCCGCGCGAAAGACCCTTTTGGTCCCGAAACGGTCCGCCGCCCAGCCCGAAGCCGGAATGAAGACGGCCAAAGCGAGAAGGTAGGAGGTCATCGCCAGTTTCAGCGCGAGCGGATCCTGCTTCAGGTCGCGCGCGATGGCGGGAAGCGAGGTCGCGATGATGGTCGAGTTGAGATTCTCCATGAAAAGCGCGACGGCGACGATCAGCGGCGTGAGGAGGAAAGGGCGCAAGGCGGCAACCGGCGGCGGGAACGACTTTCCTAGATAGCCGTGGGCGCGCGCGGGGGAAACTTTTTTCGCGCAGGCATGAGAGATTCGCTGTCCGACGCGGTCAAAACCTCCTCGGCGCGGGCGAATCGACGCAGCAGCGTGTCGAACGGCAGGCCGCGATCGCTCAGCGCGTGAATCGCGTCCTTGGCCAGCGGGCGCAGGCGGGAGAGGACCAAAGCCGCCATGGCGCCGCGGGCGTTGAACGGGCGATAAAGCCCGCCCATGGCGGTCGCGCCGGTGGCGAAGGCCAGTTTGTAGGGATCGGCCGGAGGCAGGAAGTCGAAAAGCGTGACGCCGTCGCCGGCGAGTTGCGGCAGGAGGGTCACGGTCAAGGCGTGGCCCGGCGCGCCCTCGGCCAGATCGGGGTCGAAGGCGCCGATCAGCGAGCGATAGACGCTGTCGCGGCGCAGCCCCAGCTCGACGGCGGCGAGGCGCGGCCCGGCCCACAGCCGGTGGGCGCGCAGCGCGCCTTTTTCCGCCAGCGTCCGCACGCAGGCGACGACCTCCGCGTCGGACAGCGAGGCGCTGAAGCGACAGCGGCGGCGCAGCCATTCGCTCTTGAAGGCCAGCGCCTGTTCGGCGGCCTCGCGGCGCGCGCCGGCGCCGGCGACGGCTTCGAGGCGCAAGGGGCCATGCGCCGCCAGTCTTTTCATGCGGCGCTCGACGCTGCGACGCCGCCGCAGCCCGAGGCCGAGATCGACATAAGGCGCGGCGGATTTCGACGGATCGCCAAAAACGATCGGCGCGCCGCAGGCGGCCAGGACGCCATCGGCGCGCAGGCCGGACAAGGCGAGCAGATCGAGGTCGCTCCAGCCGGCGATCTCGGCCTGCGCCGCGTCGAACCAAGCCGGCCGGCGCGGGCCGGGCAAGGCCAGCGCGTCGCCATATTGGGCGAGCGGCTCGCCCAGCCAGCGGGCGACGGTCGCGCCGCAAATCCGGCGGATTTGCAAAGGCAGCAGCATGACCAGCCGGCCGTCTTCGCGAATGGCGACCAGCCTGGGAGGCGATTCGGACGAATCGCAGCTCCGCCGCCACGCCGGCGACTGGAAGCCGGTCGCTTCGGGGGTGGCCTGTTCGAGCGCCCGCCATTCGGCGGCGACGCTTTCGATCGCGGCGGAACTCGCCAGCGTGCGCGCCGTGATCGACGGCGCGCTCATCGCGCCACCCGGTAGGGCGCGATGTCGACAAAGCCATCGGGGGCGGCGGGATCGACGCGGAAATCGATCTTCAGGCCGAGCCGCGCCGGCCGGCGGCGCCCGAGCTGGGCGGTCAAGGCCTTGTGCGCCCCGGCGACGCCGAATTTGACCAGGGCCGCCGGGCCGCGCGTCTGGCGCGAAAAATCGCGGTCGCCGAACCACGGCCGCAGCAGGCCATTGGCGTAATCCACCGCATAGCCGGCGCGCAATTCGTCGGTCCAATGTTCGGTGGTGAAGGAGACGTTGACGCAATCCGCGTTGACCACGCGATGCGGGCAGGCGCGCGGCCAGGTCGCCCAATCGCCGCCTTCGAGGTTCAGCGTCAGCGCCTGGGCGTCGAAGGAGCCGTTGTAGGGCAGGTCGGTGTCGCGGTCGCGCTTGAGCGCGATGTTTTCCAGCGCGCGTTGCGGCAGGAAGGGCGCGGCGGCCGGGTAGATATAGGCGCGCTTGCGGCCGCGCACCTGCCACAGGCTTTGGCCCGGCATGTCGCTGTGATAGGCGACCGACATGTTCGGCGAGGACGCCAGCACGCTCATCGAACGCCGATAAGAGCGGAAGCCCGGGACGTGATCGGCGATTTCGCCGAAAAGGGCGTCGAGCAGCTCGCCATAGGCCGGATCGGTTTCCTGGACCCGGCGCAGATGGAGCCAGAGATTGCCCCTGGCGACCGCCTCCATGACTTTTTCGCCGGGAAGGCCGCCAAGGTCGCCCTCGCGCCAAAGGCGGGGATCGCGAATGTCGCGCGGCATGGTGTTGACATGGATTTTTTCGCGCGGCGTCGCGTCGATCAGGCGGATCAGGGCGGCGTCGGAAAACAGCGGACTCAGATGGGCGCGATGCCGCATGGCCAGAGGGCGGCGGCCGAAATGCGCGGAATCCTCCGCGCGCCAATCGAGAAAAACAACGGACATGGGCGCTATCCACGGGGCGTCGAACCTGTCCGCGAAGAGACAGATCCTGGCCTTGATCATGCCTCAATTCGGCGTCGGATCGGCAAAAGCCTTAAGAATTGGTTAGCTTTAATCATGAACGGTGGCTCGTCCCCGAAGGGCCTGCTTGCCGGCCGCAAGCACTGCGGCGCCTGGAGGTTGAACGGTTAGCGAAATGGTGCGGTCATGACCAAGATGATGAAGAACTCAAAGGTCGACGCCTTTTTGCGCAAGGCCGAAAAATGGCGCGACGAATTCGAAAAACTGAGAACGATCGCTCTTGACTGCGGATTGAACGAAGAATTGAAATGGGGCAAACCGTGTTATACGGATCATAGCAAGAATATCGTCTTGATTCACGGGTTTAACGATTATTGCGCACTGTTGTTCTTCAAGGGCGCCTTGATGAAGGACGCGGGCGGCCTTCTTATCCAGCAGACCCGCAATGTGCAGGCCGGGCGGCAGGTCCGCTTCGCCAATCTCCATGAGATTGGCGAGCGTGAGGCGATTTTGAAAGCCTATGTTCATGAAGCGGTCGAGGTGGAGAGATCGGGTCAGAAGACCGCCTTCAAACAAACCGCCGACTTCCCGGTCGCGGACGAATTCAGGAAGAAGCTCGACGAGTCGCCGCGCTTGAAGGCTGCCTTCAACGCCCTGACGCCGGGGCGACAACGAGCCTATCTGCTTTATTTCGCGGCGCCGAAGCAATCGAAGACGCGGGAATCGCGGATCGAAAAGAACATAGGGAAGATTCTGGACGGCGTCGGATTGAACGATTAGAGCCTTTTCCGTTCCTTCGGAATCGGAAGAAGTCTCTAATTCATTGTTTTAACGCATATTCTTGTCCAAAAAGTCTGCAACTTTTTGGGAATACTCTAGCGCGTTCGGAAATCACAGAGTCGAACGCGCTCCGGTATTTCATTGTTTTGACGCCTGTTCTTGTCCAAAAAGCCTGTCAACTTTTCGGGAATATGCGCTAGCTTGGCCATGACGACGGCTGAAACGCGCGCGGGCGCCCATCGATCGACTGATACCAATTCCGAATGAATCATTCGGAATTGGTATTCCGCTGGCGCGAAAATCCGCCCGCGACATAGAGGATTTTCGCGCCATGGCGTTTCCGCGGATTGCGAAGCAATCTTGCGGAAACCGTATGATTGGGTGTTGCGCCTCGCGCGCCAACAGGCTTAACCGGGCGCCGCGCCGGCCGGGCTTTGCGCCTTGCCGAAAGGCAGCGCCGCGCGCAAGCCGCCCCGCGCCCTCTGGGTGAGGAAGCCGAGATCGCGACGCAGGCGCCCGCGACAATGGCGACTTCAACCTCCGCGTTCCGATCCGGAATTTTTTGGGCGCTCCTTCGAATTTCGGCGGGCATCGAATATCAAATCGGATAAAATTCGATTATCGCGGCGGCGCGGTTTGAAACCGTCGCAAGAAATGCTATGAGCACGCGCCAACTCGTGGCCGCCGCCCCAAAGCAATTTGTCCGGCGCCTGTTTCCCCGATGGAGCTGGCAATGAACGCTTTTCCTCAACTCACCGAAGCCTTGACCTTTGACGACGTGCTGCTGCGGCCCGGCCATTCCGAGGTCATGCCGTCCGAAGTCTCGATCAAGACCCGTCTCGCCCGCGACATCGAGCTGAACCTGCCGATCCTGTCCTCGGCGATGGACACGGTGACCGAGGCGCGGCTCGCCATCGCCATGGCCCAGGCCGGCGGCATCGGCGTCATCCACCGCAATCTCGACCCGGCGGAGCAGGCCGAGGAAGTCCGCCGCGTGAAGCGTTACGAAAGCGGCATGGTGGTCAATCCGATCACCATCTTCCCCGACGCGACGCTGGCCGACGCGCTGGCCTTGATGAACCGCCATTCGATTTCCGGCATTCCGGTGGTCGAGCGCGGGACGGACGGCGGCAGAGCCGGCAAACTGGTCGGCATTCTCACCAATCGCGACGTGCGCTTCGCCGAAAATCCGGCCCAGCCGATCTCGGAGCTGATGACGAAAAGCCTCGTCACCGTGCGCGAGGGCGTCACCAAGGACGAAGCCCGCCGGCTGCTGCACCAGCACCGCATCGAAAAGCTGCTGGTGGTGAACGCCGATCACCTTTGCGTCGGGCTGGTGACGGTGAAGGACATCGAAAAGGCCACACTGCATCCCTCGGCCTGCAAGGACGGCGCCGGCCGCCTGCGCGTCGCCGCCGCCTCGACCGTCGGCGACAAGGGTTTCGAACGCGCCGAATTCCTGATCGACGCCGGCGTGGACTGCATCGTGCTCGACACCGCGCATGGCCATTCGCAATCGGTGCTCGATCAGGTGACGCGCATCAAGAAGCTATCCAACGCCGTCGCGGTGATGGCGGGAAATATCGCCACCGCCGATGGCGCCAAGGCGCTGATCGACGCCGGCGCCGACGCGGTCAAGGTCGGCATCGGCCCCGGCTCGATCTGCACCACCCGCATCGTGGCGGGCGTCGGCGTGCCGCAGCTCACGGCGGTGCTGGAGGCGGCCTCGGAGGCGCGAAAGGCCGGGGTGCCGGTGATCGCCGACGGCGGCATCAAATATTCCGGCGATCTCGCCAAGGCGATCGCGGCCGGCGCCGATTCGGTGATGATCGGCTCGCTGCTTGCCGGAACCGAGGAGGCGCCGGGCGAAATGTTCCTCTATCAGGGCCGCTCCTTCAAGGCCTATCGCGGCATGGGCTCGGTCGGCGCCATGGCGCGCGGCTCGGCGGACCGCTATTTCCAGCAGGACACCAAGGACCAGTTGAAGCTGGTGCCGGAAGGCATCGAAGGGCAGGTGCCCTATCGCGGCCCGGTCGGGCCGATCCTGCACCAGCTCGCCGGCGGCCTGCGCGCCGCCATGGGCTATGTCGGCGCCCCGACCATCCCCCAGTTCCAGCAGCGCGCCCGCTTCGTGCGCATCACCAACGCCGGCCTGCGCGAAAGCCACGTCCACGATGTGACGATCACCCGCGAAAGCCCGAATTATCCCACCGGGCATTGATTTTTTCTGGGCGCGGCCGGGCGGGAGCCGGCGCCTGGCCGGATCGGGCGTTCGGCCACCGCCCGGATTTCCGGCGGATCAGGCGACGAAAGGCGGTCGGCCGGTCTCGTTTTTCACGCCCGCGATCCAACCGCCGAGCGCCGCGCGAAAATTCCGACCGGAGCCGGTCGCCAGAAATTCGAATGTTCGCGCGAGGACGACCATCGCCGTCCACGGCAGCCACGCCGGGAAATTGCGCCTGACGAAAAGCAGCCGGTTGCGGAAATCGAGATAGACCGCGAGTTGCGACCGGCTTTTGCGGTCGCCGGCCGATCCGAGCGTCGTTCCGCCGACATGGAGGACGACGGCGTCGTAGGCATAGCCAATTCCGGCTGTGGCCTTGGCCTTCATGCCCCATTCGAGGTCTTCGAAATAAAGAAAATAGCATTCGGGCATGGGGCCGATTCTCGCCGCGCAGTCCCTTGTGATCAGGAAAGAGGCGCCTGACGGGGAGTCGATGCGCTTTTCGACGCTTCCGGGAACGGGCCGCAAGTTCGCCGGGGCTTGATTGTCCACCCCTGTTGTTCGCGCCGCGAAAAAATTCCATTTCAGGCCGCGCGAATAAATGCGGCCTGGCTTCCGGCCGTTGATGAGCCGGCTGCCGACCATGCCCACCTTGTTGGTTTCGGCATAAAGCACGAGTTGTTCGAGCGCGTCGGGAGCGGGAAAAGTGTCGGGATTGAGAACCCAGAATCCCTTCCAGGCGTCATTGCCGACGAGCCGGTCGATCCAGGCGTTGATTCCTCCGGCATAGCCAAGGTTGGACCGCGCCTCGGCAAGGGTCAGTTCGAAAGGCGGATCGCCGCAGGAAAAAGTGGCGACTCGGGCGAAAGTCGATTCCGTTGTGTCGCAAAATTCGATTCTGCCGGGAATGGCGCCACCGATCTTCAGAGCCTCGACGTCGGCGTCGAACGCTTCGGCGCCGCCGTTTTCGCAGACGAAAACGGAGAAGGGGACCGCGCGGCTGGCGCGTTGGAGCGATTCGACGCAATGCGCGAGATCGGCGGCGTTGCGGTAGCCGACGACAATGACGGCGGCCTGGCGTTGGTGCGGCATATTCTTCGCCCTATCGCGTGTGGCAGGCCGCGCGGCGGAAGGCTATGGCGCCCAGCGCGTTTTTTACGGTGAGGATGTCGCAGCCCTGGTCGCGCGCCTCCTGGATCGCCGCGCGGAGAAGGTCGGGCGTGGCGCCGTGGGCTGTGGGCTTGTCGCTCAGGTCATGGGTGTAAAGATTGAGCCAGCCCCTGGCGCGAACCGTTCGCGCGACGAGATCCTTGATCTTCGCGAGATCGGTTCGGCCGGAATAGAGGCGACACGCCTTGATCGCGCCGAGATCGACGATTCCGGCATTGATTCCTTCGAAGGTCGATCTGCATCCGGCAAAACGGCTCTGCGCGAAAAGTTTGGTTCTCACATTGGCGTCGCCAAAGGGATAGGCGAATGTGGAGGCGATGTAACCGGGCAGGGCGCTCTCGATGAACTCTTTGTTGGCGTTGAAACTGGAAGCGATTTCATCGCGCGTATGCGCGGGCAGGCGGATATGTTCGGCGGTATGGCAGCCGATTTCATGTCCGGCCTTGGCCAATGTCTCAAGGTCGTCGATGGAGAAATATTCGACGCCATCGACTGTTTTTCCAGCTAAATCCCGACAGAGGTAGAAGCTTCCGGCGGCACCGGCTTCGCCGAGCAGTCGGGCGCCCGTCGTCGCGGCGGAACGCGGAAAATCGTCGAAGGAAAAACTGACGATCGGCCTTTCGTTGCGCATGGTGACGCAGCGGGTCGCAAAAAGCCTGGCGAGACGACGGCCGGCCGCCGCGCGGATCTTGTCAGGAGACATGGCTGGCGCGTTCCTCGTCGAACTGCGTATGGTCCAGAATCGTCACGACATCGGCGTCGGGGAATTCGCCAGGGTCGGGCGCCGAATAATAGCCGCTTTCGCCCTCGGCGACGAAACGCATTTCGGACAGGGCGAGGCGGGCGGCCCCGTTTTTCGCGGTTTGACTGAAACGCACGGAAAGTTTTTTCATTCCGCGCGCCATGGCGTGACGCTGGAGCCAGAAGAAGAAAGCATTGTCGATCTTTTTGTTCTGGACCCGGCAGCTCATGAAAAAGTTTTCGACCGTGAGAGCGGCGGCGTTCACCACGGCGAAGCCGACGACGCCGTAATCTCCGAAACGATCAACGCAGCTCAGCACCAGTCCGAAGTTGGGATTCATGTCGAGCAGCGCGCGGATTTCGGCCATGCCGAGGCGCGCGCCGGCGTAATTCAACTGATTGGTGCGCTGGGACAGCTCGAAAACGCGATCCATATTCTCCGCCTGGAGCGTCGCGATCGTCAGGCGAATGTCGCAGGACTTGAGAAAGGCGGCGAAGCGATCGCCGTAGGAATCGAGAACCAGCTGACGCCTCTCTTCGTCGCGATACATATGGCGTCTTTGGGCCGCTTCGGGCGTCGCCGGAACGCCGAATTCATCCGCAGCGCGCATTTTCTCGATTTCGTTTTCGCAATAGATCGAGACATTCGGGTGCGCGGAAGCGACTTCGGCGCGTTCGAAAGCCTGATCGTCGATGAAAGCGAAGGACTCGACGCCGAGATTGAGGGCTTTTGCGATGATGTCGAGCGACTGGCTTTTCGGCGTCCATCCGATTTGCGGGGCCAGGAAATAGTCGCGAAGATCGAATTTTTCGAGCGCGGCGAAGGCGTCTTCCGGGTTGTTCTTGCTGGCGATCGAGTGCAGAACGCCGCGCCGGTCGAACTCCTCGATGAGCGAGACGGCGGAAGGATTGATCTCGAGGGCTTCAAGGCCGTCCTCGATGAGAATTCCCTTCCAGAGCGTATTGTCGAGATCCCAGACGACGCATTTTCGTTTGGCCGCGGGCGCGCGGGCGGGCGGCGCCTTCGCCATTTCACGCATCTGAACGAAATCGGCGACGGAAACGATCAGTTCGTCCCGGGCCCAATTGCCGATCGGTTCGATCTGAAACAGCAGGGCTTCGCCGAGATCGACGAATTTGACGATGTCGGCGACGGAAATTTCGATCCTGTTGTAGCCCGGCGCAAGAGTGACATGGGACTGGAAAAATCGTTCGCGCGGATTTCTGGGCTTGATCGAAATGGTCAGTTTGGCGCTGTCGGGCGCGTGGAGCTCGCATTCGAGAAGGAAGCAATCGGGCGCGGATTCGGCCGTCGCCCATCTCGAGAATAATTTCGCCTTGCGCTTGTTCCATTGCCTCGCGAGCAAATGGCGGAAAAACATGATCTCCGGCGCCTTGCCCACTATTTTTTCGACCGTGGAATCGAGGCGGTCCGCTTTTGCCGCTTTGTTCGCCGGCGCCAGGCTGACGACGCCGGCGGCTTCGAGCTTGCCCCATTTACGGAAGCGGATGCGCAAAAGGGAGGCGGCGCCGTCCGGGAAGGGCGTTTCCTGGAGGCCATCGACGAGACGTTGACATTTCAAATCGCGCCGCGGCGTGTAAAAGGCGCAGGACGCGTAGCATTCCGGCATGGCGCATTCGGAGCAATGTTCGGCCCAAACGAGCATGGAGCGCGCCACGATGGCGCCGCGGGTGGCGGCCATTTGCGCCGAACTGACGATCGGCGTCGGGTCCAGGGGGCTTGTTGCGCCTCCGATCGTTTCTTTCATTGGCTCGATCCGCTACCCGACGGTTGTTTTGACGTTTCGAGGCGCAATTTTAGCGTTCCCTGACGTCAAATAAAAGAATCCATGCAAACCAGACGACGCGGCTCCAGCGCAGCCTGAACAGCACGCCGATCGCCGCCAGTTTCAACGTCGCGCCGTGAATTTTTCTGGAAAAGACGATCTTGAAACTGTGAATAAACGGGGAAACCGCGACTTTAAACAGGTAGAGCGTCCAGGCGGCCGCGCCGGTCTTGCTTGCGCGTTTCAGTTCGATGGTCTCCCGCGTGACGCGCCGGGTTTTCCGGGCCAGTTCTTCCCAGTTTCGCCGCGCCGGATGGCTGACGACAACCCGGTCGCAATAGACGATGCCGAGACCGGTCGCCCGCGCCCGCTGGCTCCAGTCCCTGTCTTCGGAAAGGCCGTTGCGGAAGAGGCCGACCGAATCGAAGGTCGCGCGGCGCACAAACATATTGCCGGTGCCGGTGAAGCCTTCCTTTTCGATATAGCGTTTGAAATCGAAGGCGAAGACCGCCTCGAAGGCCTCGACGGGCGTTGGGTTTGCGGGATCGGCAAAATCGACATCGACCCGGCCGCCGACAACATCGGCGCCTTGCAGCGCTTGCAGGCCTTGCTCCAGCCAGTCGGGCACCGGGCGGCAGTCGGAATCGATGAAGGCGTATATTTTCCCTTGCACGACCTCCAACGCCGCGTTGCGGGCGGCGGCGGCGCCCTGAATGGGGGCGGGGACGACTTTCGCCCTGGAGCCGCAGAGGTCGATCACGGCCTCGATCCCGCAGGCGGAATTATTGTCGGCGACGACGATTTCGAAGCGCTGGCGCGGCGTCGTCTGTTTTTCCAGCAGGGAAAGACAGAGGTTCAGATTGTCGAGATCGTTGTAATGGGGGATGACGACCGATATGTCCGGCCGGACGGGCGCCGCGAGATCATCGCGAACTTTTGCATTATCCGCGCTTGCCGCCTGCCGCATGCGATCCGTGTTCCAGTCTTGGTTCGCCGGTCAGAAACTATTGGCGATCGTGCCGACGATCTCGCACTGATTGGCGCGCAATTTGTCGGAGACCGCCTTCAGATCGTCGAACGAGGCGTGGTGCATGCGGGCGGCGATGATCGCCGCGCCGACGCGCGCGGCCAGCATATAGGCGTCGCTGTAATCCATGGCGCTGGGCGAATCGTAAATCACCACGCCATAACGATCGAGCAGGTTCGCGCTCAAGGCGAGGAACTCGGAGGAGCAGAGCAGTTCCTGCGGATTGGGCGGTATGCCGCCCGCGGGCAGCAGGGAAAGGCCGGGCAGGATATTTTCGACGATCGGAGGCGAATCGACGCGCCGGGTCAGCAGGGCGTCGGTCAGGCCCTCATGGGCGGGATCGACGCCGAACATCGCGGCGAGGCGCGGATCGCGCAAGTTGGAATCCACCAGCAATGTGGCGATCGACATCTGGGCGAAGGCCACGGCGAGATTGGCCGCGAGATAACTGGCGCCCTGACCCTCGCGCGCGCCGATCATGACGAAGGCGCGCACGCCGCGCGAAATGGCGCCGCCGAAGATCGACGTGCGCACGGTGCGGATCTTTTCCGCCGACGCGCCGAACGGTTCGTGGCCGACGACAAGCTCCCTGGAAAAAGCCTGGATCGCCCCATCGTTCTGGATGATCGGATAATTATACTGCTTGGACAGCGAGGTGAGGACGAATTCGCGGGTCACCACGCCGCTGGCGATGGCGGCCGTGAGAAAACTGACGCCATGCGCCCTGGCGTAGGCGAGCGCCAGTTCGATCTGCGAATCGGTCAGGCCGGCGGAACGGATCAGCCCCAGTGAAACATTGTCGAGCGGCATGTTCTGCCGATCGAGCGGCAATCCGTTGAGGCCGCTTTGTTGAACCGACATCGGCATTCCTCTGGCTCGAACCGGCGGCGGGCCGGCTTTCCTGGCGATTTGCGCGCCGGCTTCCCTGGCGATTAGCGCCCCGTGGCGTTTTCAAAAAATCTTTCGCCGGTCGGCGCTCCACGGCGGTGGCGCGCCACTAGCTACGAGATATTGGTGAAGAAGCATATCTTTCGGAGGCCGGCAATGGGGTGTGGCGAGGATTCGGGCGTTTGGCCGCCGAGGGCGCGCGAGGGCAAAAAAAAAGGCCGAGAGAACCGGCCTTTTTTTTCAAAGTGAAAGACGCTCAAACCGCGAGGCAATTCGCCTTCTTGCGGCTGAAGCCGACCAAGCCGAGCGCGCCGAAGCCCGCGAGCATCATCAGCCAAGAGGAAATCTCAGGCACTCCGGAAACGAAATACGCCGTGTCACCGTTGCCCTGTAAGGCTGGTGAGAGGAAGCTCGTCACATTAACAGGCAACCATGTCTCCGCCTGTCGGTTTAGCGTCGCGATCGTTCCGAAACCGACGATAGATTTGACGAGCTTTTTATCCGTGTCGGAGGCAAACGCCAATTTGTATTTGCCGTCTGCGTTCTTAAAGACGCCGACGATGTCGCTATAGCCCTGCTTTGCAGTAAAACCAGGCTCAAGGAGTCCGATGGCGTCGCCATAAGCCAACGAATTGACATTACCACTGGCAAGAGTGGACTTATAAACGTACTGAGCCCCGTTAAGGTTCTCTTCGGCTTCAGTCACGTACACGGACGAGGGCAAGACTTTCCCGTTTGGTCCGAAAACCAACAGGCAATCGGAATAGCCCTTACAATCAGACAGAATCGTCGAAATTGAAACGACCTTCGCCTGAGCGCTCGAAGCCCCCATAACGGCAGCGGCGACGACCACTGCGCTCAAAAATGCCTTTTTCATAACTGCCTCCATCCAGCTCAGCAAATAAACCGCCGCATCCCCGCCCCCTGGGCATGCGTCCTCAAAATTCTCAGCTGTACCGTAACGGATGGCCGACGAGACGTCAATTGCGGAACATACGAATCGTTAACCAATTTAAAGTAGAAACTCCGCCCGGAATAGTGTGCGGGATTCCATAGGCTTTGCGGCAGAAAGCGGGTGGAGGCGCGGCGGTGGAGCCATTGCCGATCTGTATCGCGGAATACGAAAATCGTTGTCGCGGCGGGCGTCAGGCCCCGGTGGTTTCGCCCGTCGGCTAGCCCCGCGCGCCAAACTTGGCCCGCTCGGCCCCGGCTGCTAAGAAGCCTTTCATGCGCGCGATTCCCGCCAACGATTTGTCGCCCTTCGGGCGCTACCGGCCGCGCGGCGCCTTGCGTTCGCTGCTTCATTTCACCCAGCACGCCGGCGGCCATTGGCTGGGCCAGCGCATGGCGTTGCTGGTGCGGCGGATCGGCCTGCGCCGCCTGCGCGCCCGCCCGGTCGATGTGACGGTCGACACGCTGAAGGCGCGGATGCGGCTCTATCCCTTCAACAACGCCTGTGAAAAACGCCTGTTGTTCACACCGCAATTCTCCGATCGCGAGGAGCGTCATTTTCTCGCCGAGCGAATCGCGCCGGGCATGACCTTTCTCGACATTGGCGCGGGATGCGGCGCCGGCAGCCTGTTCGTCGCGCTGCGCGTCGGCCTGCGGGCCAAGATCGTCGCGGTCGAGCCGCAGCCCGTATTGTTCGAGCGCCTGGTCTATAATCTCGGCCAGAACCCGACCGCGACCGTCAAGGCGCTGGCCTGCGCCTTGGCCGATGTCGACGGGCGCGCCACTTTGTTCGAAAATCCGCGCGACCTCGCCCAGACCTCAATGCGGATCGTCAACGCCGAGACCGGCGGGGCTTCCTTGCCGGTCGAGGCCAAATCGCTGGCGACTTTGGTCCGCGACGAAGGCCTGCGCCGAATCGACGTGATGAAGCTCGATGTCGAGGGCGCCGAGGATCTGGTTCTGGAGCCGTTCCTGACCTCCGAGCCGGAAACTCTGTGGCCGCGCGCGCTGGTTCTGGCCACTTCGCCGGCGAAATGGGAGGTCGATCTGCTCGGCCTGCTGGAAAGCCGGGGCTATGTTCCGGTCGCGCGAACCAGGGTCTATGTCATGCTCGAGCGAACGGGCGGCTCCGATGAATGACCGGCGCGTCACCGCCGCCGTCCTGGCGATCGGCGATGAAATCCTATCGGGGCGGACCCGCGACGCCAACAGCCAGTATATCGTCCATTACCTTTTCCAGATCGGCATCGAGACGCGCGAAATCCGGGTCGTGCCCGACATCGAGGACGAGATCGTCGCCGCGCTGAACGCCTTGCGCGCGCGCTACGATTATGTCTTCAGCACCGGCGGCATCGGCCCGACCCATGACGACATCACCGCCGACGCGGTGGCCAGGGCTTTCGGCGTCGGCATCGCCGAAGACCCGCGCGCGCTCGCCGTGATGATGGAGCGCTACCGGCCCGAAGACCTCAACGAAGCGCGCCGGCGGATGGCGCGCATCCCGGCTGGCGCGGCGCTGGTGGCCAATCCGATCTCCAAGGCGCCCGGCTTCTGGATCGGCAATGTCATCGTCATGGCCGGCGTTCCGGCGGTGATGCAGGCCATGCTCGACGAGGTCGCGCCAAAGCTCGTCCATGGCGTGAAAATCCTGTCAGAAGCCATTGAGGCGCATGGGTTTCCAGAAAGCGCCTACGCGGCCGGGCTGCGCAAGCTCGCCGAGGCCTTCCCGCAACTGTCGATCGGCTCCTATCCATCGTTTCGCGAGGGAAAATATTACAACCAGATCGTCCTGCGTGGACGTGACCCGAATATTCTCGCCGAGGCCGCCGAACAGGTCCGCGCCATGCTTCAGCGGCTCGGGTGAATCTCGTCTTTGAAGAGTCCGGGGCCATCGGCGGCTCTTTGCCGACCGGATTGTCGATAAAGCCAGGCGCTTGTCGAATTACTTGCGTTTGAGCCCGTCATAAACGATGAGCGTCGGTCTTCCGGCTTGCGGCGACGGTTTCTTTCCGAAGCGACGGCTCGGCATTTCGAGTTCCGCGTGCAGGATGCGGGTGGAAATCACATGCAATGGGCCAAGCGGCGCCTTGATCCAGCGCGCTTCGTCAACCTGAACGATAGATCCGAGAATGTTGACGTTCTTGCGAAACGGCAACAGCAAGACCTCGAAATAGCTTGCCCTTTCATTGTCCGAAACGGCGGCGGCGCCGATCAGCGTCGGAAGCTTGAGCGCTGAAACGGTGTGGAGCGTATTCCTGACGTCGTCACGGTCCCACTCGTTCCAAAGGTCGAAAAAACTCGTCCCGGACTGGTCGAACGAATAAATGCGGTTCATCATGGCGCCGGAAAAATTGAGCGTGAGCGTTTCCAGTGTCGCGCCCTCGAGAATGAAGACATACGGCAATATGTCGCGCATTGCCGCGTGTTCGATGTTCCTGACGTTGGGAGTCGTCAGCGATGAGCGTATGCCCAGCCAATATTGGTAGAGCGCCATCGTAAGACGTTGTTTCATTGCCGCCTCCTGTTAACCAAAACTGACCCTCCGAGATGCACGTTTCGAGGATCCCTGAAATTTTTCGGGGCTGTAATTGGCTGTCGATCTTAACGTAAACACGTCAACTGTTGTAACGTGATTGCGTTTAAACTAGTGATAGGCGGTAAACTAAATGTTAAAAATATGTATAAAATTGTCATACCTGCGATATCTACGTGTTTGTCTACTATTGAACGTTGTCTGAAAAGGCTTGAGTTTACAATTGCGTAAAGCTGTGGCGGTAACGAAATTTCGTTAAAGGAAATTTGGAATCAAAATTTTGTGCACGGCGGGCGCTTGGGGGAATTGGCCGTCCTGGACAGATGGATCGAAGCCTTTCGACAATCTTGTCGCAGTCCACAACGCGAGGGCTTTGGCGCCCCGCGACAGCATTGTCGACAGGCGCAAAAGTCGATCGCGGTTCAGTCGAATCGCCATCGATTCCAGGTCACTTGTTTTCGCAGCGTTCCGGCGAAAGGCCGGCGTCCGTCTTTTCGCGCGCAGGCTAGCGCAGGATCTGCCGCAGGAAATTCTGCGTCCGCTCATGCCGGGGCGCGGCGAAAAAGCGCTCGGGCGGCGCGCTTTCGACGATCTGGCCTTCGTCCATGAAAACCATCCGGTCGGCGACCTGACGGGCGAAACCCATTTCATGGGTCACGACCACCATGGTCATGCCGTCGCGCGCCAGAGCCTCCATCGTGTCGAGCACTTCCTTGACCGCTTCGGGGTCGAGCGACGAGGTCGGCTCGTCGAACAGCATGATCTTCGGCCGCATGCACAGGGCGCGGGCGATGGCGGCGCGCTGCTGCTGGCCGCCCGACAGGCCGGCGGGATATTTTTGCGCCTGATCGGCGATCCGCACTTTCTCCAGAAATTGCAGGGCCAAGGCCTCGGCCTCCGGTTTGGGCTGCTTGCGGACATGAATTGGCGCCAGCACACAGTTCTCCAGCACGGTGAGGTGCGGGAAGAGATTGAAATGCTGGAACACCATGCCGATTTCCCGGCGGACCTTTTCGACGTCGCGCGGGTCGTCGGTCAGCGCCAGTCCGTCCACCGCGATTTGCCCGCTTTGATGGCTCTCCAAGCCGTTGATACAGCGGATGAGGGTCGATTTGCCCGAGCCCGAGGGACCGCACAGCACAAGTTTTTCGCCTTGCGCGACCTCAAGATCGACATCGCGCAGCACATGAAACGCGCCGAACCATTTATTGACGCCGATCATGCGGATCGCGGCTTCGGTCATGCGGGGGCTCTCGCTCGGAATGTCCGCTTTTACGCGATCCGCCTGAAGGTGGCGAACTGGAATTTCTGGATCGCGCCGCCGGGGGTCCGGTGATCGTGACGGCGCGCGTCGATCAATTCGAAACCGGGTCCGAGCGCGGCGGCGAGCGAGGCCGCGTCGTGGCGCATAACCGGCAGGCCGCTGCATTTTTCCGGCCCGTCGAGGGCGAAGGCGCCGAAAATTGTCGCGCCGCCGACCCGCAAAGCGCCGCGCAGGCGCTCCATATAGGCGGCGCGGTCTTCGGCCTCGGTCAAGAAATGAAAGGCCGCGCGGTCGTGCCAGAAGTCGTAGGTTTTGGGAGGGGTCCAGGTCGTCGCGTCGCCCGCGATCCAGGCGATTCCGGCTTCCGCCGCGCCCAGCCGCGCCCGCGCCTTGTAGAGCGCGGCTTGCGAAAGGTCGAGCACGGTCAGGTCGCGGAATCCTTCGGCGAGCAAACAATCGACCAGAAGCGAAGCGCCGCCGCCGATGTCCACAATGGCCGAGGCGCGATCGGCGCCGGCGAGGCGCAGCAGGTCGAGCGACGGCGACGGCGCGGTCTGGAACCAGCTCACCTCGGTTTCGGCCTTGGCCTTATAGACGCCCTGCCAATGCCGCTCGCGGTCGAATGTCGTCATCTTGCGCCTCCACGCCAAATATGGACGGGCGGGGCAGGGCGTTCAACGGCGAAGAATGGTTTCGGGCGACGCGGCGAACCGAGCCGAAAACGTTGCGTTAGCCAGTAATTGCACGAAGTTTTAAGGGCGCCGGCATTACCCATGTTTCATGTTCGAACAAGCTCATTCGTCCGCCCCGTTCGCCGGCGCCGCGCCCGCCCAGGGTAGCTTCGCCTTCCTGTGGGAAACGCCGAGCGGCATGGCGGTTGTTTTTGGCTGTCTTTGTTTGGCCGCCTATGCGCTTTCGGCGTTGGTTCCAGACACCAATATTACGTCCTTCCTGCTTGTCCGGCAGGACCGCTGGCTGCTGCTGGCCGGCTTTCTGTCGCTGCTGCTGGCGGGCTTTCGGCTTGGCGCGGGCGCCGCGCCCTTGCGACTGGGCGCCGCCGGTCTGGCCGTCCTGGCCGTCGCCTTGCTGGCCTTCGGTTATCTCGGGCATTATCTGGTCCTGCACGGCTACAACCTGTCTCGCGACGAGCAGATGGCGGATTTCGACGCCGCGATTTTCGCCAAAGGCCTGTTGGCGCAGCCGTTGCCGCCGCTGTGGCAGGCGCATGCCGACGCCCTCAACACCAATTTCATGCTGCCGGTCTCGCGGCCGACGGCCTGGGTCTCGGCCTATCTGCCGATGAATTCGGCGCTGCGGGCCCTGGTCGGCCTGTTCGGCGATCCCGCGTTGACCGGGCCCATCCTCACCGCTTTGGGCTTGTTGGCCCTGTGGCAATGCGCGCGCCTGCTATGGCCCGGGGAGCGGGAGCCGGCGATCGTCGCCGCGCTGCTCTATTGCGGCTCCGGGCAAATTCTTTTCGCCGGCATGACCTCATACGCCATGACGGCGCATCTGACCCTGAACCTGCTCTGGCTGTGGCTGTTCCTGCTGGATCGGCGCGCCGCCGACGCCGGCGCGCTCGCCGTGGCTTTTGTCGCCACCGGCCTGCACCAGCCCCTGTTTCACCCGATGTTCGCGGCGCCGTTCCTGTTCTGGCTGCTGCGCGACCGCGCCTGGCCGCGCGCCGCCCTTTATGCGGCGGGCTATGCGGCGATCCTGGCCTTCTGGCTGGCCTGGCCGCTGTTCATGCACGGCCTGGTGACGGGGCCGGCCTCGGCGACCGACAGGTTCGGAACGGATTTCTTCAGCCGGCTGCTGATGCTCCTGTTCTCCTTCGGCTCCGAGCGCTGGCCGGCCATGGCGGCCAATCTCCTGCGTTTCTTCGCCTGGCAGCCGCTCTTGCTGCTGCCGCTGATCGCCGCCGCGCTGGCCGGCGCGCGCCAGGGGCGTTTGACAAATACGCTGGCCGCCAGCGCCGCGATCCCTGTCGTGGTCATGTTGGTGATCATGCCGGGCCAAGGCTATGGTTTCGGCTATCGCTACCTCCAGCCTGCATTGGGATCGGCGCTCCTGCTGGCGGTCCAAGGCTGGCGGAGTCTTGCCGGCCGGCGCGCCTGGCTGCGTGTGCTGACTTTGCGCGCGGCGCTGATCCCGCTGTTGACGGTCCTGCCGCTTCAGCTCTGGCTGTCGCATGATCTCTATGCGGCCTGGGCCAAGGTGGACGCGCGGATCGCGGCCGCCAAGGCGGATTTTGTGGTTGTCGGAAACAAGAAAGGCGGGCTCTGGGTGGACAACCTTGTCCTCAACCGTCCCGATCTCTCCAACCGGCCGCTGCGCCTCCTGACCGACAGCCTGAACGACGAGTTGATCGCGGCTCTCTGCCGGAAGGGCGCCATTGTGGCCGTGCCCCAGGAAAGCCTGTATCGGCCGATCCACCAATATTTCTGTCCGAGGCCGGCCTGTGTGGCGGATACGCGGTTCGCCACGCTCGCGCCGCGCCTCGAGGCGGCCGGCTGCGTGGTGGCGCCGCTGGGCGCGCGCTAAACCCGTCTTCGCCGTCAGTTAGGGGCGGTGTCGGTTCGGGCGCGTCGCCCTCGCGTCCGGCGGCCCGGAGCAGCTGGAAAATCCGAGGCTTTCGCCGCCTTTTTGGCGAAGTCTTAACATGACCCGCGCTACCCATGTTTCATGGTCCAGCAAGCCAATTCATCCGCCCGATTTTCCGCCGCGCCGGCGCGGGGCCGCTTCGCCTGCTCATGGAATGATCCGCGTGGCGTGGCGCTTATTTTCGGCCTCCTGGTCATCGCGGCCTTCCTGCTTTCCAACGCAATGCCAGCGCTGATCAAGGCTTCATTGGCGCCGCCGGAGGATAAGCTCACTTTTTTCTTTCTCGTCGCACAGGACCGCTGGCTGCTGCTGGCCGGCTTTCTGTCGCTGCTGCTGGCGGGCTTTCGGCTTGGCGCGGGCGCCGCGCCCTTGCGACTGGGCGCCGCCGGTCTCGCCGTCCTGGCCGTCGCCTTGCTGGCCTTCGGTTATCTCGGGCATTATCTGGTCCTGCACGGCTACAACCTGTCTCGCGACGAGCAGATGGCGGATTTCGACGCCGCGATTTTCGCCAAAGGCCTGTTGGCGCAGCCGTTGCCGCCGCTGTGGCAGGCGCATGCCGACGCCCTCAACACCAATTTCATGCTGCCGGTCTCGCGGCCGACGGCTTGGGTCTCGGCCTATCTGCCGATGAATTCGGCGCTGCGGGCCTTGGTCGGCCTGTTCGGCGACCCCGCGCTGACCGGGCCGATCCTCACCGCTTTGGGCCTGTTGGCCCTGTGGCGATGCGCGCGTCTGCTATGGCCCGGGGAGCGGGAGCCGGCGATCGTCGCGGCGCTGCTCTATTGCGGTTCCGGGCAGATTCTTTTCGCCGGCATGACCTCATACGCCATGACGGCGCATCTGACCCTGAACCTGCTCTGGCTGTGGCTGTTTCTGCTGGATCGGCGCGCCGCCGACGCCGGCGCGCTCGCCGTGGCCTTTGTCGCCACCGGCCTGCACCAGCCCCTGTTTCACCCGATGTTCGCGGCGCCGTTCCTGCTCTGGCTGCTTCGTGACCGCGCCTGGCCGCGCGCCGCCCTTTATGCGGCGGGCTATGCGGCGATATGCGCTTTCTGGCTCGCCTGGCCGATTTTCATGCATGGTCTGGTGACAGGGCCGGCCTCGGCGACCGCCATAACCGGAACCGATTTCTTCAGCCGTCTGACGAAACTGGTGACGCGTTTCAATTCGGCGAGCCTGATCGTCATGGCGGCCAATCTCCTGCGTTTCTTCGCCTGGCAGGCGGTTCTGCTCTTCCCTCTCATGCTTGCGGCCATCGTTCTGGCGCCGCGCCAGCGCCCGACCCTGGCGCTGGCGGTCAGCGCCGGCTTGCCGGTCCTGGTCATGCTGATCGTTCTGGCCTATCAGGGCCATGGCTTTGGCTATCGCTACCTTCATCCCGCATTGGGGTCGGCTATTCTGCTGGCGGCCCAGGGCTGGCGGCGCCTCGTCAAGGACCGGGCCTGGCTGCGCGGGCTGACGGTTCGCGCCGCGCTGATCCCGGTTTTCACGATTTTGCCGATCCAGCTTTGGTTCGCGCACAATCTCTACGCGGCTTCGGCCCAGATCGATGCGCGGATAAAAACCGCCAAGGCCGATTTCGTGGTCATCGGACCGAAGGACGCGCATTACGCCGTCGATCTCGTGGTCAACCGCCCCGATCTTTCCAACCGGCCGCTGCGGATCGATGCGGATTTTCTGGACGAAGACCTGATCCGCGCCCTGTGTCGCGAAAAGGCGACCGTGGCGCTGCCCGATCCAAGCCTCTATCGGCCGCTCGATCGATATTTCCCGGTGGCGCCCGACGTCGCGGAACGGGAACGGACGGCGGCCTTCGCTCCGCGGCTCCAGGCCGCCGGCTGCGCCGTGCTACAACATTGGTGAGGCGAAGCCGGACCATGATCGCAATCGCGCCGACCGCCAGGGCCGGCGCCAACCAGTCGCCAATGGCGGGAGCAGTCGAAATCATGCCGCAGTCGTTGCAATATACGCCTCTCGAAAAAATCGTCGTCGGCCAGCCCGTCGATCGCATCCGCTGGATCAGCCGCCGCTGCGCCGGCAAGCAGGTTCTCGATTTAGGCGCGATGGATGAAACGGCCTTCGCGCAAAAGCGCAACAGCGGAAACTGGCTCCATGAAGAGATCGCCAAGGGCGCGAAACGCGTCGTCGGCCTCGATTCTTCATCCGCGCTTCCCGAGGATGGCCTCGAGACGGCTGAGAACGCCTGCATTCGACGGGGGGATATTTTCGACCTCGGCGCTTTTCTGGAGCGCGAAAATTTCGCGCCCGAGGTCGTCGTGGCCGGCGAATTGATCGAGCACATCGACAATCCGCTCGCGTTCCTTCGGCTGTTTCGCTCGATCGACGCTTTGAAAGACGCGGAACTGGTCTTTTCGACCCCCAACGCGAGCGCGCTCCACAATGGCTTGATCGGCCTGACCGGACGCGAGTCGACGCATCAGGACCATCTTTGCATTCTTTCGTTCAAGACCCTCTCGACCCTGATGCGGCGCGCCGGTTACGAGGACTGGACGATCATTCCGTATCATTCCGATTTCGTTGAAATGAAATCCCGCAATACCGGTATGCGCGGACGACTGGTCAGGGCGGGGGAAGCCGCGATTAGGGCCGCCGAACGGATGTCGCCGTTGCTGAGTTTCGGCTATATCGTCGCCGCCCGCATTTGACCGACGGCGCGGCCTTCAGAATCGCGCAGGGCGGGGAACGCCCAGCGCCCAGTGGGTGGCGGCGAAATTCCAGAAAAACAGGATCAAGGTGACCACCGGCGCGGCGACGACCACCGAAAAGCCGAAGCCGGAAATGAACAAGGCGGTCAGGCCGAAGGAAATTTGCGCGCCCACGGCGTTGGCGGCGGCGAAGCGCCACAGGCCGCGCCAGGTCATGGCGACGCCGAATGTATAGAGCACATGAAGAAAATAGCCGAGCAACGTCACGACCAGATAGGAAAGGGCGAAGCTGAACGCATAGAACCAATGAAACAGTCCGCCCCCGATCATGATGACGTTGTGCGCAATGGCGCAAAGCCCGCCGACGCCGAGATAGCGCCCGATATGGGCGAGGGAACTGCTGGCGCGGGTCATCGGCGAACCATGAAGGCTATATTGTTTTTCCAGGGCGCGAGATGCGCCACGGTTTCGATGGCTTTGGCGCCGAACACCGAATCGAGTTTGTCCCGCATCTCCGTCGCCGACAGATAGCGGATGCGGTCGCCGGTCAGCCAGCGGTCGGAGGCGTAGCACATGGCGTGGATGGGCGAGACGTCGCGCTCCCAGTCCTTGAACACGAATAGGCCGCCGTCGGCCAGCGCGGCCCTGGCGGAGGACAGCAATTCGCCATGCAGGCTCGCCGGCGCGTGGTGGAGCACATCGGCGAGCACGACGAGATCGAAAAATCCGGGATGTTCCCTGGCGAGATCCTGCACGGTGGCCCGCCTGAAGGAAACGTTGGCGGTGGGACCGCGATAGAGACGGCCGACGCGAGGGGTGATGTCGATTGCCGTGATCTCGGCTTGCGGAAAGGCCGACGCGAGACGCTCGGTCACCGCGCCTTCGCCGCAGCCGATTTCGAGAATGCGGCGCGCTCCGGGCTGCGCCGCGCGAATTCGGGCGACGAACTTGTCGAGATCGACATAGATCGCGCGATAGGCTTCGCTGATCCGATGCTCATAGGGGCCGCAAAGGCGGCGGGCAAGGGGGCCCAGGGACATCACATGCCCCCTCTCATCTTGGCGCGGACGCGCGCGCCGACGCGCTCGCCGATGCGGGAATTGCGCAGGTAAGTCGCGACGCCGCGCGGTCCGAGCCGCATGGTCACGGCGGTTGCGCGCAGCAAGGCGCTGGCGTCGCCGCGCGAGGCGCGGGCGAGCGCCTCGTTGACCAGGATCGACGCCGCGCAAACCGGCTCGATGTCGCGCCGGCTGTCTTCCGGCAGCAGGGCGATGTGGCGCTCCAGCACCACTTGCATCTGGTTGACGAAATCGGCGATGTCGCGGCTGCCGGTGACGGTGAGCGAGGAGCCGTGGACGCGGAAGGCCGTGGCCGCGTCCTTGTGGAACCGGGCCTCGCCCTGCGCCGCCAGCTTGAGCCAGACATCCCAGTCGGCGGTGTACCAGAGCGTTTCGTCGAGCCCGCCGCAGCGCAGCCAGGCGTCCTTGCGGAAGACCGGGGCGGGGGCGGCGATATAGTTCTGCACCAGCAGCCCGCGCAGCAAGGCCTCGCGCTGTTGCGGGCCTTCCTGGTCGATCGGGCAATTCCATTCGCCGAGCACCGCGCCGTCGGCGCCGACGAGCAGGCTCGGCGCGAAATGGAACGGGGTTTCCGGCGCGGCGGCGATCCATGATTCCACAGCTTTCATTCGCCCGGGCAGCCAGAGATCGTCGTGGTGCAGCCAGCACAAATGGTCGGCGCGCGCCTCTCGCGCCGCGAAATTGGTCTTGGCGTGCCACATGGTGAAATCGGGGCGCTGGTAGGGGCGCAAGCTCAGCCTGTCGGCGAAGCGGTGAACCACGCTCATGGTCGCGTCGTCCGGGCTGGAATCGACGATCAGGATTTCGATCTTGTCGCATTGCCCGGGGGAAACCTGGCTCGCGACCAATTCCAGGGCGTCGCCGATCAATTTCTCGCCGCGAAACACCGGCATGATGATCGAGAGCAGCGGTTTGGCGCCGTCGATGGCGTTATGTTTCATTGCTTTCGCCGGCGCGCCGGCCTCCTCGGCGGGGACGGTCGTCATTTTCAGGCGACCCGGCTGGGGCGTTCGGGCGGTTTGGGCCGCGCCGGCCGCGACGCGTCGGAAGACGCGGGTTCGCGCGCCGGCCGGACGAATTCGGTTTCATGGCCGTTGACAATGGCCAGCAGCAGCCCGCCAAGCGCGTTCTGCGCGCCGATCACCAGCAGCGTCGTGCCGACGACGGCGGGGAGGACGCTGCCGATCGCCTGAAAATGATGCCGCGACCAATAGCCGAACACCCCGAGCAGGACGGCGAAGCCGGCGGCGGCGATCGCGCCGCCGGCGATCAGCATGGCTTCGAGATTGATCCATTTCGCGATTCCGTCGGCGCGTCCCGTGGCGCGGCGAAAGCCGGCCCGGCGCCCGTGGATATGCGCCGACGCCGCCAGCAGGGCGGCCATATGCGACAGACCGAGCATCGAACCGGCGAGGATCACCCAGTAATTGCCGAAAACCGATTCGCTCCAATGTCCCCGGGCGAAGGCGAGGCCGGCGGCGGTCCAGATGGCGAGCGAGAATGTCGCCGCCAGCAGCGCGGGAACGGCGAAAGCCCAGGTCGGGCTCAGCATGAAGAGATAGCGCAGGTGGCGCCAGCCGTCGCGCCATGGGCGCAAATGCGGCGGGCGGTCGCGCAGATCGGGCAGAAGTTTGGCCGGCGCCTCGGCGATCTTCTCGCCCTTGAGCGCGGCCTTGATCACCATTTCGCTGGCGAATTCCATGCCCGAACTGTTCAGGTCGAGACGTTCGAAACATGCCTTGGTCAGCGCGCGCAAGCCGCAATGGGCGTCGCTGACCTTGGCGCGGAAAAACAGGTTCAGCACGCCGGTGAGCAACGGATTGCCGATATAGCGGTTTTTCCACGGCATGGCGCCAGGCGCTATGCCGGCCTTGAAACGCGAGCCCATGCACAGATCGGCGCCTTGCGCCAAACGCGCGACCATTTCCACCGCGTCGCGGAAATCGTAGGAGCCGTCGGCGTCGCCCATCACCAGGAAGCGACCGTTCGCCACGCGCATGCCGTGCGCGACCGCCGCGCCATAACCGCGCGCCGGGCAATGCGCGACCGTCGCGCCGAGCGCCCGCGCGATCATCTGGCTGCCGTCGTCGCTGCCATTGTCGGAAATGACGATCTCGCCGGTCAGTCCGAGCCGGTCCCGCATTTGCGCGAGGGCTTCGCGGGCGTTGGCGATGCAATGGGGCAGGCTGAGCGCCTCGTTGAGGCAGGGCATGACAATGGAAACGTCAATTCCGCCGGGCCAGGCTTCATCCACGGCCGCGAGTTTTGTCATGATCGAACGCTCCCCGCGGGCGCGTGTTCGACCGCGCCCCCGGGCAAAAGTAGGGTAGGGCGTTTAAGATTTGCTTACCCGGCTTGCGTTTCCGCCGGCTACGGTCGGCCAATCAATCATTTGGCAATGGATTTCGCAGAGACTCAGGCGCCTCAAGACGCCCGTGTCACGATGAATTTCTTTTGCTTCGATTTCGCCGAGACCTTCGTCTCCGTTCTGATCTTTCTTTTTCTCTTGCTTGCGGCGGGAGCCTTTTGCGCGCGCCTGCTGCGCTTTCCTGGATTTGACGAGGTGCGCGGCTTCGAACGCGCCGGTCAGGCGATGCTGTGCGGTTTGGCCTGTCTTCCGGTATGTCTCGATCTCGCGGGGTGTTTCGGCGTCGCGCCGATGGTCGGCGCGGCGCTGCTTCCCGCCTTCGCCGGCGCGCCGGTTCTGTTGCGCGGCCAGAGCCTTCGTCTCTCTCGCGGGCGGCTCGGCTGGCTGCTGGCCGGGTTCGCCTGGATCGTGGTTTCGATCCTCCTGCTGATCGACTGGCCGGCGGGGTCGGGCCTGTTTCACAGCATGACCTCGGACGATTATGTGAAACATGCCGAAGCCACCTGGTCGATCGCGCAAAGCGCGACGCCGCCGTGGAATCCGACCTTTTTTTCGCCCGGCGCGAAGGCGTCCTATTATTACTTTTTTTATACCCTGACGGCGGTCGTGGATGTCGTCGCCGGGGCCTTGTTCGGCGCCGCGGCGCGCCATGCAGCCTATGCCGGGGGGAGCGTGGTTTTCCTGGCGCTGCCGCCTTTGATGCATGAATTATGGAAACGCTCCGGCGTGGACGAGGCGGTCGGCGCGCAATCCTCGAAACGCTCGGCGACGCTCTGGATCGCGCTGCTGCTGCTGGCGGCCGGCCTCGACCTCCTCCCGATCTTCGCCGCTTATCGCTTCCGGGGCTATCTCCCGGAATATGTGCCGAGCTGGGCGGAGGAGATCACGCCCTGGGTCTTGTCGGCGCTCTGGGCGCCCCATCACGTCGCGGCGCTGGTCGCCGCCTTCACCGGCTTCATGGCGCTTGCGCGCCCGGCTGAATTCGAGCCCCGCCGCACGCTGCTCGCCGCCCTGGCCTTCGCCTCGACGGCGGGAATGTCGGTCTATATCGGCATGGCCGCCGCGGCCGTGGCGGGCCTGTGGCTGATCGCGCTGGCGATGCGCCGGCGTTTCGGGGACGCGGCCAATCTCGTCGCAGCCGGCCTGGGCGCCGCGCTGCTCGCCGCGCCCTGGCTGATGACGGTGGCTGTGCGGATGTCGGGCCGGTCGCCGGTCGAATTCGCCTTCCGCAATCAGGCCGCCGTGCCGGCCAGGTTCGACAGCCTCACGGCGGAAATCCCGATGCGGCTCGCGGTCATGCTGTCGATCTACTTCGTGCAGTTCGGCATTTTCGCCTACGGGGCCTATGCCTTCTGGCGGAAGGCGGGTCGCCGGGGCCTCAAAAGCGACATCGGGCTGATCCTGGTCATCGGAACACTCGCGTCCTTGCTGATCGGTTCGCTCCTGCGCTCGTCGATCCTCAGCAACGATCTTGGCTGGCGGGTCATGCTGTTCGCTCAGGCGGCCATGCTGGTATGGACGGTCGCGGCGATCCGGTCGGACGCATTGTTGGAATCGAGGCGGACGTTCGCGCCCGTGGCCCTGTTTCTGGCGTTGGGCTGGGGCTATGTTCTCTTCATGGTCGGGCAGCAGCGTTTCGCGCGATGGAACCCCGCGAGCGAGCGAGCGGTCGTCGCCGACGCGCGCGCGGCCTGGCTCTGGCTCGACCGCCGGCTGCCGCGGGGCGCGCTGGTTCAAGCGCAGCCAGATGAAGAGCGGTCGATCGAATTCGGGCTTTACAGCCGCTTCCCGACGCCGGTCGCCGACCTGGACGTCGGTCAGTTGTTCGGCGGGTCCAAACGCGCGGTGGAGGCGCGGATTTTGGAAATGGAGCCGATCTTCGGCGACAAGGATTTCCCGCTCGACAAGGTCAAGGCCATCGCGGCGCGGCGCGACATCGCGGCGATCGTCGTCACCTCCGACGATGCGGCCTTCGACGCGCCCCATGCCTGGACCGCCCAGATGCGGCCGGCATTTTCGACGCCCCATGCGCGGGTCTATTCGATGAAGGGCGCGCCGTTTGCGGATCGGTGACGCGGGAGCGGCGAATGAACAATTTGGCAAGGGATTTCGATCAAACTCCGCGCGCCTCCAGCCGCCCGGGTCACGATGAGTTTCTTTTGCTTCGATTTCGCCGAGACCTTCGTCTCCGTTGCGATTTTCCTGGTTCTCTTGCTTGGGGCGGGCGCCTTTTTCGCGCGCCTGCTGCGCTTTCCCGGATTTGACGAGGCGCGCGGCTTCGAACGCGCCGGTCAGGCGATGCTGTGCGGTTTGGCCTGTCTTCCGGTATGTCTCGATCTCGCGGGGCGCTTCGGCGTCGCGCCGATGGTCGGCGCGGCGCTGCTTCCGACCGTCGCCGGCGCGCCGGTTCTGTTGCGCGGCCAGAGCCTTCGTCTCTCTCGCGCGCAACTCGGCTGGCTGCTGGCGGCGTTCGGCTGGATCGTGGTTTCGATCGTCCTGCTGATCGACTGGCCGGTCGGGTCGGGCCTGTTTCACGACGTGACCGCGGTCGATTATGTCAAACATGCGGAAACGACCTGGTCGATCGCGCAATCGTCGACGCCGCCCTGGAACCCGACCTTTTTCACGCCGGGCGCCAAGGCGTCCTATTATTACTTTTACTATACTTTGACGGCGGTCGTGGATGTCGTCGCCGGGGCCTTGTTCGGCGCCGAGGCGCGCCATGCCGCCTATGCCGGGGGGAGCGTGGTTTTCCTCGCGCTGCCGCCTTTGATGCATGAATTATGGAAGCGCTCGGGCGTGGACGAGGCGGTCGGCGCCCGGTCGTCCAATCGTTCGGCGCGGCTTTGGATCGCGCTCCTGCTCCTGACCGCCGGCCTCGATCTCATCGAGATCGCCAAGAACTATCTTAATTCGGGCCACATTCCGGAAAGCCCCGCCGCATGGGCGGAGGAAATCACACCCTGGGTCTTGTCGGCGCTTTGGGTTCCGCAACATGTCGTGGCGCTGATCGCCGCCTTTGTCGGTTTCATGGCGCTGGCGCGGCCGGCGCCGTTCGATCTTCGCCGGACCGTGCTCGCCGCCTTGGCCTTCGCCTCGACGGCGGGCCTTTCGGTCTATATCGCCCTGGCGGCGGCCCTGGCGGCGGCGATGTGGCTGATCGTCCTGCTGGCGCGCCGGCGCGCAGGGGACGCGGCCAACCTTGCCGGCGCCGGGCTTGGCGCCGTCGCCTTCGCCGCGCCGTGGCTGATGACCCTGGCGGGGCGGATGGCGGACAAGCCGCCGATCGCCTTCGCCTTCCGCAATCATGACGTTCTGCCGCTCAGGTTCCACAGCCTGGCGACGGAAATCCCGGCGCGCCTCGGGGTCATGCTGGCGATCTATGTCGTGCAGTTCGGCATTTTCGCCTTCGGCGCCTATGTCTTCTGGCGGAAGGCGGGTCGCAAGGGCTATGAAAGCGACATGGGTTTGATCCTGGTCCTTTCGACCATCGCGTCTTTTGTGCTCGGCTCGTTCTTTTACTCGACGATCATCAATAACGATCTCGGCTGGCGGGTGATGCTGTTCGCGCAGGCGGGAACTCTGGTTTGGACGCTGGCGGCGATTCGCGCGGGAGAGCTTCTCAAGCCGGCGGGGCGGGTCTCGCTCGCCGTGCTGCCGCTGGCGATGGGTTACGGCTATGTTCTGTTCATGATGCAATATAACCGCTTCTCGTGGATCGGAACCGAAAATGCGCGGGCGCTGGACGCCGACGCGCGCGCCGCCTGGACCTGGCTCGACCGCCGGTTGCCCGTCGGGGCGCTGGTCCAGGCGCAGCCCGATGTCGAGCGGTCGATCGACTTCGGACTCTATGGCCGCTTCCCCACGCCCGTCGCCGATCTGCATGTCGGCCAGTTGTTCGGGGCTTCCGAAAGCGCCGTGCAGGCGCGGATCGACGAAATGGAGCCGATCTTTTCCGATCGCGATCTCTCGCTGGAAAAGGCGAGAGCGCTGGCGGCGCGGCGCGATCTGGCGGCGATCGTCGTGACTTCGAACGACCCCGCCTTCAACGCGCCTCGCGCCTGGACCGCCCAAATCCAGCCGGCTTTTTCGACGCCGCATGCGCGGGTCTATCTGATGAAGGGAACGCCGCTTGCCGCTCGCTAAAGGGAACAATCCCATCCGCCAGATCGCCGCGCTGGCGGGGCTTTACGCTGTCGCCTTGATCCTCGGCGGGGCGATTTTCGTCGGCCTGTTTCAGCTCGGCGCCTTCGCGCGGATGAGCATCCTGTTCTATCGCGGGCTTTTCGCGCTGGCGGCGACCTTCGTCCTGCTGGTCGCGCTGCTTGGCGTTCTCGGCCGGCGGCTGCCCAAAGACCTCGCGCCCCAGGCGCGCGATCTCTTCGGCGCGGCGACTGTCGCGGTCTCGCTGCTGTGCGCGGCTTTCGTCCTGGCGCCGGTGACTGTGGACCGCTCGATTTCGGTGTTCATGCTGTCGCGCTTCGACGCGCGTTCGCCGATGACCGAACAGCAGGCGCGCGACGCCTTCGTCTCGACTTATGTCGACGATTGGGCGCAGATCGGGCGGCGCCTGCGCGAGCAGGAGGTTTCCGGCAATTTGCGGCAGACGCCGCAAGGCTGGGAGATCACGCCGCAGGGGCGGGCTTTTATGCGCACGGCGCGTTTGGTGTCGCGGCTGTTTGGCGCCGACCCGCGTTTCGTCGGGCGCTAATTCATCGTCATCGATTCGAGTTCGGAGGACAGATCCAGCCATTCCTCTTCCGCCGCGTCGAGGGCGCGCTGGAGGTCGGCGCGCTGCTGCGACAGCCTGGTCGCCTCGGCCGGATTGCGCTCGAAGGCGCGCGGGTCGGAGAGCGTGAGATCGACCCGCGCGATCAGGTCGGAGAAGCGCGTCATTTTCTCTTCTGCCGCCTTGACCTTGCGCGCCAGCGGCGCCGCGTCCCGGCGGGTTCTCGCCGCGTCGCGCCGCGTCCCAAGCTGCTGTTCCTGCGGGGCCTCGCGCTTCTTCTCGGCGTTGTCCTTCTGCCTCTTGCGCGCGGAATCGAGGACGAGCTTGCGGTAATCCGCCATGTCGCCGTCGAAGGCCCGCACCTTGCCGTCGGCAATCAGCCACAGCCTTTCGGCGCAGGCTTCGAGCAGATATTGATCGTGCGAGATCAGGATCACCGCGCCGGCGTAATCGTTGATCGCCTCGGCCAGCGCGGCGCGGCTGTCGATGTCGAGATGGTTGGTCGGCTCGTCGAGGATCAGCAGATGCGGGCCGTTGAAAGTGGCGAGACCCATCAGCAGCCGGGCCTTTTCGCCGCCGGAGAGATTGGCGACCTTGGTGTCGGCCTTCACATTGGGAAAGCCGATCTGGGCGGCGCGGGCGCGAATTCTGGACTCCGGCGCGGCGGGCGTCAGGCGCTGGACGGCGAGATAAGGCGTGTCGTCGAGATTGAGATCCTCGACCTGATGCTGAGCGAAAAAGCCGGCCTCCAGCTTGGCCGATTTGCTCAAAGTCCCGGAGAGCGGCGCAAGCCTGCCGCCCAGCAGTTTGGCGAAGGTGGATTTGCCGTTGCCGTTGGCGCCGAGCAGGCCGATGCGGTCGTCGTTGGACAGGCTCAACGAGAGCCCCGACAGGACCGCGCGCTCGCCATAGCCGACGGAAACCTTCTCCATGGCGATGATCGGCGGCGACAAAGGCTTTTCCGGCGACGGGAAGGAAAAGGGCAGAACGTCCTCGTCGACGATCTGCTCGATGCTTTCCATTTTCTCCAGCATTTTCAGGCGCGACTGCGCCTGGCGCGCCTTGGTCGCCTTGGCGCGGAAGCGATCGACGAAATCCTGGAGATGGGCGCGGCGCTCCTCCTGTTTTTTCAGGAATTTGGCCTGGAGCATTTTCGCCTCGGCGCGCTGGCGGGCGAAAGAATCGTAATTGCCGCGATAGAGCTGCAATCTGGCGCGGTCGAGATGGACGATATGGTCGCAGACGTCGTTCAAAAGATCGCGGTCATGGCTGATGACCACGATGGTCGCCGGATAATGGGCGAGATAATCGATCAGCCAGAGCGTGCCTTCGAGGTCGAGGTAATTGGTCGGCTCGTCGAGCAGCAGCAGGTCGGGCCGCGAAAACAGCACCGCCGCGAGGGCGACGCGCATCCGCCAGCCGCCGGAAAACTCCTTTAACGCGCGATGCTGGGCGTCTTCGTCAAAACCCAGGCCGGCGAGAATTTCGGCGGCGCGGGCGGGCGCGGCATGGGCCTCGATATCGGCGAGGCGGATGTGAATTTCCGCGATGCGGTGCGGATCCAGCGCGGTTTCGGCCTCGTCGAGCAGGGCGCTGCGTTCGCTGTCGGCGGCGAGCACGAAATCGATCAGATTGCCGTCGCCGCCGGGCGCTTCCTGCTCGACGCGGCCGATGCGCGCGCCGCGCGGCAATTGGATGGTTCCGCTCTCGGCCGCGATCTCGTTGCAGATCAGCCGGAACAAAGTGGTCTTGCCGGCGCCGTTGCGCCCGACAAAGCCGACCTTGGCCCGCTCGGGCAGCGCCAGACCGGCGGAATCGAACAAAAGGCGCGGCCCAAGCCGGTAGGTGAGATCGGTGAGTGTGAGCATGGATCAACAGGTGGGAGTATCCTTCTCCCCATAGGCCGTCCGACAGGTCGGCCGTTCTGACGAACGGCCTATGGGGAGAAGGAGTCAGAGCCTCAGCAGGTGGTTTTGCCGCATTTGGCCATGGAATCGATCCGCGCTTTCAGCTCGTCATAGCCCACGGCGCCGACGATGGCTTCGCCGCCGATCACATAAGAGGGCGTGCCGCTGAGGCCGAGGGCGTCGCCGACCTTGAGATTCTCGGCCAGGCCGTCGTGGACGAAAGCGCCGGTCATGTCCTTCTGGATTCGGGCCATGTCGAGGCCCATGTCCCTGGCGACCGCCAGCGCCTGATCCTTGCCGACATGGCCATGGCTGGTCAGGAGTTTCTGGTGGTATTCGAAAAATTTCGCGCCCGAAATCTGTTTGCGCACGGCGGAGGCGACCTGCGCCGCGTCGACCGAATCCTGCCCAA
This sequence comes from uncultured Pseudomonadota bacterium, assembly GCA_963704565.1. GTDB lineage: Bacteria > Pseudomonadota > Alphaproteobacteria > Rhizobiales > Beijerinckiaceae > Rhodoblastus. The sequence continues at coordinate 991,504 of OY969917.1, forward strand.
GCACCGGGAAATCCGTCAGCACCACGCGCAGATCGGGCTCCGCCTTCAGCAGATTGTTGATGTCGCCAAGCGCCCTTTTGCAATAGCCGCAATTATAGTCGAAAAACTCGACCAGGGTGACCTTGCCCTTCGCATCGCCGACCACGGCGTTGAAGGGCGAGAAGAACAAGGCGTCCTTGTTCTTCTCGATGGCCTCGCGGTGGAGATCGTTGTCTTCCTGCTGCTGCTTCTTTTCGAGTTCGGCGGCGACGTCGCGCAAAACCTCGGGATGTTCGAGCAGATAGGAATGGACGATGGACTCGATTTCGGACTTCTGCGGCGCGGTGAATTCGCCGGCGCGCGCGGGCAAGGCGAGGGCGCTCAAACACAGGGCCCCTGCGAACAGGGCCCTCAGGCTCGGGAAGGACATGGACAACTCCGGCGGAAAAATCTAACCCTCCTTAGCTTATTCGAACGCCGAGGTCGAATTGCGGCGCGGCTTTTTACGGAAAATCGCATGGATCAGACGGCGCCTGTCCTGAAAGCCGCGCGGCGGGCGGCGATTGCGCCCTTCATCGCCATGGACGTCAAGCGCGAGGCGAGCCTGCTGGAGCAGGCCGGCGCGGCAATCGTCCATATGGAGGTGGGCGAGCCTTCGGCGCCGCCGCCGCGCCGCGTCCGCGAGGCGGCGATCGCGGCGCTGGGCGGCCAGAAGGTCGGCTATACCGACGCCCTGGGACTGATGAGCCTGCGCCAGCGCATCGCCCGCCACTATCGCGAGTTCTACGGCGTCGCGGTCGATCCGGCGCGGGTGGCGGCGACCACCGGCTCGTCGGGCGGCTTTGTCATGGCTTTCCTGGCTTTGTTCGATCCGGGCGCGCGGGTGGCGATCCAGAACCCCGGCTATCCGGCCTATCGCAATATTTTCGGCGTCCTGGGGCTGGAGGCGGTCGATCTGCCGATCGATTCGTCCAACAATTTCGCGGTCACGGCGGCGGCGGTGGAGCAAGCCGACGCGGCGCGCAAGCTCGACGGCCTGCTGCTGATGAGCCCGGCCAATCCGACCGGCGCCATGCAAAGCGCCGAATCCCTGCGCGAAATCGCGGCGGTCTGCGAGAGGCGCGGCATAAGGTTGATTTCGGACGAAATTTATCACGGTCTGACCTATGACCGGCCGGCCCAAACCGCCCTGGCCTTTTCCGACCGGGCGATCATCGTCAATTCCTTTTCCAAATATTATTGCATGACCGGCTGGCGCATCGGCTGGCTGGTCGTCCCGCCCGAATTGCCGCGCGTGGTCGAACGCCTACAGCAATCGCTCGCCATTTCGGCGCCGACCCTGTCGCAGATCGCCGCCGAGGCCGCTTTCGACGCCGGCGACGAACTGGAGGCGGTCAAGGCGGGCTATCGCCGCAACCGCGACCTCCTGCTCGACGGCCTGCCGTCGCTCGGGCTCGACCAGCTCGCCCCCGCCGACGGCGCTTTCTACATTTACGCCGATGTCAGCCGGTTCACCGACAATTCGACCGCGCTTTGCCACGAACTGCTGCACCGGGCGGGGGTGGCCGCGACCCCGGGCGTCGATTTCGATCCGCATCGCGGCGCGCGCGCCCTGCGCCTGTCCTATGCCGGCGCCGAAACCGACATGGTCGAAGCCTTGAAGCGGTTGAAGGGCTTTTTGCGGCGCTGAGACAAAAATCCTGTGAATTGCCTATAAATTGCACAGCAGCTGAATGGGCTTTCCTCGGGAATCATGGCGAAATCCCGCTATTGTCGGTCGCGGTTTGTTGCCGAACAGACCGGCGCATCCAAATTTTTAGTTCGAACCTTCGGATTCAACAACATTCCCGCCAGGCCGGAGGTTTGGCGCCCGTCTTGCTTGGCGAAGACAAGCCGACTCGATCGGCAAACGGGGAAAACGAGGAGGATTCCGCAACTTTCGGGGAATATGCGCCGCGCGTTTACGATTCATAAACCATTCTTCGCTCCGATTGAATGGCGGAAGTATCAGACGGCCGCGGCGGACGGAATGGAGGTCCCGATGAACCGCCGATCATTCTTGTGCATGGCGTCCGCGTCTGTCCTCGCTTCTTCCGCGGCCCGCGCGGAAGCATTCATGCCTTTCGCTCCGACGCGTGGCCGCGCCTTCGTGCCGCACGCCGAGTTCGTCGCGCAGCAATGCAACGACTGGTGCTGGGCGGCCTCCTGCTCGATGATCTTCGGCACGCTGGGCCATCCGACCGACCAGAAGAAACTCGTCGATTTCCTATACAGCGACATGGCCTGCGCGCCCGCGCCCCAGACCCGCGACCTCAGCCGAATTCTCGACAACAGCTGGGTCGACGATCGCGGCGTGCCGTTCCGCTCAAGGATCGAGGCGGCCTTCGACCAGGAAAACGGCATCAGCGCGATCGACGACGCCCTGATTGTCGGCGAATTGATGCGGAAACGGCCGCTGCTTTACGCCAACAAGGATCATTGCATGGTGATCGTCGCGGCGGATTTCATCGACACGCCGAGCGGGCCGCGCATCGTCGGCATGGGCGCGCTCGACCCTTCGCCGAACCATTCGCCCTATCGCGCCCTCACCGAAGCCGAACGCCGGCCCGCCTGTTCCGGCGGCGACATGATGTATCTCGCGGCGGTGCGGATTTAGCGCCGGCGCCGGTCGTCGCCATGGCTTGGCAAGGCTCCAGCCGAAGCCAATCGTGTTATCCATGCCTGCAAACAGATGTTACCTTTGTCTCCGGTCCGCCGGCCCGGAGGGGGGGGCTTGGGCGCGCCGATCCCTTTCGGGCGGCGCCGGCTCAGGTTCAGCGGGAGTTCCATTCAATTGCGCGTCGATCTGTTCGATTTCGATCTGCCGGAGGAGCGCATCGCCTTGCGGCCGGCGGAGCCGCGCGACGCGGCGCGGCTGCTGGTGGTGGGGCCGGAGTTTTTTCTTGACGCCCAGGTGCGCGATCTGCCGGGCTTTTTGCGCAGGGGCGACGTGCTGGTGGTCAATGACGCCAAGGTGATCCCGGCGCAATTGTTCGGCTGGCGGCGGCGCGGCGCGCAAAAAGCGCGGATCGAGGCGACGCTGCACAAGCGCGAGGACGGCTCGCATTGGCGGGCTTTCGTCCGGCCGGCGAAAAAGGTGAAGCTCGGCGAAAAAATCGTGTTCGGCGAAACGCGCGAGGGCGCGGCCTGCCTTGCCGGCGCGCTGTGGGCGGATGTCGCCGAGAAGAACGATGGCGAGCTGTTGCTTTCGTTCAACCTGTCCGGGCCGGCGCTCGACGACGCGATTTTCGCCCTTGGCCACATGCCTTTGCCGCCCTATATCGCCGCGCGCCGCGCCGAGGACGCGCGCGACGCGGGGGACTACCAGACGCTTTTCGCCGAAAAGAGCGGCGCGGTCGCCGCGCCGACGGCGGGGCTGCATTTCACGCCCGAACTGGTCGCGGCGGTCGAGAAAGCCGGCGCGACGCTGGAAAAGGTGACGCTGCTGGTCGGCGCCGGGACTTTTCTGCCGGTCAAGGCCGACGACACCGCTGGCCACAAGATGCACGCCGAATGGGGATCGGTCGAAGCGGAAGTCGCGGCGCGGCTGAACGCGGCGCGGGCGGCGGGCGGGCGGATCGTCGCGGTCGGCACCACGAGCTTGCGCATTCTCGAAAGCGCGGCGGATGCTTCGGGCGCGATAAAGCCCTTTTCGGGCGACACCGCGATCTTCATCACGCCCGGCTACAAATTCCGCGCCGTCGACGCGCTGATGACCAATTTCCACCTGCCGCGCTCGACCCTGTTCATGCTGGTCAGCGCCTTTGCCGGTCTGGAGCGGATGAAAGCGGCTTATGCGCATGCGATTGAAAAAAAATACAGATTCTATTCGTATGGCGACGCCTGCCTACTGCTGCGAGGCTACGAATGACAATCATCCGCGGAACGCTGCCATCGGAATGAACTTTGGCGCCGAAATTAGCCGGCGGCAATCGGGTGGTGTTAAACACCTTCTCAACCCAATTCCAACACCAAATGCGACGCGCGACCTTGACGTACGTTATGGTAGGTGAAAGAATACGTGAAGAGTTATGTTGGCTCTCTGATGCGTGAACTGTGAGGCCGTCATGAAAGTTATTGCTTTATCCGTTGTGGCGCTGACGTCGCTTTTCTCCGCCGGTGTCGCGCAGGCCGCAGTCCTCGACACGCTCAGCGTAAGCTATTTTGAAATCAGCGAGGCTTCCGGTTATTACGGCGCCACCGTCCCCGGCGGCGACTTCGGGCACTGCTGCTCCTCGCCGCCGGCGACCCTCCCTTATATCGCCATAGGCTCCTCGTTGGACGGCGGCTTGCCGGTGACCTCCGGCGGCCCCAAACCGGTCGTTGATGTAAGCGGTTCGGGGCAGATCCTGTGGTGGACGCCCTCCGCCGCCAACGGCGTGACCTATACCGGATCCGGCGTCGTGACGCTTCCATACAGCAGCAATATGTACGCGCCGAACAGCACCGGCAACAATGACTCCACTTATTACGAAACCGCGATTTTTTCCGGGGCGATCCATGGAACCGGGGCGGACGTTCAATTGACGGTCGGGTCTGATGACGACTCGCTGGTTTACCTCAACGGCAAATATGTCGGCGGGTCTCCTGGCGTGCATGGAACGACCGACGCAATGCTCAATCTTGGCGACTTGAGCGGCTATAATTCTCTGGAAATTTTCTATGCCGACCGCGCCCAGACCGGCGCTAATTTCAACGTCAGCATCTCTGGGGCCTCGGTCTCAGCCGTTCCCGAGCCCTCGACCTGGGTGATGATGCTGGTGGGCTTCGGCGGCCTCGGCTTCGCCGCCTATCGCCGCAACAAGGTTGCGGCGCTCGTCGCCTGATCTTCGGTTCGATCGATATTTTTTGGAAAGGCCGCCGCAAAGGCGGCCTTTCTGTTTGCGCGGGATTTGTTCTCTCGAATCAACATGGTGACGGCTGGAATTAAAGATGAATATTCGTCCGGGCCGGATCGAACGGACGGTTCGAGGCGATTCTGAAAGATTTTCGTTGTGCCTGGCGATGTTCGGAAGACGGCGCCGAGCCGCCGTTTCAAATTGACGTCGATAAAAGACTAAAGCTCGCCGCCACTTCAGGTCACTCATGGCCGAGAGCCAAACGTCAGATTTCGACCGCTATTTCTTTTCGCCACCCCATTTCCGCAAAATCCGCGCCCGCGCCAGCGGGTGGATGTTCAATTTTCTCAGGTCGCCGTTCACATGGCGGATCAAAATCGGGTCCATGATCCGCGCCCACAGCGGCGGGATAAGCGTCAGCGCGCTCATGCCGGCATAGCCGGTCGGCAGTTGCGGCGCCTCGTCGAAATGGCGCAGGGCCTGATAGCGGCGCATCGGATGGGCGTGGTGGTCCGAATGGCGCGGCAGGTGGTAGAGCATGATATTGGTGGCGATATGGCTGGAGTTCCAGCTGTGCTCGGGGCCGCAGGGCTCGGTGCGGCCATCGGCGCGCTTGCCGCGCAACAGGCCGTAATGCTGGAGATAATTGACCATTTCCAGCATGGTCAGGCCGATGAATCCTTGCAGCAGCAGCCAGGGCAGCACGGCCCAGCCCAGCCATAGCGTCAGAGCGCCGAACAGCAACGGCGTGATCGCCCAGGCGGTCAGCACGTCGTTGCGCCAGCTCCACCGCGACAGGCCCCTGCGCTTCAGGCGCTCGCTTTCCAGAGTCCAGGCCTCGTAAATCCCGCCGAAGAAGGTGCGCGGGAAATAGACGAAAAAAGGCTCGCCCATCCGCGCCGAGGAGAAATCCTCCGGCGTCGCGGCTTTCACATGATGGCCGCCATTATGTTCGGTGGTGAAATGCCCGAACATCGACGGCGCGAGCACGAATTTCGCCAGCCAGCGTTCGAGGGGCTCGGCTTTATGGCCGATTTCATGGGCGTTGGTGATCGAAATGCCATTGGCTATGCCGAGCGTGGTCGCGAGGCCCAGCGACTCGATAAAGGAAAGCCCGCCATGGACCAGCATCCAGCTCGTCCAGATCAGGCTGGCGTATTGGATCGGCATGACCAGATCGGCGACCCAGCGGTAAAAAATCTCGTTCTCCACCGCCTGGATCTCGCTGAGCTTGTAGCTCGCCTTGTCCACGCCGATGACAATGTCGATGACCGCCACGAAGCCATAAACGAAAATGAGCCCGAACCAGTAGAACAGCGGCAAACCGGTCGCCTTGACCAGGAGCGCGCCGAAGACCGGCAAAGCGGGGGGAATGAAGCCCAGCAGCCACAGCCAGCGCTTGGCGCCATACATGGAATCGTCCCGGCTGGGCAAAAAACTCTCGGCCTGGCTCACCTTCGCGCTCCGTGGAAACCTGAATAACCCACGGTAAGCTAGACGACTCCGCGCAATCCAAAAGTCACGATTCATACAATCTTAAACATTTTTGCCGCGCGGGAGCGCCGCCGAGAACGCCCCCTGGCGCCATGAAAAATTCTTTCCCTCACGGCGGCCTTTCATTAGGTTCCTGCCCAAAGCCAGACCGCCAAACGAAAGAGTCGCCACCTGATGTCCGAACGCGCCGCATTTTACATCACCACGGCCATTCCCTATGCCAATGGCGCGCCGCATATCGGCCACGCCTATGAGCGCATCGCCACCGACGCCTTCGCGCGTTTTTATCGGCTCAACGGGCGCGACGTGCTGTTCGTCACCGGTATGGACGAACACGGGCAGAAAATGCAGCAGACGGCGGCGCGCGAGGGCCTCACCCCCCAGGCGCTTGCCGACCGCACCGCGGGGCAGTTCCAGGCCATGGGCGAGAAGCTGAACGCGGTCGCCGACGATGTGGTGCGCACGACACAAACCCGCCACAAGACCTGCGTGCAGGAAATCTGGCGGCGCATGGCGGCCAGGGGCGACATTTATCTGTCGAAATATGCAGGCTGGTATTCGGTGCGCGACGAGGCCTTTTATGACGAAGGCGAACTGACCGAAAACGCGGAAGGGCGCAAATTCGCGCCGACCGGGACGCCGGTTGAATGGGTCGAGGAGGAGAGCTATTTCTTCCGCCTCTCGGCCTATGCCGAAAAACTGCTCGCCCATTACGAGGCCAACCCCGACTTCGTCACCCCGGAAAAATACCGCAACGAGATCGTGGCCTTCGTGAAGCGCGGCCTCAATGACCTCTCCATCAGCCGCACCACATTCGACTGGGGCATTCCCGTGCCCGGCGACGAGCGCCATGTGATGTATGTCTGGGTCGACGCGCTGACCAATTATCTGACCGCGACGGAATGGTTCGACGACGGCGCGCGGAAAAGATACTGGCCGGCCGACGCGCATGTCATCGGCAAGGACATCACAAGGTTCCACGCCATTTTCTGGCCGGCTTTCCTGATGTCGGCCGACGTGCCGCTGCCCAGACAGATCGTCGTCCACGGCTTTCTGTTCAACCGCGGCGAGAAAATGTCGAAATCGGTCGGCAATGTCATCGATCCGATCGCGCTCGCCGACCATTACGGCGTCGACGCCTTGCGCTATTTCTTCCTGCGCGAAGTGCCCTTCGGCCAGGACGGCAATTATTCGCATGAGGCCATCGTCCAGCGCATCAACGCCGATCTCGCCAACGATCTCGGCAATCTGGCCCAGCGCTCGCTGTCGATGATCGCCAAGAATTGTGGGGCGAAAGTTCCGGAGCGGGGCGAGGTTCAGGCGGCGGACGCCGAAATGCTGGCCAAAGCCTATGGCGCGGTCGAAGCGTCGCGCGCCGCCATGGCCGCATTCGCGCCGCATCATGCATTGGCGGAAATCTGGGCGGTGGTGGGCGAGGCCAATCGTTATTTCGCCGCGCAGGAGCCGTGGAAACTGAGCAAGACCGACCCGAAGCGGCGCGATTCCGTGCTCTATACGACCATCGAAACCGTTCGGGTGGTCGCGCTGCTATGCCAGCCCTTCATCCCGGCGGCGGCGGGAAAATTGCTCGACCTTCTTGCGGTGCGCGCCGACGAGCGCAATTTTTCCTTCGCGACGCCGGAGCATCGGCTGTGCGCCGGCGCCGACCTGCCGGCGCCGGCGCCGATCTTCCCGCGCTATGTCGAGCCCGAGGCCGCGAAGTGATGTTGATCGACACCCATTGCCATCTCGATTTCCCCGAACTGGCCAAGGACCGCGCCGGCGTGCTGGCCCGCGCGAAATCCGCCGGAATCGGGCGGATGGTCACCATCTGCACCGAGATCGAGAAATTCCCGTCCATCCGCGACATCGCCGAAAGCGATGAAAGCGTCTTCTGTTCGGTGGGGACGCATCCCAACCATGCTTTGGACGAACGCGAATTCTCGGCCGCCGAAATCGTGGCGCTGGCGGCGCATGAAAAATGCGTGGCGATCGGCGAGGCGGGTCTCGATTATTATTACGACCGCGCCCCGCGCGATCTCGCCCAGCGGGTGTTGCGCGCCCATATAACGGCGGCGCGCGAGACCGGCCTGCCGCTGGTGATCCACACCCGCGACGCCGACGCGGACATGGCGGCGATCCTGGCCGAGGAAATGGCCAAAGGAAAATTCAAGGCGCTGCTCCACTGCTTTTCGTCGAGCCGCGCCCTGGCCGAAAAAGGCGTCGAACTCGGGCTTTACGTGTCCTTTTCAGGCATCGTCACTTTCAAGAACTCGCACGAATTGCGCGATATCGCCAAAGACCTGCCGCTCGATCGCCTGCTGGTCGAGACCGACGCGCCCTTCCTCGCGCCGACGCCTTATCGCGGCAAGACCAACGAGCCGGCTTTTGTCGCGCATACGGCGAAGATCCTCGCCGAGGTCAAGGGCGTCGCGTTGGAAGAGCTGGCTGACATCACCACGGAAAACGCCATGAAATTGTTCTCAAAAATGCCGCCGCTCGCCGCATGACGCTTGATGTGACCATATTGGGCTGCGGCTCGTCGGCGGGGGTTCCGCGTGTGGCGCAGGGCTGGGGCCATTGCGACCCCAATAATCCGAAAAACCGCCGCCGCCGCTGCGCAATCCTGGTGGAAAAGCGCGCGGCCCAAGGATCGACGCACGAGCCGACGCGGCTGCTGGTGGACGCCGGCGCCGATCTGCGCGAACAATTGATCGCCACCGAAGTCCATCGGCTCGACGCCGTGCTGCTGACCCACGCCCATGCCGACCATATCCACGGCCTCGACGATCTGCGGCCTTTGACCATGGCCATGCATCGCCGGATCGACATTTTTCTCGATCCGCCGACCTGGGGCGCGGTGGAAAAACGCTTCGATTATCTGTTCGAGACGCCGCCGGGCAGCAATTACCCGCCGCTCTTGATCCCCCATGTCTTCGACTATGGCTGGAACTTCTCGCACGGCGGCCCGGCCGGCGAGATCGAAGTCCAGACCTTCCGGCTCAATCATGGCGACATCGACGCTGCCGGCTTTCGCTTCGGCGCCTGCGCCTATACGCCCGACGTCAAATATGTCCCGCCCGAGAGCATGGCGTTTCTGGAAAATCTCGATCTGTGGATCGTGGACGCCCTGCGCCACAAGCATCATCCAAGCCATCTGTCGGTGAGCGAAACCCTGGAGCTGATCGCGCGTTTCAAGCCGAAGCGCGCGGTGCTGACCAATCTGCACACCGATCTCGATTATGAGGTTCTGCGCCGGAACCTGCCGGAAAATGTCGAGCCGGCCTATGATTTCATGCGGCTGAGCGTCTAGACCTTGAGCCAGAGCGAAGAGAATTACATTTCATGCGGCGAGGCCTTGCGCGAAGCTGATCGCGACCGCTGGCTGGCCGCGCTGTTCGCGCCGGACGCCGCGCGGCCGCATCTTTTCGCGCTCTATGCCTTCAACGCCGAGGTCGCCCGCATAAGCGACCATGTCTCGCAGCCGATCCTGGGCGAGATGCGGCTGCAATGGTGGATCGACGCGCTGAACGGCGAAAGGGCGGGCGAGGCTTCGGCCAATCCGACCGCCGCTGCTTTGCTGGCGACGATTGCACATTTCGACCTGCCGCGCCAAAAGCTGCTCGATCTTCTGGAGGCGCGCCGGTTCGATTTCTACGACGAACCCGCGCCGGATCAGGCCTTTCTGGACAAATATTGCGAAGACACCTGTTCGGTCCTTTTCGCCCTCGCCAGTCGCATTCTCGGCGGCGACGGAGCGCAAAAGGCCTCGGCGCCGGCGGGGCGCGCTTACGCTTTGACCGGCCTGCTGCGGGCGTTGCCCTGGCAGGTCGCGCGCCGGAAATGTTTTCTGCCGCTCGATGTTCTGGCGCGCCACGGCCTGACCCCGGTCGATCTTTTCGCCCACGCCAAGACCGGCGAGGTCAAAGCCGTTCTGGCCGAAATGTGCGCCCTCGCGCGGAAGGATCTGGCCGAGGCGAAACAGGCCGTCCGCGCCTTGCCCAAGCCGGAGCGCGAGGCCTTTCGCCTGCTCGCGCTGCCGGAACTCTATCTGCGCCAAATGGAGCGCGAGGACTTCGATCCTTTCGACGCGCCCGTGGAAGTCTCGCCCTGGCGACGGCAATGGGCGCTGTGGCGAAACCGGTTTTAGAATATCACCTGCGTCGCCGATTCCCTCCCCCTTGTGGGGAGGGTCAGGGTGGGGGGAGGCAACATGCTGAAACGTCCGGGTTCTTCCCCCACCCCAGCCCTCCCCACAAGGGGGAGGGAGCGGCCGTTCCCGTCCGGCTGGATGACGCTGAAATTCAAGCTTCCGCCAGCCAGGCGCGCAAATCCGCCTCGGCGCGGGCGGACAAAGCGCGCTTTTTGGCCAGCGCCTTTTCCGGGCCGCGCAGGCGCTTGCCGTCGGGCGCCTTGGGAGAAAAATCGAGCGGCGGGAACAGGCCGAAATTGACGTTCATCGGCTGGAAACTGCGCGGGCCCGCGTCGATGGTCTCGATATGGCCGCCGGTGATGTGGTTGAGCAAGGCGCCCAAGGCCGTGGTCCGGGGCGGCGGGAGCAGGGTCCGGCCCAGCCGCTCGGCCGCCGCCATGCGGCCGGCGATCAGGCCGATGCTGGCGCTTTCGACATAGCCCTCGCAGCCGGTGATCTGGCCGGCGAAGCGCAGGCGGGGCTGCGCCCTCAGCCGCAGTCTTTCATCGAGAACCTTGGGCGAATTCAGGAAAGTATTGCGGTGCAGCCCGCCCAGCCGGGCGAATTCGGCCTGTTCGAGGCCGGGGATTTTCCGGAACGTCTCGGCTTGCGCGCCATAGAGCAATTTGGTCTGGAATCCTACCATATTATAAAGCGTTCCCAATGCGTTATCCTGCCGAAGCTGAACAATCGCGTAAGGTTTGACATTGGGGTTGTGGGGGTTGGTCAGGCCGACCGGCTTCATCGGCCCGTGGCGCAGGGTTTCGCGGCCGCGCTCGGCCATGACTTCGATCGGCAGGCAGCCGTCGAAATAGGGCGTCTTTTCGAAATGCTTGAACTCGGTCTTGGGGCCTTGGATCAAGGCGTCGACGAAGGCCTCGTATTGGTCGCGGTCGAGCGGGCAATTGATGTAATCGGCCCCGGTCCCCCCCGGCCCGGCCTTGTCGTAGCGCGATTGGAACCAGGCCTTTCCCATGTCGATCGACTCGCGATGCACGATCGGGGCGATGGCGTCGTAAAAGGCCAGCTCCGCTTCGCCGGTGAGCGCGCCGATGGCGGCGGCGAGCGCGGGCGAGGTCAGCGGCCCGGAAGCGATAATCACATTGTCCCATTCCGCCGGGGGCAGGCCCGCCACTTCCCCGCGTTGGATTTCGATCGAAGGCTCGCTTTCCAGCGCCTGGGTCACGGCGGCGGCGAATGCGTCGCGGTCCACCGCCAGAGCGCCGCCGGCCGGCACCTTATGGGCGTCGGCGCAACGCAGGACGAGCGAGTTCGAGCGCCCGCATCTCCCGATGCAGCACCCCGACGGCGTTGGTCTCGCAATCGTCGGAACGGAAGGAATTGGAGCAGACCAGTTCGGCCAGGAAGCCGGTCTTGTGAACGTCGGTGGCGCGCTCGGGCCGCATTTCGTGCAGCACGACCGGAACGCCCGCGCGGGCGATTTGCCAGGCGGCTTCCGAGCCGGCGAGCCCGCCGCCGATGATGTGAATCGGGGCGGGGGAGGAATTTTGGCGATCTGTCATGCGGCTGTGTAGAACAAGTCGCGGCGTCAGGGAAAGGCGCCGTTCGATTGGCGACCGTTATCGGCATGGCAAGGAGCGAAACGCAAAAAAAACAAGCCGCCTCGTGAGGCGGCTTGTTGAAGCAGATTGAAAACGGACGTGACGCCTCGGTCAGGCAATCCGGGTCGCGGACGCGCGGCGATATCCCGCAAATCCGAGACCGAAGAAGCCGAGCAGCATCATCGCCCAGGTCGAGGACTCGGGCACGGCGGGTTCGCCGGCGGAGAAAGTTTGATAGGTTGCGGCTCCGGGGGCCAGGAACTGGCCTGTGGTGCCGCCGTCGCAGCAATCTTCGGCGCCATAGACGTTCAGCGTATAGGTTCCGGGAATGGTGAGGTCGACCGTCCCGAAAAGCGTGTTGTTGGCGTCGTTAATGTTGCCCGCCCACCACAAATTGTTATTCGACGTCATCAGCACCGCGCCGGTCCCGAGTCCGGGGCCGTTCATGATGAGCGTGCCGCCCCAGCCGAAGTCGATGCCCAGTTTGAACGACCACGTTCCCTCGTCCGCCGAGCTGACGGTGAAGGTCACGGAATCGTTGTAGATCAAATCCCCAGACGATCCGCCGACGCCGCTGTTGTGGACGTTATTCCAGACCGGAACGGTCTGGAAATAATAACCGGACGGTGGCGTGGGATGGGCGGCCAGGGCGGCGTCCCAGGCGGCGACATAGTCCGCGGAGGCACCGCCCCCGGGAACGTCGCCGGAATAGGGCAGGGCGTCAATGGTTATGATGTTGGTGTTGGCGAGCGCCGGGGCCGCGCCGAGGCCGAGAAGGGCGGTCGCAATGGATAACGCCTTGAACTTCATGGGAAATACCCCTAAACTTGCGCGAGCTGCGCCGACCTCGCAGACGAATCCGCTCATTGACGGACCGCATTTCGCCGCAATTTAGCCGCTAAGCTTACCTAGGTCAACAGTCTCACGCAGCGTTTCGTCAATGGTCCGTTCCGAAATAGCAAGTGTTCGACGCTATTCTGAAGAGCGGCAGCCAGTATCCCTTGGCTAAGTGTACATAATATCAGCCATTTCCGTTTCGAACGCGAACCCGGATCGAGCGTTCGGTCGATGCCGGACAATTGCCGATGATCTTGGCCCATGGACCGGGCGGGCCGGCGCCGGCGTTGGTCTCGCAATCGTCGGAGCGGAAGGAATTGGAGCAGACGAGTTCGGCGCAAAAGCCGGTCTTGTGAACGTCGGTGGCGCGCTGGGGCCGCATTTCGTGCAGCACGACCGGAACGCCGGCGCGCGCAATCTGCCAGGCGGCTTCCGAGCCGGCGAGCCCGCCGCCGATGATGTGAATCGGGGCGGGGGAGGAATTTTGGCGATCTGTCATGCGGCTGTGTAGAACAAGTCGCGGCGTCAGGGAAAGGCGCCGTTGCAGCCGATTTTTTTATGAGCCGCCCGGCCTTCGATTCCGACCCAAAGACTGCTAGCCTCGCGGCGTAATGCCGGAGTTGCCCATGAAAAAGCTGGTTTTCCTTCTTGTCGCGATTGTCCTCGCCGGGGCCGCCGGCGTGGCCAGGGCCGCCGAATTGCCGATGATTTACGTCTATGGGCCGGGTGGACCGGCGCCGGCGATCAGGGAAGCGGCCAAGATCTTCGGCGCGGCCAATGGCGTCAGCGTGGTCGTCGCTTCGGGACCGACGGCCAACTGGGTGGACAAGGCGCGCAACGACGCCGACCTTCTCTACACCGGCTCCGAAAATATGGTGCACGAATTCCGCAAGGCCATTCCGCGCGCCTTCGACCAGAGCACGGCCGAGCCGCTTTACCTGCGCCCCGTGGTGATTCTGGTGCGGCCTGGCAATCCCAAAGGCATCCACGGCTTGCGCGACCTGCTCAAGCCCGGGATAAAAATCCTCGTGGTGGGTCATGCCGGGCAGATCGGATTGTGGGAGGATGTCACCGGCCGCACCGGCGATATCGACATGGTGCGGGCCTTCCGCCACAATATGATCTTTCCCGCCGCGCCGAGCAGCACCGCCGCTCTGGAGCAATGGAAAAGCCAGAAGGACATCGACGCCTGGCTGGTGTGGAACATCTGGGCGGTCGCCAATCCCGGCGTCGCCGATGTGGTTCCGGTGGAAGAACAATATCGCATCTATCGCGACACCGGCGTGCTGCTGACCCGCAAGGGCGCCGCCAATCCCAAGGTCAAGGCTTTCGTCGATTTCCTTAAAGGCAAGCAAGGCCGCGCGATTTTCGTCAAATGGGGCTGGGAGGCGCGCTGAGCCCCCAAAGCCGCTCGCCTTCGGCGGCGCGGCGTGCTAACCGGCTGGAACAAAGCCCCGGGGAAGAACAAAGCGAAGCGCCATGGCCGATATTTTCCGCGAAGTCGATGAAGACGTCCGCACCGATCAGCTCAAGCGGCTGTGGTCGAAATATTCGATCGTCGTCGCGGGCCTCGCTTTGGCGATCGTGGCCGGAACGGCGATCTTCGTCTTCGTCCAGCATCAGAAACAGGTCCGCGACGAGACGGCCGGCGCCAGTTTCGAGGCGGCCCAGGCTTTGGCCGACGCCAAGAAGCCCGACGCGGCGGCCGCGGCTTTCGACCAGCTCGCCCGGACGGCGCCCGCGGGCTATCAGGCCCTGGCGCGCCTGCGCGCGGCCGAGGAGCGCGCCAGCCTCGATCGCGACGCGGCGGTCAAGGAACTCGACGCCATCGCCGCCGACGGCTCGCTCGACAAATTGTTGCGCGATGTCGCTACGCTGCGCGCCGGCCTCCTGAGGGTCGACGTCGCCGGCAAGGCCGAGCTGGAGCATCGTTTCGGCGCGCTGATGGACAGCCCTTTCCGCCACACCGCGCGCGAAATGCTCGGCCTCGCCGCACTCAAGCGCGGCGATTTCGAGGACGCCGGCAAATGGTTCGACCAGATCGTGGTCGATCCCGCCGCCCCCGCCAATCTGCGCCAGCAGGTCAACGCCTTCCTGTCGCTGGTGCGCGGCGGCGGCAAGTTCACGCCCGCGCCCGCAAAATAATGTCCTTCACCGTCGCCATCATCGGCCGGCCCAATGTCGGCAAGTCCACCCTGTTCAACCGTCTGGTGGGCAAGAAGCTGGCTTTGGTGGACGACCAGCCGGGGGTGACGCGCGACCGCCGCGCCGGCGAGGCCCGGCTCGGCGATTTGAATTTCACCGTCATCGATACGGCGGGGCTGGAGGAAGGCGGCGTCGAGACGCTGACAGGGCGGATGCGCGCCCAGACCGAAGCCGCGATCCAGGACGCCGACGCCATTTTCTTCGTCGTCGACGCGCGGGCCGGGGTGACGCCGGAAGATCGCTATTTCGCCTCGCTGGCGCGGCGGGCCGGCAAGCCGCTGATCCTTATCGCCAACAAGGCGGAAGGACGCGCGGGCGAGGCGGGCGCCTATGAAACTTTCGCGCTGGGCCTGGGCGATCCTGTGCCGCTTTCCGCCGAACATGGCGACGGCTTCGCCGAACTTTATTCCTGCTTGCTGACCGCTCTGCCCGAGGCGACCGCGCTCACGGAGGACGAGGCCGAAGAAGGGCACCGGCTTGAGTTGGCCGACGACGAGGACGGCAGCGAACTCGATCCGACCAAGCCTTTGCGCATCGCCGTGGTCGGGCGGCCCAACGCCGGGAAATCGACGCTGATCAACCGCCTGCTCGGCGAGGAGCGACTGCTGACCGGGCCGGAGGCGGGCATCACCCGTGATTCGATCGGCGTCGAATTTTTTTGGCGCAAGGGAGAGCGCGAGCGAGCTCTCAAGATTTTCGACACCGCCGGCCTGCGCAAACGGGCCAAGGTGGAGGGCAAGCTCGAAAAACTCGCCGCGGCCGACGCCTTGCGCGCGGTGAAATTCGCCGAAGTCGTGGTGGTGCTGCTCGACGCGACCATTCCCTTCGAGAGGCAGGATCTGACCATCGCCGACCTTGTCGCGCGCGAGGGGCGGGCTTTGGTGATCGGGGTCAACAAATGGGATCTGATCGAGGACAAGGGCCCGAAGCTGATCGAATTGCGCGAGGAGGCCGACCGGCTTTTGCCGCAGACTCGCGGCGCCGCCGTGGTTCCGGTCTCCGGGGCGACCGGGCAGGGGGTGGACGGCCTGATCGAGGCGGCGATCAAGGCGCATGAAATCTGGAACAAGCGCATTTCCACCGGCCGGCTCAACCGCTGGCTCGAAGGCGCGCTGGAGCAGAACCCGCCGCCGGCGGTGGCTGGACGGCGGATCAAGATCCGCTATGTCACCCAGCCCAAGGCCCGCCCGCCTTATTTCGTGGTGTTCGGCAACCAGCTCGACCAATTGCCCGAGTCCTACCAGCGCTATCTGATCAATGGCCTGCGCCAGACGTTTGACTTGCCCGGAACGCCGATCAGGGTGACGTTGAAGCAGGGGGATAATCCTTACACCGGCAAGAAGAGGCGGTGAATTTCCGTCGCCGGCGTCCCCACTCGATAACCCGAGGGACAGCGGTAATTTGGCGAATGCTATCAAGTCCCCGAGTTTCGATGGCGTTCGAACTGGAGGACTGAACGAAAAGGCCGAGTTCCGGGCCGGAAGGGTGCCGGCTAGCGCCGCCAACGAAATCTTATCGGCCGCAAGTACGAAATAGGTGAGCTTAATTATGCAATTCGTATCATGTCCATATAATCGAACGGTTAGAACAGTTAGGTTATGGTTATTTTATCAACGACCATCATAGTGCATCTATACTGCTTCTGGGTGTCGTCCATCCCATCACCATAATACTGAAGGCCTTTGCAGATGTCTATTTCTAAGCGCCGTCGAAAATTACTGACCTATGGAGCGCTTTGAAAAAGGCTATTGGTCTATGTGCTCGGCGGTTTCGCCACTGCGCTGAAGCGCAGATATCGCCCTATAGGGCGCAAATCCGAGCCGATTTGATGGCGGCTACCGCCTCATTTCGCCCTCATCTCCCAATTTGGACGCAATTCTCCCGTCTGGACGGCCTCACGCTGCCCGGAGCAGAACCCGCGCCCGTTTCATATTCATCGCACAGGCGACGAATTGCAGATGACAATTGTTGCGCGCGAGCCCGCGATAACGAACCCGCGCCATGCCATACCAATTTTTCATCGTCGCGTTGGCCCGCTCGACGCCGGAGCGCACACTTGAAGCCGTCGTGTTGAACCACTTCTGCCAGTTTTTCAGCGGCTTGTTGCGCTTGGCCTTGTAGGCGATCTTGTCGTCGATGCCGAGCGAAGCGAGCTTTTCTCGCAGGGCTTTGCTGTCGTAAGCTTTGTCCGCGTAATAGGCCTCTTCGTCGCCCTGGATCATCGCCTCGCCGCGCTGGCTGTCGTGCAGGTCGGCGGAGGTCATTTCCGCCTGCCGGATCAGATCGCTTTCCTCGTCCACGGCGATATGGGCCTTGTAGCCGAAAGAGGTCTTGTCGTTCTTGATCGTGAAGCCGGCGTCGGGATCGCGCGGATTGACTTGACCCTCTTCATAAGGCGGCCGCTTCACCGCCGCAGCGATGATCGTCGCATCGACCAGCGTTCCTCTCTTGACGATCAGCCCTCGCGCGTCGAGTTGGCGGTTGATCTCGGCCAGCAGCTTCTCTGACAGGCCAAGCTTTTCGACCGTCTGCCGGAAACGCCAGATTGACGAATGGTCCGGCGTCTCGGCGTCGAGCGGGATGCCGCAAAAGCGCCGGAACGAAATCCGATCACGCACGGCCTCCTCGGCCTGCGGGTCGGACAGATTGTACCATTGCTGTAAAAGAACGATCTTAAACAGCGTCAGCGGCGGGTATCCTGGCGCGCCCTTGGCATTGGCGTTGATTTGCGCAAACAAAACGTCAAAGGCCGACCAGTCAATGGTCTTGAGCAAATCTTCCAGGAAGCCGCCGCCTTTCGAATAGGCCTTAACGAAAGCGTCAGCGAGTGAAGGTTGGTCAAAGCAACGGCGCGACATCGGCGAATCGTCTCCGTGGAGACCCTACAAAATCATGGCGTGGCGACTTTTGCAAAGCGCTCCTATGGAGTTCTTGCATTCCTCGCTGCGACACTTTGGGCCATTGATACACCGGTACGCGGCGGCCCACCCTTTTATGTCGCCGTTGCGATTGGATCGTTCATTGGCTCTTGTCGCGATCCAATCACTTGGGCAGCGCTGTTTTTTGCCGCACTAGCTTGGCGACTCCCACTCCTTAATTTCGGAATCAGTATAATTTATGGAGGTGTTGAATTTGCAACGGCATCAGCGTGGCAACGTAAAATTGGCTTAAGTGAATCCTATATTTACAGCAGCCATATCCGACAAGCATGCTTATTGTTTATTGCAATCACGATAGCTGCGAGTATTGCAATTGCATTTACCGATACTGTCGATCCCGTGAAACCGGCCGTTAAGGCTCAGGAGTAACCTTGCTTTGCGGAATTACAGGCAGTGTCCTAATTTGAGTTTCTAGGCTGCGGGTCAATCACGCGATAACCGTTGAAATCTGAGTGTTCAATTTTTGGCTCGCGCCAATCGCCCTCCGCCAGCTCGCTTTTGATCCGATTGTAGTTGGCGAACGCAGCCTTCGCCCCAGATTGGTAAAATGACTCTTTCGCCAGTTAAATCGGCGAGAGCGTCTTGGAAGAGTGCTTATTGCGGCGTCCCATGCTTGGCGGCCCTATGCTCGACCACAATCGCCGCGCGGACGGCGGCTTGCGGCGAATCGATCTTCCCCAAATGTAGCACAGCAAAATATCGCCTTCAGCTGCATCCTTCGATAGGCGAGGGTGCGAATTACGCTGATGACGCCGAGGGTTACGCCGGTCCCTGAAAAGCCAGCACCTTGTCGGTCGGGAAATCGTAAATCTTTCCCGTTTCCCGCCAGTCCGGCCCGCAGAGGTCGACCAGTTTGGGGGCGAATTCCTCGGGCGTCTTCAAGGTCGCCGGGTCTTCGCCCGGCATGGCGGCGGCGCGCATGCGGGTGCGCAAGGGGCCGGGATTGGCGCTCATCGCCTTGACGTTGGAAATATTGACCACATCGGCGGCGTAAGAGCGCATCATCGCGTCGAGCGCCGCCTTGGAGATCGCATAGGGGCCCCAGAAGGCCCTATATTCCGCCCTTTGCGCCACGCCGGAAGACATGAACACGACGCGGCCGGCGTCGGAGGCGCGCAGCAGCGCGTCGAGCGAGCGCAACAGCCGGTAATTGGCGGTGACATTGACCGCCATCAGCTTGTCCCACTTGTCGGGATCGCAATGGGAGACCGGCGTCAGGGGCCCGAGAATCCCGGCGTTGCCGACGAAAATATCGAGTTTGCCCCAGCGCTCGAAAATCGCCGCGCCGAGCCGGTCGAGCGCCGGATAATCGGTGATATTGCAGGGAACCAGCGTCGTCTCCGAGCCAAGCGCCCGGATTTCGTCGTCCAGCTCCTCCAGCGCGCCTTGGGTGCGCGCCAGAGCGATGACATGGGCGCCGCGGCGCGCCAGTTCCAGCGCGACGGCGCGGCCGATGCCGCGCGATGCGCCGGTGACGAGAGCGAGACGGCCGGCGAGCTTCCTTTCGCCGGGCGGAATCATTTCCGACATTGGTCGTCCTGAACGTGAGGCTCAGCCGGTTTCGGCGAGCAGCGACAACTGGGCGCGAATATCCTTGCCGTTGAGGTCGGTCAAGGTGGTGGGATAATCGCCGGTGAAGCAATGATCGGTGAATTGCGGGCGCCGCGGGTCGCGACCGACCTGGCCCATCGCCTTGTAGATGCCCTCGATCGAGAGGAAGGCCAGCGAATCCGCGCCGATCCAGGCGCGCATCTCTTCCAGTGTATGGGTCGCGGCCAGCAGTTTTTCGCGCTGCGGCGTGTCGATGCCGTAATAATCGGGATGGGTGATCGGCGGCGAGGAAATGCGGAAATGCACTTCGCGGGCGCCCGCCTCGCGCATCATCTGCACGATCTTCACCGAAGTGGTGCCGCGCACGATCGAATCGTCGAGCAGGACGATCCTTTTGCCGGCGACCACCGCGCGATTGGCGGAATGTTTCATCCGCACCCCGAGTTCGCGGATGCTCTGGGTCGGCTGGATGAAGGTGCGGCCGACATAATGATTGCGGATGATGCCGAGTTCGAAGGGAATGCCCGAGGCGCGGGAATAGCCGATCGCCGCCGGCACGCCGGAATCCGGCACCGGCACCACGACATCGGCGTCGATCGGGTTCTCGTGCGCGAGCTGCGCGCCCATCGCCTTGCGCACATCATAGACCGAGCGGCCGTGGACGATGGAATCGGGCCGGGCGAAATAGATATATTCGAAAATGCAGGGCCGGGCCTGCTGCGGCGGGAAGGGGCGGATGCTTTCCAGCCCGTCGTCGGAAATGACGACGATTTCGCCGTTCTCGACATCGCGGATGAAATGGGCGCCGATAATGTCGAGGGCGCAGGTTTCGGACGCGAGAATGTAATGGCCGTCGAGCTGGCCCAGCACCAGCGGGCGGATGCCGAGCGGATCGCGTGCGCCGACCAGCTTCTTGTTGCTCAGCGCCACGAAGGCATAGGCGCCCTCCAACTGGCGCAGGGATTCGATGAAGCGGTCGACAATGGCGTGCTTGCGGCTGCGCGCCACCAGATGCAGCACGACTTCGGTGTCGGAGGTGGACTGGTAGATGGCGCCGGCGCGGATCAATTCGCGGCGCAAGGTCAAGGCGTTGGTGAGATTGCCGTTATGGGCGACGGCAAAGCCGCCGGAATCCAATTCCGCGAACAGCGGCTGGACGTTGCGCAGGATGGTTTCGCCGGTGGTCGAATAGCGGACATGGCCGATGGCGCGGTCGCCGGGCAGGCGCTCGATGGTCGAAGCCTTGGAGAAAGTGTCGCCGACCATGCCCATGCGGCGCTCGGAATTGAAGCGATTGCCGTCATAAGTGACGATGCCCGCCGCCTCCTGGCCGCGATGCTGGAGGGCGTGGAGGCCGAGCGCGGTGATGGCCGCCGCGTCGGGATGGCCGAAAATGCCGAATACGCCGCATTCCTCGCGCAGGCGGTCGCCGTCCAGATCGAAATCGGCGAAAATTTCAGGCTCCGCGCCGGATCGCTCCATGCTGCTGGCTCCATCTGTGCGCGGACGCCCGCGCGAAAAGGCTCTCCTCCGCCCCGCTGGCGAAGAAAGCTCAATAAACCCCACGCAGACAAATGGAAAGCCCTTGTCGAGGTTTCCACCCCCGGTCAGTGGCCGAGGTTGAGAATGCCGTCGAGCTTCTGCTTGTCGCCCGGCGTCGGGCCGGAGGGGGCGGCGGCGGGATTGTCCGGGCGCGGCGGCGGCGCCGGCGGCGACGGGGTCGCGGGCGCGGCCTTGGGCTCGGAGTCGCTCTCCGGCGGCGGCGCTTCTTCGGTCCCGGCGGGCTTGGACTTCTTGAATTTCGAAATCAGGCCGTCGGGATCGTCGGGCAGGAGCGACAGCAATTGGTCGCTGGTGGCCTTGAGCAGCGGCAGGCTGCGCGCATTGTCGAGCCATTGCTTGCGGAAGGCGGAGGCGGAATTGGACGTGGCGTTGCTGGCTTCCGGCGCCAGCCAGTTGAAGAAGATGAAGGCGATGGCGCAGAGCAGCAAACCGCGCACCGCGCCGAACAGGAAGCCGAGCGAGCGGTCGAGCGCGCCGATTCGCGAATCGAGCACCGCGTCGGAAATGCGGATGGTGACGATGGACACGATGATGAGCGCGACGAAAAAGATCGCGGCCCCGGCGGCATAGGGCCGGATCGCCGCCTTGCTTATGAAGATCGGCGAGGAGGGGTCCGAGAGCTTGGGGATCAGCATCGGATAGAAATAAACCGCCGCCGCCGCCGCGACGGCCCAGGAAACGATCGCCATGACCTCGCGGGTGAAGCCGCGAACCGTCGCGAGCAAAGCCGAGATCAGGATGACGGCGATCAGACCCAGGTCAACATAAGACGGCATGCGGCGCCTCGATAGGGGATGCGTTTTGTCCGGAGGAGACCGGGCAGGCGGCGTTTGGGCGGAATTGCGCCGTTATCGGCGCCGCCAGCTTATAGCGAATGCGGCTCGCCGCGTCGATAGCCGGTTAAACGGCGGCGCGCGCGGGGCGCTGCGGCGCCGCGCCGCGCCCCAGCGCGGCAATGTCGGCGATCATTTCGCCGATATGGCGGTTGGAGCGCTGAGCGATGCCGGCGACCTTGGCGGCCGGCTCGCCGTCCTGCGGCCCCGGCGGCGCGACGGCGCGGGAAAAGCCCAGCTTGGCGGCTTCCTTCAGGCGCAGATTGGCGTGCGGGGCCGGGCGGATCGCGCCCGACAGGCCGACCTCGCCGAAAAACACCGTGTCATGGGGCAGGACCGCGCCGGTGAGCGAGGAGACCAGAGCGGCGGCGGCGGCGAGATCGGCGGCCGGCTCGGAAATCTTCACCCCGCCCGCGACATTGAGATAGATATCGTGCTGGCCGAGACGCACGCGGCCATGCGTTTCCAGCACCGCGACCAGCATCGACAGGCGATTCGGATCCCAGCCGACCACGGCGCGGCGCGGCGTGCCGAGCGCGCTCGGCGCGACCAGCGCCTGGATCTCGACCAGGACCGGCCGTGTGCCCTCCATGCCGGCGAAGACGGCGGCGCCCGCCGCCGACCCGTCGCGGCCGGCGAGAAAAAGCGCGGAAGGATTGGCCACTTCCGACAGGCCGGCGCCGGTCATTTCGAACACGCCGATCTCGTCGGTCGGGCCGAAGCGGTTTTTGACATTGCGCAGGATGCGGAAATGATGCGCGCCGTCGCCCTCGAAGGAGGCGACCGCGTCCACCATATGCTCGACCACGCGCGGGCCGGCGATCTGGCCGTCCTTGGTGACATGGCCAACCAGGATCACGCAGGCCCCCGAGACCTTGGCGTAGCGGATCAGGGCCTGGGCGGCGCAGCGCACCTGGGTCACTGTGCCGGGCGTGGCCTCGACGCTATCGGTCCACATGGTCTGGATCGAATCGATCACCGCAAGCGCGGGGCGCCTGCCGGTGGAGAGGGTGGCGATAATGTCCTCGACCGAGGTTTCCGCCGCCAGTTCGACCGCCGCGTCGGTCAGGCCGAGCCGTTCGGCGCGCAGCCGCACCTGGGCCGCCGCCTCCTCGCCGGAAATATAGACCACCCGCTCGCCGCGCCGCGCCAAGGCGGCGCAGGCCTGGATCAGCAAAGTCGATTTGCCGATGCCCGGCTCGCCGCCGATCAGCAGGACCGAGCCCGGCACGAAGCCGCCGCCGGTGACGCGGTCGAGCTCCGCCATGCCGGACAGCAGGCGGGGCGGGGCTTTCGATTCCCCGGTCAGGCCTTCGAGCGCGAACACCCGGCCCTTGCGGAGGTTGCGCGCGGAGGGCGCGCCGATGCCCGCCGAGGGGGCCTCCTCGACCAGGCTGTTCCATTCGTTGCAGGCTTCGCATTTGCCTTGCCAGCGCGTGGCGACGGCGCCGCAGCTCTGGCAGATGAAGGATGTGCGCGGCTTGGCCAAGGGAAGAATCCAGTTTTATAAAATAGAACAATTATAGAACATAATCCGCGCGCGCTGTCCAGTGGCGGCGTCGCTTTAAACGGCGGCGCGGCGATGTTATCTATGGGAGGCAAGTCACCCTGTTTCGCCGGAGCTTGAACCGGTCGAAAGGAAGAGAAATGTCTGGTCGTCCCCTGATGGATCTGACGGACGCCGCCGCCGAGCGGGTTCGCGGACTGGTCGAGAAATCCGGCGGCAAGGCCGTCGGTCTGCGCGTCGGCGTCAAGAACGGCGGGTGCGCCGGCATGTCCTATACGGTCGAAATGGCGGAAGCGGTCCGGCCGGGCGAGTCTCTGGTCGAGGACAAGGGCGCGAAAGTGCTGATCGAGCCGCCGGCTTTGCTGTTCCTGATCGGCGCGCGGATGGATTTCACCACCAGCAAATTGTCGGCCACATTCACTTTTGAAAATCCGAACCAGACCGCCGCCTGCGGCTGCGGCGAATCGGTGTCGCTGCAGCCCGCCGACGCCAGCCTGCTCAAGGCCTATTCCGGCTGATCCGCGCCTGAAATCAGGAATGCGATGCGGAATCCGATTTTGAACGGGCCGGGGGACGCGGCCAGCGCGCGTCGCAGCGCGCCGGCCGGACTGGGCCGCGCGCCCGGGCGAGGCGTCTGGGCGCCGGCCTGTTTTAGGCCGCGCAAGAAGCCGCGCGCGTCGGGATAGACGGCGGAAAAATCGGCGAATTCAATTTTTGCGCCGAGCCCCAGGGCGAAATTTTCCGGCGGAAAGCCCCAGATCGCGTCCTCCATCCCGGCGGCGTCCAAAATTTCGCGCCATTCGCGCAGACTGCCGGCGACCGGCGTCGCGACGCAAAGCCGTCCGCCCGGCGCCAGAAGCGCGCGCCATTTTTCGAGCGCCGCGCGCGGATCGTCGAGCCAATGCAGCATCATGCTCGACAGGATCAGATCGTAACGCGGCAGGCGGTCGAGGTCGCGGGCGTCGCGCGCGATGGTTCGCACGCCGGGATATTTGGCGCGCAGTTTTCGCAGCATGGCCGGCGCGGCGTCGAGCGCCGTGATTTCCGCCTCCGGCCATTGCTCCAGCGCCAATCCGGTTACATGGCCGGCGCCGGCGCCAAGGTCGAGAATTTTCCGCGGCGCCTTCTTGACTGCCGCCGCGGCGCGAAAAACCAGGGCGCGGGCAACCTCGCGCTGGACCGGCGTGGCTGAATCGTAGGTTTCCGCCGCCGCGTCGAAGGCGGCGACGATCGGGTTGCGGTCAGAATTCATGAGCGCGGAGGAAGCCGGCGATTTTTTCGGCGCAGAATTCGGGCGCGGTCCAGGGCAGGCCATGGCCGCCAGACTCGTGCATCTCCAGCGTCCCGCCCGAAATTTCGGCGAGGCGGCGCGCGGCGACGGGCGGCGCCAGCGCGTCGTTGGCCGCGCCCAGCACCAGCGCCGGCCTGCCGCCGGCCAAAGCCGTGGCGTCGAAATCGCGCAAAAGGTCGAGCCCGTGCATCAGGCGCTCCTTTTGCGCTTTTCCCTTCGGCGGCGCCAGCCCGAGATCGGCGCGGAAGGAATCGGCGCAAGATTGGGCGTCGCGTTCCAGCGCCTGCCGCATGGCGCGCAGCGCGGCCGGCGGCACACAGCCTTCGCCGACGGAATCGCGGCAGAAACGGGCGAAGGAATTGATCGCCACGACGCCCGCCCAATCGCCGCGCTGGCGCAGGCCCCAGAGCAGGCCGGCGGAATGGCCGACGAGAATGTCGCCGCCTTGCAGCGGCGGAATGCCGGGCGCGCCGAAAAAGCCGAGATCGACCCGGATCTGCGGCGCCGGCAGCAGCGGCGCCAACACATCCCAGATTTCGGGTCCGAGCGCCCAGCCATGGATGAAAACCAGCCTCATGCCGCCGCGCCCGCATTGTTGGGCGCGAATTCAGCCAAAGCCGCGATCAGCGCCGCCATGTCTTCCGATGAATGGGCGGCGCTGAGCGAAATGCGCAGCCGGCTCGATCCTTGCGGCACGGTCGGCGGCCGGATGGCGGCGACCAGAAAGCCGCGCCGCTCCAGTTCGGCGGCGAGCGCGAGCGTTTCGGCCTCGCCGCCGACGATGACGGGCACGATCTGGCTGGCGCTCGCGCCGCAGTTCCACCCTTGGGCCCGGAGCGCCGCGCGAAAATCTTCCGCGCGCGCCAGCAGGGTCTGGCGCTCATGCGCCATTTGCGGGACGAGGGTCAAAGCGGCGTCGATGGCGCCGAGCGCGGCGGGCGGCAGGCCGGTGCTATAGACCAGTCCGCCGCAGCGCTGGATCAGGAAGTCGCGGATATCGCCGTCGCAGGCGAGATAGGAGCCGAAGCCGCCGAGCGCCTTGCCGAACGTGCCCATGGCGACATCGACCAGATCGGCGAAATCTTCGCACAGGCCAAAGCCGCGCGCGCCGAAAACGCCGGTGGCGTGGGCCTCGTCGACATAGAGCAGGGCGCCAAAATCCCGCGCCAGCGCGCCGATGCGGGCGAGATCGGCGAGGTCGCCATCCATGCCGAACACGCTTTCGGTGACGATCACGCAATGGTCACCCTTTGCTGTGCGGGTGCGTAAAAGGCTTTCGAGATGGTCGCCGTCGTTGTGCCGGAAGCGCATCAGCCGAGCGCCGGAAAGGACCGCGCCCTGCAGGAGCGAATGATGGGCGAGGCGGTCGGCCAGAACCGTCACCGCGCCCCCGGCGATTTCCGGGTCGGCCAAAGCGGCCAAAGCGGTGAGATTGGTCTGGTAGCCCGCCGCCATGATGAGCGCGGACGGCTGGTTCTTGGCGGCGGCCATGCGCGTCTCAAGCGCCGCGAATTCCGGGTTTTCGCCGGTCACCAGCCGCGAGGCGGCGACGCCGGCGCCATATCTTTTGGTATAAGAACAGGCGGCTTCGATCAGCGCCGGGTGCTGGCTCAGACCCAGATAATCGTTGCTGGCGAAATTCACACATGCGCGACCGTCCCGCAAAATGCGGCCCTGCGGCGCAAGCGTGGCTGGTTGCAGCCGGCGCAGGCGGTTCTGCGCGGCGCGGGCGTCGCAATAAGCGCGATAGATGGGCGTTTTTGCCATTTGAGGTCATTCTGATATGACAGCCAAGAGACAAATGCCACCGCCCTCACCGGGGCGGTTATCCGCACCGACCGGCGAGCCTTCAAAGAACTTGGCCGGCTGACGCCGGCGGGCGCCAATCCTTTCGGCTCGCCGAAAGAATTGGCAATGATTAAACGTCACGGGAACGACATGACGATCAATCCGCAGATTTCGGCCAAGGCCCCGATCCGCCACGACTGGACGCAGGAAGAAATCGAGGCGCTTTTCGCCCTGCCGCTGCTCGAACTCGCGCATCGCGCGCAAACGGCTCACCGTCAATATCACGACGACACGATCCAGCTGGCGAGCCTGCTTTCGATCAAGACCGGCGGCTGCGCCGAGGATTGCGGCTATTGCCCGCAGAGCGCCCATCACGCCAAGAAGACCGGACAGGTCAAGGAGACCATGTTCGATGTCGAGGACGTGCTGTTTCGCGCCCGCATCGCCAAGGACGCCGGCGCCTCGCGTTTCTGCATGGGCGCGGCCTGGCGCTCGGTGCGCGACGGCGCGGAATTCGATTCCGTGCTCGACATGGTCAGGGGCGTGCGGGCCATGGGCATGGAAGCCTGCGTCACGCTCGGCATGTTGCAGCCGCACCAGGCGCAAAAGCTCGCGGAGGCGGGGCTGACCGCCTATAACCACAATCTCGACACCAGCCCGGAATTTTACGGCGAGATCATCTCGACCCGCACCTACGAGGACCGGCTGGAGACGCTGAGCCATGTCCGCGCCGCCGGAATCGAGATTTGCTGCGGCGGCATTATCGGCATGGGCGAAAAGGAATATGACCGCGCCTCGCTGCTGCGCGTGCTGTCCGCCATGAACCCGCATCCCGAAAGCGTGCCGGTCAATGCGCTGGTCGCGGTGCGCGGCACGCCGATGGAGGGCCTGCCGCCGGTGGATTGCTTCGACATGGTGCGGATGATCGCGGCAGCGCGCATCGTGATGCCGAAATCGCGCGTGCGGCTTTCCGCCGGCCGCGCCGAAATGAGCGCCGAGGCCCAGGCTTTGTGCTTCATGGCCGGCGCCAACTCGATCTTTTATGGCGAAAAGCTGCTGACCACGGCCAATAACGACGCCGAGGCCGACCGCGCCCTGATCGATCGTTTAGGGCTGAAGGTGCAAGAGATTCAGGAGCGCAACGCGCATTACGGCCTCGATAGCCACGAGGGCAATGTCGCGCAAATGGCCGAGGTCAGCGCGGCGAGCTGATCCTCGCGTATCGTGAATGCCGGCGTCAGATAGACGATGTCGCCGAAGGGGCGGATCCACAAGCCCTGTTCGGCGAAATTTGCGCGCAAAGCCGCCGCATCGCCGAGAGTCGCGCATTGCACCACGCCGATCGCGCCCTTGACCCGCACCTCCAGCACCCCGGGAATTTTTACGCAGGGCGCGAGGCCCTCGCGCAGAAGGGCTTCGATCCGCGCCACCTGTTTTAATCGCGGCTCGCTCTCGAACAGGTCCAGTGAAGCGTTGGCGGCGGCGCAGGCCAGGGGATTGGCCATAAAAGTCGGGCCGTGCATCAGCGCCTTGGCTGGGTCGTCGGCGAGAAAAGCCTCGAAGACATGGGGCCGCGCGACGGTCGCGGCGAGCGAAAGCGCGCCGCCGGTGAGGCCCTTGCCCAGACACAGGATGTCCGGCGTTATCCCCGCCTGTTCGCAGGCGAAAAGCGTTCCCGTGCGGCCGAAGCCGACGAAAATTTCGTCGGCGATCAGCAGCACGTCATGGCGCAAACAAGCCTCGGCCACGCGGCGCAGGGTTTCGGGCGTAAAAAATTTCATTCCGCCCGCGCCCTGGACCAGAGGCTCGATCAGAACGGCGGCGATGTTTTCTTTTTCGCGCGCCAGCAGGGCGTCGAAGGCCTGTTCCGAGGCCTCGTCGACCGGCAGTTCGGCCAGGAATTGTTTGGGCAGATAGTGCTTGAACAGGCTGTGCATCGACTCATCGGGGTCGCAGACCGACATGCAGGCCATGGTGTCGCCGTGGTAGCCGTGGCGAAACGAGACCATTTTCGTGCGGTTCCGGCCCCGGTTGAGCCAATATTGGACCGCCATTTTCATCGCCACTTCGACCGCCACCGAGCCGCTATCGACGAAAAAGACTTTTGAGAGGTCGCCCGACGTCTTTTGCGCCAGCCGCGCCGCCAGTTTCAGCGCCGGCTCGTGGACGAGGCCGCCGAACATGACATGCGGCATGGTTGCTATCTGAGCATGGAGCGCATTCAGGATATGGGGATGGTTATAGCCATGGCAGGCGGTCCACCAGCTGGCGATTCCGTCGATCAGTTCGCGCCCGTCCTTGAGCCGGATGAGGGAGCCTTCGGTCGAGACCGCCTGCAAGGGCTGGCGCGCCCTCTTCATCTGGGTGTAAGGCAGCCAGAGATGTTCGAGCAGGTCGTTGGCGGGCATGGGCGGAAAATTCTTCATCACCTCGACCGGCACCGGGATCGGCAAGACTTATGTCGCGACGGCGCTGATCCGGGCGGCGCGGTCGAGAAACAGAACGGTCGCCGCCACTAAGCCCGTGATCTCGGGCTTCGACAAGTCGGAAATCGCGACCAGCGACACCAGCCGGATTTTGGCGGCTTTGGGCGAGGCGCCGACGGAAGAGGCGATAGCCCGCGTTTCGCCCTGGCGTTTTTTGGCGCCGCTCGCGCCGAGCATGGCGGCGCGCGCCGAACGGAAAACGCTCGATTGCGAGGCGTTGTTTTCTTTTTCTAACAGAGTGTTGCAGCAAGAAGTTGATCTTGCCCTGATCGAGGGCGTCGGCGGCGTGATGGTTCCGCTCGATGAGCGGAAAACCGTGCTCGACTGGATCGCGGCTTGCGGCGCGCCGGTGGTTCTGGTGGCAGGCGATTATCTCGGCGCGATCAGCCACACCCTGACGGCGGTCGAGGTTCTGCGCATGAAGGGCGCGGAAATCGCCGCGATCGTGGTCAGCGAGGGCGAGGGCGGGCTTTTTGCCGACACGATCGCCGAACTCGGCCGATGGGTCGCGCCGGCGAAGGTTTTGGGACTCAGGCGCGGCGAGGGCGGCGAGGGGCTTTTGAACGCGCTGATCGGCGTGTAACATTAATGCGCGCCGATGTTTCGTTTTTCGTCTGCGACGAAATTATTTCAGCGAGCAAACATGTTCCGGCCACCCTTCAACACCCCGACTTTCGGGCTGCTCACGAGAGCGCGTTTCGCGACATTTGTCCCAGCAGCGATCATTGCTTGTCAAATAACAACGGTATTTCAGTATCATGCAGATCAGACAACAACAGACGGCGCCTGCGCCTTTTTGTCGCGGCAAAAGTCATAGTAAACTACTCGATATTGTTTTATAATCGCGCGATGTTTAGGAAGCCAATCCGGTCACGGGGTGACGTTTTGGCAAGGGAGAGTGAGATGAAAGACCTGGGCAAGAAAGAATCTGCGCCGATTTCGCGGCGCCAGTTGGTTGCGACAGGGCTTGCGGTGGGTTCTGCGGCCCTTCTGCCGGCGTCGAACGCCAACGCGATGACGAAGGTTTCGAAGGCCGCCGTCCACTTCACAGAGACGGCCGCCAACGGCCATCACTGCGGCGCGTGCAATAATTTCATGGCGCCGTCCAGCTGCCGATTCGTCGATGGGGCCGTCTCCAACGAGTGTTCGTGCTGGATCTGGAGCGGTAAGGTCGGCTGATCAGTTCCGCTATAGGTGAACGCTTCTGAAAATCCCTTTCTCGGCCGCTAGTGCAACTGGCGGCCGAGGGGTGGCTAATCCCGCCCGCAGCCTTTCTCAGAACGGCAGGTGGGCTTCTCGTTTCGCGCCGCTCCCATCAAGCGAACGCGTCGACGGTTCCGTTTTGTTGTGCGATTTGAAATGGCAAACGGGGACGGCGGCCTCGGGTCGCCGTCCCGCTTTATTAGGGGCCAACTGCCCACACGGTCATTTCAGAGTGCTGACATAGGCGGCGACCGCGGCGATCTGATCCGGCGTCAGATTGTGCACGATAGGCGTCATCATCGCCGAGACATCCTCATCGCTCGGCTTCAGGCCGCGCTCCTTCGGGAAATTCTTGATTTTGAGGATGACATAATCGTTCAACTGGCCCGCCAGTCGCGGGATCTTGTCATTGCCCATGGCGTCCTCGCCATGGCAACCGGCGCAGGCCGGAACTTCGCGGCTCGGCACGCCATTGTGGAAAATGTCCTTGCCCTCGGCAATCGGCGCCGTCGGCCCGCCGCCGAGCGGGGGCGGGTTGAGGCTATGGAAGCTGTTGGCCAGGAAATCGACCATTTCCGGGCTAAGAATTCCTGCGACGTGGTTCATGATCACATTGGAGCGGCGAACTTCGATGAAAGCATGCAACTGGTTCTCGATATAGGCCGGCTGCTGCCCGGCGAGGCGCGGAATCGGGAAAGCGCCGCGGAAGCCCTGGCCCTGCACGCCGTGACAGGTTTTGCAATAGAGGAACTTGGCTTCCATCTTCTTGTGCTCCGCGGCGCTGACCGGCTTCGGGGCGGGGGCGGCGGGCTGCGCCGCGGGAGCGGCGGCCGGAGCAGCGGGTTGCGGGGCCGGGGCTGCCGGCGGAGCGGCGCTGCTGGGCGCGGGAGCCGCGCTCTTCGTCTGATCCTGCGCCTGCGCGGCGACGCCGGCGCCCAGAATGGCGACGGCCGCCGCCAGAGCACGATATTTGCCGCCAAAGCCCTGCATGATTCCCCACCTTTTTTCGCCGTCCCTTGAAGCGCCGCCGCATTTCCGGCGTCCCCTCCGGACTTGGATTCCGCTAGCGCCGCCATCCTCTGAGCGGCAATGATCTAGAACAATTCATCGCGTGACGGCGCCATTATTTACGCCAGCATACGGATATTTTGTGCAGCGCACAAAATCCCGAATCCCGCGATTCGTCCCAAAGCACGTCGAGTCTTAGTATATTTTTGATATTTGCGGAAATCGCGATTTTTGCATTCATGCCGGCCGGGGCGCACTAAAGCGCGCTATCGGACATGCAGATCAGCGATTTGCGGCGACGCGCCCGATTTTCGCCACCTTTCCGACCTTCCGTTGAAATACGCCGAAACCCCGCATTCCAGACGGTTTAGTGCGATCTTCTTTACTCCAACAACCACTTCCTTTTCCCAAATATGCGACAAAAATGTCACGCAAACTTGAATTTTGGCGGTGACACTTGGAAATTGATCGAAGAGGGTTGTCATGTCGAACGAGACGGATGCACAGTATGTCAAGGACGAATCGATGAAACTCCGATCTGGCCCGCGCAACTGGAAGCAGAGCCCGCCCGGAGTTCATATCAAAACCAAACAAAACATCGACGTGAAATGTATAATTAGGAGAGGGATGCCATGATCGTGATTCATGGGCGAAACGCGTTGAGTTCCATTGCGCTCGCCATGGCGCTCATGGCTGTCGGCGCCTCCGGCTCCGCTTCGGCGTCGCCGCGCGCGGCCGCGCAGGGAGGCGTCCAGGCCAAGCTCGAATATTGCGAAACCTGCCACGGCGAGGGCGGGCAGGGCTTCTACGGCTATTATGCGATCCCGCGGCTGGCGGGGCAGCAGCCGGGCTATATCTTGAATCAATTGCGGGACTTCACCAGCGGCCTGCGGACCCATCCGATCATGGGCAATGTGGCGCGCGGGGTGAATCCGCCGATGTACGGCGCGATCGCCGCGCATTTCCATTCGATGAATTCGCCGCCGCTCGGCGGGGGCGGCGGGGGCGATGCGAAGCTCGGCCATTATATTTTCACGAACGGCCTGCCCGAATCCAACGTGCCGGCCTGTTGGGCCTGTCATGGGCCGGACGCCCACGGCGTGCGGGAAATTCCCCGTCTTGCCGGCCAGTTGCCGGCTTATATCGAAAAGACCATGGCGAGTTGGGAAGCGGAGCGCTCCCGCAAGTCGGCCGGCGGCCTTGCGGCGCTCATGGTGCCGACCACCCACAATTTGACCAGGGCCCAAATCGCGGCGGTCGCCGCTTACGTCAGCGGCTTGCGTTAAGGCGTTTCGTTCCGGCCAGCGCCGGATCCGTTCCGAGATTCATATTAAGAGAACAAAGGCCATGAGACATATCGGCTTGACGGTCGCATCCCTCGCGATCTCCCTTCTGGCGGCCGGCCCACTCCACGCCCAGCAGGCGGACGCGAACTATCTCCCGGCGCTGCTGCGGCCGACGCCGGCGAGCGTGCCGGACCATAACTGCGTCATCTGCAGGCCCGCCCCCCCGCTTTACTCCCCGCCGCCGGACTCGCCCTATCCCTTGGCGCTGCTGCCGCTTCCGCCGGCGAGCGGCCCGCCGGTCAAGAACTGCACCTTCTGCCACGGCGTGTCGGCGCAGGGGCTCGCCGTCGCGCCGCGCCTGGCGGGACAGCGGGCCGCCTATATCGAAAAGGAACTGGGCGCTTTCCGCAATCACTCGCGCGACAACCCCTATTCCGCGCTCTACATGTGGAACGCCGCCGCCAATCTCCATTCGGAAACGACGCGCGCTCTGGCGGATTATTTCTCTCATGAGGCGCCGCGCGCCGCCGACGACGGCAATCCCGCGCTGGCCGCGCGGGGGAATGCGCTTTTCCATAACGGCGAGCCCGACGCCAATATCGTCGCCTGCGTGGCCTGCCACGGCCCGAACGCGCAAGGCGCCCACGCCATTCCACGCCTCGCCGGCCTTTCCTACGCCTATCTGAAGCGGCGGCTGGAGCAATGGAAACAGGGCTACCACCCGAGCGCCAAGCCGATGCCGCGAGTCGCGCGGAGTCTTTCGGCCGATCAGGTCGACGCGCTCGCGTCCTATTTGAGTTTCCTCGACGATCGCTCGGCGAGCCGGTGACGTCCGGCGCCGCGCGCGTCTTTCTTAGGCAATGGTCAGGAACAAACCGCCGCGCCGTGAACCGGGCCGCAGGCGGGAAGCGAGGAGGGCCAAGCGAATGGCCGGTATGAACGAATTCAATAAAGCTCTCCGGGCCGGCGCCGCGCTCGGCCTCGGCCTTGCCGGTCTTGTCGGCGCATCCGAGGACGCTTCGGCCCTGCCGAGCTTCGCCCGCCAGACCGGTCAGAACTGTTCGACCTGTCATACGGCCTTCCCGCAGCTCACGCCCTACGGCCGCCGCTTCAAGCTCGGCGGCTATACCGCCGGCGGCGGCATCGACACCCAATACCCGCCTATCGCCTTCATGCTCATGTCCGAGTTCACCCGTCTCAATCGCGGCCTCGACGGCCCGCCCGGCTCCAACTATGCGCCTGCGCCCGGCGGCGGCTACAACAGCAACAACAACTGGCTCGACCTGTCCAACCAGGCCAGCATTTTCTACGGCGGGAAGATCTGGGGCAATCTCGGCGCCTTCGTGCAGGCCACCTACGTCCAGGACGCCGGCGGCAGCGGTTTCTCCTGGGACAATACTGACGTCCGTTATACCGACACTTTTAACATCGGCGGCTTCGACGTGCTTTGGGGCCTGGACGCCAATAACAATATCGGCGTGCAGGACGTTTGGAACAATATGCCGGCCTGGGGCTTCCCCTTCTTCACGACGACCTTCGGCTTTCAGGGGCCCTCGGCCTCGACCCTGCTCGAAGGCTCTCAAGGCTGGGGCCCCGGCCAAGTGGTCGGCGCCGGCGGCTATGCCTTCATCAACGATATGCTCTATCTCGAACTCACCGGCTATGGCGCGACTTCCAAGTCGTTCCAATGGGCGATCACCGGCGGCCCGGCCAGCAATCTTCTCAGCGGCGTCGCGCCTTATTACCGGGTTGCGCTGGAAAAGAACTGGGGCGAGCATTCGCTTGAAATCGGCGCCTATGGCATCAATGCGAATGTGATTACGAACGGCAATTCGAACCTGCCCGCGGGAACCTTCGGCTGGCCGACCGACATCCTCACCGACACGGCCTTCGACGCGCAATATCAATGGATCACCGATGTCCACGAGGTGACCCTGCGCGCGAATTATATTCTGGAGCGGCAGAATCTCTATTCGAGCGTCCTGCAGAGCGGCACGAACAATGTCGATTATTTGCGCAGCCTGAAAATCGGCGCCGAATATGTCTACAAGAACACCTATGCGCTCACGGCCACCTATTTCAATATCAGTGGCACGGCGGACGGGGCGCTTTACTCGCAGAATTCCACCTTCTCGCCCAATTCGGAAGGCTGGATTTTCGACGCGGCCTATCTGCCCTTCTCGCGCGGTGGCCCGTCGATCTGGCCCTGGGCTAATGCCCGCCTCGGCCTGACCTATACCCTGTTCACCCGGTTTAATGGTTTGAGCAGCAATATCGAAAACCTGGCGCAGGATCCGAACGGCAATCTACTCTGCAATGGCGGCAGCGCCACGCCTTATTGCCGCAGGGCCAGCGACAACAACACCCTGCTGGCCTATGCTTGGTTCATGTTCTAAATTTGGGCCAAAAGGGAGCTTTGACGGCGAGGGCGTGGCGCGGGGATGATCTGGTTTGTCTTCGCGCTGCTGACCGGCGCGGCCGTGGCGGTCCTGCTCTGGCCGCTCACCGGCCCGCCGCCTGAGACAAGCGAGGATGCGGCCCAAGATACGGCCGATATCGCCTTCTATCGCGCTCAGATCGCTGAAATCGACGCGGAATCTTCGCGTGGCGGGGTCGTTTCCGACGAAGCCGAGGCGGCCAAGGCCCAAGCGGGGCGGCGATTGCTCGCCGCCGCGCAGGAAGAAACCGCGCTGGGCGACGCGCCTCGCGCGCGAAAATTTGCAATCCTGCTGATCGCGTTCGGCGCCCCCTCGATCGCGCTAGGGCTCTACGCCAAGGTCGGACGCCCCAATCTGCCCGACATGCCGCTGGCGTCGCGGCCGGCGCCGCAGCCGGCGCCCGAAACCGCGAAATCGCTCGCCGAACTGGAGGCTGACCTCGCCGTCCACCCGAAGGACGGCGCGGCGCTCGAACGAATCACCCCGCTCTATCTGGCGGCGTGGCGATACGACGACGCGGTCAGAACCAGCAAGGCGGCCATCGACATTCTCGGCGAATCGCCGGAACGGCTGGTGAAATATGCCGAGGCTCTGTCCTACGCCAATGACGGCGAGGTCTCGCCGCAAGCCGCGATCCAGTTGCAGCGCGCGCTGCAACTCGCGCCGGGCTATCTTTTGGCGCGCTATTATCTCGGCCTCGCCGCCGCCCAGCAGGGCGAGGTGGACAAGGCGCGAAAAATCTGGACCGCCATGCTGCCCGAACTCAAGCAGGGCTCGAAGGCGAAAAAGGACGTTCTGGACAAGCTCGCCTTGCTCGACGCGCCGGTCGATGGCGCGGCCTCATCCTCCGATCGGCAGCAGGAATCGATCCAGGCCATGGTCGAGACCGCCGCGCAACGTCTCGCGGCCAAGGGCGGCAACGCCGAAGAATGGATGCGCCTGATCCGCTCCTATATGGTCCTCAAGCAGCCAGACAAGGCGCGGGACGCTTATGACCGGGCGCGAAAATCCCTTGCGGGCGACGCAACCGCGCAACAGAAACTCGACGCGCTGGCGAAGGAACTGGGGTTGAAAGGGATGTGAGCGCATGGGCCGCCTGTTGCGAAACGGATGCGCGCAAGCCATGTGAGAAGAAACAAAACTCTCGGGGGCCAAAATGTATGAGCGCCTGAATGATCTGCCCGTTCTCGACGCCTATCCGTCGAAGGTTCCGGCGGCGGCCTGGAACGCCTGGCGGCGCTATTGGAGCCGGACGCATCATGAGGCCTGTTTCGGGCTGGAGGGCTTGCCGCCCCTGTCGCTGCTGCTCGGCGAGCGGGAATGGGTTCTGATGGATTCGGGCGCTTATGACTTCCCGGTTCTGAGCTGGTCGGATTTCCAGGACCGGGGACGCGGCCTGCACGAACCGGTTCCCTGCGCCGTGCGCGCCTACCATCAGGGCGCGTCCCGTTTCCGCGAAAAAGCGCTGGTTCTGATGGTGGAAGAACTCGATACCCGCATGAAAAGGGCTCAGCTTTGAACGAAACGACTTATCCAGGTCTCGAAGCGGACCAGCGCGGCGGCCTGACCGACGCCGGCCGCGCGATCATGGACGCCCAGGTGTTCGGCCTGCTGGCCGAGACCGAAACCGGCGCCGGCTGGTCCATGGCGCGGCTGCAAAATCTCGCCGAACAGGTGAACCAGGCCTGGCTGCCTTACGGCGGCCTCCCCAGCCGCCTGCCGGACGATCTGCGGCGGCGCCACGCGCAAATCTACCAGGCCGCCGTCGAACGCGCGCGAGCCATCGGCTGGGATGACGAATTGCTGGACGATGAGTAAAAGAATTTTTGCGGCGCGGCGGCTTTCATCGCCGCTTTTTCAGTATGGAACCTCATCCAGCGCCTTGAGGCAGGCGGCGTTCTTGCCCTTCGCCCGATATGCCTTCGCGCGGTCGAGCGCGTTTTTGGCCTTAGCCAGGGCGTCCTTGTCGGCGGCCAGCACCGAGGCGGCCGTCGGCTGATGGTGCAGGGTGGCGAAAGTCCCCTCCTTGACGTCCTCGACCGGTTGGCCGCCGGCCTGGGCCTGATCGACCAGGGCCTGAAGGCGCGCGATTTCGCTTTCGCAGGTCCGGCCTTGCGCCAGGGCGACGTCCGGCGCGCAAAATACGGCCAAAGCGGAAAAAACGGCGATACGGACACGCGACATGTTTTCCTCCTCGCAGCGAATTCTCAATGCGGCCTCCGCGCCGCACGCGCAATTTCCTAAATTGCTACCATATCTGCGCCATAAAGGCGCTGCATTTCCGCAATGTCGTCGAGCGTGGGCAGGCCGGATTCATTGCCCAGATGCTGGACCTTGAAGGCGGAGGCGGCGCGGGCGAAATCGAAATGATCGGCCCAGCGCGCGGTGCGGTTGCGCAGGAAGGACGCGAGATAGGCGCCGTGGAACACGTCGCCGGCGCCGGAGGTGTCGATGACCTTTTCGGACGGCACGAGAAGCGCCGGCATGCGCGAAATCAGCCCGTTCTCGTCGCTCCACAGCAGGCCGCGCTCGCCCTCGGTGACCGCCGCGATCCTGACTCCGCGCGAGGCGAGATAGCTCAAGGTTTCGAGCGGCGTCAGCTTGAGTTCGGCGCAAAAGGCCTCGGCGACCACCGCGACATCGATATGATGCAGCACTTCCTCGGTATTGGCGCGTAGCGCGCCGGCGTCCAGCGAGGTCAGCAGGCCCTTTTCGCGAAAAACCTTGGCGTAATAGAGCGCGGCGTCGGCCTGATGGCCGTCGAGATGCAAAGCCTCATAGGTCGACACGTCGAGCTTCATGAACGGACGCAGGTAATGCGCGTCGCGGGCGCGCAGGATCGCGCGCTTGTGGGCATGGGGCAGGACGAAGGACAGCGAGGAGCGCGCCACCTTGCGCGGATAGATCGACACGCCATATTTATGCGCCATCTCCCAGAACATCTGGCCGAGCCAGTCGTCGGACATGGTGGTGAGGAGGTCGGTCTGGACGCCCAGCCGGGCGCAGGCGAAGGCGGCCGTGACCGCATTGCCGCCGAAGGAGACGGCGTAATCCTTCGCCACGGCTTTCTCGTCGCCGGCAGGCATGCGGTCGGCGACCATGGTCACGTCGATATAGGAATGTCCTACGAAAAGGGCGGTCAAGGCGATCTCGCGAGTCGGGGTGGCTTTCCCGCCGATTAAATTACAAAATCGCCCGTCTGTCTGCCGGCCTTCTCCGGCGCGTATCGAATGTCGGAAACCACCGAAAGCTTTTCATGTCCAAGCCCGATCCCTCGCTCGTCTCTCTCGTCTCGCAAGCCGGCGAACGCGCCGCCGCGACGCCGGTCTCGTCCTTGTTCATCGGCCGCTGGTCGTCGCGCGCCATGACCGGCGAGCCGATCCCCGACGACATCCTGTTCGCCCTGTTCGAAGCCGCGCGCTATGCGCCGTCGAGCCGTAATTCGCAGCCCTGGCGCTTCGCCTACGCCCGCCGCGGCGAGCCGGATTTCGCGATCTTTCTCGCCAGCCTGAGCGACAAGAACAGGGAATGGGCGCGCCACGCCTCCGCTTTGGTCGCCGTCGCCAGCAAGGCCGTCTATACGCTTGAAGGCTCGGCGGAAAGGCATGTTTCGCGCTCGGCGTCCTTCGACACGGGCGCCGCCTGGGCGAGCCTCGCCCTGCAGGCCGAGCTTCTGGGCTGGAGCACGCGCGCCATGGGCGCCTTCGACGGCGATCTCGCCCGCGCCGCGACCCAGGCGCCGGATTTCTTGAAAATCGAAGTCATCGTCGCCATCGGCAGGCGCGGCAACTCGTCGCTGCTGCCGGAGGCCCACCGGCCGTCGGAAAAGCCGAACCCGCGCAAGGCCTTGGGCGAAATCGTCTTCGCCGGCGGCTTTCCCGCCGATTGCTGAAAAAGGCGAGGGCGCGTCTTGGCCTATAGCGTCAAGGAAATCTTCAAGACCCTCCAGGGCGAGGGCGGGCAGGCGGGGCGCGTGGCGGTGTTCTGCCGCTTCGCCGGCTGCAATCTGTGGAGCGGGCGCGAGGAAGACCGCGCCGACGCGGCTTGCGATTTCTGCGACACCGATTTCGTAGGAACAGATGGGGAAAACGGCGGAAAATTCGCCGACGCCCCGGCGCTCGCCCGTCGTCTCGCCGAAATCTGGGGCGAGGGCCGGGAGGGACGCTGCGTGGTCTTCACCGGCGGCGAGCCTTTGTTGCAGGTCGACGCCGCGCTGATCGAAGCGGCGAAAAGGGAAGGTTTTTTCGTCGCGGTCGAGAGCAATGGCGCCATGGCGCCGCCGCCGGGGATCGACTGGCTTTGCGTCAGCCCGAAGGCCGGGGTGGAATTGGCCGCGCGCGCAGGCCAGGAGCTGAAACTGGTCTTTCCTCAGCGCAGCCTCGATCCGCGCGCCTTCGAGGCGCTCGACTTCGAGCGTTTCTTCATCCAGCCGATGGACGGGCCGGACCGCGCGCGGAACGTACAGGCCGCGATCGCCTTCTGCCGCGCCCATCCGCGTTGGCGCCTGAGCCTCCAGACCCACAAGATGATAGGGATTCCGTAGGACGCTGTGGCATAAATGCAATTGCCGTGGAAAAAGAACCGTCCCGGCCCGTGAATCGATAAGGAATTGATTTGAAACAAGGCAAGCGTCGCGCAAGATGAAAATGCTCCGTTTTGGCTATGGTTCCGCGCGAATCGTGGCGCGCGGGTTGCGGCGTGTGTCGATTTCCTTGTTTTCGATTCGCTTGTGACGTCTGGAGGCGTTGACGGTGAAACATCGCAAATGGGCGCGTTTCCTGGGGTTGAGCGTCGCCAGCGCGGCGTCTTTGTGTCTTGGCGCTTTCCTGTCCTACGAAGCCGCCATGCAGCAGGGGCCGGCGTCCGAACCGGCGATTCAGGCCGCGGCGGGGCAGGGGGCCGTCGCGCCAGCGGCTGTCGCACAAATTGCCGCCGCGCAAACTCCCGCCTCACCCTTGCCGCAAAAGCTGGCCGAACAAACGCCTGTCTCGCAGGCCGAGCCCGCGCCCATTTCCACGCCCGTTCCGACTTCCGCGCCGTCGAGCGGTCCGATCGTCGCCAGCCTCGACTCCGATGCGCCGCCGGTTTTTTCCGTGGCGACCGCCTTGAACATGCCGAGCGATCCGCGCGGCGACGCTGATGCGGGGCCGATTCAGGCGTCGCTTCCGTCCGCCGACGCGGCGACGGCCAATCCCGAGCCGCTTCCGCCCGAGCCCGAACAGGCCGCGACCGGCGACGACCTCTTTCATGGCAAGCCCGCGCCCCTGCCGCCGTCGCGTCCGACGTCGAGCGCCGGCAATCTGCCGCCGACGCCGCCCATTCCCGGGCAGGGGCCCGCGCCGGTCGTTTCGGCGCCGGCTTCCGCTCCGCAACAGGCTGGACTTTCAAGCTTCGCCAACGCCCTTGCCGCCATCACCTCGTCGGTGGGCGGGGCCAATTCCGCTCTGTCGCCCGCCGAAACGGAGCCCACGCCGCCGCAGGTCGCCGCCGGCGGCTTCAAGATGGGCGCGCCCGTCTATATCCGCATTTTCAAGAAGGAATCCGTGCTTGAACTGTGGATGAAGCGCGGCGGCAGCTACGCCCTTTACAAAAGTTTCCCTGTCTGTCGCTGGTCGGGCGGACTCGGACCCAAGCTGCGCTATGCGGATTACCAATCTCCCGAAGGCTTTTACGAAATTTCCGCTCACCAGCTGAACCCCCATTCGCATTATCATCTCGCGCTCAATCTCGGCTATCCCAACGCCTATGACCGGCGCCACGGGGCCACGGGCGACGCCGTCATGATCCACGGCGATTGCAAGTCCGTTGGCTGTTTCGCCATGACCGACGCCGGGATCGACCAGATCTACCCGATCGTGGCGGCGGCCCTGCGCGATGGCGAGCGCGAGGTGCCGGTGCATATCTTCCCGTTCCGCATGACCGATCAGGCGATCGCGCGCGTGAGCGCGCCGCCTTCGGCGCTGCTCTCCTTCCTCTCGCAGGAAAATGCGCGGCCCCATCGCGACTGGTCGGCCTTCTGGCATAACCTCAAGGAAGGCTACGACCTGTTCGAGCGCACTCATGAGCCGCCCATGGCCTATGCCTGCGGCGACCGCTATGAATTCGGCGACGCCGGCCGTTCCTGCACGCGCATCGCCGGCTGGTGATGTGAATTCCGCAGGTGCGGAATTCACATTCCGCTGGGGCGAAACTCCCTTCCCGACTTAGAGCCTTTTCCGTTCCTTCGGAATCGGAAGAAGTCTATAATTCGTTGTTTTAACGCATATTCTTGCCCAAAAAGTCTGCAACTTTTTGGGAATATGCCGTAAAGGGTTTTCGCGCCATGGCGTGGCCGCGGATCGCATGGCGGTCTTGCGGAAACCGCATGATACGACTTACCGGTAGTGGCGGGGCTCTCCGTCCGCAGCTACCATCCTGCCGCCCGCGAGTCGTTCGGACGCGCGGATTAAGACTCTTGGCAAAACTATTGGATTGAGGACGGCGCGATGGCCATCGTCGGCATCTGGAAACTCACCCTGCACACGCCTTTCGGCGTCCAGACCCCCTCGCTGCGGATCAACACCGACGGCACAGGCGGGTTGATTTCGCTGATCGGCGAGGCGCCGCTCCACGATCTTCAGGTCACCGAGGACAGCGCCGAATTCACCGCGCATGTCCCGACGCCGATGGGCAGTTTCGCGATCGGATTCAGCGTCAAGGCCGATGGCGACGCGCTTGCCGGCACCTTCACCTCGCCGCTCGGCGCGACGGAATTTTCCGGCCAGCGCGAGGCGTGAGGGTCAGGGCCTGTGGACACTTGTCCCGCCGCCGAAACAAGTGTCCACAGGCCCTAGGGCGCGGCCTCGATCTCGTCGATGAATTCCGCGATCCGTTCGAGCGTCGGCAAATCGAGCAGCAACGGCGCATGGCCCTGGCCTGACGCGACAAAAGTCTGGCACAAAGGATTGCGCGCCGCCATTTCCGCATGGACTTCAGGGGTCAGGACATCTGAGAACTCGCCGCGCAGCGCCAGTATCGGCGCGTTGACGGCGACGAATTGCGGCCAGAAGTCCGGCAGAGGCGCTTCGGGGTCAAAACTTTCCAACGTCCGCGCGAGTTGCGGGTCATAGGAAAGGCGCAACCGCTCCGGCGTGGCGTTCAACGAATTCTGTGCAAAGAACCGCCAATGCTCGTCGGGCACGGCGGGATAAAAGGGGCCCAAAATTTGCTTATAATAGGCGACGGCCTCGTCGATATTGCGAAGCAGCGGCAGCTGGCCGAGGTAGCCTTTAATCCGCAGCAGGCCTGCGGGATTGAGTTGCGGGCCGACGTCGTTAAGCACCATGGCTTTGACCAGACCTGCCCGCGCGCCGGAAAGCGTCAAGGCGTGAAGACCGCCGCGCGACAGGCCGACGAAAATCGCGGAACTTATGCCAAGCCCCTCCAGTACGGCGAGAATGTCGGCGAATTCGGTGGGAAAATCATAATGGCGCCAATCGGGATCCCAATCCGACCCGCCGCGCCCGCGGTAGTCGAGGCTGACCACCCGCCAATTCGCGCGTGCGCTCAGGAAGCTGCCCAGAACCACGAAATCGCGGGCCGGCCGGGTCAGGCCGGGCAGGCAGACGACGGGCGTCGCCTTATTTTCCCGGCCGGACCCGTCGTCCTGGACCAAGGCGTGAAGGTTGAGACCGTCGCTGGATTGGAAAAAAAGGCTTTGCAGTTTTCCGCTCATCAATGGCGCCTCCTCGAATTTTCACGGGCGGACGACGCGGAGCGCGCCTATCTCAGTCGCCCCGCTTCAAAAGCCGGCTTTTCTCGCGGTTCCAGTCGCGTGTCTTTTCGGTTTCGCGCTTGTCGTGGGCCTGCTTGCCGCGCGCCAGCGCGATCTCGATCTTGGCGCGCCCGCGATCGTTGAAATAGAGCTTGAGGGGCACGATAGTCATGCCTTCCCGCTCCACGCCGCGCGCCAGTTTGGCGATTTCGCGGTGCTTGAGCAGGAGTTTGCGCAGGCGCTTCGGTTCGTGGTTGAAGCGGTTGCCGGCGAAATATTCGGGAATATTGGCGTTCACCAGCCAGATTTCGCCGTTCTTGTCCACGCTGGCGTAGGATTCGGCAATAGTTGAGTGGCCGGTGCGCAGGCTTTTCACCTCGGTGCCGGTCAAGGCGATCCCGGCTTCGAAGGCCTCGCCGATTTCATAGTGGTAGCGCGCCTTGCGATTGTCGGCGACGATCTTGAAATTGGATTTCGGTTGTTCCGCCACTTGTCGCCGGGTGGTCCCGCTCCATTCTTTATCAACGATCGCGACCTGTCGCGATCGAGAATCCCTCGCATCGG
The DNA here is from genome assembly GCA_963704565.1 of uncultured Pseudomonadota bacterium. Taxonomy (GTDB): domain Bacteria; phylum Pseudomonadota; class Alphaproteobacteria; order Rhizobiales; family Beijerinckiaceae; genus Rhodoblastus. The sequence goes on from OY969917.1 coordinate 1,034,860, forward strand.
CTCAGGCGGAAAGCACGCCGGCGTAAATCATGGCGGCGCGGATCGCCTCGCGCGTCTTGTCGCTCGAGGAGACCAGAGGCAGGCGCACTTCCTCCGACGCCTTGCCGAGCAGCGAAAGCCCGCTCTTGGCGCCGGTGACTCCCGCCTCCAGGAAGGTCGCGGCGTGCAGCGGCGTGAGCTTGTCCTGGAGCGTCAGGGCCTTGGCGTAATCGCCGGCTGCGGCCGCGTTCCACAGATCGGCGCAGGGGCGCGGGGCGGCGTTGGAGACCACCGAAATGCACCCGGTCGCGCCCGCCGCGAAGCAGGCGAGGGCGGTCATGTCGTCGCCGGAAAATTGCAAAAATTCCGGCCCCATGGCGTGGCGCTGCATCGAAATGCGCGCGACATTGCCGGTGGCGTCCTTGACCCCGATGATGTTGCGCAATTCGCCATGGCAGCGCTTCATCGTCTCCACCGACATGTCGATCACCGAGCGCGGCGGGATGTTGTAGATCACGATCGGAATGCCGATCGCCGCGTCGATCGCCTTGAAATGCCGGAACAGGCCTTCCTGACTGGGCTTGTTGTAATAGGGCGTCACCACCAGCACCGCGTCGGCGCCGGCCTTTTCGGCATGGACGGCGAGGTCGATCGCCTCGGCCGTATTGTTCGACCCGGCGCCCGCGATCACCGGGACGCGGCCCTTGGCTTCGGCGACCGCGATCTCGACCACGCGCTTGTGCTCATGATGGGAGAGGGTGGGGCTTTCGCCGGTGGTGCCGACGGGAACCAGGCCGTGAATGCCGCTGGCGATCTGCCAGTCGATCAGGGCGCGAAAGGCGGCCTCGTCGACGGCGCCCTGCTTGAAGGGCGTCACCAGCGCCGTCATCCACCCCCGAATTCGCTTTTCCGTCGCCATCGCCTTGTTCCGTCCTGCCGCCGCCGCTTTGTCGCCCCACGAGCGCCTTTTTTGGCGGGCTATAAGCCTGGGCCACTCATAGCGGCTGATAAGGGCGACGAAAAGGGGCGCGTCAAGCTCCGCGTCGATGAAAAGGCGAATCGCGCCGCCCGATGTGGTTAACCCGTCGTTAATTTCCTCGGCGCAGGCTTAGGCTCTGACCGTGGGACAACAAGGCGTTTCGATGCGGATATTGGGGCTGGATCGCAGGAAAATGGGCGCGGCTTTCGTCGCGACCTGCTGTCTGACGATCCCTTATGTTCAGCATGCGCCGCGACGCATCGGCATTCCGTCGCTGCCGGTCTTTTTTCCGCCGCAGACGTCTCCCGCGCCGCAAGGCAAGGCTGACGCGGCCCCGCCCGCCGCGCCGGCGCATGACCTCTCCGGCGTCGCCGACGCCTTGCGTTATTACGGCGAAGGCGAGACGCTTTCGGGCGACGCGGCGCTGACCACCAAGGATCCGCTGGTTCGCGACGCCGTCGAATGGACTTTGGTGCGGCTCCATCCCGACGAAGCGGGGCTGGAGCGCATCGCCGCCTTCCTGCGCGCCCATCCCGATTGGCCCGCCGCCCAATTGCGCAAGCGCGGCGAGGAGCTCGCGGCGTCCGAAGGCGCCAGGCCCGAGCGCGTCGCCGCTTATTTCGCCGAATTTCCGCCGACCACCCCGGTCGGCCGCCTCGCCCAGGCGGAACTCTGGCGCAACGATCCAGCCCATTCGCAAGAAGCCGCGAAGATCGCCCGCGATCTGTGGCGCAACGCCGATCTCGGCGCGGCGCTGGAAAAGCGCCTGCTCAAGAATTTCTCCGGCGCGCTGTCCGCCGCCGACCGCATTTTCCGCGTCGACCGGCTGGTTCTGCGCGAACAATATGCGGAGGCCGCGCGCGCCGCCCAGATCGCCGGCAAGGACGGCCAGGGGCTTTTCCGCGCCGAGTCCGATCTCGCCCATGGCGCGCCCTGGGCCAAGGTTTTTCCACGCGCGCCCGCCGCGCTGCATAACGATGTCGGCCTGCTCTATTTGCGCATCCACGCCGCGCGCCACGCCGACCGTATCGACGAGGCGGCGGGCCTCATGCTGTCGGCGCCGCGCGACCCCGCCGTGCTGGCGAGCCCCGACGACTGGTGGGTCGAACGCCGGCTGATCGCCCGCAAATTTCTGGACATGGGCGACGCCCGGCGCGCTTTTCGCATCTGCGCCGAAGCCGCGCCGGCTTCCGAAGCCGCCAATGTCGAAGCCGAATTCACCGCGGGCTGGATCGCCTTGCGCTTCCTCGACGATCCCGCTCTGGCCGCGCCGCATTTCGACAAGCTGGTGGAAATCGCCCGCGCCCCCCATTCCGTCGCCCGCGCCGCCTATTGGCGGGGCCGCGTGGCCGAGGCCCGCGGCCAGGATCCCAAGCCCTTTTACGCGCGCGCCGCCAATGAGACCGAAACCTTCTACGGTCAGGTCGCCCGCGCCAAGCTCGGCGAGGAGCCGGTGCTGCTGCGGCCGGCGCCGGAGCCGGCGTCGGGCGAGGCGCGCGCGGAGGTCGTGCGCGCGGCGGAACTGCTGTTCGATCTCGGCCAGAGCGACGCCGGGCGCCAGCTCGCGCTGGAAAGCGCCGCGAGTCTGACCGCGCCGGAGCAGATGGCGGCGCTGTCGCAATTGATCGAAGCGCGCGGCGACGCCCACACCGCCCTGACCGCCGGCAAGGCGGCGATGGGGCGCGGCCTCGCCATCGACAGCCTGGCTTTCCCGCTCAATGGCGTGCCGCATTATGACGAACTCGCCAAATCCGTCGGTCGTCCGGTGGTGCTGGCGATCGCGCGGCAGGAAAGCGCCTTCAGCGCCACGGCCAAATCGGGCGCCGGTGCCTTCGGCCTGATGCAGATGATCGAGCCCACGGCGCGCAAGGCGGCGCAAAGCGCGCGCATCGCTTTCGACGAGAACAAGCTGAAGAACGATCCCGCCTTCGGCGCCCAGCTCGGCGCCTTCCATCTCGGGCAATTGCTCGACGAATATCGCGGCAGCTACATCCTCGCCTTCGCCGCCTATAACGCCGGCGGCGCCAATGTCGGCGAATGGATCAAGCAATATGGCGATCCGCGCAATCCCAATGTCGATCCGATCGACTGGATCGAGCGCATTCCCTTCACCGAAACCCGCTATTACGTCCAGAAAATCATCGAAAACCTGCACATCTATCGCGCGCGGCTCGACGATCCCGCGCCCGATCTCGTCACCGCCGATCTTCGCCAGACGGCCGTCGCGCGGAATTAACCCGCATTTCTCACACAGGGTCGCCCTGCGCCAGCGCAAGGCGATGACAGGGCAGGAGAATGGCGCGGGCCGATGCGCCACATCGGCCAAGCCGTTCGACGCACACTGTCACCACCTTGCGCTGGCCCTTTGGCTCGCATCGACGGCCGCCCGCCGCGTCGGGCGGCTCAACCGTATGACCGCATACGCTTTTCGCCGCCCTCCTTGCGTTCAACTCGTCGAAATCGCAACGCAGGTCGGCCCCGTGTGAGAATTGCGGGTTAAGAAAAATCGGCGACGATCCGCGCGAAAACCGCGTCGAACATTTCCTGCGTCAGCACGCCGGTGTTCGTATTGTAGCGCGAGCAATGATAGCAATCGTAGAGCGCGAGGCCCCGGCTTTCCAGGCGATGGCTTTCCAGGCGATGTTTGGCGCCATGCGCGAAGGGAAAGGCCTTGGCCTTTGCGCCGAACAGCCGGACCACGCTGTCATGGGCGACGCGGCCGAGGCAGAGCAAAGCGCGCAGGTTCGGCATGGCGGCGATCTCGTTGGCGAGAAAGCTTCGGCAGGCGGCGATTTCGCCCGGCGTCGGCTTGTTCTGTGGCGGAACGCAGCGCACCGCGTTGGAAATACGGCATTTGCGGAGCCGCAAGCCGTCATCGGCGCGCTCGCAATAATCTCCCTGTGCGAAACCATGGCGCAGCAGAGCGGGATAAAGCATGTCGCCGGCCCAGTCGCCAGTGAACGGACGCCCGGTGCGATTGGCCCCATGCAGGCCGGGGGCGAGGCCGACAATCAGCAATTCCGCGTCGAGCGAACCGAAAGCTGGCACAGGCGCGTTGAAGCCGTCCGGCAGCGCCCGCCGGTTATCGCGGCGAAACGTTTCCAGACGCGGGCAGAGGGAGCAATCGCGGCCCGGCTCGGAAAAGGAAAGAGGCGCCGCCGTGGTCACCGGCGCGCCTCCTTGCATTGTGGAATTCGCGCCGGGGCGCGGCTCACTCCTCATCCACGGGATGATGCTGGTCCTGCGTGGCGGCGGAGGCGGGGGTCACCGGACGGCGCTCCTGGAAGCGCTGCATGCGCTCGGTGCGCTCGGCGGGATCGCGGCCGATCTTGTTGGCCAAATGGACGAGATCGACGAATTCGTCGGCCTGGCGGCGCAATTCGTCCGCGACCATCGGCGGCTGGGTGGTGATGGTGGACATGACCGAAACCCGCACGCCCTTGCGCTGCACCGCCTCGACCAGCGAACGGAAGTCGCCGTCGCCGGAGAACAGGACCATGTGATCGATATGATCGGCCATTTCCATGGCGTCAACGGCCAGTTCGATGTCCATGTTGCCCTTGATCTTGCGGCGGCCCAGAGCGTCGACGAATTCCTTCGCCGGCTTGGTGACGACGGCGTAGCCGTTGTAATCGAGCCAGTCGATCAGCGGGCGAATCGAGGAATATTCCTGATCCTCGACCAAAGCGGTGTAGTAGAAGGCGCGAACCAACCGGCCTCTGGACTGAAATTCTTTCAGGAGCCGCTTGTAATCGATATCGAAGCCGAGCGATTTCGCGGTTGCATAAAGGTTTGCGCCGTCAATGAACAATGCGATGCGTTCGGGGTCGGCCATTATGTAATTCCACTTCCAGTCTAACGTGGGGGACAATCAAACCGATGTCGGTTCAGATGCAAACGTCGATCTAGCTCAAATCGGGCGAAAAGCAAACAAGCCATTCGTGACATATGTGCGTCAGATTAATGGCGCTGCCGGATTTTTTCGCCAATTTCGGTCAACATTTCGTGCCTTCGCCCGCTTCGTCCGCGAGGCGATCGAATGGCGCGCGCTATTCCATCCTTTGAGTGTGCATCCTGTTCGCCCAATCTCCCAAGCCATCGTAATGCGACGAGATTATGTCCGGGCGGGGGAAAGTCAATTCGGTTGCGACGAATTTCCAATGACCCATGGGCGAACGCGCCCAGGGAAAGCGCGCGGCGCCTTTCAAGAAGCGCGGCCCGGCATATTCGTTGTCGCGCTCTCGTTCTTGCGTGTTGGTTGTTACATTTCTTGGCCTGCGCCCACGAATCGGCGAGAGTTCGCCCGGGGCGATCTGGCGAGGGGTCTTTATTTGCGCGCATTTCGGGACTATCCGCCATCGGTCGCGCCTTGGCCGTTCCGGGGATTGCGAATCCGTCTCGCGGAAGCGGCACGAAAAGAGGCGCCATGTTTCATTTCATGAGGTTTTTCGCGCGTGCCGGCGCCGCGGCGGCCGGCAAGGGCGCAGGTTCTGGCGCGGCGCCCTTCGGCGCCTATGAGCGCATGCTGGCCTTGCGCTATATGCGCTCGCGCCGCAGCCGCTGGCTGCCCTCGGCCATCGCCGGGCTTTCCGTCACCGGCATCACGGTCGGGGTCATGGCCCTGATCGTCGTCATGTCGGTGATGAACGGCATGCGCGACGAAATGATTTCCAAGCTGATCGGCGTCAACGGCCATATTTTCGTCCAGCCGATCGACACGCCCTTGACCGATTACCGCGACGTCACCGAGGAACTCAAGCAGGTCAAGGGGATCACCTTCGCCTTTCCCTTGATCGAAAGCGCGGCCGGCATTTCGTCGCCGCAGCAGCAGAGCGGCGCCCTGGTGCGCGGCGTGACCGAGGCCGACCTCAAGCGCCTGCCTGGCGTCGAAGGCAATGTCCGGCAGGGGACGCTCGACCATTTCGAAGGCGATTCCGGCCTGGTGATCGGCGAGAAACTGGCCGAGACGCTCGGCGTGCAGGTCGGCGACAAGGTCTCGATCCTCACCGCCAGGGGGGCGCAGACGCCGTTCGGCGTCACCCCGCGCCTGAAAGCCTATCCGGTCAAGGCGATCTACGAATCCGGCCTCTACGACTTCGACCAGCTCATGGTCTTCATGCCTTTGTCCGAGGCGCAATTGTTTTTCAACCGCCCCGGCGAGGCCACGCTCATCGAAGCCTTCGTCGCCCATCCCGACGACATGAACGCGGTGCGCGAGCGCATCGTCCAGGCCATCACCCGCCCGGTCATGCTGACCGACTGGCGCCAGCGCAGCAAGACATTCTTCGACGTGCTCAAGGTCGAGAGCGATTCGATCTTCCTGATCCTCTCGATCATCGTCCTGGTGGCCTCGCTGCTGATCGTCCAGGGCCTGATCCTGCTGGTCAAGGACAAGGGGCGCGACATCGCCATCCTGCGCACCATGGGGGCGACGCGCGGCTCGATCCTGCGCGTGTTCATCCTCACCGGCCTGTCCATCGGCGCCACGGGCGCGCTTCTCGGCGCCGCGCTCGGCGTGCCGCTGGCCCTGCAACTGGACAATATCCGAAGCTTCCTCAACCGGATCTTCGACCTCAACTTGTTTCCGTCGAGCGTCTATCACCTTTCGCAGCTACCTTCGTCGCTCGATCCGCATGAGGTCGCCGCGATCGCCCTGCTGACCCTGGGCCTGTCCTTCCTCGCCACGCTTTATCCGGCGTGGCGCGCCGCGCGCCTCGATCCGGTGGAGGCTTTGCGCCATGAATGAGACGGTTCGGCCGACGCTGAAACTCAACCGCATCGCGCGGCGCTACCGCGAGGGCGACGGCTTTCTCGAAATTCTGCGCGGCGCCGAGGCTGAGCTCTGGCCGCATCAAGCCGCCGCCTTGGTCGCGCCCTCGGGCGCGGGCAAATCGACTTTGCTCCATATCGCCGGCCTGCTGGAGCGCCCCGACGGCGGCGAGGTCGAGGTGGAGGGGGTTCCGACATCAAGCCTCGGCGACGCGCGGCGCACCGCCTTGCGCCGCAACCGCATCGGCTTCGTCTATCAGTTCCATCATCTCCTGCCGGAATTCACGGCGGTCGAAAATGTGATGACGCCGCAGATGATCGCCGGGCTCAACCGCAAGGAGGCGCGGCGGCGCGCCCTGGAGCTCCTCGATTATCTCGGCCTGGCGCCGCGGGCCAGTCACCGCCCTTCGGAATTGTCGGGCGGCGAGCAACAGCGCGTGGCGATCGCCCGCGCGGTGGCCAACGCCCCGGCCTTGCTGCTCGCCGACGAGCCGACCGGCAATCTCGATCCCGAGACCGCCGACCGGGTCTTTACGGCTTTGATGGCGCTGGTGCGCGCCACCGGCCTGTCGGCGCTGATCGCGACCCATAATCCCGATATCGCGGCGCGCATGGATCGTCGCCTGACTTTACGTAATGGACTGCTGGTTGAAATGGCGTGATCCGCGACCGGCCGATTGTGACCTGATGCGTCGCATTAGCTCTTGACCGCCGTGAAACGGCTGAAACGCCACAATCTTGCCGCAAGACTGAATCGATGCGCGGACAGTTATCCACAGCCGGCCCCCGATTTTATCCACAGGGAGACGCTGGGTAACCTTTTGTTTTTACAAGGACAGATTCCGCAGCGAAAAAACCCACGGATTTTTGTTTGTCCGGAACAAAAACCGAATATAAGAAGAACATTGCGACGTAATGACTTTTCCACAGGCTTTTCGCCGCCAGGGCGGCTTTGCGGACGACCTTTTTGTTTTGCGGCGGCATGATCGGAACGGACGAGCGGGCGCGGGAGGCAGGTGTTGGTCGAACAGGCAATCGAGAAGGTCGGCTTCGTCCATCTTCATGTCCATACCGCCTTTTCCCTGCGCGAGGGCGCGATCGGCGTCGGCAAGCTGCTCAAGCTGGCGCTCGCCGACGGCCAGCCGGCGGTCGCCGTCACCGACGCCAACAATCTGTTCGGCGCGCTCGAAATTTCGGAAAAATTCGCCAAGGAGGGCGTGCAGCCGATTGTGGGCTGTCAGCTCTCTGTCGATTTCGGCGACGGCGAGCTTGTTCGTAACCGCGGCGAGGCGCTGGCCGTTGACGCCGGCATGGGCAATATCGTGCTGCTGGCGCAGAACGAACGCGGCTACGCCAATCTCATGCGGCTGGTCTCGCAGGCCTGGCTTGAGGTCGAGCAGGGCGACAGCCCCCATGTCGCCCCGGCGCGACTGGCGGAGGCTTGCGAAGGGCTGATCGCCCTGAGCGGCGGCCCGGCCGGCCCGCTCGATCGCGCCTTTCTCGCCGGCAAGCCGGAAATCGCGTGGGAAAGGCTGGCGGCGCTGGCGCCCTTGTTCCCCAATCGCTTCTATGTCGAAATCCAGCGCCACGGACTGGACAGCGAAGCCGAGGTCGAGCCCTTCCTGCTCGACCTCGCTTATCGTGAAAATCTGCCCCTGGTCGCGGCCAACGAGCCTTATTTCCCGGCAAGCTCCGATTACGACGCCCATGACGCGCTGTTGTGCATCGCCGACGGCGCCGTGGTCGGTCAGGACAATCGGCGCAAGCTCACGCCGGAACACCGCTTCAAGAGCCGCGCGGAAATGGTCGCGCTCTTCGCCGATCTGCCCGAGGCGACCCGCAACAGCGTCGAGATCGCGCTGCGCTGCGCCTATCGGCCGCGCACCCGCAAGCCGATCCTGCCCAATTTCGGGCAAGGCGCGGATGAAGCGGCGGAACTGCGCCAGCAGGCCGAATCCGGCCTGGCCGCGCGGCTCGCAGCCCACGGTCCCGCGCCCGGCCACAGCCAGGAGGATTACCGGCAAAGGCTCGAATTCGAGCTGTCGATCATCGAGAAGATGAAATTTCCCGGCTATTTCCTGATCGTGTCGGACTTCATCAAATGGGCCAAGGCCAACGGCGTTCCGGTGGGGCCGGGGCGCGGCTCGGGCGCTGGCTCGCTGGTGGCCTATGCCCTGACCATCACCGATCTCGACCCGATCCGCTTTTCCCTGCTGTTCGAGCGTTTCCTGAACCCCGAGCGCGTGTCGATGCCGGATTTCGACATCGATTTCTGCCAGACCCGGCGCGACGAGGTCATCGCCTATGTCCGCGACCGCTATGGCGCGGACCGGGTGGCGCAAATCATCACTTTCGGCTCGTTTCTGGCGCGCGGCGTCCTGCGCAATGTCGGCCGCGTTCTGGAAATGCCGCTCGGCCTTGTCGACAAGCTCGCGAAACTGGTGCCGCAAAACCCGGCCGCGCCGGTGTCGCTCAAACAGGCGATCGAGTCCGAGCCGCGCCTGCGGGAGGCCGCCGAGCAGGATTCGCGGGTGCGGCGGATGCTGGAGATCGCGCAGAAACTCGAAGGCCTCTATTCCAACGCCTCGACCCATGCGGCGGGCGTGGTGATCGGCGACCGGCCGCTCGACCAATTGGTGCCGCTCTACCGCGACCCCAAATCCGACATGCCGGCGACCCAGTTCAACATGAAATGGGTGGAGCAGGCCGGACTGGTGAAATTCGATTTTCTCGGCCTGAAAACCCTGACCACGCTCGCGACCTGCGTCGCTTTGCTGAAACAGCGCGGAATCTTGGTCGATCTCGCGGCCATCCCGCTCGACGACCAGAAAACCTTCGACATGCTGGGGCGCGGCGAGACCATCGGCGTGTTCCAGGTGGAAAGCGCCGGCATGCGCAAGGCGCTGGCCGAAATGCGCGCCGACCGTTTCGAGGACATTATCGCGCTGGTCGCCCTCTATCGCCCCGGCCCGATGGCCAATATTCCGACCTATTGCGCGGTGAAGCACGGCGAGGAGGACGCCGATTATCTTCATCCCAAGATCGAAACCGTGCTCAAGGAGACGTTCGGGGTCATCATCTATCAGGAACAGGTGATGCAGATCGCCCAGATTCTTTCCGGCTATTCGCTGGGCGAGGCGGACATGCTGCGCCGCGCCATGGGCAAGAAGATCAAGGCGGAAATGGACCACCAGCGCGCCCGTTTCGTCGATGGCGCGATGGAGCGCGGGCTGGACAAGGCCAAGGCCGACGAAATCTTCGATCTGCTCGCCAAATTCGCCGATTACGGCTTCAACAAGAGTCATGCGGCGGCCTATGCTTTGGTCGCCTATCAGACCGCCTGGTGCAAGGCCAATCATCCGGTGGAGTTCCTCGCCGCCTCGATGACGCTCGACAAGAGCAACACCGACAAGCTGGCGGAATTTCGCAACGAGGCGACGCGGCTCGGCATCAAGGTCGAGCCGCCCTCGGTCAACCGCTCCGGCGTCGATTTCGATGTCCATCGCGAGCCCTCGGGCGAACTGGTCATCCGCTATGCCTTATCGGCGGTGAAAGGGGTGGGCGAGGGCCAGGCCGAGGCTCTGGTGAAAGCGCGCGGCGCAAAACAATTCCGCGACCTGTCCGATCTTTCCGCCCGGCTCAATCCGCGCGAGGTCAACAAGAAGGTGCTGGAGGCCCTGGCGGCGGCGGGCGCCTTCGACCAACTGGAGCGCGACCGCGCCAAGGCTTTCGCGGCGGTCGAGCCGATATTGGCGCTCGCCAACCGCGCCCAGGAGGAAAGCCAGCTTGGCCAGTCCGCTCTGTTCGGCGCCGCCGAGCCGGAGGCCCTGCGGCTGACCAATTACCAGAACTGGTCGGCGGAAGAACGCCTGCGACGCGAGTTCGAGGCGATCGGCTTTTTCATTTCCGGCCACCCGCTCGACGCCTATCAGAATGTGATGAGCCGGCTGCGGGTCGAGGTCTGGGCGCGTTTCGCCCGCGCGGTGAAACAGGGCGCCTCGGCCGGAAGGCTCGCCGCCACCGTGCTCGACCGCGCCGAGCGGCGCACCAAATCGGGCAGCAAGATGGGCATCGTGACCTTGTCCGACCCCTCCGGCCAATATGAGGCCATCCTGTTCCAGGAGGGGCTGAACCAATATCGCGACCTGCTCGAAAAAGGCGCCTGCGTGCTGGTGACGCTCCAGGCCAATGTCGAGGGCGAGGATGTGCGCGCCCGGATCACGGCGGTCGAAAGGCTGGATGAGGCGGCGGCGCGCATCCAGAAGGGCCTGCGCATCGTGCTGCGCAATCCGGCGCCTTTGCCGCGCCTCTCCGAGCGCCTGAAAGGCCGGCCGGAAGGGGAGGTGACTCTGGTGCTGCGGCTGGACGCCCCCGAACGCGAGGTCGAAATCCGCCTCCCCGGCCGCTATCCCGTCAATCCGCAGGCCTCGAGCGCTATCAAGGCGATTCCGGGCGTGGCGGAGGTGGAGCTGGTTTAACGGATGGAAATCAAGCGCTGCTGGATGTTGTTGCCGACGTGTATTCGTACGATGCCGCCGCAACCAATTTATTTAGCAAAGTGTCCTGTCTGGACGGCGCCCCGTGATCACCGTAAACGAATGCCTCACTGTCGAGATCGCGGGGAGGCCAATTCGCAATGTATGATCCGGGCTAGCGCAAGGGTTTGTACGCGATGTGATGGGACAATACGCCCGTCAGAAAGCTCCGGTTTTCGATGTAGACGAAACCGAATTCTTCGAGAAGATCAGTCAACTCGCCGGGCGTGTAAAAATGGTGAATGGCATCGGCGAAATATCCGACGCACTTCAAGCTTTCCGGCGAACTTCCGAAGAGCTTGGCAGTAAGCCATACCGATATTCCCAAGTAGACGAGATACGGCGCCTCGACGCTTCTCCAGGCGGGGCGCAGCATGTCGTTATGGAAGAACATGCCGCCCGGTTTGAGAACCCGATGGATTTCCTTGAACGCCCGGATGATCTCGAGATGGCGCGAGGCGAACTGGAGCGTCACCGCATCGAAAGTCGCGTCGGGAAACGGCAGCGCATGAGCGTCGCAGACCTGGGCGTGGATCGTCAGGTCGCGCTCGCCGGCGCGACGTTGACCCTCGGCGGTCATGTGCGGACTACCGTCCACCGCGTGGATTTCAAGCGTGGGATCCTTTGCCAGAAGCCGCAGCGGGATATCGTGCGTGCCCGAGCAGACATCGAGCACTTTCGATCCGGGCGGCAGGCGCCGGCCGATCTCGGTGGCGAACTTTTGGCTCCATCGTGAACAATTCCCGAGCGAAGCGATCGCGTTGCCCTTGTCGTAATAGGCCGGCACGTCGCGAAAGACTTCGGGGATCCGCGTCCGCCACGTATCGGCGAACAGCCGCGCGCGGAGGTCTTCCTTCCGCAAAAAATGGTCGGAAATGCTCAATCGAATCCTCCCCTCGGACCTTCCTCGGCCGACACTGGCGGCCGGCATTCTCGGGTCGGCTCGCGTCGCGAGAGGCAGTCTGCATCGGTTTGGCCTTCCAGGCAATCACCAACACAGGCAAGACAGGCGCGCCGGGCCAGCGGGCGCGTTGACGTCAAGGGGGCGAGACCGCTATTTCGGGCGAACGCGAATTCAAAACCCTTCCGGCGAGCGCCGCACCGATTTTGCGTTCGATGACAGGATGATCCCGAGCGTCTTCTTCACAAACGGCTTGAGATATTTGGCCTTGCAATCGGGTTTACGGGGTTACACCTCCAGTACTAAATCCCCTTTTTCCGCCCCATTTTTGGCGGGCGCGCGCATTGCGGGCAAATTGATAACATCGCGCAAAAATGGGATTTAATGCTGCTCCTCCCATTTGTTGGCCGCCTTGCCGACTTGGACGATTTAGTCGGCGATGACGCGCCGTCCCTCGATCCGCCCGCGGTCGCAGTCAAGATGAGTAGTTTCCGAACCTGTCCTGGCGGTCGGCGCGTCTGATAATGTTCCATTCGTTGCAGGTCTGCAGAGCCAATTCGGGGGCGCAGCAAGCGAATGGAGTTTAGTCATGAAAAACCGGTTGACCTTAGCCGTTGGCTTTCTTGTCGCTCTCTCAATGCCTCTCGCCGCGCAGGCTCAGGGCGTGATCCAGGGTGGTGAGCAAGGCGCCGCCGAAGGTGGACGCGCCGCTGGTCCGGTTGGCGCGGCGGTCGGCGGCGTGGTCGGCGGAGTGACCGGTGGCGTTGTCGGCGGCGTCACAGGCGTGGTAGGAGCGCCTCGGCGCCATTACTATCGCCACCATTATTATCACCACCACCACCATTATTATCACCACCACCACCACTATTATCACTAGCCGGCGCCGGAATTTCAGAAGGCGCTATTGAAGCCTTTAAAAGCGCCAGACGAAGAAACGCCGGCAAGCCGACGCCACATGGTGAGCAGCCCTCGGTTGACGCCATTGCGGCGCGCGACTTCCGAAATATTCACGTCAGGATCGGCGCTTTCGGCGACGATCCGCGCCTTTTTCCATTGCTCCATGCGCGTGGCTCTGTCCACCGCCTGTGACGGCATCGACACGCCGATACGATTGGGATGGGGTTGTGGATGACACGTTACTAAATCCCCTTTTTCCGCCCCATTTTTGGCGGGCGGCGCGCATCGCGGGCAAAACCATATAATCACGCTAAATAGAGATTTAGTAACGTTTCACCGTAACCCACCGCAACCCCGTAACCCGGAACCATGATTGCGACTTATCGCGATCATGGAATCCCTCGCGCAGGCCACAGGGCGCCGATAGGCGCCCTTCACTCGAAAGGCTTTCGGGCGCAATCGCGGCCAACCAAATCTGTGGGATTTGGCATGAGTAGATTCCGAAGCTTGCTCCGCGCGCGATCGCCAAATTATACTTAAACTGTTAGTCCTGAATGAACCGCGTTGAATTTCGAAACGTTTCAATCCTATCTTGGATGCGAAAACGACACAATGAAAACCCGCCTTGGGCGCTAAACGAAAAGGAGAAAATCATGGGCCTTATTCTGCTCATTGTCATTTTGGTCTTGGTTTTTGGTGGCGGCGGTTTTTATTACGGAGGCCCGTATCACTATTATGGCGGCGGGCTCAGCTTGGTGCTTCTGATTGTTTTGCTGTATCTTCTGTTCAGATGACGCAACGACATCCCGCCAGATGCAGGATTATAGCTTTGGCCCTTGAAAAGGACTGATAGTATCCGCGCCGGCCGGCGCGGCGCCTTTGCTTCCGACGAGTCGGAAGCAAAGGCCAAGGGTGTTATTGAATCGTTCTGCGCGGCGGCGACCGACAGCGGCGGCGCAATCCGTCGAATGTCGACGAGAGTCAATGCGAGATAATCGAGAAATCCGAGATGGGATTCGTCGTTGAAGTTCACGTCGTAGAGCGCGTTTTCCGCAGAAATCTGTTCGCCGAGATCCTGGTGTTGATCGCGGAACCCGATCGTCGCCGTCACGTCAGCAGCTTGAGGCGTTCGGTGTTGCGCGTTCCGACAAAAACCACGAGAGAGCTGCGCCTTGATGACGGAAAACACGCCACATATCGGCTCTCCACGGGGATCAGGCACGCTGCCAACCGCATTGGCGGCCAACCGACGGCCTTCCGATTTGCAAATCGCCGACGGCGGACGGAGACTTGGCTGAACCAGGGCCTTTATCTGGAGAATGTCGGTTCAACTGCGCCCCAGGGAGAATTGTCCTGTCTTCCGGGCGCTAAATCAAGGGAGCCAATATCATGAAGACATTGACCCACGCCATTCCACCCCTCGCCGTGGCCTTTGTCTGGGCGCTGGCCGCGGCGCCCGCCGTCGCCGCGCCGGCCCGCGCCGACCCCGCCGCGCAACTCGACAAAATTTGTGGCGCCAAAGCCGCCGCGCCGCAAACCGAGGCGGTTTCCGGCGATCTTGAAAAGGCGCTGCTGCTCAGCGACGATCAGAAAAAGGCGCTGCAGGCCTATCGTGACGCCAAGACCAAGGCCGTGGCCGACGCAAAGGTCAAGCTCTGCGCCGATCGGCCGGATGTCACGACTTTCGCCGGCGGCCTGGCTTTCAGCGAAAATCTGCTGGAAACCCGCCTCGACATAGTGCGGACGCTCGACGCGCAGTTGCTGGCTTTCTACAACGGCCTCAATACCGAGCAGAAGACCAAATTCGACCAGTTGCGCCAGCAGGCGCCGCGCCGGCGGCGCTGACCGGCAGGCACAGGAGGCTCAGATGACAAGTAGATTCATCGCAGCTCTGGCCGCAGGCGCGCTGCTCGCCCCGACGCCCGCCCAGGCCCTGCCGCTCGACCCGCCCGGCCTGCGCGCCGCGGCGCCGGCTTCGCCGGTGGAACCGATCCGCTACCGGCATCGTTATCGCCATGATCATGGCGGCGGCGGGGGCGGCTCAGCCGCCGCGCTGGCGGTCGCAGGCCTGCTGGCGCCGGTCTGGGATGACGGCTGGCTCTACGGCTATGACGAAGACCCGTTCTGCCTCTATGGCTGCGGCTATGGCTGGGGCGGATTCCCCGACTGGGAGCCGTTCGCCGCGCTGTTTTTCGTTCCCTTCTTGTTTTATGGGCTCGATTACGGCGGTTACGGCTATGGCGGATATGGCTACGGCGGATACGGCTACGGCGGCGGCGATCGCTTCGCCGGCGATCGCTTCGCTGGCGCCCATCGGCGTTCCGCCGGCCGTCATTATGGCGGCTTCCATCATCACGCCGGCGCCCATCACCTTGGCGCCCATCACTTTGGCGGCTTTCACCACGGCGGCGGTCACTTTGGCGGTTTCCACGGCGGTGGTCACTTTGGCGGTTTCCACGGCGGCGGCCACGGCGGCGGCGGCGGCCATGGCGGCCACGGTCACGGCGGGCGCCATTGACGGAAAAGGCCGGAATTCCGATCGGCAACGGGTTCCGGCGACATGGACTGTCTCCGTCACCTGTGTCATGTCTGGACGGCGCCCCTTGATCAAGGGTTTTCTTGGCGTGCTGTGAACGTCTCGGGTGCGGTCATGTCTTCGGCCTGTTGACGCGGGTTTTTATCGCCGCTGGCCCTGATGGATCGTCCGCCTGGCTCTTTGCCTCAATCACCGTATCGCGCTCGCATTGGCGCCGACACTACATCAGGCTTCCGAGCCTTTCCGTGGTTCACATCACCCCTTGGTCACCCTCGATTGCGTTTCGCCTTGCGGCGAAAACCCTGTGGCCGGCGTCAGGCGGCGGCCTGCCGCCCGACGTAAACGCCGCCGCGCGCCAGCAGCGCGAAGACGATGCGCGCCAGCTTGTTGGCCAGCGCCACCGCCGTCAGCTTGAACTTGTATTTGGCGTCCTTGCGCTCCAGCAGCCGATCGGCCCAGACGCGCAGGGCGTCGCTATGGCCCTTGCGATGGCACAGCACCGCGCAGGCCCCGACCACCAGCAATTTGCGCAAGTAACGGTCGCCCATTTTCGAGATGCGGCCGAGCTTCTCCTTGCCGCCGCTCGAATATTGGCGCGGCACAAGGCCGAGAAAAGCAGCGAACTCGCGGCCGGAGGCGAAGGCGCCGATGTCTTGCACGGTCGCAACGACCGCCGAAGCCGTGACCGGCCCGACGCCGGGAATGGTCATCAGCCGCCGCGCCCTCTCGTCGGTCTCGATCAGCGCCTCGATCTCGGCTCCGATCCGGTCGATTTCCTCATCGAGCGCGTCGATCTGGCGAGCCAGCGGCGCCAGCGCCGCGCGCACGCAATCGGCGACGACGATCTCGCCGTTTTCGTCGCAGCCCTCGGCGGCCATGCGTTTGAGCACATAGGCGTTTTGCGCGCCTTGCGCCGCGACGACGCCGATTTCCGCCAGATGCCCGCGCAGCGCATTGAGGAGTTGCGTGCGCTGGCCGACCAGCAACTCGCGCGCGCGGTGGCGCATCAATTGCGCCTGGTTGTCGACCGAGCGCACCGGCACGAAGCGCATGTTCGGCCGCCCCAAGGCCTCGCAGATCGCCGCGGCGTCGGCGGCGTCGTTCTTGTTGCGCCGAACGAAAGGCTTCACATAGGCGGGCGGGATCAGCTTGACCGAAAAGCCAAGCCCGATCAGCTCGCGCGCCCAATGATGCGCCGAGCTGCAAGCCTCCATGCCGACAAGGCACGGCGGAAGCGAGGCGAAAAATTGCAAAAGCTGCCCGCGCCGGACAGGCTTGGCGACGATGACCGCACCTTGCGCGTCAATTGCATGCACCTGAAACACGTTCTTGGCGAGGTCGAGACCAACTTGCGTGACAGAAGAAAGATTCTTGATAGACTTACCCATGGACGGCGCTCCATCTGACGGTTGTTTCATCGACCACCATCATGGCACATCGATGCCGCTTCGGGGCGCCGTCCACCCCATCACCGGAAGCCGTTTCACAATTCCGGCCGGACTGGTGTACGCTCGGGGTGCGCACGACGCCGGAGTTGGTCGCGCCAACATGGCTTTTTCCTTGCCGTAAAATGGCAAGACCCGAGGAATTTCCATGCCGTTCAAGCGATTGAAGTCGTCCGTCGAGAACCTCTACAACAAGGCGACGAACTCCGAGTCCTTCAGTTCGATACAGAAGCTGGCCTCCGACGCCGGCACCGCCATCGCCGACAAGGCGACGTCGATTTCGCAGGCCGTTTCCGACCGCCTCAAGAACGGGAAGGTCGATTCTGACGGCGCCGCAGCGCCGGAAGAGGACGCCTCCGAGAACTACGAGACGATGGCGGCCCTCAAGCCGATCCAGAAGCTCGTGTCCGAGGCAGGGACGGCGATGAACGAAAAGGCGCGGACCCTGCTCGACAGCGACATCCCCGAGCTGCTAGGCGCCGCCGGTGGGGTCGGGGTCGGTGCGGCGGCCGGCGCCGGCATCCTGACCGCCGCTTCGGCAAGCGGCGCCGCCGGAGCGGCTGCCTTGACCTCTGGTCTGGCGACCGCCGGATCGATTGTCGGCGGGGGAATGCTGGCGGGGATCGGCGTCGTGGCGGCTCCGGCCGTCGTCCTTGGCGTCGCCGGCGTTTTGGCCGTTGGACGCCGCAACAGGAACAAGCTGTTCGAGGCCAAAGAGGCGCTTCTGCATGAGGCGCTGCGGAAACGGGATGCGCTGCTGACCGAACTCCATGCAACGAATTCTGCGAACCACGAGCGCGTCGCGTACCTCACGAGTTTGGTCGCCCAGCTGCAAGCGGCGGTGGAGAACCTCCAGTCAGACCTGCGCGCCGAATGACCGCCGAGACCGACAAGGCCGCCCTTCGCGTTCTCGCCGTGCAGGGCGAGGCCCTTGATCGCAATCTCGCGAAAGCCGAGGCGACCGCTAAGACAGCGGACGCTGCCATCGAGAACGCCGAGAGGCTGCTGGCGAGCGTTGGCCAGCCCCTGCCTGTTCGGAAAGCCTCCGCTGGCACTTCGCTCCCGATGCGGACGCCCCGTCTTCGCACGTGGGATGAGATCGCCGCCGAAGCGCGCGTGATGCAGCCGGAGAAGGTTTCCTTCGCGGACATCCTCAGTCCTGCCGACGTCGCGGCGGCCACGGGCAACCTGTCCCGCTGGAAGGAAGAGTTTTCAGGCCTGCATCGGCTCACCCAGTTCGACTACGCCGTCGCCGGGGCGGCTGGACTTTTCGCCGGGCTTGCCGACATTCTGCTCGTTCAGGTTCCCCGACATCCCGGCTTCCTCGGCAGCTCCGCGGCCGAGGGAGGCTGGCTCTCAAATGTCATCAAGGAGAAGTTCGGAGACCTTTTGCCGGACGACACGATTCGGGAATTGGAACGCGACTACAAGGTGCCCTATGACCCTTCCACAAGCCAACGCCTCGACGTGAAAGTCGAGGGGCTTGGACCGCGAACTCATCGCATGTCGTCATTGGGCCACGACCCTGTTCTCGGCTGGTTCTTCGGTGTTCGCGACATCATAACTGGAAGCTTCTCAGCCATAGGCTCCGACGGGCGTCTGGTGATCCAGTCCGTGGCCGGATGGGAGCCGACCGAGTACGGCGTCGGATTGTTCGTTAAGATACTGGAGGCGTTTCAGTCGGTCGCCGGCCACATGTTGTCAGACGTCGCCACCAAGGCGGGCCTGCCGCCCCCGCTGTTTGGACTGCTCCAGTTCCTCCAAATGGGCGGCATCGGAGACCACTCCATCGCCGACATCGCGCGGGGCATGTACCGAAGGGGGTATGACTTGAGACACTTCCTGGCGGGTGGCGTCACCGTGATGATCGTCGAGGTTTTCGTTCGAACGGCGTGGACGGTACGCGAACTGTCCGAGGGGAAGTCGCTCATGGATGCGTTGCCCGTATCCAGCCGAAGGCTGCAAAGCGGCCTCTTCCTGTCCCACACTGTGGCGACCGCAATCAACGCCGGAAAGGTCGCCGTCATGCAGAATCCGCTGTCACTCAACTGGGCGCAATGGCTGATGTTTTTTCGCTATGTCCTTCCGCAGGCGCACTGGCTACTCGTCGGGCGGCCCGAGGCCAAGGCGGCGTTCGTACGGGAGAAGCTGGAAGCATCCTGGGGCGGCCTTGATGCGGACCTAACGACGGTGTGGGCCGACGCATTCGGCTCCGAGTACCGCGCGATCCTTTAGGGACAGTGAGCGACGAAGGCGAAAGCCTGCCTCCAATGCGTCGCGACTCTTGACGCCTTATGCGGAAATGGGGCTAGGCTGACAGTGCTTTAATTGACGCAGAAAGCACAATGCATCAGCTTTCGGAGAGGGGGCCGTGTCGCCCGCGTCGGGTTTCCCATCATGTCATGCAACGCGCAATGGAGAGGCGCGGAAGTTTTTCGCGTTGCGGCGCGCGATCGGATCGGCGCGGCGGCGGCCATTGCGAAGGACGGTCCTGTCGCCGACAAGCCGCAGGTGATCCGTATCGAGCGGGAATGACTTTCAGGCTTGACGCCGCGCAAGTTTGTTCCTAATTTGTTCACTTCTTCGCTACGGGGGATTCCATGCGGCTGTTCTGGGCGCCCAATACGCGATCGCTGCGCGCTCTGTGGATGCTGGAGGAAATCGGCGCGCCCTATGAGCGCGTGCTGGTGGATTTGAAGGCGGGCGCCCAGCACCGGCCGGACTATCACGCCATCAACCCGATGGAGAAAGTCCCGGCGCTTCAGGATGGCGAGGCCTGCGTCGCGGAATCGGGCGCGATCATCGCTTATCTGGCCGAGAAATTCCCGGAAAGCGAGTTGGCCCCGCCGATCGGCGCGCCGACGCGCGGGCGTTTTTTGCAATGGCTGTTCTTTTCGGGCTCGTGCATCGAGGGCGCGATCGCCGAGAAATTCACCAAGGCCCAGATGCCGGAACATATGGCGGGCTTTGGGTCTTTCGACAAGGTTTTCAATGTGCTGGAAGAAGTTCTCTCTTCAACGCCTTATCTTCTGGGCGAAAAATTTTCCGCCGCCGACGTGCTGATCGGCGCCGATCTCCATTTCACCATCAATGTCTTCAAAATGCTGGAGCCGCGCCCGGTCTTCGCCGCCTATTTAGAGCGTTGCCAGTCGCGTCCGGCTTTTCTGCGCGCGGCGAAAATCAATTCCGATGGAGTCTGACCGGCGCGTCCTGCTCGGCGTTCAGTCCAGCGTTCTCGGTCGCCCCTGGCGCAGCCGGCTCGATGCGGCAGGCGACGCGCGGGCGCTGGCCATCGCCCAGCAGAACGGCCTGCCCGACCTTTTGTCCCGCGTGCTGGCGGGCCGGGGCGTGACGCCCGAAAACGCGCTCGGCCATCTCGACCCAACTCTTCGCGCGCTGCTGCCGGAGCCCTTTTCCCTCACCGCGCTGGAGGAGGCGACCGAAAGGCTGGTCCGCGCCGTCGAAAAGCAGGAAACCATCGCCATTTTCGGCGATTATGACGTGGACGGCGCCTGTTCCTCAGCGCTTTTGGCGGAATTTTTCGATTTCTGCGGCGTTCCCCGCCTGATTCACATTCCCGACCGCATCACCGAGGGCTATGGCCCCAATGTTGAGGCGATCCGGGCGTTTTCCGCGCGCGGCGCCACCTTGTTGGTTACGGTGGACTGCGGCACGACCAGTTTCGAGCCTTTCGCCGAGGCGCGGCGCCTCGGCATGGATGTGGTCGTACTTGACCACCATCAGGCGCCCGAAACTTTGCCAAACGCCATCGTGGTCAATCCCAACCGCCAGGACGACGTTTCGGGCCAGGGCGCGCTTTGCGCCGCCGGCGTGGCCTTCGTCGCTCTGGTCGCGCTCAACCGGGCGCTGCGCGCGCGCGGTTTCTGGCGCGAGCGGCAGGAGTTCGACCTTTTGGGCTCGCTCGATCTGGTGGCGCTCGCCACCGTGGCCGATGTCGCGCCGCTCACCGGCCTCAACCGCGCCTTCGTCACCAAGGGCCTCGCGCTGATGAAATCGCGCGGCCGGGTCGGCTTGCGGGCCTTGGCCGATGTCGCCAAGCTCAACGGGCCGCCGCGCGCCTTTCATCTGGGCTTCCTGCTCGGGCCGCGCATCAACGCCGGCGGACGCATCGGCGACGCAGCTCTGGGCGCCCGCCTTCTGCTGCTCAAGGACGACATCGAGGCCGGAGAAATCGCCGCCGAACTCGACCGGCTCAATGGGGAGCGCCAGATTCTCGAAAAGCAGATGCTCCAGGAGGCCTTGGGCGAAGCTTATAAGCAGCTTGGCCCGGCGGAGCAGGGCGCCTTCGTGCTCACGGCGATGGAGGACTGGCAGCCGGGAATCGTCGGCCTCGTCGCCTCACGGCTCAAGGAAATGTTCGGCCGGCCGGCCTTTGCGCTCGCCTTGAACGGCGATGTCGCCACAGGCTCGGCGCGCTCGATTCAAGGCGTCGATCTCGGCCGCGCGGTGCGGGTGGCGGTCGAACGTGGCCTGATCGTCAAGGGCGGCGGCCACGCCATGGCGGCCGGCGTGACCTTGCGCCGCGATCAGCTCGACGCCTTCCAGGCTTTTCTGGAAGAGACGCTCGCGGAACCAGTCGCCCGCGCCCGCGCTCAAGCCGGCCT
Source organism: uncultured Pseudomonadota bacterium (assembly GCA_963704565.1). Taxonomy (GTDB): domain Bacteria; phylum Pseudomonadota; class Alphaproteobacteria; order Rhizobiales; family Beijerinckiaceae; genus Rhodoblastus. The sequence goes on from OY969917.1 coordinate 1,056,526, forward strand.
CGCCATCGACGGCCTGCTCACCGCCAGCGCCTGCGCGCCCGCCTTGGTCGAAGAGATCGAAAAGGCCGGCCCCTTCGGCGCCGGCAATCCCGAGCCGATTTTCGTGCTGCCCGAGCATCGGATCGCCGATGTCCAGCCCTTCGGCGCGGATCATTTGCGGCTGCGGGTCCAGGCGGGCGACGGCGCGCGAATGGAAATCGCCGCCTTCCGCGCCGCCCACACGCCGCTGGGCGCGGCGCTCGCCAAGGCGCGCGGCGAACGCGCCCATCTCGCCTGCACGCTGACCCTCGACCATTGGGGCGGGCGCGCAAAAGTCAGCGCCAGGCTGGTCGATCTCGCCTTGTGCAATCCAGGCCTGGGCGGTTAGGAAAAATGCGGCGGGCGCGGTACGAAAGGCTTGCCAGCATCAGCCGCCGCGTTTATAGCTCGCCCCACTTTGCGAACGGTCCCGCCGCTTCGCAAAAAGCGCCCATCGTCTAGCGGTCTAGGACGTCGCCCTTTCACGGCGAAAACAGGGGTTCGATTCCCCTTGGGCGCGCCACTTCGGTACACATCTGCGAACACCGCCCGAAGCCATGGCTTTGCCGGCAATTGCCTGTTCCAGTGTGGATTTGTCTCCGATAATCCGCACGACGCTGTCGTCGACCTCGATCCGGTCGACGACCGACTGGATATACGCCTTGCGGAAGGGGATGTCGCCGGTGGCGATGTTTTCGCGCATGGCGCGGCCGAAACGCTCGATCGCTTCGGAATCGAAAGCCGTTGGCGCTGCGGCCTGCGATTTGATCCGGTCGAGCGCAGTTTTGCTGCGGTCGCGGTCGAGCTTGAGGCTGGCGATCCGATCTTTGAGGATGTCGTCGAGGTCAGTGACACCATCTTCGACCATTTTATAGAGCCGTTTCAGCTTTTCTTCCGTGTCGGTCACTTCGGTTTGCAGTGCGGCGACCCGCCGGTCGACTTCGAGCGCCTTTTCCGCGCGCCGGACCGCGGCCGAGGCGAGGATCGCGGTCAGGCGTTGGGGTTGGAACAGGCGCTCGGACAGATGCTCCGTCACCAGATCGTCGAGTTTCTGCATCGGGATCGAGCGGCCCTTGCAGGCGGTCTTGCCTTGCCGGGCGCAGGTCGAGCAAGTGTAATATTTGTGCACCACGCCGGACTTTGACGTCCCAGTGCGCAGGGTCATCGCGCCTTTGCAGGAGGCGCAGACGGTCAAGCCAGTCAGCAGAATCGGCCCTGTGACGACGCGCGGGGCGGCGACGCGCGGGTCGCGCGCCTTCAATGACGCCAGGACCATGTCGAATTCTTGCCTGTCGATGATCGGCGGCACGTCGACGATGACATGCTCGCTCGCCGGCTTTTCCTTAAAAGTCTTGGCGCAGCGTTTGTTGAACACCCAGTTCCCGACATAGACCGTATTCGTCAGGATTTTGTGGACGGCGCCGACGCCGAAAAGTCCGCCGGTGCGGCTGCGATAGCCGCGCTGGTTGAGCCAGGAAGCAATCGCCTTGACGCCCATCGGCCCGGATTTACCGTCGCCAAGGCGGGCGAGCCGGAAGATCGTTTTCACGGTTTCCGCGTCGACCGGATCGACGACAAGCCTCTTCTTGACGCGGGCGCCGCGCTTTTCGACTTCCTCGACCGTATAGCCGAGGGGAAGAGGCGAGCCATTGTAAAAACCCTGACGGGCGTTCTCCTTCATGGCGCGCAGAACATGCTTGGCGTTTTCCCGCGACTGGTATTCGTCGAACAGCGCGATGATCTGCCGCATCATCACCTGCGCCGGATCGTCGCCCAGCTCCTGGGTGATCGAGACCAGCCGCACGCCGTGCTTGGCGAGCTTGCGGACATACATTTCGAGGCCAAAGGCGTCACGGAAGAAGCGGCTGAAGGAATGGACGACGATGACGTCGAAGGGCCGATCGTCGTCGCAGGCGCGCTCGATCATGCGTTGGAATTCGGCGCGGTTGTCGTCGGTCGCGGTCTCGCCGAGGTCGGAATATTCCGCCGCGACCCTCCAGCCGCGCGCTTGGCTCCATTGCGTCAGCTGGCGGCGCTGGTCGGGAATGGAGAGGTCGCTCTCCGCCTGTCGTCCGGTCGAAACGCGGAGATAAAGGCATGCCCGCGTCGCCGCGTCCCGTAGTGCTTTATCGTTGCAGATGCGAGCCTCGACATTCATCGCGCGACCTCGGGCTTTTTTGAAGCAGGCGCTGACTATGCCGCCGCTGGGAACGACCGTCAAACGCCTTGAGTCCCGCTGGAGTCGCGCCCTTGCTGCGCGATTTTGCTTCGCCGGAAAGGGGAAGAAGCCGGAGGACGGATCGGCGCCGGCGGGCGCTCTTCCAACAAGTCACCGGGGCGGGCCAAAAATTTTGTCGAGAAGGTCGCCGAACCAGGTTTCGATCACGTCGATTTCGGCGCGCGTCACCGGCGGGATTTCCGGAAAATCGTCGACGACGGTCCAGGCCGCGCCATCGCCTTCTGGGCGCCCGCAGATGCGCGGCGAAGGTTTTGGCCGGGCGCGGCAATCGCCGGGACCGCCATCGGAGCCAACGGAAACGCGGAGACTTTTGCGGCGAAGGGCGCGCGGTCGGGACATGACGACAGGATCGCGCGGCCGGCCCCAAACAAAAATAGCCTATGAATTCGCCACAATACGCCTGGCTGCGAAAAGCAAAAAAAGTTTAGCCGAGCTTCACAGCCCCAGGCCTCTCTGCCGAGTGAAACTCCATTCAATGCCGCCATTGTCTCGGGCGACGCCCGAAATGTGCTTGCCGATCTGCTTTTCCAGAACCGGCAGCCAGGGGACGAGCTGGAAGCCGAGACCGTTCTCGATCATGGCGAAGCGCCCGCTGGCGAGGTTGACGGAGCCCGTGAGCGCCCCCGCGACATATTCGCCCGGCTGGCTCGGCGTATAGGGCACGCCCCGCTCCGCGGCGAGCTTATGTCCGACGCGATTGACCTCCGCCGCTTCGAGCCGCGCAAGGAGGTCCTTGGGCGCGCGGATGCGGCCGTCCTCTAGGCGGGTGGCGTGCCCCAGGTCGGTGAGGCTCTGGCGGCGGCGCTCCAGCGCCTCGCTCACCTCCCGGCCGAAGCCCATGGGGGCGAGCGCCATGCGATCGCGCGAGGCCAATTCCCGGTCGAGCCAGGTCGCGCCGTCGCTGCCGATCTGCCTTTCGAGGTCGAGCGTCGACAGAGTGCGAACGGCAAAATCCTTGCGCGCGCCGAGCGCGTCATAGGCAATGCCTCGCTCGGGCAGGTCGGCGGGGATTTTCCAACGGTCGGCGTCGATGCGCTCGACATGGCCGGCGCGGCGCAACGCTTCCAGTCTTCTGACATGCGCGCGCATGAAGGCGTCCGCGTCGCCGCGCCGCTGTTCGACCGCCGGGCGCGCCGCCTCCAGATGTTCGCTCGGCCGGTAGATCCCGCCGCTTGCCTCGGCCATGGCGGCGATATTGAGGTCGGCCGGACGCGGATCGGCCTTGGTCGGCAATGGATCAAGCGCGACGATATGGCCGCGCCGGATCTCGTCGAGCCGGGCGGCGTCGCCGGTTTCGACATGATGGACGCGCCCGTCGACGCCGTCGATGACCAGATAGAGCCGGTCGCCCATCTCGTCGCCGGCCAAACCCTTGTCGAGGATGCGCCCGACGATGCGGTGGGTGATCCGGCCGCCATGGGTGACGTAGTGTTCGGCGCCGCGCTCCTCGGCGAGGCCGTGGTCGGCGAGCGCCCCGTGGATCGTCGCGGTGACCTCGTTGCGCTCTGCCATCGCCTTCAGGGTCGGCTCGGCCCGATCGGCCACGATCCAGCGCCCCGGCTCGACCTCCTCGGCCAGACCGTAACTTTCCAGCCGCTTCATCCGGTCGATGAGAAGGCCCCGGTTGCTCCTGACTGGATAGCTTTCGGCCTTGTCCGGCCGCAGATCGACAAGGCCCTGTTCCCGCTGCTCGGCGATCATCATCCGGTCGAGCCGGGTCAGGCGCTCGGCCTCCACTTCATGGCGGAGTTTTTCGTGCAATTCGATCTCGGTCTGGGGCCCAAGCTCCAGCGTCATCAGCTCGCTCGCCCGGTGACGGACGCCATAGGCGATGTAGTCCCCGGCGATGTTGAGGATGCGGCCGTCATCGAGTGCGCCGCGTACGAGGATGTGGGTGTGGGGATGGCCGGTGTTGTGGTGATCGACAGCGACCCAGTCGAGTTGCGTGCCGAGATCCTGCTCCATTTGCCGCATCAGGTCGCGGGTGAAGCCTTTCAAGTTGTCGAGTTCGGCGGCGTCCTCGGGCGCGACGATGAAACGGAACTGGTGGCGGTCCTCGCGGCTGCGGTCGAGAAAGGCCTTGCCGTCGGCGTCGTCTTCGAGCGCCGAATAGGCGCGGCCCTTGTCGCCGTCGCGCGTCACCCCGTCGCGTTCGAGATAGCGCAGATGCGCGTCCGCGGCGCCCGCCGAAACGCCGCGCATTTTTGGGCCTCGCCCGCCTTTCCCCTTTCCGGCGAACCGCACCACCCGCGCCTTGACCACGACGCGGCGCGAGCGGAAGCGGCCGACGGAGTCGCGCCGCCAGCCGCCGCCGTCGCGCGGGAAGGAGGCCGCGAGTTTCGCGCCCCGGCCGCGCGCGTTGAACCGGCCGCTTCCGCCCCCCTCCCAGCCCATGCCGCCGCCAGCCTTGCGGGCGGCGATCTTCACCTGGGTGAGAAAGGGCAGGTCGTGGACGTTGGCGCGCGTCCCCCGGCCGCGGGAGCGCCCCGGTTTGACGCGGAAACTGTCGTCGTCTCGGCCTGCCATCAAGGCAAAATTGGCATTGATTTCGGGTTGCACAAGACCTAAAACGCGGTGATCGAAGCAACGCGTAGAAACGGCGGTCCTGGCGCATAAAATTCTGAGCGCACATTGCGGCATGCACACGAAGTTCAACTACAAATCAACCGGATAGCCCAATCGCATGCTCACGCGCACCTCTCAGGGCGCCGCCAAGGCGCCGTTTTCCGGAACGGAAAACAATGTGCAGACAACAACTTGCCGAGCGGCGCGAGGCGCGAACGAAAGTTCGCTTTATCTTGCCATCTTAGTCTGTCGTGCTTTGGACGACTTTGCAGGTATCATCGCAACTTCTTTTTTATACGACATTATCCGCCACACCACTCAACACTACGTTGCACGCCAAGAGCATTCGTTTTCGGCCGCCGCGCGGTCTTTTCGTCGCTCGACAACAGGGAGATCGGGCCGAACGCGCGTCGCGCCTTGGCCGTCGCAGCGCACTACTTTCGAACTCGCGCAGCGTCCACGATGCATTTCTTGAGCGGTTGGAGCGCCAGTCCGACGCCGAGCGGCGAACAAGACGGCGCTCATCGCATCGTCTTCGGCCTGAACCAATTCAATCTGTCGCCGCGCCGATTGTTGTCCGGTTAGAGGCGGTCGCCGCGAACATCGCGCCGTAGCCAAGACGTCCGCGCGGTCGACGGCGGGTCGCGCCGTCGCTGCACTTTTTCGTTCAGTTCGGGCGCTGATTGAAGCCTCGCTTTGTGCTATTCCAGCGGCCGGAGATCGGACTCGCGACTGCGGCCGCGGCGGTCGAACCCTGGCGGGGCAAGAAAGGAGCGAGTGGCGGATGGCCAGTCGCTCTGAGGACAATGGCCGGCAGAAGCGCGATCGTGCTGAATGTCACGAAGCGGCCGCTCGCAAAGGACCGCCAAACCTCAGAAGCGAGCTACAATCCGCGCGGAATCGAAGCCTTTCCAAATGCTGCATATTGCTTCGTTTTGTTTCATTTTGTTGCCTGCACACCTGTGCATCTCTGATACGGGCGCCCGACGCGGACGTTTCGATCGGCAGCCAATCAAGTTCAGGTTGTTTTGAGAGCAAGCGATTGAAAGCCTCGGCAAATGTCGGCGCTCAGAATGTGACCGTGGCGCGATGATGCGGCGTTTTGTCGCAGGCGCCGCCGCCCGTCAACGGCAATTCCGGCGCTTGACTTCTCGGAGATGGAATGGTGCTTAGTGCCAAACGTTAATGCCCGTTACTTTTTTTGGCCTTAGACCCTCATGGATTGCGTTGACCAAATTGATGAAAGGCCGCAGCCTCATATTCAGGGCGAAGGCGTTGGCTCGTCAGACGCCAGGCGGCGGCAGAGGGCGATCTGGATCGCCTCCTATCCCAAATCGGGCAATACCTGGGTGCGGGTGTTTCTGCACAATCTTTTGCGCGAATTGCGCGGCGATTCCGAAAGCGCGCAAAGCATCAACGCCCTGCATGAGATGACCGGGCGCGAGGCGCTCAAACCTTATTTTGACCGCAGGCTGGGAAAACCGGCGCAACAGGCGACGCCGCAGGAGATCGCGGCGGCGCGCTTCGCCGTCCAGGCCGATATGACCGCCGGCGGGGGCGGGCCTTTGTTCATCAAGACCCACAACGCCGTCGCCAATGTCGAAGGCTTTCCGACGATCAATTTCGACGTCACGCTCGCCGCGGTCTATCTCGTGCGCAATCCGCTCGATGTCGCGGTGTCGTACTCGCAGTTCGCCGGCGTTCCCATCGACCCGATCATCGCGCTGATGGCCGAGCCTTCCGGGATCGGCGCGGGCAATGAGCAGCGGGTTTACGAATTCATGGGCTCGTGGAGTTTTAACGTCGCGAGCTGGCTTTCGGTGCCGCACCGGCCTGTCATAATTCTGCGCTATGAGGATTTGCTGGCGGCGCCGGAGCGCGGTTTCAGCCGGCTGGCGAGTTTTTTACGGCTCAAGCCGACGCCGGACCAGTTGCGGCGAGCGATCGAAAAATCCTCGTTCGACGTTTTGGCGCGGCAGGAGGCGGCGCAGGGCTTTGTCGAAAAGCCGGAAACGGCCGAGAAATTCTTTCGCGCTGGGAAGGCCGGACAATGGAAAGACGTTTTGTCGCCGGATCAGATCGAGACAATCGTCGCGGCGCACGGGCCGATGATGATGCGGTTTGGGTATGTGGCGGAGAGCTGCGGGGCTTGAGGCGCAGCTTCGGGCCGCGGGCGATAGTGCTGGGAAGAGGAGCGATGGCTGATTTTATCGAAAAAACGCGGAAGCGAGGCATTCACCGATGTTTCTCAAGGCCGGCGCGGGGAGGCGAGGCATGGCTGGGGGTTTGAGCGTTTTTCGAGGAAAGGCGGAGACTTTGACGGTCGCCTGTTCTCGGGCAGGGATGACGCTAGCTGTAATTCGGCGAATGGCGTCATGTTGCGGCAACTCTGCGACTGCGAGGAGGTTCAGCCGGTGGTGACGCCGCAGTCGGCAACTATGCTTGCTCCTGGATTTTATCTCATGGAGAAGCTTCATTTGCATGGTCTTGGAGCAGTTTTAATCGGAGCATTGCTCACGATTATTGCTTATATTGCCTTCTTCAATTTCGTGTTTTGGATTATTTTGCGCCTGTATAAGCGTGTTTATGGAGTAACTATTCAGCAGTCGATCGGGACGAAGCTAAAATTTAGGCGCGTCCTTGGTGCTCTTTCAAACTATGTTATGCGAGATGTGTTAGTTATTATATTATATGCAGTTGGAAGTATGTTTTTGATGTATTCATCGCTTGTCCGCGACCCGTTTGATGTCAAAATATACATGGTAATGAATACGCTGATGTTTACGTTTGTAAGCGTGGTAATCAATAAGTATCTAACGAAAGCGGATCTTTCTTTATTGGAAAATGATAGGTACGGTTTCGCGGCTGCGGTTATCGTTTACGCTGGGCTGCTTTTAGTGTTCGACGTTGTGCTTAAGCTTGGGTCGGGTGAGCGTCCGTCTTTAATTAAGGGGAGATGGGAGGGTGTTCTAATATTTATAACGCCGTCTGTCGGGGGAGCGATAGCAAGTGTTTTGTGGAAGCGTGTGGCGAATGGAAAAAAGCGTAGCGAAATCTCAGAATAACACCCCGGTAGAAATATGTTGCGCTACTGCGGTTCATATAATGGATAAAGCGTCTGGCTGAACTGAGTTTCGTTTGAATGAACTGGAGAAGCAAATGGGCAAGCTTGTTTCTGTTGCTGGGAATGCATTAGGGCCTGCGGGTGCAGTTCAGGGCTTTTATGACATTTATCAAGGAGTAATAAATCAAAACGCAGCTCAGTTAGCGCAGGGTATAGGTGAAGTGAACGCCGCCTATACTGGCACCTTAGCGGACGCTGGAGGTGTTGCGGAAACATTTGGCATGAAATTCGGACTAGTTAACACATTTGCAACCGAAGGTACCGCGCTAGCTGTGGCAGCTGCTCAAGGGGACACGCGACAAATTGCGAGCGTTATTGCTGACATTGTGATCTCAGGGACAGGCGCGGGCGCGGGAGCTGGATTTGGCGCGCTTTTGTCCCCGGAATTTGAAGGTGCCGGCGCGTTGCCGGGTGCATTTTTGGGTGAGCCAGCGGCAACGATAGGAGTGAAGGCACTAGATTTTGTAGGTGCAGGTATTCATGACAGCATTCAAAATAACGTTTTAAATTTGCTTAATTCACTCGGCGGCCAGGCCAATGGCCTTCCCGACCCATTCGCCGGCTTCACGGCACCTGGGACCGCGCCGGTTTCCGGCAATTTCCCAAATTTCAATTCCCTGCCCGGCGGCGGAACGCTCAATTCAGCGAGCCCCTTCTCCACCAATCTCGGCGCCTATTCCGCGCCTCTGACCGGCGTCGCACCGGCGGAGGGAACCGGATATTCCGCGCCCGATTCGTTCGGCGGCGCGGCTTTCAACACCCTGCCCGGTGGCGGCACGCTCGATTCGTCGAATCCTCTGCCAGACCCGTTTTCTGGCGTCACGGCGCCGGACAACCTTGGCTTCGGCGCTCCCTCGCCGCTTCCGGGCTCGACGATCATGCCGAACGAGCCGCTCGATCTGGGCGGGTCCGGATCGACCGGGATGTCGAGCCCCTCTTTGAGCGATCCCAACTATGGTTTCGCGCCATCGATGGGCGTCACGCCGCCCAGCAGCCTCGGCACGGGCGCGCCGTCCCTGCTGCCGGGCTCGGACATCATGCCGAACCTGCCGGTTAACTTCGATCCCAACTCGATTGTGCCCAGCGCGTTTTATACAGCAGACGCTAGCGCCAATGGCTTCAACCTCAACCCGGTCGGCTACATTTCTCCTGCGGCGTTCGGCGTCTCCGTGCCGGCCAACAATGGCGCGCCCTCCGGTTATACCGGCGGCGCGGCGCCTTCCGGCGTCCAATACGCCGGCGGCTACGGCACGGGCGGCTTCGGCACGGGTGGCTTTGGCGGCTTCGGCACCGGTCCGGTCGTCCTCGACCTCAACGGCAAGGGGATCAAGATCACCCAGCTGTCGTCCTCGAACATGTTCTTCGACATGACCGGGGACGGCTACAAGAACCAAACGGCTTGGGCGGGCGCCGGCAATGGCGTGCTGTTCTACGATCCGACCGGCAAGGGCGTCCTGACGCAGGCGAACCAGTTCGTCTTCACGATGTGGGACCCCTCCGCCACCAGCGACATGCAGGCGCTGGAGGATGTGTTCGACACCAATCACGACGGCTCGCTCGATTCCGGCGACGCGGATTTCTCCGATTTCTTCGTGATGGAGACCAACGCCATCGGGACGCAGACCGCCGTTTCGCTCGCCTCGCTCGGCATCGCCTCGATCAATCTCACGGCCAACAATGTCAACGAGGCCCTGCCGGACGGCTCCTCGATCGACGGCGAAACGACCTTCACCTACGCCAACGGAACCACCGGCACGGCGGCGACCGTGACCTTTGCCTATGATCCGCAAGGCAATCTCGTCACCACCACCACCACGACCAATGCCGACGGCTCCACGACGGTCCAAAACGTCGCCGACAGTCCCGACGGCAGCCTGGCTTATGAAAACATCCTCAACACCAGCGCCAACGGCCTGGTCAAGACGCTCGCCGACGAGAACAGCGGCGGCGTGGTCACAGCGCTGCAAACCGATGTGACCAGCACGAGTAATGGCGTCACCACGGAGGTCATCACCAATTACGCCAATGGCGCAATCCAGGCCAATGGCGAGTTGACCACTTCCGGCGTGACTGGCGACAAAAAGCTCAATTCGACCACCACCATCACCAATGGTTCGACGGTCACCATCGACCGCGACCAGCTCGGCGGCGGCTGGACCACCCAGTCCGAAGTCCAGACTTTTTCCGGCGACGCTCTGATCAACGACGTCGTGTCCGATCTCAATCCTAATGGGTCGGCCAGCCTCGTCACTACCACCGCGACCACCAACAACGGCCTGACCACGACGACCACGGCTCTGGTGGACAACATCGCCGCGGATTCGACCCAGACCGTCGATTCCACCGTGATCGGCGCCCCCTCCGGCTCAATCCTCGCCCAGCGCACGGAAACCGTCACCGTCTCCAAGGGGACGACCACGGTCGGCAAGACCGTGACCCAGACCATGACCATGGCGAACAGCGTCACAGCCACCACCAGCGACTACCTAACGGACGGAACCACGCTGGACGGGACCAGCGTGCAGACGACGGTGACGAGCTCCAGCGGCTCGACCACGACCCAGACCAATTATGCTCCGAACCAGCCCGTCACAGGGTCCGCCTTCCTCGACGAGACGGTCACCAATGTCGATCCGACCGGCCTGCTGAAAACCATTTCGACCGACGCCAATGGCGGCGGAACCGCCGCCGCCCCGGTCTATACTTCGGTCGAGACCGACGACACGACCGTCGATTCCTCCGGCAACCGCACCGAAACGGTGATCGACTACGGCGGCGACGGCAAGACAATCCAGAACGAGGCCATCACCTGGCGCGCGGCGAGCGGGCCGGGCCGCATAGTCGCCACCTACGCCACCGGCGACGGGCAGGCGAGCCAGACCGAGGTCGTCGCGGTCAATTCGGGCGGCGCTACCGTGGACACGGTCGTCGATTACGCAGCGAACGGCGCTGGCGCGGGACAAAGCGTCACCTTGACCAGCGGGACGAAGAGCATGGCCGTGACGGCGGGCGGCATTGTCGCTGGCCAGACCGTGACCTTGACCAGCGCCAATGGGCTGGAAACGGTCACAGCCTCGGACGCAGCCGGCGTCGAGACGGCCGCCAATCTTACGACGGCGGCGACGGATCTCATGAACGGGCAGGCTTTGCCTGCGAATTTGAAGGCGTCCGACACTTTCAGTGTCGACACCAAGACTCTGAACGCCGGCGGCTCCATGACGGAAGCGTCCATTGATTATGCTTCCAACGGGACGATAACCGGCCAGACAGTCATCGCGACCAGCGCCAATGGCCTGGAGACGGCCAGCGCCACGGACGTATTCGGCGCAGAGACGACCGCCAATCTCAAGGCCGCCGCGACGGATTTGCTGAATGGCCAGGCGCTGCCGTCTAACCTGCTGTCGTCCGACATATTCACTCTGAAGGCCACTGTGGTGAACTCCGATGGTTCGGTGACCGAAACAGCCGCGAGCTACGGTTCGGCCGGCGCCGTGATAGGCCAAACCGCGAGCACAACCAGCGCCGACAAACTGGTAACGGTTTCCCTCGTCGGCGTAACCGGCGCGACGTTGTCCAATCTCGCGACCGCCTCGAAGAACATTTGTCAAACGTTCGATACGAACGAGACTAGTAACTCTCAGCAAAATCCATGGGCGAACCTTTCCGCCGGAACGGCCAAGAATGCTCAGGTGAGGCAGATCCTCGAGAATGGCGCTGGGCTCAACACGGTCGTCAACTTCGGTTCCAGCGGCAATGTGCTGAACACGGCGGTCACGGCGACAAGCGCCGACGGACTGATAACGGCCTCCGCCACGGACGTAGCCGGCGTCGAGACCAGCCTCAACTTGCAGGACGCCGCGGTCGACTTGCTGAACGGCGAGGCGGCGACGAATTTGCTAAACCCCGCCACGGGCGCGACGCTGACACTCCAGGCCTCCGACCTCCTTACCCTCGACAACAAAGCGATAAACGCCGACGGCTCAACGACCGAGACATCCACGAATTATGCCGCCGATGGGGCCGTCATCAATCAGACCATCAAAGTGACCAGCGCCAATGGCCTGAAGACGGCCACCGCTACGGATGCATTTGGGACGGAGACGACCGCCAGTCTCAAGGCGGCAGCGGCGGACCTGCTGATCGGCGCGGCGCTGCCGTCCGGGCTTACGGTGTCCGACCTTTTCACGTTCGACGTCAAGACACTGAACGCCGACGGCTCCACGACCGAAACAACGACCAATTACGCCTCCGACGGGGCGATCATCGACCAAACCGTCACCAAGACCGGCTTGACGGCCGGCAATGGCCCACTGGTGACGACCACCCATAACTACGACGGCGCCGGCGTCGAGCAATCGACCACCGACCAGACGACGATCAACGCCAACGGCAGCAAAACCGAGGTCGTGACCGATTACACAGGAACGACGACCAACGGGACAGTGCGCGACGTCACGACCACCTATTCGGGGATCATCCTCGCGGGCCTTGGCGACGAAACGGCGATCACGACGCAGTCGAACGGTTCGGTCGCCAATTATCGTGTGGAAAGTTTTTCCCCCGACGCGAGCGGGACGGAATGGGATGTTACCCAATACTATTCCAGCCAGGGTGGGCCACTTCTGCGCGAAACCGCCAATGGTACCAGCGCCAACGGACTGGTGAAAAGCTTCTTTACGGCGGTGAACGGCGACACGAACTGGGATTTCTGGACCCAGGACAGCACCATTCTCAATGCCGACGGCTCGACCACCGAGGCGGTCGCGACTTCCAACAAGTCAGGCCTAATTGACGAGACCGTGACCACCACTTTGGCCAATGGGCTGAGCAAGACGACTGCGGTTGACGCCAATGGCGCCGTGAATACATCGGGCGCCGCCGTGTTCAATCTGGTGACGACGGATGTCACCTCTTTTAACAACGGCCTCAAGACCGAGACGGTCACCAATTACAATGCCAACAGCTCGGAAATCGATCAGACGATCACCACCACCAGCGCCGACGGGCTGACCATCACGAAAAAGAGCTATCTCGACGAAACGGGATCGCTGACCAACGTCGATCAGATCGATACGACGCAGACCCAGGCCAATGGCTCGGTTGTCGAGACCGTGACGAGCTCCAACGCCATCAAGCAGTCGCTCGGAACGATCACGACGACAACCAGCGGCAATGGCCTGACCAAGACCAAGACCTACACCAACGGTGGCGGGACGACCGTCGACAGTCAGAGCGACACGACGAGCTATGACGCGAACCGCGACGGCGGCAGGTTGGAGGACTTCGAAGACGCCGACGTGATCAACGGCGTGACCTTCAAAAGTTCGGTGACGACGCAAACTGCAGGCAACGACCAAACCGCAACTATTGCAATGACATTGGCCGGGGCGTTGTCATCGACCAACGTGAGCGGCTTCACCGCCGTCGCCACCAAGAATGTCGCCATCGCCGATAGCGGCATAACGACGGCGTCCACGATTGACGAGGTCAACGGCGCGACAACCGCCGCAGATACGACCACTGTCATCACTTCCGCCGACCAATTGTCGACGACGACTTCGACCACTCTCGGCAGCGCCGCCAGCGCCTTCTATGTCGAGCAAAACACGATCCATCTCGACGGATCGACGACCGATACAACGACCTTCTACGATCCGGGCTCTTTGTCCCTAGTGTTGGAGCAAACGACCGTCAACACGAGTTGGGATAGCCGCACGGTCACGACGACCAAGCAGTCGGACTACGATCTCCTGAACAATAATGGGACGATCTATAGCGGGCCGAATTACAATGTCGAAACTGACGTTTACACGAAAAATGCCAACGGAACGGAAACGGAGACACGCACCGGTACGGGATCGTTTGGTGCGCCTGCTTATCAGCAGGTCATCAACGTCGTCACCAATGCTGACGCGAGCAAGACCACCACGATTCAAAGCTACGATGGAAACGGCCTGCTGACGAGCCAGACGGTCGAGGAAACCTCTGCTGACGACCTCGTCAAGAGTTACGTCTTCGATCCGAGCGGCCGGGAGACGACCGCCAACCTCGTTGCCGCCGCGGCGGCGCTTGTCGCCGGGACCGCCCTGCCGAGTTCGTTGGCGGGAACCGATATTATCGGCCTGGATTCGACCACTCTTAACACTATTGGCACGAAAACCGAAACGGTCGAAACCGGCTATGGCGCCAGTATGGCGAACCTGCGATCGGAAACCGTGACGACGACGAGCGCCAACGGACTGTCGATCGTCAGCCAGATCGACAATAACGGCAACGGCATTTTCAACCAGGTCGATACCACGACTATCGCTCCTGACGGATCGAAACAACAGGTCTTTGATTATTACGGCGACACGGCGGCTACAGAAACGACGCTCGTCGGCACGAACACCTATACGACCAGCGCTAATGGCCTCACCACGACCTTGGTGAGTTCGACCGGCGTTACCGACACCACAGTTAACTTCGCCGATTCCAACGGAAGCTATGAGTGGTCGCAGACGGTCACACCAGGCAGCGTCGCCGCGAACGTTGACGGCTTGGTGAATGGAAGCGCGTCGCATATGATCGACGCCAATGGCATGGACACGTGGAGCTGGAACAACGGATACAGCACGATTTCCCCCGGCGCCGGCGACGTTGGCAGCATCACCATTGACCTTGCGACCGAAAAGCAGGACATCGCCATTGCCAATGAACTTTTCGTCACGGTGTTTGGCCAGCCGATGGATGAGGACGAGACACAATATATTGCGCAGTTCATCGTCAACGGCGTTTTCAATCGTCAACAGTTAGCTGAGGATCTTATTGGCACGTCGAATTATGACAACAATTTCGGCATTGCTTTAGGAACGTCCCAGCTATTTGCTGGCTTCGATGTCATTGCAGCATTCGAGAATGCTTTGGGCCGGATGCCGACGGCGGAAGAATTGGGCGTCTTCGACGTATATATGGATACGGCGACCGGAGCGAATTCTGCTACCGATCTTGCGACGATGACTGTGGCTCTCGCACAATACGCCACGAATTTGGGAACAGGAAACAATCGAACGCAAAACGACCAGAACCAGGACCTTGTAACGACAGCGCCCGTTTGGATCAGTCCGGCTCAGCAGTTGCAATATGTATCCGCCAACAACACTTACAGCTATTCAAACGAATTTATCGCTGACGAGGGCTCCACAGGTGCCGTCGTCAACGGTAATGGCGATATTGTCGTCGCCCTGAATGGAAGTAGCATTACTCTTTCCGGCTACAACGACGCTATCGACAATCTCAGCGGAACCCAGTCTGTAACCGCCTCGAACGCAACGGTCATGATCGAAAATGGCGGTATTGAAACGGTCGTTGGCAGCAATGATCAAATTTCCCAAAATGGATCGACCGAGGTTACGCTGGCCTCAGGCTCCGGCGACACGATTTACGTGGCCGCCGGCGCTCCGAAATCTGGAGCCGCCTATACAGCGAGCTATTCGCTGACCAACGCTTCTGGTTCGACCATCACAATCGCATCCAGCGTCACCGACCAGATCAACGGTTCGAACGATACCGTAACTCTTGGGGCCAGCGCCAACGCAACTTTGACCGGCGCTTCGAACTCGGTTACTTGCGGCGGCTCTGGCGATGTAATCAATCTCAATAACAGTTCGGGCACTTGGGATTATGTCACCGGCTCGGCCGATACGATCTATCTCAACAGTTCGTACGGCGCTGTCGGTGGTGGAGGCGATACGATTGTCCTTTCAGGCACTGGCAGCGTCGCCTGGCTCTACAATACGTCTGCCAATTGGGACAGCGTCGTCTCTTCGAACAGCGCAGTCTATTTCAACAGTGCGCAAGGCTCGATCGGTGGCGGAGGCAACAACGTCTACCTTAGCGGTTCCGGCGATGCCATCTATCTCTACAATACGTCCGGCAGTTGGGACAATGTGAGCGGGTCAAACAGCACCATCTCCGTCGCCAGTTCGCAAGCAAACGTGAATGGCTCATCCGACAACATCAGCCTCTCGGGGACCGGCGACGCGGTCAGCCTCGCTAACACGGCAGGCACATGGGATTATGTCACCGGATCGGGCAGTACGGTTAATGTCAATAGTTCGTACGGCGCTGTCGGCGGTGGAGGCGACACAATTGGCGTTTCAGGCGCAGGCAGCGTCGTCTACCTCTACAATACTTCTGGCAATTGGGACACTGTGAACGGTTCGAGCAGCACCATCTACGTCAGCGGTTCGCAAGCGACCGTGAACGGCTCTTCCGACAGCATCAATCTTTCAGGCGGGAGCGCGTTGTCTCTTATTGGCGGGTCCGACACGTTGATTTTCCAAGCTGCTCTGGGCCAGAATACGATTTCGGGCTTCTCGTCGACTGATACGATCCAGCTCAGCAGCTCTGATTTCGCTAGTTGGAACGTATTGCAAAGCAGCCACGATATGACCCAGGTAGGAGCAAACACGGTGATCCAATTGGATGCCAACGACACAATCACGCTTGCCGGCGTCAGCATGACGAGCTTGGCCTCGACGCAGTTCAAATTCGTGTAATTTGGAGGCCTCGCTCAGGGTTCCGCGCCGCCACGTCGCGGCGCGCCATAACCCGCGATCAATTAACCAGTTTATCGCGTAATTTCCATTATATAGGTGTTCGCAGTTTTATTCTGAGTGGCGCGCCATTTGTCTCAATCGTTTCGGCCGCGTTCAGGCCGCCGAGGCTTGCGTCCTGACTGCGACGGCCGCTTCGACTCCGAGGCCCGCCAGCATTTCCAGCGCCTCTTGCGGATCGATCTTGGCGACGGCGATCCTTCCGTGAAGGATGAGAAAATCGCCGACTTGCGGATCATCGATCACGTCCAGAATGGCTTCTTCGGTATAATCGCCGACTTTCACTAGCGCTTTTTCGTCCGGCAAAAGTTCGACGATCTGAAACGGCAACGGCTGGCACATGGGAACTCCCTCCCGCGACGCCTCTGCGGGCGCCTTAAACCCTGTTGGGAGCGGCATGATAGCACGCCGCGCCGGGGGACGCGAACCGTCGCGCCGGTGGCGGCGGCGGCGCCGGCCGCTATTTCTTGGCTTCGTCCTTCATGACATCGGCGTAATGGCCCTCGAATGTCGCGGCCTTCAGCGCGTCGGTCTGGGTCTGCCGCTCGATGGCTTCGAGTTTTTCGCGGGCCATCATATCCTTGGCCAGTTTCGCGGCGTCAGGCCCGCTCAACGGCTTGGGCTGGACGGAGGTGACGGTGAAGAAATCGCCGCCAGAAGGCGTCCTGGCGAAAAAGACGTTGTCCGCCTGCCTGGCTTCCAACTGCGCCGAAAGTTTGTCCGGCAGAACCGCGGTGTCGAGGGCGCCGGACGATTTCTTCATTGGTATTTTCATCGCGGTGAGTTTCGCTTCGACATCGGCCAAGGTCTTGGCGTCCCTGGTCGCGGCGCCCAGGTCGGGGGTCACGTTTTGCGCTGGAATGAGGATGTGGTCGGCGAGGATGATCGCGCGTTGCGCGAAGCGCTGGGGATGCGCGGCGATATATTGGTCGATGTCCGATTGCCCGATGCCCGAGATCTCGGTGGACAGCCGGCGTCGAACCAGGTTTTGGGCAAGGAGATTCTCCCTGTCGCGGTAAAGATCGAGCTGAAAGGTCGGCTCGCGGTCGAGCTTGGCGGCGACCGCCTGATGGGCGAGCGCCTTGCGCGCGACGATTTCCGTCAGGATCTTGCGGGTGATCGCGTCGTCGCGCTTGTCCGCCGGAATATTGGCGTGCCGGAATTCGTTTTCGATTTCCTGGGCGGTGATGTCTTCGCCATAAACATGCCCGACGACCTGTCCGACCGGCTTGTCCGCGTTCTTCTTGCCGCAACCGGAGAGAAGCAGAACCGCGACGGCCACGGCGCCGAAAGCCGGATTGATCGCGAAAATGGTCTTTCTCATAACCTTCGACATATCGTCTCTCTCTCTTTCAGCGGCGGCGACGGATCGTCTCCGCGCCGCCACGTCGCCAAACGCGCCTGCGCGCGGCGGCAATATAAACCTTGCGAAAACCGGAAGCGCAACCGTCGCGCCGCGAAAAGACAATTCGTCCCGTCAGTGCGGCGGTTCGAAAGGCTTGAAATCTCCATCCATCAGGACTCTCGGCTCCGGGGCGCGGAGCGCGACGGCGGGGGCGCGGCGCGCGTTATGTCCCTGGACGGCGTCATAGGCGGCCAGATATTTTTGTTCCTCGTGCTCCCAATTGAAAACATTATCGGAAAGTCTTTTGGCGATTTCCGATTTCGAACGGCGCAGGGCGTCGTCCTTCATCAATTCGAGGCAGGCGCGCGCCAGGCCTTCGGCGTCGGCCGTTGGCGCGTAGACCCCCGCGTCTCCCAGCAGCCGTTTGGTTTCGGTCAACGGAAAGGCGACGGTCGGGACGCCCAGGGCGCAATATTCGAAGACCTTGTTCATGCTCATCTTGTCGTTGGTCTCGTTCACCGGGTCCGGAATGATCCCGATATCGAACGCGCTCAAGTGACGCATGAGACGCTCGCCGCTGAGAAAGCCGGCAAAGGTCATGTAATCCGTGACGCCAAGCTCTTCGGCCAGGGCGCGGGCGGAGCCGAGCGCCGGGCCGTCGCCGACGACCAAAGCGTGGAAATCGGCAAAGCCGAAATCGCGAATCAGATGAGCGACGGCGCGGACGAGAAAATCGAGGCCGTCCTGGTCGCCGATAATGCCGAGATAGCCGAGGACGAACCTCTTGCCCCTGGCGACGCCGGGCTCCGGGTCCGTGCGATAAATATGCTTACGATTGGGAATCGAATAAACCGCCGAAACCTTGTCCGGCGATTTGTAGCCGCGCTCGAGCGCAATGTCGCGAAAGGTGTCGTTGGCGGTGATCACGAAGTCGGCCGCCTTGTAGCTGAGCCATTCCGCGCCGCGCAGGAGCCAGTAAA
Organism: uncultured Pseudomonadota bacterium; assembly: GCA_963704565.1. GTDB lineage: Bacteria > Pseudomonadota > Alphaproteobacteria > Rhizobiales > Beijerinckiaceae > Rhodoblastus. Next base: position 1,075,394 of record OY969917.1, read on the forward strand.
AGACGCCCTTTTTGCCGAATTTGGCGATGAACAGCTCAGGACAGAGGTCGTGCTGATCGAAGATGAAGCGAACGCCGAAAATGCGGAAGGGCAGGGCGGCCAGAAAAATGAGATCGGGCGGATTGCACGCCTGAATGACCGAAATGCCCTTCGTCCGGTATATCTTGCTCAACAGGCGGAATTCGTAAAACAGCGCGAAGGAATATTCGGCCAGAAACGCCAGTTTGCCGCGCGCTTCGACCGGCAGCGGATGCCGGTGAATTTCTATGCCGTCGATCTCTTCATATTCTTTGGAAAAGTCCTGGTTGACCGGACAAATGACGGAAACATTCCGCCCGGAGTCGCGCAAGGCCTTCGCTTCCTGCCAGACGCGGCGGTCGAAGGGCACCGGAAGGTTCTCAACCACGATGACGCAGCAGCCGGCTTTCGATCTCAGGGGCACGGCAAACCTCCCAACCATGGCGCCAAAAGCCCCAACCGGGGCAAAACACAGGGTTGCGAGCGGCTCGCCACGCTCGCGCCGCAACGGCCCAAACGACCTTTCCTTCGCTTACCCCGTTACAATGCGGCGCGATTCCGCGCGCCCGCCTCCAGCAATTCATTATAGAAAGGTTTACGCTAGGGCAACACCGTCGTCGCCTCCCTCGCGGCGGGCGTCCTCCCGAGACATCCCGCCGCGAGCGACGCGCGCCGGCCCCGCGTGAAAAATGGGGGCCGGAGGCGCGGCGATCGATTGACGGCGCCGCCACGCCGACATAGGATTGATTCGAGAAGGAAAACTCTGCCGCGATTTGACAATTGCAACCTATAGTTGTATTCCTCCCGTAAATAGGGCCGTATTGATGGGCCGAAACGCCTTGTGACGAGGGTGCTATGGATCGTATTGAAAACGGCGTGAATTCCAATGCCATCCGCATATACGAGGTCCGGCCGTCAGGGCCGTCGCGCGAGGTTATCGGGGTTCGCGGGCCTTGCGCGCCCTCCTTCCCGGTTATGACCATCGTCTTTCCGGTTCATCGCATGGTTCGAACTTATTCCGATTATCTGGCGCTTAATCCTCAATGCGCGAATTGAAACGCGGGCGGCGCGTCTGGCGCTGAAACTTGCGTGCTTTCGGCGCGCTCGGCTTTCGCATTAGAGCATGTTCCCGAAAAGTTGATAGACTTTTTGGAAAATAATTCGTCAAAACCAAGAATATGCGTCAAAACAATGAAATAACAGAGCGCGTTCGACTTTATGATTCCCGAACGCGCTCTAATGCATAAAATCCTTGATTTGCGCCGCCGGAACGAAATATTTGGCGAGGTCGCGCAATTGGGCGCCCTTTCCAGTTGACGATCGCACGACGAGCTGAATTTTCCGGCTCATGATTCCCATCAGGCATTTTTTATTCGCATCAAAAACGCCGGAGCCGGAATTTCCGGTTGTCGCGACATCGGCGATGACGGTTGCAAAACGGGCTCGGATATCGGGCGGCAGCCGTTGCGGCGCCAAAATATGCGAGCCGGCCACCGCGTCGGGCGTCACGGTCACAACAGGCTGGCCGGGCCGAGGCGGGGCCGAGCACAGCGGGATCGCGGAGAGCGCGAGGCGCATCGGCAATTGGCGCTCGTCGATGCGCAGCAGCGACAAATCGGTGCGTTCGAACGCGCCCTGCTTCACGATCGTCGCGGGAAGGGCTTTGCCGGCAATGACGACGTTGGGCTTGAGCGCCGTGACCGCGCCGACCACATGGGCGGCGGTGATGACGAGGCCCTGGCCGAGATAGATTCCATAACCCGGCCATGGCTGTGGCGGCGTTCGCACGATATTGACGGCGAAGGGTTTCAGGTCGTCATAAGGAGACGCGCGGCTGAACTGGGCCCAGGCGTCGCCTCCGGCGGCCAAAGCGAATAAAAGGACCATGGGCGCGGCGGCGCCGAGGCGCGAAATTTTACGGCGAAGACGAATCATTTCGCTTTCTTTTCAACAGGCCTTCATGGCCTTCTACACTTTGGCGGCAAAACCGGCGAGAAAAAGGCGAGCCGCAACAATGCGCATGGCCCGAATGTCGATGGCGATGGAGCGAATGTAGACTTAGGGGCGGCAACCGGTATAATTTGATCGGAGCGTACAGATACGCGCCAAAAGTGCGGCCCGGGTTCAGATTTAACTCGGGATGTGACGAAACGGAGCCCGGAAGTTTTCGGGGATCGTCTTGCCGGGGCCAAGGCGACGCGCCAAAAAAAAGCTGTCCGAGCGTCGCGCGAATCGATGCGATCGTCGCGGCGTGGGGAGGTTCGAACCGAATGAATTGCAAAATCTCGCGCCAAGAGGCGGCTCGCCATATTCGCGCTATCTTGGATATTCGCGCTATCGTGGGCGAGGCGTGACATGGACGCGGAACTGGGCGAATCCGCCACCCTTTCCGTCGCGCGCCCCCGTCGCGATTCGGAGATGTGGTGGAACGTCGTGCTTGCGGCTGCGGTTCTGGTCGCCTTCATTCCCTCAATGATCAAGCTCGCCAATGGCGCCTGGCGGACGGAGCAGGAAGGGCACGGTCCCCTTGTCATCGCCGCCGCCGGCTGGCTGGCCTGGCAGGTCTGGCGCAGGCGCGATCTCGGCGAAACGCGTCCGGCCTATGTCGCCGGTTGGCTGTGTCTCCTATCCGGGCTCGCCCTTCTGGTCGTGATGCGCTCGCAAGATGTGCTGTTGCTGGAGGTTCTGGCGCAAATTCCGATCGTCATCGGCGCGGTTTTGCTCGCCATCGGCTGGAAGGGCCTGCGCGCCTATGCCTTTCCGATCGGCTTTCTGATTTTCGCCGTGCCGCCGCCCGGCTGGATGCTGGACGGGGTCACCGTGCCTTTGAAGCTCCTGGTTTCGGATTGGGCGGCTGAACTTTTGTACCGGCTGGACTTTCCGATCGCCCAAAATGGCGTGATGATCATGATCGGCCCTTATGAATTGCTGGTCAAAGACGCCTGCTCGGGCATGAATTCGATTTTCACGCTTTCGGCGATCGGCGTTTTTTACGTCCATGCGTTCATACAAAACGCGCCTTTACGTTCGGCCTTGATGCTGCTGTTCATCGTGCCGATCACCATGGTGGCGAATTTCATCCGCGTCATCGCTTTGATTCTCAGCGCCTATTATCTCGGCGTCGATGTTGTCGAGGGCCCCTTGCACGATGTGACCGGACTGCTGCTTTTCATCGTGGCGCTCGTTTTGTTTTTCCTGTTCGATGGCGCGCTGATTTATCTCGGCAAGGCGCTGCGCCATTTTTTGCCGCGACCCGCTGCGTCCGCGCCTTCGCGCTCCTGAGCGGCGGCGCCGCTCAATCCAAGCGTTGCTCAAATATCAGGCCCACGTCATGAAATAGTGCGGCCGACATGATCTCTTTCGAGCGGCAAGCGGGGAGCTATCGGTGGAGCTTGATATCTTTAGATAGAGTATTATATCGATTATGGCGCAGTATATGTAAGTAAAAAAATAGAATGTTAGTGGAACACGATGGGGCCATGTGATGATATATTGTAATTATGCATATCTGTTATATAAATATAGCTAAATATAGGCGATATTGGTCTTGTATGTCGTTTTCGTTAACTGAATTGTTGGCGGCGCCATGTTGGGTGTGCGGCGTGTATTTGGAGGAGGGCGCAATATTCCGTAATGAAATGATTGAAAAATGGCTTCCATTCCGGAAAATAATACGTTATTTCGAGGTCTTGCGCTGGCGGGTGGCGCCGGCGTCCGGAGTGGGCGGGAATGAACAAAGCGGGCGCAATTCGATGCGTCTGGCGGCGCGCGCCGGGGTCGGTCAATGAATCCCTCGTCGCCAGCCGGACTCGTCGATGTTCGTCACGAAATTTATCGATTGAGGCCGGCGAGAAAACTTGGCGTCAGCGGCGTTCGCGCTCGCTTGAACGAACGATGGTCACCCGTGCGTCGCGTGTTAACGCGCCGGCCTGAATCGGAAAGGCTTAGTTGAGAGTTCCCCGATGCGTGCAGAGCGTTTTTCGGTTTTCTGGATCGCGATTTGCTTTTCGTGCGGCGTCGCTGTCGCTCAGGAAGCTTCGAGCCAGGCCGCTGACGCATATCTTTTTGGGGGAGAACCCGTGTCGCCCGTGTCATTGGAGCATTGGTCGCCGCTTGACTCCAATTGGGCCGATCTCGTCTTGAAGCCGAATTTTCACGAGCATATCGGCTACAACGATAATATTTTTGCGATTGCGAATGGTTATCCGCTTCCGTCGGGAGTTTTGAAAGGGGATTGGTACAACAGCGCCGGAGTCGGCGGTTCGAGCAAGTTTAATCTGGGCGATCAGCAGATCTTTTTCGATGGGACTTATACGGTCATTAATTATTTGCATGACCACATGGCCGACGCGCATAATTATTCGCTCGACGGCGGCGTGAACTGGATGGCGGGATCCCATTGCCAGGGGAAACTGATCGCTTCGGACAGTTCGCATCAGGCGACGATCGAGGAGCAGGTCGGGCCGGGGCTGAATACGATTCACGCCGCGTCGCTGACCAATACAGGCTCCTGCAATGTTTATGAGAAGCTGAGTTGGAATTTCAATGGCGGCTTTCTGGAAAACACGAACTCGGCCGTCTTCTCGCAGGGATTGGATTATCGTAGCTGGAATGCCGGAATGGGGCCGCAATATGCGCTTTCCGAAGTAGAAAATGCGAAATTCCTTGTCCAATTCTCGGAGCGCGATTTTACGAACGGTATTTTTGGTCCCTTTTCTTCCGGCTCGGCTTACGGGGCGTTGTCGCGCGTCGATCAGGTCAATTACCAATTGTCATATGACCGGTCCTTCTCGGATCAGTTCGATATGATCCTGATGGGCGGTTTCTCCAGCGTGAGAGGCGGCGGTTTGGTTCCCGCCACGACCCCGATTTATTCGCTGACCTTCAATTGGATCCCTTCGCAGAAGTGGCAGGTCAACGGCGGCGTCAGCCAAAGCGTCGGGGCGCCGTCGAACGTGCTGACCCCCTCGCAAACCACGATGGCGGAAAGAATTGGGGTGAGCTACCAGTGGACGCCGAAAATTTCAATGATCGCAGCGCTTTCCCGTTCGAGCGCCACGGGCTATGCGCCCTATGGCCTGACGGGTTACGCTGCGGCTTATTACGGTTCCAACGTCTCTCTTTCGCCATCGCTTAAGTTGAACTACGCGGTTACGCCCTTTATAAACGCCTCGGCGAGCGTTCAGAGGAGCGATCGCGAGGGGCAAGGCTTTCGTACCGTTCAGGACATCGTACTGGTCGGCCTCGACTATCAACCCCAGTGAAGGCTAGATTGGACATGACTCGCGAGCCATGGACTGTTCCAGGAGGCGCCAAGGTGCCGGACTACAGATTTTTGCGCATCGTTCTGATATTGTGCGCGCTCTTTCAGGCAAGCTTCGCGCTTGCCCGCCATGGTCGCGTCTTGAACACCAATGACGTGTTGCAAATCAACGTGCTGAACCAGATGGAGCTCAGCACGACGGCGCGAATCGAGCCGGACGGAACTTTATCGCTTCCCTATACGGGGTCGATTCGGGCAAGCGGCCTGTCCACGGAAGATTTGAGCGTCAAGATCGCCAATATTCTGGTTCAGAAGGGCTTGGTCAAGGATCCGCAAGTTTCCGTCGAATTGCAGACCTTCGGGACGCAGATTTCCGTCCTCGGCTGGGTCAATACGCCGGGATCGTTCACCTTGGACCGTCCGTCTTCGATCGTACAGGCGATCGCGCGCGCCGGCGGCATAAAGGAAGGTCTCGGCGTTTCGACGATCGTGGTCCACAGCCGCGGCCAAATTCGGCGTTTCGACGCGAAAAGCCTGCTCGAAGGCCGCGAAATCGGCATGATGGTGTCCAACAACGATACGATCTATGTCGAGGAAGGCGCGGTTTATTATCTTTACGGTTATGTGAGCAAACCTGGACAATATCCGATCAGCCGCAAGGGGATGAACGTTCGCGAGGCGCTCGCCGCCGGTGGCGGCGTCGCGCCGCTCGGGTCCGACTGGTGGCGCCTGAAGATCCGCCGTCCGGTCAACGGCGCCTCCGTGGAAATCTCAGCCAATCTCGACGATATCGTGCTTCCGGACGACACGATCGTCGTGAGCGAACGTCTGTTCTGATCGGAGTCATTGTTCCAATGTCGCTCTCCCTGGTTTTGCAAGTCCTGCTGAGGCGGGCCTGGATTTTGGGCCTCGCGTTCATTTCGACGCTTGTCGGCGCCGGTCTGCTGCTGCTTGTCGTTCCGGCTCGATATGACGCCACGGCGACGGCAAGCATCGATCCTGGCGTCGTCGACCCTGTCAGCGGTCTGACCAGCGGCGGCAACGCCATCATGATTTTGCAGGGCAATCTTGTCGCTCTGGCCAAAAGCAATCGGGTCGCGCTGGCGGTCGTCAAGCAACTGGCGATGGACACTGATCCCGCGTCGCAAAAGGAATATCAGAATTCGAGCGATTCAGGCGTCATCGATATCGACCAATGGCTGGCGAACCAGATCCTCAAGCACCTCGACGCCAAATTCGAAGGCGGGTCGAACGTCATAGACATCATCTACAAGGGATCGGCGCCGCAGCAGTCGGCGGCTTTCGCCAACGCTTTCATGGCCGCCTTCGTGGACGCCGCCATTGCGAGCAAAGGCGCCACGGCGCAAAAGGCCGCCGACTGGTTCACGCCGCAAATCGAAAAAATTCGCGCGGAATTGGCGGATAAAGAGGGGAAACTGGAAGAATTTCAGATTTCGGCGAAGTTGCTGGAGGCCAGCACCGCCGATGCGGACATCGATCAGGTGGTCGCCGTGACCGGCGATCTATCCAAGGCGAAAGCGGACTTGATCGCCCTTCAAACCCAGATCGACGCTCCTCCCGAGACGGCGGCGACGGGCGATACGCAACAATCGGGAGAATTGCAAACCATTAACACGATTCGCGGCAGTCTCGCCAATCTGAAGGCGGAAATCGCCACCGTGCAAACGACGCTGGGCGCGAATAATCCGAAACTGCTGGAAAAGCTTTCCGCCGAAAAATCGATGGAGCGGCAGATCGACCAGCTGTTCGAAAGCTATCATCAGAAGCTGCGGAGCCGGATCGCGGCGCAGAAGGACAAGATCGTCAAGCTTGAAACGGCCAGCGAGGTGGGACGCCGCACGATGATCGGCATTCAAGGCAAGCGCCAGCAGTTCACCAGTCTGAAGAACGATGTGGCCTTTTATCGCGACGAGCTCGATCGTATCGAAAAAGCCGCCAATCAGGCGCGGTTGCAAAGCCAGTTGTCGTTTTCAAACATCGCGGTGATCGATCACGCGACGCCGCCGACATCGGCGTCCTTCCCCAAGCCCTTGATCGTCTGGCCGCTCGCCGCTTTTCTCGGTCTGGGTCTCGGAGTCATCCTCTCCCTGCTAGCCGAAGCGCTCGATCGTCGCGTTCGCGCGAAGGAAGATCTGGAATTCGTCACGCAGGCTCCGTTTCTCGGCGAGACAGGTGGCGAAAACGCCCGTCTGCCTCGCAAATGGCCCAGGCTCGCCTTTCGGTTCGGGGCTTCCCGAAATTCAGTCGTTCAAAGCGGGGGGTAAGCCCTAAGGCCCGGGGCCGTGGCGGCCCAACAGCGAGGTTCTCAAGTGTCGGCGCGACGCCTGAATATTTCGATTGCGATCGTCGTGATCCTTGCCGCGACCGCGGCGGCGCATGCCTTGATTCCGCGCCGGCTGCTCGCCGAGCGCGTGTCCCAGTCCCAACTCGAAGCCATGATTCCCAAGACGCTGCCCGGTTGGACAGCGGTTCCCGACGTTAGAATCGTCGAGCCGCAAGGTTCGGACACACTCTCCAGGGAAATTTATAACGCTGAACTCGCAAGAGGCTATAGCGACGCCGACGGCCATCTGGTCATGCTGGTCGTGGCCTATGGCGCGAGCCAAAGCGACCGGCTGCAGCTCCATCGTCCCGAAATCTGCTATGCGGCGCAGGGGTTCCGGGTGACGGCCTCGAAAGGTGGCGCGGTTGCCTTGGGCGATGGCGCGGCGAATTTGCCGGTCCATGTGCTGGTCGCGCAACGCGAGGGGCGGATCGAACCGATCATTTACTGGATGCGGATCGGCGACAAGGTCGCGATCAACAATATCGAGCGTCAACTGCTTAAAGTCCGCTACGGTCTGCAGGGCTATGTGACGGACGGCGTTTTGGTGCGCATTTCGACAATTGGCCTGTCGCCGGACGCGGCGTTTCGCCTGGAGCAGGGTTTTTCGAAGTCCCTGTTGAATTCGGTGAGCCCGACGGCGCGGCGGTTCCTGGTGGGAACGAGTGTTTCCCCGGGGCGTTCCGGCTGATCGCTTCGACGCTCGCGAGAAGTCCAGGCTGGCGTTTTTTCGCGGCGCCTTTTCCTTCGCCTTTCCCGGCAAGCCCGGCGCAAGCGCCATGGGCTTTGATCCAACCATTCAGCTCGTCGGGGCTGAATTCGGTTGGGCGGCGATGGAAGCTCTCAAAGATCCGGATAGACGGCGCGTTCCACGCCGACGCGTGCTGAAAGGGGCTCAGATCAGCTTTCGCGGCCTCAGGGCCGCCATCGATTGCGCCGTCCGTGATATTTCGGAAAAGGGCGCCAGACTTATCGTCGAAAGCCCGATTGGCGTTCCGGATCGATTCGATCTGGTGCAAAATGGCGTCGCGCCGCGCTTCTGCCGTGTCGTCTGGCGGAAGTCGACGCAAATTGGCGTCGAATTCATCGATAGCCAGCAATAGCAATTGCTCCGGTCGCGACGGGCTTCAAGCCAAGGCGCGCGACACACATCCGGACTTTGCCGTCCTGGCGCCTTTTTTGCTCCAAAGTTGGATAAGGTTTTGTTTGTAACGCCTTGATTTCGATGGTGGGCGCTGTAGGGCTCGAACCTACGACCCGCTGATTAAGAGTCAGCTGCTCTACCAACTGAGCTAAGCGCCCATCGAAACGCCGGCGGGGTTCTTGCCGCGCCGTCGAGGCGTGGGGGTGTGTAGCAAAGCGAAGTCGGGCTGTCCAGTATCGCGGCGCGGCCTTTTGCGATTTTATGACGCGTGCATTTTTGTCGAAACCGTTCCCGCGCCATGGTAAGAGCGCGTGCCCGCTGTCGCGGGCGCGATCGGGGGGACGGACGGGATAATCGATGGAAGAAGCGCCTGAACAGCCAGTGGCCGCAACCGATGACGGCGTTCGGGGGAAGTTTCTGGCTTTTCTCAAGCCCCCGTCGCTGGATCGGCGCGGCTGGGCGCTGCTGGCGGGGCTGACGCTCGCGGTCTGGCTTTCGACCGGATTTTACAGGGTCCAGCCGGACGAGCAGGGCATTGTGCTGCGCTTCGGCGCCTGGGTGGCGACGACGCCGCCCGGCCTGCATTTCCACGCGCCCTGGCCGATCGAAAGCGCGATGTTCCCGAAAGTCACCAAGATTCGCCAGATGCTGCTCGGTCTGCCGCCCAATGGCGGGCCGCCGAGCGGACGCGACAGGGAGATGCTGACCGGCGACGAGAATCTCCTCGAGGCCGACGCCGATCTTCTTTGGCAGGTCAAGGACGCCGGGCAGTTTCTGTTCAATGTCGCCGATCCCGAGACGGCGCTGCGGGTTACGGCCGAAAGCGCCCTGCGCGAAGTGGTGAGCCGCACTCCGATCCAGGGCGTGCTGTCGGACAAGCGCCGTCAGGTCGTGGATGAAACGGCGGAGCTGCTGCAAAGCGTGCTGGACCGCGAAGGGGCGGGGATTCGCGTGGTGCAGGTCCAGTTGAACCGGGTCGATCCGCCCGGCGCGGTGATCGACGCCTTCAACGACGTTCAGCGCGCCCGCGCCGATCAGGAGCGCTCGCGCAACGAGGCGCAGGCCTACGCCAACGACATTCTGCCGCGCGCCCGAGGCGACGCCGTGCGAATCGTCCAGGAGGCCGAAGCCTACAAGTCGCAGACGATCAATCTCGCGCAGGGCGAGGCGGGCAAATATTCGGCGATCTATCGCAGCTATGCCAACGCGCCGACGGTCACGTCCTGGCGCCTCTATCTTCAGAACATGGACGCGCTGCTGAGCAAATCGTCGCGGGTGATCCTCGACTCCACCGGGCGCGGGGCGCTGCCGCTGGCGCCTTATCTGCCGCTCAGCGAGATCAAGCCCCGGCCGGAGCCGGCGCAGGCGAGCGAGGCCCCGGCGGGTTCGACGGGGGCCGGCAAATGAAAAAGACGCTGATTGCGCTGGCGGCGGTCTGGGCGATCGCGACATTCGTCGCGTTGTCGAGCTATTACACCGTCAATCAATGGGAAAGCGCCCTGGTGATCCGTATGGGCGCGCCGGTCGCGGTGGTCCGGACGCCGGGGCTCAAGACCAAGGCGCCCTTCATCGATTCGGTGACGATTTTCGACACCCGGCTGCAATTGCTCGAGCCGCCCTCGGAACAGGTCATCCTTGGCGATCAGAAGCGCATCGTGGCCCAGGTCTATACGCGCTTTCGCATCACCGATCCGCTGCGCTTCTACCAGAGCCTCCAGACGATGGAGGCGGCGCGCGCCCAGCTCGCCTTGTCGGTGGACACGGCGATGCGCCGCGAATTCGGCCAGATCGATCTCCCGACCCTGCTTTCGGCGGATCGCCCGGCGATCGTCAAAAAGGTTCATGACGACGTGCAGGCGAAATTCTCGCCGCTCGGCATCGATGTCGTCGAAGTGCGCCTGCATCGCGCCGACCTGCCGCTTGAGACCAGTCAGGCGATCTACGACCGCATGAAGTCGGAGCGTTACCGCCAGGCCCAGCTTCTGCGCGCCGAAGGCAAGCAATGGGCGCAGGAAATCAGCGCGAAGGCCGACCGCGAACGCACCGTCATCCTTTCGGAAGCGCAGCGCCGGGCGCAGATCACCCGCGGCGAGGGCGATGGCGAGGGCAACATCGTCCTGTCCAACGCGCAGAAGGGCGATCCGAAATTCTACGCCTTTTATCGCTCGCTTCAGACCTACGGCAAGGCGCTGGCCGACAGCGGGCCGGTGCTGCTGCTCGCCCCGGACGCCGCCTTCCTCAAGGCGCTGAAATCCGGCCCGCCCGACGCGACCGCGCCGGGCGCCAAATGAGTTCGGCCTAGAGCATATTCCCAAAAAGTTGCAGACTTTTTGGACAAGAATATGCGTTAAAACAATTAACTAGAGACTTCTTCCGATTCCGAAGGAACGGAAAAGGCTCTAGACGGGAAGATTCGCCATGGATGGAGCCACGGCCGCCGCTTCGCTCGGAATCGTCGTCCAGATCATTTTTCTCGATCTGCTGCTGTCGGGCGACAATGCGCTGGTGATCGCGCTCGCCTGCCGGCGCCTGCCGCCCGAACAGGCGCGGCGCGCGGCCTGGGCCGGCGCGGCGGGCGCCATTTCGCTGCGCGTGTTCCTCACGCTGATGACCAGCGAACTGATGACGCTGCCCTTCGTGCAATTGGTGGGCGCCATTCCCTTGCTGGCGATCGCGCTCAACCTGATGAGCGGCGACGACGAGGCCGACGCGCTGGGGGAATCGGCGCGGAGCGAGGCGAATTTGCTCGCCGCGGTCGGAATCATCATCGTTTCCGACGCCGCGATGAGTTTCGACAATGTGGTGGCGCTGGCGGCGGTGTCTGCCGGCAATGTCTGGCTGTTGCTGTTCGGCCTCGCGCTGAGCGTTCCCTTGATCGTGTTCGGCAGTTTCGGTTTTTCGACGCTGATGCGCGCTTTTCCCTGGCTCGCCGATCTGGGCGCCGGCCTGCTGGGCTGGGTGGCGGGCGGCATGATCGCCCACGATCCGATCTTCGCCGGCTGGATCGACGCGCAGGCGCCGGCGCTCGCTTTGGCGCTGCCGCTGGCCTGCGCGCTTTTCGTGCTGGTTCGGGGCCGGATCGGGCGCGAGCGCGCGGCAGGCGCCGTGAACCCCCGGCCGCGACGGATCGAGGCGCCGCCGAAAGCCGTAAAGCCGCCGAAGCCGCAAAAGTCGCACGAAGCGAAAATGATCGAAACCCCTGTCGCCGTCGCGCGCGAGGACGTTCAAACGCCGGAGGGCGACGCGGAAGCCGAAAACCCCGAAATCGCTCCCGCCTTCGGCATTGGTCGCGCGGAAACCCCGGACGATCGTCTGGTCGCCATGGGGCTGGTCGCGCTGTTTGTGATCTTCGGGGTTTTTCTTCTGATTTTCATTCTGCTTCCCGACACTTAACCCGCATTTCTCACGCGGGGCCGACCTGCGTTGCGATTTCGACGAGTTGAACGCAAGGAGGGCGGCGAAAAACGTATGGGGTCATACGGTTGAGCCGCCCGACGCGGCGGGCGGCCGTCGAAATGCAACCCGGAGGGCCAGCTCAACAGGGCGTCCGGAAGGACGCCCGTCGCAAGCGACAGGCTATGGACGCCGACAGTGTGCGTCGAACGGCTTGGCCGATGTGGCGCATCGGCCTGCGCCATTCTCCTGCCCTGTCGGCGTCTTGAGCTGGCGCAGGACGACCCCGTGTGAGAAATGCGGGTTTAGCGCGCGAAAAACTCATTCGTCGCCGCCGACGATGGCCGCGACCTTGGCGGCGGCGAGATTGCTCACCGCGAAGCCCATCTGCTGGTCGAATTGCAGCGCCGTGGTCTGGGCGTTGAGGGCCTCGGTGCGGTCGTCGTAACCGCGCGGGCATTGGAAAGTGAGGGCGCGCCCGTCCCGCCCGCGATAATAGGCCTCGAACCGGCGCTCCAGCCGCGCGCTCTCTTCCGGGCTGGCGAAAATGTCGGTGATCACCGTCTCGTGCGAGGCCGGCGCGACGCCGACGCAGAAACGCCAATCGCCCGCCGCAGCCGCGCCGGAGGCCGCGAGCGACAGGATGAGGGCAAGGCCGAAAACGCGCGGGGGCCGGGCGGAGAAGGGCATGAGAGACAGGCCAAAAGGCGTTGATGAGCGTTTCGTGAATAATCGTTCGGCAAGGTAAACAAAGCCTCAAGCGCGCAAGACGACGAGAAGCGCCGCGATCGATCTTGTAACCATCGGAATTTATTATATCTTCGTCGTCATCCGCGGCGCCGCGCCGCAAGTTGGCCTTGCCTGCGCGGCATGGATTCGTCCCCGCGCGCCTTTCGCGGCCGTCTGCCGACCCTTGCCGCAACGGGCCGTTTACGGCGGGATTTTAGAGTCGCGCTGCAAGGCCTTTCAGGACTTGCGGGCCATGGGCCCGGCATAAATGGATTTCGGTCGATCATGCGTGGCGCGCAACGTCTCCCCTCCCGAACGGAAGTCACCTCGGACGCGGCCTCGGAGTCCCTCGGAAGACCGGCTTTTCACGTTGTGGACCTGAGCCGGGCGCTCGAACGCGGGCTCGCCGCCGGCAGTGGCCGCACCCGCTTTGTCGCGCCTCGCGATCGGCGCATCTCGCAGCCCCTGCTGGTCGGGGCGCTGCTGCTTTTGGACGCGCTCAACATTCCGGCGAATGGCTTTGCCGCCTTCCTGGGACAGGACGCGCCCGGAGCGCTGGGCGCGGGCCTGCTTTCCACCAGTCTCGTCGGCGTGACCGTGCTCGCCATACTCGCGCTCCAGGCGCGCTGGAGCTACACCATCCGCGCCATGGGGGATTTCCCGCGTCAAAGCCTGAATCTCGCTATTGCCTTGGGCGGCGCGCTCGCGCTGTGGACGGCGGGTCTGGTGATGGCCGGCGTCGGGGAGCCAAACTTTTTGCGTGGCTGGATTCTGACCTGGTTCGCCGGCGCCTGGGCCGGAAGCGGCTTCGCCCGCGTGCTTTTTGCCGTCGCGGTCAAAAGATGGACGCGGCAGGGCCGCCTCGCGCGGCGCACGGTGATTGTCGGCGGCGGCCAGCATGCGCTCGACACGATCCGCCGGCTGGAGCGGTCGGGCAGGGGCGCGTTGGAGATTCTCGGCCTGTTCGACGATCGCGGCCGCGAGCGGCTGCCCGAAGACATCCGCGACTACGCCTTTCTCGGCTCTTTCGACCATCTCGAAACATTCTGCCGCGAGCAGAAGGTCGATCTGCTGATCGTCGCCATACCGACCGCCGCCGAGACGCGCATTCTCCAGATTCTCAAGAAATTATGGACCCTGCCGGTGGATATTCGCATTTCCGCCCTCGGCAGCCGGCTCAAATTGCGCGACCGCGCCTACCAATATATCGGCGACGTCCCGTTCTTGCCGGTGTTCGACAAGCCGATCTCGGATTGGGGCGCCGCGCTCAAGACCCTGTTCGACCGCGTCGCCGCCGCGCTGCTGATCCTGGCTTTGTCGCCGGTTCTGGCGGCGGTCGCGCTGGGCGTGAAGCTGACGTCAAGGGGCCCGGTTCTGTTCCGCCAGACGCGCTATGGCTTCAACAACGAGAAATTTTCGGTCTTCAAGTTCCGTTCGATGTATGTCGAGCAATGCGACCACCATGCCTCCAAACTGGTGACCCGCGACGATCCGCGCGTCACCCCTTTCGGCGCCTTCATCCGCCGCTGGTCGCTGGATGAACTGCCGCAATTGTTCAATGTCCTGATCGGCGATCTGTCTTTGGTCGGTCCGCGTCCGCATGCGATAAGAGGCGCGGTGGCGGGATTGCTCTATGACGACGCCATCGAGGGCTATTTCGCCCGTCATCGCGTCAAGCCGGGCATCACCGGCTGGGCGCAGGTCAACGGCTGGCGCGGCGAGACCGACACGCAGGAGAAGATCGAGCAGCGCGTGGCGCACGATCTTTATTACATCGAGAACTGGACGATCTGGTTCGACGTGAAAATCCTGGCGCTGACGCCGTTCTCGGTGATCCTGACGAAAAACGCCTTTTGAGATCAGATGGCTTCGTCCTCGTCGGCCAGCCGGACGATGACGTCGACGCCAACGATTCTTTTGCCCTGGGGCGGGACGATGGCGAGCTGTTTGGCGACATCCTCGGGCATGTCGAACAGGTCGGCCTGGGTTTCGTCGTAGAAATGACAATGCGAGCCGGTCTTGGTGTCGTACCAGACCTTCGAGCCGTAAAGCGCGATCTCGCGCACCAGGCCGGCCGCCACGAATTGATGCAAGGTGTTGTAGACCGTGGCGCGCGACAATGGCATGCGCAAAGCCTTGGCCTCGTCGAACAATTGGTCCACCGTCACATGGCGGTCGCCGGCGACGAAGAGCAGGCTCGCCAGACTGATCCGCTGGCGGGTCGGACGCAGATCGGCCGAGCGGAGTTTTTCACGCACCAGCCGCGCCAGCGCGCCGTCCTTCCAGTCGAAGGCCTGCCGTGGCGCCACACGCCGTCCCGCCGGGAGTTCAAGTCTCTGTCCGATCACGCCTGTCATCTCCCCGTCCGTCCCCTCGCTGGCGGATTCCGCATTTGGCGTCCACAATATCTTTGGAATGGCTCTAAACATATTGTCGGACAAAGGTCAAAGCCTATCCAGTGATGCAAGTCCGGCGCCGCGCCGAGACGGACCGCCCCGGGCAAAGCGCAAGCGGCCGCAGGCAAAGCACAAGCCGCGGCGTCGGGTGTCGGTGAGTTTGAAAATTGATGGGCTTGACCGGCCTGGCCGATCTCCCACACCGGCAACATTGGAGTTCAGGCGACCGCCAATACTTTCGCCGCGCCGATGATGTTCGCGCGTCGGTCGAGCGCCGTGCGGATCGCCATCGGAACCTGACGGCGCGCCTTGGCGCGCGGATAGTTCATTTCCTCGATCGGCCTGCCGGCGGGATAGAGCGCTTCATGCTCGGCCCAATTGTCGAAGTTCAAGCGATCGACATTGTCGACGAAAGTCTCCGCAGGCGTGTTCTCGGCAAAGATTAGCGAGTGATCGTCGAGTTCGACATGATAATAGCCGAATGTTTCCGGCACATGCGTCTCCCGGACGATCGACGTCCCGTTGACCAGGGCGCCAGCGTGGATCAGCACGTCGTCGATCAACAAGGCGTGATCGGGCGAGAGCAGCAAATCGCGGCTTGGGATGTTCTCGCCAAGCGCGCCGGCCTTGATGCGAATGGGGAAAAGCCGCACCGGATCGGCGAAGCGCGCCGAAACGGTAGATCTGCCGATCCAGGCGACCGGCCTGGTTGAACCGTCCAAGGTTACAACCAAATCGCCGATCTTCAGATCCTCGACCGCGATCTCGCCATTCGCCGTCGCGATCGATGTGCCGCGGCAATAGCAGGCGGTGGTCTCGACATAGGTTCCGGTCCCGGTGTCAGGGGCAAGGTTAAGCTTTCCTTCGAGGTTGGTCCCGGCGAAAAGCAGATTCTCGGTGACGGAGCCGTTTCCGATCGTCACATCCAGATTGCCGCCTACGGTGATGGGGTGGACGGCGCCCCGAAGCGGCATCGATGTGCCATGATGGTGGTCGATGAAACAACCGTCAGATGGAGCGCCGTCCATGGGTAAGTCTATCAAGAATCTTTCTTCTGTCACGCAAGTTGGTCTCGACCTCGCCAAGAACGTGTTTCAGGTGCATGCAATTGACGCGCAAGGTGCGGTCATCGTCGCCAAGCCTGTCCGGCGCGGGCAGCTTTTGCAATTTTTCGCCTCGCTTCCGCCGTGCCTTGTCGGCATGGAGGCTTGCAGCTCGGCGCATCATTGGGCGCGCGAGCTGATCGGGCTTGGCTTTTCGGTCAAGCTGATCCCGCCCGCCTATGTGAAGCCTTTCGTTCGGCGCAACAAGAACGACGCCGCCGACGCCGCGGCGATCTGCGAGGCCTTGGGGCGGCCGAACATGCGCTTCGTGCCGGTGCGCTCGGTCGACAACCAGGCGCAATTGATGCGCCACCGCGCGCGCGAGTTGCTGGTCGGCCAGCGCACGCAACTCCTCAATGCGCTGCGCGGGCATCTGGCGGAAATCGGCGTCGTCGCGGCGCAAGGCGCGCAAAACGCCTATGTGCTCAAACGCATGGCCGCCGAGGGCTGCGACGAAAACGGCGAGATCGTCGTCGCCGATTGCGTGCGCGCGGCGCTGGCGCCGCTGGCTCGCCAGATCGACGCGCTCGATGAGGAAATCGACCGGATCGGAGCCGAGATCGAGGCGCTGATCGAGACCGACGAGAGGGCGCGGCGGCTGATGACCATTCCCGGCGTCGGGCCGGTCACGGCTTCGGCGGTCGTTGCGACCGTGCAAGACATCGGCGCCTTCGCCTCCGGCCGCGAGTTCGCTGCTTTTCTCGGCCTTGTGCCGCGCCAATATTCGAGCGGCGGCAAGGAGAAGCTCGGCCGCATCTCGAAAATGGGCGACCGTTACTTGCGCAAATTGCTGGTGGTCGGGGCCTGCGCGGTGCTGTGCCATCGCAAGGGCCATAGCGACGCCCTGCGCGTCTGGGCCGATCGGCTGCTGGAGCGCAAGGACGCCAAATACAAGTTCAAGCTGACGGCGGTGGCGCTGGCCAACAAGCTGGCGCGCATCGTCTTCGCGCTGCTGGCGCGCGGCGGCGTTTACGTCGGGCGGCAGGCCGCCGCCTGACGCCGGCCACAGGGTTTTCGCCGCAAGGCGAAACGCAATCGAGGGTGACCAAGGGGTGATGTGAACCACGGAAAGGCTCGGAAGCCTGATGTAGTGTCGGCGCCAATGCGAGCGCGATACGGTGATTGAGGCAAAGAGCCAGGCGGACGATCCATCAGGGCCAGCGGCGATAAAAACCCGCGTCAACAGGCCGAAGACATGACCGCACCCGAGACGTTCACAGCACGCCAAGAAAACCCTTGATCAAGGGGCGCCGTCCAGACATGACCGTTTCGGACTGGATGGTGGCGCCGCTGATATTCAAATTGGTCAGGTCGATCTTGTCGCCGGACGTGAAGCCCGAGATGAGCCCGCTGGTGTCGCCGTTGTTATTCGTCAGGGAGAGCGTATTGCCCGTGCCGGTGAAAAAGGCGGGGCCGGTGAAATCCGTCTGAAAATTGATCGAACCGCCGTTTTCGAGCGTCGCCGTGTCCGTATTGTTCACGGTGGTGCCCGCATCCACGGTGATCGAGCCGCCGTTTGCCGCCAGCAGGTCGGCGCCGCTGATCGTCGAAGGATCGATCGTCACGGTGGCCGTGTGGCCGGCCGAGGCGTCCGCCTCGATGGTTCCGCCGGTGACCGTGCTGTTTTGAATGAGGACGCTGGTGGAAACGGGACTGACGCCCGTTGCATTCGCCTCGATGAAGCCGCCCGCGTTGTTGATCGTGTCGGCGGAAAGGGTCAGGCCGCCGGCGCCGGTCGATTCGATCGTACTGGTGTTGGACAGATTGGTGAAGTTATCGACTTGCAGCGCATTGCTGGTCCCGCTGGCGTCGATGGTTCCGCCATTGTCCATGTTGAGCGCGCCGGAGCCGCCGTTGATCTGCCCCGCGCCCTGGATCGTGTTGTCGATATTGTCGAGGGTGACGTTGCTGTAATTGCTGTAGATCTGGTTGTTGGCGTTGTCGCTCAGCGAGACCACGCCCCCGCCGGAAAGGTCCACCGTGCCGCCTGTGGCGTTGCCGACGATCAAATAGGCATAGCCGCCGCTCGTCGCATTGAGCGAGATCGTGCCTTTGTTGTCGATATTGGCGGTATGGCCGAGGGCTGTGCCGAGCGTTAGCTGGCCGCCGTTGGCGATGGAAAGCTGGCCGGTTCCGGCGACGGTCGCCGTCGCCTTGGTGGCGTCGATGACATTGCCGGAGTTGAAGACATTGAGCGCGCCGTTGACATTGAGCGTCCCGCCGCCGATCTGGCCGCCGTTGGTCAGGACCATGGTTCCGCCGGCATCCACATCGACCGCGCCGCCGGACACGCTCCCGCCGCTGATCGTGACGGCGCCGCCGCTGGTCGCCTCGACCTTGCCGGGGCCGGTCTGGGTCACGCTCCCCTGGATCACCAGGCCGCCCGAGGTGATCTGGCCGTTGGCCGCCACCGTGCCGGCCGTGCCTTCCATGGTCCCGGTGTTGTTGTAAACGGTCAGGCTGCTTTCGAGCGTCAGGGCGTTGTCGGACTGGTTGCCGTCGATCGTCCCGCCGTTTACCAGGGTGAGGTTGTAAAACTGCCCCGCGCCCTGGATCGTGTTGTCGACATTGTCGAGGGTGACGTTGCCGTAATTGCTGAAGATCTGGTTGTTGGCGTTGTCGCTCAGCGAGACCAGGCCCCCGCCGTAAAGGCCCACCAAGCCGCCCGAGACGTTGCCGATCAGCAAATAGGCATAGCCGCCGCTCGTCGCATTGAGCGAGATCAGGCCCTGGTTGTCGATATTGGCGGTCCCGCCGCCGGCCGTGCCGAACGTCAGCTGGCCGCCGTTGGCGATGGAAATCTGGCCGGGTCCGGCGACGGTCGTCGTCCCCGTGGTGGCGTCGATGACATTGCCCGAGCCGAAGACATTGAGCGCGCCGTTGACATTGAGCGTTCCGCCGCTGATCTGGCCGCCGCCGGTCAGTTCCATGGTTCCGAAGAGATCCACATTGACCGCGCCGCCGGACACGCTCCCGCCGTTGATCGTGACGGCGCCGCCGTTGGCCGCCTCGACCTTGCCGGCGCCGGTCTGGGTCACGGTCCCCTGGATCACCAGGCCGCCCGCGGTGATCTGGCCGTTAGGCGCCACCGTGCCGTTCGTGCCTTCGATGGTCCCGGTGTTGTTGCTGACGTTCAGGCTGCTTGCGAGCGTCAGGGCGGTGTCGGACTGGTTGCCGTCGATCGTCCCGCCGTTTTCCAGGGTGAGGCTGGAAATCTGCCCCGCGCCCTGGATCGTGTTGTCGATATTGTCGAGGGTGACGCCGCTGTAATTGCTGTAGATCTGGTTGTTGGCGTTGTCGCTCAGCGAGACCACGCCCGTGCCCCCGCCGGAAAGGTCCACCGCGCCGCCCGCGACGTTGCCGATCAGCAAATAGGCATAGCCGCCGGTCGTCGCATTGAGCGAGATCGTGCCAGAGTTGGCGATATGGGCGGTCCCGCCGACGGGACCGGGATGGCCGGGCGTGCCGAGCGTCAGCTCGCCGCCGTTGGTGATGGAAATCTGGCCGGTTCCGGCGACGGTCGCCGTCCCCGTGGTGGCGTCGATGACATTGCCGGAGTTGAAGACATTGAGCGCGCCGGTGACATTGAGCGTCCCGCCGCCGATCTGGCCGCTGTTGGTCAGGACCATGGTTCCGCCGGCATCCACATTGACCGCGCCGCCGGACACGCTCCCGCCGTTGATCGTGACGGCACCGCCGCTGGTCGCCTCGACCTTGCCGGCGCCGGTCTGGGTCACGGTCCCGTCGATCACCAGGCCGCCCGCGGTGATCTGGCCGGCCACCACCGTGCCGTTCGTGCCTTCGATGGTCCCGGTGTTGTCGCTGACGTTCAGGCTGCTTCCGAGGGTCAGGGCGGTGTCGAGCTGGTTGCCGTCGATCGTCCCGCCGTTTTCCAGGGTGAGGCTGTTGATCTGCCCCGCGCCCTGGATCGTGTTGCCGATATTGTCGAGGGTGACGTTGCTGTAATTGCTGTAAATCTGGTTGTTGGCGTTGTCGCTCAGCGACACGGTTCCTCCGCCGGAGAGGTCCACCGCGCCGCCCGCGACGTTGCCGATCAGCAAATAGGCATAGCCGCCGGTCGTCGCATTGAGCGAGATCGTGCCGGAGTTGGCGATATGGGCGGTCCCGCCGACGGGACCGGGATGGCCGGGCGTGCCGAGCGTCAGCTCGCCGCCGTTGGCGATGGAAATCTTCCCGGTTCCGGCGACGGTCGCCGTCGCCGTGGTGGCGTCGATGACATTGCCCGAGCCGAAGACATTGAGCGCGCCGTTGACATTGAGCGTCCCGCCGCCGATCTGGCCGCTGTTGGTCAGTTCCATGGTTCCGCCGGCGTCCACATTGACCGCGCCGCCGGACACGCTCCCGCCGTTGATCGTGACGGCGCCGCCGCTGGTCGCCTCGACCTTGCCGGCGCCGGTCTGGGTCACGCTCCCTTCGATCAACAGGCCGCCCGAAACGATCTGGCCGTTGACCGCCACCGTGCCGTTCGTGCCTTCGAGGATCCCGGTGTTGTTGCTGAGGTTCAGGCCGGCTCCGAGCGTCAAAGCGGTGTCGGATTGGTTGCCGTCGATCGTCCCGCCGTTTTCCATGGTGAGGTTGGAAAACAGCCCCGCGCCCTGGATCGTGTTGTCGATATTGTCGAGGGTGACGCCGCTGTAATTGCTGAAGATCGCGTTGCCGGCGAAGTCGCTCAGCGACACCGTGCCCCCGCCGGAAAGGTTCACCGTGCCGTTCGCGGCGTCGGAGATCTCCCAATAGGCATAGCCGCCGCTCGCCGCACTGAGCTGGATCGTGCCGGCGTTGGAAATGCTGACCGTTCCGCCTGCGGTATCTACGATCGATATGCCCCCATTGGGGATGTCGGCAATCTCGCTGGAGGTGATCGACGACGGAGTGAAGCCCCCTGGAGTCCAGTTGCCGATAGTGAACCAATTGCTGTCCGCGATCGCGTTGGTCCAGGTGTACGTAGTTACCGGCATTTGCGTCACTCCCGTACCAGCGCCGCTCCGGCGCGTTTCGCGAGTAATTTAATTTTTCCGTAAATTCGTCACCCGGAGCAACCGGACGAGCGCCGAATTTCAAATACCGGCCCGGGCCTGCGCCCGGAGTTCAAACATCACATCTCGGGCAAAGTCCCAACCCTCGCCCGGACGATTTTGCAACGCATTCGCCCGCGCCTGCACGATCTAAATCAAGACATTATTAACTATCATTCCCGTGAGTGAGCGACAAGCAATAATGTCTTTTTTTTGTTGTTTTCACAGGTGTTGCGGAAATGGCGATCAGGCCGATGGCGGCGCGCGGTTGCAGGGCGGTCGTGGAGCGCAAGCTCACAGAAAAGTGTTGTCCGGTCTTCGCCCGGCGCAGGCGAAGACCTATTCGGGCAAGAGGTGGAATTATCGATGAAACAGGCGATCCCGCGCGGAATCAGCCGCTGGAGTCAGGCCACCGCTTCGATGGCGCGGATCATTTGGGCGCGTTCGTCGAGCGCAGCTTTCTGCCGAAAACACTGGTTCATTCGTTCTACGCCCCAAAGAGCGCTCCTGGCGCCAAGCGGCCCTTGCCGGCGGCGCTTGGGGTCTTCCGCTTTCCGCCGATGGACTAAACCGCTTTCGCGGTAGGGGCGGCGAGAAGCGGCGAGATTCGTGATCGTGCAATTCCTGAGGCGACGCGGCTGACCTGTCTCAAAATCGTGGGGTTCAACCCCATGCGAGACAGGAGCTTTCGCGATGATCGACAAGCCAAACAGCCCATTGCGCCAGCGCATGACCGAGGACATGACGGCGCGCCGCTTCACCGAGAAGGTCCAGAAGGACTACATCCGCCACGTGCGGAACTTCGCGGTCTTTCTCCGCCGTTCGCCGGACGCCGCCACGGCCGAGGACGTTCGGCTCTTCCAGCTGCATATGGCCAATCGGCAGATCGGCGCGCCGACCATCAACGCCGCCGTCGCCGCGCTGCGGTTCTTCTTCAACGTCACGCTCGAACGGCCTGAACTCGCCCGCCATCTCGCTGGCGTGCATAAGCCGCGCAGGGCGCCGGTGGTGCTGAACCAGGAGGAGGTGGCCCGCCTCCTCGAAGCCGCGCCCGGCCTCAAGTACAAGGCCGCCTTCGGCGTCGCCTATGGCGCGGGATTGCGCGTCTCCGAGGTCGTGGCGCTCAAGGTGTCGGACATCGACAGCAAGCGCATGACCTTGCGGGTCGAGCAGGGCAAGGGTCAGCGCGACCGCTATGTCATGCTCTCGCCGCAACTGCTCGAATGGCTGCGCGACTGGTGGCGGGCGGCGCGGCCCCAGGCCTGGCTGTTTCCCGGGCAGAACCCGGTCAACCCGATGTCGGCGCGCCAGTTGAGCCGCGTTGTGCGCGAAACGGCGCGGACAGCTGGCATCGCCAAGCGCGTGTCGCCCCACACCCTGCGGCACAGCTTCGCCACCCATCTGCTCGAACAGAACGTCGACATCCGCGTCATCCAGGTCCTGCTCGGACACGCCAAGCTGGAGACGACGGCGCTTTACACCCGCGTCGCCGTCAACACGATCCGCGACGTCACCAGCCCGCTGGAAAAGCTCACCGCGAACCTCACCGGGCGCGCGCCGCCCGTTTGACGCACGCCGCATGCCGCGGCCTCATCTTGAAGTCGCCGACATTTTTCACGCCCATGGCGCGGACTGGCGCAAGGCCAACGCCGGTCATGTCAGCCTCGCCCAATTGAAGGCGATGTCGGCGATCGAAAACTGCCGCACCTCCGCGCTCGGCGGTCATGTCGAGCGCTGCGAGGACTGCGCGCATACGCGCATCTCCTATAACTCCTGCCGCAACCGCCATTGTCCCAAGTGTCAGGCCGCCGCCGCCCGACAATGGCTGGCAGAACGAGAAGCCGAACTGCTGCCGGCTCCCTATTTCCACGTCGTCTTCACCGTGCCGGCCGCGGTCGCGGCGATCGCTTTCCAGAACAAGGCCGTCGTCTACGATCTGCTGTTCAAGGCGGCGGCCGAGACCCTGACCACCATCGCCGCCGATCCCAAACATCTCGGCGCCCGCATCGGCCTCACCGCCGTCCTGCACACATGGGGCTCGGCGCTGACCCATCATCCCCATGTCCACATCATCGTTCCCGGCGGCGGCCTGTCGCCGGACGGATCGCGCTGGATCGCCTGCAAGCCGGGCTTTTTCCTGTCGGTGCGCGTGCTCTCGCGCTTGTTCCGGCGGCTGTTCCTCGAAGGTCTCGCCACGCTGAACGCCGCCGGCCGCCTCACCTTCTTCGGCGATCTGGCGCCGCTCGCCGACAGAGAGGCTTTCGCCGCAGCCCTCGCGCCTTTGCGTCGCTCCGAATGGGTCGTTTACGCCAAGCGGCCCTTCGCCGGTCCAAAGGCTGTGCTCGCCTATTTGTCGCGCTATACCCATCGGGTCGCCATCTCGAACTCCCGGCTCATCGCGCTCGACGACGCGGGCGTCACCTTCAAATGGAAAGATTATCGGATCAAGGAAGGCGACCAGCTCAAGACCATGACGCTCGACGGGCCTGAGTTCATCCGCCGGTTTCTCATGCACGTGCTGCCAAGCGGCTTCCACCGCATCCGCCACTACGGCCTGTTCGCCAGCGCGGCGCGAGCCCGCAACATCGAGCGCGCCCGCGCGTTACTGGCCGTCGCCGAGACCCCGCCGCAACAACAGCCCGAGACGGATGGCGACGCCGATCCCGTTGACGGCGCGCACAAATGCCCCTGCTGCGGCGGCCGGATGATCATCATCGAAACGTTTGAAGGCGTGCGCCCCGCGCCGCCGGCCTCGCCCTGTCGGATCAGGATCGACACCTCATGACCATGACCCCACTTCCCGCTCCCCAGTTCTGCTTGCCTTCGCCGCCGACCTCGTTCTGGCCCGGGCGCGCCGCGCCCGAAACGCCCGCCCAAAGCTGCTTCAGCCCCATGACCTTCGGAAAAATCTACGCGCGGATCGCCCAAATCGCCTCCTCGCCGCACGTCACACCGTCAAATACCGGCGCCAAAGCGCAAAACAGACGCCCCGTTGCCCTGACCGCCGTCTTCAAATCCCCATAGCGAGCCTCGCGGCAACGGAGCCTTTCCGGCCCGCGGTTTCCTCCTTCGGAGGCTTTCGGTCGCCGGCCCCGCGCCGACCCGATCACGCGTGTGGGGGCCGGCGACCGAAACCCTTCACAAACTGCGCCATTGGCGGCGGCAATGTTGGCGGCGCCATGGGGCGGGTTCTGACCGCCCTCTATGGCGGCACGGGCGTCGACCGGATAGGCAGGATTCAAACCGGCCCACTGCCGCGGCGTCAGGTCACTTGACGGCGGCGGGTCGGGCGACACATAAATCCTTCTTGGCCAAGGGGAGCCCCGCGAGAGAAATCGCAACTTGGGGCTGAGAGGCTGGCGGCGTCTTGCGACGGCCCGGCGACCCTCAGGCGGTTCGAATTCGGGCCGCCGCACCTGATCCAGTTCGCACTGGCGGAGGGATGGCGCGAAACGAAGCCTGCTTCGCCCACGCGCGCTTTTCCGTTCGGGTCCGGCCCATGGAGTGGGAAAGCGAGGGCAGAATGCGCATTCGCGTCATCGGCGCCGGCGCGGCGGGACTCACCGCCGCTTATGAGATTTCCACGCGCGCACGAGCGGCGGGGCGTGACCTCGCGATCGAAATCGTCGAGAAGAGCGACGGCCCCGGCCGAGGCTGCTCCTTTTACGCCGGCGGCATGATCGCGCCCTGGTGCGAGGCCGAATCGACCGAGCCGATCGTCGCCAGTCTCGGGGCCGAGGCGCTGGATTTCTGGACCAGGGAGGTTCCGCTCGCCGAGCGGCGCGGCAGCATGGTGGTGGCGCCGGAGCGCGACCGCGCCGAGCTGATGCAATTCGCGCGGCGCACCTCGCATTTCGTCACCCTGGACCGCGCCGGCCTCGCGGCCCTGGAGCCCGATCTTTCGGAAAATTTCTCCACCGCGCTCTATTTCGAGGAAGAGGCCCATCTGGAGCCGCGTTCCGCGCTGGCGGCGCTGGCCGAGAAACTCGCCGCCGAGCCCAATGTGACGCTCCACTATGGCGTGGACGCCGAGACCCTGTCCGACAATTGCGACTGGGTGCTGGATTGCCGGGGCTTCGCCGCCCAGCCCGCTCTTTCCGGCCTGCGCGGCGTCAAGGGCGAGATGATGATCCTGCGCTCGTCCGACATAAAACTCGCCCGGCCGGTGCGGATGCTGCATCCGCGCCATCCGGTCTATGTGGTGCCGCGCGCCGACGGAACTTTCATGGTCGGCGCCACCATGATCGAGAACGAGGAGCGCGCCCGCGTCACCGCGCGCTCCATCGTCGAACTGGTTAATTCGGCCTTCGCCATCCATCCGGCCTTCGGCGAGGCCGAAGTGGTCGAAACCGGCTCCGACGTGCGGCCGAGTTTCTGGGATAATCTGCCGCGCATCCGCCGCGAGGGGCGCCGGCTCTATCTGAACGGACTCTACCGCCACGGTTTCCTGCTGTCGCCGGCGCTCGCCAGCCGCGCGGCGCGGATCGTGCTGGAAGACGCCTATTTTCCGGAGGTCATGGATGAAAATCGTGGTCAATGGGGAGACGCGCGACGTGAAGTCGTCTGATCTCGCCGCTTTGATCGAGGAACTCGACTTCTCGCGCGAATTCGTCGCGACCGCGGTCAACGAAACATTCGTGCGCGCCAAGGAGCGCCGGCAGCGCCGCCTTGCCGAAGGCGACAAGGTCGAAATCCTGACGCCGCGCCAAGGCGGCTGAGCAAGGAGGCTGAGCATGAACGATCCCCTTCGCCTTTACGACGTGGAGCTGGACTCGCGCCTGCTGGTCGGCACCGCGCAATATCCCTCGCCGGCGATCCTCGCCGAGGCGCTGGCCGCCTCGCGCGCCGAAGTCGTCACCGTTTCGCTGCGCCGCGAGGCCGGCGGCGGGCGCGCCGGCCAGACTTTTTGGGGCCTGATCCGCTCGCTGGGCATGAGAGTCCTGCCCAATACGGCGGGCTGCCGCACGGTGAAGGAGGCGGTGACCACCGCCCAGATGGCGCGCGAACTTTTCGGGACCGACTGGATCAAGCTGGAGGTGATCGCCGACGAGGATCTGCTCGCGCCGGATGTCTTCGGTCTGGTCGAGGCGGCGCGCATCCTGTCGGACGAGGGGTTCAAGGTCTTTCCCTATACGACCGACGATCTGAGGGTCGCCGACAAGCTGCTCGACGCCGGCTGCAAGGTGCTGATGCCCTGGGGCGCGCCGATCGGCTCGGGCCGGGGCCTCAACAATATTTTCGCGCTCAGGGCGATGCGCGCCCGTTTCCCCGACACGCCGCTGGTGATCGACGCCGGGCTCGGCGCGCCGTCCCAGGCGGCGCAGGCCTTCGAGCTGGGCTATGACGCGGTGCTGCTCAACACGGCCATCGCGCGCGCCGGCGATCCGGTCGCCATGGCGCGGGCCTTCGCCGGCGCCTGCGAGGCGGGGCGCGCCGCCTTCCGCGCCCAGCCGATCGAGCCGCGCGACATGGCCGCGCCCTCGACGCCGGTCATCGGCCAGGGCTTTTCATGAGCCTCGACCCATTCTATCCGATCGTCGATCATGTCGATTGGCTGCGCCGCCTGCTGCCCTGCGAGGTGAAACTGGTCCAGTTGCGGGTGAAGGATGCGGAAGAAAGCGATTTGCGCGCCCAGATCGTTCAGGCGCGCGACCTGTGCCGGGATTTTGGCGCGCAACTGATCGTCAACGATTACTGGCGCCTTGCCTTGGAGCTGGACTGCGATTTCGTCCACCTCGGCCAGGAAGACCTTTTGCAAGCCGATGTCGCCGCGATCAAGCGGGCGGGGATGAAACTCGGCGTCTCCAGCCATAACGAGGCCGAATTGGAACGAGCTTTGGTCGCCGCGCCCGATTATGTCGCGCTCGGCCCGATCTTCCCGACGATCTTGAAAAAAATGCCGTGGGCGCCGCAGGGCCTGGACAAGTTCGGCCTGTGGAAGCGACGCATCGGCGCCCTGCCGCTGGTCGCCATCGGCGGATTGACGCCCGAGCGGGCGGTCGAAGTTTTGCGGGCCGGCGCGCAAAGCGCGGCGGTGGTCACCGACATCACCCTCAACCCCGACCCGGAAGCGCGCACGCGCGAATGGCTGGCGGCGACGCGGGCGTTTGCGGGAACGTAAGGCGCGATCAGGCCGAAGCGCTTCGCTCGCCCGCCAGCTCCTCGCCTTGGGGCGGCGAAACATCCGCCGCTTGCGCCAGCGCAGCGTCCACTTTGGCCTCGCTGGCATAGTCGCGGATGAAATCCAGCCCGGCGGCGGCGGTTTCCCGGTGGAGTTTCTCGTCGTTATGGAGTGCGACAATCGCCTCCGCCATATCCGTGATTTTCGCGTGGACGAAACGCGCCAGCGCGGGCGGGAGCAAAAGCCCTTCCGCAGCGACGGGGGTGCAGACGCAGGGCGCGCCGGCGGCGAAACTATCCAGAACCTTGCCTTTGATCCCGGCGCCGAAAGCCAGCGGCGCGACGGTCAGGCGCACGCGGTCGAAAAATTCGCCGAGTTCGCCGACCGCGCCGAGAACGTGGATTTTCTCGCCCGCCAGCTCACGCAGGGACTCCGGCATTTCGCTGCCGGCGAGCGTGCAGGCGATGGTGGGGTCTTTCGCCCACACCGCCTTCATGATCGGCCCGACCAGCAGGCGGGCGGCGTCGACATTCGGCTTGTGGGCGAAATGCGCCAGGAAGCCGATCCCGTTGCGTTCGGAAAAGCGCGCGGCGGTGGGATCGGGGGCGACGCGCCACGGCGCGACCACGATGGTCTTGGCCGGCAAATTCCGCTGCAACAGGTCTTTTTCGACCGGCGAATGGGTGACGACCGCGTCGGCCTGGGCGGCGCACCAGAACTCCTGGCGCTTCAGCCATTCGCTGTGCCGCGCCAGATCGTCGCGCTTCTCCACCGCCGCCTCGCGCGCCAGCCGCAAGCTGTGCAGATCGGCGAGGCTGTAGATGACCCGGGCGCGCGGCTGGAATTTCCGCGTCAGCGGCATATAGCAGGACGCGTTGGACAGGCGGTGCAGATAGACGAGCCGATAGGCGCCGCGTTGCCGTTCGAGCAATTCCTCCACCGAATTGACCCAGGGCCTGGCGTGGCAGGTCACGCCGAAAGCCTCCAGCGCGCCCGGATCGCCCACCATGTCGGCGGGCGCGAAATGCACGTCGAAACCCAGTCTTTGCAGCGATTCCATATGCGAAACGATGGCTTTCGAGCCGGCGTCGCGGTTCATGTCGGGCAGGCGGTCGTCGATCACCAGCGCCGCCGGCCGCGCCTCGCGCGCATTCTTGCGGCCCGGCGCTCCAGCCGCGTCCTGCCATTGCAGGCGCTGCCGCGCCTCACGCTCGGTCAGGCCGCTGCGTTTCCGGTTGAAGGCGTTTTTCAGCTTTTCCGTCTGCTCGGCCAGGAAAGCCATGCGCCGGTCGAAATCGTCGTCGGTTTCGGCGGCGGCGAAAATGCGGGAAAGTTCATCGACCACGGTCTGATCGAAAGACAGCGGCGTTTCGACGATTTTCGGCGAGCCGGGCACAACGGCGCCGTCGTCTTCGCGCCGGACTTCGATCGAATGGCGTTCGCCGCCGGGCAGGTGTTTGTGAAACTGGAGGCTGAAGGCGTGCTTGCCGTCGCCGATGCCGGCCGCCTCCAGATCGCGCCGCAACCGGTTGGCGAGACAACGCCCCACCACGGCGCCATTGGCCAGAACGAGGAGGCTGACCGGCGTATCGGGCTGTTCGGGATCCCAGGCCCAGCCGTCGACGGCGGTTCCGGAAACAAAATCGATGCTGCCGCGAAGCGCCATGTTCAGTTCGTCGGTTGCGCCGCGCTCAGGCCGCCGCATGTCTGGTGGCGCGTGCGGCCAGGAACAGGCCGCTCCCCAAGACCGCGCCATCGGCCGAACGCCGCAGTTCAATTTCATGCGGACGCGACGGGTCGAGCGGCGAAACGAAACGCACGGCGAAACGCCGGCCGCCGCCCCTCCGCTCTCCATCAGCGTAAGCATAACAGAAGAACGCGGCGTCGACCATAACGTCAAGGCAGACCGGCGCGTCGGGGAAGGCGGCGTTTTGCGCCCAGCCCGAGACGCCTTCATGGTCGCCAGTTTCGACCGCGCCGAACAGCGCGCCGAAATCCGTCGCGGCGGGGCAGGGCAGGCCGGCGCGTTGGGCGAGGCGGCGGCGGACGCGGTCGAGCGCATAGCCGTCCTCGACCCGCGGCGCGCAATAGGCGGCCGCCGCCCATTTTACTTCCGGATAGAGTTCGCGGAACTGATGGGCGTTCTGGAACATGCCCCGGCTGTCGTCATCGACGAAACTTTCCGAGAGCGCGCCTTCCGCGATCAGCACGTCATGGCTTTCGAGCTCGATGTGGAAATAGCGGATATCCTCCGTCGCCGCCTCTTTGACGATGGTCGCGCCATTGACGAGATGCTCGGCGGGGATCAGCACGCCGTCGAGGAACATGGCGTGTTTGGGCGACACCAGGAGATCGCGAACGGGGATGTTTTCGTCGAGCGAGCCCGCCTTGAAGCGGATGGGGAGAAGATCGGGATTGTTGCCGGCAAAACGGGGCGAATAGGCGCGGGTTCCGATCCATTTGATCAGGCGGCGCTCGCGGTTTGCGGTGATGACGCAGTCGCCGATCGCCA
Organism: uncultured Pseudomonadota bacterium; assembly: GCA_963704565.1. Classification (GTDB taxonomy): domain Bacteria; phylum Pseudomonadota; class Alphaproteobacteria; order Rhizobiales; family Beijerinckiaceae; genus Rhodoblastus. Next base: position 1,105,453 of record OY969917.1, read on the forward strand.
GATCCTCGACCGCCACCTCGCCGCGTTCGGTCGAAATCAGCGTTCCGCCACAATAACAGGGCGGCGTTGTATTGACGATGATCGCCGTTCCGCTTCCCGTGCCGGTGATCGTGTCCGCTGACAGGTGGAAATATTCGCCCGTGAAATTTGACCCAGAGCCGAGCTGGAGGTCGTAAGTGACGCCGTTCTCGACGATTTGCAGTTCATTGCCGGTCAGCAGCGTAACGGTGCCGGCTGTGTCGTAAGCCACGCCGGTCAGATCGATCGTATTGCCCGGGGTGAAATTCAGGATGGTGTAATTGCTGGCGGGATTTGACGAGCTGTCCAGGCTCGGATTGGTGGCGCCGTCGATTTTCAATACGCCGCCGGTCGTTGCCTGGGGCGGGTAAGTGCCACTGCTGGTGTTGAATTCGATATTGGCGCCGAGAAGCGCGCCGCTCTGCAACTCGAGCGTCCCGCCATTGATGAACGTGCCGTAGCTGTTGAAGCTTGTGCCCGTGCCGCCGCCGTATTCTCCCGTCTGGCCTCCCGCGAGGACGATTTCCGTGCCGCCGTTTTCGACAGTTGTCGCCGCGAACAAACCACCGCTTTCGACGATCGTCGTGTTGCCGCTGGTCGTATTGACGCCGGTTTCGGTTCCGTAAATGTAGCTCGTTCCCATTGGCCGCCTCCATAATCGGCAGCGCACTCCGCGCCCGCCACGTCTCAATGATGATTACGTTAGGTCACAACGAGAATTATCAACTCCGTTCTGGCTTCTCGGCAAGCGGAGGTTCGGCGATCCGCAGGACAATCACTTCAGGCTAATGCAGCGAGCGCGGTCTGTGGAACTGCAATTCATAGGACGCTTCGATGATTCGAAGCCTTCCATGCCGCCGCATGTTTTGGGGCGCCCGCGGCCAGGAAAAACCTGGTCGCCAATACCGCGCCATCGGCCGAACGCCGCAGTTCGATTTCATGCGGGCGTGACGGGCCGAGCGGCGAGGCGAAACGCGCGGCGAAACGCCGGCCCTCGCCCTTTTGCTCTCCATCGGCGTAAGCATAGCAGAAGAACGCGGCGTCGACCATAACGTCAAGACAGACCGGCGCGTCGGGGAAGGCGGCGTTTTGCGCCCAGCCCGAGACGCCTTCATGGTCGCAAGTTTCGACCTCGCCCAACAGCGCGCCGAAATCCGTCGCGGCGGGGCAGGGCAGGCCGGCGCGTTGGGCGAGGCGGCGGCGGACGCGGTCGAGCGCAAAGCCGTCCCCGACGCGCGGCGCGCAATAGACCGGTTCCTTCCGCCGCGCCTCGGGATAAAGTTTCTTGTACTCGTGGGCGTTCTGGAACATGCTGCGGCTGTCGTCGTCGACAAAGCTTTCCGAAAGGGCGCCTTCGGCGATCAGAACGTCGTGGCTTTCGAGTTCGATGTGGAAATAATGGAAGTCGTCTTCAGGCTTTTCCTGGACGATGGTTGCGCCATTGACGAGATGTTCGGCCGGGATTAGCACGCCGTCGAGGAACATGGCGTGTTTGGGCGACACCAGAAGATCGCGCGCCGGGACGCCTTCAGCCAGCGATGCGGCCCTGAAGCGGATCGGCAGGAGATCGGGATTGTTGCCGGCGAAGCGGGCGGAATAGGCGCGGGTTCCGATCCAGACGATCGGGCGCGGGGCGCCCGAAGCCGTCACGACCGGATCGCCGATCCGCAAATCCTCCACCGCGACCTCGCCGTTTTCCGTCAGGATGCGAGTCCCTTCGAGGTAGCAGGCTGTGTCGTCGATGGTCGATGTCGCGATATTGCTGAGATTGCTGGACGAAAAACCGTCGTTGACCTGCCATTGAATGGTGCGGGACACATCGGTTCCGCCCGCGGTCGGGTCGGCCGCAGTCGGGTCGGCCGCGGTCGAAGAATAGCCGACGGAATCCAGCGCCGTCTGATAATCCGCGACGCTTGCATTTCCCGTCAGCGTCAACTGATCGCCCGACACCGTGGCGGTGATGCCGTTCTGAGGGGAGAAGCTCAGCGCGTCGCCGGCCAGATAGCCGCTGGAAATCGTGACCGTGGCGCCGGTGATGTCCAGGCTGTCGGGGTCGGAAATGGTGAGGGCGCTGTCGATCGGCGTCGGCGGATTGCTGAAATAGTAAGTTGTGACATTGCCGTCGCCGCCGATCGTCGGCGCGGTATGAACCGGGGTGATATCGACCGTCGTGGTGGTCGAGTTCTGCGAACCGGCGGGAATGTTCTGTTCGCCGTCGTTGATCGTCCAGGTGAGCGTGCGCGAATCGTCCTGGCCGTAATTGGTCGAGTTCTGGCCGGTGACGTTATACTGGATGCTGTCGAGAACCTTGTTGTAGTCGGCGACGGTGTCGTAGCCGGTGAGGGTCAGCGTTTCGGTTCCGGCGTTATACGAAGCGGTGATCGCGGCGCCCGACGTGTTCGCCGAAAGATGATCGTCGCTTGAGCTATTCTCGTTTGAAGAGAACGTTCCACCGGTGATCTGGATGGTCGCGCCGACATAATCGCCGTTGCTGGCGTCGGTTGACGTGCTGGTGGAGGTGAGCAGATCGACCGCCGCGCCGTTTTCGACCGCCGGAGTCCCCGCCGCGGTGAAATCCGGCACGGGCAGGCTGACGAAATCGATACCGAGCGGCACATAGGCAAGCTGCGCGCCGCTTTGGAGCGTCGATTCTGGAATGGTCTCGACAATGCTGGAGACGGTCGTCCCGCCCGCGCCGAGTTGCGCGACCACAATGGCGCCGGGGCCGTTAAAGCCCGAACCGCCATTAATCGCCAGATTCTGTTCGGAAATATAGAGCTGGTGATTGACCGAATCGTAGCTCAGGCCCGTGTATTGCCATTCGCCGTTGAGCGAAACGCCGGGGAGCGTCACTTGCGTCGCGGTTTGATCGGCCCCGCCGTTGGTCGAAACATACCATAGCTCGGGCGAACCGCCCTCCGCACTGTGGCCGGTGAGGAAAAAAACCTTGTTGTCGGCGGCGTCGACCGCCACGCCGCCGATGATGCCGTTGCTGAGGCTCGTGGGAAATTGGCCCGCGCCGGCTCCATTGCTCGTAAGCTGGGTCACACCGCCGGTCGCGAGGTTCTCGACATAGACGGCGTTGCTGAGCGCGAAAGGCGCGACGTTATAGGCGTAATTGGTTGCGACGAAATAGAGCTTCTGGTCCGCCGCATCGAGCGACATCGACGTGACCAGCGACGAAGCCGCGGCTGAACTGCCGCCGGTCACCGGCGAGCTGCCGTTGAAGATGAAATCCGTGCCGCCGATCCCATTGGTTATGGGCGTGGTCGCGCCGGTCAAAGGGTTATAGTTGAACTCCTCGATGCCGCTGGTGCTGGTGTCCCCGTCCCAGATCGAGACATAGAGCTTGTGACTGACCGCGTCGATCACGACGTCATTGGTATAATCCTGATCGGCGGTGCTGCCGATCGGAATCGATGAAACCGGAGTCGAGGAGCCAATTCGATATTCGACCAGATCCTGCGCGGTCGGATCGGTCGGCGTGTAGCCCGCTGACTCGTTGGCGCCGGCGTTGTCAACCACCCAATAATAGCCGGCGGCGGTGTCCGCCGCGATTCCAGTCCACCATTGGTCGCCCGCCGTCGCGGCGCCGTCCGCATTCACCGGCGTTGGCCCGAGCAGCGTCGCCTGCGACGATGGCGACCCGTCCGAATTGATGCGGCCCGCCTCATCGCCGCTACCGCCATAGCCGTAATTGTCGCCTATCGCCCCCGCCTCGCCGTCGGTGTACCAAAGCTGACCAGTGACTGGATCGGTAGCCATTGCGCGCTCCCCAACGTCAAATGAATGATTTTTTGGTTATGATTTTTGGGCCTGGCGGCGTCGCGCCCCGGCCTGACTGTCGGCAAACTCAGCCAAGACAAAAGGTTCGGCAAGCAACGAATTCGTGAACACATTTTTTTTTGTCGCGACATCCGCACAGAAGATCAGAGGACGCCGAGGTTCCGCCAGACCGGAATCCAGTCCGCGACATAGGGCGCGAGGCGGGCGGCGAGGAAGTCGAGCGCCCTGGCGTCATCGGTCAGGGCGATGCCGTTTTCCGCCGGGCGGCGGCCGAGGCCCGCGACGATCTCCAGCCCGCGCCGCGCCGCCTGTTCCACGTCTCCCGCCGCGCCGTCGAAAAAAGCGGCCAAAGCCAGAAGCGCGAAATCATCGACCGGCAAGCCGCCGCGCGCCACGGGCGAGGCCAGATGGCCGTAGAGCCTCCCCTTTCGCGCCCGCTCAACGACCTCCCGGTTGAAGCGCCGCGCCGGCTCGAAATCTTCTGCGGGCGGCCGCATCAGCGCAATAACCTGGCCCGCCTCGACCAGCAGCGCCAAAGCCTCGCGCTGGATTTCCGCTCCCTTGCCGCGACATTCGGGAAGCTCGGCCAGTTCCGCGTAAGTCGCGCGGCCCCCGGCCAGCCGGTCGAGAATCGGCGCGAGCAGCGGCCGCGCCAGGCTGTTTTCCGCGGCGGGGAAATCCGCGACGCGCCATCTTGCGGGAACGGCCAGCAGGAAATCCGGCGCCTCGCCGTCCGTGCGCGCCGGCGCCGGGCGGCGGAAAATATCGCGGCGGAATTTTTTTCCGGTCATCAGATCGCGCAGGGTTTCGCGCAGGACCGGGCGGATTTCCGCCGGCAGGAAGGCCAAATTTTCGCCGGCGGGCCCAAGGCCGGAGAAATTTTGCGAAACCGCAGCGGAGGCGACGAAAGCCAGACCGGCGCGCGCGGCGAGGTCGGCCGCTTGCGAAAAGGCCAACGGCCGCGCCGCCTCGGAAAGATATTCATGGGCGGCAATGGTCGGGTCCATGGCGGGAAGCGCGTCGGCCTCGGCGCACAAAACCGGATTGTCGCGAAAAATCTCGGCCTCGCCTTGGCGCAGGCCCGACAGCAGCGCCAGCGCCAGCGCCAGCGCCGCGCGCGAATCCTCCGGCATGGCGCGGCGGGCGGCCAGCATGAGTTGGCGCAGCGGCAGCAGGGCCGCCGCGCCGGGCAGGCAATTGTACGACAACATCGCCAACCCGCCCGCCGCCAGGCGCTTTTCCGCGATGGCGAGAATCGCCTCCTGGATTTCCGGCCCGACCCAACTCAGCACGCCATGGGCGGCGATGACGTCGAGATCGCGCGCGCCGTCCTGCGCCGCCAGAACGCGGAAATCCCGTTCGTCGAGAGCGATATTGGTCAGGCCGGCCGCCGCCGCCAGTTCGCGGCCGTGGGCGACATGTTCGGAATTGAAATCGACGCCGGAAAAGGCAAGGTCGGGATTGGCGGCGGCGAGCAGCGCCAGGCCAAATCCCTGGCCGCAGCCCAGCTCCAACATTTTTCGCGCCGCCGCCGGCGCCGGCGCGCCGGCGCTCCACAGCGAAAACGCCAAATGCGCAGGAGAAATTTCCGGGTAATAGCCGGCGGAATAGGTGAGATCGCGAATGTAAAAATCCTGCCGCAAGCCGCACCTCCGTAAATCACGAAATTGTTACCGGGCGTCCGGAAAGTTCTGTAGATCTAGAACCGGCCTCACTTTAGGGCCCCTGCGGGGCGGCGCCCATCGCCTGAACCTTATTGCTAAGGTATGATTTATCGGCTAGCTCCGATCAACTTGGTGTTTTTTCACTATCTTCTCAAGACCATCCCGTCCGGAGCGCGAATCGACGCGCCAACGCCGGCCGAAGAATAAAAACACAAGAACAACAGCAACGAGACTCTGAATCCTTCGATTGCCGCGCGGAAAAAAACGCGCGGGGGGCGAGAATCGGCGTCGCCTTTGTCAACGCCGGGCCAGGGAGGCGGACATGGGCCAGCCCTATGTTGGCGAGATTCGGTTGTTTGGCGGCAATTTCGCGCCGGTTGATTGGCATTTCTGCGATGGGACATTGCTGTCCATTGCCGATAATTCCGTGCTTTTCAATCTGATCGGCACAACCTATGGCGGCGATGGCCAAACGACGTTCGCTTTGCCAGATCTGCGCAGCCGCGTGCCGCTGCACCAGGGCTCGCGGGGCGGACAGACCTATGTCCTCGGCCAGTTCGGCGGCGCGGAGACGGTGGCGCTGACGACCTCGCAGATTCCAGCCCACAGCCACCAGGTCCAGGCGACGGCGACGGGAACGGCGGCGACTCCAGCGGCCAATCTCGTCCTGTCCAGTCAGACCTCGAACGCCCCGAATTCGCCTCCGGCCTACGCCGCGCCGAATTCCGCGACGCTGGCGCCACTGGCCTCGCAATCGGTCGCCAATCAGGGCGAAGGCCAAGCGCATGATAATATCCAGCCTTTCGTCGCGCTGAATTTCATCATTTCGCTGTTTGGCGTTTACCCGAGCCAGACCTGATCCACGCCGGCTTTTTCGCGAACCTGGGGGTTGCATCATGTCGGACCAATTCGTCGCCGAAATCCGCATCTTTCCCTTCAACTTCGCCCCGGTCGGCTGGGCCTTGTGCAACGGCCAGCTGCTGCCGATTTCGCAATATGCGGCTTTGTTCTCCCTGATCGGCACATTCTATGGCGGCAACGGAACCAGCAATTTCGCCTTGCCGAATCTGCAGGGCGCGGCGCCGCTGAATTTCGGCCAGGGTTCCGGACTGTCGCTGCGCAATATCGGCCAGACCGGCGGCGAGACCGCGGTCACTTTGCTGACTTCGCAATTGCCGGCGCATAATCACGCGATTTCCGCCTCGACCTCGCCGGGAACGACCACGACCGCCAACGGCAATCAGCTGGGCGTTGGCCAAAGCGGCGGCGGGAAATCGGGCCAGACCGTGGTCAATCTCTACAGCCCCAATCCGGCCCAGGCGAAAACCGGCCTTGCGGCCAATTCCATGTCGAACGCCGGCGGGAGCCTGTCGCACAATAATCTCCAGCCCTATCTCACCTTTAATTTCTGCATCGCCCTTCAGGGCATTTATCCTTCGCGCAGCTGACTTTCTCCGGCGCCGCCGGACAATGAAATCCATGAATTCCAGCGCGACGCGCGCAAAAACTCGAAATCCGGGAGGCCGCGATGTCCACACCTTATCTGGGCGAAATCAGGATAGTCAGCTTCAATTATCCGGCCAAGGGCTGGGCCTTCTGCAATGGCCAGATTTTGCCGATCAACCAGAATCAGGCCCTTTTCTCTCTGCTGGGAACAACCTATGGCGGCAATGGCGTGTCGACTTTCGCTTTGCCCAATCTTCAGGGTGCCGTGCCGCTGCATCAGGGCAACAACTTCGTCATGGGCCAAGCCGGCGGGGAAGCCTTCCATACGCTGATCGCGGGCGAAATGCCGATTCACGCGCATCAGGTTATGGCCGACGCCACGACCTCGCCGACCAATTCCACGCCAACGGCCGGGTCCGTGCTCGGAATTTCGTCGGGCTCGTCGCCGACCGGCGGGTTCGCCGAATCTTTTTACGGGTCCGGCGCGCCAACCGGCGCGATTTCCCCGGCGAGCGCCGCGTCCGGCGGCGGTCAGGCGCACGAGAACCGCGCGCCCTACCTCACTTTGTCCTTCGTCATTGCGCTGCAGGGGATTTTCCCGTCGCAAAATTGACTGCGCTCAATTGAACGCCGCCTGATAGTCCTGGCGGCCGGAGTCCGGCGTATGAACCGGCATGAGATAGAGATCGAAAACGGCGGCGTCGGCGGCTTTGAGCCGGCGCAGGCCCTCGGGAAGCAACGCGCCGGCGGGGCCTTGGAAAATCAGGGTGAAGGGGACGCGGAAGCCGCCGGCGGCGCCCTCGTGGATTTCGCGCAGCAGCAGCCCGTGCGGCCAGCCCTCGACGGCGAAAGTCTCGTTCCGGCGCGGGCGGAAATCGGCGGCGGCGAAATGCTGCGCCGCCGCGGGATCGACATGGATTTTGCTCATGGCCCCGCCTCTTCGCCTGACGTTTCGCCAACCATAGCCGTGGCCGCGCCCATGGACCAGAGGAATTGGGCGGATCGCCGCATTGCAACGCCGGCCGGGACCCTCGTCTTGCGCGAGGAAGGGCCAGAGGACGCGGAATTCCGCTTCCGCCTGTTCCGGCTCTCGCGCGGCGCCGCATGGGACGCCTTGGCCTCGGCGCCGGCATTCGAACCGCTGATGCGCCAGCAATTCGCCGCGCAAAACGCCGCCCTTGCGGCTTGTCTGAAGCTGATCGTAGCGACCGCGACGGGCGAGCCCATCGGCCGGCTGGCGCTTGCCGGCGGCGATAGCCCGCGGCTGGCGGATATCGCGCTTTTGCCCGAGACGCGCGGGCGCGGTTTCGGCGCGGCCTTGATCGCCGCCGCGCAGGCGGAGGCGCGCCGCCGCGCTTTGCCTCTGCGCCTCAGCGTGGCGCGCGACAATCCCGGCGCGGCGCGGCTCTATCGCCGGCTGGGCTTTATGGATTGCGGCGGCGATGCGGTTTACGCGGAAATGATCTGGCGGGCGTGAGCCGCGCCAAACCGCGTCTCGCTCTCGCTCAACAAAGTGCTGGCTCGGGGTTAGGTTGACGGTCCACTAAACTAATCTCATCTGGCCGTTGAAAGGCGCCGCCGCGCGCGCACGCCGCCAATACAGCGCACTTTCGCCGTAACGCTTGCCCTTGCGATGGCTCCGGCGCTCAGGCCGCTGAAGCGCGGGTTCTGAAGTCGCCGGGGAACAGGGATTTCATCAGGATCGCGCCGTCGGCGGAACGCCGCAGTTCGATCTCGTGCGCGGCGGAGGCTTCGAGCGGCGCGGAGAACCGGACGCGGAAGCCATGGCTTCCGTCATTCCTCTCCTCGTCGGCATAGGCGTAGCCGACGAAGGCGCCGTCGGCGAAAACGTCGAGGCAGACCGGCGCGCCGGGAAAAGCCTCGTTCCGGGCCCAGCCGGACAGGCCATCATGATCGCAGGTTAGAATCGCGCCGCGCAAGGCGCCGAATTCCGTCGCGGCGGGAACCTCGATTCCGGCGCGCGCGGCGAGGCGGCGGCGCACCCGGTCGAGCGCATAGCCGTCCTCGACCCGCGGCGCGCAATAGACCGCCTCTTTCGCCTTCGCTGCCGGATAAATCTCGCGGAACTCATGCGCGTTCTGGAACATCGCGCGGCTGTCGTCGTCGACAAAACTTTCGGAGAGCGCGCCTTCGGCGATCAGCACGTCATGGCTTTCGAGTTCGATGTGGAAATAGCGGATGTCCGCGCTCGCGGCCTCTTTGACGATGGTCGCGCCATTGACCAGATGTTCGGCCGGGATCAGCACGCCGTCGAGGAACATGGCGTGTTTGGGCGAGACCAGCAAGTCGCGCGCCGGAACGCCTTCCTCAAGCGAGCCCGCCTTGAAGCGGATCGGCGGCAGATCGGGATTGTTGCCGGCGAAGCGGGCGGAATAGGCGCGGGTTCCGATCCATTTTATCGGCCGCAAGCGCCCCGAAGCCGTCACGACCGGATCGCCGATGCGGAGGGTCTCGACCGGGATCTCGCCGGCGGGCGTGCGGATATGGGAACCGGCGAGATAGCAAGCCACGGTCACGGATTGGGTTGCGATGCTTGCGCCGGCGCCGGAATCCCATCCGCTCGTCGCCGCAAAATTATAGGTCGTTCCCTCATTCGAGACGCCGCCGGCCTTGTCGAACAGCGCGTTGACGCTCGCCTCTTCACCCGGCAGCACCGTCTGCTGGTTAGAAATCGCGGTATTCGATAAATCGATGACGGCTTCAGTGGAGCTGACCGCATTGCCATAGTCGCCGGCGTCGAAGGTGAAGGTCTGGCCGGAGCCGCCGGTCAGCGTGATCTGTCCGAGGTCTATGCCGCCGTAGCCGCCCGCATCCTCGAAGTTCGTTCCGGTCAGCGTGAGCACGCCGGAGCCCGGAGCGTAGCTGACGCCGGTGATTGTCGGGGTCAGGGCGTCGCTGACGGTGACGTCGGGGCTCGACGACGCCCGGCCGCCGGTATCGAAGGTGGCGCCGGCGGATATTGCGTATGTGGTGGGACCGGCGCCAAAATTGAAAATGTCGTTGCCGGTCGAGGCCGCGCCGTTGTTGTTCAGAAGCCCGTCGAGTTGGAGTTGGTCAGCCGGCGTCAGGGCGACGGTGAAGGAGCTGCCGCTGACAGTGCTGACGGCGCCGCCGGTCAGGGTGTAAGTGTAGCCGTCTTCCCCCGTCAACGTGAGCTGCGTCGGATCGAAGTCGGCGGCGTTGGTGGTGAACGGGGCGGTTCCGGCGCCCGTCGCGGCGGTGACGACCAACTGGCCCGTCGCCGCGTCATAGGTCGCCGAGCCGACTTGAGGCGCCGGAGGCAAGTAGGTCGTCGTGATCACGCCCGCGCTGCTGACGGAAAGGTCGCTTGAGTTGTACTGGTCGGAAACGCCTTGAAAATTGACCGTAATGCTTTGGCCGTCGCTGTCTTTTAAAGTGACGCTGTCGTTCCCGATAGTTGATGTAAATGTGTCATTCCCCTCAAAATCCGACCAGCTTATCGAATCCCCGTTTTGGAACCCGGACACCGTTCCCCCGAACTGGGCGCTGAGCACAAATTGGCCGCCGTTGCCCGAATCGTTGAAATCGACATTGAGGTTGGAGCTGTTCACCGCCGTGCCGGGGCCAGGGTAATTCGACGCCTGCGGCTGCCACAGGAATTCGGAATTATTGCCTTCCAGATAGACGGTTCCGGAGGCGGTCCCGGTCAACTCATTGGTGATCGCCAAAACACTGTTTGATCCGGTGAGCACCGCTCCGGCGGAGCCAAGAATAAAACTGTTGCCGGCGTCGCCCAGCTGAGAAACGCCGACAATCAGGTCGCCGCCATCGATCTGCAAAAGGGCGCTTCCGCTGAACGAAATGCCGCCGACGGTTTCATAATCGGTGACCTCGACCGTGCCGGATGTCGCGGCTGCGGTGTCGTATTGTGCAGGTAAGCCGCCGCTCCAGTTGGATGTGACATTCCAGTTGCCGGCGCCAACATTCCAATTGTCGTTGGACATAGACCATCCCCTGAGCTTCCGTAAGTGGACTTGGTATTTTCGACAGTTTCCAGTCTGTTTTTGTAGCACGTAACGGTCGGATGCGGTGTGTAAAAACAATTCATCGCGAAAAGTTGTAAAAATAGCGGCGGCCATCCGCGCCGCTATTTTCGAACCGCCGGGCGCGGACATCGACGGCGGCATGGACCATGCCGACTCGAGCCGGCCAGTTCCGGCGGGCAAGGAGCGGCGTCGATAGCCTCCCTCGGGTCAGGCGCATAAGCCGCCTGCGGCAAGCTTTTTTTGTCATCGACAGGCGGCGCGGCCGATCGGCAGGGCGGGCCAAGTCGCGCCGGTGGCGATGTGGGTTGCCGAGCGGCTTACTTTCCCAATGATAAAAAAAAGGCTATGAGCGCGCTTCCGTCGCTCTCGAAAAAACCGCGTCCGCCGCAAAGGTCAAGCATGTCTGAAAGCCGCTGTGAAGAACTCGTCGCCCATGCGGTCAAGTCGATCATGGAGGCGGAGGTCTGGTCGAAGCCTTATCCGCATATGATCTTCCGCGACTTCTGGCCCGAGGACTTTTATCGCGAACTGCTCGCCAAGCGTCCGGAAGAAAAGAATTACGTCCCGCTCAACGGCGCGAATACGCGGCGGCAGTTCACGCTGTTCGACGATTCCTGCGACGCCGGCGACGACGAGCGGCGGGTCTTGTGGAAGCTCGTCTCCGACGTCTGCGCCTCGCCGGAACTTGAAAACGCACTGCGGGCGCGGCTCGACGAGGGCCTGCGCATTCGCGCCAAGGGGGCCAAATCGTCCTGGCCCGTGCCGATGTATCCCCGGCCGGTGCTCTATTGCGATTACGACGGCTACCGGATCAAGCCGCACCCGGACACGCGGCGCAAGGTTCTCACCATGCTGATGTACATGCCGGAGGACGACAGCCAGAAGGAGCTCGGCACGACGCTCTATCGTCTCTCGCCCCAGGGCTTGTTTTCGTGGAAGCATTTCGGGCTGGCGGAGGAAAAGACCGCGGCTTTCCTGCCCAATACCGGCGTCGCCTTCGTCGTCATCCATCCGGCCCACGATTTCCTGCACGCCAGCTGGCACGGAAGGGAATCGATCGCGCTCGCCAACGGCAAGCCGCGCTTCACCATCCTGAACACTTATTACGCCGAGCCGGTCCAGAAGGCGGTTTACTGAGCCGCCGCCCCGGCGCACTATGGCTTCCGTCAAGGGGGGGCCATGTTCCGGGGCCAATTCAGCGAGAGACGTTTGCCCGTGCTGATCGTGGCGCTGGGCCTTGTCCTTTCGCCCGTGCTGGCGGCGCTGGTGAACAAATCGCTGCCGCCGTGGAATTTTCTGTCCTTCGAATGGCGAAATCTGCTGTTCTTGATCCTCACGCCTTTCGTGCTGGGCGTGGTGAGCGAGACGCGCCCGGTGTTGGTGGGTGAACTTGAGGCGCGCGACGGCTCCATCGTTTTCGCCGTCATCGTCCTGATCCTGTGGTTTCTGTTGCTGCTGAAAGGCTGGGCGTTCGACCTGCGGGCCAGCGCCGTTTCGTTCGGTTTGCTGGTCTCGCAGGTCTTGGGGTTCCATGCCGGCCGCTGGGCGGGCCGCATCCCCCGCCATCGCCTGCCGGACGATCCCCGCGCCGGTTGAACCCGTCGGCGCGCGGGGCCATATTGGCGCCCATGAATATCGAGGCGAAACCGGACCAGAACGACGCCTGCGAGCTGAAGCTCGGCGTCGGCGGGATGACCTGCGCGGCTTGCGTGCGCCATGTCGAAAAGGCGCTGAAACAGGCGCCGGGCGTGATCGACGCCCATGTCAATCTGGTGGGCGAACGCGCCAATCTGACGCTCGCGCCCGGCGCCGATCTTTCCGAGATCGCGGCGCGGGTCAGGGAGGCCGGCTACGAGCCGCGCCTGACCCATATCGAGCTGGGCGTCGGCGGCATGACCTGCGCCGCCTGCGCCGCCCATGTCGAAAAAGCGCTCAAATCCGCGCCGGGCGTGGTCGCGGCGCGGGTCAATCTCGCCATCGAACGCGCCTATGTCGATGGGATCGAGGGCGTGGTCGAGGAGGCGGCGCTGGCCGCCGCCGTGCGCGGCGCCGGCTATGAGCCGCGCCCGCTGGCGGCGGAAGGCGCCAGGCTCGATCCGGTCGCGCGCCGCGCCGCCGAGACCGACGTCATGCGCCGGCGCTTTGCGCTCGCCGCCCTGTCCGCCGCGCCGGTCAGTGTCCTGGAGATGGGCGGCCATGTTTCGCCAGCCTTCGCCGCCTGGCTGCACGGCGTCTTCGGCCATCAGAACCTGACGATCCTGGTCGCGGCGCTGACGAGTTTCGTCCTGTTCGTTCCCGGCCGGCGCTTTTTCACCGTCGGCCTGCCAGGGCTGCTGCGCGGCGCGCCGGACATGAACGCCCTGGTCGCGCTCGGGGCGGGCGCGGCTTATCTCTATTCGCTGCTGGCGACTTTCGCGCCGCAGTTTTTGCCCGTGGGCGCGCGCCATTCCTATTTCGAATCCGCCGCGACCATCGTGACCTTCATCCTGCTCGGGCGCTGGCTGGAGGCGCGTTCGCGCGGGCGCGCCGCCGACGCCATCGGCAAGCTGGCGCGGCTCCAGCCCAGGATCGCCCATGTCCGGCGCCAGGATGGCCCTGGAAAGGTCGCCGTGCTCGACCTGCCGGTCGAGCAGGTTGTGGTCGGCGATGTCATCGAAACGCGGCCGGGCGAGTCGATCCCGGTCGACGGCGTGGTGAGCGAAGGGGCGAGCCATGTCGATGAGAGCTTCATTTCCGGCGAAGCGGCGCCGGTGGCGAAAAAGCCCGGCGATGCGGTTACCGGCGGCGGCGTCAATCTTGCCGGCGCCTTCGCCTTCCGGGCGACCAAGGTCGGCGCCGACACTTTTCTCGCCGACGTCATCCGCATGGTCGAGACCGCGCAAGGCGCGCGCCTGCCGATTCAGGATCTCGCCGACCGGGTCACCGCGATTTTCGTGCCGGCGGTGATGGCGGCGGCGCTCGCGACTTTCGCGCTCTGGCTTTATTTCGCCGGCGCCTCCAATCTGACGCTGGCCTTGGTGAGCGCTGTCAATGTGCTGATTATTGCCTGTCCCTGCGCCATGGGCCTCGCCACGCCGGCGGCCCTGGTCACCGGAACCGGGCGGGCGGCGGAGCTGGGCGTGATCTTTCGCCAGGGCGACGCGCTGCAAACCCTGTGCGGCGTCAAAACCGTCGCTTTCGACAAGACCGGCACGCTGACCGAGGGCCGGCCGGTCCTGACCCGCATCGTGGCGGGCGAGGGTTTCGAAGCCCAAAACCTGCTGGCGCTGGCGGCGGCGGTCGAAGCGCGCTCGGAACACCCCTTGGGCCGCGCGTTGGTCGAAGCGGCAAAAGCGCGGCAAGCGCCGGCGGCGGGAGAAGTCGCGCATTTCGCCTATCAGCCCGGCCTTGGCGTCAGCGGCGAGGTTGACGGCCGGAGCGTCGCGGTCGGTTCGGCGGCGTTTCTGGCCTCGCGCGGCGGCGCGCCGGATTCGCTCGCCGAGACCGCCGAGGAACTGGCGGGGCAGGGCGCCTCCTGCTTTTTCGTCGCGATCGACGGCCGACCGGCCGGCCTGTTCGCCTTTTCCGACCCGCCGCGCCCCCAGGCCGCGCAAGCGGTGAAGGCCTTGCACGACCTTGGCCTGCGCGTCGCCTTGATCACCGGCGACCGCGAGGCCACGGCGCGTTTCGTCGGCGCGAAAATCGGAGTCGATGAGATCTTCGCCGGCCGCCGGCCCGAGGGCAAGGTCGCGGCCCTGCGCGAACTGGCGCGATCAGGCCCGGTCGCTTTTGTCGGCGACGGGATCAACGACGCGCCGGCGCTGGCCGCCGCCGATGTCGGCATAGCCATGGGGGCGGGGACCGACATCGCGGTCGAGAGCGCGCAGGTGGCGCTGATGTCGAGCGATCTCGGCAAGGTCGCGCAGGCCTTCGCTTTGTCGCGCGCGACCTTGCGCAACATCAAGCAGAATCTCGCCTGGGCCTTCGGCTACAACGTCATTCTGATCCCTGTGGCGATGGGCGTCCTTTATCCCGCCTTCGGAATCATGCTCAATCCCAGCCTCGGCGCCGCCGCCATGGCGTCGTCGAGCCTGTTCGTTCTCGGCAACGCCTTGCGCCTGCGACGATTTGCCATCCCCTCCGGTTCAGATGGAGACCAGCCCATGTCCGCCCCTGCTTCGACGATTTTTTCCGTCTCCGACATGACCTGCGGCCATTGCGCCGCGCGGGTGAAAACGGCCGTGCTTTCCCTTGAGCCGGCGGCGGAAGTCGAGGTGGATCTGGCCTCCGGCGACGTGAGAGTCACCCCCCCCGCCGCCGACCCCGCCGCCGTCGCCATGGCGATCGCCGAGGCCGGTTATCCGGCGAGCGAAAAAAAGTTTGATAAGAAATAGACCTTTTCCCAACATTCGAATATATGGATCACGAACTGGATCAATGACGCGCCGGGCGATCGGCGCGAGCTTCACCGGCATCGCGGCAATCCGCGTCAGGACATCGAGATGGACGACGACACGATCATCACTGGCCCGCTCTATGCGTCCCGCAAGAAGGTCTATCCCCAGGCGACCCACGGCACGTTCCGCAATATCAAATGGGCGCTGCTGGTGTTGACGCTCGGCGTCTATTACCTGATGCCCTTCCTGCGCTGGGATCGCGGCCCGTTCCTGCCCAATCAGGCGGTGCTGATCGACATGCCGCACCGCCGCTTCTATTTCTTCTTCATCCAGATCTGGCCGCAGGAAGTCTATTATTTCACCGGCCTGCTGATCATCGCGGCGATGACCCTGTTCCTGATGAACGCGGTGGCGGGGCGCGTGTGGTGCGGCTATCTGTGTTGGCAGACGGTGTGGACCGACCTGTTCTATGCGGTCGAGCGCTGGGTCGAGGGCGACCGCCGCGAGCGCATGATCAAGGACAAGAAGGGCCTCACCTTCCGCCGCGTCTATGAGCTTGGCCTGAAGCATTTCCTGTGGCTGATGATCGCCTGGTGGACCGGCGGCGCCTTCGTGCTTTATTTCGCCGACGCGCCGACGCTGGTGAAACAGCTCCTGACCTTCCAGGCGCCCGGCATCGCCTATATCTGGATCGGCATCCTGACCTTCACGACCTATATGTTCGCCGGCCATATGCGGGAGCAGACCTGCATCTATATTTGCCCCTGGCCGCGCATTCAGGCCGCGATGACCGACGAATGGGCCCTCAACGTTTCTTACGAGAGCACCCGCGGCGAGCCGCGCATGTCGACGAAGAAAGCGGCGGCCGCGCGCGCCAAGGGCCTTCCGGCCGGCGATTGCATCGATTGCCACCAATGCGTCGCGGTCTGTCCGACCGGCGTCGATATCCGCGACGGCTCGCAGCTCGGCTGCATCCAGTGCGGCCTGTGCATCGACGCCTGCGACATTGTCATGAAGGAAATCGGCCGTCCGCCGCGCCTGATCGCCTATGACACCGACATCAACATCGCGCGCCGCCCGCAGGGCCTGCCGCCGATCTACAAGCCGATCCGCGCGCGCACCATGATCTATCCGGCGATGATCGCGGCGGTCGGCGGCTTGATGGTGTGGAAGCTCGCCACCCGCTCCGACCTCGGCGTCGACGTGCTGCACGACCGCAACCCGATGTCGATTCCCATGTCCGACGGCGGCGTCCGTAACGGCTACACCATCCGCCTGCTCAACAAGCAGGCCAACGACCGTCATGTCAGACTTTCGGTGTCCGGCGCGCCGGGCCTCCAGCTCAAGATCGTGGACGCCCCATCGCCGACCGAGGCGACGGTTCCTCCCGACTCCACGCTGGAGCTGCGGGTCATGGTCGTCGCTCCGGCCGACGAGGTGCCGCAGGCTTCGACCAATGTGACCTTCACCGCCCAGGACGAAAACGGCAAGGCGACCGCGACCGCCAAGGATCATTTCTTCCCCAACGGCTAACGGATGGCGCCTCCCTCCCCCTTGTGGGGAGGGCTGGGGTGGGGCAGCAACAGGCTGAAATATTGGAGGGTTGGCGCCCCCACCCTTACCCTCCCCACGAGGGGGAGGGAATTGGCGGCGTCGGTTTCAGGCGGTCGGAGGCCGCCTGGATTGCAAGCTCTCCGATGGCGCGGCTCGCCTGGCCGCGCCCTTATCTTTTGCGTTCGGCGGCAAGGCCCGGCGGCGTGGCGATCCGCGCCAGCCAATAAGCGAGGTTTTGCGGCGGCGCGGCGCTTTCGGCCGGGGCGGGCGGCGGCATGGGGCCGGCGGCAGCCGCCCGGTGGCGCGCCGCGCGGGGACTGACGCCATAATGGTCCTTGAAAGCGCGGTTGAAGGCGCTGACATTCGTGAAGCCGAGCGAAAAGGCGATCGCCGAAACGCGGCGGCTGGGAAGTTCGCCCGTCACGATCTCCTGATAGGCCCGATTGAGCCGCGCCTTGCGGATATAGGAGGCGACGCCGCCGACCGGCTCGAACAGGCGGTAAAGCGAGGCGCGCGAGACGCCGTAAATGTCGGCGAGTTGGTCGGCGTCGAGCGCGGGCGAGCGCAGGTTTCGGTCGATATAACGGCGAATGGTGATGAAGGCGGCGGCCGGCGACAGAACGGTCGCGCGGGGCGCGGCGAGGAGCGGACCAAGCGCCTTGGCGGCCAAGGCGATCAGCCCGTCGCACAGGGCGTCCATCTCCTGAACGGAGAGATTTCCGGCCGTTTCGGCGAGGCTGCGCAGCCCGGTGCCGATGGTCGCGCCGGCGGTGGAGGCGCCGGAAAGGACGAGCCCGTGCAAAACATCGTCGCGGCCGAAGGCGGCGAGGATGCGCGGGCGGGCGACCCACAGGCAGATGTCGCGGGCGCCGTTCGGCCCCGCCGCGATCGACAGGTCGAGGCTTTGCTGCAGATCGAAAAAAAGCAAGTCGCCGGCGCCGAGCGCCACGCTCTTGTCGCCCGCCATGCCTTTGGCCGCGCCCGAAAGCTGAAAGCGAAGACCGAAGCACTCGTCCGGAACGCGCGCGCCGGTCGCGGCCGGGCGCGTCAGCCGGAACGATGGCGCGCGGATGTCGCTGAGGAGGAACTGCCCGGACGCGCGTGCGACGAATTCCACCCGGCCGGGAGGGGCGGAGCGATCCGGGCCGGCGACCTCGAACACGCCGGCAAGCAGCGCTTGCAGCGCGGACGAGGCCTCGCCGTCGGTCCCGGCGGAGGCCGGAACCGCGGGCGGCGTCATTGCAGGCCTCTGCCCATTCGCCACGCTCGAAAATCTTTCTGCTCTATCAAGTTGTCAGGATAAGGCGCTGCGTAGCGCGCCGATAGCATCAACCGACAATTGATTTTCATAAAACAAGGACGGCCTCCAGTCATTTTGCGGCAAATACGGGGTTCGGCCCCCATGCCTCTGTTTTTCTCGGGAGTCCCGGGCCGAGTGTTTCGCGCCCGGCGCCGCTCGGCCGTCCCGCCTGACGGGTTGTCGCGACACGATTGCCGCCAACGCGCTCCCGCGCGCCGCCGTTTTTTTGCGCGGCCCGTCTGAAAGGGCGTCAGGCCAGCGGATAGTCGAAGCGCTCCAGAAAGGGCCGGTAGAGTTCGGTCATCTGGTCGCGCAATGGCAGGGGAAGTTCGCGCCATTTCCCGCTGCGCCCGTCGCCGATATGGCGCGCGAGAATCTGCGTGACGCGGTCCATCGGAAATTTTCCGACCATGCCGATTCTCTCGCCGGGCAGTTGCGATATCCGGGCCGCGAAATCGCGCACCGCTTCGGTGCGGAATTCGTCGAAAATGTCGCCGAACAATTCGCGGCCTGCCGGCAGATCGAGACATTGCGCAATCCGCTCGATGTTGCCCGGCTGCTCGAAATAGCGATCCTCATATTTCAGCAGCAGACGGCTTTCAGGCAGGAGTTTGAGAAGGCGGACGCAATCGTTGCGAAGCCAGATCGCCGTGTGCTGAAGCGGCGATTCGAACCGTTGCGCCATCGAAAGCGCGGCGTCGCGCGGATCGCGTATGCTCAGGATCAGCGTCGCGCGCCGCGCTTGCAGCCATTCGTCGAGCTCCACGCTGCCGTGGTGCGATTTGACGAGCAGATGCGGCGCCGGAGATTCGGGAAGCTCGGCGGTCCGATCCGCATACAGGGGCGAAACAGACTCCTCGCCATGGGCCGCAAGCAGCAGGCGCCGCGTGACGTTGAAGACCCAGGTAGAGGCGCTGCCATGCAGCCCGATCGTCGCCGTGACCCGCGTGTCGAGAGAGGCGGGCGCTTCGTCGGCGGGCCGGTCGAATGCGGTCATGTTTTCCTCGATGAAACGGCTTTCCGCTTGAATGGCCTTGACGATGACGGAAGAGGAATTCCGGGACAAGGGAAAATTTGGCCGCGCCGTCAAAGTCCTGTCGGCTGAAACGAAAAGACGGGAGCCAAAGCTTCCGGTTCCGGGCTAAACTTGAAATATGCGGCGAATCGACCTGTTCTTTGGTTTTTTCAAGCTCGGCGCGCTGGCTTTCGGCGGGACCGGGCCGCTGACGCGGGCGATCGTGGTCGAGGACCGGCGCTGGCTGGACGACCAGGAATTCGCGGCCTTGCTCGGCCTGTGCCAGGCGCTGCCGGGGGCCAACACCTGCAATCTCGCGGTGATGCTGGGCGACCGTTTCTGCGGCGCCTCCGGCGCGCTTGCCGCGCTTTGCGGCCTGCTCGCCGCGCCGCTGGTCATTCTGGTCGCGGTGGCGAGCTTCTTTGCGACATTCGCCCATTTGCCCGATGTTCGCGCCGCCTTGCTGGGGGCGACCGCCGCCGCCGCCGGGCTTGCATTGGGAACGGCGGTGAAAATGACAATCAAGCTGCGACCGGGAGTCCGCGTGGCCGCTTTGGCGCTGGCGGCTTTCCTTGGCGTGGCCGCGCTGCGCGCGCCGCTGGCGCTGGTCCTCGGCCTTCTTGTCCCCGCAAGTTTCGTCCTGGCGGGGCGGCCCGAATGAAGGACCATGCGCTCGCCGAACTTTTTCTGCGTTTCGCCGGCGTTTCGCTGCTGGCGGTGGGCGGCGCGACGGCGGCTCTGCCCGAGGCGCAGCGCCAGATCGTGACCCAGGCCCATTGGATGAGCGCCGAAAAATTCGCCGAAACCTTCGCCATCGCCCAGGTGTTGCCGGGGCCGAACGTCATTGTCTTCAGCCTGTTGGGCTGGCGGCTCGCCGGATTTGCCGGCCTCGTCGTCGCGACCGTCGCAATATTGGCGCCGGCCTCCTTGCTGGCTTTCGCCGCCGCGCGGGCGCTGCGGCGGGCGGGCGAGGCGCCGTGGCTGGCCCGGCTGAAACGGGCGCTGACCCCGCTCGCCGTTGGCCTGATGGCGGCGAACGGCTATCTTCTGGCGCGCGGCGCCGATTCCGGCCCTTTCGCGGCACTGGTCACTCTGGCCTCGGCGGCTTTCGTGGCCTTGTCGCCGCGCAGCCCGCTGTGGGCCATGGCTTTCTCGGCGGCGGCGGCGGTGGTCGCCGGCAGATTGGGATTTTTGTGAATCCGCCATGTCGCTATGGCGACATGGTGAAGTGCGAAATGACGCCACAGGGCGTCGAGAGACGCCCGTCTTTCGACGGGCTATGGCTGATGCGAAGGGCGCTGCCCACGGGGCGGCAGAAGGTGAAAAAATGAGTCGTGTCGCCTATGTCAACGGCCGCTATATTCGACACGCCGAGGCGGGCGTCTCGATCAACGATCGCGCCTTTCTCTTCGCCGACGGCGTTTACGAGGTGATCGAAGTTTATGGCGGCAGGCTGATCGACGAGGACGGCCATCTCCAGCGGCTGGCGCGCTCGGCGCGCGAATTGCGGCTTGAGCTTCCGGTCGCGGAAACGGCGCTGCGGCGCATCCTGCGCGAACTCGTGGCGCGCAACCTTGTCGGCGACGGCCATGTCTATTTGCAGGTCACCCGCGGCGCGGCGAAGCGCGATCATATTTTCCCCAAGGCCGGGACGCCCTCGACCCTGGTCGCCTTCGCCCATCGCGGCGACCGGGCGGCGGCCGAGGCGCGGGCGCGCGCCGGAATCAAAGTGATCTCGCTGCCCGACATTCGCTGGAAAAGGCCGGACATCAAGAGCACCAGCCTCCTGCCCAATGTGCTCGCCAAGCAGCAGGCCAGGGAGGCCGGCGCCTATGAGGCCTGGCTGCTGGACGCGGAGGGCTTTGTCACCGAGGGCTCGTCGAGCAACGCCTGGATCGTCGATGGCGAGGGCGCCTTGGTCACCCACCCCGCCAATTCGGCAATTCTTTCCGGAATCACCCGCGCCCGGCTGCTCCGGATCGCCGCCGCCAAGGGGGTGAAATGGGTGGAGCGGCCTTTTTCGCTTCAGGAAGCCTTCGGCGCCCGCGAGGCCTTCATCAGTGGCGCGACGACCATCGTTTTGCCGGTTGTGGACATCGACGGCCGAAAAATCGGCTCCGGCGCGCCCGGCCCGGTCGCTTTGGACCTGCGCGCGGCTTTTCACGATTTCGCCCCGGTGACGGCTTGACGATATATAGCACTAAATCTCATGAAAGAATTTCTTGCCTCAATGCTGCGCTTGGGCCTCTAATAGCAGAATGCGCATGGAATGCGTTCCGCTTTGGGGTCGCCGAACCGGGTTTCAGGGCAGGCGCGGAAAAGAATGAATAGGAAAAAACATGGCGGTTGAACGCACACCCAATCTGCAGGATACATTTCTCAATTACGTCCGCAAGAACAAGGTTCCGCTTACGATTTTTCTCGTCAACGGCGTCAAATTGCAGGGCGTGGTGAGCTGGTTCGACAATTTCTGCGTGCTCTTGCGCCGCGACGGCCACTCGCAACTGGTCTACAAGCACGCCATATCCACCATCATGCCGGGCCATCCGATCCAGATGTTCGAGCCGGCGGAAGAAGGCGCGGAAAAATAATCTCGCCCAAAAAGGAGCGCCGGACAATTTGAACGAGCAACAGGCGCCCCAAGACGGCGCTTCCCTCCTGAGGCGCGGAAAAAAGACCCGCGTCCTGGTGATCGGCCCCTATCTCACCGACCGCGCCGCGCCCGAGGCGTCGATCCGCTCGCGCGAGGCCCGCCTCGACGAGGCCGTCGGGCTGGCGCGCGCCATGGATGTCGAAATCGTCGGCCAGGACATCGTTTCGCTGACCCAGATTCGTCCCGCCACTTATCTCGGCAAGGGCAAGGTCGAAGAGCTGGCCAAAAAAATCGAGGACTCGGAAGCCGAACTGGTCGCCATGGATTGCGCGCTTTCGCCGGTGCAGCAGCGCAATCTCGAAAAGGCTTTTTCGGCCAAGGTGATCGACCGCACCGGGCTGATTCTCGAAATTTTCGGCGAGCGGGCGCGCACGGCCGAAGGCGCGCTTCAGGTCGAACTGGCCCATCTGACCTATCAGAAATCGCGGCTGGTGCGGTCCTGGACCCATCTGGAGCGCCAGCGCGGCGGCTTCGGCTTTCTGGGCGGCCCCGGCGAAACCCAGATCGAGACCGACCGCCGCCTGATCCAGGAGCGGATGAACCGGATCGAGCGCGACCTCGAAACAGTGAAAAAAACGCGCGGCCTGCATCGCAAGAGCCGGCGCGACGTGCCGTTCCCGATCGTCGCTTTGGTCGGCTACACCAACGCCGGCAAATCGACGCTTTTCAACCGCCTGACCAAGGCCGAGGTTTTCGCCGAGGACCTGCTGTTCGCCACCCTCGATCCGACCTTGCGCGGCCTGAAACTGCCGCATGGCGGGAGAGTGATCCTGTCCGACACGGTCGGCTTCATCTCCGACCTGCCGCATATGCTGGTCTCGGCCTTCCGCGCCACGCTGGAAGAGGTGCGCGAGGCCGACATCGTGCTTCATGTGCGCGACATCGCCCATGGCGACAGCAAGGCGCAAAGCGCCGATGTCGTGAAAATCCTGGCCGAACTCGACGTGGACGCCCATGACCACGCCCGGCTGATCGAAGTGTGGAACAAGGTCGATCTGGCGGCGCCGGAGGACCAGGTCCGGCTGCGCGGCGCCGCCTCCTCGCGCCGCCCGGAGATTGAGCGCCCCTGCGTGGTTTCGGCGGTCACCGGCGAGGGGCTGGACGATCTTCTGGCGGCGATCGAATCGCGGCTGGCGCGGGGCCGGCCGGTGCTGAGCGTGGCGCTGGAGGCCGGCGACGGCGAGGGCCAGGCTTGGCTCTACGCCCACACCGAAGTGATGTCGCGCGCCAGCGACGATTCTGGCCGCGCCTTTTTCGAGATCCGGGTCGCGCCCGAGCAGCGGCTGCGCATCCTGCGCCGCTTTCCCGGCGCCGTGGCGGCGCAACGCGGCGCGCCCGTGGAATGGGCGGAAGCGCCGACCGGCTCCGGCTGACGGGCTTTGCGACGAACTTTCAGGGGCCGCATTTGGTCGCGGGAGGGAACTCGATCCGGGTCAATTCGCCAATCAGGGCGAAATCGCCGTAATCGAGCTTGAGGCCGGTCGAGACGCCATTTTCGTATAGATTGAACGACAGCGCATAATTGGGCAGGCCGTCGCGGCGATCGGCCGGGAAATAGGCGACCGAGACGGGCCAGCGCGTCATTTTGGCGAAACCCGGGCCCTGGGCGCCCCGGTCGGCGTCCGGCCCGCGCCTCGGCTTTCCGATGATGGTGGTGACATTATAAATGCGCTTGCCGTCGTCGGAGCCGTCATAGACCCGGGCGACCAGAACCTTTTCGCCGCGCCGGGCCGCTTCGATGATTCGCGCGATATGCTGGGTGGGAAAGAGCAGATCGGTCTGGGTCGAGAGGCGGAAAGGCTCCGGCCGGCTCAAGGCGATCGAAACGCTCTTGGCGCCGCGTTCGGCATGGCCGTCCAGCTCGCCGCCTTCCCCCGCCGGCCGCGCCGTGCTGAAACTGAAATCCGCGCCGGCGGCGTCCTCGAACGTGGTGGTGCGGGTGTCGGAAATATGCGCCTCGCCCTCGTCGGGCTCAAGGTCCACCACCTGCCGCAGGGTCTGGTTATAGCCGCCGCAATCCGACGAAAAATCGAAGGCGATCTTGCCCGAGGCGGCGGCCGGCGCCTTGGCGCCGGACGCATCGGCCAGCCGCAAATCGTAAAGCGCGCGATGGCTGACCAGCGTGACCGGCTGGCTCGATGGGGGTTTGATCTGCGCGGCTGCGGGCGACGCGGCGAAGAACAGGGCAAAAGCGAGGGTTGGGAAGATCGGGCGCATCGTCAAACTGGGAATGAGAAATTCGCGGTCGCGAAAGATTATGTTCGCATTAATGGTGCAGGAAGCCTGTGGCGAAACTTGGGTGGATGAAAAAGGAGGCGGCGATGGGACGGACCGGAAGCGAGATCGAGCAAAGGCTCAAGGACATCGGCCATCTTCTGCCGCATCCCGCCGCGCCGATCGCCAATTACGTCCCGGCGGTCCTGAGCGGCGCGTTGCTGTTCGTCTCCGGCCAATTGCCCTTCGGCCCCGACGGCAAGCTCGCGCCGGCCCATATCGGCAAGGTCGGGGCAGGGGTGGCGGAAGCCGAAGGCGCTCGGGCGGCGGCGCTCTGCGCCCTGAATTGCCTGGCCCAGGCCAAAGTCTTTCTCGGCGATCTCGGACGCATTCGGCGCTGCGTGCGGCTGGGCGGCTTCATCAATGGCGCGGAAGATTTCACCGGGCTCGCCGGAAACATGAACGGCGCCTCCGACCTGATCGGCGTGGCTTTGGGGGAAGCCGGGGCCCATGCCCGCTCGACGATCGGCGTCGCGCAACTGCCGCTCGGCGCCTGCGTCGAGGTCGAGGCGATTTTCGAGGTCGCGCCGTGAAAAGCGACAAGAGCTGGCTGATTGCGCGCCCCATCGCCCATCGCGGCCTGCACGATCCCGAGCGCAGGATCGCCGAAAATTCGCTTGGCGCCGCGCAAGCGGCGGTCGCCGGCGGTTACGGGATCGAATGCGACGTCCGGCTTTCGCGCGACGGCAAGGTTTTCGTCTTTCACGACGAAAAGCTCGACCGGCTGACCGAAGCCTTCGGCGCTTTTCGTGGCCGCGACGCCCATGAGTTGGCGCATATCGCCCTGCAGGGCGGGGAGATGATTCCAACTCTTGCCGCCTTTCTGGCGGCGGTCGCCGGCGCGGTTCCGCTGATCGTGGAGCTGAAAAGCAATTCGTTCGGCGACGTGACGCTGGCGGACGCCGTGGCGGCGGAACTGGCCGATTATCACGGCCCGGTCGCGCTCAAGAGCTTCGATCCCGCGCCGATCGCCGCCTTGCGCGCCGGCGCCGCGCCCTGGCCGCTCGGCATCGTGGCGCAAAGCGATTACGAGGACGAGGAATTCGACCGCCTGACCCCGGCGCAATGGGAGGAAGTGACGCGATTCACCCATGCCGGCGCGACGCGGCCGGATTTTCTGTCCTGGCGCGCGGCGGACCTGCCGGCGCCTGTGGTCGAAGTTTTCCGCGCCTGCGCCGGCCTGCCGGTGATGAGTTGGACCATCCGCTCGCCGCAGCAGGCCGAAACCGCCCGAAAACACGCCGACCAGATCGTTTTCGAGGGATTTTATGCCTGACCGGGGCGCCGGCGAATTGTCGCCTCAGGCGGAGTTGTCTATGGTGCGAGCCGTTCTAGAGCCTTTTCCGTTCCTTCGGAATCGGAAGAAGTCTCTAATTCATTGTCTTAACGCATATTCTTGTCCAAAAAGTCTGCAACTTTTTGGGAATATGCTCTAGCTCGTTACTTTTTGGGGGAATCCATGCGGAAAATCATTGCCCGGCTCGGAGTCGCGCTTCTTTTGTCCTTCGTCATCGCTGGGGCGCCGGCCCGCGCCGACGACGAGGCCTCGCGCGTCGCCATCGCCCGGTCGTTGATCGACGCGATTCATTTCGACGCCACCTTCAAGCAAATCATCCCGACCTTGATGAAACAGATTCGCGATATACTGGTGCGGCAGGATCCCTCCATCGCCAAGGATCTCGACGCCATGCTGCCGCGCTTTGAGGCGAAGTCCTACCAGCGTCTCGACGATCTGAAGGCTCAGATGGCGAAAGTTTACGCCAGCCGCCTGACCGAAAGCGAACTCAAGGACATAGCGGCCTTTTACCAGACGCCGACCGGCGCCAGGCTCATCGCCTTGCAGCCGGAGCTCGCCGCCCAGGGCATGGCGCTCGGCCGGGCCTGGGGCAAGGAGATCGCCGGCGAAGTGATCGAGGAAATGAAAGCCGAATTGCGCAAGCAGGGCCACGCCATTTGAGACGCCCGGGCCGTCGCCTGCAAAAATGCGAGCCGAAGCCAGAAACGATTGCAACAAACGATTGCCAAAAAACGATTGCAAAAAACGATTGACGGAACAGAATCCCGCCCCTATGTTCCGCGCCACCTCAGACAGGCCGTAGACGGGCGTGTTTTCCGGCGCCGCGCTGGAAACCTAGGCAGTCTAAACGCTGTCGATCAGCTTTGCGACTGAAGAGTCATTCGGTTTCGCGCGGAGATCCGCGCTGGAATCGTTCATCGACACGATTGGCGCCGCGAAATGCGTCGATCCTCTGTCTGGCAAGCGCCGGAAGCCCTTGGGGGCTGAAGGCGCTCATTTGTTTCGCCACAGGCCGATTCGGTTTCTGGCGGAGCAAAGGCGGGGCGCCAGCGTCCCGTGTCCATGTTTCAACATTCGCTTCGGAAGGGCGAAGGATGCCGACAATTTCCCAGTTGATCCGCAAGCCGCGGCAACCGAAAACCTATCGCGAAAAGGCCCGCCACTTGCAGGCTTCTCCGCAAAAGCGCGGCGTGTGCACCCGCGTCTATACGACGACCCCGAAGAAGCCCAACTCGGCGCTGCGCAAGGTCGCGAAGGTTCGCTTGACCAATGGCTTCGAGGTCATCGGCTATATTCCGGGCGAGGGTCACAACCTCCAGGAGCACTCGGTCGTGATGATCCGAGGCGGCCGCGTCAAGGATCTTCCCGGCGTGCGCTACCACATCCTGCGCGGCGTGCTCGACACGCAGGGCGTCAAGGACCGCAAGCAGCGCCGTTCCAAATACGGCGCCAAGAGGCCGAAGTAATTCGTCCCAAGTAAATTTCAGATATTCTCGAGGAGCTGTCATGTCTCGTCGTCACCGCGCCGAAAAGCGTGAAGTCATTCCGGACGCCAAATTCGGCGACATCATCGTCGCCAAGTTCATGAACTCGATCATGTACGACGGCAAGAAGTCGGCCGCCGAAGCCATTGTCTATGGCGCCTTCGACATCATTCAGGGCAAGGCCAAGGCCGATCCGCTCGGCGTCTTCAAGCAGGCGCTTGAAAATGTCGCGCCGGCGATCGAGGTCCGCTCCCGCCGCGTCGGCGGCGCCACTTATCAGGTGCCGGTCGAAGTCCGCACCGAGCGCCGTCAGGCCCTGGCGATCCGCTGGATCATCACCGCCGCCCGCGGTCGTAACGACAAGACGATGGTCGATCGGCTCTCGGCCGAACTGCTCGACGCCTCCAACAATCGCGGCTCCGCCGTGAAGAAGCGCGAAGACACCCATCGCATGGCGGAAGCCAACCGCGCCTTCTCGCATTACCGCTGGTAAGCCCTAAGCCTAAGCCAAGGACGCATCCACCATGCCGCGCAGTCACCCGATCGAAGACTACCGCAACTTCGGCATCATGGCCCACATCGACGCGGGCAAGACCACCACGACCGAACGCATCCTCTATTACTCCGGCAAGTCGCACAAGATCGGCGAGGTGCATGAAGGCGCCGCGACGATGGACTGGATGGAGCAGGAGCAGGAGCGCGGCATCACCATCACGTCGGCCGCCACCACCACCTTCTGGAACGGCAAGCGCCTGAACATCATCGACACCCCCGGGCACGTCGACTTCACCATCGAAGTCGAGCGCTCGTTGCGCGTGCTCGACGGCGCTGTCTGCGTTCTCGACGGCAACCAGGGCGTCGAGCCGCAGACGGAGACCGTCTGGCGCCAGGCCGACAAGTACAATGTTCCGCGCGTGGTCTTCGTCAACAAGATGGACAAGATCGGCGCCGATTTCTTCAAATGCGTTTCCGACATCACGACCCGCGTCGGCGGCAAGCCGGTGTGCTGCCAGCTGCCGATCGGCTCGGAAAGCAATTTCAAGGGAATCATCGACCTCGTCCGCATGAAGGCGGTGGTGTGGGACGACGAGGGCCTCGGCGCGAAATATCACGACGAGGAAATCCCGGCTGAATTGCTGGAACAGTCCAAGGAATATCGCGAGAAGATGATCGAAGCCGCCGTCGAAATGGACGACGACGTCATGGCTGCTTATCTGGACGGCGTCGAGCCGGACGAAGCGACCCTGAAGCGCATGATCCGCACCGCGGTGCGCAGAATCGCCTTCCATCCGGTGTTCTGCGGCTCGGCGTTCAAGAACAAGGGCGTTCAGCCTTTGCTCGACGCCGTCGTCGATTACCTGCCGTGCCCGATCGACCGTGAGGCGATCCAGGGCGTCGATATGGATTCCGGCGAGCCGATGACCCGCAACCCGGTCGATTCCGATCCCTTCTCCATGCTCGCCTTCAAGATCATGGACGATCCCTTCGTCGGCACCATCACCTTCTGCCGCGTCTATTCCGGCAAGGTGGAATCCGGCACCACCGTGCTGAATTCGACCAAGGACAAGAAAGAGCGCGTCGGCCGCATGTTGCTCATGCACGCCAACAACCGCGAAGACATCAAGGAAGCCTATGCGGGCGACATTGTCGCGCTGGCCGGCCTCAAGGACACCCGCACCGGCGACACGCTTTGCGACATGCAGAAGCCTGTCATCCTGGAGCGGATGGAATTCCCCGATCCGGTCATCGAGATCGCGATCGAGCCGAAGACCAAGGCCGACCAGGAAAAGCTGGGCATTGCGCTTGCCAAGCTCGCGGCCGAGGATCCGTCCTTCCGCGTCTCGACCGATCAGGAATCCGGCCAGACCATTCTCAAGGGCATGGGCGAACTCCATCTCGACATCAAGGTCGACATTCTCCGCCGCACCTACAAGGTCGACGCCAACATCGGCGCGCCGCAGGTTGCATATCGCGAGAAGCTGACCAAGAAGGTCGATATCGATTACACGCACAAGAAGCAGACCGGCGGCACGGGCCAGTTCGCTCGCGTGAAGATCATCTTCGAGCCGAATGAAATCGGCGCGGGCAATGTTTTCGAGTCGAAGATCATTGGCGGCTCCGTGCCGAAGGAATTCATCCCCGGCGTCGACAAGGGCATTCAGAGCGTGATGGGCGCGGGCGTTCTCGCCGGCTTTCCGGTCGTCGACATGAAGGCCACTTTGTACGATGGCGGCTTCCATGACGTCGACTCGTCGGTTCTGGCCTTCGAAATCGCCTCGCGCGCCGCCACCCGCGAAGCCCTGCAAAAGGGCGGTTCGGTTCTGCTCGAACCGATCATGAAGGTCGAAGTGGTGACCCCGGAAGACTATACCGGCTCGGTCATCGGCGATCTGAACTCGCGTCGCGGCCA
Organism: uncultured Pseudomonadota bacterium; assembly: GCA_963704565.1. GTDB lineage: Bacteria > Pseudomonadota > Alphaproteobacteria > Rhizobiales > Beijerinckiaceae > Rhodoblastus. The sequence goes on from OY969917.1 coordinate 1,134,758, forward strand.
GATCCAGGGCCAGGACATGCGCGGCAACGCGGTCGTCATCAATGCGATGGTGCCGCTGGCCAATATGTTCGGCTATGTCAACCAGTTGCGCTCCTTCTCGCAGGGCCGCGCCAACTTCACCATGCAATTCGACCACTACGAACAGGTGCCGGCGGCCGAGGCCGCCAAGGTCCAGGCCAAATACGCCTGACGCATCTGAGCAACACCTAAGGAGTCCGGGCCATGGCCAAGGAAAAATTTTCGCGCACGAAGCCGCACTGCAACATCGGAACGATTGGTCACGTTGACCATGGCAAGACGTCGCTGACGGCGGCGATCACCAAGATTCTGGCGGAGTCGGGCGGGGCGACCTTCACCGCTTACGACCAGATCGACAAGGCGCCGGAAGAAAAGGCGCGCGGCATCACGATTTCGACGGCGCATGTCGAATATGAGACGGCGAAGCGCCATTACGCCCATGTCGACTGCCCCGGGCACGCCGACTATGTGAAGAACATGATCACCGGCGCGGCGCAGATGGACGGCGCGATCCTGGTGGTTTCGGCGGCCGACGGCCCGATGCCGCAGACCCGCGAGCACATTCTGCTGGCCCGTCAGGTCGGCGTGCCGGCGCTGGTGGTGTTCCTGAACAAGGTCGATCTGGTTGACGATCCGGAACTGCTGGAGCTGGTCGAGCTGGAAGTCCGCGAGCTTCTGTCGAAATACGAGTTCCCCGGCGACGACATTCCGATCACCAAGGGTTCGGCCAAGGTGGCGCTGGACAATGGCGATCCGGAGCTGGGCCGCAACGCAATTCTGGCGCTGATGAAGACGGTTGACGATTATATTCCGCAGCCGGAGCGTCCGATCGATCTGCCGTTCCTGATGCCGGTGGAAGACGTGTTCTCGATTTCGGGCCGCGGCACGGTGGTGACCGGGCGCGTCGAGCGCGGCATCGTCAAGGTCGGCGAGGAAGTCGAAGTGGTTGGCCTGCGTCCGACCATCAAGACGGTTGTGACCGGCGTTGAAATGTTCCGCAAACTGCTCGATCAGGGCCAGGCGGGCGACAACGTGGGTTGCCTGCTGCGCGGCACCAAGCGCGAGGACGTGGAGCGCGGCCAGGTTCTGTGCAAGCCCGGCTCGGTCAAGCCCCACACCAAGTTCAAGGCCGAAGCCTATATCCTGACCAAGGAAGAGGGCGGCCGCCACACCCCGTTCTTCACCAATTACCGTCCGCAGTTCTACTTCCGCACCACGGACGTGACGGGCATCTGCACTTTGCCGGAAGGCACGGAAATGGTGATGCCGGGCGACAATGTCTCGATGGAGGTTGCGCTGATCGTTCCGATCGCCATGGAAGAAAAGCTGCGCTTCGCCATCCGCGAAGGCGGCCGCACGGTTGGAGCCGGAGTGGTTGCGGCGATCATCGAGTAACAGGCGGATCAAGCCGGCGTCGGTCTGCCGGCGCCGGACCCCAGGGGATTCAAGCAATGAACGGCCAGAATATCCGCATCCGCCTCAAGGCGTACGATCACCGGATTCTCGACACCTCGACGAAGGAAATCGTCTCCACCGCCAAGCGCACGGGCGCTCAGGTGCGTGGGCCGATCCCGCTGCCGACCCGGATCGAGAAGTTCACGGTGAACCGCTCGCCTCATGTCGACAAGAAGTCGCGCGAACAATTCGAAATCCGCACCCACAAGCGGGTTCTCGATATCGTCGATCCGACCCCGCAGACCGTCGATGCTCTGATGAAGCTCGACCTCGCCGCGGGCGTGGATGTCGAGATCAAGCTCTAAGTCAAGTTTGAGACGTTTTTGCAACGTCTCGCGGCGCCTCTTCGCACGACGAACGCGCCTTAAGGGAAAGAAACCATGCGCTCAGGCGTCATCGCACAGAAGGTCGGCATGACCCGCGTCTTCACGGACAGCGGCGAGCATGTTCCGGTCACGGTTTTGAAACTCGACGGCGTTCAGGTCGTCGCCCACCGCACGATGGAGAAGAACGGCTATACCGCCGTTCAGCTCGGCATCGGCCGCGCGAAGGTCAAGAACGTCTCCAAGGCCGAACGCGGCCGCTTCGCCGTCGCCAATGTCGAGCCGAAGCTGAAGCTCGCGGAATTCCGCGTCGCCGAGGACGCTCTGCTGCCGATCGGCGCCGAGATCACCGCCGACCATTTCGTCGTCGGCCAGTTCGTCGACGTGACCGGCACGACCTTGGGCAAGGGCTTCGCCGGCCCGATGAAGCGCTGGAACTTCGGCGGCCTGCGCGCCACCCACGGCGTGTCGGTGTCGCACCGTTCGCACGGTTCGACCGGCGGCCGTCAGGATCCGGGCAAGACCTTCAAGAACAAAAAGATGGCCGGCCATATGGGCGCCGATCGGGTCACCACGCAGAACCTGCGCGTGGTGCAGACCGACGTAGAGCGCGGCCTGGTCCTGGTCGAGGGTTCGGTTCCCGGCCACGCCGGCAACTGGATTTTCATCCGCGACGCCGTGAAGAAGGCGCTTCCCACCGAAGCGCCCAAGCCCGGCAAGTTCCGCCTCGGCGAAGCCAAGGCTGAGGCGTCCGCCGAAGCGCCGGCCGCTGAAACCAATTCTTCGGAGGCCTGAGCCGTGAAGATCGACATCACTTCGCTCGACGGCCAGACTGCTGGCTCGATCGACCTCAACGACGACATCTTCGGCCTGGAGCCGCGCGAGGATCTGATCGCCCGCATGGTGCGCTATCAACTCGCCAAGCGCCGCGCCGGCACGCATGCGGTCAAGAACCGCGCCGACATCGCCCGCACCGGCAAGAAGATGTACAAGCAGAAGGGCACCGGCTCGGCCCGTCACGGCTCCGCCCGCGTGCCGCAGTTCCGCGGCGGCGGACGCGCCTTTGGCCCGGTGGTGCGCTCGCATGCGCATGACCTGCCCAAGAAGGTTCGCGCTTTGGCGCTCAGGCACGCTTTGTCGGCCAAGGCCAGGGACGGCGCGATCGTGGTGTGGGAGGCCGCCAGCGCCGCCGAATCCAAGACCGGCGCGCTCAAGGCCAATTTCGCCAAGATCGGGCTGAAAAACGCCCTGATCGTCGACGGCGCCGAGGTGCAGGCCAATTTCGCCCTGGCCGCGCGCAACATTCCGCAGATTGACGTGCTGCCGGTTCAGGGCATCAACGTCTATGACATTCTCCGCCGCGAAAAGCTCGTGCTGACCAAGGCGGCCATCGATGCGCTGGAGGCGCGCTTCAAATGAGCCAAGGGACCACTGACCCGCGTCACTACGACGTGATCGTCGCCCCGGTCATCACCGAGAAGGCCACCATCGCGTCCGAACATAACAAGGTCGTGTTCAAGGTCCGTCCCGACGCGACCAAGGAACAGATCAAGATGGCGGTCGAACGCCTGTTCGACGTCAAGGTCGAGGCCGTCAACACTCTGGTCCGCAAGGGCAAGAAGAAGGTCTTCAAGGGAATGCGCGGGCGGCGTTCCGACGTCAAGAACGCGGTCGTCACTTTGGCCGAAGGCCACAAGATCGACGTCACGACCGGGCTTTGAGCTGAGGTAAGGAAACAGGCAGATGGCGCTTAAAACGTTCAAGCCGATCACGCCGAGCCTTCGCCAGCTCGTGATCGTGGATCGAAGCGAGCTCTACAAGGGCAAGCCGGTCAAGAAACTGACGGAGGGGCAGAGCTCGTCCGGCGGCCGCAACAACAATGGCCGCATCACCGTCCGCTTCCGCGGCGGCGGCCACAAGCAGGCCTACCGCATCGTCGATTTCAAGCGGCGCACGGAAGGCGCGGCCAAGGTCGAGCGGATCGAATACGATCCCAACCGCACCTCCTTCATCGCCCTCGTCACTTACGGGGACGGCGAGCAGTCCTATATCATCGCGCCGCAGCGGCTTAGCCCCGGCGACACGGTGGTGTCGGGCGCCCAGGTGGACGTGAAGCCCGGCAACGCCATGCCGCTCGCCGCGATCCCGGTCGGCACGATCGTGCACAACGTCGAGTTGAAGATCGGCAAGGGCGGCGCGATCGCCCGTTCGGCCGGCTCCTATGCCCAGATCGTCGGCCGCGACCAGGGCTACGTCATCCTGCGCCTGAACTCGGGCGAGCAGCGCCTGGTCCACGGCCAGTGCTATGCGACCGTGGGCGCGGTGTCGAACCCCGACCACATGAACACGTCGATCGGCAAGGCCGGTCGCCAACGCTGGCTGGGCTGGCGTCCGCATAACCGCGGCGTCGTCATGAACCCGGTCGATCACCCCCACGGCGGCGGCGAAGGCCGCACCTCGGGCGGCCGTCACCCGGTCACCCCCTGGGGCAAGCCGACCAAGGGCAAGAAGACCCGGTCCAACAAGACCACCACCAAATTCATTGTGACGTCTCGTCACAAAGCCAAGAAGAAGGGCTGAGCCACATGTCGCGCTCGATCTGGAAGGGTCCGTTCGTCGACGGCTACCTCCTCAAGAAAGCGGAGGCGGCCGCTTCCGCCAAGCGCTCCGAGGTCATCAAGACCTGGAGCCGCCGTTCCACCATTCTGCCGCAGTTCGTCGGCCTCACCTTCGGCGTCTACAACGGCCACAAGCATGTGCCCGTGACGGTCTCCGAAGACATGATCGGTCACAAGTTCGGCGAATTCTCGCCGACCCGGACCTTCCATGGCCACGCGGCCGACAAGAAGGCGAAGAGGGGCTGATATGTCGCAGCAAAAAAATCCCCGCGCGCTCAAGGACGGTGAGGCCAAGGCGGTCTGTCGCATGATCCGCGTCAGCCCGCAGAAGCTGAACCTCGTCGCTCAGCTCATTCGCGGCAAGAAGGTCGATCGCGCGCTCGCCGACCTGACCTTCTCGGAGAAGCGCATCGCCCACGACGTCAAGAAGACGCTCGAAAGCGCGATCGCCAACGCCGAAAACAACCATGACCTGGACGTGGACGACCTCGTCGTGGCCGAAGCCTTTGTCGGCAAGGCCCTGGTGATGAAGCGCTTCCACGCCCGCGCCCGCGGCCGCGCCGGACGGGTCGAGAAGCCTTTCTCGAACCTGACGATCGTGGTGCGCGAAGTCGAAGCGCCGGCGAACAAGCCCGCTCGGGCCTGAGGAGAGAACGATGGGACAGAAAGTTAATCCGATCGGCCTTCGCCTGGGCGTGAACCGGACGTGGGATTCGCGCTGGTTCGCCAACAAGGGCGAATATGGCAAGCTGCTGCATGAGGATTTCGCCATCCGCGAAACGCTGATGAAGGCGTTGAAGCAGGCGGCGGTCTCCAAGATCGTGATCGAGCGCCCGCACAAGAAGTGCCGCGTCACCGTCCACTCCGCCCGTCCGGGCGTGGTGATCGGCAAGAAGGGCGCGGACATCGACAAGATCCGCAAGCTGGTGGCCAAGCTCACCGCCAGCGAAGTCGCGATCAACATCGTCGAAGTCCGCAAGCCGGAAATCGACGCGACCCTGGTCGCCGATTCGATCGCCCAGCAGCTGGAGCGCCGCGTCGCCTTCCGCCGCGCCATGAAGCGCGCCGTGCAGTCGGCCATGCGTCTCGGCGCCGAGGGCATCCGCATCAACTGTTCGGGCCGTCTCGGCGGCGCGGAAATCGCCCGTCTGGAATGGTATCGCGAAGGCCGCGTGCCGCTCCACACCCTGCGCGCCGATGTCGATTACGGCGTCGCCACCGCCCACACCGCCTATGGCGCCTGCGGCATCAAGGTTTGGATCTTCAAGGGCGAGATCCTGGAGCACGATCCGACGGCTCAGGAACGTCGCGCCAACGAGATCGGCGGCGACCACCATGGCCATCATGAGCGCCGCGAACGTCGCGAGCGCCGCGAACCGCGCGGCGCGCACTGAATTTGAGCTTGAGAGTTTGAACCATGCTGCAACCCAAGCGCACTAAATTCCGCAAGGCCTTCAAGGGCCGCATCAAGGGCGTCTCCAAGGGCGGCTTCGAGCTCGCCTTCGGCCAGTTTGGCCTCAAGGCGATGGAGCCGGAGCGCGTCACCGCCCGCCAGATCGAGGCGGCCCGCCGCGCGATGACCCGCCACATGAAGCGCGCCGGACGTGTCTGGATCCGCGTTTTCCCCGACGTTCCGGTCTCCTCCAAGCCGACCGAAGTGCGTATGGGCAAAGGCAAGGGCTCGCCGGAGTTCTGGGCGGCGCGCGTCGCCCCCGGACGCATCATGTTCGAGATCGACGGCGTTCCGGCGCCGCTCGCCCGCGAAGCATTCGCGCTGGCGGCGGCCAAGCTGCCGATCAAGACGCGTTTCATCGAACGCATTGCCGAGTGAGGACGATAGGATGAAGAACGATCAGCGCCTGTCCGACTTGAAGGCCATGTCGGACGATCAATTGGGCGAAGAGCTGCTGAAGCTGAAGAAGGAGCAGTTCAACCTGCGCTTCCAGAAGGCGACCGGCCAGCTCGAAAACACCTCGCGCGTGCGCGTCGTGCGCCGCGACGTCGCCCGCGTGAAGACGCTCGCCGCCCAGAAGCGCGACGCGAAGAAATAAGGTTTCAACATGCCGAAGCGAATTCTCCAGGGCGTCGTCGTCAGCGACAAGCAGGAAAAAACCGTGGTGGTGAAGGTGGAGCGCCGCTTCACCCATCCGCTGCTCAAGAAGACGGTGCGCCGCACCAAGAACTATCACGCCCATGACGAGGCGGGGTCGTTCAAGGTCGGCGACCTGGTCTCCATCGAGGAGACGCGCCCGATTTCCAAGCTGAAGCGCTGGACGGTCCTGACCAGCGAAAATAAGGCTTGATTTCGGCCGGAAAATAGACGAGGAAGCGCGCTCCTCCTCGAAAGAGCTTTCCGTTCGCCTGCTTCGCTCAAGGCGTGGCCGGCGGGACGGAAATTTCGTTATCGAAGGGAATTCCGCTCCTTGGAGCGGAATACGGCTTTCCTGACGGAAAGCTGATCCAGGCGTAGTCCGCGTCGGAATGAACCGATGCGGAAACCGATCTGACATGAAAGGCTCGAAGCCATGATTCAGATGCAGACAGCCCTCGACGTGGCCGATAATTCGGGCGCGCGCCGTGTGATGTGCATCAAGGTGCTTGGCGGCTCCAAGCGCAAATATGCAGGCGTGGGCGACATTATCGTCGTCTCGGTGAAGGAAGCCATTCCGCGCGGCCGCGTGAAGAAGGGCGACGTGATGAAGGCGGTCGTCGTGCGCACCGCCAAGGACATCAAGCGTCCCGACGGATCGGTGATCCGTTTCGACACCAACGCCGCGGTTCTCATCAACAACCAGAAAGAGCCCGTGGGCACCCGCATCTTCGGGCCGGTTCCGCGCGAATTGCGCGCCAAGAACCACATGAAGATCATCTCGCTCGCGCCGGAGGTGCTGTAATGGCCGCCAAGATCAAGAAGGGCGACAAGGTCGTCGTGATCGCCGGGCGCGACAAGGGCCGCAAGGGTGAAGTCACCCTGGTGTTCCCGAAGGAAGGCAAGGCGGTCGTCCAGGGCGTCAACATGGTGAAGCGTCACCAGAAGCAGACCCAGACCCAGGAAGGCGGCATCGTCCCCAAGGAAGCGCCGATCCAGCTGTCGAACATCGCGTTCGCCGATCCCAAGGACGGCCAGCCCACCCGCGTCGGCTTCAAGATTCTCGACGACGGCCGCAAGGTCCGCGTCGCCAAGCGTTCTGGAGAAATGATCGATGGCTGAGCCGAAAAACCCGAAAAAGGGCGGCGACAAGGGCGCCAAAGGCGGCGACAAGGCCGTCAAGAGCGCCGAGAAGGGCGCCGAGAAGAAAGCCAAGGGCGCCGAGAGCGTCGCGGCGGCCGGCGCGGTCGCCGGCGCGCCGGAAGGCTATGTCGCCCGCATGCGCAAGCACTATGACGAAGTGGTGCGCCCGCAGCTGATCGAGCAGTTCGGCTACAAGAACCCGCTCGAAGTGCCGGCGATCGAGAAGATCGTCCTCAACATGGGCGTGGGCGAAGCGGTCAACGACACCAAGAAGGTGACCGTCGCCGCCGCCGATCTCGCCCTGATCGCCGGTCAGCGGCCGGTGATCACCCGCGCCCGCAACGCCATCTCGACCTTCAAGGTGCGCGAGAACATGCCGATCGGCGCCAAGGTCACCCTGCGCAAGACCCGCATGTATGAATTTCTGGACCGCCTGGTCACGGTCGCGCTGCCGCGCGTTCGCGACTTCCGCGGCCTGAATCCGAAGTCGTTCGACGGCCGCGGCAATTTCGCCATGGGCATCAAGGAGCACCTGGTGTTCCCGGAGATCGACTACGACAAGGTCGACACGGTTCTGGGCATGGACGTCATCGTCTGCACCACGGCCAAGACCGACGACGAGGCGCGCGCTCTCCTGCGCGCGTTCAACTTCCCGTTCCGGCAGTGAGGTCTTTAAGCGTGATCCCGAAAAGTGGATGCCGGTATTCGCCTACGCGGACCTGCGGTTCGGATAAGATCATGCTCGGAAAAGTCCTCAAACGCGGAAACCAGAGGTAACCCATGGCCAAGAAAAGCAAGATCGAGCATAACCAGAAGCGGGCGAAGCTCGCCGCCCAGAAGGCGCCCAAGCGCGCCCGTCTGCGCGCGATCGCCAAGGACCGTTCGCTGAGCGTCGAGGAGCGCTTCACGGCGACCCTGAAGCTTGCCGAAATGCCGCGCAATTCCTGCATCGATCGCGTGCGGAATCGCTGCGAGGTGACGGGCCGTCCGCGCGCCTATAACCGCAAGCTGAAAATGTCGCGCATCGCGCTTCGCGAACTGGGCTCCAGGGGTTTGATCCCGGGCCTCGTGAAGTCGAGCTGGTAAGGAGACCGACATGGCGATCAACGATCCTGTGGGCGATCTGCTCACCCGCATCCGCAACGCGCAGATGCGCCGCAAGTCCTCCGTGACTTCGCCCGGCTCGCGTCTGCGCGCCCACGTCCTCGACGTGCTCAAGGACGAGGGCTATATTCGCGGCTATAGCGTCACGGAATTCGGAAACGGCCGCACCGATTTCGAAATCGAGCTGAAATATTTCGACGGACAGCCGGTCATTCGCGAAATCAACCGCGTTTCGAAGCCCGGCCGTCGCGTTTACGCGGCGGTGGACGCGCTGCCGCGCGTCGCCAACGGCCTCGGCATAGCGATCGTTTCGACCCCGAAGGGCGTGCTCGCGGATCATGCCGCGCGCGAAGCCAATGTCGGCGGCGAAGTGCTCGCGACGGTCTTCTGATCCGAAAACGAGGAGGAGCAAACATGTCTCGTATCGGCAAGAAGCCCGTCGTCGTCCCGGCCGGCGTCACCGCCAAGGTCGACGGCCAGAAGGTCACGGTCAAGGGCGCCAAGGGCGAACTGTCCTTCGTCGTCCATGACGATGTCGCGGTGTCGATGAACGACAACCAGATCAAGGTCGATCCGCGTTTCGAAACCAAGCGCGCCCGCGCGCTTTGGGGCACGGCGCGGGCCCGGATCAACAGCCTGGTGGTCGGCGTCACCCAGGGCTTCGAAAAGAAGCTCGAAATCACCGGCGTCGGCTACAAGGCGGCGGTGGCGGGCAAGAGCCTGCAATTGTCGCTTGGCTACAGCCACGACATCAATTTTCCGATCCCGGCCGGCATCGCCATCGCGACGCCCAAGCCGACGGAAATCACCATCACCGGCATCGACAAGCAGCAGGTCGGCCAGGTGGCCGCCGAAATCCGCGACTATCGCGGACCCGAGCCTTACAAGGGCAAGGGCGTCAAATATGCCGGCGAATTCATCTTCCGCAAGGAAGGCAAGAAGAAGTAAGGAACCGCGTCATGGCAAAGGAACAATTCGCCGACCGCCGCAAGGCGCGCGTTCGCCGCACCCTTCGCGCCCGCGCCTATGGCAAGCCGCGCCTGTCGGTTTTCCGTTCGTCGAAGCAGATCTACGCTCAGGTCATCGACGACGAGAAGGGCGTCACCGTGGCTTCGGCCTCGTCGCTCGAAAAGGACAATCGCGGCGCGCTCAAGACCGGCGCCGATGTCGAGGCCGCCAAGACGATCGGCAAGCTGATCGCCGAGCGCGCGGTCGCCGCCGGCGTCAAGGAAGTCGTGTTCGACCGCGGCGCTTATATGTACCACGGGCGCGTCAAGGCTCTGGCCGACGGCGCGCGCGAGGGCGGCCTGCAGTTCTAGGGCGGGCTTACCCCCACCCCGGCCCTCCCCACAAGGGGGAGGGAAGGGGCGCGTGATTTCCGGCGATGCGCCGGCAAAACCGCTCGAACCGGCCCTTGCCGGCTTCGGGCAATCCCAGCGAGCGGACGTTTCGAAAAGCGTTCCGCGCAAGTGACGGACAAAAATATGGCTCGTGAAGGTGAAGGCGGTCGCGGACGCGATCGTGACCGCAAGGTCGAAGAGCGCGACAGCGAATTCGTGGATCGTCTGGTCCATATCAATCGCGTCGCCAAAGTCGTGAAGGGCGGCCGTCGTTTCGGCTTCGCCGCGCTCGTCGTCGTCGGCGACCAGAAGGGTCGCGTCGGCTTCGGCCATGGCAAGGCGCGCGAAGTGCCGGAAGCCATCCGCAAGGCCACCGAATCGGCCAAGCGCGGCCTGATCCGCGTGCCTTTGCGCGAAGGCCGCACCCTGCATCATGACGTGAACGGCCGCCATGGCGCGGGCCGCGTCATTCTGCGCGCCGCGCCCGCCGGCACCGGCATCATCGCCGGCGGCCCGATGCGCGCCGTGTTCGAGACGCTCGGCGTCCATGACGTCGTCGCCAAGTCGCAGGGCTCGTCCAATCCCTATAACATGGTTCGCGCCACGTTCGACGCGCTGAAGGCCGAGGATTCGCCCCGCGCCGTCGCCGCCCGTCGCGGCATGAAGGTTTCCGTGCTCCAGTCGCGCCGCCCCGGCGGCGAAGACGGAACGGCTGAAGGCTGAGGGAGCGCGCGATGACTGAAGCCAAAACCATCACGGTCGTTCAGACCAGGAGCCCGATTGGGCGTCCCGCCGACCAGCGCCAGGCGCTGGTTGGCCTGAAGCTCAACAAGATCGGCCGCAAGGCGGTGTTGAAAGACACCCCCTCCGTGCGCGGCATGATCGAAAAAGTCGCGCATCTCGTGCGCGTCGAAGCCTGAGGGGAGCGACGCACATGAAGCTCAACGGCATTTCCGACAATCCCGACGCCTCCCAGGAGCGGATGCGCGTCGGCCGCGGCATCGGCTCCGGCAAGGGCAAGACCGCGGGACGCGGCGTCAAGGGCCAGAAGGCCCGCACCGGCGTCGCCATCAAGGGGTTCGAAGGCGGCCAGATGCCCTTGCATCGCCGTCTGCCCAAGCGCGGTTTCTGGAATCCCTTCTCGGTGGATTACAACGAGGTCAATCTCGGCCGCATCCAACAGGCTGTCGAAGCCGGCAAGCTCGACGCCGGCGCGCCTGTGACGCTGGAAGCCCTGGTCGGCGCCGGCGTGGTCTCCAAGCCGCGCGACGGCGTGAAGATCCTCGGCAATGGCGAGTTGAAGGCCAAGCTGACCTTCGAGGTCGCCGCCGCTTCGAAATCGGCGGTCGCCGCGATCGAAAAGGCGGGCGGCGCGGTCAAGCTGCTCGCGGCGGCCGAGGCGTGAAAAAAGTTTTGGGAAAATTTCGTCGGAAAGGACGTGATTTTCGTCTGACTAAAGTCTAAACGGGGCGGGCGACGACGAGTCTCCGCCCCTTTTCTTCGCAGGCCCGCGCCGCGCCTGGTTCGCGCTGACGCGGGCGAACGACATCTGGAGCGTTTCCCATGGCCTCGGCGGCTGAACAGCTTGCGGCTAACCTCAATTTCGCGGCCTTCGGCAAGGCCGAGGAGCTCAAGAAGCGAATCTGGTTCACGCTCGGGGCGCTGATCGTCTATCGCCTCGGCACTTATATTCCGCTGCCCGGCATCGATCCCGCCGCTTTCGCCGCCCATTTCCAGAGCCATCAGCAGGGCGTGCTGCAGATGTTCAACATGTTCGCCGGCGGCGCGGTCCAGCGCATGGCGATCTTCGCGCTGAACATCATGCCCTATATTTCGGCCTCGATCATCGTCCAGCTGATGACCTCGGTCATTCCCACGCTCGAACAGCTCAAAAAAGAGGGCGAGCAGGGCCGCAAGGTCATGAACCAATATACCCGCTACCTCACGGTGGCGATCGCGGCCTTCCAGGCCTATGGCATCGCGGTCGGCCTCGAAGGCCAGTCCAATGTCGTCAGCGATCCGGGCTGGTTCTTCCGCGTTTCGACGGTGCTGACCCTGATGGGCGGCACGCTTTTCCTGATGTGGCTCGGCGAGCAGATCACCTCGCGCGGCGTCGGCAACGGCTCGTCGCTGATCATTTTCTCCGGCATCGTCGCCGCCTTCCCCTCGGCCATCGCCAATACGCTGGAGCTGGCGCGCCAGGGCGCGATCTCGCCGCTGGTGCTGCTCGGCCTGCTGCTCATGTCCTCGGGCGTGGTCGGCTTCATCGTGTTCATGGAGCGCGCCCAGCGCCGTGTGCTGATCACTTATCCGAAGCGCCAGCAGGGCAATCGCGTCTATGAGGGCCAGACCTCGTTCCTGCCGCTGAAATTGAACACGTCGGGCGTTATTCCGCCGATCTTCGCCTCTTCGCTGCTGCTGCTGCCGACCACCATCGCCAATTTCTCCCAGAACAACGGCTCGACCGGCGTGCTCGGCTTCCTGGCGACCTATCTCGGCCATGGCCGCCCGGCCTATATGATCTTCTATGCGGGGCTGATCGTCTTCTTCGCCTTCTTTTACACCGCGATCGTGTTCGATCCGGTCGAAACGGCGGATAATCTGAAAAAGCACGGCGGCTTCATTCCCGGCGTGCGGCCCGGCGAGCGCACGGCGCAATTCATCGATCGCGTGCTGACCCGGGTCACGGTGCTGGGCGCGGCCTATCTCGCGGTGATCTGCCTTTTGCCGGAAATGCTGATCTCACAATTCGCCTTGCCCTTTTATTTTGGCGGCACGTCGCTGTTGATCGTTGTCAGCGTGACCATGGATACGGTCGCGCAAATTCATGGCTATCTCCAGGCCCAGCAATATGAGGGTCTGGTGAAGAAGGCCAAACTTAGGGGGAAAAAGAAATGAGACTGATTCTGCTTGGACCGCCCGGCGCCGGCAAGGGCACCCAATCGGCCCGCCTGGAGAAGAAATTCGGCATTCCGCAGCTCTCCACCGGCGACATGCTGCGCGCGGCGGTCAAGGCGGGAACGCCGGTGGGCCTGAAGGCCAAGGCGGTGATGGAATCGGGCGGCTTGGTGTCCGACGAGATCGTCGTCGGCATCATCGCCGATCGCATCGGCGAGGCCGATTGCGCCAAGGGTTTCATCCTCGACGGTTTCCCGCGCACGGTGGCCCAGGCCAAGGCGCTGGACGCCATGCTCACGCACAAGGGCATGAAGCTCGACGCCGTGGTCGAACTGGTGGTCGATGAAAAGGCCCTGGTCGCCCGCATGGAAAACCGCGTCAAGGAGACCTTGGCCGCCGGCGGCACGGTGCGCGCCGACGACAATCCGGAGGCCTTCGCCAAGCGCCTCAGCCAATATCGCGAACAGACCGCGCCGGTTTCCGGCCATTACAAGTCGGTCGGCGAGTTGCGCACGGTGGACGGCATGGCCGCGATCGACGACGTGACCGCCCAGCTCGACAAGGTTCTGGCCAGGTAAGTCCTGAAAAGTAATAAGGCCGGAAATTCTCCGAAAAGCGGTTGACGGCGCGCCGTCGCCGCTGTAGGGGAAAAAACCTCATTCCGCGCTCCGGCTTGAAAAGGCTGGAGCGCTGTTTTTCTTTCTCCCCCGAGGTTCAATTCCCGCTTGGGCCGGCCTCCACCGGACGCGGGCTCAACCTGGGCCTTTCGGCCCCATATGGAGTGAAAAATGGCTCGTATAGCCGGCGTCAATATTCCGACCAACAAGCGCGTCGTCATCGCGCTCCAGTACATTCATGGCATCGGCCCGACAAAGGCGGAAGAGATCTGCGAGAAGGTCAAGATTCCCGCCGCGCGCCGCGTCAATGAACTCACCGACGCCGAAGTGCTTCAGATTCGCGAGACCATCGACCGCGATTACATGGTGGAAGGCGACCTGCGCCGCGAAGTCGCGATGAACATCAAGCGCCTGATGGATCTGGGCTGCTATCGCGGCCTGCGTCACCGCCGCCAGCTCCCGGTTCGCGGCCAGCGCACCCATACCAACGCCCGCACCCGCAAGGGCAAGGCCAAGCCGATCGCCGGCAAGAAGAAGTAATTTTATTCGGAGCCGCGCGGCTTCGAGATCATAGGGCGTCCCTTTGGACGCCCGCCAACCCCAGCGCCTGGAATTACGGGCGCGCCAGAAGGATTGACCGAACATGGCCAAGGAAAACACCCGCGTTCGCCGCAGGGAGCGCAAGAACATCGCCTCCGGCGTCGCGCACGTCTATTCCTCGTTCAATAATACGATGATCACCATCGCCGACGCCCAGGGCAACACCATTTCCTGGTCGTCCGCCGGCACGATGGGCTTCAAGGGCTCGCGCAAGTCCACCCCTTACGCCGCGCAGATGGCGGCCGAGGACGCCGCCCGCAAGGCGTCCGAACATGGCGTGCGCACCGTCGAAGTCGAAGTTTCCGGTCCCGGCTCGGGTCGCGAATCGGCGCTGCGCGCGCTCCAGGCGGCGGGCTTCACCGTCACCTCGATCCGTGACGTGACCCCGATCCCGCACAACGGCTGCCGCCCGCGCAAGCGCCGCCGCGTCTGATTTTTTCTTATCCGCGTTTCCCGCGACGGCTCGACGGAGCCGCCGCGGGAATTTCCGTAAAGCGGGCCGCCGGCCATGGTTGACGAACCGATATGCCCCGGCCCGAGGAAGAGGCGAAAATGATTCAGAAGAACTGGCAAGAACTGATCAAGCCGAACAAGCTGCATGTGACGCCGGGCGAAGACCCCAAGCGCGCGGCGACCGTGGTCGCCGAACCGCTGGAGCGCGGCTTCGGCCTGACTCTCGGCAACGCTTTGCGCCGCATTCTGCTGTCGTCGCTGCAAGGCGCCGCCATCACCTCCGTCCATATCGACGGCGTGCTGCATGAATTCTCCTCCATTCCCGGCGTGCGCGAGGATGTGACCGACATCGTCCTGAACATCAAGGACGTGGCGATCAGGATGCACGGCGACGGCCCGAAGCGCATGACCCTGAAAAAGGTCGGCCCCGGCGTGGTCTATGCCGGCGACATCGGCGTGACCGGCGATATCGCGGTGCTGAACCCGACCCTGCCGCTCTGCACCCTCGACGACGGCGCGGAAATCCGCATGGAATTCACCGTCAACACCGGCAAGGGCTATATCCCGGCGGACCGCAACCGCGCCGAGGACGCGCCAATCGGCCTGATCCCGGTCGATTCGATCTATTCGCCGGTCAAGAAGGTCTCCTACAAGATCGAGCCGACCCGCGAGGGCCAGGTGCTCGACTATGACAAGCTGACCATGGAAGTCGAGACCAACGGCTCGCTGACGCCCGAGGACGCGGTGGCCTTCGCCGCCCGCATCCTCCAGGACCAGCTCAATGTCTTCGTCAATTTCGAGGAGCCCAAGCGCGAGGAACACACGCCGTCGATCCCCGAACTCGCCTTCAACCCGGCGCTGCTCAAGAAGGTCGACGAGCTGGAGCTGTCGGTCCGCTCGGCCAACTGCCTGAAGAACGACAATATCGTCTATATCGGCGACCTGATCCAGAAGACCGAAGCCGAAATGCTGCGCACGCCGAATTTCGGCCGCAAGTCGCTCAACGAAATCAAGGAAGTGCTGGCCCAGATGGGCCTGCATCTCGGCATGGAGATCACCGGCTGGCCGCCGGAAAATATCGACGAACTCGCCAAGCGCTTCGAGGAGCATTATTGAGCGCCCGATGAAGGCCTCGCTCGACTCCCTCTCCCCGTGAACGGGGAGAGGGCAGGGGTGAGGGGCCGGGGGATTCGCTTCACCGCCATCAGGTAAGCCTGAAAAAAAAGCTTTCCTGACGACATCGAGGACAATGCCCCGGCCCCTCACCCTAACCCTCTCCCCGCAAGCGGGGAGAGGGGATAACCCGCCCTCAACGGGCAAAGCACGGAACGGCCGTTCCTTGGCACGGCGGCCGTAAAAATTCAGGAGTAGCCGCATGTATCATGGTCGTTCCAAGCGCCGGTTCAACCGGACCGCCGAGCATCGCAAGGCGATGTTCGCCAATCTTTCGCAAGCGCTCATCCAGCATGAGCAGATCGTCACCACTTTGCCCAAGGCCAAGGATTTGCGTCCGGTGGTCGAGAAGCTGGTGACGCTCGGCAAGCGCGGCGATCTTCACGCCCGCCGTCAGGCCATCTCCCAGATCAAGGATGTCGCGCTGGTCAAGAAGCTGTTCGACGTGCTCGGGCCCCGCTACAAGGAGCGCCAGGGGGGCTATACCCGCGTGCTCAAGGCCGGCTTCCGCTATGGCGACAACGCGGCGATGGCGGTGATCGAATTCGTCGATCGCGACGTCAACGCCAAGGGCTCCGCACGAGCTGGAGCTCAGGCTGCCGCCGCCGAATAATCCACTTTCGCCAGAACGCGAAAAAAACGCCGTCGGATCGCAGCTCCGGCGGCGTTTTTCTTTTCATACGGTTTCCGCAAGATCGCTTCGCAATCCGCGGAAACGCCATGGCGCGAAAATCCTCTATGTCGCGGGCGGATTTTCGCGCCAGCGGAATGTGAATTCCGAATGATTCATTCGGAATTCGTATCAGAACAGAGCGGAGGCCTTGCCCAACGCGATATAGACGCCGATCAGGAAGGGGACCCCGACGGCGGCCCAGGGCAGAAGCTCGTAGGCGCGGAACTTGCCGTGGCCGGCGTGCACGGCGTCGCCGGGGATGATGTCCTCGTGCTGGAGCGAACGTTCGCGCAGGACTTCCTCGTCGGTCATGTGATGCTTGTCGGCGACCGGGAAGATCAGCAGGTTGCAGATCAGGCCGACCGCCAGCATGCCGACGAGAATGTGCAACGTGCCGTCATAGACCAGAGTGTGCGCCACGCCGGCGTCGATCTGCTTCTGGCGCAGCAAGGCGATCAGCGAGGGGCCGACGATTCCCGCCACCGACCAGGCGGTGAGGATCCGGCCATGGATCGCCCCGACCATCTGGGCGCCGAACAGATCGGCGAGATAGGCCGGCACGGTGGAGAAACCGCCGCCATACATGGTCAGGATCACGCAGATCGCGGCGACGAACAGCCCCGCCTGGCCGCTATGGCCGAGGATCGGCAGAGCGTAATAGAGCGCCATGCCGAGGAGGAAGAACACGGCATAGGTGGTCTTGCGGCCGATATGGTCGGAGATCGAGGCCCAGAAGAAGCGTCCCAGGCTGTTGAACAGGCTGATGAGCCCGACGAGGCCGGCGGCGGCCGCGACAATGCCCGCCTTTTGCGCGACGGCGCCGCCGCTCGCGGCGCCGATCAGCTTGGAGCCGAAAATATCCTGCAACATCGGGCTCGCCATGGAAATGACGCCGATGCCGGCGGTCACGTTCAGGCACAGCACCGCCCAGACCAGCCAGAATTGCGGGGTTTTCCAGGCCTCGTCGAGATGGACGTCCTTGTGCGAGATCATCGCTTTGGCCCCCGGAGCCGGCGGCGTCCAGCCCTCGGGCTTCCAGCCCGTGGGGGCGACGCGGAAGCCGAAGGCGCCCGCCGACATGGCCAGGAAATAAAGGACGCCCATCGCCATCAGGGTCCAGCCGACGCTTTCGGTCGCGCCATAGGGCCCGAAATGTTTCATCAGCGCCACCGCGATCGGCGCGCCGATCAGGGCGCCGCCGCCATAGCCCATGATCGCCATGCCGGTCGCCATGCCGCGGCGGTCGGGGAACCATTTGATCAGGGTCGAGACGGGGGAAATATAGCCGAGGCCCTGGCCGATTCCGCCGATGAAGCCGCAGCCGAGCCACAGCAGCCAGAGCTGGTGGAGCATTACGCCGAAGCCGCCGACGACCAGTCCGCCGCCCCAGCACAGAGCGGCGATGAAGCCCGCCTTGCGCGGCCCGGCATGTTCGAGCCAGCCGCCGAACAAAGCCGCCGAAACGCCCAGCATGGCGATGAAGATTTCGAAGGTCGGCGTCACCATCGGCACGGTCCAGTTGCAGGACCGGGTGAAGAGCATGCCGAAAAAGCCGAGATTCTTGCAGGCGGCGGCGTCGGTATTGGCGAGCATTCTGCTCATCGGCAGCCAGAACACCGAAAAACCATAGGCCATGCCGATGCAAAGATGGATGGCGAGGGCCGCCGGCGGAACCAGCCAGCGGTTGAAGCCGGGTTTGGCCACGGTCGCCTGACGGTCGAGCAGGCCGGGCGCCAGCGACGCGCCTGTAATGCTAGTCATTTCTTCCTCCCAATCCGGCGCTTTGCGCCTTTTTTTCAACCTTTGTCGGCCGTTTCCCGTTTCCGCGGGGTGGCTAGCCGGTCGCTCTTCTCTTGATCTTTTCCCGCGCCGCCCTCACCAGGGGCGGGAGGCTCAGGCCCGGTTCGGCGGCGGCGGCGAGGAAATCCTCGCGCATTTTTGGCGTCCAGAATTTGTTGATGTGCCCGGCGATCGAGTCGACCGCCTGGTCATGCGGATAGGCCTGAAAAAAATCGGCGATTTCCCGGGCCATGCGGAGCAGCTTGGCCTGGTTGTCGTCGTGAGCGAATGCGTGGTTGTCCTGGTTCATGACGCGGCGGCCTCCGGTTCGGCGGTTTGTTCGCTGGCGAAGGCGCCGGAAAAAACCATCATGCTGTCGGCGCGGGCTATCGATCCAAGCGTCAGGCCGAGAGCCTGCGCGCGCTCGATCGCCAGCGAGGTCGGCGCCGAAATGGCGACCAGCGCCGGCGCACCGAAGATCGCGGTCTTCTCGACCATTTCGAACGAGGCGCGGCTGGTGACGACGACAAAGCCGTCGCGCGGCGACACGCCCTCCCGGATCAGGGCGCCGATCAGCTTGTCGAGCGCATTGTGGCGCCCGACATCCTCGCGCAAAACCCGGATCGCGCCGTCGCGGGTGCAGAAGGCGGCGCCATGGACGGCGCGGGTCAAGGCGTTGAGCGTCTGATTGCGGTCGAGATTGGCGAGCGCGGAAAAAACCGCGCGCGGCGCGATCGGCGCGGCCGCCGCGAGCCTTTCAGCCTGCGGCAATTGCTCGACCGTCTCCACGCCGCACAGGCCGCAGGAGGTGCGCCCGGTGAGCGCCCGGCGCCGCGCGAGATGTTCGCGGAACCGCCCCGGCGCCAGTTCGATATGGAGTTCGAGACCCTTTTCCCGGGGCGCGACGCGCACCGAGCGGATTTCGCTCGGCGCGCGGATAATTCCCTCGGTCAGGCTGAAGCCGAAAGCAAAATCCTCCGCGTCGTCCGGGCTCGCCATCATCACCGCATAGGGCGCGTCGCCATAGACGAAGCTGACCGGGATTTCGCAGGCGATCTCGCGCCGCGCCGGCGTCGCGGCGCCGCTCGCGGCGTCGATTCGCAGCGCCTCGGTCGGGCGCGAGGCTGGCGGCCGGTCATTCGGCGGCATCCGGCGACGCCTCCAGCACTTGCCGCATGGTTACGTCTTCCACGGCGTTGCGTTCCTGCCACGACGACAAGGCGTTCACCCGCCGCACCTCGACCGCCGTCACCTTGTATTCCGGGCAATTGGTGGCCCAGTCCGAATTATCGGTGGTCACCACATTGGCGCCGGAGCCGGGATAATGGAAGGTGGTGTAGACCACCCCCGGCTGCATGCGCTCCGAGATTTTCGCCCGCAAGGCGGTGTCGCCGGCGCGGCTGGCCAGCGACACCAGATCGCCGTCGATAATGCCGCGCTGTTCGGCGTCGAAGGGATGGATTTCGAGCACGTCCTCCTTGTGCCAGAGGGCGTTGTCGGTGCGCCGCGTCTGCGCGCCGACGTTATATTGCGACAAGATGCGCCCGGTGGTGAGGATCAGCGGGAAGCGCGGCCCGCTGCGCTCGCTTGTCGGCACATATTCGGTCAGCATGAACTTGCCCGCGCCATTGACGAAGCGCGCGACATGCATCAGCGGCGTGCCCTCGGGCGCGGCGTCGTTGCACGGCCATTGCACCGAACCCAGTTCGTCGAGTTTTCGATAGCTCACGCCGGCGAAGGTCGGGGTCAGCGCCGCGATCTCGTCCATGATTTCGGACGGATGGCGGTAATGCATGTCATAGCCCATCGCCTTGGAGAGGTCACATATGACCTCCCATTCGTCCTTGCCGGAAAGCGGGGCCATGACCTTGCGCACCCGGTTGATGCGGCGCTCGGCATTGGTGAAGGTGCCGTCCTTTTCGAGGAAGGAGGCGCCGGGGAAGAAGATATGGGCGTATTTGGCGGTCTCGTTGAGGAAGAGATCCTGCACGATCACGCATTCCATCGACTTCAAGGCCGCCGAGACATGCAGAATGTTGGGGTCCGACTGGGCGATGTCCTCGCCATGGACCAACAGGCCCTTGAAGCCGCCGGCAACCGCCTCGTCGAACATGTTCGGGATGCGCAGCCCCGGTTCGTCGTCGAGGGCCACGCCCCAGCGCTTTTCGAAGCTTTCGCGCACGTCGTTTTTCGACACATGGCGATAGCCGGGAAATTCATGTGGGAAGCTGCCCATGTCGCAGGAGCCCTGGACGTTGTTCTGGCCGCGCAGGGGATTCACCCCGGCGCCGTCATGGCCGATATTGCCGGTCGCCATGGCGAGATTGGCCAGCGCCATCACCGTGGTCGAGCCCTGACTGTGCTCTGTCACGCCCAGGCCATAATAGATCGCGGCGTTCTTCACTCCGGCATAGAGCCGCGCCGCCGCGCGCACATCCGCCGCAGGAACGCCGGTATAGCGCTCCATATGCTCGGGTGAATTTTCCTCCAAAGCGATGAAGCGCGCCCAGCTTTCGAAAGCGGCGAGATCGCAGCGCCCGCGCACATAAGCCATGTTCACCAGCCCTTCGGCGACGATGACATGGGCGAGCGAATTGACCAGGGCCACATTGGCTCCCGGCCGCAATTGCAGATGAAAAGCAGCCTGGACATGGGGCGAGCGGACGAGATCGATGGCGCGCGGATCGGCGACGATCAGCCTGGCGCCGGCGCGCAGCCGTTTTTTCAGCCGCGAGGCGAACACCGGATGGCCGTCGGTCGGATTGGCGCCGATGACCAGCACGACATCGGCGGCGTCCACCGATTTGAAATCCTGCGTGCCGGCGGAGGTTCCGAGCGTGGCGGAGAGGCCATAGCCGGTGGGCGAATGGCAGACGCGGGCGCAGGTGTCGACATTGTTGTTGTGGAAGGCGGCGCGCACCAGCCTTTGCAGGACATAGACTTCCTCGTTGGTGCAGCGCGAGGAGGTAATGGCGCCGATCGAATCGCGGCCATAGCTGGCCTGGATGCGTTTCAATTCGCTGGCGGCGCGACCGATCGCCTCGTCCCAGCTCACCTCGCGCCAGGGGTCGGTGATCTTGTCGCGGACCATCGGCCTGGTCATGCGGTCCTGATGGGTCGCATAGCCATAGGCGAAGCGGCCCTTGACGCAGCTATGGCCCTCATTGGCCTGTCCGGCCTTGTAGGGGACCATGCGGATCAGCTCGTCGCCGCGCATTTCCGCCTTGAACGAGCAGCCGACGCCGCAATAGGCGCAGGTGGTGACGATCGAATGTTCCGGCGCCCCGCGCGCGATCACGCTTTTCTCGATCAAGGATCCGGTCGGGCAGGCCTGGACGCAGGCGCCGCAGGAGACGCATTCGGAATTGATGAAATCGGCCGGGCCGGACTTGATCCGCGAAGCGAAGCCGCGCCCCTCGACGGTCAGGGCGAATGTGCCCTGAACCTCCTCGCAGGCGCGCACGCAGCGGCTGCACACGATGCATTTCGCCGGATCGTAGGCGAAATAAGGATTGGATTCGTCCTTGGCGTCGTCGAAATGATTGGCGCCGCCCGAGGCGTAACGGACCTCGCGCAGGCCGACTTCGGCGGCGGCGTCCAGGAACTCGGCCCCGCCGGCGGAAGTCAGGACGTCGCGCGGGTAATCGGTGACATAAAGCTCCATCACGCCGCGGCGAAGGCGGGCGAGCTTCTCGCTTTGGGTGCGCACCACCATGCCATCTTCCGCCGGGGTGGTGCAGGAGGCCGGCGTGCCGCGCCGGCCCTCGATTTCGACCAGGCAAAGCCGGCAGGAGCCGAAGGGTTCGAGATTGTCGCTGGCGCAGAGCTTGGGGATTTTGACGCCGCGCGACATGGCGGCGGCCATCACCGACGTCCCGGCGGGAACGGTCACTTTCTCGCCGTCGATGGTGAGACTGACCTGCTTTTCCGCGACGCGGATCGGCGTGCCGTAATCCAGTTCATTGATCAGGCTCATCGCGAGCTCCTATTCGGCGGCGGTCTTGCGCGCGGCGGGGACGAAATCCTCGGGGAAGCGGTCGATCGCGGAGAGGACGGGCATGGGGGTGAGGCCGCCGTGGGCGCAAAGCGAGCCGTCGGTCATCACCTCGCAAAGATCGCGCACCAGCGCGAGATTGGCTTGGACATTGTGGCCGGCGACGATCTTTTCCATCGTCTCTTCGCCGCGCACCGCCCCGATCCGGCAAGGGGTGCATTTGCCGCAACTCTCGGCGGCGCAGAAATGGAAGGCGAAACGCGCCATTTTCGCCATGTCCACTGTGTCGTCGAACACCACGATCCCGCCATGGCCGAGCATGGCGCGATTGGCGGCGAGGGTTTCGTAATCGAGCGGCAGGTCGAGTTCCTTTTCGCTTAAGTAAGCGCCGAGCGGGCCGCCGACCTGGACCGCGCGAACCGGGCGTCCGCTGGCCGTCCCGCCGCCGAAATCCTCGATGATTTCCCGCAAACTCACGCCGAAGGCGCGTTCGATCAGCCCGCCGCGCCTGATATTGCCGCCGAGCTGGATCGGCAGCGTGCCGCGCGAGCGGCCCATGCCGTAATCGGCGTAAGCTTTGGCGCCTTCGGCCAAAATATAGGGGACGGCGGCTAGCGTCAGGACATTGTTGATCAGCGTCGGCTTGCCGAACAGGCCGGAAAGGGCAGGGAGCGGCGGCTTGGCGCGCACCAGGCCGCGCTTGCCCTCCAGGCTTTCGAGCAGCGAGGTCTCCTCGCCGCAAATATAGGCCCCCGCGCCGATGCGCAGTTCGAGAGCAAAGGGCTTTTCGCGCCCGAAGGCGTGTTCGCCGATCCAGCCGGCTTGTTCGGCGAGGCGGATCGCGCTTTCCATCGTAATGGCCGCATGGGGATATTCCGAGCGCAGGTAAATGTAACCTTTGGTCGCGCCGACGGCGTAAGCGGCGATCGCCATGCCCTCGATCAGCATGAAGGGGTCGCCCTCGAACACCATGCGGTCGGCGAAGGTGCCGCTGTCGCCTTCATCGGCGTTGCAGACCACATATTTGCGGTCGGCCTGCGCGCCCATCACGGTCTTCCACTTGATCCCGGCCGGGAAGCCGGCGCCGCCGCGCCCGCGCAGGCCCGATTGCAGCACTTGATCGACGACTTCGGCCGGCGAAAAAGCCAAGGCCTTCTGCAAGCCTTTCAGCCCGTCGCGGGCGCAATAATCTTCGAGCGACAACGGATCGATGACGCCGATGCGCGCAAAGGTCAGGCGCTGCTGGCGCCTTATCCAGTCCAGCTCCTCGGTCGGGCCGAGGCGCAGGGCGTGGTCGCCGCCCTTGAGCATGCCGGCGTCGAGCAGGGAGGGAACGTCGCGCGCCGCCACCGGGCCATAAGCGATCCGGCGCCCGGAAATCTCGACCTCGACCAGCGGCTCCAGCCACAACATGCCGCGCGAGCCGTTACGCACGATCTCGATTTTTTCGCCGCGCGCCGGCGCTTCACGCGCCAGGGCCTCGGCGACGGCATTGGCGCCGACAGAGAGGGCGGCGGCGTCGCGGGGAACGAAAACGCGGGTCGTCATGGGCGCTCTCCCGCCTTGCGCGCGACATTGGCGTAGAGATCGTCGAGGCCCTGCGCATCGAGCCGGCCGAAAATCTCGCCGTCGTGCAAGGCGTTGGGGCCGAGGGCGCAATTGCCGAGGCAATAAGCCGTCTCGACGCGCACGCCATGGCGCGTGGCGCCGTCGATCTTCACGCCATGCGCCTGTTCCAGATGGGTGGCGAGGCTCTCGGCGCCGCGCGCCTGACAGGCTTCCGCCAGGCACAATTTGATCGTCCCGCCCAGCGGCGGCTGGCGCTTGAAATCGTGATAGAAGGAAATCGTCCCGAACACCTCCGCGCGCGAAATGTTCAGGGCTTTCGCGATCAGGGCCACGGCGCGGGCGTCCACATAGCCGAACTTGTCCTGCAAGGCGTGCAGGATCGGCAGCATGGCGCCTTCGAGCCCGGAGCGTTGGTCGATCAGCTCCCGGGCGAGATCTTCGTCCCAGGCGACGTGAACAGACATGCGCATTCCTCCGAATCCTGCCCACGATTTGTGCGGATAACGCACAATTTGGCGTCAGGGTTTTGATTGGCGCAAATTATTTTTTTCACAGGCGCGAAAAATCGCCGCTTGCCGATCGGCAAGGAGCCCGATCGGCGCGCCCCACAGCCCGGCCCTTGGCGAAAAGGCTCAACGACTTGAAATAGTGAGGCGTTTCAAAAAAACAACCGGACCGGTCAGAGATTTCCGGCGGCCGGGGCTTCGGGCGCCGCGCGCCGGCCCGACAAGGCGGCGCGTTTGGCCTTCAGCCAGAGGCCGAATCGGTCGAGGTAAAGATAGACGACGGGCGTGGTGAACAGGGTCAGCAACTGGCTGACGATCAGGCCGCCGATGATCGACACGCCGAGCGGGCGGCGCATTTCGCCGCCTTCGCCGAAGGACAAAGCCAGGGGCAGGGCGCCGAACATGGCGGCAAAAGTGGTCATCAGAATCGGACGCAGGCGCAGCAGGCAGGCCTGATAGATGGCGTCGCGCGAACTGACGCCGTGATTTCTTTTCGCATTGATCGCGAAATCCACCAGCATGATGGCGTTCTTTTTCACCAAGCCGATCAGCAGGATGATGCCGATGCCGGAAATCAGGTCGAGTTCGATGTTGAAGATCGCGAGGCTCAGCAGGGCGCCGACTCCGGCCGAGGGCAGGGTCGAGAGAATGGTGAGCGGGTGGATCAGGCTCTCGTAGAGAATGCCCAGCACGATATACATCGACAATATGGCCGCCAGCACCAGCAACGGAAAGGCCGAGGCCGAGCCGACGAACAGCAAGGCCGCGCCCGAGGCGGCGCCGCGCACGCTGGCCGGCATGTTGATCTCGGCTTCCGCCGCGTGAATCTCGTCGAGCCCGTCGCTGAGCGAATCCTTGGGATCGAGATTGAAGGAGATGGTCGTCGTCACGAACGGGCCTTCGTGATTGATCGACAGCGCCGTATTGGCGCGGCGGAAATGGCTCACCGCCGAAAGCGGAATCATCGTCTCCTTGATCGTGCTCACCGCCGCGCCGGCGGAGGCCGAGCTGGAGCCGGACGCCGCCAGCGCATTGGTCGTGGCGTTGCGGGCGGAATCGAGACTCGCCGAGCCGGCGGCCGTGGCGGCGGCGCTCGCGCTCGTTCCGGCGGGAGGAGTCAGCGTCACCGCGCCGCCCGGCAGGTTGGACAAAGCGACGGCGTTGGGGGCGCCGCCGGCGGTCGAGACATAGATCTGGTCGAGCATGGCGGGGTTCTGGGTATAGCTCGGATCGATCTCCATCACGACGTGATACTGGTTGATGCTGGAAAAGATGACCGAGACCTGACGCTGGCCGAAAGCGTCATAGATCGTATTGTCGATCATCGCCGGGTTGAGGCCGAAGCGCGCGGCGGCGTCGCGGTCGATGACCAGATCGGTCTCCAGCGCCTTGATCTTCTGGTCGGAAACCACATCCTTCAATTTTCCGCGCCGGATCAGGGCGTCGGTCAGCTTCTGCGCCCAGACGTAAAGCTGGGCGGTGTCGTCGGAATAAAGCGTATATTGATATTGCGACGAGGACTGGCGGCCGGTGAATTTGTAATCGGAAAAAGCCTGGAAAAACAGGCGCCCGCCCGGCACATGGGCGAGCTTGCCGCGCAGCCGGGCGATCACCTGATCGACGCTGACATCGCGCTGCGACAGCGGCTTCAACCCCGCGAAGACGCGCGCGCTATTGACCGCCGCGCCCGGCCCGCCGGTGGCGCCGGTGAAGCCGACCACCGTCTGGACGGCGGGATCGGCCTGGACGATGGCGAGCATTTCCGTGAGCTTGGTCTTCATGCTCTGGAAGGAAATGCTCTGGTCGCCCTCCAGCACGCCCATCATCCTGCCGGTGTCCTCCGACGGGAACAGGCCTTTGGGAACGCCCTTGAAGATCGAAGGAAAGGCGCCGAAGAGCAGGAAAATCACGACAAGGCTCGCCGGAAGCGTGGCGAGGATCAGACGCGAATGGCGCAGGGCGAAGACGAGGGCGTGGCCATAGGCCGCCTGGACGCGGTTGAACGTCTCCTCCAGCAGATGCTGGCGCTTCACGCCAAGATTCCGGCGCATGAAGAAGGCGGAAAGCATGGGCGTGGCGGTGAGCGAAATGACCATGGAGATCAGGATCGCCACCGCCATGGTCACCGAGAATTCGCGGAAGAAACGGCCGACGATCCCGCCCATGAACAGGAGCGGCATGAACACCGCGAGCAGCGACATGGTGATCGACAGGACGGTGAAGCCGACCTCCTGGGCGCCGCGCAACGCCGCGTCCACGCCGCTCATGCCGGCTTCCAGATGGCGCTCGATATTTTCCACCACGACAATGGCGTCGTCCACCACGAAACCGGTCGAAATCGTCAAGGCCATCAGCGACAGCAGGTTGAGGCTGAAGCCCAGCAGGTACATGGCGCCGAAAGTGCCGACGATCGACACCACCACCGCGATGCTGGGCGCAAGCGTCGCGCGCGCATTGCCGAGGAAGAAGAAGACCACCAGACTCACCAGGGTGACCGCGATCATCAAGGTGATTTCGGTGTCGAACAGCGAGGCTCGGATCGAGACCGAACGGTCGATCACGGTCTTGAGCTTGATGTCGCCTTGCAGCGCCGCTTGCAGAAAAGGCAGCTCGGCGTTCACCGCGTCCACGGTCTCGATGATATTGGCGCCGGGTTCGGGGTAGAGAATCGCCAGCACGGCGGGAACGCCGTCGGCGAAAGCGGCGTTGCGCAGATCCTCGACCGAATCCTCGACCTTCGCGACATCGGACAGGCGCACCGGAGAGCCGTTGCGATAGGCGATCACCAGCGGCCGGTAGTCGGCGGCGTGGGTGGCCTGATCGTTGGTGTAGATCTGGAAATGGTTGGGATCCTGCTCAATCGCGCCCTTGGGCGCGTTGGCGTTGGCGGAGGCGAGCGCCGCGCGCACGTCCTCCAGCCCGATGCCATAATTGAACAAGGCCTGCGGGTTCAGCTCCACCCGCACGGCGGGCATGGCCGCGCCGCCGATGATCACCTGTCCGACGCCGGGAAGCTGGGAAATGCGCTGTTGCAGCACATTGCTCGCCTCGTCGTAGAGCTGGCCGCGGGTCAGGGTTTTCGACGTCAGGCTAA
This sequence comes from uncultured Pseudomonadota bacterium, assembly GCA_963704565.1. Taxonomy (GTDB): domain Bacteria; phylum Pseudomonadota; class Alphaproteobacteria; order Rhizobiales; family Beijerinckiaceae; genus Rhodoblastus. The sequence continues at coordinate 1,162,204 of OY969917.1, forward strand.
GAATGAGGACCGGGGCTTCGGCCGGATTGACCTTGCGATAGGTCGGGTTCTGGCGCAGGGCGGAGGGCAGGTCGGCGCGCGCCGCGTTGATCGCCGCCTGAACGTCGCGCGCCGCGCCGTCGATGTCGCGGCTCAGGCCGAATTGCATGACGATCTGGGTCTGGCCGAGGCTCGACGTCGAGGTCATGTCGGCCACGTCGGCGATCTGGCCGAGATGGCGTTCGAGCGGCTGGGCGACGCTGGTCGCCACGGTTTCCGGGCTCGCGCCGGGCAGCATGGCGCTGACCGTGACGAAGGGAACCTGAACGTCGGGCAGCGGCGCGACGGGAAGCTGGAAAAAGGCCAGCGCGCCGGACAGCGCGATGCCTAACGTCAGCAGGACGGTGGCGACCGGGCGGCGGATGAAGGGCGCGGAAATGTTCATGCGCTTTCCTCTTTGAAAGCGCATTCCGCTTGCGCGGATTGGAAAGCGCATTCCGGTTGCGCGGAAATGTTCATTCCGCCGGCTCCGGCTCAGGCCCGGCGAGCGGGCCGGAATCGGGGCGCGGGCGCAGGCGCTGGGCCAGACGGTCGAAATAGAGATAGATCACCGGCGTGGTGAACAGGGTCAGCACCTGGCTGAAGATCAGGCCGCCGACGATGGCGTAGCCGAGCGGCTGGCGCAGTTCCGAGCCGACGCCGCGCCCGAGCATCAGCGGCAGGGCGCCGAGAATGGCGGCGAAGGTGGTCATCAGGATCGGGCGGAAGCGCAGCAGGCAGGCCTGCCGGATCGCCGCGACCGGCCCGAGGCCTTCTACGCGCTCGGCCTCGAGCGCGAAGTCGATCATCATGATCGCGTTTTTCTTGACGATGCCGATCAGCAGGATGATGCCGATGATCGCGATCACGTCGAGCTGGTAGCCGAACAGCAGCAAGGTGAGCAAGGCGCCGACGCTGGCCGAGGGCAAGGTCGAGAGGATGGTGACCGGGTGGACGAAGCTCTCGTAGAGCACGCCCAGCACGATATACATGGTCATGACCGCCGCCGCGATCAGCAGCAGCTCGTTGGTCAGCGAGGACTGGAACGCCGCCGCCGCGCCCTGGTAGGCGAGGACGAAGGAATCGGGCAGGCCGATATCCGCCTTGACGCGGTCGATCGCGGCGAGGCCTTCGCCCAGCGAAACGCCCGGCGCCAGATTGAAGGAAATGGTGGTGGCCGGGAACTGGGCGAAATGGGTCACCACCAGCGGGCCGGGGCGTTGTTGCAGCTGGACGATGGCCGAGAGCGGAACCTGCCCGTTTGTCGTCGAGGAATTGGACGGCAGATAGATCTTGTCCAGGCCCTTGAGCGACTGCTGCACCGAAGGCGAGGCTTCGAGGATCACCCGATATTGGTTGGACTGGGTGTAGATGGTCGAAATGATTCTCTGGCCGAACAGGTCGTAGAGCACATTGTCGACGCTGGCCATGGTGATCCCGAACCGCGCGGCGGTGGCGCGGTCGACCGTGATGTCGAGCGCCGAGCCCTGCTGCTGGAGGTCGCTTGCGACATCGGCCAGTTCCGGCGCCTGGGCGAGCCGCTGCGTCAGCTTGGGCGCCCATTCCGCGAACAGGCCGGAATTGGCGTTTTCCAGCACGAATTTATATTGCGCCCGGGTGACCGAGGCGTCGATGGTCAGATCCTGCGAAGGCTGCATATAGAGCCTTATGCCCGCGACGTTCGAGGCTTCGCGGCCCAGGCGCCGGATCGCCGCGCCGACATCGTCCGCGCGCGGACCCAGCGGCTTGAGATTGATCAGGAAGCGGCCGGAATTCAGGGTCAGGTTGGACCCGTCCACGCCGACGAAAGAGGCGATGGACTCGACATCCCGGTCCTTGAGCAAAGCGTCGGCCAGCTCGCGCTGGAGCAGGACCATCCTGTCGAAGGAGACATCCTGCGGCCCCTCGGTCATGGCCTGGATGAAGCCGGTGTCCTGCACCGGAAAGAAGCCTTTCGGAATGACCATATAGAGAAGGACGGTCAGCGCCAGAGTGGCGATCGCCACGAAAAGCGTCAGCGGCTGATGGCGCAGCACCACATCCAGCGCTTTGGCGTAAGCCGCGATGATCTTGTTGAAGGCCCGTTCGGCGACGAGGTCGTAACGGCCACGCTCGCTGTCCGGGCGATGGCGGATCAGCCGCGCGCTCATCATCGGCACCAGGGTAAGCGAGACGAAGGCGGAAATGACGATGGTGACCGCCAGGGTCATGGCGAATTCGTGGAACAGCCGGCCCACCACCTCGCCCATGAACAGCAGCGGGATCAGCACGGCGATCAGCGAGACGGTGAGCGAAATGATGGTGAAGCCGATTTCGCGCGAACCCTGAAGCGCGGCCTCCATCGGCTTCATGCCGTCCTCGACGTGGCGGGCGATGTTCTCGATCATCACGATCGCGTCATCCACCACGAAGCCGGTGGCGATGGTCAGCGCCATCAGCGACAGATTGTCGAGGCTGTAGCTCAGGAGATACATCACGCCAAAGGCGCCGACCAGCGACAGCGGCGCGGACAGCGACGGGATCAGCGTCGCCGGCAAGGTGCGCAGGAAGACGAAGATCACCAGCACGACCAGGACGACCGACAGCGCCAGTTCGAACTGCACGTCGGCGACCGAGGCGCGAATGGTCACGGTGCGGTCGGACATGACATCGACCTGCATCGCCGCCGGCAGGCCGGAGAGCAGGCCGGGGAGCAATTTGCGCACCGAATCGACAGTGGCGATGACATTGGCGCCCGGCTGGCGCTGGACATTGAGGATGATCGCCGGCGTCTTGCCGGCCCAGGCCGCGATCTTGCTGTTTTCCGCCCCGCTCACCACCTTGGCGACGTCGGAGAGCCGCACCGGCGCGCCATTGCGATAAGCGATGACCTGGCTGGCGTAGCCTGCGGCGGTGGTGATCTGGTCGTTGGCGCCGATGGTCGATGCCTGCGACGGCCCGTCGAAATTCCCTTTGGGGATATTGACATTGGCGTTGCCGAGAATGGTCCGCACGTCGTCGATGTTCAGCCCATAGCCGGCCAGCGCCGCCGGATTGACCTGAACCCGCACGGCCGGCCGCTCGCCGCCGGACACGCTGACCAGGCCGACGCCCGGCTGCTGCGAGATTTTCTGCGCCAGCCGGGTTTCGCTCAGATCCTCGAGCTGGGTCAGCGGCAGGGTTTTCGAAGTCACCGACAAAGTCAGGATCGGGGCGTCGGCGGGATTGACCTTGAAATAGACCGGCGGCGTCGGCAGATCGGCCGGCAGCAGGTTTTGCGCGGCGTTGATCGCCGCCTGAACCTCCTGTTCCGCGACATCGAGCGACAGCGACAGGCCGAATTGCAGGGTGACGATCGAGGCGCCGCCGGAGCTGGCCGAGGTCATTTCGCTCAGGCCCGGCATCTGGCCGAACTGGCGCTCCAGCGGCGCGGTCACCGACGAGGTCATCACCTCGGGGCTGGCGCCGGGATAGAAGGTCTGAACCTGAATGGTGGGGTAATCCACCTCCGGCAGGGTCGAGAGCGGCAGCAAGCGATAGCCCATCAGGCCGGACAGCAGGATGGCGACCATCAGCAGCGATGTCGCCACCGGCCGCTGGATGAAGGGCTCGGACACGTTCATTTGCGCGCGCCCTGCCGGCCTTGGCCGCCGATGGCTTTACGGGGACGCCGCATGGCCGCCCTTCCCTTTGCCGCCCTGCGTCGTCTTTCCCGCCGCGTTTTCGGTCACGATGCGGACCTCGGCGCCCTCGCGCAGGCGGTCGGCGCCGTCCACCACCACCTGATCGCCCGCCGCGAGGCCGGACAGGATCTGGACATAGGGGCCGTCGGTCTTGCCGAGCTTGACCACGTGCACGCTGGCCTTGCCGTCCTTGACCACATAGGCGAAATCGCCCGGCGCGCCGTGCTGAATGCCGGCGAGCGGCGCGGCGAGCGCGCCCTTCAGCACATCGGCGGTCAGACGGATGTTGACGAACTGGTTGGGGAACAGCGCCTCGTCGGTATTGTCGAACAAAGCGCGCAATTTGATCATGCCGGTCGTCGTGTCGATCTGGCTGTCGAGCGCCGCCACCGTTCCGGCGGCCAGTTGCTTGACATTGGCGCGGTCGTAAACCGCCGCGATCAGCTTGTCGCCGGCGCGGATTTTCGGCAGGATTTCGTCCAGGGAATCTTCCGGCACGGTGAAGATCACCGACATCGGCTGCATCTGAGTGATGACCGCCATGCCGGTGGACGAACCCGCCTGGACGTAATTGCCGGGGTCGACCAGACGCAGGCCGATCCGCCCGTCGATCGGCGAGACGATATGGGCGTAAACGAGGTTGAGAGACTGGGCGTCGATCTGGGCCTGATCCGAGCGCACCGAGCCCTGATATTGCGCGACGACATATTTCTGGTCCTGCGCGGTCTGCGCGGCGATCGAATTCTGCTTGAGCAGGGTGGCGTAGCGCGTGTCGTCGAGCCGGGCCTGATCGAGCAGGCCCTGGTCATGGGCGAGCTGGCCCTCGTATTGGGCTTTCAGCGCCTCATAGGGGCGGGGGTCGATCTGGGCGAGGAAATCGCCCTTCTTGACGTGCTGACCTTCGGTGAAGGCGACCTGGGTGAGATAGCCTGAAAGCTGGCTCACTACGGTCACAGTGGTGAGGGGCGTCACCGTGCCGAGCGCGTCGATCGTCACATTGAGGTCGCGCGGGCCGACGACGCCGAGGGCGACCGGCGCCTTGCCGCCGATGTCGGAATGCTTGCCCTTTCCCTGGCCGGACCCGTTCGACGCGTCCGAAGCCGGGTTGTTATGATAATGGACCCAGGCCCAGCCCGCGCCGAGCGCCAGAACGATCAGAGCGATCCAGATGAATTTCGGCCGCCGGCCGCGCGGCTGGCCCGCGCCCTGGGAGGGGGCCTCCGTCGAACCGGGCAGTTCGCCGGCCTCGCGCCGGGCCATGGTGATCTCGCCTTCGTTCATCGCGGTCTTCAAGCCTGAAACGGGCGCCCCCGCCCTATATGGGCGCGGCGCGGAAAAATCACAGCGGCGGGATCGGCGACGAACGCGCGACCGCCTCGATCAGCGGCGGCGCCTGCTCCGCCGTGAGGCTCTGGGCGTCGTAACCGCCGCCGAGCGCCTCGATCAGCGTCACATTGGCGACGAACAAAGCCTGTTCGGTCGCCAGCACCGCCTCCTCGTCCGCGAGCAAGGTCGCCTCCGCCACCACCACCGTGGTGAAAGCGACGGTTCCCGCCCGATATTGGTTGAGATAGACCCTCACCGCCTCGGCGGCTTCGTCGCGCGCCTTTTCCTGAACCCGCAGTTCCTTGCTGTAAACCCGCAAGGCGACCAGCTCGTCCTCGACCTGCTGGAAGGCGGTCAGAACGGTCTGGCGGTAAGTGGCGACCGATTGTCGCCAGACGGCCTTGGCGGAGTCCACCTGGGCCGAGCGCAGGCCGGCGTCGAACAAAGGATCGGCGGCGGCGGCGCCGAGCGACCAGATCTGATAGGCGGCGAGGAAGGGGAAGGCGTTCGGTCCTTCGAATCCGCCGGCGGCGGAAAGGGTGAGCGACGGATAATAGGCCGCGACCGCGACGCCGATCAAAGCGTTCTGCTCGGCGACCGTCCGCTCGGCGGCGGCGATGTCGGGACGGCGCTCCAGCAGGGTCGAGGGCAGGCCGGGCGGCGTGGCCGGCGGATTGCGGCCGAGGGCGCCGCGCGGAACGGAGAGCTCGACCGGCGGCCGGCCGGTCAGCACGGCGATCGCGTGCTCATATTGCTGGCGCGGCGCGTCGGTGGCGATGGCCTGGGCCTGGGTGTTCAGCACCTGGGTTTCGGCGGTGATCAGATCCGCCTTGGAGACCGTGCCGCCGTTATATTGGTTCTGGGTGATCCGCTGGGTTTCCTGATAGGCCTTCACCGTGCGCAACAGAACGGCCCTGAGCGAGTCCTCGTAGCGCAGGTTGAAATAAGCGACGGCGAGCTGGGCCTGCGCCGAAAGGGTCGCATTGGCGAGCAAGGCCGAATCTGACTGGGCCTGGGCGACATTGCTCTCGATCTGGCGGCGGACCTTGCCCCAGATGTCGAGGGTCCAGCCGATGGAGCCCTGCGGATAGAACAAGGTGCGGGCGAAACCGTGGCTGAGGTTGGTTCCGAGCGCGGTGGTCCCGGAGCCGCCGCTCGACAGGACGCCCGCTCCCTCGCCGCTGCGGGTGACGGGATATTGTCCCGAAACCGTGGGGAAGAGGCTCGCCTGCGCCTCGCGGATCAGGGCGTCGGCCTGATCGTGCGCCGCGACCGCGGCGGCGACGTTCTGGTTGTCGATCTGGACCAGCGGCAGCAGCCGGTTCAATTCGGCGTCGCGGTAAACCGACCACCATGCCCCCCGGTCGGCGCCGTCGCGCGGCCGGGCGGGCCGCCAGTCCCTGGATTCCTTGAATTTCGGCGGAACCGGCGCGGCCGGCTTGACATAATCCGGCCCGACGCTGCACGCGGCCAGAAGCGCCGGCAGTCCGAGAGCCGGCAGAAATTTACGCAAAAGAGAGCGGATCGGCCGGGACAGCATCAAGGCCGCCCCATGCGCGGCGCGCCAGCCTTGGCAGGCTGTCGCTTTCCTTCGCGCCGTTTCGTCGCCGACATCCGCGCTCCTGCATCGCTTCCGCGCGGCCCTCGAAGGCGGCGCGCGTCCATCCGTGTTTTGGGAATCGGTTTATGAACCCTTCATTAACGCCTTGCATCGCCGCCGGTAAGTGGCCAAAAGCCCCGGAGCGGCGAAATTGGCGCGCTGTTGCGGATTTGCCCCGCGCGGCGCGCCTTGACGGGGCGGCGGCGCTTGGCTAGAGCATATTCCCAAAAAGTTGCAGACTTTTTGGACAAGAATATGCGTTGAAACAATTGGCTAGATAATTTTTCCGATCCGCAAGGAACGGAAAAATGCTCTAGACGCCCAGCCAAAGGTCGGGCGCCATGCGGCCTTTCCCGGCTGCGAAGGTCGCCGAGAGGCGCTTGAACGGCGCATGTTGCGCCGTCGCAGGGGCGATCCGGCGAAATCGCGTGGCGCGCGGGGGCCGGGGCCGCGCCGTTCCGGTCCGGCCAGGTTTGAATTCGGGCGGCCTTCGGGCCGGACTTTTTAGGGTTCGGAAGATAATGAGCAGCCCCAAGCGGCCGAGTTTTCGTTATTGGCTCGAATATCTCGGTTTTCGCCTGATCGGCGCGATCTTCGCGGCCATGCCGGTCGAAATGGCCTCCAATGTGTCCGGGGCGCTGATGGCGCGGGTCGGCCCGCTTTCGCAGAAGCGCCAGTCCCGGCTCATCGGCAATCTCGCCGCCGCCTTTCCCGAGATGAGCGACGCTTCGCGCGCCAGGCTGGCGCGCGAAGTGTGGCGCAGCATGGGGCGGGTCATCGGCGAGTTCTTTCACATCGATGAAATCGTGCGCGACCGGGTGGAGGTCGCCAATCCGGAACTGCTGGCCGAAATCGCCAGGAGCGGCAAGGGCGCCGTTCTCTGCGGCGCGCATCAGACCAATTGGGAAGCGGCGAGCGCGGTGCTCAGCCAATATGGCGTGAGCCCGATGGCGGTCTATCGGCCGGTGAGCAATCCTTACGTCGACGCCGATCTGATGCGCCGCCGCGGCAAATATTATGGCGGGGGCCTGAGGGCCAAGCACGATCGGGAGACCCCCTTCGCCTTGATCCGTCATGTGCGTTCCGGCGGGGCGATCGCCGTCGCGGTCGATGAGGAAGCGCTGGATGGGCTGCCGACGCCTTTCTTCGGCCGTCCGGCCCAGACCACGCCTTTTCCGGCTTTGGTCGCGCGGCAATGCAACGCGCCGTTGATGCTCATCCACGGCTACCGGACGCGCGGCGTGCGCTTCAAAATGTTCGTCACCCCGATCGAGACGCCGCGCACCGACGACCGCAACGCCGATATTTACGCCACGACCGCCGCCGTTCAGGCCGAACTGGAGAAATCCATCCGCCAGCATCCCGAACAATGGCGATGGATTCACGACCGCTGGCGCGAGAGTATCCGTTCCTTCGGAATCGGAAGAATGCTCTAGCTTATTGTTTCAACGCATATTCTTGTCCAAAAAGTCTGCAACTTTTTGGGAATATGCTCACATCTAGATCAGATTTCCGGCTTTTTCGCCAAGGCGCGCCACAGGCGGACCTGGGCGCGATAAAGCGGGCGCAGCGTTTCGCGTGCGAGCTTTTGCGACAGCGGCTTTTTCCTGGCCTGGATGGTGGAGCCGCCGATCCCGGCCGAGGCGTCGCGCACGCCGGAGGGTTTGAAAGCCAGAAGCTCGACCCCGGTGACCCAGGACATTTGCAGAAAAGTGTCGACCGGTCGGTCGAATTTTTCCGTGACCTCGAGCAGGCGCCGCGCGGCCCGGCCCGAGACGAACTGGGCGATGGCGCGCAAGGGCGGATTGTCGGGGCGGAGCAGGGCGACGCCGTCGCCTTGCGCCAGAATTTTGCCGCGCACAGGCGTCTTTTCGGAAGGGGCCAGGGCGTAGGACCACAGGCTCCGGGCTTTTTCGGCCAGCGCGATGGTTTTGGCGAATTCTTGCGGCTCGATCGCCGCGTCGTCCTCGAAAATCAGGGCGTAATCCAGCCCCTCGGCGAGAATCCGCCGCCACAGCGCGCGATGGCTGAGGAAAACCCCGATCTCGCCGCGATTGAGCGCGAAGGGATAGAAGGGCTTGCGCAGGCCCCGGCCATGGACTTTAGCCACCTCTTCCGGGGTCAGGAGCGCGCCGTCGGTCGCGTCGACAATCTCGCTGGCGCAGGGCAAAGCGGCGCGCAGGCGCTCGACCTGGGGCCGCCTTCGCGCCGAGCGTTCGAGATGGATGATGAAAGCTTTCGGGTCGGACATGATTTTTCTGAGCCTGCGACGCTTGTAACTTCCCCGGCGCGGCCTGTCAGCGGCTGGTTTTGACAAAATCGGCGAGAATGTTTCTTGTGGCGCCGGTTTGGGAATGGGCAAGGTTGTCCCAAAGGTTGCCTCATGAGCGAAAAGCCCCCGCGTCTCGACGCAAGGGTCGAAAGTCTGGCTTCGGTCGCCCGGCGGCAGGCCGAACGGCGGCTGGCCGCCGGCGAAAAGCCGCGCCTTTCCCGGCTGTTGCTTTCGCCGACGCTCGCGTTCCTTGGCGTTTATCTTGGCCGGCGCGGCGCGCTGAACGGCATGGCCGGCCTGATCGACGCCCGAACGGCGGCGCTTTTTTCCCTGGTGACCGAGGCGACTCATTTCCAGATGGCGAAAGGCGCTCAAGGCCCGTCGCCAGGGGGCGAAATTCCCGCCTTTGGCGGCGCCTCCTTGCCGCTGTCGGCGACGCTCATCTGCAAGAACGAGGGCGGCTTCATTAAAAAATGCGTGGAAAGCCTTGACGGATTTCATGAAATTATCGCCGTAGACTCCGGCTCGACCGATGCGACGCTGGACATTCTGCGCGGCTTTTCCGCACGCGGCTGGCCCATCAAGCTGATCGAGCGCGGCTGGCCGGGCTATGCGAAACAGAAGCAATTCGCCTGGGAGCAGGCGACGCGCGACTGGGTTCTGAGCATCGATTCCGACGAATGGCTCGACGACGATTTGCGCCGCGCTTTGCCGGCGCTGCTCGCCGCGCCAAACGACGTGGTCGCCTGGAAATTGCGCCGGCCTTTGGCTTTTTACGGACAGGAACAGGTCGCGCCGAAAGGCGCGAAGCCCGAGCGGATAACAAGACTGGCGCGGCGCGAAAAAGTCCGTTTCGACGAAAGCGCTTTGGTTCATGAAGGGCTGGTGGCCGACGGCCAAATTTTGGAAACCCGCCAGGGTTTCTTGCGCCACGACCGCGCCCTGCGCATCGACCGGCAGATATTGAAGGAAATGACCTATGCGCGGCTGAAAGCGGAGCAACGGGTTCTGCGCGGCAAGAAACCGTCGCGGCTCCGGATCGTGGTCAATCCCTGGCTTTATTTCCTGCGCATCTTCTTTCTCAACCGCGTCTATCTTTATGGAATCGACGGCTATATCCTCGCCCGCACCCGCGCCGCTTATGCCTTCGTCGGCGAAACGCTGCATTGGCAGCTGATGAAACGCTGCAGCTAAATATGATCAAGCATATATCCACGTCATTGCGAAAAGTCCTTCACAACGAGAACGATCAACGACCATCGGAATCAATCAAGCCGGTTCATCCGCTCGCCCCTGACGAAGGCGGCCAGAACCTCGCCGAGCTGGTCGGCGAGCCTTTGCTGCGATTCCAGGCTCGCCCAGGCGACATGGGGCGTCACCAGCGCGTCGGGCCGCCGCGCCAGCCGCATGATCGCGCTGTCGATGGGCGGCGGCTCCGGCCGCGTCACGTCGAGCCCCGCGCCGGAAACGAGGCCCTGGTCTAAAGCGCGCTCCAGCGCTTCCTCGTCCACCAGCCCGCCGCGCGCCGTGTTGATGAGCAAAGGCTTCTGGCGCATCAGTGCGAATTCCGGCGCGCCGATCATGTTCTCGGTCTCGGCGTTGAGCGGGCAGTGCAGGGAGAGAATGTCGGAGGTGGCGACGACTTCAGCGAAGGGCAGGGCGCCCGGCCGCGCCGGCCGGTGTTTGCGGGCGGAAAAGACCGGCTCCATGCCGAAGGCGCGGCCCAGTTCCGCGACTCTTTGGCCCAAGGCGCCGGAGCCGAACAGGCCGAGCCTCTTGCCGCGCAGATCGGAAATTTTATAGCTGTGGAAGGCGAATTGTCCGGCGGCCTGCCAGGCGCCGGCGCGCACATCGGCGACATAGGGCAGGATCTGGCGTTTGAGGGCGAGAATCAGCGCGAAGACATGTTCGGGGACCGAATCGACCGAATAGGCGCGGATATTGGTCACGGCGATTCCCGCCGCCCGCGCCGCCGCGACATCGACATGGTCGAAGCCGGTCGCGGCGATCGCGATCAGCCGCAGTTCGGGCAGAGCGGCGATGGTCGTTGCGTCGAGGCGGACCTTGTTGGTGACGGCGATTTGCGCGGGCCTGGCGCGGGCGACGACATCGCCGGGGGCGGTCGAGGCGTAATTCGTCCAGCGATGCGCAAAGCCGGGCCTGGGCAAGACCACCGCCTCGGCCAAGGTCGCCGCATCGAGAAAGACGATTTTTTGCATTAAATCCCCCATGCGCCGGTGGCTGGAGACTGGCCCGCGCGACGCGCCGATTCAAGCCCGGATTGCCTTGACGAAAAGCTTCATGCGAAATGCCGCGTCGAAACGCAGCGTCGGGAATCGCAACCATGAGCGGGCAAATCGTCATCGTCGGCGCCGGCCAGGCCGGCCTGCAGGTCGCCGAAAGCCTGCGGACGGAGGGTTTCGAAGGCGAAATCGTCCTGCTCGGCAAGGAGCGCCACGCGCCCTATCAGCGTCCGCCCCTGTCGAAAGGCTGGCTCGCGGGAGAGACCGCCGACGACCGCCTGACCATTCGCGGCCCCGATTTTTTCGCCGCCAAAAAAATCGATTTGCGCGCGGGCGCCGAAGTCGAACGGATCGACATCGCCAGCCGCAAGGTTTTTCTGGCCGACGGCTCGGCGCTGGCCTGGACCGGCCTCGCGCTCGCCACCGGCGCCCGCGCCCGCCGGCCAGACCTGCCGGGCGCCGATCTCCCCCATGTCCGCGTGCTGCGCGATTTCGAGGACGCCAAGGAAATCTCGCGCCGGCTCGACCAGGCGAGGCGTCTCGTGATTGTCGGCGGCGGCTTCATCGGGCTGGAGGTCGCGGCGGCGGCGCGCAAGCGCGGCTGCGCGACTGTCGTCATCGAGGCGCTCGACCGGCTGATGGCCCGCGCCGTCACGCCGCAAATTTCGGCCTTTTTCGCCGATCTGCACCGCGCTCATGGCGTCGAGCTGATCTTTGGCGAGCAGGTGGCCGAAATTTCTCCGGCGGGCGTGAAAACCGCGTCCGGCGCGTTTTTCCCAGCCGATCTGGTGGTGCTCGGCATTGGCGCCGTCCCCAATGACGAGCTCGCCGCCGCCGCCGGCTTGAGAATCTCGCGCGGGATCGTGGTCGACGATTGCGGCCGGACCTCGGAAAAAGACATTGTCGCGGCGGGCGATTGCGCCGTGCTGCGTCGGGCGGACGGCGCGCTGCGGCGGTTCGAGAGCGTGCAATATTCGGTCGAAGGCGCCAAGACCGCCGCCGCCGCGCTGCTCAGTCGGGAAAAACCTTTCGTGGCGACGCCCTGGTTCTGGTCCGACCAATATGACGTGAAATTGCAGATGGCCGGATCGAGCGAGAATCATGATTCCTTGGTCGAAAGGCGGTCTGGCGACGGAGCCTTTTCGCTGTTCTACTATCGCAAGGGCGCGCTGATCGCGGTGGATTCGGTCAATCGCCCCGGCGAGCATCTGCTGGCGCGCAAGCTGCTCGACGCGCGCCTTTCGCCCGATCCGGCCCTGGTCGGCGACCCGGAAAGGGATTTGCGCGTCCTGCTCCGCTGAAGCCTTCAAATGCCCGCAATTTTGTCGCAATCGTGCAACAGCGTTGCATTATTGCCACGCATGCTTTCCTCCGGTAAAACCAACCGAAATCCCCAGCGCCCCGCGGTCGATGAAACAAAGCAAGGAAAACCGGCCCGAGACACGCCAGCCGCGCCGCCGCGAGCGCCGCTTGCCGTCGCGGCTCGGCCCCTATGTCGTGGGCCTGGCGATTGTCATCGCCATTGGCAGCTTCCTGCTTTTCGCCGGCCTGACGCCTTTCACGCCGACCGAGGCGAACGTCAAATATCTTTTCCAGCTGGACGCGGCGGCCGTGGCGGTGCTCGCGGCGCTCGTCGCCTTCGAGGCTTTCCAGCTCGTCCGCGCCTGGCGGGCGAAAACGGCGGCGGCGGGCCTGCATATCCGCATCGTCGCGCTCTTCGCCGTCATCGCCGCCGTGCCGGCGATCAGCATGGCGGTCGTCAGCTCGGTGACGCTCGACAAATTGTTCAATCCCGCCTTCATGCGCGATGTGCGCGGCTTCATCGGCGGCGCCACCGAGGCGGCCAATCTGTTCCGCGAGAACCAGTGCCTCTGGCTGTTGCAGGAAGCGCAGCTGACCGCGACAGACCTCGATCGCGGCAAGCCGATGTTCGATTCCGACCGCAAGCTGTTCAAGGAATTCTTCGCCTCCCGCGCTCATTTTCTGGGCTTTTCCGCCGCCGCCATGATCAAGCGCGACGGCACGATCGTCGAACAGGTGGAAACCGGCTCGATGCTGCGCGAGCCCGTGGTCAAGCCGCAGGAGCAGGATTTCGCGGATTCGGCGAAAAACGAGCCGCTGTGCCTGATCCTGAATCAGGGCCGCACCTTCGTCGCCTTGCGGCCCTTGCCGGCGTTCGGCGACACCTTCCTCTACACCAGCCGGCCGGTCGATCCGTTCACCGTGGAATTCCCCAAACAGGCGATGGCGCTGAATCAGCTTTTCAATTCGTTCGAACAGCATCGCGGCGAGTTCGAGACCAAGCTCGCGATCATGTTCGGCTTGCTGACGGCGATCATGCTGCTGTCGGCGGTGTGGATCGGCCTAGCCTTCACCAACGCCCTGGTCGGGCCGATCCGCCGGCTGATCGCGGCGACCGATCAGGTTTCGGCGGGCAATTTCTATGTCCAGGTGCCGGTGCGCACGGCTGAGGGCGACCTCGCCCATCTCGGCGCGACCTTCAACAAGATGACCTCCGAGCTGCGCCAGCAGCAAAGCCGCCTGATCGCCGCCAATCACATCATGGATGAGCGCCGCATTTTCACCGAGGCGGTGCTGTTCGGCGTTCCGGCGGCGGTGATCGGCGTCGGCGCGCGGGGCGATGTGACCGTGCTGAACCCTTCCGCGCGCGCCCTGGTCGGCGCCGGCGACCAGGACGGCGACAAGGCCATCGGCCGTCCGGTGGCGGATGTCCTGCCGGAACTCGCGGCGATGATCGAGGAGGCGCGCGCCGGCTATTCGCGCATGATGCAGCGCCAGATCGGCCTTAGCCGCGACGGCCGCGATCGCACCTTCAATGTCCGCATCACGCCGGGCCCGCTCAATCGCGGCGAGCGCACTTTCGTCGCCACGCTCGACGACATGACCGATCTCGTCACCGCCCAGCGCACGGCGGCCTGGGCCGACGTCGCGCGGCGCATCGCCCATGAGATCAAGAATCCGCTGACTCCGATCCAGCTTTCCGCCGAACGTCTGAAACGGAAATATGGCAAGGTCATCACCGCCGACAAGGAGGTGTTCGACCAATGCACCGACACGATCATCCGGCAGGTGGACGACATCAAGCGCATGGTGGACGAATTTTCCGCCTTTTCGCGCATGCCCAAGGCGCAGCTCGCCAATGACGACCTCACCGCCTGCATCGAGCAGGCGCTGTTCCTGATGCGCCACGGCCATGGCGAGGTCACAATCACCGGCGAATACCCGTCCGAGCCGGTGATGGCGCGTTTCGACCGCCGGCTTCTGTCGCAGGCCGTGACCAATGTGGTGAAAAACGCCACCGAAGGCATAAAGGCCGCCGAAATGGCGGGGCGGGCGCCGAAGATCGACGTGCGCCTGCGCGTCGAGGATGGCGAGGCGGTCATCGACGTCGAGGACAATGGCAAGGGCTTTCCGCGCGAGAACCGGGCGCGGCTGCTGGAGCCTTACATGACCACCCGCGCCGAAGGCACAGGCCTCGGCCTGCCGATCGTGGCGAAGATTCTCGAAGACCACGGCGGCGGCATCGAACTGCTCGACGCCGCCTCCGGACAGGGCGCCCTGGTGCGCCTGCATTTCCCCATCGCCGCGCCATCCGGCGCCGCGCGCGACGAAAAAGCATGAGCGAAGGCTGACCATGGCTCACGACATTCTCATCGTCGACGATGAAGCCGACATCCGCGAACTGGTCTCCGGCATTCTGGAGGACGAGGGCTTTTCCGCGCGCACCGCGCGCAATTCCGACGAGGCTCTGGCGGCGATCGAGGCGCGCCGCCCGCATCTGGTCTTTCTCGACATCTGGATGCAGGGCTCGAAGCTCGACGGGCTGGAATTGCTGGAATCGATCAAGCGCCACCACGAAACCCTTCCCGTGGTGATGATCTCCGGCCATGGCACGATCGAGACGGCGGTCACCGCCATCCGCCAGGGCGCCTATGACTTCATCGAAAAGCCGTTCAAGGCCGACCGTCTGGTGCTGGTGGCGGAGCGGGCTTTGGAAACCTCGCGCCTGCGCCGCGAAGTCTCCGAACTCAAGGCGCGCTCAGTGGGCTCCAACACTTTGGTCGGCCATTCCCTGGCCTTGCAGCAGCTCAAGCAATTGATCGAGCGGCTCGCGCCGGCCAATTCGCGCATCCTGATCACCGGCGCGCCCGGCGTCGGCAAGGAGCTGGCGGCGCGCGCCATCCACGAGGCCTCGGGCCGCGCCGGCGGGGCTTTCGTCGTCATCAACGCCGCGGCGATCGCCGCCGACACCATGGAAATGGAGCTGTTCGGCGTGGAAGCGAGGGACGGGCGCCCGCGGAAAACCGGGGCGCTGGAAGAGGCCCATGGCGGCACGCTCTATATCGACGAAGTCGCCGACATGCCGCGCGACACCCAGGCCAAGATCCTGCGCGTGCTGGTCGATCAGAATTTCACCCGCGTCGACGGCTCGACCCGCGTTCATGTCGACGTGCGGGTGATTTCGTCTTCCGCGCGCGACCTGCCGCGCGCCATTTCCGAGGGGACGTTCCGCGAGGATCTGTTCCACCGCCTGTCGGTGGTGCCGGTGCGGGTGCCGACGCTGGCCGAGCGCCGCGAGGACATTCCCGAGCTGATCGCTTTCTTCATGGACCAGCTCGCCGCCAATTCCGGCCTGCCGCGCCGCAAGATCGCCGACGACGCCATGGCGGTGCTGCAATCGCACGACTGGCCGGGCAATATCCGCCAGCTGCGCAACAATATCGAGCGCCTGATGATCCTGGCCGGCGGCGAGCACGACGCCGAAATCACCGCCGAAATGCTGCCGCGCGAGATCGGCGCTTTGGTGCCCTCGACCCCGACCGGCGCCGGCGGCGAAAAACTGATGAGCGTGTCCCTGCGCGAAGCCCGCGAAATCTTCGAGCGCGAATATCTGGTCGCCCAGATCAACCGTTTCGGCGGCAATATTTCCCGCACCGCCGAATTCATCGGCATGGAGCGCTCGGCCCTGCACCGCAAATTGAAGTCGCTGGCGATCGATTGAGGGGCGTTGCGCCGGCGCGAAACGGTCACGCTTCGGCTCGGAATTGCACGGCTTCGCCCTTGCGTCGTCACGCCAAACGTGAAACGACGCCCTTCCTCGCTTTTCCAAGGCCACCATGCACCCCTCCGCCCGGATCGCCGCCGCGATCGAAGTTCTCGACGATCTCGAAACGCGCCGCCGGCCCGCCGGAGACGCGTTGAAGGATTGGGGCCTCGCCCGTCAATTCGCGGGCTCCAAGGACCGCGCCGCCATCGCCTCGCTGGTCTATGACGCCTTGCGCCGCCGCGCCTCCGCCCGCTGGATGATGAAATCCAAGTCGCCCCGCGCCGAAATGGTCGGCGCGCTCCATCTCGCGCGCGGCCAGACGTCGGACCAGATCGCGGCGGCCTTTTCCGGCGAGGGCCATGCGCCGCCGCCCTTGAGCGAAGCGGAGCAGGCCGCGCTGGCGGCGGCGGATCTTTCCGGCGCGCCCGCCTGGGTTCTGGGCGAATTCCCGGAATGGCTGGCGCCTTATCTCGATCGCGCTTTCGGCGAACAGGCGGCCGAGGAGGGCAGGGCGCTCGCCGCCCGCGCCCCGCTCGATCTGCGCGTCAACGCGCTTAAGGGCGCGCGCGAAAAGGCGCTTGCGGAAATGGCGCATCTCGGCGCGCAGGCCTGCCGCTTCGCGCCGCTCGGCTTGCGCATCCAGCAGGGCCAGGAGGGGCGGGCGCCGGCTTTGTCCGCAGAGCCCGCCTATGCGCGCGGGCTGGTGGAAATCCAGGACGAGGGCTCGCAGATCGCGGCCAAAATCGCCCGCGCCAAGCCCGGCGAGCAGGTGCTCGACCTTTGCGCCGGCGGTGGCGGCAAGACGCTCGCGCTGGCCGGCGACATGGACAATCGCGGCCAGATCTACGCCACCGATTCCGACGGAAGGCGGCTGACGCCGATCTTTCCCCGGCTGGAGCGGGCGGGCGCGCGCAATGTCCAGGTTCGGGCGCCGCGCGGCCCCAGCCACGATCCGGTCGGCGATCTCGCCCAGGCCTGCGATCTCGTGCTGGTGGACGCGCCCTGCACCGGAACCGGAACCTGGCGGCGCAACCCGGACGCCAAATGGCGCATCAGGCCCGGCGCGCTGGAACAAAGGATCAAGGCGCAGGACGAAGCGCTTGCCCGCGCCGAAAAATATGTCAAGCCGGGCGGCCGGCTGGTCTATGTCACCTGTTCGCTGCTGTGCGAGGAAAACGAGGATCGGATCGCCGCCTTTCTGGCCGCCCATCCCGGCTTTTCCGCCGAGCCGGCGGCGGAGAGCCTGTCGCAGGCAGGTCTTTCGGGGCTGGATGACGCCGTCTCGCCGCACGGGCCGGGCCTGCGCCTGACGCCGGCGCGCCACGACACGGACGGTTTTTACGCCGTCGTCTTGCGCCGCGCGCAATCTTAAGCGCTTTTGGCGAAATCGCCGGCGAAACGGGCCGGCTGGCGCAGATCGTCGGCAAGCCGCCAGCGTCCATTGCGTCCGCCGCCACCATGGACGGCGAGCGCCTCGGCGAAGGAAGCCCGGCTCATGCTGGCGCAGGGCAGGCGCCGCGTCAGCGCCGAATCCGCGTCGAAGGCGATCAGCGCGAAATTCCAGCGCTGGAGCTGGATCGCGAGCGCATCGACGCCGCGCGCCAGGGCTTCCGCGTTCTCGGCGAACACGCGTTCGACGATGAAAACGCCTCCCACGGCGACTCCGATCAGGCCGGCGATCGATCGGCCTGCGGCGTCGCGGACTTCGAGCGAATGGGCGAAGCCGGCGTCATAGAGATCGCCGAGCGCGAGATCGAGGTCGGGATGGCTCATCACGTCGCGGTCGGTTTTGGCGCCGGCGCGCAGAACTTCGTCGAAACATTGGTCGAGGCTGACGCGCGCCGCCGCCGTTTCGGGGCCGAAAACGCCGCGCGGAAAATCCCGAAGGCGCAGAACGGCGCGGGCAGGGGGCGCCCAGAGAGTCGCAACGCCCAAGAAATTGCGCGGGCTGAGGCCGCGCGCATAAGCCTCGACCAGCGTGTCGCAATCGAGCGAGGCGGCGCGCTTGCAAAAGCCGAAAGGCCGGTCGCCACAGGCGCCGTTCGCAAGCGTTCCCTCGCCCGACGCCGCATCCCGCGCCATAACGCCCAGAACCAAGGCGGCTTCGCCGAAATGGCGCGGCGCGAGCCAATGGCGCAAAGCGCGGAAACGGCGGCCGAGCGCCGCCGCGAGCGTTTCGCGCAGCGCCTCGCGGCGCGCCGCCCGCCGCTTCGCGCGCCCCAGGGCCGCCGGTCGTTCCTCGCCGCCTTCGGCGAATAATTCGGCGATGCGGACCGCGCGCTGGTTGAGAGGCATGCGGGAGAGTTCGAAAAGACGGGCGTTGGACAAGGCGGGCTCCGGACCTAAGGTCAGAAACCCTCGCACGCCCGAATTGCGTCGCCGTTTGGGAAACAATTAAAATGCGCGGCAACGACGTTTTGACCGTCCGTTCCTCCTTCCATGAGAAAACGTTGGTTAAATCCCAATCGTCCATCGTCGGCCTGTGGCCGTCCATCTCGTCAAAGGGCGGCTTGCCGAAGCGGACAAATGTCTTACGTCGCTGAGTGGATCAGCCCTCTGCAATTTCGAGCCGCCGCTCAATGCGCTCGATCTTGGCCTGGATCGAGGCAATGGCCCCATCCTGCGAAACTTCGCTTTGCATGAAAGCCGCCATATGGCCTTTCAAGCCGCGCATATCCGCTTTGAGATCGACAAGATCGCTCGCGATGTCGGCCAGCTTGGCTTAAATCGCCTTGAGCGGTTCGAGCAAGTGTTCATTCGTAACATTATCGGCCACGGCGCGTTCCTCGAACCAGATCATAGCCGAAAAACGCTTCGCGCGCCATCTCGGCTGCCGGCGCGCGCGCCGCGCTTCCAAGGCCCTGGAAATGAAGGAGGGCGCCATTTCTGCTTTGCAGAGGGCGCCATGATCGTATTGCGCCCACATCCGTTGTCATTGCAAGGCAGAAATGTCACCCGGCCCGCAAAGCAGAAATGTCACTCGTGGCGCGCGGGCGTGCGGCGTCGTCGCGTTGTCGAGCGAATCGCGTGATTGCGCTGTTTCAGTCCGCCAGAATGTCGGGCAGGGCGCTCAGGCAAAGCGCGACGTAGCCCCTCAATTGCGCAGGCGCGCTTTGCCGACTTTCAGAAATCACGAATTTCGATAAAATGGTGGCCGATCCTGTTGGATTGCAAAAGGTCTACCTTTTGCAAGCCACTCAAAATGTGAACTTACCGGAATAGCGTTCCTGTCGCTTTTCTGCGTCCTTCCGGTCGCACTTCTCCTTGTATGCGTCGATCAGCCGATTAACTTGGGCGAGCGCAGAAAATGCGTCGTTGTCGAAGTGAAATTCCTCGACACCTATGAGGCCTGGGCAGAAATTGGGCAGATCATCGCCATCTGCATAGTCAACGAGCGCGATCATTTTCCCATTGCACCGATACAATAAGCTCCAACAGCTGTATGAACCATCAGGCGTTGGGCTGTATACACGAGTTCCGCCTAGCGAAAATCTTTGGTTGAACGCATCGAAATGAATGACAGTATATTTTTCATTGCTCCAGCCTAAATCAATCTCTTCTTCTGTTTCCGCTACACTGGTAACGCCTATGTTCCACAACTCATCAAAGTCAGGGCGCTTAGACCACGCCCCATAGTTTCTGACAGTTTGATACGCCCTCCATAAATTAGTATCTATTTGTTCTGATTTAATAATTTCTTTTGCTTTGGCTTTTACTTTTGCAATTTCATCGTCATTATCGCTCATGTTGCCAACCCCGCAGTCGTCCAGCCGCTCACGTTATAGCTGCGCCCGATCTTCGCAAGCAATTCGTCGCCTTTGCAAAACCTTTATCCTCATGCGTTGATCGTCGTCTAAGGCAAAGGAATCCCGCGAGCACTGAGCACTTGACGGAATGGCCCGTAACCGCCGCTTATATCCTGAATAATATTCAACGCTGTCTGCGTAACCTGAGTCGATCTTGGGAATTTATCGCCATATTTCTCAATAGTTTTGCGCATCTGTGCAACCAACTCGGCGTTAACATCGTCCAAACACTCAGCGCGAAGCTTTTGAACGCCGTTCTGAATCACCTGATAGGAGGCTTCTCCGAACTCCACAGCTTGGGCTTTATCTGGCAAAATACCTTTATGAATGACATCGTTGCGTAAACTCGTCATCGTCTCCGACAGCGTCGGCGCGACTTCACGAAACGTAGCAGCATAGAGAAAAATATATGCGCCCGTCTGCCGTTCGGATTGACGGCTTACAGACTTCCACGACCGCTGCAAAACGTCGTCAGCAAGCTTGCTGTGACGACATATAACGCGGATGGCAAACTCATAATAGCGTTCAACGCTCGCCGCAAAAGATGAAATTGCCTCTCGGTAATATGTGTCCTTGATTGCGTTGACACCAATTTCAAACAACATCTCATGCCGCAAGGTCTGAGTGGCAATAGCATTATCGTGCCCCTTGGGGCAACACCCAAAATACACCCCGTCATCGCGGAACGTGTCGAGGTAAAAAACTGCCCAATTATTATTTATCCGCGAGCACTCCTGACAGATGATGCTGGTTCTCATAAGCTCAACCTCGAAATCGTACTATGCGAAACATTGAACATGCGGGCAATCTCGCGCGTCGGCTCGCCTGCGTCACGGCGTTTAAGCGCCTCTTTCTTTTGGTGTGGTGTGAGCTTCGACGATCGCCCCATGTGAACGCCGCGCGCCTTGGCGCGTTCGCGGCCTTCGCCGGTGCGGGCGCGGATTAATTCGCGCTCGAACTCGGCAAGCCCGCCCAACACGGTGAGCATGAGCCGCCCGTGCGGCGTGGTGGTGTCGGCCCATACGTCGCCAAGCGAACGGAAGCCAGCGCCCTTCTCGGCGATCTGCGCCAGCGTGTTCAAGAGGTCGCGCGTCGAACGCGCCAGCCGATCAAGACGCGTCACCATGAGAATGTCGCCCGCGCCGATCTCGGCCAAGGCCCGACGCAACCGCGCGCGGTCGGTCTTTGCGCCGCTCGCCGTCTCCTTGAAAACTTTTTCCGCGCCGGCGGCGCGCAGCTGCTTCTCCTGAACGTCAACGCTCTGGCCGTCGGTCGAGACGCGGGCATAGCCGAAAATCATGGGGTTATTCTGCACCAGACTTTCGCAACAGAAAAGCCCCTTTTAATCAACGGGCTGATTTTGGTGCGAAAGTCTTAATTTTTGCAAAGAGCTTTTAGGATTTGAAAAATTGCCTCTCGCTTTGACCGCGCCGACGCGGCGATTTTTTCGACCGGACTTCATCGTATTCCTTCTGCCTTTCGGCGACATAGGCCAAAACTGCGCCAAACCGCTTGTTATCGACCACTGACGCCTGATCGACCTTTTGCAACTTGTCGAAAACCCGATAGGGCAGGTCGCGGCCTTCATATCGAATGGCAATGCGTCCGTCGGGGTAATCGTGAACCGTGACGCGCTTGCGGGAGAGGGGGCGCGTCACCTCGTTTGGCACAAGCAAAAACAGCATTTTGTCATATTGCAGCGTGAGCGAGTTGGAGACGGTTCTTTCCTCCTTCCATGCGAAAACGTCGGTCAAATCCCAATCGCCCATCATGGGCCTGTGGCCGTCCGTCTCGTCAAAGGGCGGCTTGCCGAATCGAGCGTTATATTGCTCGATAAAGGTCGGCAGGTAGGCGTTGGCTGCCTGCATGTCGCTGACGCCCTCAAGCCGCAACTCCTTGACCAATCGGTCTTGCAACGTGCCGAAACAGCGTTCCACGCGGCCTTTGGCGGACGGAGTGTTGGCGCAAAGAATGTCGATGTTGATCTCATTGAGGGCGCGTCCGAACTGCGTCATGCCCGTGCCGCCAATCGCGCCGGGATGGTTGACGCGGAAAATCGCGTGCTTGTCGGAATAGAAGGCAATCGGGCGTCCGAATCGGTCGATATAGGCCCGCGTCTCGCGCATGTAGTCGAAGGCCGATTCGGACGGCACGAAGGCCGCGTGCTGAATCCGGCTGGTGGCGTCGTCGATGAAGGCGATCAGCGTGCATTTGTCGCCGCGCTCCTCAAACCATGCATGAGTCGAGCCGTCGATCTGGATCAGTTCGCCGACGCGGGCGCGGCGGTTGCGCGGCTGGTGGATGGACGGCAGTTTGTGGCGTCGGTCGAGCCATAGGCCGTCCTCGATCATCCATTTGCGCAAAGTCTCGCGCGACACGCGGCAATCGTGAACCTCGCGCAGCTTCTCACAGGCGAGCGTCGGGCCAAAGTCGGGGTAGTATTTGCGCACCAGCATCATCGCCAGATTGCGCACGGCGCGGTGAATGCCGTTGTTCGGCGGAGCGCCGCGCTTTTGCGACGCGAGGCCATGCGGCCCGATAGAGCGGAAGCGGTCCAATAATCGGAAAATCTGCCGCCGCGATAGCCGCATCAGCGAAGCCGCGTCGCTGATGCTCATTTTACCTTCCTCGACTGCCACAATAATTTCGAGGCGCGAAAACTCCTTGCGCGTCATCTCTAGCACCGTCATACGCCATACCCTCCAAGGCCCCGGAGATTATGGAGGGTGACGCTTCTGCTTTGCAGAGGGGTGACATTATCGTATTGCGTCTACATCCGTAATTCGCATAATCAATATTATGGAACTAATAAAAATCAACAATACAACAGAGGCTTGAGCCTGCCGCCTCGCCGACAGGCGCCGGATTTCACTGCGTGGCGTTCGATAGAATCACGATGGGCGCGGTGACCGCGGCGACCGGCAGCGACAGCACGGTCCGGACCACGCCGGACGTCGCGCCGAGCGGCGCATTCGCCGTCTGTTCCAGCGGCGTCGTCCCGTCCGTGCGAACGCCTTGCGCCAGCACCTGTCTGAGCTGTGGCGCGACGCTCGCGATCTCGGCGAATTTGTCATGGTTGAGCGCGTTCTCGCCCTTCACGTCGCTCAGGTCGATGACGATGGCGTTATATTGGGTCAGATCCGCGGCATTTTTGTAATCGCCCAGCCTGGCCTTGTCGCCGGCGATGAACCGGGACAGCGCCAAGGCGCGATCGTCGCGCGACAGGATGATCGCGAATGGCTTCCTCGGCCTGCCGATGCGCGCCATCTGCGAGCGGAAAACATCGACGTCGATATCCGGCGACGCGAGAGCGACGATGCCGAGCTTGTGGTTGTAGCCGTGAAGCTCTTTGGTCATCGCGATATTGCGGAACGCTTCCACGGTCACCCAATTGCCCATCGAATGCGCGAGGACGTTGAACGTGTCGGCCTTGCTTTTGGCGATAAGCATGATCAGGCGCTCCAATTGATCGCGGGCGATGGTGGCGCTGTTCAGGTCATAGACATAGCCGGACAGCTCGCCGCGCGAGGCCCAGCTGAAATAGACCGGAACCGCCGGCGATCCGGCGTCCTGCGCGACCTGCGCCAGACGGTAGAGGCCCTCCGGGAACATAGTGTTGAAGCCATGGACGAAAAGCAGCACGGTGCGATGGCCGGGCGGCCGTTGCTCCAGCTGCTGGTTAAGCGCCGCGACAAATGCCTTCTCGCTGTCGAGATAAGTCGATTCCTTGGTGACGAAATCCGTCCCCGGATTGCCGGGACGCTGCGACGGCCATTCGATACTGCCCGAAACATGGGCCGGCGGGACGCTGACCACCGCCTGCGCGAAATCGAGCCCCGCGCCGCGCTCGCCGCCGAACATGGCGCCGGGATCGGCGGAGCGTTTGCGGGTCGTCGCGATGAGAATGGTGTGGCTGGTCGCGCCCGGAACATGCGCCGCCACCGGCGGATACATCGGATCGACGCCGGGCCGGGAACAGGCGGCGAGCAGGGCGGGCAGGCACAGGACGAAAACAATGGTCCGCGTCCAGCGCCAAAGCGCCGGCGGCCGCGTCGATCCGGAAACCAATGGATGGGAACGCAAAACCATTATCTTCCCGAAGTCTGGGGCCCCTGCCCCGATCCCGTTTTCGCGACGTCTGAATGGGTCGGCGCACGCTACACGATACGCCCGGCGCCGGCCATGGCGAGCGGCCACGGGTGGCCTCGCCGAGGCGCTCCGGCCGCGAAAAATCGCGCCGGAAGTGGCTTCGGCGGCGGCGGGACGCGCCGGCCCGCCGCAACAGGCCGAGGCCTCTGTTACAATAAGCCGTTGATCTAACCATAAATTACGGGAGCCGCAGCAATCGCGCTCCCGCCTGTTTCAGGCCACTGTTGCATCGACGCCGCACCCGCCGCTTTTTTGTCGAAGCTGGGGGCATGGCGCCGACGGCGGTCGCCTGTCGGCGCGTTTGCGGCGAACATGGGAAAAACTCGCCGCTCCTGCCGGCGGCTGGTCTATGATCGGCGCAACAAATCCGCTCGAACAGGCGCGCCATGACTTCGAAAAAAGCCGAACACGGTTTCGCGACCCGCGCGATCCACCATGGGTACAATCCGCTCGATTACCACGGGGCGCTAAATCCGCCGGTTTTCCTGAGTTCGACCTATGCGTTCCCAACGGCGCGCGCCGGCAGCGACATTTTCGCCGGCGAGGCTCCGGGCTATATCTACAGCCGGGTCGGCAATCCCACCGTCAGCGTGCTGGAAAGCCGGCTGGCGGCGCTCGAAGGCGGCGAGGCGGCGCTGGCCACCTCTTCCGGCGTCGGCGCCCTGACGGCGGTGATCTGGACCCTGCTCAAATCCGGCGACGAGATCGTAGCCGACCAGATGCTCTATGGCTGCACCTTCGGCCTGCTGGAGCGCCATATCAGGCGCTTCGGCGTCGAAACCCGTTTCGCCGACCTGACCGACCCCGACAATCTGAAAAACGCGATTGGACCGAAGACACGCATGGTCTTCACCGAGTCGCCGTCCAATCCAAACATGCGCATCATGGACATTGCCGCGCTCGCCGAAATCTGCCGCAAGGCCGGCGCGCCGCTGGTGGTGGACAATACTTATTGCACGCCCTATCTCCAACGGCCTTTGGCCTTGGGCGCGGATATCGTGACCCATTCGGCGACCAAATATCTCGGCGGCCACGGCGACCTGATCGCCGGCGCGGTGGTGGCCAGCAAGGAAATGATCGAAAGGTTCCGCTTCGAAGGCATAAAGGAGCTAAACGGCGCCTGCATGTCGGCTTTCGACGCCTTTCTGGTGCTGCGCGGCCTGAAAACCCTCTCCCTGCGCATGGAGCGCCATTCCGCCACCGCCGAAAAGCTCGCCCGCGATCTCGAAGCCCATCCGACCGTCGAGCGCGTTTATTATCCCGGCCTCGACAGCCACCCGCAGAAAGAGGTGGCGCGGCGGCAGATGCGGCTGATGGGCGGGATGATCGCGCTGGAATTGCGCGGCGGGCTTGAGGCCGGCCGCGCCTTCATGGACGGCGTCGAACTGGCGACCCGCGCGGTGAGCCTCGGCGACGCCGAAACCTTGGTCCAGCATCCCGCCAGCATGACACACGCCACTTACGCGCCCGAGGAGCGCGCCCGCCACGGCTTTACCGACGGCCTGATCCGCCTGTCGGTCGGGCTTGAGGATTACGAGGATTTGCGCGCCGACCTGATCGGCGCGCTGGACAGGCTTGGACGATAGGCTTGGACGATAGGCTTGGACGAGAGGCGCTGTAAATTTCCGCCAGGAGGCAAAACGATGAGCTATTACACCGCGACCAAAATCGACAAGCCGATCGCCGAGGCCATTGCGCGGGTCGAAGCCGTGTTGAAGGAGGAAGGTTTCGGCGTGCTGACACGGATCGACGTCGCCGCGACGCTCAAGGAGAAGATCGGAGCCGAGCTGCGGCCCTATGTGATCCTCGGCGCCTGCAACCCCAAGCTCGCCTTCGAGGCGATCCAGCGCGAGGACAAGGTCGGAACCATGCTGCCGTGCAATGTCATCGTCCAGGAAATCGCGCCCGGACAAAGCGAAGTCGCGGCGATCGACCCGGTGGCCTCGATGCAGGCGATCGAAAACCCCGAACTGCTGGCGATCGCCCAGGACGTGCGCGAAAAACTGCGGCGGGTGATCGAGCGGCTGTGAGGCGGCGGGCGCGTCTTCAGGAAAGCTCCGTCGCCGCTTCCGGCGAGACGGCCGCGACGCCGAAGGGCAGGAAATGTTCGGCGTGGCGGGCGACGATGACGAGGTCGTGGCTTGCGGCGGCGCCGGCCACAAGCGCGGCGGCCATCCCCGGTGCATGACCGGCGGCGAGCGCCTTGGCCTCCAGCCGGGCGGCGCGGGCCGCGGCGGCGGCGTCAAGGGAGATGATCCTGTCGTCATAGGCGGCGACCAGCCCGGCGAGCCAGCCGGTGAGCGCCGCCGCCTTCTCGCGCGCGCCCAATCGTTCGAGCGCCACGGCGCTCTTGACAATCTCATGCACCGTAATGACGGACAGGAACAGCCGCCCCTCACGGTCGCGACGCTCAAGCCAGTCGAGAAAAGCCGGCGAGGCCTGTTGCGCCGCTGGCGACAGCAGCGCGACAATATCGCTGTCGAGCAGGAATCCGTTCACAGATCGACCTCTCGAGACGGCGTTGCGTCGCGCGCCAAGGCCGCGCCGGGAAAGCTCCTGAGATAGTCGGAAAGGCTCGGCCGCTTTCGCTCCATCGCCTTGCGCGCCAGTTCCGCCGCTTCGAGCGGCACAAGCGTGGCGACGGCTTTGCCGTGCCGAGTGATGGTGATGAATTGGCCCTTGATCGCCAGATCGACCATGCTGGAAAAGCTGGCCTTGGCGTCCTTGAGATTGACGGTTGGCATTCTACGCATCACTCGACGTGGTCACTTATGACCACAACATAACCCGCCCAGATCAATTGTCCAAACGTCCTGCTCCCACCATCGCTCACGGATATCAACTGGCGCCGTAATGGCGGCCTCATTTGCCCTTGTTGTTCGCCTCGGCGAAGGCGATGGCTTCGCTCGGCAGGTCTCCCTTCCCCGCCAGCCCATCCGCGCCGCCGTCGAGCGCGATCCATTTCGGCATGGCGGGACGGCCATGGGGACGGAAGGGGGCGGCGCGTCCGTCGCTCAGGCTGAGCGTCGCGACCGGCTTCGGGACGCAAGCCGATCCTGCCGTCGTACACGCGGCCACCATCTTGCGGCCGACGAAAACCGCCGGGCTGCCGAACATCGACCCGGCGCGAACTTCCGGATTGCGCAGACGGGATTGCGTCAGCAAGGCTTAGAAAAGCGGATCGACCTGTTTGCCGGCGGCGATCATAATAAGCCGATTTGGGCGACGGTTGCAGCGCTTCATATTACGGGCTCACTGAGGTCTGCGACACGTCTCGCAAGTTTTTCACGCTCAGTTTCCAGCTTGCGTATCTGGCGGACAGCCTCAATCGAGACACCCGCGCCCGTTTCGGACTCGATGAATGCGACGCCTGCCGCCAACTCCTGACGCCATACCAGACGCGCTCGGCGGATGCTCCCTTTTTGACGGATCATCAGGTCGAATTCATTCGGAATCAGCGCGGTGTGAGCAAATTCGAGCTTGGCGCCGCTTTGAGACATGTTCCGAACTGAGCAATCTATCGTGGAGCAGCGGTTGTTGAACGCGACTTCGCTTCCCAAGTAGGTGCGGCCACGTTGTTCTTTTCGACGATCTTGCATTGCAAATGCCCCTCTTTGAAACATGCAGATCAACGCGTCGCTGACGGAGCAAGTCGCGTACCAGATCGCGGAAGGTCGATTATGAAATGCGAACGCGCGGCGCGCGATCTCTCAAAACCCGGCCGATTCCAGCCCGAAAACCGATGAGCAAATTTATCAGGAATTGACGCGCGGCGCGGGAGGAGAAATCACTCCCACTCGATCGTGCCCGGCGGCTTTGACGTCACGTCATATACCACGCGATTGATGCCCTTGACCTCGTTGATGATCCGGGTCGCGGCGCGGCCGAGGAAATCCATGTCATAGGGGAAGAAATCGGCGGTCATGCCGTCGACGGAAGTCACGGCGCGCAAGGCGCAGACATGGTCGTAGGTGCGCCCGTCGCCCATCACGCCGACGCTGCGCACCGGCAGCAGCACGGCGAAGGCCTGCCAGATCTTGTCATAGAGCCCCGCCTTGCGGATTTCGTCGAGATAGATGGCGTCGGCCTTGCGCAGGATTTCGAGTTTTTCCCGAGTCACGCCGCCGGGCAGGCGGATGGCGAGGCCGGGACCGGGGAAAGGATGGCGGCCGACGAAAACTTCCGGCAGGCCGAGTTCGCGGCCCAATGCCCGAACCTCATCCTTAAAAAGTTCCCGTAAGGGCTCGACCAGCTTCATGTTCATGCGTTCGGGCAGGCCGCCGACATTATGGTGGCTCTTGATCGTCACCGAAGGCCCGCCGGTGAAGGAGACGCTTTCGATCACGTCGGGATAGAGCGTGCCCTGCGCCAGGAATTCCAGCGCGCCCTTGCCGTCGGCGGCGATTTTCTTGGCTTCGGCCTCGAATGTCTCGATGAACAGCCGGCCGATGGTCTTGCGCTTGGTTTCAGGCTCGGCCTGGCCTTCGAGCGCGCCGATGAACAGATCCTGGGCCTGAACATGGACCAGCGGGATGTTGTAATGGTCGCGGAACAGGGTCACCACCTCTTCCGCCTCGCCCATGCGCAACAGGCCGTGATCGACGAAGACGCAGGTGAGTTTTTCGCCGATCGCCTCATGGATCAGCACGGCGGCCACCGCCGAATCGACGCCGCCCGACAGGCCGCACAAAACCCTGCCCTGCCCGACCTGCGCGCGGATCGCCTTGATCGCCTCGCCGCGAAAGGCCGCCATGGTCCAGTCGGAGCTCAGCCCCGCGACCTTGTGGACGAAATTGGCCAGCAGTTTCGCGCCGTCCGGCGTGTGGACCACCTCGGGATGGAACTGGGTGGTGAAAATCCTGCGCTTCTCGTCGGAGGCCACCGCAAAAGGCGCGTTGGCGCTGCGCGCCTTGACGGTAAAACCGTCGGGCAATTTGGTGACCCGGTCGCCGTGGCTCATCCACACCGGATAGGCGCCGCCGATCTCCCATACCCCGTCGAACAGGGCGCTCGGCTCGACGATCTCGACATTGGCGCGGCCGAATTCGGCGTGATGCCCGCCTTCCACCGCGCCGCCCATCTGCGCGGCGATGGTCTGCTGGCCATAGCAGATCGCCAGGATCGGCAGGCCGGAGTCGAGGATGTTCTTCGGCGCGCGCGGCGAATTCGGGTCGGTGACCGAGGCCGGACCGCCGGAGAGGATCACCGCCTTGGGCGCAAATTGGTCAAAGGCCCGTTCCGCCGACTGGAATGGCGCGATCTCGCAATAGACGCCGGCCTCGCGCACCCGGCGCGCGATGAGCTGCGTCACCTGCGAGCCGAAATCGACAATGAGCACTTTATCGTGATGCTGGCGGAGGTCGTCTTGCAAGGAGGTCATGGCGCATTCCTGTCGATTGGTTCGGATTAAGCCATGTAACGGAGTGAGGCAAGGCGCCGAACGGCCAAGCCCGCGCTTCCATTGAAGCTTTGGGGCCTGAAATTTTTTGAAAAATCGGGTTTTGGGCTGATGACAAGCGAAAATGCTTCGACTAACGTACGCCCGTGCTCGAAAACGGGCGCCCAGGCTCAAAAGAGCCGGTGCTTGCTGTCCAAGTCGTGGGAGGACGTTTCGCGACGAACAAGCGCCAGCGATGGCGCGAGGGAATAAGTTTCCCGGCTTCTTCGTTGCGAAACAGGACAAGGTAAGGTGGAGCGGAAAGACTTGACCGTCTTTCCGCTCATTCATTTTCTAAGGCGACGCAGGCTCGCCGCCGCATTCCCAAGCCGCCTTGACCTGTCGCCGGTAATCGGCAAAACGCCCTTCGGCGATCGCGGCGCGGGCGCCGGCCATCAGCTCCTGATAATAAGCGAGATTGACCCAGGTCAGCAGCATCATGCCGAGAATTTCCTGGCAGCGCACCAGATGATGCAGATAGGCGCGGGAATGTTCGCGCGCCGCCGGGCAGGCCGAATGCGGATCGAGCGGGCGCGGGTCGTCGGCGTTGCGGGCGTTGCGCAGATTGATCTTGCCCCAGCGGGTATAAGCGAGGCCATGGCGCCCGGCGCGCGTCGGCATGACGCAATCGAACATGTCGATCCCGCGCGCGATCGCTTCGATCAGATCGTCGGGCGAGCCGACCCCCATCAGATAATGCGGCTTGTTTTCGGGCAGATGCGGCATGACCGTCTCGATCATCGCCAGCATCACCTGCTGCGGTTCGCCGACCGCCAGGCCGCCAACCGCCAGCCCTTGAAAATCCATGTCCGCCAAGGCCTGCGCGCTCTCGACCCGCAAGGCCGGCTCCGCCCCGCCCTGCACGATGCCGAAACAGGCGCGGCCGGGCTGTTCGCCGAAGGCCTTGCGCGAGCGTTCCGCCCAGCGCAGCGACAGGCGCATGGCGCGCTCGGCCTCCTGCGGCGAACAGGGCAGTTTGACGCATTCGTCGAACTGCATCTGGATGTCCGATCCGAGCAGGCGCTGAATTTCCATCGAGCGCTCGGGGGTCAGCACATGCCGCGCGCCGTCGATATGCGACTGGAAGGTCACGCCGTTTTCGTCGAGCTTGCGCAGTTTGGCGAGCGACATGACCTGAAAGCCGCCGCTGTCGGTGAGGATCGGATGCGGCCAGTTCATGAACCTGTGCAGGCCGCCCAGCGCCGCGACCCTTTCCGCGCCGGGACGCAGCATCAGGTGATAGGTGTTGCCGAGCACGATGTCGGCGCCGAGCGCGCGCACCTGTTCGGGATACATGGCCTTGACCGTCGCGGCGGTGCCGACCGGCATGAAGGCCGGGGTGCGAATGTTTCCGCGCGGCGTGGCGATCTCGCCCAGACGCGCGCCGCCGTCGCGGGCGATGAGCCAGTAGCTGAAGTTTTCTTCCATTGATGTCTCAAGCCGCGGCCAAATGTTTCTCAGGCTGCGGCGCGCGCCGCTTCCGCCAGACGCGAGAAGACGACGACGGCGAAGGCCCTCTTGTCGAGATTGTAGATTTCCAGATCGCGCGCCTCGCGCTCCATAAATTCCCACGCGTCGGCATAAGGCGCCACAGCGCGCGGGCCAAGCCCCTTGTTCCGGTGCAGGTTTTCGCTAAGCCAGCCATAAAGCCCGCGCAAAAAGGCGTCGAATTCGCTTTCCGCCTCGCGCGCCGCCACCGCCTCGCCGATGCGATGGACGAGCAGCCAGTCCACATCGGGAAGCCGCGCCAAGGCCTTTTGCGTCAGGCCGTCCACCGCGCCCTCCCCGGCCATGACCAGGCGCAGCGCCTCGCGCGCGGACCCATCGGCGCGGGCGCGGGCGCGCGCCAGATCGGCCTGCGAAAATTTTTCGCCCGCCGCGTCGAGCGCCGCGCGCACGGCGGCGTCGAGCGCCGCATCGTCGAGCCTTGGCAGCGTCAGCAGCCGGCAACGCGACCGTATGGTGGGGAGAATGCGGCCCGGATGATGCGCCACCAGCAAGAACAGGCTGCGCGGCGGCGGCTCCTCGATCAGCTTGAGCAGGGCGTTGGCGCTGCTGACATTGAGATCGTCGGCGCTGTCGATGATCGCCATGCGCCAGCCTCCCTCGCCCGCCGATTGCTCGAAAAGGCGCAGCATGGCGCGCACGTCCTCGACCATGATGCGGGTCGAATGTTTCTTGGTCTTGTCGTTCCATTCGCGCCGCAGCAGCGCGAGATCGCCGAAGGACATGGCCGCGATCCGGCGCACCGCCGGATTTTTTGGATCGACCGCGAGATTTTCCGCGCGTTGCACGGCGGGCAGGCGCGGGTCGGGATTGGCGGCGATGAAGCGCGCCAGGCGCCAGGCCAGGGTCGCCTTGCCGATTCCCTGCGGGCCGCCGAGAATCCAGGCCTGCGGCATGCGCCCCAGGCGAAAGGCTTCCAGCAATTCGCGCTCGGCTTTGTCTTGGCCGTAAAGGCAAAAGCTGTCGCGCGGATGGGGCGCCGGCTCGAAACGATCGCTTTCCGGCGGCAGATCCTCCCAGTCGCTCACGCCCATTTTTTCTCTTCCGTGGACGTATGCGGCCATTTTTCCCGACAGGCCGAAAAAATCGCCTCCGCGACGTCTTCTTCCGGCTTCACGGCGTCGATCACGCGGCAGCGTTCCGGCTCGGCGCGGGCGATTTCCAGAAATTTCTCGCGCAGGACGGCGTGGAAGGCGACGGCCTCGCCCTCGAACCGGTCAATTCCGCCCTGCCCGCGCCTTTTTTCCGCGCGCGCCAGGCCGACTTCCGGGGGCAAATCGAGGATGAAGGTGAGATCGGGCCGCACACCGTCGAGGGTCACCCGTTCGAGCGTCGTCAGCATGTTCTCCCCGGCCCCGCCGCGCGCGCCCTGATAGGCGCGGGTCGAATCGGCGAAACGGTCGCACAGCACATAAGCGCCGCGCGCCAGCGCCGGGCGGATGATCCGGTCGATATGGTCGATCCGCGCCGCCGAAAACAGCAGGGCCTCGCCGAAATCGCCGAGATCGCGGGCCTTGCCGGCGAGGATGATGGCGCGGAGCCGTTCGGCGAGCGGCGTGCCGCCCGGCTCGCGGGTCGTCACGACCTCGCGGGCGTGGGCCGCCCGCAGGGCCGCCGCGAGCCGGCGAATCTGGGTCGATTTGCCGGCGCCCTCGCCGCCCTCGAATGTGATGAACCGACCGTTGCGCAATGAAGCCTCGCCCGCAACTCGCCGCCGACCGGAAGTCTTAACCCGAAAAGACGGCCATTCAAGGCTCCTCGGCGGAAGCCGGCGCCTTGGCGGCCGCCCGCTTCTGGATCGCATGCATCGCCGAGGCCATGCCCTTGTGGAAAAGCTGGACGCCGAGTTCGAAGGCGGCGTCCCTGGCGCGCTGAGTCAGCGGGCCTTGATCGTCGGCCTGCGCGGTCTTGAGCGGCAGGTCGAGCACCAGGCTGGCGCCTTGATAGACCTTGAGCCGGGCCACAGGCTGGCCGGCGGCGACCGGGGCGATCAGCGGCCCCATATAGGCGATCTTGCCGGTGAGCCGCTCCGGCGAACCGCGCTGGGTCATCACGCGGATCGGCGCATCGGAAACCAGCGGAACCTCCGCCGTCTCGCCGCCATAGACCTTGGCGGTCCCCACCGTCTCATCGGCTTGGAACAGGGTTCTCACGTCGAAGCCGTGGAAACCCCAGTTGAACAGGCGGCGCGACTCTTCGGCGCGCTCCTTGGCGGTCTTGGCGCCGAGCACCACGACAATCAGCCTGCGGCCCTCATAGACCGCCGAGCCGACGATATTGTAGTCGCCGTCCTTTTCGTTGCCGACCTTGAGGCCGTCGCCATTGACGTCCATGAACAGGATCGGATTGCGGTTCAACTGGCGCACCTTGCTCCAGGTGAACTCCTTCTCGCCGAAATAATGATAATAATTCGGGTAGGTCTTGATGATGTGCTCGGCGAGGATCGCCATGTCGCGCGCCGTCGTCACCTGCGCTGGATCGTCACCGCCCCAGGCGTCGGTGAAATGCGATCTGGTCATCCCCAGTTCGACCGCGCGGACATTCATCATCGCCGCGAAATTCTCTTCCGATCCGCCGAGGCCCTCGGCCAGGGCCACGGCGGCGTCGTTGCCGGACTGGACGATCAGCCCGCGCAACAGATCCTCCACCCGGACATTGGTGTTGACCCGCGCGAACATGGTGCCGCCCCGGCTCCCGGTCTTCCAGGCATGTTCCGAAATATAGAAAGTCGTGTCGAGCGTGACCGACCCTTTCTTGAGGTCGCGGAACACCAGTTCGGCGGTCATCAGCTTGGCGAGCGAGGCCGGCGCGACCGGTTCGTCGGCGGCTTTCTCATAAAGGACCGACTGGGTGTCGGAATCCATCACCACCGCATGCGGCGCGGTGGTCGAAATGGTCTGGGCGCGCGCCGCAACCGATGAAGCAGCGAGAGCGAAGGCCAGCAAAAGCCGGAAAAGACGGGGTGGGAATCGGAACAGCACTTAGGCCTCAAAGGAGCGCGACAATGCGTCAGACCCAGAGATAGTTCCTTTCCTCCAGCAACGCCAGAGCCTGAGCCGCGCGCCGGTCAGCGCCGCGCGACGGAGACCGGAACGTCGGCGCCGGGAATGGTGTCAAGATCGAACGGGCGCTGCGGCGGCAAGGGCGGATGTGTGGGCAAGGGCGCGGAAGGGCCGAAATCCTCGGCCATGGCGAGACGTTGCGGCGGCTCGGGCGGCGTCGGCGCATCGGCCTGCTCCTCCTCGGCCAGCGAGCGGATGCGCTGCGGCTGCGCCGGCGCGTAGGAAACCGGCTCGTCGCGCATCGCGAGGCGCTGTTCGTCGCGGTCGGGCGCGGCGGCGGGCGGCAAATCGCGCTGTTCGGCGACTTCGGTCGGCGAATAAGCGAAATCGTTGAGCCGGGCCGGGGCGCCGTCATCGCGCAGGGTCGCGAGCAATTTGCGGTCGTCGGAGCCCTCGAGTGAGGCGCGGCCGACATATTCCACCTTGACCTTGGCGGTGCCCACCGACTTGAAGCCCAGGGCGTCGGCCGCGTGGGCCGAAAGGTCCATCAACCGGCCGGTATGATAGGGGCCGCGGTCGTTGACGCGCACGATCATCGAGCGGTGATTGCGCAGATTGGTCACACGCGCATAGCTCGGCAGCGGCATGGTCGGATGCGCGGCGGTGATTCCGTTTCGGTCGTAGATCTCGCCATTGGCGGTGCGGCGTCCGTGGAAGGCGTCGCCATACCACGAGGCGAGGCCGACCGCTGTATATCTGCCCTCATGCGGCACGTAAGTGCGGCCGGCGATGGTATAGGGATTGCCGACGAGATAATGGCCGCCGCCCTTGGGCACGTCCTGGCCGTCCGCGACCATCCTGGCGCTGGCGCGGCCATAGATGCTTTCGGGGAAATATTCCTTGCCGTGGCGCGCGAAATGCTGCGGCGACTGGGCGCAGCCGGCCATGGCGAGCACGCCGGCGACCGCGAAAACAGGCCCTGCCTTCACGCGGCGGACGACGGCGGCAGGCATTCGCAGCGCCACGCGGATTTGCGCGAGAAGAAGGAGGGGCGTCTCGATCACTGGCCTTTTTTCCTTTTTTTCCGCCACTTTTTCCGCCACGCCCGCGCGGCCTGTGGAGCCGCCGGCGCGCGTCGATGCGGAAGCCGTTCTGCCGGAAAACAACTTCGTCCGCGACAATGCGCGGAGAAAATTGCCAAAAGATTGAAGTGAACAGTTAATCATTTGCTAAGCAGGTCGAGGCCTGCGCGCGCTCCGATCACGGTTTCGTGAACGCGGCTAGAATGGCGCCGGGATTTTGTCATAATTGCGGCGCGGCCCCCTCCCCGGATGGCGCGGTTTGCCGCAGGATCACGGCGGAACACTCCCGCCAAGGCTCCAGGCGCCAAAAGCCAGCGACAGCACGGTGGCGGGAAAGCCGACGATCAAATAATCGCGGAAGGTCAACGGCTGGCCGGCGCGGCGCGCGATTTCCGCGACGATGAGATTGGCCGCCGAACCGAGCAGAGTGAGGTTGCCGGCGAGCGTCGTCGCCATCGCCACCACCAGCCAGCTTTCGCGCGGCAATTGCGCGACGAAAGGCTTCAGCGCCAGCACCGCCGGCACATTGCTGATCAGGTTGGACAGGGCCGCCGCCACGCCCGTCATGATCCATGCGTCGCCAAGCCCGAGATTTTCCGCGCGACGCAGCAATTCCTGCGTCAGGAAGGTCTTTTCGCCGGCCGCCGCGACGATGAACAGGCCCGCGAACATCAGCAGAAGCCCGCCGTCGATCCGGCGATAGACCTTGTGCGGTTTGACCCCCGGATTCATCAAGAGTAGCGCCGCGCCGGCCAGCGCCGCCTCGGGCGCCGGAACGCCGAGGAAAAAGGCGGAAACAACTCCCAGCGCGACCAGCGTCGCGCGGAGAATCAGCGCGCCATGGCTCCGGCTGGAGCCGATGTCCGGCGCGCCGGCAAAGGCCGCGCGCAAGGCGCCGCGATGGACAAAGGCGGTGAAGGCGAAAACCATGAGCAGCGCGAAAGCCGCGACGGGCGCGAGCGCGGCGGCGAAGGCGCCATAGGGAATATGCGACACGGCGCCGATGATCATGTTCTGCGGGTTGCCGGTGATCGTCGCCGCCCCGCCGGCGTTGGAGGCGAGCGCGACCCCCAGCAGGTAGGGCTTGGGGTCGAGCCGAAGCGCGCGCGCCACGCGCAACACCAGAGGCGCCATGACCAGACAGACCGCGTCATTGACCAGAAAGGCCGAAAACAGGCCAGACACCGCCACCACCACCGCCAGCAAGGTCCAGGGCGAATGGGCGCGGCGGACGGCGAAAAGGCTGGCGGCGCGGAAAAAGCCCGCCAGCTCCAGCTCGGCGACGATCGCCATCATGCCGAACAGCAAGGCGAGCGCGCCGAGGTCGATGGATTTGAATGCCTCGTCGAGGGTGAGCGCGCCGCTGACGATCATCGCCGCGGCGCCGACCAGGGCGATCCCCGCCCGGTCCAGCCGCGTAAAAGGCAATCGGCCGAAAGCGACGCCGCCATAAGTCGCAAGGAAAATGGCGGCGACGATTATTTTATGGAGCGCCAAAAGGCTCAAGCCAGAGCCTTGAACGCCTCGCTGCCGAGATAGACCGCCTGATGGCCCAGCTCCTCCTCGATGCGGATGAGCTGGTTATATTTGGCCAGCCGGTCGGAACGGGCGAGCGAGCCGGTCTTGATCTGCCCGCAATTGGTCGCCACCGCGAGATCGGCGATGGTCGAATCCTCGGTCTCGCCGGAACGATGCGACATGACCGCCGTATAGCCGGCGCGCTGGGCCATATCGACGGCGTTGAGCGTCTCGGTCAGGGTGCCGATCTGGTTGACCTTGATCAGGATGGAATTGGCGACGCCCTTCTTGATCCCCTCGGCCAGGCGCTCGACATTGGTGACGAAAATGTCGTCGCCGACGATCTGGATTTTCTTGCCGAGAAGATCGGTGGTGATCTTCCAGCCTTCCCAGTCGTCCTCGGCGTTGCCGTCCTCGATCGAGACGATCGGGTAGGAATCGCACAGCTTTTTCAGATATTCGGCCTGTTCCTGGATCGAACGGACCTTGCCCTCGCCCGCGTAATGATAGGCGCCGTCCTTGAAGAATTCGCTCGAAGCGGGATCGAGGCCGAGCGCGATGTCGGCGCCGAGCTTGAAGCCCGCGGTTTCGATCGCCTTGCAGATGTAATCGAGCGCCGCTTCCGCCGAGGGCAGATTGGGGGCGAAGCCGCCCTCGTCGCCGACATTGGTGTTGAGGCCGGCCTTTTTCAGCGCCGCTTTCAGGGTGTGGAACACTTCCGCGCCCCAGCGCACCGCCTCGCGAACGCTGTCGGCGCCGACGGGAATGATCATGAATTCCTGGAAATCGATCGGATTGTCGGCGTGGACGCCGCCATTGACGATATTCATTTGCGGCGTCGGCAGCACGCGGGCCAAGGCGCCGCCGACATAGCGGTGGAGCGGCAGTTTCGAGGCGTCGGCCGCCGCCCTGGCGACCGCGAGCGAGACGCCGAGAATGGCGTTGGCGCCGAGGCGGGCCTTGTTGGGCGTTCCGTCGAGCTCGATCATGGCCATGTCGATGGCGACCTGTTCTTCCGCCTCGAGGCCGGAAATGGCGTCGAAAATCTCGCCATTGACCGATTCCACCGCCTTGAGCACGCCCTTGCCGGAGAAGCGCGCCTTGTCGCCGTCGCGTAATTCGACCGCCTCATGGGCGCCGGTCGAGGCGCCGGACGGCACGGCGGCGCGGCCGAACGAGCCGTCCTCCAGGGTCACATCGACCTCGACCGTGGGATTGCCGCGCGAGTCCAGAATTTCACGGGCGACGATGTCGATAATCTCAGTCATGGACCTTACCTCTTCGGCTTTTGGAATTGGTTTGCCGGCCTTCTACGCCGGATGGGTGAAATAAAAAAGATGGTCCTTGGCCGATGGCGCGCGCCGTCCCGCGTTTCTTGAAATATGAAGTTGACGTGGACCGGAACGACGTGATTGACACGAGTTTCACGCGAGCGGCGAGTGTCCCCCACCCGGCCGCTTCGCGGCCACCCTCCCCATAAGGGGGAGGGATTCCCAGCGTTTTCCAAATTGACCGCCAAGGATTTCTCTCATGGTCAAGACCCACGACGGCGCCGGGATGCTGGGCGCGCAGGCGAAGACGCCGCAAAGCCCGGACGAGGCGGTGCTCGACCGCGTGCCCAATCCGCACGCGGATGTCGATTATGTCGCGCGCTTCACCCAGCCGGAGTTCACCTCGCTGTGCCCGGTCACCGGCCAGCCCGATTTCGCCCATCTCACGATCGACTATGTGCCGGATAAATGGATAGTTGAATCAAAGTCTTTAAAGATATATCTCACCTCGTTTCGCAACCATGGCGCCTTTCACGAGGCCTGCACGCTCCGCATCGCCAAGGATCTGGTCGCGGCGCTGGCGCCGCGCTGGCTGCGCATCGGCGGCTATTGGTATCCGCGCGGCGGCATGCCGATCGACGTGTTCTGGCAGACCGGCGAGCCGCCGAAAGGCCTGTGGCTGCCGGACCAGGGCGTCCCGCCCTATCGCGGCCGGGGCTGAGGCCGGAACGGCCCCGTCAGCGCGGCGGCGAGGGCCAGAAAGGCCATGAACAGCACCGCCATGGCGTCGAACAGGCCGCGCGGCGAGGCGAGATCGATTCCGAGCCCGAGGATCGGCGGCCCGGCGATCATGCCGAGCGAATACATCATGATATAGGCGGCATTGGCCGAGGCGAGGCGCGGACCCTGGAATTTGTCGGCCAGAACGGCGAGGCCGACCGTGTAAATCCCGCCGACCACCCCGCCCCACAGGAAAAGCCCCGCGCCATAGGCGGCGCGGTCGGCGACGAAGGCCGGCAGAGCGAGCGCGCCGACGAAGCCGAACAGAGCGAAAAGGATCAGCAACCGGCTTTTTCGCGTCCGGTCGGCAATCATCCCGAGCGGAACCGGAAAGACCACATTGCCCAAGGCGACGAGCGTGAGCTGAAAGGTCGCCCAGGCGGGGGAAAAACCGGCGCGCAGGCCGAAAACCGGCAGCAGGCCGTTGAGCCCGGTCTCGAAGGCCCCGTAAAGCAGTCCGGCGCCGAGCGCCAACGGCGCGGCGACGAAAATCGCGCGCCAGTTCGGCCAGCCCGGCCCTTCGATCTTCACCGTCGCCTCGGCCCCCGCCATCGCCACGGGAAGCGCGGCGGCGGCGACGAGGCCCGCCGCGACCAGGAACGGCAGCAGCCCTTTGGCGCCGGTGACGCTGAGCAGGGCCGGCCCAAGCGCGAAGCCCGCCGCCAGCACGGTCGCATAAAGCCCGAGAACCATGCCGCGCTGACCGGCTGGCGCGGCCGCGCTGATCCAGAATTCGCTAACCACAAAAATAATTGTGAGCGACAGGCCGAAAAAAGCCCGCAGCGCCAGCCAGACGCGGTAATCGCCGCAAAAGGCGAAGCCGAGCAGCGTCCCGACCGCCAGGGCGATCGCCGCGAAAAGCAGCGGCCTGACGCCGAAAGGCCGCGCCAGGATCGGCGTCAGCGGCGCGCCAATGAGGGTCGCGAGCCCGCTCACGGCAATGTGAAGGCCGTTGTCATGGGCGGGAAAACCGGCCGCCTCCAGCCGCAGCGCCAGCAGCGGAATCACCAGGGACAGCCCGATTCCGACGATCGAAATACAGGAGATCGCCGCGGCAAGGGCCTTGCGGGTCCGCGAATCGAAGCTGGACAACATGACGCCTTATAGGCGATGATTTCGCCAGGGAAAAAGCGTCGGTTCGCCGTCACAGTCCGGGGGCGTTAACCATTGTGAAAAAAAAATTTCGTTTGAGGCGAATTTAATCTAGATCAATGCAACATATTCATATATTCATATGCTCGCAATGCACTGAGCGGCCGATGGTCGCAGGGTTCAGCACAAGAGCTTAAAACTCGAGCTGATGTAACAGTCGAAACCGGGAGGGTTTCAATGCGATTGATCAAGATGGCCGCTCTGGCGGCGGGAATGAGCATGATTGCCGGGGTCGCCCTGGCGCAGACGGCTGCTCCGGCTCCGGCCGCGCAGGCCCCTGTTGCGGCGCCGGTTGCGCCGCCGCCGGGCTATGGCTATCCGCCGCCGTATGCCTATGGTGGCTACGGCCCCTATGGCTACAATGGCTACAATGGCTATGACAACGACTATTACGGCTCTGGCCGTGGTTATGGCCGGGGCTATGGCCGTGGTCATGGCCGTGGTCATATGAACTTCAGCATGGGCGGCGGCGGCGACACCGACTGGGCCGGCCGTGGCAACGGCTATGGCAACGGCTATGGCCGCGGTTACGACGACGACTACGATCGTGGCGGCTGGGGCGGTCGCCGTGGCGGCTGGAACCCCTTTGACTGGTGAGAAGCTAACCGCTCGCGCCGCAACGCGTTTCTTCTGAAACGCAGCGCGGCGATGGGGGAAGCGTAAACCGTCGCCAAATTTGGTTGAGTGCGCGTATCAGAGTATGGGGCGGACAAGCCACCGCTCGACCTGAAATGATGAAAGCCGCTCCTTCGAGGGCGGCTTTTATTTTGGCCGCTACAATTCGTCCCGCCGCCATATGCCCCGGCTGAAATGGAAGAAGGGCGTCGGCGCGAAGGGACTCATGCCGGCGGCGAGCCGCGCCCGCAATTCGTCCAGCACATTGCGCGTCACGCCCGGCAAATCCAGCTTTTCGGCCCGGTCCAGCGGCGCCCAGACCAGCTCCACCAGCTCCGCGCCGTCATGCGCGACGCCCTCTCGCTTCGCCGTCACGCATCGAGCGTCCGCCGCGAAAAAGCGGGTGTCGAATTTTTTGGGCAGGAACGGCGGGGTGATGGCGCGGGCGATGAAATGCAGCGCCTGGAGGTCGGGAAGGCAGTCGAAGGCGGCATAGGGCCGCCAGACCTTTGGCGGCTTGTCCGGGCCGCCATAATCCTTCACGCCGACCACGAGGCCGGTCTCCTCGAAAGTCTCGCGGATGGCGGCGAGCGCGAGGGCGCGGGCGAAGGTCGGGTCCGGATCGGCGCGGCCCTTGAGCAGCCGCGCCTCGACCCGGGCGTCGAGCGGCCCGGCAATGTTCATGCGCCGGTCGCCGGGCTCCAGCCGCCCGCCGGGAAAGACGAATTTTCCCGGCATGAAGGTCAGCGCCGCATGGCGCCTTCCCAGCAGAATCCTGGGGTTTTTGCGTCCCATGCCGTCAATCAGGATCAGCGCCGCCGAGTTGCGCGGCCGCGCCGCCCGGGCTTTCGCCTCGCCTGCTGTCGCGCTCACGCCCGCGTCCGTCGCCGCGAGGCCTTGGCCGAGGCTTTCCCGGGCCTGGCCCGCGACGGTTTGGACTTCAACGCGCTGGCGCGGCCGACGCGCGGCTTGCCTTGGCTCAGCATTTGGAAGCGCAGCGCCCCGGCGAAAGGCGCGGCCTCGACGAGGCGCACCGTCACGGCGTCGCCAAGCTGAAAGCTCTCGCCCGTACGCGCGCCGATCATCGCCATATGGGCCTCGTCGAAACGAAAATAATCGTCACCGAGCGTCGAGGCCGGCACGTAGCCGTCGGCGCCCGTCTCGCTCAGCTTGACGAACAGGCCGGAGGGCGTGACCCCGGCGACGCGGCCCTCGAAACTGGCGCCGATCTTGTCGGCGAGAAAAACCGCGATCAGCCGGTCGGTGGTTTCGCGCTCGGCGGCCATGGCGCGGCGCTCGGCGGCTGAAATCCGCGCGGCGATTTCGGCCAGATGTTCGCGGCTCATTTCCGGCAGGCCGCCGGGGCCAAGCTCCAGCGCCCGCACCAGAGCGCGATGGACGATCAGATCGGCATAGCGGCGGATCGGCGAGGTAAAATGGGCGTAGCGCCTCAGATGCAGGCCGAAATGGCCGTAATTCTCCGCCACATATTCGGCCTGGGCCTGGGTGCGCAGCACGATCTCGTTGACGACGTTCTCGTGCTCGGTGCCGCGCACCTTGGCGAGAATGGCGTTGAACTGCATCGGCTTCATCACCTGGCCCTTGGCGAGCTTGAAGCCGATGGTGGCGAGAAATTCGGAAAGAGCGTTGAGCTTTTCGACCGACGGCTCGTCATGGGCGCGGTAGATGAGGTGCGATTTCTCCGCCTCCAGCGTCTCGGCGGCGGCGACATTGGCGAGGATCATGAATTCCTCGATCAATTTATGGGCGTCGAGCCTCGGCGGCGTCAGCACCCGGTCCACCGTCCCGTCCGGCTTCAGAAGAATCTTGCGTTCGGGCAGGTCGAGATCGAGCGGCGAGCGTTTTTCGCGCGCGATTTTCGTCAACTCATGCGCCCGCCACAAGGGCCGCAACACTTCGTCGAGCAGCGGCCGGGTCGTCTCGTCCGGGCGTCCGTCGATGGCGTCCTGCGCTTGGCTGTAGGACAGTTTCGCGGCCGAGCGCATCATCACGCGATGAAAGCTGTGGCCGATTTTGTGGCCGTCCTTGCCGATCCGCATGCGGCAAGCGAGCGCCGGCCGGTCCTCGCCTTGGCGCAGGGAGCAAAGATCGTTGGAAATGCGCTCGGGCAGCATGGGCACGACGCGATCCGGAAAATAGACCGAATTGCCGCGATCCAAAGCCTCGCGGTCGAGCGCCCCGCCCGGCCGCACATACCAGCTCACATCGGCGATGGCGACGGTGACGATGAAGCCGTTCGGATTGTCCGCCGCGTCGTCGGGCGCCGCAAAGACGGCGTCGTCATGGTCCTTGGCGTCGGGCGGGTCGATGGTGACCAGGGGCAGCGAGCGCCAGTCCTCGCGGCGAAAACCTTCCGCCTCGACACGCGTCGGTTTGGCCTGTTCCGAGGCCTCGATGGTTTCGGTCCGGAACAGGTCCGGAATGCCATGCACGTTGATGGCGATCAGGCTGATCGCCTTCTCGCTGTTCATCGAGCCCAGCCGCTCGCGCACTTTCGCCACCGGCAGGCCGAGCCGCCCGCGCGCAAGCGTATCGACGCTGACCAGATCGCCGTCGCGGGCGTCACCGCGATCGGCCTCAGCGACCAAAAATTCCTTGTCGCGCAGCTTCTTGTCGACCGGGACGATGCGCCCGCCGCCGCCGCGCGGGTCGTCACGAAAGATTCCCAGCACACGCTTCGCCGCGCGCGACAGAATCTTGACCACCCGGCCCGAATAGCCGGGGCCGCCGGTCTCGCGCAAAGGCGAGACGCGCAGCAGGGCGCGGTCGCCGATCCCGGCGGCCGGAAGGCCGGGACGCGGTTTTTTCGGCGCGAAAACAA
The DNA here is from genome assembly GCA_963704565.1 of uncultured Pseudomonadota bacterium. Lineage (GTDB taxonomy): Bacteria > Pseudomonadota > Alphaproteobacteria > Rhizobiales > Beijerinckiaceae > Rhodoblastus. The sequence goes on from OY969917.1 coordinate 1,205,553, forward strand.
TTATGCGCGGCAATGGGCCAAGATCCTCGGCCCATTCGGCCGGCGTGGCGATCAGATCGCCGTCGCGGTCGCGGGAGACGATGTCGGCGAGCACGATCTGCGGCAGGGCGCCTTTTTCGTGCAGCCCTTTGCGCGAGCGTTCGATCTCGCCCTCGATCTCCAGCTGTTTCAGGATTTTCTTCAAAAAAATCTTGTCGTCGCCGCGAATGCCGAAGGCGCGGGCGATTTCGCGCTTGCCGATTTTTTGCGGCGCCGCCTCCCCCGAAGCCGCGCGCTCGCGGGCGATGAAGGCGAGAATGTCCTCGCGGGACGGCATGGGCGGCTTTTTGGGGGCGGGTTTCTTCGGCACATCCGCAACATAGGACGCCGTGAACCGCCCGTCACCCGCGAACTCACCGCCGCCGGTAAATATCCATGGCGATCGCCTCGAAGGCCTCCGTCACCCCCTCGCCGGTCCTGGCGCTTGAAAACATCACATATTCGGAGGGCAGGCCGCGGCGGTCGTACAAGGCGATGTCCGGGGTCACGATATCGGTCTTGTTGACCACCGCCCGCACCGAACGGCCGGGAAGCCGCTTCAGGAAATCGGCCGCGAGATCGAACATCTTTTCGATGGTCGACGGGCGCGAGGCGTCGGCCACCACCAGGGCGCCCGAGGCGCCGGAGAGATAGACCGATTTGAAAATATGCTGGCCGAAGTCGCCGTCGGTGTCCCACAACAGCAGGTTCGCGCTCACCGGCCCGGCGTCGGTATTCAGGGTCAGCGCATGGCTCATGATGTCCACGCCGATGGTGGTTTTGTAATCGGCGTCGAACCTGTCGAACATCAGCCGCTTGGCCAGCGACGATTTGCCGACGCCAATATCGCCCAGCAGCATGACTTTGGCGGAAAATTTCAAGGCGCCTGCTCCGCTGGATCTATCGCTTCGAAGACAGCCCGGCGGTTGCGACGGCTGTCCGGGCCGTTTTCCGCGGCGATCGGCGATTCGTCGCCCCGGCCGACAGATACAAGCTTACTGGAATCAACGCCTTGTGCAACAAGGGCGGCGACGGTGGCGTCGGCGCGCGCCTGAGCGAGCGCCATGTTGCGCCGATCCGACCCCGAACTGTCGGTGTAGCCGACAACCCGAACGGCGGCGCCGCTCGCCTTCATCGCCGCCGCCAGCGCCGCGATCCGCGCCTCCGCGGCCCTCGGATCGATGAAATCCGTTCCATCGTCGAACCAGATGGTGGTCGCGGCGGCGAGGCGCGCGAGACGCGCCAGCGGCGTCGTCGCCGCCGCCGCGCGCGCAGCCTCTGTAGATTCAAGCCGCGCGACCTTGCCCGCCAAGACCTCGGCGCGCTCACCCTGGGCCGCCAGCGCCGCCTTGGTTTGATCGCGCGGCGCGGCGGCTTCGAGACCGGCGGCGGTCGCCACCCGCGCCACGCGCGTCTCCAGGCGGTAAGGCGTCCCGGCGCCGTCGATCGCGCGCTGGAGCCCCGCGAGATCGGCCTCGGGCGGCGCCAGCCCGGCCAGCGTCGCGCGCCGGCTGGCGGAATCGAGGGTCAGTTTCAGCGGCCAGTCGTCGAGTCCCGGCTGCGCCGTCACGGCGCGGGCGAAAACGGCTTCGACCCGCCGCGCCCACAGGAAATTCCGCGCCGGCCCATAAGCCGCCCAGCCGAGCAGCAGCAGCGCCACGGCGGCGAGCGCCAGCTTGCCCGCCTTGCCGCCTTTCGCCGCCGCAGGTTCGGCGAAATCGGCGGCGACGGCGGTCAACGCCGCGGCGTCCGGGCCGTCCGGCGCCTTCGACATCAGCGACAGCAGCGCCGCGTCCATCCGCGCTTCGTCGCCGGCGCGCGGCTCGCCGAGAAATTCGGCGGCGACGATGAGCCGCGCCGAGGCGCGCAGCAGCAGCCGGCTCGCGCCCATGTCGAGGTTGCGCAATTCGCCATGCTCGCGCGCGAAAGCCTCCGCCGCGAACTGGCTGATCGCGGCCAGCATGCCGCCGATCATTTCATCCTGGGAATCGGGCGCGCTCTCGGCCGGCCAATGGGCGATCAGCCGCCCGCTGTCGCGTTCGAGCGCCAGAATGCGCCGCACGCGTGGACGCTGCGCCGCTTCGAGCACGATTTCGGCGAGCGGGCGCCCGGTGAGCAAAGCGCGCAGGCGCAGCCGCCACAGCCTTGTGGACAGGAGCTGGTCGAGCCGGGCGTTGATCGTCTCCAGCAAAGCGCGGAAGGCGTTGGAGACGGCGGCGGCGACGAGGCGGCCGGTGATCGGATAGAGCGCCTCCACCATCATGTCGCGCGAATTGGCGATTTCCGAGCGGATGGCGGCGACCACCAGGGGCGCCATGGCCTGCGACAATTCGCGATGGCTCGCGACTTCGGCGCGGCGCAGGGCGCCGGCCAGGATTTCGGCGGTCGCCGCCTCCAGCCCCTGACTGTCGCCCAGCCGCGACGCCAGGGCCTCGGTTCGCGCCTGAAGCGCGTCGAGCCGGGACTGCTCGTTGCGAAACAGCAGCTGTTTCAGCAGGCCAAGTTCTTCCGACGGCGCAAGTTCTTCCGACGGCGCCGCCCCGTTCTCGGGCGCGGTTTTTCCAGGCCCGGGTTCCGGCGTCGCCGGGGCCGGCACGTCAGCGCGCCTTGCCCGGCGCGCCCATATTGCGCACCGTCGCGCCGAGATTGGCGATGGCCGCGCCAATGTCGTCGATCGAGGTCAGGCGCTTGTGTTCGACATCGCGGGCCAGCGTCTCGATCCGGTTTTCGAGATCGGCGAATTTGGCCGCGAGATCGGCGCGCAAATCCGCGACCAGCTTTTCCAGCTTGTCGTCGAGCTGCGCGAAGCGGGTGTCGGTCGCCCTTTTATCGGCGCCGAACAGAAGCTCGCGCACCTGATCGATCGTATTGGCCTCAACCGCCGCGATGCTCTCGACCGCTTCGCTTTTCCCCGAATTGCTTTTCATATCCGTCTCCGACAAAGCTTGCCGCACACCCTTCGTCCAGCCGAAGCCGGGATGTCCCCTTCCCTTCTAAGACCGAAAAAAAGGGCGCGGCAAGTGGTGTCCGCGCAGGCAACATTTTCTTTTACGTTTTCGCGACTGGCCAAATCGACAGGGCTGCGCCGCCAAAGCTTGCCGGATAAGCAACCTCCGCGCCAAACATGCCGCCAAACGCTGCGAACGCGGTTAACCGGAAGTAAAAGCGATTTTCTCGGCGTCTTGGTTAACCGGCGCTCTCTCTCGACGTCGGGCCAAGCCCTTGCCGCCCGCGCGGCCCAGGCTTAGCATGCCCCGGGTCTGGCAGCCGATGGAATCGGGCCAGAGTCTTTTCTCAGCCGGGCGAGAGCGAATGGCGAATAGTTTTTTGACGCGCAAGACCATCGAGGATCTGCGCGGGTGGGGCGACGGCGACGCCCATGGGCCCGGCTTCACCCGCAGTCTCGGCGTCGTTTCGCTGACGGCGCTCGGCATAGGCGCGATCATCGGCGTGGGGATTTTCGTCCTCACCGGCGCGGCGGCGGCGCGCTACGCCGGCCCGGCCGTGGTCCTGTCCTTCGCATTGGCCGGATTCGCCTGCGCCGTCGTCGCTTTGTGCTATGCCGAGCTGGCGGCCCTGATCCCGGTTTCGGGCAGCACCTATTCCTATGTCTATGCGTCGCTGGGCGAAATTTTCGCCTGGATGATCGGCTGGGATCTGGTGCTGGAATACGCCATGGCGGCGGCCACCGTCGCGGTGGGCTGGTCGGGCTATCTGGTCAGCCTGCTCAACAATCTCGGCCTGCATCTGCCGCCGCAATTCACCGCGCCGCCCGGCGCCGCGACCGCCGTCGCCGGCGTGGTCGGGGTGGTGAACGTCCCCGCCGCCGCCATTGTCGCCATCATCACCGGCCTGCTGGTCATGGGAACGAAAGAATCGGCGCGGGTCAACAATGTCATGGTCGGCTTCAAGCTTGCGGTGGTGCTCATCGTCATCGTCGCCGGCGGGCTTCATATCGTTCCGGCCCATTGGAAGCCGTTCATTCCGCCCAACGGCGGCGAGTTCGGCCATTTCGGCTTCTCCGGCGTGCTGCGCGGGGCGGCGGTGGTGTTTTTCGCCTATATCGGCTTCGACGCCGTTTCGACCGCCGCGCAGGAGGCGCATGAGCCGCAGCGCACGGTGCCGATCGGCCTGATCGCCTCGCTCACCATCTGCACCGTGCTTTACATCGCCGTGGCGGCGGTTCTGACCGGCGTGGTCCCCTACCAGAGCCTTAACCGGCCCGACCCGATCTCCGCCGTCATCGATGTCGTCGGCCTCCCCTGGCTCGCCGTCGCCGTCAAATTCGCGATCATCGCCGGCCTGACCACGGTCATTCTGGTGCTGCTGTTCGGTCAGGCCCGCATCCTTTACGCCATGGCCAAGGATGGTTTTCTGCCGCCCTTCTTCTCGCGCATCCATCCCCGCTTTCACACCCCGGCGGCCAGCCAGATTCTGATCGGTTTGGCGGTCGCCGTCGTCGCCGGGCTGTTTCCCATCGACCTGCTCGGCGAACTGGTCAGCATCGGCACGCTCGCGGCTTTCGCTTTGGTGTGCATGGCGGTCATCTATCTGCGCCGCAGCCATCCCGACACGCCGCGTCCCTTCCGGGTTCCGGGCTCGCCGGCGCTCCCCATCGTCGGCGTGCTCTCCTGCCTCGGCCTGATGCTCGGCCTGCCCTGGCAGACCTGGACGCGGCTGGTGGTCTGGCTGGTGATCGGCATGGCGCTTTATCTGACTTACGGCCATCGCCATGCGCGCAACGGCGGATCGTCCTAGCCGAATTTCTCACACGGGGCCGGCTTGAGCCGGGCCGCCGGCGCAAGCTTATTTTTCACGGCCGCGACTGGCGAAACGCTCGACGCGGGGCCATGTCGGAAGAATGTCCCCGTTTTCGAGGGAGTTTTTCGATGTCTCGCTTGCTCTCAGCGCTTCTCGCCGCCTCGCTGGCCAGTGGCAATCTCGCCGGCGCCGCCGCCGCGCCGATCGCCCCCTCGGCGCTGCGCGCGCCGGCCCAAACGGCAGTCGAACAGGTCGCCTATCGCCACCATTACCGCCATCATCATTATCGCCACCACGTCTATCGGCGCCATTATTACCGCCATTACGGCTACGATCCCGGCGCGGCGATGTTCGGCGCGATCGTCGGCGGCCTGTTCGCCAATCCCTGCATCTATGGCGGCTGCTACGATTATGGCTATTACGGCCCCGGCTGGGGCGGCGGCTATTACGGCGGCGGCTGGGGCGGCGGCGGATATTACCACAGAGGCGGTTTCCATGGCGGCGGCTTCGGTCGTGGGGGCTTTGGCGGCTTCCACGGCGGGTTCCGTGGCGGCGGCTTCCATGGCGGCGGCCATCGCGGCCATCGCTGAGCCGGCCTGTCGCGCGCCGGGTCGAGCCGATCGCCGCTTTTTTTGCGGCTTCCTCGACGCGGCGCGGGTGGCCTTTGCGGCGCGAGGCGTTATGAGCTAAAAAGGCCGGAGTTTTTGACGGAGTTGTTCAATGTCTCGCCTGTGCGCCGGGGTTTTCGCAACCGCCTTGATCTGCGCCGCAGTCGCGCCGATGAGTGCTTATGGGCAAGACGTCGGGCTTTGGCCGCCAAATCCGTCGCCGTCCCAAAGCGTCGGCTACGCGCTGGAGTCTGTCGGCGGCGTATTGACCAATCCCTGTTTCTTCGGGGGCTGCCGCTACGACCCTCGCGACGCCTGTCATCCCGGCGGTTCCTGCGGCGGAAGCTGGGGCGGCGCGACCGTGGCGGACGAGCGCTCGACCGTAACGGCCTACCGGGCGCTTTCCAGGCAAGCTTCGGCAATGGCCGCCAAAGGGGCGGTTTCGCCGGTCACCCTTGACGACGGCGCCGCGCAAGGCGCAAGCCGCCACGTCAGACGCACAAGCCACAATCTGCCCAAGTGAAGGCTCGCGAGTGAAGGTTCGCGCCCGGCCTGGAACGGCCTCGGCACATTTTCCCTCCCGATGAACGGCGGGAGGGAGAATCGTTCAGCCCAGCCTGGCCAGACCAGGAAAAGTCTGCAACAGCCAGAAACTGACGTTCTGGAAACCGCCGGTGAGGAACAGCACGCCGGTCGCCACCAGAAGCACGCCGACCACGCGTTCTACCTTGCCGAAATGGGCTTTGAACCGGCGCATGAAATGAATGAAAGGCTCCATCGCCAGCGCCGCGAGCAGGAACGGCACGCCAAGGCCCAGCGAATAAGCCGCCAGCAGCACCGCGCCCTGCCCGACCAATTCCTCCGAGGCCGCCACAAAGAAAATGGCGGCGAGGATCGGCCCGATACAGGGCGTCCAGCCGAAGGCGAAGGCGAGGCCCATGACATAGGCGCCCCAGAGCCCGACCGGCTTTTCCACGCTCATCCTTTTCTCGCGATAGAGCAGGCTCAAGCGAAAAACGCCGAGAAAGTGCAGGCCCATGGCGATGATCGCCAAGCCGGCGAGCATGGAAAGCAGGGGCAGATGGACGCGCACCGTCTGGCCCACCGAAGAGGCGGTGGCGCCGAGCATGACGAAAACCGTGGAAAAACCGAGGACGAACAGAACGGCCGCGATGAGCGTGTCGCGCCGCGCCCGCCTTTCTCCGCCTTCCACCAGCTCCTCCAGCCCCGTGCCGGCGATGAAGGTGAGATAGGGCGGCACCAAAGGCAGCACGCAGGGGCTGAGAAAGGACAGAAGGCCGGCGGCGGCCGCCGCCGAAATCGTCACATTGCTGGTCATTTTTTCTCCGTTCCGCCCTCCGGGCCTCGAATCCCGTCCTCCAGACTTATACGATAGAATTTGGCGGAAGTTTCAATTCGAAAGGCCGCGCGATGCGCAACCTGATCACAGATGTCGCCGGCGTCAAGGTCGGCTCGGCTCATGACCCGAAACTGGCCTCCGGCGTGACGGCGCTGATTTTCGACGCGCCGGCGACCGCCTCGCTCGCCGTTTCCGGCGGCGCGCCGGGCCTGCGCGACGCCTCTTTGCTCGAAGCCGACATGACGGTGCAGCGGATCGACGCGCTGGTTCTGTCCGGCGGCTCGGCTTTCGGGCTCGACGCCATGGGCGGCGTCCAGTCGGCGCTGCGCGAACGGGGGCGCGGCTTCGAGGTCGCCGGCCAGCTTGTCCCCATCGTTCCCGGCGCCATTTTGTTCGACCTCGCCAATGGCGGCGACAAGAATTTCTGGAGCGAGCCGGCCTATTGGCGCCTCGGCAAGCAGGCGGCGCAGGAAGCCTTGAATTCCGCCGCGCTCGATTTTCGCCTGGGTAGTTTCGGGGCCGGCCATGGCGCGACGCTCGCCGATCTCAAGGGCGGGCTGGGCTCGGCCAGCGCCCTGACAGAGGACGGCTTCCGCGTCGGCGCTTTGGTCGCGGTCAACGCCGTCGGCCAGGCGACCATGGGCGCGACGCCTTATTTCTGGGCCGCGCCTTACGAACGCGACGGCGAATTCGGACGCCTTGGCTGGCCCGCCGCCTTGCCCGAGGGCGCGCTGACGCTGAAAATGAAGGGCGCCGCGCCGAAAAACACCAATATCGCCATTGTCGCCACCGACGCGGCCCTGACCAAGGCGCAGGCCCGGCGCATGGCGGTCATGGCCCAGGACGGTCTGGCGCGCGCCCTCCGTCCGGTCCATGCGGCGATGGACGGCGACACGGTTTTTGCCGCCGCCACCGGCAGGGCCAGGGGCGAGGGGGAGGGCGAGGTCGATGCGATCGCGCTCACCCGCATCGGCGCCGTCGCCGCCGATTGTCTCGCCCGCGCCGTGGCCCGCGCGGTTTACGAGGCCGAGCCCCTGCCCTTTTCCGGCGCCCTGCCGAGCTGGCGGGAAAAATTCGGGCGATAGAGCGTTTTCCGACCATATTGGCGCAATCTGTTCGCTTTCGGGGAGACGATCCGGCAGGCGCGCGCCGAAGAGCGCATGGGGGATGCGGTCGAGGCGCGCGCCGCACCGGGCGTCCGCCGAAAGCGAACCCTTCGGGCCGGGGGCTTTCGCGCCGTAGCCGCGTCGGCCGGCTCGGCCGTGTCCCCGACACGGCCGTCGCCACCCTCCTTGCCACGGCGCGAAATCCCCTCGGCAGATTGCGTCAATATGGTCGGAAAACGCTCTAAAGGCGCAAGCGTCAGCTTCTCTTGCGCAGGCGGAAGTTGATTTCGATCTTGCCGAAAAATCTCCCGCCCGGCGGCGCGGGAAAATTAGCGGAGGCCACCATTTTCCGCGCGGCCTCGTCGAGAAGGTCATCGCCGGACGTGCGGGTGGTTTGCTGGCGCAAAAGCGCGCCATCCGCGCCGATCTCGAAGGTGATTCCGACCATGCCGCCGCCTTTTCCGCGCGCCGCCGAGGGATAGAACTTGTGGCGGTTGATCTCGGCCGAAACCAGCGCGGTATAGCGCCTTCGGCTCGACGACGAGACGGCCTCCCTGCTGTTTTCCGCGCCGAGGCGGCTGGCGGCGGCCTGCGCCGGCTGCGGTGTCGCCTGCGCTTGCGCCTGTCGCGGCTGCGGTTGGTCCTTGGCCAGCGGCGGGTTCTTGCCGGAATCGTCGGTCGCGGGCGCCGGCGGCGCCTTTTGCGGCTCGTTGCGCGCGACCTCCTGCCTTTGCGCCTGAGCCGCCTCGGCGGCAGGCTCAGCAACAGGCGGCGACACCACAGGACTGTCGGGCGCCGGCGCCTCGCCGGCTTCGAACGCCAGCTCGCCCTGGGCGACGACATCCACGCCTAAAACCGTCGGCGGCGCGACCATTTCCGACCCGATCAGCAGCGAGCCCGCCAGGACCAGGACATGCAGGCTCGCGACGCCCGAGACGACCCCGACGCGCTGGGACAGGCCCAAAGCCAGCGAGAGTTTTGAATCGGGCGTCACCTCATGGTCCCTTTCGCGCCCGTCAAGGCTGGCGGAGATGGGCGAGATCGCCGACCGGCCGGGAAAGCCAGTCTTCCATCGCGCCGCCCTTCTTGCGATCGGTCAGCACCACCACCTTGGCGACGCCGGCCGCAGTCAGCCGGTCGATCACCGCAATGACCTGGCCATAGAGCGCGTCCTTGTCGCCCTGGACATAGACCGGGCCCGACAGGTCGCCGTTCAGCCTTTCGCGCACCGCCTCGGCGAGATTGTCCGGCGCCGCCTCGTTTCGCCCGACCAGAATCTTGCCGTCCTTGGCGACGGTGACGATCAGGGGCGGTTTCGGCGGGACCGGCGTCGCGCTGCTGGCGTGCGGCAGATTGAGCTTGATGCCGGCCGCCAGCATCGGCGCGGTCACCATGAAAATGATCAGCAGCACCAGCATCACATCCACCAGCGGCGTGACATTGATGTCGGCCTGAGGCCGGTGAAGATCGAGCGCGTCGTCGCGGGCGACGGGAAGCGGCATCAGTCGGCCCTCCCCGGCAAGGAATTCTTGCGCGCGCGGACTCCTGCCCGCTCATCGATGAGATCGACAAGATCCTGACCGCAGCGGTTGAAGGCCGCGCCGATGCGGTTATAGCCGACCGACGCCGGTATGGCGGCGGCAAGGCCATAGGCTGTCGCCGCCAAGGCCTCGGCGATTCCGGGGGCGACGATGGCGAGGCTGGTTTCCTTGGCCTCGGCAATGCCGGCGAAACTGGTCATGATGCCCCAGACCGTGCCGAACAGGCCGACAAAGGGCGCGACGGAGGACACGACCGCGAGATTGGGCAGGCCGCGCTCAGCCTCGGCGAGCAGGCGCCGCGCCGCGCGCGTCATCTCCCGCGCCAGCAGCGCGCGCCGCTCGGCAATGCCTGTTTGCTCAGCCAATCCGTCCGGCTCGACCGACAAAACCCTGGCGAGAAGCCCGTCCGCGCGGTCGGGCGCGGCGAGCGCCCGGCGCAGCCGGCCCAGCTTGATCACGGCTTCGACAATGACGATCCAGCACCAGATCGACGCCGCGAACAAGGCGGCCATGACGAATTTGACGACAATTCCGGCCTGGAGAAACAGGCCCCAGGGCGTCAGCGTGAGAGACTCCATGATCGTTTCCTTGGATCGTTTCCTTGGATCTTTTCCTTGCCGACGAGGCCAAGCGGGGCCGCAAAAACAGAATTTTCGCCGGCCCGCTCCCCCGCGTCGACGAGGGAGCGGATCGGCGATCTTTGGCTCAGAAATCCACCTTCATGCCGGTATAGAAGGTGCGGCCGGGCCCCGGAACCGGCGTGCCCCACGGCGCTGACAAGCCCATGGTCATGCCCTGGCCGATGTACGCTCCGCCCAGCGGCAGGTAATAGAGCCGGTTGAACAGGTTTTCGACGCCGAAGTTGAAGTGGACGTTCCGCCAGTTATAGGCGCCGCGCAGGTTGAACAGAGTGTATCCCGGCGTCGGCATCTCGTTGCGCTCGATATTGATGTCGGTCTTGGCGTCGACCGCCACGAATTCGACGGCGCCCTGCCATCCGCCCAGCTTGTGGATCAGCGATATTTTCCCATTGATCGGCATCATGTTGTAAAGGCCGGTGTTCAGCGACAGATCCTTGCCATTGGCGTCGCTGAGCAGGCCCGCCACGCTGAAGTCGCCATAGGCGGTCTTGGCGAGCGGCGCCTTGGCCGACAGGTCGAAGCCGTAGATTTGCGCGTTCTCGTTCATATATTGCAGCTCCACGAACTGATTGGTCAGGAGCGGCGCCGCCGGCACGATTGTGCCCATGTTCACCTGTATGGCGTCGATGTAATTGTGCACATAGGAATAATAGGGCGAGAACTTGATTTCGGTCTCGCGGTCGGCGCTGTGCCAGCCCAGGTCCAGGCTCACCTTGTCGGCGATTTCGGACTTCAGATTGGGATTGCCGACATAGGCGTTGCCGTCGCCGACCAAATTGTTCATGGCCGCCGCCATGGGCATTGGCGACCATGCGTAAAGTTCATAGAGATTCGGCGCCTGCCCCGTCTGCGACAGGCCCAGCACCGCTTCCATGTTGGCGTTGGGCGTGTAACGCAACAGCGCCGACAGGTCGATATTGTTGAAGTCGCGCGCGCGATCCATGGCGTTGAACTGACCGACCGTGCCCACGGAGCTCATTCCGTAGTACAGCGCGTTGTAGCCCTGGACCGGCCCTGTGTCGGTCGTTACCAGCTCATAGCGGGCGCCGAGCACAGTGCTCACGGTCGGGGTCCACTGGCGGCTCCATTCGAGATAAGGCGAATAGCGGTCGCGCTGGCCGTCATTGATGTTCCAGAAGGTCAGGGGCGACATTCCGCCGAGGCAATTGCAATTGGGCGACGGCGGCCACCAGTCGTTCAAATTATACCATTGCAGGTCATAGCCCACGCGCAGCACGTCGATCTTGGAGAGATTGATGTCCGCCTTGGTGGAATTGCCCAAAGTGTTGCTCATCGTGTCCATTGGCATTCCGGGCGCAAGCGGGCCCATCATGCCTCCCCCGTACCAGAACTGCTTGTCGTCGCCGAAATTCATGGTGTGATCGACGTGCTGCCAATAGACGCGGCTGTCGATGTCGCCCCAGCCGAACGTGCCGAAGTAGCGCAGATTCAGGCCGGTCTCTTCGTTGCCGAGCATGTCCATCGGCTGGTTGGGATAGAGCTGATAGGGGATATGCTGGTAATTGGCCTTCAGTTCGAGCAGCTGGCCTTCGTTCTGATAGGCGAAAGTCGCGAGATGGTTCTGCGTCTGATAGGCGGTCGAGCCGACCTCGTTCGACGACAGATTGGGCGTGGTCGTGAGCGGCGGATTTCTGAAGGCGCCGCCGGCGTTGTAATTGTTCGAGGTGGCGAAGGCGCCGTCATAGGACATGCTGTAATGCTGGCTCGCGGCGGTCAGAGAGACACTGGCGCCCAGTCCGGTCCCGTTGCTGCGGAAGAAGGCGCCGATGCTTTCCGTGGTGACCAGGGGCTGGCCGGCGGAGGCGAACAAGGGCGGACGCGAATTGACGACAATCGCGCCGCCAACCGCGTCGCCGCCGACGCTGACCGGCGCGACGCCGGTCCAGGCCTGAACCGAATAGACCTGCGTCGGGTCGATGAAGGACAGAACCGGATTCATATGATTGGGGCACGAGGGGATTGTGTTTATGCCATCGACCGTGACGTGCAGCTGGTCGTCGGCGAAGCCGTGGATCGTCGGCAGACCGGACACGCCGCCGCCCACGGAAACGTAAGCGCCCGGAATGGCGGTGAGCACAGCCGCCGTATTGCTGGTCGCGGCGGCCTGCGACGCGATCGCGCCGGCGGGAACCGACGCGCCGCCGGTCGAAGGGGAAGACGGCAGGGCGCCGGGCACAGCCGGCGAGAAGGGGCCGGCGGCGTGCGTCGCCGAGGCTCCCGGCGACGCGGCGCCGTTCAGCGACGCGGCGGCGGCGCGATGGGGCGCGGCGCGATGGGCCACATGCTTTTTCGCCTTGGGCTTCGGCTTGGCCTTTTGCGCTTCGACCGAAACCGGCGGCACGGCGGTCGGACTCTGGGCGAAGGCCGGCGAGGCGGTCAAAGCGAAAATGGAGACGGCGATGCAGCCGAGGGCCGCGCGCGGCGGTCTGGCCGCGCCCGCGAGAGGCGCGTTCTTGAAATTCAACATGTATTGGACTTTCAACACGAACGATCGTTATGGCGCGCGGCGTTGAGCCGGCGCGCCGGTTTGCTTTCAGACGATCACGCGTTGAAGGGAGGGGCCTGGGCCGACCAGGAACTGGCCCAGCCTTTTTCGAGGAAAGCCGCGATGCGGAAATCGCGTTGCGGAATATCGAGAACGAGGATCAGCCGCGCGACCGCGACGCGCAGGACGCCGGCCTCCGGCGCCGCCGCGAGCGCGCCGCCATGTTGCAGAACGCAAAGCGGGCAATGGCCGGCGGCGTGGCCGATGGGCAGTTGACCGCCGGGGAGTTGGCCCGACTTCGAGGAATCGCCGAACAGGCCCTGACAGATCGAAAGCTCGATCTGGGCGTCTATGCCGGAAGCGTTCGCCGAAGACGTGCGCGCCATCAGGGCGCTGGCCACGAAGGTTTGAAAAGCAAAAAGAAAAACAAAGGCGTAAGCGAAAGCGCTGCGCCCGGAAATCGCTCTGTTTTTGCCTCCGTCGAACATGACACATTGATAGGCAGTTAAGAATTCGCCTGTCAATTGCGTCAGATCAACGCAGCAATTTCATTCTTCCACCGTGTCGTGACGGACACAGGCCGTTCCGAAAAGCCCGTTTTTCAATCGATTCGTGCTGTCCCGCCATGCGAGGCGACCACCGGCGCGGCGCCGGCGTAGGACACCCACACATTGGGGTCTTGTTGCGACTGGCGCTTGACGAAGCGATAGCCGGTCGCGGTCCAGGGGCGGATGCGGTCGGTCAGGTTGTCGAGGATGAAATCGCCGTGGTCGGTCTTGACCGTGAGAATGGCGTGGCCCTCGCCTTCAAGGTCGCGGACAATCGTCATCAGCAGCGCCTGACGCGGAACTCCGCGCGCGATCAGCAGCTTGCGCTTGTAGAGCGCATAAATCTTGCAATCGCCCTTGCCGTCGGTCGGATAATCCCAATGGTCGAGGATCGTGCCCCAGTGATCGAGATTGGAGACCGGCTCGATCGCGCCGTTGACCTGCCGGTTGACGCGGTTGAGCATGCGCCAGCTTGTGGCGGTGAGCGCCACGTCGCGGGCGGGCAAGGCCGGCTGGGCGCATTCGCCCGGGCGGCGGTGGCAGAAATCGACCCAGCCATAGGGGACCGAGGTTTCGCCGCCGACCAGAGCGAAGCTGCTGGTCGGAAAGGCGCCGCCGGCCTCCGCCATGCCGCCGGCGAAGGCGAGCGAAGCCGAAAGGAAAAGCGCTGCAATTCGCGACATGACCCGTCTCGCATCTTGTTGCGACGGACCCGAAAAATCCGTCTTATCGGATGCGATCCTCGGGCGGCGCGGGTTGCGGGCGGCGAAAAGAAAAAGCGCGCATTTTAATCAAATGCCGCCCGGCGCCGGCTGTTTGGCGTCATATTTGACGCCGGGCGAAAGGCGCGCGCTTCATTCGCCGCAAAAGCGAAAGACTTCATTCGCCATGCACGGCGAGCCAAATCGTCGGCTGGCCTGGGTCGGTCCAGGCGACGCGATGGCGGACATGGGCGGGGATTTCGAGATAATCGCCGGGACGAAGCCGGCGCGGCGCCGCCTCGCCTTCGATCAGCAATTCCGCCGCGCCGGACAGCACGACCACCCATTCGGCCCAGGCCTGATCGTACCAGAAGTCCGGCGGACTCGCCTGCCCTTGCGAGACGATCCGCTCCACCCGCGCGCCGGGAAAGGCCGCGAGAAGCTGGGTGATTTCCTCCCCCGAGGCGTCGGGAAGATCGGCGAAGAAATTGCCCACCCGGACCATGGTCATAAAAACGCCGCCACCGCGCCGACCACGCCGATCGCGGCCACGCTCGCGGTAAAGAAGATCATGATCGCGAGGCGCGGGCCGCGCAGGCGCAAAGGCGGCGCCAGCGCCTTGGCCGCGAGCGCGATCAGCAGGCCGACGATGAGGGGGAACAGCAGGGCGTTGGCGACCTGGGTCGCTATATTCACCCAGACCAGATCGTGCGCGAAGCCGACCAGCGCCGCCGCCGCGCCGACGCTGACCGTGTAAAGCGCCATGAAGCGCCGCGAGTCGAACAGGCCGGCCTCGGCGCCGTGCAATTCCTTGTTCGGGACCGAAAAGACTTCGGCGACGCCCCAGGACAGAGCCAGCGAGGCGACGATCGCCGCCGCGAAAGACGCCCCCAGCACGCCGAGGCTATAGACCAGCAGCGCATTGTCGCGTCCGAGCGCGCCGGTCAAGGCTTCGCCGACCTCGCCGATGCTGGCGAGGCTGCGGCCGCGGTCCCCGGTATAGAGCGCCGCCGCCGCCGCGACCAGAACCGCGCCGGTCAGGGCCTGGGTCAGGATCGCGCCGAGCGCCGTGTCGGCGCGCACCGAATTGAACTCTTCCGGCGCGATCTTGCGCCGCGCGGTGGCCGCCTGCTGGTAATAGATCATCCAGGGGTTGAACACCGAGCCGACGATGGCCGCGGCCAGAAACAGGAAATCGGGGTCGCCGATCGGGGCGTGGAAAAAATCGTGAACCACCGCCATCGGATGGGGCCGCGCCTTCCAGGCGACGATAAGAAAGGCGCATTCGAACAGGCCGACGCTCAACGCGCCCTGCTCCACTTTGCGATAGGAGCCGGTCGCCGCCACCGCCAGCAAGGCGAAAGCGGCCAGGGGGAGCGAAACGTCGCGCGGGAGGCCATAGAGCTCGCCGACGCCGGCGACGCCGGTGAATTCGGTGACCAGAGTGCCGAAGGTCGCCAGCGCCAGCCCGGCCAGCGCCAGCAGCGCCGCCTTCCTGCCGAAACGCGCGCGCACCATTTCGCCGAAGCCCTGGCCGGCGAAAAGGCCGAGCCGCGCCGCCAGCTCCTGCACCAGATAGAGCGCGGGAATCAGCGCCAGGATCAGCGGCAGCAGACGAAAATTCCAGCGCGCGCCGGCCTGGGCGGCGGTCACGACATTGCCGGCGTCGGTGTCGGCGAGCATCACCAGCAGGCCTGGCCCCCAGGCCGCCAGATGGTGGAAAATTGTCTTGCGTTTCGCGGCGGCGCCGCCCGCTTCCGAATCCATCCCGCGCTTTCGGCCTCTCGCGCGTCAGTTGACGGCCAGGATCACCTGACTCGGATCGACGGTGGCCACGGCCCTTGCGCCCACCCCGAGGCCGAGGCTCTCCACCGTTTGACGCGGCGCAACGGCGTGTAGCGTCTTGCCATGGCCGATGTCCAGCCGAATTTCGCTGTTGCGTTCGGCGTCCAGCCGCTCCACCACCTCGCCGAAAAAGCAATTTCGGGCGTCGATTGGAGGGTTATCAGCCGCGTGGAGCCGAAAAAACGGCGCCTTGACCAGCGCCAAGACTCTTTTCCCCGGCGCCAGCTCCAGCTCGTCGGCGGCCGAATTGGTGACGATGGCGAGCATGGTTTGATCGTCGCCGAATTTCAGGGAAATCTCGACATCGACCGTCCAGCGTTTCATCTGGCTCACTTCCACCTGGAACACATTGCGGGTCGAAATGCGAACGCCGAGCGCCCAAAGCAGCGCTTCCTCCTGGCCTTCGAGTCCCTCTTCCGCGATCATATTGGAAATGCGCGAAAGTTTCTCTTCCAGCCGGCGGAAGGTCGCGATCAGACGCCGGCCTTCCGGCGTGACCTCCGCTCCGCCGCCGGAGCGCCCGCCGGGCCGGGTCAAAAAGGCGGGTGTCGGCAGCAGATTGTTGACCGCATTGACCGAATCCCAAGCCGTCTTGTAGCTGAACCCGGTCGCGTGGGACGCCTTGGCGATGCTGCCGAGTTCGGCCACCTTTTCGAGCAGGTTGATCCGATCGCGGCCGACGAGGAGCCTGCCCTCGCTATGAAGCGCGAGAAGCGCGCTGATCTTGGCGCCTGTCATCTCCGACCCGCCCTTTCCGCGCCAGAGCGCCGAACAACCCTTGCGAACGCATCGCGCCCCGATTTCGAGCTCGTCGGCGGCGCCGACCGTCCATCGACTTGCATTCTAGCCCGGACGAGCCCCAACGCCATCCCGGCATGCGGAAAACGAACGACCGCTCGATCCAATTTTCCGATGGGATCCGCTCCGGTGGACCGTTTCATTAAAGAATATTTCGACGCCACAGCCGCTGTGGCCACGATCGAATATGCGCTCCCGAGCGCGGCGCCTTCCCGGCGGGCTTTGCCGGCTACGATTCGCGCAATCGAAGTCGATCGGCGATACGATCTAAACCACCCATTAAACAACCTGTGGTTGTCTTCATCGGCGGCCGCGCCTTGCCTTGCGAACGTTTTCACCATTCCACAGGAAGCGCTCCAGTGCATAGACTTATCGGACAATTTCTCTCCGGCGCGACGGCGGCTGTCGCGATCGAATACGCCCTCCTGGCCCTGCTTATCGCCTTAGCCATCATTTTATCCTTGGTGTCGGTGGGAACCTCATTGAGCGGCATTTTCACCCAGGTCGGCCATAACCTCTGAGCCGACGGCGTCGATTCTCCAACTTTTTTCCACACGGGCTCCCACCCCTGTGGACGAATGACGCAGGCGTGAAATCCGCTATTGACGCCGGCCAAAAAGGTGACACACTGAATAGTGTTGCAGCCTTGATCGAAAGACGTGCGAAGCCGCTTTGGGATCGAGGACAGCGTCGGCAGGCTATGAACCTGGCGGGCGGGCAATAACCCGATCGATCCAATCGTTATAGCGACAAGACTTAAAACGCCCTTGCCGTGGCGGTTGTTCGACCAGCCGAAACTATTTGCGGACATTTGCTGAGCTGACGCCTTGGCGCCTTTACATGTGGCGAGCGGTAAAGCTTGTCTGTAACCAGGATCGGGAAGCGGGGAAGGATGACTCCACCTCAGCTCGTCGTTTCCGGCGGCGCCTGCCTTGGCGCAGCATTTTGACGCACCCGCGGGGCGGCGAAAGCGGAAATGGCCATATCGACGGGAGACGCCAAATCATCGCAACAGATCGAGCTTCATAGCGGAAATTTCCGCACATACATCTGATCATCATCGGAATTCGCAAACAGCGAAAAAAGGCCCCGTTCGCCACAGGCGACGGGGCCACATCTTTTTCAAAAAGCCATTGCGAAACCGAGGCTAGGGCCTTTTCCGTTCCTTCGGAATCGGAAGAAGTCTCTAGTTCATTGTTTTAACGCATATTCTTGTCCAAAAAGTCTGCAACTTTTTGGGAATATGCTCTAGGGCCTGTGGCTGCTTGTCTCGCCGCCGAGACAAGCAGCCACAGGCCCTAAAGCTCAGACCGGGCGGAAAATCTGGTCGGCCCGCGTCTCGAAGGCCGAAGCGAATTTCCGGAATGCGGCGTCGAACATCGAACCCATCAGCGTCGCCAGCATCCGGCTGCGGAATTCATAGGCGATATAGAATTCGATTCGGCATTTGCCGTCCTCGGCGTCGCCGAAGCGCCAGATATTCTCCAGATGGCTGAACGGCCCGTCGACATATTCGACGGCGATCCGCCGCTCGGCGCGATCAAGCGTCACCCGGCTGGTGAAACGTTCGCGAATCGCCTTGTAGCCGACCTCCATTTCGGCCACCACCAACTCAGCGCCTTCCGCGCCGGAAAAACGCCGGCGCACCCGCAAGGCCTGACACAGCGGCACGAATTGCGGATAGGATTCGACATCCGCCACCAGATCGAACATCTGCTCCGGCGTGTGATTCACCACATGGCTGGTGCGAAAACTCGGCATTGCGCCCTCACCCGCGTCGGCGGCGCAGGCGCTCGAAATCGTCGCCGGCATGGTGCGACGAGCGCGTCAGCGGCGAAGACGCCACCAGCAGAAAACCCTTGGCATAGGCGATGGATTCATAGGCCTTGAACTGCTCCGGCCGCACGAATTCCTTGACCGGGTGATGTTTTCTGGTCGGCTGGAGATATTGGCCGATGGTCAGGAAATCGACCTCGGCCGAGCGCAAATCATCCATCAACTGCAGCACTTCGTTGCGCGTCTCGCCCAACCCCAACATGATTCCCGATTTGGTGAAAATCCCGGCGTCCAGCTCCTTGGCCCGCTGCAACAGGCGCAGGGAGTGGAAATAGCGCGCGCCGGGGCGCACGGTGAGATAATTCGACGGCACGGTTTCGAGATTGTGGTTGAACACGTCCGGCCGCGCCGCGACGACGATTTCCAGCGCGCCCGGCTTGCGCAGGAAATCGGGGGTCAGAATTTCGATCGTCGTCGCCGGGCTCGCCGCGCGAATCGCCGCGACGACCTTCGCGAAATGCGCGGCCCCGCCATCGTCGAGATCGTCGCGGTCGACCGAGGTGACGACGACATGTTTCAGGCCCAGCTGCGCCGTCGCCTCGCCGATATGAGCCGGCTCTTTGGGGTCGAGCGGCGCCGGCAGGCCCGTCTTGACGTTGCAAAAGGCGCAGGCGCGGGTGCAGACGTCGCCCATGATCATGAAAGTGGCGTGTTTCTTGTCCCAGCACTCGCCCATATTGGGGCAGCCGGCCTCCTCGCAGACGGTGACCAGCTTGTTGGCCTTGACGATGGCGTTGGTCTCCGCCCAGCCGGGCGAGCCCGGCGCCTTGACGCGAATCCATTCCGGCTTGCGCGCGATGGGCTGATCGGGCCGATGCGCCTTTTCCGGATGGCGCGGGCGCGATTCGTTCCCCTTGCGGGGATCGTCATTCAACAGGTCGAGCACGACGGCCATGGCGCGGTTCCGGGAAATGTTTCAATTCCAGATAAACATTTCTCGGCGCGCCCGCAACGAATCGCTTGACGTGTCCGCGACGGCGCGCGCAAGGCGCCGTCGCCTCGGGGAGTCCGAAAAAGCCGCGCCGCGCCAGGGTCTTAATTTGGACACGGGGTTGAGGCACGAGCTTGGCCCAATCTCGAAGGGAGGATTCGTGCATGGTTAGGGTCGTGTTGGCCTTTATTCTGGCGTTCGGACTGTCGCTCATGGTCACCAAGGCCCGCGCCGACAACCGCGTGGTCGACGGCGTCCTCGGCGCCGGCGCGGGGGCTTTGGTCGCCGGGCCGGTCGGGCTCGTCGCCGGAGGGGTCATCGGCTATTCGGCCGGCCCGAACATTTCCTGCGCCATGCGCAGCGACTGCCATCGCGCGCGCCATGATCGGCGGCGGCGTCACGACTGACCGGCAAGACCTCGGGCGATCGCGCTTTTGCGGGGCCGGTTCGCGGGACCGGCGGGCCTTTTTGGCATGGCGCTGATCTCCATGGTGAATTTCTGCCGGATCGCGTCGGAAAAATCGCCATAGCCCTGGGCGGGCAGCAGAAAGGCGGCCGGGCCGCCGATCACATATTTGCGGTACCAGGGCTCCAGGGTCTGGATCTCGCCGGCGTGCAACATGCGGTTCTCGAACGGTCGCCCCGGCGCCCGGAAGGCGCCGGCGCGCAGCGGCGCATTGGGATCGCCTTCGTTGATCGGCAGGCCGTTGATGGTCAAGCCGGCGGTGACCAGTTCGTCGCGCCGCGCGCCGGTGGCGTCGTCGCCGTCGCAATTGTCGATCCCGTCGCCGGACACATCCATGACCACGCGGCCCGCCCTGGCCGGAAGGGTCGGAACGACGAGATCGTGGACATAAGCCATCATATGGGCCAGGCAGGTGAATTCGCCGGCCACGCGCCGCGTGCGCCGCACCCGTGCGGCCAGCGCCGTTATGTCGGCTTGCGAGGCGAGGCGCGTCCAGGGAATGACCGCCTTCGCCCGCTCCGACCATTCGACCATGGTGAACATGATGCTTGCGCGCGGCCCTCCGAGGATCGCGGCGGCGACGGAAGGATCCTCCAGCGCCTTGGCGACGCCATCCATCTGCAAGCGATAGCGTTGCGGGTTCACCGAGCCGGATACGTCGACGGAGACGATCAGCGCCACATCGACCGGCGCGTCGGGGGCGGTTTGTGCAAGAACGCGGCTGGCGGAACAAATCGCCAGCGCCGAAGTGAGCCACAGAAGCAGCGCCCGCATCAAAATCTCCCCGGCGCGCGCTGAAACAGTCCGGTCGCCGCCCCGCCATGAGACAGAATGGGCGCCGCCGCGCCTGTCGGCAAGTCTACCAAATTGGGATTTTGCCATTGTGGGCGGCGCGCGAGCATGGCCTCTGTCGCAGGTCAGCGCGAACCGGCATGACGAAGGTCGAAAAACCCCGGATGCGCAAGACAGCGTGAGTTAGGTGGACCGTCACCCGAACCGGAGGCCGGAACCGTGCGTCGAGGCGCAAGGCTATCTGATCGGGCGCCCGCAGCCGATCGAGGACTATGCGGCGATCGTCGGACGGAAGCCCTCGACGGCGTGCGCGCGGGCGGCCGGGTGACGCCGAGCATCGGGCGGCGTTTGATCGGCGCGAGCCGAAGGTGAACTTTTTTCCTCCGTGGCGCGTTTAGGGCGTACGCGCGGTTCCGCTCCGCGAGAAGGGAACATTCAGGGAGTTCAAGACAATGGCTGTGGCTCGTGATGGCGCGTCGGCGCCGAATTTTGCGCGTTCGGATCGCATTAATCACGTCGAACTCGATCAGGTTCAGGAATGGTTCGTCGCCGGCTGCCGCGACCTGGCGGCGGTGCCGGTGGCGAGCCTGAGCTATGGACTGATTTTTCCGCTGATCGGACTGGCCCTTCTCAAAATCCTCGGCGACAGCGGCAATCTCTATCTTTTGCTGCCGCTCTCCGCCGGCTTCATGCTGGTCAGCCCTGCGCTGACTGTCGGGTTCCAGGCGATCAGCCGCGATCTGGAGCGGGGTGAAAAGCCATCCTTTTTCCGCGCCCTCGCGGCGTGGCGGGTGGACGCCGGCGCGATCCGGTACGCCGCCTTGCTGCTGCTGGGCGTGTTCCTCGTCTGGATCCAGCTCTCCGCAAGCCTTTACGCGCTGCTCTTTCCGCACCAGGAGGCCCTGTCCCTCGGAGGCCTTTACCGAACCACGGTGTCGACGGTCGGCGGCAATGAGTTCTTGATCCTGTTCGGTCTCCTCGGCGCGGCGATGGCCGCCCTGGTCTTCGCAGGCGGCGCATTCGCCCTGCCGCTGATGATCGACAAGAAGGTCGGGCTCGGCGAGGCCATATCCACCAGTGTCGAGGCGGTGATGGCCAATCCGCGCCCGATGGCCCTGTGGGCGGCGATGCTTGCGGGTCTGGTTTTCGCCGGCATGGCTTTGTTCTATGTGGGTCTGGTCGTCACCTTGCCCATCGCCGGCCATGCGGCCTGGCATGCCTACCGCGCGACGATCCGCGAGTGAGAACCTCGCGCCGGAGCCGCTGGCTCCGGGGCGATGATCGCCGCTAGTAAATATCCCCCGGCAAAGCCGGGGGCTTTAAGATATGAGCCGCTCAAAGCGGCACTTGGAAGCGCTGACGCGCAGGTGGCCAATAACCTCGAGTTGTGCGGTGAGCTTCATTCACCAAGGTTCTGAATATGCACTATTCGCCAACCCAAGGCACATTGACCAATGCCCCAATATGCCCGGCCTTTGCGCCTCCAGTGACACCGTCCTCGGTCGACGATCGGTTTTTATCGGCGCCGCTGGCATCGGCTGATTTTGGACGACTGCCGTATAAGTCAAACTTCGACTGCCACCCCGGCAAAGCCGGGGGGTCTCTCGCTTACGCTAGACGAGCTCGACCTCCGCCACGCCGGGAATCGCCTTGATCGCGCTCGACGCCTGGGGATTGACGGGATAGCGGCCGGGGAGACGGATTTCGACCTCGCGCCCGATGCACTGTCACGGTAACTCACTGTCACGGTAACTCTTGGTCGAGCGCGGCGCGACGCCGGTCATTCCCACGAGGAAAAACCAACGCGTCCAGATCGAAATCGACGGCGCAATCTACGCGCTTCGCAACCGCATCAAGGGCTGCTTCAATCGACTCAAACCCTCACGCCGCTTCGCGACAAAATACGATAAACTCGCTGAGACGTTCGCCAGCTTCGTGCGCCTCGGCTCGAGCCGATTTTGTGGCGGCGTCACTTTGTCAACAAGGCTAGTTCCCGTCCTGGGCCGCCTTCTCCGCTTCCATCAGCTTCTTCTTGTCCGCGTCGGTCAGGACCGGCGGCGCGACCGAAATGGTCAGCTTGTCGATCTTGCCGGTGAAAGCGAAGGGAACCTGATAATCGCCGTCGTCCACCGGCGTGCCGGTATCGGAGCCGATATCGAAGGTCTCATCCCACGGCAGGGTCAGTGGAACCGTGTGTTCCATCTTCTCCGTCGCGACGACCTTGCCGTCGACGCTGAAGGTTCCCGTGCCGCCGCGGCCGAGGCCGCTGATGTTGTTGAAGGCGAGCGTCGCGAAGCCCAGCCCGTCATAAGTAAAATCATAGACAATCCGGTGTTTGCCCGGCGACAACGCGTCCGGCGCCTGCCATTTCACGCGCTTCAGGTCGAGCAGGTTCCAGGTGAAAACCGGCTTGCCCTTGAGCAGATAGAGCCCATAGCCGCCGAAACGCCCGCCACGGGTCACGATCACGCCCTCGCCACCGCCTTGCGGGACGTCGATGTCGGCGGTGATCGTGTAGGAGGTGTTGAGCAGGTCGGGTCCGGTTCCACGCGGCAGGCCGGTGATCGGCTCGCCGCTGTAAGTAAAGACCTTGCGGCCGCCATTCAGCGACGGACGCGGAGTCACGAGGCGGGTGGCCACCGAGGCGTCGAGCGGCAGCACCTGATATTTCGCGAATTCGGCGAACATCAGGTCGGTCATTTCCTTGACCTTCGCGGGGTTCTGCGCCGCGACGTCAGAATATTGCGTCCAGTCGTGGCGCACGTCGTAGAGCTCGAACTTATAGGCCGAGGCCGGATCCTCGATCGCCTTGCCAAGTAGTTGCCATGGCGGGCGAACCGGGACGCCGCTGAGCATCCATCCGTCGTCGTAAAGGCCCTGCACGCCCATCATTTCGAAATACTGGATCTTGTGCGTCGTCGGCGCGTCGGAATTGGCCTTGTCGAAGGTATAGGCCATGCTGACGCCTTCGATCGGCTTCTGGGCGATGCCGTCCACCATCACGGGCGCGGGGATGCCGGTCGCTTCCAGAATGGTCGGCATGATGTCGATCACATGGTGGAACTGCCAGCGGATTCCGCCCTTGTCCGTGATGTGCCCCGGCCAGGAAATCGCCATGCCCTGGCGGGTGCCGCCGAAGAAGGAGGGAACCTGTTTCGTCCACTTGTAAGGCGTGTCGAAGGCCCAGGCCCACGGCACCGCCATGTGGTTATAGGTGAACTGCGTGCCCCAGGCGTCGTAGAACTTCATCTGGGCGGCGACCGGCAATTCGACGCCGTTGAACTGCAGCACTTCGCTCGGCGTGCCCTTGGGCGAGCCCTCGGCGGAGGCGCCGTTGTCGCCGCTGATATAGATGATCAGCGTGTTGTCGAGTTCGCCGAGATCGTCGACCGCCTGGATCACGCGACCGATCTCGTGGTCGGTATAGGCGAGAAAAGCGGCGTAGACTTCGGCCTGGCGGATATAGAGCTTCTTCTCCTCATCCGTCGTCTTTTCCCAGCGCTGGAGCAGGTCGTCCGGCCAGGGGGTCAGCTTGGCGTCCTGAGGGATCACGCCGAGCTTTTTCTGGTTGGCGAAGATCGTGTCGCGCAGCGCATTCCAGCCATTGTCGAAAAGATGCATGTCATGAATCTTCTCGACCCATTCCGGCGTCGGATGGTGCGGCGCGTGGGTGCCGCCGGGGACGTAATAGACGAACCACGACAGGGTCGGGTTGATGTCCTTGAGTTGGTTGATCCAGTGGATGGCGTCGTCGGCCATCGCCGTGGTCAGGTTCCATTTCCCCTGCTGTCCGACAAAGGGATAGATCGGAGTCGTGTTGCGGAACAGGTTGGGCTCCCACTGGCTGGCGTCGCCGCCGACAAAGCCGTAGAAATATTCGAAGCCCATGCCGGTCGGCCATTGATCGAACGGCCCGGCCTGGCTCGCCGTCCAGCCCGGCGTGTTGTGGTCCTTGCCGAACCAGGCGGTGCGGTAGCCGTTCTCCCGCAGGATGCGGCCGATCGTCGCCGAATCCTTGCCGATCACGCTGTTGTAGCCGGGAAAGCCCGACGCCGCTTCGGAGACGACGCCGAAGCCGACCGAATGGTGGTTGCGGCCGGTGATCAGCGCCGCGCGCGTCGGCGAGCACAGCGAAGTCGAGTGGAAATTGGTATAGCGCAGGCCGTCATTGGCGATGCGGTCGAGCGCCGGCGTCGGGATCACGCCGCCGAAGGTCGAGGGCGCGGCGAAGCCGACGTCGTCGGTCATGATTAGGAGAATGTTCGGCGCGCCCTTCGGCGGCACGACGCGCGCTGGCCAGCCGGGCTTCGACCGCGCGGCGTTGAGCTCGATCTGGCCATGGAACGGCTGGGACGGCGGCGGCAGATAGCGGCCGTCGATGGTCGTGGTGGCGTCGGGCGCGCCCGGCGTCCCGGTGATCTGCTGGGCCCGGGCCTCATTTCCGGCGACGCCGAGGGCGGCGGCCAGGCCGATCGCGGCGAACACCGCCGCGCGCCGCGGCCCAGGTTTTCCAACGCAAGCCTGCTGGAACACATTCATGGCGTTTCCCCCAAATCGATGAAATCATGCAAAAACGCACAGATCGGCGCAAATCCGCGCCTGTCGGCCGGGGCCAAAATCATCGGGCGGCCAACGGCTGTCGGCGCCATAGTCGTGGTGCGATTTATCGTTCAGCGGCCCACCGAAATGTTACACATTTACGACAACACTCGGAAATAACCTCATTTCTTCTGTAAACGGGTGAGATGACATGGTCGCGACGATCAAGGCTCGGAACGGCTTCCCGATGAGGGAGGTTCTCGAATCCTGCGGAATCGATTCCGCAGGCGTCGTGAAGTCCGTCGGGCTCGACCGAAGTCTTTTCGCCAATCGCGAGGCCCCCGTCCTTTTTGCCGATGTTGCGCGCCTGATCGTGGAATGCGTTCGCGTCAGCGGCTGCGACGATTTCCGTCTACAGTGATGGGGTGGACGGTGCCCCGAAGCGGCATCGATGTGCCATGATGGTGGTCGATGAAACAACCGTCAGATGGAGCGCCGTCCATGGGTAAGTCTATCAAGAATCTTTCTTCTGTCACGCAAGTTGGTCTCGACCTCGCCAAGAACGTGTTTCAGGTGCATGCAATTGACGCGCAAGGCGCGGTCATCGTCGCCAAGCCTGTCCGGCGCGGGCAGCTTTTGCAATTTTTCGCCTCGCTTCCGCCGTGCCTTGTCGGCATGGAGGCTTGCAGCTCGGCGCATCATTGGGCGCGCGAGCTGATCGGGCTTGGCTTTTCGGTCAAGCTGATCCCGCCCGCCTATGTGAAGCCTTTCGTTCGGCGCAACAAGAACGACGCCGCCGACGCCGCGGCGATCTGCGAGGCCTTGGGGCGGCCGAACATGCGCTTCGTGCCGGTGCGCTCGGTCGACAACCAGGCGCAATTGATGCGCCACCGCGCGCGCGAGTTGCTGGTCGGCCAGCGCACGCAACTCCTCAATGCGCTGCGCGGGCATCTGGCGGAAATCGGCGTCGTCGCGGCGCAAGGCGCGCAAAACGCCTATGTGCTCAAACGCATGGCCGCCGAAGGCTGCGACGAAAACGGCGAGATCGTCGTCGCCGATTGCGTGCGCGCGGCGCTGGCGCCGCTGGCTCGCCAGATCGACGCGCTCGATGAGGAAATCGACCGGATCGGAGCCGAGATCGAGGCGCTGATCGAGACCGACGAGAGGGCGCGGCGGCTGATGACCATTCCCGGCGTCGGGCCGGTCACGGCTTCGGCGGTCGTTGCGACCGTGCAAGACATCGGCGCCTTCGCCTCCGGCCGCGAGTTCGCTGCTTTTCTCGGCCTTGTGCCGCGCCAATATTCGAGCGGCGGCAAGGAGAAGCTCGGCCGCATCTCGAAAATGGGCGACCGTTACTTGCGCAAATTGCTGGTGGTCGGGGCTTGCGCGGTGCTGTGCCATCGCAAGGGCCATAGCGACGCCCTGCGCGTCTGGGCCGATCGGCTGCTGGAGCGCAAGGACGCCAAATACAAGTTCAAGCTGACGGCGGTGGCGCTGGCCAACAAGCTGGCGCGCATCGTCTTCGCGCTGCTGGCGCGCGGCGGCGTTTACGTCGGGCGGCAGGCCGCCGCCTGACGCCGGCCACAGGGTTTTCGCCGCAAGGCGAAACGCAATCGAGGGTGACCAAGGGGTGATGTGAACCACGGAAAGGCTCGGAAGCCTGATGTAGTGTCGGCGCCAATGCGAGCGCGATACGGTGATTGAGGCAAAGAGCCAGGCGGACGATCCATCAGGGCCAGCGGCGATAAAAACCCGCGTCAACAGGCCGAAGACATGACCGCACCCGAGACGTTCACAGCACGCCAAGAAAACCCTTGATCAAGGGGCGCCGTCCAGACATGACAGTCCACTTTTCCCACCCCCCCAAGCCGGAAAATCATTCCCGCTCGATCCGGATCACCTGCGGCTTGTCGGCGACGTGGCCGTCCTTGACGATCTGCGCCAAAGCTTCGCGCACGCTGGCCTCGGTGGTGGCGTAGGTGACCAGCACCACCGGCGCCACGCTGTCGTCGCCCGCGCTGGCGCGGCGCTGGACGATGCTTTCGAGCGAAATGCCGTGTTCGGCCATGCGGGTGGCGATGGCCGCCGCCGCGCCGATGTGGTTGCGCACCGCAAGGCGGATATAATAGCCGCCCTCATGGCGCTGCATCGGCGATTTGTCGGCCGCGGCCAGATGTTCGACCGGCAGGCCGAAGGGCGCCGAGCGGATGCCGCGCGCGATGTCGGCGATATCCGCCACCACGGCGGAGGCCGTCGCCATGCCGCCGGCGCCGGGGCCGACCAAAGTCAATTCGTTGACCGCGTCGGCGTCCACCGTGACCGCATTGGTCACGCCCATCACCTGGGCGATGGCGGAAGACAGCGGCACCATGGTCGGATGGACGCGCTGTTCGACGCCATGCGGCGTGCGCTGGGCGACGCCAAGCAGTTTGACCCGATAGCCAAGCTCGGCGGCGGCCTGGAGATCGGCCAGCGAAATGTCCTGGATGCCTTCGATGCTGATCGCCTCGGCGTCGAGTTTCACCCCGAAGGCGAGCGAGGCGAGGATGGCCAGCTTGTGGGCGGTGTCGAAGCCGCCGATGTCGAAGGTCGGATCAGCTTCGGCATAGCCGAGTTTCTGGGCCTCGGCGAGGCATTCGGCGAAAGACAGGCCCTCCAGCTCCATCTGCGACAGGATGTAATTGCAGGTGCCGTTGAGAATGCCATAGACGCGTTCGATGCTGTTGCCCGCCAGCCCCTCGCGCAGGGTTTTCACGATGGGAATGCCGCCGGCGACCGAGGCCTCGAAGGCGAGCGCGGTGTGATGCTGTTCCGCCAGCCGCGCCAGAGCGATTCCGTGTTTGGCGAGCAAGGCCTTGTTGGCGGTGACCACCGATTTGCCGGCAGAAAGCGCCGCCTCGACGCTGTCGCGCGCCGGCCCCTCGTCGCCGCCGATCAGTTCGACGAAGAGGTCGATATTTTCGGAAGCGGCGAGTTCCATCGGCGTCGTGAACCAGGTCGCGCCGGACAGGTTCACGCCCCGCTCGCGGGCGGGATCGCGCGCGGAAACCCCGGTCACCACGATTTTCTTGCCGGTGCGGGCGGCGAGATCGGCCGACTGGGCCTCCAGCAGCCGCATCACCGCCGCGCCGACCGTGCCGAGGCCGGCGATGCCGACGCGCAAAATTTCACTCATGACCCGGCCCCCGAAGGTTTTGACGCTTTCGCGGCCTTTTGCCTGATTTCGGGCGGGCGATCAATGCGGCTTCTCTGCGGCGTTTCCGCCAAGCCATTGCTCCGCCTGCGCCAGGGCGTAGCGGTCGGTCATGCCGGCGATATAATCGGAAACCACCCGCGCCCGGCCCGCCTCGTCGCAAGGGCGCGCGGCTTGCGCCCATTCCTCCGGCATGGATTCGGGGTCGGAAAAAAATTTCTCGAACAGGCCGCGCACGATTTTTTCGGCGCTGCGCCAGACCGGCAGGACCGCGGCGTGGCGGTACATGCGGGTGAACAAAAAATCCTTGATCTCCTTTTGCGCGCGCTCCATCTCGTCGGAAAAGGCCACCACCGCGAATTCGCAACGGCGGATGTCGTCGATGCTTTGGGGCGCGGCCAGGCGCAGCCGCCGCGCGCTCTCGGAAAAAGCGTCCTCGACGAAGCGGGTGATGATCCGGCGCACCAGTTCGTGGATCGCCCGCACCCGCTCCAGACCCGGATGGAGCGCGTCGATCTCGGCGAGCAGCCGGTTCAGGAACGGCACGCGGCGCAGATCGTCGAGGCTGAACAGGCCGGCGCGCAGGCCGTCGTCGATGTCATGGGCGTTATAGGCGATGTCGTCGGCCAAAGCGGCGCATTGCGCCTCGGCCGAGGCGAAAAGCTCGAGATCGAGGGGAAAGATCTTGTCGAAGGCGACGATTTCCCGCGGGACCGGGCGCCTGCGCCCGAGCGGGACGCGCGGCCCCGCCAGCGGCCCGTTGTGCTTCACCAGCCCTTCCAGCGTCTCGTAGCACAGGTTGAGCCCGTCCCAGTCGGCGTAGCGGCGTTCCAGCGTCGTGACGATGCGCAAGGCGTGGGCGTTATGGTCGAAGCCGCCAAAAGGCGCCATGCAGGCGTCGAGCACGTCCTCGCCGGCATGACCAAAACAGGTATGGCCGAGATCGTGGGCGAGCGCCGTCGCCTCGGCCAGGTCTTCGTCGAGCCGCAGGCCCCGCGCCAGGGCGCGGGCGATCTGCGCCACTTCGATCGTATGGGTCAGGCGGGTGCGGAAATGGTCGCCTTCGAGCGGGATGAAGACCTGGGTCTTGTGGGCGAGGCGGCGGAAGGCGGTGGAATGGATCAGCCGGTCGCGGTCGCGCTGGAAATCGCCGCGCGTCGGCGAGGCCGGCTCGGTGAAAAGCCGGCCGCGCGTGCGCCGCCAGTCGGCGGCGTAAGGCGCCAGCGGCTTGACGTGTAAAAAATCGGGAGCCGGCGCGTCGGACAAGGCGGACCTGCTGAAAAAAGATGACGCGGATGCGCGCCGCCCTTGCGGATAGCATGGCGGCCCCTGGATCGAAAAGGCGCGAGCGCGCATTGACCATGGCCCATTCGCGACTATCTTTGAAAAAGCTGAAATTTTTCGGAGGATCGCATGAACCAGATCGCGGCGGAACCGGTGGTCGCCACCCAAAACGCCCTCAAGCGGGTCGCGGAGGTGCTGCGCGGCGAGACGCCGGGCGCCTTCTTGCGCATCGCGGTCAATGGCGGCGGCTGTTCCGGCTTTCAATACGCCTTCGACATCGTGCCCGCGCCCGAGGACGGCGACCTGATTCTCGGCGACGCCGAGGCGCGGCTGGCGATCGACCAGGTGTCGCTCGATTTCCTCAAGGGCGCCAAAATCGATTTCGTGGACGATCTGATGGGCCAGTCCTTCAAGATCGACAACCCCAACGCCACCGCGTCCTGCGGCTGCGGAACAAGCTTCTCCGTTTGAGGATTCCTTCGGGCGGCGCTATAGCGAGAGACCGACATTGGAGCCGCCCCGCTCGCCATGGTTTCGCGCGCCCTCTTTCCAGCTAGTCGCCCTCGGCCGCCCTTCGCGGGCGGAGCGCGCGCGGCATGAGAGGCCCCAACGCCGTCGATTTCTGGCGCGGATTCGCCTTGGCGACCATTTTTGTCGATCACATTCCCGGCATTTTCCTCGAACGCTACACCTTCCGCCATTATTCCCTGTCCGACGCGGCGGAGCTGTTCGTTTTGCTGGCCGGCGTGGCGCTGCGCTATGTCTGCAATTCGCTGGCGAAGGAGCCGCCGGGCGCGGCGGTCTATCGGCTGGCGGGCCGCGCCCTCACCATTTATTTCGCGCAACTGGTCATCACCGCGCTCGCCATCGCGCTGTTGGCCGGCGCGGCCAAGGCGCTGGAGCAACCCTATATATTGCAATGGAACAATGCGGCCGCCGTGTTCGAGGATCCGGCCGACGCCCATATCGGCCTGGCCTTGTTGCGCTACCAACTCGGCTTTTTCGACATTCTGCCGCTCTATGTCGTGCTGATGGCGATGGGGCCGACCATCGCCATCATCGACCGCTACGCGTCGCGCGCCCTTTTGCCCCTGTCTTTCGGGCTTTACCTCTATACGCTGGCGACCGGCCTCAACCTGCCGACCTGGCCGGTCGAGGGCGAGTGGTATTTCAGCCCCTTCGCCTGGCAATTCATCTTCGTGCTCGGCTTCGCGCTGGCCGGGCCGCGCGGCTGGTCGAGCTGGCCGCCGCGCGTCAAAAAAGTCCTGTTCTGGCTGGCCGGCGCCCAGGTTTTCCTGGGCGCCGGGCTGGCGCTGGCGGGCGTTTCGCCCGACCCCGCCTCCCTGCCGAGCCCCAAATTGTTCTTCGTCTTCGACAAGACCTATCTTTCGCCCGCGCGGCTGATCCATGCTTTGGCTTTGGCCTGCTTTTTCGTCGGCGCGTTCAAATATATCGACCGTCTGATCCCGCGCCTCACGCAATATCTGGCGATGCTGGGGCGCAATTCGCTGAATGTCTTTTGTGCGGCGTCGCTGCTCAGCCTTTTGGGGCAGATCGTCCGTTATGCGTTCAACGGGCGTATCGAAATGGACGTCGTCATGATACTGGTCGGATGGTCATCGATGGGCTTGGTCGCATGGTTGTCGGAATGGCGAAAGAGACACGCCGTGGCGCGCGCCGGGCGCGCGGCCGCGACCTGATCCGGCGCGGACTCGCGCGCTTCGCACTCGCCGTGGCCTTGGCGCTCGCCCTGGCGCTGCCCTGCGGCGACGTTTTGGCGCAGGGAGTCGCGCCGCCCGCGGGCGGCGCCCGGGCGCAGGAGGTGGCGCGGCCCGCCTCCGCCTGCGATACGCCGGCCTCGGCGCTCGCGGCCCCGGCGCCCCTGCCCCATGTCGCGGCGGCGCTGAAAAGCAAGAAAATCCACATATTGATCGTCGGCTCGCCGGTCGGCTTGAACCAGGGCCAGCGCAAGCCTTTTCCCGCCGCCCTCGAATTCCTGCTCGATCGGGCCCTTGTCGGGGTGGATGCGGTCGTCGCCGACCGTCCGGTGTCGGGCGAGACGGCGGCGACCGCCGTCGAGCGGATGCGCACCGAGGTCGCGCTGGACCGGCCCGACCTGCTGGTCTGGCGGGTCGGCTCCGATGACGCGCTCCAGTTCGTCGCGCCGGAAGATTATGAGAGCGCCGTGCGCGCGGGCGTGCGCTGGGCCAAGGACAATGGCATCGACGTACTGCTGGTCGGCTTCGAGACCAATCCCTGGCTGCACGACCAGAGCGAAGCCAAGGCCATACGCGAGGCGACGCGCCGGGTGGCCCAGTCCGAAAACGTGCTTTATCTGCGCCGCCTGGAGGCCATGCAGTTCCTGGCGAAAACCCGCAAAAGCGTGGCCGAGGGCGGCAATCCGTTCTCGCTCGACGCCGGTTACGATTGCCTGGCGGAACAGGTTGCGCAAGCCCTGGTCGCCAATCTGGTGCTGCGCCACGTGCGCCCCGCCAAACCTTGACCGCGACGCCATGGACCAATCCGTCGTCGCCGCCTTCGTCGCTCAAGCCCTGGCGCGGGAAACCGGCGCGCCGGTCGAGACGAAGTCCACCCATGTCTCGCTGCTTTTCCTGTCCGGCGGCTTCGTCTTCAAGCTCAAGCGCGCGATCGTCTTTCCCTATCTCGATTTCTCGAAAGCCTCTTACCGCGAAAAAGCCTGCCGCTCCGAACTGGCGCTGAATTCGCGCGCCGCGCCCGAACTTTATCTCGGCGTGCGGCGGATCACCCGCGAGCCGGGCGGGCTTGCCTTCGACGGCAAGGGTCCGCTGGTCGATTGCATCGTGGTGATGCGCCGCTTCGAGGAATCGAGCCTGTTCGACGTCATGGCCCGCGAAGGCCGGCTGACCTCGGCCCATATTGAGGCGCTCGCCGTCACCGTCGCCGATTTTCACACCCGCGCCCAAACGTTCAATCTGGAAAGCGGCGCTAAAGTTTTCGCCGATCTCCTCGACCTCAACGAGCATTCCTTCGCCGCCTGCGGGATTTTCACGCGCAAGGAGCGCGAAAGGCTCAACGCCGTCTTTCGCCGCGAATTGAAAGGGCTGGCCGAACTTCTCGACGGCCGGGCCCTGGTCGGCTTCGTCCGTCTGTGCCATGGCGATCTTTATCTGCGCAACATCTGCTGGTTCGAGGGGCGGCCGACCCTGTTCGACTGCATCGAATTCGACCAGAAGCTGGCGCGGATCGACGTGCTCTATGACGTCGCCTTCACCATGATGGACCTGTGGCTGGCCGAGCGGCGCGACCTCGCCAATCTGCTGTTCAACCGTTATGTCAGCGCCTTGTCGCGCACCGTGCCGGATATGCCGGCCAAGATCCGCGACGGCTATTCCGCTTTGCCCTTCTTCATGGCGCTGCGCGCCGCGATCCGCGCCCATATCGCCGCCTCGCAGGCCGGTTCCGGCGACCCGGCGGTGGATGCCGCCATGGAGCGCGAGGCCCGCGCCTATTTCGCGCTGGCCGAGGAATTGCTGGCGCCGCGTTCCAACGCCATGATCGCCGTCGGCGGCTTCAGCGGCACGGGGAAATCGACCCTGGCGGCGGCGATCGCCGGCGAAATCGGGACGCCGCCCGGCGCCCGGACGCTCAATTCCGACCGCACACGCAAGGCCATGCACAAAATCGCGCCGACCGACCGCCTGCCGGCGTCAGCCTATGAATTCAACATCACCACGGCGGTCTATCTGCGCCTGCTGTCGCGCGCCATGGACGCCTACGCCCAGGGCCATTCGGTGGTGCTCGACGCCGTCTATTCCACCGAGGACGAGCGCGCCGCCGTCGCCAAGCTGGCGCATGATTGCGGCGCGCCCTTCGTCGGCCTGTGGCTGGAGGCGCCGCCCGACGTGCTGCGCCGGCGGGTGCGCGAGAGGCCCTATGGCGTCTCCGACGCCGATCTCGACGTGCTCGAAAGCCAGTTGGCGCGCGGCGCCGGACGGATCGACTGGGTCAGGCTCGACGCCGCCGCGCCCGACCTCGCCACGCGCGCCCTGGAGATCGTCCGCGCGGCCATCGCGACAAAGCGCTAAGTTTCGTCTGGCTGAAGTTCATCTGGCCGACCCGCGCTTTTTGTGGTCTAATTATTTTACCGCAGAACCGGAGATAATTCCGGGCGGCGGCGGACAGGAATTGCGATGGACCCTTTGCGGACGCCAAAACTCGCCGACGCCCTCGCCGACCGTCTCGAACAGTTCATCCTCGAAGGCGCGCTCAGGCCCGGCGAAAAGCTCGCGCCGGAGCGCGAACTCGCCGCCAAGCTCGACGTTTCCCGCCCCTCGCTGCGCGAGGCGCTGGACCGGTTGCAGGCGCGCGGCCTGATCGAGACCAACAAGGCGGGCAATTTCGTTAGCCGTTTCCTGACGCCGATGACCGATCCGCTGACCTCCCTGTTCCAGTCGAGCGATCAGGCGTT
Source organism: uncultured Pseudomonadota bacterium (assembly GCA_963704565.1). Taxonomy (GTDB): domain Bacteria; phylum Pseudomonadota; class Alphaproteobacteria; order Rhizobiales; family Beijerinckiaceae; genus Rhodoblastus. The sequence goes on from OY969917.1 coordinate 1,239,477, forward strand.
CGAGGATTATCTCGAATATCGCTGCCTGATCGAGGGCGAAGCCGCGCGGCTGGCCGCCGCCAGGGCGACCGAAATCGAGCGCGACGCCATTTCCCGCTGCCTCGTCAAGCTGCGCGCCGCCCACGATTCCGACGATCTGGCGGCGGAAGCCGAGACCGACGCCGAACTGCACATGCTGATCTATGAGGCCGCGCATAATCTGGTGCTGCTGCACATCATGCGCGCGCTTTACGAAATGCTGCGCGGCGACGCCTTCTACAACCGCCGCGAACTTTACGCCAAATCGGGCTCGCGCGACCTGCTGCTCGACCAGCATTTCGCCATAGCCGAGGCCATTCTCGCCCGCGACCCGGAAGGCGCGGCGGCCGCCGCCACCGCCCATATCAACGGGATTTCCGGCGCGCTAAAGGAAATGCGCCAGGAGGAGACCCGCGTCGCGCGAGCCCTGCGGCGCATGGGCCGCTCCGAACTGCTGGCGCGCACCCATGAATAAGCTCTGGTAAAATCATTTGACCACAAGGGTCGCTTCGCAATAGATTATCTACGGTTCGGTCGAAAGGTCGGTGACGCATGGCGGAACAGGAAAAGGCCCCGGAAAAGCCGCGCGTCGGTCTTTTCGTCACCTGTCTGGTCAATTCCATCCGCCCGAATGTCGGTTTCGCGGCCGTCGCCTTGCTGGAAGCCGCCGGCTGCGAGGTCGAAATCCCCCTCGCCCAGACCTGCTGCGGCCAGCCGGCCTATAACAGCGGCGCCGACCAAGCGACCAGGCCCATCGCCAGGGCCGTGATCGAGACGTTCGAGCCCTACGATTATCTTGTCGCGCCCTCCGGCTCCTGCGCCGGCATGATCAAGGCGCATTATCCCGAGCTGTTCGCCGACGATCCGGCATGGCGCGCGCGAGCGGAAAAGCTCGCCGCCAAGACCCATGAACTGCTGAGCTTCCTGGTCGATCTGCGCGGCTTCCGGCCGCAAAACGTCGCCTGCAAGGCCAGCGCGGCCTATCACGATTCCTGTTCCGGCCTGCGCGAGCTTGGCGTCAAAAACCAGCCGCGCGCCCTGCTCTGTGCGGTCGAGGGCCTGGAATTGCGCCCGCTCGAAGGCGAAGAGACCTGTTGCGGCTTCGGCGGAACCTTTTCGGTCAAATATGCAGACATTTCCGACGCCATCGTCGGAGAAAAGGCCCAAAACGTCCGATCGAGCGGCACCGATCTGCTGCTTGGCGGCGATCTCGGCTGCCTGCTCAACATGGCCGGCAAATTGCGCCGCGAGGGCGCCAGGCCCCGCGTCTTCCACGCGGCGGAAATCCTGGCCGGCATGGCGGAGCGGGCCATTGGCGAGGAGGCGTGATGGAAACGTCGGCCCAGAAATTCCACGCCCGCGTCGAAAAGGCGCTGCACGACCCGCAACTGAAAATCGCGCTGGAGCGCACCACCGGCAACGCCCGGCGCAAGCGCGCCGCCGCAGTCTCCGCCTGGCCGGAATTCGAGGCCGCGCGCGCCGCCGCCGCCGCGATCAAGGACCATGCGATCGAGCACATGGCTTACTATCTGGAAATGTTCGAGTCTAACGCCCGCGCCTCCGGCGCCCAAGTTCATTGGGCGCGCGACGCCGACGAGGCCAGCCGGATCGTGGTGGACCTGTGCAAGGCGGCGGGCGCGAAAATCGTGACCCGCTCCAAAAGCATGCTCGGCGAGGAAATCGGCCTGCCCCACGCCTTGGCCGAAGCCGGCATCCGCCGGGTCGAGACCGATCTCGCCGAACATATCATTCAGCTCGCCGGCGAGACGCCCTCCCATATCATCTGGCCCGCCGCCCATCGCACCCGCGAGGACGTGGCCAAATTATTTGACCAATACCACCATGTAAAACCCGCCGGCCATGACGTGGTCAGCATGGTCGCCTCGGCGCGCAAGGAATTACGGGCGGATTTTTTCACGGCGCAAGTGGGCGTATCCGGCGCCAATTTCCTGGTCGCCGAGACCGGCGCGATCTGCACCATCACCAATGAAGGCAACGCCGAGCTGACCACCACGCCGCCGCGCGTCCATATCGTGACGGCGGGGATCGAGAAAATCGTCGCCAGCACCGAACACGCGCTGCAACTGACCCGCCTGCTCGTGCCCTCCGCGACCGGCGCCGACCTGACCCAATACACCACCTTCCATTGCGGCCCGAAGCGCGCCAACGACCGCGACGGGCCGGAGGAATTCCATATCGTGCTGGTCGATCACGGCCGCACCCGAATGCTGGCCGAAATGCCGGCCATGCTGCGCTGCCTGCGCTGCGGCGCCTGCCTCAATCATTGCGTGGTCTATCGCGCGATCGGCGGCCACGCCTATGGCGGGGCCTATCCCGGCCCGATGGGCTCGGCGCTCACCCCCGTTTTCGACGGACTGAAACATAGCCGCGACCTGCCCGCCGCCTGCACGCTCAACGGCCAATGCAAACAGGTCTGCCCGGTGGACATTCCGTTACCCACCATGTTGCGCCATTGGCGCGCCCGCAGCTTTGACGCGGGCTATGAGCCGAAAGCCGTCAGCTTCGCGATCAAGGTCTGGGCCTTTTTCGCCGCGCGGCCCAAGCTCTACCGGTTGGCGCAGGCTTTCGCTTTGCCCGCCTTGCGGCTGTTCGCCAGGGAAGGGTGGATTTCCTCGCTGCCGCCCGGTTCGGGCTGGACCGCGACGCGCGATTTTCCCAAACCGCCTCGGCAAAGTTTTTTGACCATGGTTCGGAAAGGCGCAAAAGCATGAGCGCGCGCGAAGCCATATTCGCCGCGATCCGCAAGACGCGGCCCGAACGCGCGCCGCCGGCCGAGATCGCGGCGCAGGCGCTGGCCTGTTCCGAGGCGATGAAAAAGACCCTGAAGCCGCTCGAACAGGACGATCTCGCCGCCTTGTTCGCGGCGCGCGCCAGCAGCGACAAAGTCGGCGCGAGCGTCGAGCGCGTCGCGTCGCTGGCCGATTTGCCCGCCGCCGTGGCGCGCTATGTCGACGCCAATGCGCTGGCGCCGGAATTCTCCCTCCAGCCCGATCCGCGCCTGGAAAAGCTCGACTGGGACGAATTGCGCCCCGGCGCGCCTTTGCGCCCGGACAGCGCTTTTGCCGTCGGAATCGCTTTGTGCGGCGTGGCCGAAACCGGCTCGCTGGTCTTTCATTCCAGCCGCGAAGCCCCGACGCTTTACGAATTTCTCCCCCTTCATCATCTTGTCGCGCTCGACGCCAAGACTCTCCTGCCGCGCCTGGAGGATTACGCCGCTTTCGCGCGCGATCTCGCCGTCCCGCGCAATGTCAATCTCGTCACCGGGGCGAGCGGCACCACCGATATCGAAGGCGTGCTGGCGCGCGGCGCGCATGGACCCGGCCGGCTGCATATTGTTATATTCGACTAAAGGCGTATATCGAGGCGGTGGCGACCGCCGCCGCAAAGGAGCCAGAAATGGAACAATCGGATTTCTCCGCCGAGACGCGGGAATGGCTTGAAGCCCTGAATTCCGTTCAGGAATTCGAAGGCGTCGCGCGGGTGGACGGCCTGTTGAGCGATGTGGTGGCGGAGGCGCGCAAGAATGGCGCGAAACTGCCCTTCGCCTGGAACACCGCCTATATCAACACCATTCCCCCCGAGCAGCAGCCGCCCCATCCCGGCGTGCGCGAGATCGAGACCAAAATCCGCGCCGCTATCCGCTGGAACGCCGCCATGCTGGTGCTCAAGGCCAACAAGGCGTCCTCGGAGCTTGGCGGCCATATCGCCTCGTTCCAGTCCGCGGCGACGCTTTACGATGTCGGCTTCATGCATTTCTGGCGCGCGCCCGACGCGCATCACGCCGGCGACCTGATCTTCATCCAGGGCCATTCCTCGCCCGGCATTTACGCCCGCGCTTTCATGGAGGGGCGCCTTTCCGAGGAGCAGATCCTCAATTTCCGCCAGGAGGTGGACGGCAAGGGCATTTCGTCTTATCCCCATCCCTGGCTGATGCCGGATTTCTGGCAGTTTCCGACCGTCTCCATGGGCCTGGGGCCTTTGATGGCGATCTATCAGGCCCGCTTCCTGCGCTATCTCGAAGGCCGCGGCCTGATCGAAACCCATGAAAGAAAGGTCTGGGCCTTCATGGGCGACGGCGAGATGGACGAACCGGAATCGCTCGGCGCCATTTCGCTCGCGGGCCGCGAAAAGCTCAACAATCTGATCTTCGTCATCAATTGCAACCTCCAGCGCCTCGACGGCCCGGTGCGCGGCAACGGCAAGATCATCCAGGAGTTGGAGGCCGATTTCCGCGGCGCCGGCTGGAACGTCATCAAGGTGATCTGGGGCACGACCTGGGACGAACTTCTGGCCAGGGATTATTCCGGCCGCCTGCGCCAGTTGATGGAGGAATGCGTCGACGGCGAATATCAGGATTTCAAGTCCAAGAACGGCGCCTATATCCGCGAGAAGTTTTTTGGCCGCTATCCCGAGACCGCGGCCATGGTCAAGGGCTGGTCGGACGACAAGATCTGGAAGCTGACCCGCGGCGGCCACGATTCCCGAAAAATCTACGCCGCTTACGCGGCGGCGGTCGAGCACAAGGGCCAGCCGACGGTCATCCTCGCCAAGACCGTCAAGGGCTATGGCATGGGCTCGGCCGGAGAGGGCCAGATGATGGCCCATCAGGCCAAAAAAATGAGTTTTGAGGCGCTGAAACAGTTCCGCGACCGTTTCAACATTCCGGTCGCCGACAGCGAGATCGAGAACCTGCCGCTGCTGAAATTCGCGGCGGGCTCGGAAGAAGACAATTATTTGCATGAAGCGCGGAAAAAACTCGGCGGCTATCTGCCGGCGCGCCGGCGCCAGAGCGCGCCGCTGGTCATTCCGCCGCTCTCGGCTTTCGAGCCGCAGCTCAAGGCGACCGACGGCCGCGAAATCTCGACGACCATGGCCTTTGTCAGGATGCTGAATACTCTGCTGCGCGACAAGAATATCGGCAAGCGCATCGTGCCGATCGTGCCGGATGAATCCCGCACCTTCGGCATGGAGGGCATGTTCCGCCAATATGGCATTTTCTCGCAGGTCGGCCAGCTCTACCGCCCGCAGGACGCCGACCAGCTCTCGTACTACAAGGAAGACCGCTCCGGCCAGATGCTCCAGGAAGGCATCAACGAGGCCGGCGCCATGGCGAGCTGGATCGCGGCGGCGACGTCTTATTCCCATTCCAACACGCCGATGATCCCGTTCTACATTTTTTATTCGATGTTCGGGTTCCAGCGCGTCCACGACCTCGCCTGGGCGGCGGGCGACATTCGCTCAAGGGGTTTTCTGCTCGGCGGCACTTCTGGCCGCACCACCCTCAACGGCGAGGGGTTGCAGCACGAGGACGGCCACAGCCATGTCCTCTCCTCCACCATCCCCAATTGCGTCTCCTATGACGCGACTTTTTCGTACGAAGTCGCGGTCATCGTCCAGCACGGGCTGGAGCGCATGTATGGCAAGGGCGAGGACGTCTATTTCTACCTCACTTTGCTCAACGAGAACTACGAGCACCCCGCCATGCCCGAGGGCGCGGCGGAGGACATCGTCAAGGGCATGTATCTCTTCAAAGCCGCGCCTGAAAACACGCCGAAGGAGAAGAAAGTGACCCTGCTCGGCTCGGGCGCCATTCTGCGCGAGGCCATAGCCGGCGCGGTGCTGCTGGAGCGCGATTTCGGCGTTCACGCCGATATTTTCGCGGTGACAAGCTTCACCGAACTCAAGCGCGAGGCCGATTCCTGCGAGCGCTGGAACATGATGCATCCGATGGAGGAGCCGCGCATTCCCCATGTTACGCGGCTGTTGCAGGCGCGCGGCGACAGCCCGGTGGTGGCGACGACCGATTATATCCGCGCCTTCGCCGAGCAGATCCGGGGCCATGTCCCGACCCGCTACAAGGCGCTTGGAACGGATGGGTTCGGGCGCTCGGATTATCGCCGCAAGCTGCGCGCCTTCTTCGAGGTGGACCGACATTATGTCGCGGTGGCGGCGCTGAAGACAATGGCGGAATCGCAGCTCATCCCCACCCGCAAGGTCGCCGACGCCATCGACCTCTACCGCCTCGACCCGGAAAAACCCGATCCGTTGCGCTCCTGATATTCGCGCTTTCTTCGTACGCGTTTTCTTTACGCGAACCGGTAACCACTTCGCTTGAAAACGCTATGGCCACTCCTTTCGTTCAAGGTTGCAAGACATGTCCAAGATTGAAGTGAAAGTGCCGGATATCGGCGATTTCAAGGGCGTCCCGGTGATCGAAATCCTGGTCAAGCCCGGCGACGCGATCAAGGCGGAAGACCCGTTGATCGTGCTCGAATCCGACAAGGCGACGATGGAGGTTCCCGCGCCCGAAGGCGGCGTGGTGGCGGAACTTCTGGTCAAGGTCGGCGACAAGGTCGCCGAGGGCGCGCCGATCCTGACGTTGATCGCCGAAGGCGCCGCGACCCCGACCCCTGCCGCCGCCGCTCCCGCCCCGACGCCGGCTCCGGCCGCCGCGCCGGCGCCGGCGGCTGGAAAACTTTCCAGCACCATGCCGATCCTCGGGCTGCGCGCGCCGGTCGCGGGTTTCGGCGATGTCTTCGCCTCGCCGACGGTGCGCCGCCTTGCCCGCGAACTCGACATCGACCTGACCCGCGTGCCGGCGACAGGCGACAAGGGCCGGATCACCAGGGAGGACGTGAAGGCCTATCTTTCCGGCGGCGCGGCCGGGGCGCCGGTCGCGGCGAGCGGGGCCGGCATTCCCGAAATCCCCGCCATCGACTTTTCCAAATTCGGACCGATCGAGGAAAAGCCGCTGTCGCGCATCAGGAAGCTGTCAGGCCCCTTCCTGCATCGCTCCTGGCTTAATATCCCGGCCGTCACCCAGCATGACGAGGCCGACATCACCGACCTCGAAGACTTCCGCAAAAGGCTCGACGACGAGGGCAAGAAGGCTGTAGCGCCCTATCGCGTCTCGCTGCTGCCGTTCCTGATCCGCGCCAGCATCGCGGTGCTGAAGCAATATCCCGACTTCAATTCCTCGCTCAGCCCGGCCAAGGATTCCCTGATCCACAAGAAATACTGGCATATCGGCTTCGCCTGCGACACCCCGGAAGGCCTGGTCGTGCCGGTGATCCGCGACGCCGACAAGAAGGGCGTGCTGGAGCTGGCGCGGGAGCTGGGCGATCTCTCCGCCAAGGCGCGCGCGGGAAAACTGACGCCGGCCGAAATGTCGGGCGCGACTTTCACCATTTCCTCGCTCGGCGGCATTGGCGGGACCGGTTTCAGCCCCATCGTCAACGCGCCGGAAGTGGCGATCCTCGGCGTCGTGCGCGCGAAAATGGCGCCGGTCTGGACCGGCAAGGAATTCGTCCCGCGCCTGATGCTGCCTTTGAGCCTGTCTTACGACCATCGCGTCATCGACGGCGCGGCCGCCGCGCGCTTCGCCCGCGCGCTCTGCGCCGTGCTCGAAGACATCCGCCGTCTGTCGCTGTGAATTGGGGAATACCATGACCATCGAAATCAAGGTTCCCGACATCGGCGATTTCAAGGATGTGCCGATCATCGAAATCCTGGTCAAGGCCGGCGACGTCATCAAGCCGGAAGACCCGCTGATCGTGCTCGAATCCGACAAGGCGACGATGGAAGTCCCCTCGCCCGCCGGTGGCCTGGTCAAGGAATTGAAGGTCAAGGTCGGCGAAAGAATCGGCGAAGGCGCGGTGATACTTTTGCTCGAAAACGCATCCGAGGCCGCCGCCCCGCCGCCCGCCGCCGAGGCGCCCAAGCCCGCCGAAGCGCCGGCTCCCGCTTCGGGCGCCGCCAGCGATCTCCATGCCGAAGTCCTGGTCCTCGGCGCCGGGCCCGGCGGCTATACCGCCGCCTTCCGCGCCGCCGATCTCGGCGCCAAGGTGGTGCTGGTCGAGCGCTGGCCGATGCTCGGCGGCGTCTGCCTCAATGTCGGCTGCATCCCGTCCAAGGCCTTGCTCCACGCCGCCAAGGTGATCGAGGAAGCCCATGAAATGGGCGAAAGCGGAATCGCCTTCGCCGCGCCGACCATCGATCTCGACAAGCTGCGCGCCTGGAAGGACAGCGTGGTCAAGCGCCTGACCGGGGGCCTGGGCGCCTTGGCGAAACAGCGCAAGGTCACCATCGTCACCGGCGTCGGCAAGTTCGCTTCGCCCAATTCGCTCGAAGTGACCGCCGAGGACGGCTCGAAAAAGCGCGTCAGTTTCGACAAGGCGATCATCGCGGCAGGCTCGGAGCCGGTGACCCTGCCCTTCATCCCGCATGACGACCCGCGCGTCATCGACTCCACCGGCGCGCTGGCGCTGGCCGACGTTCCCAACCGCCTGCTGGTGCTGGGCGGCGGCATCATCGGGCTGGAAATGGCGACGGTCTATCACGCATTGGGGTCACAAGTGACCATTGTCGAACTGATGGACCAGATCATCCCCGGCGCCGACAAGGACATTGTCGCGCCTCTGGCCAAGCGCATCGGCAAGAAATACGAAAACATCCTGCTGAAGACCAAGGTGGTCGCCGTCACGGCGGAGCCCGCCGGCCTGCGCGCGACCTTCGAGGCCGCCGACGGCCAGAAAAGCGAGGATGTTTTCGACAAGCTGCTGGTGGCGGTCGGCCGCAAGCCCAACGGCAAGCTAATCGACGCCGAGGCGGCGGGCGTCGCGCCCGACGAGCGCGGCTTCATCGCTGTGGACAAGCAGATGCGGACCAATGTCCCGCATATTTTCGCCATCGGCGACATTGTCGGCCAGCCCATGCTCGCCCACAAGGCGACGCATGAGGCCAAAGTCGCGGCGGAAGTCGCCTGCGGCCATAAATCGGCCTTCGACGCCAAGGTCATCCCTTCCGTCGCCTATACCGACCCGGAAGTGGCCTGGGTCGGCCTGACCGAGACCGAAGCGAAAGCCAAGGGCCTCAAATTCGGCAAGGCGATTTTTCTCTGGGCGGCGTCGGGGCGAGCCCTGTCACTCGGCCGCGACGAGGGCGCGACCAAGCTGTTGTTCGACGAGGAGAGCAAGCGCCTGATCGGCTGCGGCATCGTCGGCGTCAACGCCGGCGACCTGATCGCCGAAGCCGCGCTCGCCATAGAAATGGGCGCTGACGCCGAAGACATCGGCCTCACCATCCACCCTCACCCGACGCTGTCCGAAACCATCGGCATGGCGGCGGAACTTTTCGAAGGGACGATCACCGACCTGATCCCGCCAAAAAAACGATAAAAAAATCCCTCCCCTTTATGGGAGGGTGGCGAGCGAAGCGAGCCGGATGGGGTTCCTCCCCTTCATGGGGAGGGTGGCCGCGCCAGCGGCCGGGTGGGGTTCGAGGCAAATCGCACGGCTGCCGCAAACGCGCGCCGCTTGCGGCAGAGCATGACGCCACAGGAAGTCAAAGTCTGGTCGCAATTGCGCCTCTTGCGTCCCCAGGGCCTGCATTTGCGCCGTCAGGCGCCGCTCCGGAGATATATTGACGATTTTCGCGCGGGCAATGGAGCGGCCCCTCACCCAGCGGGGCGCCCCCGCCTGGCCGCCTTTCGGCGGCCACCCTCCCCACGAGGGGGAGGGATGACGCGGCGAAAATCCCTCCCCTTTATGGGGAGGGTGGCGAGCGAAAGCGAGCCGGGTGGGGTTCCGGCCTCAGCCCTGCGCCGCCAGCAGCCGCGCCACGCAAGGCGCCAGCGACTCCCGCCAGTGCGGCAGCGCGACGCCATAAATCTTTTGCAGCTTGCCGCAATCGAGCCGCGAATTGGCGGGGCGCGGCGCGGGGGTGGGATAGTCCTTCGTGCCGATCCTGTTGACCCGCACCGGCGCGCGGCCATGTTTCTGGCCTTCCGCGAAAATCGCTTCGGCGAAATCGGCCCAGGACGCCTCGCCCCCGCCCGCCATATGGAACAGGCCGCGCAGCGCCGGCGAAGGATCGGCGACCATGCGCCGGGCGATGGCCAGGACGGCGTCGGCTATGTCGAGCGCCGAGGTGGGATTGCCGAGCTGATCGGCGACCACCCCGACCTCATCGCGGCTCTGCCCGAGGCGCAGCATGGTGCGGACGAAATTGGCGCCCGACGGGCTGTAAACCCAGGCGGTGCGCAGAATGGCGTGATTGTCGTGGGTTTGCGCGATTTTCTGTTCGCCAACCAGTTTCGAGCGGCCATAGGCGCTGGTCGGGCCAGTGGGATCGTCCTCGCGATAGGGGCGGTCGAGCTTGCCGTCGAAGACATAATCGGTCGAAAGATGCAGCAGCGGCTTGCGCAGTTCGGCGGCGATCTCCGCGACATAGCCGGCACCGTCGCCATTGACCCGCAGCGCGACGTCCGGCTCGCTTTCGGCCTTGTCCACGGCGGTATAGGCGGCGGCGTTGACGATGGCGTCGCAATGGGTGGCGCGCAAGGCCGCCAGAACCGCCTCGCGCACCGAAAGGTCGAGGCGCGGCCGGCCCAAGGCGATCAGTTCGACATCGTCCGACGCCCGCTCGATCAGCGCGCTCACCACCTGGCCCGTCAATCCGGTGACAACGATCCGCAAATGGCTCACGGCGAAAATCTCTCCCAAAATCCGGCGCGCCGATTTCGCCATCGGGCGCGTGGCGATCGCCGGGCGATGATGATAACTTTCGTCAAGCTTGTGAAGGGAGCGGAAGGTGAAAGCAATCCCGCGCGCCGTGGCGGCGATGATTTTCGTTTTTTTCACCGCGGCGCCCGCGGTCGCCGCGCCGGCCAATAATCTGCGCGAGCTGTTCTCCACTCTCGGAACATGCATGAAGGGCGTCGCGGGCGAGCCGGGCGAGGAGCTGACCATCGCCTTCAGCCTCAGGCGCGACGGCTCGCTGTTCGGCAAGGCGCAGGTCACTTATTCCAGACTTCCCTCCGACGCCGACGCGCGAAAGCGCTTTCTCGACGCCGTCGCCGGAAAATTCAGCGCCTGCATGCCGGCGCCGATCACCGCCAGCCTCGGCGGCGCCATCGCCGGTCGGCGCTTGACCGTCCGCTTCGTCACGCCTCGCCGCAACATCTAGGAGCATGTCCGAAAGGCGATGAGCTACGAGCGCATGAAGACGCGCGAGGCGGAGTTGCAAACCGAGGTCGATCGCTGGCTTGAAGCCGCCGAAGCGGCCGACGCGCAGGAAGACAAGCTCCACGGCGCGACCCGTCGCGGCGACGAGACGCCCGAGTGGATCGCCAATAAACAGAAACGTCTGGCCAAAATCCACGAAGCCGAACAAGCGCTGGAAGCAGAGGCGGCGGCCGCCGCGGCGGCGAAGGCGGAGGCCGAGCGCGCGGCCGAGGAGAAGCGCAAGATCGGCGGCGAGTTGACGCAGAAAATGCGGGAGAAGCTCAAGCGCGCTGGCCATCGCAGCCGCTATCGATTGAGAAAGCAGATCGTCGAGCCGGCGTTTGGTCAGATCAATCAAGCAAGGGGATTTCGACAGTTTTTGCTGCGCGGCCTCGAAGCGGTGCGGGCCGAATGGGCGCCGATCTGCACCGCCCACAACATCAAAAAGCTCGCAAAGGCGATCTGAGCGACGCATTCTCACCCCGCCAGACCCGTTTCAAACGCTATCTGGACGGGCTCCTAGCTGATACAGGAATCCCCCCCGCCATGATCGCACTCCAGGTCATGGCTCCACTGAACTGGATCGCGTCAGATTCAGCGAGTTTTGGGAGGCGTGGACTTGATTGTCGCCCTGATGCAGGCCGAAACATGTGGCAATCTTGCAACTATTAATAAATTTTTAATATCCAGTCCAAGCCTTTGAATTTTAGCGCCCTGTAATCGTAGCGAAAAAAAATTCCCGGATTTATGCCCTCTTCGGCCGCGCATTGACGTCGCGTCATCTTGCGTGAAACTTGGCCCCAAGATCTCATGGCGCCTGTTTCGATCGATTTTGGGCAGGCTCACACAAAGCGCGATCAAGCGAGAGCCGCGCCGTGGGATCGGGCGTTCGTTGCAAGGCGGCGCCGTTCTGAGTGGGGGAAACGCCGTGGCTGGATCGTCATCGAACCAAACGAACAGGAACCGCCGTGCGCCGAAGGCGCGGACGCCGATCGCCTTTGCGTCGCGTCTCCCCGCCGCCTCCGCCCTCTTGAAGGCTGCGCTTTTACTTCTCCCTGGCTTTACGACAGGCGCGACGCTCTTGCTTCCGGCCGCGGCGCTCGCGGACGACTGCCTGAGCAACGGCTCGGGGACCACCAATTGCACCGGCAATCCGGCGACCTTTCCCAACGGCGGCGCACTCGCTAATTCGGGCGACACGACTCTGGCTGTGGGTGGAAGCGGCGCGAGCGCGCTGACCGGCAATATTCAACCCAGCAACAATGTCGCGGGCGCGTCGCTGGTGATCTCGCCGGGAGCTGCGGGTGGCGGCAGCTCGTATCCAGTCCATGGCGGGAGCGGCGACGGCGGATCGAGCACGCCGAATGTCACCATAACTTTGCAAAGCCCGAGCACAGCTTTCCAAGTCAATACGAACGGCGCTCCCGGAGTGATCGCCGAGTCGGTAGGTCAGGCCGGCGGCCAAGGTGGAACCGGTTATAGCGTTTTCCCACTTCCGGGCTATGGCGGCCGCGGCGGCGACGGCGGCGGCGGCGGCGCGGTCTCGGTCACTTTGAGCGGAAGCGGCTCGATCAGCACGAGCGGAGACAATCAGCACGGCGTGCGTGCTCTCAGCCAGGGCGGAGCCGGCGGTCACGGCGGCGACGGCGACACCTTGGGCAGCACCTTCGGCAGCGGCGGCGATGGCGGCCAGGGCGGCGCGCCGAACGATGTCACCGTGACCGATCTGCTCGATCCAATCTCCAAAGGCCCCGGCGTCAACATCACCACGACCGGCGTGGGGGCGGCGGGCGTTTGGGCGCAAAGCGTGGGCGCTCCCGGCGGCGACGGCGGCACGGTGAGCGGTTGCATCGCCTGCACCGGCGGCACTGGCGCGGCGGCGTCAAGCGGCGGCACGGTGACGGTCGACACCAACGCGACGATCACGACCCACGCCAATAGCGCCATGGGCATTTTCGCCCAGTCCGTCGGCGGCTTCGCCGGAAGCGGCGGCGGTTCGATCGGCTTGCTTTCCTTCGGCGGCGGAACGTCGAGCGCCGGCGACGGCGGCGTGGTCCAGGTCACGACCGACGGAGGCGCGATCGACACTTCGGGCGTCGGCGCGAGCGGCATTTTCGCGCAGAGCGCCGGCGGCGGCGGCGGCGCGGGCGGCGGCAGCGGCGGCCTTGTCGGCTTTGGCGGCGGCGGCGGATCGGGCGGCAGCGGCCAAAAAGTCACCGTGACCAATCACGCGACGATGAATATCGGCGGTGATTTCGCCAACGGCATATTCGCGCAATCGGTCGGCGGCGGCGGCGGAACCGCCGGCTTTGGCGCGGGCGTGGTGGGGGTCGGCGGCAGTGGTGGCGGCGCGGCGAACGGCGGCGACGTCACCGTCCAGAATTATGGAACGATCACGCTGACGGGAACGGGCGGCTATACCGCGGTGCCGACGGCGGCGGTCGCCACCACGGCCTATGGCATATTCGAGCAGTCGATCGGCGGCGGCGGCGGCGACGGCGCCTTGGGCGCCGGGGCGTTCGGCATTGGCGGACAGGGCGGCGCGGCCGGCGACGGTCAGAAGGTGGAAGTCGATAATTTCGCCGACATCAAGCAGAATTGCGCCGGCAGCGGCTGCACCGCCGCAGGCGCCATTTTCGCCCAGTCGATCGGCGGCGGCGGCGGCAATGGCGGCGGCGGCGCCGGCATTTTCGGCATGGGCGCCTCTGGCAGTGGCGGCGGCAATGGCGGCGCCTTGACGGTAAACTCCACCGCTGCGACGCTCCTCACGCACGGAACTTTCTCGAATGGCGTGCTCGCCCAGTCGATCGGCGGCGGCGGCGGCAACGGCGGCTGGTCCGGCGGCCTCGTTTCGATCGGCGGCAGCGGCGCCAAGGGCGGGACAGGCGACACTGTGTCGGTGACGACAACCGGCCAGATCGCCACCATTGGCGATAATTCGGCGGCGATTCTCGCGCAGTCGATCGGCGGCGGCGGCGGCAACGGCGGCGGGTCGGGCGGACTCGCGGCCATCGGCGGCGGCGGCGGCGCGGGCGGCGACGCCAATACCGTCACGGTCAATAATTCCGCCGGCATATCGACCGGCGGCCAGTTCTCGGACGGCATATTCGCGCAATCGATCGGCGGCGGCGGCGGCAATGGCGGTTTCGCCGTGGGCGTCGGCCTTTTCGTCTCCGTCGGCGTCGGCGGCAATGGCGGCGTCGCCGGCAATGGCGGCGCGGTCTGCGTCAATTCCAGCATCGGCCCCTGTTCGGATTCGCTCGGCGCGGCGACGCCGACAATTCAAACCTCGGGCGACCACTCGACCGCCATTCTGGCGCAATCGATCGGCGGCGGCGGCGGCAATGGCGGCTGGGCGGTTTCCGCATCGGTCGGATTCTATGCCGACATCAGCATCGGCGTCGGCGGCAAGGGCGGAGCGGGCGGCCATGGCGGCGATGTCTATGTCGGCGGCGCCGGGACCATCATCACCGGATCGCAGGCGTCCTCGGGCGCCAATCCGGGCGCCTTTTCCGACGGCATCGACGCCGAATCGATCGGCGGCGGCGGCGGCAATGGCGGCTTTACCGTGTCGGTCGGCATTTCGACCGGCGGCGCCTTGAGCCTCGGCTTCGGCGGCAATGGCGGAGCGGGCAATTACGGCGGCGCGGTGACGGTCAACACCAGCGAAAACGTCACCACTTACGGCGACCAGGCGGTGGGCGTATTCGCCCGCTCGATCGGCGGCGGCGGCGGCAATGGCGGATTCTCCGTATCGGTCGCCGGCTCGCCTTACGCTTCGGTGGGATTGTCCTTCGGCGGCGGCGGCGCCAATGGCGGATACGGCGGAGATGTGAGCGTCGACAACAGCGGCTCGATCACCACTTACGGCGCGCTGTCCAACGGCATCACCGCGCAGTCGATCGGCGGCGGCGGCGGCAATGGCGGCTTCTCCGTCTCGGCGGCGGTCACCCTTTCCTCGACGAGCGCCAGCGCCGGGCTTTCTTTCGGCGGGAACGGCGGCGACGGCGGCTATGCCGGCACGGTCCATGTCGGCAGCACCGGCGATATCAACACTTCCGGGGCTGGGGCCGACGGCATATTGGCGCAATCGATCGGCGGCGGCGGCGGCAATGGCGGCTTCGCCGGCGCGGTGACGCTTAGCGCCGGCGCGGCCTTCAGCGACGCTGTCGGCGGCGGCGCGGGCGGCTGCGACGGCAGCGATCCGACCAAGTGCAATCATGGCGGCAAGGTCGATGTCACCAGCAATGGCTCCATCACCACCGCCCAGGCCAACGCCAGCGGCATTGTCGCCCAGTCGATCGGCGGCGGCGGCGGCAATGGCGGCTTCTCGCTGTCGGTCGCGGCGACCCTCAATTCGATGGCCATCGGCAAATCGACGGCCGGCAATGGCGGCAGCGGCGGCTTTGCCGATACGGTCAGCGTGACCAGCACAGGCACGATTCAGACCGGCGGCGCTCTCGCCTACGGCATATTGGCGCAATCGATCGGCGGCGGCGGCGGCAATGGCGGTTTCGCCATCGGCGGCGCTCTTTCCGACAGCGGCTCCGCGACCGGCAACAGCGTCGGCGGAGCCGGCGGCGACGGCAATTACGCCAGCGCCGTGACCGTCACGACCTATGCGAGCCCCACTTCCTCGATCCCGGGCACGGTCATTTCCACCACCGGCGCCGGTTCTATCGGCATATTGGCGCAATCGATCGGCGGCGGCGGCGGCAATGGCGGTTTCTCGATCAATTTCAACGCTTCCGTCGAGGACAGCGCCGGCGACAATTCGCTTGGCGCGACCGGCGCGGCGGCAGGCACGGGCGGCGCGGGAAGCAATGGCGGAACCGTCACCGTCAACAACAACGGCAAGATCGTCACCACCGGCAACGGCGCGCATGGCATTGTCGCGCAATCGATCGGCGGCGGCGGCGGCGATGGCGGCTTCGCCATTTCGGGCGCCTTCTCGGCCGAAAGCGACGCTTCGAGCAACGCGGTCGGCGGCGCGGGCGGCGACGGCGGCAAGTCCGATGTCGTGACGGTCACCAACAAGGGCGACATCAGCGTCGGCGGCGACATGGCCGATGGCATTGTCGCGCAGTCGATCGGCGGCGGCGGCGGCAACGGCGGCTTCTCCATCGCCGGAACCCTGTCGCTCGGCGGCAAGGCGGCGAGCAATTCCGTCGGCGGCGCGGCCGGCGGCGGCGGCGCTGGCGGCGAGGTGGACGTCTATAATTACAACGCCATCCAGGTCGGCGGCGCCAACAGCGTCGGCATTGTCGCCCAGTCGATCGGCGGCGGCGGCGGCAACGGCGGCTTCTCCGTCGGCGCGAGCGGCGCCGTCAACGGATCCGACGGCGTCACCGACGCGATCGGCGGCGCGGGCGGCAATGGCGGCGCCGGCGGCGTGGTCAATGTTTACAGCTATGCGGGCGCCTCGATCGAAACCCAGAAAGACATGGATATCGGCATCCTGGCGCAGTCGATCGGCGGCGGCGGCGGCAATGGCGGATTCACCGTCAGCGGAACCTATTCCTCCTCCGGCGACGCCACCACGACCGTCGGCGGCAGCTGCGATTCCAGTTGCCAGAGCAGCGCCACCGGCGGCGGCGGCGGCGCCGGCAATACGGTCACGGTCGACAATTTCGGCTCGATCAAGACCCATGGCTCATCCTCCATCGGCATCGAGGCGCAATCGATCGGCGGCGGCGGCGGCAACGGCGGCTTCGCCGGCGCGCTGTCGGTCAGCACGGGCGGCGACACCTCCACGGCGGTGGGCGGCGGCGCCGGCGGCAATGGCGGCGCCGGCGACACGGTCACGGTCACCAATGAATCGACCGGCGACATCCACACTTACGCCGCCAATTCGGTCGGCATATTGGCGCAGTCGATCGGCGGCGGCGGCGGCAATGGCGGTTTCGCCTTGAGTGGCGGCGCAGCCACTTCGGGAGATTCGAATACGCAGAGCGTCGGCGGATCGGGCGGCATGGGCGGGACCGGCGGAACCGTCATGGTGACCAATAACGGCAAGATCACCACCGAGCAGGTGCTTTCGACCGCCATCGTCGCGCAGTCGATCGGCGGCGGCGGCGGCAATGGCGGCTTCTCGGTGGCCGGCACCTATGACAGCGGCTCGGGCGGCACGACCTCCAATGTCGGCGGCACGGGCGGCAATGGCGGCGACGGCGGAACCGTCCAAGTGACCAACAGCGGCTCGATCAAGGTCGAACAGGCTGGCTCCACCGGCATTCTCGCGCAATCGATCGGCGGCGGCGGCGGCAATGGCGGCTTCGCCATCGCGGCCAGCATCAGCGACGGCAAGATCAGCAACAATGTCGGCGGCACGGGCGGCAATGGCGGCAATGGCGGCGACGTCACCGTCATCAGCACCGGTTCGATCACCGCGACGGGCGCCAATTCGGTCGGCGTCATCGCCCAATCGATCGGCGGCGGCGGCGGCGCCGGCGGTTTCTCGATCGCGGCGTCGAGCAGCGGCAACACGCCGAGCGCTGACGTCAATATTGGCGATGTCGGCGTCAGTTTCGGCGTGGCCGGAACGGCGGGGGCCAAGGGAACGGTCACCGTTCAGATCTCCGGCGGCGAAGTGCACACGACCGGCATGTTGTCGCCGGGCGCCGTCATCCAGTCGATCGCCGGCGGCGGCGGCATCGGCGGCCTCGCGGTCGGCGATCCGATGAACCTCGGCGCCTCGAACCTGCAGGTCGGCGCGGTCAACGGCCTGTCCGGCGACGCGCTGACGGCCCTGACGCCCTCGAATTCCTCACCGATCGTCACCGATATGGCGGGTTCGCCCGGCCTCGTGGTGCAGTCGATCGGCGGCGGCGGCGGCGTTGGCCAGATCGCCGGCGATTACAACCTCACCGGCGGCGCCCTCGCGGCCATTGTCGGCGGTTCCGGCGCCAATGGCGGCGGCGGCAATGTCAGCACGCCGACCAATAGCGGCGACGTCACCACCAATGCGGACAATTCCATCGGCCTGCTGGCGCAGTCGATCGGCGGCGGCGGCGGCCTCGCCACATTCTCGTTCGGAACGCTGACCGGCTCGGCGGCCAGCGTGACGCTGCAGGCCGGCGGGTCGCAGACGGCGGTGGGCGCTGGCATGGATGCGAGTTATACGACCAGCGGCGCGCTTTTGACCAAGGGCTCGGTCTCGCCGGGCGTGCTCGCCCAGTCGATCGGCGGCGGCGGCGGCGTCGACGGATTCGTCGCGGCGACCGGCATATCGGTGACCACCGGCCTGAACGTCGATCTCGGCGGAACGGGAGGCGGCGGCGGCGGCGCCGGCAAGGCGACGGCGACGGCGCAATCGGGAACGGTCGAGACGGACGGCCTGGTTTCGCCGGCCATGATCGCGCAGTCGATCGGCGGCGGCGGCGGTTTCGCCGGCTATGTCAACGCCGGAAGCTCGGGGACGACGCTGCTCTCGAGTCAGTTGGGAGCGACCGGCGGCGGCGGAGGAAGCGCCTTGACGGCGACGGTCAGCAACGCGGCGGCGGTGACAACCGAAAAAGCGGGAAGCATCGGCCTCGTCGCCCAGTCGATCGGCGGCGGCGGCGGTCTCGCCATCGCCTATGGCGTCGCTGGCGCCGGCCCCGTCACCCTGGGCGCCAGCGGTGGCCCTGGCGGCAACGGCGGCGATGTCTCGGCAAGCACGACCGGGACGATCACCACCTCCGGCGTCGACGCTTTCGGCGTTCTTGCGCAGTCGGTCGGCGGCGGCGGTGGAACCTTCCTCGCCTTTGACACGACGGGCGCGGCGGTTGCGCCGACGGTGTCCGGCGCCGCGGGCTCCGGCAATTCCGGCAATGTCGACGTCCAGCTTCAGGCCGCCGTGACCACCACCGGCGCCGGCGCCGACGGCGTGGTCGCCCAATCGGTCGCAGGCGGCGGCGGCGTGGTCGGCGGCGGCGTCTTCGCCTCGACTTTGGGGACGGCGCCCTTCGCCGGCAGCGCCGGCGGGACCGGAACGGCGGGAACCGTGAACGTCAACGCCCAGGCCAATGTCTCGGCCAGCGGCGCCGACGCCACGGCGATCTATGCCGAATCGATCGATCATACCGGTCTCGGCAAGACGATCGCCGTGACTTTGGGCAATGCGGCGACCGGAACCGCGCAGACGGTCTCCGGCGGAACCGGCGCGGGCAATGGCGTCGCCATTGCCGGCGGCTCCGCCAACCCGGCCTCCCCCAACACATTGACCAACTACGCGACGCTGACCACGCAGGGCGATATCAACGGCATGACCGTCGCCGGCGGCGCGGGGGATGAATCGGTGACCAGCTACGGCCACCTGATCGGCTCGGTCGATCTCGGCGGCGGCGTCAATTCGCTCGACAACAAACCCTATGGCGCCGTGGCGAGCCCCACCGCCCAATCGGGCGTCTTCGACTCCGGCGCGACGGTCGATCTCGGCGCGGGCAATCTGTTCACCAATGAGGGCGTCCTGTCGCCCGGCAAATTGTTGAACGTGTTCACCACCAATGAGACCGGCAATTTCCTGCAGACCGGTACGGCGGGCGCTTGCGGCGCGTTCGGCGCGCCGAACATGGCCTGCGGCTATCTGGCCACGGACCTTGACTTCAACTACGCCACGCCGGCCAATGATCGCCTCAACGTCACGGGAACGGCGAATCTCGGCGGCGCCGTCTTGATCAATCTCCTGCAGCCCGGACGGGCTCAACCCGGCGTATATGACGTGACGCTCATCAGCGCGGAGCCGGGCGGCGCGACGCTGTCGGGCGCGATCGTCCAAAATCAGCCGACCGCGGTCGCGACCTATGGGCTGACCGACAACGGGACCAACATCGATCTCCATTATGCGATCAATTTCGCGCCCGCGGGCCTGACCCAAAACCAGATGGCGATCGGCAATACGATCAACGCCATCCAGACGGCGCATGTCGGGACTTTCGAGAATATCGCGGCGGCCATCTTCTACCAGCCGACGGTGGCGGCCCTCGGCAACGTCTATAATTCGATCTCGGGCGAAGGCGTCGCCGAAACCGAACAGACGGCTTTCGCCATGAACGACCGGTTCCAGTCGGCGGTCATGCGCGAGATGGGTTTCTGGCTGTTCGACGACGAGAACAACGATCCCAACGCCAAAGTGCTTGGCGGGTCGCCGCTGTCCTATGTCGACGACGTCGAAATCGGCCATCCGGCCTTCGCCAGCCCCATGTCCTGGCCTCAGCCGCGCACTTGGCGGGCCTGGGCGACGATGTATGGCGGAAACTCCAGCAATCCGGCCAATCCCTACGTCGGTTCGGCCGCGACCAACGAAAATGACGGCGGCGCGGCCTTCGGCCTCGATTACCAGCTGGATCCACATGCGATCGTCGGCGTTGCCGGAGCCTATAGCCGAGCCAATTTCGGCGTGCTGGACCGCGCGACGACAGGCTCCGTCGAAGGCGGGCAGATCGCCCTCTATGGCATGGCGCGCGGCGACAACGCCTATCTCGCGGGCATGCTCGGCGGCGATTTCTATAGCAACAAAGAGATGCGGGTCGCCTCCATCCCCGGCACCGTGCTGCCGCCCCTGTTTGGAACTCTGACACCGGCCATTGGCGGCTTCAACGAGAACCCGGCCGGCGCCTTTGCCAGCAACGGCTTCAGCGGCCAGTTCGAAACCGGCTACCGCAACCGTCTCGGCGCCGGCGTCGACCTGACGCCCTTCGCGGGCGTGCAGTTCGCGGTCCTCCGTATGGATGGCTTCACCGAGACCAATGCAGGCCAGGCCTCGACCATCGGCCTGACCTATATGGGGCGGACGATCTCTTCGGTTCCGACTTTCCTCGGCGCGCAACTGTCGCGCAAAATCGATCTGGGCGACGGCATGAACCTGAGTTTATGGGTGCGGGCCGCCTGGAAGCACGAGTTCGAACCGCTGCGCTCGATCGAGGCCAGCTTCATCGCGGCGCCCGGCTTCGACTTCGTTGTCCATGGCGCCTCGGCCATTACCGACATGGCGCGGGTGGACGCCGGCATGAAGGTGGCGGTGAACAAGAACCTCGAATTCTTCGCCAGTTTCGACGGTGATTTCGCGCCGCAGGGGCGCGATATCGCCGGCATGGGCGGTGTCCGCGTCAACTGGTGAGACCTCATGCGTTTTTGGGCCTTTGGGCCATCTGCGCATCCGTCTCGCGTGAATGATGAACTGCAGACTTTCGGTCCAGGGCTTTGCAATTCAGCAACAAAGTTCGGCGCAGGGCAATTGTAATCTTTCCGAGTCAGCGGGCCCGCCTCAGTGAACACGCGCAAAATAGTCATCTTGGCGATAACGGCTTGTGGGCTCGCCATGTCCGCTTAAGTAAAACTGGCGGAATTCTCGATGGATGGAAACGACAACTCGCCTCAACGGCGCTGGCCGTTCTTGCTTGCGCCAACGCCATTCGCGCCAAAGCCGGCAAACAGCCCTGTCTCAAGGGGAAAAGCCTCGCCGCTTTGGCGCGCGGTTGGGCCTTAATAGAATTATCGCAAGTGATCACGGCACGCTGGCCTGTCGCCCGGCGGGAACGGCCGCTTCGCGTTCATGACAAGACGGTCGGAGTCGCAGCGCGACTGTCGGCTTGGGGTTGATACGATTTCCGCATGATCCATGCGGAAATTGTATTCCGCTGGCGCGAAAATCCGCCCGCGACATAGAGGATTTTCGCGCCATGGCGTTTCCGCGGATTGCGAAGCAATTTTGCGGAAACCGTATGACTCCGGAATCCGGGCTGAGCAGCCACGAATTTCCGCGTGTGAAGGGTTTCGGTCGCCGGCCCCAACACGACGGATTGGGCCGCGCCGGGGCCGGCGCCCGAAAGCCTCCAGGGGAGGAAACCGCGGGACGTTGAGGCTCGGTGGTTCAGTTGGCGATCTATGGTGATTTGAGGAGACGCTTCCTGGCTTTTAGGGCGGTCCTCGTGTCGAGAAACGTCGGCCGGCGCGGCCTTGGCGCGTTTTCACTTCGGCCAATAGCGCTCGTTGTGGCGTCGGGATCAGTGAGGCCTATTGGTTCCGGCGCTTTGCGCGCTGATGCGACGCGCCCATCACAGCCGGCGCCTGTGGGCGTCGACGCAATGTTGGCGGCATGAGTGCGGGCCTTAATTTTGGTCATGAGGTGTCGAATCCGGCGCAATCTGGCATGAAGCTGCGCGGCGTCGCGCCGCGCGCAAAGGTTTCGACGACGCGCATGCGCCCAGCGCAGCAAGGGCAGAGCGGCGCAATCGCCTCGGAATGATCTGTTGCTGTCGCTTGCGGGACCCTCGGTTGTAGCGGCGAGATGGAACCGAGGTTTCTCGGCGTCCTCGGCCACAGGAATGAGTTCGCGCAAGCGGGCGATATTTGCGGCGCGCTTCTGGCTGGCGAACAGCCCGTAGTGGCGGATGCGATGGAAGCCGCTGGGCAGGACGTGGATGAGGAAGCGTCGGATAAACACATCCGCTGGAAGCGTCATGGATTTGATCCAGCGTCGGCCCGACGATTTGCCCCGGGCGCGATAATCTTTCCAGCGAAAGGTGACTTTGCCGCCGTCGAAGCCGAGGAGACGGCTGTTGGAGATCGCCACGCGATGGGTGTAGCGCGAGAGATAGGCGAGCACGGCCTCCGGCCCGGCGAAGGGGCGCTTGGCGTAAACGATCCATTCGCTTCGGCGCAACGGGGCGAGCGCGGCCTGGAAAGCCTTCGTGCCGGCGAGCGCGGCGAGATCGCCGAAAAAGGCCAGGCGCCCGGCGCGGTGAAGCGCGGCGAGGCCTTCGAGGAACAGCCGGCGGAACAGGCGCGACAGCACGCGCACCGGCAGGAAGAAGCCGGGCTTGCAGGCGATCCAGCGAACGCCGTCCGGCGACAGGCCGCCGCCGGGGACGATCATGTGGATGTGCGGATGGTGGGTCATCGCCGAGCCCCAGGTGTGGAGCACGGCGGTCACGCCGATGCGGGCGCCGAGATGCTTGGGGTCGGCGGCGATGGTGGTCAGCGTCTCGGCGGCGGCCTTGAACAACAGGTCGTAGATCGCGGCCTTGTTCTGGAACGCCATGGCCGCGATCGGCGCCGGCAGGGTGAAAACGACATGATAATAGGAAACCGGCAGCAACTCGGCCTGTCGCTCGGCCAGCCACTGCCGCGCCGCCGCGCCCTGGCATTTGGGGCAGTGACGGTTGCGGCAGGAGTTGTAGGCGATCTCGACATGGCCGCAGTCGTCGCAGCGCGCGACATGACCGCCGAGCGCTGCGGTGCGGCAGGCCGTTATCGCCGACATGACTTTGAGCTGGCCGAAGCTGAGATGTCCCGCGTGGGCGCGCGCATAGGCGTCGCCGTGAACGCGCAGGATATCCGCGACCTCCAGGGAGCGTCGCGCCATGACGCCGCCGTCAGGCGGGCGGCGCTTGCCCTGTCAGGTTTACGCACAGACGCTCCAGAGGGCTGGTGACGTCGCGAAGCGTGTTGACGGCGACGCGGGTATAAAGCGCCGTCGTTTCCAGCTTGGCGTGGCCGAGCAGAACCTGGATCACGCGGATATCGACGTTGCGTTCGAGCAGATGGGTGGCGAAGCTGTGTCGCAGCGTATGGGGCGATACGCGCTTGGCAATGCCGGCCTCTCGCGCCGTGTCGCGCACGACGCGGTTCAACTGACGGGCCGACATCGGGTTGACCGGGTTCTGCCCGGGAAACAGCCAAGCCTGGGGCCGCGCCGCCCGCCACCAGTCGCGCAACCATTCGAGCAGTTGCGGCGAGAGCATGACATAGCGGTCGCGCTGGCCCTTGCCCTGTTCGACCCGCAAGGTCATGCGCTTGCTGTCGATGTCGGACACTTTCAGGGCCACCACCTCGGAGACGCGCAATCCCGCGCCATAGGCGACGCCGAACGCGGCCTTGTACTTCAGGCCGGGCGCGGCTTCGAGAAGACGGACCATTTCCTCCTCGCTCAGCACGACCGGGCGCCCTGCGCGGCTTGTGCAAGCCCGTCAGAGGACGGGCCAGGTCCGGCCGTTCGATCGTGACATTGAAGAAGAACCGCAGCGCAGCGACGGCGGCGTTGATAGTTGGCGCGCCGATGAGCTGCTTGGCCATGTGCAACTGATAGAGCCGAACGTCTTCCGCTGTGGCGGCGTCGGGCGAACGACCGAGAAAGATGGCGAAGTTCCGCACGTGGCGGAGATAATCCTTCTGAACCTTTTCCGTGAAGCGGCGCGCCGTCATGTCCTCGATCATGCGCTGGCGCAACGGGCTGTTGGGATTGTCGATCATCGCGAAAGCTCCTGTCTCGCATGGGGTTGAACCCCACGATTTTGAGACAGATCTGGCCCGTCGCCTCAGCTATTCCGTCTTCACAAATCTCGACGCTTCTCGCCGCTGCTACCGCGCGAGCGGTTTAGTCCCGTGGCGCCGAGCAGTCGTTCACCGTTGCCTGCGAATGGCGGCTTCGCTTCACGCACGCCGCCAGCGCTCCGGCGGCGCCAGGCGTATGATTTTCACCACGAGGCCGACGCGGCGGGCGTCCAGTCCTTTTCGACCATATGACGCAGGTTGCGCGCCTCGCGCAAAACTTCGTCGCAGCGCTGGAGCAAGGCGAGAAAGACCGGCGCCGCGCCGTCCGGCGCGCTCGGCAGGCGGCGCTCCGCCCGAGACCCCGCAAAATCCAGCTCGGCCAAAGCCGCGCGGCGCGTGTCGTCCAGCAGCGCGCGGCTCGCCTTGGGGTCAAGCTCGTCGCGGCGCTGGCGGATCATCAGGCGCACGGTGACGATCTGGGCGGCGGCGACATAGGCCGCCGCGATCAAGGCGCTGTAATGCGGCCAGATGTCGCGCTGGCTTTGGGGATCGGCGCGCATTCGCGTCGCCGATTCGCCGAGCGTGGAAAAAGCTTCCATCAGCTCCTTGCGCGCCAGCCGGTAATCCTGCTCCGGCGCGTCCCAGCGCAGGGCGCGGTCGGCATAGACGCCGAGAGCGCGCAGAAAACCCTTGGCGAGGCCAGGCGCGCTGTGGCGCTCCCAATGCGGCAGCAGGAAAGTGAACAGGAAGGCGACGCCCGCGCCGACGATCGTGTCCACCAGACGCGCCGCGACCAAAGGCGCCTGCGTCGGATCGAGCAGATGCAGGCCGAGCAGCGCCATGATCGAGGCGGCGAAGGAGGTCAGGCGGTAATCGATCTTCACATAGGCGTGGGCGACGGCGATGGCCAGAAGCTGCGCCGCGAGCAGCAGGCCCGGCGAGCCGAGCCATAACAGCGCGCCGGCCGCGCCGCAGCCCAGAATAGTGCCGATCAGCCTCTGGTCGCGGCGCTGACGTGTGGCGGCATAGCTCGCGCGCATGATCACGGCGATGGTCAGCAAGATCCAGTTGCCATGCTCCAGCCCGGGAATCGTCCGGGTCAGGGCATAGCCGCAGCCGAGCGCCAGCGACAGCCGAACGGCGTGACGAAAGATCGGGGAGGACAGGCGCAACGCCCGCCGGAGCGGCGCGAGCGAAACCCGCAGCGGCGGCGCGAAGGCGCGCATATCCACGCCGGCCATGGCCTTGGCGGCGGCGTCCTCGCGGGTCAGCAGCGCGGGAAGCCCCGCGAGCTTCGACAAAGCCATGCCGACGCGCGCCCGGGTGAGCCGGGCCGCGCGCAGAATTTCTGCATCGGCGCCCGCCGCCTCCAAGGCCGCGATGGTTTGCGAAAATCGGTCCAGCTCCGCGCTTCGGTCCGGAAAGGACAGGTTTTCGCCGCCCACCACCAGAGCCAGCGCCAGCGCGTCGAGATCGTGCGCCGTTTCGCGCAGCAGGCGCTTCATTTGCGCCGCCGGCGAAACGCCCGAAGCCGACCCGTCGCGCAAACCCTGCGCCAGCCGCAGCGGCGAGTGATCCGCCACGACCGCAACCACGGCGTCGAAAGCGTCGAGCACGGCGGCCAGCGCGGCGATCAGGCGCGTCGCTTCGGCGCGGTCGCCCGCCGAGACGATCAGGCTGCGCGCGGTCTGGAGATGATCGGAGAAGGAGGCCTGCTGCTCGACCGCTTTCAGGCAGACTTCGCCCTCGTCGGCGTCGCGGCGATAAAAGCCGGCGACGCGCCGCAGGAAGGCGGCGAATTCGCGCAGGACTTCGGCCAGCGTGATGCGCCGGCCCGAGGCGTCGGAGAGTCGCGTCAGCGCCAGCGCCACGGGAATGTAAAGCCCGCCGCCGAAGGTCGCCAGCGCGGCGTAATGCAGCCGGTCGTCGAGCGAGGCGCCCGGGGCGCCCAAGGTGAAAACCATCGAAATCAGGGTGAGCACGGAGAGCGGAATCGCCCAGCGCCCGAGCGCGATCAGCAGGCCCGCCCCGAAGCCGGTCAGGATGATGACGGCGCCTTCGACAAGCGGCGTTCCGGCCGCGAAAGCCGTGGCGAAGGCCGCGGCCGAGGCCGAGGCCCAGGCCAGCGGCAGGATGCGCGATTTGGCGGAAAAGGGCGTCGAGGTGTCGGCGCTCGAAACGCAGAGCGCGCCGAGCGCCGCCGCCATGCCCGACGCGAAGCCGAACAGAGCGACGGAGGCGAGCGCGACCGCCAGCACCGAAAGGGCGACCGCGACGCCATTGAGGATGTGATGGCCGAAAAAATATTTCAGGAATTTCTGCTTCACGCGCATCGGCGCTGACGCCTTAGGGCCTGTGGACACTTGTCTCGGCGATGGCGATTTGGGCGAAATGAGACGGATGGCAGGAGAAAGGCGAAGCCAAAACGTAAGATATTGGCGAGGCTTTCGACGAACCAGCCGGCCATTTCGCCCAAACCCGAAGGGCGCGCTGGCGTTTTGCCTGCGATTTGTCTGCCGCTTTGCGCGAAATGCCGGAGGCAAAACGTCAGCGCGTCGCGGCGGCGGGACATGTGTCCACAGGCCCTAAGCCTTCGCGTCGATCAGGCGGGCGAGACGCAGCAGCGCCAGTTCGTAGCCCTGGACGCCGCAGCCGGCGATGACGCCGTCGGCGCGGCGCGAGACATAGGAACGATGTCGGAATTCCTCGCGCTTGTGGATGTTGGAAATATGGACCTCGATCACCGGCCCTTCAAAGGCGTTGAGGGCGTCGAGCAAGGCGACCGACGTATGGGTGAAGGCGCCCGGATTGATGACAATGCCGGCCGACTTGCCGCGCGCCTCGTGAATCCAGTCGATCAGCTCATATTCGCGATTGCTCTGATGCAAATGGACTTCCAGCTTCAGTTGCAGCGCCAGGGCGTGGCAGGCGCGCTCGACATCGGCGAGCGTTTCCGCGCCGTAGATCTCCGGCTCGCGCTGGCCGAGCAGATTGAGATTGGGGCCGTTCAACACGGTGACGAGGCGGTTCATCCGGGCGTCCCTTTCGCGCGCAAGACTTCGCGGCGAATTTAGGCGCGATTCGGGAAAAAAGCCAAAGCGGGTTCGACGGATGGCGCTTTCCGCCCTCTGGACGCGCATCGGTCCTGCGTGCGATTTGTTCGGCGCAAGAAATTTCCGGGACACGCCCGCCATGAGCGACAAAAAGCCGATGCTCTCCGTCGAAGACGCCCTCGCCGCGATTCTCGCCGACGCCGCGCCGCTGGAGACCGAAGAGCTGCCGCTCGCCGCCTGTTACGGACGGACTTTGGCGCGCGACATAACGGCGCGGCGCACCCAGCCGCCCGCCGCGCTCTCGGCCATGGACGGTTATGCTTTGCGCGCGGCGGACGCGGGCGCTCCGCTGAAGGTCATCGGCGAATCATCGGCGGGACGCGGCTTTGCCGGCATATGCGGCGCGGGCGAGGCGGTGCGGATTTTCACCGGCGCCCGGTTCCGGCGGGGGCCGACGCCGTGCTGATTCAGGAACAGGCCGAACGCGCCGGCGAAAATCTCATCGTGAAAGGGCCGGTCAGGATTGGCGCCAATATCCGCGACGCCGGAATCGACTTCCACGAAGGCGCGATCGTGCTGCGCGCCGGGCGGCGCCTCAGCCCCGCCGATGTCGCCCTCGCGGCTTCCGCCGACCACTCGGCCTTGGCGCTGACGCGCCGGCCGCGCGTCGCGGCGCTTTCCACCGGCGACGAACTGGTTGCGCCCGGCGCGCCGCGCGGCCCGGACCAGATCGTGGCCTCCAATTCCTACGCCGTGCTCGGCCTGATCGCGGCGGCCGGCGGCGAGCCGCTCGACCTCGGCATAGCCAGCGACCGGCTCGACGAAATCGAGGCGGCGATTCAGCGCGCCCGCGCCGAAAAGGCCGATATTCTCGTCACCATCGGCGGCGCCTCGGTCGGCGACCGCGATCTGGTGCGCGGCGCCCTGGCGCGCGAGGGCATGGCGCTGAGCTTCTGGAAGGTCGCGATGAAGCCGGGCAAGCCCCTGATCCACGGGCATATCGGCAAGATGCGGGTCATCGGCCTGCCCGGCAATCCGACTTCGGCCTCGGTCTGCGGTCAATTGTTCCTGAAACCGCTGATTCGGCGTTTATGCGGCGACCCGCTGGCGGGCGCCGACAATTCCGAACCCGCGCTCACCGGCGCCGCGCTGCCGCGCGGCGGCGCGCGCCGCGAATTTTTACGCGCCACACTGACTCGGGACGCGGAAGGCCGAATGGTCGCGACGCCGCATCCCAACCAGGATTCCTCGCTCAGTTCGGTGCTGGCCTATTCGCAGGCGCTGATCGACCGCGCCGAAAACGCCCTGCCCGCCCCCGCCGGAACGCCGGTGCGCGTCATCCCTCTCGACTGACTATTGAAACCAAAGGAAAGGGGCGACGCGGGCCTTTCCTTGGACCCCGTCGCCCCGCGCCTTCTCTGCCGTGTCTCGCGGTTCAGAGAAGGAATTCTAAAGCATATTCCCAAAAAGTTGCAGACTTTTTGGACAGGAATATGCGTTAAAACAATGAATTAGAGACTTCTTCCGATTCCGAAGGAACGGAAAGGCTCTAAAGCCCCGCCAGATATTTGGAGGGATCGACCGGCTTCGAGCCCTTGCGCAGCTCGAAATGAAGCTGGGGCGATGCAACGTCGCCGCTTTGGCCGGACAGAGCGATGGTCTGGCCGCGCCGCACCGTCTGGCCGCGCTTGACTTCCAGCGAGCCGTTGTTGGCGTAAGCCGAGACGAAGCCGTTGGGATGGCGGATCAGCACCAGATTGCCATAACCCTTGAGTTCGCTGCCGGCATAGACGACCGTGCCGTTTTCCGCCGCCTTGACCTGCGTGCCCTCGGGCACGGCGATATTGATGCCGTCATTGCCGCCTGAGCCGAAGCCCTGGATCACCCGGCCGCGCGCCGGCCAGCGGAATTCCGGATTGGCGGAATCGGAGGAGGCCGACATCGCCGGGGGCGGCAGGCTAGCCGTCGCGCTCGTGTCGCTTTTGACGACCGGCATATTATCCACCGGGGCGCCCGGCGCGAGTTTGGCGGGGACGACAGGCGTCGCGCCTTGTTCGGTCATGGCGAGATGGCGCTTTTCCTTATCCGCCTTGAGCTGAGCGAGATGGGCGCCCTTGGTGGTCTTATCTTGCGCGATTTTGTCTTGCGCGGCCTTCTGCTGGGCGAGTTGCGCCAGCCGCGCGGCCCGATCGGCTTTGCGGAGGTCGGCGGGCGACAGCGCCGCCGTCCGGGCGGGCTGCTTGCCTTCGCTCCAGCGGAGCTTTTCGCCGTGTCCGGTCTGGGCCAGTTCCTCGCCGACCAGCGAGCGCGCGGCCACGCGCGGCTTTTCGAACGGCGCCATGCGCTCCGGGGCGCGATGAAGCGCGGGCGCCGGCTCCAACGCCGCGATCCGCGAACCCTTGGCGCGATAGGTCGGAATGGTCAGCCGCGAGCCCGGCGCCAGATGGGCATGGGGGCCATAGCCATTGAGGGAGAGCAAGGTGGCGACCGGCACGCCATAACGCTGGGCGATAATGTCGGCGCTTTCACCCTGGGCGACGATGACCGGCGTGCCGCCCTCGGCGGACCAGCCGCCGAGCGAATTCGGATTGGCGCGCAAGGCGTAAGTCGGGCGCGGCGTCGGCGCATAGGCCGGAGCCGGCGCGGAATAAGTGGCGACCGGCGCCGGCGGCGCGAGGGGCGCGCTGGCGATCGGCGCGGGCGGGACCGGATGATCGTAGTCCGGCGCGTTGTAGCCTGCGGCGTCCCTGTGCGGGCGCTGGCGCGGCGGAGGCGGCGCGGGTTGGGAGTCGAAAGGCCGGAAGGTGTCGGAGAAGAAATTCGAAACCTTGGTCATCGGCGAGGGCGCGGAATCGATCGAGCCGGTCGGGCTTCGATCCACGCGCGGATTGGAGCTGGCGTAAGGCGTCCCGAAGGAATCGCCGAACTGACTGGTCTCGGAACATCCGCCCAGCAGGATCGTGGCCACGCCGATCAGGGCCACCCGGGCAGCGCCGCCGGAAATCTTAACCCTTGCACTCATCACCCATCCCACCCACGCTTTAACCAACAGATCCGATTAAAGCGCAGGGCGGTTAAAGGAGCGTTTAAGATGAATCTTTCTTCAGCAAAGACACGATCAAAAGCAATCCATTACGCTTAACGATCGCTAAACACGCCGCGCAGCAGACGTTGCGCCCGCCAGGGGCCGAGGACGCGCTCCTCCATGGCGCCGGCGGCGTTTCGGCCGAGGCGGACGAGTTCGCAAGGCTCCGCGCCGGCGCGCCGGCGCGGCCCGACCAGAACCCCGCCTTCGGCGAGCGCGCCCGCGAGCGCGGCGGGAATCTCGTCGAAGACGCCATGGACGAGGATGCGGTCGAACAGGCCATGGGACGGCGAAATCTCGAAACCGTCGGCCCAGATCACCGCGACATTGGCGACGCCAAGCCGCTCCAGCCGCGCCCGCGCGTCGAGCGCGAGCTTTTCGAAACAATCGACGCTGACCACCTCGCGGCCGAGCATGGCCAGAACCTTGGCCGAAAAGCCCGAGCCCGCGCCGATTTCGAGAATGCGGTTGCCGGGCCGGGGATCGAGCGCCGCAATGGTGCGCGCCAGCGCCGAGGGCGATTCCATGGTCTGGCCGAAAGGCAAAGGCACGGCGACATCGCGCAAGGCGAGGTCGGCGAAGGCGGGGCCGACGAAATTTTCGCGCGGCGCCGCCTCCATCGCCCGCAACAGCGCCAAATCCACGTCGCCGCGCGCGCGCAGCCGCATCAGGAGCTGCGCCTTGGCCTCGGCCCGCGCCGAAGCCGCGATCGATGGATAGGCCCTGGGCGGCTGCGCCATCGCGATTTCAGCCGAAAGCGCCGGCGAAATGGGCGAGCGCCGGATCGTCGGTCAGGTCGAGCCGCAAGGGCGTCACCGAAATCCGGTTCTGCGCCACGGCTTCGAGATCGGTGCCCTCGCCCGCCGTGAAGCGCGGCCGCTCGAAGGCGATCCAGTAATAGGGATTGCCGCGCCCGTCGAAACGCGCCTCGATCTTCATCAGTTCCTGTTCGCGCCGGCCCTGCCGGGCCAGAGTCACGCCTTGCACGGCGGCAGGCTCGCAGGCCGGAAAATTGACATTCATCAGCACCCCGGGCGGAAAGCCGCGCGCCACGATCCTTTTGATCAGCTCGGGCGCGAGGGTCTCGGCGCAATTCCAAGGCGTTCCGGCGGGCGAATAGCATTGCGACAGAGCGATCGAGGGAAAGCCGAGCAAGGTGCCTTCGATCGCCCCGGCGATGGTGCCGGAATAGGTCACGTCCTCGGCGACGTTCTGGCCCTTGTTGACGCCGGACAGGATCAGATCCGGCGGCGAATCGATCATCAGCTTGCGCACGCCCATGATGACGCAATCGGTCGGCGTGCCCTTCACCGCAAAATGGCGGTCGGTGATCTTGCGCAGGCGCAGGGGGTCGGACAGCGAGAGAGAATGCGCGACGCCCGACTGGTCGCTCTCCGGCGCCACCACCACCACGTCGTCGGAAAGGCTCTTGGCGATGCGCTCCAGAACCTTGAGCCCCGGCGCGTGAACGCCGTCATCGTTGGTGATGAGAATGCGCATCTTTTCCCGTCCGATTCGAAATCCGGACGCCTTATAGCGCGCGCCTCGCCGGGAAGCAGCTTTTTTGGCGGCGCCGCTCAAACCGGCAAGATTTTCTCCAGCCCGCCCATATAGGGCCGCAAGACCTCCGGCACGGTCACCGAGCCGTCCGGGTTCTGGTAATTCTCCAGCACCGCGACCAAAGCGCGGCCGACCGCGACGCCCGAGCCGTTGAGGGTGTGGACGAAGCGCGTCCCTTTGCCCTCCGCCGGGCGATAGCGCGCGCCCATGCGCCGGGCCTGAAAATCGCCGCAGACCGAGCAGGACGAGATTTCGCGATAGCGGTCCTGGCCCGGCAGCCAGACTTCGATGTCATAGGTTTTCTGCGAGGCGAAGCCCATGTCGCCGGTGCACAGCAGCACCACGCGATAGGGCAGTTTGAGCTTTTTGAGCACTTCCTCGGCGCACGCGGTCATCCGCTCGTGTTCTTCCAGCGATTGCTCCGGCGTGGTGATCGAGACCAGTTCGACCTTGGTGAACTGATGCTGGCGGATGATGCCGCGGGTGTCGCGCCCCGCCGCGCCGGCCTCGGCGCGGAAACAGGCGGTGCCGGCGGTCATGCGCAGGGGCAGCGCGGATTGGTCGAGAATCTGCTCGCGGACCAGATTGGTCAGCGGCACTTCCGCGGTGGGAATGAGCCAGTGCCTTTCCCAGTCTGTATCAAGCTTGAAATCGACGAAATTAATCGCTCCGCGCGAAGCAACATCCTTGAATGTTTCGAAGCCGTGGCGCTGGATGTAATCCACCGCACCTTGCCAATCATTGACCAGTTGAGCGCGACTGTGCTCTTCCTCAACTTCGCCGCTACGAGCATAGAACTGATCGCCAAAAAACTTCGGCAGTTGCGCCGTGCCGAACATGGCGTTGTCGCGCACCAGCAGCGGCGGGGCGACTTCCTGATAGCCATGTTCTTCCGTATGCAGGTCGAGCATGAACTGGGCGAGCGCGCGCTCCAGCCGCGCCAGCTTCCCCTTGAGCACGACGAAGCGCGCGCCGGACATGCGCGCCGCCGCCTCGAAATCCATCATTCCTAAAAATTCGCCGATCTCGAAATGCTCTTTCGGCTTGAAATTTTCGGGAAAGACCGGCTTGTCGCCGACTTTCCGAACTTCGACATTGTCGTTCTCGTCGGCGCCCTGCGGAACCTCCGGCAAGGGGCGGTTGGGGATCGCGGCAAGCTCGTCTTCCAGCGCCTTGATCGCGGCGCGTTCCTCCGCCTCGATCTCGGCCATCGAATTTTTCAGATCGGCGACTTCCTGTTTCAGTTTTTCGGCGAGGGCCATGTCCCTGGCCTTCATCGCCGCGCCGATTTCCTTGGAAGCCGCGTTGCGGCGCTCCTGCGCGGTTTGGGCGCGGGCGATCGCAGCGCGGCGGGCGTCGTCGAGCGCGAACAGCCGGTCCATCAAGGCGGCGGCGGCGGCTTCATCCGGCTTGCGGCGCAGAAGATCGGCGCGAAAGCCTTGCGCGTCGTCGCGGATCGATTTGATGTCGTGCATGGAAGGCTCGTCAGTCCGGGCGGGAATTCAGGTTACGGACGGGGTGCGATTTTTTTCGATGAGGCCGACCGCGAACACGGCGCCTTCGTAAAGAAGCGCCATGGGAAGGACAAGGGAGATCATCGAAATCAGGTCGGGCGGCGTCAGAACCGCCGCGACCACGGTGATCAGGACGATCGCATAGCGCCGTTTGGCTTTGAGAAAGGCCTGATCGATGATTCCGGCCTGGCCGAGCAGGGTCAGGATCACCGGCAGTTGGAAAGCGATGCCGAAGGCGAAGATCAGGGTCATGATCAGCGACAGATATTCGTCGACCTTGGGCAGCAGCTCGATCGTCGCCTCGCCCTTGACGTTCAATTGCTGAAAACTCACCGAAAAGCGGATGAGAAAGGGCATGACCGCGAAATAGACCAGCAGCGCGCCCAGGAAGAACAAGGTCGGCGTCGCGGCGAGATAGGGCGCGAAGGCGCGCCGCTCGTGGCCATAGAGGCCCGGCGCGACGAATTTGTAAATTTGCAGCGCGACGATCGGGAAGGCGATGAACCCGGCGCCGAACATCGACAGTTTCAGCTGGGTGAGGAACTGCTCCAGGAAATGAGTGGCGATCAGCTTGGCGTTCGCGGCGCCGACCACCCGGACATAGGGTTCCAGCAAAATATTGTAGATATGGTGCGAGAAATAGAAACAGACGACGAAAGCGACCAGAAAGGCGAGCAAAGCCTTGATCAGCCGCGCGCGCAATTCGATCAGATGTTCGATCAGGGGCGCCTTGGTGGCGTCGATATCGGCCTGGGTCATGCCGGCTTCCCGGCCTGCGGCGATTCCGACTCCTGCGCAACGGACTCCTGCGCAACGGACTCCTGCGCAACGGACTCTTGCGCGACGGGCGTCGGCGGCGGCTGATCCTCGACGATGATGGGTCCGGCGGGCGCCGGTTTTTCGGCGGCGGGCGGCGCTTCGGCCGAGGCCCCGGCTTTCGGCGCGGCCGGCGCCTCCAGCATGTCGGCGACGCGGCTGAACGCGCCTTCCATCGAGGTCTTCTGTTTCAGGTCGTGCAGGCCGTCGCCAATCTGCGTCAATTCGGCCTCGCGCATCGCCTCGTGGAACTGGCTCTGGAAGTCGGTCGCCATTCGTCGGGCCTGCCCGACCAGACGGCCGACCATGCGCAAGGCCTCGGGCAGATCCTTGGGCGGAATGAAGATCAGCGCCACGACGCCGATCAGCAGCAGCTTGCCCACATCGAAATCGAACATCCAGGCCTCGCCGCCAATCGCGTCCCGCGCCGATCGCCCAGGGGGCAAAGGCGCGTCAAATCCAGGGGACTGACGAAACGTCCCGAAACAATGACCGAAGCAGGGTTCAACTCACCTTGTTGACGTCGCGCGCGACGTCAACCGGCGTGGCGGCCTGATGTTCGATCGTGCGCGACGTTTCGGCGGGGGGGGCGGGGGCGGGCGGCTCGTCGTCGGCGAGACCCTTCTTGAAGGCTTTGACGCCTTTGGCGACATCGCCCATGATGTCGGAGATTTTGCCCTTGCCGCCAAACAGAACGAGGACGATGACGCCCAAAAGCAGCAAATGGGTCAAGGAGAGACCGCCCATTGTTGAACCTCCAGAAAACCCGCGCGCCGGCGTCCGGAAAGACGCCGCGACGGCGCAAACCTAGTGCGCGCAACCCGCAAAAACAAGCGTCGCTTCAACTGGGGATAAGTTCGGCGCGGCGTGAAGCGCCATTATGACGCTTCAAAAGCCGTGCTAAACAGATTAAGAGCAAACGCCGAAAGACCCTTTGGGGCGAACGGACCGCGCGAAGCCGTCGCTTTCCTGCGCCGCTCGAAACGCGCCAAAGGCCCGTCAAATTTCACGAAGGCCCGTATTAATGAGCAGAACAAGCGCCTCCGCCGCCAAAACCGCCCGAGCCGGCCAAAGCTCCGAAAAGATCGACGCCAAGCTGGTGCGTGAAATCGCGACCTTGTTGAGCGACTCCGATCTGACCGAGATCGAGGTGGAAAAGGGCGACCTGAGGATCAGGGTGGCGCGCCAGGCGAGCTTCGTCGCGCCGGCCCTCGTCCACGCGCCGGCGCCCGGTCCCTTCCACGCCCCCGCGCCCGCCGGCCACCCTCACGCGCCCGCCGCCGAAGCCGCGCCGGCTTTCGATCACGCCGACGCGCTGAAATCGCCGATGGTCGGCACGGTCTATCTGCGCCCGAGCCCGGACGCCAAGGCCTTCATCGAGATCGGCGCGCATGTGACCGCCGGCCAGAAAGTGCTGCTGGTCGAGGCGATGAAGACCTTCAACGACATTGTCGCGCACAAGACCGGCGCGGTGACCGCCATTCTGGTCGAGGACGGCCAGCCGGTCGAATACGACCAGCCCCTGCTGGTAATTTCCTAAGCCGCCGGCGTAGCCGGCTAGGAGCGAACGCGACACCGAGCTGATGCGAGGGATGCGTCCTTCGCGCCCCGCGCGAACGGCGCAAAAAAAGAGAACAGAATGTTCGAAAAGATTCTGATCGCCAATCGCGGCGAAATCGCGCTACGCATCCTGCGCGCGGCGAAAGAACTGGGCATCGCCACCGTCGCCGTCCATTCGACCGCCGATTCCGACGCCATGCATGTGAAGCTGGCCGACGAATCGGTGTGCATCGGCCCGCCGGCGGCGCGCAACTCTTATCTTAACATCCCGGCTTTGCTCGCGGCCTGCGAAATCACCGGCGCCGACGCCGTCCATCCCGGTTATGGTTTCCTGTCGGAAAACGCCAAATTCGCGGAAATTCTCGCCGATCACAACATCGGCTTCATCGGCCCCAAGGCCGAACATATCCGCATCATGGGCGACAAGATCGAGGCCAAGCGCACCGCGCGCGCGCTCGGCATTCCCTGCGTGCCGGGCTCGGAAGGCGGCGTCACCGACGACGACGAGGCCATGCGCATCGCCGAAGGCATCGGCTTTCCGGTGCTGGTCAAGGCGGCCGCCGGCGGCGGCGGTCGCGGCATGAAGGTGGCGCGGACCGTCGCCGACTTGTCGGAGGCCCTGGCGGTCGCGCGGGCCGAGGCCAAGGCCGCCTTCGGCGACGACGCGGTCTATCTCGAAAAATATCTCGAAAAGCCGCGCCATATCGAAATCCAAATTCTCGGCGACGGCCATGGCCGCGCGGTCCATGTCGGCGAGCGCGACTGTTCGCTCCAGCGCCGCCACCAGAAGGTGCTGGAAGAGACGCCCTCGCCCGCTCTGAATCAGGATCAGCGCAACCGCATCGGCGAAATCTGCGCCGAGGCCATGCGCAAGCTGCAATATTCCGGCGCCGGAACCATCGAATTCCTGTATGAGAACGGCGAGTTCTTCTTCATCGAGATGAACACCCGCATTCAGGTCGAGCATCCGATCACCGAAATGATCTCCGGCCTGGATCTGCTGGTCGAGCAGATCAAGATCGCCAGTGGCGCGCCGCTGAGCTTCGCCCAGGCCGATCTCGAATTGCGCGGCCACGCCATCGAATGCCGAATCAACGCCGAAAACCCGGCGACCTTCCGCCCCTCGCCCGGCAAGATTCTCTATTACCATCCGCCGGGCGGCGTCGGCGTGCGCGTCAATTCGGCGGTCTATCAGGGCTATACGATCCCGCCCTATTACGATTCTCTGGTCGGCAAGCTGATCGTCCAGGGGCGCACACGCATCGAGGCGCTGATGCGCCTGCGCCGCGCGCTCGACGAATTCATCGTGGACGGAATCGAAACCACTTTGCCCCTGTTCCGGGCTCTTGTGCGCAACGCCGACATTCAGGACGGCGCCTATGACATCCATTGGCTGGAGAATTTCCTGGCCAAGGGCGGCATGGGCGGCCCGGAACGCTGAATGCGGGTCGCCGCCGTCCTGATCGCATTGTTGGCGCTGGCCGGCGCGGCCATCTGGCTGTTCGGCGCCCGGCGCCGGTCCCGGCGCTGATCGCCGGCCTGCCCGACGACGGAATGCGCGGCGCGCCCTGCCCGGCGGGCACGCTCGCCGGGGAAAGGGCGCGGCTGAAACAGGGCGTCCCGCCGCCTGCCGCGCTGGGCCGGAAATTGCGCCGGAATTTTCCGCTCGGCTCGGACGCCGGCGCGCTTGAGGCGCTGCTGACCGCTCAAGGATTCGAGCTTTTTCCGCCCTGCCCCAATGACGAAAGCGTTTCGGCCGCCCGCTGGCTCAGCCGGCGCTGGGGCGAGCCCGACGCTTTTGTCTATTGGCGCGCCGACGACGCGGGGAAGCTGATTTTCCTCGACGGGCAGGTGAGCCGGACGCAATGAGGCGGGATCGCGCTTGAGGCGCCGGCGACAAGGGCTTAGAGCAATGCGAGCGCAAACTTCCTCCTGGCCACCATGACCGCCCCCGAACCGACCGAAATCCTGCTGGCCCGCATCGCCGAGGCGCTGGAGCGCCTGAGTTCGCCGCCGCCCGCCCGGCCCGATTTTTCCGCCGCCGACGCCTTTGTCTGGCGCGCGGAGACGCAGGCGCTCGCCCCGGTGAAAAAGGTCAGCCGCGTCGAGTTGAGCCTGCTGCGCGGCGTCGATTATCTGCGCGACCAGCTTCTGGGCAACACCGAGCGTTTCGCGCGCGGCCTGCCGGCCAATAATGTGCTGCTGTGGGGCGCGCGCGGCATGGGCAAATCGTCGCTGGTCAAGGCCGTCCACGCCGACACCAGCGCGCGACTCGCCGGAACGGCGGAATTTTCCGGCCTCAAACTGATCGAAATCCACCGCGAGGACATCGAATCGCTGCCGGCCCTGATGGCGCTCCTTCGCGATTCCGACCGGCGTTTCATCGTCTTCTGCGACGACCTGTCCTTCGACGGCGGCGACGCCTCCTACAAATCGCTCAAGGCGGCGCTGGAGGGCGGAGTCGAGGGGCGCCCGGCCAATGTGCTGTTCTACGCCACCTCCAACCGCCGCCACCTCCTGCCGCGCGACATGATGGACAACGAACGCTCCACCGCGATCAACCCGGGCGAGGCGGTCGAGGAGAAAGTCTCGCTGTCGGATCGTTTTGGGCTTTGGCTCGGCTTCCACAAATGCAGCCAGGCCGATTATCTTGCCATGGTCTTCGCTTATGCGGAACATTACCGGCTCGCGGCGGCCGAGGAGCGGATTCGCGCCGAGGCGCTGGAATGGGCGATCACCCGCGGATCGCGGTCGGGCCGCGTGGCCTTCCAATATATCCAGGATCTCGCCGGACGGCTCGGAAACAAGCTGGACGCCTGACGGCAAAGCCTATCGGCTCCGCGTCGCCTGCTTTTTCCTGTCGGCGGGCGCGACTCGCCTCGACGCGCCTTGGCGTAGCCGGTCGAGATCGTTGCGGGCGCGCGCTTCGAGCACCGCGCGCATTTCGCCTTGGATCGCCGGAAGCTCGGCCTTCAGCAGGTCGCGTTCCTCCATGGCCGCGCCGATATTCGCCAGAACATTGTCGTAACAGACCGCGAGCCCCGAACAAAACTCGCCATCGTCAACGCCAAGCAGCGCCTTGAGCCGCTCGGCCTCGGCGAGGCGGGTCTTGACGCGTTCGCGGTGGCGCCGCTGTTTCTCGGCGCCGGTGAGGGGACGGGGGCCAATCTGGCGCATGGGTCCATCTGATCGGAAGCTCGCCGCCATAGAGCCGCAATTGCGACGTTGCGTCAATCGTTTAACAATCGTAAACCTTCGCGAGGCCGACGCCCTTCGCGTCGCGGTTGGCGGATATTTTCTTTTGTTGTCAATATGGTTGCATAACCGGCCTGTCGTGCTGACGGGTTTGACGCAAATCTTTTGCGGTCATCACAATTTCTTGCGCGGTTAACCCGCGCCTTCTCCGGACCTTTATCGGCGCTTGTCGCGAAAAGTTCGTTTTCGGTCTTTTCAATCGGATTCTTGGCTGCTATACGGCGCCCATCGCTAGCGCGATCCCTGATAGCTCAGCCGGTAGAGCAAGCGACTGTTAATCGCTGGGTCGCAGGTTCGAGTCCTGCTCAGGGAGCCAATCTTTTCAATGGCTTAGGCTGTATCCCGTAGCGCCGCAGAGGCCCGATTTGGCCTCCAGGGTGGCAGTTGAAGGCTTCCAAAGCCCCGAAAATCAAGGCTCCGACCACCGCCGACATGTGCATGCGGCACGGACGCCGCCTGCCTCCGGCCTCATGGGCCGTCGACCTTCGGCATGTTTGGGAGCCAATGAGCCGCCCTGCCCTGTATGGTCCGGCGCCGGCCACCTTGTCGACATGCCCGCCCACCTTCAGTGATTCGAACTCATGGTGGCGACGCCTCTCCTGCCCTTTCCTGATGTCCTGATCGTCCCCAATTCTTCATAGGCGACGAGCGCAGGGCGAGTATGCCGGCAGCGATCAAGGATGGTCGCGTGACGAAATGGACCGATCCTTTCCCCGGGAGGACGGAGGTGGTTCCCGTGACGGTCGAGTTCCCGCCCGAGGTCTTCCACGAGCGGGAGCGGGCTATCGCCAGCGAAGTGTCGACGCTGGAGAGCGCCGCATGGCTCCCTTGGCTTCAAGCGGCGCCGGCGACACGGTGGTCGCGACGCTGGCGCTCGCGCTGGGATCGCGCCGGCCGCTGGAGGAAAGCGCGCGGCTGGCCAATGTCGCCGCCGGCCTGGTGGTCGCCAAGCGCGGCGCCGCCACCGTGACGCGGTCCGAACTGCTCGATGAGATCGGCCGGCTCAGCCTGATCGAAAAGGGCCAGTCCGAAACCAAATACAGCAGCGCGCAGGGCCTCCGCTGGAATTCGCGCGCGCCCATTGCGACCGATTGATCGTCGCGCTCAACGGCGATGAATCGATCCGCCGTCTCAAGGGTCCGAGCCGGCCGATCAACAGCGTGGAAGACCGGGTGCGCATGCTCTCCGCCTTGACCTCCGTGGACGCGGTGGTGGTGTTCCATCAGGACACCCCGGCGGAAGTGATCGACCTGCTCCAGCCGGACGTGCTGGTGAAAGGCGCGGATTATGCGATTGAAAACATCGTCGGCGGGATCATCAAAAAAACGCAGATCGCGTGAATGTCTTGAGCCGAGCTTGCCGACCCGCTAAAACGTTTCCCTCCCCCTCGTGGGGAGGGTCAGGGTGGGGGCAAACAGCCCCGAACCGCCAGGGAAGCCTGAATGACAACGGCTGAA
Source organism: uncultured Pseudomonadota bacterium (assembly GCA_963704565.1). Taxonomy (GTDB): domain Bacteria; phylum Pseudomonadota; class Alphaproteobacteria; order Rhizobiales; family Beijerinckiaceae; genus Rhodoblastus. The sequence goes on from OY969917.1 coordinate 1,280,073, forward strand.
AACCTTCCATCGGCGCGGTCGATCCTGACCGAGGGCTTCGCCATGCACGCCCAGGTCGTCGCCGCCTGCCTGCCGGCGCTCGAAGAGCCTTTCGCCAAAATCGTCGAAATCTGCGAGCGCCAGCTCAAGGCCGGCGGAAAGATCGTGTTGTTCGGCAATGGCGGCAGCGCCGCCGACGCCCAGCATATCGCCGCCGAACTGACCATCCGCTACGTCAAGGAACGCCCGGCGATCGCCGCCCTGGCGCTGACCACCGACAGTTCGGCCCTGACCGCCTGCGGCAACGATTTCGGCTTCGACCGCATCTTCGCCCGCCAGGTCGAGGCTCTGGTGCGGGAAAACGACGCCGTGATCGGCATTTCAACCTCGGGCCGCAGCCCCAATGTGCTGGCCGGCCTGCGCGAAGCGAAAAAGATCGGCGCCGCGACGATCGGACTGACCGGCGGAACCGGCGGCGACATGCCGGCGCTGTGCGACGCGGTTTTGTGCGCGCCGAGCGAGGTCACGGCGCGAATACAGGAGATGCATATTCTGTTGGGGCATCTGCTGTGCGAGGCGCTGGAGACGAGATTGGGGTATGTCCAACCTAAGTGAGTTCTCCGCCCGCAGGAAAATGGATCGGCATCGCTCTCGTTGTTCTCGATCGAAGCGTCTTGTGAGAATTCGATAGCCTTTAAGCCAAGGAGGACGCTGATGGATGCAGAACTATGTCGCCGGCTTGATGCTTTGCCGCCACTTGATCGGCGATATGCGCAAACTAATGCCGTGAAATGCAAAATTTGTGGATCTGAAAGCCATTTTGCAGGCAGCACAGACTTCTGGAAGTGCGGAGGAGGTCATCCCTTCGGCCGCTCAGGAGTTCCTGTTTACTGGTATTCCTGTCCTCGATGCGAATTTTTATTTACAGATTTTTTTGACACATGGTCTTCGATCGAGTTCTCGAAATATATTTATAATTCGGATTACATCAAGGTGGACCCTGATTATGGCGGGACAAGGTCTGAGAGGGTTTTTGAATCCCTGAAGCCGTTCCTGCTAACGGCCCCGGGCGCCAGGGTTCTGGACTATGGGGGTGGGTCAGGAGTGCTATCGAAATTGCTGCGTGAAGTTAATATTGATGCCGTTAGCTACGATCCGTTCTCGAGCCCTGATCTGCCTGGGGGGGAATTTGATATAATCGTTTGTGTCGAAGTATTAGAGCATTCTCCAGAGCCGGCGCGCGTAATTCAAGATATGGTACGGTTTCTTGCTCAAGGTGGCTGCATTATTCTTGGAATTAGTCTGCATCCGCAAAACATCAAGCAGCTTGGGCCAGCTTGGTGGTATTGCGCGCCCAGGAACGGTCATTGCTCGACATTTTCCGCATCAACATTGGCGACGCTAGGAAGGCAGCTTGGGTTGAGCTTCCACTTCGGTCGGAACGCCCATTGGTGCGCCTGGAGGCGCGCTGGCCAACCATCCCAAATCGCACGAATGATAGGTCCAGCATTCGAATGCCTGAATCTTGCAGCGCCAAAAGATAATAGGCCGGGGTGGCATGGCTTGGAGCGGAACTTTCGTTGGAGCGGAGCTGACGTCGTTGAGTGGAGCTCCGATATAGCAGAGGCGCCGGCGCTGGTACGAGTGAAATTGCTGTTTCACATGGAGCCGAGCCGGGGATTCGCGGAGAAATGCAAATTACACATCAATGGCCGCGAATATAAGGTCACACCGAACGCCTTTATAGACATTGAATTAGATAATCCTGGTCGAATCATTGCCTGGTTGGAAAATAGTACGCTGATTTGCCCTGCTGAGCATGGGTCGAAGGGTCAAAGAAGACTGGGGCTTGCGCTGTTGGTCGAATAGCACTCGCTCCGATTGTTTCGAGGGGACTGCAATCGGGCGACTGTCTGTATAAACCGCAATCGGAAAGAGCTGCGCAGGTGATTGGACATACCTCAGTGCGAATAACAACGTTGAATGCCGCAAAGAAAATATGTCTCCCTTTCGGCGCTCTCCTGCTTACTTGCGGCTTCGGCTTTGCGACTCAATTATGGGTATCTGGTCATGATCCCGTGACAGGCCCCAAGAAAACCCCAAACTATCCTTGCGACTTCATGGTGCCGTTTGCACCAAAGGCACCTTGACAAAACGCTGCAAAAAGCTTGTCTACACGAAGCGAAAAAGATCGGCGCCGCGGCGATTGGACTGACGGGCGAATCCGGCACCGATCTTGCTGGCTCCTATGGGGTCGGCCCCGCCGCGATCCGCCAAACGAGGGCCTCGGGTTGAGAGTGGTTCATTGAAAGCATTGCAACAGAGTTGGATTTGTGCGGAATTTCGGTTACCGTGCGGCCCCGCCAATGAACGACAACAGCCGTTATTGGCTGCGGGACGGGGGAACATCGATGCTGCCAAATTCTACGCTCGACGATATTGGTCTGAAGTACGGGACTGACAAGGCGTCGTCCCACCATAATTACCTTGATTTCTATGAGTTATTCTTTACTCCACTACGAAGCGCACAATTAACTGTGCTGGAGATTGGCGTTTTGAATGGGGCATCAATTAAGACCTGGGAGGAATACTTTGCTGAGTCTAAAATCATAGGCGCAGACATTAATGCCGCAACCAAGCAATTCGAGCAAGGTCGCGTGCTTATCGAACTGCTTGACCAATCAAACATCGAGGAGCTTACACGAGTTGCATCTAAACATGGGCCATTTGATATTATCATCGAAGATGGCTCTCACATGTGGGAGCACCAGATCACGTCATTAAAAACACTCTTTCCGTTTTTGAAGAACGATGGCATCTATATCGTTGAGGACTTGCAGACAAATTATGGTTCTATGGCCGCTAAATTCAAAGGGGTCGCCAGCTCGACTTGCGTTGATTATCTTAAGGATTGGTTGGATTTGCGTGTTGCAGGTGACCAGATCCCTCTCGGCTCGGTTGAAGATGCTTTTCTGCGCACGTATGGGCGTGCGGTCCAGTTTATCGCGTTCTACCGGCAGGCGTGCTTGATAAAGAAGCGATTTCCACCGGTGAAGCGAGGGCTCAACAGTGCGGGCCAGCCACTCGTTGCAAGGGCCATAGATAGCCACTCGGTGGCAGTGAAAATCCTCGCTCATATTAGCGTTCGGGGCGACGTCTGGGGTGATTCCAGCTTTGTCAATCTTGATTCCGACAATTTGCGCTTCCAGGGACTCTCGCTCGAATCGGACGAAGGCCTTTTGGAATATCGCGTGCGTGGGCCGGATGAATCATGGAGCGACTGGGCCCAAAACAAGTGTTTCGTAGGCACACGAGGGCAGTCGAAGTTCTTGACTGGCGTCACTATTCGCCTGCGAGACAACGCGAAGGACAGGTACACCCTCAGCACTTTCTGTCGCTTTGTAGGCTCCAAAAATCCAGTCGAAGTTTCAGACGGGCAGGATTGCACATCATCTGGAGCGGCACTGTGCGGCATCCAAGTCGAACTCAAAGAACGCATGCGAAATTCGTGACTTTAGAATAACGCAGGAGAACAGGGCTTTTGGCGGCCGCGCAGCATCGCCCGTTGCACGCCAAACTTTTGCTGTTTGGCATTAACCTGGCCCTGCCGATGTCGCCCTCGGCCTTCCGGTTTCCGCGTATTTTGTTGAAAAAGGCGATTGAAAGCTGATACATAGCGTACATGAGGTTGCTGCTGCCCGGCGATGGGGTGACTACATCCTGTCGATCGCTTCAAGACACATTTGGAAGGCCTCCTCGGGCACGCTGAAGCCTCGCGCCTTGTCGTTTGGATCTGTCTCGCCGAATACATAGCCCGTCGGTTGGTGTAAAGCGGAGCCAATCGCGGATTGGATGAAACCGAGACCGCTGCTTCCGCGCAAGGCGCAGACGATCTGGCTTGGTCCGCCGAATAACGTCGAGTGCATTTGTGAGCCGTATTCGCCCATGACGACCTCGGCGCCAGCGATCACGCTAAATTGCATGGACAGCGGGAGCTTCTCGGGGCTTATCAATGAGTAGCCCGCCTCGACGGCCATTCGCTCGATGGCGTCGCGGTTCCCGCAAGGTCGTGACTGCGAAGTTTTCGCGCGAGACAAAAACAGCCTCGGAGCGCCGCGCGATGCGACGATGCCCATCCGCTCACGCAGGAATTGCGCCACTTCGGCGAAAAGCGGGCCTCTCGCACCGTTGTGAACAGTGGTTGGAATCATGATGTGGCCGGACAGCAATTCATCTGGCTTCAATTCGACGAACTGTTGCTCGGAGATGCCGCAGAGGCGTAATAGCTCGACCGCAAACCCCGGAGCATCATGAGGCATGATGAAGCGTAACTTCGACAAGTCATAGCCGGCCGTCTGAAGGACATACAGTTTCGGCAGATGGTCGACTAACCAGTGGCCAAATATGCGGTGGCCGGGTCCACACAAAAGCACGGCGGACGGGATTTCGCGCTTACACGATGGGGCCGGGCGCCAGATCGCGGCGAGATGACCTTTGTGCATGTTGGCCACCGGAACACATAGGGTCGCATCGCCGTACTGGACAAGATATGGCCAATATACTTGCGCGTCTAGCTCGATGACGCCCTGCTCGTGCACCCATTGGAGCTTGAAATAAGCCTCCATGACTTCGCGTGGCGCATTGCCAAATAGAAAATCCGGCACCGAAGGAACGGCCCGGTTGGCTGGAGCAATCTGGTGAAATTTCGCGCCCCCTCCCCCACTCGCGAACAACTCGTTCCACTGAACAAACTTCACCGGCATCTCCTTACGCTATCCATGGCCGACAATTGACAGCTACCAAACTCTTGTGCAAGCGCCCGAGGAACAGAGAAATCACTGATGGATTTAATCTGCGCATGAAAATCTGGTTCGGATGTACATCGTGCCGCTTGGCGAGCTCAGGAACCGTCGAATCCTCCCGCATCCGTCTCCGAAGCGACCTCCGCCCCGAGTGCCCTATCAAACTTCTTGCGTGACTTCGTCATTACTATCTCCATCCGTTCCGAAAGAGCAGGACGCTTCAGACCTTAACGCCTGGTCCTAAAAACGGGGTCGACTTCACCAGACGAGCGCTTTGAAAAAGGCTATTGGTCTATGTGCTCGGCGGTTTCGCCACTGCGCTGAAGCGCAGATATCGCCCTATAGGGCGCAAATCCGAGCCGATTTGATGGCGGCTACCGCCTCATTTCGCCCTCATCTCCCAATTTGGACGCAATTCTCCCGTCTGGACGGCCTCACGCTGCCCGGAGCAGAACCCGCGCCCGTTTCATATTCATCGCACAGGCGACGAATTGCAGATGACAATTGTTGCGCGCGAGCCCGCGATAACGAACCCGCGCCATGCCATACCAATTTTTCATCGTCGCGTTGGCCCGCTCGACGCCGGAGCGCACACTTGAAGCCGTCGTGTTGAACCACTTCTGCCAGTTTCTCAGCGGCTTGTTGCGCTTGGCCTTGTAGGCGATCTTGTCGTCGATGCCGAGCGAAGCGAGCTTTTCTCGCAGGGCTTTGCTGTCGTAAGCTTTGTCCGCGTAATAGGCCTCTTCGTCGCCCTGGATCATCGCCTCGCCGCGCTGGCTGTCGTGCAGGTCGGCGGAGGTCATTTCCGCCTGCCGGATCAGATCGCTTTCCTCGTCCACGGCGATATGGGCCTTGTAGCCGAAAGAGGTCTTGTCGTTCTTGATCGTGAAGCCGGCGTCGGGATCGCGCGGATTGACTTGACCCTCTTCATAAGGCGGCCGCTTCACCGCCGCAGCGATGATCGTCGCATCGACCAGCGTTCCTCTCTTGACGATCAGCCCTCGCGCGTCGAGTTGGCGGTTGATCTCGGCCAGCAGCTTCTCTGACAGGCCAAGCTTTTCGACCGTCTGCCGGAAACGCCAGATTGACGAATGGTCCGGCGTCTCGGCGTCGAGCGGGATGCCGCAAAAGCGCCGGAACGAAATCCGATCACGCACGGCCTCCTCGGCCTGCGGGTCGGACAGATTGTACCATTGCTGTAAAAGAACGATCTTAAACAGCGTCAGCGGCGGGTATCCTGGCGCGCCCTTGGCATTGGCGTTGATTTGCGCAAACAAAACGTCAAAGGCCGACCAGTCAATGGTCTTGAGCAAATCTTCCAGGAAGCCGCCGCCTTTCGAATAGGCCTTAACGAAAGCGTCAGCGAGTGAAGGTTGGTCAAAGCAACGGCGCGACATCGGCGAATCGTCTCCGTGGAGACCCTACAGAATCATGGCGTGGCGACTTTTGCAAAGCGCTCCAGACGTCGATGGCCGTGTCGTGCGACGGAACGGCAAAACCGGAGCGCCCCGCTGGGGCTGTGAATATGCCGCTTCGCTTAGACAACGCAAACGCGGTGCCCACACACCCACACCGGCTGCGGAAGAAGCAGAAAAAAGCGCCTTGAAAAATTTTGGGAAGAGGCAGACAAGAGAAAACGTAGATGTCGATAGCACCTTAAATGAAGTGGATCGTCGTCCCACGAATGGGGTCAACCTCACGGCTCGAAGCAGACTTGCGCCTTCCTCCTCCCGTGAGAACGCTCGCCGTATAAAGGGGAACGTCCTTAATGGCCGCGAAGATGCTCCCCATGGTGAGACAACTCTGCGCTTTGAGCCGCAATGCCCTTTTTCTGGTTGTCATTATAAGTTGCGCTGCCGCCAGCGCGTCCTTGCGCGCTGACGAAAGCGACCCGCCGGACAACTCCGAACGTCAAACGGATCCTCAGATCTGGGTAAACGCCGCCCTCTATAGATCTTGGGACCATCCTCCGGCGAAAGTTCCAGCTTATTGGGATAAGCGAACCGACGGCTGGGAAATGTTCACCGTTGAAGGTCAACACGAATGGAAGCACGTTTTAGACAGAGTTTCGGTCATCGCAACCACGGGTGCACCAATTCAAAATGCGTGCATCGAAAACCGTACGAAATCGTCACCCAGGAACTGCCTTGATCTAGGGAGCGATCAGGAGAAAAGTCTCGATCAATTTTTTAGATTTCTGAAAGTTCATCACATTCCTTTCGCGCTCGAAGCCGGTCTTCTCGTGGATACACAGCTTACGAAGGCAACTGCTCTAAATCGCGAGTGCGGCAGGGAAGCCTTCGGTCGTGAGGCAGATTTAAGAGCTACTCTCCAGAGAATTCAGGATGCTGGAGGCAATGTAGATTATATCCGAATGGATGAACCGTTTTGGTACGGTACCATGAGCTGTAAGGACACCATTGATAATATTGCAGCCGACCTTGCGCGTACTATCCAAAACATCGTCAAATCATACTTCCCAAATGCACGGATCGGGGATGTCGAGCCCGTGGTTAACACGCCTGGGGATCCTGACCTCGTTGCTCGATGGGCTGACGCTTTCGAGGCGGCTACTGGGCAGCGTCTGGCATTCTTTCAGGTGGACCCTGCTTGGAGCAACGATTCGCTCCTCGAAAATCTGGTTGCAACTGGAAAGCTCATTGGGCGGCGGTCCATTCCTTATGGCATCATGTTCACATCGGACGACGATAGTTCTGATTTGGCTTGGACCGAACGAGCGATTAGCCATTTCACAACGATAGAGTATCTTTTTCACGCGAAAATCGACCAAGCCGTTTTTCCATCGTGGTCGGCGCACCCGACGTATGTGTTACCCGAGCAAAAGGCCGGGACGCTGATGAATGTGGCTTATCAATATTTGCTACCGAAGACTTTTCTTTCAATAGAAAGGGAAGAGAATTCGCGCAATCAAGTTACTCTGAAGTTGATTGACGCCAAGGGTCGCCCAATACGTGGTGCAAAGATAAGGGTCGAGGCCGTTGACACCAAGAAGGGTTGGGGTCTGACGAACCGGGTGATGCAATCCGTCGCACCAGCTGGCGCTTTGTATGGCGTTGTTGGGATACGCGCTAATCTCGAAGGTTCGAGAATGGCTCTTGACTCAGGGGAGGTGGACATCGGCGCTGTCAATGTCGTGGCCGACGGGAAGACGTGGACTACCAATAACCAGACGCCAATCAAACTTAAACTTTCTTCAACGACGACAGTAAGGGAGAATCTTTCTATTCGCGAAGGGTTAAAATGTAATGGCATGTCTGCAATACCCATCGTGTCTGGAGCCACTTATACGCTTTCCGTACCTCTAGCGGCTACTAGGTCAGCGGATCACGCAGGTTACGTGACAATCGTCTTCCTAGACAAAAGCTGCAATGGAATAAAACGTAGCAATCTCTATTTCAGTCCGTCGTCTGTAAGGTTAACCGACACACACGCTCTAGCGGACGCAGGCGGTACAATTAAGCTTGCTGTTCCAATGAAGCTACAGACCCCAGGCATTGAATTACGCGCCTATTACGACGGAGACGGCTCGGTCTTTGGTCCGTCAGTGGCGGTGCTGACCTTGATCCAGTGACACGGGATCGATGTCTCCGTAGCACCGAGGTTTGCCCCCACCCTATATTCGCCGATCAGCAAAGCTATTCGACGCTTGCGTCTTTCCGAGGGGGTATCTCGATCGTTTTTCGCCAACTGAACGCGCGTCAAGCCTGTCGTACGAGGTCTTTAAGCTCGAACCGTTCCGCATGCCGGTAACGCGGCGGTTGCGTTAAGTCGCGTCTGAACAGTGTCAATGCGGTTTTTCGTCTAGCGCGCCGCTAAAGCAACGAGTTGTTTTTCGGGCGCTTAAGGCACAATAAAAATTACTCGGTTGAACCGCTCCGTTCCGTCGGAGGGGTCCACATGACGGATCACGTGAAAGGCTTATCCCCTTAGCTCAGGTCTCCCTATAGGTAGCGTCGCAGACCATTGACGTCGGCGACAAACGTTCCATATTCGTTCTTATGACGAGCCGCTGGAAGCACGACTGCCCCATGTCTCGCGCTGCCTTCAACAAGCGGTTTCCAGACGACGCGTCCTGCGCTCGCTTTCTGTTCGAGAAACGCTGGCCGAACGGCTTCGTCTGCCCCGCTTGCAGCGGGCTAAAGGCGTGGCAGCTCACAACCAAGCGCATCACCTACGAATGCGCCGCCTGCGGCAAGCAGACGTCGGTCACGGCAGGAACCATCTTCCACCGCAGCCATGTCGACCTGCTCAACTGGTTCCAGGCCATCTACGCCGTCGCCAGCCACTCAAACGGCATCTCCGCCTTGCAACTGCAGGCGCAGCTCGGCCTCGGCTCTTACAAGACCGCCTGGCTGATGCTCCAAAAATTGAGGCGCGCCATGGTCGATCCCGACCGGTCGCTGCTCGAAGACCTCGTCGAGGTCGACGAAAGCGATATCCCCTACCGCACCAAGACCGATCCAATCGCCGGCGGCCAAGGCCGCAGCCAAGTCGGCAAATTGCATTTCATCGGCGCCATCGAACTCTCGCCCGACGGACATCCGCAGCGCATTCGCCTCGCGCCGCTGCAAGATTTCTCAGCCCCCAGTATCGGCGCCTTCGTTGCCGGCGCTATCGAACCTGGCGCCACGATTCTCAGCGACGGCTTCTCTGCCTACAAAAGCCTCAAAGGCTATAACCACCAACCCACGGTCGTCGGCGCGATGGCGGCGCATGTCGTGCTGCCATGGATCCACAGAGTCTTCGCCAATTTCAAGCGCTGGGCGCTCGGCACCTACCACGGCGTCCGCAAGCCGCACCTGCGCCGCTACCTCGACGAGTTCGTCTTTCGCTGGAACCGCCGCCGCCACATGAAATTGTCGTTCGACACGCTGATCGACATCGCTGCCGGACTGCCACATGCTGGATATCGGCAGTTCGTCGATCAAACCGTCTGACTGCTCGAAATTTTCGCCGTTGCCCGCCATTCGGCGTCATAAACGCGCACACAATGAACAATTTTTGCGATCAAATCCGGCGTCTCATCATACCGCCAAGATCCGCCATGAAGCGGAAAAGACACGCTATCCATCCGAGCAATATCAGCGCGCACGATCTCACTTAGCCCGTTCAAATGGTCGTCAGTTTTCTTCATTTCGCGCCTCAATGCCGAGTAAAGCTTTAACTTCCCGCAGCGCTCCGTAAATTCACGCCTAATATCTCCTTCCAATTTCCTGATGTCAGGCCACTCATACTTAGCCGGTGCGGGCCAGTCTCCTACAATTTTCCATCCCTTTCTATTGGCCAATGGCGCGGTCAGTCGCCTCGTGGTCACTGGATATCCATCATTCAGCCAACCTTCCCGGGCTTTCTTGCCCTTAGTCGCCCCGATCTTGATGACATGCGCCTGTTTGTCCGGCTCCCACGCATACTGATTCAGCGAAGAATTGAACGCACAATAAATGATGTACATGTCTGCATCTCCAAATACGGCAGCAGCAACATCACCGCGGAAATATTCTCCAAGTCCATAAAATAACTAAATTTTGCGAAGCTTTTCGCAAACAACCCCAAAAAACAATTAAAATGCGCCAAAAGGAAACCGCCATGACCCGCGCCCTCACAACCTTCCAAATTCCCGCCAATATCACCTCGAACGGTGACGCGATCGAGGCTTGGCTCAGCCATAATCGCCCGACAATTCTAAATTCCGCCACCATCCGCGCCGCGCTTCGCGACTCGCCTTCGATGCTAGAATATGACGAAAACGGCGACATCGGCCGATACGTTTTCGCCCTCGGCGACCGCGCCGTCCTTGCAAACACCGCGACGCTCGCCCGGCAGGCCGGATTCATCGTCAATGAAACGCCTAAAGGCTGGACGGCCATCGAACCAATGTCCAGCTTCTGGGACGAAGAGCCGGGCGCGCACATGCGCTGGAGCGCGGAAATCTCCGACTTCGACGCTGGAATGGGGCCATTCCCCGCGCTCTGGATTGTTTACAGCGAAGTCACCAACGCCGACGACATCGAAGACCGCCAAGGCGACAACGGTTGGCGCGTGAAAGTCTCAAAAACTCGCGATGCTTTGAAAGTGACCTACAAACACTCCTGAAACCCCAATCCTTCGCAGCCCAAACGATCAGCGACCTCTTGCATCTTCGCCGCCACGCGAAACTCGCAGCCCATTAGATGCAATGAACACCCGCCCGTGCTATAAACCCAATCGAGGCAACGAAATGACTGAAAATGTGACAAGCGAACTGATGTATGAGACTCTGAAAGCGATTCAGGGCAAGCTCGCAATGATAGGCGAAGATATCGCGGACATAAAACACCGCATGACAGCGCTTGAGCATCGCATGACGTCGCTCGACATGGGCGTGGCACAGGTCCACGGAGACTTCTCCGGCCAATCCATGCGGATCGACCGCCTTGAAGGCCGCCTTAGCCGAATCGAAACCCGGCTGAACCTTGCGGATTGAACCCCACCGCTAATTCCGTCCGGCGACCAAGCCCCTCAAACTACTAAATGCAGTCGTCCCTGACTCAAAGGGATAAGCCCTTCACGTAATGACGATCACACGAGCGACGACCCAACCGCCACAAAACACCTCGCCTTATGGCCATTACGATTCTTCCGCCCCCGCCCGAAGTCGCGACAAATTCAAAACTAAATTGATGTTTCGCGATTGTATCAATTGCTACCAGCAATGATATTTATCAATCCTCCCGCGCTTATTTTACGGGTGACAAAAAAATTACCTGGCTGAGAGTATTCCTTTATACACCGTTGCTTTATAACCATCTTGGCCTTTTCCGTCGCCAAGAGTACCTCTTTCATCGTGTGCTCACGAACGTGGATATGTCCGTGCTCGTAGCGGATTCTGTTTTTTCGGGAATAGGTTTCTGCTGGAGCACGGCCTTCGAAGTAACTTAGAAAGACCCCAGCCCGCATTCCATTGGGGGTCGTGAGATAAAGCATGCCGTTCGGCACCAAAAGCTCTTTTAAATCTGAAATGATTTCAGCGGGTTCTAGGCGTAGATGCTCAAGCACCTCGCAAAATAATATAAGGTGGAACTGGCCCTTGAGTTGCGTATAAACATTCTGAATTTGTGTTGTTTCTATATTTATAGGATAAAATTGCGCATACCCCTCCGGAAACGAACGAAATTTTTCTTCCGCAGCCGGATGGTCGCAAATATGTAATTGTGTTTCAGGCACAATTCGTTTATACAGCTGAGACACAGACATCAACCCGATATCCAAGACGCGAAATTCGGGAACTGCTGGGAAATATGTTGACTTTATGGCATCAAATACTCGGAGTTGATCAAAGAATCTTTCTCGATGAAAGTTTGTGTAAGAGTCGTCATATTCTGAAATTATCGATCGCAGAAACGCCTCTCGATCAGGGGGCAAGGCTAAAAATGACTCGAATTGCTCCCTGTATTTCCGTTCCTGATCCTCACTGGAGTAGATAAAATCAAGTATCTTCACAATCTGGAAAAACCGCTCGTATGACAAATTATTCATTAGTTTCGATCTAAGCCACGTTACAGACCCTAAATGAGGTATAATAGAATCAATAGTCTTATCATCCTTCGGTTTGTATCCGAGAATTAATTCGTGGACAAATTCTGCAAGTTCTCGTTCTGTGAAGTGCATTTCATCCTCTAAGCGTTAATTCCAGATGTCGATCGGGATTGCAGCAACGCAGCAATTGGTTTTTGTCGCCTCTTCCGGCCGAAATACGTCGAAGCTCACCTTTCCACCAACTGCGCCCTGGCCCATTTGTAAACCGCGACGTCGAGATGAACCCACGACAGGACGTTATCTCGCGTTTTCGTGCTGATCTGCTCGACCGGGGGGCGGTTTTCGGTGACATTGTCTTGACCGAGCGTTAGGCGGACGCCGCATGCGTTGTTCAGATCGTCGAGGAATTCCGGGATTCGGTCCTGGAATCCGACGACCAAGCATGACGCCAGGTTTTTTGTCGCGCGGTCAATCAAATCTGAGTCGCTCAAGGGCGGGTTGGCGCGGCGATAAGCGATTCGTTCGGTTAGATCGACGCCATGCAATAATTGCCAGGTCACGGCATTGAACATGTCCGCCAGCAGATGCGGATGGTCCTTGATCGAGAGAAAATCGTCGAGCGGATATTTCTTGGCGAGGCTGGTGCGCTCGCTGACCTCGAGCCCGGCGTCGTGCAGTTTGACGAGGTGGTAATAATAAGACAGGATTCGATCGACCGGGTCGCGCAAAATCGTCACCGCGCGCAGCTGCGAACCGGCCTCGTCCGCCAAGGCGCGAAAGCCGACGTGTCCGCTGAACAGATCGACGGCGCCATGCTGGCGGGCGTCATATTTGAAATTCGGGTTGATCGACAAGACGTTGTATTTTTGGCGCGCGAAGGCGGCGCGCACCGACGAGCCGGCGGTCTTTGGAATATGCAAATGCAAAATCTGGCGGCGTGATGACGTATAATGCGCTTCACGCTTCTCTCTTCTGCCATGCTTCAAATAATGCACGCGACCGTAATGCAGTCCGCGCGGCACGTTGAGCGCGACCTTGACGTCCGGATATTTCGAAAGGTACCAGTCCTCATCGAACTCGGTGACCGTGAATCCCGGGGCGGCTTGCGGATCGACCGGCGAGGCCTCGCCGCCGGTTTGGGCGCCTTTCTTGTCCATTTGCATGTTCATTTATTTTCCTTTTTTGGCGGCGCCTGGCGCCGGCCAAACATACTGCGGCCGCATATTGCCTCAGTTCTTATGCTCTTCTTGATTCAATAAGAGTTGTTTCAACGGGTTATTTCTCCGTGCCGAAGCGGAACAGGTTTATCTTAGTCGCGAAAAAAAACAGCGCAAGTCCCCGAAAGGGATTGCGCCGTCGGTCTGCGGAAAGGAGCGCTTCGCGAGCGCGAATCAAACCTTGAAGGGCGTCCGCCCTTCGGCGCGGCCGTGAGCGTCGAAATGTTCCTGGCACGATCGGATATCGCCGGTTTCGACGCCTTCCGCGACATCCGCATATTTGGCGTGGTACCATCCCTCGTCGACGACCACACGGGCCGGAAAACGTCCCTCGATGTAGCCGTTTTCAACGAAATGCGTCCGCGCGCTCGCCACGACGCCGCGCGCAATCGCGTCGGCGATGTCCGGATATTTGGTCAGATACCAGTCTTCGTCAAAGGACACGCCTTTCAAGATCACGGCAAGGAAGGCGAGGAACTGATCCTTGGTCATGATAATGGTGTCAGGAAGCGCGGTCGAATCCAGCCCCAATTGTTTCACCGCGACGGAAAACGGAGCTAAATAGGGTTTCCCCGCTCCGTTGAGACCAGCCCTTGCTTCTTCCGTCACGCCGGTCCTGAAATCCTTGACCATATGACACCTTCTCTCAGCTGGCGCGCGCCGCGCCTCCTCCGGCAAAGGGGAGACCCCCACCGCCGAAGAACATTTATAAAGCTTTTATGTTACAGAGCTTTGCTTGACGCTCTTCGGTGATCCCCAGCACGAAACCTTTGACCGGCAGTAGACCCATTGTCAACGTCAAAGACTGCGTCGACGCCGATATTTCAATGAGCTAACTCCCCGTTCGCGCCCAGCATCCGCCGGCAGACGCGAAACACATCCATCGGACGGAGCCCTTTCATACAGCGGTAGTCGCGGAAGCAATTGTTGAGCGCCTCTACGTAACACGGGCTGCAGCTCATTTCCCGCTGGATGGCGACCGCGGCAGGTCCGAGCGGCCCCCATTCCTGCGCCGAGACCACGCCGGAATGTATGCCGACGGTCGGCGCGCCCACGGCCGCGGCGATATGGTGCGGGCCGCTATTGTTGCCGACAAAGAGGCTAGCCGCGCGCAACAGCACGGGAAGGTCGCGCAACGACGTCTTGCCGATCAGGGACCAGATCCGGTCGCGGCGAACGACTTCATCGAGGACCGCATCGGCGATCGGCTTTTCGCCCTCCGCGCCAATGATCAGGACATTGACCCCGGCGATATCGATGAGGAGGTCGATCAGAGCGGCGAAAAATTCGGGCGGCCATTGGCGGAGATCGTTGCCCGCGGCGGGGTGAACACAGACCACCTTGCCGTCGAACAGGCCCGGCGCCATATCGGCCAATGCCGGAATGTTCCGCGCCGCCTCGATGGCGCGATCGCGGCTTGGGCCGGCGATCACCGATCGGTCACGCTCGCAGGCCAGCGAAACGCGCTCGACCAGAGCGATGAATTCATCCGCGATCTGGGCGCGCTTGCCGATATAGCTGCTGTCGCCTTCCCATTCGAGCGCGACATCGAGAAAGGAATGCTCGTTTCGGTGATCGAACCCCGCCAGCAAGCGCGCGCCCGTGCGCTGGAGAATGGGCCGCGTGTCGCCGTGTTTGCGCAGATCGACCGCTATGTCGAATTCATAGGGCGAAAGCTTTTGTTCCAGCGCCTGTAATTCCTCCTCGGTCAGCTCGCGGCGCCCCTCCTGCGAGACGGCGTGGAAAAAGTTGAATTCGATCGAATTGACGATGGCCGGCGCGAGTTCGGCCAGCACGATCGAGGCCTTGGGGGCCAGGAGATGGATTTCAGCCTGCGGGAAGCGCATCTGCAATCGTTGGATCGCCGGCAGGGCCGTGATGAAATCGCCGACATGGTCCAGTTTCAGGACAAGAATGCGTTTGACCTTATCGCGCGCCAGCAGGGGATGGCCGGCGCAAATCAACTGCGGCGGCTCGCCCTCGGGGACATAATTCACATCTTCGCGCGACAGCGCGGGATGGAAATAGGGATCGCCGAGCAGGAAAATATTCCGCCATTCCGCCGCGAAGCCGGGATCGAACACATCCGGCAATTGGGCGCGGCTGGCCATTTCATGATGGATGATGCGCGTGTGAGGCGTATAGACGACCAGCTTTCCGGCGCGCCCGGCGCGCAGACAGAAGTCCAGATCGTTATTGACCACGCTGTGTTTTTCGTTGAAGCCGCCAATTTGTTCGAAAACGTTGCGGCGCGTCAACATGCAGGCGCCGGTGACCGCGATCGTGTTGCGCTGGACGCGGGCGAGTCCGAACGGCCCGGGTTCGCCCTCGCCGAGAAATCGGAAGAGATGACGCGCATCCGAATCCGCGAGAAACATTCCGGCGTGCTGAATGCGGAAATCCGGATAGAGCAGCTGCGGCCCCACGACGCCGACTTCGTCGCGTTCCGCATGCTCCGACAGAGCATGCAGCCAATAGGGGTCGAGCACTTCGACGTCGTCGTTGAGGAAGAGCAGATATTCTCCCTCCGCGGCCTGAGCGCCGACATTATTGAACCGGGACCAATTGAATGGCTCCAATAGTTCGACGACCTTGTCGGCATTTTCACGCAGCCATGGCTTCCATTCCGATGTTTCGTCTTTGATATTATCTATGCAAATGATCTCATAATTCTTGTATTCGGTGGTTTTCCTGATGGATTCAATAGAAGTCTTGACCAGGCCGCGCGTGGCGATGGTCGGCATGATGATGGAAACCAGCCCTCGGGTCGCGACCGACCGGCGCACGCGGTAGGTTCCCGGAAAGTCTCCCCGCAAAACCTCTCCGGCGACGCCACGGCGCCGGATCGCCTGGTTCAAGGCGCGGATTTCCTGAGCTTCGCTATCGCCAACATCTTTTTCGCGCTCGCTCAACGTCGCCGGAATCCGGTTGATTTGTCCCGGTTTTTCCGTCAGACGCAGCACCATGCCGTACTCGCTCAAACTCGCCAGCTGGCCTAACCGCAGTCCCGCCTCGGCGATCGCCTTTTCGGAGGCGCACCAGGCAGGTCCGATGTAATTGGTCGATAGAAGCAAGTCGGGTGACCATTCCGGCTTGAAGAAAGTGGAAAGAGCCTGAGAGGAAACGTCATGGCGGCGGTCGTCGCCATAGATGAAATCCACCATCGGATGCGTCGCCGCTTCGAGAGCCATTTCAAGCAGGGCGTCGGCGCCCAGGCGGACGCCGGCGCGCAACAGCATGAAATAGGGACGCCGGCCGGCGGCGCGCCAAGGCGCCAGCACGTCGGAGATCATCCGCCGGTAGTCCGTCTGGTCCAACCTGTGCAGAGAGCTCGGGTTGATGCCGCATTCTCTCACCAATTCGAGGGTTTCCTCGTTCAGAGCGGCTTTTGTCGTCAGAAGCGCCAGGCGCCAATCCTCGAAATATTGTCGCTGCAAGGATTTGAGCGTTTTGCGCAGCTGCGCCGCCTCGTCCTTTCCGCCGCCTTTGATCAGCACGCCGACGGTAAAGGCTGGCGGCGTCGGCGAAGCATCGATCAGCTCAAGTTTGAGATCGACTTCCGCCTGCGGCGCGCGGTCGCGCAAAGAACCGTAGCGCGGGTCTTCGCCACCGGGGTCGACGGGAACATCGAATTTGATTTCATTGTACTCGCCGCTGTTATCCTTGATTTCAATGCGGATCGTGTGGCGCTCGCGGGTGAACAGTTTGCGCGGCAGCATCATGGCGAAACCGCTGAGCAAGGAGCCGCTCCAATCCGGAAACGCCGCGTTGATATCGAGACGACGCATGCTGCGGGAGGCGGCGCCGACGAGAAGGTCATCCAGATAGACGTCGATACTGGCGATCCCCGAACGGGCGATCGCCCAGCCGCCGACGGAAAACATTCCGCGCGCCGTTTCGGTCGCGACGCCGTCCGAAACGGCTGGAACATCGAGATGGAAGCGCATTTGGTCGCTTCCGGCGCCCGCCTTTTCGGACGCGCCGGCCGCCTCCGCCGCCTGCGCCAGCAACGGCAGCGCCAGGGCGTGGGTCGATCCCTGCGCCGTTTCCACAACCAACGTGATCAGATGTTCGCCGCTCCAAGAACCGCCGAGTTCCTTCTCGAAGGAGAAGCCGGCGTCGCGCGCCGAACGGATCGAAGGAAAATAATTTCCGACGTCCGGACGCGGCAGGCCGTATTTGGCGCGCCCGATGCTCTTTCCGTCAGCAAGAAGGTTAATGGTTGCGATTTTCTCGGCGCTGGCGATCCAGCCTTCGACCTTGAGCGAGCCGCCGGTGGAAAGCAGGGACCGCTCGAAAAAGTGGTGGAATTCTCTTTCGTTGTGCTGTTTTCGACGAATGAGGGACGGAAGGTGCAACGTCTTCGAAACCGTGCGCGTCACGCCGCCCAACAGTCGCGCGGTGACGGTGATTTCCGGATGACGCAAAATCTCGTCATCGATTTCTCTCTGTAAGAAAAATCCCGACGTTCCGGCGTTCACGAATTCAGGGTAAATTTCTGCGACGTCAGGACGCGGTCGGCGCCGTTCCGGCTCTCCCAGCAGGGATTCGGAGACGAAAATCTTGATTTCTTCCACGGCGGAATAGCCCGCCGCCCAACCGCCGACTTCGATGATTCCACTCGGCGTCACGCGCGCTACTTCAACGAAGACTTTCAGCGGTTCAATATCGAGCTGTCCCGGCGGCTCCGTGACGACCTCTTCGCGCTCCGATGGCGCCTTGACGACGTCATCGCCATGTTGCGGCAAAAAATATTCCGTGCCCGCGATGCGGACTTGGAAATCGGCGGTCAGGTTGGAATCGCACTGGATTTCAAAACCGTGCTGGCCATCGCCCACGCCCGCGAGCTGCAAATCCTTGCGATAGCGGTCCGCGCGCCCACTGCCGACTTTTACCCCGCCACACAGGATTTCCACGTCGACGCGCTGGCCGGACGCGCCGCGATCGCAGGCCCAGCCCTCGATTTTACGGCCGGACACCAGCTCGATACGCCCGTCCAAATGTCGATTTTCTGCATGATTGTCCGGAGCGTCGCTCATCTGGCGGGTCATTCAACTCTTACCAATTCGCGTTCTGAAAACAACGGTTCGCTTTGGGCGGACCTTTCGTGCGATGTCGAAGCCTGGCGGAATAGAGTTGCGCCAATGCGGCGATTTGACACGAAAATACAGTCTTTTGACCGTTGCAGCTCATTCAGCCCTATACACCGAACCGGCGTATCGGCGCAATAACGCAGGAACTTCTGGCGGGCCCCGTCTAGCAAGAAATCGTTCTTGAAAGGACGCCGGAAATATCGTTTTTGGCGGGCCATGACTTCGTTTTCCGGTCAGCGCGCGGATCGCGCCGGTCGGCCCCGGCGAAGCGTTTGCGAGTCGGGCTTGAACGCTTCACACTCTCTCGGCTCGGAATTGCGGGCGGTTCCAGACCGAAAAGACTCCAGGTCGAGCATGGGATTGAACGGCGGCGATTTTTCGCAAATGACGGCTCTCGCGCAAGACGCGCGCAAGCGGGGCGAGCGGGCCGCCGCCCTTGAACATTTCCGCGCCGCGTCGGCCTTGGCCCCGGAAAAGCTTTGGGTTCTGATAGAAATCGGCGCCGAGCTGCGCGATCTCGGCCGCCTTGACGAGGCCGAGGCGCTCTTTCGCGATCTTCTGGCGAAAGCGCCCCATTGGTCGCAAGCATGGCTGGGCCTGGCGCGGGTCGCGCGGAAGCGGGGCGACCGCGCCGCCGCGCTCGACGCCTTTCGCGAAGCTGCGGCGTTCGAACCGGAAAATATCCGCATCGGTTACGATATCGCGGAAGAATGTCGCGAGCTGGGCCGCCTCGACGAGGCGGAGGCGGCCTATCGCGATATCGTCGCCAAAGATCCGAACTGGCCGCAGCCGTGGCTGGGTCTGGCGCACGTCGCGCGCAAGCGCGGCGACCGCGCCGCCGCGCTCGAGGATTTTCGCCAGGCCGCCGCGCTCGAACCGAACAACACGCGGATTCTGTACCAAGTGGCGGAAGAATGTCGCGAACTCGGCCGCCTCGACGAGGCGGAGGCGGCCTATCGCGATATTGCCGCCAAGGATCCGAACTGGCCGCAGCCGTGGTTGGGGCTGGCGCATGTCGCGCGCAGGCGGGGCGAGCGCGCCGCCGCGATCGAGGCTTTTCGCCAGGCCGCCGCGCTCGAACCGGACAACATCCGGATTCTCTACCATGTGGCGGAAGAATATCGCGAGCTCGGCCGTCTGGACGAGGCGGAGGCGGCCTGTCGCGAAATTGTCGCCAAAGAGTCCGAATTCGCGGGGGCCTGGCGCGGGCTCGGACTGGTGACGCGCAGGCGCGGGGACCGCGCCGCCGCGCTCGAGGCCTTTCGCAAAGCCGCCGCGCTCGAACCGGACCAAATCATCAATCGCCGCCTTATCGCGGAAGAATGTCGCGAACTCGGCCGCCTTGACGAGGCGGAGGCGATCTATCGCGACGTCGTCGCGAAAGATCCCCAATTTGCTGAGGCGTGGACGGGGTTGGCCTTTATCGCCCGCGGGCGCGGCGACCGTCTCTCGGCGTTGGAAAAATTTCGCAAGGCGGCGGCGATCGATCCGGCCAACGCCGGGACGCATTGCGCGGTCGCCGTCGAACTGCGCGAACTCGGGCGCTTTGACGAGGCGGAGGCGATTTATCGCGACCTTGTCGTCAAAGATCCCCAATTTGCGCAAGCGTGGACGGGATTGGCCATGATCGCCCGCGGGCGCGGCGACCATCTCGCGGCGTTGGAAAAATTTCGCCAGGCGGCGGCCATCGATCCGGCGAACGCCGGGACGCAGTGCGGCATCGCCGATGAACTCTATCAGCTCGGCCGCATTGACGAAGCATCAGGGGTTTTTGCCGAAGTTGTCGCGAAAGACTCCAACATCGCCTCGGCGTGGCATGGCTTGGGCCTTATCGCGCGCCAACGCGGAGAAAGGCTGCTGGCGCTGGAGCATTTCCGTCGCGCAGCGAATCTCGAACCGCATCACGCCGGGCGCCAGCGGGAACTGGCGACGTCGCTCCGCGAGCTTGGCCGTTTCGACGAAGCCGAAGCCGTCCTTGCCGCTCTCGTCGAGCGTAGTCCCCAGTCCGCCGAGGCCTGGCTCACTTACGCGCACGGGCTTCGTCGCCGGTCCAGCGCCTTTGAAACGCTTGCGATCATCGAAAAGGCTCATGCCCTTGCGCCGGGCCGTCGCGAGGCGAGGCTGGCGCTTGCGGGCGAATATCTGCGGCATTGGCGCATTCAGGAGGCCGATGAATTATACGACGCGATTCTGAGCGGCCACGAAGAGGATATCGCCGCGCTGATCGGCAAGGGGCAGGTCATGCGCCGGCGAGGGGACGCCGTCGCCGCGCTCGAATATTACCGCCTGGCCGCCTCGGCGCCCGCCGCGACGGAGGCGACGGTCTGCGAATATTCGAGGGAGCTGCAAGACGCCGGACAATTTCTTGAAGCCGACCGGATATTGCAGGAAGCCATTGCGCGCAATCCACGCCAGCCCGCATTCCACATGCGCGCCGGTCACAACGCCCGCGCGCGTGGCGATCGCGCCGGCGCCCGCCAGGCTTTCGCGCGCGCGGACGAGTTGAGTCCGGGGCAGGCGCATATTGCGACAGAAATCGCGACCGAAGATTTTTTCCTTGGCCGCACGAGCCAGGCCATCGTCGCGCTTCAGGATGTCCTGAGCCGCCATCCCAGGAATGCGCAGGCGTTCGGAGCGCTCGCGCTGTTCGCCGATCTGCTCGACGATATCGGAAGCGCCATCGCCCTGCGCAAAAGAGTCCTCGAAATCAATTCATCCAATCCCGGAATTTCGATTCAGCTCGCCCTGACGCTCGCGAAACTGGGACGATTGGCCGAGGCGCGGGAAATTCTGGCGCAATGCGAGGCGCGTTTCGGCTCCTTGCCGGAAATCTACAGCACAAGGGCTCGTCTCCTGAGCGAACGGGGCGATTTTCCGCAGGCCGCCTCGACGCTGCAAATGGGAATTACGAAATTTCCCAGGCATTTCGAATTGTGGGCGCAAAAGGTCGCATTATCGACAAGCCTCGGCGCGTTCGACGAGGCCTGGCAGGCGATCGAGGCCTGGCCGAAGGCCAGCGCCCGCGAGATGACGCGCATTCATCACCTGCGCGGCCAGATCGAAATGGCGCGATGGCGGCCCGATCGAGCCCTGAAGCATTTTCTCGAAGGCCTGAAGCTCAATCCCTCCGAGTTCAGCCTCGGCGAACGGGCCGCCCGAGCGTCCATCCTCGCCGCGGATGTGGAGGCGAGTCAGAAGAGTTCTCAATGCTTCCGTGCGCGGCAACCCGAGCCACCGTCTTTTCCATGGCGGCGTTTTCCGCCCGACACAGTCGGTTCTCGGTCAGCTCATCGACGAATACCGGTTGGATAAAGCCTCTCTGGCGCTTTTGCGCGCCGGCCTGGCGTCGCGCGATCCCATCGCCGCTTTGGCCGCGCCGGTGAGGGAGACTCCCGACTACACCCCCTTCGCCTTGCATTTCCTGGTCGAATTGCGACGCGCGGGGGTTTTTGCCTTATCCGGCGGGGAGGGCGCCAAGGGAGCGTCGCTCTTTCCCCGCCAAATCGCGCAATATTGGGACGAGGACATCCCCGACGACGTTCGGGCTCTTTCGGACGAATGGCGCGCGACGCACCCCGATTTTTCCTATCAGCTTTTCTCCAAGGCCGACGCGCGCGCCTATATCCGTGACACGGGAATCCGGGGCGCCGCCGAGGCGTTCGAGCGCGTGAAGGAACCGGCGAGTCAAGCCGACCTGTTTCGCCTGATCTGGCTGCATCGCGCCGGCGGCTTTTACGCCGACGCCGACGACCGTTGCATCGCGCCGATTTCGACCATCGATCCCGGCGGCAAGGATCTCATCCTGCATCAGGAAGATTTTGGAACCGCCGGCAATAATTTCATTGCCGCGACGCCCGGCCATCCGGTCATCGAAGAAGCTCTAAAAAGCGCCATCCAGGCGATCAACCGCGGCGACAGCGACGTGGTCTGGCTGGCGACGGGGCCGGGCCTGCTGACCCGGACGTTCGCCCGTTATCTGGCCGAGGGATCCGCCTTTCGGTTTCACAGAACCCTGTTCCTGGATTCGCACGAGCTGCGGCGCGCGGTCGCTCTCCATAGCACGGTGTCGTACAAATATACGCCGCGCCATTGGAGCCGGTCCGTGTTTCGGCGACGCCACGGGCGGGCGACCGCGCAGATCGCGGAAATCGCCGCGCTTGAGGCGTGAGGCGCGTCGCGCGTCGGCGTCTTTTCGCAACGCAACCCTCAATAGGCGCTGTAGCTTTTTTCCTCGACGATTTTGCTGCCGGTGACGAGGTTGATCCGGCGCTTGATTTCCAAGCGACGGTCGTTGGTCTTGTGAACGGCGCGCGCCAAGGTGATGAATTCGGCGCCGAAATCGCCCGCCCGCTGACATAGGACACGGCTCCGCTCGGCCATTTCACGACATAGCCGTTCGTCACGCCATGATCCCTGACCTCGTAAGGCTTGTCGCGCGGTTTGAGGGCCTATATCTGTTTGACGGTGAGCGCGAGCTTGGTCATGGCGTTTCCAAGCGTGGCGGGCAGTCGGAAAAAAGAATGGCGCTTTATGCTGACTGCGCCTGACGGATTATAACGCCGTTAAAATTACGAAATACAAGGGAACGCAAGGACTTGCGAGCGAAAAATTGACGGGATGTGACGGGACAGGAAATGAGGTTTTCGGCGACTGTTAATCGCTGGGTCGCAGGTTCGAGTCCTGCTCAGGGAGTCACTTTCCTCCTCGATCGCGCCGTCTCCATGTCGATGAAACGGCAAAAAACGCCCGTCCGGATGGTCCGGGGAGAGCATGATCCATAACAATGTTTTTGGCGCGCCGCCGCCGGAGCTGGCGCAAGTCGCGCCCGACGCGCGCCAGTTCTCGCCGCTCGTTCCGGGCGCCGACGACCTCGCGGAACTCCCGCCTGGCGCGCTCGCCGATCTCGTCCTGCTGGCGCCGCCGGGCGCCGTCGAGCGCCGCGCCACGCTGGCGCTCGCCCTGCGCGCGCTGGCCCCCGGCGCGCCCCTGCTGGCCATGGCGGCCAAGGACAAGGGCGGCGGCCGAATCGCCTGGGAACTGGCCGAACTCGGCTGCCCAAGCCTTGAAAGCGCCAGGCGGCATCATCGCATTTGCGCCGCGTCCGCCCAGGGCGACGAGGCCGCGATTCAGGCCGCGATCGACGCCGGCGCGCCGCGTTTTGTCGAATCGCTCGGCCTGTGGACCCAACCCGGCGTGTTTTCCTGGGACCGGATCGATCCCGGCTCGGCGCTGCTGATCCGCCATCTGCCGCAATTTTCCGGCCGAGGCGCCGATTTCGGCTGCGGCCTCGGCGTGATCGCCCACGGAATTCTGGCCTCGCCCAAGGTGAAATCCCTTGTTCTGGTGGATATCGACCGGCGCGCGACCGAGCTTTGCGCCCGCAATGTCGCCGATCCGCGCGTGACGATCCTTTGGGCCGACGCGCGGGAGTTGAAAAACGGGCCGTTGGATTTCATCGCCATGAACCCGCCGTTCCACGAGGCGGGCCAGGAGAGCAAGGAGCTTGGGCAGGGCTTCATCGCCAGCGCCGCAGCCAATCTGCGCCCCGGCGGCCGCTGCTGGCTGGTCGCCAATCGCCACCTGCCCTATGAGGCCGCGATGGCCAAAAACTTCCGCTCCGTGACACCCATCGCCGTCGAGGACGGCTTCAAACTGATCGAGGCGGTCAAATGAGCGGAAGAACCATCCGCCTCGACCGCCTGCTCGCCAATCTCGGCTATGGCTCGCGGCGCCAGATTTCCTTGCTCGCCCGCGCCGGGCGCATCCGGCTCGACGGCGAAATTTTTCCCGACGTCGAACAGAGGATTGTTCTCGATCCGGGGCTCGCGGCGCAATTCAGCCTGAACGGCGAGGAACTCGATCCCCTGCCCGGCGTCGTGCTGATGATGAACAAGCCGCCGGGCGTCACCTGCTCGCGCAAGGAAACGGGTCCGCTGGTCTTTTCGCTCCTGCCGGACCGCTGGCGTCGGCGCGATCCGGCGATTTCGACGGTGGGGCGGCTCGACAAGGACACTTCCGGCCTGCTGCTGCTGACCGATGACGGCGCCCTGCTGCACAAGATCATTTCGCCGCGCTTTTCCACGCCCAAGACCTATCGCGCCACGCTCGACCGGCCCTTGCGCGGCGACGAAGCGCAAATTTTCGCCGCCGGAACGCTGATGCTGGAAGGCGAGGACAAGAAGCTGCTGCCGGCGCATCTGGAAGCCCTGGACGAACACACGGCTTTGCTGACCTTGCATGAAGGCCGCTATCATCAGGTCCGCCGCATGTTCGCGGCGGTCGGCAACCATGTGACGGCGCTGCATCGTGTCTCGATCGGCGGCTTGGCTTTGCCCGACGATCTGGCGCCGGGGGAGTTTTCGGTGCTGGACGCGGAGGCAATCGCGCGGATTTTTGCGTCCGGCACGCCCTGATTCATCCTTCCGGAATCTTGACAGATAGCGCCGGAGCCCGCCGCGCTTGCCGGCCGCGCGCGGCGCCGCTAGCTTGGCCCAAAGTTCATCGGGCAGATCATGAAAATCACCTCATCGGTTCTCGACGCCATCGGCAATACGCCGCTCATCAAACTGCGCGCCGCGTCAACAGCCACCGGCTGCGACATCTACGGCAAGGCGGAATTCATGAATCCCGGCGGCTCGATCAAGGACCGCGCGGCGCTGGCCATCGTCCGCGACGCGGTCGAATCGGGCGCGTTGAAACCGGGCGGAACCATTGTCGAGGGCACGGCGGGCAATACCGGCATCGGCCTGACTTTGGTCGCCCATGCGCTGGGTTTCCGCACCCTGATCGTCATTCCCGACACCCAGTCGGAAGAGAAGAAAAGTTTTTTGCGCCTGCAAGGCGCCGAGCTGATCGAGGTTCCCGCCGTCCCTTACGCAAATCCCGACAATTACGTGAAATATTCCGGCCGGCTGGCGGCGGATCTGGCGCAAAAGAATCCCGGCGGCGCGGTCTGGGCCAATCAGTTCGACAATGTCGCCAATCGGCGGGGCCATGAGGAAAGCACCGGCCCGGAAATCTACGACCAGCTCGGCGGCCGGCTCGACGGCTTCATCTGCGCCGTCGGCACCGGCGGCACTTTGGCCGGCGTCGGCCGGGCGCTTAAACGCCGGAATCCGGAGATAAAAATCGGCCTCGCCGACCCGATGGGCGCGGCGCTTTACGCTTTTTACACCACGGGCGAGTTGAAATCCGCCGGCTCCTCGATCACCGAGGGCATCGGCCAGGGCCGCATCACCGCCAATCTGGTGGACGCGCCGATCGACCTCGCCTTCCAGATTCCAGACGAAGAGGCTTTGCCGATCCTGTTCGACCTCACCTTGCACGAAGGCCTGCTGCTCGGCGGCTCCTCGGCGATCAATGTCGCCGGCGCGATCCGCCTCGCCCACACCCTCGGCCCCGGCAAGACCATCGTGACGATCCTCGGCAACTCCGGCGCGCGTTATGCGTCGAAGCTGTACAACCCAACTTTCCTGCGCGGGAAGGGTTTGCCGGTTCCAGCCTGGCTGGCTTGAGGGGATTCTGTGACGCGCTCATCCCCTCCAGTCGTTTCTTTCCATTGGCCAAAGCCTTTATTCCCGCATGCGCCAGGCGGCGCCTGATTTATTGGCCTGAGAGCCGCAAGTCCCCTTTATTTCACAGCAGGTTGGGCGCGATTTCGCGCCGTTTTCACAACAAACCCGGAGGCGAATGAAAGCCACCGGCGATCAGGAAGGCAAGCTGACTCGAACGGTCAAGTAAGCAGCCCTGGCCGCTATTTTTTGCCGTTGTCGTATATATACAACAGGCTTTGGAAATAAAATTCGCCTGTCCCGCGTCACATTTCATCGGCGCATGAATTCTGCCAATATTAGCCAATCGCCTCTGGGCCGCCATTTAGGAGATTTTAAGTGGGAAAACTCTTGCCTGGCGGCGGCGCGATATTGTCCCTCATCGTGATGTCCGCATCGTCCGTGCTGGCTGCCGATCTCCCCAGCCTCAAGGAGGCGCCCGCCCCCGCTCCGCCGCCGATCGCCGGCGGCTGGGTTTTCGAGGCGACGCTCGACGGCTGGGCGCCCAGCTCCATCGCCAATGTCGGGGTGCGCCGTCTGCCGACGGTGTCGAGCGATGTCGGCTTCTTCACCCTTCTGCGCCATCTCAATGGCGTGGTTCCGTTGACCCTCACCGCCAAAAACGAGAATTTCATCCTCGGCCTGGACCTGTACTGGTCGGCCGTTTCGGCGGGCGCGCATATTCCCGCGTCGAACACGGCTTTGGGCCCCTATGGCGGCCTCGGCGCCAATCTGCGCCTGAGCGAAACATTCCTCACCGGTTTTGGCGGCGTGCGTTTGCCGACCCAAGGGTCCGATCTGAGCGTTTATGCCATTGCGGGCGCCCGGTTCGTCGATTTGACGGCCACGCTCGGCCTGGACGCCGCCATTCCCGGCATTGGCGTTTCGGGATCGCAGACCAAGGACTGGGCCGATCCGATCGTCGGCCTGGCCGCGCATTACACCCTCAACGACAAATGGTTCCTCACCGGCGAGGCCGACATCGGCGGCGTGGCCAACAGCGCGACCTGGCAGACCTTTGCCGCGGTTGGGTACAACTGGAGCCAGTCGGTTGCCTTGACCGTCGGCTTCCGCGCGCTCTATGTCGACTACACGGAAGCCGTCAAACAAAACGGCAGCTTCCGCCTCC
Organism: uncultured Pseudomonadota bacterium; assembly: GCA_963704565.1. Lineage (GTDB taxonomy): Bacteria > Pseudomonadota > Alphaproteobacteria > Rhizobiales > Beijerinckiaceae > Rhodoblastus. The sequence goes on from OY969917.1 coordinate 1,307,379, forward strand.
AGCAAACCCTGCTCGGGCCGCAACTGACGGTCAGCTATTTGTTCTGACCCGCCCCTTTCGGCGGACGCGGCCTCGCCATCTCAAGCAGGCGCGCCGATCGGCTTGCGGAGGCCAATATTCTTTCGTGCGGAGCAACATTGCTTGTCCGGCGTCGAGGCTATCTCTAACGTTAATCGCGAACTTTTCGCAAAACGGAGAAGCTTTTGTCCGAAACTCATTTCGTTTCCACCGATTGGCTCAGCGCGCGTCTCGGCGCGCCGGGGATCGCGATCGTGGACGCCTCGTGGCACATGCCCGACGCCAATCGCAACGCGGCGGAAGAATTTCGCGCGCGCCGCATTCCCGGCGCGGTTTTCTTCGACATCGACGCCATCGCCGACACATCGACAGGCCTGCCGCACATGCTGCCCGATCCCGTCGCCTTCTCCAGCGCCATGCGCAAGCTGGGGATCGGCGACGGCTTCTCGATCGTCGTCTATGACAGCCTCGGCCTGTTTTCGGCGCCGCGCGTGTGGTGGACTTTCCGCGCCTTCGGCAAGCGCGACGTCTTCATCCTCGACGGCGGCCTGCCGAAATGGCTGGCGGAAGGCCGCCGCGTAGCCGAAGACGAGGCTTGTGCCAAGACCAGCCATTTCACCTGCCGGCTCGACCATCGCCTGGTCGCCTCGCGCGACGACGTGAAGGCGGCAAGCGCACGGGCGGGCCAAGCCGGCGCACCGCAAATCGTGGACGCGCGTTCGGCCGCGCGTTGTCGCGGCGAGGACATCGAGCCTCGCCCCGGCGTGCGCCGGGGCCGGATTCCCGGCTCGTTCAACCTGCATTGGGAAGGTCTGGTGACCGACGGCCGGCTCAAGCCGCGACAGGAGCTGGCGGACGCCTTCGCCGCCGCGAAGGTCGATATTTCCCGCCCGATTCTCACCACTTGCGGATCGGGCGTCACCGCCGCGATCCTGTCGCTGGCGCTCGCCGAACTCGGCCGCGAGACCGCGCCGGTCTATGACGGTTCCTGGGCCGATTGGGGCGCCTGCGCCGATCTGCCGCTCGCCACAGGCCCCCTGTGAGGCGTTATCGGGCCTGATACGAATTCCCAATGAATCATTCGGAATTCGTATTCCGCTGGCGCGAAAATCCGCCCGCGACATAGAGGGTTTTCGCGCCATGGCGTTTCTGCGGATTGCGAAGCAATCTTGCAGAAACCGTATGAAAGGCCCGACTTTCGGCTATTTCCCGTCAACCATTGTTCAATTTGCCGACAATTCGATCAAAATGACGCCAAATTGTCGTCGTGAACGCTTTCTTGTCGCGCGGCGCGGTGCTATGACGCTTGCGTTGAACGCGAAACGGGCCGACAAGCCGGCGCGCGAGACTGGAGACCCGCCCAGGCATGAAAAAAGTCGAAGCGATCATCAAGCCCTTCAAGCTCGACGAGGTGAAGGAAGCCCTCCAGGAAGCCGGACTTCATGGAATCACCGTCACCGAAGCCAAGGGCTTCGGCCGCCAGAAGGGCCATACCGAGCTTTATCGCGGCGCCGAATATGTCGTGGACTTTCTCCCCAAGGTCAAAATCGAACTGGTGCTGACCGACGACGCCGTCGACCGCGCGGTGGAAGCCATCCGCAAAGCCGCGCAGACCGGCCGCATCGGCGACGGCAAGATTTTCATTTCCAATATCGAGGGCGCCATAAGAATCCGCACCGGCGAGACCGGCCCGGACGCGGTCTGAGCCGCCCAACCGAACTTCTCTCCTTCAACGTCATCTCAAAAGAAGAGGCGCATCAATGACGACTGCCAAGGAACTCCTGAAAAAGATCAAGGACGAAGACATTAAATATGTCGACCTCCGCTTCACCGACCCGCGCGGCAAGTGGCAGCATGTCACTTTCGACATCTCGCTGGTCGACGATGAGTTCTTCTCCGAAGGCCAGATGTTCGACGGTTCGTCGATTTCCGGCTGGAAGGCGATCAACGAATCCGACATGAAGCTCATGCCCGATCCGGCCACCGCCACCATCGACCCCTTCTTTTCGGCTTCGACCCTGTCGATCGTCTGCGACGTTCTCGAACCGCTGACCGGCGAGCCCTATCACCGCGATCCGCGCGGCATCGCCAAGAAGGCCGAAGCCTATCTCAAGAACAGCGGCATCGGCGACACCGCCTTCTTCGGCCCGGAAGCCGAATTCTTCGTCTTCGACGACGTGCGCTTCAAGGCCGATCCCTACAACACCGGTTTCGTCCTCAATTCGACCGAACTGCCGACCAATTCCGACACCCCCTATGAGGGCGGCAACCTCGGCCACCGCGTCCGCACCAAGGGCGGCTATTTCCCGGTCCCGCCGGTCGATTCGGCCCAGGACATGCGCGGCGAAATGCTCGCGGCCATGGCGGCCATGGGCGCCCAGGTCGAGAAACACCACCACGAGGTGGCCTCGGCCCAGCACGAACTCGGCCTCAAGTTCGGCACGCTGACCACCATCGCCGACCACCTGCAGGTCTATAAGTACTGCATCCATCAGGTCGCCCATTCCTACGGCAAGACCGCGACCTTCATGCCGAAGCCGATCTATGGCGACAACGGCTCGGGCATGCATGTCCACCAGTCGATCTGGAAGGGCGGCAAGCCGGTGATGGCCGGCAACAAATACGCCGACCTCAGCCAGGAATGCCTGTGGTACATCGGCGGCATCATCAAGCACGCCAAGGCCCTCAACGCCTTCACCAATCCCTCGACCAACTCATACAAGCGCCTGGTCCCGGGCTTCGAAGCTCCGGTTCTGCTCGCCTATTCGGCGCGCAACCGCTCGGCCTCCTGCCGCATTCCGTGGACCAACAACCCGAAGGCCAAGCGCGTCGAGGTTCGCTTCCCCGATCCGACGGCCAACCCCTATCTCGCCTTCGCGGCCATGCTGATGGCCGGCCTCGACGGCATCAAGAACAAGATCGATCCCGGCCCGGCGATGGACAAGGATCTCTACGACCTGCCGCCGCGCGAGCTGAAGAAGATCCCGACGGTGTGCGGCAGCTTGCGCGACGCGCTCGCCAATCTCGACAAGGACCGCGCCTTCCTCACGGCCGGCGACGTCTTCAACAACGACTTCATCGACAGCTATATCGAGCTGAAGATGGCGGACGTCTATCGCATGGAGATGACGCCGCACCCGGTCGAATTCGACATGTATTATTCCTACTGAGCTCCTGCTCAGGGAATGCGAAAGGGCGGCCGAATGGCCGCCCTTTTTGCTTGGCGATCAGCTCACCGCGCAGGCGTCGGCGCCGCAGCTGGGGCGCCCCGCTGCGGCTGCATCTGTTGATGTTGCATCTGTTGCTGCTGCTGTTCCTGCTTCGCCTTTTGTTTGTAATAATGACGCGCGGCGACACATCCGGCGGCGGCGCCGATGACCCCATGGTGAACCGCATGGCCGGCGATGCCGCCCGCGACCGCCCCACGAATGCAGCCCTTCGCCTCGGCACCGGGCGCCGCGAGCGCGGCGACGCCGCAAATGGACAGAACCGCGCCAATCTTTTTCAGTTTCATGAGTTCGCCCTGTTCCAGAGGCCGCGCGAAATTGCGCGCCACCCGAATATAGGGACGGCCCCCGCCGCCGCGCCAGAGGGGCGCGGGAAAATCGCCCGGCGTCAGGCCTGCTCGGCTCCCGCCTGAACGGCCTGCGCCGCCCGGCGCTGCGCCGGGCGGCGCATGAAGGAGGCCACCGCCAGCCAGATCAGCGACAAAGCGATGGTCAGGCCGAGCACGCCGGGCACGCCCCTGGCGGCGTAGATCCAGCCGCCGAGCGCGCCGCCGACGAAAATGCCGATGAATTGCGAACTCGAATAGACGCCGGTGGCGGCGCCCTTGGCGGCGGGAGGCGCGAATTTCGTCACCAGCGACGGCAACATGGCCTCCATGGCGTTGAAGGCGGTGAAAAAGCCGGTCATGGCGACGACCACGGCCATGGCGCTCGACGGCGCGGCGACGAGAGCGGCCAGACTCGTCGCGATCAAGGCGATCGAGCCGACGAAGACCTCTTTCATCCGGCCGCGCGTCTCGGCGACGATGATCGCCGGAACCATCAGTCCCATGGCGACGGCCATCACCGGCAGATAGAATTTCCACTCGCCCGCGGCGTTCAGGTCCAAGGCATGACGCAGGATCGATGGGATCGCCAGGAAACTAGCGGTGAGAATGGCGTGAAGGATGAAGACGGCGAAATCGAGCCGCAGCAATTCGCTGTCGTGCAGCACCTGTTTGAAGGTCGGCCAGCTGACCCCGCGCGCGACGGCGTGGTCGGGCGTCGGCGCCACGAAAACCGTGATGGCGACGCCGACGAGGGCGAAGCCGGCGGTGGCCCAGAACATGCCGGAAAGGCCGGCGGCGGCGGCGAGCGGCGGACCGATGAGAACGGCGAGCGCGAAGGAAAAGCCGATGGTGATTCCGACCACCGCCATGGCGCGGGTGCGCACCTCGTCGCGGGTGAGATCGGCCACCATGGCCAGGATCGAGGAGCCGACGGCGCCGCTTCCCTGCAGGATGCGGCCCAGCATGACGCCCTCGATGGAGGTGGAGAGCGCCGCCACCACGCTGCCGAGGCCGAACAGCAGCAGGCCGCCGACGATGACTTTCTTGCGGCCGATATGGTCGGAAAGCAGCCCGAACGGAATCTGGAAAAGGCCCTGCGTCAGCCCGTAGGCGCCCAGCGCCAGGCCGATCATGCGCGGGTTCGCGCCGGACAGGGGGCGGGCGTATTGCATGAAGATCGGATAGATCATGAACAGGCCAAGCAACCGCGTGGCGAATACGGCGGCGAGCGAAACGGCGGCGCGAAGCTCGGTCTTGTTCATCAGATCCTTCCTGTCGTCGCGCCATGCAGGCCGCGCGTGGGCGGGGTGGGCGGTTGGAGCCGCCATTCGTTCTGGGGGGAATCCACCGGCTCGCCAACGAATTTCCGCTTAGAGCCTTTTCCGTTACCTCGGAATCGGAAGAAGTCTCTAATTCGTTGTTTTAACGCATATCATTGTCCAAAAAGTCTGCAACTTTTTGGGAACATGCTCCAGCTTTCCTCGTTTTAGCGATATTCTTGTCCGAATAGTGGCGCCCCAGCGGTTCATGCTGATTAACGCGACCGCCAGACGGGAGCAAATAAAATTCCGCCCTCGGCCCCACGCGGGGAAAAAAAGGTTCAAATTCAGCGCGGGCGCGTTCTGAAATCAGGATTCGCCCACCGAAGCCGAGCGGGGCGTTCCGTCGTCCTTTCGCCAAGCGCGGTTTTCGCGCCGGCCGGCAAGCGGACGATGAACTTCGCGGATCAGGCAAAGGCCATGGCCGGCAGGATCAGCCAGGCCGCCTCCCCGCCCTCATCGTTGCGCCCGATTCGACGAGGCGCCGCCGTTTTGGCGACGGGGCCGCGACGAACTGGGCTTTGCGCGCTTTTCGTGGCAATATGGCCGATATTCGCTCATGCCCCTCGTTTTTTGGCGGCTGTCACGCCATCCTCAATCGAGGAATTGCTTGGGCCCTGACAGGGCAGGTGCAGCGTGCGTCATGAGGCGCAATCGGATTTCGCCGCCGGGGAGCGCAAGGCGCCCGACAGGCTCGCGCGCGACTGGCTGTTCGCCGTCGACGCCGTGCTGGCCCGGATCGCCGGCCTGCGCCGCCGCGCGCCGCTGGTCTATCCTATGGGCGTCGGGCTGCTCGCCGCCGTGGCCGGCGTCGCCGGGCAGGCCGGCCTGATCGCGGCGCGCGCCGCCTCCTCGCCATTCCTGGCGCTTTATCCAGCGGCGATCGCCGCCGCCTTCGCCGGCGGCTTTCGCGCCGGCCTCACGGCGCTGATCCTCGGCGGCGCCGGCGCCGAAGCCCTGGCCCTTGCGCTGAACGCGCCCTTCGACGGCCCGGCGCTGCTGGTTTTCGTCCTGTGCAGCCTCGCCGTCGCCTTCGCAGCCGAGGCGCTGCACCGCATTTTCGGCGAGCTTCACGCCGCCGAGTTGCGGCTCGAGCTTCAGGCGCGGATTTCCGCGCTCGACGAACACGCCATCATCGAAGTCGCCGACCACAGCGGCGCGATCACCTACGCCAATGACAAATTCTGCGCGATTTCCCAATATTCGCGCGACGAACTGCTCGGCCGGAACCACCGGATGATGAGTTCCGGCCTCCATTCCCAGGAATTCTACCATCGGATGTGGGGCTCCATCCTGGCAGGCGAGGTCTGGCGCGGCGAGGTCTGCAACGCGGCCAAGGACGGCTCGCATTATTGGACCGACACGACCATCGTGCCCTTCCTCGACGCCCGGGGCCGCCCGCGGCAATTCGTCGCCATCCGCACCGACATCACCGAACGCAAGCGCGCCGAAATCGCCTTGCTCGAAAGCGAGGCGGCGCTGCGCCTGAGCCAGACCCGCCTGCGCCACGCCGCCGACGCCGGCGGCCTGACCTATGCCGAATTCGACATGACCGAAGGCCATGTCCATGTCGCCTATAATTTCGCGCAGGTTCTCGGCTATTCGCCCAAAACGCCGGCCGAAGGCCCCGAAATGGAGCGGCTCGCCAACGGGCTGCTCGACCACGTGCCGCCCGAAGACCGCCGCCGGCTGACCCTGGCCATCCAGCAATGCCTCAAAGGCGCCGCGAGCGGCCGGATCGAATATCGCGCGATCGGCGAAGACAGTCAGGAGCGCTGGATCGAAAGCGTGTGGAGCAGCGAAATCGGCGCCAATGGCAAGCCGGCGCGCATTTTCGTCACCCTTCTCGACATCACCCGGCTGCGCGCCGCCGAAAACGCGCTGCGCGAGAGCGAGAAGAATTTCCGGTCGCTCGCCAACGCCATCCCGCAACTGGTCTGGATCGCCTCGCCGGAGGGCGAAATCACCTGGTTCAACGAACGCTGGTACGATTATACCGGCGCGCCGCCCGACCGGCCGGCCAATTCGGGGTGGAAGGATTTTGTCGATCCCGACAGCCTTTCCACGATCTTCGAGCACTGGTCGGACTCGCTCGCCACCGGGCGGCCTTTGGACATGACCATCTCTCTGCGCGGCGCGGACGGCAGGCTCCGTCCGTTCCTGACCCGTGTCATGCCGCATCGCGACGCCGACGGCCGCATCGTGCAATGGTTCGGCGCCGCCACCGAAATCACCGAGCAGAAGGAGCTTGAGGAAGCGCTGCGGACGGCGACGCTCGAAGCCGAGCGCGCCAACCGGGCCAAGTCGAAATTCCTCGCCTCCGCCAGCCACGATCTGCGCCAGCCGGTGCAGTCGCTGGTGCTGCTGCTCGCCCTGATCGAGCGTCAGGTCGCCGCCGTTCCCAAGGCGCTGGAGACGGCGAAAATGATGAAACAGGCGCTCGGCGGCCTCAACGGGCTGCTGACCGCGATCCTCGATATTTCCCGCCTCGACGCCGGCGTCGTCGCGCCGGCGATCAACTCGGTCGATCTCAGCGCCCTGCTCGACCGGCTGTCCTCGGAATATGAGGCCAAGGCCGCCGACAAGGGCCTGGAGCTGCGGCTGATCAAGCGTCCGCTCCATGCGCTGGCCGATCCCGCGCTGCTGGAGCGCGCTTTGCGCAATCTGATCGAGAACGCCTTCCGCTACACCCCGAACGGCGGCGTGCTGATCGGCCTGCGCCGGCGCGGCGACCGCGTGCGGATCGACGTGGTGGACACCGGCATCGGCGTGCCGAAGGAGAAACAGCAGGAAATTTTCGAGGAATTCATCCAGCTCAACAATCCCGGCCGCGACCTCGGCAAGGGGCTGGGCCTGGGGCTGGCGATCGTCGCCCGCCTCGCCGCCCTGCTCGACGCGCAGATCGAGGTCAGCTCGCGGGTCGGGCGCGGCTCGCGCTTCTCGCTGTCCCTGCCCGCCGCCGAAGGCGCCCCGGCCGTCGAGGCCCAGCCGACTCATTACGAGGATCCGCGCGGCCGCATCCTGATCATCGAGGACAACCTGATCCTGCGCAACGGACTGGAAAATATCGTGCGCAAATGGGGCTGCGCCACCCTGGCGGCGTCGAGCGGCGAAGAGGCTCTGGAGATCGCGGCCTCGCGCCGCTGGCGTTTCGACGCCGTGCTGAGCGACTATCGGCTCGGCGCTGGCCTGACCGGCGTCACCGCGGCCAAGGAGATCGCGCGGCGCGCCGGCCGCGATTTTCCGACCCTGATCCTCACCGGCGACACGGCGAGCGAACATATCGCCGAAATCGCGTCGAGCGGCTTCGAACTGCTGCACAAGCCGGTGAGCGCGGAGCAGTTGCGCCGCAAACTCTCGCGGCTGCTGGCGCCCGCGGCGGCCAAGTGATCGCGGCCAAGTGATCAACGCCGTCCGCGCGTCGCGACGAGCCGGTCGATCATGCGCTGCAAATCCTCGGACTGGAACGGCTTGGTCAGGATGGGCGCGTCGCGGTAGGCGGGCGCGAGGCCGCCCAGGCCATGGCCGGTGACGAAGGCGTATGGCACGCCCTGCAGCGCCAATGCGTCGGCGACCGGATAGGAATCGTCGCGGTCGAGCGCGACATCGAGCAGGGCGCCGTCGAGCGCCGCGCCTTCCTTCTCGACCAGGTCCAGCGCCGCCTTGACCGTCCGCGCCGGGCCGACCACTTCGCAGCCGCATTCCGACAGCCAATCCGCGACAATGATCGCCAGGATCGGATCGTCGTCAACCAGCAACAGACGCGGCGCCATGATGCCTCCCGTGCGGGATCGCCCACGCTATCGTTAGCATCTCTTTCGACGCACGGCCATGCTTGAGCGAAAAATTGTTTTCGTTCTGTTCGCACCGCGTGTCTTTTCGTGCTAATCACGCCGGTCAACAGCGGCATGCGGCCGCGCCTTCCGCGATTCGCCGGAATCGGGGAAGATGGATTTGCCGGCGGCGATTCGCCGCCTTGAACCTTTTTCGCGAGATCATGGCCGAACAGGACCTTTTTGGCGCGCCCAAGCCGGCGCCGGTTAAGAAAGCCGAAGTGAAAAAACCGTCCGCCGCCGTTTCGCCGGGCGAGGCCGGCTATACGGCCGCCTCGATCGAGGTGCTGGAGGGGCTGGAGCCGGTGCGGCGGCGCCCCGGCATGTATATCGGCGGGACCGACGAAACCGGCCTCCACCATCTCTTCGCCGAAGTGCTCGACAATGCGATGGACGAGGCCGTCGCCGGCCATGCGACCCGGATCGAGGTCGCGATGGACGACGAGGGCTATCTCTCCGTGACCGACAACGGCCGCGGCGTCCCGGTCGACCCGCATCCGAAATTTCCCAAGAAATCGGCGCTCGAAGTCATCATGACCACCCTGCACTCCGGCGGCAAATTCGATTCCGGCGCCTATCAGACCTCGGGCGGCCTGCATGGTGTCGGCGTTTCGGTGGTCAACGCCCTGTCCGAGCGGCTCGAAGTGGAAGTGGCGCGCGGCCAGACCCTTTACCGCCAGATTTTTTCACGCGGGACTCCACTCGGCGGGCTGGAAACCGTCGGCCGCGCCCCCAACCGGCGCGGGACCAAGGTGCGCTTCAAGGCGGACCCGGACATCTTCCGCGAGAAGTCCACCTTCTCCCCGGCGCGCATTTTCAAAATGGCGCGGGCCAAGGCCTATCTGTTCGGCGGCGTGGAAATCCGCTGGAAATGCGCGGACTCCCTGCTCGATCCCGGTGGCAAGACGCCGCCCGAGGCCGTGTTCCATTTCCCCGGCGGCCTCAAGGATTATCTCGCCGCCGACATCGAAGGAAAGCCGCTGGTCGCCGAGCAGTTCTTCACCGGCCGGGTGGAGAAGCCCGAGCGCCATGGCTCGCTCGAATGGGCGGTGGCCTGGCTGGCCGAGGACGACGGCTCGATCCACTCCTATTGCAACACCATTCCGACCGCGGACGGCGGCACGCATGAATCCGGCCTGCGCCTGGCTCTGCTGCGCGGCCTCAAGGATCACGCCGAGCGCATCGGCCAGGGCAAGCGCGCCTCCGCCGTGAGCGCCGAGGATCTGATGGCCGGCTGCGCCGCCATGGTCTCGGTGTTCATCCGCGAGCCGGAGTTCCAGGGCCAGAACAAGAGCCGGCTGATGAGCGTCGAGGCCTCGCGCATCGTCGAGAACGCCATGCGCGACGCCTTCGACCATTGGCTCGCCGCCTCGCCCGCCCAGGCCAAGGCCCTGATCGACTGGGCGATCGAGCGCGCCGAGGAGCGCCTGCGCCGCCGCGCCGAAAAGGATGTCGCGCGCAAGAGCGCCACCCGCAAGCTGCGCCTGCCCGGAAAACTCGCCGATTGCAGCAATAATTCGGCGCAGGGCTCCGAGCTTTTCATCGTCGAAGGCAATTCGGCCGGCGGCTCGGCCAAGCAGGCGCGCGACCGCGCCAATCAGGCGATCCTGCCCCTGCGCGGCAAGATTCTCAATGTCGCCAGTTCGTCGCGCGAGAAAATGGCGGCCAACCAGCAGCTCGGCGACCTGATCCAGGCGCTCGGCGTCGGCGCCGGCTCGCATTACCGCGCCGAGGAGCTGCGCTACGACAAGGTCATCATCATGACCGACGCCGACGTGGATGGCGCCCATATCGCCTCGCTGCTGATCACCTTCTTCTACCGGCAGATGCCCAAGCTGATCGACCAGGGCCATCTCTATCTCGCCGTGCCGCCGCTCTACAAGCTCAGCCAGGGCGCCAAGGTCGCCTACGCCCGCGACGATTTTCACCGCGACCAATTGCTGAAAAAGGAATTTTCCGGGCGCGGAAAAGTCGAGATCAGCCGGTTCAAGGGCCTGGGCGAGATGATGCCGGCGCAGCTCAAGGAAACCACCATGGCGCCGGGCTCGCGCACTTTGCTGCGCGTCGGCATTGTCGAGGAGGACCGCGAGGAAACGGCGGAATCGGTCGAACGGCTGATGGGAACCAAGCCCGAGGCGCGTTTCGCCTTCCTGCAGGAGCGCGCGGCCTTCGCGGCGGCTGCGGATCTGGTGGATTTGTGACCGGAGCGCCCGGGCGCGACGGCGATGAGACTCGATGACTTCATTCACCGCATGAAATTCTGGAGCCAGGGATGCGGACAATAACGGGAAACAAGAAATTCGCGCCGCCGGTCATTGTTTTGCACTGGCTCATGGCTTTGATGATCTTCGGCCTTTACGCCGTGGGCTTGAGCGTCAATTCCTTCGCCAAGCCGATGCGTCCGACGATCGTCAACGCCCACGCGATCGTGGGGCTGGCCCTGCTCGTCCTGCTGGTTCTGCGCGTCGCCGCCCGCGCATCGACCGGAACGCCGGATTATCCCGGCAGCATGGGGCCGCTGTTCCGCCTCGCCGCCGCCGCCGGCCACGGCCTGCTCTATCTGCTGATGCTGGTCGTCCCGCTGGTTGGAATCGCGACCTTTTTGCGCGCCGGCCGGACGCTCGATCTCGGTCTGCTGCAAATTCACTCGCCCTTCGCGCCCAATCGCGACGTCGCCCATCGGCTTCAGGAAATCCACGAATTGCTCGCGCATCTTTTGATCGCGACCGTCGTCGGCCATGCGCTGCTCGCGATCTATCACCAGTTCATTCTGGGCGACGGGATCATGGAGCGGATGAAGCCGCGCTGATTTGGCGGTCCGCGCTAACCCGGCGTTTACCTTGACGCTGCATAAGGGAGCGGTATCAGTCAGGAGCGCGGGAAGTTCGTCATGAAACCGTTCGGAGAGGACATGCGAGGATCAGCCGTCGACAAGATCGCGCTGTTTTGCGCCGTGGTCGCCGTGATTAGCATATTGGGCGCCCATGGCATGGACATGCTGGTGAAAAGCGGCAATCTGCCGAGGATCGCCTTCATTCGCGGCGACGGCCATTCCGATATCGATTACAGCGCCACCGGCTCAATTCCCGATCGCGCCGGGCGGACCCGGCTCAATCCCTGCGGCCAGAGTGATGGCGACCGCTGAATTTTCAGAATTTCGTTGACTTTGGCGCGGCTTCGCCTAATGGTCCGCGTGGCGCTTTGGATTCGCGCGCGCCCGCCGTTTCAAATGTTTTAGCCAGGCGATGGGAACATGGTTCCGCATCGGGCAGACGGTGTAATGACCCCAACGGCCTTGAGCCGTCTTTCGTTCCGACGGCGTGATCGTCAGGATTGCCGATCAGAGGTCGTCGACCGAAGATCAACCTCCAAAGATCGACGTCCAAAGGCCAACGTTCTGGAGCGGCAAGCATAGACGCGATCCGCATAACCCGATTTGGACCCCTGATGCAATTTTCCGACCTCGGCCTCAGCGAAAAGGTGCTGCGCGCCGTTGAAAAGTCCGGTTACACGACCCCGACTCCGATCCAGGAGCAAGCGATACCGCATGCTCTCGCCGGCCGCGACGTGCTCGGCATCGCCCAGACCGGCACCGGCAAGACCGCCGCCTTCACCCTGCCCATGCTGTCCCGGCTGGAGCAGGGCCGCGCCCGCGCCCGCGTGCCGCGCACCCTCATCCTGGAGCCGACCCGCGAACTCGCCGCCCAGGTCGAGGAAGCCTTCAACAAATATGGCGCCGAGCACAAGCTGAACGTCGCCTTGCTGATCGGCGGCGTGTCCTTCGGCGATCAGGAAGCCAAGATCATGCGCGGCGCCGACGTGCTGATCGCCACGCCCGGCCGGATGCTCGACTTTTTCGAACGCGGCAAGCTGCTTTTGAGCGGCATCGAAATCCTGGTCATCGACGAAGCCGACCGTATGCTCGACATGGGCTTCATCCCCGACATCGAAAAAATCTGCAAGCTGGTGCCCTTCACCCGGCAGACCCTGTTCTTCTCGGCGACCATGCCGCCGGAAATCACCCGGCTGACCGAGCAATTCCTGCATAATCCGGCCCGCGTCGAAGTGGCGCGCGCCGCGAGCACCGTCGAGACCACCACCCAGGTTCTGGTCGCCTCCCATGGCGGCGGCGACAAGCGCGAGACCTTGCGCCGCCTGTTGCGGTCGGCCGAGGGCCTCAAGAACGCCATCGTCTTCTGCAATCGCAAGCGCGATGTCGGCATCGTCCACAAGAGCCTGGAAAAGCACGGCTTCCCGGTCGGGGCGCTGCATGGCGACATGGATCAGGCGTCGCGCATGGCGTCGCTCGACGCCTTCAAGAACGGCGCGGTGGATATTCTGGTCTGTTCCGATGTCGCGGCGCGCGGGCTCGATATTCCCGACGTCAGCCATGTCATCAATTTCGACGCGCCGACCCATCCGGAAGACTATGTCCACCGCATCGGCCGCACCGGCCGCGCCGGGCGCTCCGGCCACGCCATCACCATCGTGACCGACCACGACGCCAAATATATCGCCCAGATCGAGTCGCTGATCCAAAGGCAGATCGACTGGGACGGCCCGCGCCTCGAAGAACTGGCGGCGCCCGAATATGTCGAGCGCGACCGCGAGCGCGCGGCGCGCTCCGGCGAAAGGCCGCGACGCGGCGGACGCGGCGACCGCGAAAGGTCCGGGCGCGAAAGGACCGGAGGGCGCAAGCGCGCCGCCGAGGAGGCGACCGGCCCCGCTCCGCGCGAGACGGCCCCGCGTGAACACGAGACGGCCCCGCGCCAAGAGGCCACACGCCAAGAGGCCCCGCGCTCGCGCCGCGCCAGCCGTCCGGCGGAAGACGAGCCCCGCCGCGCCAGCCGTCCGGCGGAGGACGAGCCGCGCCGCAAGGCCCCGCGCCGGCGCGAGGAGGATGACGCGCCAGTCGTCGGCATGGGCGATCACGTCCCGAGCTTCCTGCTCCGCTCGACACGCACCAAAAGCGTCAAGACGGCGGAGTGATCCTGTCCAGCAGATCGAGGCTCAGCTCCTTGCAGCTGGGCAGCTCGATCGCCGCGCCGGTGAGGTCGTCGTCGCTCGAAAAGGTCGAGCGCACCGCGATCACCGGCAATCCGGCGCCGCGCGCCGCCAGCACGCCATTGCGCGAATCCTCGATCGCCACGCATTGCGCCGGCGGCTTGCCCAGTTCCTTCAGGGCCAGTTCGTAGACATCCGGCGCCGGCTTCTTCTTCTTCACCATGTCCCCGGCCCCGACCACCGGGAAAATCTCGCGCCATTTCGGGCCGAGCGCGTTGGTGAGCAAGGCCTCGATATTGGGCATGGAGGTGGTGGTGGCGATGGCCAGGGTCAGGCCGCGGGCGCGCGCCGCCGCGATGAATGCCTCGATCCCCGGCCGCAGCGGCACGGCCCCGCTGTCCACCAGCGCGGCATAGACAGCGGTCTTGGCCTTATGCAGCTTCGCCACGAATTCCGGATCGGCCGCGCCGCCTTCGAGCTCGATGAAATGGGTGATCCGCTCCTTGCCGCCCGTCGTTTTCAACAATTTGCGATAAAGCGGAACGTCCCAGCTCCAGTCGAGGCCGAAATCGGCGAAAGCGCGGTTGAAGGCCTGACGATGCACCTCCTCCGTCTCCGCCAAAGTGCCGTCCATGTCGAAAATCACTGTGTCGATCACGCGCCCCTCCCAAACATTCCGGTCAAATTGCAAGCTTTGGCGCGAAAAGGAAATTTAAAAAAAACAACAACAATCGTCAGTTCGATTGACGCGCCGCCCTAATGCGGCAGGACGCCGAAGATTTTTCTTAAAAAGCCGGGGGCGATCGCGGACAGCGGATTGATCGAGAGGGTGGGCGCGCTGGCCGAGCCGGAAACGCGGAAATTCACCCCGATCAGCCCCTCCTGCTGGCCGCCGCCGAGCACCAGGCCGAGAACCGGAAGCTTGCCGAAAAGATTGTTGACGCCATAGGCGGGGACGAATGTGCCGGAAAGATCGAGCGTGTCGCGATCGAAGTCGATCCAGCCTTCGATGGTGGAGCCGATTTCGGCATTGGCGATGACGCCGTCGCTGATCGACAATCGGTCATTCGCCTTTTTCAGTTCGGCGTGCATCCGGGCGAAGGCGACGGAATTGGGGTCGAGCTTGACCTTGTTGACGATTTTCCCGGCGTCGGCCGAATTGGCGAAACTTTTCATCGCCGGCTCGCCGCGCAGGACGAAATTGTCGATATCGACCGTGCCGGCGAAGGAGCTTTCGGCGAGCCGCAACTGCGCGCGCAGAGCGCCCCCTTCCATATGGCTGTAAAAGTCGAAGAAGGCGAGCAGCGCGCCGCCGTCCGCGGCGGTCAGCGTGAACAAAGGCGCGCCGTCGTCGGGATGGCTGAGCACGCCCTTCACCGCGTCGCCGCCGATCTTCCCGGACAGATTCAGCGCCTGGAACTGCCCGCTCTTCTTGCGCGCCAAATGCAGTTCGGCGTTGGAGACGATCTGGCGATTGGCACCGGTCAGAAGGGTGGCTTTGAGATCGAGATCGAAATCGCTCGACCGGCTGCTCCGAGGATCGCCGCCGGTGAGGTCGCGCAGGAACGGCCGCGCGTCGAGGGATTCGCCGCGCGCCACGATTTTCATCACGTCGCCGGTTTTCTGGACATCGAGGCGCAGATCGTCGCCGGGCGAGAATTTGACCGCTGAAAGCCGGGCGCCGGCCAGAGCGCCGTCCGGCGCCAATTGCAGGACGCCTTTGGCGGTCTGGCCCGAACCGTCATAGGTGAAATTGTCCAGAATCGCCGCGCCGCGCGCATCCTCGGCATAGGAGAAGGTCGCTTTCGCCGGCCGCCCCGCCGGCTTGAAAAGACCGGGAACCGGATTGTTCAGGCCGGCCTTGACGAAATCGAGATCGACCTGGGCCTTGGGATGTTCCGCGCCGACATCGCCGGCGATCCTGACCGCGACCGGCCCGACGACGGCGGCGCCGAAATTCAAGCCGGCCTTGGCGCGCGCCGCTTCGTCCATCGGGAAGGAAATGACGCCCCGCGGCGGCTGGTTGTGGTCGCGGGTGAATTCGAGCGTCGCCGGTGCGCCGAAGATCTTTCCCGTCCCGACGACATGGACGATCCCGTCCGCCAGGGTCACGGCGAGCGCGCCCTGATCCAGCCCGGCCTTGCCGATCAGATGGTCCGCCGCGAAATTGGCGACCGTGGCGTTGACCTCGATGCGGGCGAGGCTCGGGTCGTAAACCCGCGGCAGCCTGGTGCGGAAGGTGAAATCGCCCGAGAACTGGCCCCTGGTGGTCTTGGGGTCGAGCGGCAGGCTCGCCACGGTCGCGAAGCCAGGGGTCGAGAGAACCTCGGCCAATGTTTCGAGTCCGCCCTGGCCATGGGCGCTGACGATCAGCGCGATCGGTTTGATCTCGAAATCCGGCGTGGCGAGAACGCCGTCGGACAAGCCGATCCTGCGCCCCTCGCGGCCCTCGATATAGCCGGTCGGCGCCTCGATGCGCGCCGAGCGGCCGCTCGAATGGCCCTTGGCGGCGACGCCCTTCACCGGCGGCGCGCCGTCGAGGAAGGTGAAGGCCGCGTCGTGGAAGGCGTAATCCATCGAGATGCGGTCATCCATCGGCGCATGCTGGGCGCGCATGATCCGCAGATCGAGGTCGTCGAGATCGACCGCCATGCGAAAGCTGTCCAGGGTTCCGCCGAGCAGATGATCGCCCATCCAGCCGCGCACCGGGGCGCCGAAGGCGTTCGGCCAGACCGCGAGCGCGCCGGCCGCCGTCATATTGCCGGCGGAGAGGCCCATCCGGATATGGGGACCGTTGACCCAGTCGATCGTTCCCTGCGCCGCCGCCGCCACTTCCGGACCGACGATCTCGACCCTGTTGACAGTGAGAAGCTTGTTCGGCGGGTCGAGCGACAGATCGGCCTTGACCGTCGCGACCGTGACCGATTTCTCGCCCTTGCGGTCCGGCCCGATGACGCAGGGCTCGGCCTGTTTCAATAGAATGCCCCACGGCGCGGCGTCATGGTCCGGCGGGGTGACGACCCCGGTCAGGAAACAATGCGAGTCGCCCGAGAAGATCTGGGCTTCATCGACCATGGCGCGATGGCCGGCGGCGTCCCAATGGGCGGCGGCGAAAAATTCATCGAGAAAGACCGGCGCGAATTCCGGATCGTCGAAGCGCCAGAAGCCCTGGCCGAGCGCGAGGCGCGCGTCGGCGTCGAGCACATGGCCGCCGCCCTCGAACGAGGCGGCGGCCTTGAAGGAGAGAGGAATGTCGGAATCGATCGGCAGGCTGGTCTTGCCCGCCATCAGCGCGATTTCGTCGATGGTGAAGCCATCGCCCTGGATCGCCAGTTCATGCGCCTCGGCGCGCCCGCCGCGCGCGACGCCGGCGACCGACCAGCGCCCGCTCGGGCCCATGGCCGACATTTCGACATCGGCGACGCCGCGATTGTCTTCGATCTTGCGGTCGAGCGAGAAGGCGAAAGCTGTAAAGCCGCGTTTCTGCCCCGCCTCGCGGTCGTCGACCGTGAGCCGCCCATTCTCGACCCCGAAATGATCGAGTTGGGCGATCGGGCTGTCGCGGCCCTGGGCGATATCGAAAATCCGATTGATGGCGTTGGCCGCCTGCCGCATCACTTTGGCGCGGGCGCCGGGCGCCGGCGCGCTGGTCGGCGCCGCCACGCTCGGCGCGTTGGCTTCCGGCGCGGGCTGCCGGCCCGGCTCGGGCGCGGGCTCCGGCGCGGTGGTTTCCCCACCGGCGGTGAGGTCGAGCGAGCCGTCGGGCGACACGCGCAGGGTGACCGCCAGGCCGTCGATATCCACCCGCGACGGCTTGATCCGGCCGGCGAGCAGCGACAAGGGATCGAAAATGAGATCGGCTTTGGGGGCGGAAACCACGCGCCGGCCGTCGGAGCGGCTGATCGCCAGACCGTCCACCGCCAAGGCGAGGCCATGCTCCTGGCGCTCGATCCCCAGTTCGCCGATGGACAGAACGTAATTGGCGCCGAGCCGGTCCTGGAGCGCCGACACCACCAGCGGCTTGAAGGCGTCGAGATTGACCCGGCCCAAAGCCAAAGCGGCGACGCCGGCCGCCAGCATGACCAGCACCGCCATCAGGCCGAAGGACAGCCCCGCGCTCGCAGCCCCGCGCGTCCGGCGAAATCGCCGGGACGGCCGGCAAGGCGGCGGCTCCGCGGACATGTCCGGCTCTCTCGTCTCGACCAATGCGACCGCTTTCCTCGTCGATTCTTCTTGTCGCCGATCCGCGCCGCGCGGCCGGCCGCTCCCGATCCTGTTGGTTCCCAAGGAAACGCCACCGGCTGGCGAGGCCCGCCGAATCGGCATTCTACAGCATATTCCCGCTCGTTCCGACGAAGGTAAGACGCTTTGGGCATCGGACGCCAGCGCGGAAAAAGGCAGACATTTGCGACCGAATTAAGCAGAATTGGCGGCATAGCGAAGCCGCTTCGGCGCGGAAGGGCTCAACGACAGGACAGACCATGACCAAAGTTGTACAGGCGGGCGACGCCGCCCCGGATTTCACCCTGCCCCGCGACGGCGGCGCCACGATGTCGCTCGCCGATTTCAAGGGCAGGAAGCTGGTTCTTTACTTTTATCCCAAGGACGACACCTCCGGCTGCACCCTGGAGGCGCAGGATTTCAAGCGGCTGGCCGGCGATTTCGCCGCGGCCGGCGCCGCCGTCGTCGGCGCCTCGCCCGATCCGGTCGGGCGGCACGACAAGTTCCGCGACAAATATGAGCTGAACTTCCCCCTGCTCGCCGACGAATCGAAACAGGTTCTCGAAGCCTACGGCGTCTGGGTCGAGAAGAGCATGTACGGCCGCAAATATATGGGCGTCGAACGCTCCACCTTCCTGATCGGCCCCGACGGCAGGATCGCCAGGGCCTGGCGCAAGGTGAAGGTTCCCGGCCACGCCGAGGAAGCGCTCGCGGCGGCAAAGTCCCTTTGAATTGACTTTTGTATGATTCTTTCGGCGCTCGGGTCCGCCGGCCGGGAAATCTGCGCGCGCGGGACAGGCTTTTCGCGTCGGCGCATTTACGTAGGTCATGCGGCTATGTTGAGAAAGTCTTGGAAAGGCGCATTTTCAAAACATTAACCACGTCTGTTTACCTTGTTCCGAAGTCGGCCGCGCCCTCCCGGCGCGTCCTTTCGGATGGTGGATTATGCGTGGCGCTTTTTCGGCGAAGCCTCCCAAACCGGGACTGACCCTTCATCTGGCGAGTCAGCGAGCCAGCCGGCAGTTCCATCTTTCGCCGGCGCTGGCGGCCGCCTTGTTCGGCGCAGCGCCCCTGCTGCTGCTGAGCTGCCTCGCGCTCGGCGCCTATTTCATGTTCCGCGACGACATGCTGGCTTCGCTGATGCGGCGGCAGGCCAATATGCAATTCGCCTATGAGGATCGCATCGCGGCCTTGCGCGCCCAGATCGATACGCTCGCCTCGCGGCAAATGCTCAACCAGGATTCGTTCGAGGGCAAGGTCGCGCAACTGGCGGTCCGTCAGGCCGAGCTCGAATCGCGCTCGGCCCTGCTCGCGTCGCTCGCGGCCAAGGTCGATCCGGACGTGACTTCGGTGGCGGCGACCCACGCCGCCGCGCCGGAAGCGGCTTATGGCGCGTTGCCTGCGCCCGATCCCAAACCCGACCAAGCCAGGCCCGCTTTGGCCAGGGACGGATTCAAGCCGGTTCCCGAAGGCTTCGACCTTCGCCCCACCGAGGGCGGCGCCTCCAGTTCCGGCCTGTCCGAAAACGACAGCCCGGCCGCCCCGGACCAGCGCCTCAAGACTCTCGCTTCGCGTTTCGACCGGATCGAGCGGCGCCAGATCGACGCCCTGAACGCCCTCAAGGCGCCGGCCGCCGAAAAGGCCGAACGCCTGCGCGAAGCTTTCGCCGAGGCCGGCCTGCCGGTCGAGCGCATGATCCGCCAAGAGCAATCGCGCGCCCCCGAGGGTGTGGGCGGCCCCTTCGTCCCGGCCGACGTCCCAGGCGCGGATGGCGATTTCGCCAGCGCCTACGCCAGCCTCAGCCGCTCGATCGACCTGATGAATGACTTGCGCGGCGCCCTGCCCTTCGCGCCTTTGCGCAAGCCGTTGCCCGGCCCGGTCGAAGTCACCTCGCCCTTCGGCTATCGCATCGATCCCTTTTTCGGCCGCCCCGCCTTGCATACCGGCATGGACCTGCACGGCGAATATGGCGAGGCGGTCCACGCCACCGCCGCCGGCCGGGTGACCGTCGCCGGCCCAGCGGGAGGCTATGGCAATATGGTCGAGATCGACCATGGCGCCGGCCTCGCCACCCGTTACGGCCATTTGTCGCGGATCGATGTCGCGCCGGGACAATGGGTGAAGGCGGGACAGGACATCGGCGCCATCGGCTCGACCGGCCGCTCGACCGGCCCGCATCTCCATTACGAAGTCCGAGTCGATGGCGCGCCGGTGGACCCCAGCCGCTATCTCAAGGCGGGAAGGCTGATCAGCGCCAGCCAGTAACGCTCATTTGCGCGCTCATTTGCGTCCTTGGCGCATGAGATCCTGCAGCCAGCTCAGGTCCATCGTCGCCGGCTGAAGCCACATTTTCAGCAGGGCTTCGGGCGAATAGCGCTCCAGCAATTCCATCATGCGTTTTTCCAATTCCTCCATCGCCCGCTTCTGCATCGGCTCGAAATCCGGCAGGCCCATGAAGGCGCGCGCCTCGGCGGGGGTGCAGTCGATATCGATGGTGACTTTCATGAAGGAGCCTCCGCGCCGCGCCGAAATTCCAGAAGTTCGTTTCCGACCATAATGCTGTGCAATAAAAAAGCCACGCCTTTGTCGCGAAAGATAAAACAGCGCTATCCAAATCGCTCGCTGCAAGCAAAGAAAAGCGGCGCGGGAATTGTCCCGGGCCGCCGCGATGAGCCGATGAAGGCGAGGAAGTTTCAGGCCGCGACCGCGTCCTGGCGTCCAAACCTTGGTTTCTTCTGCTTTCTGCGCCCCGCCAGAGCCAAACCGCCAAATCCGGCCAGCATCAGCGCCCAAGTGGAAGGCTCGGGGACCGCCGAGCCGATAAACTCGGCCTCGCCGACGGCGTAAAGGTTATCGCCATTGGCGGCCGTGACGATGACATTCGTCGCATCGACAGCGGTAAACACCGGCGGCCCGCCATAGCCGGTTATCGTGCTGAAATTCTGCTGCCCGCCCTGCGACGCCGTAACGTCGCCAGCCGATGCAGGATAGGTGTAGGTCTCGACGAGGTTAGCCCCGTTGTAGAAAGAGAAGATATAGTCGTCGTTGTTGTCAACGGCCGCATTAATGCCCGTCACGTTGTAGAGCCCGCCGAAGCTCATATTGAAGGTCGCGGTCGGACCCGTGGACACACCAGGCCCAAAATAGACTGAATTGGTCTGCCAGTATGTGTAATCGGACGGAAAATAACCGTCGTTGATGGCGGAAAGCGATCCGCCATAATTCCCGGTCGCGGTCACCGTCGTCGGGATGACGCCAGCCTGGGCGCTGCCGAGCGCCGTCACTGCGGCGAATGCGAATGCAGAAAAGAGTTGAATCGACTTCATGTTCGCCCCCAAAATTTGTCAAGCGGCGCAATATCGCATGACAGCTTCCGCAGGGTCAAGAATCAATAATTTCGTCATAATTCAATCTTGCATTCGGCATTATCCGATCGCCTCGGCCGAACGCGCCTTTTCCCGCAGCAGGAATTTCTGGATCTTGCCGGTGGAGGTCTTGGGCAGCGGTCCGAAGACGAAGAGTTTCGGGCCCTTGAAACGGGCCAGATGGGCGCGGCAATGTTCCAGCAATTCCTCCTTGCTGGGATTGGCGCCCTCGCGCAATTCGATGAAGGCGCAGGGAACCTCGCCCCATTTCTCGTCGGGCGTCGCCACCACCGCCGCCGCCAGCACGTCCTTGTGCTTGTAAAGCACGTCCTCGACTTCGAGCGAGGAAATATTCTCGCCGCCGGAAATGATGACGTCCTTGGAGCGGTCCTTGATCTTGATATAGCCGTCGGGGTGGACCACCGCGAGGTCGCCGCTGCGATACCAGCCGCCGGCGAAGCTTTCCTGCGTCGCCCGCTCGTTCTTGAGATAGCCCTTCATCACGATATTGCCGCGGAACACGATCTCGCCCATGGTCTGGCCGTCGTGAGGGACCGGCTCGTAATGCTGGAGGTCGAACACGTCGATCCCGTCCAGCAGCAGCGAGCGCACGCCCTGGCGGCCGTTGAGTTCGGCCCGTTGCTCCAGCGGCTCGCACTCCCATTCCGGCTGCTTGGCGCAGACGGAGGCCGGGCCGTAGGTCTCGGTCAGGCCATAGACATGGGTGATGGAAATGCCGAGCTTTTCCATGCCCTCGATGACCGCGACCGGCGGGGCCGCGCCGGCGACGAGCCCGTCGACCTTGTGGTCGAGCGAGGCCCGGTCGGCGGGATCGGCGTTGATCAGCAGGGAATGGACGATCGGCGCGCCGCAATAATGGGTGACTTTATGCTCGCGGATCAGGGCGAAGATCGCCTTGGGATCGACGCGGCGCAGGCAGACATTGACTCCGGCGTTGGCCGCCATGGTCCAGGGGAAGCACCAGCCGTTGCAATGGAACATCGGCAGCGTCCACAGATAGACCGAATGCGGCGGCATGCCCCAGCTCAGGATGTTGTTGACGGCGTTCAGATGGGCGCCGCGATGATGATAGACCACGCCCTTGGGATTGCCGGTGGTTCCCGAAGTATAGTTGAGCGAAATGGCGTCCCATTCGTCTTCGAGCGGCGCCGGCTCGAAAGCCGGATCACCCTCGGCCAGAAAGGCCTCATATTCGATTTCGCCGAGAAAACTCCCGCCGGCGTAGCCCGGATCGTCCACGTCGATCACCAGCGGCTTCTCGCCCTTCATCATTTCGAGCGCCTTGGCGACGACCCTGGAATATTCGAGATCGACCAAAAGGACTTTCGCCTCGCCGTGATCGAGCATGAAGGCGATGGCCTCGGCGTCGAGCCTGGTGTTGAGGGTGTTCAGCACCGCGCCGGCCATGGGCGCGCCGAAATGGACCTCGAACATGGCCGGGACATTGGGCAGCATCACCGCGACCGTGTCGTTCTTGCCAATTCCGCGCTTTTGCAAAGCGGAGGCCAGCCGCCGGCAGCGCTGCGCCGTCTGCGCCCAGGTGTAGCGCAGATCGTTGTAAACCACCGAGAGCTTGTTGGGATAGACGTCGGCCGAGCGGAACAGGAAGCCCAGGGGCGTGAGCGGCGCGTAATTGGCGCGATTGCGGTCAAGACCCTTGAGATAAGCATTCGCCATTTTTTTCCTCCCACGAACCGACGCGCAGTTTAGCTCATCGCGCGCCCAAATCACCCTCGCCGTAAGGCGAACGGGGAGGAATTTACGCGCCCGACGGCATCGAAGCGCGCCTCAAAGAAAAAGAGCCGCGCAAGGCGGCTCTCCGAAATGATTAAAAGCGCGAGGGATCAGACCTCGGCCGAAGCCACGCGCTGGGTCCATGAGCGCCGATAACCGGCGAAGCCCAGACCGGCGAAGCCGAGCAGCATCATCGCCCATGTCGCCGGCTCGGGAACGGCCGACGAAACGGTGACCGCCGCCAGGAACGGCTCGCCCCCCCATTCCCACCGCTGAACGTGATGGTCGTCAATGGGCTGGCGGCGAACTGTGAGGGCAAGGCGAAATATTGCGCATCAAGGCGGACGCCGCCATTGAATTGCGCCGTGCCGAACAGATCCGTGGCCGTGTTGTTGTAGAAGCCATTATAATGGTCGCGGATATTCGTGCCCTCGACCAAACTGAAGGTAGCACTGTAATTCGCCGCGTCGGTGAACGTCAACGAACCCACAATAGCCGTAGCTGCCGTAAGCCGAATTGATCAGCGTATAGACTTTCGTGACGTCGCCTTGATTGACGCTGATCGGGGAGAATGTGGTTCCGCTCCCTGACGTCCGCATGACGCCTGTCGTGCCCGAAACACCCTGATCCGTGGTCAATAAGAAATTGACGCCATTGACGGTGACCGTGCTGCCGCCGAGCGGATAATTAGTGCCGTCGGTGTAGACTTGGAGATTTGAATTGGTGAGGCTCGATATATCGACGACGGAGCCGGCCTCGGCGTTGCCCGATGCAAAAGCGGCCATTCCGACGGTCAAGGCCGCGACAGAAACGAAAGCGGAAAATTTCATTTGCGCCCCCTTTTGTGGGTGAGCCCTTTTACAGGATGCCCACCTTTTTGAAGCACCTCAAAATCACAACAAGGTGACGCTACGGCACATTAACAGATTCAGCAAGAAAATTTTCGCAACCGCGTCCCGTTATTCCACGCTCCCGGGCGACGCGACGGCTGCACACGCGAATCGGGCCGCCGCCAGCTTCGCCGCGCGCAGCGTATTGGCCATCAGCATGGCGATGGTCATCGGGCCGACGCCGCCCGGAACCGGGGTGATCGCGCCGGCGACCGCGAGCGCCTCCTCCAGCGCCACGTCGCCGACCAGCCGGGTCTTGCCGGGCTCGGCGCCCGGCACGCGGTTGATGCCGACATCGATCACCAGCGCCCCCGGCTTGATCCAGTCGCCCCGGATCATTTCGGGGCGCCCGACCGCCGCGACCAGAATATCGGCCCGCCGCGCCACCGCTGGCAGATCGCGGGTGCGCGAATGGGCGATGGTGACGGTGGCGTTCTTCGACAGCAGCAATTGCGCCATCGGCTTGCCGACGATGTTGGAGCGCCCGACGATCACCGCCTCGGCGCCGGAAATTTCGCGGCCCAGCGCCCGGGCCGCCTCCTCGATCAGCAGCATGGCGCCGGCCGGCGTGCAGGGAACCATAGCCCGCTCGATCATCCCGGTCGCCAGCAGGCCGACATTGACCGGATGAAAGCCGTCCACGTCCTTTTCCGGCGCGATCGTCTCCAGCACTTTGGTCGAGTCGATTCCCGCCGGCAGCGGCAATTGCACCAGAATGCCGTGAATCGCCGGATCGGCGTTGAGCGCCTGCACCAGGCGGATCAGCTCGGCCTCGGAGGTTGTGGCCGGCAGATCGTGCTGCACCGAATGAAAGCCGCAGGAATGGGCCGCCTTGCCCTTGGATTTGACATAGACCTGGCTCGCCGGGTCCTCGCCCGCCAGCACCACGGCCAGGCCCGGCTTGACCTTCAGGCCCGCCGCCTCGCCCGCCACGCGCTCCAGCACCGCCGCCGAGGCGGCCTTGCCGTCGATCAGCAGCGCTTTTCCGGCCGAGGGTTTCATGATCGTCTGGGTCATTCGCTTTCCCCCAAATTTCCGTCGCTTGTCGCAGAGCCCGGGGCTTTTGTTAACCCCCGATCGAGCCACCGCGCCCTTTCACGGGCGCCAGATAAATCTTGCGGCGCTGCGGGCGCTCTCGCCCGGCGCCAGAATCCGCATCGACGGCTTGGCGAAAAGGTCGCCGTCGAAGTCCTCCGGGTCGCCGTGGCCGGTCCAGGCCTCCAGACAGAGAAATGGCGCTCCGGGCCGCGACCAAAGCGCGAGATGGGGAAAATTCTCCAGCTCCATGCGCAGGCTCGGGCCGCCGGGCGCCGCGAAGTCCAGCCCGGCGCCGCGCGCGTCGAGAAAACACAAGGCCTCCTCGAACAGCTCCGGGGTGAGAACCAGCTCCCGTCCGCGCAAGGGAATGGGCCGGCGCCGCGCGGAGAACAGCCCGCCCGGCGCGATGACCGGAACCTCCGCCCGCTCCTCGGCGTCGAAGCGCACGACATGATCGCCGACGGCGCCGGGCAGCGGCCAGTTGAAGCCGGGATGAAGGCCGCAGGCGAAGGGCATGGCCCCCGCGCCTTCATTCATAACATGAATTAATATATACAATTCATTGTTATTGATTATATATTCTACATCGAGGTGGAAATCGAAAGGATAGAGCGCGTCGGTGCGCTGATTGGCGCGCAGCCGCAAAAGGGCGCGGTCTTCTTCCTGTTCGACCAGCAAAAAATCCTCGCTCCGCGCGAATCCGTGCAGGCCGAGCGGATAACGCTTGCCCGCCACGACGATTCCATCGCGCGTCCAGCCGACGACGGGAAAAAGGATCGGCGCCGATTCCGGCCAGAATTTGTCGTCGCCGCGCCAGACCAGCTCCTTGCCGCCGACGCGCCAGCTCTTCAGCTCCGCGCCGCGCAAGGCGATCCGCGCCGCCGCGCCGCCGCAAGCGATTTCGACCGATGCGCTCATCCGCCCCTTCAGCCCCGCCACAATACGAGCGATCATCGTGGCGTATCACGCCTTGCCTTTCGCCGGAATTCCGCTATAAACCCGGCTTCGTCCTCCGGCCGGGGGCTGAACGGAAGGGTTTTTTCAAAACCAGGCGTTTTCGCCGTCTTCCCGTGTTCCCGCCTTCGAAGGTTTTTATCGAGCATCCGGCGTTTCAAACCGGAGCGAGATAAAAAAATGTTCCGTCGGGCCTTTCTCCGGGCTCGAAGGGCTCCGCGCCGGGACGGGCGACACGAGATAGAGAAAGGCTCACAATGGCTCTTTACGAGCATCTTTTCATTGCTCGCCCGGATCTCACCTCCCAGCAGGTCGAGGCCCTCAACGAGCAGTTCAAGACGACCATCGCCAATCTCGGCGGCTCGGTCGGCAAGGTCGAATATTGGGGCGTCAAGTCCCTCGCCTATCGGATCAAGAAGAACCGCAAGGCCCATTTCACCCTGATCAATGTCGACGCCCCGCCGGCGGCGCTGGCGGAAGCCGAGCGCCAGTGGTCGATCAGCGAAGACATTCTGCGCTTCTTGACCATCCGCGTCGAGGCGCTGGAGGACGGCCCTTCCGCCATGCTGCGCAAGCGCGATGACGACGATCGTGGCGATCGTGGCGATCGCGGCGATCGTGGCGATCGTGGCGATCGTGGCGATCGTGGCGATCGTTCGGACCGCCGCGGACCGGGCAGCCGCCCGCCGCGCCCGCGCCGTGAGGAAGCCACCGAGGGAGGACACATCTGATGACCGCCGCCGCCGCCGCTGGCCCCGCCCGCCGCCCGTTCTTTCGTCGCCGCAAGACCTGCCCGTTCACGGGCCCCAATGCGCCGAAGATCGACTACAAGGACACCCGTCTGCTGTCGCGCTACATTTCCGAGCGCGGCAAGATCGTGCCCTCGCGCATCACCGCCGTTTCGGCCAAGAAGCAGCGCGAACTGGCCAAGGCCATCAAGCGCGCCCGCTTCCTCGGCCTGCTGCCTTATCTGATCGCGTAACGACCAGGCGCCGCGCTGAAAAACGGCGCGGCCCTTTTCAAAAGCTGGGGCAGGCTCCGACCTGCCTCTAACCGCCCACGCCAGTGGCCACGGGACAGCGAAGAATGAACGACAACCATCCGCCGGCGTCATGGCCCGACCGGGCCGTGGGTTTGGGAGCCGGCGTCGCCAGCGCACTTTTGTTCGTCGTCTCGACGCGGGGCTCCAGCGTCGCGATGGCGCTCGCCTATTTCGCGCCTTTGCCGCTGATGATCGGCGCCGCCGGCTTTTCCCTGCCCGGCGCCATGGTTGGCGCGCTCATCGGCGCCGGCGTCCTGCTGGCCGCCGCCCATGCGCCTTTCGCCCTCGCCTTCCTGCTTGGCTTCGCCACGCCGTCGCTGGCTTTGGCCGCCATGGTCCAGTCGCCGCTGCCCTCGCGCGTTCGCGACTCCGGCCTGCGTTTCGCCGCGCCGGGAGCAATGCTCGAAACCATCATCCTGCTGGCGATTCTGGTCACCGGCTCCGGCGTCGCTTTGTTGCTCGCCCATTATCATGGCTTCGAGCCGGCGATGACGGCGGCGCTCCAATATTTCGCGCCGGAGCTCGATGAGCTCGTCGCGAACCTGCCGCCGGTCTCCAGCGAAATCGGCGCGGAAGGCGTGAAAAGGATCGCCATCATGAGCGCGGCGGCGGGCGTCGCCGCCTTGCAGGTCATGCTGTTCGCCGTCAATCTCTGGCTCGCCGCGCGCACCATCGACGTGTCGGGGCGGCTGCGCCGTCCGTGGCCGAGCCTGCCGGAAAATCTCGCCTTGCCTCGCCTTCTCGGCCCGATCTTTCTGGTCGCCGCCGGCCTCGCCTTCAAGGGCGGGCTGGTCGCGCTGCTGGCGGGAATCGTCGCCGCCGCGACCGGCTTCGGCTTCGCGCTGCACGGCCTCGCCGCCATCCACGGCCTCACCCGCGGCGTCGGCTTGCGCGGCGCCTGGCTCGCCGCGCTCTATGCCGTCCTGATGGTCATCGAACCCTGGGGCATTCTCGTTCTTGCCCTGTTCGGGGTGATCGAAATCCGCCTTTTCGCTGCGCGCGCGCAAGGCGCGCCGCGTCAAAACCCGCAACTGAACCAACGAAAGAACTGGAGATCGAAACATGGAAGTCATTCTGCTCGAACGCGTCGCCAAGCTCGGCCAGATGGGCGAGATCGTCCGCGTCCGCGACGGCTACGCCCGCAATTTCCTGCTGCCGCGCCACAAGGCTTTGCGCGCCACCGAAGCCAACAGGAAGCATTTCGACAGCCAGCGCGCCCAGCTCGAAACCCGCAACCTCGAGCGCAAGAGCGAGGCCCAGACGGTCGCCGAGAAGCTGAACGGCCAGAGCTTCGTCATCCTGCGCCAGGCCGGCAAATCCGGCCAGCTCTATGGCTCGGTCTCGACCCGCGACATCGCCGAGGCCGCAACCGCCGGCGGCTTCACCGTCGAGCGCCACCAGATCATTCTCAACGCGCCGATCAAGACGCTCGGCCTGCACAAGGCGCCGGTCCATCTGCATCCGGAAGTCGACGTCGAGATCGTGGTCAATGTCGCCCGCTCCGCCGAAGAGGCCGAGCGTCAGGCGCGCGGCGAATCGGCCGTGACGCGCGAGGAGACCTCAATGGCCGATCTCGGCCTCGAAGTCGGCGCCGCCCTGGCCGAAGCCGGCGACGTCGAACTCTGATCCTGCTGTAAAGGAAGCGTTTTTCAAGCCGGGCGGGCGCAAGTTCGCCCGGCTTTCGCGCGCGTGGCGCCGGCGCCCGCGTCAAGCGAAATCCCGCCTCCGCCGTCAGGAAGACGCGCAGGGTGTGGATAATGTGGACGGCCCCGCGCGGTTAAGAATTTGTTTACCTCTTGCGCCCCGGTCCGTGGCACAACGAAGCGGCGATTGCGTATTCCGTCGCAAAAATCCGATAATCCATAACGATTCGGCGCGGCGCTCCGCCTGTCGCGCCAGGAATGGCGCTTTTCATGGCCGCACTCGAAAAAAGAACCGACCGCGTCCTGATGACGGTCGCCGCCCCCGAAGCCCGGGTCCGCACGCCGCCCGCCAATCTTGAGGCGGAACAGGCGCTGCTCGGCGCGATCCTGGTCAATAACGACGCCTTCGACCGCGTATCGGACTTTCTCAAGCCCGAACATTTCGCCGAGGAGCTGCACCGCCGCATCTATGAAACCGCCGGCCAGCTGATCCGCCTCGGCAAGGTCGCCTCGGCGGTCACGCTGCGCACCTTTCTCGGCGAACATGACCTTGGCGGCATGACCATTCCGCAATATCTGGCGCGGCTGGCGGCGGAAGCCACCACGATCATCAATGCGGTCGATTACGCCCGCGCCGTCCACGACCTCGCCATCCGCCGGGAACTGATCAATATCGGCGGCGACGTGGTCAACGCCGCCTTCGACTCGGCCGTCGATCACAGCCCGCGCGCCCAGATCGAGGATGCCGAGCGCAAACTCTACGCGGTCGCCGAAACCGGCCGCTACGAGGGCGGCTTCCATCGCTTTTCCGACGCGCTGGCCAGCGCCGTGGACATGGCGGCCAAGGCCTGGGAGCGCGAGGGCGGCCTGTCCGGACTCGCCACCGGCATGCATGATCTCGACCGCATGATGGGCGGGCTCCAGCCGTCCGACATGATCATCGTCGCCGGGCGTCCCGGCATGGGCAAGACGGCGCTCGCCACCAATATCGCCTTCAATGTCGCCCGGGCCTATCGCGGCGAGCCCGGCCCGGACGGCCATCCCATCACCGTCAATGGCGGGATCGTCGGCTTTTTCTCGCTGGAAATGTCGTCCGAACAGCTCGCCACCCGCATCATCGCCGAACAGGCCCAGGTGCCCGGCTACAAGATCCGGCGCGGCGACATCACCGAGGGCGAATTTCACCGCATTTCGCAGGCCGCGCGGGAAATGCAGTCGATCCCCTTCTATATCGACCATACCGGCGGCATTTCCATCGCCCAGCTCGCCGCCCGCGCCCGCCGCCTCAAACGCCAGCGCGGCCTCGACCTGCTGGTGGTCGATTATTTGCAACTGCTCACCGGCGCGCGGGCGCGTTCCGACAACCGCGTGCAGGAGCTGACCGAAATCACCACCGGCATGAAGGCTCTGGCCAAGGAGCTCAATGTGCCGATCGTCGCCTTGTCGCAATTGTCGCGTCAGGTCGAATCGCGCGACGACAAGAGGCCGCAATTGTCCGACCTGCGCGAATCCGGCTCGATCGAGCAGGACGCCGACGTGGTGCTTTTCGTCTATCGCGACGAATATTATCTGAAAAACCGGCAGCCGCGCGAAGGCACGCCGGAATTCCAGACCTGGCAGAACGACATGGAGCGCGCCCACGGCAAGGCCGAAGTGATCATCGGCAAGCAGCGCCACGGGCCGACCGGCACGGTGGAGCTGGCCTTCGAAGGCGAATATACCCGCTTCAGCGATCTCGCCCGCGACGACCATCTGCCCACCCAGATGTGAGGATTCCCATGCCGGACGAGCCTGTTTCCGCACAAGCCCGAACGACGGTACAGGCCATTCTGCGCGTCGATCTCGACGCTTTGGCCCAAAACTGGCGCCGGCTCTCCGCCCGCGCCAAAAGCGGCCCCGCCGGCGGGGAATGCGCGGCGGTGGTCAAGGCCGACGCCTATGGCCTCGGCCTCGCGCCGGTGGCGCGCGCCCTGCTGGACCAAGGCTGCGCCAGCTTTTTCGTCGCGCATCTGCATGAAGGCCAGGAACTGCGCCGGATCGCGCCGGCAGCGCGCATTTTCATCCTCAACGGGCTGCCGCCCGTCTCCAGCCGGCATTTCGTCGCCGCGCGCCTGATCCCGGTGCTCGGCTCCCTGCCGGAAATCGCCGAATGGGCCGAATTCTGCCGCGCCGAGCGCGCGCCCCATCCGGCGGCGCTCCATATCGACACCGGCATGAACCGGCTCGGCCTGCCCGCCGCCGAACTTGCGCCGGCCCGCGCCCTGATGGCCGCTTTCGCCCCGGTTCTGGCGATGAGCCATTTCATTTCGGCCGAGGACCGGTCGTCGCCGCGCAGCCGGATGCAGATCGAGCGTTTCGAGCGCGCCCGCGCCAAACTGCCGCCGATGCCGGCTTCCCTGTGCAATTCCTCCGGCATGTTTCTGGCCGAGGCGCCTTTTCTCGACCTGTGCCGGCCGGGCTATGCGCTCTATGGCGGCAATCCCACGCCCGGCGTGGAGAATCCCATGCGGCCAGTGGTCGCGCTTTTCGCCGAAATCCTCCAGATCCGCGAGGTCGAGGCAGGCGAAACCGTCGGCTATAATGGACGCTGGACCGCGCCCTCGCGGCGGCGGCTGGCCACCTTGAACCTCGGCTACGCCGACGGCTTTTTGCGTGGCGGCGGCGAGGTCTCGCCGGGCGCCCAGGCCTTCGCCGCCGGCCATTTCTGTCCGGTGGTCGGCCGCATTTCGATGGACCTCGCGATCATCGACATCAGCGACGCCGGCCCGCTGCAACGCGGCGACCGCGTCGAAATTCTGGGGCCGCATATTTCCATCGACGATCTGGCGAGACGATCCGGCACGATCGGCTATGAAATCCTGACCCGCCTCGGGGCCCGTTTCCGCCGCGAATATGTTCGCGACGAAAAAATGGACGATTAAGCGACGTTTAGAGAAACATCCTCATCTTTGACGTGAGGTCATATGCGCCGAAACACCGCTCTGCTTCTGCTGTTTTGCGCCGCGCCGGCGCCCCTCGCCCATGCCGAAGCGCCCCCGGCTTGCGCCGCCTTCCGATGGGATGTGGGGCGCGACCGGGCGGCGCTCGCCGCCGACGCCCTGCCCGCGATCGAAAACGGCGGCGCCCTGTCCTTCGGACAAGCGGCGCGCGTGCGCCTCGCGTCCCCGGACAGCGTCCATTTCCTCCTGCCGCCGGAGCGCGCGCCGCGACCGCAAAGCTATGCGGCGGTCATCGAACTGCCGCCGCCGCCAGCGCCGGGCCTCTATCGCATCAGCCTGTCGGAAGGCGCCTGGGTCGATGCGATCCAGAACGGCGCCGCATTGAAGGTCAAAGCCTTCACCGCAGCCCACGACTGCCCGAAAATTCGCAAGTCGCTGAAATTCATGCTGTCGGCGAGCAAGACGACGCTCCAGATCTCCAACGTCGCCGCGAAGGAAATCGCCGTCGTCGTCTCGCCCGATTGAGCGGCGTGCCTTAAAGCGCGTTCGACTCGATGATTGCCGAACGCGCTTAAGTTATTCCATTGTTTTGACGCATATTCTTGTCCGAAAAGTCTATCGACTTTTCGGCGATATATTCTAGCGCCCGGTCAGATTGGCCTTGGCGCGCGCCCACCAGCCAGTGCGCTTCGGCGCGTCGGGATCGGCCTCGGTGATGACCGGCAGTTCCGGCTGGGTCGGCTGCGCCGGCTGAGCCGGCGCGGACGGCGCCATTCCCGGCTCCGCTTTGGAGTCTTGCGCGACAGCCGGCGCCGGGACGGAAACGCTTTCCACCGGCGTTTCGGCTTGCACGCCTTCGACCTGAGCCGGCGGCGCCGGCTCGGCTTCGGCGCGCCAGGACGGCAGCGGCGCGAAATCCGGCGTCTCGGCCAGGGTCTCGATCAAGGCGTCGCCGCCTTCTCCCGTCGCGCCCGGCTCCTCGCCCGCTTCGTCGCTCTTGCGCCAATCGCCCGCGAATTCGACGGTTTCGCCGCCCGAACGGCTGCGACTGCGGCGCTTCCAGCCGCCACGCCCGCGACGCCTTTCCTCGCGCCCGGCGTTGTCGCCGCCTTCTTCCTCGGCGGCCGGCGGCGTCATGAATTCGCCGGCGATTTCCGCGACCGTTTCAAGGCCTTCGTCGGAAGGCTGGGGCGCATTGGCGTCCACGCCCGCCGATTCGCGGTCGAAACCCCTGCCCCGGCCGCGACGGCGGCGGCGGCGGCGGCGGTTTTCGGCGTCGCCGCGCTCCTCGCCATTCTCCAAGTCCGAGGCCTCGGCGGCTTCCACCCCCGCCTCTTCCTCCAGCTCGGCGTCGAGTTCGGCGTCGCCGATCGGCTCGATGTCGTCGATCGGACGGCGCGGATCGAACCGGCGCGCCGGATCGGACAGCCCGGCCGCCGGCTCGCCGCGCTCCAGCGCGTGATAGGCGCCGCCAGTCAGCGAATCGTCGGCGGCGACGGTGACGGAGACGCCGAAACGCTCCTCGATCAGCCGCAGCAGCGAACGCTTGTGATTGAGGATATAGAGCGCGATGTCGGCGCGGGTGCGCAGGACGATATCATGGGTCGCGCTCTTGATCAGCGCGTCTTCCAGCACGCGCATGACATGGACGGCGACCGAGGCCGTGGAGCGCACCGTGCCGGCGCCGCCGCAATGCGGACACATGACCGACGAGCCTTCCAGCACGCCGGTGCGGATGCGCTGGCGCGACATTTCGAGCAGGCCGAAATGCGAGATGCGGCCGACCTGGATGCGGGCGCGGTCGTCCTTCAGCGCCTCCTTCAGCCGGCGCTCGACCGCGCGATTGTTGCGGTTCTCCTCCATGTCGATGAAATCGACCACGATGAGGCCGGCGAGGTCGCGCAGGCGCAACTGCCGCGCCACTTCGTCGGCGGCTTCGAGGTTGGTGCGAAGCGCCGTGTCCTCGATATTGTGCTCGCGGGTCGAGCGGCCCGAGTTCACGTCGATCGCCACCAAAGCCTCGGCCTGGTTGATGACCAGATAGCCGCCCGATTTCAGCGTGACCTGATTATGGAACAGGGCGTCGAGCTGGGATTCCGCGCCCCATTTGGCGAAGATCGGCTGCGGATCGCGATAATAATGCACGTTCTTGACATGGGAGGGCATCAGCAGGCGCATGAAGTCGCGCGCCTCGCGGAAGCCGTCCTCGCCGGCGACCACGACCTCGTCGATGTCCTTGTTGTAGAGGTCGCGGATGGCGCGCTTAATCAGCGAGCCTTCCTCATAGACCAGGGCCGGGGCGACCGACGACAGGGTCAGTTCGCGCACCTGCTCCCACATCCGCATCAGATATTCGAAATCGCGCTGGATTTCCTGCTTGGTGCGCGCCGCCCCCGCCGTGCGCAGGATGACGCCCATGCCCTCCGGCACGTCGAGGTCCTGGGCGATTTCCTTGAGGCGCTTGCGGTCGCTGGCTTCGGTGATCTTGCGCGAAATGCCGCCGCCGCGCGCGGTGTTGGGCATCAGCACGGAATAGCGGCCGGCCAGCGACAGATAGGTGGTCAGAGCCGCGCCCTTGTTGCCGCGCTCTTCCTTGACCACCTGGATCAGCAGAACCTGCCGGCGCCGGATGACCTCCTGAATCTTGTACTGGCGGCGCAGGCGCGGGGCGCGGTAATTGGTCTCGTCCATGGCGTCGCCGCCAAGCTGCTCGACCGATTCCTCTTCGTCCTGCTCGCCGTTTTCGGCTTCGCTGCCGTTTTCCTCTTCCTGGTTTTCCTCGCCCGGCTGGCGGTCCTCGGCCTCATCCCGCTGCGCGAGATCGAGGAAGGCGCTGGCGCGCGCCTCGTCGTCCTCGACGGGCTGTTCGCCGGCCGGAACGGCTTCCGGCGCCGCGCCCTCGGCGCGCGCGACGGCTTCGGACTCCGGCGCGGCCGTCTCGCCGGCCTCGACCACGGCGAATCCTTCCGGATCGCTCGCCAGTTCGCGGTCTTCCGACAGCCATTCCGGGGCGTCGCGCAGCGGCCATTGCGGCGCATTTTCGGTCACCACGGCGGCGGGCGCTTCGGCCTCGCTCGCCTCGACTTGGCCCGCCCCGGCTTGTCCGGCCTCGGCCTGCCCGGCTTCGCCCTCGGCGGCGATTTCGACGACGGACCGTTCGTCCTCGGCGCCGACCTCGCCGGTCACGCGCTCGTCGTCGCCATTGTTGCGGCGTTCCGCGCCCCGCCGGCTGCGGCGGCTGCGGCGGCGGCTCGAATCCTCGTCCTCTTCCTCGCGATGGACCCGGAATTCCTCTTCGAGAAGAGCCTGCCGGTCGGCGTGGGGAATCTGGTAATAATCGGGGTGGATTTCCGAAAAGGCGAGGAATCCGTGACGGTTTCCGCCATATTCGACGAAAGCGGCCTGGAGCGACGGCTCTACCCGGGTGACTTTCGCCAGGTAGATATTGCCGCGCAATTGTTTCTTGGAAGCGGATTCGAAATCGAACTCTTCGACTCTATTTCCCCTGAGCGCCACCACCCGCGTTTCTTCGGGGTGGGACGCGTCGATCAGCATTTTGTTGGCCATTGCGAACTCGTGTTGGCAAGGCGCGGCGACTGGCCGCGTCGGTCCGGGCGCGCGTTCCGGCGAATGGGAAGAATCCCGGCTGGAGCACACGCGCCGCGACGCGCCGAACCGGGCGCGCCTTGCGAGATGGGGTTGCGGATATTGGTGAAGTGACGGCAAACCGCGCCGAGACGCAGCGTGAAACGACGGGCGGAAAGCCCGGCCGGCGCGAAGGCGCGTGGAAGAACGGCGAAATCGATCTCGCGGAGCGACGCGCCGCGAAACGGCGCGACGAAGCGCCGAACAGGTTATCGGCAACGGCCTTCGCGAGGGTCACAACACCATCGCGAAGTTTATGTGCGAGCCCGAACAAATCTTCACCTATCCTCCAGCGCGACAGCGGCGCCGGATAATTTCCAAAACGGCTGACGATCAGGGCGGACTTAGCCTTGCGCCGCGCTTCCCGCAAATCCGAAGGGCGCGCGGCGGCCGGTAAACTCGTCCCCCCGCCGTGCGTCGCGAATCGCGCCGCGCCCGGACTGGAACGCTTCCTTGTAAACGATCGACCGAGGTGTTGGCAAGTTTTCTAAGCGTGTTGCCGATCGGCGACAGTCCGGCGGTCGGAAAAAGCCTATTCAGGTAAACGGTCCTTAACGATTTCATGTTCTGAGTCGGATCGCCGCGTCGCGGAACCGAAACGAAGCCCCGGAATAATCCCCTGGATCGAGACATGCGCCCGACCTTGGCCTTCCGTCTCCCGAAGCGCGCCGCCCTTGGCGCGGTTTTGGCGCTGGCCTTCGCCGGCGCCGCGCCGGCGCGGGCCGAGACCGCGCCGGCGGTCGCCATCTCCGCGCAAACCGAGGTTCATGGCCGCGAAACCCGCCTCTCCTTCACCCTGCAATCCTGCGTCAAGAGCGACGCCTATCTTCTGGGCGAACCGGCGCGGGCCGTCATCGACCTGCCCGAAGTCAATTTCCAGATCGATCCCGCCGTCGGGCAGGCGCGTCCGGCCCCCGCGGGGCGCCGTCATGCACACGCCCCGTCCCCGCCCAAGGCCGGGCTGATCGCCTCGTTCCGCTTCGGCCGGCTGACGCCCGGAAAATCGCGCATCGTCGTCGACCTCGCCGGCCCCGCCGAGATCGTCTCCGCCGCCTGCGCCAAGGCGCCCGGCGCCGCCGTGCTGACCCTCGTCCTGGCCCCTTCGAGCAATTCCGCCTTCAAGGCCGCCGCCCGCGCCGGCGCGCAACGCCAAGTCCTTGCCCAAGCCCTCGCCCAAACCCTCGCCGACACGCCGCCCCCCGCCCCGCCCGCGCCGCCTTCGGACAAGCCGGTCGTGGTGATCGATCCGGGCCATGGCGGCGTCGATTCCGGCGCCATCGGCCGCAATCGCGCGATCGAAAAATTCATCGTGCTCGATTTCGCCAAGGCTTTGGGGGCCAGGCTCAACGCCGGCGGCCATTATCGCGTCGTATTCACCCGCGACGACGACACTTTCGTTTCGCTGGGCGAAAGGACGCGCATCGCCCGCCGGCTCAACGCGGCCTTGTTCGTGTCGATCCACGCCGATTCCCTGCGCGGCGGCGACGACGACGTTTCCGGCGCGACCATTTACACCGTCTCCGACCGCGCCTCCGACGCCGAAGCGGCGAAGATCGCCGAACACGAAAACATGGCCGACGCCTCCGCCGGCGAGGAGGCCAGACAGGACGCGGGCGACGTCAACGACATATTGTTCGACCTGACCCGGCGCGAAACGCGGGCCTTTTCCAACGTCTTCGCCCGTTCGCTGGGCGAATATTTCAAGGTCGCGGCCCGGCTCAACAAGAATCCGCGCCGCTCCGCCGGTTTCGTCGTGCTCAAGTCGCCCGACGTTCCTTCCGTCCTGCTCGAACTCGGCTATCTCTCCAACGCCAAGGACGTCGCCGACCTGACCTCGCCGGATTGGCGCGACAAGGCCTCGGCCCAGGTCGCCAGGGCGATCGACAATTACTTCGCCGAGCAGCGTCCGCCGGCCGCCTCGACCGCCCTTAAAGCGACACAAAGCGAAGGCAACTAGCATAAGTCGGAAGCCTGATCACGACACGCGCGCCGGCGCGCGGTTTGGCGCGTCGGCGCAAGGTTCGTCGACGCCAGCGCAAGGTTTGTCGACGCCGGAAGAGGTGCTATAGGCGGAGGCTCTCTCCGCCAATCCGCGAAATTCGGCTCAGGCGCATCGAATGGCGCCGCGAAAGGTGATTGAATGCGTCTGATCGCCCGGTTCCTCGGCTTCCTCTTCGCGACGGGCGCGATTGTTTTCGTCGGCGGCGCGCTGGCGGCCGGCG
The DNA here is from genome assembly GCA_963704565.1 of uncultured Pseudomonadota bacterium. Lineage (GTDB taxonomy): Bacteria > Pseudomonadota > Alphaproteobacteria > Rhizobiales > Beijerinckiaceae > Rhodoblastus. The sequence goes on from OY969917.1 coordinate 1,344,823, forward strand.
TGCTGGTCTATGTCTATTCGAAAGACCTGCCGGACTATAAGCAGCTCAAGAACTACGACCCGCCGATCATGACCCGCGTCCATGCCGGCGACGGTTCGATCCTGGCCGAATACGCCCATGAGCGCCGGCTCTACCTGCCCTCCTACGCCATTCCGGCCTTGGTGAAGGAAGCCTTCATTTCCGCCGAGGACAAGAATTTTTACAGCCATCACGGCATCGACCCGGAAGGGGTGGTGCGCGCGGTCATGGTGCTCGCCCAGGGCACGCGCCACATGCAGGGCGCCTCGACCATCACCCAGCAGGTCGCCAAGAACTTCCTTCTGACCAACGAGCGCTCCTTCGACCGCAAGATCAAGGAAGCCCTGCTCAGCCTGCGCATCGAACAGGCCTATTCCAAGGACCACATCCTCGAGCTCTATCTCAACGAAATCTATCTCGGCATGGGCAATTACGGCGTCGCCGCCGCCGCATTGAATTATTTCAACAAATCGGTCAACGAGCTGACCCTGTCCGAGGCCGCCTATCTCGGCGGCCTGCCCAAGGCCCCGAACAATTACAACCCCTTCCACAACCGCGAAGCCGCCATCGCCCGGCGCAATTACGTGATCGAGCGCATGGTCGAAAACGGCTATGTCACGCGCCAGCAAGGCGACGCCGCCATGGCCGAGTCGCTCAACGTCAATCCGCGCACGCTCTCGCCCGACACGATGGAAGCCGGCTATTTCGCCGAGGAGGTCCGCCGCGAACTGAGCGACCGCTATGGCGACAAGAAGCTTTACGAGGGCGGCCTTTCGGTGCGCGCCACCCTCGATCCCAAGATGCAGCTGATGGCGCGCAAGGCCCTGGTGGACGGGCTGGTGCGTTTCGACGAGGCGCACGGCTATCGCGGCCCGGTCAAACAGATCGACATCGGCTCCGACTGGGGTCAGGCCCTGGGGCAGGTTCCCGCGCTCGCCGACGCTGCGCCCTGGCGTCTCGCCGTCGTGCTGGAAGCTTCCGACGCCGGCGCCCGCGTCGGCCTCCAGCCGCCACGCGAGAAATCGGGCGATCTGTCGCAGCAGCGCGAGACCGGCGTGATCACGCCCGATGGCGCCCGCTGGATTCGCAAGCGCCTGCGTCAGGCGCTCAGCCCCGGCGATGTGGTCTATGTCGAGCCGATCGAGGGCAAGCACGGGCAATATCGCCTGCGTCAGGCGCCGGAAATCTCCGGCGCGCTGATCGCGATGGACCCCTATACCGGCCGCGTCTTCGCCATGGTCGGCGGCTTCTCCTTCGACCAGTCGTCGTTCAACCGCGCCATCCAGGCCTGGCGCCAGCCGGGCTCGTCCTTCAAGCCGATCGTCTATTCGGCGGCGCTCGACAATGGCTATACGCCCTCCTCGATCATCCTCGACGAGCCGGTCGAGATCACCATGCCCAACGGCGAGGTGTGGCGGCCGGAGAATTTCGAGGAGGGCCATTACGGCCCGCACACCCTGCGCTACGCCATCGAGCATTCCAAGAACCTGATGACCGTGCGGCTCGCGCGCGACATCGGCATGCCGCTGATCGCCGAATACGCCCGCCGTTTCGGCGTCTATGACAATATGATGCCGGTTCTCTCCATGGCGCTCGGCGCCGGCGAGACCACCCTGATGCGCATGGTCACCGCCTATTCCATGCTCGACAACGGCGGCAAGCGCATCAAGCCGACCTTGATCGACCGCATCCAGGACCGCTGGGGCACTACGATCTACCGCCACGACGACCGCGAATGCCTGGGCTGCGACGCCAATTCTTTCGACCCCAACAATCTGCCCAAGCTGGTGGACCACAGCGAACAGGTGATCGACCCGCTGACCGCTTTTCAGATGACCTCGATCATGGAAGGCGTGATCCAGCGCGGCACCGGCATTTCGATCAACGTGCTCAACCGCCACCTCGCCGGCAAGACCGGCACCACCAACGACGCCAAGGATCTGTGGTTCGTCGGCTATTCGCCGGACCTCGTCGCCGGCGTCTATCTCGGCTACGACAAGCCGCGCTCCACCGGCGAAAAGGCCCAGGCCGCGCTTTATTCCGCGCCGATCTTCCGCGATTTCATGAAAATGGCGCTGGCCGGCAAGCCCGACACGCCCTTCCGCGTGCCGCCCGGCATCAAGCTGATCTCGGTCGATCTCCACTCCGGCATGCGCTCATCGGGCCAGGGCTCGATCATGGAGGCCTTCAAGCCCGGCACCGCCCCGCCCGACAGCTATAACGCCGGCGGCGAAGGCGGCGCGCCCGCGCCGGGGACGCCCGGCTCCGACCAGCAGATCGGCTCCGGCACGGGCGGCCTTTACTGACCGGCCTTTGCCCCTTATCTGTGCCCTTCCCTTATCGAATCAGGAATCGTCATGCGCGCGGAAGCCGTATCGCTCGTCGAGCAGATCAAGCAGTCAGTCGGGCTGCTGAGGAGGCATCTTTGACGTCGAGAACTCGACCCGCCGCCTCGCCGAACTGAACGCCAAATCGGAAGAGCCCAATTTCTGGGACGATCCCGAAAACGCGCAGAAACTGATGCGCGAGCGCACCGAGCTGGAGGACCGCCTCGGCTCGATGGGCAAGATGGAGCGCGATCTCGAAGACGCCGTCACGCTCGTCGAACTGGGCGAGATGGAGGGCGACGAAGCCGCCGAACTCGAAGGGATCGGGCAGCTCAAAGCGCTCAAGGCCGAGGCCGGGCGCCGGCAGATCGAAGCTTTGTTCTCGGGCGAGGCCGACGCCAACGACACCTATATCGAAGTCCATTCCGGCGCCGGCGGCACGGAAAGCTGCGACTGGGCGCGCATGCTGCTGCGCATGTACACGCGCTGGGCCGAGCGCCATAAGTTCAAGGTCGAGCTGATCGAAGAGACCGACGGCGACGAAGCCGGGATCAAATCCGCCACTTTGCTGATCAAGGGCCATAACGCCCATGGCTGGGCCAAGACGGAATCCGGCGTCCACCGGCTGGTGCGCATCTCACCCTTCGATTCCAACGCGCGGCGGCATACGAGTTTCGCTTCGGCCTGGGTCTATCCGGTGGTGGACGATAGGATCGACATCCAGATCAACGAAAGCGACTGCCGCATCGACACCTATCGCGCGCAGGGCGCCGGCGGCCAGCACATCAACAAGACCAATTCCGCGGTGCGCATCACCCATAATCCGACCGGCATTGTCGTCGCCTGCCAGATGGAGCGCTCGCAGCACAAGAACCGCGCCACCGCCTGGAACATGCTGCGCGCCCGCCTCTACGAACGCGAAATCGAAATCCGCGCGGCCGAGGCCGACAAGATCAACGCCGCCAAGACCGAAATCGGCTGGGGCCACCAGATCCGCTCCTATGTGCTGCAGCCCTATCAGATGGTGAAGGATCTACGCACCGGCGTGGTCTCGGGCACCCCCGCCGACGTGCTCGACGGCGACATCGACGCCTTCCTGGAGGCGTCGCTGGCCCAGCGCGTCTATGGCGGCGGCCCGGACAAGGTGGAGGATGTGGAATAGCTCCATCCGCCAACGCTTCCCGTCCGGCAAGCGATTTTGAATTTGCGATCCCTTACTGGACTTGATCGAACTTCTTCCTGGCGAAGAGCGAATGCAGCAGCTTGATCGGGCCATAGCTGTCGCCCGCGCTGTCGTTCCGCGCCTCGGACGATCGCCCGTTGTTCCAACCGCCGTCGCCCTCCGCATCCGCGGACGCCGGCGGCGGCGTCAATTTGGCCAGACTTTGCAGAATGGCCGGCGCGTTGGCGTCGTTGCCATAAAAATGGCCGGCGGCGACCGCGCCGACGCCCATGACAACTGTCGCCGTGGCGGCAAGGACCATGCCGCGGCGAAATGTCTCGATCCGGCGCGCGTAATGCAATCTTTTGTATGAACCTGCCATGTCATGCCTCCATGACGTAAGGGAACATGGAGGCTGTTAAATTTTTACAATCGGCGGTGAAACGCCGAATTCTTGTTTTGATCCAACCGCTTGAATGGGTCCGCCTGGAACGATGCCTTCCCGCAGGCTATCGGTGAGAATCACACGCTTGGCGCCCTGATGCGATGGCCGAGTCTGTGAAGGGTTTCGGTCGCCGGCCCCCACACGCGTGATCGGGTCGGCGCGGGGCCGGCGACCGAAAGCCTCCGAAGGAGGAAACCGCGGGCCGGAAAGGCTCCGTTGCCGCGAGGCTCGCTATGGGGATTTGAAGACGGCGGTCAGGGCAACGGGGCGTCTGTTTTGCGCTTTGGCGCCGGTATTTGACGGTGTGACGTGCGGCGAGGAGGCGATTTGGGCGATCCGCGCGTAGATTTTTCCGAAGGTCATGGGGCTGAAGCAGCTTTGGGCGGGCGTTTCGGGCGCGGCGCGCCCGGGCCAGAACGAGGTCGGCGGCGAAGGCAAGCAGAACTGGGGAGCGGGAAGTGGGGTCATGGTCATGAGGTGTCGATCCTGATCCGACAGGGCGAGGCCGGCGGCGCGGGGCGCACGCCTTCAAACGTTTCGATGATGATCATCCGGCCGCCGCAGCAGGGGCATTTGTGCGCGCCGTCAACGGGATCGGCGTCGCCATCCGTCTCGGGCTGTTGTTGCGGCGGGGTCTCGGCGACGGCCAGTAACGCGCGGGCGCGCTCGATGTTGCGGGCTCGCGCCGCGCTGGCGAACAGGCCGTAGTGGCGGATGCGGTGGAAGCCGCTTGGCAGCACGTGCATGAGAAACCGGCGGATGAACTCAGGCCCGTCGAGCGTCATGGTCTTGAGCTGGTCGCCTTCCTTGATCCGATAATCTTTCCATTTGAAGGTGACGCCCGCGTCGTCGAGCGCGATGAGCCGGGAGTTCGAGATGGCGACCCGATGGGTATAGCGCGACAAATAGGCGAGCACAGCCTTTGGACCGGCGAAGGGCCGCTTGGCGTAAACGACCCATTCGGAGCGACGCAAAGGCGCGAGGGCTGCGGCGAAAGCCTCTCTGTCGGCGAGCGGCGCCAGATCGCCGAAGAAGGTGAGGCGGCCGGCGGCGTTCAGCGTGGCGAGACCTTCGAGGAACAGCCGCCGGAACAAGCGCGAGAGCACGCGCACCGACAGGAAAAAGCCCGGCTTGCAGGCGATCCAGCGCGATCCGTCCGGCGACAGGCCGCCGCCGGGAACGATGATGTGGACATGGGGATGATGGGTCAGCGCCGAGCCCCATGTGTGCAGGACGGCGGTGAGGCCGATGCGGGCGCCGAGATGTTTGGGATCGGCGGCGATGGTGGTCAGGGTCTCGGCCGCCGCCTTGAACAGCAGATCGTAGACGACGGCCTTGTTCTGGAAAGCGATCGCCGCGACCGCGGCCGGCACGGTGAAGACGACGTGGAAATAGGGAGCCGGCAGCAGTTCGGCTTCTCGTTCTGCCAGCCATTGTCGGGCGGCGGCGGCCTGACACTTGGGACAATGGCGGTTGCGGCAGGAGTTATAGGAGATGCGCGTATGCGCGCAGTCCTCGCAGCGCTCGACATGACCGCCGAGCGCGGAGGTGCGGCAGTTTTCGATCGCCGACATCGCCTTCAATTGGGCGAGGCTGACATGACCGGCGTTGGCCTTGCGCCAGTCCGCGCCATGGGCGTGAAAAATGTCGGCGACTTCAAGATGAGGCCGCGGCATGCGGCGTGCGTCAAACGGGCGGCGCGCGCCCGGTGAGGTTCGCGGTGAGCTTTTCCAGCGGGCTGGTGACGTCGCGGATCGTGTTGACGGCGACGCGGGTGTAAAGCGCCGTCGTCTCCAGCTTGGCGTGTCCGAGCAGGACCTGGATGACGCGGATGTCGACGTTCTGTTCGAGCAGATGGGTGGCGAAGCTGTGCCGCAGGGTGTGGGGCGACACGCGCTTGGCGATGCCAGCTGTCCGCGCCGTTTCGCGCACAACGCGGCTCAACTGGCGCGCCGACATCGGGTTGACCGGGTTCTGCCCGGGAAACAGCCAGGCCTGGGGCCGCGCCGCCCGCCACCAGTCGCGCAGCCATTCGAGCAGTTGCGGCGAGAGCATGACATAGCGGTCGCGCTGACCCTTGCCCTGCTCGACCCGCAAGGTCATGCGCTTGCTGTCGATGTCCGACACCTTGAGCGCCACGACCTCGGAGACGCGCAATCCCGCGCCATAGGCGACGCCGAAGGCGGCCTTGTACTTGAGGCCGGGCGCGGCTTCGAGGAGGCGGGCCACCTCCTCCTGGTTCAGCACCACCGGCGCCCTGCGCGGCTTATGCACGCCAGCGAGATGGCGGGCGAGTTCAGGCCGTTCGAGCGTGACGTTGAAGAAGAACCGCAGCGCGGCGACGGCGGCGTTGATGGTCGGCGCGCCGATCTGCCGATTGGCCATATGCAGCTGGAAGAGCCGAACGTCCTCGGCCGTGGCGGCGTCCGGCGAACGGCGGAGAAAGACCGCGAAGTTCCGCACGTGGCGGATGTAGTCCTTCTGGACCTTCTCGGTGAAGCGGCGCGCCGTCATGTCCTCGGTCATGCGCTGGCGCAATGGGCTGTTTGGCTTGTCGATCATCGCGAAAGCTCCTGTCTCGCATGGGGTTGAACCCCACGATTTTGAGACAGGTCAGCCGCGTCGCCTCAGGAATTGCACGATCACGAATCTCGCCGCTTCTCGCCGCCCCTACCGCGAAAGCGGTTTAGTCCAACGGCTCGTTGCGGTCTTAGGACATAAAGATCCCCCGGCGGCTATTGCACCCTCAGCAGACGTTCCGATAGAAAAATGAACCAACGCTCGCGACCCAAGGCGGCAACTCGGCGGACGTGCATCTGCCAACCAAGTCCTATCCATGTTCGACAAAGGCGCGCAAGGCGGCCGGCGACACAACTGTCATACTGCGATAGCCCAGTTCGACCAGACCGCGCGCCGCAAGGCGTTTGAGCATTGTGCCAACGGAGTTGCGCGACATGTTGGCGGCGCCGGCCAGTTCATCCTGCGTCAACGGCGCATCGATTGGAGTGGCGTCGTCGGGGGCGGCAAAGCGGCGGCCTGCCATCCGCAGCAAGACCGCCGCGCAACGCCTCTCGCTGTCGCGGATCAGCAAATCGGCGGCGACGGTTTGGGAGACATCGCCATAGATGATCGCGGGTTGAAGGAAAAACCGCCACCATTCCGGGCGTTCGGACAACAGCTTGTTGACTGGCTCCTGAGGAATGCGCGCAAGCCAAGTCGGCGATTTGGCGCTGGCAGCCAGCCTCCTGGGCTTTCCCAGAATGAGCGGCACATAGCCGAGCCAGAACACCGGATGCGCGATATGCATCAGAGGCGTTTCTGCGGGGCCGAGGATGGTTCGCATTTCGATGGCGCCCTGGGCCAGACCGATCAATTCGCCCCGCTCTTCTCCTCCCAATTGGATGGGTTCGCCCGCCTCGAGACATTGCCAGCGGCTGAGCGAAAGGATCGAGCGCTGAAAATCGACCGGCGTCGCGCTGAGCCAGCCTCGACTGGTCAAAATGCGCAGCCCCTCTTCCTGGTTCATGTCAAAAGCCTTTTGGAGGACGTCATTTTGTTGGCGCCGGACGTCCTCGATTACCCAAATTTGTGCAACCTGAATACTGGCGGCGTGTTAGCATTCGAAAAAATGCCGTCCGCGATCTGGACTGAAATGTCTGAAGCCGCCCCCGACCCACCGGCGTTTGGTGGCCCGTCTCTGGGAATTCCTGCTCATTTTTGTAACCGAGGCCCGCCATGCGCAAAGACCGCAAGACAAATCTCGCTTCCATTCTGTTTTCGGCCGGCCTGATCGGCCTGGTCGCCGGCCCGGCCTCCGCCGAAACGCTCGACGGCCGGGTTCTTGCGGGCGGAAAGCCCGTCGCCGGATCGACCGTGACGCTTTGGGCGGCGGGCGCTGGCGCGCCGCAGCAATTGGCGCAAGCGCAAACCGACGCGGACGGACATTTCGCTTTCAGTTCGGCCGGCGCGGCCGGCCAGGACGCCTCGCTTTACGTCGTCGCTAGGGGCGGCCATTCGGGCGCCGACAAGACGAGCGGCGACAATCCGGCGCTCGCGTTGTTGACGGTCGTCGGCGCCAAGCCGCCCTCCCATGTCACGATCAACGAAATGACCACCGTCGCGTCGGTGTGGACCCACGCGCAATTCATCGACGGGTCCGACGTCAAGGGCCATGCGCTCGGGCTGCGCATCGCCGCAGGCAATGTGCCGAATTTCGTCGATCTGGCGACGGGCGGCTATGGCGGCATGATCCAGGGCGACCTCAACAGCACGCAGACGCCGACCATGGCCAATTTCGCCACGCTGTCCAACGTGCTGGCGGGCTGCGCGACAAGGGTCAAGGCCCGCGCTTGCGACGACCTGTTCGCGGCGGCGACCGGACGCACAGGCGTCGCGCCTGCGGATACGCTGGCCGCCGCTGCGTCGATCGCTCACGACATGGGCTACAAGCCGGACCGCGTCTTTGCGCTGCTCGACGCCTTCTATCCCGTCCCCAAAGGCAAGAACCTGCGCGAAACGCCCTACATGCCCTATCTGAGCGTTGCGCCCAGCGCCTGGGTGCTGCCGCTCAAGTTCGCCGGCGGCGGCTATACCGGCGGCGCCAAGGTGATGTTCGACAGCAAGGGCAACGCCTGGAGCGGGGCCAATTTCATCGTCGGCTCGCAGGGGCAGGATTCCTTGTGGGATGGCAATATGGCGGAATATGCGTCCGACGGACGCCCGCTTTCGCCGATGACCAAGGGGTTCTCCGGCGGCGGGCTGCAAGGTCCGGGCTTCGGCACGGCGATCGACGCCAACGACCGCGTCTGGATCAACAGCACCAGCGGTAAGACGATTTCGCTGTTCGACAACAAGGGCCAGCCGCTGTCGCCGCCCGAGGGCTATAATTTCGGCGGCAAGCTCGGGTTCATGCAGGGCGTCATCGTCACACCCGGCGGCGACGTCTGGGCGGTCGATTTCACCAACGACCGCGTCGTGTTCATGCCAAAGGGCGACCCCTCCAAGGCGAAGTTCTATTGCGAGGCCCCCGCCGGCACGCCGAACAAGGACGGGCCCTGCAAGCTCAACGCACCCTTCCATCTCGTGATCGACCAGCAGGACCGCATCTGGATCGACAGCGCCATCGGCGATCATGTCACGCGCTTTCCGGCCAGCGACCCGAGCAAGGTCGAGGTGTTTTCCTCGGGCGGCCATAGCGGCAAGGGCATGGCGGTCGACAGCAAGGGCAATGTCTGGGTCACCAACACCTTGGGATCGGGTCTGACCGTAGAAACCGACGTCCGCCTGCTTGCCACCAAATTGACCGGCGGTTCGCTCCCGGCGATGGATCAGATCGCGCTTGGCGATCTTCTGTCACATCCGGGACTGGGCAGCGTGTCCGTGCTGCATCCCGACGGAACCCCGGTGGCCGGGTCTCCCTTCAATCCCACCGGCAGCATCTGGGGCGCTTGGGCCGTGTCGATCGACGGCAATGACCACGCCTGGATCTCCAATTTCGCGCCCGACGGCGGCCTGACCGAATTGTGCGGCGCTCGGACGGAAACCTGTCCCTCGGGCATGAAGATGGGCGACGCCATCTCGCCGCCCGGCGGCTGGAAGGGCGGCGGCATGCAGATGCTGGTCGACGCCTCTATCGATCCCGCCGGCAATGTCTGGGCGTCGAACAATTGGCAGGACCCCAAGGCCTGTTACGGCACAAACGAGGCGAATTCGACCCGTTGCGGCGGCCAGGGCATGACGGTATTCTACGGCATGGCCAAGCCAGTCAAATCGCCGCAGATCGGACCGGCTCAGCTGTGGTGAACGTCGCGATCGACCTATCAAGCCGCCTCGATTGAAACGGCCGCCGCGATATTGTCAGGCGGCGGCCGTGCTTCACATCGATATTCCCGAAAGCCCGTTCTTCCGACTTCGGCGCACGACGCGCAAAGACCGGGATCAACAAAACAGGATTGATAATGATTTTCATGAAAGCCTCTTCTGTCGGCATGATGGCGTTATCAATCGCCCTCGGGCTTGCGCCTCTCGCCTGTCACCTTCGAGTCGCTGGCTGATTACGACGATGCGCGGTTTCTCCTGGAGGGTGACCTACTCTGGAACTCGACCGGAACTGGAACGATTGGACGTGTAATTCGTCTTGGTGAGACGATTCCCAAATTGGTCTGCGACAGCCACGTCACGGTGGTGCGCTGCATCGTCGTCAATTCCGAATATGTCCGGCTTTGGCTTCGATCCGACCATGTTTACGCGCAGATTGAAGACCGCGCCGCCGGATCAACAAATCAGGTCGAACTGACGAGCCAAATGGCGGTCAATCAGGTTGTCCCGCTTCCTCCGCTCGCCGAACAGCGCCGCATCGTCGCCAAGGTCGATGAACTGATGGCTTTGTGCGACCGGCTGGAGGCCGCGCGCGGGACGCGCGAGACTAAGCGCGACGCCTTCGCGGCGGCGAGCCTGGCCCGTCTCAATGCGCCCGATCCAGAAACCTTCGCCGACGACGCCCGCTTCGCCCTCGACGCGCTCCCCGCCCTGACCGCGCGCCTCGACCAGATCAAACAAATCCGCCAAACCATCCTCAACCTCGCCGTCCGCGGCAAACTCGTGCCGCAAGATGCGAACGACGAGCCGGCGTCGGAATTGCTGAAGTGGATCCCGTCCAGGCGGCCGAATTGACCTTGCAGGCGTCGCCCGAGCAGTCCAAGGCCATCGAGGAATGGACGCGGACGCTGGCCGTACAGGCCGCGACCTACGCCGCCCCGCTGGTTGCGATGTACAATCTGCGCGATACGGTCGCCGTTGGAGCGAAACCCAAGGCCTTGCCGGGGAAATTGTGGCGGCTGGAAGATATCGCCACGCCGAAACTGGCCGCGGAATCCGGCTATGTCTCGCCGAACGTCGACGTCGTCTACGGCTTCGGCTTCGTGGACCTCGGCCAGGAGCCCACCATCCTGACGGCCCCTGATTCCGAAGGCCGTTACTACATGATCGAGATCGTCGACATGTACACAAACGCCTTCGCCTATCCGGCGGGCGGCGCCTCGGGATACAAGGGCGGCAAGTTCGCCCTGGTCGGTCCCGGCTGGAAAGGCGAACTGCCCGCGGGCGTGACCCGCATCGACGCCCCGACGCGCTGGATCGAATTGCAGCCGCGCGTCAACGTCAAGGGCGAGGCTGATCTTCCGGCCGCCCGCAAGGTTCTGGCGGCGATCACATTGCAGAGCCTGTCGGAATATAAGGGCGGCGCCGCGCCTGCCCAGCCGGCTTATCACTACGAGTCACCGAAAATGACCCCCGGCGTGGCCACCAGCCACATGCAGTTCGACGATCCGCTTCAGTTCTGGTCCCTGTTCTCGGCGGCGCTCAATGAAAACCCGCCGCCCGCCAGCGAGATCGCGACCGTGCTGCCGAGCTTCAAATATCTCGGCATTGAGCTGGGCAAGCAGTGGAAGCCGGAAAACGTGCCGCCGGCCATTCTGGCGCAGATGAAGGTCGCTGCGGCGAGCATTGGCGACCTTGCGCTCGGCACCATGCCGCTCGCCGGCACTTTGAAGAATGGATGGGTCATCCCACCCTACAACACCGGCGATGCGGGAACCGACTATCTGTCGCGCCTCGATGTTGCAGTGTTCGGCCTGACCGCCAACGCCGCCAACCAGGCGATCTATTATTCGGGCGTTCTGGACGGCAATAACCAGCCGATGACCGGCGCCAAGCGTTACACCATGACGCTGAAGCCGCCGATGGACTACGCCAAGCCGGTGGCGCCGGGCTTCTGGTCGGTGACGATGTATGACCGGGTCACGAGCTATACGGCGCCCAATCCGATCAACCGCTACCACCTCTCCGATTACGATAATCTGACGAAGAACGCAGATGGATCGATCACAATCTATATGCAGGCGACGTCTCCGGGAGCGGACAAGGAATCCAATTGGCTGCCGACCCCCAATGGGCCGTTCTATCTGATCTTCCGCAATTACGCGCCGTCGCCTGAGAACACGGCGGCCCTCAAGGATCGGGCGACCTTCCAGGTGCGTCCGGGCGTCTTCCCTGTTGATGGCGAGTAAGACGAGAAAACTTACCGACAAGGCTGGGCCGACAATTCCGTCGGCCCGGTCATTTCAGAGAGAGCCTGACAATGAAATTGACATCAAAGCTTGCCTTGTCGGTTGCCGTTTTTGCATTGGCCGCGGGTCAGGCGATGGCGCAACAATCGCCCGTCGCCACGAAACCGAGCCTGCCGCCGCAGCAGGAAAAGGTGATCCAGGCGTGGGCGCGATCGCTGGCGGTGCAGGCGGCGACCTATGGTTCCTCCATCCTCGGCATATACAACTTGCGAGACACGGTCGCCGTTGGTCCCAATCCGAAGGTAGGGCCCAATAAACTCTGGCGCCTCTCGAACATCGCCACCCCGGCGATCGCCGCCGAGGCAGGCTATGTGACGCCCAACGTGAACACGGTCTATGGCTTCGGCTTCATGGATCTCTCTCAGGAGCCCATCATCCTCACCGCGCCCGACTCGCAGGGGCGTTATTACATGGTCGAGATCGTCGACATGTGGGACAATGCCTTCGCCTACGCCGCCGGCAAGGAAGTCGGGTACAAAGGGGGCAAATATGCGCTTGTTGGTCCGGGCTGGAAAGGCGAGCTCCCGGCTGATGTCAAGCGCATCGACGCCCCGACGCGCTGGGTCGAGATTCAGCCGCGCGTCCATGTGAAGGATCAGGCCGATCTCGAGGGCGCGCTGAAGGTCCTGGACGGCGTCACGGTTCAGGGGCTGTCGGAATACCTCGGGAAACCCGCTCTTCCGCCCTTGTCCTACAATTATGAATCGCCCAAACTCGCTCCCAAGGTCGCCAGCAGCCAGTTGCAGTTCGCGGACCCGTTGCAATTCTGGTCGCTTTTCTCCGCGGCGATGAATGAAAACCCGCCGCCGCAAAGCCAAATCGACGCGGTCCTGCCGCAGTTCAAATATCTCGGCATCGAACTCGGCAAGCAGTGGAAACCCGAGAACGTGAACCCGCTGGTTCTCGAAGAAATGAAGCTCGCCGCCCAGGAAGTCGGCACTATGATGGACTTTGTCGGACCAATCGTCGGCAAGCCGTCGAACGGTTGGGATATTCCCCCGGCGAATTTTGGTGCGCCCGGAGCCGATTACCTGACGCGCGGCATCAATGCCGTGCTTGGGTTGACGGCAAACACGACCACGGAAGCGATCTATTACCTTGGGGCGGCGGACTCCAATGGGAAACTGCTGGACGGCGACAATGCGTACACGATCACTTTCAAAGGATCGATTCCCTACGCTCAGGCGATCCCGCCCGGCTTCTGGTCGGTGACGATGTATGATGGCGTGACCAAGCTGACCGTTCCCAACCCGATCAACCGCTATTCGCTCGGCAGCGACAACGACATGCAAAAGAACGCCGACGGATCCTTTACCATGTACCTGCAAGCGACCAGCCCGGGAAAGGACAAGGAGTCGAATTGGCTGCCGGCGCCCAAGGGGCCGTACTACCTGCTGCTGCGCAATTACGCGCCAGTGGCGGAGGCCGTCGAAGCTCTGCGGAATCCGAACGCCTTCCCGATGCCGCCGATCGTGGAAGTGAAATAGGGCAGCGCCCTCCGCCTGATGCCGGCGAGCGTCATTTGCGAACGCTCGCCGGCATCGTCGAACCATGGCGCGACGGTGAAATCGAAAGCCGAGAATTGTTGGCGCGTTCAGTTTTCCGGCTTCGCCGGTTCCGATTCGGCTAGACAGCGCAGTGAGACCGGACGGGATGAACCAGGGACGGCTAAGACCGCCGTAAAATAACCTGGTTCTGTTTGGGGATAATTAATGAAGCCGATCTCGAAGTTCGCATTATCCATTGCCGCGCTTTGCGCTTTGCCCGGGATGCTTCGCGCCGACGGTTTGCCTTCGATCACCGGCGCCAAGGAGGCGCCGCCGCTCACCTCCGAACAGCTCGCCAGCCGGACTGTTTCCCGCCGCGCCGTCGACGCCGTCATCTGGGGGCTGCCGCTCGTCGGCGAATATGCGGTGAAACAGGCCGCCTTCCGGGACGGCAAGGCGAATTACAACGACATCGTTTGGTGGCCCAAGGGCGGCGGCTGGAAGAACCAGTCGCCCACGCCCAACGTCAACACCCGCTACATGTATTTCTTCATCAACACCCGGCAGGACGGCCCTGTCGTGGTGGAATTGCCGCCGGCCGTCCCCGGCGCCAGTTTCTACGGAACGATCGAAGACGCCTGGTACGTGCCGCAAGTGGACATTGGCTTCGAGGGCAAGGGCGGCAAATATCTGGTGCTGCCGCCCGACTACAAGGGCGATGTTCAGCACGGCTATATCGTGGTGCGCCCAAAGACTTACAACAGCATGACGCTTTTGCGTTCGATCGTGCGGTCGCTGTCTGAGGACGACGTGCGCGCGGGTGACGCGCTAGTCGGTCAGGTCAAGGTCTATCCCTTGTCGAAGGCCGCCAACCCGCCGACGCAACGCCTGCTTGACATGACTGACGTCCTCTATGACGGCCTTGTGAAATACGACGAAACCTTTTTCCCTAATCTCGCCCGCATGTTGAATGAAGAAACGGTGCAGCCCCGCGACCTGCAAATGATGGGCATGCTGCTGCCGCTCGGCATCGAAAAGGGCAAGGAGTACAAACCCGACGCGGCGCAGGCGCCGATGTTGAAAGCGGCGGCGGAAGAGGCGCACGCCTGGTTGATGGACAGGGCGGCGACCGATGTCACGCCTTGGTGGCCGGACAGCCAATGGGTCGTGCCTTCGCCGCCCATCACCATGAAGACCGAATTCAAATGGGACATGCCGGATTATTTCGGCGTCGATGCGCGCGCCATCGCTCTCTCGCAATATTTCTGCCCGACCGCGAAGCTCGGAACCGGCAGCTTTTATTTCGGTGCGTTTCACGACCACGCGGGCACCCCGCTGCGCGGCGGAAACACCTATCGCCTTCATGTCCCGCCGAACGTTCCGGTGCGCGAGTTCTGGTCCGTCACCGTCTACAGCCTCGAAACGTCGAGTTTCTTCCTCAACTCGGAGCGCCTCACGCTCGGCTCGCTGGACAAGAACCTGAAGACGAACGACGACGGCTCGGTGGACGTTTATATCGGCCCGAAGGCGCCCGACGGCAAGGAGGCGAACTGGCTCTTCACGCCCGTCGGGAAGTACTGGTTTCCCTGGTTCCGCCTCTATGGCCCGGAAAAGGCGGTCTTCGACAAGAGCTGGAAATTGCCGGACATTGAGAAAATCGATTAGCGGCCGCTGTTTGCGGGCAAGGTTCCTGATACCCATTTTTCGAGAAACGCCTGAACAGGCCGACAGCATCCCGAGGCACAATCCATGATCTCACTCAAAAAGATACCGCTGCTGGCGGCAATCCTGGCGACCACGGCGCTCGCCGGCCTTGCCCCCGCCCAGGCCCAGCAGGCGCCAGCCGCAGACAAAACCGCCGATTCAAGCGGCGACAGCGCCTCGGACCTCGCCAAGAAGCTGCAGAATCCGATCGGCGATCTCTACAGCTTCCCCTTCCAGGGCAACACCAATTTCGGCGTGGGACCGCGCAGCGGCACGCAGGAAATCCTGAACGTCCAGCCGGTGATCCCGTTCCACGTCTCCGACGACTGGAACATCATCACGCGCACCATCCTGCCGCTGGTCTGGAATCCGGACATGTCGCCGCTGCCGGGCACAGCTTTCGGGACGGCGCCCACGACCTTTTCGGCCTTCCTGTCGCCGCGCAACCCGACCAACGGCTGGCTCTGGGGCGTCGGCCCGGTCGTGCAGATTCCGACCGCCACTTCGCCCACGCTCGGCTCCAGCGTCTGGGGCGGCGGCGCCACCGGCGTCCTCGTCTACATGAAGGGACCGTGGGTCGCCGGCGTGCTGGTCAACAATGTCTGGTCGCTCGGCGGAAACAACGGCCTTTTCGCCACGCGTTACAACAATTTCCTGACCCAGCCCTTCGTGAATTACAATTTCGGCGCCGGCTGGTACCTCACCAGCTCTCCGATCGTCACAGCTAACTGGGAGACGCCCGGGACCAAATGGACGGTTCCGATCGGCGGCGGAGCGGGACGCGTGGTCAAGATCGGCAAGCTGCCGGTCAATTTCATGGTCGGCGCCTATTACAATCTCGTCAGGCCCGAATACGGCGCGGACTGGCAGCTGCGCACCCAGGTGACCTTCATCTTCTGATCTCCGGCGGCGCGTTGGCGTAGGCTCAACCTTTTCAGGTGTCGGCCTTCGGACCGATACCGGACGATCGTCGTTGCAAATGGCACGGTCCGATCCTGTGAAGGGTTTCGGTCGCCGGCCCCCACACGCGTGATCGGGTCGCCGCGGGGCCGGCGCCCGAAAGCCTCCGTGGGAGGAAACCGCGGGACGGAAGGGCTCGGTTTGCCGCGGGGCTCGCTATGGGGATTTGAAGGCGGCGGTTAGCGCAAAGCGGTGTTCGTTTCGCACGCTGGCGCCGGCGTCTGACGATTTGATGTGCGGCGAAGAGGCAGTTTGGCTGAGCTGGGCGTGGGTTTTTCGAAAAGTCGTAGGGTTGGACCGCCTTCGGGCGGGTGTTTCGGGTACGGCGGCCCAGCGCCAGGACGAAGCCGGCGGCGAAGGCAAGCAGAACTGGGAAGCTGGAAACGGCGTCATGATGGTCATGAGGTGTCGATCCTGATCCGACAGGGCGAGCCCGGTCGGGCGGGGCGCACGCCTTCGAACGTCTCGATGATGATCATCCGGCCGCCGCAGCAGGGGCATTTGTGCGCGCCGTCAACGGGATCGGCGTCGCCATCCGTCTCGGGCTGTTGTTGCGGCGGGGTCTCGGCGACGGCCAGTAACGCGCGGGCGCGCTCGATATTGCGGGCGCGCGCCGCGCTGGCGAACAGGCCGTAGTGGCGGATGCGGTGAAAGCCGCTCGGCAGCACATGCATGAGAAACCGGCGGATGAACTCAGGCCCGTCGAGCGTCATGGTCTTGAGCCGGTCGCCTTCCTTGATCCGATAATCTTTCCATTTGAAGGTGACGCCCGCATTGTCGAGCGCGACGAGCCGGGAGTTCGAGATGGCGACCCGATGGGTGTAGCGCGACAAATAGGCGAGCACAGCCTTCGGCCCGGCGAAGGGCCGCTTGGCGTAAACGACCCATTCGGAGTGACGCAGGGGCGCGAGGGCGGCGGCGAAAGCCTCACTGTCGGAAAGCGGCGCGAGATCGCCGAAGAAGACCAGGCGGCCGGCCTTTTGAAGCACGGCGAGGCCTTCGAGGAACAGCCGTCGGAACAAGCGCGAGAGCACGCGCACCGACAGGAAGAAACCGGGCTTGCAGGCGATCCAGCGCGCTCCGTCCGGCGACAGGCCGCCGCCGGGAACGATGATGTGGACATGGGGATGATGGGTCAGCGCCGAGCCCCATGTGTGCAGCACTGCGGTGAGGCCGATGCGGGCGCCGAGATGTTTGGGATCGGCGGCGATGGTGGTCAGGGTCTCGGCCGCCGCCTTGAACAGCAGATCGTAGACGACGGCCTTGTTCTGGAAAGCGATCGCCGCGACCGCGGCCGGCACGGTGAAGACGACGTGGAAATAGGGAGCCGGCAGCAGTTCGGCTTCTCGTTCGGCCAGCCATTGTCGGGCGGCGGCGGCCTGACACTTGGGACAATGGCGGTTGCGGCAGGAGTTATAGGAGATGCGCGTGTGCGCGCAGTCCTCGCAGCGCTCGACATGACCGCCGAGCGCGGAGGTGCGGCAGTTTTCGATCGCCGACATCGCCTTCAATTGGGCGAGGCTGACATGGCCAGCGTTGGCCTTGCGCCAGTCCGCGCCATGGGCGTGAAAAATGTCGGCGACTTCAAGATGAGGCCGCGGCATGCGGCGTGCGTCAAACGGGCGGCGCGCGCCCGGTGAGGTTCGCGGTGAGCTTTTCCAGCGGGCTGGTGACGTCGCGGATCGTGTTGACGGCGACGCGGGTGTAAAGCGCCGTCGTCTCCAGCTTGGCGTGTCCGAGCAGGACCTGGATGACGCGGATGTCGACGTTCTGTTCGAGCAGATGGGTGGCGAAGCTGTGCCGCAGGGTGTGGGGCGACACGCGCTTGGCGATGCCAGCTGTCCGCGCCGTTTCGCGCACAACGCGGCTCAACTGGCGCGCCGACATCGGGTTGACCGGGTTCTGCCCGGGAAACAGCCAGGCCTGGGGCCGCGCCGCCCGCCACCAGTCGCGCAGCCATTCGAGCAGTTGCGGCGAGAGCATGACATAGCGGTCGCGCTGACCCTTGCCCTGCTCGACCCGCAAGGTCATGCGCTTGCTGTCGATGTCCGACACTTTCAGGGCGGCGACCTCGGAGACGCGCAAGCCCGCGCCATAAGCGACGCCGAACGCGGCCTTGTACTTCAAGCCGGGCGCGGCTTCGAGCAGAAGGGCCACCTCTTCCTGGCTCAGCACTACCGGCGCCCGGCGCGGCTTATGCACGCCAGCGAGATGGCGGGCGAGTTCAGGACGTTCGAGCGTGACGTTGAGGAAGAACCGCAGCGCGGCGACGGCGGCGTTGATGGTCGGCGCGCCGATCTTCTGGTTGGCCATATGCAGCTGAAAGAGCCGAACGTCCTCAGCCGTGGCGGCGTCCGGCGAACGGCCGAGAAAGACCGCGAAGTTCCGCACGTGGCGGAGGTAATCCTTCTGAACCTTCTCTTGGAAGCGGCGCGCCGTCATGTCCTCGATCATGCGTTGGCGCAACGGGCTGTTTGGCTTGTCGATCATCGCGAAAGCTCCTGTCTCGCATGGGGTTGAACCCCACGATCTTGAGACAGGTCAGGCTCAGCGCATCAGGTCTTGCACGATCACGTATCTCGCCGCGTCTCGCCGCCGCTACCGCGAAGCGGTTTAGTCCATTGGCGCATCCTTTCCATTCAGCCATCGACCGGTGTTTTCTCGGGACCGGTCCTTCGCGCCATGCCCGGTATCCGCCGATGGACTAAACCGCTTTCGCGGTAGGGGCGGCGAGAAGCGGCGAGATTCGTGATCGTGCAATTCCTGAGGCGACGCGGCTGACCTGTCTCAAAATCGTGGGGTTCAACCCCATGCGAGACAGGAGCTTTCGCGATGATCGACAAGCCAAACAGCCCATTGCGCCAGCGCATGACCGAGGACATGACGGCGCGCCGCTTCACCGAGAAGGTCCAGAAGGACTACATCCGCCACGTGCGGAACTTCGCGGTCTTTCTCCGCCGTTCGCCGGACGCCGCCACGGCCGAGGACGTTCGGCTCTTCCAGCTGCATATGGCCAATCGGCAGATCGGCGCGCCGACCATCAACGCCGCCGTCGCCGCGCTGCGGTTCTTCTTCAACGTCACGCTCGAACGGCCTGAACTCGCCCGCCATCTCGCTGGCGTGCATAAGCCGCGCAGGGCGCCGGTGGTGCTGAACCAGGAGGAGGTGGCCCGCCTCCTCGAAGCCGCGCCCGGCCTCAAGTACAAGGCCGCCTTCGGCGTCGCCTATGGCGCGGGATTGCGCGTCTCCGAGGTCGTGGCGCTCAAGGTGTCGGACATCGACAGCAAGCGCATGACCTTGCGGGTCGAGCAGGGCAAGGGTCAGCGCGACCGCTATGTCATGCTCTCGCCGCAACTGCTCGAATGGCTGCGCGACTGGTGGCGGGCGGCGCGGCCCCAGGCCTGGCTGTTTCCCGGGCAGAACCCGGTCAACCCGATGTCGGCGCGCCAGTTGAGCCGCGTTGTGCGCGAAACGGCGCGGACAGCTGGCATCGCCAAGCGCGTGTCGCCCCACACCCTGCGGCACAGCTTCGCCACCCATCTGCTCGAACAGAACGTCGACATCCGCGTCATCCAGGTCCTGCTCGGACACGCCAAGCTGGAGACGACGGCGCTTTACACCCGCGTCGCCGTCAACACGATCCGCGACGTCACCAGCCCGCTGGAAAAGCTCACCGCGAACCTCACCGGGCGCGCGCCGCCCGTTTGACGCACGCCGCATGCCGCGGCCTCATCTTGAAGTCGCCGACATTTTTCACGCCCATGGCGCGGACTGGCGCAAGGCCAACGCCGGTCATGTCAGCCTCGCCCAATTGAAGGCGATGTCGGCGATCGAAAACTGCCGCACCTCCGCGCTCGGCGGTCATGTCGAGCGCTGCGAGGACTGCGCGCATACGCGCATCTCCTATAACTCCTGCCGCAACCGCCATTGTCCCAAGTGTCAGGCCGCCGCCGCCCGACAATGGCTGGCAGAACGAGAAGCCGAACTGCTGCCGGCTCCCTATTTCCACGTCGTCTTCACCGTGCCGGCCGCGGTCGCGGCGATCGCTTTCCAGAACAAGGCCGTCGTCTACGATCTGCTGTTCAAGGCGGCGGCCGAGACCCTGACCACCATCGCCGCCGATCCCAAACATCTCGGCGCCCGCATCGGCCTCACCGCCGTCCTGCACACATGGGGCTCGGCGCTGACCCATCATCCCCATGTCCACATCATCGTTCCCGGCGGCGGCCTGTCGCCGGACGGATCGCGCTGGATCGCCTGCAAGCCGGGCTTTTTCCTGTCGGTGCGCGTGCTCTCGCGCTTGTTCCGGCGGCTGTTCCTCGAAGGTCTCGCCACGCTGAACGCCGCCGGCCGCCTCACCTTCTTCGGCGATCTGGCGCCGCTCGCCGACAGAGAGGCTTTCGCCGCAGCCCTCGCGCCTTTGCGTCGCTCCGAATGGGTCGTTTACGCCAAGCGGCCCTTCGCCGGTCCAAAGGCTGTGCTCGCCTATTTGTCGCGCTATACCCATCGGGTCGCCATCTCGAACTCCCGGCTCATCGCGCTCGACGACGCGGGCGTCACCTTCAAATGGAAAGATTATCGGATCAAGGAAGGCGACCAGCTCAAGACCATGACGCTCGACGGGCCTGAGTTCATCCGCCGGTTTCTCATGCACGTGCTGCCAAGCGGCTTCCACCGCATCCGCCACTACGGCCTGTTCGCCAGCGCGGCGCGAGCCCGCAACATCGAGCGCGCCCGCGCGTTACTGGCCGTCGCCGAGACCCCGCCGCAACAACAGCCCGAGACGGATGGCGACGCCGATCCCGTTGACGGCGCGCACAAATGCCCCTGCTGCGGCGGCCGGATGATCATCATCGAAACGTTTGAAGGCGTGCGCCCCGCGCCGCCGGCCTCGCCCTGTCGGATCAGGATCGACACCTCATGACCATGACCCCACTTCCCGCTCCCCAGTTCTGCTTGCCTTCGCCGCCGACCTCGTTCTGGCCCGGGCGCGCCGCGCCCGAAACGCCCGCCCAAAGCTGCTTCAGCCCCATGACCTTCGGAAAAATCTACGCGCGGATCGCCCAAATCGCCTCCTCGCCGCACGTCACACCGTCAAATACCGGCGCCAAAGCGCAAAACAGACGCCCCGTTGCCCTGACCGCCGTCTTCAAATCCCCATAGCGAGCCTCGCGGCAACGGAGCCTTTCCGGCCCGCGGTTTCCTCCTTCGGAGGCTTTCGGTCGCCGGCCCCGCGCCGACCCGATCACGCGTGTGGGGGCCGGCGACCGAAACCCTTCACATTTTGCGCCACTCGCTGTCGGCGCCAAATGTCAGATTTTCTCCACTCGGCGGGCTAGCAGCACTTGAACCCGCCGGTCGAGACGCCGCCGCCATAGCGGCGGTCCTCGCGATTGCGGAAGAACTCCACCCGCGTCATCGGCGTCTGGTCGGGATGGACCTGCCGCCAATGCGCCAGATAGGTCTCGTAATCGGGCTGGCCGACCATCAGCGCCGCGGTCTGGCGCAATTTGCGCCCGAGAGTCTTAAGCCTTGACGGGCTGCAATCCAGACAGATCATCTCCCACCTCCCGGGTTGTGACGTTCGGATCGGTATGGGCGCGGCGGATCGTTGCGAAGCCGGCGACGATCATGGCGAGCACCACCGCGATGAAGATCGCCGTCAGGCCCGCGTCCACATACGTATTGACGATCACGCGATGCATGTCCTCGACATTCTTGGCCGGGGCCAGGATTCTGCCCTGGGCCAAGGCGTCGGAGAACTTGTGCGCGGCGGAGAGGAAGCCGATGCCCGGATCGGCGTCGAACAATTTCTGCCAGCCGGCAGTCAGCGTGCACACAATAAGCCAGAACGTCGGCACAATCGTGACCCACGCGTAACGTTCGCGCTTCATCTTGAACAGAACGGCGGTGCAGAGAATGAGGGCGATGGCCGCCAGCATCTGGTTGGCGATGCCGAACAGCGGCCAAAGCGTGTTGATGCCGCCGAGCGGATCGACCACGCCCTGATAGAGGAAATAGCCCCAGCCGGCGACGGCGAGCGCGGTCGCGGCAATATTGGCGCCCCAGTTTTTCGTCTGCGCCATCGCCGGAACGAAATAGCCCAGAAGATCCTGGATCATGAAGCGGGCGACACGGGTGCCGGCGTCCACCGTGGTCAGGATGAACAAAGCCTCGAACAATATGGCGAAATGATACCAGAAGGCCTTGGCCGACGATCCGCCCAAAAAGCCGGACAGGATATGGGCCATGCCCACCGCCAGCGTCGGCGCGCCGCCGGCCCGCGACAATATGGTGCTTTCGCCCACCTCCTTCGCCGCGGCGGCCAGCATGTCGGGGGTGACGGCGAAGCCCCAGGACGAGATGGTCTGCGCGGCCTGCGCGGTGGTGGTCCCGATCACTCCCGCCGGCGCATTCATCGCGAAATAGACGCCGGGCTGAAGCAAGGTCGCGGCGATCAGCGCCATCACGCCGACGCCGCTTTCCATCAGCATCGCGCCATAGCCGATGGTGCGGATCTCGCTCTCGCGCATGATCATTTTCGGCGTCGTGCCCGACGAGATCAGGGCGTGGAAGCCGGAGACGGCGCCGCAGGCGATGGTGATGAACAGGAAGGGAAACAGCGCCCCTTTGAACACCGGGCCGGTACCGTCGATATATTTGGTCAGCGCCGGCATGTGCAGCTCCGGCCGCACGATGGCGATGCCGACGGCCAGCGCCAGGATGGTGCCGATCTTCAAAAAGGTCGAAAGATAATCGCGCGGCGCGAGCAGCAGCCAGACCGGCAGGACCGAGGCGACGAAGCCATAGCCGATCAGGATCAGCGCGAGCTGCGGGCCCTTGAAGGTGAAGAGCGGGCTAAGCGTCGGGCTCTGGCTGACCGTCTGGCCATAGACGATACCGAGAATCAGCAGCACGAAGCCGATGATCGACATTTCGGCGATCCGGCCGGGGCGGATGAAGCGGTTATAGACGCCCATCAGCAGCGCGATCGGCAGAGTCGCGAAGACGGTGAAGGTTCCCCACGGGCTGCCGGCCAGCGCCTTGACCACCACCAGCGCCAGCACCGCAAGCAAGATGACCATGATGGCGAGAATGCCGAACTGGCTGATCAGCCCGGCGGCCACGCCCATTTCGGTCTTGATCAGGTCTCCCAGCGAACGGCCGTCGCGGCGGGTCGAGATGAACAGGACGACCATGTCCTGCACCGCCCCGGCGAAGACCACGCCGACCAGCAGCCAGAGCACGCCGGGAAGATAGCCCATCTGCGCGGCGAGCACCGGGCCGACCAGCGGGCCGGCGCCGGCTATGGCCGCAAAATGATGGCCGAACAGCACATATTTGTCGGTCGGGACATAATCGAGCCCGTCGTTGCGGCGCAGCGCCGGCGTCACCCGCGAATCGTCGAGGCCGAGCGCCTTTTGCGCGATGAACAGGCTGTAGAAGCGAAAAGCGATCAGATAGACGCAGACCGCCGCCGTCACCAGCCACAAAGCATTGATGGTTTCGCCGCGATGGAGCGCGACCACCCCGAGCGAGAAGGCGCCGACGAGGGCGACCACGGCCCAGGCGGCCCAGGCAAGAGGGGAGCCTTTTGCAGGCGGGGCGATGGTCATTGACGCTTCCTCCGCGCCCGCTCTTGGCTTGGCGGGCGAACTTCGGAAGCTAATGTAAGCGCATGACGGCAATTTGAAAATATCGGCCGGCCGGAAAAACCCTGTCGTAAACAGGGTTTTGCAGCGCGCTCACAGCTGAGTGACCTCGTCGATGGAAAAAGTCTCGCCCGGAGGATTTTCCCCCACCCGAAGCGTCTTGGCGTTGACGATGCGATAGGGCGGGACCGGCAGGTTGTAGGGCGCCGGCACATTTTGATAGACGCGGCCGGCGAGGTCGTATTTCGAGCCGTGGCAGGGGCAGAAATAGCCGCCGGGCCAGCCCGGGCCCTGCTGGTCCTTGTTGGGCTCGAAGATCGGGATGCAGCCGAGATGTGTGCAGACGCCGACCAGCACCAGCCATTGCGGATCGATCGAACGATGCCAGTTCCGGGCATAGGGCGGCTGTTGCAGGACGGACGAATCGGGATCGCGCAAATTCGCGATTAAAGCGGCCTCTTTCAGCGTCGCCAGCGCCGCCGCCGGCCGGTTGACGATGAAGACCGGATGGCCGCGCCACAGCACCGAAATCTGCTGGCCTGGCGCGACGGCGGAAATATCGACATCGAAAGCCGCGCCGGCGGCGATGGTCTGGGCGTCGGGCGACATTTGCGAAATCAGCGGCCAGATCGCGGCGGCCGTTCCAACGGCGGCGAAGGCGCCGGTGGCGACGAACAGGAAATCGCGGCGTGTGGACGCCGGCCCTTGCGGGTTGGCGTGAAGGGATGCGTCGGTCATTTTTTGGCCTCGCGGACAAAAGGCCCCCAGCAGGATCTAGGCGCCGGGGGCGCTTCGCGCAAGGGTCAAGGCGGAGTTGAAAAGCCGTGGTTTCGATTGGCGGAGGGACGCGGGGGGACTATAAGAATATCAGAAGACACATCCCGCTCCGCGCGGGGATGCGAAGGAGGCCGGCTGTGAAGCTGATTGTTTTCGACATCGACGGCACCTTGGTGGACAGCCAGAACTGCATCGTGGAGGCGCAAAGGCGGGCTTTCGTCGCGCTCGGCCTCGAGGCCCCGCTGACCCGCGAAAAAGCCCTTTCCGTCGTCGGCCTGTCGCTGGTCGAGGCTTTTGACGCGCTGACCGAGGGGCGCGGGCCCAGCAGGGAGCTGGCCGAAGCTTACAAGAACGCCTGGATGCAATTGCGCGGCGAATCGAAAATCGAGGACCGCTGCCCGCCTTATCCCGGCGTGCAAAATTTTCTGCGCGACCTGTCGGAACGCAAGGATTGCCGCCTCGGCATCGCCACCGGCAAATCGCGGGCCGGCGTCGATCGATTGTTCGAGACCTATGGCTGGCATGGCCTGTTCGCCACGGTGCAGACGGCGGATGACGCGCCCTCCAAGCCCGCGCCCGACATGTTCAACCGCGCGCTGCATGAAACCGGCGTCACGGCGCGCGACGCCTGCATGGTCGGCGACACCGTGTTCGACATGCACATGGCGCATCACGCCGGCGCCCATACGATCGGCGTCGGCTGGGGCTATCATCGCCACGAGAAGCTCACAAAGGCCGGCGCGGCGGCCATCGTCAACAATCTCGACGAATTGCGCGCCGAACTCGACGAATTCATGCAATGCGCGACGACCTGAGCGCGATTTTCGTCGATGCCGGCGAACGCGATCCGGTCAAGGCGGCGCGGCGGGAGATCAAGCGCCCGCCGCCGAAAAAATTCTATTCCCTCGTCGGCGTGGCGCCGCGCGACGGCGGTTTCGCCTTGACGCTCGATGGCAAGCCGGTGCTGACCCCGGCCCGCGCGCCGCTGATCGTCCCGACGCGGGCCCTGGCCGAGGCCGTCGCGGCGGAATGGCGCCGGCAAGGCGAATTCATCGATCCCGCCGACATGCCGATCACCCGTCTGGTCAATACGGCGCTCGACGGCGTGAGCCGCGCCATGCAAACTACGGCGGCCGGCATCGCAACCTTCGCCGGCTCCGACCTCATCTGCTACCGGGCCGGCGAGCCGGCAAGCCTGGTCGCGGCGCAGAACGCCGCCTGGGAGCCGATTCTCGCCCATTTTCGCGTGGCGCATGGAGCGCGATTCGTCTGCGCCGAGGGCGTGGTTTTCGTCGATCAGCCACCGGAGTCCCTCGCTTCGATCGAAAAACGCGTGGCGCGCGAGGCGAAAAAGCCGGATGGCGCGCTGCGTCTCGCCGCGCTTCACGTGATGACCGCGCTGACCGGCTCGGCGCTGATCGCCCTGGCCTTGATCGATGGGGCGCTGGGCCTCGACGCCGCCTGGGCCGCCGCCCATGTCGACGAGGACTGCCAATGGCGCCTCTGGGGCCAGGACCAGGAAGCCTCCGAACGCCGCGCCGCCCGCCTCAAGGACATGCGCGCCGCCTATGAGCTTTACGCCGCGCTGCAAGGGTGAGCGCGGCGCGTGCTTGCGCGCTCTCGCCGGCGAGCTCTGGCGCGGCCAGCCAAAACTTCGCCGGTGTACACGGATTGGGCCGCGTTGTAAGAGGTGTCGCGAAGATCGGACCGGGCAAGGCGCTCGCGCGTCGAAGGAGCGTATCGATGAGGCGGCCAATTCTCCTTGCACTCGCCGTCGCCATCGCGTCGTCCGCGGCGTTGAGCGCTCCAAAGGCCGCTGAACTGACGGTCGCACAAGGCTGCGAGCTCCCGAAAGGGCCGGCCGGCGGCCATGAATTCTATATCGACCCCATTCACGGCAGCATGAGCAACGACGGCTCAAAGCAGCACCCCTGGCGCACCCTCGCCGAGGTCCTGGCCCCATCGAGCCACCTGATCTCCTCCTTCGCCTATGTGAACTACGCCAAGGGCGATCGCACCCTAAAGCCGGTCAACCCCCAGGGCCCGGTCAAAGCCGGCGACACATTGGTCCTGATGAGCGGCGACCATGGCGATGTCGATCTCAGGCAATATGAAAACAAGGATTTCATTTACGTCGTCGCCGGCAAGGACCAGACGCCGGTGATTTCCAAGATGCTGGTGCTGGCGGCGTCACGCTGGTATTTCAAGGGGCTGAAATTCCAGGGCGTGCGCCCGCAGAAAACTCTCTATGGCGCGATGGTTGAGGTCGGCTATACGGATTATTTCGGCCCGACGGACAACATCGTCTTCGCCACCAACTCGTTTTCGACCCAGGACGATATTTCGAAATGGGCTGACGCCGACTGGGTCAGCAAGCCATACGACGCGGCATTTCGTACAAAATCTCGTTGCACGGCGCTGTTTTCGAGCCATTTTTATAATGTTCGCAACGCCGTCGTGTTTTCGGGCGACAATTCCGTCGCAGCAGCCAACCTGATCGAAAACATGGGAAACGACGGCTTCGATCTCACGGCGAGCAATCTCACGATCAGCCACAATGTCATCCGGAACGGACATCACACGCCCGCGGAGCCGCTTCACGCCGACGG
The DNA here is from genome assembly GCA_963704565.1 of uncultured Pseudomonadota bacterium. Classification (GTDB taxonomy): domain Bacteria; phylum Pseudomonadota; class Alphaproteobacteria; order Rhizobiales; family Beijerinckiaceae; genus Rhodoblastus. Next base: position 1,372,090 of record OY969917.1, read on the forward strand.
CATCCAGGGCTGGACGCTCAAAGGCGCGACCAATCGGAACATACGGATTGAGGGCAATTTCGTGACGGACCTCAATCAGTCCGACAACAATAACATGCAAGGCATTTCCATTTTCGACGGCAAGTGGGACGGCGTCGAAATCGTCAACAATGTCGTCGTCACCAATACCTGGCATGGCGTCGCTCTCTACGGCGTCGACAACGCCAAGATCATCAACAATACGGTCCTCCCTTCACGCCCGGCGAAATTCCCTGCCTGGATCATGGTTCATTCGGGCAAGGATAAAAATCCGTCATCGCATGTCATCGTTCGCAACAATATAGCCGAGCAAATCATTGCAGGCGGCATTGATGTTGTGGTCGACCACAACATCGCCACTGGCCGCATCCAACATTTAACGCTTCGCGGCATCGACCCAGCACAAACAAGCGCGACCTTTTCTTTCAATATCGAAAACGTTCCCCCAGATGCGATATTTAGGAGTTTCGATGTTCAGAACCGGAAATTTGACCTCCGTTTGGCGGCAAAAAGTCCGGCGCTAGGCGCGGGTTCGGCCCAAGACGCGCCTGCGGTTGATATCGACGGAAGACCGAGAAAACCGCCGATCGACATTGGCGCCTATGCCGCGCAACAATGAAAAATTAAGTCCGCGCCTCACTGCCACGGATGGCTGCCACGAACTCTTCCATGAACGGAAATTGCTCATCCGCCAAATAATCGGGCATCATGGACTTAGCGTGCCAACCCGCTTCCGGATCGGCCAGAAAGGCTCGGCATTGGCCGGCAAGGGCCTCCGCGATCGTTTCTGGAAGAATATTTCTCACCGACTTGATGTTTTCGTGGGCACCCGAGAGGTCTTTGCACGGATAATCGTTCGTTATCGTCCGCACTCCGAAATGCGCCATCTCAAGCGGCGGATAGCTTGGATGAGGCGAAGCCATGAGCGACAGGCCGACCGCCGCCAAATCCAGCGTTCGCGCATAATCCTCCGTAGAAAGTTTGCCGAGCGCCCTGAGAACCTTGCCTCGTCCAAGCGCAATCGAGGCGTGCGCCGCCCCGGCCGATTGGAAAGCCCAATCATTAAATTCGGGATAAGAATGGAGAAATGCTTTTAACCCGGAGACAACCGCGGGAAAGCAATTGCGCGCGCTCATCGGTCGGCCATACACGAGAATGGTTTTCTGCTTCGGTGGGAATGCGCCGCTGCGCGCCTCCTTCAAGCTTCTCGACATACGCGGGGAAAAAACAAATTCCCGTTCGAAGGAATGTCCCTGAAGGCGAAAGTAAGCATGCAATTCCTTTGAGTTGAACACTCCGAAGGTGCGTTCGGCGCCATCAAATGCGGCACGCGCAAGCATATGAGTAGAGGACATGCCATAAAACGCAGGCTCATATTCCTGAACGAGATAGATCAACGGGCGGCGTCCCGCCGATTCGAAATGAGCCTGTTGCTGCGCCAAAAGACCGCGCAGATTGAGCGCGACCCACCAATTGTAAGCGAGAAAAAGATCGTTCCTGCGAACCTCTATTGGCTGGCAAACTGCCGTACGCCTCACATATTCAATGTCCTTCTGGCTGAAACCGCTGCGATAGGCTGCCCGCGAGACAAACACCAAGTCGGTCGCATCGTTGAATTCGTCGATCACGATGCGTGGGCGAAAATTGAGGGCCCGCGCACAGAAAAAAAGGAAATCCAAGCCGGTGGCGACTCCGCCGAAAATCGATCTTGTCGCGATACTGGGGATGACAAGGTTCAGCCGTCCTTCGGGGGCGGGATCGGCAACAAGCGAATATTCATGCAGTACAACGTCTTCGGCTGGCGGCCGCCCAAACTTGGCGCGTGTCGCGATGAACGCCTGACGAGCGAAGGCCGGAGCTATGCGCTTAACAGTTTCACGGAGGCTCATAAATTTTTTTACGCCCTCTGCCTCAATGTTGGGAAGCCAGTTTTGACTAAAGCGGGCACGAAGTACATACCCCACGAGAAGAATATCACCTGCGCGAGGAAGACGGTAGCTAAACTCGACACCAAACTTACACCGATTATTCCTGCCGCCCGCAGACCGATTACGGAAACGAGGGTCGCCAACCCGACAGCGATGGCCTTGGCATAATCTATGCGCGCAGGTTTGAAAAGCTCGCGCGTAACCGCCAAGGTGACCACGGTCGCGACGATTTCGCCAAGGAGGCGTCCGGCCATTACCGCTTCGAAATTGTGGAACAGGGTCAACAGAACGAACTCAAATGCAAGCGCGCTTGCGGAAGAAACATTCGCTACAGCCAGCCTTTTTGTCCGCCCTGAGTGCAACAGCATGGCCGCGAAAGGGTCGCCTCGCGCCTGGCGCAGAAAGATGGCTATGCTAAGCAAGGCTGTCGCGCCGGGACTCAAAGCGAATTTGGCGCCGAAGACCAGCGGCGCAACGATATTGAGCAGGCAGACGACGCCCAGAGCATAGAAAGCGCTGATCAGCGGCAACAGACGCGAGGAAAGGCGCAGACGCGCGTAATAGGAACCGTCGTCCTTCCCAGCCGCGTTATATAGTTGGGCGATGACAACGGGTGCGACGACACGGCTAATGAGGCTGAGCGGAACGAGTGTCGCGAGGGTGACGACCGCATAAATGCCAAGCGACGGTAGGCCGAGCAGCGAGCCGATAAGGAAACGATCGCCGTGATTCGATAAAGCGAGCCCAAAGCCGTTGAATATCAGCGGATAACCGAAGCGGATCGCCCGCGCGAAATGCGGCGTGAAAAAAGCGATCCTATATTTCCTCTCCGCGACGAGATGACTCGCCGCGACCTGGGCGACGGTCTGGGCGTAAAGGGAAAACAGGAAGGCGACATGGCTCCGTGTGAAAAACAGGCCGAAGCCGAGAGCGACGAGACCAATGCAATTGCTCACCAGCGACACTTTGAGTTGCGCATCGTAACGATATTCCCGTTCGGCAGCGCGCGGCGCGAGATGTTCGAAGCCGCGCATCAGGATTATCGGCCCGAGCAGGGCGAAGGATTGCAAATCGTCGTTGACATCGAATGCCCTGGCGATCATTGGCGCAGCGAGCGTGGCCATAACGCCTACAATCAGCCCGCGAAGGAGGGCGAGCGCGTGGGCCGCGGCGAGGGCGTCGTCATACTCCTCGGGCGCCGCGGAATAAACGGAACGATAGATAGCAAAATCAGTCACCTGCTCAAAAGCCCCGATCGTCGCCGAAAGCGCCGACACGAAGCCGAGTTCGGTCAAACTTAAAATACGGCTAAGCGCGAGCATACGCGCAAAGGGCGCAGCGGTTTCGACGACGCCGGTCGCCATAAGTGCAGACGCCTTGTTCACGTATCGTCGCAAGATGGTCCTCCGGCAAGCATCAAAACTACAGAACGGCGCCGGCGCCAAAGCGCAGGGGCACCATTGCGCCCCACATCGACGGCCATCAATTGAACGGTGTCGCGCTTGGGATATCGCCATGAGTATAACGGCGCTCGCCGCGACGCAACATCATAACGCAAATGCGACTTGACATTCAAATGAGGAGCAGCAAATTGGCAACATAAGTTCATGGCAGACCGCACCTAGAAACTATCGGCTGTCGAGGTGCGCAATGGATAGTTTGGGCAGAGTGAATGTGTTTGTATTATTACGGCGCAATTTGGACGTCGACCAGTGGAGCGAAGGATTCACTAAGGAAGAAAATCCAGACGTGGTTCCTTACGGCTTTCATAACGCAGCGGCGCTAAACTGTAATATTTCATATTCTAACCCGACTCCGTCGCGGTTTTTCGTCCGGGCGGCTACGTTCGTTCTAAAGTTCGACGTCTTGCACGTGCTGGCGAACTGGCGGCGTATGCGCCAAGCCGACATCGTTTGGACGATGACTGAAATTGAGTTTATGGCAGTTCGCTTTCTTGAAACACTGTTCTTGGCTCCCAAAATTCCTCTTATCGGACAGGTGATCTGGCTATTTTCGAACTGGAGCAACTATGGTTGGCTTCGCCGGAAGCTCATCATGAAGTTGCTCCGGGATACGTCGATCATCACCGTTCACTCGCAATCCAATCTCGCAATTGTCAAAGAACTCGTTCCTGAAATCGACGCTCGATTGATGCGCTTCGGCGTCTCGACGGAAAGCTTTCCTCTTTCGCCTCCCACAGGCGGGTCAAACTCGGGGCCGATCCGCATCTTCGCGCCCGGGGGGGACAAGACGCGTGATTGGCGAGCCCTGTGCGCCGCTTTCGGCAATGACGATCGCTTTGAAGTGATTGTCGCGATACGGCACCTGCGCCTTGACGTTATTGCGGGGCACCGCAATTTCAAAGCTGCGGAATCCTTGTCAGTCGAAGGCTTTCGCCACGAATACTCACGCGCGGATTTCGTGGCCATTCCCATGGTGGCGAACCCTTATTCAGGCATCACAGTCGCCCTGGAGGCGGCGGCTTGCGGCGCGCCGATTCTGAGTTCGAACACAGGAGGGGTTCCGACTTATTTCAACGAAACGGAAGTGCTGTTTGTGCCGCCGGAGAACCCTGACGCAATGCGATCCGCGGCGCTGACCATGAATGCCGCGCAAAGGAGGGCGATGGCCCAGCGCGCCCAGGCGCGATTTGTGCGGGACGAATATACGAGCAAAGCAATGGCGCGCCGTTACGTCGAACTTTCCGATCAAATCCTTGCCGCGGGCAGGAGCGCGCGAGCGGGCTAACCGTTTGTGTTGGACTGTCTTCTTCGGGCGCAGAGATCGGGAGCGCTTTGATTACACCTTGATCCAACGGCAGTCGGCGCGCTAGAACAAAATCGCATTCTGCAAGGGCGCTTGGCCTCGACACGCATTTGATCGGCGTCGAATCGACGCGAGTCCGGAAATACGCATGCGCTATTTTGCTTCTGTCCAACGGAATATAGGGCCGATCGTCACCCGGACGCTGAAAGCGCTCGGCAGGATTGTCGCCGGCGCGCGCATCAAACTCTCCCGTGTGAAGTTTTCGTGGCAAAAGGCGCTTCGCTTTCTGCTATTGGCCACAGCAATCGTTCTGTTTGGTCTTGTGGTGGGAGGGGCGACGGTGGTTTCTCCGCCGATGGTCCCCGTCGCCATTGTTACGATTCCAGCCGCCCTGCTGCTCTGGGCCGCGCCCGAATTGCGCCGGGCGCCTCTGCGCGCGTTGAAATTGGCGTTTTTTGCCGTCCTTTGTGTCGATTTATGCGTGCCTTCATATTATGCCGTCCAAATTCCTGGAAGCCCATGGATCTCCGTCCGAAGAATTTTTCTCCTTGTTCTCGTTGCGCTGTTCTTGGTGTCCGCGGCTGGCTCGACAAAAGTGCGGGAGCGCATTTTGGAAGTGCTGCGCGCAAGCTCAAGCGCATATAAATGCTTTGTATTATTTTATGTTATGTGTGCCTTGTCTATACTTACCTCTGTTATGCCTTTTCAATCGCTTTCGACACTCTCAGAGTTTACATTGGATTGGTATATTCCAGCGCTCGCTTGCATTTTGGTTCTCGCTGATAGTGACGCTATCAAGCTAATGTTTAAGGTGATCGGCGGATTGTCTGTCCTTGTTGCTATTTTGGGCGTCGTCGATTTCATTGGACAGCATAATTACGCGTTTCAAATTCTGCCCAAAGGCCTTGTAAGCGCGATGGTCGAGACCAACCCGGCCTTGGCGAGAATCAATGAAGCTGTCTTCCGCAATGGCCATTATCGAGCGAATTCCGTCTTTAATGTTTCGCTGTCCTACGGAGAATTCGCCGCGCTCGTCGCTCCGCTGGGAGCCTACTTCGTCATGCATGGCGAAAAGCCGACGGAGCGCGCCCTCGGCGTGATCGTCTTCGTAAGCTCGTTGGTCAGTCTTTTCGTCTCCGGGGCGCGTGGCGGGATTGTCGCATTTTTGATTTCCATGTCAGTTATGGTCGGCCTGCGCGTTATACGATATCTGCGCGCAAATCCCCGCAGCATGGTTGGGCCGTTGCTCGCCGTCGGCGCCTTGGGCGGCGTGACGTCTTTGGTGGGCCTCCTGTTCGCCTCGAAACGTTTTCACAATGAGGTTTTGGGCGGTGGGGACGCCGCCGGCAGCGACACGTCGCGCTTCGTTCAGGCGCAAATGGCTTGGCCCCATATCCTCGCAAATCCAGTTACGGGCCACGGTCTCAGCAGCGCCGGCATGGTGATAGGCTATACATCGCCGGGCGGAGGCATGACCGTCGACAGTTTCGTCCTCAGTCTTTTGGTGGAAACAGGCTTGCCGGGTTTTGTCGGATTCTTCGGCATGCTGATTTTTTTGATCGTGGCCATGTCGCGAATTTCCATTTTCGGCGCCAATCGTAAATCCGGACTGGCCGGGGCGCTGGGCGCCAGCATCCTTGCGTTTACGATTTACCGGCTGGTGCTTAACCAGCACGAGAACCAGCCACTCGCTTTTATTCTTTTAGGCGCCGCTTTTGTCTTGGCGAAAGTCGCCGCCGGCCGACTTGGAAGCAATTTTGCCAAGAATCGCAAGGCTGGCAGGATTCTCCAAAGCCACCAGGCCTCGGGGTTCTCTGGCGCCAAACCGGCGATCGAACCTGGCTGAATGATCGGCTTGCAACGGGAACTGGCGGTGTCGATCGGGCGCCCCGACGAAAAAGCTTTATTTTGAAGCCAGCGCCGCAGAGATTTCGCAACGACGGCGCCATTCAGCGCGCACCGCAAGCGCCGGCTTTTCCACCAGGGTCCAACTAAGATAGGCGCAGGCGACGCTTGCCAGAGCCGCAAGCAGAGTCAACGCTATCGGGCTGATGTTCGGATTCCATTGGATCAGGAGCCTCTGGATCGGAAAGGCGTAAAGATAAACGCCATAAGAGAGATCGGTGTGCGAACCCACACTCGCCAGCCGGTCGTTCTTCAGCGCGAAAATGAATGCGAACAGGAGGTAGGCGCCGGCGGTTTCGATCGCGACCGTCGCGAGCTGGGGAATTCGCAGTCCGATGACCAGCGCGAACGCCGCGATGACATACGACAACGGCCTGAAGGCGATCCGCTCGCGATATAAAAAGAAACAAACCCCGCAGGCGAAAACTCCGATGAGATTCAAGTCGACGCCTGCGACGCCGATGAATCCATCAAGGTGATGTGGCCAGACGACAAGCGCCTCGCCAGCCAGAACGGCTGCGGCGACGAGCGCCGATGTTCCCGCGAGGACGAGATTTCGGCGAGCGAATGCCCCAGCGACCCCGATCAGCAAAACAATAATATAACAGCGGAATTCATAGCCAATGCTCCACATCGAACCGTTCAAAGCCGGATAATGGGTTCCGACAAAGGCCGTCGGCAGGAGCGGTTGTTGCAAAAGAACAAGTCGCTTGAGATTGACCGCCCAGAGGCTCGGATCGTCACCGAGACGCCCGCCGCCAAGCGGGCCGACGATGAGCAAGCTGATCAGAAAGGCGACAGCGAAGCCCGGAAAAATACGCAAAATTCTTTTCGCAAGATATTCCGTCGTCGTCGATGAGAGGAAGCTTTGCGTGATGAGATAGCCACTGATCAGAAAAAAGCCGGCCACGCCGAGCGAACCAAAACTCGTGCCCGGAAAAAGCTGCGTCAGCGGCTCACGCGATCGATCGCCATCGATCAGTTCCGGCGAATGCGAAAGGATCACCATCATCGCCAGAATCAGACGCGCGGCGCCAAAGTTGTTGTCCCTCCGCCCCGTAGGCGGCTTTTCAATACGCATTCTTCCCCTGCAGCACAACCGCCAACGTGCGGATCAGGATCGAGATGTCCAGCATCAGGCTCCAGTGTCTGATGTACCACAGGTCGAAGGCGACGCGGCGCTGGATTTTTTCGGGGGTGTCGGTGAGGCCCCTGGCGCCGTTGACCTGGGCCCAGCCGGTCATGCCCGCCTTCACGTGATGGCGAAAAGCGTATTTTTCGGCGATTTCGGAAAAAGCCTGGTCATGCGCCATGGCGTGCGGGCGCGGGCCGACGATCGACATTTCGCCATGCAGCACGTTGAGCAGTTGCGGCAACTCGTCGATGCTGGTTTTGCGCAGCCAGGCGCCGATGCGGGTGACCCGCGCGTCGCCCTGCCTGGCCTGGTCGACCCTCGGGCCGTCTTCCGCCACAGTCATGGTGCGGAATTTGAAAATCTTGAACGGCCGTCCGTTGAAGCCGCCGCGGGTCTGCCGGAACAGCACCGGCCCACGCGAATCGAGGGCTATGGCCAGAGCGACCAAAGCGAACAGAGGCGCGAAAAGGATCAGGACCAGGGACGCCACGATCAGATCGAAAGCGCGCTTGACCGCTCTTTCCCCAAGAGTCAGAGGCTGGCGCTGGATTTCGACCGCCAAGGCGCGGCCGAGTTCGTAGCGCGGGCTCGAAACCAGTTCGGCAAGGGCCGGATCGGGGATCATGGCGACCGGAATCGGCAAGGACCGCAAGGCTTTCGAGACGGCGAGCGCCTCGCGCAGGCGGCCGGCCGGCGGCGCCAGGAAAATATCGTCGATCGCGGCGCCGCGCACATAATCGACCACACCATCGACGCCAAGGCCGTCCGTGTCGCCGCCCTCAAGGCAAAAGATTTTCGCGATGCGATAGCCGTGGCCGACCAGCAAATCCGCATGGGCGGCGGCGGTTTCGTCGCTCCAGTGAACCAGCACGACATCGCGCCCCTTGATCGCGCCCGTCGCCAGGGCGCGGCCGAGATAAAAGCGCCAGAACTGCCGGTGCGCCAGCAGCAGCACGCCGCCCAGGGCCCAGAAGAGGAGAATCGCGCCGCGCGACAGATCCTTGCTCACGCCCCAGGAAAAGACGCCGCTGGCGAGCAGCAGAAACGCGCCGATCCATGCCCCGGCGACGCTGCGGAACTGGTCGCCGAAATCCTGGAGGCGCTGCGGCTCATAAAGCTTGTGGGCCCACATCGCGGCGACGAACAGCACGGCGACAAAAACCGCCGCGGCCAAGGTGCGCGGGAATTCGCCCTCCATCGAGGCGACGGTGAAATGGTAAAGCGAACCGGCAAGGGCGGATGACGCGACGATGAGGGCGACATCCGCGAAGGCCGCGAGAAAGGGAATGCCGCGGTAGGTGACCGGCAGGTGGATGTGGCTCCGCGCCTCGCCGGGCGCGCCACGCGCCTTCAGGTCGGCGCTTGAGGCTTGCGCCTCGGGGGTGGATGACATGTCGTCCCCAAAGTCACGGCTTGGCGTCATGAACCGACTTGGCCCCTCGCAAGGTCATCGGACGAGATGAGGTTTCAATCGATTGACAGCCCCTTCCGTAATCCACTTGGCGTGATTGTGCAATTTGGAAATCAGTTTATGGTTTGCTATGATGGGGTTGACGCCAAAATTTTCAGCGATCGAACGGAAGCGATGAGCACCCTTTACGACATTGGCGCCGTTGCATTATTTGCTTGCGTCGTCGCCGCCTTCGTCTTCTTGACCGACCGGCAAGCGCAGGCTTTGCTTCGCCTGCTGCTCACCGGACTGGCCTTGGCCGCCGCCAACCAGCTTGGCAATCATGGATTGCATGTTCTGGCGGCGGCGTTCCTCGTCGCGGGCATGGTCAACGCCGTGATCACGGTGCGGGCTTTTCCGGCCGCCGAGAAATAAGTCCGAGCGCCTCGCGCGACTTCCCTCGGCCTTAAACTCGCCCTTGCGCAGCGCCCGGTTTGGGCTAAATCATGAAATTCATGGAGATCGAGGCGGGGCGCCCCGCCGCATGAGGACATCGCCGCTCAATGACTTTCATCGAATCCAATTCGCTGCCGAGCCGCAAGACCGGCCATATCCGCATTCACGGCCCGGAGGGGTTCGAAGGCATGCGCAAGGCCGGCCGAATCGCGGCCGAGGCGCTCGATCTCATGGTCGAGGCCGCCAAGCCCGGCGTCACCACCGACGCGCTCGACAAGCTGGCCTATGAATTCGGCATGGACCACGGCGCCTTCCCGGCGCCGCTGGATTATCGCGGCTATCGCAAGTCGATCTGCACCTCGATCAACCACGTCGTCTGCCACGGCATTCCCGATTCCAAGCCTTTGCGCGAAGGCGACATCGTCAATATCGACGTGACCTACATCCTCGACGGCTGGCACGGCAATTCGAGCCGCATGTACTATATCGGCGAAGTTCCGCGCCGGGCGCAACGCCTGTGCGAAGTGACCTACGAGGCTTTGATGCGGGGAATCGCCGCGGTCAAGCCGGGGGCCACCACCGGCGACATCGGCCACGCCATCCAGACCTACGCCGAATCGGAGCGCTGCTCGGTGGTGCGCGAATTCTGCGGCCACGGGCTCGGCCGGCTGTTTCACGACGAGCCCAATATCCTGCATTACGGCCTGAAGGGCCAGGGCGCTCCGCTGCGCGAGGGCATGTTCTTCACCATCGAGCCGATGATCAATCTCGGCAAGCCGCAGGTGAAAATCCTCGCCGACGGCTGGACCGCCGTGACCCGCGACCGCTCGCTTTCCGCGCAGTTCGAACATGCGGTCGGCGTGACCGGCGACGGCTGCGAGATTTTTACCCATTCGCCGCGCGGGCTGCATTGCCCGCCTTATGCGCCCGCGCCCTGATCCGGCGCCGCCGTGGACCAGCCGCCGACCAGAGACACGCTCAACGCCGGCCATCGCGAACGGCTGCGCGAGCGTTTTCTCAAAGGCGGCGCCGAGGGGCTGCACGATTACGAATTGCTGGAGCTGGTGCTGTTTCGCGCCATTCCGCGCCGCGACGTCAAGCCCATCGCCAAGACGCTGATCCAGCGCTTCGGCTCTTTCGCCGAAGTGATCTCGGCGGCGCCGGCGCGGTTGAAGGAAGTGGACTTTGTCGGCGACGCCGTGGTGGCCGAGCTGAAAATCGTCGAGGCGGCCGCGCTGCTGCTCGCGAAACAGTCGATGAAAAAAAGGCTGGAGCTTGGCTCCTTCGCGCAAGTGCTGGATTATTGCCGCGGCGCCATGGCCTTCCGCGAAACCGAGGAATTCCGGGTGCTGTTCCTCGACAAGAAGAACGGCCTGATCGCCGACGAGGTCATGGGCCAGGGCACCGTGGACCATGCGCCGGTCTATCCCCGCGAGGTGATCCGCCGCGCGCTGGAGCTGAACGCCAGCGCGATGATCCTCGTCCATAATCATCCTTCCGGCGACCCGACGCCTTCCACCGCCGACGTCGCCATGACCGAAAACATCGCCGACCTCGCCAAGCCGATGGGGGTCAAGCTGCACGACCATCTGATCGTCGGGCGCAACGGCCATTCCTCGATGCGCGCGATGAAATTGATTTGAGGATTAATCCCAAGAGACAAGTTTGATGAGCCAAATCCCATGACCAAGATGAAGGCTGGCGCTCTGACCCTCAATGTCGTGACCGAAGGCGCGCGCCAGGCGCCCGCCGTGATCCTCGGCCACCCCTTGGGCGCCGATTTGTCGGTGTGGGACGACGTGGCGCCGACCCTGGCGCGAAAATTCTTCGTCGTGCATTTCGACGCGCGCGGCCATGGCGGCTCGGACGTTCCGCCCGGCCCCTATGCCTTGTCCGACCTTGGCGGCGACGTCGTCGCCTTGATGGACGCGCTCGGTCTCGCCCGCGCCCATTTCGTCGGCCTGTCGATGAGCGGGGCGGTCGGCCAATGGCTGATGATCCACGCGCCGGAGCGGCTCGACAAAATCGTCCTCGCCAACACCGCCGCTTATTTCCCCGGCCCCGAAGCCTGGAACGCCCGCATCCGCGCCGCGCGCGGCGGCCAAATGGCCGATCTCGCGGTCCTGGTGGTCCAGCGCTGGCTCACGCCCGCCTTCCGCGCCGGAAATCCGGAAAAATTCGCCCAAGTGGAACGCCTGTTGCGCGCTTCGCCGCCGCTCGGCTATGCGGCCTGCTGCGCGGCGCTGCGCGACGCCGATCTGCGCGACGCGATCCGCGCCGCGCCGCCCCGCCCGGTCCTGGCGATCGTCGGCGAATCGGACGCCTCGACGCCGCCCGCGCTTGGCGCGGCCCTGGCCGGCGCCCTGCCCGGATCGCGGCTGGCGCGTCTGCCCGCCGCTCATCTCTCCTGCGTCGAGGCGGCGCAGGGTTTCCTGGCGGAAGTGGAAAAGTTTCTGGATTAAGCCTTCAGCCCGCGCAGGAAAGCGCGGGCCGCCGCCGTCGCGGCGACCAGCCGGTCGGCCTCGATCTGGCTCAGCGCGCCGGCGCGGGCCGCGTGCTCGTAGTGATCGGCGGCGATGGCGACGGCATGGGCGCCGACGGCGCGGGCCGAGCCTTTGAGCTTATGCGCGAGATCGGCCGAGGCCGCGCCCGCGACCGGGGTTTTCAGCTTTTCCGCGATCTGGGTCGCCTGACGGTCGAACAGGCCGAGCAATTCCGTTTCGAGCTCGCGATCGCCCATGGTCTGGCGCGCGAGATGGACGAGATCGATCGGCGTGTCGGCGCGCGCCGGGGCGGCGGCGTGGCCCGGGACGTCAAGCGGACGATGCGCGACCAAATTCATTTTGACCCCTTTTGGCGCGGCGGCGACGCGATCCTGAGATGCGGCAGGGATAAGTCCACACCTTTATGTTGCAGTCATTTTAAGCCGGGCTTATTCAGGGATCCCATATTTTTCAGGGTTTCGCGGGTTTTTTGTCATATATGCCTAAGCGTCCGTTAACGACGTTCGCAAAAGGCTGCCTTGCGCCCGTTTTCTTCGCATCGGGGCGAGCGTAAAGTGCGACTTGGTTAACTGCCGGAATTTCGGTCGTTTACCGGTCGCGGGTTTACGCCCTGCGCCATCGTTTCAGTTGTAAAGGCGATTTCGATATGTCCACACCGAGCAAGGCTCAGGATCCCGCGGCCGCCGCTTTGTCGGCGATCGAGGACGCGCTCCGGCTCAATATCGAGCCCGAGGCCTCGGCGACGCCCGCGCCCGAACCGGAATCGCCCGAACAACCCGCCAAACTCGACTTCCACCTTCCCACGCCGCGCTCCGAGCCGCGTCTCGAAGACATGGCGCGTCGCGAAGATATGGAGCCGGCGCCGCGCATGCCTGAAGTCGGGCCGGACGAACTGTCCCCGGCCGCCCGCCAGCCCGACAGGCAGCCCGAGCCGATCCGTCCGCCGTCGAGCCCCCGCCCCGCCAACGACGACCGGCCTTCGGTGGGTCAGATTCTGCAAACCCTGCAAAGCCGTCCCAGCTCCAGCGCCATGACGGTCGCGATCGTTGGCTCGGCCGCCTGGATCGGCCTGTGGATCGGCCATTTCATCTTTACCCATGGCGCGGCCTTTTCCGGCCCGCCGTTCGGCCCCCGCGCGGCGGCTTCGGCCTTCGCCCTGATCGGACCGGTCATTTTCTTCCTCGCCATGGGCGCCGTGTTGCGCCGCTCGCAGGAAATGCGCCACGCCGCCCGGTCCATGGCCCAGGTGGCGATCCGTCTCGCCGAGCCGGAAACCATCGCCACCGAACAGGTCGTGACGCTGAGCCAGGCGATCCGGCGCGAGGTCGCATCGATGGGCGACGGCATCGAACGGGCTTTGGCCCGCGCCGGCGAACTGGAGACCATGGTGCGCGCCGAGGTGTCCCAGCTTGAACGGACCTATGGCGAAAACGAGCGCCGCATCCGTGTTCTGCTCAACGAACTGACGAGCGAGCGCGAATCGATCGTCGCCAACGCCGACCAGATTTCGGAAGCGCTCTCCACCGCCCATACCGCCGTCGCCAGCGAACTTGAAACGGCGACCCGCCAGATGACCGAAATGCTGGAGCGAACCGGCGACCGCATCGCCTCCGTCCTGGAGGCCAAGGGCGGCGCCATCGAGGCGGCCTTTTCGCAATCGGGCGAAACCCTGCTGCGTCAGGTCGATGAGCGGAGCAGCAGCCTGCTCGACCGTTTCAACCAATCGAGTCTTCAAACCACGCGGCGGCTCGAGGAGCGCGCCGAGGATCTGGCGACGATCCTCACCCGGCAGGTCGAGCGCTTCGACGAGCTGATCGCCGTCCAGGGACCGGAATTCCAGCGCTCGCTGGCCGCGACCGGCGACGATCTCGCCGCGAAGCTCGGCCACCAGTCCGACAAGGCGCGCGGCCAGCTCGCGGCGATGAGCGACGCCTTTTCGGGAACCCTGTCCAGCCATCGCCAGCGCGCGGTGGAGGAATTTTCCGCCGCCGCCGCCGCCGCGATCGAGCAGATGACGCTGCGGGCCGAGGGGTTCCGCCGCCATGTCGGGGAAACGACGCAAAGGACGATCGAGGACTTCGGCGCCAATGTCGAAGCCATCGGCGAGGCTTACGCCACGGTCAGCGCCAGGACCGCCGAGGACGTCGCCCATCAGGCGACCGCCCTGCGCGAAAACTTCGGACAGGCCGCGAACGAGACATTGGCCGCCTTCGCCGGCCACGCCGAGGCCTTCAACGCCCAATTCGCGCAAGTCGCGGGCGAGGCGGTCGAATCGATCGCCGGCCATACCGTCAATCTGCGCGACATCGTCGATCACGCCAGCCAGGCCAACCTCGCCGCCGTCGGCAAAAAAGTCGACGACATCAAGCAGCGTCTGGAAGATCTGACCAATACGACGCTGGAAAAATTCGAGACCGAATCCGTCAGGATCGAGAGCGCGCTCACCCACAACGTCCAGAGTCTCGAAAACAATGTCGGCGGCGCCATGCGGGAGACGCTCGCCGCCCTGGACGGCCACGACCACGCCTTCCAGGAGCAATTCGCCCAGACCGCGCAAAACGTCATCGAGACGGTCGCCACCCAGGGCGAACGGCTCGAACATCTGGTCGCGGCCGCGACTCAGGATCAACTGTCCGCGCTGGTCGGCCATACCGATTCCTTCCAGCGGCTGTTCGGCGAAACCGCGCGGCACACAGTGGATTCGATCGTCGCCCAGGCCGACCGGCTCGAACGCGACGTGAAAACGGCGACCGAAGTCCGGCTCGCCGCCCTCGCCAGCCATACCGACGGCTTCGAGCAGCGCTTTGGCGAAACCGCTCAGCAGGCGACCGACGCCATCGTCGGCCATAGCGAGCGCCTCGAGCGCGGCGTCATCGCCGCGACGGAAACGCATATCGCAGCCTTGGCCAGCCATGCCGAGGCGGTCGAGCAGCGTCTCGGCGAAGCCACCCAGGCGGCGATCGACGCCATCGGCGCGCATGTCGAACGCCTCGACCAGAGCGTCGCCGCCGTCACCGACGCCCCGCTCGCCGCGCTTGTCGGCCACACCGAAGCTTTCGAGCAAAGGTTCGGGGACGCGGCGCAACACACCATCGAAGCCCTTGCCGCGCACACGGAACGCCTCGAACAAAGCGTCGCCGCGGCGACCGAGGCGCCCATTACCTCGCTTACCGCGCAAGTTGAAGCTTTCGAGCAAAGGTTCGGGGACGCCGCGCAACACACCATCGAAGCCGTCGCCGCGCATACGGAGCGCCTCGAACAAAGCGTCGCCGCGGCGACCGAGGCGCCCATTGCCTCGCTTGCCGCGCAAGTTGAAGCTTTCGAGCAGCGCATCGGCCAGAGCGCGCAAGCGGCGGCCGACGCCGTCGCGGCGCAGGGCGACCGCGTCGAAAAGAGCCTCGATCAGGCCTCCGCCGCCCAGGTCGCGGCGCTCACGCGCCACGCCGAATCCTTCCAGGATCATTTCGGCCGGCTCAATGCGCGAAGCGCGGAGCAGACCGAGCTTTTGCGCCAGTCGCTCGCCGAAATCGGCCAGTCGGTCGCGGATGTCCTCGGGACGCATGTCGCGACCACTCAGGCCCATTTCCAGGACGCGTCCGACGCGACCGTCGCCGCCTTGCTGGCGCAGACCGCCAATCTCGACGCGAATTTCGCCGAGACGGCGGGCAAGACCGCCGAATCCATCACGGCGCGCGTCACCGACGCTCAGAAACGCTTCGCCCAGGTCGCGGCGGAAGCGGTCGCGGCGATCGGCGTGCATGGCGACCGCGTCACCGAAACGCTGTCGGAGCGTCTCGACGCCTTCGAGGCGGCGATGCTGCGCGGCGGCGAGGACGCTTCGGGCAGCCTCGGCCAGCACGCGGCCTATTTGTCGCAGGAGATCGCGTCGCAGCTCGACGCCTTCGAGAACCGCATGGCGGCCGGCGTCGCGGAGACCCAGGCGCGCCTCAGCGACCACGCCGAACGCCTCAAGGCCGATTTCATCGGTCAGTTCGCGGCGCTCGACCAGTTGCTGCGCTCGGGCGGCGAAGGCTCGGCGGATCATATCCGCGTGCAGACGGAAAGCTTGCGCGTCATGCTGGCCGACACGCTGGCGGGCTTCGACAGGACCATCAACGAACTGGGCGGCGCCGCCTCCGAGCGGATCGGCGCGCAGTCCGAAGCCCTGGCCGCCTCGATCTCGTCGCGTCTCGCCGCGATCGAAATGGCGATCAACATCCACGGCGCGCAGCTCGAATCGCGCCTCGGCCGCCGCGCCGAGGAGACCGCGCGCCTGCTTGAGCAGCAGATCGACCGCTTCGAGCACAGCACGGCCGGCAAGACCCACGATGTCGCGCAGGTGATGGACGACCTCATCGCGAAGGCGGACGCCAGCCTCTCGACCCGGACCGACCATCTCAACGACGCTTTGGCGGGACGCGCCATCGACATCGCCAAGGTGCTCGGCGAAGGCGGCCGGGAAGTCGGCCGGGCGCTCGACGCCAAGGCGCGGGAGCTGGACGCGATCATCATCGCCCGTTCGACCGCCCTTACCGAAGAGCTGTCGGCCAAGGCGACGGAAATCGACGCCACCCTCGGCGGGCGGGCGCATGAAATCGCCACCCATCTGGGCGATCATATCGATTTGTTCGAAAGCAAGGTCGTCACCCGCCTCGCGGAAACTGGCGAAAGGCTTGACGTCAAGGGCCGCGAATTCGACGCCACGCTCGGCGGGCGCGCCCGCGAGATCGCCGGCTATCTCGACAACCATATCGACCTGTTCGAAAACAAGGTCGTCGGCCGCCTCGCGGAAACTGGCGAAAGGCTTGACGTCAAGGGCCGCGAATTCGACGCCACGCTCGGCGGGCGCGCCCGCGAGATCGCCGGCTATCTCGACAACCATATCGACCTGTTCGAAAACAAGGTCGTCGGCCGCCTCGCGGAAACTGGCGAAAGGCTTGAAGTCAAGGGCCGCGAACTCGACGCCGCCCTCGGCGGGCGGGCGCGTGAAATCGCCGCCCATCTGGACGACCATATCGATTTGTTCGAAAGCAAGGTCGTCTCGCGCCTCGTCACGACCGGCGAGGAAATGGACCGCCGCATCGCCCATATCGAGGAAACGGTCGATGGCCGCGGCCGCGCGCTGACCGAGGAACTCGGCGCCCGCGCCGGCGAACTGCGCGACTGGTACGACAACCAGGGGACAAGACTGGTCGAGACGCTCACCGAGCGCGGCGGCGAGGTGGTGTCGCAGATCGTCGCCTTCAGCGAGAGCGCCGTCGGCGCGCTCGCCGCGCGCTCGAACGAGCTGATCGCGCATCTGGGCCGCCGGCAGAACGAAATGACCGGCGCGCTCGACGAGACGAACCGCCGCGTGACCCAGGGACTCGACGGGCTGCTCGCCAATCTGGCGAACACCCAGGGCGCGCTGCTGACGACAGTCGATCGCGCCGAAACCGGGCTGACCCAGGTCCATGGCGCCTTGGCGCCGAGAATCGACGCCCTCGCGGCCACCATCGCAACCCTCCATGGCGAGGCGGATCGTCTCGACGAGACCGCGCGCCATGTCGAAAGCGGCATAGGCGGCGCGGCCCAGGCGGTGCAGGGTCAGGCGCAGACGCTGCAGGAGGCGCTGCGCGACCTGAACGTGGCCCACGCCATGATCGGCCGCGCCTTCGACGCCCGCCTGCGCGAATTGAGCGCCGCCCAGAGCCAGGTGGACGAAGCCCTGCAAGCGCGGCTCAACGACGCATCGAACGCCCAGCAGGCGATCGACGCGGCGGTTGAAGCCCGGATGCACAGCCTCCAGGCGCTGCATGAGGAGGCCGCGAAGCAGCAGAACGAATATGAAATGCGGCTCGACGGCTTCGCCGCGATGATCGCGCGCACCCTGTCCCAGGCCGACGCCCGCGCTCGCGAGGTGGGCGCCTTCCTGGCTTCGGCTGCGGCGGGCACGGCGGGCGTGCTGACCAGACAGCACGACGAATTGCGCGACCAGACGGCGCGCGAGCGCGAAAAGACCGCCGCCGAACTGAACGCCGCCCATGAACAGACGCTGGCGCAGATGAACCAGCTGTTGCAGCAGGCCTCCGAACGTTACAAGGGCGTGTCGCAGGAACTGCGCGCCATGACCGGCGAAATCCAGCGCGAGCTGGAAGCGACCCGGCAGGAGCTGAAGCGCGGCATGGTCGATCTCCCGCGCGAGACCGGCGAACAGGCCGCGACCATGCGCAAAATCGTCGCCGACGAGATGAAGGCCCTCACCGAACTGACCGATCTGGTCGCCGGTTCGGGCCGGACTTTCGACGTGGTGGAGCCGCAAGAACCAGCGCGTGTCGAGCCCGCGCGTCCGGAGCCGGCGCCGCGCCGCGAGCCGGTCGGCGAAACCCTGGTCCGCGAGGCGCCGCGCTTCGACCCGCGGCCGCAGCCGGTCCGGCCGGCCGTCGCGGCCCCCGCCCCCGCCGCTCCGGCGGAGCGCGGCGGCTGGATGAGCGACCTGCTGGCCCGCGCTTCCGCCGACGAGCCGGTGTCCCGCCGCGCCGCCACGCCCGCCGATTCGCTCGACAATCTGTCGGCGGACATCGCCCGGGCGGTGGACGAAGGCGCGCTGCTGGACGCCTGGACCCGCCTCCGCCGTGGCGAAAGATCGGCGTTCAGCCGCCGCATCTATACGCCTCAAGGCCAGAAGACCTTCGATGACGTGCGCCAGCGCTATGGCGAGGACCGCGAGTTCCGCCTGACCGTCGATCGCTATGTGCAGGAATTCGAACGCCTGCTCGGCGACGTGGGCCGGCAGGACCGCGACGGCCTGCTGACGCGGTCCTATCTCGGCTCGGAAACCGGCAAGGTCTACAGCCTGCTCGCCCACGCCTCGGGCCGGCTGGGCTGAGCGAGGCCGCGCGCTCGAACTTCAACGCCCGGAGCGATCCGGGCGTTTGCATTTTTACGGAAGAGGTTTCACCGCCCGAGCGAGGCGGCCCAGGGGATCATGCGGGCCAGAACGTCGGCAAGCGCGCGATTGAGCGCCAGCGCCGGCGCGGCGCCGGCGATTTCCGCGACCGGCGCGGAGGCGGAAAAAATCTTCGCGGCGACGATCCGGCCGCCGTTCTCCGCGACCAGCCGCGCGGTCATTTCGACCGTCGCCATATGGGTGGCGGCGTCGATGTCGAAACGCCGCGCCTCGACCCGCACGGCATATTGCGCGGGGCCGCCCGCGACCGCAACCTGACGGGCGAGCCCGGCGTTCTCGAACGTCTCGACGATGCGTCCCTGAAGCAGGGACGGCAGGCGATCGGCCCATTCCACGCCGGGAACCCGGCTCAACGACCCATCGGCGCCGCGCACCACGATCAGCTCGCCGTCCAGAGGGCCCTCGGCGCTCGGGGTGGGCACGGCGAAGGTTGCGCGGGAAGGACGCGCATGGACGGCGGCGGCGCGAAGATCGAAACGTTCCGGCGCGGTCAGACTGGCGCAGCCGGACAAGCCAAGCGCGAGCAGCGCGGCAAGCGCCGAAAGGGAGGCTGGCGTCCGCCTCCCCCGTCGCGCGCGCGCTTCGCTTGTTTTCCGCTCCACTTGCCCTGCTTCTCTCAAAATCCGAAAAAATCGCCGCCGGTTCAATGTCCGTTATAATCCGGCAAAGCCGGCTTGCGCCCGAAAATTATGCTCTGCGGATCCCGCTCGATGTTCTTGACCGCGTGATCGACGTCCTGAAGCGTCTTGCGGCCGTCGGTCGCCAGGCCTTCATATTGCCGCAAGCCGGTATTGGCGAAGCGGTTCAGGCTCTCCGCCAGCTTCTTGATCGAGCGCGCGGCGCTGGAAATATCGGCGATCATCGCCTTGCCGGAATCGCCGTCGAGCAGGTTGTTGACCTTGGCCATCGCCTCGTCGGTATTGCGCATGATGTTGCGCACCTTGCCCGGGTCGACGCTGGCGATCGTCTGCTGGAAATTGCCGTTCTTGTCGGCAAATTCGCCGGTGATCTGTGCGATATTGGCCACCGAGGCCTTGAGTTCCGGGCTTGCGTCCTTGACCAGGCCGTCCACGTCGGCGAGCGTGCTGTCAGCCTTGGCCGCGAGCTTTTTCGCCATCTTCATCAGGTCTTGAATTTCCGAGGGCTTGGCGTTGAGGATTCCGCCCGGCGGCAAAGGCGGGGCGGCGGCGCCGCCGCCCTGGAGGGCCACCCAGGCGACGCCGGTCAGGCCGCCGAAAGCCAGGGAAACCGAGGTGTCGGTCTTGACCGGCGTATCGGCGTTGATGGTGATCCGCGCGAAAACCTGATTGGGATCTTTCGGATTGAGACCGAGGTCGGACACCTCGCCGACCTTGAGGCCATTGAACTCCACCGACGCGCCCTTCAGCAGGCCGGAGACCGAATTTTCGAAATGAATGACATAATCCTTGTGCGCGGTCTGCTGGCCGTAGGTGTCGAACCAGTAGATGAAGCCGAAAACGCCGAGAAGCACGACCAAAGTGAAGAGGCCGACCAGCGCATAATTGGCGCGCGTCTCCATGTTTCGGCTCCTCCTAGCTCAGCGCGCCCAGCGCGGCGTGTTCCGGCGCGACGATCGACCGGGCGCGCTTGCCGTGAAAATAGGTGCGCAGCCATGGGTGATCGGACGCGAGCATCGTTTCAAGCGGGCCGGAAGCGATCACCTTGCCATCCGCCAGCGCCGCGATGGTGTCGCATATCGAATAGAGCGAGTCGAGATCGTGGGTCACCATGAAAACGCTCAAACCCAAAGTGGCGCGCAAGGTTGCGATCAGATCGTCGAAATCGGCGGCGCCGATCGGGTCGAGTCCGGAGGTCGGCTCGTCGAGGAAGACCAGCTCGGGATCGAGCGACAAGGCCCGGGCGAGCGCCACGCGCTTAACCATGCCGCCCGAAAGCTCCGAGGGAAATTTCTCCGCCGCGTCCGGCGGCAGGCCGACCAGCTTTATTTTCAGCATGGCCAGTTCGTCCATCACCGGCTGGCTCAGCTTGAGATATTCCCGCATCGGGGCCTGGATGTTCTGTTTGACCGTGAGCGAGGAAAACAGCGCGCCGCCCTGGAACATCACGCCCCAGCGCCGCTCCAGCGCGCGACGGTCGGCGGGCGACAGGCTGTCGATATTCTCGCCGAAGACTTCGATGTTTCCCGATTGTTTCGGAATCAGGCCGAGAATGGCGCGGGTGAGCACGGATTTTCCCTGACCGGAGCCGCCGACAAAGCCGGTGACCTCGCCGGGATAAACGTCGAGATCGAGATCCTTGAGAACGCTCTTGGTCCCGAAGCCGACGTTCAGCCCGCGCACCCTGATGATCGGCTCTGTCGTTTTCGGCCCCATCTTGCCCCTCAATAATGGATGCCGGCGAAAAAGATCGCGAACAGGCCATCGACGAAAATCACCATGAAAATCGCATTGACCACCGAAATCGTGACCTGACGGCCGAGCGATTCGGCCGAGCCCTGAACCCGGAACCCCTCGACGCAGGCGATCAGCCCGATCACCAGCGCCATGAAGGGCGCCTTGATCAGGCCGACCAGAAAAGTATTGAGGCCGATATAGTCATGCACCCGCACGATGAACAACTCGAAACTGATGCCTTCATAAACATAGGCGGTGATCATGCCGCCGGCGATCCCGGCGATGTCGGCGATGAAAGTGAGCAGCGGCAGCGAAAAGATCAGCGCCAGGACGCGCGGCAGCACCAGCACTTCCATCGGCGACATGCCCATCACCCGCAGGGCGTCGACCTCCTCGCGCATTTTCATCGAGCCGAGTTCGGCGGTGATGGCGGAGCCCGAGCGGCCGGCGACCATGATCGAGGTCAGCAGCACGCCGAGTTCGCGCAGCACCAGCACGCCAATCAGCTCGATCGCATAGGTCGATGCGCCGAACCGCCGCAATTGGTATAGCCCCTGCTGCTCGACAATGCAGCCGACCAGGAAATTGATGGTCACGATGATCGGCACCGCGCGCAGCGCGAAATTTTCCATATGGAAGATCATCGACGTCGGGCGCGAAAGCGCCGGATTGAACATCACCCGCAAGGCTGCGGCGGCCAATTCGCCGAAAAAGGTGACGCCGGTCAGGACATTGTCGCCGATCATCGCGGTCCATTTGCCGAACCGGACGAGAAAATCGAGGACCGGATTGCTCTTTCGCTTCGGTTCGGGCGCCGGCGGGGCATAGGCCGCCTCGCGCAGCAAGATGCTCTGATCCAAATCGAGCCGCTGATATTCGGTCGCGGCGCCGGCGGTCGCTATTTGCGTCCGCGCCTTGTCGATCAGCCAGGCGCCGGCGGTGTCGAGCCGCGCCACGCCGGCGAAATCGATCGCAACCCGCGCCGCACCCTTGCCGGCCGCGCTCAAAGATTCGGCGGCGCTCTCCAGCGCCCGCGAGGCCGAAATCGTCCACGCCCCGCGCAGGACGAGGCGAAGCGTCTCGCCGTCCCTTTCGACCGAAAAGGCCGGCTCGGCGGGCATGGAGTTCGACATTCGGCGCGCATCCGCTGTCTGACGGGCATTAAAAGCCCCGCCCCTTGAATACATTCCGCAAGCCGTTTACGCAAAAGGCAATTGCGGGCGGCGCGCTCGTCCAACAAGACCCTTGCATTGGCGCAACATTATGGCTTCGTCCGAACCTCGCCGGCTCTCCCTCGAAATCGCGCGTTTTCCGCTTAAAACCCCCTTTGTCATCGCGCGCGGGGCCAAGACCGAGGCCGTGACATTGGTCGCCACGATTACCCAAGGAGAGGCGACCGGGCGCGGCGAATGCACGCCCTACGCGCGCTATGGCGAGAGCGTCGACAGCGTTGTCGCGGCGATCGAATCGATTCGCGGCGCCGTCGAGGCCGGGGCCGATCGCGCCGCGCTGCAACGGCTGCTTCCCGCCGGCGCGGCGCGCAACGCGCTCGATTGCGCGCTCTGGGATCTCGACGCCAAGATTTCCGGCGTCCCGGCCTTCCAGCTCGCCGGCCTGCACGCAATAGCGCCCTGCGTCACGGCTTTCACCTTGTCGGTCGGGACGCCGGACGAAATGGCGCAAGCGGCCAAAGCCGCCGCCGGCCGCCCGGTGCTGAAGGTGAAACTCGCCGGCGCGGGAGACGCCGAACGCCTCGCCGCCGTACGCGCCGCCGCGCCCGATTCCGAACTGATCGTGGACGCCAACGAGGCCTGGCGGCCGGAAAACCTCGACCAAAATTTCGCCGCCTGCGCGGCGGCAGGGGTCGTCCTGGTCGAGCAGCCCCTGCCGGCGGACCAAGATTCGGCGCTGGCGTTGAAAAAATGGCCGGTCGCGGTCTGCGCCGACGAAAGCGTCCACGACCGCAAGGGGCTGGCCGCTTTGCGCGACCGCTACGATCTGGTCAATATCAAGCTCGACAAGACCGGCGGCCTGACCGAGGCTCTGGCGCTGGCGGCGGAGGCGGAAAAACTTGGCTTCGGCCTGTTCGTCGGCTGCATGGTCGCTTCGTCGCTGGCCATGTCCCCGGCCCTGCTGCTCGCCGCCCGCGCCCGCTTCGTCGATCTCGACGGCCCGCTGCTGCTGGCCCGGGACCGGCCCCACGGCCTGCGCTACGACGGCTCGATCCTTTTCCCGCCCGAACCCGCGCTGTGGGGGTGACGGCGGACCGGCGGCGACGATATATTTCCGCCAGCTGAACTTTCCGACCCTCCGACCGAAACGAGGCCTGCGATGACCCAGAACGATCAGCCCGATACGACGGTCAGAAATCCGGGATGGGTGCGGCGCTTTCTGGTCCCTAGCTGGCCCTACCTGGTGATGTTGCTGCTGGCGCTGACCGGAGTCGCGCTGTCGAGCCTGGCGCGGGGGCTGACCATTCCTTATTGGGAAATCGTCGTGCCCATTTTCGCCGTCGCCAGCTTTTTCGCGCGCGGCGACTATCGCGACCGCGCGGAGCGGATCAGGGCGATCCGACAGGACGCGCTGCACTGGATCGCGGTGTTCGCGGCCATGCGCCTGCTGATGCTGCCCCAGATTTTCGAATTGCTCGGCGCCGACGCCGCGCCGCTGGTTCTGCTGACGGTCCTGGCGCTCGGGCTTTTTACCTCGGGCAATCTGATCGGCTCCTGGCGGGTCGGCCTGCTCGGCGTCCTGCTCGCGGCGGCCGTCCCGGCCACGGCCTGGATGGAGCGTTCCACGCTGCTCATCCTGCTGTCGGTGGCCGGCGCCGTGAGTTCTTTCCTGTTCATCTGGCCGCCGCATTCCTGGAGCGGGCGG
Organism: uncultured Pseudomonadota bacterium; assembly: GCA_963704565.1. Taxonomy (GTDB): domain Bacteria; phylum Pseudomonadota; class Alphaproteobacteria; order Rhizobiales; family Beijerinckiaceae; genus Rhodoblastus. Next base: position 1,396,393 of record OY969917.1, read on the forward strand.
GCGAAAAGCTGATCGCGGGGACGGCATGACCGCCGAAGCGCACGATGTCGACGACGCCGACATTCCCGCGACCTTGGCCGACCCGGGCGCCCTGCGTTTCTGGGGCGCGGTCCTGCTCACCGGCGTCGCCGCCGGGATCGGCGCGGCGCTTTTGACCGCCCTGCTGATGGCGGTTCAACGCCTGGCCTGGGGCGTCCCGGACCCGGCGGCGCTGACCGACGCCGTGCGCGCCGCAAGCCCTTTGCGCCATGTCCTGCTGCTACTCGGCGCGGGCCTGCTCACCGGCGTGGGAAAATGGCTGCTGGCGCGCTTCCTCCCGGGCGAGGGCGACGACATCACCCAGGCGATCTGGTTCCGCGCCGGACGCCTGCCGACGATCAAGGCGCTGTTGAGCTCCGTCCTCTCGATCGTCATTGTCGCCATGGGCGCCGCGCTCGGACGCGAGGGCGCCCCCAAACACGCCGGCGCCGTCTTCGGCGATCTGGCGGCGAGCCTGCGGAAGCTGTCCGACGAGCAAAGGCGGCTGCTGGTGGCGATTGGCGCCGGCGCCGGCATGGCTGCGGTCTACAGCGTGCCGCTCGGCGGCGCCTTGTTCGCGCTCGAAGTGGTGCGCGGACAACTGGCGCTCCGGCTGCTGCTGCCGGCGCTGGCGGGAACGGCCGTCGCCACCGGGGTCGCGGCTTTCCTCATTCCCAATGCGCCGCTCTATTCGGTTCCGATTTATCATGTCGGGTTCGCCGACTTCGCTTTCGCCGCGCTGGCCGCGCCGATCGTCGGCCTCTGGGCGGTCGCCTTCATCCGCCTGATCGCCTGGGCCGACCGCCATCGCCCGTCCGGATGGCGGCGGATTCTGGCGCCGGTTCTGGTTTTCCTGGCGATCGGGCTGCTGTCGATCCCCTTCCCGGAACTCCTGGGCAACGGCCAGAACGTGGCGCAGGATCTGTTCCGCGCGCCGCTCGCGCCGCTCGCCTTGCTGATCCTGCTGCCGCTCAGGCCGCTGTGCACGGTGGTCTCGGTGGCGAGCGGCGCGCCGGGCGGGCTGTTCACCCCCTCGCTCTCGGCGGGCGCGCTGATGGGCGCGGCCCTCGGCCTGCCCTGGCTTCACTTCTTTCCGCAGGGCGAGATCGGCCTTTATGCGCTGCTCGGCGCCGGCGCGATGCTGGCGGCGACGACGCGCGGCCCGGTCTCCTCGCTCGTCATGATGATGGAGCTGACCGGACACGCGCGCTTCTTCGTCTTGCCGATGCTTTTCGCCATCGTCATCGCGACGCTGACCGCCCGCGCCCTCGAACCGCGCTCGATCTATGAGGCGCCGCTTCCCGACGACCACTTCGCCGCCCGGCTGCGGACGCGCAACGGCTGCCCGCGAACCGCGCCGCATTGAGGGAGAATCGGGCGCGCCCGACCCGCCCCGCTGGCTCCCCTTGGTCGCCGCCGTGACAAATATCTGTTAAATTCTTCCCCTATGAAGACGCTTGGCCGCGCCACGATTCCGTCGGTATGTTGTCGTAGGGCTCAAGGCGGATAGGCGCAACGATTCGCTCGGGGTGTCGTTCGAGGCGCGTGAAGACATGGAATTTGCTCCAGACCGGGCTTCGCCCGGAAAGGCGATGGAATGGCGATGCAAGCCCGCGCAGGTTCACAGCCGCAATCCCTTGAGGCTTTGCCCGCAGGGATTCCGGGGGGCGCGGAGCCACGCCAAACCGGGATCGCATTGACGCCGTTTCGCGCCAAATGCTCCGGCGCACTTTCCCACGTCGGCGAGGTTTGCGCGGCGGCCGACCTGCGCGCGGTCCGCACGGCGTCGCGCAGCGCGCGGCCGGCGCCGCTGAAAATTCTGGCGATCGCCCTGTCCAAACTCGGCAACGGCTGGATCTACCCCCTGCTCGCGGCGGCCATTCTCGCGAAATGGCGGCTGGCCGGACTGCGCATCATCGCGCCGGCCGCGATCAGCGCCATCCTGCTGCATTTCATCTATCCCTACCTCAAGGATTGGTGCGGCCGGCGCCGCCCGTTCCAGGTCGCCCCGGAACTGCCGAGCCTGCTCGACACTCTGGACGCGCATTCCTTCCCCAGCGGCCATACGATGACCATGGTCGGCGTTCTGACTCCCATCGCCATGCTCTGGCCGGCGGCGACCGCTTCGGCCGTGGCGATGACGCTCGGCATGGCCTGGTCGCGCGTGGCGACCGCGCATCATTATCCCAGCGACGTGCTGGCCGGCGCGGCGCTCGGCTTCGGCGTCGGCTATCCGACGACCGAATGGATCGTTCATTTGTTCGGCTGAGCCGTCCCACGTTTCTGAACCCCGCCGCGACATTCGGCCGCTCCCCTTCCAACCCGGCGTGAAACGGGGTAATGAGCCTTTCGTCGGGGGGTGACAGGCCCGGCCGGAAGGACAATGTCGGTTCGGAGAATGTCCGGTTCGCGCGTCGATCGCCCGCGCCGGACGGGAAGAGAGTGGGAATGACGGCCAAGACCGAACAGGCGGGCGAAAGCGGCTGGCGCAAGCCGCTGTCGGGACTGACCTCGCCGACCGAAATGGCGCGCCAGTTCACGCCCAACTGGTTCGCCACCACCATGGGCACCGGCATCCTCTATCTCATCATGCTGATGTCGCCGGTGCAGTTGCCCTTCCAGCGCCAGGCCGCCGAAATCCTCTGGGTGTGCGACACCGGCTTCTATCTGTTGTTCGCCGCCCTGCTGATCTCCCGGCTGGTTTTTTTCCCGGAAACGATCGAGCCGTTGTTGCGCCATCCGGTGCAGTCGATGTTTCTCGGCGCCATTCCGATGGGCCTGATTCCGATCGTCAACGCCAATCTGACCTTCGGCCCGGATCTGTTCGGCCCTGGGCACGCCGTCGCCTTGTCGCACGTCCTGTGGTGGTTCGACGCCTTTTTGGCGGTCGGCGTGGCCTGGCTGGTGCCTTTCTTCATGTTCACCCATCAGATTCACGCCGCCGAACAAATCACCCCGGTCTGGCTGCTGCCGATCGTGGGACCGGAAGTCACCGCCGCCGCGGGCGGGCTGCTGGCCCCCCATCTCAGCGGCGGCGCGGCGCAACTCGTGGTCGCGACCGGCTACGTCTTGTGGGCCATCTCGGTGCCGCTCGCCTTCAGCATCATCACCATCGTGTTCCTGCGCCTGGCGCTGCACAAGCTGCCGCAAAAAGGCATGGCCGCGTCGATGTGGCTGATTCTCGGACCGATCGGCACCGGCAGCCTCGGCCTGCTCACCCTGGGCCAGGCGGCGCCGGCGGCCTTCGCCGGCGCGCGACTGGCCTCGACGGCCCTCGTCGCCCGCGACCTGGGCATTGTCGGCGGGCTGATCCTGTGGGGCGTCGGGTTCTGGTGGCTGGTGATCGCGCTGGTGCTGACCGTTCGCTATCTGCTTCAGGGCCTGACCTTTTCCTTGGGATGGTGGGGCTTCACCTTCCCGCTCGGCGTCTATACGGCGGCGACGCTGATTCTCTACCGGCTGACCGGCTTTGAGTTCTTCGCTGTGGTCGGAACGGCGGAAGCCCTGCTTCTGCTCGGCATCTGGCTGACGGTCGCCAGCCACACCATGCATGGCATGTGGACCGGCGACCTGTTCCATGCGCCCTGCCTGTGCGAGGAAATGCTGGAGCCGGAGGTCGTCGCCGAGGTGGTCGCGGCGGGCGGCTGATCCTTCAGGCGCATTCCGTCGGATCGAAAATCCTGTTCATGGATTTTCGATCCGGATCGCTTCCGGGGAATAGAGCAGGGTCACCCGGTCGCCGTATTTTATGCCGTCGATCTTCTGCGCGATGACTTCGATGGTGGTCGGCGGATGGAAATGCGCGACTTTGGTTTCCGGCGAGGGAATGTAGATCAGCGCCTTGAAAGATTTTCCCGCGAACAGAATCGCGGCTTCGCTGAGAAAGAAATCTTCGCTGAAGCCGGGGCGCTCGCGGTCGAACTTGTCGGTCCAGCGCACGGATTTGAAATGATATTCCGGCCGCAGGATCGTCATCCTTCGCGGGCGGATGTCGCAGCCCAGCGTTCCGGAGACAAAAGCCTCGTCCACCGTGCCGCCGAAGTAGGAATCGATATCGAGGCCGCGTTCCCGGAACTTCGGAATCTGAAGCCGGATCGTCCCGCCATCGGCGTTGAAGCGCTGGTCATGGCCGTCGAAGGCCCGGCCCGAGGCGACCCGGTAGCCCTGTTTGATGACGGCGGCGACTTCTTTCATTTTTCGCGGTTCACCCGAATCGGGCGACAGCCGCGCCGATCCACAATGTCCCGGCCATCAGCAGCGAACAGAACACCGCCGCCGAGCCCAGATCCTTGACGATCTTGATGGCGGGATCGATCCCGGGCGTGGTGTGGTCGCATAATTTCTCGACGCTGGTGTTAAGCAGCTCGATCGCCAATACCGCCAGCAGGGACGCGACGAGTTCGGCGCGGCGAAAGAAATCGTCGGTCAGAAGGAGCGAGGCGGGAACGGCGACGGCGAGCACCGCGACCTCCGTGCGGAAGGCGGCCTCGGTTTTCATCGCGCTGGCGAGGCCCGCGAGCGAAGCGCAGAAGGCCCGGACAATATGCGGCTTGCTCAAATCGGACGTCATTTCCCGCGGATGAAGCGTCTTTCGCTCGAACTGGCCGGACGTTGGCATGAATTGGTTTCCATTGTCTGAGGGTTCCGAGGGGCGCTACGCCCTCATTCCATCGCCGCCGCCTTGAGAATGCAAATCATCTCCGCCCGCGCCGGCATTTTGCTGAGATTACGGATAATATGGCGCCGGTCGGCGCGGTAGCGCAGGGTTTCGCCGGCCCGCGCGACTTCCTTTTCGCCACCGACCTCGACCTGCAATTCGCCCTGGATCACCGAAAGGCTTTCGACCGCGCCGCGCTGATGCGCCTCCAATTCCAGCGCGCCGCCGGATTCGGCGAAGAAATCGTAGCATTGCAGCCATTCCACCGTCTTGATCCAGCCGGTGACCGCGAGCCTGCACTTGCCGTCGTCGGACACCAGGATCGGCGTGTCGCCGCGCGAGACCTTTTCGATGAAGGCGGAATCGTCGCGGTCCTGCAACACCCGCTCGATCGAAACGTCGAGCCCCTGCGACAACCGCCAGATGGTCGCCAGCGTCGGATTGGTCTCGTTGCGCTCGATCTGGCTGATGATCGACTTGGCGACGCCGGATTGCTCGGAGAGTTCGGAAAGCGAGAGATTATAGGACTTGCGCAGCCGCTGGACCGTGCGCCCCAACTGCCCGGAGAGCGCGATCGCCCCCGCCTCCAGCGCTTTTTGCTTGTCCTTGCCCTCGACGCCCATTCCGCTCGCCCGGTCGCCCTGCCCCGTTTGGCATATTATCCGAAATCGTTTGGAATATCGAACGGATTGTTCCCGTCGCGCCGATCGGTTTGCTGCCCGTCGTCACGCGTTTGAATGGATTGGACCGGGCGGCGGAGGATCGTCGGCGCCGATTAGACTCATGGCCGAGCGCGGCTCGAAGCGGTCATAGATGTTTCGCCATGGCAATCACATCGGGGCCGGCGACGGCCCGTCCGCTTTGCCCGGCCGATGCGGGAAACCGTGAGTGTTTCAGCGCTTGCGGACGAACTCGGCGCGCAGAACAAGACCCTTGATTCCTTCGTAACGGCAGTCGATTTCCTGGTCGTTATCGGTAAGCCGGATCGACCTGATGACCGTGCCCTGCTTCAGGGTCTGATTTGCGCCCTTCACCTTCAAGTCCTTGATGAGGGTCACAGTGTCCCCATCGGCGAGGACGTTCCCGGCCGCATCGCGGACTTTGACCTGATCGACATTGGCCGACGCGGCGCCTTCTCCAGCCGGACGCCATTCTCCGGTCGCTTCGTCGTACACATAGTCATCATTTTCGTCGGCCATATCCACCTCCATCGCAGCACAAGAGCCTTCTCCCGACTCGAAACGAAATTGGCAAGCGCCAAATTACAATACGAGGGCGGATCTGCCCGGGGCATCTCCAGAGATAACCCCAGCGGCCCATGCTGCGCATCGGCGCTCGGCGAATGTCCACTATCCCTACATGACGGTGGAACCCATGCCGCCGCTGTGATGTCCGCTTTCGAGAAAGGGCCGATTTCGGAAAAGCGATGGAGCTGGACGCATCCTGGCCCTTGCCGTCTCCAGTCGGGGACTTCCGCATCCCGCCGAACGACGTCATTGCCGCGGGAAGTGACGACGGCGCCAGGCGTTCGTGTCTTGCCGCCAAGCCCGCCGCCATGCGCGCGCTCCGACTCAGCGGGGTTCATTCGACGGAGGCGACGGAAACGAAAAAACGCTCGCCGACCAGCGCCAGCAGGCCCGATCCGGCGATGGCCGCCGCGCCAAAAAACACCGTTGTCGATGGCCATTGGCCGAAAAAGATCACGCCGATGAGCACGGCCCAGACCATGGCCAGATAATCGTAGGACGCGAGCAGCGAGGCGTCGGCGTAGCGATAGGACGCAGTGACGAAGATCTGGGCGGCGCCGCCCATCAGCCCGGCCCCGACCAGCGCCGCCAGGTCGCGCGGCTGCGGCGCGACAAAGGCCTGCGAGGGCAGAAGCGACGGCGCGGCCTGGGCCAGAGCGAGCACGGCGGCCCCGGCGAAAGTGGTGAGAAGCGTGAAATAGAAGACGATGGCCGCCGTCGGCTCCAACTGCGCCAGCCGGCGGGTCTGGATGATCGACAGAGCCGCGAAAGCCGCCCCGGCCAAAGCGACGCCCGCGCCGAGCCCCTGGGCGTCGAGGGCGCTGGTGAAATGTCCAAGGCCGACATGTTCGGAAAGCATGGCGAGCATGCCGCCGAAGCCGATCAGCACCGCCAGCCAGCGGCTGGCGTGGACTTTTTCGCGCAAGGCCAGGGCGGCGATCAAGGTGACGAAGATCGGCGAAGCATAGAAATAGGCGGTGGCCTCGGCGAGCGGCAGCAAGGCGAGGCTGCCGAAATTGGCGAACATGCCCGCCGCGCCGGTCAAGCCCCGCCCGAGATGGCCGAGCGGCCGCCGGGTCGCCAGCGCGCCGGGAAATTCGCCGATCGCCGCCAGCCACGGAAACAGCAGAACCAAAGCCACGGCCGAGCGGAAAAACACGATTTCGGCGATCGGGATGCGCGGCGCGGCCATGCGCACGCCCACCGCCATCGCGGTGAAGGCCAAAGTCGAGAGAATCTTGAGCGGAACGCCCGGGGTCATGGCCCGACTCAAAGCAATATTGTCATCCTCCCGCAACAATAAGATGGCAGCACGTTGGGCATGAAAGCTTCAACGGACGCGATCATGAACGACAATTCCGACGTCAATGTCGAGCCTCACGCGATCCACCAATACCGCACCCTGTTCATTTCGGACATACATCTCGGCACGCGCGGCTGTCAGGCCGATCTGCTGCTGGATTTTCTGAAATATAACGAATCGGAAGAGCTGTTCCTGGTCGGCGACATCATCGACGGCTGGCGTCTCAAGCAGGCCTGGCACTGGCCGCAGGCGCATAACGACGTGGTCCAGAAGCTCTTGCGCAAGGTGCGCAAGGGGGCGCGGGTGGTGTTCGTGCCCGGCAATCACGACGAATTCGCCCGCGATTTTCTGGGCCTGGAGTTCGGCGGCGTCGAGGTGATCGACCATGTCGTCCACCAGACCGCCGATGGCAAGAAAATGCTGGTGATTCACGGCGACCAGTTCGACATCGTCGTCAAGCACGCCCGCTGGCTCGCCCATCTCGGCGACTGGGCCTATGATTTCGCGATCTGGATCAACAGCTGGTTCAATCGCGCCCGCCGCAAGCTCGGCCTGCCCTATTGGTCCCTGTCCAAATGGGCCAAGCTCAAAGTCAAGAACGCGGTCAATTTCATCGGCGATTTCGAGCGGACCCTGGCGGCGGAGGCCCGTAAACGCGGGGTGGACGGCGTCGTCTGCGGCCATATCCACCATGCCGCGATCCGCGACATCGACGGCGTGACTTATGTGAACACCGGCGATTTCGTCGAATCGTGCACCGCCATCGCCGAACATTTCGACGGCAGGCTGGAATTGCTCCATTGGAGCCTGCTCGAACATGAGCGCGCCCCGATCGCCCTGCCCGGCGCCGTGGACATGCCCGAGCCGGCGCGGCCGGAAAAGGCCGTGGCGCAGGTTTGACTCAATATTCGATCGGCTCGCCGGCGCCGGCCCAGTCGAGCATCGAGCCGGCGTAATGGGTGGAGGCGTCGGCGCGGCCAAACAGCCGCGACATTTCGATCGCCAGCAGCGTGCGACGGCCCGAGCGGCAGACGAAAACCACCCGCTTGTCCCCCGGCAGTTGCGAAGGATCGAAGCGCGACAGGGGAAGGCTGGTCGATCCCGGAATATGGCCGGCCGCGAATTCATGAGGCTCGCGCACGTCAACCAGGGCGATCGAGCCATCCGCCAGCCCCGCCTTCACTTGCTCGCGTGTGACCACATCGACCATTCAACGACTCCCGACATCCCGATTCCTCTCACCAAAATAGTGTCCGGCGCCGCGATTTCCAACGTCTCGCCCGACATTCGACACGCAGCGCGCCTAAAGAAGGATTCGCCGGCGCGCCCGTCGCGTCGATCCGCCCGGACCTTGGCAAATCCGACGAATCCCTTGAAAGTGAAGGCTGGAGATTCTTCATGCCGCAAATATTTCGCGCCGCTTGCCTCGTGCTGGGCTTGAGCTTGGCCTGGTCCGCCGTTCCCGCCGCCGCCGGCGACCTCGCCATTCCCGGGGCCACGCTCGACGCCGGCAATGGACAAAAGGTCACGCTCAAGGCCATCGCCTTGAAGGACTGCAATCTCACGCAGGACGAAGCGACCAGGCTGTTCTCGGGCGCGCTCGGGCGCGAGGACGCCGGCGCCATGCTGGAGCGCATGACCGCCGCGGAGGCGCGCATCGGCGAAGCCGATCTGGAGACGGGCGCCGGCGACCGGCTCACGGTCAAGGACATTGTCGCCGAAAAACTCGCCCAGGGCGGCGCACAGACTTTGACCATCGGCTCGACCGAAGGCTCGGTTCCCGACGACGCCGGCGCCTCCACCCTTCATTTCGGCGCCTTGCGCATCGAGCGGGTTTCGCTGCGCGATCTCGCCGCCGCCCTGCGGGCGGACGATCCCGCCCTCGCCGCGCTGCATTTCTCCCATCTGGCCTGGGATGGCGGCGAAATCTCCGCCGTCGACAAGGGCACGCCCGCCGGCGCGCCCGGCGGCAATCGCATCATTCTTCAAATCGGCGCGGCGCGGATCGACCAGAATTTCGACGCCAAGGGCGCGCCGCTCGACGCGGCGGTCTCGGTGACCGGGCTGACGCTGAAAATGCCGCCTCAATCGCGTCTGGGCGCGGTTCTCAATGCATACGGCTACCCCGAAATCGACGGCGATTTCACCATCGGCGGCGTCTATGACCCGGCGGCCAAGGTCTATCAGCTCAGGAATTACGCCATCGACCTCAAAAAAATCGGGCGCGTCTCGGTCAGCGCCCAGTTCTCGAACCTCAGCCCGACGGCTTTCCTCGGCGACAAGGACGCGCGCGAAAAAGCCATGCTCGACGCCACGCTGGACTGGGCCAAGGTTGAGGTGAGCAACGCCGGCCTGTTCGACAAGGTGGTCGCCTTCGCCTCGCTCAGCCAGGGCAAGACGCCGGCTTCGGTCAAGGACGATTGGCGCGCCATCATCGCCCAGGCGCCGCTGCTGTTTTCCGGCGCGCCCGCCATCGCCGTCGTCGCCAAGGAGCTGGAGCGTTTCGTCGCCGATCCCAAAGTCCTGACGCTGAACATCAAAAGCAAAGGGGCGCCGCTGAAGATGAGCGAATTCGCCCATATCGCCGATCCGACCGATTTCCTGAACCGATTGGACGTCTCCGGCTCGCCGGCGCCGTCAAAACCCGCTAAGCCAGCGCCCGGAGCCCGGCTCTGAGCCGCGCGCGTTTCGCCGACCAAACCAAGGGTTCGCCATGTCAGAACGCCTATCGTCCGATCTGCGCGCGGACGCGCTGGTCTATCATGCTCATCCGCGGCCGGGCAAAATGGAGATCCGCGCCACCAAGCCGCTCGGCAACCAGCGCGACCTCGCGCTCGCCTATTCGCCTGGCGTCGCCGCGCCCTGCCTCGAAATCGCCGCCGATCCGGGCAAGGCCGCCGATTACACCATTCGCCAGAACCTCGTCGCCGTCATCACCAACGGCACCGCCGTGCTGGGGCTTGGCGATATCGGTCCGCTGGCCGCCAAACCGGTGATGGAAGGCAAGGCGGTTCTGTTCAAGAAATTCGCCGGCATTGACGTGTTCGACCTTGAAGTCGCCGAACACGATGTCGAAAAACTCGTATGCGCCATCGCGGCGCTGGAGCCGACCTTCGGCGGGATCAACCTCGAAGACATCAAGGCCCCCGAATGTTTCGAGGTCGAACGCCGGTTGCGCGAAAGAATGTCGATTCCGGTCTTCCACGACGACCAGCACGGCACCGCGATCATCGTCGGCGCCGCCGTGCGCAATGGCCTTGCCCTCGCCGGCAAAAAAATTTCGCAGGCGAGGATTGTCGCCTCGGGCGCCGGCGCGGCGGCGCTCGCCTGCCTCGAACTGCTGGTGGCCCTGGGCGCCCGGCGCGAAAACATCTTCGTCGCGGATATCGAGGGCGTAGTCTATAAGGGCCGTGACAAGCTGATGGACCCGATCAAGGCGACTTTCGCGCAGGACACCTCCGCGCGCACGCTCGCCGAAATCATTCCCGGCGCCGACGTTTTCCTGGGCCTCTCGGCCGGGGGCGTGCTCAAGCCCGAAATGGTCAAGACCATGGCGCCGACGCCGCTGATCCTGGCGCTCGCCAATCCCAATCCGGAAATCCTTCCCGAGGAGGCGCTCGCCGTCCGGCCCGACGCCATGCTTTGCACCGGCCGCTCGGATTATCCCAACCAAGTCAATAACGTCCTCTGCTTTCCCTATATTTTTCGCGGCGCGCTCGACGTTCACGCCAAGGCCATCAACGAGGCGATGAAACTTGCGGCGGTGGAAGCCATTTCGACGCTGGCGCGCGAGGCCCCCTCCGAGGTGGTGGCGCGCGCCTATGACGGGGTCGCGCCGGTCTATGGCAAGGATTCGCTGATCCCCTCGCCCTTCGACCCGCGCCTGATCCTGCAAATCGCCCCCGCCGTCGCCCGCGCGGCGATGGAAAGCGGCGTCGCCAGGAAGCCGATCGCGGATTTCGACGCTTATCGCGAGAAGCTGGAGCGCACGGTCTATCGCTCAGGCTTCATCATGAAGCCGCTGATGCAGGCGGCCAAGGCGAACCCCAAGCGCGTGGTCTACAGCGAGGGCGAGGACGAGCGCGTGCTGCGCGCCGTGCAAAACGTGATCGAGGAGGGCGTCGCCAGGCCGATCCTGATCGGCCGGCGCGCCGTGGTCGAGAAGAGGCTGAAAACCTTTGGCCTTGCCATCGCCGCCGACCGCGATTTCGAACTGATCGATCCGCACAGCGACCCGCGCTACAACGATTACGTCGCCACTTTGCTCGCGGTCGCCGGGCGTCGCGGCATCAATCCCGGCACCGCGCGCACCCTGGTGCGCACCAACGCCACGGTCATCGGCGCCCTGGCGCTCGTTCGCGGCGAAGCCGACGCTCTTCTGTGCGGCCTCGAAGGGCGTTTCGGCGCCCGCCTCTCCTATCTCAAGGACATTATCGGCGTCGCGCCCGGGGTGAGCGATTTTTCCTCGATGAGCCTGCTGATCAGCAGCAAGGGCGCGTTTTTCATGGCCGACACCCATGTCCGGCGCGACCCGACCGCCGCCGAGATCGCCGAAACCGCTTTGCTCTGCGCGGTTCACGTCCGCCGCTTCGGCGTCACGCCGAAAATCGCCCTCATCTCCCATTCCGATTTCGGTTCGGACCTTTTTTCGCCCGTGGCGGCCAAAATGCGGGAAGCTTTGGAGATCATCCGCGAAAAGGCGCCCGATCTCGAAGTCGATGGCGAAATGGCCGCCGACACCGCCTTGTCGCAGGACGTGCGCAACCTTGTGCTGCCCGGTTCGCGGCTCAAGGGCGAGGCCAACGTGCTGATCATGCCGGATTTGTCCTCGGCCAATATCGCCTATCAGATGACCAAGACGATGACCGACGCCTTGCCGGTCGGCCCGATATTGCTTGGCGCCGCCAAGCCGGCCCATGTGCTGACGCCCTCGATCACGGCGCGCGGCGTGGTCAATATGACCGCCGTGGCCGTCGCCGAAGCGCAACGTCTGAATCGTGACGGCGGCGCGTGAGGCCAGGCAACAAGATGCAGGACAAAGTCCCTCGGAATCATTAAGTTCGACGCATGTTCGATTCCGATCTGGCGCTGGCCCTGTCCCGCCGCATTTTTGGCTACGCCCGGCTCGACGCGGGCCTGCGCGTGATCGAGCGCGTCGGCCCCTTGATGGATTGGATCCCCTCGCCCGACGCTCTGGTCACCGAGTTGCCGGTGTTCTTCGCCATGGAGCCGGAATTCGACGCGCTGCGCGAGGGCCGCCGCGCCGTGCTCGACCTGCCCGGCCTGCGCCTGCCGCCAAACGACGCGGCGCCCTTTTCGGTTTCGGTCATGCATGACGCCGCGTCGGGGCGTTTTCTTGTTTTCGCCAGCTCCGACCGCGGCGCGCTCGATGTCGAGCGCCAATTCGCCCGCGAGAGGCGCGAGACGCGGCTGCTCGCCGAACAGGCCGCCGCCGCCGGGCGCATGATCCGCGAGCAGGCGGCGCTTTATTGCGACATTGTCGAACGCGCCAGCGATTTCGTTTTTCGTCTCTCGACCGATTTGCGGATCACTTTCGTCAACGCTTTCGCCTGCGCTTTGCTGGGCGAGGACGAGCGCCTGCTGCTCGGCCGCACGATTGACGACGTGCTGGGCGCCCCTGGCGACGAGGAAAGCTGGCGCGCCCGCCTGGCGCCGCGCGGCGACGCTTCGTTCGAACAGGAGCTGAAACTTCCCGACCGCGAGCCGATCTGGATCTGGTGGAGCGCGCATTGGGTCGGCGACAAGACCGGCCCCGGCGAATTCCAGGGCGAATTCCAAGCCTTGGGCCGCGACGTCACCGACCTGCGCCGGCTGCGCGCCGAGGCGGCGCGCGGCGCCGACGAAGCGCGCCGCGCCGCCGTCATGCGCGAGCGCCTGCGCATCGCCCACGATCTGCACGACACGCTGGTCCAGTCGCTGGTGGCGCTGGCGCCGCAATTGCGCCTGGTCCGCAAGGTCGCCGGCCCCGACGCGTCGCCGCGCCTGCTCGAGGAGCTGACCCACGCCGATCTGGCCGTGCGCGAAGGCCTGGCGCGCGCCCGCGCCGCGCTCGGCGATTTGCGCGGCCAAACCATCCAGTCCCAAGGCCTCGGCGCGGCGCTGGCGGCGCTGGCTTCGCGCTTCGCCGAGCGCACCGGCGTCCATGCGCTCGCCGAGATCGACGAGCGGGCGCGCCCGGCGAATGGCGCCGAGGCCGCGACGCTTTACCGGATCGCGGAGGAAGCGTTGCGCAATATCGAGCTGCACGCCAATGCGCGCAGCGTAAGCTTGCGGCTTTCCTCCGATTCCGCCGGCGCCCTGACCCTGCGCGTCGCCGACGACGGACAGGGCTTCGAGCCCGGCGAGGTGGCGGCGGGCCATTTCGGGCTGATGGGCATGCGCGAACAGGCCGAACTGATCGGCGCGTCCTTCGATTTGCGGGCCGGAAAAAAGGGCGGCGTGCGAATCGAAGTCGTGGCCCCGGCCGAATCGGCTGCCGCCTTTCGCTCAAAGCCTTGACGGAAACTGTTGTTATACGGGACGTTAGTTTGGCGCCACAGCAGAACGACAATTCATCTTCGAAAGGCAAAGCAGCCCTTCCCTTACGGCATGTTGTTGTTTTCAAAGAAAATTGCAATTTTCGACAAAAGACGGTAAAACTTTTGGTGGAAAATGGCCGACGATCTGGCCGACGCCACGGCGCCCGCGCCCGGTTTGTTTGACTTGTTTCAGCCCCCTGATCGAGACGAACCGCCCGGCCCGGCCCGCCGCGCCGGCGAGGCGTCCGATTTTTTGGTTTCACCTGGGACTTCCCGGTCCCGCGCCAGCGCTCGCGTAAACTTGTTTACGGAATTCCAGCAATGCCGTCTAAAACAGCGGCCATGAAATTTGCCCAAAGCCGGTTTCTACTCCTGGAATTGAAGGGGCGAGCGTCGCGGCTTATCGCGGCGGAGGAAATGCATTGCCGCTCGAAAAGCCTATCCGAATCCTGATCGCCGAAGATCAACCGTTGATCCGGCGGGCCTTCGCGTCGATGCTCGCGCTCGAGCCAGATTTTGAAATCGTCGCCCAGGCGGCCGATGGCGTCGAGGCGGTGCAGGCGGCGCGCCGCTATCTGCCCGATGTAGTGCTGCTCGATATCCAGATGCCGCGCCTCAACGGCATAGCCGCGACAAGGCAGATCGTGCGCGACTGCCCCGACGCGCAGGTCATCATCCTCACCACTTACGACACCGACGACCTGATTTTCGATTCCATCTGCGCCGGCGCCCAGGCCTATCTGCTCAAGGACGCCGAGGAGGCCGAAATTCTCGACACGATCCGCGCCGTTTCGCGCGGCCAGTCGCGCCTCGCGCCCAATGTCGCGCGCAAATTGCTCAATGAATTCCGCCGCGTCCGCCGCGCCCCGCGCCTCGGCGACGTCAGCGCGCTGGAAGAGCCGCTGACCGACCGCGAGAGCGACATTCTTCAGCTGATCGTCGTCGGCAAGGGCAACAAGGAAATCGCCACCCAGCTTGGGCTGGCCGAAGGCACGGTGAAGAATTACGTCAGCCGCATCCTCGAAAAGCTCAACGCCCGCAGCCGCACCGAACTGGCGGTCAAGGCGCTGAACCGCCGCATGGATTGATACGAATTCCGAATGAACCATTCGGAATTCGTATTCCGCTGGCGCGAAAATCGTAACCGTCCGGTGAAAGAGCCTTTTGGTTTTCCGGCGTTGGCCTGAGGTTACGTCGCTAATTCCGTATTTAGCGACGGAGCGATGGGACCGATGGCGCGGGTGGAGATTTTGGCGGGGCACGAACGGCGGCGATTTTGGTCTGAAGAGCAAAAACGGGCGATCCTGGAAGAGGCTTTGACGAGCGGTTTGACGATGGCAGACGTGGCGCGTCGCCACGATATCGTCCCCCAACAGATTTATGCATGGCGTCGGCAACTGGGATTGAGTGCGCCGGTTGCGACCGATCCAACCTTCTTTCCTGTGGTCGTCGCCGCCAGCGAGAATGCCGAACCCAGGCGCAGGGAGCGCGACACGGCGCCCAAGGTGACGACACGCGGCAACCGGCCCGGTCGTATCGAGGTCCGCTGCACCAATGGTCGGGTTCTCAAAGTCGAGGCCGGGCTCGACGCGCGGATGCTGAAGGCGTTGATCCGTTCGGTGGAAGACGCATGATCGGCCCTGGGTCGAATGTCCGCGTTTATCTGGCTTGCGGCGCCGTCGACATGCGCAAGGGCATCGACGGATTGGCTGCATTGGCTCAGGCGAGCCTGCGCCAGAACCCGGCTTCAGGGGCGGTCTTCGCCTTTCGCGGCCGGCGCGGCGACCGGATTAAACTGCTGTACTGGGACGGCCAGGGCTTTTGCCTGTTCTACAAGGTGCTGGAGCGCGGTCGTTTTCCCTGGCCATCGGCGGCCGATGGAACCGCTCGCCTGACGGCGGCGCAGCTGGCGATGCTGTGGGAGGGCATGGATTGGCGTCGTCCCTCCTGGTCGTCGCCGCCGTCGCGAATGGCCTGAAAAACAAGGTGACTCATGGCGAAATTACTTTTTGGAAAGCGGCAAATCAGTTAAAATCCGGCCATGAGCCAAGCCGTCGCCGATCTGCCGGAAAATCTCGAATCCCTGCGCGCGATCATCGCCGCGCAGGCGGCGGAACTGGCCGAGGCGAACCGCCGGCTTCACACGCGCGACACGTTGATTGAAAAACTGAAGGCGCAACTGGCTCTGCTGCGTCGGGCGCGCTTCGGCGCCTCCTCTGAAAAAGTCGCACGCGAAATCGAGCAGCTCGAACTGGCGCTGGAGGACATCGAAGCCTCGGCGGGCGAGACCGCGCCGCCGCCGGTTCGCAAGGCGGAGGCCGAGAAGAACAAGCCGGCGCGCCAACCACTGCCCGATCATCTGCCTCGCATCGAGGAGGTTCATGAGATTGGAGATTGCGCCTGTCCGACCTGCGGCGGCCGCGATTTCCTGAAGGCTGGCTCCGTGGTCAGCGAAGTGCTCGATTATGTCCCGGCCTCCTTCCGCGTCGTGCGGCATGTGCGGCGCAAGATGGTGTGCAAAGGCTGCGACACCGAGATCAAAGCCGCCATGCCGTCGCCGCCGATCGAGCGCGGCAAGCCGGGTCCGGGCCTCCTCGCCCATGTGCTGGTGTCGAAATACTGCGATCACCTGCCGCTTTATCGCCAATCCGAAATCTATGCCCGCGAAGGCGTCGAGCTTTCCCGTTCCACTATGGCCGATTGGGTTGGTCAGGCCAATGCGCTGCTGGCGCCGCTGGTCGAGACCCTGCGCGCGCATGTGTTCGCCGGAAATCGCCTGCATGGCGACGACACGCCGGTTCCCGTGCTTGATCCCGGCAGGGGAAAGACAAAGGAGGGCCGGCTTTGGACCTATGTTCGCGACGGGCGTCCGTGGGCCGATGAGACAGCGCCGGCGGTCGCTTATTTTTACAGCCCCGACCGCAAGGGCGAACGTCCGAGAAAACATCTCGAAAGCTTCCGGGGCGTGCTTCACGCCGATGGCTACGCCGGATTCCGCCATCTCTATGAACCCAAAAAGCCTGGCGAGGCGCCGGCAATCCTCGAAGCGGCCTGCATGGCGCACGCTCGCCGCCAGTTTTTCGACCTGACGGTCGCCGGCCCCGCGCCGATCGCGGATGAGGCGATCAAGCGGATTGGCGAGTTCTACGACATTGAGGCCACGATCCGCGGCGCGCCGCCCGAACGACGACGACAGGTCCGGCAGGAACTAACCGCGCCGCGCTTTGCCGCCTTCCGCGGCTGGCTTGAAACCATGCTTGCTCAGCTGCCGCGAAAATCAGGAACGGCGGAAGCGATCCGCTACGCGCTGGCGCGTTGGACGGCGCTTGGCCGGTTCATCGACGACGGCACGATCGAAATCGACAACAACGCCGCGGAGCGCTCGATCCGACCGATAACTCTCGGCAGGAAAAATTGGCTGTTCGCCGGATCAGACCGTGGCGGGGAACGAGCCGCAGGCATATTGTCGCTGATCGGAACCGCCAAGCACAATGGCATCGACCCTGAGGCCTATCTGCGAAGCGTCCTCGCCCAAATCGCCGACTATCCCGCCAAGAAGGTCGCCGACCTCCTGCCATGGGGCGACGCGTTCACGGCAAAGACCGCCTGACCGGACGGTTACCGAAAATCCACCTGCGACTTAAAGGATTTTCGCGCCATGGCGTTTCCGCATGACAGCGGCGCCGGCGCCTGTCCCCTTCAAACCCTGGCGATCGCCTCGATGATCACCTGCGCCTGGGCGAGCGGATATTCGTCGGTCAGAGTGAGGTGAACGCGGGCCTCATGGCCCGGCGGCGTGAGGCTGGCCAGGCGGGCGGCGGCGGCGCCTTTCAGCTCCAGCGACGGGCGGCCATGGGCGTCGTTGACCACGCCCATGTCGAGCCAGGCGACGCCCTGCCCCAGCCCCGTGCCGAGCGCCTTGGCGCAGGCTTCCTTGGCGGCGAATCTCTTGGCGTAAGTGGCGGCGCGGGCCTTTCTGCCGTCGGCCTTGGCGCGCTCGACCGGCGTGAAGCAGCGCCGGGTGAAACGCTCGCCATATTTTTCCAAAATCTTCTCCACGCGGCGAATGTCGCAGAGATCGACGCCGAGGCCGACGATCATGCGCCGCGTCCTTGAGAAATCGCTTCGACCATCCGCCTCACCGAGGCCTCCAGCCCGATGAAGACCGCCTCGGCGACCAGGAAATGGCCGATGTTCAGTTCGACGATCTGGGGAAAGGCGGCGATTTTTCGCGCCGTGTCGAAATCGAGGCCGTGGCCGGCGTGACATTCGAGCCCAAGCCTTTCGGTTTCGGCCGCCGCCGCGCGCAGCCGCGCGAATTCGGCCTCCGCTTTCTCCGTCTCGCCGATCTCGATCGCATGGCACCAGGCGCCGGTATGCAGTTCGACCACCGGCGCCTTGATCTCTTTCGCGGCCGCGAGCGCTTCCAGCGAAGGCTCGATGAACAGCGACACGCGAATTCCGGCGCGCAAAAGTTCGGCGACGAAAGGCGCTAGCCTTTCGCGGCCACCGACCACATCGAGCCCGCCTTCCGTGGTGCGCTCGGTGCGCTTCTCCGGCACCAGACAGCAGGCGTGCGGTCTGATCTTCAGGGCGATGTCGAGCATCTGCTCGGTCGCAGCCATTTCGAAATTGAGCGGCGCCGGCAATTCGCGCAGACGCTTCATGTCCTCGTCCTGGATATGGCGGCGATCCTCGCGCAGATGGGCGGTAATCCCGTCCGCGCCCGCCGCCAGCGCCGCGCGCGCGGCGCGAACCGGATCTGGACCAACCCCGCCGCGCGCATTGCGCAAGGTGGCCACATGATCGACATTGACGCCGAGGCGGATTTTTCTGGCGGAACTCATCGCTGTCCTTCAATAACCGTAATTCCTAATACTCCTGGAACGCCAGCGATAAAACCCATACCTCAAATATCAACAATCGTAACGTTAGCCATAAACGCCTCCAATTACTCCTATGCGCCACGCACGTGTCTCCATATAAAGCTCAGCACACACCTACAACATAAATCTGTTACGCACAGCAATGATTCTATATAACGTAATTACTAATAACAGCTAGCTAAGCGTAACGCACATTATACTTACATACAAATATCCTTTCTTTACAAACTTAACATCAAAATTATAACCGTCCCGACTTGCCCCAAGTAAACGATCATTAAGTTTATCAAACCGAAAATAGCAATTCACAAAACCTGCTGCGCACATTAGCATAATCCAAGCTTGAAACATGCATCCAAAAAAAATGAACGAAAATTTTTCTTCTGTTCCGCTGCCATACACTGTTCCGCGAAAATTAGTTATGTTTGGCGAATTATAGTATGTGTAAGCCGCAGGAAGCAAAGTCGCTAAGAATATAACCGAACATATGCAAAATGATATAATAGAAATCATCGCCATGGCGCGCTGATCGTCGCTCATTCGTTTCATTTGCATGGCCTTAATTCGTTGCGCAGCGTGGATGCTTATCATCGGCGGTGTCTCGAACACTCTCACCCGATCACGCGCTCGACGCTGTGGACCATCGGCAGGCTCCGCAGGCGCGAGAGAATATCGTTGAGATGTTTCAGGTCGAAGACCTGAATGTTGAAGATCATCTCACGGAAATCCGGGGATTTCTTGTTGAAGGTCACGTCGTCGATATTGGCCCCCTGCTCCCCGATCAGCATGGCCACCGCCCCGAGGCTGCCCGGCTCGTTGATCGCCGCCACGATGATCCGGGCGGGGAACAAGGCCTGGGAATCCTCGACATCCCAGCGCACGTCGAGCCAGCGCTCCGGCTGGTCGTCGAAAGCGGCCAGCGCCGGCGACTGGATCGGATAGACGGTGATCCCCTCGCCCGGCGTCATGATGCCGACGATACGGTCTCCCGGCACCGCGCCGCAGCGCGAGAAGCTCACCGGCAGGTCGCCCTGAAGACCGCGGATCGGCAAAGCCGCGCCCGGCGACTTGAACTCCACCCCTTGCGCCTTCCGCATCCGGAACCAGCCGGGCTCGGAACGGTCCGGGACCGGAGTCTTGCGCTCCTCCTTGAATTCCGGATAGACCGCCTTGACCACGTCGCCGGAGAACATCTCCCCGCGCCCGACCGCCGCCAGGACGTCCTCGATGCTGGAGCGCGCGAGGCGCGGCAAGGACGGGCGCAATTTGTCCTCGGAGAATTTCTTGCCGGCGCGCTCGAAGGCGCGCAGCACGATCTGGCGTCCCAGCCCCGCATATTGGGCGCGCACCGCGTCGCGGGTGGCGCGCCGGATCGCCGCGCGGGCCTTGCCGGTCACGGCGATGGATTCCCAGGCCGCCGGCGGCGTCTGGCCCTCGGCGCGCACGATCTCGACCTCGTCGCCATTGACCAACGGCGAGAGCAAGGGCGCGAGCCGCCCGTTGATCTTGGCGCCCACCGCCGAATTGCCGACGCTGGTGTGCACGGCATAGGCGAAATCGATCGGCGTCGCGCCGCGCGGCAAGGCGATCAGCCGGCCCTTGGGGGTGAAACAGAACACCTGGTCGTGGAACAGCTCCAGCCTGGTGTGCTCCAGGAATTCCTCCGGGCTCGACCCATCGGCCAGCATGTCGATGGTGCGCTTGAGCCAGTTATAGGCGTTGCTCTCGTGCGAGAGCGTCGGCGCCGGCGCTTCGTGGCCGTCCTTGTAGAGCGCATGGGCGGCGATGCCGAAACAGGCGATGTCGTGCATGTCGCGGTTGCGCACCTGAAGCTCGACGCGCTGGCGGCCCGGCCCGACCACCGTGGTATGGATCGATCGGTAATCGTTCTGCTTGGGGGTCGAGATGTAGTCTTTGAAACGGCCCGGCACCATCGGCCATTTGGTATGGACCACGCCGATCACCCGGTAGCATTCGTCGGTGTCGCCGACGACGACGCGGAAGCCGAAAATATCCGACAATTGCTCGAAGGCGAGCGACTTGCGCTCCATTTTCGACCACACCGAATAGGGCTGTTTCTGGCGCCCGCGCACTTCCGCCACGATGCCGCGCAGGGCCAGCTCCTCGGTCAGCTCCTTTTCGATGGTCCGGATCAGCTCGCGGTTGGTCTCGCGCAAATCCTCCAGCCGGGTCGAGACCATGGCGAAGGCCTCGGGCATCAGATATTTGAACGAGAGATTCTCCAGCTCGTCGCGCAGGTTCTGCATGCCCATGCGGCCGGCGAGCGGCGCATAGATGTCGAGCGTCTCCTCGGCGATGCGGGCGCGCTTTTCCGGCGAGACGAAATGCAGCGTGCGCATATTGTGCAGCCGGTCGGCGAGCTTGACCAGCAGCACCCGCACGTCCTCGGAAATGGCGAGCAGAAGTTTTCTGAAATTCTCGGCCTGGGCCGCGCGCTTGGAAACCAGGTCGAGCTTTTTCAGCTTGGTCAGGCCATCGACCAGGCTGCCGATTTCCGGCCCGAACAGAGTGTCGATGTCGGCCTTGGTGGCGCCCGTGTCCTCGATCGTGTCGTGCAGGACGGCGGCGACGATGGTGGCGTCGTCGAGCCGCAGTTCGGTGAGGATCGCCGCGACTTCGAGCGGATGGGTGAAATAGGGATCGCCGGAAGCGCGCTTCTGCTGGCCATGCGCCCGCATGGCGTAAACATAGGCGCGATTGAGCAGGTCTTCGTCGGTGTGCGGATTATATCTGCGAACGCGATCGACGAGTTCGTATTGCCGCATCATGCCGATGAAAATCTCCTTGCCCCATATTGGCTTTTAATATCGGCCTAGCGAAGGTTCGGGGCAAGCGCGGTTTTTCGTCATTCAGGCGAAAAGGCGCCCGGCTTATTCCGAATCGTCGTCGGTTTCGGCCGGCGGCACCAGGCCTTCCAGGCCGCGCAGCAGATCTTCCTCGGTCATGCGGTCGAACTGGACGTCGCCGTCGGTCTCGCCGGCCGGGGTGACCAGGGTGGGAACGACCTCGGCCTCGGGCTCATCCACTTCGACATGTTTCTGCAGCGAGTGGATGAAATCTTCCTTCAGATCCTCGGGCACGACGGTTCCCTCGGCGATTTCGCGCAAGGCGACGACCGGATTCTTGTCGTTGTCCCGCGACAGGGTGATCGGCGCGCCGGAGGAGACCATCCGCGCGCGGTGGCTGGCGAGCAGCACGAGATCGAAGCGGTTGTCGACCTTTTCAATACAATCTTCGACGGTGACGCGAGCCATTCGGCCACACTCCTGAAATGCGAAAGCTGTGGGATTCAGCCCAATTACAGAAAAAACCTCGCCAAGGCAAGGACTGATCCGGCGGCGAGTGTTCGAAATCTAAAATTTGATTCCCGGCAGCGAAGGCTGCAAAGGGCAGTTTGAGGACCGTCACTACGGCGCCGGCAAGGGCGGAGTCGCGTCGCCAATCGCGGACATTAGTGGGAAAAGCCGCCAATAAAGCTCTTCGGCGCCACGGATGAATTGACTCCAAGGCGCGAACCAACAAAAAGACCGCCTCACGGCGGTCCTTTCAATCCTCGATTGCGCCGATCCGTTAGGCGGCGAATCCCGTCCGGACGGATTTCGTCTTGCGATAGCCGACGAAGCCGAGGCCGGCGAAGCCGAGCAGCATCATGACCCAACTCGAGGCTTCAGGTACGGCGCTGGCCGTGAATTGAACATCGAGACCGCTCGGATTCCCGCTCCCGGGGTAGTTTACAACATTGAAGACGAGCGTATTCACGCCAGTCACGAAGTTCCCAAAATCGGAAAACGCGGTAAAAGAGGAGTACTGGCTAGAGCCATCGGTTGGCCCGGTGTAAATCGTGACGCCGTTGAACGTGATGCTGGCGACTTCGTTGTCCGCCGCAAATTGTCCCGCCAGATAACCTGCAGTCCGCAAGACCGGCCCGGAGACGTTGAACGTCGTCTGATAGGCGTAATAGCCGTTCACATTCAGGTCTAAGTTTTGGTTGAGCGGGGTGGACGGGGTATCCCACGCGGACGTCGCGGTGTTGTAAACCCAGGGGCCGACCGGGAAAGTACCGTTTGAGCTGTCGGCATACACGGCCGACGGATAACTGAGCTGCGGAGAGTTGGCGCCGCCCACAATTTCCCAAGCCAAGTCAACGTTATTTAGGCCGAGATCCACGCCGGTATTTGTGAGGCCGGTGATAACGGCGGCTTGGGCTGCGCCGCCAAAGAGGGAAAAGCTGGCCAACCCCGCGATCAGAAAAGACGATTTGATTTTCATGTCGAAACACCTCCGTCACTGAAACGGCTCATGACACCCTCAGCAGCATGTCAGCGCCCGCTTTTCTAACTATCTTACGTAGCGTAATATATCTTTGCTTCGTTTGGGTCAAGCTTGAAACGCCTCCGCGACGGGACATGATCGGCGGCGATGGTCCGCTTAGGGCCGACGCCATTGGAAAACTCGAACAATTTGGCGCCTCAAAAATCCCTCCAAATTAGCTGGGTAGCGATTTTTCTCGTTCGATCCCGTGTAAATATCCCCCGGCAAAGCCGGGGGCTTTAAGATATGAGCCGCTCAAAGCGGCACTTGGAAGCGCTGACGCGCAGGTGGCCAATAACCTCGAGTTGTGCGGTGAGCTTCATTCACCAAGGTTCTGAATATGCACTATTCGCCAACCCAAGGCACATTGACCAATGCCCCAATATGCCCGGCCTTTGCGCCTCCAGTGACACCGTCCTCGGTCGACGATCGGTTTTTATCGGCGCCGCTGGCATCGGCTGATTGTGGACGACTGCCGTATAAGTCAAACTTCGACTGCCACCCCGGCAAAGCCGGGGGGTCTCTCGCTTACGCTAGAATTGGCTACGCTGCTGTTCGGCGGAGTTTCCTGAAATCTAGTGGCCCGCTCATTTTTTTATGGTTCCGCCTCCAAGGGGCTGCAAAATTTTGATCAGCGGCAAAAAAAGAAAGCTTTTCAACACACCCAGCCGAAACCCGTCATCGTCAGTGGGCGCCAGGCGTGCGATTTTGACCACTAACCCGCCCAGGCCAGCACCCCGCCGCTGGTCGCCGCGCCCACGCCGGTGGTGGTGGGGAAAGTCAGCGGCAGGCCCTTGACCGAGCGCACGGCCAGAAAGGCGAAGGCCTGGGCCTCGATCGCCTGCGACTCCCAGCCGAAATCCTCGGCGCGGCGCACCGGGCAGGGCGCGCGTCGCGCCAGAGCCTCGACGATGGCCGGATTGCGCGCGCCGCCGCCGCACAGAACGATCATGCGCGGCGTTTCGGGCAGGAATTTCAGATGGGCGAGAATGCCGGAAGCGGTGAAGGCGGTGAGCGTCGCGGCGGCGTCGGGCGTGGCGAGCTTTGACACCGGTTCAGAAGAAAAAGCGTTACGGTCCAGCGACTTGGGCGGCATTTGCGCGAAAAATGAATGCGACATCAGCGCCGCCAGCGCCGGCTCGTCCACCGCGCCGGAGCGGGCGCAGGCGCCGTCAAGGTCCATGGCCGCACCGGCGCGCAAAAGCATCAGATCGTCGAGCAAGGCGTTGCCGGGCCCGGCGTCGCAGGCGATCGGGTCCGCGCCCTCGGCGACATAAGTGAAATTGGCGACCCCGCCGATATTGACCAGCAGCAGCGGCAGAGCCGCGCCCGAATTTTCCGCCAGCGCGCGATGAAAGACCGGAACCAGCGGCGCCCCCTGCCCGCCCGCCGCCATATCCTCGGCGCGCAAATCGTAAACCACGTCGATCCCGATGGCGCGGGCGAGCGCCGCGCCGTCGCCGATCTGGACGGTCAGGCCGCGCTCCGGCCGGTGCAGCACGGTCTGGCCGTGGAAGCCGATGACATCGACCGCTTCCGCCTTGATATGCGCGCGGGCGAGAAAATCGCCGATGGTTTCGACATGGCGGCGGGTGATCAGCGCCTCGGCGGCCTCGAGCGGGCCTGGCCGCTCGTCGCGCCGCCCCAAAAATTTCGCGGCCTCCATGGCGGCGCGCAGCAGCGCGCGCTCCTCGTCCGAGAAGCGAAAAGAAGCGGTCGGGCCGAATTTCAGCGCCTGCCGGCCGTCGGTCTCGAGATAAGCGAGATCGACGCCGTCCATCGAGGTGCCGGTCATGGCGCCGATGGCGCGAAAGATTTTCGGCATGGACAAGCCCGCGAGGATTTCCAACAATAAAGCTTGAGACAGGCTAGCCCCAAAAAGCGGGAAAGGCGAACATGATCGAACTCTTTTACTGGCCGACGCCCAATGGCCATAAAATCACGATCTTCCTTGAGGAATCCGGGCTCCCCTTTGAAATCCGCCCGATCAATATCGGAGCCGGCGACCAGTTCAAGCCCGATTTCCTGAAGATCGCGCCCAACAACCGCATGCCGGCGATCATCGACCACGCGCCGGCGGACGGAGGGGCGCCTTTCTCTCTGTTCGAATCCGGCGCCATTCTCGAATACCTGGCCGAAAAGACCGGAAAGTTCCTGCCGAAAGCGACGCGCGAAAAATACAATGTGCTGCAATGGCTGCACTGGCAGATGGGCGGTCTCGGCCCGATGGCGGGGCAGAATTCGCATTTCGCGGTCTATGCGCCGGAGAAAATCCCCTACGCCATCGACCGCTACCGCAAGGAAACCAATCGTCTTTACGGGGTGCTCGACCGCCAGCTCGCCAAGACCCGCGACAGCGGCGGCTTCATCGCCGGCGAATATTCCATCGCCGACATGGCGTCCTATCCGTGGATCGTGCCGTGGAAGAACCACGGCCAGAATCTCGACGACTTCCCCGACCTGCGCCGCTGGTTCGACGCGCTCCGCGCCCGTCCCGCCGTTCAGCGCGCCTATGAGATCGGCGACCGCGTCCGCCCGCCGCAGCCGATGAAGGACGAGGAGAAAAAGGTGCTGTTCGGCCAGACCGCCGACACCACCAAGCCGAAGGACTGAACGCGGGCGGCGGGGCGGCCGCCGCGCCGCCTCACCCCCCGACCACGCTGGTGATCGTCTGGCCGCCGCGATTGATCTGGATTCGCCAGACATAGGGATTTTGTGCGGCGACGCGCTGGAGATCGCGGGTAGCGCCCATTTTCTCGCCATTGAGCGAAAGCACGACGTCGCCCTTCTGCAGGCCCAACAGGGCCGCCGGGCTTTCGTCCTGAACCGCGATCACCGCCACCCCGGCGGCGGCGTTTTGGATCGAATATTCCTCGGCCGTCGCCGGCGAAATATTGACCACGGTCGCCCCGGAGAAGGGCGAGGAGCCGCCAATCGTCAGTTGTTCGCGCGGCGGGTTTTCCGGCGCGGCGAGCAGTTTGAGCGGCACGATCTCCTTCTTGCCGCCGCGCAGGACCGAAAGCGAGGCGACGCCGCCGATCGGCTTGGCGCCGAGGCGATAGCCGACGCTGCCAGAGTCATAGACATCCTTGCCGTCCACCGCCGTGATGACGTCGCCCTGTTTCAAGCCGCCCGCCGCCGCCGGCCCGCGCGGATCGACATCGGCGACCAGCGCGCCGGACGGCCGGTCGAGGCCGAGCGAATCGGCGATGTCGCGGTTGATGTTCTGCAAGGTCGCGCCAAGCCAGGGCCGATGGACCTCCTTGCCGCCGGCGACCGCCGTGGCCAGCACGGCCTTGACCATATTGACCGGAATGGCGAAGCCGATGCCGACCGAGCCGCCGGATTGCGACATGATCGCCGCATTGATGCCGATCAGCCGCCCGTCCACATCCACCAAGGCGCCGCCGGAATTGCCGGGATTGATCGCCGCGTCGGTCTGGATGAAGAAGCCATAGTCGGAAATGCCGGTCTCGGTGCGCGCCAGAGCCGAAATAATGCCCTGGGTCACGGTCTGGCCGACGCCAAAGGGATCGCCGATCGCCAGAGCGAGGTCGCCGACCTGGATGGCGTCGGAATCGCCCATTTGCAGCACCGGAAAGACCGCGCCCTTGGGGCCCTTGATGCGCAGAATGGCGAGATCGCTGCGCGGATCGCGCAGCAATATGTCGGCTGGAAACTCCCGCCGGTCGGAGAGCGCCACCTTCACCTGATTCATGTCGTCGATGACGTGGTTGTTGGTCACGACAAGACCCGAGGCGTCGACGATGACGCCCGATCCCAGCGACTGCGCCGACGCCCCGCCCCGCCGCAGCGCATCGCCGAAAAAGCGGCGGAAGATCGGATCGTCGAACAAGGGATTGCGGCGCGGCGCGCGCTGCTCGACGCGCTGGGCATAGACATTGACCACCGCCGGCGCGGCCTTCTTGACCACCGGGGCGAAGCTCAGGGTCACTTGCGTTTCCGACGCGGGCGGCTGCCGCAAAGTTTCGGCGTGGAGCGGCGCGGCGACGAAAGCCAGAACGATGGCGGCGAAAATCTTGCGGATCATGCGATTCCTCACGGGCTGACGCCCAATATAGGAGCGGCCGGGCGGATGAGAAAGGGAGGGCGGCCGCTGTCACGCATTGGGAAATTTGCTCCCGCCTCAACATCGGGTCGACACCCCGGCCTGGGGCACGGTGAAATTCTTGCGCAATTCAGCCTTGTCGCGGTTGTCGCCGGCGGCGACAATGGACCATGCGCCCGCCGCCGCCCAAGCCCGAACCGATCACGCCGCGCATCTTGCTGCGCGCCTATGCCGCCGGCCTGTTCCCGATGGCCGAGGACGCGGAGGCCGAATATCTGCATTGGTGCGACCCGCGCGAGCGCGGGATTTTTCCGCTCGACGCGCTGATCGTCTCGAAAAGCCTGGCCAAGACGATCCGGGCGCAAAAATTCGCCATAAGCATCGATTCCGACTTCAACGCGGTGCTGGCGGGCTGCGCCGAAAGCCGGCCGGGGCGGGAAAAGACCTGGATCAACCAGACCATCGCCGTGCTGTTCCGCGAATTGTTCGAAATGGGTTTCGTCCATACGGTCGAAGCCTGGCGCGATGGCGAGCTGGTCGGCGGGCTTTACGGCCTGGCCCTGGGGGGCGCCTTTTTCGGCGAAAGCATGTTCCACCGCGCCGCCGACGCTTCAAAAATCTGTCTGATCCATCTCGCGGCGCGGCTGCGCTGCGGCGGCTTTTCCCTGCTCGACGCGCAATTCGTCACGCCGCATCTCGCCAGCCTCGGCGCCATCGAGATCACGCGCGCGGATTATCGCCGCAGGCTCGACGCCGCATTGCAGATTCGGGGCGATTTTCACGCCCTCGACCGGCATGCCGCGCCCGAGACCGTTCTGGACCTCGCGCGGGGACGCTGAGGCCCCCCGTCAATGCATGAAGGGCAGGTTTTTCAATAGATTCTGCGGGCCGGACGGCTGAGGCGCCGGCTGCGGCGCGGGCTGGGGGACGTCGGCCGGCGGAACCGGCGCGGCGTCCGGATTGGGCGGCGGAGGGCGCTTGTGCTTCGGCCGCCTCGCCGGCTTGGGCTGCGGAGCGACGGGCTCGCCTTCGGGCCGCATGCCGGGCGCCGGCCCGACTTCGACCGGCGGGCCGAATTCGTTGTCGGGGTTTTCGAGCTGTTGCGCCGGCGCGGGCTTGCCGGTGTGCCGGCCATGCTGCGCGGGGGCCGGCGCCGGGGCTGCCGGCGCGGGCTCGGGCGGCTCCGGCGGCGCGGCGTCGGGCGCCTGAGTCTCGGGATTTTGCATATTGGGCGAATCGACATCGTCCGGACTCGGCGGCAGACTGTCCATGGTCGGCTCGACCGGCTCCTCCGGCTTGATGGTGCGGCTCGCCTTGCCGGCGGGCGCGCCCTCGGCCGGCGCCGGCGCGGCGTTGGGCGGCGGCGCGCGATTGACCTCCGGCGCGGCGTTGGCCGGCGCGGGCGTGACTTCCTTGCCGCCGACGCAATCCTTCAGCCAGACGTCATAAACCGGATGCTCCACGCCATGGAGGCCGGGACTGGCCGCGAACATCCAGCCGGAGAAAATCCGCTTCATCTTGCCGTTTTCGGCGTCGTCGACCTGAACGAAACCTTCGGTCAGCGGCGTTTCGGTCTGGGGACGGGTGAGGCAGACGCGGGGCGTGATCTGGAGCGTGCCGAATTGCACGGTTTCGTCGATGGCGACGTCGAACGTGGTGATGCGGCCGGTGATCTTGTCGATGCCGGCGAAAATCGCGGTCGGATTGCGAATCTCGTCGGCGCGCGCCGACCAGGCCGACGCGCCCAAAACCGCCAGAACCGGGATGAAGGAGCGGAAAAGCCTCATATCGCGATCGAACCCCGGCGCCGGCGCCTCACCATCCGCGCGTCACGCCTCGGGCGACCAGGCCTGATAGTCCCCCGTGGCGCTCGGCCGAATGCCGGAGGCGAGGGTCGAGCCCTGCGGCCGCCAGGCGTTGGGCGTGCCGGTCTGGTTGGGGACATAGGGCTTTTCCCATTCGCGCGGCTGGTAATCCGTCTCGGTGGGGAGTTCGTCGGTCATGTGGTGGAGCCAGCCATACCAGCCGGGAGGAACCTTGGAGCCCTCGCTCTCGCCGTTGAAGATCACCCAGCGGCGGTTGAAGCCGAGCGCCTTGTCGATCTCGCCTTTGCGGAAGCGATAATAGATATTGCCGAACTGGTCCTCGCCGACGCGCTCGCCATAAAGCCAGGTATAGAGCCGGGTGTTGAGCGTCTGCCCGTTCCACCAGGTGAAAAATTGGACGAGCCATTGCATCGCGCTTGATCCCGTTTTCGTCCCGCCGACGATAATTGGCGCGGAATATGGCCGCGTCGCGACCTTCTGTCCAGTCGTTCCTTGTTCTATCGTGCCGCCCCGCCGGGGCCAAAAGTCGAATCCGGCGCGATGGAGATTTCGATGGTCGCCGCTTTCGCCGGCCTATTGGCCTGCCAACTGGCCGGGGAATTCCTGGTCCACGCCTTCGCTTTGCCCCTGCCCGGCCCGGTGCTCGGCATGTTCCTGCTGTTCGCCTTTCTGCTGCTGCGCGGCGGCCGGGGCGGTGTTTCGCCCCAACTCGGCGCCGCCGCCGACGGGTTGCTCGGGCATCTCTCCTTATTGTTCGTGCCGGCCTCGGTCGGGCTGATGCGCTATTTCGACATTCTGGCCGCCAATGCGCTGACCCTGATTCTCGCGGTGGCCCTGTCCACCGCCCTCGCCCAGGCCGCGACCGCTCTCACCTTCCGTCTGCTCGCCCGGAGCAAGCCATGATTCCCTCCCTGCTCAAGCCGCACCCGGAAGTCTGGGTCTATCTCGCCGCCAGCCCGCTCTCCTGGCTGACCCTGACGCTCGTGGCCTATCTCGTCGCCGACCGGATCTCGATCGCCTGCAGGCGCCATCCGGCAGCCAATCTCGTCGCCGTGGCGGCGGCTTTGATCATCCTGGCGCTGAAAGCGACCGGAACCAGCTACGACACTTATTTCGCCGGCGCCCAGTTCATTCATTTCCTGCTCGGCCCGGCGACCGTCGCCCTGGCCGTGCCGCTTTATCGCAATCTCGAGCGGGTGCGCGCGACGGCGCTGCCGATCGCCGCTTCGCTCTGCGTCGGCTCGCTCGTCGCCATCGCCAGCGCCGTGGGAATCGCCAGGCTCCTCGGCGCCTCGCATGAAATCGTGGCCTCGCTGGCGCCGAAAT
The DNA here is from genome assembly GCA_963704565.1 of uncultured Pseudomonadota bacterium. Taxonomy (GTDB): domain Bacteria; phylum Pseudomonadota; class Alphaproteobacteria; order Rhizobiales; family Beijerinckiaceae; genus Rhodoblastus. Next base: position 1,426,596 of record OY969917.1, read on the forward strand.
CGGTCACCTCGCCCATCGCCATGGGGCTTTCCGAGAAACTGGGCGGCGCGCCCTTCCTGACCGCCTCTCTGGTGATCGCGACCGGCGTCTTCGGCGCCATCATCCTCACGCCGCTGATGCGGGCGCTGCGAATCAGCGATCCGGCCGCTGTCGGCATGGCCGCCGGGCTCGCCTCGCATGGCGTCGGCGCCGCCCGCGCCTTCCAGATCGATTCGACCGCGGGGGCTTTTGCGGGAATCGCCATGGGGCTCAACGGCGCCCTCACCAGCTTAATTCTTCCACTTCTCAGGCCCTTGCTCGGATTGTGACGCGGGTCGCGGCGGCCCTGCGACAACACGCCGGCGATTGCAAATTGTTTCTTAAGATTCCCTTGCAATTTTCCCCAGAATCCTCAATTTCTAGTGGTGTGGCGAAAAAATGGCGCAATATCTTGACGTTTTTCGCGCGCTGGATTTAACTCATTTCATTCCGGCGCCGTCGCCGACCATTCCGAAGTTGCAAGGCTCAAGCCTGATCGCAACAAGGGGGCGCGGCCAAACGATCGCCGGAAAGTGACGAACGCGCGCCCCAAAGCGGCGTTCCTGCACAGCTTTCATTTCATGTCGTGTGGCTAAGGCGTTCGTCTGGTCCGGCCGGGGGATTCCCCCGGTTCGATGACTGGTGCGGCGCCTTCGCCCCTTCGCGCGGGTTCGAAAAATTTGAGGCGCGGCGGCGCCAGAGGCAAACCGGGGGAAATCATGCGGATCGAGCGGCTCTACACCAAGGCGGGACAATCTCCTTACCAAACCATCGAGTTCCGGGAGACCAAGAGCGAAATCCGCAACCCGGACGGCTCGACCGTCTTCGCCCAGAACGGGATCGAAGTCCCCGCCGCCTGGAGCCAGGTCGCCTGCGACGTGCTGGCGCAAAAATATTTCCGCAAGGCCGGGGTTCCCGCCCGGCTGAAGCGCGTCGAGGAAAATTCCGTCCCCTCCTTCCTGTGGCGCTCGGTCCCCGACGAGGAGGCCTTGGCCCGGCTCCCCGAAAAGGAGCGTCTCGGCGGCGAGATTTCGGCCAGGCAGGTGTTCGATCGCCTCGCCGGCGCCTGGACCTATTGGGGCTGGAAGGGCGGCTATTTCAACACGGAGGAAGACGCCCAGGCCTTCTTCGACGAAATGCGCTTCATGCTGGCGCGCCAGATCGCCGCGCCCAATTCGCCGCAATGGTTCAACACCGGCCTGCATTGGGCCTATGGCGTCGACGGCCCCGGCCAGGGCCATTTCTTCGTCGAACATGACACCGGCGTGCTCAAGGCCTCGGAGTCCGCCTATGAGCATCCGCAGCCCCACGCCTGTTTCATCCAGTCGGTCAAGGACGACCTCGTCAACGAGGGCGGCATCATGGACCTGTGGGTGCGCGAGGCGCGCCTGTTCAAATATGGCTCCGGCACCGGCGCCAATTTCTCGTCGCTGCGCTCCGAAAACGAAAAGCTCTCCGGCGGCGGCAAGTCATCCGGCCTGATGTCTTTTTTGAAAATCGGCGACCGCGCGGCCGGCGCGATCAAATCCGGCGGCACCACGCGGCGCGCCGCCAAAATGGTGGTGGTGGACGTCGATCACCCCGACATCGAAGCCTTCATCGACTGGAAGGTGCGCGAGGAGGAAAAGGTCGCGGCCCTGGTCGCCGGCTCCAAGATTCTGCGCAAGCATATGAAGGCGGTGTTCAAGGCGGCGGTGAATTGCGAGGGTTCGGGCGACGATTGCTTCAACCCGGAGAAGAACCCGGCCCTGAAGCGCGAGATCAAGCTCGCCCGCCGCGCCCAGTGCCCGGACAGCTTTATCAAGCGCGTCATTCAATACGCCAAACAGGGCTTCCGCGAATTCGATCTCCCGGAATATGACACCGACTGGCAGTCGGAAGCCTATCTGACCGTTTCCGGCCAGAACTCCAATAATTCGGTGCGGGTCACCGATGGTTTTCTGCGCGCGGTCGAGCAGGACGGACCGTGGAATCTGACCCGCCGCACCGACGGCAAGGTCGGCAAGACGGTTCAAGCGCGCGATCTGTGGGAAAAGATCGGCTATGCCGCCTGGGCCTCGGCCGATCCCGGCCTGCAATTCCACACCACCATCAACGACTGGCACACCTGCCCGGCCGGCGGCGAAATCCGCGCCTCCAATCCGTGCTCCGAATATATGTTCCTGGACGACACGGCCTGCAATCTCGCCTCGCTGAACCTGTTGCAGTTCCGCGATCCGGAAACCAAAAAGTTCGATATCGCGGCTTATGAACATGCGGTGCGGCTGTGGACCCTGGTGCTGGAAATCTCGGTGCTGATGGCGCAATTCCCGTCGCGCGCCATCGCCCAGCTTTCCTATGACTACCGCACGCTCGGCCTCGGCTTCGCCAATATCGGCGGCTTGCTGATGTCCTCGGGCCTCGCCTATGACTCGCCCGAAGGCCGCAGCCTTTGCGGCGCGCTGTCGGCGATCATGACCGGCGTGTGCTACGCGACTTCGGCGGAAATGGCGAAGGAGCGCGGCGCCTTCGCCCGCTATGCGGAAAATTCCGGCGCCATGCTGCGGGTCATCCGCAACCATCGCCGCGCCGCCCATGGCGAGGGCGCGGATTACGAAGGCCTCGCGGTGACGCCGACGCCGCTCGACGCGGCGAGCTGTCCCGACCAGGATCTGGTCGTCCACGCCCGCGCCGCCTGGAACAAGGCGTTGGAGCTGGGCGAAAAGCACGGCTATCGCAACGCGCAGGTGACCGTGGTCGCCCCGACCGGCACCATCGGCCTGGTGATGGATTGCGACACCACCGGCATCGAGCCCGATTTCGCTCTGGTGAAATTCAAGAAACTGGCCGGCGGCGGCTATTTCAAGATCATCAACCGCGCCGTGCCGGAAGGCCTGCGGGCGCTCGGCTACAGCGAAGCCCAGATCGGCGAGATCGAGGCCTATGCCGTCGGCCATGGCGGTCTGAAACAGGCGCCGGGAATCAACGAGACGACTTTGGCGTCAAAAGGCTTTTCGCCGGAAAAGCTGGCGGAAATCGCCAAGGCTCTGCCCGGCGCCTTCGACATCAAATTCGTCTTCAACAAATTCGGCCTCGGCTCCGATTTCTTGTTCAACGAGCTGAAAGTCCCGGCCGAAAAGCTCGACGATCCGAGCTTCGACCTGCTCTCCCATCTCGGCTTCTCAAAGGGAGAAATCGACGCCGCCAATATCCATGTCTGCGGCGCGATGACGCTGGAAGGCGCGCCGCATCTCAAACCCGAGCATCTGCCGGTGTTCGACTGCGCCAATCCCTGCGGCCGCACGGGAAAACGCTATCTCTCGGTCGAGAGCCACATCCGCATGATGGCGGCGTCGCAGCCCTTCATTTCGGGCGCGATCTCCAAGACCATCAACATGCCCAACGACGCGACGGTCGAGGATTGCAAGGCGGCCTATCTGCTGTCCTGGCGCCTGGCGATCAAGGCCAATGCGCTTTACCGCGACGGCTCCAAACTGTCGCAGCCGCTCAATTCCCAGCTCATCGCCGATGACGACGCGGAGGACGAGGACGCTTTCGACGCCTTCATGGCCCAAAACCATCCGGCGCGCACCGTTCAGATCGCCGAGCGCATTGTCGAACGGGTGATCGAGCGGGTCGAGCGCCGGCGCGAGCGCGAAAAGCTGCCCGACCGCCGCAAGGGCTACACCCAGAAAGCCGTGGTCGGCGGCCACAAGGTTTATCTGCGCACCGGCGAATATATCGATGGCCGCATCGGCGAAATCTTCATCGACATGCACAAGGAAGGCGCCGCCTTCCGCAGCCTGATGAACAATTTCGCCATCGCCATTTCGGTCGGCCTGCAATATGGCGTGCCGCTGGAAGAATATGTCGACGCCTTCACCTTCACCCGCTTCGAGCCGGCGGGTTTTGTGCAAGGCAATGACGCGATCAAGAACGCCACCTCGATCCTCGATTACGTGTTCCGCGAACTGGCGATTTCCTATCTCGGCCGCAACGACCTCGCCCATGTCGACCCGTCCGACATCGGCCATGCGGCGATGGGCAAGGGCGAGGAACAGGGCCGCGCGCCGCAAGGCGGGCAGCCCTCGCCGACCTCGCGCTTCGTCTCGCGCGGCTTCGTGCGCTCGAAAGCCGACAAGCTGATGCTGGTCCAGAGCAACAATCCCGAACCGGCGCGCGCGCCGACGATTGGGGTGGTCAGCGTCGGCGCCACGGCGCTCAAGCCCGGCGCCTTGGCCGAACCGACCAGCCCCAGCGTGCTCGACACCCTGACCTGGACCCCGCCGACCAAGCTCCCCGACGACGCCCTCGACAAAAGGGCCGAAGCGCGGATGAAAGGCTATATCGGCGAAGCGTGTCCGGAATGCGCGAATTTTACCCTGGTGCGGAATGGGACGTGTTTGAAGTGCGATACTTGTGGGGCGACGACGGGGTGTAGTTGACGAAGGATTTCAGGCGGCGGGTGTTCCGGTCGACCCAAATTGGCAGTAAATCGCGGTATTTTGTCGGCCTAGACCCCCCATTCTGACAAAGCCCTGTAGAATCAACAAAAAAACCGGCGGAGCAATCCGCCGGTTTTTTTGTGCCGCCCACCCGGCGCAAATCCTTCAAAAAAAACAGGAAAATCCCGATGACCGCGAATTTGAACCATTCGCCGGCGCCGTCCTCCCGCGCCCTTTCGCATCCGCGAATCCTTGCCCTCGCCCTACCCGTCCTCGCTTCACTCCTCTTGGGCGTCCATTCCAAGGCTCACGCCCAGAACCTGATGTTCGATCTGCACGACCCAGGCAACCAAACCACATCCGCCGCCACCATCGTCAAAGTCGCCCTGCAGATCGACAAGCAGGGAAACATCACGGTCAACGGCAAACCCGTTGAACTGCGGGCTCTCTTGAGCGTCATCCCGAAGCCCAAACCAATAACATGCGAACAAAACGCGCTAAATCTCGCGACCAAAGTCATAATATACGTCAAGCCAGACTACCACACGAGCTACGACGCCGTCGTCAACACCATGACTATGCCCAAAAACGCTGGCTATGACCACCTCGTGCTTGTCAATCCAAGCAAATAACATCGGCTAAGCAATCCAGACAATTCGTCGAGGAACAGTGGCTTCATCCGCACTTGCTCAAAAAATTCCTCAATGAGGAAGACATCCGACCCGCGCTTGGGCCGGCGATCTTTCACGCAACCTTCTACAAGCGATCCGATCTTGCTTGACACCAAAAATAATCGGCCGGACACTTCTTCACTCGACGATCCACCTGCCAAAAATAATCTCCGGCATCAAAAAAAACGTCTCGAAAGACCGTCCATGCAACCAAAGACCGCAAAAACATTCCTCGCCCTATTGGTTGCCGCCACTTTCGCCGCTCAGGGCAACGCGCAAGGACTGCCGCCACGATTGGAGCAAGCCCCGCTCGACCACATGCCAGATTTGTCCAAATGCGACACTTTCACTCCTGAGCAGCTCAACGCGAAAATATCCAAAAACGCCCAATGGGAATATATCCTTGCGTTGTGGCGCGGGGCCGAAAACGACCCAAATTACAAGGGTCCGAAAGCTCCCAAAGAGCCGCTACCACAAGACGAAATCAATGAAATCGTCACCGACGTACTCACCGTCAAAAGTTATTGCGACGGCATAAAGCAACTCATGCAACAGAAGGCCCGCTACGGAAATGGCCCAAAGCCATTGCTTATCTGCTCCGTTGCCGGTTGCGATATCGCCGCCATATGTGAATCCGAAGACCCCGATGTTCACGCCTATTGCAAAGGCGACCAGCCATTTCCAAAGCTCTATAGAAGCGGCACGGCCGTTGATTCAATCGAACCGCTCGACAAGGGCGCAATCCTTTCTCTCAACAGCCCGCTGAAATCTCAATACATCCTCAAAGTTGAACGCCTCTCAGACCGGCAAACCGTCCTCTGGGCCTATCTGATCAATGAATCCGTCATAAAAGACGCCATCGCCGCGAACTACGATATTCGGAGCCCAGCGCACGCAACTCCTCAATGCGCTGCGCGGGCATCTGGCGGAAATCGGCGTCGTCGCGGCGCAAGGCGCGCAAAACGCCTATGTGCTCAAACGCATGGCCGCCGAGGGCTGCGACGAAAACGGCGAGATCGTCGTCGCCGATTGCGTGCGCGCGGCGCTGGCGCCGCTGGCTCGCCAGATCGACGCGCTCGATGAGGAAATCGACCGGATCGGAGCCGAGATCGAGGCGCTGATCGAGACCGACGAGAGGGCGCGGCGGCTGATGACCATTCCCGGCGTCGGGCCGGTCACGGCTTCGGCGGTCGTTGCGACCGTGCAAGACATCGGCGCCTTCGCCTCCGGCCGCGAGTTCGCTGCTTTTCTCGGCCTTGTGCCGCGCCAATATTCGAGCGGCGGCAAGGAGAAGCTCGGCCGCATCTCGAAAATGGGCGACCGTTACTTGCGCAAATTGCTGGTGGTCGGGGCTTGCGCGGTGCTGTGCCATCGCAAGGGCCATAGCGACGCCCTGCGCGTCTGGGCCGATCGGCTGCTGGAGCGCAAGGACGCCAAATACAAGTTCAAGCTGACGGCGGTGGCGCTGGCCAACAAGCTGGCGCGCATCGTCTTCGCGCTGCTGGCGCGCGGCGGCGTTTACGTCGGGCGGCAGGCCGCCGCCTGACGCCGGCCACAGGGTTTTCGCCGCAAGGCGAAACGCAATCGAGGGTGACCAAGGGGTGATGTGAACCACGGAAAGGCTCGGAAGCCTGATGTAGTGTCGGCGCCAATGCGAGCGCGATACGGTGATTGAGGCAAAGAGCCAGGCGGACGATCCATCAGGGCCAGCGGCGATAAAAACCCGCGTCAACAGGCCGAAGACATGACCGCACCCGAGACGTTCACAGCACGCCAAGAAAACCCTTGATCAAGGGGCGCCGTCCAGACATGACAGTGCACTTTTCTGGACGTCCGGCGCGCCTCTATTGACATTCACTGGCCGAGCGAGATCAATTTGGTGGACTGTCAGCGTGACCCCCAGGGTTCCCGTTGCTCAAATCTCTAAAAACGCTTGCATGCCCAGGTGCCCCCGGTGTCGACCCAGGGAGAAGTGCCGATTGGACAGCCTCGGTTAGAGTTATCGTAAGTCGCGCCCGCATCCGGTCCTGTGCCTTGCGAAGCCGAGTTTCCCCATGTGTCTACTGAGGGCGTTGAGTCATTTGGTTGACCCGTTACCGGCCTGGCCGGAATAATGACGTCCTGCTGAGTTTGAAAGCTCCGACACGTCAAATTTCCCACGTCATCGTGCCAAGGATATGTGCCGACAGGACAGTTTATGACTTGTGCTACGGCTGGTCTCGCAACGCTGACAAGGATCACAGTCACGATGAAGAGTGATCGGGTGCCCATGTCGATTCCGCAACTTGTCGTCCGGAGGACGACCCTACCAGATGGCAAGACCCATTCCAACAGCAGGGGTTACGGTGACAGGGGTTACGGTGACAGCGCACTTTTCTGGACGTCCGGCGCGCCTCCGTTGACATTCACTGGCCGAGCGAGATCAGTTTGGAGGACTGGCGCCGTAACCCCACCGTAACCCTTCGCTCACTGCTGGATGGCCTTGATCAGGACAGATTGTGCGGGAGTCAATCGTCTCGCAAGCGCCTCCGATACGCCAGCCTGCTCCATCAATTCCGCGATCGGATGGAACAGAATCAGGGTGCGCCCGCTTTCATCCTGACGGACGAGCACCTTCAGTGGCAGATCGAGCGCGGCCTGTGGCGCATCGAGCATGAGCGGCGTGCCGCCCTTCGGGTTGCCATAGATCAACACGGTCGTCGGCGGCATCGACATACCCGCCTGGCGCGCGCCGGCCGAATGGTCGATGGTCGCGAAAATGCTCATGTTTGCCGCCTCGATCGCCAAGGTCAAACGGTCAATCGTCGGCTCAAAGCCCCACGCGCTGGCATATTCAAGGGGGCCAATGTTTACGGCCACGCTCATGGCGCTCTCTCCCTGTCGCCATCGAAATAATGTCCAACGAAACGCGAACCGGCTCCCGTTCGTTCCGAGGAAGATCGCCAGGGCCGGATGAAGGAAGCTGTTTGACGACATACAAGACGAAGCGGCGCGCTACGGCGCGCCTGATCAGCGGTTACGGTGACAGTGCGCTTTTCTGGAGGTCCGGCGCGCCTCCGTTGACACTCACTGGCCGAGCGAGCTCAATTTGGTGGACCGTCACCGTAACCCCATGAATTGGATTGGTCGGATGGACGGAGCAGAACCATGAAATTTTTGTTGCGAATTGTGATCACAGCCGCTCTCATGCACCTCGCTCCCGCCTTCGCCGAGGCGCCGACGAAAGGCGGCGCCTCTGCTGCCTTGGAGAAGGAGTTCAGTGGCTTCATCGAGAAATTCCGTGCGGCGCTGAAGGCCGATGATTCCGCCGCCATCGCCAGTATGACACGACTGCCGTTCGAGCAAGACGGCTCCATTCGCGACGCAACGCAATTCCGCGCAAAGGCGTATCCGCTCACCTTCACCGCAAAAAATCGCGCGTGTTTGCAGCGCGGCAAAGCCGTCTACGATCGCGATGGCGAAAACAACGACAATTACTTCATCTTCTGCGGCAATCTCATCTTCACCTTCACCAAGACGCCTGCGGGGTTCCTTTTTACGGAGGTCGGTGCGAACGACTGATCTGGTTACGGTGACAGCGCCCTTTTCTGGACGTCCGGCGCGCCTCCGTTGACATTCACTGGCCGAGCGAGATCAGTTTGGTGGACTGTCCGCGCGACCCCCAGGGTTCCCGTTGCTCAAATCTCTAAAAACGCTTGCATGCCCAGTTTCCCCCGGTGTCGACCCAGGGAGAAGTGCCGATTGGACAACCTCGGTTAGAGTTATTGTAAGTCGTGCCCGCATCCGGTCCTGTGCCTTGCGAAGCCGAGTCTCCCCATGTGTCTACTGAGGGCGTTGAGTCATTTGGTTGGCCCGTTACTGGCCTGGCCGGAATAATGACGTCCTGCTGAGTTTGAAAGCTCCGACACGTCAAATTTCCCACGTCATCGTGCCAAGGATATGTGCCGACAGGACAGTTTATGACTTGTGCTACGGCTGGTCTCGCAACGCTGACAAGGATCACAGTCGCGATGAAGAGTGATCGGGTGCGCATGTCAATTCCGCAACTTGTGGTCCGGAGAACGACCCTACCAGATGGCAAGACCCATTCCAACAGCAGCCTGCCTGTCAAACTGGTGACATTTTACTAAATCCCCTTTTCTTGGGAACCCTTTTGGCGGCCGCGCGCGTCCCCGGAAAAACGATGAAATCACGCTGAAGTGGGGTTTATCGACGCGCGGCGCGTGGTTTCAGGCCACGGCCGCCGCCAATTTGCGGTCGAGCGTGACCAGTTCGGCGCCGAGAGCGCGGGCGACCCAGAGATAGCTGGCGCCATAGGCGTTCAGCCCCGTGGCCTCCGCGAGTTCCAACAGGCCGGCGTGATCGACGGCGACGGTCTCGATCCGCAGCCGGCGCGCCAACCCGTAAGCGGCGCGCAACGCCTCCCGCTGGCTTGGCTCGCGGCGGATTTTGGTCAGGCCAACATTGGCCAGTTCATGGTCGAGCAAGGAAGGCGCGGCCAGTCTGGCGCCCTCCAGCCGCGCGGCGATGGCGTCGGCTTCCGGCTCCGCGGAAATCAGCGCCGCAAGCGCCGAGGCGTCCACCACCTTAACGGCGGTCACGGTCGGCCCTTATGATCGCGGCGGCGTCGGCCGGCGTGCGCAGACCCAAGCCGCGGACCTCGGCGAGGAGTTCGCGCGGGCTCAAATCCCGCTCGGTCTGGACGGCTTCCTCGATAATGGCGAGCAACTCGCCTTGCAGCGACCGATGGCGCCGCTCCGCCCGCCGCCGCAAATGTTCGGCGACTTCGTCAGGGACGTTCTTGATCGAAAGGTTGACCGGCATCGGTTCCAGACCTGCTCCATTTTGCAACCACGATAGCCGATCCGGGCCGTGCGAGCCGGCGTGGGATAAATTGCGCGGGCCGCTACGCCTTTCTACCCTTCCCCTCCGCCCGCAACGTCCCGAAATAGCGCCGCAACTCGCTGCGCGCGGCGTCGAGCGCCTTTTCGTTCCTGGCGGATTTGGTCAGGCCGATGGCGCCTTCGAAGGCGGCGAAGATGAAAGTCGCGGCGTTTTCGCAATCGACGTCGGGCCGGATCAGGCCGCGCTTCTTGCCGCCTTCGAGCGCATGCGCGATATGGCGCACGATCCCGGCGAACAGAGCGTCGAGCCTGGCGCGGAATCTCTCGTCGAGCGCGCTCATTTCCTGGGCGAGATTGTTCATCGGGCAGCCGAGAGTAATCAGACGCGGACCGAGCAGGCCCGTGGCGAAGCCGATGCTGGCGTCGATCCCCTCAAGCGGGTCCGCGAATTGCTGGAGATGCTGGCCCCAGATCAGATCGGCGTAACCAGCCAGAAGCTCGTCGATCACCGCCAGCCCGAGATCGGTCTTGCTGGCGAAATAATGATAAAAGGCGCCCTTGGTCAGATGGGCCTTGGCGAGCAGGACATCGACCCGCAGGCCTTGAAATCCATGCTCGTGGATCTCGGCGAAAGCGACATCGAGCAGATGCGCGCGGGTCTCGCCCGACGGCGCCTCGCCCGCCGGTGACGCCACCCGTCCGCCCCGTGTCAATGTCCGACCCTGCTCCATATCCGCGATCCGATTCGCCTGTTCCCGCATCATAGCGCCAATCCGCGCGCTTTCGCCCGCATTCGGCCAAAAGCCCGAAATCACAAGGAGTTCGAATATTCGGCGGTTTTCATATTCGCTACATGAAATATGTATAGACAAACCAGTTGGTTTGTCATAGGCTCACATTACAAACCAACTGGTTTGTTTCAATTAAAATCAGCCTGAAGCCAGGTAATTTCAAGGGAGAATTCGCCATGTTCGCCACTGCCACGTCTCTCCCCGTCGCCCAGACGCTCGACGCCAAGGGCCTCAACTGCCCCCTGCCGATCCTCAAAGCCAAAAAGGCCATTTCCGGCCTCGGAACCGGCGAAGTGCTGCAAGTCGTTTCCACCGACCCCGGCTCGGTCGCCGATTTCGCCTCGTTCTGCCGCCAGACCGGCCATGAGCTGATGGCGTCGAACGCCGCCGCCGGCGTGTTCGAATTCCTGATCCGCAAGGCGTGAGGCAAAGCCATGACCAATCTGACCAATCTGATAACGCCCGCCGGGGCCCCGTCGGCGCCGGATGGCCTGTCGCCCGAGGAACAGCAAAAATTCGACCAATGGTTCGACGCCCGTTTCGAGCAGAAAATGAAGGAGCGCGAGGCGGCCCATGTTCCTTCCATGGCGATCATCGCCACCAAGGGCACGATCGACTGGGCCTATCCGCCCTTCATCCTCGCCTCGACGGCGGCGGCGCTCGGCTATGACGTCTCGATCTTCTTCACCTTCTATGGGCTGAAATTGCTCAAGAAGAACCTCGATCTCGAAGTGACGCCGATCGGCAATCCCGCCATGCCGATGAAAATGCCGATCGGGCCGGACTGGTTTCGCAACATCGACTGGCCGATCCCCAATTTCGTGAAATCCAACCTCCCAGGCTTCGAACGCATGGCGACGGCGCTGATGAAGCGCACTTTTCGGGAAAAAGGCGTCGCGTCGATCGAGGAATTGCGTGAATTGTCGGTCGAAACCGGGGTAAAGCTTTACGCCTGCCAGATGACCGTCGACGCTTTCGGCTTCGAAAAGTCCGACTTCATTCCCGACATCGCAGGCTGGGTCGGCGCCGCAAGTTTTTTGCCGATGGCGCAGGAATCCGACATGACGCTTTTCATCTGAAACCGGGCGGGGGATGTTCCCCCGCTGCCAAATCCGTCATTCGCCCTGGCGCAATCCGCTTTGCTCAAGCGCCAGGATCGGAAGAATCTTCGAGCGGTCTTCGCGCAATTTGCGCAATTTGTTGAGCGTCGTCTTGATGTCGATGATCAGGCTGACCTGATAGGCTTGCGCCAGCGGGTCGTCGGCGACATCGGGCGGGAACGGCGCGAGAGAGGCGCCGGGCGCCGCCGCCAGCGTCGCCAGCCATCTCGGCGGCAGGGCCTCCGGCGTCTCCTCGATCTGCATGCGGATCGCCTGGGCGAAAAAACCGGCGGCGGTCATGTCGCCGGATTGCGTCGTGGCGATCAGGTTTTCGACCAGCGCGGGAAGCGCCGCCGCCGTTTCATTTTCCGGCAGGCTGGCGGCGATCGCCGCCAGATCGAGCCCGCCCGCGCCTTGCTGCGCGGCTTGAAGCCTGTCCGCCAGCGCGACGGACTCCTCCGAGGCCCCTGCCTCCACCGCTTGGATCAGATTTTGCAGGCCCGCGACGAAAGAAGTCTGTCTGGCCTCGACCAAAGCGGCGTTCAGGCTGTTTTCGATCTCCGCCAGCGCGCCCTGATTCTGCTGGACGATCGCCGTCTCGGCCTGCTGCTGCAAAAGGTCGGCGGCCAGGGTCGCGTTCGCCAGGGCGTTGGCGCCCAGATCCTGCTGAACAAGTTCCTGCCGCTGAATGCCGCCGGTCTGAACCTCTTCCGCGAGCGCCGCCTGTTCGGCGACCATCGCCGCCGCCGAATCCGGGGCGGCCGAATAGAGGCCGATGGAGACGTCGGACGGCGCGGCGCCGTTCAGATATTCATTGAGCGCGGCCTGGGCCGCCGTGTCTTCCGGCGAAGTCGCCGGCGCCGAGGAAACGGAAGGCCCGCCCGGCTGCGGCGCGGCGCTTTGCGCCAGACGGATGGCGTTCGCGATGTCCGGTCCAACGCCGTTCAAGCCTGGGACCGACATGCCCGCCTCCTCAGCCGCGTGGCAGGAGAGCCGGCGAAGCTTGCGCGAGGGTGGCGGCGGCGGGCTGCGCGGCTAATCCCCCTGCCCCTCATCCGGCGCTATCGCGCCACCTTCTCCCGCCGTAGCCCGTTTTTTGACGGGCGTCCTTCGAACGCCCTGTGGGGGAGAAGGGATTCCCACTGGCGGCTTTTTCTGTTTGATCCGTTTGCGCGTTTGCGGCTTTTCGCGCGGGCCTTCGACGAGGCGGACGATGGCGCCCCAGAGGGTGCGCACGTCCTGCTGGGTCAGGTCCATGCGGTGGAACATGTTGCGCAGGTTGCGCTGCATCACCGGGCGCTTCGACTCGGGCCGGAAGAAGCCGGCGGCGTCCAGCCTGCCTTCGACGAATTCGAAGAACGACAGGACCATTTCGCGTTGCGCCGGCGGCGAGCGTTCTTCGCGCGCGAAGGGCAAAGCCCCACCTTCGCGCGCCAAAAAATATTCATAGCCGCACAACAGGACCGCCTGGGCGAGATTGAGCGAGCCGTAGGCCGGATTGACCGGAAAGGTCAGAATCGCGCTGGCAAGCGCGATGTCGTCATTGTCGAGCCCGGTGCGTTCGGGCCCGAACAAAATGCCGTGCTTTTCGCCGGCCAGCGTGGCGGCGGCGCATTCCGGCATGGCGAGGGCCGGAACCTCGACCCGCTTGAACTGGCCGCGCTCGCGCGCCGTGGCCGCCCAGACGAAATTCAGATCGGCGGTGGCGGCTTCGGTCGAATCGTAAACGGTCGCGCGCTCCAGCAGGTGCACGGCGCCGGCGGCGGCGGCATAGGCGCCCTTGCGCCGCGCGCCGGTGCGCGGCCAGCCTTCGCGCGGCGAAACCAGCCGCAGGTCGGACAGGCCGAAATTGGCCATGGCCCGCGCGCACATGCCGATATTCACCGCGAGCTGCGGCCGCACCAGAATGATCGCCGGGCCGCCCTCGAAAAGCGGTTTCGTCCGGTCCGTCCCTGCCCCGACCAATGCGCGCCCTCCGAATAAGCAGCGCAAACTAAGCGTGGCGGAAATTTTAGACAAGGCGGCGCATTAGGGCCTGTGGCTGCTTGTCCCGGCGGCGGGACAAGCAGCCACAGGCCCTACGCCGCGCCGGCGCCGAGATCGAGAATGCGCCCGGCGATGGCGATCAGCTCGCGCTGTTCGCTGGGCTTGGAGAAAACCAGATCGGCGCCATTGGCGCGCGCCGCGTCATGAATCGATTTCTCGGTCGATGTGGTCAACACCACGGCTTTCAGGTCGGGAAGGTCCATTTCGGCGCGCAGCAGTTTCAGAAAACGCCCGCCATCCATCACCGGCATGTTGAGATCGACCACCACCACCTTGGGCAGGCGGTTGACCAGATCCTTGAGCGCGACCTCGCCCATGGCGTCGAGGCCGTTGACGCTGTGCCGAATGTCCAGCTTGAGCCCGCGCTCCCTGGCGACTTCGTTCAGGGCGCGGGTCAGCAGATAAGCGTCGTCCCGATCGTCCTCGATGATCAGGATCTCGACTTCCTGCCCCACGCCCGCGTCGTTCGCCATACCCAAACCTCTCGACCGCGCCCGAATGAATTCACAACAAGTGGACGACAACATTATCGATTAAACCTGCGGCGAAGCCGTTCTTATTTGCAGCGCAGCATGAAAACCCGTGCGTGAAATGATAGAGCGCCCGAGCTAAACTTGCAATTGGAAGGCGCAAGCGCATGCGCCAAATTCGCATGCGCGGCCTGATTTCGTGGGGCGGGAAAAAATGCGCGACGAGAACGAGATGCTGCGGCTGGCCTTCGAGGCCTGCCCCGCGGCAATGCTGCTGATCGATGGCGCGGGGCGCATCGAGCTCGCCAATGGGGAAAGCGAGCGCATGTTCGGCTTTGGCCCTAGCGAACTGACGGGCCAAAGCGTCGAGAACCTGTTGCCCGCGAATTTGCGCGCGGCGCATCGCCACCATCGCGCCGGCTTCGCCGCCGCGCCGGCCAAGCGCCAGATGGGGACCGGACGCGATCTCGTGGCCCTGCGCCGCGACGGTTCGGAATTTTTCATCGAGGTCGGCCTGACGCCGATCGACACGGCGCTGGGCGCAAAAGTCGTGGCCTTCGCCATCGACGTCGGCGCGCGCCGCGACGCCGATCATGCCCTGCGCCGGGCCCTGGGCGAACTTGAAACGGCCAACGGGAATCTGGCCCGTTTCGCCTATGTCGCCTCCCACGACATCCAGGAGCCGCTGCGCAAGATTTCCGCCTTCGCCGATATTCTCAACGCGGCCATGACCAAGGACGACCTCGATGAGGCGCGCTACGCGGCCGATGTCATGGCGTCGTCGGCCCGTCACGCGCGCCGGCTGGTCGCCGATTTGCTGGCTTACGCCCGCGCGGCCCATCAGTCGCCGGCGGTCGAACCGGTCTCGATCAAAGCCGCGCTGGAGCGCGCGCTGGAGGCGCTTTCGCTGACAATTGCCGAAACCAAGGCGGAAATCGCCTGGACAGGAGAGGATTTTTCGGTCGAGGCCGACCGGCCGCAACTTCATCAACTGCTGCAGAATATCTTGTCCAACGCCTTGAAATATCATAAATCAAATCTGCCGCCGCAGGTAACCCTCCATCTTGAGCCGGGCAAAGCGGAAAACCATCTCACGATCGCGGATCGCGGCATCGGATTCGCCTCGGCCGACGCCGAGGCGATTTTCGAGCCCTTCCGCCGTCTGCACGGGCGGGGGGACTATCCGGGAACCGGGATCGGACTCGCGATCTGCAAGACCGTGGCGCAAAGGCATGGCTGGCGGTTGAGCGCGATCTCCACCCCGACCGTCGGCTCGGCCTTCGAAATCGTCTTTCCCGTCGCCGCCGGCGCCGGCCGGGGCGCGGAATTGTAACGGCGCCGAAAATTCACGCGGCCCCCGCCCAAAGCCGCACTAGGCGTTGAGGAGAGCCGATGCTATAGGCGCGGCGGACGCGCTGCCCAGGGGGCGCGGCGCGGGCATGTCGAGTGAAAGGTCAGCGCATGAGCAAGATCAAGGTCGCCAATCCGGTCGTCGAAATGGACGGCGACGAGATGACCCGCATCATCTGGCGGTTGATCAAGGACAAGCTGATCCATCCCTATCTCGACCTCGATCTCAAATATTTCGATCTCTCGGTCGAGCACCGCGACGCCACCCACGACCAGGTGACCGTCGACTCGGCGGAAGCGACCAAGAAATATGGCGTCGCGGTGAAATGCGCGACCATCACCCCGGACGAGGCCCGGGTGAAGGAATTCAACCTCAAGGAAATGTGGAAGTCGCCCAACGGCACCATCCGCAATATTCTCGGCGGCACGATCTTCCGCGAACCGATCGTCTGCAGGAACGTGCCGCGCCTGGTGCCCGGCTGGACGAAGCCGATCGTCATCGGCCGTCACGCCTTCGGCGACCAGTATCGCGCCACCGATTTCCGCGTGCCCGGCAAGGGGCGCCTCTCGATCAAATTCGAGGGCGAAGACGGGACCGTCATCGAGAAGGAAGTATTCAAATTCCCCGGTTCGGGCGTGGCCATGGCCATGTACAATCTCGACGAATCGATCCGCGATTTCGCCCGCGCCTCATTGAATTACGGCCTGGAGCGCCATTGGCCGGTCTATCTCTCCACCAAGAACACGATCCTCAAGGCCTATGACGGCCGCTTCAAGGATCTGTTCCAGGAGGTTTACGAAAACGAGTTCAAGGCCAAGTTCGACGCGGCGGGCATCACTTACGAACACCGCCTGATCGACGACATGGTCGCTTCCGCCTTAAAGTGGTCGGGCGGCTATGTCTGGGCCTGCAAGAACTATGACGGCGACGTGCAGTCCGACACGGTGGCTCAGGGCTTCGGCTCGCTCGGCCTGATGACCTCGGTGCTGATGACCCCGGACGGCAAAACGGTGGAGGCGGAAGCCGCCCATGGCACCGTCACCCGCCATTACCGCGAGCATCAGAAGGGCAAGGAAACCTCGACCAATTCCATCGCCTCGATCTTCGCCTGGACGCGCGGCCTCGCCCATCGGGCGAAATTGGATGGCAACGCCGAACTGGCGAAGTTTTCGCAGACCTTGGAAAAGGTCTGCGTCGATACGGTCGAATCCGGCTTCATGACCAAGGATCTCGCCCTGCTGGTCGGCCCGCAGCAGAAATGGCTCTCGACGACCGGATTTTTGGACAAGATCGACGAGAATCTGAAGAAGGCCATGTCGGCGTAAGCCGACGAAATGTAGAGGCATGTCGGCGTAGCCGACAATTTCCGCAACGACGAAAGCGGGCCATTGGGCCCGCTTTCCTTCGCTCGCTGCAAAAATCACGCGACCGCCGAAAAAGCCTCCGCCGCGACGATGTTTTTCGCGCGCGCGTCGAGCATGGCCCGAATGCGTATGGGAACCTGACGGCAGGCCTTTGCGCGCGGATAAGGCATTTCATCGATCGGCTTACCATCGGGATAGAGGGCCTCATGTTCGGCCCAATTGTCGAAGCCGAGCCGATCGACATTGTCCACGAACGTCTCGGCTGGCGTGTTTTCGGCCAGGATCAGCGAATGATCGTCGAGTTCGACGTGATAATAGACGAAGGTCTCAGGAACCTTGGTCTCGCGAACGATCGACGTCCCGTTGACCAGCGCGCCGGCCTGGATCAGCACGTCCTCGACCAGCAGCGCGTGATCGGGCGACAGCAAGAGATCGCGCGACGGGACGCTGTCGCCTAAGGCGCCTGCCTTGACCCGGATCGGCCAGCTCCGTGTCGGATCGCTGAAAATCGCCGATACCGCGCGCCGACCAATCCAACAGACGCGTTTTGCCTCGCCGTCTGTGGTCAGGACAAGATCGCCGCGCAAGAGCGTTTCGACCGCCGCCGCGCCGTCGGGCGTGCGGAGCAGCACGCCGCGGCAGAAGCAGGGCGTGGCGGTGACGTCCGTGCCATCGCCGCCGGGAAGGCCGGAATTGTCGTCCGCCAGATGAAAGACATAGCCCGAATAATTCGCGCTGGGGTCGAGCTGAACCGTGGCGCTCAAGCCGCCATTGGTCACTGTCAGCACGTTGTTCGCGCCGAGCGACCAGTTGACGGCGCCATTGTCCCAGAGGAGGCTCGTCAGATTGATCGTGTCGTCGCTGGTGAAGCCGCTCACGGCGCCGGTGTTAGCGTTCGCATTGAGTTGAAGCGTGCCGCCGCCGCCGGTGAAATTCACTTTTTGCGTCTGGGACTGGAAGAAATCGGCAAGGCCGCCATTGGCGACGTCGGTCGCGCCGGAGCCGGTGACGCCGTAATAATAATCGACATAGGCTTGCTGGGTGGGACTGGACTCGCCGTCGACCGTGATCGTTCCGTCGTTGACGATGCTGCTCTGGAACAGCATGTAGGAAGCGCCGTTGGCGCCGACCGAAGCCTCGATCGTCCCGGTCGCGGCATTGGTGAACGTTCCGTTTGTCGGGAGAGCCACAACGAATGCGTTGTGATCGGAAAAATCCATCGTTCCTTCATTGGTGAAGGAATAGGCGTAATCCGTGAGGGTGACTTCGTTCGCGCCGTCGTCGATGGCGCCCTGGTTGATCAAGCCGGCGCCGGTCGCGCCGCCGTCGATGGTCGCGTTGCCGTAAATATTGACGATGTCGCCCGAACCCAGCGTCGTGACGGTGCTGGCGTTGGTTTGCGTGATATAGCCGCCGTAAAGATTGATCGTCGTATTGTCGATCGTCTGTGTGTCGTTCAGATCGAGCGTGTTGCCATAATTGTTGATCGTGCCCGAACCGCTTCCGTTCGCGCCGGTCAGAGTCGGGCTTCCGGCGAGACCGAGCGCGTTCAGTTGGCCGGCGGAGATATTGAGCACGCCGTCGATCGCGCCGCCCGTGATCGCGCCCTCCAGCACCACGCCGGGGACCACGTCGAAGGTCGCGCCGCTGTTGTCGAGACCGGTTCCGGCGAAATAAACCGTGGCGCCGGAGGTTGCATCGAAAGTCCCCAGTTGCGCCGTGGTCAAGCCCTCGAACTGGACCGTGCTCGTTCCATCGACGGAGAGCGTTCCATCATTGGTGAAATCCACGCCGTTTCCATTATAG
The DNA here is from genome assembly GCA_963704565.1 of uncultured Pseudomonadota bacterium. Taxonomy (GTDB): domain Bacteria; phylum Pseudomonadota; class Alphaproteobacteria; order Rhizobiales; family Beijerinckiaceae; genus Rhodoblastus. Next base: position 1,445,481 of record OY969917.1, read on the forward strand.
AACGTCAGATAACTGCTGTTGGCGACGTCGATCGTCCCGTCATTGGTGAAGATCGGATTCGAAATCGTGAGATTGGCGCCTGTTGTCGTGACATTGATCGCGCCCTGATTGACCAGCGCGTCGCCGGCTTCGGAACTGCCGGTAAAATAGGCGAAGCCTGCGACATTGACGGTCACCGACGAAGCCAGAGTCGCAATCTGCCCGCCACCGTTCGAATCGGCTTGGGTGAGATAGGAATAGTTGCTGGAATTGCCGATATCGATCGTCGTATTGGCGAGGGTCTCTGTGTTTTGGAGGCGTAGCGTGCTCAAACTGCCTGTGTCTTCGATCAGGCCGTCGCCGGACCCGCCTGCGCCGGTCAGCGTCGGAGCGCCTTCGAGCGTGAGGCTATGATTGTCGCCCAGACCGATCGTTCCTTCGATCGTGCCGCCGTCGATCGCGCCTTTGAGCAGCACGCCGGCGCCGACGACGAAAATCGCGCTGCTGTTGTCGAGGGTCCCGGCGAAGTCCAAGGTCGCGCCGGAGGCGGCGTCGATGGTCCCCAATTGGGCGGTGGTCCACGTGTCCTCGAAATTGATTGTGCTCGCGCCGTCAACGGTGATCGTCCCCCCCAGATCGGACAGGTTTGCCCCTCCGTCCGATGGATAGACCGTCAGCGTGGCGCTTTGCAGCGCCAGAGTCGCGCCACCAGCCATCTGCAGCACGCCGACGCTATAGGACTCCCCGGAAATGGTGACCGTGTAGTTTCCTGCCGCAGTGATCAGCGCTTCGTCGCCATAGGCGTTCGGGAAGCCGGTCGAGGGGCTCCAGTTGCCCGCATCGTTCCAGTCGCCGTTTCCGCTGGCGCCCGTCCAGGTATAAGTCGTCATCGCTCATTCCCCCCTTTGCGAGGGCTCGACCGTCTGGCTCGGATGGAACGCGATTCGGAGTCTGCCAATCGCGGCGCCAATTCTTCCCGCAGCTTCCACCGGCAAGGAACCACAGCGTTCAAGCCTAAGCTGACCCGACCCCATGCGATATTTTGTTCTTGCCGGCGAAAACAAACGACGCGCAAAGCAAAACAAAACAAAGCTTTGCCTGCGAAACAACTCTCGCCCACTTTATTTGCGTAACGTAATATATCGTGAACACGCGCACAACAGGAAAGTCTGACCGAAAGTCCAGCGACACATTGACGTCATTGGCTTTTTTGTCCGCAAGGACGACGCTGTCGGCAAGACGAAAAGGACCGCCATGCCAGGCAAACCCGGCGATTGGCGCGGCGGTGGCGATTTGCTCGCCGCCAACGAGACCACTAAAGAAGGGGAAAATACGACCGCGCAGCCTCGCCGCCATCACGCAAAATTGACGAGCGCCTCTCGAGACCGCTTTACATCATCTTGGCGCCGCGTCGCGGGCGCGCCACGTTTTCGATCCGGCTTTTCCCGTTCACCCCGCCTGACGGCGCGCGCGCTCCATGGTCGAGAGGGCGTAAAAGCCGCGCGCGGTCGAGATCAGCCGGCCCGCCTTGAGCATGCGGTGTAATTTTACAGAAAGATTGCCCTTCGTAATTTCGAAGCCCGTTTCGGTCAGCAGTTCGAAAATCGCGTCCACATGCAGGCCGCCGGCCTCGCCTTCCAGCATTTCGACGATCATCGGCTCGATCTCGCCGGCGCGCTCGTTTTGAGTCCGGCCCACCACCGACAGGAAGGACTCGCCGCGCCGGACGCCGTCGCCCGCCGCCGCCAGGAATTCGACCGTCGAGCGCCGCAGGTCGAGGCCGGCGGCGGGATCCTTGGCGGCGAGGCCGGCGATGACGATTTCCAGTCGCGCCAGCAGCCGGCGCGTCTCGTCGCGCGCCTCGCGCGCCGCGAGCGCGAGAAATTCGGCGTTCTGTTCGAAACCCGCGCTCATTCGACTCTCCTCTTGCAACTCTCCCCATCCCGCCGCCGGCGAAATGGAACATACAGTAAACATCCATAGCCACGTCGAAATTTTAGCGAAAGGTGGGCAAATTTACGAATGAAAACTTTACATTTCATTCCCGATGATTAACACTATCAACTGTAAATTAACCTAGCTTGTTGAAAACTTTACAAATCCCGTTCAAACCCTGGCCGGAGTGGCAAGAATGAAAAGAAAGCTATGGTTCGCCGGCAAGACCGGGACGCACGGCGGGGATGCGCTCTTTCAGTCCTTCTTGCGCCTCGTCGCGCGCGTCCGCGCCGTCCCGGCCGCGCGTCCCGTCGAATCGCGCCGGACGCCGGCGGCCGATTCCGGCGCCGAACCCTGCTGGACCGCCGCGCTTCATCGCGGCGACAGCCTGCCGCCTTTTCGCCTTTCCATTCTCAACACCGAAGACTCCCTCTCGCCCATGCGGATGGAGCCCTGCCGCCGCGACCCCGGCCGCCCGAATTCCGCCGATCTGTGACCGGCGAAGGCTTTTGCCGTCCAATCCGGAGTTCTCGCGCCACTTCCGATTGTGGAGTTCGCCGGCCCGATATATACAGGCCGCGAAATCCGTTGGGGAGAGAGGGAATCATGGCTCCGGCCGATGACGTTGAAACCTACCGCCCATCCGAGGACGAGCCGTTCATGAACGAACGGCAGCGCGACTATTTCCGCCGCAAGTTATTGCGCTGGAAAGACGAAATTTTGCAGGAAGCGCGCGAGACGCTCGCCACGCTTCAGGCCGAAAGCGAAAATCACGCCGACATCGCGGACCGCGCCTCCTCGGAAACCGACCGTGCGATCGAATTGCGCGCGCGCGACCGCCAGCGCAAGCTGATCGCCAAGATCGACTCCGCCATCACCCGCATCGATGACGGAACCTATGGCTATTGCGAGGAAACCGGAGACCCGATCTCGCTCAAGCGCCTCGACGCCCGGCCGATCGCCACCCTGTCGATCGAAGCCCAGGAGCGGCATGAACGCCGCGAGCGCGTCTATCGCGACGACTGATACGAATTCCGAATGAATCATTCGCAATTCGTATTCCGCTGGCGCGAAAATCCGCCCGCGACATAGAGGATTTTCGCGCCATGGCGTTTCCGCAGATTGCGCAGCAATCTTGCGGAAACCGTATGACACAGCGTTCCGCCCGGCCGGGCGGCTTTCCGCGAAATGAAACGGGCGCGCAAGATCCCCGACCTGCGCGCCCGTTCGTTTTGCAACATGTCTATTCGTGTCGTGTCTATTTATTCAGCGGCCGCCCCAGAAGCTTGGCCATTTCCGCTTCGAGCGATTCGAGCGGTTCGAAATCGAGGTCGAGTTTAGGCTCCGCCGGCGGTTCGGGGGCCGGCGGCGCCGCGGGCTCCGGGGCGATCTCGGGCTTGGTTTCGACGACCGGCTCCGGCGCCGGCTTGAATTCGGGCTTCGGCTCCAGCGCGGGAAAAGGCGGCAGCTCGAGCAGCGGCAGAGCTTCGGCGGCTGGCGGCGCGGCGGGCGTCTCGGCCGGCGGCGCGGCAGGGGTTTCGGCAGGCGGCGGGGTCACGCGGCGCGCGAAAGTCGGCGCGACGAAGCGGGGCCTCGGCGGCTGGTCGCCAGAAGGGGCGGCCGGCGGGGTGAAGCGCGGCGGCGGCGTGAAGGTCGGCTTGGCCGGCCCGACCCGGGGCGGAAGCGGGAAACGCGGCGCCGGCGGCGGCTGCACGGAAGGCGCCGGCTCCGTCGCGGCGGGCGCGCGCGGCGCCGGCGGCGGCTCGGGAGCGGCGAACTGCGGCGAAGGCGCCGGCGGCGCCTCGACCGGCGTAGCGGGCGCGGCGGCCAGCACTGACGCCGGAAGGGTCGGCGCCGGACGCGGCTCGACCGGCGGGGGCTGAAGCGGCGCGGCCGGACGCTCGGCGGCGGCCGCGTGATGCGGCGCGATGGCGGCCGCCGGCGCGGCGCTCGCCGGCGCCTCGATCGGGCGCGGCGGACGCCCCTCGCGCGGCTCGACCCGCACGATGCCGGATTCGATCATCACATCGTTCGGCCCGCCGATCATCAGCAGATGTTCGACATTGTCGCGGCGCACCAGCATGAGCTGGCGCTCGCCGTCGAGATCGTAACTTTCGACGAAGCCCAGACGCAATTGACGCGACTTGGACCCGCGCGGCAGGCGGCGGCGCAGATCGGCCGCGATCTCCACGATTTTCAGGATCAGCAGGAAGGCGACGAGAAAGGCGACGGCGGCCAGACTCCAGGCCAGCATGCGGTTGTCGTGTAAAAATGTCGGCATGGCGCCGCCTGTCCCCCTCAACCCGTACCAATGCACCATTATTTATATTAAAGCGGGCCGCGCTTGTCAGAAAAAGGTTAATCTTTGGTTAATGACCACGAACCGGCGCCGCCGTTCCGGCCGGCGACGATTCCTTAAAATCCTCGGCGTAAAATACAATGTGTGGGCGCGCGCAAAGGATTCCTCCGAATCGCCGGAACGTATAAACTCCGCCGCCATGCCCTTTCGCACAAGGTTGTCATGAGCCAGACGCCCCCCCATTCCAGCGTGGATCGCTCCGAACGCGCCGGCAGTCCGGGGCTGGTGCTGCTGCTCGCCGCCGCCTTGCTCGCGATCGTGGCCTTTTTCTCCCTTCTCGGGCGCGAGCAGTCGCCGCGCTTCATCCTGGTGCTGCTGGCCTTTCTCGCCTTTACCGGCGTGTCCGCCTTGCTCGCCTATGCCGTCGGTTTCCTTCAGCTCGCCGGCGCCCATGCGCGCAATGACGTCACCAAGGCCATTTCCGACACCAGCCCCGACGGCATGATCGTCACCGAGGGCGAGTCGCGAATCGTCTACGCCAACGAAACTTATCTGGCCCTCTGCGGCGCCAGCGACGAATCCGGCCTGCGCACCGTGGACCGCCTGTTCTTCGGCGCGCCCGAGGCGGCGGAGCCGCTTTACCGCCTCGCCCAGGCCGCGCGGGACGGCAAGCGCGGCGCCGAGGAGCTGCGTCTCACCCCGCCCCTGCTCGGCGACGGCGAATTCGGCTGGTACCGCATTCGCGTCCGGCCCATTGACCGTCCCTCCAGCCCGCCCGCGGCGCTGTGGACCATTTCCGACGTGACTCGCGAGCGCGAGCGCCACGAAAACATTTTCCAGGAATTGCAGCACGCGATCGACTTCCTCGATCACGCCCCGGCCGGATTTTTCTCGACCGAGCCGAACGGCGAAATCTCTTACATGAACGCGACTTTGGCCAGCTGGCTCGATTTCGACCTCGCCCAGGTCGGCTCCGGTGGGCTCGCGCTGCGCGACATCGTCGCCGACGACGCCGCCGCCATGCTGTCTTCCGGCCCGGGCGCGCCCAATCTGGTGCGCACCGAGCAGATCGACCTCGACCTGCGCCGCCGCGACAACCGCCGCCTGCCCGTGCGCCTGTTGCACCGCATCGCCTATGGCCATGACGGCGCCCCCGGCGCCTCGCGCACGCTCGCCCTCAACCGCGCGCCCGGGGAAGAGCCGGCGGAGGAGGCGCGGGCGGCGGAAGTGCGCTTCGCGCGCTTCTTCAACTCCACCCCCATGGCCATCGCCAGCGTCGACCGCGACGGCGCGATCCTGCGCTCGAACGCCGCCTTCGCCCGGCTGATGCCCGGCGCCTTGCAGGACGCCGCCGGCCGGCGCCTGGTCGCCAATGGCGTCGCCGCGGCGCATCGCGAGGCCTTGCGCGCGGCGGTCGCGGCGGTGGCCTCGGGCGCCGAGGCCAGCGATCCGATCGACGCGGCGCTGCAGGGCTCGTCGCGTTCGGCGCGCCTGTTTGTCACCTCCAACGAGGAGGACAACGAGCGCGGCGCGCTGGTTTTCGCCCTCGACACCACGGAAGAGCGCAACCGCGAGGAGCAGCTCCACCAGTCGCAGAAAATGCAGGCGGTCGGCCAGCTCGCGGGCGGCATCGCCCACGACTTCAACAATGTGCTGACCGCGATCATCGGCTATTCCGAGCTTCTGCTCGCCAATCACCGGCCGACCGACCCGTCCTTCCAGGACATCATGCAGATCAAGCAGAACGCCAATCGCGCCGCCGGACTGGTGCGGCAGCTGCTGGCCTTCTCGCGCCGCCAGACGCTTCGCCCGCAGGTTCTGCAGCTCGGCGACGTCCTGTCGGAACTGCAAATGCTCACGCGCCGCCTGGTCGGCGAGAAGATCGAGGTCGATCTGCGTCAGGGCCGCGATCTCTGGCTGGTCAAGGCCGACCTCAACCAGTTCGAGCAGGTCATCGTCAACCTGATCGTCAACGCCCGCGACGCCATGCCGGACGGCGGCAAGATCTTCCTGCGCACCAAGAACGTCCCGGCCGCCGAATGCGAGTCCTATGGCGAAAAGCTGCTGATCCCCGCCGATTATGTGCTGATCGAGGTCGAGGACACCGGCTCCGGCATCCCGCCCGACATATTGGGCAAGATCTTCGATCCCTTCTTCACCACCAAGGAAACCGGCAAGGGCACCGGCCTCGGCCTGTCGATGGTCTATGGCATCGTCAAGCAGACCGGCGGCTTCATCTTCCCCTATTCCCAGGTCGGGCGCGGAACCATCTTCCGCATCTTCCTCAACCGCTACATCCCGATCGACGAGCCGGAGGAAGCGCCCAAGGCCGAGGAGGAAAAGCCGAAAGCCGCCGCCGACCATACCGGGCGCGGCGTGGTGCTGCTGGTCGAGGACGAGGAGGCGGTGCGCGCCTTCGGCGCCCGCGCCCTGGCCTCGCGCGGCTATACGGTGCTGGAAGCCAACTCGGGCCTCGACGCCCTGCGCGTGGTCGAGGAGACCACGGAACGTATCGATCTCATCGTCTCCGACGTGGTGATGCCGGAAATGGACGGCCCGACCATGTTCGGCGAATTGCGCAAACGCGGCGTCAAATGCCGGATCGTCTTCGTCTCCGGCTATGCCGAGGACGCCTTTGCCAAAAACCTGCCGGAAGGCGAGGAATTCGGCTTCATGCCCAAGCCCTTCACCTTGAAGCAGCTGATCGAGACGGTGAAGGAGAACATGCGGGCGTGATCGGCGCCCGCATTCCCCTCAGGCCGCCGCGACGGCCGGAATCAGACGGCTGTCCAGCAGCGCGCCGTCGGCCGAGCGGCGCAGTTCGATCTCGTGCTCGCGCGCGGGATCGAGCGCTTCCGCGAAGCGCAGGCTGAAAGCCCGGCCGCCGTCGGGCCGTTCACCCGCCGCGTAAGCATAGCCGGCCGGCGCGCCATCGACCGTCACATCGAGGCACACGGAGGCATCGGGGAAGGCCGCGTTGCGCGCCCAGCCCATGACGCTCTCCAGGTCGCAATGTTCGACCGCGCCGCACAGCGCGCCGAAATCCGTCGCCGGCGGCAAGGCAAGGCCGGCGCGTTCGGCGAGGCGGCGCCGGATGCGGTCGAGCGCAAAACCGTCCTCGACGCGCGGCGCGCAATAGACCGCCTCTTTTGCGCGCCTGTCGGGATAAAGCGCGTCGAACTCGCGCGCATTCTGGAACATGTCGCGGCTGTCGTCGTCGACAAAGCTCTCCGAGAAGGCGCCTTCGGCGATCAGCACGTCATGGCTGGCGAGTTCGATGTGAAAATAATGGATGTCCTCGCCCGGCTCATCCTGGACGATGGAGGCGCCATTGACCAGCTGTTCGGCGGGAACCAGGACGCCGTCCAGGAACATGGCGTGTTTCGGCGAGACGCGCAGATCGCGCGCCGGGACGCCGTCGGCGAGCGAGCCCGCCTTGAAGCATATCGGCGGAAGATCGGGGTTGTTGCGGGCGAAGCGGGCCGAATAGGAACGCCGCCCGATCCAGACGATTGCGCGCAAAACGCCCGAGGCGGTGCGGACGAGATCGCCGATGCGCAGGGCCTCGACCGCCGTCTCGCCGTCCTCCGTGGCGATCGACGTCCCAAGGGAATAGCAGGCCACCGAGCTATTATAGGTGATCTGATCGACGCTCGCCGGATCGGTGACCGAGAACGCCTTTTGAAAATAGGTTCCCTCCAGCGTCATCGTTTCGAGGACATTATTGCTCGAATCCTCGACTTGCAGCGTGCCCGACCCGCTATTCTGGGTCCACACGACATGGTCCGTTCCGCCCGACCCGACCACCTTGATGACGTCGCTGCTCGCCGCGCCCGTTCCGGTGAAGCCGGAAATGGCGCCGGAGAAATTGTCGGTGAAGACCGTGGTGGCGTCCGACCCCTCGCCGGTCAGATCGAGCGTGCCGAGGCCCTGGAAATCGACGCCCTGGCTGAAACCCGCGTTGAGTTGCAACGTGCCGTCGCCTTTGATGACGCCGGAGCCCGAGCCCGACACGCTAGCGTTGACCTGCAAGGTTCCGCCATTGGCTTCGAGCGCGCCGTTATTGGCAATGGAAGACCAATTGTCGAGCGAGAGAACGTCGCCCGCATTCGCGTCGATCGTCGCGCCATTGTTGTTGGCGAGCGTCACACTGCTTTGCGGATCGGCGTCAAAACGCCCGAGGCCTTCGATGATATTATTATTGGTGGCGAACCCGGTGATCGACAGTTTGGCCAGGAGATCGTTGAGGCTGATCGTCCCGGAATTGTACAGGGAACCCAGGCTCGCCATATCCGCGAAGCCCGCCCCGGAGGCGCCGATATCGAGCGAGCCGGCGCCTTCAACCTGCAACTGGCCGCCGAGGGTGAGATTGGAGCCGCCGCCCACCGAAGCGTCGATAGAAATCGCGCCGGAATCGGTCAACGAATTGGCGACGAAGACCGCCGCGCCATTGTCAAGGGTGAGGCTGGCGTTCTGGTCGATCTTGTTCAGATAGACCAGATCGTTGTTGTTCAGAAGATCGTACTGATCGGTGACGAAGGCTTCCGCCCCGTTGAGCGTCAGATTGCCGGCGAGTTCATTGACCTGGCCGCCCTGGAAGACGAGCTGGCCATTGCCGGAAATATCGACATTGCCGCTCAAGACGTTCGGCGTGAAGCTGGCGACGGTGAGCGAGGCGCCGGCGCCGGCGCCGGCGCCCGCGATATCGATGGTTCCCGCATTCGACAGGGATTGCGCAGTGACCGTCGTCGCCGCCGTTATCCCCCCATTGCCGACTTGCAGCGTCCCGCCGGAATTGACGGTCAGGGCGCCGCCGACCGCCAGTTCGCTGCCGCCGGCGCCGGTAAATGGCCGATCGACGCTGAGCGTTGCGCCGGTTTCGACTGTGGCGGCCCCTTGCACCAGCACGGTATCGCTGTTGTTGATCGACGTGAGGCTGGTCACATCGAGCGAACTCTCGCTCTGCCCGAGCTTGATGACATATTCGCCCTGATAATTGGCGCCGGGGGGGTTGTTCCCCCCCTGCCCCGGCATGCCGACGAAGCTTGTCGGGGTGAAGCCGCCGTCATTGGCGATATGCAGCGTCCCGATCTGTGTCGAGCCGTTGAAGATATCCAGCGTATCGGTCGTCGTGTCGTAGCTGATCGAGGTGGGCGTTCCAGCGGCGTCCGATTCCAGCAGGTCGATCGTATCGCCGGCCTGGAAGCCGGAGATCATCCCGTTGGCGGAGCCGAACATATATTGCCCGGAAGCGTCCTCGCCGATCTGCAACGTGTCGGTTCCATCCTGGAAGACGACATTGGTGTCGTTGAGGATGGTGTTGGCGACGGAAAGCTGGCTGTCGTTGCTGAGCGAGACGGTTCCGGTGGAGGCGCTGGGCGTGTAGTTGAGGGTCGAATCCGGCGCCTCGGCGAAGAACTGGCCGTCGCTGAGATTGACCGTTCCATATTGAGCGTAGCCGCCCGCATTGGCGGAATTGACGTTTTGCATCACCAGCATGGCGGCGGTGTTGTTCCCCGCGCCGGTCAGATCGATCTGGCCCTGATTGTTGAAATCGCCCCAGGTGGTCGTCGTGGTGGTATCCGGCGCAATCGTCACAATATCGGCGTCGCCCGCGCCGACCGTCATCACGCCGCCGTAAGTGACCGCGCCATCGGCCTGTACCCCGGCGAGATGCAGGATCGACGGCGTGTTATATTGATTGGCGAGCGGCGAAGCCGAGGAAATCAGCTCGCCGCCGCCCGCCGTATTGGCGATATTGGCGGCAAGCGTCGTGTCGGTGATGGCGATATTGGCCGCCGGCGCCGGGGCTCCGTGCACGCCGAACGCGATCGCGCCGACATTCAAGGTTACGCCGGAGAGCGCGCCGTCGGCCGCGCTGACCTGAACCGTTCCGCTGGCGACGGTGGCGGCGCCCGAGGTCGGAACCCCTCCGCTCCAGTCCCCCGCCGTGCCGAAATCGGCGGTCGCGCCATTCCAGATATTGGCCGGGTTCGTGGTCAGCGTGACGTCATAGGCGCCGGTATAGCCGAATGGCGCGAGCGGCGTGGTCGCGTTCTGCACGACGGTGAAATCGCCCAGCGTATAGGAGCCTTCGATGGTCACCGATCCGAGCGGGTTCCCGCCGGAGTCGGAGACCGTCAATATGGTCGTCGCATTGCCGTTGGCGTCGGTTCCGCTGCTCACCGAAATGGAAACCGGCTGCGGCGAAGTGGCGTTCTCCTCGAAGGCGATCGCATCGCCCACCTGCATGCCGTAGATCTCGCCGCCGAACTGATATGTGCCCCCCGTGCTCTGCGGCGCCAGCGCCAGCTTGTCGGTTCCGTCGAGGAAGGTGACGTTGGTGTCCTGCAACGGCGCGAAAGCGGCGGCGTCGCTGCCGTTGCTCAGATAGAAATTGCCGGGGATGAAGGACGCCGCCAGGCTGTTCGCCGGCGCGTCGGCGACAGCGGCGAAAATCGCGCCGCCATTGACCACCACGGTCCCGTAATCGACCGTCGCCCCGGCCCCGTTGTTCGGGCCGCCGGCGCCGACATAGAGGACGCCGAAATTGCCTGGCGAGCCGCCGACGTCGATCTGGCCCAGATTGTCGAAAACGCCGGGCGTCGAGGCGGAGGAAAAGGCGCTGACGCCGATTTCCTCCATGTCGCCCGCGCCGATATCGATGGTCGCGCCGGACACCACGGTCCCGGTGGCGTCGAGCGCGGACAGGACGACCGGGCCGTTCTCGCTCGGCGAGCCGATGGAGCCGCCCGACAGCGTGTTGTCGATGGTCAGCCCCGAAGAGAGGTTGTCGTAAATAACATCGATCGTGGAGGTCGGCGCCGCGAAGGTGGATGCGGCGGTCGCGCCGACATCGAGGGTCAGCGGCGTGTTGAGGCCCTCGGACGGTCCGAGCTGGATCGTGCCCTGCTGCAGCGTCGCCGTGGGGTTTTGATCCGTGGGGCTGGGCGCCGGCACGACGCCGTTCACCCAGTTGGACGCAGTGTTGAAATCGCCGGTGACCCCGGACTTCCAGACATAGTTCTCGGTGGATACGCCGAGGGTGATGTCGTACTCCTCGCTATAGGTCGTGCTAAGATTGGGCAAAACCAGGTTCTTCGGCTCGGCCTGGACGGTGAAATCGCTTGTCGCGTAATTGCCGACCAGCGTCATCTGCCCGATCTTGACGCCGGACTCGAGAATATCCAATTCGCTTGTCGTGGCGTCATATTGCACCGTGGGCGTGGCGGTCAGGGCCGAAGTCGCCAGCAATGCGATCGTGTCGCCGGCCTGGAAGCCATAAACCTTGCCGTAATCGTAGAAATTTCCGTACGCGGTCTCGCCGAGCGCCAACATGTCTCCGGCGCCGTCGCGGAAGGTGACGGTCGAGTTGCTGAAGACTGTGCCGGCCACCCCCAGCAAGCTGCCATTGCTCAGGCTGAAATCGCCATTGTTGAAGGTCGCCCCCAACACGTTCTCATCCGGCGCCTCCGCGAAGAATATGCCGTCGTTGAGATTGACATTTCCATAGCCGGCATAGGCGTCCGTGATCGAATTTACGCCTTGATTGCCCAGTTTGACCCGCATGAACGCCGGGGAGTTGCTGGAGCCGACCAGATTGATGACGCCGGTGTTGTCGAACGCGCCATTGGACGCCGACGACGAATCACCAGTAATGCCGATCGTCAGGGCGTCGCCGGCGCCGACATTGATGGTTCCCGCGTCAGTGACCGCGCCATTGGCGCCGATGCCCGCGACCATGGCGCTGTCCGCCGCGCCGAAGGAAAGGGTTCCTCCGGCGGCTGTGACATTGATCGTATCGCCAACGGTTCCGCCGATGGAAGCGTCGGTAACGGCAAGACTGGAGGTTGACGACGCCGACCAGTTCGAAATTTGCGTGCCGGTCGACAAGGCCGAACCCATGTCGATGATCACGCTCGACGGCGCGGCGTGGGAGGAATCGATCACAGCCTTCGAGCTGGCGCCGATGATGGCGGTTTCTCCGGATGTCGGGACGCCATTGCTCCAATTAGCCGAATTGTTGAAAGCAAGGGTCGACGAGGTATCGCCGCCTTTCCACAGGTCGCCGAGGGCGATGTCATCCTGGCTGGTGAAACTGGCGGACCCCGTGGGAACCGTCACCGACGGCTGCTGCGACAGGTAGAATCCGTCATTCGTGTAGCCGGTCCCGATAGTGAGCGACGCCAGCACATTGCTGCTGGCGTCAGAGACCTTCAGGACGCCGCCGCTATAGGCGACCGAGGCGGGCGCGGCCGGCGCGCCGCCTCCCGACAGCAGGGCGATCGTGTCGCCCTGCTGAAAGCCGGTGATCTGTCCGACCGGCTCGAAGGAATTGGCGCCCGAGACCTGTCCGAGCGCCAAGGTGTCCGTCCCGTCGGCGAAAACGATATTGGTGTGCGAAATATCGGCGGTCGCCAGCAGCCCGCTGTCGTTGCTCAGCGTTATGATCCCCAGGCCGGAGTCCGGCGCGGCGGCGGTGATGAGGCCATAATTCGCGCTGATGCTGCCGTAGGTCGCCGAAAGGCTGGCGCCGCCCAAAGGCGAAGGGCCGATATACAGGGCCGCGTCATTGCCGGCCGTCCCGTTCAAACTGATCGTCGCGTCGTTGGTGAAGCTGTTCGGCGATCCCAAATATGGAACAATGTCCTCGACATCGCCGGGGCCGACATTGATCGTCGCATCCGAGATCACGGACCCAACCACGACGAGCGCCGCGCCGACGACATTTCCGTTAGCTCCCGACGTGATCGTTCCGCCGCTCGCCGTATCGTCGATCGTCAGTCCGGAAGGCAGCGACGCACCCTCGTCCACGACGATCGACGTTGGAACGGCGGTCAAACTGCCCTGGAGCGTCCCGACATCGAGCGTCAAGGGCGACGGAAGACTGTCGGCGGGCAAGATTTGGGCCTGGCCGGCGCCGATCGTGCCCGTATCGCCGCTTTGCGGCGCGACGTTGTTGACCCAATCGCCGGGAAAAGTAATGTCGCCGATCGCGCCGGTTTTCCAAACTTCATTCGTCATGACAATTCCCCGCCGCGCTCCGCGATCTGTCCTTTGGACAAATCCCACCACCAATAAAAAGACAACAAGAACGCCGCCTTCGGCCTCCCCGGCTCCCCGGCAAGCCGTGGCGGCGGCGAACTTCAGCGATTCCCGTCACGTGGCTAAGTTCACACATTATTAACACACCTGACCTTGCGTCAAATCAAACTTCCGGCCCAGCCCAAGCCAAGAATGCGGCGCCTTCGCCCACGGGTTTGATTCACCGGTCGGATCGGCTATGGTCGCGGCAAGCGCTTTGCGGTTTCGCGCGATCGTTTTTGGCAAAGGAGCATGACATGGCGTTGAAAGGTTCAAAGACCGAACAGCATCTCAAGGACGCTTTCGCCGGGGAATCCCAGGCGAATCGTCGCTATCTCTATTTCGCCAACAAGGCCGACGTGGAAGGCTACGCGGACGTCGCCGCACTGTTCCGTTCGACGGCGGAAGGCGAGACCGGCCACGCCCATGGCCATCTCGAATATCTCGAAGCGGTCGGCGACCCCGCCACCGGCCTGCCGATCGGCCCGACCAAGGACAATCTCGCCTCCGCGGTGGCCGGCGAGACCCATGAATATACCGACATGTATCCCGGCATGGCCAAGGACGCCCGCGCCGAAGGTTTCGACGAAATCGCCGACTGGTTCGAAACCCTCGCCAAGGCCGAGCGCTCGCACGCCAACCGCTACCAGAAGGCGCTCAACGAACTCGGCTGAGCCGCGCCTCTTTTCCGCGACCCTTCAGGACGCCGCCGTTTTCGCGCGCGGCGTCCTTCATGCGCAAGAAGGACGGGGCCCGACGCTAGCCGCCCCGTCCCGACATCGGGAGAATGCATATGGCCGGGCCTGTTCGCGAAGGCAATCTCGAAGCCCCGACGCGCCATCCGCTCGACTGGCTCAACCCCGAATTCCACGACGAGGCCGCGCTCCACCACGAGATGGAGCGGGTTTTCGACATCTGCCACGGCTGCCGCCGCTGCGTGAGCCTGTGCCAGGCTTTTCCGACCCTGTTCGATCTCGTCGATAATTCCGAGAGCATGGAGGTCGACGGCGTCGCCAAGGCCGATTACCCAAAAGTGGTCGAGCAATGCTTCCTCTGCGATCTCTGCTACATGACCAAATGCCCCTATGTGCCGCCGCATGAGTGGAATCTCGACTTTCCGCACCTGATGCTGCGCGCCAAGGCGGTCGCCTTCCGCAAGGGCGAGACCAAATTCCGCGACAAGCTTCTCACCTCCACCGACGCGATGGGCGCCGCCTTCGCCCATCCAGGCATCGCGCCGGCCGTCAACGCCGTCAACCGCGTCGGTTTTGTTCGCAAGGCGTTGCAAAACCTGCTCGGCGTCGACGCCGAGGCCTGGCTTCCCTCTTATGCCGGAAAAACCCTGCGCCGCCGTCTCGGCGAGCTGCCCGTGCAGGCGGAGGGCGAGCCGGCGGGCCGCACCACGGGCAAGGTCGCGCTGTTCGCCACCTGCTACATGAACCATAACGAGCCGGGCCCCGGCGAGGATCTGGTCGCCGTCTATCGCCACAATGGCATCGGCGTCATCCTGGCGCCGCAGGAAAAATGCTGCGGCATGCCCAAGCTCGAACTGGGCGATCTCGAAGCCGTCAAACGCGCCAAGGACTATAACATCCCCATCCTCGCGCGACTGGTGGATGAGGGCTACGACCTCACCGCGCTGGTGCCGTCCTGCGTCCTGTTGTTCAAGCAGGAACTGCCGCTGATGTTCCCCGGCGATTCCGATGTGATGAAGGTCAAGAACGCCTTCTTCGACCCGTTCGAATATCTGATGCTGCGCCACAAGCAAGGCAAGCTGAAAACCGATTTCAAACAGGGCCTTGGCAAGGTGTCCTATCAGGCCGCCTGCCACCAGCGCGTGCAGAACATCGGGCCGAAGACCAAGGAGATGCTGGCGCTGATCCCGGACACGCAAGTGGACATGATCGAACGCTGTTCGGGCCATGACGGAACCTATGCGGTCAAGGCGGAGTTCCACGATGCCGCGATGAAGATCGTCCGCCCCGTGGTTTCACGGATCAATCAGGCCAAGCCCGATCATTACGGCTCGGATTGCGCCATGGCCGGCCATCATATCGCCTGCGCGCTCAAGCGCGGCGAGCCGGAACATCCGATGACATTGGTCCGCAAGGCTTACGGAGTTTAACATGCTGACGCATGCCGACCTTTACAGCCTCGAACACTATCACCGCCTGCGCCCGGAGTTCCGCGCCAATGTGATGGCCCACAAGAAGCTGCGCAAGGTGGAACTGGGGCCGAACGCCTCGCTCCATTTCGAAGACCAACTGACGATGCTCTACCAAGTGCAGGAAATGATCCGCCTCGAACGCATGTATGAGCCGGAGCTGATTAGGCAAGAGCTCGACGTTTACAACCCGCTGATCCCCGACGGCGCCAACTGGAAGGCGACGCTGATGATCGAATATCCCGACGCCGAGGAGCGCAAGGAAGCTCTGTCGCGGCTGATCGGCTTCGAGCAGGCGGTATGGATGCAGGTCGGCGAATTTCCCCGCATTACGCCGATCGCCAACGAAGACCTCGACCGCACCACGGCGGAAAAAACCTCGGCCGTGCATTTCCTGCGCTTCGAACTGACGCCGGACATGGTCGCGGCGGCTAAGAGCGGCGCGCCGATCCGCGCCGGGGTGGACCATCCGAACTATTCGGCCAGCGTCACCCTGCCCCCGGCGACGCGAGACTCGCTCGCCGCCGATTTGGCGTAAGCGCGAGCAAGTTCAGGGCAAGGTTTTTTCGCGAGGACGACGCGGCGTCACGCGTTTCTCTCCGCCCCCTTCCCGCAGCGCCCCCCGCAACACCGCGCCCAATTCCCGGAACATCGCCTTGCGGCTTGAAGTCAGGCGCCAGGCGAGGGCGATGACGCGCGGGGGGCTGTCGCCTTCCAGCGGGCGGGCGACGAGATTCAGGCCGCGTAAAATGCCGGCCTGCATCGCCATGTCGGGGACAAGCGTGACGCCGAGCCCGTTGGCCGCCATCTGCACCAGAGTGAGCAGGCTGGTGCCCTGAAAGCCGCTGTTGCGCCGCGCGCCTTCGAGCGAACAGGCGGCCAGCGCATGCTGGCGCAGGCAATGGCCGTCTTCGAGCAGCAGCAGATCTTCCGCCGCCATGTCCTCGGGGCGGATTTTTTCCCGCGACGCCAGAGGATGATCGGGCGGAACGACGACGAAAAAGCGGTCGCGCGCCAGATCCATCGTCTCAAGACCATCGGCGGGATAAGGCAAAGCGATGATCGCGGCGTCGGCCTGGCCGCTGTCGAGCCGGGCGATGAGCGGCGCCGATTGCTCCTCGCGCAGATAGATTTTCAGCTTGGGGAACGCCTCGCGCAGCGCCGGCATGATGCGGGGAACCAGGAAAGGCCCGATGGTGGGGATGATTCCGAGCTGGAGCGTTCCCGAATGCGGATCGCACGCCTCGCGCGCCGCCTCGACCAGCTCATCCGCGCCGCGCAGCAGCTCGCGGGCGCGTTGCGCGATGTCGAGCCCGATGGCGGTGGGGATGACCACGCGCTTGGTGCGCTCCAGCAGCCTGACCCCGAGATGGTCCTCCAGCTCCTGGATCGCCGCGCTGAACGCCGATTGGCTGACCAGACATTCCGCCGCCGCCGCGCCGAAATGGCGGCGCTCGACCACGGCGACCAGGAAACGCAATTGGCGAAGGGTGGGAAGCGGCGTCATGGCGGCGAGAATAATCGAAAAAATAGATAAATAAAATATGTTTTTTGAGTTTTACCAGATCAATGGCTCAGGCTAGGTATCGCTGCGACGCACAAATTTGTGTCGCAATGCAGCACCGGAGAAACTTATGTCGCTGATCAGCACCGCCGTAAAACCCTTCCAGGCCAAGGCCTTCAAACAGGGCAAATTCATTGACGTGACCGAAGCCGACATGATGGACAAGTGGTCGGTGGTGTTTTTTTACCCGGCCGACTTCACCTTCGTCTGCCCGACCGAACTCGAAGACCTCGCCGACAATTACCCCGAATTCCAGAAGCTCGGCGTCGAGATCTATGCGGTTTCGACCGACACCCATTTCTCGCACAAGGCGTGGCACGACACGTCGCCGGCGATCAAGAAGATCGATTATGTCATGATCGGCGACCCAACTCATGCGATTTCGCGCAATTTCAACGTCCTGATCGAGGACGCCGGCCTCGCCAATCGCGGCACTTTCGTCGTCGATCCCGACGGCATCGTCCAGATCGTCGAGATCACCGCCGGCGGCATCGGCCGCGACGCCAAGGAGTTGCTGCGCAAAATCAAGGCCGCGCAATATGTCGCCGCCCACCCCGGCGAAGTCTGCCCGGCCAAGTGGCATGAAGGCGAAAAGACCCTCGCCCCGTCGCTCGACCTCGTCGGCAAGATCTGACCGGCGCCGTCCCTCGCCCTTGTTCCCTCCCCCTTGTGGGGAGGGTCAGGGTGGGGGGAACAACGCGATGAAACATTGGGGGTTCACCCCCACCCCGGCCCTCCCCACAAGGGGGAGGGAGTGGGCGCCGTGCTTTCGCACGCACTTTTGCACCGGAGACTTTCGCCATGTTGGATGCGGCCCTCAAAGCCCAGTTGCAGGCCTATTTCGAGCGCATCGCCTTTCCCGTCGAACTGGTCGCCTCGCTCGACGACGGCGAAAAGTCGCGCGAAATGCTGGCCCTGCTCGAAGACATCGCGTCCATCTCGCCCAAAATCGCTTTGTCGCGCGACGGCGCCGACCCGCGCCGGCCGTCCTTCGCGATCAACCGCGTCGGCGCGAATGTCGCGGTCGGTTTCGCCGGCCTGCCGATGGGCCATGAATTCAATTCGCTGATCCTGGCGGTCTTGCAGGTCGGCGGCGTGCAACCTAAGGAATCGCCCGAAATCATCGAGCAGATCGCGGCGCTCGAGGGCGACTATCTGTTCGAGACCTATTTCTCGCTCTCCTGCCAGAACTGCCCCGACGTGGTGCAGGCGCTGAACGCGATGAGCGCGATCAATCCCAATATCCGCCACGTCGCCATCGACGGCGGCCTGTTCCAGGACGAGGTCCAAGCGCGAAAAATCATGGCCGTGCCGACCGTCTTCCTCAACGGCGAAGTTTTCGCGCAAGGGCGGATGAGCCTGGAGCAACTGCTGGCGAAAATCGACACGGGCGCGGCGGCGCGCGCCGCCGAAAAGCTGAAGGACAAGGCGCCCTTCGACGTGCTGGTGGTGGGCGGCGGCCCGGCCGGCGCGGCGGCCGCGATCTATGCGTCGCGAAAAGGCATCCGGACCGGCGTGGTGGCCGAGCGTTTCGGCGGTCAGGTGCTGGACACCAGCGCGATCGAGAATTTCATCTCGGTGCAGCACACCGAAGGCCCGAAACTGGCGGCGGCGCTGGAAAGCCATGTCAAGGAATATGGCGTGGACATCATGAACGCGCAGAAGGCAGTCGAATTGATCCCGGCGCCCGACGCGGGCGGCCTCGCCCAGGTGCGGCTGGCGAGCGGCGCGACTTTGTCGGCGCGCACGATCGTGCTGTCGCCCGGCGCCCGCTGGCGCCAGATGAACGTGCCGGGCGAGGAGCTTTATCGCAACAAGGGCGTGGCTTTTTGCCCGCATTGCGACGGGCCCCTGTTCAAGGGCAAGCGCGTGGCGGTGATCGGCGGCGGCAATTCCGGCGTCGAGGCGGCGATCGACCTCGCCGGCCTCGTCGCCCATGTCACCTTGATCGAATTCGACGGCCAGTTGCGCGCCGACGCCGTGCTGCAGGACAAATTGCGCTCGCTGCCCAATGTCCGCATCGTCGTTTCGGCCCAGACCACGGAAGTTTTGGGCGACGGCGAAAAGGTGACCGGCCTGACTTTTCGGGACCGCGCCACCGGGGCGACGCATCGCGTCAATCTCGAAGGCGTTTTCGTCCAGATCGGCCTGGTCCCCAACACCGAATGGCTGAAGGGCGCGATCAAGTTGAGCCCGCGCGGCGAAATCGAGATCGACGCGCGCGGCGAGACTTCGGCTCATGGCGTGTTCGCCGCCGGCGACGCGACCACCACGCCTTACAAGCAGATCGTCATCGCCCTGCGCGGCGGCGCCACCGCCGCGCTCTCGGCCTTCGATTGCCTGATCCGCCAAGCCCCGCCCGCGACCTCGCAAGCGGCTTGACGGCCCTCCCCAACTCCGGCCTTACCTGCTATAGCGGCGGACGCTCCCCGGAACGCCGCCGTGCCCCAAAGCCCCAGCCGGAAAACAATCCTGATGTGCCCGCCGGATTTTTTCGGCGTGGATTATGTCATCAATCCCTGGATGGAAGGGCAGTCGGGCCGCGCCGATGTGGCGGAAGCCCGCCGGCAATGGCTCGCTTTGAAAGCGCGGGTTGAGCGCCATGCGGAGGTGCTTGTTCTGACGCCCCGCCCCGGCCTGCCCGACCTCGTCTTCACCGCCAATTCCGGCCTGCCCCGGAACGGCAAGGTCGTCATCGCCCGCTTCCGTTTTCGTGAGCGGCGCGGCGAGGAGCCTTTTTTCCGTGATTGGTTCGAGACCCATGGTTATCGCGTCATCGACCCGCCGGAGGGCCTGTTTTTCGAGGGCGCGGGCGACGCGCTCTACGACGAAGCGCTCGATCTGGTCTGGGTCGGCCACGGTTTCCGGTCGGACGAAGCCATCGCGCCCTTTCTCGAAAAAGCCCTGGCGACGCGCGCGGTCCCGCTCGGCCTGACCGACCCGCGCTTCTATCACCTCGACACTTGTTTCTGTCCCCTGCCCGGCGGTTATCTGCTTTATTTCCCCGGCGCTTTCGACCCCGCCGCGCGCGCGACGATCGAGGCGATCGTCCCCGAGGACAAGCGCATCACGGCGGATGGCGCCGAGGCGGAAGATTTCTGCTGCAACGCCGTGGCGCTGGACGAAACCATTCTCCTCAACGCCGCCTCGCCGCGTTTGCGCGCGCGCCTCGCCCAGGCCGGCTTCACGATCGAGGCGACGCCGCTCACCCAATTCATGAAAGCCGGCGGCGCCGCCAAATGCCTGACCCTGGAGGTTTAAGACAAAACGCCGCACGCATTTCCGTCCCTGCGAGCGTAAAACGCCAGTTATTGAAAGCGTCAAGTTGAATTATACCGCCCTGACACGCGCAACAATTCCCGGAACGCCCTTATCACGCCTCACCTGTCCCTTCGCTTCCGAAGACGGATGCGGCGCCCTTGAGAGGCCCAATGGAGGAGATTGCTCGCGACAGATCGAAGTGACGTCCAATACGTCAGCTTAATCAAGGGCACGACGAGTTTCAGACGCAACTGTGTGAGTTCATGCAGGTAACCAGAAATCTCCTCAAGGTCGGACCAAGCCAGATCTGCGCGAGCGCGGTCCTTGCGGCGCATAGCCTCAATGAAATCGCCGCGTGCAATGTGAAAAAAACGCGGAGCAATAACATCTCTAGTCCAGTTGATATGTATTGCAGGATCATATGGAAACATATCTACCAATTTACGGAAGTACACCATTCGCGAATTGGACATTTTTGGAGAGTGAGAAGTAGAACTTGAATAAAATCGCCATTTGAGCACCGACGCATGGCTTAGGTAAACACTCTTGAATCCCGCCAAAAATACCCTCAAGAAGAAATCATCATCCTCATAGCCCGACAACCTCTCATCAAAACGACCCGCCTTTTCGAAGGCCTCCTTGCAAAACAGCGAAGCGCCGGGCAGCACAAACATATCGTGCTTTAAGCATTCCAATAAAGATGTCTTTGGGTGTTGGCTAGGAATTGCATCGAGGATGCCATACATTATCATCCGGCCAGCCCTGTCTATTTTATCGACATTACCATAAACGACAGCCAAGTGCAGAATATCACTCTCAACAAACGACTTCTTCAAGATGGCCAAATGGTCTTCGTACCAGATATCATCTTGATCGAGTAGGGCTATATGCGTCGATTTGGCCTCGGCAATGCCGCAATTTCGCGCCGATCCAATGCCGCCATTTGGTCTGCTGATGAGACGAATGGGGTGACGCGTCGCCATTTCCTTGACGATCTCCGGCCCATCGTCCGTCGATCCATCATTAACCACGATGATTTCGTCGGCAGGTTCTGATTGAGCGAGAACACTATTAAGGGACTCTCGGATGTAGGGCGCACCATTGTAAAGCGGAATAATTGCCGCTACCGTAAGCTGCCTAAGCGAAGAACTCTTATGATCCATCGTAACTTTCGGCACGAGCCTCTTCCTATGACCGTAAGAGCATACCACACAGCTCCATTACGCTGACCTTGCTCATGCCTCTGAGGCTCTGACGGGAGCTTGTGCAATTTTTCCTTGCGAGTTAATATTACTTGCTCAATTTGTCAATACGGAAAAGGCGACAGCCGCCGCCAGCGTGGAGATTGGCGTGGCGAGATGGCTGAACCCGCCGGGTTTGCCGGAGTTTATGACGACTGGGAGGTTGCCTTCACGACCTTACTCAATACAATCGTCAGGCTCGCCGGTCGTGGATTCGGCGAAATCGACGTTTTCGCTAGAGCATATTCCCAAAAAGTTGCAGACTTTTTGGACAAGAATATGCGTTAAAACAATGAACTAGAGACTTCTTCCGATTCCGAAGGAACGGAAAAGGCTCTAAGCGAAGCGGCGCTGTCGTTGGCGTGGACATGAATTCCTTGCGCCAGGGACAATTGTGAACGAACAATCCGATTACACCATTCAAGGGCCGACCATGAGCCAAAACGAAAATAAACCAAGCGAAAACACTCGGCAGAACGGTAATCGCTCATCCGACGCGCCCTTGCCCGGCAGTGCAGGGACGGTTGAAATTTCCAGTGTGCCTCACACCCGTTTGCGACGCCTCCTTCAAGCAACCAGCGACATGATGGTGAAGCCTCTGTCGCAGTGCCGCATTTTGGATCTCGGTTGCCTCGAGGGATTGTTTTCGCTCGAATTCGCCTTGCACGGCTGCGAAGTTGTCGGGCTTGAATTCAGGGAGCATAATGTCGCGAAGGCCCGCGCCCGCGCGAGCGCCATAAATTGTCGAAATGTCGAATTTGTACAGGATAATGCTTGCAATATTTCTGTTGAAAAATATGGCAAGTTTGACGCCATAATCTGCAGCGGACTTCTGTATCACTTGACCGCCGCAGACGCGGTAAATCTAATAAAAAAAATGTACGAAATGACTGAAAGGACCGTCATAATAGACACGCATGTTTCCCTTGCGCCGACAAATAATTTTAACGGCTACGCAGGACATTTATTTCGCGAACATGAGGACGGTGCATCCAAAGAAGAAAAGTTGAAGGTGTCGTGGGCTTCGGCTGATAATGAAACAAGTTTTTGGTTTACACGTCCTTCTTTAGTGAATCTATTGGTGGACGCTGGCTTCTCCAGCGTTCATGAATGCTTCGCGCCTGCGCACATCAATTACGGCAAACCAGGTTTAGAAGCTCCCGATCGCTGCACATTTGTCGCCATAAAGGCGACGAACGTCGAAGTTCACACCACGCCCTCCGTCAACGCCCTTAAGGAGCGATGGCCCGAAGGGACACTCAGCTATGCATTGGATAACCCCGTCCGGGCGAGAGGTTTATTTAAATCCGTTTTGAGAAAACTCTTTTAACCCCTCCTGCACATGACGGCGGGGCTTGTGGGCGGTCGGATCCGAGAACCTGAGCGGGGGGACGGATGCGGCGCGGCGCGTCCAGCGAATGTCGTTTGCCGCGAATGCACGCTTTGACCTGCAGCGTGTGCGTCTGTATATCTATCAGTCGTTCAAATAAAATCACCACGACCGCTGGCGGAAATGTCATCACCTGCTATCCAACGAAGACTGTCGATTCCCGCTCTTATTCCTGCTCTTCGGTCGAAGGGCCAGAACCTTGCCAGCACATGGGACAAAAAATGACAGCTTTAACGGAAGCATTCGACGCTCTGATCGCGGGTTCGGTCGAGAACGCTTTCGATGACAACTACGATTTCCGCAGGTATGGCCCCCTGAAGCCGCACAAAGCCTCTGCTTGGTCGAAACTGACAGGGATGCTGGCGGCCCACACTGGAATTGGTTCGAACCAGGCTGATCGCGAAACGGCTCGAGCGCGAGCCTGGCTCAATAAAAATCTTTCCAATTTCGAATGGTTTTATGATCGTCTCCATGAAAGCGCGTCCAGGCGCCTACTAATCCAGTTGTTGGCATATCGCGCCCTAGGACATCGTCGCGTCAAACTGCCGCTCAACACGCCGGAATACTGGACACAACTCGACGCATTGGACGCAATGACGACTGGCGCGGAATCGATCGACATCGGCCTTCTGGATTTCAAATTGAGCAGGATGAAAACGGAGAAAATTGGATATCCCATGGAGTTGTTCATGAGACCTTCGGGGATCATGGCGCAGCTAATTCTTCAACAGTATCGCTGTACTAATACGGATGGCGTCATTGAGGTTGGGGTGGGAGACACGGTCATCGACGCCGGAGGGTGCTGGGGGGATACTGCGCTCTATTTCGCGTATAAGACAGGCGCCAACGGCAAAGTATATTCTTTCGAATTCTTAACCGAAAATCTCGCCATTTTCAGGCGGAACATGGCGATGAATCCTGATTACGCTCAAACGGTTGAGCTTATTGACAAACCACTTTGGTCGGTGAGTGGCGTCGATCTTATGATCGAGGGAAATGGCCCAGGTACGCGTGTTGTTACGAGTTCCCGCGACCCGCGTGCGAAGAGGATAAAAACGCTGAGCATTGACGATTTAATCGAGCAGCAAAACCTGCAGCGCCTCGACTTCATTAAGATGGACATAGAGGGAGCCGAGATGGAGGCGCTTGCCGGCGCCAAGAAAAGCATCCAGAGATTTCGACCAAAACTAGCAATTTCGGTCTACCATAGACTTCAAGATTTATGGGAAGTGCCGAAATGGCTCGATGCGCTCGACTTAGGCTACGATTTGTATTTGCGCCACTTCACAATTCATCAGGAGGAAACCGTTCTTTTCGCGAGAGCGCGAAGCCCGTCCGATAAAAGCGCATGACGGCTGTCATTTACAACTGCGAACGCAACGGGACGTAGTCTCAATCGCCAAGGAAAAGTCTGATTTGAGCGCCCGCGGTCTTCCGCTTTCCGCCGAGGCCGTGTGATAGCCCGCTGGAGGCGCGCCTCGACATCGCGGCCAAACAGACGGACATGATCGTCCTGATGGGGCGTCGTCTTGTCGGAAGACGACGTGCGCGCCATATTTGAATTCTCCCGGGTCTGTCGTCAGCGATCTCCCGCGCGCCGCCGCCTGAATTATCGGAGAATGCGATTCATCTGGATTTGATTATCCGGCGTTCCCTTGGCGCTGCAAGCGGCGATTTTGGATTGTCGCCCTCTCTCACGTTACAACGATCAAACTCTACCGGGCTGGTTTACGGTGATGGGGTGGACGGCGCCCCGAAGCGGCATCGATGTGCCATGATGGTGGTCGATGAAACAACCGTCAGATGGAGCGCCGTCCATGGGTAAGTCTATCAAGAATCTTTCTTCTGTCACGCAAGTTGGTCTCGACCTCGCCAAGAACGTGTTTCAGGTGCATGCAATTGACGCGCAAGGCGCGGTCATCGTCGCCAAGCCTGTCCGGCGCGGGCAGCTTTTGCAATTTTTCGCCTCGCTTCCGCCGTGCCTTGTCGGCATGGAGGCTTGCAGCTCGGCGCATCATTGGGCGCGCGAGCTGATCGGGCTTGGCTTTTCGGTCAAGCTGATCCCGCCCGCCTATGTGAAGCCTTTCGTTCGGCGCAACAAGAACGACGCCGCCGACGCCGCAGCGATCTGCGAGGCCTTGGGGCGGCCGAACATGCGCTTCGTGCCGGTGCGCTCGGTCGACAACCAGGCGCAATTGATGCGCCACCGCGCGCGCGAGTTGCTGGTCGGCCAGCGCACGCAACTCCTCAATGCGCTGCGCGGGCATCTGGCGGAAATCGGCGTCGTCGCGGCGCAAGGCGCGCAAAACGCCTATGTGCTCAAACGCATGGCCGCCGAGGGCTGCGACGAAAACGGCGAGATCGTCGTCGCCGATTGCGTGCGCGCGGCGCTGGCGCCGCTGGCTCGCCAGATCGACGCGCTCGATGAGGAAATCGACCGGATCGGAGCCGAGATCGAGGCGCTGATCGAGACCGACGAGAGGGCGCGGC
Organism: uncultured Pseudomonadota bacterium; assembly: GCA_963704565.1. GTDB lineage: Bacteria > Pseudomonadota > Alphaproteobacteria > Rhizobiales > Beijerinckiaceae > Rhodoblastus. The sequence goes on from OY969917.1 coordinate 1,470,888, forward strand.
GGCTGATGACCATTCCCGGCGTCGGGCCGGTCACGGCTTCGGCGGTCGTTGCGACCGTGCAAGACATCGGCGCCTTCGCCTCCGGCCGCGAGTTCGCTGCTTTTCTCGGCCTTGTGCCGCGCCAATATTCGAGCGGCGGCAAGGAGAAGCTCGGCCGCATCTCGAAAATGGGCGACCGTTACTTGCGCAAATTGCTGGTGGTCGGGGCCTGCGCGGTGCTGTGCCATCGCAAGGGCCATAGCGACGCCCTGCGCGTCTGGGCCGATCGGCTGCTGGAGCGCAAGGACGCCAAATACAAGTTCAAGCTGACGGCGGTGGCGCTGGCCAACAAGCTGGCGCGCATCGTCTTCGCGCTGCTGGCGCGCGGCGGCGTTTACGTCGGGCGGCAGGCCGCCGCCTGACGCCGGCCACAGGGTTTTCGCCGCAAGGCGAAACGCAATCGAGGGTGACCAAGGGGTGATGTGAACCACGGAAAGGCTCGGAAGCCTGATGTAGTGTCGGCGCCAATGCGAGCGCGATACGGTGATTGAGGCAAAGAGCCAGGCGGACGATCCATCAGGGCCAGCGGCGGAGCGCTTTGCAAAAGTCGCCACGCCATGATTCTGTAGGGTCTCCACGGAGACGATTCGCCGATGTCGCGCCGTTGCTTTGACCAACCTTCACTCGCTGACGCTTTCGTTAAGGCCTATTCGAAAGGCGGCGGCTTCCTGGAAGATTTGCTCAAGACCATTGACTGGTCGGCCTTTGACGTTTTGTTTGCGCAAATCAACGCCAATGCCAAGGGCGCGCCAGGATACCCGCCGCTGACGCTGTTTAAGATCGTTCTTTTACAGCAATGGTACAATCTGTCCGACCCGCAGGCCGAGGAGGCCGTGCGTGATCGGATTTCGTTCCGGCGCTTTTGCGGCATCCCGCTCGACGCCGAGACGCCGGACCATTCGTCAATCTGGCGTTTCCGGCAGACGGTCGAAAAGCTTGGCCTGTCAGAGAAGCTGCTGGCCGAGATCAACCGCCAACTCGACGCGCGAGGGCTGATCGTCAAGAGAGGAACGCTGGTCGATGCGACGATCATCGCTGCGGCGGTGAAGCGGCCGCCTTATGAAGAGGGTCAAGTCAATCCGCGCGATCCCGACGCCGGCTTCACGATCAAGAACGACAAGACCTCTTTCGGCTACAAGGCCCATATCGCCGTGGACGAGGAAAGCGATCTGATCCGGCAGGCGGAAATGACCTCCGCCGACCTGCACGACAGCCAGCGCGGCGAGGCGATGATCCAGGGCGACGAAGAGGCCTATTACGCGGACAAAGCTTACGACAGCAAAGCCCTGCGAGAAAAGCTCGCTTCGCTCGGCATCGACGACAAGATCGCCTACAAGGCCAAGCGCAACAAGCCGCTGAAAAACTGGCAGAAGTGGTTCAACACGACGGCTTCAAGTGTGCGCTCCGGCGTCGAGCGGGCCAACGCGACGATGAAAAATTGGTATGGCATGGCGCGGGTTCGTTATCGCGGGCTCGCGCGCAACAATTGTCATCTGCAATTCGTCGCCTGTGCGATGAATATGAAACGGGCGCGGGTTCTGCTCCGGGCAGCGTGAGGCCGTCCAGACGGGAGAATTGCGTCCAAATTGGGAGATGAGGGCGAAATGAGGCGGTAGCCGCCATCAAATCGGCTCGGATTTGCGCCCTATAGGGCGATATCTGCGCTTCAGCGCAGTGGCGAAACCGCCGAGCACATAGACCAATAGCCTTTTTCAAAGCGCTCCGGCGATAAAAACCCGCGTCAACAGGCCGAAGACATGACCGCACCCGAGACGTTCACAGCACGCCAAGAAAACCCTTGATCAAGGGGCGCCGTCCAGACATGATCCATAATCTCGGCGCAGAGGCTGTATCGAGCTTCTCTATGACTGGCGGCTGGAGGCAACCAGACCTGCTTTACCATATGCATCGTTTCAGATAGACGCTTCGAAATGGACAATTCGACCGACGCCCCCCGGGGTTCGACACAGAAGCTTGGGATGAAATCCACGCCGTCGCCAGTCCCAGGCCAACAGGTCGCCGCCCCGCTCGTGTCCATCCTCATTCCCGCCTTCCGCGCGACCTGGCTGAACGAGGCCATTGCAAGCGCGCTGGCGCAGACCTTTTCCGATTTCGAACTGCTCATCAGCGACGATTCTGCAGATGATAGGATCGAACAACTGGTCGGAAAATGGAGCGACCCGCGCATCCAGTATTTCAAGAATCCGAACCGCGGCGCGCCTGGATCCAATCGAGACCACCTGATCTCCAGAGCGCGCGGAGAATATCTCAAATTCTTGTTCGACGACGATTTGCTCTACCCTCGCTCCGTCGAAATCCTGGTCGCCATGGCGCGCAAGACGGGCTGTCAGCTCGCCTTTCACAGCCGTGACATTATCGATGAGCGAGGCAAGCGGATCGGACGCGAAAGGCTTTTCATCGCCCCCGACCGCGAAAACCGTCTCGAATTCCTTCGCTACAAGGCGCGGCGCAAGGCCGCCTTTCTTGACACGGTCAAGATGGCGTTGCTCCGCAAACCGGATTTCGCCATCGTCGCGCCGGAATATTTCTTCAACGAGATGCTCGGCAAAATAAGCAACTCGATCGGCGAGCCGACCAACCTGCTGATCCACGCCGAGACGCTGCGGCGGCTTGGCAAACCATTTCAGGTGGGCGACCATCGCTTGCGCTTCCTGACGGATATGGCGCTCTATGCGAATTTTTTCGCCTCCGGCGCCACGGTCGCCGGCACGTCGTGGGTCGGGTCGGCCTTCCGCCGGCACGGGGCGCAAACGTCCACCCCGCAATATCCGGGCTATTCGGCGGGGCTCTTCGAATGGGATCTTTTTGGCCGCTGGGCTTTCGATATCGGCGCGTTGTCGCACCACCGTTTTCAAAGCCAACATGCCCGCGTCATGGCAATATACAATCAGCATGCGGACATTTATCCAGAGTTGCGCTATTTCATGGATCTGCCGATCGGCCTTGAGGACGGGGTCTTGCTGGGACAGCGGTTCGACGAGGCGCAGCAATTGGCCTATCGGGCCATCGACGAGCGGCGCGCGCGATTGACGGGCGGCGGCGTCTGTTGAGACTCGGCGCGAAAAAGCGAGAGACCGGGATGAGTTTTTCGAAGTCAGATTACAAGGAATTTCCGAAAGCGCTCGCCCGCGATGATCTGTGGGGACAAGTGCGGCGCACGGTTCATGGCAAGCCTGTTTCGGACGAACAGATCGCCATGATCGTTGACGCCATTCGCCAAGGACTGCAATTGCAACCCACCGACGCCGTGCTGGATCTGGCCTGCGGCAATGGCGCGCTCGCCAGCGCGTTTTTCGCCGAATGCGCCGCGCTGCACGGCGTCGACTCGTCGGAATATCTGATCGAAATCGCCAACGAACGTTTCGCGATTCCTGGCAAGACCTCCTTCGAAGTGGACGACGCCGCGCATTACGTCGCGAACGCACCAGACGCCGGGCGTTTCACCAAGGTTCTCTGCTATGGCAGCTTCACCTATTTTTCGGAAACCGACGCGGCTGGCGTTCTTGACGGGCTTGCCCGGAGATTTTTCAACGTCCGGCGTGTGATGATCGGTAATCTGCCGGACGCCGACAGGGCTCATTTGTTCTATCCCGAGGGGAAGGGCTACGCCGGCGAACTGAAGGATCCAAAGGCGCAAATCGGGGTCTGGCGGTCCGAAGCCGAATTGCGCGATTTAGCATCGGATTGTGGATGGAAGCTCGAAATCATGACAATGCCGCCTGACTTCTATGCCGCGCATTATCGTTTCGACGCGATCCTGACCCGATAGGACCGCCCGAGGACAGCCGGAAGGAACGTGTCTTGGATAAGCGCAGCTTAGACGATTTGGCCATCTTCGGAGGGCCACAATTGTTCAGTTCGATCATTTCGACTTCAAATCTGGTGCGGCCCGATCTCGACAATTTTCTGAACTACTCAAAGCAATTCTATGAAGCCAAGCAGTACACCAATAACGGCCCGATGGTTCGTTTGCTCGAGGCGCGGCTGGCGGAATTTCACCACGCCAAACATTGCATTTCATTCGCCAATGGCTTCTGGGCGATAGTCTTGACCCTCAAGGCTCTGGCGTTGCCGGGCAGGACGAATGTCGTCATGCCGTCGCTGACTTATAGGCGGCTGGCGGATATCGTCGCGTGGCTGCCGCTCAAACCGCATTTCTGCGAAGTCGATCCGCAAACGCTTGCGGTATCCGCAGAAACCGTCGCCGCCTGCGTCAACGATCAAACCGCCGCGATTCTCGCCACCCATCCGATCGTGAACTGCTGCGACGTGGAAGGCGTCGAAGCCCTAGGCCGGCGGACGGGCGTTCCCGTCATATTCGATGCGGTGGAATCGGTCTACGAGAGTGTCGCCGGCGGAAAGATCGGCTCTTTCGGCCAAGCCGAATGTTTCTCGCTGCACGCCAGCAAGCTGATCAACGGCTTCGAAGGCGGCTACGTCACCACCGACGACAAGGATCTGGCGCGGCGATTGCTGTTCATGCGCGGCTTCGGGTTCAGCGGGCCGGACAATGTCGTCGAATTCGGACTTAACGCCAAACTGTGCGAACCGCACGCCTGCATGGCGCTGGCTTGTCTGGACGACCTCGAAAATCAGGTCTCGCGGAACCGCGCGCGATACAATCGCTACAGAGAGGCGCTGCGGCTTGCGCCAGGCCTTCGCTTGCTGGAATTCGACGAAAGATATCGGACGAGCTACAAGAATATCGTCGTCGAAACGACGCCAGACTGGCCGCTGAGCCGCGCGCGTACGCTGGACATTCTTCATGCCGAGGGCGCCTTGGCGCGTTCCTATTATTCGCCGCCCCTACACCGGAAAAGCATGGCCTATCCGCACATTCCCGCCGATTTGCCGATCACGGATCGGCTCGCCGAAAAATTCATGCTCCTGCCTTGCGGGCATTTCGTGACGGAAGCCGACATCGACGCCTTGTGCGCGTTTTTCGCCTTTATCGACCGGAACGCCGCTCAAATCTCGGAGCGCCTGGGATCATGACCGCGCCGCACTTAGATCAACTCGCCATTCTTGGCGCCAAGCCGGCTTTTGAACGTCCGCTGCCGGTCGGCCAGCTCTATTTCCCGTCCTGGGAAAAATATGAAGCCCGGTTCAGGGACATATTCGCGCGCCAATATTACACCAATCAGGGGCCGCTTACGCAGGAGCTCGAACGGCGGCTGGAGGCGTTTTTCGGCGTCAGGCACGCGATCTGCGTCACCAACGCGACGATCGGCCTCATCATGGCCGCCGAAAGCCTTGGGCTTAAAGGCAAAGTCGTCACGCCCTCTTTCACCTTCATCGCCACCGCCCAGTCGCTCGAATGGGCCAATCTGCGACCCGCTTTCTGCGACATCGACTTGCGGACCCATTGCGTGACGCCCGAGACGATCGCGCCGTATCTCGACGAGGACGTTTCCGCCATCCTGGCGGTCAACCTCTGGAATGGGAGCTGCGACCCGCGGACCCTGGAGGAATTCGCCGCCGCGCACAACCTGAAGCTGTTCTTTGATTCCGCCCATTCCTTCGGCTGCGAGGTGGATGGCGTTCCCATCGGTGGCTTCGGGGACGTCGAGGTTTTCTCCTTTCACGCGACCAAGGTGTTCAGCGCGGCCGAAGGCGGTTGCCTGACGACCAATAACGATGAAATCGCAAAACGGCTGCGCAACATTCGCAGCAGCTATGGCGCCGGCCCGCCGGTTCCGGTGGTCAAGACCAGTAATGGGCGGATGTCGGAGGCGCAGGCCGCGGTGGCCCTGATGAGTCTTGAGGATTTTCCAGCGATTCTCGCGCGCAACGAGAGGCTTTTCGGCCTCTATCGCGCGTGTCTCGCGCGGGCGCCGGGCCTGCGCCTGTTAGAGCCCACCAATGTCAGCAAGACCAATCATCAATATATCGTCGTCGATGTCGAGGCGGAGACGTTCGGCCTGACGCGCGACCAGTTGCTCCGCGCGTTGAAGGCGGAGAACATCGTAGCGCGCCGCTATTTCCATCCGGGCGCCCACCGTTGCATGCCCTGGGCAGACCGAGATTCGGGCAAGACGGCCGCCTTGCCGAACACCGAAACGCTGTGCGAACGGATCATGCAATTCCCGACCGGCGCGCTTGTTTCGGACGAAGCCGTCGCGCGATTGGGAGATTTGCTGGAAACCCTGTCCAAACGGGCCCCGGACGTGCGCAAAGCATTGGAAGAGTGACATGCGCCTCGGCATCATGCAGCCTTATTTCTTCCCCTATCCGGGACATTTCGCCTTGATCGCCAATGTCGACGAATGGGTCGTCTTCGACATCACCCAATATACGCCGAAAAGCTGGATCAGCCGCAATCGCGTGCTGCATCCGAGCCAGGGCGCGAACTGGATCAATGTTCCGCTGTCGAACTCCAGCATTTCGATCAAGATTCACGAAGCGCGGGTGCTCGACCTCGCGGCCGCGGAACGGACGACGTTGGGCAAGCTCAGTCATTATCGGCGCCGAGCTCCATTCGCGCGGCAAGTCGAAGAGGTCGTGAAGACGGCTTTCGCGTCGGCGGGGAACAGGAACTCGCTGGTCGATTTGAACGTTGCGGGGCTCGACGCGGTCTGCGCTTATCTCGGCCTTGCGTTCCGACGCCGGATCTGTTCGGAATTGAGCCTGCCGCTGCCGGACAATCTCGGCGCCGGCGAATGGGCGCCGACAATCGCAGGACTCCTCGGCGCAAAGACCTATGTCAACCCTTACGGCGGCCGTGAATTGTTCGATCGAAAAACATTCGAGAAACACGGCGTGGCGCTGGAATTCCTCAAGGCTTCGGACTTTGTCTACGAGACGAAGGAGTTGGAATTCATTCCCAACCTGTCAATTCTTGACGCGTTGATGTGGAACAGCCCGGATGTCGTGCGGGAGGCGCTGACATCCATCGCGACAGTCGTATCCGCCGCCGACGCCCCTGAATGAAGGGCTCTTGAAACTGAGCTGCTCCCCATTGGTTGGACAATTTCCGGGGTGATTTAAGCTACGCTCTGGACCTGCTGGTCGGGTTCCATCCTGTTCCGATGAACCACGGCGGGCGGTTTGTGCCCGCCATGGGCGGCGTGAGGCCGCTGGCGATTGCAGAAGTTCATCCAGCGACTGATCCCGATGAGGCGTGCGAGAGCCTTCGTACCCGCTGAGAATGAGCGGAACGCCGAATACGATCGTCCGCACGCGTTATCGTGTCGTCGCTTGGCCGAGGAGTGGGTCCAGAACCGGCGCGAAAATGTTTTTCACCGCATAGATCGAACCGGCGGCCGAGTAGTGCCCGTAATCCACAGCGATCATGTCGTCGGGCAAGTGGGCCCCGACCAACCTTCGGCATTGCCCGTCGCGGCACAAGCTGCCGACTTGGGAAACATATGTCGCGTTTTTCCCCCAATCGAACGCCTTGAGGGCGGCGTCGGCCGCAAGCAATTCCTGTCTCAGGCCGACGGCCGAAAATGTTGCGGCGGCCTTGTCCGCGTTGACCTCCAAGCCGACGAGAATCGGCAGGTACGGCGTCCAGGTCGGAACCTGGCCGGCGATGACGATATGCTTGGGATCCTCGCCGTCAAGCTTGCGGACATTGTCGAGAAAATCATTGAAATAATTCGGGTAAAGCCAATCGGGATCGGTAACATACGATGCGAAATAGGCGCTTACGAACAAAATGTCCGGCTTGATCGCACGAATCTGCTCGAACACATATTCATTGATCGCGCGGCAGCGCGGCGTGCCGCCTAAGCCCTGATCGAGCGGCGGGTGCTCGATCAACGGCATGCAAAAATTCGCGGTCATCGCGATCACATTGGCTTTGGCCCCGTATTCCTGCTCCAAGCCGGGAAAAAAATGGGCGGCGTGGGAATCGCCGACAATCATGATCGTGGGTTTGTTCCGATCGGCGATGAGATTGCAATGATGGGATTCGAAGAAGGCTCGCGCCCGCAACCTTTCTTCGTCAAGGGAATAATGCTTCGCATCCTTTTGATAAAAGCAGGCCATTAGCCTCGACACGGGGCCGTTGGGGGCGTCATAATTGAAGATGCGGGTGACTTCGGGCGGGAAACGTCCGGGATAGCCGTCCATGCGCCGGGTCGTGCTGCCCAGTAGGCCGCTGAGCGCGAGCATTGCAACAAGAGTCAGCGCGACCGCGCGCGGATGGCGGCGAAAAGCGTGACCCACCGGGCGCTCGATGAAACGCCAGGTCAAATAGGCGAGCGCCACGGCCAGCGCCACGAGTAGCCCCATGGGTGGCGCGTTCGGGCGGATATGGGCAAAAGCAAAGAGCGGCCAGTGCCAGAGGTAAAGCGGATAGGAAATAAGGCCGAAAAATTGCGCGATCCGGTTGCCGAGCACGTAGCGGCCGATGCGCGAGCCCGGATGGGCGATCACCAAAGCGCTCCCCATCGTCGGAACCAGCGCGCGCCAGCCGGGGAAATCCTGCGTTTGATCGAGCAGAATATAGGCGGCGCAGATCAGCGCCAGGCCAAGTCCGGCGCCGAAATCGGCCCAACGGACGTCGGGATGCGACATAGGGCGCCGCGCGAAGACTTCCCGCCATGCCAGCATGGCGCCGAGCGCGAGCTCCCACGCACGGCTCCATAACAGATAGAAGGCGGCGGACGGTTCGCGCGGCGTCTCGAACAAATTGAAAGCCAGCGACAGCGCGAAAACGACAACGACGCCGGCGCCGATGAGCCGGCGCCCTCCCGAAAAAAGAAGGAGCATGAGCGCTGGCCAGATCAGATAGAACTGCTCCTCAATGCTGAGCGACCACAGATGCAGCAGCGGTTGCGAACTTAAATCGATGCCGAAATAGCCCTGGGCCTTTCGCAACAGCCATAGGTTCACGGTGAAATAGGAGCTGCCCTCGATGTGGCCGCCGATAGACCGGAATAAATGAGGGTCGGCCCAGAACCAGCCCATCGTCCAGACAGAAAATGTCACCAGCAGGAGCGACGGCAGGATGCGCTTGACGCGCTTGGCATAGAAGAAAAGCAGAGAAAATTTGCCGGCTTCGCGCTCGCTCAGGATGATGCGCGAGATCAGGAAGCCGGAAATGACGAAAAAGACGTCAACGCCGGCAAATCCGCCCGGAAGAAGTCCAAGATGCGCATGGAACAGGACCACGCCGACAATGGCCAGCATTCGCAGGCCGTTGATGTCGGGACGGAAGTCGTGATGAGCAAGGCTGACGTTTTTCGGGCGCCTCCCGCTTCCCGACGGGACGGCGCAACGGCCTTTGCTTTCCGGCGAAGCTGATGCAAAGCTGGCTGATTGGCGGCCGGGCGGCCGGGAACTTTCCAAAAGCGATGGGGTCGAACGCTCGGGATCCCCGATGGTCAAATCACGCGTCTCCGCTGTCCCGTCAGGGCGACCGCTGGCCGCCGTAATTCGGAGATCAGGCGCTTATCTCCGGTCGACGGACAAGCGTCCGTCGGACCGCATGGCCGGTTAAACAAGTTGCGAGACAGAGTCAAGTTCGGCGCCGCTGCGCCTTATGTTGGAAATCGCCGGCGTTGCGCCTTGGGCTCGGGATCATCCGAGGGCGCACGCGGACAGCGCCCCGAGCGCTTGCGGTTCTCGGCTTTGCGCTTCTCCTCGGCCTCCGCCTTCGCCGCCGCAGCGGCCGCAGCCTCTGCTTCCAGCGCTTGTTTGGCCTCTCGGACTTTGGCCAGACGTTTCTGTTTATTGGCGATCCACTCGGGCGTCTCGTCGCCGCGACGGGTCGCGCCGTGGAGCTTGTCTTCCTCCGCGTCGACCGCTTCGGCGGCTTCAAGCCAGCGATCGACCTCGGCTTGCAGTTCCTCCTCGCGCGTCTTCATGCGCTCATAGCTCATCGCCTTGTGCTTGGAGGCGATTGTCGTGGCCATGGATTGGACGGATTTCGACGCGGACGATCAGGCGATCGCTGGCATTGAACCTCGTCTCCAACCACGGCCGCGCGACGCCCTTGCTATGGCTGACCGTCTTGAAGGACGAACTGAAAAACCAGCGCAACGACTTCGAGAACCTCTGCCTCACGCGTTTGGCCGAAGTGCCGCCCGAGGGCGCCGCGGTGACGATCCTCGCCGACCGCGGCTTTGGCGACACCAAGCTGTTCGATTTTCTCGACACGCTGGGCTTCGCCTATGTCATCCGCTTTCGCGGCAACATTCACGTCGCGGCGGCCGATGGCGACGCGCCCCGCCGCTGCGTGGGTCGGCAAGGGCGGCCGGGCGCGCAAGCTGCGCGACGCCGAGGTCACGACGGGCCGCCACAAGGTCGCGGCGGTCGTTTGCGTCAAGGCCAAGGACATGAAGGAGGCCTGGTGTCTGGCCGCCGGCGCCGGAGAGGCCACCGCGCGCGAGATCATCGACGCCTACTCCAGGCGCTGGACGATAGAGCCGAGTTTTCGCGACCCCAAGGACTTGCGTTTTGGCATGGGATTAAGCGTTCAGCGCATCGCCGATCCGCAACGGCGCGACCGGCTGCTTCTCTTGAACGCCTTCGCCATTGTGCTCTTGACGATGCTCGGCGCCGCCGGCGAAGGCCTCGGCATGGACCGCCATCTCAAATCAAATACCGCCAAGCACCGCACACATTCGCCGTTCCGGCAGGGCTGCATGCTCTAAGAGTTGATCCCGAACATGCCGGAAATCCGGCTGCGGCCCCTGGTCGAGCGATTTACATAATATATAAATCAAAACAACACCTTGTCTCAGACATTCACGGTCATTTGAAAAATGAGGGGATAGCTGAGGGCCGTTCCAACTCTTGACTGCGGAGGGGCGCATTGCTAAGAAAAACAACGCTAACACACTCGCGCAGGTCCGGGTATATATGGCAGAGCCGGTACAGAAATCTATTGCTCCAGATCTGTCTGTATTCATGAATTATGAGTATGAATTCGATTTTAACGGCAACAACGCCGCCGCCAACGTCATTCGACTAGTTGGGAAAAACAAGCGCGTGCTTGAGATCGGCGCGGGGTCCGGCGCCATCGCCCGGAAATTAGTCGATGTGATGTGTTGCGAAGTTGTCGCCATTGACATCAACCCGGTCTCCGTCGAAAAACTGAAAGTATTCTGTAGCGGGGTCTATTCTGTTGATTTGAATAATAAGGACTGGACTTCGCAACTCGGCTCGGAACGAAAATTCGATGTCGTCATCGCCGCCGATGTTCTCGAACATCTTTACGACCCGTGGACCGTTCTCAAGCAGATGAAAAGCCTGTTGAACGACCACGGGTTCATCGTGCTCTCCCTTCCTCACGCCGCCTATTGGGGCGTGCTGGTCAGCCTCGCGCATGAGGATTTCGCCTATGGAGAATGGGGCCTGTTCGACAAGACCCATATCCGTTTCTTCGGAATGCATAATATCCAGACCCTGCACGAAAGCGCGGGCCTCGCGATTCAGGATTACCGTTTCGTTGAGCTGAACCCCGACAAGACCGAGTTCGCAAATCTTTGGGAATCGTTGTCCGCCACCGAACGCCAAGCCTTCGCGAGCCACCGGTTAAGTTCCGTTTACCAAGTTGTCACCAAGGCGGCTCCCGTCGAGCGCGCGAGAAATGCGCTTTCCCTGACAGATTCCAAACCGAAACTGGCGGTGAGGTCCGACGACTGTCAGGTCAGACTTATCGCGTTTTTCTTGCCGCAGTTTCATCCAATTCCGGAAAACGACCAATGGTGGGGACGGGGATTTACCGAATGGACCAACGTCACCAAGGCCACGCCGCTTTTCCCCGGCCATATTCAACCCCATCTGCCAACCGATCTCGGATTCTACGACCTTCGTTTGCGCGAATCGCGTCGTGAGCAGATCAAATTAGCCAAGGCTTACGGAATCGACGGTTTTTGTTACCATTATTACTGGTTCTCTGGCCGACAACTCTTGAGCGCGCCGCTCGATGACATGCTCGCCGATCCCGAGAGCGACATGCCGTTTTGCCTGTGCTGGGCCAATGAAAACTGGACGCGGCGATGGGACGCGGCCGAGCATGATATTCTGATCGCTCAGGAATATCGCCCCGACGACGATCTCGATTTCATAAAAAGCATCGAGCCGATGCTACGCGACAAGCGTTACATTCTTGTCGATGGCGCGCCTTTCTTGATCGTCTATCGTCCGCAGCATCTTCCCGACGCGAAAAAGACGGTCGCGATCTGGCGGAAATATTGCGCCAGCGTCGGCATTCCGAAAATCCACGTCGCCTGCGCCTTCACCCATGGCAACTGGGACTACCGCCAGTTCAGCTTCGACAGCGGCGTGGAATTTCCGCCGCACAACATGACGATGCCGAGCCTGACTCCGGCGATAAATTTCTATAACGAACATTCCGGTTATGTTTTCGACTGCGCGGATGTCGCCGAACGTTATCTGTCAATGCGCTATTCCCGCGACTTCAACGGCTTTCGCTGCGTTTTCCCAGCATGGGACAACACCGCCCGCACGGGCGCACGCGCGGCGATCGGATTGAACGGCACGCCGAGAAATTATGAGTTCTGGCTTTCGCAGGCCATCGCCAAGACCTGCGAGGACTTTCCCGGCGAGGACAGGCTCGTTTTCATCAACGCATGGAACGAATGGGCCGAAGGCTGCCACCTGGAGCCCTGCCGCCTATATGGGCGGCTATTTCTGGAGGCGACGGCGCGAGCGAAACGCGGCGACTCCACCTTGACAGACCTCATGGACAGGGGCGTCCCGGACATCGCGCGCATTCCGCAAGACGTTCAAAGCGCTGACCCACCCTCTCCTTATGTAGCCGCCAACACCCAGAAGAAATATACCCCGCTCGGGCGCTTCGTCCGCAAAACGGTGACCAATCCGTTGCGCGCCAGCCTTAGGTGGCTCAGGGGAAAGAAGCCAAGATAACAAATCGCCGGAGCAGATCGCTTAATCGAGACCTTGACTGGCTGATTGCGGTTTCTGCTCTTAAGCGCAAGGCGCAGGCGGCTGAATCCCCGAGCGCCGTCCTTGGGCCGAAGAAAAATCGCCGAGCGCCCGCGCGGGCGTTTGTCTATGGTTGTCAACAGATTAGGGCAGACTTGGCCAATGACGGACTCTCCGGGAATTCCACGCCGTTTGATGGAGGTCTTCAAAGGGGCGGATCTTGTCGAGCGCGACCGATTGATCGCAGAGCTCAATCGCGTGGCGGGCGAGCGCGACAAACTCAGCGCCCAGCGCGACGAACTCAGCGCCCAGCTTGACGAACTCAGCGCCCAGCGCGACGAACTCAGCGCCCAGCGCGACGAACTCAGCGCCCAGCGCGACGAACTCGGCGCCCAGCGCGACGAACTCGGCGCCCAGCGCGACGAACTCGGCGCCCAGCTTGACGAACTCAGCGCCCAGCGCGACGAACTCAGCGCCCAGCGCGACAAACTCAGCGCCCAGCGCGACGAGATGATGACTCAGCGCGACGAGATGATGACTCAGCGCGATGCGTGGGTGGCTGAACGTCGACTTCAAGCGCTAACGACCAAGGTCGCGTCCTCGTTGAACGACCGCATGGACGGATCGCTCTCAATCCTTTTGGATGGGCGCCTGTCCGGTTCGAAAATACTTTATCTCGATCTGATGGAAGCAACGCTCACCGGCTCGCTCTACGAGGATCCGCCCTTACCGACCTTCGGTTACACCGCCTATGCTTCGAATCTCCGCGATCGAGGCCTCGATTGGCCATCCCACGCCGATTCGATGATTGGCAGCGAGCGCATGCGCAATTTTCGTACGCTGGTCGAAAACGTCATCAAGGCGAAAATTCCCGGCGATATCGTCGAAACGGGCGTGTGGCGCGGTGGCGCGAGCATTATGGCGCGAGCGGTGTTGATGGCCCACGACGTGCGCGACCGCAAAGTGATCCTTGCGGATTCGTTCGAGGGGCTGCCGCCGCCAAACGAATCCCAGTTCCCGGCGGATGCCGGCTCCACTTTTCACCAATTTCCGGAACTGGCTGTGTCTCTGGAGCAGGTGCAGGAAAATTTCAGGCGATTCGGGCTTCTCGACGAGCAAGTCGTGTTCGCCAAGGGTTGGTTCAGGGATACGATGCCGACCCTGCCGACCCATAGGATCGCCGTTTTGCGCCTGGACGGCGACATGTACGAATCGACGATCCAGCCGTTGGAGCACCTTTACGATCGCATCACGCCAGGCGGATGGATCATCGTCGATGATTACGAAATCATTCCCGCCTGCAAGGCCGCGGTGACGGACTTCCTTGCCAAACGCGGGCTGAATCCCACGATCGTTCCGATTGACGGCGTCGGGGTCTATTTTCAGAAGGAGTCCGTCGGGGCCAGTTCCCAAACGCAACGAAAAGATAACTGGGATGAATGGCCCAAATGGGAGAGCGACGAAACTTTTCGGTCGCCACGGTTCAATTATTCGCTTTCCGTCAGCGATTACTCAGGGAAGACCGATCTGGATTCCGTAGCGCTGCTGAAGGACAGGCGCCTCATCGAGATATACCGTAATCTTTTCAGGAACAATTCGATAAAATCGATATTCGAGATCGGTTTTTTCCAGGGCGGAATGCCTTTGTTTCTGACCGACATGAACCAACTCGACAAGATCGTCGCCATCGATTGGTTCCCGCCGACAGACAAGCTGAAAGCCTTGATTGAGCGAGAAGGCCTCTCGGGTGCGATCAAACTCATTGGCGGCGTCGATCAAGCGGACACGGGACGGCTGAGGTCAATTCTTGACGAAGAATTCGGGGCTAAGCCTCTCGATCTGATCGTTGACGACTGTTCGCACTATCTTCCCCAGACCAAGGCCTGTTTCCAGGCGTTGTTCGGTTATCTCCGTCCCGGCGGGAAATATATCATCGAGGATTGGGGCTGGACTCATTGGCCGGGCGAGCCGTGGCAAACGGACAAGAGCCCGTTTCATGGCATGGAATCGATGACGAATCTGATCTTCGAACTGGTCATGGCGATGGCTAGCGACAGATCCCTGATCTCGCAGGTCGACATTGCAGACCAAGCCTGCGTCATCGTGACCTGCGGACCGGCGCTGCCCCCCAAGACGCCGATCGATCTTCGGGCGATGACGAATATTGCTGGCGGAAGGACGACAAAACTTATCGAAACGCCCGCGCCGCCCCCACAAGCCTGACGTTGCGCCGATCGGGCGCGCCAAAACACGACGGAGCTTTTCGCAAGCGTCGCTCCCTCGTAGCTCCTTCATTTGAGAAAGGCGACGGCGTCCTTGGCCCGCCATCGCCAAAATCAAACGAGATGCGAATTCAAGCTTGCGTATAAGAACAAATCATGTACATATGCAACCTGCAAGCTGATTGCGCGGCGGGCCGCGCCCGTGCCAAAAGGATGAAGCCAATGTCGCAAGCAAATCTCCGCCTCGTGGAAGGAACCTCCGTGGACAAGACCAAGGCTCTGGACGCCGCTTTGGCCCAGATCGAACGCGCATTCGGCAAGGGCTCGATCATGCGCCTGGGCAAGAACCAGCCCGTCGCGGAAATCGATACCATTTCCACCGGCTCGCTCGGCCTCGACATTGCGCTTGGCGTCGGCGGCCTGCCACGCGGTCGCGTCATCGAAATTTTTGGCCCGGAATCCTCCGGCAAGACCACCCTCGCCTTGCACACCATTGCCGAGGCCCAGAAGAAAGGCGGCGTCTGCGCCTTCGTGGACGCCGAACATGCGCTCGACCCGGTTTACGCCAGAAAACTCGGCGTCCAGCTCGACGACCTGCTGATCTCCCAGCCCGACACCGGCGAGCAGGCGCTTGAAATCACCGACACCTTGGTGCGCTCCGGCGCCGTTGACGTTCTGGTGGTGGATTCGGTCGCAGCGCTCGTCCCACGCGCGGAGATCGAGGGCGAAATGGGCGATGTCCAGCCCGGCCTTCAGGCGCGCCTGATGAGCCAGGCCTTGCGCAAGCTCACCGCCTCGATCTCCAAGTCGCGGACCATGGTGATCTTCATCAACCAGATCCGCATGAAGATCGGCGTGATGTATGGTTCTCCGGAAACCACCAGCGGCGGCAATGCGCTGAAATTCTATGCCTCGGTGCGTCTCGACATCCGCCGCATCGGCGCGATCAAGGACCGCGAGGAGGTGATTGGCAACCAGACCCGGGTCAAGGTCGTCAAGAACAAGGTCGCGCCGCCGTTCAAACAGGTCGAATTCGACATCATGTATGGCGAAGGCGTCTCCAAATTCGGCGAATTGATCGATCTCGGCGTCAAGGCCGGCGTGGTCGAGAAATCGGGCGCGTGGTTCTCCTTCGACAGCCAGCGCCTCGGCCAGGGCCGCGAGAACGCCAAGGCCTTCTTGAAGGCCAATCCTGAGACGTCCGCCCGGATCGAGCAGACCATCCGCGAGAACGCCGGCCTGATCGCGGAGCGCATTCTCGACAATATCGATCCCGGCGCGGAAGACCACGACGGCTGAGGTCTGGCCCGCAGCTTTCACACCGGGCCGACCTGCGTTGCGATTTCGACGAGGCGAACGCAAGGAGGGCGGCGAAAAGCGTATGGGGTCATACGAATTCCGAATGAATCATTCGGAATTCGTATTCCGCTGGCGCGAAAATCCGCCCGCGACATAGAGGATTTTCGCGCCATGGCGTTTCCGCGGTTTGCGAAAACCGTATCATACGGTTGAACCGCCCGACGCGGCGGGCGGCCGTCGATGCGAGCCGGAGGGTCAGCGCAACCGGGCGTCCGGAAGGACGCCCGTCGCAAGCGACAGGCTTTGGGTTCCGGAAGGACGCCCGTCGCAAGCGACAGGCTACGGGTGATGACAGTGTGCGTCGAACGGCTTGGCCGACGTGGCGCATCGGCCTGCGCCATTCTCCTGCCCTGTCATCACCTTGCGCTGGCGCAGGCCGACCCCCGTGTGAGAGCTGCGGGCTGACGCCGCCGTCAAGATAAATTCCCGGCCGCTCTCGACAGGCCCTTGGCCTGCCTATAGATAATGCCGCCCGCTCCACCCATATTCGTCGCGACCTTGGGGGGAGCGCGCGGGTGGCGAGGCGGAAGGTCGAGAGCATTCCATGAGCGGCGTCAACGAAATCCGGTCCACCTTCCTCGATTATTTCGCCAGGAATGGCCATACGGTCGTCGAGTCCTCGTCGCTGGTGCCGCGCAACGACCCGACGCTGATGTTCACCAACGCCGGGATGGTGCCGTTCAAGAATGTCTTCACCGGCGCCGAAAGGCGCGACTATGTCCGCGCCGCCTCGTCGCAGAAATGCGTGCGCGCGGGCGGCAAGCACAACGATCTCGACAATGTCGGCTATACCGCCCGGCATCACACCTTTTTCGAGATGCTCGGCAATTTCTCCTTCGGCGATTATTTCAAGGAGCAGGCGATCCAGCTCGCCTGGAACTTGATCGTCAAGGATTTCGGCCTGCCGAAGAACCGGCTCCTGGTCACCGTCTATCACGACGACGACGAAGCCTATGGCCTGTGGAAGAAGATCGCCGGCTTTTCCGACGACCGCATCATCCGCATATCCACCAGCGACAATTTCTGGTCGATGGGCGAGACTGGCCCCTGCGGCCCCTGTTCCGAGATTTTCTACGACCAGGGTGAAGCTTTGCGCGGCGGGCCGCCCGGCAGCCCCGACGAGGACGGCGACCGGTTTCTGGAGTTCTGGAATCTCGTCTTCATGCAATATGAGCAGATCGCCCCGGGCGAGCGGGTTCCTCTGCCGCGCCCCTCGATCGACACCGGCATGGGCCTGGAGCGTATCGCTGCGCTGATGCAGGGCGTCCATTCCAATTTCGACATCGACCTGTTCCGCGCCCTGATCCGCGCCGTCGCCGACGCCACCGGCGTCGACGCCGACGGCCCGATGCAGGCGAGCCACCGCATCATCGCCGACCATCTGCGCGCCTCGGCCTTCCTGGTCGCGGACGGCGTGTTGCCCGCCAACGAGGGCCGCGGCTATGTCCTGCGCCGCATCATGCGGCGCGCCATGCGCCACGCCCAGATGCTCGGCGCGCGCGATCCGCTGATGTGGCGTCTGGTCCCGGCCCTGGTGCGCGAAATGGGCGCCGCTTTTCCGGAACTCACGCGCGCCCAGGCGCTGATAGAGGAGACGCTGAAACTGGAGGAGACGCGCTTTCGCGTCACGCTGGCGCGCGGCCTCGCCATCCTCGACGAGGAATCGCGCGATCTCGGCGAAGGCCAGAATCTTTCGGGCGAGGTCGCCTTCAAGCTTTACGACACTTTCGGCTTTCCGCTCGACCTGACCCAGGAGGCCTTGCGCGCCCGGAAAATCGGGGTGGACAAGGTGAGTTTCGACTCCGCCATGGAGCGCCAGCGCGCCGAGGCCCGCAAGGCCTGGACCGGTTCGGGCGAAGCCGCGACCGAGGCGGTCTGGTTCGCGATCAAGGACAAGGTCGGCGCCACCGAATTCCTTGGCTATGAAACCGACAGCGCCGAGGGCGTCGTCACCGCCTTGCTGCGCGATGGCGTCGAGGTCGATTCGCTCAAGGCCGGCGACAAGGGCTTTGCGATTCTCAACCAGACGCCGTTCTACGCCGAGTCCGGCGGCCAGGTGGGCGACACCGGCGTGCTGCACGCCGGCGGGACGCGGATTCGGGTGGACAACACCGCCAAAAAGGTCGGCGATCTTTTCGTCCATGACGTCGTCGTCGAACAGGGCGAGGTCAGCATCGGCATGGCGCTGGAACTGGACGTGGATCGCGCGCGCCGCGCCGCGATTCGCGCCAATCATTCGGCCACCCACCTGCTGCACGAGGCTTTGCGCGAAGTGCTGGGCGACCATGTCGCGCAAAAGGGCTCGCTGGTCGCGCCGGACCGGCTGCGATTCGATTTCGCCCATCCCAAGCCGGTGACCGATCAGGAATTGGCCGAGGTCGAGGAGATCGCCAATCGCGTGGTGCTTGAAAACGCCCCGGTGGCGACCCGCCTGATGGCGGTGGACGAGGCGATCGAATCGGG
Source organism: uncultured Pseudomonadota bacterium (assembly GCA_963704565.1). GTDB lineage: Bacteria > Pseudomonadota > Alphaproteobacteria > Rhizobiales > Beijerinckiaceae > Rhodoblastus. The sequence goes on from OY969917.1 coordinate 1,489,853, forward strand.
CGCGAAGGCGCTGTTCGGCGAAAAATACGGCGATGAAGTGCGCGTCGTCTCGATGGGGACCGGCGCCCGGCGCGCCTTCTCGGTCGAATTGTGCGGCGGCGTCCATGTCGCCCGCACCGGCGACATCGGTCTGGTGTCGATCGTCGGCCGCGGCGCCGTCGCCGCCGGCGTGCAGCGCATCGAGGCCAAGACCGGCGCGGCGGCGCGCCGCCATCTCAACGCCGAGGCGCGCGTGCTCCACGATCTTTCAAGCCTGCTGCGCGCTCCTGTCGAGGACGCCGCCGAGCGGCTCTCCGCCCTGCTCGAAGAGCGCAAGAAGCTGGAGCGCGAACTGGCTGAGGCGCGCAAGAAGCTGGCGATGGGCGGCGGCGCGGCGGCCGAGCAGCCGGTGCGCGAAATCGCGGGGGTTAAACTGTTCTCGCGCGCCATTTCCGGCGTCGAGATGAAAGATCTCAAATCGCTGGCCGACGAGGCGAAACAGTCGATCGGCTCAGGGATAGTCGCGATCGTCGGCGTCGGCGAGGACGGCCGCGCCGGCGTGGTGGTCGGCGTGACGTCCGATCTGACCAGGAAATTCAACGCCGTCGATTTCGTTCGCGTCGCTTCGGAAAAGCTCGGCGGCAAGGGCGGCGGCGGCCGGCCGGACATGGCCCAGGCCGGCGGCCCGGACGGCGCGGCGGCCGATGCGGCGCTCGCGGCCATCGCCGAAATGCTGGCAAGCCGCGCAGCGTCCTGACGGGCGTGGATTCGCGTGGCGCGGCCGGACGCCCCGCCGCGCGAACGGAAACGTTTTCAATCTGCTTTTCAGTCTCCGCGCGCGGTTCTCGCCTCGCCTGCGACGGGCGGCGCGGAGCGGTCATTCGCGCAAGACGCCCGGCCACGCGCCCGTCGCGGCCGATCATGGCCGCGGGCATGATCGGCCGCGGGCAAAGCCGCCGCGCATGATGATTCGCGACGCGTCGGTCGCAATGAAATCCCGCCGGCCTTTGTCATTTGCCGAGCAAGGCGGCGCAATAATACGACTTTGGGCGCACAAATTCCCCTTGCCCGGCTTGAAACTGGGGCTAGCCGTCTCAAAAATGTGACATTTCTACAACTCAGGCCAAATGAATGCTTTCAAACGGCTGAAACGAGACTGGTGTGGCGCTCCGGTCCTATCGGAGCGCTCGCCTGTTCGATTAATGTGCAGATCTCGGATCACCCGTGCGGACAATATCGCGGCATTCGCCGGATAGAGGGCGCGGGAACGAAGTGAGAAGCGTTTTTTCTGAAGTAGCAAAAGCCCTCGGGAGGGGTACTCGAATGAACACGAAGTCCAAAGTCATCGGCGCCGCCGTGGGCGCTCTCAGCCTCTGCGGCCTGAGCACCGCCGCTTTCGCCTTCCCCCAGACGCCGCCCAGCGAGCGCGTTGGTCTTGACCTCGCCACCCCGCTGCCGGAAGGCGTCTATTTCGTCGACATCGCCTCCATCGGCGGCTATCAGCTGGCTGGCCGGAACGCCAATGGAACGAGTTTTTCGGAAGGCTCCGCATTCAACTATAACGTTCCGGTCGTCGCCTGGTCGACCCCCTGGAGCTTCAGCGGCATCCACCTGACCCTGCTCGCCGCTCTGCCGGAAGCCGAAGTCGGCACCTACACGTCCCGTTACGTTCCCTCCAGCTCCAGCTATTCGTACGGCCTCTATACGCCGTTCCTGGCCGCGCAATTCGGCTATAACTTCGGCAACGGCTTCGGGCTCAGCTATACCGCCGGCGTCTATCTGCCGATGTCCGGCACCGCCGGCTTCGACCCGCTGTTCGAGACCACCACCTTCCACCAGATGTTGGCCCTCGCCTATCACGCCAACGGCTGGAACCTCACCGGCAACTTCCTGTATAATATGGCCAGCAACACCTCCGGCACCGGTCCCGTCTTCGGTGGCGGTGACGGTCTCTGCCGGGCTGCCTTCGGCGCCGGATACTACGGCACCTGCCAGGGCCTGCTCGGCGATGACTTCATCTACAGCCTCGCTGTGACCAAGACGCTCGGCAAGTGGGAAGTCGGCATCGTCGGCTACGGCTTCACCGACACCTCCACCACCGCCATCAACACGATCTATGGCGGCAAGCAGTCCTCATTCGCCCTCGGCGGCTTGGTCGGCTACAACTTCGGCCCGGTCATCACCCAGCTGATCATCGGCTCGGACGTCGCCACCTCGAATATGACGACCAAGGACACCCGCGGCACGCTGCATGTCATCATCCCGCTGTGGAACCCGGAAACCCCGAAGGTCGTCACCGCCAAGTACTGATCGTCCGATCGGTCTGGCCGGCCTTTTCCGGCAGAACAACAAAGCCGACGATGGTTCGCCCATCGTCGGTTTTTTTATTTCAGCTATGGAAACTTACGGGAACAATGGCCCGAAATTCGGCGCGACAGGCGACGGCGGGCGTCAATTCGAATGGGAAACCATGCTTCCATTTCCCTCCCCCCTGCGGGGAGGGTGAGGGTGGGGGAAAAGCGTCGAGCAGCTTGGCGTTTTTATAGCGTCACCCCCACCCCGGCCCTCCCCACGAGGGGGAGGGAGTTGGTCCCGAGCGACAGCGTTGCGCTGGCGCGTCAGGCGACGCCAATAAAGGGGCGCAAAAAAACGCCTCGGCCCAATGGGACGAGGCGCCGGATTCACATTCGAAAGATCGCGCTTATTTTTTCCCGGCGGCCGGCGCCGCCGTTTGCGGCGCAATGCCAAGGCTCCTGAGCCCAGCGACCGCGCCGAAATATTCGAAGTAATTCTTCGGACAGATTTCCGCGGCTTTGCCGAGTTTCGCCTTGGCCTCGTCGTCGGCCTTTTTCGCCATCAAAGCGGCGCCGACATAGAATTGCGCCTCGCACTGCTGGTTGGGCGTTCCAGCCTCGGCGTCGACCTTGTCCGCGCCGATTTCTCCCAGATCAAATTGAACCACTGGCCAGGGCCAAGCCCTCTGAGAGAATTTCGCCGAAGTTCTCTGAAGTTCGGCCCTGCCTTGGACGGCGTCGCTCGCCAGGAAAAGCCAGAGCGCGGCATAAATGTTCGAAGGATCGCCCTTCATGCTCCGCTGGAGCGCTTCCACCGCCTTGGCCTTGTCGCCCTTGAGATAAGCGGCGGCGCCGAGGTTGAACCAGGCGAAGGCGTCGTTTGGCGCCATTTTCAGCGCCTTGTCGAAATCCGCCATCGCCTTGTTGGGATCGCCCTTGGCGAGCCAGGCGCCGCCGCGCTGGATAAAAGCGCGCTCGGACCCGACATCGCTTTCGACCAGCCGGTCGTAATCCGCAAGCGCCTTGTCCGCCTCGCCTTTGGCCAACTCCAAATCGCCGCGATCGGAGAAAATGGCCCGGTTTTTCGCGTCCAGTTCGATCGCCTTGTCGAAATCCGCCAGCGCCTTGTCGCCTTGTCCGCCGTCCTTCTCGATCATGCCGCGGGTTTGAAAGGCGACGGCGTTCTTGCCGTCGGTCTCGATCGCCTTGTTGCAATCGGCCAAGGCCTTGTCGGCGTTCTTGAGCTCGAACAAAGCGAAACAGCGGTTGGCGTATGCCCAGGCGATCTGCTCGCCCTTCCATTTGCCGGAACCGATCAGCTTGCCGCAGGCGTCGGCGCGCGCCCGGGCGGCAATTTTGCCGTCATGATTCGCGCAGGCCCTGGCCGCAGGCGATTGGATATTCGCGGCCGGCTGGGAGGCAGGCGTGGGGACCACGCGAATCGCCGATGGATCGACCAATTGCTCCATGTTGGGAGCCGCGCCAGGCGCCGGCGTCTGGGCAAAGGCGCCGCCACTGACAACAACTGCGCCCGCGGACGCCAACAGCCGGCCTGGAAATCTCATTTTTCCTCCCCTGAGAACCGAGAAACCGCATCTTCGACCAGGATGACGGTTAACCGATCGTGGCGCCGAGAAAAAGCCCAAACTTGGGCGCGATACGCTCCGATCGGCCTATTGCCATAATGTCGCCTAGCCGTGCTATGGAGGCCCATGCGCCGTCTCATCCTTTTCCGCCACGCCGAAGCGATTCATTCCAGCCGCTATCGCGACCATGAAAGGCCGCTGACCGAGGCCGGCCGCAAGGAAGCGGCCCAGGCGGGGGCGCGGCTCGCCGAATTGGCTTTGCCGGTCGACCTCGTCCTGGTTTCCGACTCGACACGAACCCGCGAGACCTGGGGCCTTGCCAGCGCCGCGCTGAAAGAGGCGCCCGAAACGTGCTTCGATCGCAAAATCTACGAAGCCGAGCGCCACGACCTGATGGAAATGGCGCGCGCTTTGCCCGATACGGTCAAAACCTTGATCCTGGTCGGCCATAATCCCGCTTTGGCGGATTTCGCCACCCATTTCGCCGGACGCGGCGATCATGACGCGCTCAAGCGGCTGGGCCGGGGCTTTCCGACCGGGGCGGTCGCCTTGTTCGAAATCGCGGCCGGCGAATGGCGCAAATTGCGGTGGGGCGACGGCCGCTTGACCAATTTGTGGGTCTGAAATCCTGCTTCATAGGTCACGCCTTAGGTTAATTTATATGGTAAATTAGATATTTAAACGAATAATCTCGCTCAAAGACTCAAACCTGCGGCGCGATTTCTTGCGTCTTTGCGCGAAGCCTCTGTTGTCACAAGGTTTTTTCATTTCCTTAGGTTTCGCGCGACGAAATTGGGGCCGGCCGCCTGTTCTTCCGCCCTTTTCGCCCTAAATTCGGCAAGGGTTCAGCTCGATCCCTTCGGAGCCCATCTTGTCCGTCCTGACCGACCTTTTCAGCGAAGCCCGCGGCAGCGCCGCCAATATCGCGGAGGTGATCGCGCGCGGGCGCGGCCTGCGCCTCGGCGTCACCGGCCTGTCGCGGGCGGGCAAGACGGTGTTCATCACCGCGCTGGCCCAGCAGCTCACCGCTCTGGCCCATGCCGCCGCCGAAGGCCGCAAGAACCCGCTGCCGGTGTTCCGCGTCGCCGCCGAACGGCGCGTGATGTCCGGCCGGCTGGAGCCGCAGCCCGACGACGATGTGGCGCGCTTCGCCTATGAGGACCATGTCGCCGCCCTGACCGGGCCGGACCGCCATTGGCCGCAATCGACCCGGCAGATTTCGGAGCTTCGCCTGCGGCTCGATTTCGACCGCCGCGCCGGTTGGAGTCCAGGCCCTTCATCCTTCGTCATCGACATCGTCGATTATCCCGGCGAGTGGCTGCTCGACCTGCCTTTGCTGGAAAAATCCTACGCCGACTGGTCGCGCGAGACCTATCAAGCCAGCGCGGTGGCGGCGCGGGCGGCGCTGGCCGCCGAATGGCGTGGCTTTTCGGCCGGGCTCGATCCCAACGCCCCGGAGGACGAGGGGGTCGCACGGCGGGCGGCCGAGTTGTTCACATCCTATCTGCGCGCGTCGCGCTCGGATCGCTACGCCCTCTCCACCCTGCCGCCGGGCCGTTTCCTGATGCCGGGCGATCTCGAAGGCTCGCCGGCGCTGACCTTCGCGCCGCTCCAGACGCCCGAAGGCTCCCGAGCCGCCAAGGGTTCGCTCGCCGCGATGATGGAGCGACGCTACGAGGCCTATAAGAGCCATGTGGTGAAACCCTTCTTCCGCGACCATTTCGCGCGGCTCGACCGTCAGATCGTGCTGGTGGACGCGCTGTCCGCGCTCAATTCCGGCCCGGAGGCGCTGCGCGACCTCCAGCGCGCGCTCGACGAGGTGCTCGCCGCCTTCCGGGTCGGGCGCGGCAACGCGCTGAACCGGCTGTTCCGGCCGAAAATCGACCGGATCCTGGTGGCGGCGACCAAGGCCGACCATCTCCACCACCTCAGCCACGACCGGCTGGAGGCGATCCTGCGGCAATTGACCGCACGCGCCATTTCGCGCGCCGATTTTTCCGGAGCCAAGGTCGATGTGGTGGCGCTGGCCGCGATCCGCGCCACCCGCGAAGCCGCGGTGCGGCGCGGGCGCGAAACGCTCGACGCCATCGTCGGCGCGCCGCTCAAGGGCGAAATGCTCGACGGCCAGATTTTCGATGGTGAGACCGAGGCCGCGATCTTTCCTGGCCAATTGCCGGCCGACCCGCGCGAGGCGTTTCGCGGCGACGGCCTCGCCACGCCGGAGGGCGACGCCGATTATCGTTTCCTGCGCTTCCGCCCGCCGGCGCCGGCTTTCGGAACGGATGGCAAACCCCTGCCCCCGCCCCACATCAGGCTCGACCGCGCCTGCCAGTTCCTGTTCGGAGACCGGCTGTCATGACCGACGCGCCCAAAATGCGCCCGCGCGCCTTCCGCCTCGACGAAGTCGCGCCGGGCGGCGGGCGCGATTTCGTGCTGGAGGAGCGCCCCGACGCCTATGAGGCGGAAACCGCGCTGCTGATCGGCGACGCGAGCGAGCAGGCGGCGGAAGAGGCCCAGGCTTTCGGCTTTCTGCGGCGCGGCGCCTTCGGCTGGGGCGGGTTGCTCGCCTCCTCGCTCGGCGGGTTGATCGCCTTTTCCTTCGGGCTATGGCTCGACCAGCTGGTCGAATCTTTGTTCGCGCGCTCAGTGGCGCTGGGTTTCATTGGGCTTGGCCTCGCCGGTCTGGCCGTACTCGCTTCGCTGGCTTTGCTCGGCCGCGAGGCGCGCGCCATTTTCCGCCAGCGCCGCGTCGCCCTGCTGCACAAGGCGCTGGCGCTCGCCCATGAGACCGACGACCGCGATCTGGCGCGGGCGAAAATCGGCGAACTCGCCGCCATCTACCAGGGCAGGCCGGCGACGGCGGCGGCCCGCGCCCATCTGGAGGATTTGCGCCGGGAAATCGTGGACGGCCGCGATCTGGTCGAAATCGCCGAGCGCCAGCTGATGCCGGCGCTGGACGCCGCCGCGCGCCAGGAAGTCGCGACGGCGGCCAAGCGCGTGTCGCTGGTCGCGGCGATCAGCCCGCGCGCCACGATCGACCTGATCGTCGTCGCGGCCCAGGCCCTGCGCCTGATTCGCCGGATTTCGGAAATCTATGGCGGGCGCCCCGGCCTGCTCGGGGCGTGGCGGCTGGCGCGGGCGGTCGGCTCGCATCTCGCCATCACCGGCGGCATGGCGCTAACCGACGGGCTGGCGCAGCAGATCATCGGCCATGGCCTCGCCGCCAAAATCTCGGCGCGGCTGGGCGAAGGCGTCATCAACGGAACCCTGACGGCGCGGATCGGCATTTCGGCGATCTCGGTCTGCCGCCCCATGCCCTTTTTCGCCGAAAAGCCGCCGTCGCTGGGCGACGTGGCGCCGTTCCTGTTCAGCGATTCCGGAGTCGAGCGAAACGCCGGTTCGCAAATACGAACCGGCTAGGAACGAATGCGACACCGAGCTGATGCGAGGGATCGTCGATCGCGACCTGTCGCGATCGACAACGCAGAAAAGCTCAGCCTTGACGGGCGGGCGTCTCGACCTCGACGCCGTCGAGTTCCGGCGTCAGGCTGATCTGGCAGGACAGGCGGGAGGTCGGGCGGGGATCGATGGCGAAATCGAGCATGTCCGATTCCATCGGGCTCGCCTTGGGCAATTTTCCCGCCCATTCCGGCGCGACATAGACGTGGCAGGTGGCGCAGGCGCAGGCGCCGCCGCATTCACCGACGATCTCGTCAATGCCATTCTTGACCGCGACTTCCATCACCGTCATTCCCGGCTGGGCTTCGAATTCGCGCCGCTCGCCGGCGGAACTGACAAAAACGACCTTGACCATGCAGCATTTCCCCATTCCGGCGCGCGCGGCGCCGGTTGCGCTTATCTAAAGCGGAATTTCGCGCTTCGCCACTGTCGCGCCCGGGAAAAATCGCGCTGTTTCAGCATTCGCCGGAAAAGGCTTCCGGATTGAGGGCGCGATGGGCGGCGGCGATTGTCTCGGGCGTCCTGCCGGCGGCGGCGGCGAAAACGGTCAGGGTCTTCTCGTGGCCGGCGACGAAGGCGAGGACGCCGCCGAGAAAACCCGGCTGGGCCGCGGCGGCGCGCAGCGAATCGGGCGCGATCCCGGTCAGGGCGAGGAAGCGCGACAAAAGCTCGGGATCGCCGGCGAGAAAGCCGAGCGCCTCGATAGCGAGCGACTCGGCCTCGTCGCGCGAGACCGGGCGCGGCGTATTTGTGCGAAGGATCATGGGAAAGGTCGCTATTTTCATGCGTGTCGCCCAGCTTCGATCGGAATTTTTGTTTCGTCAATTTCTGTCGCGTAAAGTGAATGACGATCGGCCGCGCGAAGCAGCGGCGCGACGGCTGTGGCGGAGCGCGATGAAAAAGACGGTTCTCATCGTCGAGGACAATGAGCTGAACATGAAGCTCTTCAACGATCTGTTGGAGGCGCATGGCTATGCGACGGTCCAGACCAAGAGCGGCGTGGAGGCGGTCGGCCTCGCGCGCCAGCACCGCCCGAATCTGATCCTGATGGACATCCAGCTGCCGGAGGTCTCCGGCTTGCAGGTCACCCAATGGCTCAAGGACGACCCTGAACTGGCGCACATTCCGGTCATCGCCATCACCGCTTTCGCGATGAAGGGCGACGAGGAAAAAATCCGCCGGGGAGGCTGCGAAGCCTATTTGTCAAAACCGATCTCGGTCGTGAAATTTTTGGAAACCGTCCGAAACTATATTGGCGATAAGTGACGGCGCCTTCCCGGCGCGACGTGAAAGGACCGGAGCATGACCGCCCGCGTTTTGGTGGTTGACGATATCATTCCGAACCTCAAGCTGCTCGAAGCGCGCTTGACGGCGGAATATTTCGACGTCGTCACGGCGACCAATGGCCTGGAGGCGCTGGAAATCTGCGAGCGGGGCGAATGCGACCTGGTTCTGCTCGACGTGATGATGCCCGGCATGGACGGTTTCGAGGTCTGCCGCCGGCTCAAAAGCAATCCCGAAACCCTCCATCTGCCGGTGGTCATGGTCACCGCGCTCGACCAGACCGCCGACCGCGTGCGCGGGCTGGAAGCGGGCGCCGACGATTTCCTGACCAAGCCGATCGACGAAATCGCCTTGATCGCCCGCGTCCGTTCGCTGGCGCGGCTGAAATTCGTCATGGACGAATTGCGCAACCGCGCCGAAACCTCGGCGAGCCTCGGCGTCTCCAACGCCATCCCCCATGCGCTCGGCGGCGGCGAGGGCGGCCGCATCCTGCTGGTCGAGGATCGGCCCAATTCGGCCCAGCGCATTCTGACGGCCTTGCGCGGCCGCTACGAGGTGGATGTCGAAGCCGACGCCCATCAAGCCTTGTTCACCGCGACCGAACGGGACTACGAGCTGATCGTCGTCAGCCTCGGCCTCTCCGACTTCGACGGCCTGCGCATCTGCAGCCAGTTGCGCTCGCTCGACCGCACCCGTCACACGCCGATCCTGATGCTCGCCGATCTCGAAGACCGCCAGAGAATCCTGCGCGGTCTCGACCTTGGCGTGAACGATTATCTGGTCCGCCCGATCGACGCCAACGAGATCGTCGCCCGCGCGCGCACCCAGGTCCGGCGCAAGCGCTATGCCGACGCCTTGCGCTCCAATGTCCAGACGGCGATGGAGCTGGCGGTGATCGACTCGCTCACCGGACTGAACAACCGGCGCTATCTCGAAACCCATCTTCTCGGGCTGATGGAGCAGGCCGGACGCCATAGCCGGCCGGTTTCGGTGATGATCCTCGACATCGATTTCTTCAAGAAGGTCAACGACACCTATGGCCACGACGCGGGCGACGAGGTGCTGAAAATTTTCGCCGCGCGGGTGAAGCACAAGGTGCGCGGCGGCGATCTGATGTGCCGGATGGGCGGCGAGGAATTCGTCGTCGTCATGCCCGACACCAGACTGGCCGTCGCGCAGGCGGTCGGCGAGCGCGTTCGCGCCGCAGTCGCCACCTCGCCCTTCCCCATCAACAATGGCGAGCGCGCGATCGCGGTGACCGTGTCGATCGGCGTCTCTCAATCGATGGGCGGCGAATCCACCGACGCTTTCCTGCGGCGCGCCGATCAGGCGCTCTATCTCTCCAAGAATTCGGGCCGCAACCGCGTCACCGGCGCGGCGGCTTGAACCTTCCCGCCCGCAAAAATCGCGGCGGCGGCCAAAAGCCGATTTCCCGCGTGCGCCGGCTGGCTATGAATTGACCGCGACATTGGGGGAAATCGGGACGTGAGAAGCCTTCGCGGACTGGCCGCCGCCGGCGCGGCCATTTTGTTTCTTGGCGCGGCTTTGCCGGCGCTCGCCAAAGCCGGCCTAGAGCATATTCCCAAAAAGTTGCAGGCTTTTTGGACAAGAATATGCGTTAAAACAATTAACTAGAGACTTCTTCCGATTCCGAAGGAACGGAAAAGGCTCTGGTCGCGCGGCGCTGACATCGGAGGCGCATCCCGGGCCGTTTCGCCGGCGGATGCGCATAAATCGCGCTCACGCCGGCGCACGGCGCCTTGACCGTTCGGTTTTCAGATTTAAATTAGAATAATTCCACGCGCCAGCGCCGGGCGCGGGAAAGATGTATGAAGCGGCGCCAAGGAGCTTTTGATGAGTTTGCCCCCTCGGGACGGAGACGGCTATCTCCAGGACATGAACCAATGGACGCTGGAGGTCGGCAAGGCGATGGCCGAGGCCGACGGCTTCGAGATGACCGACGAGAAATGGGACCAGGTTCTCAAGGCGCGCGACTATTACGACGACAATCAGGTGGTGCCGCCAATTCGCAAATTCGCCGCCTTTGTCGGCAAGCCCAACAAGGAAATGTTCGATCTCTGGCAGACCGGCCCGATGAAGCCGATCACCAAATATGGCGGCCTGCCCAAGCCGACCGGCTGCGTCTGAACATGTTTTCCGCCGGGTGAGAGACCCGGCTCGCCAATATACGGGGATCCATGCCGCCTCACCGATCGCGCACGACATGTTCCGGCGGTGGGAATTTGGCTTGGCGCCCTCGTCAACTCGCCAAGGACGAATGACAGCGATATGAAATGAAGTCAGCTTTGCCGTTTTGGCGTGCGCGCAAGGCAATTCATCCTTCTCTCTCGCCGCACAGCGCGCCCGTTTTGCGTCCCGTCCCATTTCCACGTCACGATGCGGCGCGATGAATCCAGTTCCCTTTCGCATCCGCCAGGTCGATTCGCTTGCCGCCATTCCGGCGCAAGACTGGGACGCTTGCGCCAATCCGGCTGTGTCGCCCGAGGGCGCCGGCGAGCGGTTCAATCCCTTTCTGTCGCACGCCTTCCTCGCCGCTCTGGAAACGACCGGCTGCGTCGGCAAGGGCACGGGCTGGTTTCCCGCCCATCTGATGGCGGAGACGCCGGGCGGCCGAATCGCGGCTTGCGCGCCGGTCTATTTCAAGACCCATTCGCTCGGAGAATATGTGTTCGACCAGGGGCTGGCCGAAGCTTATCAGCGCGTCGGCGGGCGCTATTATCCCAAGGCGCTGGTCGCGACGCCCTTCACGCCGGTCCAAGGCCGCCGGCTGCTGGTCGCCGCCAACGCCCCGCCCGGCGCGCGCGAGGCTTTGCTGGCCGGCTTGCGCGCCCTGCCCGAGGCGGCAGGCCTCTCCTCGCTGCACATCACCTTTCCCGACGCCGCCGACCATGCTTTCCTGGCCGCCGCCGGCATGATCCAGCGCAAGGGCCAGCAGTTTCATTTCTTCAATCGCGGCTATAACAATTTCGACGATTTTCTGGGCGCCCTGGCGTCGCGCAAGCGCAAGGCGATCCGCAAGGAGCGCGCCGAGGCGCTCGGCTCCGGCCTGGTCGTCGAGCGGGTGACGGGACGCGACCTGACCGAGGCGCATTGGGACGCCTTTTTTGAATTCTACACCGACACCGGCTCGCGCAAATGGGGCCGGCCCTATCTGACCCGCGCCTTCTTTTCGCAGTTGAGCGCGACGCTGGCCGACCGCATCCTGCTGGTGGTGGCGCGGCGCGGCGGACGGCCGATCGCCGGCGCGCTCAATCTGATCGGCGACGACGCGCTCTATGGCCGCAACTGGGGCGCGATCGAGCATCACCCCTGCCTGCATTTCGAGCTGTGCTATTATCAGGCGATCGAATTCGCCATTGAGCGCGGGCTGAAACGGGTCGAGGCCGGGGCGCAGGGCGAGCATAAGTTTTCACGCGGCTATGAAGCTGTTCCGACCTTTTCCTCCCATGATTTCGACGACCCGCGCCTTGCTGCGGCGGCGGCGGATTTTTTCGCGCGCGAGGCGCGCGCGGTCGATGCGACGATCGCCGAATATGCGGAGGCCGGCCCGTTCCGCAAAGCTTGACCGCGCGCCCGCGCTTGGGCAGGTTGCGGGACTTCCTTCTCCCCTTGCGGGAGAAGGTGGCGCGCGAAGCGCGACGGATGAGCGATTATCTGAGGTGTCAAGTTGCATTGGCGAACTCTGCTCGCGCATCGCGTGCTTTGGCGTTGAGGCGAACGAGAAGTTTGTGGGCCAGGGCGACGCGGACGACCATTTTCTTTTTACCGGCCTCGGTCAGCCGCCGACGCAGAGCGGCGAGGCCGTCGTCGAAGCGCCGTGCGATTTCCGCGACGAGGAACAGTACCGATCTGACGCTGGCTCTGCCGCCGCGAATATGGCGTTGGCCGCTTCTGCGGCCGCTGTCGTCGGCGAGCGGAGCCAGGCCGACGAGCTTGGAGACGGCCTTGTTGTCGAACACGCCGATTTCCGGCAGGTCCGCCATCAGCCGCGCGACGGTTCGGCCCGCGACCCCTTTGATCGAGCGAAAGGTTTCGGCCAATTTGGCCCACAAGGGATCGTCGTCGATCATCGAGGCGATCTCGCCTTCGAGCCTTTTCGACTGGCGTTTCAACAGCGCGATCACCTCGTCAAGGCTGGCCAGGGTCTCGTCGTCGGCAGCCGCGGATCGGCGCTGCTTTTGCACCGTCAAGTCGTCGGTGACCTGCCGCAACCGGGCGACGAGGGCTTTCAGGCGCTGCTGGGCCTTGGTCGGCGGCTCCATAGGCTTGATGTCTTTGGCGATGGCGAAGCGCGCGATCATCGCGGCGTCGATCGGATCGGTTTTCTCCATGGCGCCCATCGCCTCGGCGAAGCAGCGCACGTTGCGGGGATTGACCAGCGCGCTGGCGACGCCTTCCTCCCAGAGCAACAAAAAAGCCTTGCGCTCGAAGCCGCCGGTCGCCTCCATGACGGCGAGTTCGACGCCGTGCCTCCGGCAAAAGCTGGCAAGCGCGGCAATCCCGCTCGCGTCATTGGCGAAGCTTGCGAAAGCTTTCGGCGACGACACCGCCGCGTCGAGCCTCGATTTGGAAACATCGACTCCACAGATGATCTTCGTCACGGTAACCTGCCTTGTTCGTACGATTGGGACCAAGCGATTATTCGGTCGTGCGCAACGACGGCGAAGATCCCAAGCTCATCCACGGTTGAAGCCGGAGGGGGAACGGGCGACATCGCCGCGCGCTGGGTCCGGTGGCCACCGGACCCAGCGCGGCATCGCTTCCACCCGACAATCGTGCGATTGTCCAGATACAAGGGGTTGCCGGCCGAGGAACCCCTCATCCGGCCCTTCGGGCCACCTTCTCCCGCAAGGGGAGAAGGAGTCACGCGGAGCCTTTCATGAGCGCCTACGATCCCAACAATATTTTCGCCAAAATCCTGCGCGGGGAAATCCCTTGCGAGAAAGTCTTTGAGGACGAGAACACCGTCGCCTTCATGGATGTCATGCCGCGCGCCGCCGGCCATGTTTTGGTCTTGCCGAAAGCCGGGGCGCGCAACCTTCTCGACATCCCCCAGGACACGCTCGCGACCCTGATTGTCTCGGTGCAAAAGATCGCCCGCGCCGTCAAGGCGGGCATGGAGGCGGACGGAATCACCGTCCACCAGTTCAACGAGCCGGCGGGCGGCCAGACGGTGTTCCACATCCATTTCCACGTGATTCCGCGCTGGGAGGGCGCGAGCCTGGGCCATCACGCCGCCAGAATGGGCGACATGGCAGAGATCAGGCGCCACGCCGAAAAAATCAGGGCCGCGCTCGCCGCCCAGTCCTGAATTTCAGCGCCCCAGCAGCCAGACGGCGAGGATGAGTGTCGCCTCGCCGGCGCAGACCGCCGCAAAGACCGAGCGGCGAAAGGCGAAAAACGCCGCCGCCGCGACGACGAAGGCCGCGCCGCGCGTCCACAAGGGCGCGGCGGCCAGTTCGCGCGACGGCAGGGCGACGATCTTCACCACCACGCCGACCAGAAGCACCGTGGCGACGCTGCGCACCAAGCGGAAGAGTTCGGAGTCCTCGTCAATGCCGTGGGAAATCGCCACGCCCAGCACGCGCCAGATTTCGCTCGGCAGGAAACCGAACAGGATCAGCGCCAGATAAGGCGCGAGGGTCGGATCGGCGGAAAAAACGCTCATGCCGCCCGCCGCGCCAGAAAGCCGGCGAGCCAGGCCCCGCCCCCGCCGACCACGGCCAGGACCGGCAGATCGAAGCCGCCGCCGATGAAGCGGATCGCCACCGGCCCGAGAACCGCGCCAAACAGCATGGCCAGCCAATCGGCGCCGGAGCGCGCCGCCCGCGCCGTGGTGGCGAGAAAATAGATCGGCGACAGCATCATCATGCCGGCGCCAAGCGGCTTCGGCAGCGAGCCGATCAGCCAGAAACCGGCGGCGGTCGAAGCCGCGGTCAGCCCCATGCAGGTCACCGCGACGCCGAAAAAATAAGGCAGCCGCGCCGGGCGCTCCAGATCGGGCAGGCGGCGCAGGGATTCCGCCCAGACCGTGACGGCGATGAAATGCGCGGCGGCCAGCAGGACGGGAAGGCGCGTGCGCCGGCTCCGCAGCATGGGCAGGACGGAAAGGCACATCGGCAGCAGCCGCGCCGAGGACAGGCTGACGGCGAAAGCGATCGCCGGCGGCGCGGTCTTCGCCATCGCCGCGCCGAAGAACAGCAACTGGCCGGGGCCCGCCCAGACGAGAAGGGTGGAAAGCGCCGCCACGCCAACCGGAAATCCCGCCGCGCGGGCGAGCGCGCCGACGCCCATCAGCGAAATGGCGACATAAAAGGCCGGCCCCGCCAGCGCCCGGCGCACGCCGGTGAAAAACCACGGCCAGGACCAGTCCTCCAGGACAGGCCCGGCGCGTTCGACATCCCCGGTCACATTTCCGCCAATTGCTCCAGGCGCGCCACTTCGAGCAGGCGCACGCCGTCGGGCACGATGACGATGGTTTTCTCGCGCGCCATGCGGGTCATCATGCGGCTGACCGTTTCGACCGTCAGGCCGAGGTAATCGCCGATGTCGAGCCGGGTCATCGGCAGCGGCACATGGACCGAGGGGCCATGAATGCGCCCGTAGCGGCCGCGCATGCCGATCAGAAAGCACGCGATTTTTTCCTCCGCCGTGCGGCGGCCGAGCACCACCATCTGGTCCTGCGCCATGGTCAATTCATGCGCCGCCATGTTCAGCACCGCGCGCATCAGCCGAGGCTTCCGGTCGATGAGGTCGGAAAAGCCCTGGCGCGAGAACTGGCAAAGCTTCACCGGCGTCAAGGCGTCGGCGGTGAACATATGGGTCGTCTCCATCGAGAGGCCGAGGAAATCGCCCGGGAGAGCGAATCCCACCACCTGGCGGCGGCCGTCGGGCAAAAGCTTCGACAGGCGCAAGGCGCCCGAGGTGATGTTGGAGACGAAAGACGCGTCGCGGCCCTGTTCGGACAAAGTCGCCTTGGCGGGATAGGACACGGTGCGGCCGATGCGCTCGAGCAGTTCGAAATCGCCCTGATCGAGGGATTCGCAAATGCTCAGGCCCTTGATATCGCAATCGGCGCATTCCAGACCGAGGCCGGGCGCCGGCCGGTTGCTGGCGCAGACCATATTGCGGGGCGTCGATTCCAGGCGTCCAAAAACGGTATCGAACAGAACTTTTTCGGCCAAAGTTTCCAAAACCCACTCCCCCGTGGCCTGAACCCGTTCGATCCGCACTGTGTACTGCACATTACAATAGCACGCTCGGCGGGGAGGACAAATTATTTGATCTTCATCATGGACAGGCGAAAACGACGCTGGCGCAACGGTTTCGCGCGAGCGCCGCGCCGGCGGCGCGCCTTGCCCTGGAGCGCCGCATCGCCTATTGGTTGGGCGATTCCAGCCCCGCCCGCGATCCCCAGGCCCCGGCAGCCGCGCATCGGTATGAACATGAGCGAATCATCGGCCCACGGCAAAGATTTTGGCGGGCGAAGCCAAGATGGGCGGCCTTTGGAGGGGCGGCGTTTCGAGCGGATCAATTTCCTCGCCGCGAATACGCCGGAGGCGCAGCACGCCCGCGCGCGGCTGGTCGGACGCTATGGCGACGTTCATTCGGATGAGGCCGACGTGGTGGTGGCGCTCGGCGGCGACGGCCTGATGCTCCAGACGTTGCATCGTTTTCTCGGCCGCAACATTCCGATCTACGGCATGAATCGCGGCTCGGTCGGCTTTCTGATGAACGAATATCGCGAAACCGGGCTGCGCAAGCGGCTCGAGGCGGCGCAAAGCTCGATCATCCATCCCCTGATCATGGTCGCGGAAAACCGCGACGGCGAAACGGCGACCGCTCACGCCATCAACGAGGTCTCGCTGCTGCGCCAGAGCGCCCAGGCCGCCAAGCTGCGGGTCCATGTGGACGGGCACATCCGGCTGGACGAGCTGGTCGCCGACGGCGTGCTGGTCGCGACCCCCGCCGGCTCGACCGCTTATAATCTATCGGCCAACGGCCCGATCCTGCCTTTGGGCGCGCCCCTTATGGCCCTGACGCCGATCTCGGCCTTCCGCCCCCGGCGCTGGCGCGGCGCGCTGCTCTCCGACAAGGCCGAGGTGCGGATCGAGATTCTGGAGGCCGACAAAAGGCCGGTCGCCGCCGTGGCCGACCATTACGAATTCCGCGACGTGGTGAAGGTGCGGGTCGCCACCGACCATTTCGTCGGCCTGCATTTGCTCCATGACCCCGGCCATTCGATGGAAGAGCGCATTCTCCGCGAACAGTTCAGGCAATAATCGACAGGAAAGCATCCGGCGATGTCCGAGCACGGCAAGCCCAACCCGCGCGGCCTCGACGAGACCATTCTCGCCGACGAGAAATATTCCTTTTCCCGGCTGACCTATGAACTGCGCCGCGCCGACGGGCGCTGGGAAAGGCACGAGCGCAACCTGTTCCGCCGACCCGACGCCTGCGTGCTTCTCCCCTACGACGCCACGCGCGGAAAAATCCTGCTGACGCGGCAGTTCCGGCTCGGCGCCTATATGAACGACAAGACGCCCGGCCTGCTCGAAGCCTGCGCCGGCACGCTCGACCCCGGCGAGGCGCCCGACGCCTGCATGCGGCGCGAGGCGATGGAGGAGATGGGCCTCGAAATCGGCGATTTGCGCTTCCTGTTCGAAGCTTTCGTCAGCCCGGCCGCCACCACCGAAAAGCTTTATTTCTTCGTCGCGCCTTATGCGCCGGAAGCGCGCGTCGCCGAGGGCGGCGGCATGGAGGAGGAAGGCGAGGAAATCGAAGTGGTCGAGGCGGATTTCGCCGAAGTCCTGCGCGAGGCGGAAGCCGGCGCGTTCCGCGACGGCAAGACGCTGACTTTGCTCTATTGGCTCAAGGCGTCCGGGTTGATGGGTTAAGCCGCCATCAATTCCTTTTCCAGCGCCGCCAGATCGACCACGATGTCGGTCTCGGCCAGCGGCTCGGTCATGCGCTCGACTTGCGGCGCGATTTCCTGGCGATCCGCAGGCTCTCCGACAGCGACCGGCGGCGCGAAGGAATTGAACCCCTCGGCGCGCATCCGGGCGAGGCTCCTGCTGCTGGACACGCGCGCGGCGTCGGTCTCCAGACGACGCAGGAGCGCGATGAGCACGCCGAGTTTCTCGTCGCGCGCCGCCTCGCACTCGGCCAGCACCGCCTGGACCAGCGGCAGGCGCAAGGCGCCGTCCTCCGCCGCATCCTCCCGCGCGCCGCGCGCGCCAGGGGCGAGAGCGGTCAAAACGGCGAGAGCGGTCAAAGCGGCGCGGAAGGCGACCAGCATCGGCGCGGGCAGGCCCGCCCTAGCGTAAAGCGCGGCGAAGGCGTTCGAGGCCGGCTCGCGGATGATTCCGTCGACCCGGCGCGGGCCCATGCCGGTGAGTTCGGCCAGCGTCGCGGCGAACAGGCCGCTCTGCCCGCACAGCAGAGCGCGCAAGGTGAGACTGGCGGTGAGCTGGCCCGAGACGCGAAGATAAGCCGCGAGCGCCGCCGTTTCCTCGGAAAAGGCGGCGCACCCGGCGGCGATGATCATGGCGGCGCGTTCGCGCGAATCCTTGGCGACGCGCTCCGAGCGGGCGAGCGAAATCCAGTTGCGCGCGACCGCATGCCGGGCGAGCTGACCCGCCGCCGCCGCGGCGATCGCGGCGCGCGCCGAGGCGGGAATCCAGGCGCGTCCGAGCAGGGCTTCGCGCAATTCGGCGTCTTCGCCGAAACGTTCGACCATCCGCCGCATCGCGAATTCCGGCAGGTTGGCGCCTTCGTTCACCGCCAGCGCGATCAGCGCTTCACGCGGCGCGATCTCGGCCAAAGCGGCGCAAACGGAGGGCGAGAGTTCGGGACGCAAGGCGATGGCGGCCTGCGCGTTCGCGTCGCCGATCGCGGCGCAATCGAGCAGCTGGGCGTCGGTCAACAGCGGCGAACGGGTGAGCACGACCGAGGCGATATCGGACTGGTCGAGCGCGAGGCCGACCACGATGGCGGGCGGCGCGTCCGTCGCGCCGGCGAAGCTTTCGGCCAAGGCGCGGCGCACCAGCGGCGAGGGATCGTCGAGCATGGCGTGCAGCGCCTGCTCAGCCTCGGCGCGCTCTTCCGCCTCCATGTCGCTGTAGAGATAGGCCCGCGCCAGCGCGCTGACCCCATCCGCGCGCGCGCTGGCCGAGGCGTTTTCAGACCACAGGATGAATTTGCGAACGATCATGCGAGACTCGCCGGGCTGGAGCGCCGCCGTCCGCGCGGACGGTTAACGCAGAATCACCAAACAAGGTAAAGTTTCGCTTAATCGCCGTTACGATTCGCGGCGCTCAAGCCCCGGAAAACCAAGCCATGCGCTCCATTCTCGTCGTTCCCGCCGCGCGGCCCTCCGCCCGCGGCGCGCTCGCCAGCGAGGCCGACGCCATCGCGCTCGACCTCGCCGGCGACGACGACGACGAAGCGCGGCGCGCCGCCATCGAACTGCTGGGTCTTGCGCAAGCTATTGGAAAGACAGCGCTTGTGATGATCCGCCCGCTGGCCTCGGGCCGCGCCGACGCCGATCTCGACGCCGTCATGACAGCCAAGCCGCGCGCCATCGTCCTGCCCGACGCCATCGGCGGGCGCGACGTGCAGCATCTCGGCGCCAAGCTCGCGGTGCGCGAGGCGGAAAACGACCTGCCCGACGGCTCGACCGGAATTCTGGCGCTCGCCGCCGATTCGCCCGCAGCGATTTTCGAACTCGGCGCGCTCGCCCGCGCCACCCGCCGCCTGATCGGAATCGGCCGCGACGAGCGTCGGCTGGCGCAAAGCCTCGGACTGGCGATCGGCGGCGAGGAAAAGCCCGAACCGCTTCGCGTCGCGCGCGGCCTCGCCATTCTGGCGGCCGGGGCGGCCGGGGCGCCCGCCTTCGACAGCGCGGAGCCGGGCGAAGGCGAGGCTTTCGCGCGCGCCTGCGCCCGCGCCGCGCGCGACGGTTTTTCCGGCAAATTCGCGCTGACGCCCGATCAGGCGCGGGCCATCAACGCCGCCTTTCCGGCTAGAGCTTGTTCGCTGAACGCCCGTTCACCGAACGAGCTCTAGCGTAAGCGAGAGACCCCCCGGCTTTGCCGGGGTGGCAGTCGAAGTTTGACTTATACGGCAGTCGTCCACAATCAGCCGATGCCAGCGGCGCCGATAAAAACCGATCGTCGACCGAGGACGGTGTCACTGGAGGCGCAAAGGCCGGGCATATTGGGGCATTGGTCAATGTGCCTTGGGTTGGCGAATAGTGCATATTCAGAACCTTGGTGAATGAAGCTCACCGCACAACTCGAGGTTATTGGCCACCTGCGCGTCAGCGCTTCCAAGTGCCGCTTTGAGCGGCTCATATCTTAAAGCCCCCGGCTTTGCCGGGGGATATTTACTTTTTTGTTTTCACGCATTTTCTTAACGCGAACCGGCATCCACTTCGCTTGAAAATGCTCTTAAAAAACCGTGATCAGACGGTCGAGATCGGGCCGCGCGCGGTCCTCGGGCGCATTTTCCACCCGGCCGATATGGATGAAGCCGGCGATCCGCTCATGCTCGGCCAGTCCGAAACGCGTCATCGCCTCGCGGTCGTAGGCGCACCATTCGGTGAGCCAGGCGGTGCGGAAGCCCATGGCGGCCGCAGCGACGGTCAGCGTCATGCAGACCGCGCCCGCCGACAATTGCTGCTCCCATTCCGGAATTTTGACATGCGGCGCGGCGCGCGACACCACGCCGACCACCAGCGGGGCGCGGGTGAACCGGCCGCGCTCCAGTTCGAGGCGCTGCGCTTCGGCTTGCGGCTCGCGCCGCGCGACGATTTCGGCGAGAATTTCGCCGGCGCGGGCGCGGCCTTCGCCCTCGAAGACGATGAAGCGCCAGGGCGCGAGCTTGCCATGGTCGGGCACGCGGGCGGCGAGGGCAAGCAGCTGGCGCAATTCCTCGGGCGTCGGGCCGGGGCCGCGCATGACGAGCGGCGGGGCGGAGCGGCGCGTGGCGAGCAGTTTTAAAGTGTCGTTCATCGAATTATCCCGGATTTTTGCCGGACAAAGCCCTAAAATGGCCGCTTTGTAAACCGATGGCGGAAGCGAGAAACGGGAGAGGCCCATTGCGGCGCGCATTGACCGATTTTGCAAGATTGCGCGGGCGCGTTTTGGGCGTCCTGTTTTTACTCGCCGTTCCGGCGGCGGCTGGGGCCGAGACCCCGCCCCTGCCGGCGCTGCCCCCGCCGCCGCCGGTCGTCGGCGCGCCGGGTGACGCCCCGCCCGGCCAGGACAACGCGCAGGACAACCAGCCGCGCGCGGCGGTCTCGTTCAATGCGGTCTTCGCGCCCGGCGACATCCAGGCGATCGGTTCGGGGTTGATCTGGCGGGTCTTCGACGCCCGGGGCGACGCCAACGGCGGCCACGCTCTGGTCGCCGAATCGAACGATCCGGCGCCGACTTTCCATCTCGCCGACGGCGATTACATCGTCCACGCCGCCTGCGGCCTCGCCGGCGCCGACAAGCAGATCGCGGTCAATGGCGAAGCGATCAACGAGCGGCTGGTGATGCACGCCGGGGCCCTGAAGATCGACGGCCGCCTGGGCGACGCGCCGATCGCGGCGTCGCGGCTCGAAAACATGGTCTATCTGCCCGACCGCGACGACCCCGAAGCCAAGCTGATCATTTCCAATCTCAAGGCCGGCGCGCCGGAATGCCTGCCCGAGGGCGCCTACCATATCGTCTCGACCCTGATGGACGTGGCGCCGGGATCGAACGTCCCGACCAATTCGAACGTCAGCGCCGACATGCGGGTGCAGGCGGGCAAGCTGACCGACGTGGTCCTGCGCCACCGCGCCGCCGCCATGACCCTGAAGCTGGTCAACGCGCCGGGCGGCGAGGCGCTCGCCAACACCAGCTTTTCCATCCTGACCCCCGGCGGCGACGTGATCCGCGAAATGATCGGCGCCTTTCCCTCCATCGTCCTCGCCGAGGGCGAATATGTCGCCATCGCCCGCCACGACAACACTACTTTTCAGGCGACGTTCAAGGTCGTCGCCAACCAGAATCGCGACGTCGAAGTGATCGCCGGCAAACCGGCGCCGTGATCCAGGGCCATGATTCAGGACAAGGCGCTTGCGCCCGCCCGGGCGGATGCTTCATCATTGCCGCAAGGAGTTCGTCTCATGCGCCGTCTCGCGATTCTCTCCCTTCTCGCCGTCATGGCCTCCCTGCCGGCGCTGGCCGCCCCGCCCGACCCCGACCATGGCAAGGTCATCGCCCAGCGATGGTGCGCCACCTGCCATGTCGTCGCGCCGGGCCAGAAGGAAGCCAGCGCCGACGTGCCGAGCTTTTTCTATGTCGCCCGGCACATGGACAAGCGCGACCTGACCTCCTTCCTCGCCGACCCGCATCCGAAAATGCCGGACATGAGCCTGACCCGCCAGGAGATCGACGACCTGACCGCCTATATCCGCGCGCTCGCGCAGCCGGGCCAGGATAAATAGAGGCGGACCGCGTTCGAACGCAGACGCCGGAGCAGGGAGAGGACGGTTCTCGTTTCGGGCTCGGCCTGACGCCGGCCGCTCCCGGGATTCCGCCGTGAACTGCGCCGGATCGTCGGCTTCACCCGCGCCGCCGCGCTCAGGCCGCCGCGTCTGGAGCGGCGCGGGCGGCAAGGGACAGGCTGTTTCCGAAAACCGCGCCGTCCGCCGAACGCCGCAGTTCGATTTCGTGCGGGCGGGACGGATCGAGCGCGCGCGCGAAACGCAGGGCGAAACCCCGGTCGCCGTTCGGCCTTTCGGCCTGCGCATAGGCGTAACCCGCGAAGGCGCCATCGACGATCACATCGAGGCAGACCGGGGCGTTCGGATAAGCCGTGTTGAGCGCCCAGCCCGAAACGCCCTCGTGGTCGCAATGTTCGACCGCGCCAAGCAGCGCGCCGAAGTCCGGCGCGGCGGGAAAAGCAAGGCCCGCCCGCTCGGCGAGGCGACGGCGGACGCGGTCGAGGGTGAACCCGTCCTCGACGCGGGGCGCGCAATAGACCGCTTCCCTGGTTCGCGCCCCGGGATAGAGTTCGGAGAACTCATGGGCGTTCTGGAACATGCCGCGGCTGTCGTCATCGACGAAGCTTTCGGAAAAGGCGCCTTCGGCCAGCAGCACGTCATGGCTTGCGAGTTCGATGTGGAAATATTGGATGTCGTCCTCCGGTTTTTCCTGGACGATGGTCGCGCCATTGACCAGATGCTTGGCCGAAATCAGCACGCCGTCCAGGAACATCGCGTGTTCGGGCGAGACGAGCAGGTCGCGCCTCGGAACGTTTTCATCCAGCGAGCCCGCCTTGAAGCGGATGGGGAGAAGATCGGGATTGTTGCCGGCGAAACGGGGCGAATAGGCGCGGGTTCCGATCCAGACGATTTCGCGCAAGGCGCCCGAGGCGGTCAGAACCAAATCGCCGATCTTCAAATCCTCGACCGCGGCCTCGCCGCGCTCCGTTGCGATCAGCGTGCCGGCGCAATAGCAGGGGGCCGAGCTATTATAGGCAATCTGATCGACGCTCGCTGAGTTGGTCAGCACGAATTGGCTCTGGTAGTACGTTCCGTCCAGCGTCAGGGTTTCGAGGACATTGTTGCTCGCGCCCTCGACCTTGAGCGTTCCGTGGGTCGTGGTATCCTGCGTCCAGACGACATGGTCCCCGGCATTGCCCGTACCCGTGATGTCGATGACGTCGCTGGTCGAAGCCGTGCCGCCCGTGCCGGTAAAACCGGAGATCGGCGCGGCGAGGGTCGAGCCGGCGCCATCGCCGGTGAGGTCGAGCGTTCCCCAGTTATTGTCCGCGGAAAAGTCGATCGGCCCGGTCGAGACCGAGGCGCCCTGTTCGAGCTTGAGCGTGCCGCCGTCGATCACAGGCGCGTTGGCGACGCCGCCGAATTGAACATCCTCCAGCCCGCCGCTGTAAATCGTCGTGTCGGTCGCCGTCCCTCCCGACACAACGTACTGGTCGCCGCCGCTGATCGTCGTGCTGGTCGCCGCGCCGGTCTCTCCTGCCAATTCGTAGCCGACGAACTGCACGCCGCCGGTGTTGATGCTGGTGTCGATCGCCGTTCCGTGCCCGCTAATATCGCCGACGTACTGAGTGCCGCCGCTCTCGATCGTTGTGCTCGTCGCCGTCCCGGTCCCGCCGTAAACGCCGACATCCTGATAGCCGCCGCTGATGGTCGTGCTGGTCGCCGTACCGGTCCCGGAGTTGAGGCCGACGTACTGCATGCCGCCGCTGTCGATCGTCGTGCCCGTCGCCGTCCCGGTCCCGCCGTCAACACCGTCGTATTGCGTTCCGCCGCCCTGGATCGTGGTGCCCGTCGCCGTCCCGGTCCCGTGGTAGCCGCCGACGAACTGAGAGCCGCCATTAAAGATCGCCGTGCTCGTCGCATAGCCGGTCCCACTCTTCCAGCCGACGTACTGAATGCCGCCGCTGTCGATCGTCGTGCCCGTCGCCGTCCCGGTCCCAGAATTGTCGCCGACATCCTGAAAGCCGCTGTAGATTGTCGTATCGGTCGCCGCGCCACTAGCTCCCAAGCCCGAGCCGACGTACTGACCGCCTCTGTCGATCGTCGTGCTCGTCGCATAGCCGGTCCCGGAGCTGTAGCCAACATACTGGTAGCCGCCGCTGATCGTCGTGCTCGTCGCCGCGCCGTCGTCATACTGATCGCCGCCGTTGATGACCGTGCCGGTCGCCGTCCCTCCGGAGCTTACGAACTGAGAACCGCCAGAGATCGTCGTGCTCGTCGCCACGCCGCCGGATTCGACCTGCTGCGAGCCGATGTCGATCGTCGCGCTAATCGCCGTGCCGTAAACATCCTGTTCGCCGCCGCTGATCAGCGCGCCAACATCGAGGCCGCCCGCGCTGATCACCTCCACACCGGCGCTCAGGATGTTCGTGGGATCGGCATAGCCGCCCGAGAGCACCGTCAGCGTGCCGCCGCTCGACACCAACGTGTCATAGGTGGAGCCGCCCGACGAGACGACCTCGGCGCCGCCGCTGCTGATTTTCGCGCCGCTCACGACCGCCTCTGCTTTAACGAGGAGAGAGCCGCCCAATTTCACCGGCACGTCATAGGCGACCTGGCCGGACGAAACGGTGGACGACGATGTCAGCGGCGCCGCAACCAGCGTGATGTCGGTATTGCCGGAGCCATCGACAGTAAGTTGAAAGGCGTTGCCGACGAAATTCTGTGCCGGATCGAAGAAAATCGTGAAAGGAATGCCGCCCGAAGAAAAAGTCAGCGAATTGTCGGCGCCCAGGTTCCAGCTGCCGCTGGCGACGAAATTCGCCATCTCGATCACGTCGCCCACGCGGAAGCCGTCGATCGGGGTCGTCTGGTCCAGCAGCGGCAAGTCCCCACCGTCGAACACCACCGCGCCGCCGGAGCCGAGGAAGCTGATCGGGCCGTTCTCGATGCTGGCGTAACCGAACTCGAGCCTGCCGCCGGAAATGGTCGGCGTCGTCGCCGCGCCGCCGGAGCCGACGAAAGCGGAGCCCCCGCTGTTGACGGTCGTATCGACGGCCAGCCCGCCGGAACCGAGAAACCCGCTCGACGCGACATATTCATAGCCGCCGCTGTCGACGATCGTGCTGCTCGCGACGGTGTAGATATCCTGCTCGCCGCCGGCGAAAACCGTCGTGTAGAAGGCTGTGCCACCGACGGTGTCGTTCGAGTAAGGTCCAATATACTGGCTGCCGCCGCTGAGCATCGCGCTGGTGGCTGTGCCGGCATAGACGTGTTGGACGGCGCCACTCTTGACTGTGGCGCTGATGGCGGCGCCGTATTCAATATTTTGCACGCCTCCGCTGTTCACCGTCGTGGCGGTGGCTGAGCCGAAATAGACGTTTTCGGCTCCGCCGCCATTCACCGTCGTGGCGCTGGCCACGCCGCCGACGTTTTCGACGCCGCCATTGATGAGGGAGCTGACGATGGTTCCGCCGGGGTCCGCGGTGAGGGTCACGCCGCTGGACGCTGTGAAGCCGGTTTCGGTGTAGCCGGACCCGATCGCCAGCACACCTCTGCTGACGGAGAAGGCGCCGACGCTCGCGCCTCCAAACAGTTCCAGCATGCCGCCGCTGAGCGTCGTGCTGACGATCGCGCCATAGACGCCCTGTTCTCCGCCATCGACCGTTGTGTTGGTCGCCGTGCCGCCGGCGCTGACGTATTGATAGCCCCCCGAGATGGTCGTGTTGCTCGCCGCGCCGCCCGAAAGGACGTCCTGCTCGCCGCCGGTGATGGAGATGGTCGTAAAGTTCGCTAGGCCGCCGCTTTCGACAGTCTGCGAACCATAATTAACGCTCGTGTTGCTCGCAGAGCCGCCGAACCCGACGTATTCATGCCCGCTGGCCCAAATCGTCGTGCTTATCGCCGTGCCGGTTCCTCCGCCGGAGCCGACATATTGAACCCCGCCGCTTTCGATCGTCGTGCCCGTCGCATAGCCGACCCCAAAATCATAGCCGACGACCTGTTCACCGCCGGCGCTGATCGTCGTGTTGGTCGCCGTCCCGGTTCCAAAAAAATCGCCGACGTACTGACTGCCGCCGCCGCTGATCGTCGTGGTTGTCGCTGTCCCGGTCCCAAAATTATAGCCGACGTCCTGCAAGCCGCCGCTGTCGATCGTCGTGCTCGTCGCGTTGCCAGTCCCATAGTCATCGCCAACGGCCTGATAGCCGCTGACCGTCGTGCCTGTCGCCGTCCCGGCGCCGCCAGTGCCGGAGCCGAGGTATTCATAGCCGCCGCTATCGATCGTCGTGCTCGTCGCCGTCCCGGTCCCGGAATCATAGCCGACGTACTGCGAGCCGCCGCTATCGATCGTCGTGCTCGTCGCCGTCCCGGTCCCGGAACCATAGCCAACGTACTGAGCGCCGCCGCTGTCGATCGTCGTGCTCGTCGCCCTCGCGTTCCCGGTCGCGTAGTAATAGCCGACGTACTGCGAGCCGCCGCTGTCGATCGTCGTGTTGGTCGCCGTCCCGGTTCCAAAAAAATCGCCGACGTACTGATTGCCGCCGCTGTCGATCGTCGTGTTCGTCGCCGTACCGGTCCCGTAGTCATAGCCGACGACCTGATTGCCGCCGCTGTCGATCGTCGTGCCGGTCGCCGTACCGGTCCCGTAGTCATAGCCGACATACTGCGAGCCGCCGCTGACCGTCGTGTTCGTCGCCGTCCCGGTCCCGTAGTCATAGCCGACGAGCTGATTGCCGCCGCTGTCGATCGTCGTGCTCGTCGCCGTCCCGGTCCCGTAGTCATAGCCGACGCCCTGAAAGCCGCCGCTGTCGATCGTCGTGCCCGTCGCCGTACCGGTCCCGTAGTCATAGCCGACGAACTGAACGCCGCCCGACAGGATCGTGGTGCCGCTGTCGCTTCCCGAGTTGCCCGCGCCCGATCCGACATATTTGGTCGTGTTGAGAGTTCCGGTCATCGTTCCGCTCCTGGCTCAAGGCGTCAGCCGGCGCCCACCATCGTTGCATTCCCGTTTCCCGGCCACCGCGCCGCGGCCGGGAGTTTTTTTCTTATTCCGTCGCTGGCGCGGGCGTGTCCGAGAATCCCGGAATGCGCCTTATGGCCTGTTTCACTTGTTCCGCCGTGATCAGGCGGGTGCATTCGAACTGGCGCGGCGTTCCCGCGTGGCGGGGGCACCAGAGAAAATCGTGATGGTTGAACCGAAGCGTCGGGTCGTTCCAGCAACCGACGCAGGCGTGGTAATTGATGACCCGGTAAGGCGTCTCGAATTCCGTGTTCGGAAGCGTGAAGCCGCTGATCATGACGGTGGGCGCGCCCGACGCCCAAGCCAGCCAAGCCAGGCCGCTGCTGAGCCCTAAGAAGAATTCGGCGTGGCGGATCCAGCGCACGCAGTCCTCGAGCGACAATTGGCCGGTCATGTCCTCGGCGCCGGCGGGAACATGGTTCCAGACGATTCCGTCGCCGTTGACCGGCTTCTGGTCGATGCAGACGACGCGATAGCCCGCCGCCTTCAGGAAGGCGATGATCTCGCGCCAGCCGAAAGGATTGTTCCAGTACTTGCACTGCGACGTCGCCTGGGTGGCGATGACAACATATTTTTCCGCGATTGGCCGCTCGCCTTGAGGAACCGCGAGGCGCGGCGCCGCCTCGGTGGGATCGAGGCCGAGAATAAATGCAGCCGTGCGATGCAGCCCGACATGGCGGAAATCGACGGGCTGGTGAATGCGCTCGACATCGTTGAAGAACAGCCCGACGCGATAGGTCGCGTAATAGCCGTCTCCCTTCGCGCTCTTGGTGTCGATGAAGCTTATGTCGGGATAGGCGCCGGCAAACAGCGGAATGAGCCGGTCCGCCATGGCGATCGTCAGTTTGCACTTGTGCCGGTCGGCGAAGCGGGTCGCATAGGAAAGCCAGGCGATCGTGTCGCCCAGCGTGCCGACCGGAAAGGCGATCAGGACCTCTTGGTCCGTGGCGTCGTAATTGTGCTCGAAGACGAGTTTTTCGCCCTTCCACGCCTCGATGCGGAAGCGGACATAATATTTCTTGGCGCTGCGCACCGACCCGCCGCGAAAATCCGGCGTGGTCTGGAACAGGTAGTTTCCGGTGTCGAGGTCGATCAGCCGGATGCGCCACACCTCCGGCCCCACGGGGGCCTGCACGCGGCAGCCGTCGTTGAAATCGAACCGGATGCCGGAAGCGTCGAGTTGGGTGGGAACCTGCGGCGGCGCAGGAAAGGTGTTTTCCGGCGTGACGGCGCTGGCCTCGGGCGCGGCGCCCGATTCGGGCGAGGCCGAGGAGCCGGGCGCCCCTTCGGCGACCGCTGCTTCCTGGCCTTCGCCGCCGCTGCCAGCGGTCCAGGTATAATCCGTCATCGAATTCCCCCTTACCCGACATTTTCCGGACGGACGGCCCATCCGCCCCTGATTGATGCACTTCAGACCGTCCGCCCTGCCATCGGAGGGCAGACCGGCGCGATAACGGCGTCCATTCCAACACGACAGCCGGGAAGGCCGCCTTGGCCTGCCTGGGGGGCGCTCTTCCAGCGCGTCTCGCAGGCCGCCGGAGGCGCCGACCAATGTTTGCCTGTCGGCCAGGTCGTCGCGTTACCGCCCTATGTCGCAAATGTTTGATCGGTCGACGCAACTTTCGCCTCCCGCTCAACGTGCGGATTGCTTTGGCCAGAAAGGTTCAGCCTCAATTCTCCAATGGAAGCATCAAAAAACAACAAAATCAGGAATACAATGATTTGGAGCAATTTACGTATAATTACGGAGAGGAAATATCAGGCATTCTGACCTTGGCGCAGACATTACTCGCCGCATACGCTTCGCGACATCACTTCTATCATCCTGTCATGAAATGATTTTTTGCAATTTGTCGTCCTGACCCCTTGCTGAACGCGCCCGGCCGCCGACACCCACAGGGCGGCGGACGTTGATCGAACGATGGATCTCGCGCGACGAAACGTGACGCGGGCCCCCAGACTTCAGCCCCGGTCAGGGCGCCGGATTGCCGCGAATTTGGTGGAGCGCGTCGATGCGCTTCTCGATCTCGGGATCGAGCGCATGGGGCGCGTCGAGGATCAGCTTGAGCTGATCGAAATTGGTCGCGCCGACGATATTGGCGGTGACGAAGGGACGCGAAGTCACGAAGGCCAGCGCGAGATGGACCGGGTGGAGGCCGAATTCCCGCGCCAGCGCATGGTAGTCTTCGATGCCTTCGTCCACGCCCGGCTTCTGGTAGCGCTGGGCGCGCGGGAACAAAGTGAAGCGCGCGCCCTCGGGTTTTCCGCCGTGCAGATATTTGCCGGTGAGAAAACCCTGCGCCAAAGGCGAATAGGCGAGCAGTCCGATCTGCTCGCGGAAGGCGAATTCGGCGAGGCCGATCTCGAACTGGCGGTTGAGCAGGTGGTAGGCGTTCTGGATCGAGACGAGGCGCGGCCCCACTCCCATTTCCGTCGCGCGCAAAAATTGGCTGACGCCCCAGGCGGTCTCGTTGGACACGCCAAAATGACGGATTTTTCCCTGTTTCACCAATTCGCCGAGCGCCGAAACCGTCTCCTCGAAGGTGACGCCGTCCGGGCCGCCACGATCGCGATAGGCGTTTGAATTGGCCTCGAACAGGTCCATCGGCCGGTCCGGCCAATGGAGTTGATAAAGGTCGATATAATCGGTTTGCAGCCGCTTCAGCGACTGTTCCACCGCGTAAAAAATGTTCGTGCGGTCGAGCCGCGCGCTTTCGCCGTCGCGAAACCAGGGCATGGCGGTGCGCCCGACGATTTTCGTCGCCAGGATAATCTTTTCACGATTTTTGCGGGCGGAAAGCCATTTGCCGATAATGGTCTCGGTCGCGCCATAGGTCTCCGCGCGAGGGGGGATGGCGTAAAGTTCCGCCGTATCGAAGAAATTCACGCCCTTGGCGAGGGCGTAATCCATCTGCGCGAAAGCATCGGCCTCGCCGGTCTGCTGACCGTAAGTCATGGTGCCGAGACAGATTGCCGAGACTCTTATGTCCGTGCGGCCAAGCGGGCGCTGCTGCATTCCAATACTCCAATGACAACGGGCGCCCGCTCAAAACCCGAAATGCACCTTCGCCTGGCGCAGGCAGGCGATGAAGCCGGTCAGATCGCCGCAGCCCGGCAGCGTCATATCGGGGCGGATGACGCGCCGGCGTTGCGATTTCACCGCGCCGTCGAGCATGAGATTGTCGGCATTGCCGAAATTCTCGATCAGCAACCCATGCGCATCGCAAAATTCGCCATCGGGCGCGCCATGGACGCCATGGGCCGCCGCGACGCGGTCGAACAGAGGCGCGGAATCGTTGGTGTAGGCGAAAACCGGTTTTCCAAGCGCTGCGAAAAAGCCCAGTTCAAAGGCCACGCCCGGATCGGCGTTGACCCCGCGAAAGGGCGTGAGATTGAAAATCCCCGCATCCGCCTCGCGCATCGTCGCGACATTGGCGGCGAAGATTTTCTGGTCCTCCGCCTCGCCCGGCATGTCGGCAAGGTCATGGTCGAGCGGATAAAGCCCGACGAAACCGAATTCCTCGCACAGGAATTTCTTGCGCTGGCCGATCGCCGGCGCGTCGGGCAGGAAGACTTCGGGACCGGAAAGGTAGATTTTCTGATTTGAGGCCAAATGCGCACGCTCCCGCTCACCGAGATGATGGAAATCTTCGCGCGAATGTAGCCGTTCGACGGGCGGTCTGAAAGCGCCGAACAGGGCTGGCTATTTTTGCGGTTGCGGTTGAGCCTGCGCGTGGCGCGGCGTCAGTTCGAAGCTGGCGTTGGCGTTGGTGCTGTTCGTCGCGCCGCCGAAGCCGCGTTCGGAGACCGAACTGTTGGCGTTGATGTTGACCAGGCGGCAGTCGGAGCTGAACGCGGCGGACAGCGCGCCGCATTCGGCCTTGAGGCTGTCATAGATCGCGCTCCGGGCGGCCTCCATCGCCTTGGTTTGATCCTCGGGATTCTGCGACGCGACGGCCTGCCGCTGAATGTTGATATTGACGGTGACGCGCATCGCGTCGGGCGAGGTCGGCCACATCTGCGCCGACGCCCCTGTCGCGAAAAGGGTGATGGCGGAAAGGGCGGCAGAAGCGACAATTCGTGCAGAAAACATGATGGTCGTCCCGGATGAATGGAAGAACGCCGGGATGGTAATCGCGACAAATTAAACGGAATTGAATCCGGTTCCGGCAATTTGAACGGCCCGCGAAGAAACACGATCTCACGTCCACAGATTGATCTTGTTCCCCTGCTTGTCGGTAAAGCCGCCGAGGATGATCAGGACGAAATCATAGACCGTCCAGACCACGAAGCCGCCGCCGGTCAGCAATTGCAGGATTCCGGTCCCGATCTTGCCGACATAGAAACGGTGGAAGCCGAGCAGGCCGAAAAAGAAGCACAGCAGCGCCGCCGGCAGGATGCGCTTGGTCGAGGCGGTGTTGGGCGCGCCGCAATGCGGGCAGACCGTCGCGGTTTCGTGGATCGGCTGGCCGCAGCCACGGCATGGGATCATGAGAGCCTCCCAAAAACGTCGCCGCCGAATGGGTGCGGCTTTCGTGATGCGGCGAGGCTAATCCCCTCGCCCCTCACCCTGACCCTCTCCCCGCAATGCGGGGAGAGGGAATTCCCCTCACGCCCCGCGCAAATCCGGCGGCGTCGCCTCCAGCGCCAGCGACGCCAGAGCCTCGTCAAGCGTCGCAAAAGCCTGCGCCGGCGAGCCCAGCCGCCGGATCGAGACCGTGCGGTCCGCCGCCTCCTTGCGGCCGACCACCAGCAGGACCGGAGTCTTGGCCAGCGACAATTCGCGCACCTTGTAATTGATCTTTTCGTTGCGCAGGTCGGTCTCGATCCTCAAACCCTTTTTGCGGGCGAGCGCGGCGATTTCCAGCGCGTAATCGTCGGCGTCCGAGGTGATGGTGCAGATCGCCGCCTGGACCGGCGACAGCCACAGAGGCAGATGGCCGGCGAAATGTTCGATGAGAATGCCGCAAAAACGCTCCAGCGAGCCGAAAATGGCGCGGTGGATCATCACCGGGGTCTGCTTTTCCGAATCCTGCCCGATGTAAAAGGCGCCGAAACGGCCCGGCAGGTTGAAATCGACCTGGGTGGTGCCGCATTGCCATTCGCGGCCGATGGCGTCGCGCAAGGTATATTCGAGTTTCGGGCCATAGAAGGCGCCCTCGCCCGGATTGATCGCGGTCTTGAACGCTTGCGCGGCGAGAAGGTCGAGCACCTTTTGCAGCGCGGCTTCCGCCTTGTCCCAGCCCTCGTCCGCGCCGACCCGTTTTTCCGGCCGGGTCGAAAGTTTCACCACAATATCTTCAAAACCGAAATCCTTGTAGATCGACACGACCATGTCGTTGATCTTCATGGCTTCCGCCATGATCTGGTCTTCGGTGCAGAAGATATGGGCGTCGTCCTGGGTGAAGGCGCGCACCCGCATCATGCCGTGGATCGCGCCGGACGGCTCGTAACGATGCACGATGCCGAATTCCGCGATCTTCATCGGCAGGTCGCGGTAGGATTTCAACCCGTTCTTGAAGATCTGCACATGGCCGGGGCAGTTCATGGGTTTCAGCGCGAAAACCCGTTCATCTTCCGTCTTGGTGATGAACATGTTCTCGCGATAGGTCTGCCAATGGCCGGAGGTCTCCCACAGGGCGCGGTCGAGCACCTGCGGCGTATTGACCTCGATATAGCCCGCCGCCTGCTGGCGCCGGCGCATGAAGGAGATCAGGGTCTGGAACAAGGTCCAGCCCTTGGGATGCCAGAAGATCGCGCCTGGCCCCTCCTCCTGGAAATGGAACAGGTCCATTTCGCGGCCGAGACGGCGATGGTCGCGGCGCTCGGCCTCCTCGATCTGTTTCAGATAAGCGTCGAGGTCTTCCTGTCTGGCGAAAGCGGTGGCGTAGATGCGCTGGAGCATCGGTTTTGTGGAATCGCCGCGCCAATAGGCGCCCGCCACTTTCATCAGCTTGAAGGCGGCGCCGATTTTTCCGGTCGATGGCATGTGCGGGCCACGGCAGAGATCGAGCCAGTCGCCCTGCCTGTAAACCGAGATTTTCTGGTCGGCGGGAATGGTTTGGACCAGTTCGACCTTGAACGCCTCGCCGTGTTTCTCGAAATAGCTCAAAGCCTCGTCGCGGCTCCATTCCTCGCGCAAAATCGGCTTGTCGGCGGCGACGATCTCCCGCATCTTTTTCTCGATCGCCGAGAAATCTTCCGGCGTGAACGGCTCGGCGCGGAAAAAATCGTAATAGAAGCCGTTCTCGATCACCGGGCCGATGGTGACCTGCGTGCCCGGAAAAAGCGCCTGAACCGCGTCGGCCAGCACATGGGCGGCGTCGTGGCGGATCAGCTCCAGCGCGCGCGGGTCTTCCCGGTTCAGGAATTCGACCCTGGCGTCGGCGCGGATGGGCGTCGCGGCGTCCGCCATCTGGCCGTTCAGCATCATGGCGACGGTTTTTTTGGCCAAAGAGGGGGAAATGCTTTTGGCGATGTCGAGGCCGGTGGCGCCGGCTTGATAAGAACGCGACGCGCCGTCGGGAAAAGTGACCGAAATCATCCGTCTCTCCTTGCTCACTCGCCGAGACGAGCCGGCGTAAGCTGTTTGCGGGACCGTCTTGGTAGGCGAATCGCGGCGGAAGCGCAATCATCGAGGCTTGCGTCGGGCGTGTGGCGGCGAAGCCGCGCCGCGCGAAAATTGCGTTGCAACGGTTGGAAATGTCGCAGGCCTCGCGCATCATTCCCGCATGACCGAGGCCGTTCAGAAAACCTATCTCGACCATTTGCGCGAAGACCGCCGCTATGCGGCCATGGTCGGGCTCGGCTTCAGCTCCGGCATGCCTTTCATGCTGGTCTATGTCACCCAGTCGGCCTGGCTGTCCGAGGCCAGGGTTCCGCTGCAACTGATCGGGCTGATGAGCTGGCTGACCTTCGCCTACAAGCTGAAATTCCTCTGGGCGCCTTTGCTCGATCAGTTCGACGCGCCAATTTTGTCGCGCCTGCTCGGGCGCCGGCGCGGCTGGATCGTCGCCTCGCAGATCGGCGTGGCGCTCACGCTCGCCGGCGTCGCCTTCGGTGATCCCGGGGCGCGGCTGTGGTGGACGATTCTGTTCTCCGCGGCATTGGGCGTGGCGGGGGCGACCCAGGACATTGTCATCGACGGCTGGCGCATCAATGCGGCGCCGCTGGAAAAGCAGCCCTTGATGGGCTCTTTCGCCGAAATGGGCTATCGCGTCGGCAATCTCGCCGCCGGCGCCGGGGCGCTTTATCTCGCCGATCGTTTCGGCTGGCGCGCCGCTTATCTCTGCATGGCGGCGCTGATGGCGCCGGGGATGATTTCGGCTTTGGCCGCGCCGGAGCCGGCGATCGACCTGGTCGCCGCGCGACATTCGGAGCGGCCCGGCCTCGCGGCGGCGATCTGGGCCCCGATCAAGGAGCTGTTCACCCGCCTCGGGCCGCTGGCGGTCCCGGTCCTCCTGCTGATCGCCGGCTTTCGCATGCCGGGCTATCTGACCGGCGCCATGGCCATGCCCTTGTTCAAGAGCCTGCATTTTTCGGATTCCGAAATCGCCACGGTGACCAAGATTTTCGGTTTCGGAATCGCCATGGCCGGCGTTTTCGCCTGTTCCTGGCTCGTGCCGCGCATCGGCCTGATGTCGTCGATGCTGCTCGGCACGGTCGCGGCTTCGGCCGCCCATCTGAGCCTCGCCTGGCTCGCCGGCCACGGCGGCGAATTCTGGGCCTTCGCTTTTGCCGTCGGCGTCGAGGCCTTCGCCGCCTCCTTCGCCACCATCGTGCTGATCACCTTCATGTCGTCGCTGTCGAAGGCGGAATTCGCCGGCAGCCAATATTCGCTGATGACCTCGCTTTGCGCCATGCCGGGCTTTTTCCTTGCCGGCTTTTCCGGGCTGATCGTGGAGAAAACCGGCTTTGTCCTCTTTTTCCAGCTGACCTCGCTGATCGGCCTGCCGGTCGCCTTGCTGTGCTTCTGGCTGTGGCGCCATCATCGCGAGGCCTTTTCGCTGCATCACGCGCCCGGCGCGCCGATGGAGCATTGAGCATCATCGAAAACCCTTTGACGCTCGAAAGTTGACGCGCAAGCGTCGCCTGGGCCAGAGTGCGCGCCCTGCAGCAGGCTGTTCGACGCGCCATGGGTCATTGGAAACATCATATTCGCATCGCGGTTCTGGCGGCGGCGGCGGCGCTCGCCGCCGCCTTCGGCAGCCTGTTCCTCTCCTCCGGGAGCCAGAAGCCGGCTCCGGTCGAGCCGCCGCTCGCCGCGACGCCAGTCACGACGATCCCGGTCGCGGCCGAACCCGAGGCCGCGCCAAAAACGCCCGACGAAGCGCCCCCCGACCCGCAAAAGCTCGCCGCGCTGAAGGACAAGCTGGCGCAGGCCCCCGAATATGCGGCTTTCCTCGATAAGCTCCGCGCGCTTTACCCGGCCGACGGCGACGACGCGGCCAAGGCCGCGCTGGCGCAGAATGTCGAGAGCCGCGACGACGCCGCCGACCTGTTCGTCAGCTTCGCGGTCCAGAGCCTGCGGCGCGATCGCGGTGTGATGGGCGCCAAGGCCGGCGGCGCCGCGCTCGACCGATTCTTCGACACGCATGAGAAGGTGCTGAAACAGCTGGCAAGCAGCGATTCGGCGCTCTGCGTCGATTTCCTCAATGGCGCGCCCGCCGACCGCTCCGCCGCCTTCGCCAGCGCCCACCGCGCCTTGATGGCCGAAGAGGCTTTGGCCGGGCTCGAGGCGATCGACGACGGCGCGCACAAGAAAATCAACCGCGAGGCGCCAAGCGCCGCCGATTTCGACGATCTGGAAAAGCTGATGCTGGCCAAGGGCATGGACAAGGCCGGGGCCAGCCTGCTGCTCGACGGCAAGACGCCCGACCCGCCGCTGAGCGACGCGCAGCAGTGCCAGAACGGCGTGACCTATCTCGACGCGATGAAAGCTTTGCCCGATATCCAGCGCTACCGGCTCTATGCGCTGGCGCTGGAAGTGATGGCGCACGAATGAGCTTTTTTGTTTGCCGCGCGCACGCGCTCGGCGTCACTACGTTCCTGACTTCAGCGGTTCGCCGCTGACGCGTCATCCTTTTCGTTTTCCGCTTCGACCGCCGCGCAGACCGGACGCTTGCGCCAGGCGCCGTAGCGCCAGGGATGCAGGGCGTCGGCTTGTTCAGGGAGCACGGGCGGAACCGGGTCGAAGCCCGAATCTCCCCAGGGGGCGCAGCGGCAGATGCGGGCGAAGCCCATCCAGCCGCCGGCCCACAGGCCATGCCGGGCGATGGCCTCGTCGGTGAAGGCGGAGCAGGTCGGCTGATAGCGGCAATTGCGCCCCGCGACGCTCGACAAAGTCACGCGATAGAGCTGGATCAGTCCGCGCGCCGCCAGAGCGGGCGCCTTGCTGACGTTGATCTTCATTTCCGCCCAATCTCATTGACCGCGCGACTGTTGCAAGAAAACGACGCCGGCCACAATCTTAAATTCGCATCCATTTCACTGGTTCGCAAATCGCAAAGCGCTGATAGAGTCGCGCGAACGATTTGGGGGATGGTGTCTTGAAACTCTCGCTGCGCGGGCTGGCGTTCACAGCTTCTCTGTTGCTCTCCGTTCCGGCCCTCGCCGCGGACCTGCCTTCGATCAAGGACGCGCCGGATATGCCGCAGACGCCGGACTGGATCGTCACGATCGGCGGCACGATGGGCATTCAGCCGAGCTATCCCGGCGCCCGGAGCTATTCTTTCATGGGCATGCCGACCCTCGAATTCCGCCGCGAGGATCAGCCGCCGCGCTTCGGTTCGCCCGACGACGATTTCAGCTTCGTCGTGCTGCACAACGACTGGCTCGCGGTCGGCCCCGCCGCCAATTATGTCAACAGCCGGTCGGTGCGGGACAATCCCGCCCTTTATGGCATGAACGGCGTCGACGCCAGCATCGAGCTTGGCGCCTTCGCCGAGTGGACGCCCTTGTCCTTCCTGCGCATACGCGGCGAGGTTCGCAAGGCGGTGACCGGCTACGACGGCATGGCCTATGCGCTGGACGGCGACCTTTGGAAAAGGTTCGGGCAATTGACGCTGTCGATCGGCCCGCGGCTCAATTTCAACAACGATCAATACGCCAACAGCTTCTTCTCGGTGACTCCGTGGCAGGCGGCGCTGAACCAGTCGGCGGGCGGCCTCCTCACCCCCTACCGGGCCACCGGCGGCCTGACCTCGGCGGGCTTCACCGCCGCCGCGCGCTATGAGGTGAATGAATTCTGGCGCGTCAGCGTCTTCGGCAATTATGAGGTTCTGACCGGCAGCGTCGCCGATAGCCCGATCGCCATTCACGCCGGATCGCGCGACCAGTTCACCGCCGGCGTCGAAATCGCCTACCATTACCGCACCGGCGCGCTGTCCTTCCTGCCGACTTTCTGACCGAAGCCCGTCGCGGCGCCTGCACACAAAAAGCCAACGGCCCGGAACATCCGGGCCGTTTTTCTTTGGCGCGCCAAGAACTTTCAATCGCGCTTTTTCAGATGATCTTCGAGATAGACCAGCGCGACCTGACGATCGGTGTCATTGGCCGCTTTCATATCCTGGTCGTAAAGGGCCTGGACCCATGACTGGGCCTTGCCGTTGGCGCCTTCGCGCGCCAGCGTCAGCCACATCAGGCCGCGCGCCCGCTGCACCGGCATTCCGTCGCCGCAGAACAGCAGATGGCCGAGCAGGGCCTGCGATTCGACATGGCCCTTCGCGGCGGCGAGATAAAGCCAGCGCGCCGCCTGGCGATTGTCCTTGGCGAGGCCGGCCGCGCCATCCATGTAAAGCCGGGCCAGATTATACTGGGCGTCGGGATCGCCGAAATTGCTGGCGGCGTAACGGAACATGCGCATCGCATGGTCCGGGTCGGCTTTCAGGCGCGCGCCGCTTATGCCCTTGAGCTCGAACACGCCAACCGCGACGTAGGCGCTGGCGACGACGGAGTTCTGGCGCCAATTGGCGTTGTCCTCGTCATATGCGTCGACGATTTGCAGGAAATATTGATAGGCCTTGTAATCGTCGTGCGGCACGCCATCGCCGTCGGCGTACATTTTGCCGAGTTTCCAGCGGGCCAGCGTTTCGCCTCCGGCGGCGGCGTATTTCAGCGCCTCGACCGACGAGGCCGCATGACCGGCGCGAACATCCTCCAGCGCGGCTTCCAGCGCCTGATGCGGGTTCTTGAAAATGTCGAGGGTCTTGCTGGCGGACGAGGCGGCGCCGGAACCGTCAAAGGCGAAAGCCGTCGCGCTGCAACACGCGGCGCACAGACCCGCCAGAAAGATTCGTCCCAACGCCGACATCACGCATCGTCTCCCGGCGCCCTGCCCCAGGAAGCGCCCGCACCTCACGAACTAGCTTCTCCTTTATGGCTGAATCGCGGCGGCGCCTTTTCAAACTTCGGGCTTTCTGAAGTTGAATTCCGACTGTGGCGCCCAAGCCACAAACACGCCAGGGACTAAGGCCTCGCAAAAGCTTAATTCATGGAAGCCCGAACAGTTTCGCCGAAAAAAGTTGCAAAAAAACCAAGCGTGCGGCTCGCAAAGAATTGAACGCGCGTGGGGGATCCTTCTCCCCATCGCCCGCCTTTAGACGAGCGTCCTTTCGAACGCCCCCAGGGGAGAAGGAATAGTCCGTTCACCCCAGCAGTTTCAGCGCGGCGGTCATCTTTTCCAGCCGCGCCAGGGCCTGTTCGCGGCGTTCCTGGTTTTCCTCGACCACCTCTTCCGGCGCGCGGCGCAGGAAATCGGCGTTGCCGAGCTTGGCGTCGATCTTGGCGATTTCCTTTTGCTCGGCGGCGACGCTCTTTTCCAGCCGCAAGCGCTCGGCGTCGAAATCGATGATCCCTTCGAGCGGCAGCGCCAGGACCGTTCCGCGCGCGACCAGCTGAACCGATTGCGGCGGCGCCTTGGCGCGCGTCTCGATACCGGAGAGACGCGCCAGCCGCTGCATCGTCTCGGCCCATCGTTTGGCGCGGAGCTCATCGGCTTCCGCCACCCCGACTAGAACCAGCGGGACTTGCGCGCCCGCCGGCACGTTCATTTCCGCCCGCGCCGAGCGCACCGCCGACACGACATCGACCAGCCAGCCGACTTCCGCTTCGGATTCGGCGTCCTCCAGCCCGCGCAGGTCTGGCCATTGCGCCAGCGCCAGCATCAACTCGCGCGGGCAATCCTGGCCGCGGATCGCCCAGATTTCCTCGGTGAGGAAGGGCATGAAGGGATGAAGCAGCTTGCAGATCTGGTCGAGCACGAAAGCGATGGAATCGCGCGTCTCGTCCTTGGCCGAGCCGTCTGGCCCCTGCAGCAGCGGCTTGGCCAGCTCCAGGCTCCAGTCGCAGAAAATGTTCCACACGAAGCGATAGGCCGCCTGGGCCGCCTCGTTGAATTTATATTGGGTCAGCGCCGTCTCGACTTCCGCCACCGCCCGCGCCGCTTCGCCGACGATCCAGCGGTTGAGGATTTCGTGCGGCCTGGTCGGGTCGAAGCCGTGGCGCCCCCGGCACTGGTTCATTTCCGCGAAACGCGCGGCGTTCCACAGCTTGGTCGCAAAATTGCGATAGCCCTCGACGCGCGAGGTCGCGAGCTTGATGTCGCGCCCCTGCGCCGCCATGGCGGCCAGAGTGAAGCGCAAGGCGTCGGCGCCAAAGGTGTCGATCAGGTTCAAGGGATCGATGACGTTCCCCTTGGACTTCGACATTTTCGCGCCCTTCTCGTCGCGCACCAAAGCGTGGAGATAGACGTGGCGGAACGGAACTTTGCGCTGGAAATGCAGCCCGAACATCATCATGCGGGCGACCCAGAAGAAGACGATGTCGAAGCCGGTGACCAGAACGTCGGTCGGATAGCGCGCCGCGAGATCGTTTTTCGGCTCGGGCCAGCCCAAAGTGGACATCGGCCACAGGCCCGAGGAGAACCAGGTGTCGAGCACATCGTCGTCGCGGGTCAGAAGGTCGACGGCCTTGTCGGGATCGTCGGCGATCGCCTGGGCTTCGGCGTCGGTGTAAATCTCGCGCTTGACCGCGTCGGCCAAAGCGTCGGCCAAAGCCTCCTCCTCGGTTTCGGCGACATAGACCGCGCCCCAAGGCGAATACCAGGCGGGGATCTGGTGGCCCCACCACAACTGGCGCGAAATGCACCAGGGCTGGATGTTTTCCAGCCAGTCGAAAAAGGTCTTTTCCCAGTTCTTCGGAACGAAACTCGTCTCGCCCGAACGCACGGCGGCGAGCGCCGGGCCGGCCAGCGCCTTGGCGTCCACATACCATTGATCGGTGAGCCAGGGCTCGATCACCACCCCCGAGCGGTCGCCATGCGGAACCTGATGTTCATGCGCCTCGATGGTCGCGATCAGGCCGCGCAACTCCATGGCGGCGATCACCGCCTTGCGCGCCTCCTCGCGCGACAGGCCATGCAGGCTGTCGAGCGTGCCGGAGAGGTCGTCGTTCTCGATCACGCCTTGCAGGAAGGCCTCGTTTTCCTTGAGCAGCAGCCGGGCCTCGGCGTCGAGGATATTGACCAGCGGCAGCTTGTGACGCGAGCCGACCTCGAAATCGTTGAAATCGTGGGCGGGCGTGATTTTCACCGCGCCGGTGCCCTTTTCGGGATCGGAATAGGAATCGGCGACGATCGGGATCAGCCGCCCGACCAGCGGCAGGCGCACGAAACGGCCATGCAGATGAAGATAGCGCTCATCCTCGGGATGGACCGCCACCGCTGTATCGCCGAGCATGGTCTCCGGGCGGGTGGTGGCGACGACGATATAGTCGCCGGTCGCGGCGCCTTTCTCGTCGGCCAGCGGATATTTGAAATGCCAGAGCGAGCCCTTGACGTTCTGCGACACCACCTCGATGTCGGAGACCGCCGTCAGCAATTTCGGATCCCAGTTGACGAGGCGCTTGTCCTTGTAGATCAGCCCGGCGCGGTAAAGCTTGACGAAGGCCTTCAGCACGGCCCGCGACGAGCCGGGGTCCATGGTGAAGCGTTCGCGCGACCAGTCGCAGGAGGCGCCGAGGCGCTTGAGCTGGTTGACGATGGCGCCGCCGGATTCCGCCTTCCAGGCCCAAACCTTTTCCAGAAAAGCCTCGCGGCCGAGATCGCGCCGCCCTGGCTCGCCGGCGGCGGCGAGGCGGCGTTCGACCACCATCTGGGTGGCGATGCCGGCATGATCCGTTCCCGGCTGCCACAGCACGTTCTTGCCGCGCATGCGCTCGAAGCGGCAGAGAATGTCCTGCAAGGTGTTGTTGAGGGCGTGGCCCATGTGCAGCGTGCCGGTGACGTTGGGCGGCGGGATGACGACCGTAAAGGTCTTGGCGCCGAGGCGCTCGGGACGGTCGGCCCGGAAGGCGCCCGCCGCCTCCCAATCGGCCGCGATGCGGGCCTCCACGGCGGCGGGGTCGAAAGTCTTTTCCATCATGAGCTGAGAACCGGATTCGCGCGGGATTTCGGCGCAACAAATCCGAGCGCGGCCCGCAAGTCAATCGAGATGGCGCGCGTCAGGGAAGTTCGGGAGCAAAGAACCCAGTTGCGGCGACCATGGAGGAACGTAGCGGCCGTTCGGCCCCTTGTATCTGGACAATCGCACGATTGTCGGGTGGAAGCGATGCCGCGCTGGGTCCGGTGGCCACCGGACCCAGCGCGCGGCGATGTCGCCCGTTCCCCCTCCGGCTTCAACCGTGGATGAGCTTGGGATCTTCGCCGTCGTTGCGCACGACCGAATAATCGCTTGGTCCCAATCGTACGAACAAGGCAGGTTACCGTGACGAAGATCATCTGTGGAGTCGATGTTTCCAAATCGAGGCTCGACGCGGCGGTGTCGTCGCCGAAAGCTTTCGCAAGCTTCGCCAATGACGCGAGCGGGATTGCCGCGCTTGCCAGCTTTTGCCGGAGGCACGGCGTCGAACTCGCCGTCATGGAGGCGACCGGCGGCTTCGAGCGCAAGGCTTTTTTGTTGCTCTGGGAGGAAGGCGTCGCCAGCGCGCTGGTCAATCCCCGCAACGTGCGCTGCTTCGCCGAGGCGATGGGCGCCATGGAGAAAACCGATCCGATCGACGCCGCGATGATCGCGCGCTTCGCCATCGCCAAAGACATCAAGCCTATGGAGCCGCCGACCAAGGCCCAGCAGCGCCTGAAAGCCCTCGTCGCCCGGTTGCGGCAGGTCACCGACGACTTGACGGTGCAAAAGCAGCGCCGATCCGCGGCTGCCGACGACGAGACCCTGGCCAGCCTTGACGAGGTGATCGCGCTGTTGAAACGC
This sequence comes from uncultured Pseudomonadota bacterium, assembly GCA_963704565.1. Taxonomy (GTDB): domain Bacteria; phylum Pseudomonadota; class Alphaproteobacteria; order Rhizobiales; family Beijerinckiaceae; genus Rhodoblastus. Next base: position 1,532,236 of record OY969917.1, read on the forward strand.
CAGTCGAAAAGGCTCGAAGGCGAGATCGCCTCGATGATCGACGACGATCCCTTGTGGGCCAAATTGGCCGAAACCTTTCGCTCGATCAAAGGGGTCGCGGGCCGAACCGTCGCGCGGCTGATGGCGGACCTGCCGGAAATCGGCGTGTTCGACAACAAGGCCGTCTCCAAGCTCGTCGGCCTGGCTCCGCTCGCCGACGACAGCGGCCGCAGAAGCGGCCAACGCCATATTCGCGGCGGCAGAGCCAGCGTCAGATCGGTACTGTTCCTCGTCGCGGAAATCGCACGGCGCTTCGACGACGGCCTCGCCGCTCTGCATCGGCGGCTGACCGAGGCCGGTAAAAAGAAAATGGTCGTCCGCGTCGCCCTGGCCCACAAACTTCTCGTTCGCCTCAACGCCAAAGCACGCGATGCGCGAGCAGAGTTCGCCAATGCAACTTGACACCTCAGATAATCGCTCATCCGGCGCCATAGCCCGTCCGGCAGGACGGGCGTCTAACGACGCCCTGTTGCGCGCCACCTTCTCCCGCCATAGCCCGCCTTTAGACGGGCGTTCTTCGAACGCCCTATGGGGGGAAGGGATTCCATTGCACGGGCTCCCTTCCTTCTCCCCTTGCGCGAGAAGGTGGCGCGCGAAGCGCGACGGATGAGGGGTTACCCCTGCCCGCGCGCGATGCGTTCGATTTCGGCGCGGACCAGGCGCTCGACCACGACGGGCAGATTGTCGTCGAGCCAGGCCTTGAGCATGGGCCGCAGCACTTCCCGCGTCACCCGCTCGATCATTTCGGGATCGCGCAGCATCAGGCTTTCGACCAGCGCCTCGAACGAGGCGCCGACGCGGGCGCCGCTGGCCGATGACAGCAGGACGGGTTCGTCGGCGTCGTTCTTCAGCTGAGGCGCGGGGATGCGGCGCACGGCTGGACGCGGGGCCTCGGACGGCTTTCCCGCGACCGGAGCCGGCGGCGGAAGCTCATTTGCGGCGGCCGGCGCGGCGGGTTGGGGAGTCGCGGCGGGGCGCGGAGGCGCGGCGGGTTGGGGGGGATTGGCCGGCGCGGGCGCCGGGCGCGGCGCTTCAATGACGGCGGACGCCGCGTCGCGCGGGGCGGATTCCATCGCGACAACCTTCGCCGCCGGCTCCAGCGGCGCTTTCGGCGCGGGCGCGGCCTTGGCCATATCGGCGGCGGGCTCGGGAACGGTCGATGCGAAATCGCGCAATTTCAGCGCCGGCGCGTGGTCGGCGACCGGAACGATGCGCGGCGCCGGCGGGCGAAACGCCGGCGGCGGGGCCGGCGTTCTGGCGGGTTCGGAAACCCGCTCGCCGCCGCGCAACAGCCTTTGGCCGAAGCTGAGCAGACCATCGGCCACCGGCGGCGGGGACGGGGCGGCCGCGGGAAGAGGCGCCGCCCCGGGCGGCGGCGGAACGGCGCGCGGGCGGGTCAAGGGCAGGATATCGTCATCGGCGATGATGCGGCGGATCGATGCGAGGATGTCATCCATCGACGGTTCGCTCGCGGCCTCCGTATTCATGGGGCTGGTTGGGGACGGGCCGTTCTCTGCGGTCATGTGTCTCATTGCTCGCAACGAAACGCCAAGGGGCGAAATTGGGGGCGAAATTGGGGCGCGCACAGGATCGCGGTCGCCACTCGATCAGTGTTGCGCCCTTGCGCCGAACCGCGCAAGACCGCGGCGCGCCAATTCGGTGGCCGCCCACCGTTTTTTAGGCGGCGGCCCCGGCGACCGCCGGTCAGCGGCCGTCCGGCGTTTCTATGCCGAAGAAACGGTTCTTCGTCTGCTGATAATGCTGGCTCGGATTATATTCCACCACGCCAAGGCCGAGATTTTGAGCAGAAAGGCGGCCGATGGCGGCCATCACCGCATAGGAGGCGACCACCCGGTCGTGTTGGGCCTGGACCAGTTCGACTCGCGTATTGAGCAGGGTCTGCTCGGCGTTGAGCACATCGAGCGTGGTGCGCTGGCCGACCTTGGCTTCCTCGCGCACGCCGTTCAAAGCGATCTCCGCCGCCTTGACCGCCGCCTGGAAGGATATGATCGCGGCGCGGGCCGCCTCGAGCTGGCCCCAGGAGGTCACCACGCCGGCGCGCGCCTGATTGCGCGCGCTCATCACCGCTAACTGCGCCTGATTCAGCTTTTCTTTCGCCTGGCGGATCGCCGCATATTCCTGACCGCCCTGATAGATCGGCACATTGAGCTGGCCGCCGATCGAGGCCGAGAACACGCTATAACCCGGGTAGCCGCTGGTGTCGGTCGAATTCTGCACCTGGCCGACCACGCTGAGGGTTGGCGAGAGCGCGGCTTCCGCGATCTTCACCCCGTCCTCGCCGACATCGACCTGATGCAGGGCGCCAAGAACCCCCGGATGTTCGGCAAGAGAAATCTCGATCGCCTGTTCGAGCGTCGGCGGCAGCAATTTCTCGATCGGACGCGCCGGCTGCAAACGCGCCGGCTGAATCCCGATCACGCGGCGGAAGCTCGCGATGCTCGTCTGGAGACTGGACTCGGCGACGGCCACGTCGGCGGTTCCGCTCGCCAGCGAGGATTCAGCCTGGGCGACGTCGGTGCGCGTCACTTCGCCGACCTGGAAGCGATCGCGCGTCTGTTGCAGCTGAATCTTGAGCACTTTGACATTGTTGCGCCGCAGGCCGAGCACAGCCGTGTCGCGCAAGACGTCCATATAGGCCTGCGAACCTGCCTGGAGCGTGGTCAATTCGGTCAGGCGCAATTGCTCGCGCGCCATCAGGACCGAGGATTCCGCCTGATTGACCGAATTTGCTGTTTTCAAGCCGTCGAACAAGGTTCCGCTCACCTGCGCCTGGCCGGTGATGGGCAATGCGGCGAGCTTTTGCACGCCCCCCTGGCCGAACACGTTCATGACATTCGAAGCCTGGTAATTCAGCGAGCCCTGCGCCTGCACCTTGGGCATCCAGCCGGCCTTGGCCTGAGGCACGGTTTCGTCGGTCGCGCGAACCGCGGCGCGCTGCTGATTGATGTCGGGATTGTTCAAATAAGCGCGCGACAAGGAGTCGGACATGGTCTCGGCCGCGACCGAACCGGTTCCGACAACCAGCGCCGCAAGCGACAGGCCGACAAGAGATGAAAGCCGCAAATCAAAGCCCCCAAAAGGCGCCGGATCGCGCCGTCCGACATTCCGCGAACGGCTTCCGCGCCCGCCCTGGCGGCGGGCTTGTGAGCCAGCCGAAAATTTAAAGACATGAGCCATGGCGTCAACCTGCGGTCCCCGGCCAGGGCGCGGATTTTCCGAATTCCTGCCGGCGACATGTACGATTATTCGAAGACTGCGCCTAAAAAGACACAGATCGACGGCTTTTCCCGCCATCCCCAACATCGCCGGGCCGAATTCAAAAAACGAATTCCGCCGGCTTCGCGAAAGCGCCCAAGGCGCCCGCCGAGGCGTCGAACAGCGGTCGCGGCGAGGCTTGTCCCGCCGCCCGCCGATACATGATGGCCTTGCCCGTGCGCGCGCCAGGCGCGTCGGAGACGATCCCGACCAGTCGGCCGCCGTCGGAAAGCTGGTTCAACAGGGCGCCGAAGGCGCCCTGGCTGACGCCATCCACCAGAATAACGTCGAAAGGCGAATCGCCCCGCGCGCCGGCCTCCAGCGGCCCGACCGCGGATTTGGCGTTGGTCAGGCCGAGGCGCTCGAAATTGGCTGTGGCCCGCGCCGCGAAAGTCTCGTCGTCATCCAGGCTGACCACCGACTTGACGAGGCCGGCGACCAAAGCGGCGGCATAGCCGGTCGCGCCCGCGACCACCAGGACGCGGTCGTTTTCGGACAAGCGCGCCTCCTTGAGCAGGCGGGCGAGAATCAGCGGCGCGGTCATTTCGCGCCGGGTCTTTCCGGACAAGACCAGCCGCGCGTCGGAATAGGCGAGGCTGGCGAAAGCGGGATCGACGAACGGCTCGCGCGGTATGTCCCTCATCCGGGCCTGAACGCCCAGGTCGGTCACGTCGAAGGTCCGAATCTGGCGCTCGACCATGGTTTCCCGCAGCACAGCGGAAGAAGCGAAGGAATCGTTCTGCATTGTTCGTCCGTCGAAAATCCGTCTTGCCGGCGCGACCCCGGGCCGGCGCTTGTCCGGCTTTATAAGCAGTGGCTCCCGCTCTGTCCACTTGACGCGGCGGAGAAGAAAGTCGCAGGCTCCGCCGAAACGGCTCAAAACAGGGGGACTCCGTGGAAGAATCGCCAACCGAAAATTTCGAACACGCCGAGCACGCCGAACATGTCGCTCTTCTCGGCGATCGCAAGCTGACTCTGGTCTCGATCACCATCGCCATCCTCGCCGTGCTGGCGGCGACGGTCGGCAGTCTCGAAACCGTCGAGACGTCGGCGACCCTGGGCGCGAAAAACCAGGCCGTGCTGATGCAGGCCAAGGCGAGCGACGCCTGGGGGTTCTTCCAGGCCAAGAGCATGAAGCAGAATCTTTATTCCGCCCTGGCGGAAATGGCCGGCCCCAAAGCCGCCGACTTCACCGCCCAGGCGGAACGCTACGCCAAGGAGAAGCAGACGATCCAGGCCCAGGCCACGACCTATGAAAGCGAGGTCGTGGCGTCGATGGAGAAAAGTGAAGTCCACGAAGGACGCCACCATATCCTCACCTTCGCGGTGACCATGCTGCATATCGCCATCGCCGTCGCGACCATCGCCATCATCATGCGCGGCCTGCTATGGCCCTGGCGCATGGCGATCGGACTCGGCGCGGCGGGAACTTTGGCCGCCGCGCTGGCTTATCTGATGTGATTTTCAACAGCATGAAAGAAGAAGCCCCGGCGGACCGGGGCTTCGACAAGATCGTTATTGTTTGAGCTTGGTGTTGCACTCGCTGTAATAGCCGCCGCCCTTCTCGATCCATTTCAGGCCGCCGTTGCCGCCTGTCGCCTTGTTGGCCTTGTACTGGTCGAGGCAAGTGTGCATGCGCGCCTTGCCGGCCGACTCCTTGCTGTAGGTGGGGCTGACCGCCGTCGGGAACATGACCGGACCGGTGGCGACAGGCGCGGGCGCGCGCGCGCGTTTGGCCGGCGCCGCCGTCGCGGCGGGCATGGGGGCCGGCGCGGGAGCCGCGGCCGCGGCGGGAGCCGGAGCCGGAGCCGGAGCAGCGGCGGCGGGAGCCGCCGCCGGCGCGGCGCCGCCGGCCTTCAGATCGGTGCGGCACTGCGACAAGAACTGAAGCCAGGTGGTGTTGCCGAGCTGGTTCGAGGCCTTGGCGGCTTTATATTTTGTGGAGCATTGTTTCATTACCGATTCGGCGTTGGCGGAGCCGGCGCCGAGAAAGGCGAGGGCGCCAGCGAGCAAAAGAGCGGAACGGATGGACATGGAGGGGGCTCCCCGTAAAGCCGGCGGCCAGGTCGCGGCGTCGGCGCGTGGTCAAGCTCTCGGATTTTTTCGTCGCCGTCAATGTGGCGAAGGTCAATTCGCAAGGTCCGAAAGCCCTATCTTTCTAAGTCCCCGCCGCTGAACCGAAGCTGAACGGGCGCGCTACGCAAAACCGGGGCCGATGGCCCCGGTCGAAAAAGCAAATCCGGTCAGCCGATCTTGGCGGAAACGATCTTGTCCGGATCCTTGACCGGCTCGCCGCGCTTGATCTTGTCCACGTTCTCCATGCCGGAAATCACCTCGCCCCAGACCGTATATTCCTTGTCGAGGAAGCGGGCGTTGTCGAAGCAGATGAAGAATTGCGAATTGGCCGAATGGGGATTGGAGGCGCGGGCCATCGAGACCGTGCCGCGCACATGGGGCGCGGCGTTGAATTCGGCCTTGAGGTCGGGATATTTCGACCCGCCCGTGCCGGTCCCGTGCGGACAGCCGGTCTGCGCCATGAAGCCGTCGATCACGCGATGGAAAACGACGCCGTCGTAAAAGCCTTCGCTGACCAGCTTCTTGATATGGGCGACGTGGTTCGGCGCGAGATCGGGCCGCATGCGGATCACCACCGGCCCTTGAGTGGTTTCCAGGTTCATCAGATTGCCTTCGTCGGACATGTGCTCTCCTTGGATGTTGATGTTGGCGGCGACGGAGGCTATTTCGCGTCCGCGCCGAGTTTCATGCTGACGATCTTGTCGGGATCCCGCGGCGGTTCGCCGCGCTTGATCTTGTCGACGAATTTCATGCCGGAGACCACCTCGCCCCAGACCGTATATTGGCTGTCGAGGAAGGACGCCGGCGCGAAACAGATGAAAAACTGCGAATTGGCCGAATTGGGATCGGAGGCGCGCGCCATGCCGACCGTGCCGCGCTCGAACGGCGTCTTGGTGAATTCGGCGGGAATGTCGGGCAGGTCCGAGCCGCCCATGCCGGTGCCGGTGGGGTCGCCGGTCTGGGCCATGAAGCCCTCGATGACGCGGTGGAACACCACCCCGTTGTAAAAGCCGCGCTTCACCAGGGTCTTGATCCGCGCGACATGTTTCGGCGCGAGATCGGGCCGCATGCGGATCACCACCATGCCGTCCTTGAGCTGCATATAAAGCAGGTTGGACGGATCGTCGGCGGCGCGGGCGGCGCCGGCGGCGGCCAGGCCCGCGCCAAGGGACAACAGAGCGGCGAACTGGCGACGGCTGAAGCGCCGCGCGGAAAAATCCTTCATGAAAGCTCCTTCATTTCTGCGCCTTGCGGCGGAGGGCCTCGACCACGAGGGGGGGCGCGAAGGCCGAGACGTCGCCGCCCATCAAGGCGACCTGACGGACGAGCGTCGCGGTTATATGGCGCACATTGAGGCCGGCGGGAAGAAAAACCGTCTGCACCTCCGGCGCCATCACGCCGTTCATGCCGGCCATCGACATTTCATAATCGAGATCGGTGCCGTCGCGCAGCCCCCGGATCATCAGCGCCGCCCCCGCCGCGCGCGCCGCCTCGACGGCGAGACCGTCGAAGGTCATGACCGTCAATTCGCAATTCCGCGCCGCCGCCTCGGCCGCGCAGACGCGCAGGATCATTTCGGCGCGCTCTTCCGCCGAAAACAGCGGCGTCTTGCCGGGATGCAGGCCGATGGCGACCACCAGCCGGTCGCACAGAAGCGAGGCCGCGCGAATGACATCGACATGGCCATTGGTGACGGGGTCGAACGAGCCCGTGTAAAGCGCGACGCGTTGCATCGCCCATTGCTACCGAAAGCCAGGCCATGACGCAAGGATGGTGGGCAGGCCGATTTTCATCGGGCGGCGCGCGCCGGTAACGAATTTTTAACCATATTCCCGCCCTGATCCCTTCGCGGTCGCGGCATCCGAATCCGATCCTCGCGGCGACCGCCGAAATATTCGCCTGGAGGTCGAACATGCCTGCACCCGCCGCCCGCCGCTCCGCGTCGAGCAAAGCCGCCGCCCCCGCCAAACGCGCCACGCCCGCGAAACGCCAAATCGCCACGAAAAAGCCCGCCCCGGGGCCATCGGCTCCAAGGGACGCGGTCATCGCCCGGCTGGCCTATTTCTTCGCCGAAGCCCGCGGCTTTGCCCCCGGCAAGGAACTCGAAGACTGGCTCGCCGCCGAAGCCCATTACGAAACCATGCCGGAAATGCAGCGCGTCGCCGCTCTTTGAGCGGCAGCTATGATTCCCTCTCCCCGCTTGCGGGGAGAGGGTCAGGGTGAGGGGCTGGGGCGCTGGCCTCAAAGTCATCAGGAAGGCTGCCCTGCGAGGGGCGATCAGCTTCGCGGCTAACCCCCGGCCCCTCACCCCAACCCTCTCCCCGGCATAGGGCGTCCGCAAGGACGCCCGTCTTTCGACGGGCTATGCGGGGAGAGGGAGAAAACCCGACTCTTCATTCGCCATCCAGCAATTTCGCGACCAGCGCGTCGATTTTTTGCGCGTGGGCGTTTGAGTTTGCGCCGTGGCGCGCAAATCTCACCGCGACGAGCGCATCAGCCTCACATCGAGGTCGCGCACTTTCTTGCGCAGGGTGTTGCGGTTCAACCCCAGAAGTTCGGCCGCCTTGATCTGGTTGCCTCTGGTCGCCGCCAGCGCGATCGAGATCAGCGGATATTCGATCTCGCGCAAAATACGGTGATAGAGGCCGGGCGGCGGCAGTTTGTCGCCATGAAGCTTGAACAGGTCGGCGAGGTGGCGTTCGACCGCCATGCTCAGGGATTCGTCGAGGTCGCGCGACGGCGCGCCGGCGGGCGCCGCGCCCGAGGGCCCCGCGAGGAAGGAGCCGGTCTCGCGCGAAATGTCGAGGCCCAGTTCGCTGACCACGATCTGCTCGGAAATCATCTCCTGCGGATAGAGCGCGGCGAGGCGGCGGACGAGATTTTCCAGTTCGCGGATATTGCCCGGCCAGCGGTAGCGCTTCATGCGCTCCAGCGCCGCCGGCTCCAGCGATTTCAGCGGCAGGCCCTCGTTCACGGCCTGGGCGAAGAAATGCCGCGCGAGATCGCCGATGTCCTCGGCGCGCTCGCGCAAGGGCGGCAGGCGTAGCGGCACGACATTGAGGCGGAAGAACAGATCCTCGCGAAACAGGCCCTGCTGGATGAGGATGCGCAAATCCTTGTTGGTCGCCGCGACGATGCGGACATTGGCCTTGATCGGGGTGCGGCCGCCGACGGTGGTGTATTCGCCCTGCTGGAGCACGCGCAGAAGCCGGGTCTGGGCCTCCATCGGCATGTCGCCGATCTCGTCGAGAAAGAGCGTGCCGCCCTCGGCCTGTTCGAAACGGCCGACCGAGCGCTGGCTGGCGCCGGTGAAGGCCCCCTTCTCGTGGCCGAACAATTCGCTTTCGATCAGGTCGCGCGGAATGGCCGCGACATTGATGGCGACGAAGGGCCCCTTCTTGCGCTTGCCGTAATCGTGCAAGGCGCGGGCGACCAGCTCCTTGCCGGTGCCGGATTCGCCGGTGATCATCACCGTGAGATCGGACTGCATCAGCCGCGCCAAAGCGCGATAGATGTCCTGCATGGCGGGGGAGCGCCCGATCAGGGGCATGCCATCGATTTCCTCGGGCTCCGGGGCGCGCGAGCGGTTTTTCGGCTCGCTCAGCGCCCGGCCGACGACGGCCAGCAGCTCCTTCAGGTCGAAGGGCTTGGGCAGATATTCATAGGCGCCGCGCTCGGAGGCCTTGATCGCGGTCATGAAGGTGTTCTGGGCGCTCATCACGATGACCGGCAGATCCGGCCGCGCCTTTTTCACCCGGGGCAGAAGCTCGAAGGCGTTTTCGTCCGGCATGACCACATCGGTGATGACCAGATCGCCCTCGCCCGCCTGTATCCAGCGCCACAAGGTGGCGGCGGCGCCGGTGGTGCGCACTTCATAACCCGCCCGCGTCAGCGCCTGACCCACGACAGTCCGGATGGCCGCGTCGTCATCCGCCACGAGAATATTGCCGGTGGGCATTCAAAAACCTCCAAGACCTTGCAAGTTCAGGCGACCCGGACGGAATAAACGGGCATCAGCACCCGGAAGAGCGTTTTTCGCGGATGGGATTCGCATTCGATGACGCCCCCGTGATCGCCGACGATCTTCGCCACCAATGCAAGACCGAGGCCAGAACCTGAAGCCTTGGTGGTGACAAAAGGATCGAACAGATGGGACATCATATCCTCCGGAACGCCGGGGCCGTTGTCGCGCACGCAGAATTCCAGCGGCAGGCTGACCGGCGTCGCCTTGCCCGGAGCGCGGAGGCTGACGCCGGGCTTGTAGGCCGTGGTCAGCTCGATCTCGCCGTCCAGAGAATCCTCGCCGATCGCCTCGGCGGCGTTCTTGACCAGATTGAGGAAGACCTGGACGAGTTGGTCGCGGTTGGCCAGCACCGGCGGCAGCGACGGGTCATAGTTCTCGACGAAGCGAATCCGGCGGGCGAAACCGGCCTGGGCGACGCGCCGCACATGATCGAAAATCTCGTGAATGTTGACCGGGCCGCGCTCGACCGGGCGTCCGTCGGAAAAAGCCTCCATCCGATCGACCAGCGACACGATGCGGTCGGTCTCGTCGCAGATCAGGCGGCACAGGGCGCGGTCGTCGTCATTCACCGCCGTGTCGAGCAATTGCGCGGCGCCGCGAATGCCGGACAAAGGATTCTTGATTTCATGGGCGAGCATGGCGCCCATGGCCGAGAGCGAGCGCGCCGCGCCGCGATGGGTGAGCTGGCGGTCCATCTTGTCGGCGATGGTGCGCTCCTGAAGCATGATCACCACGCCGTCGGCGATATTGGGCAGGGGCGCGATGTGAATGTCGACATAACGCTCGACCCCGATCTTGGGCGTGCCGAGATCGACCCGATATTCGTTGATCGGGGCGCGGCGCTGGCGGACCATGTCGACCGCCGAAATCAGCGGCGAGCCAAAGGGCAGAAGATCCTGAAACTTGATTTTTTTCAGGCTGTTACGCGACATGTCGAAAAACAGCTCCGCCGCCGGATTGACGTCGCGGATCGCGCCGTCGCCCGCCACCGACAGCAGGGGATGCGGCAAGGCGTTGAGCAATTGCGCCGCGGGGCAGTCGCCCGCCGCGCCCAGCCCTGCCAATTCCTCAGGCGCCTTTTGCGCCAGAATGCCTGTTTTTTGCGCAATTTTGCTTTTCATGCCGCCTCCGTCTCGGGCTCGCGCGCATAAAGGCGGTCGAGAAGGGCGAAAACCTCCGCCGCGTCCTCGCTTTCGACCAGACGCCGCCGCGCCGCCGCGTCCAGCCCCAAGCCCGCTTGCGCGGCGACATCGGCATAAGCCGCGAGATGTTTGCGAGCGTGGCGCAGGCCCTGGCGCTCACCCATCAGCTCCAGCAAAGTCGCCAGATGTTCGCGCGCCGCCGCGCGCCGCGCCTGGGCCGGGACTGGCGGCCGGGCCTGGCCGTGGCGCAGGAAATGCGCGATGTCGCCGACCAGCCAGGGCCGCCCGAGTGCGGCGCGGCCGATCATCGCGGCTTGCGCGCCCGATTGCGCGAGCATGTCGCGGGCGTCTTGCGGCGAGCCGCAATCGCCATTGGCGACCACCGGAATTTTCACCGCCGCGCGGACCGGGCGGATCGCCGCCCAATCCGCCGAACCCTTGTAAAACTGGCTCCGGGTCCGGCCATGGACGGTGACCATGGCGGCGCCTTCGGCCTCGGCGCGGCGGGCGAGTTCCGGCGCGTTGAGCGAAAATTCGTCCCAGCCTAGCCGCATCTTGACGCTGACCGGAACGGTCACCGCGCGAGTCACGGCCGCGATCAGGCGGGCGGCGAGATCGAGATCGCGCATCAAGGCCGCGCCGGCGGCGCCGCCGACCACCCTTTTCGCCGGGCAGCCCATATTGATGTCGATGAGATCGGCGCCGGCGTCTTCGATTTTTCGCGCGGTCGCCGCCAAACTGGCCGGTTCGCGCCCGGCGATCTGCACGGCATGGGGCGACACGCCCTCGCCCAGGGCGCGGGTCAGGCTTTCGCGACCGAACTTTCCCGCATTGCCGCCGGCGGCTTGAGACAAGTCGTCGCTCGCCACCATTTCCGAAAAAGCCAGCCCGGCGCCGAAACGCCGCGCGAGGCGGCGCATGGCGAGATCGGTGATCCCGGCCATGGGCGCGAGAAAGGCCGGCGCATCGATGGCGATCGCGCCGATATGCAGCGGCTCGACCGCCAAGCTTGTGCCTATTTTGTGAGCAATCAACATCGTGCCGTCATTTTAGCCATTTTTTTTGGCGCCGCAATATCAAAACGCGCAAAGATCGCGCAGGGCGTTTGACCTTGTCGCGGATTCGCGCGACATGTCGCGGCGCGAAAACAGGCGGGAGCATATGGCCGAGGACAAGGTGACGAGCGACGCTTTTTTCCTGGTCGTCGCGGCGGGACGCGGCGCGCGCGCCGGCGCCGGCGGCCCGAAGCAATATCGCGAACTCGCCGGCCGCCAGGTTCTCACCCGCACCCTCGAAGCCCTGCTCGGCGGCGCGCCGGACGCGCGGGCGCTGTTGGTGATTCACGCCGACGACCGCGACCTCTATCAGGCCGCCGTCGCCCCGCTCTCCGAAGATTTTCGCGCACGACTTTTCCCTCCGGCCATCGGCGGCGCGACGCGCCAGGACAGCGTCTGCAACGGGCTGGAGGCTCTGGCGGCCCTTGGCGTCGCGGAGGGCGCCGCCGTGCTGATCCATGACGCGGCGCGGCCTTTCGTGCGGCCGGAGCTGATCGCCCGCGCCCGCGCCGCGGCGCATGAAAAAGGCGCGGCCATTCCCGGAATCGCCGTGATCGACACGATCAAGCAGGTCGCCGAGGATTGGCGCATCGTCGACACGCCAGAACGCGCCGCCCTGCGCGCGGCGCAGACGCCGCAGGCTTTCCGTTTCGGCCTGATCCTGGCCGCGCATCGGGCCGTCCGGGCCGACGGCGGCCGCGAACTGACCGATGACGCGGCGGTCGCCGAATGGGCCGGACATTGCGTCTTCGTCTTTCCCGGCGAGGCGGAAAACGTCAAGCTCACCACCCCCGACGATTTTTTCCGCGCGGAGGCCAAATTGCTCGAAAATCTGCCCGATATCCGCACCGGCCAGGGTTTTGACGTCCACGCCTTCGGCGACGGCGACCATGTCTGGCTCGGCGGGGTGAAAGTGCCGCACGACCATGGGCTGGTCGGCCATTCCGACGCCGACGTGCTGCTGCACGCCATTACCGACGCGGTGCTCGGCGCGATCGCCGACGGCGACATCGGCGCCCATTTCCCGCCCAGTGATCCGCAGTGGCGCGGCGCCTCGTCCGACCGCTTCCTGCGCCATGCCGTCGAGCGCGTGGCGGCGCGCGGCGGAAAACTCGCCCATATCGACGCCACTTTGATCTGCGAACGTCCCAAGGTCGGGCCGCACCGCGAGGCCATCCGCGCGCGGATCGCGGAAATCGCGCAATTGCCGCTCGACCGGGTCGCGGTCAAGGCGACGACCACCGAGCGATTGGGTTTCACCGGGCGCCAGGAAGGCATAGCGGCTTTGGCCATGGCGACGGTTCGGCTGCCTTGAAATGGTTGGGAGGCGAGATGCAGGATGAAATGATCACTCTGGCGCGGCGCGTGCTCGACGCCTGTCGCGCGCGCAATCTGAAGATCGCGCTCGCCGAATCCTGCACCGGCGGGCTGGTCGCCGCCGCCCTGACCGAAATCGCCGGCTCCTCGGATGTTTTCGAGCGCGGCTTCGTCACCTATAGCAACGAGGCCAAGCAGGAGATGCTCGGCGTCCCCGCCGCGCTCATCGCCGCCCATGGCGCGGTGTCGCCGCAGATCGCCGAGGCCATGGCGCTCGGCGCCCTGGACCATTCGCGCGCCCAGATCGCCCTTTCGGTGACGGGCGTCGCCGGCCCTGGCGGCGGGTCGGCGCGCAAGCCGGTCGGCCTGGTCCATTTTGGCCTCGCCCGCGCCGAGCGCCCGACTTTGCTGGTCGAGAAGCGCTTTTCGGGCGCCGGCGGCGCCATGCTCTCGCGCGAAGAAATCAGGCGGCAGGCGGCGCTGACCGGCCTGCGCCTGCTGCTGGAAGCCGCCGAACCGCAACGTTACGCCTGACGCGGGGAGGCGGATTTGGCAAATCATCTTTTCGATCTGATCGCGTCGCGCGTTCCCGATCCGGAAAAAACCTTCCTCCAGACGCTCGACGGCGAATCCATTTCCTATGGCGACATGCTGGCGGCCAGCGCGCGCTACGCCAACGCCCTGCGCGCGCTCGGCGTCGAAGCCGGCGACCGCGTGGCGATGCAGATGGAGAAATCCCCCGCTTTTCTGTTCGTCTATCTCGCCTGTCTGCGCGCCGGCGCGGTTTTGCTGCCGCTCAATATTGCCTATACGCCGCATGAAATCGGCTATTTCCTCGGCGACGCCGGGCCGAAACTGCTCGTCTGCGACACCCCGCGCGCCGAGTCGCTGCGCGAGGTCGCGGCTGAAGCGCGAGTCCGCATCGTCGCCCATGGCGCCGGACAGGATGGCGAGCTTGGCGAACTGGCCGCGGCCGCCGCGCCGGATTTCGCCAATGCGCCGCGCGTCGCCGACGACCTCGCCGCGATCCTTTACACGTCCGGCACCACCGGCCGCTCCAAGGGCGCGATGCTGTCGCACGACAATCTCGCCTCGAACGCGCTCACTCTCGTCGATTACTGGCGCTTTACCGCCGAAGACTGCTGATCCACGCCTTGCCGGTCTATCACACCCACGGCCTGTTCGTGGCGACCAACAATATTCTGCTGTGCGGCGGATCGATGATCTTTCTGCCGAAATTTTCCGCGCCGCAAATCCTCGAAGCCATGAGCGCGCGGCCCGGCTTGTTGCGCGGCACGGTTCTGATGGGCGTGCCGACCTTCTACACCCGTCTGCTCGACGAGCCCGGCCTGAGCCGCGACGCCTGCGCCCACATGCGCCTGTTCATCTCCGGCTCCGCGCCTTTGCTCGCCGAAACCCACCGCGATTTCGCCGCCCGCGCCGGCCACGCCATTCTCGAACGCTATGGCATGACCGAAACCAACATGAACACGTCCAACCCCTATGACGGCGAGCGCATCGCCGGCACGGTGGGCTTTCCCCTGCCCGGCGTGTCGGTGCGGGTGATCGATCCCGAAACCGGCGCGGGCTTGCCGGCCGGCGAAATCGGCATGATCGAGGTGAAGGGCCACAATGTCTTCAAGGGCTATTGGCGCATGCCGGAAAAGACCGCGAGCGAATTCCGGCCCGACGGCTTTTTCATCACCGGCGACCTCGGGACGATCGACGCGCGCGGCTATGTGCGGATCGTCGGGCGCGGCAAGGATCTGATCATCAGCGGCGGGCTGAATATCTATCCCAAGGAGGTCGAGACTGAAATCGACTCGCTTCCCGGCGTGGCCGAGAGCGCGGTCATCGGCCTGCCGGACCCCGATTTCGGCGAGACGGTCGCGGCGGTGGTGGTGCGCGAAAAGGGCGCTCGCCTCGACGAGACCGCGATCCGCGCCGCGCTGCAAAGCCGGCTGGCCAAATTCAAATGGCCGAAGCGGATATGCTTCGTCGAAGACCTGCCGCGCAATGCGATGGGCAAGGTGCAGAAGAATCTTCTGCGCGAGATATACGGGGCGAGTCCTTCTCCCCATAGGGCGTTCGAAAGAACGCCCGTCTGACGATGGGCTATGGCGGGAGAAGAGCCTGCCCCCGGGCTTGACCCGGCGGGTGGCTCGCGTGCGGCGCGAGACGGAAGGGGTCGCGGGCGGCCTCGTCGAGACGCCCTGACGTTGAACGCAAAAAAACCGCCCCGCGCGAGCGGTGCGGCCAAATCGGGCAAGCAGCATATCGGCGCGGCAGGGAGGATCGCCGCGCCGGAAAAGGTCTTCAGATTTCGGCGGACATATAGGAAGTGACTTCCATGCCGCAGCAGATTTCGCAAACTTCCGGAGCAGTCCAGGCCATAGCTTTCTCCCGTGAGTAAACTTGATTGTACGTTTGAAGCGTCAAGGACGCATGGTTTCTTATAAACGCGGATCGCGCCGCAGGAGTCAGGCTCCGGCGAGAAATTTGTAAGATTATTGTCAGGCGTCCTCGTCGTAGCGGTAGCCGACGCCGTGAACCGTCTGGACGATGCGGGGATGGGCCGGGTCGCGCTCGATCTTGCGCCGCAGGATCGAGACATATTGGTCGAGGGCGCGGCTGTTGGGCATATAGTCGCGGCCCCAGGCGCTGTCGAACAATTCGTCGCGCGACACCGCCTTGCCCGCCCGATCGCGCAGGGTCTTGAGGATCGCCAATTCGCGCGGCGCGAGGTCGATGCTCTGGCCGCCGCGCCAGGCGCGCAGCGCCTCGGGATCAATTTCCAGATCGCCCATGCGCCACCGCTGCGAAGGTTTGGGCGTCGCGACCGGCGCGGCCGGCTGGGCCTCGACCTTCTGGGCCTGGACTTTCTGCGAAAAGACCTGGGCCCGGCGCAGGCCAGCCTTGATCCGCGCCACCAGTTCGCGAGCGGAGAAAGGCTTGGCGATATAATCGTCGGCGCCGATTTCGAGCCCGATCACCCGGTCGATCTCGGCGCCGCGCGCCGAGAGCAGCAGGATCGGCGTGTGCGAATCGCGCGCGCGGATGCGCCGGCACAGGTCGAGGCCATCGAGATGGGGCATCATCACGTCGAACAGGCAAAGCGCCGGCGCCTCCTCGGTGAAGGCGCGCCAGGCCGCCTCGCCATCCTCTGCGACGATGCAGTCGATCCCCTCCAGCGCCAGAAGGTCGGTCAGCCCGGCGCGCAGATTGGGATCGTCCTCGGCGATGAGAATTTTCATCCCGCCCCTTCCTCGGCCGAAGCGCGGATGGTGGCGCGCGCCCTCAAGCCGGGATCGGCGCCGGAGAGGGAAAAGCTTCCGCCATTGGCGCGCGCCAACTCCTGGACGATCGACAGGCCCAGGCCGTGAGACGGCTTGGCTGTGTCGCCGCCCGCGCCGGGGGCGCCATGGTCGCGCACTTCGATCATCAGCAGACCGTCGCGCCAGGAAATCGCGACGTCAATCCTCCCGGGGGCGTATTTGCGGGCGTTGTCGAGCAGGTTGATGAGAATGCGCTCGAAGGCGCTGGCGTCGAAGCGCAGCCTTCCCACGGCCGCGCAATCGGTCTCGCAAAGGCAGTTCGAAGCCGACAGCAGCCGCTCGTAGCGGGCGACGACGCGGTGCGCGAGGTCGCAAGGGTCTGCGGCGGAGAGTTTCGGCGCCGCTTGCCCATTGCGGTCGCCGAAAATGGTGTCGCCCGCCAGCGCGTCGAGCCGGTCGATTTCTTCCGTCAGCACGGCGCAATAGCGGTCCACGCCCGCGACGTCCCCCGCCTTGCGGGAAATGAGTTCGGCATAGAGCTTGAGATTGGCGAGCGGGGTGCGCAGATCGTGCGACAGCCGCGTGGCCAGCGCCGCCCGCTTGGCGGCCTCGGCCAGCCGCGCCTTTTCCGCCCGGCGCGCCTGAAACACCAGCAGCAGCCAGACCAAAGCCAAAGGCGCGGCCAGCGCCAGCCGCCCGAAAACGCTATGGCCCGGCGCCCTCGGGCCAAAGGCGTCGACCGCCCAGCCATGCAGCGCCCCGCTCAGGAGAAAGCTTTCATAGCCTTCCGGCGCCAGGCCTTCCTGCCAGATCGCCTGGCCGAAAGGATCGCGCAGGCGGAAGGCCCAGCCGGGAAATTCCTGGGCGCGCTTCGCCAGCGCCGCGGTCAGATCGGGAAAGATGAAACGCGCGTTGAGCGCGATACAGGTTTCCTTGCGCGTCTCCTGCGCGCCGACGCGCAGGCATTCGAAATAATATTCGCCGGCGGCGTCGGGGAACCAGCCGTTGACGAAATCGCCCTCGCGCAACAGGCTGGCGACCCCGATCAGGGTCCGCAGCCTTTCCTCCCACATTTTCGGCGCGGCCAGCGGGTCTTCGGGCGGGAAAAGCGTCTGGTCGCCCTCGCGGATGAGGACAAGCAAATCCTGATCGTAGCTGGAAACCACCCGCCACAAGGCGCTGGGCGGGTCGAGCCCTTCGGCCGCCGCACGATTGACATTGACCCGCGCGAAAGCCGCGAGGGTGGAGACCTCGCCGGCCGCCGTCACGCCCATGACCTCCGCCACCGCTTGCGCGCCGCGCCGGGAATTTTCGCGCAGGGCGCGATAATCGGCGTCGAGCCATTGGGCGGCGAGCAGCGCGACAAAGCCGAGCGGCAAGGCGTAAAGCAGCGCCTGGCGGGCGGTCGCGGCCCAAGAGTCGACCGAAGAGTCGGGCCTGGATCCGGTCGCGCGCGGCGCGAATTTTTCCAAAAGCGATTTCACGTCTTTCCTTTTCGCCGCTTCCCCTTTGTCGCGCGCGATTTGCCAATGCGCCACAAGTTGCGGCAAAAAAGAAGAGGAAGGATTGCGAAATTTTGCCCGATCGCCGCGCCGAACCCGAAAATCCGCCCGCGCCGCGCGTCCTTGCCCTTGGCGACGCCGCCGCGACGGTGTTTTTCGGCGCGCTTGTCGCGCCAGAGATTCACGCCCAAGTCCGCGCCTTCTGCGCCGCGCTCGCCGCCGCGCCGATCGCCGGCGTCGAGGAATGGGCGCCGGCTTTCGCCTCCGCCACCGTGTGGTACGATCCGGACCGGATCGCTTTCGACGATCTTGCTGTACGGCTCGCCGCGCTGGCCCAGGCGCCCGCAACCGTGGCTCCCACAGGCGCCCTGTTCGAAATTCCCTTCTGCGTCGAGGGCGATTTCGCCCCCGATCTCGACGAAGTCGTGCGGCTCAAAAGTCTGACGGCGCGGGACTGGCTGAAAAAATTCGGCGAATTGACGCTTGAGGTCTTTATGCTCGGCTTCCAGCCCGGCTTCGCCTATCTCGGCGTGCTGCCCGAGGCGCTGTCGGTCCCGCGCCTCGCCACGCCGCGCCCAAAGATTCCCGCCGGCTCGGTCGCCATCGCCGATTCCATGTGCGCCGCCTATCCCTTTGCAAGCCCCGGCGGCTGGCGCCTGATCGGCCGCACCCCGGCGGTTTTGTTCGACGTGAACAACGACGCGCGCCCGGCCTTGCTCGCGCCCGGCGACCGCGTGCGCTGGCGCGAGGTGTCGCGCGCCGAATATGACGCGCTGAATGGCTGCTGTCGCGCCGACGATCTGCGGGTGGAAAAATGAGCGCGCGCCTGACCGTTTTGCGCCCCGGCGCCGGCGTCACGGCGCAGGATTTCGGCCGCAAGAAATTTCGCGCCTTGGGCGTCGCGCTTTCCGGCGCGCTCGATCCAGTTTTTCTGGCCTCAGCCAATATCTTGGCGGGCGCGCCCGAGGGCGCCGCCGGGCTGGAAATCCTGCTCGCCGCGCCCGAACTTCGCATGACCGAAGGCGCGGCGCGGATCGGTCTTGCCGGTGATTTTTCCGGCGTGATTGAGCGGGCAGAGGGCGGGCGCGAAGGAATCTCCTCGTGGCGCGGCGTGGTTTTGCGCGCGGGCGACGTTCTGGGGCTGAAACTCGGGCGCGGCCCGGCTTTTCTCGGCTTTTCCGGCGGGCTCGACCTGCCCAAGGTTCTCGGCTCGCGCGCGACCTTCTTGCGCGCGGGTTTCGGCGGACTGGAAGGCCGCGCTTTGCGCGCCGGCGACACGCTTTGCTGCGGCGCGGCCGAGGGCGGCGATGTTTCCGCGCCGCCGTTATGGCATGAAGCCGGCCCGATCCGCTTCATCTCCGGCCCGCAAGACGATCATTTCACGCCCGAGGCGCTCAAAACATTCGCCACGGCGCAATGGCGCGTCGGCGCCGACAGCGACCGCATGGGCCTGCGCCTCACCGGCCCGCGCCTCGCCCACAATGCGCTGGGCGCCAATATTGTCTCCGACGGCGCGACCCCCGGCGCGATCCAGGGCCCCGGCGACGGCCAGCCGATCGTGTTGCGCGCCGATGGACAGACCTCCGGCGGCTACGCCAAGATCGGCTGCGTCATCTCCGCCGACCTGCCCAGGCTCGCCCATCTCGCGCCGGGCGATGTTTTGAGCTTCGCGCGAGTGGATCATGAAGAAGCCGCGACGGCGCGGCGCCGGGCGCGCGAGATTTTTGAGGAATGGCGGGCGCGCGTGGCGCCGACGGGAATTCTGGACGACGGGAAATTATGGACCGAAAATCTGATCAGCGGCGCGACTTGGGGGGAGTGAGAGCCACGCCTCGATTTCAATGTTGGCTTCCGGTTCGTTCCCGCGGGAACCGCGAGGCTCAAACTTCGAGCCCGACAGGTCTCTGACCGGACACGAGTTTGCGTTGCAACTTTCAAGAATTTTGCAATGCGAATCGTACCCATTGAAATCAACGGGTTGGCCGGCGCCGAATTTGGGTGCAAAAAAGGGGGTCCGCCGTTCACATCCGCAAAGGCTCGACGCGATCGGAGTCCAAAACCGTCATTGCGAGCGAAGCGAAGCAATCCACCTCGCGACCTGTTCAAAGATTGCATGGATTGCTTCGCTTCGCTCGCAATGACGGCGCGGCCCTACGTCTTTTGAAAACCTTCGACTGAAAACGACATTCCGACATGACCCAAAAAATCAATCTCAACGCCGATCTCGGCGAAAGTTTCGGCGCCTGGCGCATGGGCGATGACGACGCCCTGTTGCGCGTGGTGCAATCGGCGAGTCTGGCCTGCGGCTTTCATGCCGGCGATCCGGTCACCATGCGGCGGACCGTGCGCGCGGCGCTAGAGGAGGGCGTCAGCATCGGGGCGCATCCGTCCTATCCCGATCTGCAAGGTTTTGGGAGGCGCTCGATGCGCTGCTCGGCGGAGGAAATCGAGGCTCTGGTTCTGTACCAGATCGGCGCGCTCGACGGCTTCGCCAAGGCCGAAGGCGGGCGGGTCAGCCATGTCAAGCCGCATGGCGCGCTCAGCAACAATTCCTGCCGCGACGCCGCGCTGGCGCAAAGCATCGCGCGAGCGGTCAAGGCCTTTGACCAAAATCTGATCCTGCTCGCGCCG
Source organism: uncultured Pseudomonadota bacterium (assembly GCA_963704565.1). Lineage (GTDB taxonomy): Bacteria > Pseudomonadota > Alphaproteobacteria > Rhizobiales > Beijerinckiaceae > Rhodoblastus. The sequence continues at coordinate 1,552,573 of OY969917.1, forward strand.
GCCCTTTCGCGGCTGGCCGAGGCCGGCGTGGCGGCGGGCCTGAGAGTCGCGCTCGAAATCTTCGCCGACCGGACTTATGAGGACGACGGCGCGCTGACGCCGCGTTCCGAGCCCGGCGCGGTCCTGGACGACGCCGCCGCCTGCGGCGTCCATGTCGCTTCCATGCTCGACGCCAAGGGGCTGGTGACGCGGAGCGGAAAAATCCTGCCGACGCCGATCCATAGTGTCTGCGTCCATGGCGACGGGTCGCGCGCGTTCGAGACCGCGCTGACTTTAAGAGAATTCCTGAGCGAAAAATTTTCGCTGGCGCCGCTTCCGGCCTTTTTTGCCTGAACTGCGCGCGTGCGCCGGCTTGCGTCGGCGCGCGCGGCGATTATGCTCGCGCGCAATTCGCTCGATAAGCGAGTCTGGACAGGAGCGCCCGATGTCGTCACCCCTTCCCAATCGCGCGGAACGCTACGCCAAGGGAAAATCGCTACGCAAGGTCACGCCGCGCGGCGCCCATGGCAAACTGGTCGGGCCGATGGACCGCGACGCCAATGCGATCCTCGCGGCGCAGAACAAGACCCGCCTGCCGGCGCTGATCCCCCTGCGCGCGGAGCTGATGGCGTCCAATCCTTTCGCTTATCTGCGCGGCGCGGCGGCGGTCATGGCGCACGATCTGCAATGGCAGCCGATGGTCGGCGCCAAGGTCCAGGCCTGCGGCGACTGCCATCTCATGAATTTCGGCGCCTTCGCCACGCCCGAGGACAATATTCTCTTCGACATCAACGATTTCGACGAAACGCTGCCCGGCGTCGATTTCACCGTGGATTTGAAGCGGCTCGCCGCCAGCATCGTGGTCGCGGCCGCCGATCTGGGCCTGGCGGCGGCAAAGCGCCGCGCGCTGGCGGCCACCGCCGTGCGCGCCTATCGCAAGCGCATGGACAGCCTTTCCTATCTGACGCCGCTCGAAATCTGGCACAGCCGGATCGACCTCGAAAGCGAGACGCGGAAATTCCGGAACGCCGCCCTGCGCCGCAAGATCGAGGTTTTGATCGCCCGCGCGCGCGGCCGGGGTCTCGACCGCGACGACAATTTTCCCCGTCTCGCCGAATCCGGCGCGCCGGTCGTCCACGACAAGGCGCCGCGCATTTTCCATTTCCCGGCGGACTCGGATGCGGCCAGGGGTTTCGACCCCAAAGCCGCCCTCGCGGCCTATCGCGACATGCTCGCGCCGGCGGTGCGCAATCTGCTTGACCGTTATGCCTTACGGGATTTCGTGTTCAAGGCGGTGGGCGTCGGCTCGGTCGGCACTTATTGCTATGTCGGCCTCTATATGACCAGCGACGACGAGCCGATCTTCCTGCAGATGAAGGAGGCCGTCCATTCGGTGCTCGAAGTTCTGGACGACCGCCTCGCCTACAAGGGCAATCAGGGCGAGCGCGTGGTCGAAGGCCAGCGCATGATGCAGGCCGCGAGCGATATTTTCCTCGGCTGGACCCGGAACAAGAAATCGGGCCGACAATATTACGTCCGCATCCTGAAAAACCGCCGTCTCGGCGCCATGAGCGAAATCGCCGAGGAGACGGGCATCGCGGAATATGCGCGACTGTGCGGCCGCACCCTGGCGCGCGCCCACGCCCGCTCCGGCGACCCGGCGATGATGTCGGGCTATATGGGCGACAGTGACGCCTTCGACGAAGCCATCGGCGATTTCGCCGTGGCCTATGCGAAGCAGACCGAGATCGACCACCAGGCCTGGGCAAGCATTCAAAAATCAGCCGGAGGAGCCAAAAAATGACCGCCGAAACAATCGCCCTCGCCAATGACTATATCGCGGTCGAAATCGCCGCCCTGGGCGCCGAATTGCGCCGCCTGCGCGACAAGGCGGGACGTGATTTCCTGTGGAGCGGCGACCCGCAATATTGGAACGGCCGCGCGCCTTTGCTTTTCCCCATGGTGGGCCGCGCGGCGGGAGACCACATCAAGATCGGCGGCAAGTCTTTTCCCCTGCCCCAGCATGGCTTCGCCCGGCGCAGCCAATTCGAGACCGTGTCGGGTCTCGGCCACGCGCGCCGTGCAGCGGCTGGAGGACAGCGAGGCGACCCGCGCCGGCTTTCCTTATCGCTTCCGGCTCGACATCGCCCATGAATTGCGCGGCGCGACTCTGGCGGTTTCCGCCACGGTGACCAATCCCGGCGATGCGCCCCTGCCGGTTTCCTTCGGCTTTCACCCGGCCTTCCGCTGGCCCCTGCCCGACGCAAACGGCCCGCATGAGATCCTGTTCGAGAAAGACGAAACCGCGCCGGTGCGCCGCCTCGACGACGGCCTGATCGCGCCGCGCGACGTTCCCACGCCCGTCGCCGGGCGCCGGCTGAAGCTCGATCATTCCCTGTTCGCCGAAGGCGCCTTGATCTTCGACCATCTCGCCAGCCGGCGTCTGGTCTATGGCCCGGCCGGCGGCCCGTCGCTCGCCTTCGCCTTTCCCGACCTGCCGCATCTCGCGCTGTGGACCAAGCCGGACGCGCCGTTCATTTGCATCGAGCCCTGGCAGGGCTATGCCGCGCCGACCGGATTCGACGGCGAATATGCCGAGCGGCCCGGCGTGGTGTCGATCGCGCCCGGCGCGCAGAAAGTCTTCGCGATGGAGATTGAAGTCCGCGCCTGACGCGGCTTCACTCCACCGCGATCTCGTGCGTGCGGCCGATCAGCCGGGCGAGCTGTTTCATCCGCACGTTGAGGCGCTCGCCGGCGAGATCGGCGAGGTCGCGCGGCAAGGTGAGCGTCACCTTGCCCTTGCCGCACAAAAGTTTTATGCGCGGCAACACGCCGGGAGAAGAAGCCGAGACGTTATAAGCGACCCTCTGCGCCACGCCGAGGATGCGGGCGCGATCCATCAGCCGCGGCGTGGCGAGGCTGCGCATCTGCGGATTGACCTCCTCGTCCACGCCGAGATGGCGATAGGCTACCGCCATGCCGAGATAGGCGCGTCCCGGATGATCGACGCCGACGAAGGGCGAATTGGCGATCAGGTTCAGCGAGAGTTCGGCGCGATAATCGGGCGAGGTGCGCCAGCCGATGTCGCCGAACAGGCAAGCGGCGTGACGCAGGCGCTTTTCTTCCACGGTCTCGTCGATATGGCTCGACGCCATGAAGGCGTCGCTCCAGTGGATCAGCTCTTCGCCGTGACGCGGCGAGCGCGAGCGCAGGAGATTGTGCTCGCGCGCGCTTTCCAGCAGCGGGTCGCGCGCTCGCTTTTCCGCATCGAGCTGCTCATAGAGCAGGCCCTCGCGCAGACCGCCGATCGACACCGCCACCCGGCCCGGCTTGCCGCGCCGGATGATTTCCTCCAGCACCACGGCGGCATAGGCCAGCGTCGGACGGCGCGCCTGGGAAATGGCGCCGACGGAGACCAAAGCGTCGGTGTCCACGCGCTCGACCAGCGAGGCGAAATCGGCGGCCTCGCGCGCCGGAATGACATAGCCGTGCATGACGTCGAGCGGATAATTGCGCTGAACCATATGCAGCTTGGCGAGCGAGCGCCAGGCGCCGCCGACGACGTAGAGCGTGCGCCCGCGCAAATGGTCGAGCGGCGGGCAGGTAGCCATCGCCTGTTTGGCGATCCGAAGGGCGTTCTTGGGCGAGCGGCCCGAGGCGTCCATCAGCGCCAAAGTGCCGAGCTTGAGCGAGACCCCGGCGCCGACGCCGCCGGCCTTCACGTCGATCAGCTCCAGCGAGCCGCCGCCAAGGTCGCCGACCACGCCATCGGCGACCTGGCAGGTCGAGATCACGCCAAGGCCCGACAGTTCGGCCTCGCGAGCGCCGGAAATCAGTTCGATCGGCCGGCCGATCGCCTCGCCGGCGGCGGCAAGAAATTGCGGGCCGTTGCGCGCGTCGCGCGACGCCGCCGTCGCCACCGGGCGGACGTCCTCGATCTGCATGAATTCGCAGAGCTTGCGATAGCGCCGCAAGGCTTCGAGCGCCTTGTCGATTCCGTCCCGCGCCAGTTCGCCCGTCGTCGCCACGCCCTTGCCGAGGCCGCAGATCGCCTTTTCGTTGAACAAAGGCGTCGGCGCGCGTGACAGAGCCTCATAGGCGACGAGGCGAACCGAATTCGAGCCGATGTCCACGATCGCCGTCGGGCGCGCGCCCGGCAGTCTGCCCTGTCCCTTGGTCATGCCTCATTCCCGTTCGTTCTTGGGCCGTCCGGCCTTTTTCTGAAGGCTTTTGGGACTGGACTCGCGCAGCGCCTTGCCGCGTCCCGAAAGCGACGGATTGGTCATGAAATATTTGTGGACGTTGAAATGCTCCTCGTTGGGGCCGCATTCGACGCGCACGCTCGAACCGTCGGACAGGATGCGATAGGATTGCCGGTTGTCGATCAGATTGGCGAGCAGAATCTGCTCCAGCACCTGCTCGTGGGTGGTCGGATTGGTCACCGGCATCAGCACCTCGACGCGGCGCTCGAGATTGCGCTGCATGAGGTCGGCTGAGGAAATATAGACCGCCGCCTTGCTATGCGGCAGGCCGTGGCCGTCACCGAAGGCGTAAATGCGCGAATGTTCGAGGAAGCGCCCGATCACCGATTTGGCGCGGATATTTTCGGACAGGCCGGGAATGCCGGGACGCAGGCTGCAGATGCCGCGCACCACCAGATCGATCGACACGCCGGCCTGGCTCGCCGCGTAAAAGGCGTCGATGATTTCCGGATCGACCAGAGCGTTGCATTTGGCCCAGATCGCGGCGGGGCGCCCGGCCTTGGCGTGGGCGATTTCCTGCGCGACATGGTCGAGCAGCTTCTTCTTGAGCGAGAAGGGCGAGACCGCCATGCGCTCCAGCCCCGCCGGCTCGGCGTAGCCAGTGATGAAATTGAAGATGCGCGACACGTCGCGCGCGATCGCCGGCTCGGCGGTGAACAGCGAAATATCGGTGTAAATCTTGGCGGTGATCGGATGGTAATTGCCGGTCCCGATATGGCAATAAGTGACGAGCGCGCCGCCCTCGCGGCGCACCACCATCGACAATTTGGCGTGGGTCTTCAACTCGAGGAAGCCGAACACCACCTGCGCGCCGGCGCGCTCCAGGTCGCGCGCCCAGCGGATATTGGCCTCCTCGTCGAAGCGCGCCTTCAGCTCGACCAAGGCGGTGACCGATTTGCCGGCCTCCGCTGCTTCGATCAAGGCGCGGACGATCGGGCTGTCGGACGAGGTGCGGTAGAGCGTCTGCTTGATCGCCACGACATTGGGGTCGCGCGCCGCCTGCATCAGGAACTGCACCACCACGTCGAAGGATTCGTAGGGGTGATGGACGACGAGATCCTTCTGTTTGATCGCCAGGAAGCAATCGCCGCCATTGTCGCGCACCCGTTCCGGGAAGCGCGCGGTATAGGAATAGAATTTGAGGTCGGGCCGCGGCAGGTTGACGACCTCGGACAGATCCCTCATCGCCAGCATGCCGTCGAGCGCGATGACGTCCTCCGCCGGAACGTCGAGCTCCTCGGCGACGAAGGCGCGCATGTCATTCGGCATCTGCGAGTCGGTTTCGAGCCGGATCACCGAGCCGCGCCGGCGCCGCTTCAATGCGGTCTCGAACTGGCGCACCAGGTCTTCCGCCTCTTCCTCGACTTCAAGATCGCTGTCGCGGATGACCCGGAAGACGCCCTGCGCCTTCACCTGATAGCCGGGGAACAATTTCTGGACATGGGTGAAGATCACCGCTTCCAGCAGCACCAGCCGCACACCCTCGCCGGGCGCGTCGGGCAGGCGGATGAAACGTTCGATCACGCTCGGCATGCGCACCAGCGCCTGCATCCGCGCGCCGGTCGGGGCATGGACGAGGTCGAAGGCCAGTGTCAGGCCGAGATTGGGGATGAAGGGGAAGGGATGGGCCGGATCGACCGCGAGCGGCGTCAGGACCGGGAAAATATGCTGGAAGAAATGGTCGTCGAGCCAGATTCTTTCGGCCTTTTTGAGCGCGGCCGGATCGACGAAAAAGACATGCTCGGCCTTCAGCAATTCCTCAAGCTGGCGCCACAGGCCGACCTGGGTATCGGCCAGCTCCGAGACGCGCGCGTTGATGAGCGGCAATTGTTCTTCCGGCAGAAGGCCGTCGTCCGAGAGCGTCTCCACCCCGCTGCGCACCTGCCCGCAAATACCGGCGACGCGGACCATGAAGAATTCGTCGAGATTATTGGCCGAGATCGAGACGAAGCGCACGCGCTCCAGCAGCGGATGGCTGGCGTTGGCGGCCTCCAGCAGCACGCGGCGATTGAACTCCAGCCACGACAATTCGCGGTTGATGAATCTCTTGGGCGAAGCGCGCAGAGCCTCGCCCGACGCCGCTTCCCCATGCTCACGCGCCGTCTCGACGTCCACGATCGCCTCGGTCATGTTTCCTCGTCGCCTGTTTCGGCCAGCCTTGAAAATCTTTTGCGACAGGTTTCGCCCCGGCGCGGCGATCCGTCAATGATCCTCGTCATGATCGTCAGGCCGAAAAGCTGAACCGGACAGCAATTCGCCCGCCAGCGCGCGGGTGATCGGGCGTCCGCGCGCCAGGCCCTCGGCGTCGAGCGCCGCGACGATATTTCGCGCCGCCGCGAAGGACCGTTCGAGCCGCAGGGCGAGATAATCGATGAGATTGGCCTCGACCTTGATCTGCCGGTCTTGAAACAATTTGACTAGAATGGCGCGCAGAAAGGCCTCGTCCGGCTCCTCGATCGCGACGCTGGGCGCGCGGCGCAGCCGCGAGAGCAGATCCCTGGTGCGCAGGCCCCAGGCGTCGGGCTTTTTGCGCGCGGTGATCAACAGGAAGGTTCCGCGCTCGATCGCCAGATTGACGAGATGGAACAATTCGGTCTCGCGCAGCAGCGGCCGGTCGGCGTCCTCAACCATCAGCGCCGGCGCCTCGGCCAGATCGGGCAAAGCGGCGAGCGCGAGGTCTTGCGCCGCGACGATTTTCGCTCCGGCCCGCCGCGCCCAGACCGCGCCGAGATGGCTTTTCCCCGCCCCCGGCGGGCCGGTCAGGACCAGCAGGCGATGGGGCCAGCCGGGCCACATTCCCAGCAGCGCCAGCGCCTCCCGGTTCGACGGCGCGGCAAGAAAATCCTCCTCCGCGTAATTCAGCCGATGCGGCAGGTCGAGCGGCAATTGCCCGGTCATGCGGAATCGAGGCCGACGCCGCTGAACAAGGAGCTCTGCTTGTAGCGCCGCACCGCGAAGCGGATCAGCACGCCCACGGCGGCGGCGAGCGGCACGGCGATGATCATGCCGCTGAATCCCATCACGCTGGCGAAAGCGAAAAGCGCGAAAATGAGCCAGACCGGGTGAAGCCCCACCGACTCGCCCACCAGCTTGGGCGACAGCACATTGCCCTCGAGGAACTGGCCCGACCCGACCACCAGCAGCGCCATCCCGAGCAGGCCCAGATGAGGCCAGCCCTGGACCAGGGCGACGATGATCGAAAAAACCAAAGCGACGGTCGAACCAACATAGGGAATGAAGCTGAGAAAACCCGCCGAAATGCCGATGAAAAAGCCGAAATTCAGGCCGACCAGGGTGAGGCCGAGGCCATACCAGGTTCCCAGGAACAGGCAGACCAGCGACTGGCCGCGCAAAAAGCCGGACAGCGCGCGGTCGATTTCGCCGGCTAGCGTGAAAGCCGTGGCGCGATAGCGCGGCGGAATCAGGCTGCGCAGGTTCGACACCATCTCGGGCCAGGACACCAGGAGATAGAAGGTCACCACCGGGGTCACCACGACCAGGGCGATGATCCCGACCAAAGCCTGGCCGCCGGTCCACAACGAGCGCAGGAAATTGCCGAGATATTGCGTGCCCTGGCCGACGAAGCCGGCGAGCATCTTTTGCAGCTCGTCGGCGCTGGCGGGCAGATCGACCCCATATTTCTTGAGCCAGTCGCCGCCCGAATTCTGCATCAGATGGGCGATCTCGCCGGCGATCAGGCTTTGCAGCTTGTTGGCGTAATCCGGCAGGGATTCGGCGAAGCCGACCAGCTGCCGGCCGAGGATCGGGCCGAGGGTGAAGATCAGGACGGCGTTGAGGATCAGGAAGATCGCGAGAATGACCAAGGTCGCGGCGAGACGGCTGAGGCCCAGCCGCTGCATTCTCGTCACCACCGGATCAAGCACATAGCCCAGCGCCAGCGAGGCGATGAAGGGCGCCAGCACATTGGCGAACATATAGCCGGCGAATCCAAAGAGAATCAGCACCGCCAGCCAAAAAGCGATCTGCCATTCAATGCGCATGGACCGCGCTCCCCCCAGCCGCTCAGCGGCGCATCTTCCTATCCGAAAAGTCTTCAACTTTTCCGGAAAATGCGCTCAGCCGCTCATATGCGTCATCCAGCGTTTGAAATAGGCCGCGAGCGAGGCCAAGGTCAATGCCGCGACGGCCCATTCCGCCAAAGTCACCCACATGCCGGGCGGCCAGCCGAAAGCCAGCGCGGCGAGCAGCGCGGCGATCAGGCCGATCTGGGCGAAGGTGTTGGCCTTGGAGATCGCCAGCGGGTGGATTTCCATCGGCCGGTCGAGCAGCCAGGACAGGATGACCGCGCCGATGATCATCAGGTCGCGCGAGACGACCAGCAGCGCCAGAGCCATCGGCAGTTGATCGACGATCGCCAGGGTGACGAAATCGCAGATTAGCAAGGCCTTGTCGGCGATGGCGTCGAGATAGGCGCCAAGCTCCGAGCGCAGGTCGAAGCGCCGGGCGATCCAGCCGTCGAGCGCATCGGAAATTCCCGCGACGAGAAAGACCGCCAAAGCCTCGGGCCAGCGCCGCGAAGCGATCATGTCCACGCTGACCGGAACCAGAGCCAGCCGCCCGAGGCTGATGAGATTGGGCAGGAAGGCGAACAATTTTCTGTTCATGGCGGGCGACGGGCTCGAAGGCGGCCGAGGCTTGATTATAGGACCGGCGCGAAAAATCCTGCAAGTTTGGCCACGGCGGCGTTTTGTCTTGGTTTCAATCCTGGATTGGGTGGATTCCGGACCTCGCCCGACTGACGGCTCTCGGCTTGAAAGCCAACAGATAGCCATTGAACATGTTGATATAATGTAACATTTAGACTTCGCGCGCCATTAATGGCCCAGCGTAGCTTGACTTGATCTGATGATGTTATGTTATAACATTTCATACCAAATGCACGGCTTACGCTCTATCGCGAGGAATGACGATGCGCCCCTATCGAATGCTGTTATTGGGCTGCGTGGCGGGACTGGCGGCCGGCGGCGCGCGCGCCGAACAGACGCTGGTCCTGCCCGACATCGACGTCACCGCCTCGCAGCCTCAGGCGAGCCCGGCGCCCGCCCCGAACACGCTCGCGCAAAAGACGCAAGCTCTCGATCAGGCGCGCGCCAACATCCTGCCGCCTGTGGGCGTGAGCCCCTATGACATCGACGGAGCGACGATCGATCAGGCGCCGCAGGGCGACAACGCGCCGCTCAACCAGGTCTTGCTCCAGGCCCCGGGGGTCTCCCAGGATTCCGCCGCGAGCGGATTGCTTCACATCCGCAACGAGCACGCCAATGTGCAATACCGCGTCAACGGCATTCTTCTCCCGGAGGGCGTGTCGGGCTTTGGCACTCTGCTCGACACTCAGTTCGTCGGCAATATTTCGCTGCTGACAGGCGCCTTGCCAGCGCAATTCGGCCTACATACTTCAGCAATCGTCGATGTCACGAGCAAGAACGGCGTTTTCGACGGCGGCGGCTCCATCGGCGTCTATGGCGGCAGCCATGGGACGATCATGCCAAGCTTCGAATATGGCGGGACGTCGGGCCAGACCCAATATTTCTTCACCGGCCAATATTCCCAAAGCAATCTCGGCATCGAAAACACGACGCCAGCCTATAATGCGATCCACGACCGCGATGCGCTGAACAAATTTTTCGGCTATGTCTCGACCATTCTCGAAGACGGCTCGCGGCTGAGCTTCCTCACCGGCAGCGCCGTCGGAACCTATCAAATCCCGGCGAATCCGGGCCAGGCGCCTTTTCCTGGCGTCGCGGCGCTACTGCCCGGTTCGGCGGCCTCTCCATCGTCGGCCGTCGCGGAAAGCCAGTATGAGGCGAGCCTCTATAACGTTCTGGCGTGGCAGAAAACCGTCGGCGCGCTGGATTTCCAGTTCGCTTATTTCTCGCGCTACAGCGAGCTGCATTTCATGCCGGACACCTATGGCGACCTGCTTTACAACGGCGTCGCCTCGGACGTGCTGCGCGACAGCTTCCTCAACGGCGTCAGCGCCGACGCCGCCTATCATTACAGCGACTCCCACACGATCCGCAGCGGCTTCCACGCCAGCGGCGAAGACACTTTTGTCCGCAATTCGTCCTTTGTCTTCGCGACCGACGCCGCCGGCAATCCTTACGGCTCGCCTTATCCCGCGCCGGTCGACGCCAGCTCGAAATTCGGCTGGCTCCTCGGCGCCTATATCGAGGACGAATGGAAGATCAACCGGCAACTGACGCTCAACGCCGGTCTTCGCTTCGATCAGATGGTTCAATATGTCGACGCCAATCAGTTCAGTCCGCGCCTCAGCCTGACCTATGACCCGTTCGACAGCACGAAAATGCACATCGGCTTCGCGCGTTATTTTACGCCGCCGTCGCAGGCGCTCAGCGCGCCCGTCAATCTCTCTGATTTCGCCAACACCACCGCCGCGCCGGCCGTCAACCAATCCGGTCCGGTCCTGCCCGAACGCGGCAGCTATCTCGATGCAGGCGTAGACCAGAAGGTTCTGCCGGGCCTGACGCTCGGCATCGACGGCTATCTGAAATGGGCGCAAGACCTGCTCGACGACGGCCAGTTCGGTCAGGCGCTGGTCCTCACCGCCTTCAATTATGCGAAGGGCTACAACCAGGGTCTCGAATTCAAGGCGAATTATGAGCAGGGCGATTTCCGGGCCTATGGCAATCTCGCGCTCGCCAAACAAATGGCGACCGATGTCGTCTCGAACCAATATTTGTTCGACCCCAACGAACTCGCCTTCATCTCGGACCATTATATCTACACCGATCACTCCCAAACGCTCACGGCTTCGGCCGGCGCCTCCTACCTCTGGAATGGCGTGCGCTTCAGCACGGACATGATCTACGGCAGCGGGTTACGCGCCGGCTTCGCCAATACCGCAACTGTCGCGCCTTATGTGCAGTTCAATTTCGGCGTCATGCATGAATTCTCACTGTCGCCGGACACAAAGCCGATCACCGTTCGCTTCGACATTGTGAACCTGTTCGACACGATCTATCAAATCCGCGACGGCAGCGGCATCGGGGTTTTTGCGCCGCAATACGGACCGCGCCGCGGCTTCTTCATTGGCATTTCGCAGAAGATTTGAGTCTCGACGGATCTTGCGAAGGTCCGCTAAGGGGCGAAACTCGAAATTCACAGCGTGGCTATCGCCGAAAGCGAGCCTTGCCAGCGCGGGCGTGGGCGGTTAGAGCAGGCGCGCAAAAAAGGATTTCGCATGACCCAGTCCGGCGACCAGACCGATGGCCTGACCTATTCGCAAGCCGGCGTGGATATCGACGCCGGCGCGCGCATGGTCGATCTGATCAAGCCGCTGGTGCGCGCCACGCGGCGGCGCGGCGCCGACGCCGAAATCGGCGGCTTCGGCGGCCTGTTCGACCTGAAGGCCGCCGGCTTCGCCGATCCGATCCTGGTCGCGGCCAATGACGGCGTCGGCACCAAGGTCAAGATCGCGGTCGAGAGCGGCATTCACGGCACGGTGGGGATCGACCTCGTCGCCATGTGCGTCAACGATCTGGTGGTCCAGGGCGCCGAGCCCTTGTTCTTCCTCGACTATTTCGCCACCGGCAAGCTGATCCCGGAAATCGGCGCGGAAATCGTCAAGGGCATAGCCGCCGGCTGCCTTGAGGCCGGCGCGGCGCTGATCGGCGGCGAAACCGCCGAAATGCCGGGAGTCTATGCGCGCGGCGATTATGATCTCGCCGGCTTCGCCGTCGGCGCCGCCGAACGCGGCGATCTCCTCCCGCGCGGAAACATTTGCGCCGGCGACGTGTTGTTCGGCCTGCGGTCGTCCGGCGTTCATTCCAACGGTTTCTCGCTGGTGCGCAAGATCGTCGAGCGCGCCGGCCTGAAATGGAGCGATCCCGCCCCCTTCGCGCCCGGCAAAAGCCTCGCCGAGGCGCTGCTGGAGCCGACCCGCATCTATGTCAAGCCACTGCTGGCCAGCTTGCGCAAGACCCAATCGATCAAGGCTTTCGCCCATATCACCGGCGGCGGCTATCCGGAAAACATTCCGCGCGTCCTGCCCGAGGGCCTCGGCGCCCATGTCCAGCTCGACGCCATTCCGGTCCTGCCGGTGTTCAAATGGCTGGCGGCGGCGGGCGGGGTCGCGGAGCGCGAAATGTTGCGGACCTTCAATTGCGGCGTCGGCATGATCGTCGTCGCCGATTTTACGCGCGCGGAGGAAGTCGAGGAGGCGCTGCGCGACTCCGGCGAGAATCCGGTCCGGCTCGGCCATGTCGTGGCGGCTTCGGGCGAGCGCGTCACTTTCGACGGAAAGCTGGCGCTGTGACCTTTTCGCGCAAACGCGTCGGCGTGCTGATTTCCGGGCGCGGCTCCAATATGCGCGCGCTGGTCGAAGCGGCGCGGGCGCCGGATTTTCCCGCCGAAATCGCCCTTGTCCTGTCCAATATCGCCGACGCCGCCGGGCTCGAATTCGCGCAGGCGCAGGGACTCGCGACGGCGGTCGTCGATCACAAGCTTTTTGGCGACCGCGAAAGTTTCGAGCGCGCCATGAACCAGACGCTGCTCGGCCATGGCGTCGAAATCGTCTGCCTCGCCGGCTTCATGCGCCTGCTGACGCCGTGGTTCGTCGAACAATGGCGCGGCCGCATGCTCAATATCCACCCGGCCTTGCTGCCGTCCTTTCGCGGCCTGCACACCCACGCGCGGGCGATTGCCGAGGGCGTGAAAATTCATGGCGCGACCGTCCATTTCGTCGTGCCGGAAATGGACGCAGGCCCGATCGTCGTCCAGGCCGCCGCGCCCGTGCTTGACGACGACACGCCGGAAACGCTCGGCGCCCGGGTGCTGGCGCAGGAGCACCGCATCTATCCGCTGGCGCTGAAACTCGTCGCCAGCGGCGCCGCGCGGATCGACGGCGCGCGGGTGCGGATCGAGCGCGAGCCCACCGCGCCCGACGCTCTGCTCTGGCCGATGGGCTGATCCTTTCGCAGGGCTCCGAACTCAAGTTAACAAGGACCGTCATGACCGGGCATGTCCCACGGCTGTCCGGTTGAGTTTTGGTGGACAGGCTGCACGGCATTGATTCTACTCTGTTCAGAGGGTTTGGCAACTCATCTGGACACGAGAAGGAAAAACGCCGTGCAGCATCAAACTAGCGTGTTTCACGCTCTGACCAAGCTGATTCCATGGGGCGCCTTCGATGGGCTTGTGGAAAAGCACAGTGCCGACGCCCGCATTCGCAAGCTGACGACTAAAAACCAGCTTCTGGCCATGCTTTACGGGCAGCTGGCGGGAGCGGAGAGCTTGCGCGATATTGTCGGCGCGTTCGACAGCCATGGGTCGAAACTTTATCATCTGGGCGCTGCCAAACTGTCGCGTTCTACCCTGTCCGACGCCAATTCGCTGCGCAGCGCCGATGTGTTCACCTCGCTCTTCACCAGGCTTGTCGGGCAGGTCCTGCCGGGCTTTCGCAAGAAATTGCGCGAGCCCTTGCTGCTGATCAATTCCACCAGCTTTCGCCTGAGCGCCCTGTCCGCCGATTGGGCGCGCTTCTCGGCCAACGCCTGCGGCGCCAAACTGCATGTTGTCTATGATCCCGACGCGGACTGCCCGATCTACGCCTCGCTGAGCAGCCCGAAAATCAACGACATTGTCGCCGCCAAGGAGATGCCCATCGACCCCATGGCGACCTATGTATTCGACCTGGGCTATTACGATTACGGCTGGTGGGCCGATCTTGATGCCGCCGGTTGTCGGATCGTGACGAGGCTGAAAACCAACACCCGGCTTTCCAATGTCGTCGAAAGCGCGGTTCCCCCCGGGGGCGATATCCTGAGTGATCGGATCGGCCTCTTGCCGCAGCGGCTCGCGGCGAGCCGGAAAAATCCATTTTCCGACCCGGTGCGCGAGGTTTGCGTACGCATCGAAACCGGCAAGATTTTGCGCATTCTTTCCAATGATATTGACGCGCCCGCCGCCGAGATCGCGGCGCTCTACAAACGTCGCTGGCAGATCGAATTGTTCTTTCGCTGGATTAAACAAACATTGAAAATCAATCACTTCCTCGGCCGAAACGAGAATGCCGTCCGCATCCAGATCGCCGTGGCGCTGATCGCCTTCGTGCTGCTGCGCCTCGCCCATGCCGCTCAAAACGAAGTCGAAAGCCTCCTCAGCTTTACGCGCCTCGTCCGAGCCAACCTTATGCACCGAAGGCCAATCGACCGACTGCTCGGACCGCCCCCGACAACAAGCCAATGCCCTAACCAATTCACAATCGAGTTCAGCCCATGCTGAACCGGACAGCCGTGGGACAAGCCCGGCCATGACAGCTCATAACAATTATTGTTAACCTGGATTCGGAGCCCTGGATCCTTTCGTCAGGCAATTGACGCCTTCGCAAGCTAAGTTCAATCTCGGCTCGGCGGGGGGATGACGATGATCGCGCTTCATGTTTTTGGACCATCCATGGGCCTGCCCGACGGCAGCCCTTTCGTCATGAAGGCGATGGCCCTGCTGCAAATCGCCGGGCTCGAATATGCGACGAAGCGGGACGCCCCGTTCAAGGCGCCCAAGGGCAAATTGCCCTTCATCGACGACGATGGCGAAACAATCGCCAATTCCACCTTCATTCGCTTCCATATCGAGAAGAAATACGGCTTCGATTACGATTTCGGCCTGACGCCCGAACAGAAGGCCACGGCCTGGGCGCTGGAAAAAATGTGCGAGGACCATCTTTACTGGCTGGTGGTGATCGACCGCTGGCTCGACGATGAGAATTTCGCCAAGGGGCCGGCGCATTTTTTCGACTCCGCGCCGGCGCCGCTGCGGCCGTTCCTGCGCAAGATGGTGCGCGGCAAGATCAGAAAGGCGGCCCACGCCCAGGGCCTCTATCGCCACAGCGCCGACGAGCGGCGCAAACTGGCGCGGCGCGGCGTCGCGGCCTGCGCGGCTCTGCTCGGCGACAAGCCGTTCCTGTTCGGCGACGAACCGCGCGGCGCCGACGCCACCCTCGGCGCCTTCGCGATGAGCGGGCTTTCACCGCTTTTCAACAGCACGGCGCGCGACGCGATGGAACAGGCGCCCAATCTGGTCGCTTACGCCAAGCGGTTCGAGACGCGCTTTTTCCCAGCCCGCAAATGAAAAGGGCCGCCCACGCGGGGCGGCCCTCCGGAACTCCATTCCGAAAATTGGTCAGAGCGTCGAAACGCGCACTCGGGCGACGCCTGAATGGCGCATGCCGAGAACGCCCGCAGCGCCGGTGGAGACGTCGATGATCCGGCCGCGCACGAAGGGGCCGCGATCGTTGATCGTCACGACGGCCGAGCGGCCGTTGGAAAGGTTGGTGACGCGCACTTTTGTGCCGAAAGGCAGCGACCGATGCGCCGCCGTCATGGAGCCGACATGACCGCCGCTGGCGGTGTGCCCCCTGCCTGAATAGTATGACGCCCGACCTGACCAGCTTTGCGCCTGAACAGGAAAGGACATGAATGACATACCGAGACACGTACTCACAATAGCCAACTTTTTCAATGCATACACCTCCGTATTGTTGACGATGGCATAGGCATGACTTCACAATAAGGCATAACAATGACCTCAATGTTCAAGAAATATTAACAGGTTATCGTGCTATACACACCATGTTTGATTACTATACGTTTATATAACACAACTCTATATCTCTCATAAGGATGCAATAAAGAGTTTTTAGCCTGCAAAATTCATATATTGCTTTACTCTATAGGCTGTCAATTTATTAGTGCGCTGCAATAATCGCTGATTCCTGCATTCGACCGTTCACAGAAACGTGAGCGCCCGACAAAACAAAACGCCGGGCTTGCGGCCCGGCGTCACAGAAATGAAATCTTGTCGGTCGGTTCAGCCGACGATTTCGTTGCCCGAAAACCATTGCGCGATTTCCTTCGCGGCGGTTTCCGGCGCGTCGGAGCCGTGAACCGAATTCTCGCCCATGTTCAGCGCGAATTCCTTGCGGATCGTGCCCGGATCGGCCTTTTCCGGATTGGTCGCGCCCATCACGTCGCGGTAGCGCTTGATGGCGTCCTCGCCTTCGAGCACCTGAACGACGACCGGCGCCGCCGACATCTGGTCGACCAGTTCGCCGTAGAAGGGGCGTTCCTTGTGCACCGCGTAAAAGGTCTCGGCCTGGCCGCGGGTCATGTGGACGCGCTTCTGCGCGACGATGCGCAGGCCGGCGCCTTCGATCTTGGCGTTGATCGCGCCGGTCAGATTGCGGCGGGTCGCGTCGGGCTTGATGATGGAGAAAGTGCGTTCGATCGCCATGGAGCGGGATTCCGTTTTATGAAAGGAAAGGCGCCGCGCTTATAGACGCGGCGCCGCGCGGGAGCAAGGCGCGCGGCGGCGTTTCGGCTCAGGAGCGAACGGAACGGCCTGCCGCGAGACGCCGCTCCAGACCGCGCGCATAGGCCGACATGGACAGGCAGAAGGCGAGATAGAACAGGCCGGCGAAAATATAGGCCGTGGCGGCGATCTTCGGCCCCGCCCAGCGCGGATCGAGCCGCGCGATGTCCACAGTGTGCAGAAAATCGAAGATTCCGACGATCGCCACCAGAGTCGTGTCCTTGAACAGGGCCACGAAATTATTGACGATGGCCGGGATCACCGCCGCCAGCGCCTGGGGCAAAACGACCAAGCGCAAGGCCGCGACCCGGCTCAAGCCCAAAGCCCGCGCCGCCTCGCTCTGCCCCGGCGCCACGGCGTTGAGCCCGCCGCGCACGACTTCCGCCATATAGGCCGAGGCGAACAGCGCCATGCCGAACAAAGGCCGCAGCAGCCGGTCCGGCGCCCAGTCCGGCGGCAGGAACAAAGGCAGCATGGCGTTGGCCATGAACAGAACCGCGATCAATGGCGCGCCGCGCGCGAATTCGATCGTTCCCGCGCACAAAAGCCGCAGCGCCGGCAGGCTGGAGCGCCGCCCCAGCGCCAGCAGCGCGCCGCCAGGAAGCGCGACGACAATGCCGGTCAGCGCGACCAGCAAAGTCACCATTGCGCCGCCCCACAGATTGGTCCCCACCCTCGGCAGGCCCAGAACCGGCGCGCCGCTGAGCAGCGCGAAACCCGCCACCGGCAGGACGACGAAAAAGCCGAAAGCGGCAAGGCTTTTGCCCCGCGCGCCCGGCCACAGCGCCCAAAAAATCGTTGCGGCGGCGAGCACGAAAGCGAGATCGACGCGCCAGCGCTGGCTGGGCGGGTAGGAGCCATAAAGGAAAAACGGCGTCTTGGCGGCGATGAAGGCCCAGCACGCCCCGGCGCCCGGCGCGCGGCACAGGGCGCCGTCGGGCGCCCGCCAGACCGCGTCCTCGATCAGGAAGCGCCACAGCGGCGGCAGCACGAGCGCGAGGAAAGCCAGGACCGCGAAAGTCATGGCGGCGGAGGCTCCATCGGCGAAAAAATTTTCGCGCAGAACCGCTCGAAAAGGCCGGTCGATTTCGGGCGGCGGGCGTTGCGGCGCGGGCGCGGCGCGGCAGAAATCCGTCATGTCCGCCCTCCCCAGTTCAGGCGGCGCTGATAGAGCCGCGACAGGGCGAGCGTCGCCAGCGACAAGCCGAGATAGAGCGCCATGACCAAAGCCATGACCTGCAAGGCGGCGCCGGTCTGGTTGAGGATCGTGCCCGAGACCTGCATCAGGTCGGCGAAACCGATGAAAGCCGCCAGCGACGAATTCTTGGTCATCGCCAGATATTGGCTGATCAGCGGCGGCAGGATCACCCGCATCGCCTGCGGCCGGATCACCAGCCGCCGCGCCTGCGCCGCGCTCAGGCCCAGCGCCGCCGCCGCCTCGCTCTGGCCGCGCGCCACGCTCCGCACGCCGGCGCGCACGATCTCGGCGATATAGGCGCCGGTATAAACCGACAAAGCGAGGATGAGCGCGCAGGCCTCCGGCGACAACCGCCAGCCGCCGACCACATTGAAGCGGTTCAGCGCCGGATCGAACAGCGGCCAGTCGATCGCCAGTCCGCCGTGGAGGAAGGAAAGCGCGGGCGTAAAGAACCCGCGATCGTTCAGGACGAAACCGGCGAAACGATAAGACTCCGCCGGCCCCGGCAGCGGCGCGAGCACGGCGACATAGCAGAACAATATTTGCAGCAGCAGCGGCAGGTTGCGCACGATCCCGACATAGACCGCCGCCAGCCGCGAAAGCGCGAGATTGCGCGACAGGCGCGCGAAACCCGCCGCAAAGCCGATCAGGGTCGCGAAAATTCCCGCCAGGACAGAGACCAGCAAGGTGTTGAGCAGGCCGACCAGCAGCGCGCGGCCATAGCTCGACAGCGGCGAAAAAGAAATCGGGCTCTGGTTGATGTTGAAGCCGGCGACATCGCGCAGAAAGGCGAAAGAGGTCGGAATGCCGAGCGCGTGAAGATTGGCGCGCGCGTTGACAAAAGCCAAAGTGAACAGGGCGCCGAGCGCGAGCAGCAGCCCGGCCTGAAGCGCGACGCGTCGCACGGCCGGCCTCATCGCACCGGCGGGGCGTAGAGCAGCCCGCCGTCGCGCCACGAGGCGTTGAGGCCGCGCGGAATTTTCAACGCCGACTCTTTGCCCAGATTGCGCTCGAAAATTTCGCCGTAATTGCCGACCGCCTTGACGATCCGCGCCGCCCAGTCCGGCGTCAGGCCGAGCCCGGCGCCATAATCGCCTTCGACCCCGAGCAGGCGGCGGATTTCCGGATTCGGCGATTTTTTCATGTCCTCGACATTTTGCGCGGTCACGCCTAGCTCCTCGGCGTCGACCAGCGCGAATTGCGTCCATTTCACCAGATTGAACCAGCGGTCGTCGCCCTGGCGCACCGCCGGGGAAAAAGGCTCCTTGGAAATGGTTTCCTTCAGCACGACATTCGCGTCGGGATGGGCCAGTTTCAAGCGCTCGGCGTAAAGCCCGGAAGCGTCGGTGGTGAAGGCGTCGCAGCGCCCCGAATCATAGGCCCCGATCGCGTCGTCGCCTGTGGCGAAAACCACCGGCTCCATTTTCAGCCCATGCGCGCGGAAGAAATCGGCGAGATTGAGTTCATTGGTGGTGCCCTGCTGGACGCAGATCGAGGCGCCATTGAGCTGCAAAGCCGAGGAAATCCCCAGGCTCTTGCGGACCAGAAAGCCCTGGCCGTCGAAAAAATTGATCGCCGTGAACAAAAGCCCCTGCCCCACCTCGCGCGACTCGGTCCAGGTGGTGTTGTGCGACAGAAGATCCACTTCCCCCGATTGCAGGGCGGTGAAACGGTCTTTCGAGGACAGCGGAATATATTTGACCTTGCCGGGATCGCCGAAGATCGCCGCCGCCACCGCGCGGCAGGTGTCGATGTCGAACCCGCGCCAGACGCCGCGATCGTCGGGAAGTCCGAAACCCGCCAGCCCGATATTGACCCCGCAGACCACAAAACCCCGCGCCCGCGCCGCATCGAGCGTATCGGCGCGCGCCGCCCAGCCGGCGACAAGGCCGATGACAAGGCCTATCGCGGCGGCGATCCGGGTCGGCAAGCCTGATCTGCGCATTTGCGGCTCCATTCCCGCCAAGCCTATGAGCTGATCCCATCATTTGCAAAACAGGCGCGCGGGCGCTTTGCGCAAGGGCGAGCGCTTTTTGCGCGCGCAAAAAGCGCGTTCTTGTTTTGTTTCATGTGGAACATCGGCGCCAATTCATGCCGCCAGACGGATGGCGAAGGCTTTGCGAGACCATGATATAATATGTTGATTTTTCTAATACTTCTCGCACGGATCACGGTCGATGGACCGGCGCGCCGCAAAAAATTCCGGACGCGCGACGGCGGCGCAACCGCTGGGTTGCATGGTCAAAAAACAGCGACTTTTGTCACGAAAATCGCGGAAAATTGCAAAAAAACGCACGGTTTTGCGCAGTTCTGCGCGCCATTTTGCAACCGAAGATAGAAATCTTGCAAGGCGTCGGCCGGGTCTTTAACGCGCCGGCGACGAAAGGCGCCGCTATCATCGTGCCAAACAGCCCCACCGGGCTATGGTGTGAATCGGCGGCCAACTTTGACCCCCGTCGACGAGGGAGCGGCTGATTGAAATACATTACCATTTTCGCAGCTAGGTGGGTTCACGATTGGACGCTGATTAATTTGCGTAGAATATCCAGTTTTGCCGTATTATCAGTGGCTTCGTAGCTACTCGCCGTGGTGTCAAGATTGGACGCTGATTCACAGCAGGGTAACGCGCGCGCTGAGCGCATAACGACATGCAAACGTCTATTCCAGAATCGGGAAGCGAATCGTGGCCGGATCATCAAGACGTGCGCACGGTGCCGGCGCGGACGAGGTGACGAATGGTCGACACGTTGAGCCCGAACGCCCGTAGTGAGCGCATGGCGCGCATTAGGGGGCGCGATACGAAGCCTGAACTGACGGTGCGGCGGCTGGTGCATCACCTGGGCTACCCCTATCGCTTGCATCGGCGCGATCTTCCTGGCTGTCCCGATTTAGCCTTTGGGAAACGTCGAAAGGTTATTTTCGTTCACGGTTGTTTCTGGCATCGTCATGGTGATTCGGCCTGCAAGCTTTCGCGTCTCCCAAAGTCACGGCTCGATTTTTGGCTTCCCAAGTTGGAGGCCAATCGTGCGCGGGATGCGATGGATCAGGACCGGCTCCGCGGCTTGGGCTGGGATGTTCTTGTGATTTGGGAGTGCCAGCTGCGCGATCGCGTGTTGCTTGCAGAGAGGATTCGCACATTCCTGGGATCATGAAATCGATTGAG
Source organism: uncultured Pseudomonadota bacterium (assembly GCA_963704565.1). Lineage (GTDB taxonomy): Bacteria > Pseudomonadota > Alphaproteobacteria > Rhizobiales > Beijerinckiaceae > Rhodoblastus. The sequence goes on from OY969917.1 coordinate 1,573,523, forward strand.
CTGTTCGCGGGAGCCGGCGGGCTCGGAATGGGTCTGCACGCGGCGGGATTTGAACCTGTCAACGTGATCGAATGGGATCGCTATTGCTGCGACACGATCCGCGAGAACCAGTCCTGCGGAGTCGAGGCGGTAAGGGGTTGGAACCTGACGGCCGGCGACGTTCGCCACGTCGATTTCGAGAAATACGAGGGCAAGGTGCGCTTGGTCTCTGGCGGCCCTCCATGTCAACCATTCTCCCTCGGCGGGAAGCACAAGGCGCATAGGGACCGCCGCGACATGTTTCCCGAGGCAATCAGGGCGGTGCGCGAAGCGAAGCCCGAGGCTTTCATTTTCGAGAATGTCAAAGGGCTGACACGCGCGAGTTTCAGAAACTATTTCGAATATATCAAACTCCAGCTTGAACATCCTGAAATCACCCGCAAGGACGGCAAGTCTTGGACCTCCCATCTTGCGCGGCTGGAACAGCATCATACGAGCGGTAGCCGGTCCGGCTTAAATTATCGGGTCGTCACGCAAGTCTTGAACGCGGCAGACTACGGTGTACCCCAGCGACGCGAACGCGTAATGTTCGTGGGTTTTCGCGACGATCTCGAGGTATCATGGAACTTCCCGCTTGCGACGCATTCGCAAGACGCGCTGCTTTGGGACCAGGTGAAGGGCACCTATTGGGAGCGGCACGGCGTTCCTCGGAACGAACGGCGGATGAGCGACGGGGCGGCGGAGCGGGTAAGGCGCATGAAGGTCGCGCCGAATGCGCTGGCGTGGTGCACGGTGCGCGAGGCGCTCCACGGAATTCCCGATCCCGAGCTTCATCCGCAGTTGGCAAGCCAGTTCCTGAATCATCGTTTCCAAGGCGGCGCGCGGTCCTATCCAGGGCACACGGGCAGCCCGCTTGATGAACCGGCGAAAACGCTGAAAGCGGGCGTGCATGGCGTTCCCGGCGGTGAAAATATGATGCTGCGGCCGGACGGATCGATCCGCTATTTCACCGTCCGCGAGAGCGCGCGGCTGCAAACGTTTCCCGATGATTTCCTATTTCACGGATCATGGACCGAGACGATGCGCCAACTCGGGAACGCAGTGCCGGTGCACCTAGCGCGTGTCGTCGGACAGGATGTTGCTCGCCATCTTGCGGAGGCGGCATGACCGAGGGTTACACGGAATTTGAGTTTGACCTTCCAGGGGCGTTGCTTGCTCGATTGGTCACGATGCTCGATACACTTCCGGCGGCCCAGCTCGCGGCGGGAGTGGTGAACGAAATCCCCGACGAACAAGGCGTTTATCAACTGTTCCTTGATGGGCCTGCCGGAAAAGAACTGGTTTATATCGGCAAGACGGATGCGGCGGCAGGGCTGCAGATGCGATTGAGTCGCCATGCCGAGAAAATTCAACAACGCGTCGGTCTCAATCCGGCGAGAGTATTTTTTAAGGCCGTACGCATTTATGTCTTCACGGCCGTCGATCTCGAAACGCAGCTGATCGGACATTATGGCGGCGTGCAAAAGGTCAGTTGGAACGGGAGCGGATTCGGGTCCAACGATCCAGGCCGCGAGCGCGACACGACCAAATACAAGCCGGATCATTTCGACGCGATGTATCCGATCGACATTTCGCGGCCGCTCGCGTTCTCCCTACCAACGAAGGCAAGCGCAGCGGAAATACTGCGCACTCTAAAGTCTAACCTACCATTTTTGATCAGATTTGAAGTCGTGAAACAAGGTTCACGAACGGCCCATGCTGAGCTTGAAGGAACAACTGTTACACTTGATCCAAGGAAACCGATGACGGCGGAAAGCGTCCTTGCGCAGACGATTCCGCAGCTCCCGCCTGGTTGGCACGTCACCAAACTGCCGAGTCATGTGATCATCTACAAGAACGATGATCGTAAATTCCCCAGCGGTACAACAATCGCGCGATCGTAAGGTCCGAACTTCTTGTCGGGCCGTATGCGGTCGCGCAATATCGTCTGCGCCACGCTGTCGGCGCGTTGCCGGCCAACCACCGGATCGGCGTTTTTCTCACGGGCACTTTGGCCGAGCCGGGAGCGGCGGCGCCTGCCGGTAGCCTCGGCTTTGTCGCGGAAGATATCCGCACCGAGCGCCATGAGGCGGATCGGATCAAGCAGCAACAGCCGATTTTGGCGATCGTCGGCAATCCGCCTTACCGGCGGCTCGAAGCCGGAGAAGTCGGCGAACTTGTCGGCAACTGGATGAACCTGCTTTGGGATGACCTGAAAGGGCCGGTTCGCGATGCTGGCTGGGGTAATCAGCTCAATACCTTCCCGGAGCTTTCGGTCGCATTCTGGCGTTGGGCGATCTGGAAAATATTCGAGAGCGAAGGCGCGCCGGGACGCGGCGTCGTGGCGTTCATTTCCAATCGAACCTTTCTCGCGGGAAAGCCGTATTCCGGGCTGCGCAAGATGCTGCGCCGGCGTTTCGATCGGATCGAGATCATCGATCTGCGCGGCGACGTCCGCCGTGGCGAACGCGCCGGCATCAGCAACGATCAGGGCGTCTTCAACATTCAGGTCGGCACTGCGATTACATTGGCGATCGCCGACGGAAGCAAGGCCGAAGGGGAGCTGGCCGATGTCGCGTATATCGACAGTTGGGCCGAGGAATTGTTCTCGCGCAAGGCCAAGCTCGATTGGTTGGCCGAAGGCGGCGACACAGGCGCACGTCCTGGCGAAGTGGCTGTCGCGCGAGGCGAACTCGACGATATGAAGCCTGAGCCCTTCCAAAGCGGGGGGTGGCCTTCATTGATCCAATGCTTCGACTTCTGTAGATCAGGCGTACAGACAAAAAGAGATGAATTCGTCTACGCGACCGACAAGGACGCGCTCGAAAATCGCCTCGTTGGTTTTTCTCGGAGCGCGGACGCTGTGGCGGAATTGGCGTTCCATGGCACCCCAGCTCGGCCTTGGCATTCCGCACGAGCTCAGGTTTTTGAGCCAGGACGTATCGTCAGAGCCGCCTACCGACCTCTGGATAATCGTTTTCTTTATAACCACGTCGCATTTATCGACAGAAATCGACCCGATCTTCAAGCAGCATGGGGCGACAATAACGTGGCGCTCTATGGTCTACCCAACGGGACCGGCGCGGGCCCGGCCGTTTGGTGCCATGGTCTGCTTCCCGATTATCACGCCTTCCGCGGCAGCTACGGCGGCTACGCCTTCCTCTTGCGCGACAACCGTCACGGTCATGGCCCGTTCAACGTCTCGCCGGTTCTGCTCGCCGGCCTCGCCGCACTCTATGGCGTCGCGATCAGCGCTGACGACGCGTTCGACGCAATGCTGGCGCTGCTGTCGGCGACCTCCTACACATTGCGATTTGCGGAGGACTTGGAAGACGTTTTTCCGCACGCGCCTTTCCCAAGCAATCATCTCGATTTTGTCGCCGCCGCCGAACTCGGACGGCAAATCCGCGCCGTCGAGACCTTCGCCCGTCCTCCGGGCGCGGCCTTCCTGACAAGGGCCGTGGCGCGCGTCGAGACCGAGGCGACCGACGTTTTGCACGCGAGCGACTGGAGTAAGGGCGAGCTGTTCCTCTGCGCCAACCGGACGGGGCGCATTTCCGGGATCGGCGCCGAAGTTTGGAATTTCTCGGTCAGCGGCTATCGCGTGTTGTTTCGCTGGCTCGACGCGCGCCAAGGTCTTACGATCGATCATGCCCTGGTCACCGCGATGCGCGATCTTGTGGGTAGAATCTCCGAGCTGATTGACCTTTTCGCCCGTGCCGATACGCTCCTCGCGAGAATTTTGTCGGCTACTCTGACGCGCGAAGCGCTCGGGCTCGGCGCAAATGAGGTGTTGGATGAGAACGTGTGAGCCGGCTGCAAATCATTTCGTTTCCAAAGCGCGCCAGGCGGACTTGTTTGCCGACGAGCCGCCGCGAAACGACGGCATTGGCCGCGCCGAACCCAACGAGGTCCGCCTTCGCCTGCAAAAAATGTTGGCGGAGGCGAAGGCCGCCGCGTCAATTTCGCCGTGGAATGAGAGAACAACCCGCATCAACCAAACAATTTTTCCGCAAATGGCGAATTGGCTGCCTCCGGCCGAAGCGGAACAACTGCGCAATGAATTCCGCTTCGAACTAAAAAGGCTGGGCTTGGAATGTTGAGGGCCGCAAAGTCCTCCGCTAGAGCCTTTTCCGTTCCTTCGGAATCGGAAGAAGTCTCTAGTTAATTGTTTTAACGCATATTCTTGTCCAAAAAGTCTGCAACTTTTTGGGAATATGCTCTAAAGCTTCAATTCCGGCGGCATGATCCGAATTCACGCAGTGTTTCCGCGATTGCGGATTCGCTGGCCTTCCCCATTGAGCCGTTGCAAAAAATCGACGCCGCTTTTCCCGACCGGGGATCAGTTTTTTCGCCTCCCGCTGCCGCCGCAATCGCGCGGCAGGATGGCGGCGATTCGAGGGGGGGCGCAAAGCCATGGCGCGGGCCGGTAAGGCGGCAAAAGACAATCAAATCGAGCTGTTCGGCGCCCTGGCCGCGCCGGCCTATCGGCCCGACCTGAACAAGGTGCGGGCGCGGCTCGAAAAAATTCTCGGGCAAGCGCGGGCGGCGGCGCAAATGCCTTGGGAGCCGGCGCAATTGTCGCTCTATCGCACGATTTTCCCGCAAATGACCGAATTTCTCCCGGCGGAAGAAGGCGAAAGTTTTCGGCGCGCCTTCGATGCGGAATTGTCGAGGCTGGTCCCGGAAAAGGCTTGAGCGCCAGCACGGCGTCGCGAACGTCCCGCGAGACGCCCAGGTGACGAAGCAATCCCGCAGCCATGCCGCATCGATCGTCGCAGGCCCTCCCTCCCCCTTGTGGGGAGGGCTGCGGTGGGGGTGCGAACGGTTGGCGTTTCGGTGTGCTGTCCCCCCACCCTTTCCCTCCCCGCAAGGGGGAGGGAAAGGCGCGGGCGGCCTTCATCTGAATGAAAGGCTTTTGCCGCAGGCTGGCGCGAACGCCTTTTGTTTGGGAACCGTTCGATGACCGATGTTGAAAACCTTTCCCCCGTCGCCGCCTTGCGCCGTTCGATCTTTCTCGACGGCAAGCCCTCGCGGGCCGATTTCTCCCGCGCCTTAGCCTGGGACGGCGCGGATTCGCCGGAATACGCCCAATTGCTGGCCGATATCGCCGTCGATCTGCTGGTCGATCAGGCCGACCCCCGGCAATATGTTTCGGCGGAGGGCGCCGACTGGCTGATCGGGCAAGTGAAGGCGCAAGAACTTTCCTATCCGACCGAAATGCGGCTGCTGACCGAGACCATGCGTTATGCGGTCAGCCTGCCCTCGACGCTTTCGGGCTTCTGCCTCGCCGAAATCGAAGCCGCCATCGCGCAAGCGCGGCCCGGCCATCCCGCCGGACGGATCGACGCCGGGGATGTCGAAAACATCCGCGTCGCCGTTTACGCCACCGACGAAAATTCTTCGCTCTATGTCAGCCGCGACGAGGCCGAAGCTCTGTTCCGCATCGCCCATGCGGGCGGCGCGGGCGCCATCGATCCCGGTTTCGACAAGCTGTTCGCCCAGGCCGTCGGCAATTACCTGACGGGCATAGCCTTTCACGGCACGCCCAAGGCGGCGGAGGTGAAAGAGCTGGAGACCTTTGAAAACACGCCGGCGCCGGGCCTCGGCGCCTTCCTCGGCGCGATGTTCAAGGGGCTCAGGACGCCGATTCTGAAAGACCTCGAAACGCCCATTGAGATGGCGGACGACGACCTGCGCGCCCAGCTCGACGCCGACGACAAGGAACGCGCTCAGGCCGAGGGGATCGACACGGACGAGACCGCCTGGCTGGTCGCCCATCTGGCGCGTCCGGGCGCGCTGACCACGGCCGAAATCAGCCTGCTCGCGTTTCTCAAACAGCAAGCCGCCGCGCCGCCGCCGGCGCTCGACGAGCTGTTCCGCAAGGCGGGAGTTTGAACGCTCACGCCACGGCTTCGCGCGCGTCCGCCCATTGGACGGTCCTGAAATTGACGCCGCCTTCGAGCGTCGGCTTGACGATCTCGAAAAAGGGCGAAACGTCGAAATCGCGCGGCGTGAACAGCGAATAATGGCGGATATGCAAGATTTCCTCGACGCATTCCTCGCAATCGCCACGGCTCGCCTTGACCCGTTCGATGTCGGGCAGGATCGGATATTGAATCGACTGGAACGCCTGGGCGATCAAGGTCGAGCAAATGGCGCGCGTCGGGTCGCCGCTGCCGAGCGCCAGCATGCGCCGGCGCCAGCGCGAGGGAATCGGCGGGTTGGGCAGGAGATAGCGCGCGAGGTCGAAGACATTGCGCAAGTCATAGTAACTCCCCAGCCGCGCCTCGGCGAAATCGATGACCGCCCGGCGATCGGCGTCGTCGAGCCCGACCGGCCGGCAGATGCGGGTGTGCAGGCCGGCGTAGCGCGCGACGCCGACCCGGCGCACGCCTTCGACCAGATCGGCCTCGATCAGGCAATGGTCGCCGCAACCTTTGGCCGGACCGGCATAGAGCGCGGCGTGGGACCAGGTCGATTGGGTCAGATATTTGATCGCCGAGGAAATGCGGGCGCTGCCCTCGACCAGCAGCACATCGCCGGGACGCAAGCTGGCCAGCAGGAGTTCGGGCGGCGTCGGCGGGCTCGCGGCCCTTATGTCGCGCTCCTTGGTCAGAAAGTCGGCCAATGCGCCGCCGATCGCGTCGAAGATGAACATGGCGCCCTCGTTTCCGTCGCCGTCTTGCGCGCCGGCTCTGGTCAAGGACTATTCTTACGAGACGAAAATGAAGCCGCGGCTAACAAGCCCGATATGCGCCGGTCTTGACGCGCGCCCCGCCCTGCCGCCAAGCTCGCGGCGAAAGGTTTTTTTCCAAAGGTTTTCGCCCAATGACCGAATCGACGCCGCCATCGCGACAAAACCGGCGCCCGCGCACCAAGCTCGTTCATGCGGGGCGCGATCCGTCCGAGCAGTTCGGCTTCGTCAATACGCCGATCTATCGCGGCTCGACCGTGTTGCAGCCGACGCTCGCCGATCTCGAAGCGCGGCACGGCAAGCGCTTCATCTATGGCACGCTGGGCACGCCGACCACCGAGGCGCTGGAAAAAGCCTGGACGGAGATCGCCGGCGCCGCCGGAACGGTGCTGGCCTCGTCCGGCCTCGCCGCGATCACCGTCGCGCTGCTCACGGCGGTCAAGGCCGGCGACAATCTGCTGGTCACCAATTCGGCCTATCTGCCGACCCGGACCTTTTGCGACTCTTTTCTCGCCCGGATGGGGGTGGAGACGAGCTATTACGATCCGCTCATCGGCGCCGGGATCGAAAGCCTGATTCGGCCCAACACCAAGGCCGTGCTGGTCGAGGCGCCGGGCTCGCAGAGCTTCGAAATGCAGGACGTTCCCGCCATCGCCCGAGTCGCCCACGCGCGCGGCGCCTGCGTCATCATGGACAATACCTGGGCGACGCCCCTGTTGTTCCCGCCGCATGAGCGCGGGGTCGATCTCGCCGTCGAGGCCGGCACCAAATATCTGTCCGGCCATTCCGACCTGCTGCTCGGGCTGGTTTCGGCTAATGAGCAATGGCTCAAGCCTTTGCGCCAGACCTTCAATCTCTTCGCCATGTGCGCCGGGCCGGAGGATGTCTTTCTCGCCCTGCGCGGGCTGCGCACCATGGATTTGCGGCTGCGCGAGGCGGAGCGTCAGGGCTTCGCGCTGGCGCGCTGGCTGCAAAACCGCCCGGAAGTGTCGCGGGTGCTCCATCCGGGCCTGGAGGACGACCCCGGCCACGCCATCTGGCAGCGCGATTTCCTCGGCGCCTCGGGCCTGTTCTCGGTCATTCTGAAACCGGTCGCCAAAACGGCGCTGGCCGCTTTGCTCGACGGGCTGGAGCTGTTCGGCATGGGCTATAGCTGGGGCGGCTACGAGAGCCTGGTCATTCCCTTCGATTGCCGCGCCTATCGCACCGCGACGACGTGGAACCCGGAAGGGCCGGCCCTGCGCTTTTCGGTCGGCCTGGAGGATATCGAGGATCTCAAGGCCGACCTCGACCAGGGCTTTACGCGGATGCGGACCGACGCGTGACCGCGGCCAGCTCGATCGAGGCGAACAGCCGGCTGTCGCGCGCCTCGACCCGCTCGAAGAAGCGCCGCGCCAGGGCGAGCATGGATTCGTTGTCGGGCAGGATTTCCAGCTCCAGCCGCTCGAATCCGGCCTGAACGCCGGCGTCGATCAATTCCTTCATCAGCTCGGAGCCCATGCCTTTGCGCTGGCAGTCCCCTTCGACGGTGAAAGCCAGTTCGCCGACCTCGGGCCGCGTCGGATCGGCCAGCAATTCGGCGGCGGCGCGGATCGCGCCGTCCTCCTCGCAAATCACCACAATTCTATGGTCGGAAGCCGCCGCGCCCGCGTGGAGCTCGATCAGAAAGTCCTCGGCGTCGCCAAAGAAGCGCAAGCGCCGATCCTTGTCGCTGAGGCGCAGCAGATGATCGGCGTAACGATCGGCGTCGCGAGGCCCAAGCCGGGTGAAATTGCGGCAGCCGCACATCTCCAGAACTTCAGCCAAATTCAACCCTCTCTCGTTCAATCATATTCGAATAATTGCATATTAATAAGGATTTGTCAAGTTCTGCCGCTCCCCGCCAGTCTCCGGCCGCGCGGCTTGGGGAGGATGGCGTCGGGCGCAAGGGTGAAGGCGATGCGGCGGCGGGCGAAAATCCGCGCGACAATCAGCGCGCAGAAGACGCCGAGACAGGCGCCGCCGGCGACATCGCTCGGATAATGGGCGCCGAGCATAATCCGCGAGGCCGCGACCGGCAGCGCAACCAGCAGAAATGCCGGCCCCCGGCGCGGCCACAGCAAAGTGAGCGCGGTCAGAGCGGCGAACACCGTCGTCGTGTGGCCCGAGGGAAAACTCGCCTCGACCGCCCTGAGCGAGAAGAGGTCGAAATGAAACGGCCCGTCGGCGCCGATGAGATAAGGTCTCGCGCGGCCGACGACATGTTTGACGATCTGGGCGGCGATCCCGGAGAAAGCCATGACGGCGAAGAAATAAAGCCCGCGCGAGGCGAACAGGCCCCAGGCGGCGCGGAGCTTCAAGGTCGCGGCCGTTTCGCGCCGGAACAGCCCGTAGACGACCGCCAGAACCGACAAAGCGAACAGCCAGTTCGACTTGCCGGCCTGAGTGACCGGGCCGAAAAAATGGCGCAGGCGCGGATCGAGCTGGAAGACGGCGCGGGCCGTTCGCTCGTCGAGAGCCATGCCGACCGCGATGAGCGCCGCCACGGCAAGAACGGCGAGCGCGCTCCACAATGGCCACAGGGGCGCGACCGGCGCCGGGCGGCGCCAATGCGCGGCGAGATCGCGCCAGGCGCGCCTCGCGACATCGGCGACCCCCGCCGTCATCGAACCCGCTCGACCGGTCAAATTCCCGTCTCCAGTTGGCGCCAAGGCTTTGGCGGATCGACAGCGCCCGGCGCGCACGCGACGCGCTTGTTCCGCCACGCGACGCGCTTGTTCCGCAAAGAGGACACCATTGAAGCGCCTTCTATGCCATCCGGCGCCCGGGTCAAGCGACAGCGGCGGTTTCGGGCGCGACGGCGGTCGGACGGAGCCTCAAACCCCAAGGTCTGGCGGCGCCGATCTCGCCCGCGAGCCGGAACTGGTGACGCTGCTGCGCAATTTGCGGAATATTGATCCGAGTCCATCCGGTCGCCCTTGGTGACGATCTGGGCGGAAAACGGAAGCTTCAGATCGCGACCGAACGCGGCGCCGTTTCGTTCCGCACGCAATGGCGCGGCCAGGGTCCGCCTTGATCGGTGAAGCTCATATGGTTCGCTGGACGCCAGTCGCTGGCGGCGACGACGAGGGCGCCGGCCCGCGTCGCCTCGTCGATCAGGGCGTTGATGCGCGTCAAAATGGCGTCGCCTCCTGGGATGGGGAGCGCGCCGCCGGGACAGAAACCTTTCTGAACGTCAATGACCAGGAAAGCGTCGGCGTCGCCGATATTGTTGTCGTGACTCATCGGCCGCCGCCTCTTACGCGACGCCTGATCCTTCGGGATGTCCGTCAAAATAGCATTCGTCCGAACGGCAATACGGATCTATTGTCGTGCGCCGACAATATCCAGTTCGGCGCTGTGGAAGGGGCTCGATCGGCCAAGGCCATTCTCCGTAGAATTACCGATGGCGCGGTGACTCGCGTCGCCGCTCGGGAAGTTCAATATTTGGCCCGCGTCGCCCTCGGTCGAGCGGCGGCGCGCAGTCGCCGTTCGTTCGAAAATGTGGGGCCAAATCATGCAAACACCGCCGGAAATCGCCTTTCATCACTTTGAGCCGTCGGACGCCGTTCGCGCGGAGATCGCGCGGCAGGTCGCACGGCTCGAACGGTTCAGCGCCCACATCACCTCCTGCCATGTGGCCGTCAGCAAGGCCGCGCGACATCAGCAGGGCGACCTTTTTCATGTCGCTGTGCGCGTCGCGCTGCCGGGCCACAAGGATGTCGTCGTGGACAGACAGCATGGCGACGAACCCGAACAGGAGCACGCCCTCGTCGCCGTCCGGGACGCCTTCGACGCCGCGATCCGCCAGATCGAGGACGCCATGCGCGATCTGCGCGACGAGGTGAAGCAGCACGCCGAGCCGGCGCATGGCCGGGTGGCGCGCTTCCTCGCCGGCGAGGATTGCGGCTTCATCGAAACGCCGGACGGCCGTGAAATCTATTTCCATCGCAATTCGGTCGTCGAGGGCGATTTCGACAAGCTCGAAATCGGCTCGGAGGTCCGCTTCGTCGAGGAAATCGGCGACAAAGGGGCGCAGGCCAGCACGGTCCGCGTCATCGGCAAGCATCACATCCGGTAGAGCATGTTCCCGAAAAGTTGATAGACTTTTCGGACAAGAATATGCGTTAAAACAATGAACTAGAGACTTCTTCCGATTCCGAAGGAACGGAAAAGGCTCTAACGCGCAGGCTCCGGCCAGGAGGCGGACCATGAAGCTCAGTTCAAGCGCCTTTCGCGAGGGCCAGGACATTCCCCGGCGCCATACCTGCGATGGCGAGAACCTGTCGCCACCCTTGGCCTGGAGCGGCGCCCCGGCGGCGACGCGCAGCTTCGCCTTGCTCTGCGACGATCCCGACGCCCCGCGCGGGACATGGCGGCATTGGGCGGTTTACGACCTTCCGGCCGATTGTTCCGCGCTGCCCGAGAGCGCCGGGAATACCGGCGGCCGGTCGGAACTCAGGCAGGGCGAGAACGATTTCGGCGAGGAGGGCTATGGCGGGCCCTGCCCGCCGCACGGCCATGGGACGCATCATTACCATTTTCGCGTGGTGGCGCTTTCCGTCGAGACCCTGAACCTGCGCGCGGGGGCGACCTGCCGCGACGTCGAGCATGCGCTGGACGGGCATATTCTCGCTCATACGACGCTCATCGGCCAATATCGGCGATGACCCGCGCCTCAAAGAATCCGGCGCCATCCGAAAAAGTCCGCAACGAGGACATTGCGCGCGCTTTTGACGAGGTCGCCGATCTCCTCGATCTGGAGAACGACAATCCGTTCCGCATCCGCGCCTACCGCAACGCCGCGCGCAGCTTGCGGGGCGCGCAGGAAGACGTCGCCGACATGATCGCGCGCGGCGGCGATCCGGACGACTTGCCCGGGATTGGCAAGGATCTGGCGGCGCAGATCGCCGAAATGGCCGCAAGCGGGCGTTTGTCGCGGCTCGACCGGCTGCGCCCGGAGGTTCCGGCTCTGGCGCTCGCGCTCTGCCATATTCAGGGCGTCGGACCGCGCCGGGCGATGGATCTGTGCGAGGGCCTGAAGCCTCGGCCGCGGACGCTCGATGACGTTCTCGCGGCCTGCCGCGCCGGCAAGGTGCGGCCCTTGCCGGGCTTCGGGCGCCTGAGCGAGCAGAAGCTCGCCGAAAAATTGCAGGCCGAGCAGAAACGCGAAAAACGCTTTACCTGGGCGAGCGTCCGGCCTTACGCCGAAGCTTTGCTGGAACGATTGAAAGCCGAGCCGTCGGTGGAGGCGGCAGAAATCGCCGGAAGCTACCGGAGGCGGAAGGAGACCGTCGGCGATCTCGATCTGATCGCCGCGTCGGAAACGCCGGCGCGCGTGACGGAAAATCTCGTCGCGGCGCCGGACGTCGCTCGCATCCTCGCCGAAGGTCCGACCAAGGCCAGCGTCGTCCTGAAAAGCGGCGTTCAGGTCGATCTCCGCGCCGTGCGGCGCGAGAGTTTTGGCGCGGCCCTGCTCTATTTCACCGGCTCCAAGGCGCATAACATCGCCTTGCGTCGGTTGGCCCAGCAGCGCGGGCTGAAGATCAACGAATATGGCGTCTTCCGCGGCCAGGACTCCTTGGCGGGCGCGGACGAAGCCTCGATCTACCGCCTGTTCGGCCTCGACGAGATCCCGCCCGAATTGCGCGAGGACAGCGGCGAGATCGACGCCGCCGCGCGCGGCGCGCTGCCGCGCCTCGTGCGACTCTCGGACATCAGGGGCGACCTGCATGTCCATACCAGCGCCAGCGACGGCGCCAATTCGCTGAGCGAGATGGTCCTGGCCGCGCGGGCGCGCGACCTGAACTACATCGCCATCACCGACCATTCGCAGCGGATGCGGATCGCGCACGGGTTGAACCGCGAACGGCTTCTCGCCCAGATCGACGACATCGACCGGTTCAACGAGGAAAATCCCGGCTTTACCGTGCTCAAGGGCGCCGAGGTCGATATTCTGCCGGATGGAACGCTCGATCTTGCCGACGACCTCCTGCGCCGGCTCGATCAGGTCGTCGCGGCCATTCATTCCGATTTCGGCCTGCCGCGCGACAAACAGACGGAGCGTATCCTGCGGGCGCTGGATAATCGCTTCGTCTTCATTCTCGCCCATCCCACCGGCCGCCTGCTTCTGAAGCGCGACCCTTGCGACATCGACATGGCGCGCGTGCTGCGCGCCGCCCATGCGCGCGGCTGCTGCCTTGAAATCAACGGCCAGCCCGACCGTCTCGATTTGAACGACACCCATTGCCGGATGGCGAAAGGCGAAGGCGTCAGGTTGAGCGTCGGCTCCGACGCCCACCGGACGAGCGACTTCGCCAATCTGGATTTCGCGATCGGGCAGGCGCGGCGCGGCTGGCTGGAGGCGGACGATATTGTCAATACGCTGCCCCTCGACAAATTGAAGGCGCTGATCGCGGCGTCGCGATGATTTGGAAGGAGAGATGAAAAATGACCGGTCTGGCCATCGTCGATCCGCCCCTGCGGCGGCTGTTCGCGCGTCTCGACTTCGCGCCTCGTCCGGCGCAGAGAAGCCTGTCCGACCTGTTGGCGACCTGGGAGGCGCTGCGCGGCGCCTCGGTCGCGCCCGAACTGGCGCGGGCGGAGGAGGCGGCTCCCGCCAACGCCTTCGTCTTCAAGAGGGACTCTGGCGAGCGGGATTTTCTGTTGCGGCGCGCGTCCCTCGGCCTCGAACGCCTGACGGGCCTGACCGAGACGGGCGGGCGGTTGAGCGCGTCGCCCGAGCTTCGTCACGCCGTGCGGCTGCGGCGATTGTTCGAGACGATCATCAGCGCGGGGGAGCCGGTGCTGGCTGAATTTTCGAGCGAAGGCCACGAGGACGCTGACCTCGTCGTCGATCTATTGGCGGCGCCGCTCGCGGATTCAGAGGGCCGGATCGTGGGGATCCTTGGCGGCTGCGAATTGCGCCGCTCGCTTGGCGGCGAAGCGCGGCCCCCGCATCACGCGGCGCGCGGCGACGAACCCGTGATCTTCGCGCTGGGCCGGATGGGCGCGCTGGCCGAAGAGGTCGCTCATCGTCTCGGAACGCTCGTTTCGGCGCATGAGGAGCGCCGCTTCGAGGACGGCGAGCACAAGATCAGGCCCTTGACCGGGGTCCGCAACCGCGACGTTCATGTTTTCGCCGACCTCGCCTCCTCCGGCGAGGAAAGCGTCAACGACAAGCTGTGCAAGCTGCTGTTCTTCATCGGCGCGCTCAAGCAATCGGCGGCCGCGCGGGTCACTGTCATCGCGCCCTATCTTTGCTATGGCCGCAAGGAGCGCCAGACCAAGCCGCGCGACCCGGTCGCGACGCGCTATCTCGCGCAGTTGTTCGAAGCGGTTGGATGCGACTGCCTCGTCACCGTCGCGGCGCATGACCTGGCGGCGTTCCAGAACGCCTTCCGCCACGAAACCGAGCACCTCGACCTGCACGCGCTTTTCGCACGCGCTTTGGCGCCGCAACTCGAAGGCAAACAGGTCGCCGTCGTCTCGCCCGATCCCGGCGGCGAGAAGCGGGCGGAGCTTTTTCGCGAAACGCTCGAGCGCATTCTGGAGGCCCCGGTGACGAAAGCGCTGGTGGACAAGAAGCGCAGCATGGGCAAGGTGACCGGCGAAACGTTCGCCGGCGATGTCGCCGGACGGACCGCCATCGTGATCGACGACATGATCAGCACCGGCGGCACGATGACGCGGGCGGCGCTCGCCTGCCGTCGCCATGGCGCGAGAGAAGTGATCGCGGCGGCCGCGCATGGCTTGTTCAGCGGCGGCGCCGAAAAATTCCTGCGCGATCCGTCGATCGACCAGATCTGGATCGCGGACAGCCTTCCGGTCCCGGCATTTGCAAAGGAAGCACTCGCCGCGGGGCGGCTGCGCATCGTCGAGACCGCAGGCTTGCTGGCCGAGGTCGTCCGCGCGCTTCACACGGGCGGATCGATCAACGACCTTCTCGAACACGAAGTCAGCCCGTTTGCCGTCACCGAGCGCTGAAGCGGCGGCTCAGGACGGCGCCGCGCGCGCGGCGTCGAACCGATCCAGCCCCTTTTCGGCCAGGGCCATGTAACGGGCCGCGAGGGGCTCCCATCTGGCCGGCTGGCGCGGCGCGGCGTCGAGCAGATGCGCAAGCGACAGCCGCATGCGCAACAGGCCCTTGCGGGCGTAGTGGAGATGGAACAGGCGGAATTCCGGAGCTTCGCGCATTTCGTCGCTGATCCGCGCGAGCAAGCCTGGCCCCAATGTCGGCGCGCCGAGCAACTCGCATTCCAGGCCAAGGTAAGCGATCTCCTCGATTGGATCGGTCAGGCGCAGATCGACGCTGAATTCGAGGCAATCGAAAATGTCGACGCCATCGGTGAAGCAGATGTGTTCGGGTCGGAGATCGCCGTGCCCGTCGATCAGACGGCGCTCCCGCGCCCGAGACTCAAGCAGCGTTTTTACGCTGCTCAACGCTGCGTCCATCCGATCGAGGACGACGGGGATCCGTCCATGATCCACGGCGAAGCGCCGGCGCGTCAGGATCGCCCGATTGTCGGCCTGTTCGTTGCGCAGTCGTTCGAAATAGGCGGCGCCGGAGATCGCGCCACGGGTCGCGCCGCGAAAAAATTCTGCGAGACGCGACGCGAGACGTTCGGCCTTTTCGTCTTCAAGGCTGCCCGACGCGAGCAGTCGATCAAGCATCAGCTCTTCGGGCAGGCGCCGCATCACCACGAGCCATTCGACCGCCGGACCGTCGCCGCCAAGCCTCAGGCCGCCCAGCGGCGAGAGCGTCAGCGGCGAGACGCCCAGATAGACGTCGGGGGCCAGACGGCGGTTGAGCGCTACTTCCGTCCGACAGTTCTCCTCGCGGGACGCGAGGGTCGCGAGGTTCAGGAAAGGCAGCGCCACGGGCTTCTTGAACTTGTAGACCCGGTCGCCGACCAGGAAGACAAAGGACATATGGGTTTCGACAACTTCGACCGTCGCTCCCGCTTCGCCATAGGCCGAGGGATCGCTGAGAAACCTTACCTTTTCCGCGAGTCCGACCTGCCTGTCCCGAATGGCGTCGGCGTTGGTCTTTGAAAAATTCACAGCCAAGACCCGAACTCCGCAGTCGAAACGCCGCATCTTCCTCCGCCTGACGCTATCGGACAAGCGCCAGGTTCCGCATTGGCGCGGCCGCGCTGCGAATTGGCGTCTTCAAGGAACGCCAGCTGCGGGGTATCAATCGCCTCGATCGGCCGGGGGCGCCAGGTCCATCGCCTCGAAGAGGGGAAGGATATCCGGTGGGCTTCTCGTCTCGCCCTCGCCCATCGGAAGACCGGCTCGTTCGGAAGCGCGCGATCCAGCTTCTCCTCGGGGATTTCGGTCATGGTCGCCTCGGTGAGGAGCAGCGTTCCCGCGACCGACACGGCGTTTTCCAGCGCGACGCGGACGACCTTGGTCGGGTCGATGACGCCGGCTTCGATCAGATCGACATATTGCTGGCGGTCGAAGCGTCCGGCGCGCAGCAGGGTGGGATCGAGAATTTCGGGCCGGTTGGTCGCGGCGAGCAGCACCACGCCCACGCGCGGATCGAAGCCGTCGAGTTCGCTCAGCAACTGGTTCAGAGTTTGCTCCTTCTCGTCGGCGCCGCCGCCGAGGCCGGACAGGCCGCGCGCCCTTCCGAGCGCATCCAGCTCGTCGATGAAGATGATGCAGGGCGTCTTGGCGCGGGCCTGAATGAACAAGTCTCGCACCCGGGCGGCGCCGACGCCGACGAACATTTCGACGAATTCCGAGCCGTTGATCGAAAAGAACGGCACGCCGGCTTCGCCGGCGACCGCGCGCGCCAGCAACGTCTTGCCGACGCCTGGCGGCCCGACGAGCAGGATGCCCTTCGGGATACGTGCTCCCAGTCGCCCGTATGTGACCGGGTTCTTGAGGAAGGCGACAATTTCCTTGAGTTCGTCCTTGGCCTCGTCGACGACGGCGACGTCGGCGAAGCTTGTCTTGATGTCGGTTTCGACGAAAACCTTGGCCTTGCTTGGCCGATCGCCATGAAGGAACCGATCCCCTGGCTCATCCGCCGGGAAAGGAAAGACCAGAACAGGAAGAAGATCGCCGCGGGGACGACCCACGACAGCAGGGTCGAAATCCAGCCTGTGTCGGCGGCGCCGGAAAAGCGGACCTTGGCCTCGCCAAGCTCATGGGCGATCTGCGGGTCGACGCGCCGGACGATGAGCTCCTTGCGACCGTCGGGCAAAGGATCCTTCAGTTCGGCATAAAGATCCTGTTCGGCGACGACGACGTCCTTGACCTTGTCCTGATGCAGCAGATCCTCAAACTGGCTGTAGGGAACAACTTCCGTCTTCTGCTCGGCATACCACCATTGCTGCGCGAGCAGGACGATGATCCAGGCGAGCAGGACATAGCTGACGTCGAAATGCCATTTCTTTTCGATGGCTCTCTCTGGCGGGATGGCGCGCGGCGCGGCCGGGCGATCATATCCTTGCTGATGAGAATACGCGCCACAGCGCCGCGATAAACGCCCGCGTCCGCCTCATCCGGCTTCAGTTCCGGTTCCAGGATCCATTTGCAAAGCGTGATACGAATTCCGAATGAACCATTCGGAATTCGTATTCCGCTGGCGCGAAAATCCGCCCGCGACATAGAGGATTTTCGCGCCATGGCGTTTCCGCGGATTGCGAAGCAATCTTGCGGAAACCGTATGAAATCTTCGTGCGCTCGCTTGTGCGATCCTGATATAGGATTCGACCCTCGGCCCTTTTTGAAACGCGCTTGCGCTCCCGATCCTGAAACGATGCCGCGCCATTTCGATCCCGTACTTGTCAACGATCGCTTCGGCGACGCCGGGCTTTATGTCGACCTTGTCTTCCAGCGGCGGGTGATCCTTTTCGATCTCGGCGATCATGCGAGGCTCGCGCCCCGCAAGCTTTTGCGCGTCAGTGACATTTTCGTCACCCACCGCCACATGGATCATTTCGCCGGCTTCGACTCACTTCTCCGCCTTCTGATCGGCCGGGAGAAACTGCTGCGCATCTATGGTCCGCCGGGCATGGTCGAGGCGGTCGAGCACAAGCTGAAGGCCTATACGTGGAATCTCGTCGAGGGCTACGACGGCAATCTGACCCTTCGCGTCATCGACGTCGACGAGACAGGCCTCATGTCCGCAGCCGAGTTTCAGGGCCGGTCGCGTTTCGTCCGGGCCGACTGCGAATGTCCTCAATATGAAAATGGTCTTTTGGCCATCGAGTTCGGACTTTTCCGTTCGCGCGGCAATGCTGGACCACGGCATACCCGTTCTCGGCTTCGCGCTGGAAGAAAGGGTGGAAATCAATATTCTGAGAAACAAGGTCGAAAGCCTGGGCCTTGCCGTGGGGCCATGGCTGCGCGCCCTCAAGGACGCCGTCCTCGGCGAGGCCGGCGACGACGCGCCCGTGCCGGTCGCCTGGCGCGACGGCGCCGCCGGCCGTCCCGCGACGCTGCCGCTCGGTTTGCTCAGGCGGGAGATTCTGAAAGCCGGGCCCGGCCGCAAGATCGCCTATGTCGTGGACTGCGCCTTCACCGCGGAAAACCAGGAAAAAATCGTCGCCTTGGCCGGCAATGCCGACATCCTCTTCATCGAGGCGACCTTCCTGGACGAGGATTTCGCCGTCGCCGCCGCCCGCCGCCATCTCACCGCGCGCCAGGCCGGCTGGCTCGGTCGCAAGGCCGGAGCAAAGCGCCTCGTCACCCTGCATTCCTCGCCGCGCTATAAGGGCCAGGGCGAGCTGCTGGCGGATGAAGCGCAAAGAGCCTTCCTGAACGGGTGAAAATTTAGAAAGCGACGAGCCGTGACGAACCGCGTCAACCAATCCGGCAGCTTTTTTTCGGGCCTGCCAGCGCGCTGCATCGGCGTGGCGACGACCGGCTTAATAATTTCCCATCTCATAGTTGATCCTCCGCATGAGAGTGTTTGCCTAGGCTCCCCGCCAAAACCTCCCGCAAAAAACGTCTCCTGCGTCATTGCGATGGTCGTGGGCTGCAACCTGAACGCCCCGCCGCAAAGGCGCCCCTTTCGGGCGCCACATTGGCCGAAGGACGGTTTGGCGCGCGCGCTGCTCTGGTGTATAGACCCGCCTTTCCCATATCTTGTCATGCGGCGCGGGCCGCATTTGGAGTTTTGCGCGTGATGGAACGTTGGTCGCCCGACAGCTGGAGGTCCAAGCCGATCGTTCAGGTTCCCACTTATGCGGACGAGGCGGCGCTCGCCGATGTCGAAAAGCAGATTTCGACCTTTCCGCCGCTGGTCTTCGCCGGCGAGGCGCGCAAGCTGAAACAGCATCTGGCGCAGGTCTGCGCCGGCGAGGCTTTTCTGTTGCAGGGCGGCGATTGCGCCGAGAGCTTCGCCGAACATTCCGCCGACAATATTCGCGATTTCTTCCGCGTCTTCCTGCAGATGGCGGTGGTGATGACCTTCGGCGCGGCCATGCCGGTGGTCAAGCTCGGCCGCATCGCCGGCCAGTTCGCCAAGCCGCGCTCGGCCCCGACCGAAACCATCGACGGGGTGGCGCTGCCCTCCTATCGCGGCGACATCGTCAACGACATCGCTTTCACGCCGGACGCGCGCGAGCCCGACCCGCGCCGCCAGCTGATGTCCTATCGCCAGTCGGCGGCGACGCTGAACCTGTTGCGCGCCTTCGCCAGCGGCGGCTACGCCAATCTCGAAAACGCCCATCGCTGGATGCTCGGTTTCGTCAAGGACAGCCCGCAATCGGCGCGTTACGAGAAACTGGCCAACCAGATCACCGAGACCCTCGGTTTTATGCGCGCCATCGGGCTCGATCCCGAGCATCATCACGAGCTGCGCCAGACCGAGATTTACACCTCGCACGAGGCGCTGCTGCTCGGCTACGAGCAGGCGCTGACCCGGGTGGATTCGACCAGCGGCGACCATTACGCCACCTCCGGCCATTTCCTGTGGGTCGGCGACCGCACCCGCCAGCTTGACCATGCGCATGTCGAATTCATGCGCGGAATCAAGAATCCGATCGGCCTCAAATGCGGCCCGACCACCACGCCGGACGAGCTGCTGCGGCTGATCGACCTGCTCAATCCGGCCAACGAGCCCGGCCGCCTGACCGTGATCGGGCGTTTCGGCGCCGAAAAGGTCGGCGACCATCTGCCGCCGATGATCCGAGCCGTGACCCGCGAAGGCCGCAAGGTGGTGTGGTCCTGCGACCCGATGCACGGCAATACGGTCAAGGCCGGCTCGTACAAGACTCGTCCCTTCGACCGGGTGATGCAGGAAATCCGCTCCTTCTTCGACGTGCATCGCGCCGAGGGCACCTATGCCGGCGGCGTTCATCTGGAAATGACCGGATCGAACGTCACCGAATGCACCGGAGGCGCCCGCGCCCTGTCGGAAGCCGATCTGCGCTCGCGCTACCTGACCTATTGCGATCCGCGCCTCAACGCCGAACAGGCGATCGAAGTCGCCTTCCTGATCGCGGAAAAGCTGAAGAAGGACCGCGCCGCGCTCGCCGAGGCCAATGCGGCGGAATGATCGAGGCGGAACCGGCGCCGGATTTGACGATGGAGAGGCCAATGGGTTCGGCGGGGAGAAGACATGCGCCGTCGGCGCGTCTTTTCGCCCTGACCATGGCCCTGCTGGCCTGCGCGCCGGGCGCGCGCGCCCAGAACGCCGAATGCGACCAGTTGCGCGCCGCTTTGGCGCAGCCGGCGAATGTCGACCCTTCCGCCGCGGCGGGCGCGCGTCAGGCGCGCGCCGAGCTTGACCGGCTGACCGCGCAGGCCCATGGCCTGGGCTGCGACAACAAGCAGTTCCTGTTCTTCGGCAGCCCGCCGCCGCCGCAATGCGGCGGACTGAAGAGCCGGATCGCCGCGTTCAAGGCCCGTTACAATTCCTTCGCCGCCCGCGCTGCCGGCGACAGCCCGCAAAGGCGCGCGCTGCGGGCGCGTTACGATCAAATCTGCGGCGCGCCGCATGAGAAGAATTTTTTCGAGACTCTTTTCGGCGGCGGCGATCAGGGCTCCGGCCCGCCGCCGCCCGACGCCGCCCAGCCGCAGCCGGGCGAACCGCGCGCCTATGGCGGCTCGCAGGCGGTTTGCGTGCGCACCTGCGACGGCGGCTTTTTTCCGATGAGCTTTTCCGCGCGCGGCGCGCCTCGGGACGAGCTGCAAAATCTCTGCCAGGCTCAATGCCCCAATGCCGAAGTGAAGCTCTACACCCGCAATCCGTCGAGCCCGATCGAAACCGCTTTGGGCGCCGATGGAACGCCCTACCGCGACCTGCCCAACGCCCTGAAATTCCAAAAAACTTTCGATCCGAGCTGCACCTGCAAGCCGCCCAACCAGAGCTGGGCCGAGGCGCTGGCCCCCGCCGAAAAACTGTTGGTTGAAATGGGCGGCGCGCGGGCCGGCGACAATATTGTCACCGAGGCGCAATCGAAAGCCATGGCCCAGCAGGCGCTCCAGCGCCCGCCGGCGAAAGCGGGCAAGACTCCGGCCATCTCATCGTCGCTTCCCGCCGCCGCGCCAGCCCCGACGACCCCCGCCGCCGCCAAGCGCGTGATCGAAACCAAAGGCCCCAGCGGAACGCCGCGACAGGTGCGGATCGTGCCAACCAATTGATACGGTTTCCGCAAGATTGCTGCGCAATCCGCGGAAACGCCATGGCGCGAAAATCCTCTATGTCGCGGGCGGATTTTCGCGCCAGCGGAATACGAATTCCGAATGGTTCATTCCGAATTCGTATGAGAAGGCGGGGCTCAGGCGCCGAACAGGTCGAGCCTCTCGCGAGGTAAAGGCCGTTCGCGCGGCCTTCGGATCCTGCAATGGCTCCGGCGCTCAGGCCGCTGAAGCGCGGGCTCTGAAGTCGCCGGGGAACAGGGATTTCATCAGGATCGCGCCGTCGGCGGAACGCCGCAGTTCGATCTCGTGCGCGGCGGAGGCTTCGAGCGGCGCGGAGAACCGGACGCGGAAGCCATGGCTTCCGTCATTCCTCTCCTCGTCGGCATAGGCGTAGCCGACGAAGGCGCCGTCGACATAGATGTCGAGACACACCGGCGCCTGGGGAAAAGTCTCGTTCCGGGCCCAGCCGGACAGGCCTTCATGATCGCAGGTTAGAATCGCGCCGCGCAAGGCGCCGAATTCCGTCGCGGCGGGAACCTCAATTCCGGCGCGCGCGGCGAGGCGGCGGCGCACCCGGTCGAGCGCATAGCCGTCCTCGACCCGCGGCGCGCAATAGACCGCCTCTTTCGCCTTCGCTGCCGGATAAATCTCGCGGAACTCATGCGCGTTCTGGAACATCGCGCGGCTGTCGTCGTCGACAAAACTTTCGGAGAGCGCGCCTTCGGCGATCAGCACGTCATGGCTTTCGAGTTCGATGTGGAAATAGCGGATGTCCGCGCTCGGGTGCTCCTGGACGATGGTTGCGTCATTGACCAGATGTTCCGCCGGAATCAGCACGCCGTCGAGGAACATGGCGTGCTTGGGCGAAACCAGCAGGTCGCGGGCCGGAACATTGTCCGCCAGCGACCCCGCCTTGAAGCGGATCGGCGGCAGATCGGGATTGTTGCGGGCGAAACGGGCGGAATAGGCGCGGGTTCCGATCCATTTTATCGGCCGTAGCGCGCCGGAAGCCGTGCGCAAAAAATCGCCGATCTTCAAATCCTCCACCGCGACCTCGCCCCCTTCGGCCGCGATCAGGGTTCCGGCGCAATAGCAGGCGACGGAGGTTTCCAGAAAGGTGCCGTCGGCGCCGTCGATGACCAGGGATATCGAATGATCGAGCGACGTTCCGGCGAAAGTGACGGCCTGGATGCCCAAGGCGCCGTTTTCGACGCCGGCGAATTCGACGACGAGATCGCCATTGCCGCCGATTGAATAAAACGGCGCCGTTTCCGCGGTGACGTTCGCGAGGTCGATCTTGTCGAAGGACGAAAAATTCCCGATCACATTGCCTGGCGCGGCGCCCTCTATCTTCAACTCGGACGGGCCGGCGAAGGTGATATTCCCCGACCCGACCGAGCCGCCCGCGCCGATTTCAAGCGTTCCGGACTCGATCGTCGTCACGCCCGTGTAGGTGTTGGCGCCGTCGAAAACGACGGTTCCCAGCCCTTTGACGTCGAGCCCGCCGGTTCCGGCGTTGGGCGTGCCGTCAGCCGAATTGCCGGTCGGCGTTCCGAGCCCGGCGGCGACATAGGCGCCGGTCTGGTCGGCGATAACGCCCCAGACCGTGGTGGTCTCACCGGCGGTCTGGTCGGCGCCGAGGGTGAGCGTCTCATTGCCTTGCAGGAAGATCGAAGAGCCGAAGCCCTGGCCTGTCGCGCCGCCAGCGCCACCGGCGCCGCCGCTAACGGCGCCCGCGCCGACGGTGGTGTTTTCGAGAGTGAGCGAACCGCCTCCCTGGATGAAAATGTCGCCGCCGGCGCCGAGCCCGCCGCCGCCGCCGCCACTGCCGGAGGCGCCGGCGCCGCCGCCGAAGCCGCCGGCGCCGCCACCGATCCCGCCGCCGCCGCCGCCGCCGAAACCGCCGCCGCCGCCGCCGCCGCCGAGGGGGCCGTGGCCGCCGCCCCCCCCGCCAAAGCCGCCGGCGCCGCCAACGAAGCCGAAGGCGTCGATGCCGCCGGCGCCGCCGCCGACGCCGCCACCGCCGCCGCGGCCGCCGATGAAGAAAGCGCCGCCGCCGCCACCGCCGCCGCTCGCGCCGCCGCCACCGCCCGGCCCCGCGCCAGGAATGAGGCCAGCGGCGCCGTCGCCGTTGGCCCCCACGCCGCCGCCGCCGCCGCCTCCAGGAAGGGCTTGGCCGCCATCGCCACCTAATATGCCGCCGCCGCCGCCGCCGATCGTGAAACTGCTGCCGCTGCTGGCGCCGGCGCCGCCGATCGCGGAGTCGCCGCTGAAGACAACATCGGACGCGGTCACGGAGCCACCGCTGGCGATAAAAAGGCCGCCGCCAAGCCCGGCGCCGCCTCCGCCGCCATAGACGCCGGCGCCGCCCCGCGCCACCGCATTGGCGATGGTCAGGTTGTCGATCGTCACATCGCCGTTATAGACGAACAGGCCATTGTAGCCGCTCACGCCGTTAAAGCCGCCGTCGAGCGTGGCGCCGCCTCCAGCCAGCGTCAGATCGACGCCGGACTGGAGATTTATGGCGTAAAGCGCGTTCGGCAGGCCGGCGGCGCTGTCGGTTCCGAGCGTGACGTCGCCGGCGAATTTGATCGTATATTGGCCGGGATGGGTCTCGAAATCGGCCGCCCGGATCGCCGCGTTGAGCTGGGCTTCGTCGAAGACGACTTGGGTCGAGCTGGAATCGAACGGGTTCCCGGCGGTGAGCAAGGTTCCGCCATGGCCGTCGCTTGAGACGGTGAAGGCGTTCACATTGGTGTTGGCGAGCGAAAAATGCTCGACCGTCGCGCCGCTTTGCACGGTCAGCGTCGAGCCCTGCACAAAAGCGGCGGCGGTCGTCGCGCCATAGGAAAGCCCGGCGAGGTCGAGGGCGTCGCCGGCGACCAGACCGGACAGGGCATCGGCGAAGGTGGAGCCGCTGACCGGCGCCGCGTCGATCTTCAGCGTCGCCGATGGGCCGGCAAATGTGATCGCGCCGGCGACCGAGCCGCTCGTCCCGATCTCCAGCGCGCCCTGGTCGATGGTCGTGCCGCCCGAATAATTGTTCGCCGTGTCGAGATCGAGCGTTCCGGGACCGTTGAGGACGAGGCCGCCGCTGGTGGAAATCTGGTCGGCGACGATCGAGGTCGTTCCCGCGGCCGGCGCGAAAATCGCGGCTTGCGTCCCCTGCATGTAAAGGCCGGTCGCCAGGCCCTGGCCGGCGCCCCCGCCGCCAGCGCCGGTTCCGCCCTGGGCGGAGCCGCCCGACCAATTGCCGCCGTCGATCGTCAGCGAAGCGCCGCCCTGGACGAAAATATCGCCGCCGGCGCCCAGGCCGCCGCCGCCGCCAGATTTGCCGCCGGCGCCGCCGCCGGTTCCCGCCGCGCCGGCATTTTGCGAGCCCGCGCCGCCGCCGCCGCCGAAGCCGCCCTTGCCGCCGGTGACGCCGCCGCCGCCGCCGCCGCCGAAGCCGCCGACGCCATGGCTCGCGCCGCCGCCGCCGCCGCCGCCGTAACCGCCGGCGCCGCCAAGGCCGCCCTGGACGCCGCCGACGCCGCCGCCGCCGCCGCCGCCGGTAAAGGCGCCGCCGCCGCCGCCGCCGTCCGAGCCGCCGACGCCGAAGATCGCGCCGCCGCCGGCGCCGCCGCCCGTCGCGCCCAAAACGATTCCGGCGGCGCCGGGATTGCCCAGACTTCCGCCTGTCGCGCCGGCCCCGACGCCGCCGCCGCCGGCGGCGCCGCGATCGCCGCCCGCGCCGCCCAGGCCGCCGCCGCCGCCGCTGCGGTAATTGCCGACAGCGCCGCCGGCGCCGCCGGCAGCGCCGGCATTGGAAAAATTCACGTCGGTCAGCGTCACCGCGCCGGCGTCGCCGGCAACATTCGAACCGACGAACAGACCGCCGCCGAGGCCCGCGCCGCCGCCGCCGCCCGAGCCGCCGGCGCCGCCGATCGCCTTCATGTTCTCGATGGTCAGGTCGCTGATTTGGACCGTCCCGGCATAGACGAACAGGCCACGATATTGGCTGTTGCCGTCGAGCGCGTTGCCGGCGCCGTCGATGACGACATTGACGCCGCTTTGCAGGTTCAGGGCGTAAAGATCGGCCGGCAGGCCGAGCGCCGTGTCGGTTCCTTCCGAAATCGTCGCGCCGAACTGGATCGTATAGGTTCCGCCTGTTTTTTCCTGGTCCGCCGCCTGAATCGCCTGGTTCAATTGCGCTTCATTGGTGACGGTGATGGTGTTTGAACTGTCGAAGGGATTGGCCGCCGTCGCGACCGCGACGCCGCCGGCGCCGTCGCTGGCGATGGAGACGAAATCGGTCGGGGGATTGGCGAGGGTGACGGTTTCCGTGCTCCCGCCGCTCTCCAAACTCAGGGTCGAGCCGACGATCGCGCCGGCGGCGCCGGCGGAATAGGTCAGGCCCTTGAAATCGATCACGTCGCCCGAGGCGAGGCCCGATATCGGGTTGGCCAGGCTCGACCCGACCGCGGCGTCGATCTGCAGCGTCGCGGGCGCGCCGGCGAAGGCGATTCCGCCCGATCCCGCCGCGCCAGCGACCGCCAGCTCCAAAGTTCCGGCTTCGATCGTGGTTCCGCCGGAATAGCTATTGCCGGCATTGTCGAGCGCCAGCGTCCCGTCGCCGGTCTTGTCCACCACGCCGGGGCTGGCCCCATTGGAGATCAGGCCCGTGACGGTTTCGGTCTGCCCGGCGGCGACATCGAAGGTCGGATCGCCCGAAGCCGCAATCGGATTGGCGACGGTCAGGCCGCCGGCCGAGAAAGCGAGCGTCGTCCCGGCCGCCAGATCGATCGCGCCGCCGCCGGCCCCGGCGTCGGCGCCGAGTTCGAGCGTTCCCGATTGAACCGTCACCCCGCCGGTGAATTGATTCGGCGCGGCGAGATCGACCGTTCCGGCGCCGTCCAGGAGCAGGCTGACGCTGCCGCCGCCGCCACTCGACCCGATGGCGCCCTCCTGGTCGGCGATGACGTCGGAAATCGTGGTGGTCTGGCCCGAAGCCGGGTCCAGGACCAGCTGATTGCCGCCCTGAAAGAAAACGCCGGCGCCGAAGGCCGATCCGTCGGCGCCGCCGTCCGCCCCCACTCCCTCGACGACCGCGCCGCCGGACAGGCCGCCGCTGGCGATGGTCAGCGACGCGCCGTTCTGCACGAATATATCGCCGCCGGCGCCCAGCCCCCCGCCGCCGCCGCGGCTGCTCAAGCCGCTGCCGCCGGCGCCGGCGCCGAAACCGGCGCCGCCCGCGCCATAGCCGCCGCCGCCGCCGCCGCCGAAGCCGCCCAACCCGCCGTAACGGTCGGCGGCGCCGCCGCCGCCGCCGAAGCCGCCGCCGCCGCCGGTCGAAAGCGAGCCGCCGCCGCCGCCGCCATAACCGCCGGTTCCGCCTTCGTAATGGTTGAAGGTGTCGAAAAATTTGGCGTAGCCCGCGACCCCGGCGACGCCGCCGCCGCCCCCGGCCCCGTCAAAGGGGAAGCCGCCGCCGCCGCCGCCGCCGCTGGCGCCGCCGCCCGCGCCCTGGGAAAAATTGGCGTTCAGCCCAGCGCCGCCCCCGGCGCCGCCCGGAATGATTCCCGACGCGCCAGGCGCGAGGTCACCGCCGCCCGCGCCGCCGATTCCGCCGCCGCCGCCGACGTTCGCGCCCCCGGACCCGCCGAGTCCGCCGCCGCCGCCGGCGCTGCCGCCTCCGACCCCAATGGAGCCGCCGGGGCCGCCCACGGCCGTATCGTCGAGGAAAGTCACCTTGTCGAGCGTGACCGCGCCCGGATCGCCCAAAACATTGCTCCCCACGTAAAGCCCGCCGCCGGCGCCTAGGCCGCCTCCGCCGCCGTCGAGGAATCCGGCGCCGCCGGCGCCGCCCTGGGCGATAGTGTGTTCGATGGTCAGGTCGGTGATATCGACCGCGCCGGCATAGACGAACAACCCGCGCTGATCATAGGAAACGCCCTGGCTGTTTGCGCCGTCGAGCGCAAAACCTTCGCCGTTGATCTCCAGCGTCACGCCCGGTTGCAGATCAATCGCCTCCAGCGCGCCGGTGAGCGCGATATTGCCGGCGAGGTCGATTTCGTAAGACCCGGCGGGCGGCGCCCCATTGGCGCCCGTGCCGGCGGCGTCGGCCTGTTCGATGACATTGTTGAGCTCGGCGAGCGTGGTGACCGGCTGGCCGTCGCTGGGAATGAGTTGGGTGTTGGCCATGACAGGACTCCTCCGGGATATGGCGAATCGTCAGGGATCGTGTTTCCAAAAAAAACGGCGCTGGGCGCTGGTCTGGTCAAAAGAGGTTTCGGCATGAAATCGTCCCAGCATCCGGCCGGCGCTCCAGGCGTCGGCTTAGCCTCGCCACTCAACATTTCGAGAGCCGCTATCGTTCCCTTTCACCTTAAGTTAGACTTTCGATTCTTAAGCTCGAAACCCAACGTCAGGCGCGCCCGAACATTTGCCGCCACTGGCTTTATGGCCAATCCGGTCATCTTTTCGTTCTCCCGGTTGAAACGCAATGGAACAATTGGGCCCCATTTCCGCGCCGGACCTCACCGGCATCCATGAGGAAGCCCTGGCCTGGACGCGGCGGGACGGTTTCGACCGGGCGATGGCGGTTTTCTGCGAGGAAATGGTCGCCTTCCACAGCGGCAGGCAAGTCGCCAATCTCGGCATGGGCCACACCTTGATCTGGGCCATTGCGGCGCTGATCGTCTATTTCGACCAGGCGCGGCCGGAGGGCGTCACATTCACCGAAATCGCCCATCTGTGCGAGGCGGGCGGGCTTGGCGGCCGCAAGGCGGCCAAGAGCGCGATCGACGCCCTTCGCTCCGGCGGTCTGGTCACGGCGCTTCCCAGGCCGGAGGACCGCCGCGCCAGGCGTCTGCGGCCGACCCAAAAACTTCTCGATCTGGAGCACGACAATATCGTCGGGCGGCTGAAGGCGCTGGAGCTGACCCAGCCGCTGCCGGGGCGCGCCGAGGAACTCGGCCGCGGCCCGCGCGCGCTGCATGCGTTCCTGGGTGGCAATGTCGAGGCCTTCGTCCATGCGCGTTTCCGGCTCTATGACGGATTTTCCGAAGTGCAGGCCTTCATGGACCGCTCCTGCGGCTACATGATCTTGCTCGATCTGCTGCGTCGGGCCCACGCCGGGGAAGACGATCTGGCGATGACCGAGGCTTCGCCTTCCGACCTTTCGGCGCGGTTCGATATTTCGCGGGCCCATGTCCGCAAATTGTTGACGCGGGCGCACGAACGCGGCTGGATCGCCGCCGAATCGGAAACCGGCCGGATCAGGCTCGATCCCGGCTTTCACCGCCGCATGCGCCATTGGATCGGGGTGGAGTTCGTCTGGATGTGGCGGCTGGTCGCGCCGAGCTTTTGAGCCCGCCGCCATAACGCGGCGGCGCGCCCCGCCGGTTCAGCCGGCAGGCAATTCGGCGATCAGCGGCGCCAGTTCCTGCTGATAGGTCTTCCAGCGGCCGAGGCCGCGCGCATTGACCGGTTGGCGCACCTGCGTCCGGCTGACCGTGCGCACCCGGCTGTCCGCCTCGTAAAAACGCGCGCAATTCGGGTCGGGCGACAGACCGACATGGGCCAGCACGCGGGCGAGCGTCGCGTCGAAATCCTCCACCCAGTCCGCCAGCCACACGTCGAGGACCGGATTGGGCAAGGCCGTCTTCCAGTGCGCCATCAGGCGATCATGCTGGCCGATGTACCAGCCGAGATCGCCGAGATCATGGGCATAGCCATGGGCGCCATGGAAACGGAAGGTGAAGATCGACAGGCCGACATCGCGCGGATCGCGCCGGCAATGGATGATTTTCGCCCCCGGTAGCATCAGCCCGACCAGGCCGAGAAAATTGAAATTGCCGGGCATCTTGTCGATGATCCGGGTCTTGCCGGGCGCAAGGGCCCTCAATTCCGCGAGATAATGTTCCGCCGCCGCGTCGAGGGTTCGGCCATCCAGCGCGGCGACGCGCCGGACCGCCTCTTCCTCCTGGTTGCCGCCGCCCAGCTCGAAAAATTCACGTCCGAGCGCCGATCTTTCGCCGGCGCCATGGGCCTGCGCATGGGCGGAGAGAATCTGCTCGATCAGAGTGGTGCCGGAGCGCGGCATGCCGACGATGAACACAGGCGCCGGATCGCGGTTTTGCGCCAGCGCCCCGGTCGCGAACCGCGCGCGGTCGAGCAAGGCGAGATTGGCCTCGACAAAGGCCAGATGTTTTTCGCGCGAAAAAGGTTGGGAGCGGCGCAGCAGCTTGTGGCCCGCGGCCCAATGCCCGAAGGCGCGCGAAGGCGCGTTCTGGCCCGACCAGAATTTGGCGAGATCGTAATGCGCCATGATCTGGTGTTCCGGCACGGCTTCCGCGCCCATGGCGTCGAGCGCTTTTTCCATATGCGCGGCATTTTCGCGGGCGCGCGCAACATCGCCTTCCACCTGCGCCAGCAAAACCAGGCGCCAGCACCACAAGGGCGCGATTTCGGCCGGGAGGGGCCCCAGGGCAGCCAGTTTCGCCAGAACCGCCCGCGCCGGTTCGGCGCGACCGAGCTGCAACAGCGCCAGGGATTGCTGCAGCAGCCAATGGCGCGCGGCGCGAGGGTCGTCGGCGGGAAACGCAGAATCCGGCAGCAGGTCGAGGGCCTCAGTGGCGCGCTCTTCCTGCAGCAGGTCGGCGGCGAGATTGAGCCGCGCGGCGACATTGCGCGGCTCCTGCTCCAGGGTCTGGCGCAACAAAGCCTCGGCCGCCTCGGGCTCGCCGGTGATGCGCAGGAAGGCGCCGAGGTTTCCGCGCGCCGCCGGATGCCCGGGCGCATGGCGAAGCGCCTGGCGCATGGCGGTCTTGGCGTCCTCGATCGCGCCCTGGCGGTAGCGGGCGAGCCCATAATTGACCCAGGCGTCGGCCCAATCCGGCTGCAACTGGATCGCGGCGGCGAAGGCCCGTTCCGCGTTGGCGTGCCGGCCAAGCGCCGTCCAGGCCTGGCCATAGGCGTAATGCGCCTGCGGCAGATCCGGCGCCGCGTGGCAGGCGTCGCTTGCCGCCTGGAACGCGGCCTGGTTTTCATGGCGGGCGAGATGATCGATCGCCTGCCGCAACAGGATTCGGGCTTCCGTCGACGACGGCGCCGCGTCGTGTTGCAGGGTCTCGCTGCTCATGAAATCCGTCCTGAAATATAGCGCCGCGCCGTTCGAGGCGGTCGAGCGGCTTTTGCAGTCTAGAGCCTTTTCCGTTCCTTCGGAATCGGAAGAAGTCTCTAATTCATTATTTTAACGCATATTCTTGTCCAAAAAGTCTGCAACTTTTTGGGAATATGCTCTAGCAGGCTGCTGAAAAATGCGTTGCGTTGCCGCAAGGAACGGGCTTTGGCTCGATTTTTGGCGGTGGGATGGGGTAATTGCGCGGAATGGAGGCGGTTTTTCATTTCATTTCCGCTTATCTCCCTCCCTCTGGACACACTTCGCCCCTGGTCGAAAGCAATTTTGGCAAGCGGATGAGGTTGTAGGCGGCCATGCCGAAGACGAAGACGCCCTCGACCTTCGCCAAGCCGCGCAATTTCAATTGCGCCAGGCCGCCGCCGCCTTGCGCGATTTGCCGGATTGAGCCGCGGGAATCGCCTGATACGAATTCCGAATGAATCATTCGGAATTCGTATTCCGCTGGCGCGAAAATTCGCCCGCGACATAGAGGATTTTCGCGCCATGGCGTTTCCGCGGATTGCGAAGCAATCTTGCGGAAACCGTATGAGACGTGGGCCAGCATGTTCCCCACAGCCGATTGCGATTCGGTTGAATCGCAATCGGCTCTAGATTCCTTTGTTTTCGCAGCGTTTTTACGAACCGAAGGTCCGCGACAGCGAATTACTGGCGTCCACTTTTTCGCACATTGCTCTAAGCGCATGAACGCGCGCCAAGCTGAAGCCAGCGCACGATCTGGTCTGAGACTTCGAGACTGCTCAGCAAATCGAAATGGTTCATTCCCTTGCCGATCCATTGCCGGTCCGGGTCGAAAGCCAGCCTGCGCGCGGGCTCGGCGTGTTCGCCGAGCGCGCTCGTCACGGGCACGAGCCCGTCACCAACCAGGCTATCATGGAGCGTGTTCGCCGCGGCCGCCTTGGTCGCTGCAATCGTGAAACAGGGTACTCCCTCAGGCAAGGGGATAGGACGGCGGCGGTCGCCGGAAAGAGTGAAGCGGTCACGATCCCGCCAGTCCTCGTCAATCAACGAGCCGAAACGCAGATCGGTGACGCCGACGCTGCGGGCCTTGCCGATCCGGCCGAACGCCGCCGCATAGGGAATTTTGCCAATGAAATGGTCGGCCCAGGCTCCGATCTGTTCCAGCGGGGCGCCATGATGCGGCGTTCCGAGAAAAACGATTCCGCTCAAACTGCGCCGCCAGGAATGTCCCGCCGCCTCGCCGTAAAAGCAGGCGCTTCTCGCGACAAGTCCGCCCATGCTGTGCCCGATGATGACCAGTTCGTCGATCTGTGCCGGCCATTGCCGGGCCAGGGTTTCAAGCGTCTCAGCAAAGGCGCGCCCGTTGACCGAAACATGCAGGCCCGAGTTATAGAGCAGATAGATCGGCGTATAGCCGAGAGTGCGCGCGAGTTCCGCGCCATGGTCGTGATTCTTGCGGCGCCAGGACCGGTCGCTCATGCAAAGGCCATGCGCCAGCACCGCCACGCGTCCGCTCGCATGGGGCAGCGCCGCCGCGAGGGCGGCCTTTTCAAGCGGCAAAGACCGTCCGTCGCTGCGAAGTTGCATCGCAATCGCCAGCGGATTCCCCGTCGCCGCGAGTTGATCGCCATAGACTCCGTTCAGCGCGGCGAGCGCGATGTCGCGATTTGGTGAAGATTCTGGCGGGATTTGGTCGTCGAAGATCGACAGAAGCCAGTCGGCTCCAGCGCCGCCCATATGCAGCCCGCCGCGCACGCCACGATAGACCACACCGGCGATCCCGCCGGTCAAGCCTCGCGCGGCCGCGCCAAAGGCTCCCGGCCTATCCAATACCGTTTGGTGGATTTGCTGCGTCAGATTGGCAACGCCGATCGCCGCGTCGACCGAAAGGCGCACATATCCGCGGATATCGGAGACGGGAATCGTCGTTATCTTCGCCGGCATGCCCGCCCCCTATCAACAGCTATGAAGAAGTAAGCTCGGCATGGATGACCTGCAAGAGACGAAACTGCGCCAGGGTGACCCACAGGAAGGCTGCGCAAAAAGAAATCGCCGCCGCTCAGCCCCCGATCCGCGCCAAAACCTTGGCGCGGCCGATCAGCGGCAGGAGTTTCGCCAATTCCGGCCCCGAACTCGCGGCCGGTCAAAGCGAGGCGCAGCGGGTGGAACAGTGCCTTGCCTTTCAGCCCGGTCTTTTCCTTGATCGCGGCGGTCCAGGCGGCCCAGGTGGTTTCGTCCCAGGGCTCGGGCGGCAGCGCGGCCAGGGCGGCGGCGCGCAAATCCGGCGGCAAGGCGATGACCGTGATTTCGTTCTCGACCACGCTCCACCAGTCCGAAATATCGGAACAGCGCGTGAGATTGCCCCGCGCGGCAAGCCAGAGCGGCTCGGCCTTGAAGCCGACGATGTCGTGGGCGGCCAGACGGTCGCGCACGGACTCATAGGAAAGACCATGCAGCACGCGCTGCGACAAGGCCCGCAGTTCGGCCTCGTCGAACCGGGCGCTGTTGCGCGACATGGCGGAAATCTCGAACAGGCCGGCAAGTTCCGGCAGGCTGTGGACCGGCTGCACCGCGATCGACGAGCCGGTCAGCGCGGCCAAAGCGGCCACCGCCAGCGATTCCACCCCCGCCTCGCGCAAGGACGCGATCGACAGGGCCCCGGTGCGTTTCGACAGGCCCTGGCCGTCGGTGCCGGTCAGCAGGTTGTGATGAGCGAAATGCGGCGCTTTTTTTGCGCCCAGCGCCCGGAACAGCTGAATCTGCACCGCCGTATTGGTGACATGGTCCTCGCCGCGAATGATATGGGTGACGTTCGCATCGATGTCGTCCGCCACCGACGGCAAAGTATAGAGATAGGAGCCGTCCTCGCGGACCAGGACCGGATCGGAGAGCGAAGCGCAGTCAATATGGCTGTCGCCGCGCACCAGATCGTCCCAGCGCACGACTTCGGGGTCCAGCTTGAAGCGCCAGTGCGGCTTGCGCCCGGCGGCTGCAAGCGCGGCGCGCTCCGCGTCGGTGAGATTCAGCGCGGCGCGGTCATAGACCGGCGGCGCGCCGCGCGCGATCTGGAGGCGGCGCTTGCGCTCCAGCTCCTCCGGCGTCTCATGGCAGGGATAGAGCCTTCCCGCCTCGCGCAGGCGGCGCGCGGCGGCGTCATAGAGCGCGAAACGGTCCGACTGGCGGAATTTGGCGTCCGGCGTCACCCCCAGCCAGGCCAAGTCCACTTCGATGCCGAGCGCATATTCCTCGGTCGAACGTTCCGCATCGGTGTCGTCGAATTGCAGGATGAACTTGCCGCCGTGCTGTTTGGCGAAGAAGAAATTCACCAGCGCGGTGCGCGCATTGCCGATATGAATGCGGCCGGTCGGCGACGGCGCGAAACGCACCACGGGCGCGATCGGCGTCGGGGAATAGTGAGACGGATGAGTCATGCCGGCGTTTTAACGCTTTAGCGGCCTATTTGGGAAGCGCCGGGACGCTTTGTCATAGAAAAGTGAAAAAAAATCCGCATAAGCGCAAAACGCCGCGCCCGAGACGGCGAAGGCCGCGCGTCACAATGCAGCCGCTTTTGCAAGCGAAAGCTGCGCGAATGAAGAAGGAAAGATTGGCCGGATGACGGGATATATCGCCGCGGCGTTCTGCTTGGCCGTGACCTTCCTCAACCTGTTCTCGCTCGGCTTGGCCGCCTGGCGCTGCCGTGTCCGCCCCGAGCCGCTCGCCGACCGCATCAAGGCCACGGGCCTCGCGGACCCGACGCCGCCGGTCAGCATCGTGCGCCCGCTTTGCGGTCTGGAGACCTTTTCCGAACAGACCTTGCGCTCGACGTTCGAGCTCGACTATCCCGATCACGAAGTCCTGTTCTGCGTCCAGAAAAAAACCGACCCGATCATCCCGCTGGTCGAAAAGCTGCTGGCCGAACAGCCCGAGGGGCGCGGCCGGCTGCTGATCGGCGACGATCCGATCAGCGCCAATCCCAAACTCAACAATTGCTTCAAGGGCTGGCAGGCGGCGAAGCATCAATGGATCGTGCTGGCCGATTCCAACGTGCTCGCGCCGAAGGATTATCTCCAGAAACTGCTGGTCCGGTTCCAGTCCGATGTCGGCCTCGTCTGTTCGCCGCCGCTCGGCGTGTGGCCGCAGGGCGCAGGCGCCCACCTCGAATGCGCCTTTCTCAATTCCTATCAGGCGCGCTGGCAGTTCGCCTCCGACGCGCTGGGCATGGGCTACGCCCAGGGCAAGAGCATGATGTGGCGCCGCGAGATCGTGGACCGGGCCGGCGGCATGGTGGCGCTGGCCTCGGAGATCGCCGAGGACGCCGCCTCGACCAAACTGGTGCGCGGCGCCGGCATGAAGGTCGCCTTGGTGGACCGCCCCTTCGACCAGCCGCTCGGCAGGCGCGGTCTGCTTGCGGTTTACCGTCGCCAGACCCGTTGGGCGCGGCTGCGCCGGGCGAGTTTCGCCCATATGTACGCGCTCGAAATCTTCTCCACCTCGCTGCCGCCGATCCTCGCCGGCGCCTATGCGGCGCGCGAATTCGGCTTTTCGCCCTGGATCGCCGCCGCTGTCGTCGCCGCCCTCTGGATTCTGCCCGAGACCCTGGTCAACCGGCGCCTGCGCTGGCCGACCACCTGGCATTCGCCGCTGGCCTTCCTGCTGCGCGACCTGCTGTTTCCCATCGTCTGGATCGACGGCTGGCTGGGCGACGATTTCGAATGGATGGGCAATTCCATGACCGTGCGCGAAACCGCCGACAATGCAGTTGACGGCGCGGCCTGATGCGGCGATCACATCTTTTATGGCAGGTCTTTTTCGTGGCACTTTTTTTAGTCTGGCCGCGCTCGCGGTTCTGTTTTGCGCCCGCGTCGCGGCGGCGCGTCCGGCCTGCGATTTTTCCGGGCTGAAGCTTGGGCCGGCTTTCGAACTGGACATTGACGAAAAGCTGTCCGTCGATGGCGCGCGGCTCGCGGCTTCGCTGGAGGGCGCCTCGGCGCGTTTCGATCTCGACCGTGGCGGGCCGACCCGGATCGCGGAGCCCCGGCGATTCCTGCTCAAGGCGGGACAGGGGGCCGGCCCGGCTTCCGGCAAAACCATTTCGCTGACCGGTCTCGGCGACGCGCCGATGGTCCTGCCGCTCGCCAATGGCCGCAACCTCACCATCGCGCGGCTTTACGCCGATACTTTCGCCCTCAAGGTCGGCGCGCAAGACCGCGCCGCCTATCGCGCCTTCGGCGAGGCGCTGCTGAGCGGAAAATTGTGCGGACGCGCCCTCAGCCGACTGCCGCGCGCGGAAAAAAGCAAGCTTAAGCCGCTGGTCGCTTATTTCCTGTTCGACGCCCTGTCCGCCGGACGGCTCGACGATTATGCCGCCTGGGTGAAATATGCGCCGGTGTTCAATGCGTTTTTTTCGCGCGACGAGACCGTCGATTTTCTCGACATCTACGGCTATCGCGCGGCGCAAATCCTGGCGGATCATCCGGGCAAGGAGAAAATCGACATCTACAAGGGCTGGGTCTTCGCCTGGAACGCGGCGGCTCTCCATTTTCACGTCAAGGACGCCGTGAACTTCACCGATGTCTCCGCCTACCAGCGCGACGGCCAGGTGGAATTCGCGCTGTTGGGGTCGCAGCCGATTCCCGGAGGCGCGGAAAACAGATTCGGCTTCTATACAAAACCTTTGGGCGATCTCGACCTTCACGGCCTGAAGGACGAAAGGAAATATCATTGGGACTGGACGCAGGGGCGAAAGGATTACACCGCCGACATCGCGGTCAGCCCGATTCCGCAAAGGGACAAGGCCCCTCGCGCCGGCTTTCCGGGCGGCGCGCGGCGCGGGATGATCGTGCTCGACGTGACCTTGAGCCGAAAGGAAGCCCGCGCTTCGCTCGCCGCCTATAAAGCCTATTTCTCGGCGCGCGGCTTTGTTTTCTCCGCGCCGAAAAAGCTCGCCGACGCCCCGGCTTTCCTCAGAAACGCCGTGACGCAGGGCGATCTCGATTATCTGATTCGCGACGGCCATTCCGACGGCGACGACGATAATGTCGTCAACCTGTACCGCGATGGCTTTGTGCTGAGCGGGAGCAAAGGCGATGCCGGCAAGGCCGAAACCATCGACATTCTTTACCGGCAAAGCAGGAAGCCGAAAGCCGCGGCCCTGTCCTATGCCGATTTCGCGCAGGGTCTCGACCGCCGCGCCCAGAAAATGAAAAGCCCGCTGGTTCTGGTGGACGCCAGTTGCTGGGGCGTCGAAAAGGCCTGGTTCGGACTGGCCCATGCCCCGGCGGCGCAACTCATGGAAATCACCGCCGGCTCGCCGGTCAATTTTTTCGCCGACAGCGACCGCGGCGCGACGCGCATCGTGCTCGACGGCGTCCTGCGCGGCGAAAGGTTCGACGCCCTCCGCGCGCGTCTGCGCCAGTTGCCGCGTTACGCGGACGGCCGCGAGGATCGCTTCATCTTTCCCAACAATCCGCGCTACCCGCGCGACGCGCCGCTGGCGCGCATCGACCGAAGCCTGAAGACGCGCCAGGGCGACGAGCCTTTCAAGGCCTATAAGCCCGACGGCTATTTCTGAGAATCAGTCCTCGAACCGCTCGCTCGATCCCACCGGGCTGTCCGGCGCGATTTTCGGATCGGGCTGGAAGGCCGGCGCGCCGGAATCCAGAAAACGATTGACGATGGGATAGCGGCGGTCGCGGCCGAAATTTTTCCGCGTCACCTTGACCCCGGGGGCCGACTGGCGGCGCTTGTATTCGGCCAGGTAAAGCATGCGCTCGATCTTCTTCACCGTCTCGGAATCGTGCCCGCGCGCCACGACCTCGGCGACGCGCATGTCCTTTTCGACCAGACATTCCAGCATGTCGTCGAGCGCGTCATAGGGCGGCAGCGAATCCTGGTCCTTCTGGTTCTCGCGCAATTCCGCCGTCGGCGGCTTGTCGATGATGTTTTGCGGGATCACCCGCCCGTCCGACCCCAGCGCGCCGGCCGGCTTCCAGCCGTTGCGCAGGGCGCAGAGGCGGAACACCTGGGTCTTGTAAAGGCCCTTGATCGGGTTGAAGCCGCCGTTCATGTCGCCGTAAAGCGTGGCGTAGCCGACCGACATTTCCGACTTGTTGCCGGTGGTTACCAGCATCGGCCCGAATTTGTTGGAGACCGACATCAGCAGCAGGCCGCGCGCGCGGGCCTGGATGTTTTCCTCGGTCACGCCGCGCGGCGTTCCGGCGAAAAGCGGCGCCAAAGCCGCCTCGACGCCCTCCACGGCCGAAGAAATCGGCAATATGTCGTAGCGCACGCCCAGCGCCTTGGCGCAGTTTGCCGCGTCCTTGAGCGATTCTCCAGAGGTGAAGCGGAAGGGCAGCATGAGCGCGTGGACCTTGTCCGGCCCCAAAGCATCCGCCGCCATGGCCGCGCAAAGCGCCGAATTCGACGCCGCCCGACATGCCGAGAACCACGCCGGGAAAATTGTTTTTACGCACATAATCGCGCAGGCCCAGCACGCAGGCGGCGTAATCGGCCTTGTCGTCGTCGAGCGTCGGCGCGCCTGGCGCTTCTTCGCAGACCCAGCCTTCCGCCGCGCGCCGGAAAACCACCTTTGCGATGCATTCCTCGAAGGCCGGCAGGCGGGCGGCGACCTGGCCATTGACGTTGACGACAAAACTCGCGCCGTCGAACACCAGTTCGTCCTGGCCGCCGATCTGGTTGAGATAGACCAGCGGCAGGCCGCTTTCGACCACCCGCGCCGTGGCGACCGCGAGGCGTTCGGCGTCCTTGCCGCGCCAATAGGGCGAGCCGTTGGGCGACAGCAGAATTTCCGCGCCGGTCTCGCTTAAGGATTCGACGATGTCCGGACCCCAGATGTCCTCGCAGATCGGCAACCCAAGCCTTACCCCGCGAAAGGCGACCGGCCCCGGCGCGGGCCCCGGCGCGAAGACGCGCTTTTCGTCGAACACGCCATAATTGGGCAGATCGACCTTGAAACGCACCGCCACGACGCGCCCGCCGTCGAGCAAGGCATAGGCGTTGTGGCAAAGCCCGTCCTGCATCCAGGGCAGGCCGATCAGCACGGCGGGGCCGCCATCGGCGGTGTCGCGCGCCAGTTCGTCGAGCGCGGCGCGGCAGGAATCCTGAAAGGCGGGCTTCAGCACCAGATCCTCGGGCGGATAGCCGGCGAGGAACAGTTCGGAAAACATCACCACATCGGCGCCGAAACTTTTGGCTTTTTCACGCGCGGCCCGGGCTTTTTCGAGATTGGCGTCAATCGCCCCGACGACGCAATTGATTTGCGCCAAAGCCAGGACAAGGCGGTCGGGAGATTGGGGCGAAAAGGTCATGCGCCTTTTCTAGGCGAAGGCGGGCGGGCGGGCAATCGGGGCGCAAGGCGTTCGCGGAGAACAAACGGGGCGATCCTGTTCGCCTGACGGGACTTCCCTTCTCCCCATAGGGCGTTCGAAGAACGCCCGTCTAAAGACGGGCTATGGCGGGAGAAGGTGGCTCGCGCGAAGCGCGAGACGGATGAGCGATTATCTGAGGTGTCAAGTTGCATTGGCGAACTCTGCTCGCGCATCGCGTGCTTTGGCGTTGAGGCGAACGAGAAGTTTGTGGGCCAGGGCGACGCGGACGACCATTTTCTTTTTACCGGCCTCGGTCAGCCGCCGATGCAGAGCGGCGAGGCCGTCGTCGAAGCGCCGTGCGATTTCCGCGACGAGGAACAGTACCGATCTGACGCTGGCTCTGCCGCCGCGAATATGGCGTTGGCCGCTTCTGCGGCCGCTGTCGTCGGCGAGCGGAGCCAGGCCGACGAGCTTGGAGACGGCCTTGTTGTCGAACACGCCGATTTCCGGCAGGTCCGCCATCAGCCGCGCGACGGTTCGGCCCGCGACCCCTTTGATCGAGCGAAAGGTTTCGGCCAATTTGGCCCACAAGGGATCGTCGTCGATCATCGAGGCGATCTCGCCTTCGAGCCTTTTCGACTGGCGTTTCAACAGCGCGATCACCTCGTCAAGGCTGGCCAGGGTCTCGTCGTCGGCAGCCGCGGATCGGCGCTGCTTTTGCACCGTCAAGTCGTCGGTGACCTGCCGCAACCGGGCGACGAGGGCTTTCAGGCGCTGCTGGGCCTTGGTCGGCGGCTCCATAGGCTTGATGTCTTTGGCGATGGCGAAGCGCGCGATCATCGCGGCGTCGATCGGATCGGTTTTCTCCATGGCGCCCATCGCCTCGGCGAAGCAGCGCACGTTGCGGGGATTGACCAGCGCGCTGGCGACGCCTTCCTCCCAGAGCAACAAAAAAGCCTTGCGCTCGAAGCCGCCGGTCGCCTCCATGACGGCGAGTTCGACGCCGTGCCTCCGGCAAAAGCTGGCAAGCGCGGCAATCCCGCTCGCGTCATTGGCGAAGCTTGCGAAAGCTTTCGGCGACGACACCGCCGCGTCGAGCCTCGATTTGGAAACATCGACTCCACAGATGATCTTCGTCACGGTAACCTGCCTTGTTCGTACGATTGGGACCAAGCGATTATTCGGTCGTGCGCAACGACGGCGAAGATCCCAAGCTCATCCACGGTTGAAGCCGGAGGGGGAACGGGCGACATCGCCGCGCGCTGGGTCCGGTGGCCACCGGACCCAGCGCGGCATCGCTTCCACCCGACAATCGTGCGATTGTCCAGATACAAGGGGCGCCAATCGCGAGAACCCCTCATCCGGCGCTTCGCGCCACCTTCTCCTGCAAGGGGAGAAGGAAAACCGCGGCAAACTTCGTTCAGTTGCCCATTTGCCGCGAAAGCCAATCGATAATCGGTCCAATATTGTCGCTCAACTGGTGAAAAACGGTCCCCCCACCCTGCAAGGCCGCTGGCGATCTTGTCGCCGCTCTCCGCGACTTCATATATTTTGTTGAAGGTTGCCGCCGTCATAAAATCGCGCGACTTTTTCGGATCCAGCGTCCCGATGGGGGCGGGGGGCGGCAGAATCACGCCCGATGCGTGAGCGGCGACATCTTCGTCCGACAAAGAAATTCGCGGCGGTTCGCGCTCAACTTCCCTTAAGCCAACCATGACTTCCGGCTCGAAGAAATTTGGCGTGTTTTCCGCAATCGTCCGCGTCGTTTTCTCGACCGCATCCTGGGGAAGCGGCTCTTCGAGGCGGCCCTTGCGCACATCGAGATAAAGCCGCTCCACCTCAGGGTAAAAGGCCCGCAATGCGATATGCTGTTCGAGCATGACTTTGAGTCGAGCGGCGAATCCCTGCGGCAGAAAATCAGCCTCGCTTTCGAACAGCGCGCGCAAAATGCGCGCCTCCGCGTCGGCAAGGAGGATGTTGCCGGTTCCTGGCGCTTCCGGCAAGTCGCTCGCGTATTGCCGCAACGACTCCAGATAATCAGGGCGAATGTTGCTCTGCTTTTGAGCGATGTCGGAAATCAGCCTCTCGACTAGCGTCCGTTCCGCCTCCAAGCGGCGTCGATGGTCCGCCTCGTTACGTTGATAGGGAAAGACCGGCAGGTTTTGCGGTCCGCTGGAAAGCGCAATACGATGCGCCTCGTTCCACCGGAATGCGAAGACCGACGTGACGTTTGGAACCGCTTTGCGTTCGAGCTTCGCCAGTTCCGCCTTGATCCAGGCGTTCGCGGCTGCTGGCCCTTTTTCCCACTCCTCTTCAGGCACGCGCGCGAAGACAATCTCGTAGCTCTCGGGCCCAGCCCGCCCCTGCAGCCTCCTTTCGTACCACGTGGTCCAAATATCCCAGTCCTCGTTCGGCGGTAAGGATTGGACCAGCTTGCGCCAATGCACGGAAATTGAATGCGGAATTCCGCCAAGCCAGAGCGGGCGGTTTGCCAAAAGGTCGGGACCAAGGCCGTTGGCGAGCGCCATCGCATCGGCTCTAACGCCTTGTCGAAGCTGCGCTTTCGCATGGTTGGCGGCAGCGGGAAGGAAGGCGGTAAAGGCAGAGACGGTGGCGACGGAAGGGTCGGCGGCGGCGGTGAGGATGTCGGCTATATCGTCGGCGTACGTGAGGGCGTCAGCAGCGGCGGCGGCAGCGAGGGCGTCGGCGGCGGTGGTGCGGGCGGCGTAGGCGGCTTCGGCGACGGCGTGAGAAAGGTCATCGGCGTGGGTCGGATATTTCGCCTCGACCCACACCAACGAGGTCGCGCGAAAAATGGCCGAGGTCAATTCCGCGAAAGTGGGCCCCTTTTCGCAAATGATGGGAGCCATTTCAGATAGGAGAGGCAAGACACGCAAGGCCGCGCGGCTCGCAAGCATACGCACATCGGCAACCGACCGCTCGCGAAGCCAATTCGACAGATCTTCTGGGCTCTCAATTTCCGTCGCCATCGGGCCAATCCATCAAACAACCCGGCGACAATGCCTCAGCGCGCAAGGCCCGCGCAAGACGCCCGGCAGGCAAAACGACGAAGGCCGCGTCGGAGGCCGCGTCCCCTCTCCCCGCATAGCCGGTCGCAAAACGGGCGTCCTTGCGGACGCCCTATGCGTATGCGGGGAGAGGGTCAGGGTGAGGAGCCGCGTGATTAGCCCCAAACTCCGATCGCGCCCCCCAAAAGCTTTCCTGACGACATCGAGACCAACGCCCCCGCCCCTCACCCTAACCCTCTCCCCGCAAAGCGGGGAGAGGGAGTCGCAACGGCGCGGGCGTTTGAAACGGGAATCGGCCATGCCGCCGAAAGGCAAAATGACGAAGGCCGCATCGGAAGCCCCCGTCGTCCCCTCTCCCCGCTTGCGGGGAGAGGGTTAGGGTGAGGGGCTGGGGGATTGGCCACCGGACTGACCGAACAGGCGCCTCTTGACGGTTTCAATCTCGTTCGCGCGCCAAGAATCCATTTTTCCCTGGCGGGCGAATGGACCTAGACTGAGAGCGATCGCTGAAGGACAGCGAGCCGGCAGGAGAGAGCCGATGTCCCGCTTTGCGCCGTCCACCTTCCTCGAAACCCATGAAGTAACCAACCAGCCCGCCGAATTCGCCGGCGTCAATCTTTATCTGACCGACAAGGCCCTGCGCGAGGCGGTGCTGCGCGAGGCCGGGCCGTGGCTCGACCAGAGGATGGCGGCGCTGGGGGAAATCGTCGGCTCCGAGGAAGTGCTCGAATGGGGCGAACTGGCGAACCGCTTTTCCCCCGAACTTTTTTGCTTCGACCGCTATGGCCGCCGCCTGGACGAAGCGCGGTTCCATCCGTCCTATCACCAGCTCATGACCCTGGCGATGGAGCACAACATCCATGACCTCGCCTGGACCACGAAAGAACCGGGCCGGCATCTCGGCCATATGGCGCTGCTGGCCCTGTTCACCCAGGCCGAAGCCGGGACCATGTGCCCGATCAACATGACCTACGCCTCGGTCGCGACGCTGCAAGCCTTTCCCGAAATTTCGCGGCCATGGCTGGACAGGATTCTCGGCGGCAAATACGACCCTGCGTTAAAACCCATCGCCGAAAAGAAGGGCGTCACGCTCGGCATGGCGATGACCGAGAAACAGGGCGGCAGCGACGTGCGCGCCAACACCACGCGCGCCATTCCGCTGGACGACGGAAGCGGAGCCTATCGCCTGGTCGGCCACAAGTTTTTCTGCTCGGCGCCGATGAGCGATGGCTTTTTGACCCTGGCGCAGGCCCCCGGCGGCCTGACCTGCTTCCTGGTCCCGCGCATCACGCCGGACGGCGCGCGCAACGGCATTCAGCTGATGCGCCTCAAGGACAAGCTCGGCAACCGCTCCAATGCGTCGGGCGAGATCGAATATCACGACGCCCTCGCCTTCCGCCTCGGCGAGGAAGGTCGCGGCGTTCCTGTGATCATCGCGATGGTCCACCACACCCGTCTCGGCGCCATGGGCAGCACGCTCGGCCAGATGCGGATGGCGCTCGCGCTGGCCGTCCATCATGTCAAAAACCGCGTGGCCTTCCAGCGCAAGCTGATCGACCAGCCGCTGATGCGCGCCGTCATCGCCGATCTGGCGCTCGACTATGAAGCCGCGGTGGCGCTGGCCGCCCGCGTGGCGCGCAGTTTCGATGGCGACGACGAGACCGAAAAGGCTTTCGCCCGCCTCTCGGTCGCGGTCGGCAAATATTGGCTGACCAAACGCAATCCGAATTTCATTTACGAGTGCATGGAATGCCATGGCGGCGTCGGCTATTGCGAAGACACAGCCCTCCCGCGCCTGTTCCGCGAATCTCCGGTGAACGCGATCTGGGAGGGCTCCGGCAATGTCATCGCGCTCGATATTCTCCGCACCCTTCAACGGGAGCCGCTTGCGCTCGACGCCCTGAAAATCGAACTGGGCGAAGGTATGGGAGGCGACGCCCGCCTGGACGCCGCCGTCACGCGACTGCTCGACGATCTGGAGAAAAGGCCGCCCTCGGAAATGCGCGCTCGCTGGCTCGCCGAACGCATGGCGCTGGTCCTGCAAGGCGCGTTGCTGGTTCGCCACGC
This sequence comes from uncultured Pseudomonadota bacterium, assembly GCA_963704565.1. Classification (GTDB taxonomy): domain Bacteria; phylum Pseudomonadota; class Alphaproteobacteria; order Rhizobiales; family Beijerinckiaceae; genus Rhodoblastus. The sequence continues at coordinate 1,617,428 of OY969917.1, forward strand.
GCCCTCCGCCATCGCCGAAGCCTTTTGCGGCGCGCGGCTGAAGGACGAATGGACGGGTTCTTACGGCATCTTGCCGGACGGGGCGGATATCGAAGCGATCATTGACAGGCAGGGGTGATTTCTTATCGCGCGCGCTGCCTCTCCCCGCATAGGGCGTCCGCCTTCCGGCGGGCATTGCGGGAAATCGAAACGCAAAAACGGCCAAGGAACATTGTTCGACCCCGAACCACCTTAAATCTGAGCCTTTGAAGGTCTGCCTGTGTGAAGGGTTTCGGTCGCCGGCCCCCACACGCGTGATCGGGTCGGCGCGGGGCCGGCGACCGAAAGCCTCCGAAGGAGGAAACCGCGGGCCGGAAAGGCTCCGTTGCCGCGAGGCTCGCTATGGGGATTTGAAGACGGCGGTCAGGGCAACGGGGCGTCTGTTTTGCGCTTTGGCGCCGGTATTTGACGGTGTGACGTGCGGCGAGGAGGCGATTTGGGCGATCCGCGCGTAGATTTTTCCGAAGGTCATGGGGCTGAAGCAGCTTTGGGCGGGCGTTTCGGGCGCGGCGCGCCCGGGCCAGAACGAGGTCGGCGGCGAAGGCAAGCAGAACTGGGGAGCGGGAAGTGGGGTCATGGTCATGAGGTGTCGATCCTGATCCGACAGGGCGAGGCCGGCGGCGCGGGGCGCACGCCTTCAAACGTTTCGATGATGATCATCCGGCCGCCGCAGCAGGGGCATTTGTGCGCGCCGTCAACGGGATCGGCGTCGCCATCCGTCTCGGGCTGTTGTTGCGGCGGGGTCTCGGCGACGGCCAGTAACGCGCGGGCGCGCTCGATGTTGCGGGCTCGCGCCGCGCTGGCGAACAGGCCGTAGTGGCGGATGCGGTGGAAGCCGCTTGGCAGCACGTGCATGAGAAACCGGCGGATGAACTCAGGCCCGTCGAGCGTCATGGTCTTGAGCTGGTCGCCTTCCTTGATCCGATAATCTTTCCATTTGAAGGTGACGCCCGCGTCGTCGAGCGCGATGAGCCGGGAGTTCGAGATGGCGACCCGATGGGTATAGCGCGACAAATAGGCGAGCACAGCCTTTGGACCGGCGAAGGGCCGCTTGGCGTAAACGACCCATTCGGAGCGACGCAAAGGCGCGAGGGCTGCGGCGAAAGCCTCTCTGTCGGCGAGCGGCGCCAGATCGCCGAAGAAGGTGAGGCGGCCGGCGGCGTTCAGCGTGGCGAGACCTTCGAGGAACAGCCGCCGGAACAAGCGCGAGAGCACGCGCACCGACAGGAAAAAGCCCGGCTTGCAGGCGATCCAGCGCGATCCGTCCGGCGACAGGCCGCCGCCGGGAACGATGATGTGGACATGGGGATGATGGGTCAGCGCCGAGCCCCATGTGTGCAGGACGGCGGTGAGGCCGATGCGGGCGCCGAGATGTTTGGGATCGGCGGCGATGGTGGTCAGGGTCTCGGCCGCCGCCTTGAACAGCAGATCGTAGACGACGGCCTTGTTCTGGAAAGCGATCGCCGCGACCGCGGCCGGCACGGTGAAGACGACGTGGAAATAGGGAGCCGGCAGCAGTTCGGCTTCTCGTTCTGCCAGCCATTGTCGGGCGGCGGCGGCCTGACACTTGGGACAATGGCGGTTGCGGCAGGAGTTATAGGAGATGCGCGTATGCGCGCAGTCCTCGCAGCGCTCGACATGACCGCCGAGCGCGGAGGTGCGGCAGTTTTCGATCGCCGACATCGCCTTCAATTGGGCGAGGCTGACATGACCGGCGTTGGCCTTGCGCCAGTCCGCGCCATGGGCGTGAAAAATGTCGGCGACTTCAAGATGAGGCCGCGGCATGCGGCGTGCGTCAAACGGGCGGCGCGCGCCCGGTGAGGTTCGCGGTGAGCTTTTCCAGCGGGCTGGTGACGTCGCGGATCGTGTTGACGGCGACGCGGGTGTAAAGCGCCGTCGTCTCCAGCTTGGCGTGTCCGAGCAGGACCTGGATGACGCGGATGTCGACGTTCTGTTCGAGCAGATGGGTGGCGAAGCTGTGCCGCAGGGTGTGGGGCGACACGCGCTTGGCGATGCCAGCTGTCCGCGCCGTTTCGCGCACAACGCGGCTCAACTGGCGCGCCGACATCGGGTTGACCGGGTTCTGCCCGGGAAACAGCCAGGCCTGGGGCCGCGCCGCCCGCCACCAGTCGCGCAGCCATTCGAGCAGTTGCGGCGAGAGCATGACATAGCGGTCGCGCTGACCCTTGCCCTGCTCGACCCGCAAGGTCATGCGCTTGCTGTCGATGTCCGACACCTTGAGCGCCACGACCTCGGAGACGCGCAATCCCGCGCCATAGGCGACGCCGAAGGCGGCCTTGTACTTGAGGCCGGGCGCGGCTTCGAGGAGGCGGGCCACCTCCTCCTGGTTCAGCACCACCGGCGCCCTGCGCGGCTTATGCACGCCAGCGAGATGGCGGGCGAGTTCAGGCCGTTCGAGCGTGACGTTGAAGAAGAACCGCAGCGCGGCGACGGCGGCGTTGATGGTCGGCGCGCCGATCTGCCGATTGGCCATATGCAGCTGGAAGAGCCGAACGTCCTCGGCCGTGGCGGCGTCCGGCGAACGGCGGAGAAAGACCGCGAAGTTCCGCACGTGGCGGATGTAGTCCTTCTGGACCTTCTCGGTGAAGCGGCGCGCCGTCATGTCCTCGGTCATGCGCTGGCGCAATGGGCTGTTTGGCTTGTCGATCATCGCGAAAGCTCCTGTCTCGCATGGGGTTGAACCCCACGATTTTGAGACAGGTCAGCCGCGTCGCCTCAGGAATTGCACGATCACGAATCTCGCCGCTTCTCGCCGCCCCTACCGCGAAAGCGGTTTAGTCCATCGGCGGGAAGCGGCAGTCGGCAAGCATTACCAATAAGGGCGGCTTGGTGCCATATTGCAGACGCTGGCGAAGCTTTGAATTTAACCGTTGCGACGCCATTACAGCCGAAGCAATTAGCTGGGAGAATGTAGGGCTTGGGCGTCAGCGCTGCCGAATGAAATTTCTCCTATAAGAGGATCTATCGCTTGAAATAACCGAGTGATGCCTTAAATAAGGTTGATATTGTCGTATTGCGTGTTATATATCCTTTGTGAGGGGCGCTGCCCTCCTTATAAGGAACATTACCATGACAACCGACAACAAAAGCACTCTCGCGGAGAAGTTGCAGGAACTCTATCAGGACCCAGACGACACCCAGTACCAAGAGTTTTTCGACTGGGCAGCCAATTGCCAGCGTTACCGTTGGGAGACGACTTTTGAAAAAATTCAAAACTCGCTTAGCGCCGGCAGCATGGAGGACGCGAAGGAAATCGCGAAGAAAATGGACGAAATCGGTGCCGGAGAATACAAGAGAGGTGTCCGAGGACGAAAAAGCCATGTCGCTTGGGCGTTTCGTGTCGATAGCATTGGCAGTGTTGCACGCGGAGATGATGGTGCCGAACTGATAGCGCCGGGCGGTGAAAGCGCGGGCGGTGAAGACTCGGGATGGGGCAATCTCGCTGATGAAGCCGATGAATACGTGACTCACACATTCCATTTGCGGAAGTACGAAAAAATCAGCATCACCCTGCCTGCCGATATTACACGAAAAGAGGCGGACAAGTTGGGCGACTTCGTGAAGTTGCTGTCATTTGAGCCGACGGCGGACTGGGAATAAGAAATTTCGCACGTCGTAGAATCGGCAAATGCAAATAGTCGCCGCCAGAAGGACGGGCTTGATCCGTTGCTAATCGGTCAACCCGTCCTTTCTAATTATACCACTATGTTCGTAATTCGTCCACCAAATCAGAACAACAGTAAGATGTGTCTTCCAATCATTTATTTAGTCGTTTGAAACTTAAGCATAGGCACCCTTACTTAAGTTTGCGGCGAAGGCGGCCATATTACGGTGATGGGGTGGACGGCGCCCCGAAGCGGCATCGATGTGCCATGATGGTGGTCGATGAAACAACCGTCAGATGGAGCGCCGTCCATGGGTAAGTCTATCAAGAATCTTTCTTCTGTCACGCAAGTTGGTCTCGACCTCGCCAAGAACGTGTTTCAGGTGCATGCAATTGACGCGCAAGGTGCGGTCATCGTCGCCAAGCCTGTCCGGCGCGGGCAGCTTTTGCAATTTTTCGCCTCGCTTCCGCCGTGCCTTGTCGGCATGGAGGCTTGCAGCTCGGCGCATCATTGGGCGCGCGAGCTGATCGGGCTTGGCTTTTCGGTCAAGCTGATCCCGCCCGCCTATGTGAAGCCTTTCGTTCGGCGCAACAAGAACGACGCCGCCGACGCCGCGGCGATCTGCGAGGCCTTGGGGCGGCCGAACATGCGCTTCGTGCCGGTGCGCTCGGTCGACAACCAGGCGCAATTGATGCGCCACCGCGCGCGCGAGTTGCTGGTCGGCCAGCGCACGCAACTCCTCAATGCGCTGCGCGGGCATCTGGCGGAAATCGGCGTCGTCGCGGCGCAAGGCGCGCAAAACGCCTATGTGCTCAAACGCATGGCCGCCGAGGGCTGCGACGAAAACGGCGAGATCGTCGTCGCCGATTGCGTGCGCGCGGCGCTGGCGCCGCTGGCTCGCCAGATCGACGCGCTCGATGAGGAAATCGACCGGATCGGAGCCGAGATCGAGGCGCTGATCGAGACCGACGAGAGGGCGCGGCGGCTGATGACCATTCCCGGCGTCGGGCCGGTCACGGCTTCGGCGGTCGTTGCGACCGTGCAAGACATCGGCGCCTTCGCCTCCGGCCGCGAGTTCGCTGCTTTTCTCGGCCTTGTGCCGCGCCAATATTCGAGCGGCGGCAAGGAGAAGCTCGGCCGCATCTCGAAAATGGGCGACCGTTACTTGCGCAAATTGCTGGTGGTCGGGGCCTGCGCGGTGCTGTGCCATCGCAAGGGCCATAGCGACGCCCTGCGCGTCTGGGCCGATCGGCTGCTGGAGCGCAAGGACGCCAAATACAAGTTCAAGCTGACGGCGGTGGCGCTGGCCAACAAGCTGGCGCGCATCGTCTTCGCGCTGCTGGCGCGCGGCGGCGTTTACGTCGGGCGGCAGGCCGCCGCCTGACGCCGGCCACAGGGTTTTCGCCGCAAGGCGAAACGCAATCGAGGGTGACCAAGGGGTGATGTGAACCACGGAAAGGCTCGGAAGCCTGATGTAGTGTCGGCGCCAATGCGAGCGCGATACGGTGATTGAGGCAAAGAGCCAGGCGGACGATCCATCAGGGCCAGCGGCGATAAAAACCCGCGTCAACAGGCCGAAGACATGACCGCACCCGAGACGTTCACAGCACGCCAAGAAAACCCTTGATCAAGGGGCGCCGTCCAGACATGACACTTTACTCCGAACTCGACTGCCCCTGAAAAGGCGGGCGAACAGCCAGGAGGGGATCGGAAATCAGCTATTGGTATTTCATTTTTTCAATACGCCCCACATTTGCCATCCAGAACAGCCGCTTCCATCGCCGCAATTTCTGGCAGAGCCTTTCCATCTTCCCAAACATTTTCCCTTCGCCGAACTCTCATGAGATACGGATTTCATGAATGCGCCAGGTTCCCTAGCGCCGGACCAAAATTCACAGGTGGCGCAACATTTCCATGTCGAGGCATAGGAGTGTTTGGACATTTTCGTATCTCAGGATGTTGGTTTGACTGGCGCCGGGCTGAGAGATTGACGGCGGGACTGTTCGTAAATTGCGTGCCTGCGCCGGCGCGAGCATTTCACTTCAACAGCGTCACGTTTCCGCAGGAGCTTCTGACGCATCGCGACTAGCTGCTCGCCCATGTTCGCCTCGCTTTCTACTCGGCCCATTGTCTTACCTTATCATGCCTGTCAAGCACCCTCGTAAGGCCGATTACGGCAATTCGGGCTATCAGCTCCAGATGAGACGTTCGCCGGCCCCATCAGGAAGGTCGCGTTTGAGCCGAAACCAACCCTTGGGGGGAATCTCAACTCATACGGTTTCCGCAAGATTGCTTCGCAATCCGCAGAAACGCCATGGCGCGAAAATCCTCTATGTCGCGGGCGGATTTTCGCGCCAGCGGAATACCAATTCCGAATGATTCATTCGGAATTCGTATCACGCCAGATGTTCGCGCGGGAAGCCCGGCGTGGCCCAGACTTTGCCGGCCTTGGTGATTCCGTAAGCCTCGGCGTCGAATTTTTGTAAAAGTTTCGCGCCATCAATGGGGCCCATCACCATGACCGCCGTCGAGAGGGCGTCGGCGACCACGGCGCGTTGCGCGATGACGACAACGGTCGCCAAAGAGGCCGGCGAGAAACCGGTGCGGGGGTCGAGGATGTGGTTGCGGGAATAATCGGCCGACCATGTATAGGCGTAATCGCCCGCCGTCGCCATGGCGCCCGTCAGGGGCGCCGTGCCGAGCATGGCGTCGGGCTGGCGCGGGTGCTTGAGCGCCGCCGTCCATGTGCGGTCGTGCGGGGCGCGGCCGAGCGCCTCCATTTCGCCGGTGTCGACAAAGGCGCGGCGCACGCCGAGATCGCAAAAAACCTTGGCGACGCGGTCGGCGGCATAGCCATGGGTCAGGCTGTTGAGGGTGATCCCCATGCCGGGTTTTTCGAAGGAAACCGCCTCGGCGCCAAAGCGCAAGCCCTTCTGGCCGATCAAGGCGCGGGCGGGCGCGGCCTCCTCATTCGTCGGCCACAAGCCGCGCCTGGCGAAAGCATCGTAGAAAATCCACAAGGGCTGCACGGTGACGTCAAAGGCGCCGCCGCTGGCGCGGTGGACTTCCTCCGCCACCGCCAGCATGTCCAGCATCGCGGGATCAGGATTTTCCAGCCGTCCTTCGGCGTTGAGGCGGCGGATGTCGCTGCCCGGCGTGGACAGGCCGACGATCCGCTCCAGCCGGCGGATTTCGCTAAAACCGGCGTCGAGCGCGGCCTCGGCCTCCTGTTCGTCGCGCCCGACCACGGTCAGGGCGACGCTGGTGTCGAAGGCGAGGCCGGGACGCCGGAAAAGTTTTTCGCCACGCCCCTCGCCCGCCGCCCACACGCCCGAGGCCCCAAGACTCGAAACTCCAAGACCCGCGCCGATCAGGGCGAGTTGCAACATTTGCCTGCGGTTGCTCTTCATTGCGCCGCCTCCTGCTGCTGGCGTTCGCGTTTGCGCGCCCGTTTCCGTTCCAGAACCAGCGGCACGCATTTCTGCGGGGAATCGTGGATGACCACGCAATCCATGCATTGGAAACATTCGGAATAAATGATCTCGCCGCTCTTTTCGATCGCGGCATAGCGGCATTTCACCCGGCACATCTGGCAGGGCGCGCCGCATTCCTTGCGGCGCGGAATCCAGTTCCACCGGCGCACGAAGCTCAAAGCCGCCAGCGAGGCGCCGAGCGGGCAGAGATAGCGGCAGAAGAATTTGTAATGGAGCATGCCGGCGATCAGCAAGGCGACGGCATAGAGCACGAAGGGCGCCGAGCGCATGAAAATGAGGGTGATCGAGGTCTTGAACGGCTCGACCTCGGCGACCTTTTCGGCCTGGCTCGAGAAGAAGATTGCGGTGATCAGAATGACCGCCAGCACCAGGAATTTGGGTAGCCGCGACAGCCGCTCATAGCGCTGCGGCAGGCCGATCTGGCGCAAGTGCAGAACGCGCGCGGCTTCGCCGGCGAATTCCTGCAAGGCGCCGAAAGGACAGAGCCAGCCGCAAAAGGTTCCGCGTCCCCAGACGAACAGAGCGGCGAGGCCGAAGACCGTCACCATCAGCGTCGGCGGATCCCACAGGAAGAAGACGAAACTGCCCTCGCCCTTGATCGCCTTGATCAGGCCGAACAGCCAGACGATGGAAAGCTGCGCCTGGGCGATCCAGCCGATGAAAATCAAGGTGAAGGCGAGATAGGCCAGCCGGAAAATCTTGAAATTGCGCGGCGAGCGCACCAGCGCGTGCTGCCGCGCCAGGGCGACCGCCAGCACGATCAGGCCGGCGGCCAGGATCGAAATGTCGCGGATGCGGCTGCGCCAGATCGAGGCGATTCCGAGGCCGGAATCTTCGGGCGGAAGGATGAACAGATCCTTGGGCAAACCGTAAGCGAGCGTGAAATCGCGGGTGATCCGCTCGGGATAGATCTGGCCCTTTTCGCGCTGCGCGCGGATCGAGAAGGTCGAGGGCGAAGCCGGGTCGAACGCGGCCTGCGGCGCGATGCGCAGGATGGCCTCGTCGGCCTTGGACAGATCGAGATCCTTGGGAACCGGCAGGTCGAGGCGGTCGCGCCAGACGAAATCGCGCCACGCCACCGGCGCGTCGGCCTGGCTCAGCGAGATGAAATCGGGCGTCGCGCCGGGAACGAAAAAGTCCGGCATGAAGGTCCAGCGCCCGTCGGAAACCACCAGCATGGCCGGAGCGCCGTCGAGCTGGTCCATTAGCTTGCGCCAGTTCGTTTCGCCCAGCAGGTTGCGGCCGACGATCGGGACATCGACCTCGGCGATATAGACGTCGGCGAAAACGCCCTTGGGATCGGCGCGGCCTTCGGGGTCGAGCCCTTCGCCGTCGCTTCCCTTGAACGTCTCCTCCACCTCGGCGTTGGTGAGGCGCAGGTGGCGGATAAGCCCGCGGTCGAGCATCTGCTGGAAAGTCAGCGGCTGGAAAACATCGTCCTTGGCGTGGGCGACGCGGTTGGGATCGCGCCCCTTGGAAAAGCCCAGCCGCGCCCGCGCCACCTGGAGCGCGGATTCGATGATCGTCTCGTTGACGATGCGCACCGAGGCCGTGGCCTTGGCGACGCCGTCGATTTCGGCGGCGACGCTGTCCGAGCGCGGGTCGCGCGCGCCCGGCGCGACGACCTTGATCGATTGCTTGATCGACTTGCCGGCATATTGCTTGACGAAATTCATCAAGGGCTCGGGGCCGAGCCCATCGACGAAGACCGGCTCGTGCTGGCTGAGCACCCGCGCGTCGAGCAGCTCGCCCGAAGGCTTGATCGCGATCAGCAGATCGAACGGCGTGCCGGAAAAGCCGGGGATCGGCTCGAAATCGATCGATTCGAAGGCGTAAGCCACGAGAACGTCGCCATTATAGCTCTGCCGGAAAATCGGCCAGATCGGCAAGGTCGCGTCGCGCTCGCCGACCCGGAAAGGCTCGGGAAAAAGCTTGTCCATCGCGGCGCGGTCAAGCGTCGAGGCGGCGGCCCGCGCCACGAAAACGCAGACCAGCGCCGCCAGCAGCGCCGAAAGGCGCCCAAGCCCGCTCCTAACCCCCGAAAGGCCCATTGTTTTTTCCGGCGTTTCCTGACCCCGCGACAGGTTGTTTTAGGCGCGGGACATCGCCTATAGTACTTTCTCCCAATTGCGCGGGCGGAGGCGTCGATTTGAGCCCGTTTGGGGTGTGCCCGCGCGATCGTGGGACCAACAAAAAGAATGCGCGGGACAAGAATAATGCGCGCGAAAAAAATCCGGGAGACGCGGGACTTGCGAACAAGCGAGACGAGGGCCGACCGCCTGGAGGGCGTCGTCGTCGTATCGGCGAGCGCCGAAAACGCGGAAGCCGCCGCGCGCGACATCGCGGCTTTGCTGCGCAACCGGCTGGCCGACAAGGGCGAGACGCCGGAAACGGCCCTGGCGGGATTGATCTGTTTCGTCTGCGCCAGCTATGACACGGCCACTTTCGCCGCCGAGATCCATTCCTGCCTGCCGGACATTCCGATCTATGGCTGCACCACGGCGGGCGAGCTGACGCTCTCCGGCTGGGCGTCCAATTCGGTGGTCGCGATCGGCTTTCTGCGCCAGAACTTCACCATCGTCGCCCATATGCTGGAGCAGCTCTCGCATTTCGGCGTCGAGGAAGGCCGCGCGGCGGCCGCCGAGGCCCGCGCCGCCCTGATGGCGAAAATCCCCGAAAGCGACACCAACCAATGTTTCGGCATGCTGCTGATCGACGGCATGTGCCGGCGCGAGGAGGCGGTGATTTCGGCGCTCTATTCGGCCTTCGACGACATTCCGGTGATCGGCGGTTCGGCCGGCGACAGCATGAGTTTCGAAAAGACCTGGATGATCCGCGACGGCGCCATCCATCGCGACGCGGCGCTGTTGCTGCTGTTCCACACCGACATTCCCTTCTCCACCTTCAAGAGCGATTATTTCGAGCCGACTTCGCACAAGATGGTGGTGACCGAGGCCGACATCGAGCAGCGCGTGGTGCGCGAACTCAACGCCGAGCCGGCGGCCCAGGAATACGCCCGCCAGGTGGGATTGATCGAAAGTTCCCTCGACGCCGCATCCTTCGCGTCGCATCCTGTTCTGGTCGGGGTCGGCGGGCAATATTACGCGCGTTCGATCCAGAAGGTGAACGCCGACGGTTCGCTGAGTTTCTTCTGCGCGATCGACGAGGGCCTGGTGCTGACGGTGGCCAAATCGCTCGACCCTTACGCCAGCACGCTCGCCACTTTCGAGCGGATGGAGGCGGAGCTTGGCGCCGTCTCGCTCTATATCGGCTTCGACTGCGTGCTGCGCCGTCTCGCCGCCGAGCGCAGCCAGATCGCCCATCGCCTTTCGGATCTTTACCGCGCGCACCGCGTCGTCGGCTTCAACACTTATGGCGAGCAATATCGCTCGATGCATGTCAACCAGACTTTCACCGGCATCGCGCTCGGTTACCGCGACGACAAAGAGCGGCCGTCATGACCTTTCATTCCAGCGAGAGCAGCGACGACCTCAAGCGCCAGATTGTCAAGTTGAAGAAAATCAACCGCGCATTGATGTCGCGGGTCGAGCGCTCGGTGGATAGCCAGTTCAACGCCTTTTCCCTGTTCGAGACCGCGATCGCGCTCGACCATCAGGTCCGCCGGCGCACCCAGGAATTGCAGCAGGCGATGCGCTCGATCGAAAAGGCGAAGACGCAGGCCGAGGCCGCCAGCTCGCTCAAATCGACCTTCGCCGCCTCGGTCGGCCATGATCTGCTTCAGCCGCTCAACGCCGCCCGGCTCGCGCTCTCCGCGCTCAGCGAAATGCAGGCCGGCCCGGAGGGCGGCTCGCTGATCGATCAGGTCGACCGCTGTCTGGTCACGCTCGAAGACCTGATCCGCACCCTGCTCGATCTCTCCAAGCTCGACGCCGGCGTCATGCAGCCGGAAATCCGCAGCTTCGAGCTGAATGACGTCATGGAGCCGCTGGCCCGCGAATTCGCCCATTTCGCGCGGAAGCGCGGGCTCAAGCTGAAAATCTTCGCCACCCGCAGCACGGTGCGCTCCGATCCTTCGATGCTGCGGCGCATCTTGCAGAATCTTCTCGCCAACGCCCTGCGCTACACCTCCCATGGCGGCGTGCTGGTTGGCGTGCGGCGGCGAGGAACGAATATTCTCGTGCAGGTCTGCGACACCGGACCTGGCGTTCCCGAGGACCGGCGCGAAGCGATCTTTCAGGAATTCCAGCGCGCCCATAGCGATATTCCCGGCCAGAACGGCTTTGGCTTGGCCTTTGGCCTGGGCCTCGCGATCGTGCGGCGCTTCGCCCAGGTGCTCGGCCATCCCGTGTCGCTGGCGTCGCGGGTCGGCAGGGGCTCGACCTTTTCGGTCCTCATTCCCTTGAGCGAGGAGGCGGCGCCGCCGCCCGCGCCAGCGCCTCAGCTCGCCAATTACCCCAACCGCATCGCGGGGGCGAAAATCCTGGTGATCGAAAACGAGCCGGAGGTCAGCGAGGCGATGCTGCTGCTGCTGGAGCGCTGGGGCTGCGACGTCGCGGTGGCGACCTCGGGGGCGGAGGCGGTGGAGAAATTGCGCGTCCTCGCCCATCCGCCGCAAATCGTCATCGCCGATCTCCATCTCAACAATGGCGAACTGGGGCCGGAGGCCGTAAGGGCGGCTCGACGCGCCTGCGGCCAGGAGATTCCGGCCTTGCTGGTGACCGCCGACCATTCGCCCCGCGCCGAGGAGATCGCGCGGCGCGAGCGGCTCGAAATGCTGCTCAAGCCGGTGCGTCCGGCGGAGCTGCGCTCGCTGCTGGCTTTTCTGCTGACCTGACAACTCGACTTTATAAATAGGACTTTATGACGGGAGAATCCCGAGTCGAGCGGTGCTTTAATTGATTTACATCATGGCGGAAAACCCGTGATTCCCGATGACGCTTCGGTCATGGCGCGGCGCGCCGGCCGCGGCCGGCGGGCGCCCATCACGGCAAGCGGAGCAAAAATTATGCGAGGCAAGATTCTGGTTCTCTCGGGCGCGCTGTTGGCCGCGCTGACGTTCGGCGCGCAGGCCGCCGAAATCAAGGGCGATCCCAAGGCGGGCGAGGTCGTGTTCACCAAATGCCGCCAGTGCCACCATATCGGGCTCGGCGCGACCAATTTTTACGGCCCGGTGCTGAACGGCGTCATCGGCCGCCCCGCCGGCACGGTTCCCGGTTATAATTATTCGGCGGCCAACAAACATTCCGGAAAGGTGTGGGACGTCCCGACCCTCACCTCCTATCTGAAGCAGCCCCAGCATGACGTGCCGAAGACCTATATGACCTTCAAGGGCCTGACGAGCGAGCAGGACATTGCGAATGTCATCGCCTACATGTCGCAGTTCGACCGCAGCGGCGCGAAACACGCCCCGACCGAATAATACGGTTTCCGCAAGATTGCTTCGCAATCCGCGGAAACGCCATGGCGCGAAAATCCTCTATGTCGCGGGCGGATTTTCGCGCCAGCGGAATACGAATTGCGAATGATTCATTCGGAATTCGTATAAGATCGCTCGATCCGCATTTCCCCGCGCGAAGCCGCCGGCCCTGCCGGCGGCTGGTTTTTTGCGTCGCCGGACGATCGTTGCGTCGCCGGGTTTCAGCCTCTATGACATGACGCCAAATCGAACGAGGCGGAGCGAATGAACGAATTGTTTTCCGGCGAAGACCACATTGCCGTGGCCCTCGACGATGTCTGCGTGGATGTGAACTGCGGCCTGCATCCGTGGGAGCGCCACCCCGAGCGCCCGACCCGGCTCATCATCTCCGTCCGGCTCTATGCGCCGCTCGCCTTCCCCCGCGCCGCCGACGCGCCGATCATCGACTACGATCTGGTGCGCGACCGCATCCGCGCCCTCGAAAACGAGGGCCATATCGACCTGCTCGAAACCGTGGCCGACCGGGTCGTCAATTCCTGCTTCCACGACGAGAGGGTCGTCGCCTGCCGGCTGTCGATCCGCAAGCCCGACATCTACAACGAGACGCGCGGCGCCGGCATCGACCTGTTCCGCACCCGCAAGAAATGGAGCGCCGGCAGGTGAAGACGGCGCTGGTCACCGGCGCGGCCAGCCGGCTCGGCGAGAGGATCGCGCATTTCCTCGCCGGCCGAAATTTTCGCATCGTCCTGCACGCCAACCGCTCCGCCGACAAGGCCCGCCTGCTCGCCAGGGACCTCGCCGAAAAAGGCGTGGAGACCCATGTCCTGACCGCCGATTTCGCCGACCGGACCGCGATCGCGCATTTTTGCGGCGAATTGACCGCGCGTTTCGGCGCGCCCGAGGTGATCGTCAACAACGCTTCGGTGTTCGAACACGATTTTCCCGGCCAGGCCGACCCCGAAAAACTGGCGGTCAGCCTGTCGGTCCATGCCCTGGCGCCCTTTTCGATCATCGAGGCGGCGGCCAGAGCGAAAAAGCCGGAAGCCGCGATCAGCGTCTTCAATATTCTCGATCACAAGCTGCTCAACCTGAACCCGGATTATTATTCCTACACGCTGGGCAAGAGCGCGCTGATGGCGCTGACCGAAATGTGGCGGCGGGCGGAGCGGCCGGACATTCGGGTTTTCGGCCTGCTTCCCGGCCTGATGTTTTCCTCCGGCCCGCAGACCGAAGAGCGTTTCACGGCTGATTCCGCCAAAATTCCCACCGGGCGCGCCACGCCCGCCGAAGATATTTGCGCGGCGATCGGTTTTTTTCTCGATCACCCGGACATGCCGGCGCAACTGCTGCCGATCGACGGCGGCGAACATCTCCTGCCGCGCCGCCGGGATGTCGCCTTTGAGTGATTTTCGGCTTTAGTCGCGCCGCAAACGGGGTTATGACGCCGCCCATGCCCATGACCATCACACAGGCCTTCAGCTTCGAGGCCGCGCACCACCTGCCGCATGTGCCGGAAACCCATAAATGCCGGCGCCTGCATGGCCATTCCTATCGCGTCGAACTGCAACTCGGCGGCGAGGTCGATCCTTTTACCGGCTTCATCGTCGATTTCTTCGATGTCGAAAAAGTCTTCCAGCCGCTGCTGGAGCGGCTCGACCATCATTTGCTCAACGACATCGAGGGGCTTGAAAATCCCACCGCCGAAAATATCGCCATCTGGATATTCCAACGCGTCAAAGCGGATCTGCCGCAGCTCGAATCGGTGAGGATTTTCGAGACGCCGATGAGTTGGGCGGAATATTGCGGGTGATACGAATTCCGAATAAATCATTCGGAATTCGTATTCCGCTGGCGCGAAAATCCGCCCGCGACATAGAGGATTTTCGCGCCATGCCGTTTCCGCGGATTGCGAAGCAATCTTGCGGAAACCGTATGAGACGAGGATGCGGCGGGGAAACCCCGCCGCCCTTGGCCGGATCAGTAGCAGACCCAGACCCAGTTGCCGAAGATCGGATTGAACCGCCAGCACGGGCCGACGCCATAGGCCCAATAACGGCCGCCCCAATAGCGACCGCCGCCGCCACGCCAGCCAGGGCCGCCGCGATAGACGCCGCCGCGGTAGACGCCGCCGCGGTAGACGCCGCCGGGATGGCCGCCGGGATGGCCGACATGATAGGCCAGCGACGGCGATGGCGCCGCCAGAGCCGCTGTAAGGGCGACCGCGGTCGCCAGAACGAATTTGTGCATCATTCTCTTCTCCTTCCGCCGGTCATTTCGATCGCCAAGGGGTGGAGCGCGGCGGCTGGAAATCCCGCCCGCTCCCAAGACCGTTCCCCCTGCTTCCGGCGCCGTCCCGGGCGCGCGGCGCAACCGCTGTTCCTGCAACGCCCAGGCTACCTTAAAGTTGCCCAAAACAAGAGAAATTTTGTCGCTGGTTGGCCGCAATCGTCAAGCGGACGGAAAATCAAGACTTAAACTTTGCGGAAGTGTTTCGGATCGTAACGGCGCAAGGTCGAACAGAACTCGCAGGTCACGCCGATCATGCCGTCCTCGCCCACCATGTCGTCGCGCTCGGCCTGAGAAAATCCGCGCAACATCAATTCGACCCGTTCATTCGAACAGCGGCAGGAATCGCGCAAGGGATGGGCGGGGAAGACAACAACGCCGCGCTCGTGGAACAACCGATAAGCCAGCCCCTCGCTGGAAAGGCCGGGATCCAGCAGTTCATGGTCCTCGACGGTGGCCGCCAGGGCCTGGGCTTCTGTCCAAGAATCGCCCAAAGCGTCGTCCTCGGACCAGTGGTGCGGCTGGACGCCTTCCGGCGCGTCGCCCGGCGGAAAATCGGCCTGACGGCGGCGCTCTTCCGAATGCGGCAGGAATTGCGCCAGCAGCCCGCCCGCGCGCCAAGCCGTCCCCGCGGGGGTCACGACCTGGCCCGCTGCGAGCCGGATGAAGGTCGGGATCTGCTCCGACTGCTGGAAATAGATTTTGGCCGCCTGCTCCAGCGAACCGCCGTCGATCGGCGCCACGCCCTGATAGCGCGTGATTTCGCCGCCCTGCTCCACCGTCAAGGCGAGATGACCGCGCCCGAGCAGCGCCTCCGCCGCGACGCTCCCTTGCGGCGGCAGCCGCGCAGCGTCGAACCGCGCGAAGGCGCGCAGCCGGTCGGGCGCGTCGAAATCGACCACGATCATATCGACCGGACCGTCGCTGCGGGTTTGAAGCTGAAAGCGGCCGCCCGATTTCAGCACCGAGCCGAGCAGAACGGTCAAAGCCGCCGCCTCGGCCAGGAGGCGGGCGACCGGCTCGGGATAGGCGTGCCGGGTCAAGATGGAATCGAGCGCCGGGCCGAGCCGCGCCAGACGTCCGCGCAGATCGAGCGGCTCGACCGCGAAAGGCAGGACCGCGTCGTCCTGACCGGCCGCCGGCGCGCCCTCCGCGACAAAGCCCGCGGAACCGGAGGTCACGCGCCCATGCTCCAGGCGAGAACGCCCTTTTGCGCATGGAGCCGGTTTTCCGCCTCGTCGAACACCAGCGACTGCGGGCCGTCGATCACCGTGTCGGTGACTTCCTCGCCGCGATGGGCCGGCAGGCAGTGCATGAACACCGCGTCCTTGGCGGCGTGGCGCATCAGCTTGGAATTGACCTGATAAGGCGCGAGCAGCATGTGGCGCAGCTTTTCGTCCTTGTCGCCCATCGACACCCAGCAGTCGGTCAGGATCAGATTGGCGTCCTCGGCGGCGTCGAAAGGATCGCGCAGCACATTGACCACGCCGCCCTGCGCCCGCGCCCAGGCGATCAGTTCGGGGCGCGGCGCCAGCTCCTCCGGCGAGGCGATGTCCAGGGTGAAGCCGAATTTGGCGGCGGCGTGGACCCAGCTCGTCAGCACGTTGCAGGCGTCGCCGACCCAGGCCACCCGCGCCCCGGCGATGTCGCCGCGATGCTCCTCATAGGTCATGATGTCGGCCATGACCTGGCAGGGATGGCTTTTCCGGGTCAGGCCGTTGATCACCGGCACGCTGGCGTAGGCCGCCATTTCCGTGAGATGCTCATGGGAGAGGATGCGGATCATGATCGCGTCCACGAAACGCGACAGGACGCGCGCCGTGTCGGCGATGGTCTCGCCGCGCCCGAGCTGCATTTCGGCGCCGGTCAGCATCAAGGTCTCGCCGCCGAGCTCCCGCATGCCGACGTCGAAGGAGACGCGGGTGCGGGTCGAGGGCTTGTCGAAGATCATCGCCAGGGTGCGGCCTTCGAGCGGCTTGTCCAGCGCGGGGCGCCCCTTGCGGCGGCGCCGCTTGATGTCTGTGGCGAGGTCCAGAACGCCGCGCAGCTCGTCGAGCGAAAAATCCGCGATGTCGAGGAAACAACGGCGCGCCGGATCGATCGGCGGCATGGTCATGTGTCGGCTCCCTGTCTGGCTTCCCGCGCCGCCGGGATCTCGAAAGGACGGCATGCCGCGCCCAGGCGGCGGACGCCCTCGCGGATTTCGTCTTCCGAGACGATCAGCGGCGGCAGGATGCGCGCCACATTGTCGGCGGCGGGAATGACGATGATTTTCTCCACCCGCGCGGCGGCGGCGAAATCGGCGTTGGGCACGCGCAGCCGCAGCCCCTGCATCAGGCCTTCGCCGCGGATTTCCGCGACGACGTCGGGATGTTCGGCGGCAAGGCCGGCGAGCGACTGGCGCAGGACCAGGCCCTTTTTCGCCACATCGTCGAGAAAGCCGGGCGCGAGCAGCACGTCGAGCACCGCATTGCCGCAGGCCATGGCGAGCGGATTGCCGCCATAGGTCGTGCCATGCGTGCCGAGCCCCATGCCCTTGCCGGCTTCGGCGGTCGACAGCACCGCGCCGAGCGGAAAGCCGCCGCCGATGCCCTTGGCCGAGGCCAAAATGTCGGGCGCGACACCATAAAGCTCATAGGCGAACAGCTTTCCGGTCCGTCCCATGCCGCACTGCACTTCGTCGAAGCACAACAGCAGCTTGTGCTCGTCGCACAGCGCGCGCAGGCCACGAATGAATTCATGCGATCCGACACGGATCCCGCCCTCGCCCTGGATCGGCTCGACCAGAATGGCGCCGGTCCGTGGCCCGATGGCGGCTTCGACCGCCTTGAGATCGCCGAAGGGAACCTGGTCGAAGCCCGGCGTCGGCGCGCCGAAACCGTCGAGATATTTGGCGTTGCCGCCGGCGGCGATGGTGGCCAGCGTGCGGCCGTGGAACGCCCCCTCGAAAGTGATCATATGGAAGCGGTCCGGCGCGCCATTGGCGGCGTTCCATTTGCGCGCCATCTTGATCGTCAGCTCCAGCGCCTCGGCGCCGGAATTGGTGAAAAAGACGAAATCGGCGAAAGTCGCCTCGGTCAGGCGGCGCGCGAAAGTCTCGCCGAGCGGGATCTGGAACAGGTTGGAGGTGTGCCAGAGCTTGTCCGCCTGATCTTTGAGGGCCCGCACCAGATGGGGATGGTTGTAGCCCAGGCTCGCCACGGCGATGCCGCCGCCGAAATCGAGATATTTGTCGCCGTTCGTGGCGTAGAGCCAGGCGCCCTCGCCGCGATCGAAGGCGAGCTGGTAACGCGCATAGGTCGGCAGAATGGCCGAAGTCACGTCCTGAACTCCCGATTGTTTTGGGCGGGCCATAGGTTCCTGGGCGGACCATGCCCGGGGCGCCGTCTGGAAAATGAAAGCGCCGTCCCCCGGGGACGGCGTTGGCGAAGCTGCAATCTAGAAAATCCCGGCGCCAAGGTCAAATGTCCTGCTTTCCCCGATAAGCCGCATCTGGGGCCGGGCGCCGCAAAGGGCTGTTGAAAACCTTTCCTATTTCTTTACGACTCTTGCGCGCGATTCAATGGCTGGTGTAATCTCCCCTCTGTCGGCTACGACATCTCGTGCGGCGCGTTGATTGTGCGTCTGCTTTGTCAGTCCTCGTCAGGTTGGAGCCTTCCGGCGTCCGCGCATGCGGTCGCGTGGGCAGGGATTCATTTCAGATTGGGACGCGCGGGAATTCGTGACCGGATGGAAGCGGCGGCGACGCCGCTCCGCCAAAAAAAGAGAATTTTGCATGGTTTGGAGGCCAAGCGATGTCCTGGACCGATGAACGCGTCGAGCAATTGAAGAAAATGTGGCTCGACGGCCTGAGCGCCAGCCAGATCGCCAATGAACTCGGCGAAGGCATTTCGCGCAACGCGGTCATCGGCAAGGTGCATCGCCTCGGCCTGTCGGGCCGGGTCAAGTCTCCGGCGCCCGCGACCGCCCGCCCCCGCGCCAGGAGCGAGGGCGAGCCGGCCGCGTCGACCGCGCCCGTCGTCCATGGCAATCTGGCCGTCGCCGTCGCGGCGCGGCCCGCTCCGGCGCCGGCGCCGCGCCCCGCGGCGGAAGAAGTCGTGGTTCCGATCTCCGAGCGCGTCGGCATCATGGATCTGCGCGAGTCGATGTGCCGCTGGCCGCTGGGCGACCCCACCACCCCCGAATTCCGCTATTGCGGCGCGCGGATGCAGATCGGCCTTGGCCCCTATTGCACTTATCACGCCCGCATCGCCTATCAGCCGGCGATGGACCGTCGCCGCGACCGCGAAAGGCGCGCCGCCGCCGCCGCCCGAAGCTGACCCGCCGCGCCCGAAGGGCAAAGGCGAGGGGCCAGCCCGTCAGCACGGGCCGAAGCGGGTTCGCCGGCTCCGGCCAGATGCAGAACTGGATTGTCGCGCAAGGAAAACGTGCAATCCGCGAAACGTCCAGTTCCACTATGACGCGGAACGCGGCTTCTCCCCCTTGCCCTTCACGCAAAACCCGGCGCCGCCTCGCGGCGCCGGGTTTTTCCTTGCAAGAACCGAGGGAAAGTCAGCCCCTGCCAAACGTCTCGTCGAAGGAATAGCCCGAGCCGCGCACGGTGCGGATCGGGTCGATCTCGTCGTCCTTGGCCAGGGCCTTGCGCAGGCGGCCGATATGGACGTCCACCGTGCGCTCGTCGATTTCCGCCGACAGGCCCCAGACGCTGTCGAGCAATTGCGCGCGCGAGAAAACCCGGCCCGGCTTTTCCATCAGATATTCGAGCAGCCGGAATTCGGTCGGGCCGAGATGGATTTCGCGGCCCGAACGGCGGACGCGGCGGGTTTCGCGATCCAGCTCCAGCTCCCCGGCGCTCAGCCGCGCGGCGACGCGCTCGGGGCGCGCCCGGCGCAGCAAAGCGCGGACCCGCGCCATCAGCTCCGGCACGGAAAAAGGCTTGACCACATAATCGTCGGCGCCGACCGACAGCCCGCGCACGCGCTCGCCCTCTTCGCCGCGCGCCGTCAGCATGAGGACAGGAAGCGTACGGGTGTTCTCCCGCGCCCGCAGACGGCGGCAGATTTCCAGGCCCGACACGCCCGGCAGCATCCAGTCGAGGATGACGAGGTCGGGCGGGGATTCCTCCAGCCGCAATTCGGCCTCGTCGCCGCGCTCGACGCGCTCGACGACATAGCCTTCGGCCTCCAGATTATAGCTGAGCAGCAGGCCGAGGGCGGATTCGTCCTCGACGACCAGGATGCGCGGCGCCCCGCCGGGGGACGCGGCTCCGATGATTGAGGCGCGCGGTTCGTTCATGAGAGCAGATGGCTCCTGGATTTTCACGGCAAAGCGGCGGCGTCGGGGCCGCGCGGCCGGTCTTCGCCCGAAAGATTCTCGCCGGTGACGATATAGACCACCGTCTCGGCGATATTGGTGGCGTGATCGCCGACCCGCTCCAAATTCTTCGAGCAGAACAGCAGATGGGTGCAGAAGGTGATGTTGCGCGGGTCTTCCATCATGAAGGTCAGGAGGTCGCGGAACACCGAATCCTCCAGCGCGTCGAGTTCGGCGTCGCGCGTCCAGACCACGCGGGCGGCGGCGGCGTCGCGTTGGGCATAGGCGTCGAGCACGTCCTTGAGCTGGTTGGCCGCGACTTCATGCATCGACTTGAGGCCGATCACCGCCCGCGCCAGGCGGGGCTCGCCGGCGATCTTGCTGGTGCGCTTGGCGATATTCTTGGCCTGGTCGCCGATCCGCTCCAGATCGCCGGCAATGCGCATCACGCCGACGACATCGCGCAGATCGACCGCCACCGGCTGGCGCCGGGCCAGCGTGCTCACCGCGTAATCCTCGATCGTGTGCTGCAGAACGTCGAGGCGCAGGTCAGTCTCGATCACCCGATGGGCGAGATCGGTGTTCATGGTCGCCAAGGCGTCCATGGCGTCGGACAGCATTTTCTCGGCTATGCCGCCCATTTCGGAAATATGGCGGTCGAGCGTTTCGAGATCGGAGTCGAAGGAGCGGACGGTATGATCGACCATGGTAAAAAAATCCTGTCTGGCCCGAGCCTGGAATCAGCCGAAACGGCCGGTGATGTAATCCTGGGTGCGGCGCTCTTTCGGCGTCGTGAAGATCTTGTCGGTCTGGTCGAATTCGACCATTTCGCCAAGATACATGAAGGCCGTGAATTGCGACACGCGCACCGCCTGCTGCATGTTGTGGGTGACGATGGCGATGGTGTAGTCGCGGCGCAATTCGTCGATCAGCTCCTCGATCTTGGCGGTCGAGATCGGGTCGAGCGCCGAGGCCGGCTCGTCGAACAGGATGACTTCAGGCTTGATCGCGACGGTGCGGGCGATGCACAGGCGCTGCTGCTGGCCGCCCGACAGGCTCAGGCCCGAGGCGTTGAGCTGGTCCTTGACCTCGTCCCAGATCGCGGCGCCGCGCAAGGCGGTTTCGACCCGCTCGTCCATGTCGGCCTTGCCCAGCCTTTCGTAAAGCCGGACGCCGAAAGCGATATTTTCATAGATCGACATCGGAAAAGGCGTCGGCTTCTGGAACACCATGCCGACGCGGGCGCGCAAGGCGTTGAGGTCGAGCTTGGGATCGAGAATATTTTCGCCGTCGAGCAGAACCTCGCCCTCGGCGCGCTGGCGCGGATAGAGCGAGTACATGCGGTTGAGCACGCGCAGCAGCGTGGACTTGCCGCAGCCCGAAGGCCCGATCAGGGCCGTGACCTGATTGGTTTGGAACCTGAGGTTCACCGACTTCAGCGACTTGGTGTCGCCGTAATAGAAGTCGAGGTTTTTGACCGTCATCTTATCCGCGAGATTTTCATGCGGAGCGGACGTTTCCTGGGCGGCGAGGTCGGTCATGAGCTGGTCCTTTGTGCGCCGAGAACGCGGGCGGTGATCGAAAGCGCCAGAACGGCCAGGGTGATGAGGAGCGCGCCGACCCAGGCCAGCGCCTGCCATTCCTTATAGGGCGACATGGCGAACTGGAAGATCACCACCGGCAGGCTTGCCATCGGCGCGTTGAGATTTGAGCTCCAGAACTGGTTGTTCAGCGAAGTGAACAACAAGGGCGCGGTCTCGCCCGAGACCCGGGCGATCGCCAGCAGCAGGCCGGTGATGAGGCCGGCGCGCGCCGCCTTGTAGGCGACGTGGCGGATCACCAGCACGCGCGGCAGTCCGAGCGCCGTCGCGGCCTCGCGCAGCGTTCCCGGCACCAGATTGAGCATGTCCTCGGTGGTGCGCACCACCACCGGCACCACCAGCAGAGCCAGCGCGAGCGCGCCGGCGATGGCCGAGAAATGGCCCATCGGCGCCACGGCGATCTCATAGACGAACAGGCCGATGACGATCGACGGCGCGGACAGCAGCACGTCGTTGATGAAGCGCACCACCATGGTGAGCTTGGTGTTGCTGCCATATTCCGCCATATAGGTGCCGGCGAACATGCCAAGCGGCGCGCCGATCAGCACGCCGAAAAAGGTCATGACCAGCGAGCCGGCGATGGCGTTGAGCAGGCCGCCGGCGGAGCCCGGCGGCGGCGTCATCTGGGTGAAGACCGCGGGCGAAAGGCCGGAGAAGCCGTTCCATAGCAGAGCGGCCAGGATCAGCGCCAGAGCGAGCAGGCCAAGCCCCGCCGAGACGTAGCAAAGGCCCATGACGATGGCGCTGCGCGCCTTGCGCGTCGCTTGCAAGGAAGACATTTCAGCGCGCTCCCTTTCCCTCGACGCGCATCAGCAGGAGGCGCGATATGGCGAGGACGATGAAGGTGATGATGAACAGCAGAAGGCCCAGCGTAATCAGCGAGGAGGTATAGATCGCGCCGTCGGCTTCGGTGAATTCGTTGGCGATGGTCGCGGAAATCGTCGTGCCGGGGCCGAGGATCGAGGGAGCAATCTTGTGGGCGTTGCCAATCACGAAGGTCACCGCCATGGTTTCGCCGAGCGCGCGGCCGAGCGCCAGCATTATGCCGCCGACCAGGCCGACGCCGGTATAGGGCGCGACGATCGAGCGCATCACCTCCCAGCGGGTGCAGCCGATTCCATAGGCGGCTTCCTTGAGAACGGCCGGAACGGTGTTGAACACGTCGCGCGAGATCGAGGAGATCAGCGGCAGGATCATGATCGCCAGGATGACGCTCGCGGTCAGGATGCCGATGCCGTAGGGCGGGCCGGCGAAGAGCTGGTTCAGAACGGGGAGATTGGCGAAGGTCGCGATCAAAGCCGGCTGGACGTGGGCCTGCAGGAAGGGCGCGAAGACGAACATGCCCCAGATGCCGTAAATGATCGAGGGAATGCCGGCGAGCAGCTCGACCGCGATGCCGATCGGACGGCGCAGCTGGTAGGGGCAGAGTTCGGTGAGGAAGACGGCGATGCCGAAGCCGATCGGCGCGGCGATGAGCAGGGCGATGGATGAGGTGACGATCGTGCCGTAGATCGCCGGCGCGGCGCCGAAATTTTCGGTGACCGGATTCCAGGCGTCCGAGGTCAGGAAGCCGAAACCGAATTTGCTCAGGGCTGGCAAGGAGCCCTGCACCAGCGACACAATGACGCCGCCCAGCACCAGCAGCACCGCGATGGCCGAGGAACGGGTCAGGATGCGGAACATCCGGTCGCCGAATTCGAAGCGGCGCAGAACCTTCTCGCGACTGTCGCTGCCGCCCGCCGTTTTGGCCATGGAACTCAACGCCGCCTCCGCCATCAACGATCCTCCAACCCACGAAAAGCCGGGGACCGAAGCCCCCGGCGTTCCTTGCGGCGATTACTTCGCCTGGTAGACGGCCTTGCCGCTGGCGTCCTTGATGTCGCTCGCCCAGGTCTTCTTGATCAAGGCGACGACTTTGGCCGGCATCGGGATATAGTCAAGCGCCTCGGCCTGCTTGGCGCCGTCCTTGAAGGCCCAGCTGAAGAATTTCAGGGCTTCGGCGGCGGCGGTCGCGTCCGGAACCTGCTTGGGCATCAGGATGAAGGTCGAGGCGGTGATCGGCCAGGACTTGGCGCCCGGCTGTTCGGTCAGGATCTGGTAGAAGCCCGGCGCATGGGCCCAGTCGGCGTTGGCCGCGGCGGACTGGAAGGTTTCCGTTTCCGGCTTCACCCTTTTGCCGTCCTTGTTGACCATGTCCGTATAGGTCATCTTGTTTTCCATGGCGTAGGCATATTCGACATAGCCGATGGAATCCTTGGTGATGCCCACGGTGTTCGACACGCCTTCATTGCCCTTGGCGCCGAGGCCGACCGGCCATTCCACCGAGACCGCCGAGCCGACTTTCGAGCTCCATTCCGGGGAGACCTTGACCAGGTAATTGGTGAAGTTGAAGGTCGTTCCCGAGCCGTCGGAGCGGTGGACCACGGCGATCGCGGCGTCCGGCAGTTTCGCGCCGGGGTTCAGCTTGACCAGGGCCGGATCGTTCCACTTGGTGATCGCGCCGAGATAGATTTTCGCCAGGGTGGCGCCGTCGATCGCGAGTTGGCCGGGCTTGACGCCTTCGATATTGACGACCGGCACGATGCCGCCCATCACCATCGGCCATTGCACCAGACCGTTCTTGTCCAGAACGTCGGGCGTGAGCGGCGCGTCGCTGGCGCCGAAGGTGACGGTGCGGGCCTCGATCTGCTTGATGCCGCCACCGGAGCCAATCGACTGGTAATTCAGGCTGAAGCCGGTGTCCTTCTTGTAGGTGTCGGCCCATTTCGAATAGATCGGATAGGGGAAGGTCGCGCCCGCGCCGGAAATTTCGGCGGCGAGGGCGGAGGTCGCGACGCCGAATGCGGCGGTGGCGACGAGAGCGGAGCGCAGGAAGTTCGACATGCCAATCCTCTCCAGAGGTTGATTTGGGCGCGAGGGTCGCGGTGCGATCTCGCCCCATGCGCTGGAGCGCCGCGATGCTCTACGACGCCCAAATGACAGTTGCGTGACGCCGGCCGGCCCCCGAATTCGGCGACGAAGCGTCGCGCCAGATTTCCGTAAGTCGCGGCGCGGGAACTTTTTTTCGCGCGGCCCTATTTGGCGTCGAGCGGCACGCAAGCGGTGAAGACCGCCCCGCGCCCCGGCGTCGCCTGAATGCCGAGGCGGCCGCGATGGCGGGCGAGGATGTGCTTGACCAAAGCGAGGCCGAGGCCGGTGCCGCCCTTGGCCCGGCTCTGGCCGACATCGACCCGGAAAAAGCGTTCGGTCAGGCGGGGAATATTTTCCGGCGCTATGCCCGGCCCCTCGTCGCGCACCGCCAGAAAGCCCATGCCCTCGCGCGCGCCGACCTCGACCCAGACCCGGCGTTCCGGCTGGTCCATGTCCGGCGCGCTGTATTTGATGGCGTTTTCGACCAGATTTTCCGCGACCCGCAGCAATTCGTCGCGGTCGCCGCGCACCATGGTCTCCCGGGTGTCGAGTTCGAGCCTGATCCGGCTCTCCCGGGCCAGCGGCGTCAAAGCGTCGCGGACATGCCGGGCGATTCCCGCGAGATCGGCCGAAGCGCGGGGCTGGACGTGGAGGCTTTGTTCGATGCGCGACAGCGACAGCAGGTCGTCCACCAGCCGCGCCATGCGACGGGCCTGCTCCAGCATGATCGAGAGGAATCGCTCGCGCGCCACCGAATCGCCGCGCGCCGGCCCCTGAAGGGTCTCGATGAAGCCGAGCAGCGAGGCGAGCGGGGTGCGCAATTCATGGCTGGCGTTGGCGACGAAATCCACCCGCGCCTGCTCCAGCCGCCGCGATTCGGTCGCGTCATGCAGGGTGAGCGCGACGAAACGGGCCTCGTCCGAGTAAAAGGCCGCGACATGGACCTGGAACAGCCGTTCGACCGGCACGCGGTCGAGCCAGGACACGTCCTCGGCCGCGCCGGTCGCGAAGACGCGGGCGATGGCGTCATGCAGATCGACCGCGCGCAAACTCGAAGCGAGCGGCGCCTTCAGCTTCATCAGGGGAAACATCGTCCGCGCCGGCTGATTGGCGGCGATCAGCCGCACCGAGCGGTCGACCACCAGCACCGGTTCGGGCATGGCGTCGATCAGGCTGTCGACGATCGTCGCCACCGGGTCGAAATTGTCAGTCATCCAGGCGCATACCGGGTCAGGCGTCCTTGTCCCCGTCGGCCTGGGCGCGGTTCATCTCCTCGCGCAGGGCGTCCCAGCGGCGCCCGCCTTCATTCGCGCCCAGGAGCGCGAGAGCAAATACGAAGGGGATGACATAATAAAGAATGCGGAACATCAGCAGCGAGGCGAGCAGGGCCTCCTGCGAGGGCGCCGGCAGAACCTTGAGCAGGATCGCCTCGAACACGCCGATGCCGCCCGGCGCGTGACTGACGATGCCGAGCAGGCTGGCGAAGACATAGACCGCCGCGAAAGTGAAGAAACCCAGCCCCTCGTGAACCGGCAGCAGGACATAGAGCGCCCCGGCGGCGCTGCACAGGTCCATGACGCCCAGCGCGATCTGGCCGAGCGACAGGCCCAGACCCGGAAGCTCCAGCGACAGGCCCTGCCAGCGGGCGCGGCGCGGACGCACCGAAACCCAGTAGAGATAGACGCCGATGGCGACCAGCATGCCGACGCCGATCAGGCGGTTGAGGTCGACCGCCAGATGGTCGATATCCGAAAGCGGCGTGGCCTCGACCGCCAGCCCGAGCGCGATCACCACCGCCATGCCGAGCCAGAAGGTGACGCCCGCGACCACGGTGAGGCTGGCGATCTTGCCCGGCCGGACGCCGGCGCGGGAATAGATCCAGTAGCGCACCGTGCCGCCGGTGAAGATCGGAAAGCCGAGATTGAACGACACTGCGTAGGAGGTGAAGGAGGCGAGCGCGGTGGTGCGATAGGGCACCCGCAATTTGAGCTGACGCAAGGCGAGCGCGTCATAGCCCGTCAGCATCAGAAAGGAACTGGCGGTGAGCAACAGGCCAAGCCCGATCTGGCCCCAGGAGGTCGCCGCGAGGGCGGCCCGCAGCAGCGCCGGATCGAGATGGGAAATGGTGCGGGTGAGGACGAAGACCGCGACGGCGACCAGCAGGATGCTGGCGCCGGCGCCGAGGCGCGCGGCGATCTTGCGTCGGCGCTCCGCCTTGGCCGCCAGGGCCTCCCGCTCGTCGCGCCGCGCGGAAGGCGGCGGAGCCGGAGCCTGGTCCCGCGCCTCTGGCTCTTGGTCGTGGTCGCTGCCCATCCGTTCCATCGCTGACGCTGCCTGAGCGGGATTTCACGCCTGACTTTCGCCGAACGCAGGCGATGATTTACGGCGCCAACCCGGCTTGGGCAAGTCGCCAGGGCGCGGAAGAAGCCAAGCCGCGGCGCTCAGCCGCCGGCCGGCGGAATATCGACATCGAGATAATGGCCGGCGCGGTCGCGCTTGGTGGCGAGATAATGAATGTTCTGCGGCGTCGGCCGGCCCTGGATGCGCTGGTCGGTCACGTCGAGCCCGGCCGCGCGCAAGGCCTCGATCTTGGCCGGATTGTTGGTCATCAGCCGCACCCGGGTCACGCCGAGCAGGTCGAGCATGCGCGCGGCATAGCCGAAGCGGCGCTGGTCGAGGCCGAAGCCCAGAATTTCGTCGGCGTCATAGGTGTCGTGGCCGCAGGCCTGGAGCCTGTAGGCCCGCACCTTGTTGGCGAGGCCGTTGCCGCGCCCTTCCTGGTCGAGATAGAGGATCACGCCGCCGCCGCTCTCGGCCATGATTTTCGCGGTGTGCCGCAACTGGTCGCCGCAGTCGCATTTCAGCGAGCCGAACAGATCGCCGGTGAGACAGGCGGAATGCAGCCGCACATGGACCGGACCCGAAAGATCGGGCTTGCCGACGATCACCGCCGCCTGATCGCGCAAGCCCTCGCCTCCCCGGAACACCACGATCTCGGAATTGGGCGCGCCTTCCAGCGGAACCGGCGCGCGGCCGACCAGATGAAGCGACAGAACCTTCTTGGAGCGGTAGGAGCGCACGTCGGCGCCGGAGACCTCCTGCAATTGCGGCAAGGACTCCGTCAAAGGCGCGACGATCGCGCCGGGCAGAAGATTGGCGAGGCGCAACAGGTCGAGCGCCGCTTCCTCCGCCGCGCCCGGCGAGGCGACCGGCGCGTCGATCCGCGCCTCCTCGTCGGCCAGCAGGGCGCCGATGCGTTCCATGTCGAGGCGCGGCGCAGCTATGGCGCCGGGCCGCTCGCGCTCGACGCCGAGACGGCGCAGGCGCTGCGCCGACAGGATCAGATTGGCGCGGCCCGTGGCCAGATTTTCGATGAGGACGGCGGATTCGGCGTCGAGATTCTCGGCGGGAAAGACCAGAAGCCGCGCGGCGCCCTCGGTCAAAGCGACCGGCCGGCCGGCGCGCAATTCCGCGATGGCGCGCTCGACGGCCAGCGCGCCGGAGACCGATGAAGAAGAGAAAAGAGACGTTATATCCGTCATTTACTAGAAAATTCCCAAGCCGCGCCGCGCGTTCTGCCACCTTTACATAAACATTTCATGGCGCAAGAGCCAGCCTTAAGCGCGAAATGGCGGCGCGCGCCCGGCGGGACGCGCCTCCGCCTGTTGCCACGCTTAAGATTTATGTTTAACAACAAAATAACGATAAATCAAACTGCTACAATGATAATCTCACCTTTTTTCCAGAGCCAAGGACATCTTCAGCCAATGCTTGTGTTGTAACGCGACAAATCAAATGGCACAGGCGGGAGTCGCCGGGAGTCGGCGGGATTAGGAGAGCGAGAGGGCTGGAAATGCTGGGGTTTGCGGGCGGCGGGGCGGCGACCTGGCGGGCGGCGGCTGGACAGATCAAATGGCACAAAAAATCGGCCGCGCCGAAAACGCCGTTACGCAAAATCAATGGGTTAGAAATCTGAAACGCGCCGAAGTAGCAACTTTCATGTCAGAGCGCTGATTTAGGGCAAAATCGCGGAAAGCCCGCAATTCCGGGGTAGAGCGGCGCGCGACGGCTTGTTCGCAGGCGCCGTTAACTAGCAACTGAAAACGGGTTTAATGACCATTTGCCCCCTCGTAGAGGGCAAAAACGATAAAGGCCGCGATGGCCACGACGAAGAGTTTCAAAATGAAACCAGCAGTCCAATCGACAGCCTTGTCGATGGCGCGAACGGTGGTGGCGGGGAGCACCCAGCCCATGATGATGCGAACGGCAGCTACGACAATTAAAAAGAGGACGCCGACAACAAGAATGGCTGCGATCATTTTTGGCTCCGCAGGCTCATTTTTTACCGACGATCGTCGCGGCGCCGTCCTTCGGGATTACGAGAGTGGTGAGCTGGCCATAGCTGCCGGCAAGCAAGTCAAAACTTTCGTAAACGAACTGAAAACGGACGAAGCAGGCGCGCGACGATAGTTTCTCGACCGTGTCGCAATGGTCTTCAAGGTTCTGTCGGGCGGCGTCAGGCGTGATCGTTTTAAAGTCGATCCGAGCGGCGCCCCCAGGACCGCCGACAACGCAGCGATATTCGTCGACGTCAGCATAAAAACAATGGCCGGTCGTTTCGATGGTTTCTCCCTCCCACTTATGGGTCTGAACGGCGAGATCGGCGCCGGAAAGGCGTTTGACGTCGTCGGCGAAAGAAGGTCGCGCCAGGGCGAAGGCGGCGATCGCGGCGGCGAAAAGTCTTTTCATGGCAATTCCCCCTCAAAAATAGGCCTTTAAAGCCGATTATCCCACCATATGACCTTACCGATGATCTTTAAAGGGCCGTCGCGGTTAAGCCTGAAAATTTCCTCCGGCTGGGCAGGATTGTCGCTGAGGATGGCGATGAATTCTTCGTCGATGCGGCGCAGCCGCTTGAGGCGAACGCCGTCGGTTGTGGAGAATACATAGATATTAGGAAGGGCGCGGCGCCCTTTGCGGGGCACCTTCGGATAGTCACGGTCGTTTTCGTCGATGATCAGCAGCGCCTTGTTTGCGATCGTGGGTTCCATGGAGTCGCCGCAGGCGCGCAAGCTCGACAGCTTCGCGAAGCCGGCCGGTTTTTCCAGCAATTTTTCGAGAAAATAGATCGGGAAGGCGAATTCGGCCTCGGCGCGGACGACATCGGCGACGGCGCCGGCGCCGGCAGCTGCGTGAACATCGAGCTTCTCGATCATGATCGTTCCCGGCGGCGGTAGAACCACCGGCTCAGGCTTTTCGAGGCCGAAAAACCATTCAAACGGACGCCCCGTCCGGCGCGATAATTCCGCCAGATCGCCGCAGGTCGGCGAGGTCGCGCCGTCGATCCATTTTTGCAGCGTCTGATGGGTCACCCAGCCGCCGGTCGTTTTCGCGAAGGCAAGGGCCTTCGACCGGCCGCCGATCGCCTCCGCAATACGGGCGCGCATTGTCGCGACGGGATCAGGATGCATTTTGCGCCCCTGTGAAAAAAAACACAAAGAGCGAAAAATCCATTGACGAGAATGTGATTTTTATTGCATCTTTCAAACAAGATTGATTTGCGGTGCGAGAAAAATTGCACCGCTCGCTCCGGAGCGGGGTTGTGGCAACATCATCAGACGGCTGGCATCGCGCCGACATTATCGCGGCGGTGCGGCGCAAGGGATCGAACCTGGCGCAGATCGGCCGAGAGAACGGCTTCGCCCGCGCGACGATGTACTGGGCGCTGGGCAAGCGGCATCCGCGCGCCAATCTGGCCATCGCGGCCTTCATTGGCGTCGATCCGCACGAAATCTGGCCGCGCTTTTTCTCCCCCACCGACGCGCCCTCCGGCGGCCAGATTAACGCGAGCGCGGCGTCTTGTCTCGAATCCAACAATAAGGCGGCCTGAGAATGGTTAAACGCGATGACGAGCCGCACGGTTCGGGTCTTGCGGGCGAAAAGCCGGAGCCGGAGCCGGCAATGACGCAAGACGAATTTGACGCGAAGGCCGCGGCCGTCCGCGCCGAAATGCGCAAAATCAAGGCGGATAAAGCCGGCCTCGCCGCCGCGATCCGGAGCCGCGAGGCTGAAATCAAGGCGCAAGAAGGCGATCAATGATGGACATCGCCGCCTTTCGCGCCCGCGGGCTGACCGTCGAGATTTTCAGTTTTTCGTCGAGCTGGGCGACCAAAGTGGCGTGGACCGCCTCCGGGTTGACGTTCGGCGCGAGCGCGAGAAGCGCGGCGATCAGGAGGTCCGCCCCGACCTCGCGACCAAATTCGTCGATCTGGCGCTCGATATCGCGCCTTGGCGGCTTTTTGCTGCCCGCGTCGCTCATCTCACCCTCCCTCCAAGCCGGTTTTTCAACCGAGAGGAAAGCCTAGATGGCCACGACAATCAAGATTTCAGAGATCGACGCCGAAGGGCGGCTGCGGCCGGTGGACCGCGACCATGCCGATTTCCTGGCGATTTCGATCAACGAAACCGGCCTCAAGCACCCGATCGTGGTGCGGCCGACCGGCAACGCCGCGCAGCCCTACAAGCTGGTCGTGGGCGCCCATCGGCTTGAAGCATTCAAGATGCTGGTCTTCCGCGAGCTGGAGATCGGAAAACACGTCGTCATTCAGGAAATGAGCGACGACGAGGCGCGGCTCTCCGAGATTGATGAAAATCTCGCCCGCCACGAATTGAACGCGCTCGATCGCGCGCTGTTCCTGCTGGAGCGCAAGGGCCTTTACGAAAGAATCCATCCCGAAACCCGGCATGGGGGCGACCGGAGGTCGAAGGCGCGGACCAAGAGCCAAACATTGGCTCTTGGTTTTCGCGAGCCTTTCAGCCGGGCGGCGGCGAAGAAGCTCGGCCTTTCCGATGCGGCGATCAAGCTCTCGGTCAAGCTGGCCGAAGACCTCGACGAGGAGGCGGTCAAACTGCTGCGCGGCACCAAGATCGAGCGCAACCAGCGCGAGCTGCTGGCGCTCGCCGAACTTGATGACGACAAGCAGCGGGTGGTCGCGGGCCTGATCGCCGCCGGCGCGGCCAAGACCACGTCTCAGGCCAAGGTCACGGCCGGGTTTGCCCAGGCGGTGGTCCGCGATCCGCAAAAGCTTCTGCTCGCGCAATGGCTTTCGGCCTGGGAAAAAATGGATCGGGTCACGCGCGAAACGGCGCTTGAGCATGCCGGCCTGACCCAGGCGAAGGGCGGCAAGAAATGACCCTGCTTCGCGCCCTTCCCCTCGCCCTGGCCGGCGTCGTCATCGGGATTTCCGGCGGCGTGGCCGTCGCCCTTGAAGTCATCTTCCTGTTCGGGCGCTAGGCCATGAAAGACTGGTTCACCACCGCAGAACTTGCCGCTTTGGCTTTGCCGGGCCTGCCGAAGACCCGGTTTGGCTGGGATCAATTGGCCGAGCGCGAGGGCTGGGGCGGCGTCGCGGGCAAGGTTCGGGCGCGCGACGGGCGTGGCGGGGGAATGGAATATCACGCCGATCTGCTGCCGGGCGGGGCGCTGGCGGCTTACGCCATGCGGATCGTCGGCAAGGTGGTGGTCGCCGAGTCGGACCGGCTCTGCGCCGAGGCTGGCGAGAGCGAGCAATTGGCGCTGCCGGCGCTCGATCATCGCGACGCGCGGCTGGCGCTGCTGGCGGCAGCCGACCGGTTTTTCGCCACCGGGGTCTATTCGCGGGTGCTGTCCGACCAGACTTTTTGCGCGCTGTATAATTTGGGCAAGATCGAGGTCGAGCCGTGGGTGCTCCACGCGGTGAGGAAACTGGCGCCGCGCTCGCTCAAGCGCTGGCGGGCGATGCGGTTTCTCGACGGCGCCAATGCGCTGGCGGTCGATCGCGGCGCGGCGCGGCGCGGCTCGGGGGGGCTCGATCGCACCGAGGTGCGGTCGTGGCTGCTGGGATTTTTGGCCCACAAGCCGCACACATCGGCGCGCTCCGCTCACGATTATTTGATCGCGCAATTTCCTGGCTTGCGGGTGTCGCCGCGCTCGGTGGCGCGGGCTTTAAGCGGGCTTAAATCGAGCGAGAAGGTGGCGCTGACCCGCATCACCAATCCCGACGCCTGGAAGTCGAAATACGAGCCCTCGGGCCAGAATGGCAGCCCGGCCAGCCGCTTGAACGAATTGTGGCAGATCGACGCCTCGCCGGCCGACGTGCTGCTGACCACCGGGCGCCATTCGATCTACGCCTGCATCGACCGCTTTTCCCGGCGCACCATCATCTATGTGACGCGGACGCCGCGCGCGGAAGCGGTGTGCCTGCTGCTGCGCCGGGCGATGCTGTTGTGGGGCGTGCCGGAGCGGATCAAGACCGACAACGGCTCGGATTTCAAGGCCAAAAGGGTGGTCGGGCTGCTGGCGGCGCTGGAGATCGAGGTGTCGGTGTCGGCGCCGTTCGACCCCAAGGCCAAGGCCCATGTCGAGCGGGTGATCGGCACGTTCCAGCACGATTGCGCCAGCGACCTGCCAGGCTTCATCGGCCATAACGTCGGCGACCGCAAGGTGATCGAGGAGCGGCGCGCCTTTGCGCAAAGGCTCGGCGAGACCGACGACAATATTTTCTGCGTCGAATTGGACGCCAAGGGCCTGCAAGAGCGCGCCGATCATTGGGCGCAGGTGCGCTACGAGCATCGCGCCCATGGCGGATTGGGCGGCAAGTCGCCGGCGCAGGTCGCGGCGGGTTTCGCCGGCAAGCTCAAAAAAATCGAGGATCTTCACGCGCTCGACATGCTGCTGGCGCCGATCGCCGGCGGCGACGGCATTCGCACCACCACCAAGAAGGGGGTGCGGGTCGACAATTCCTCCTATTACACCCCCTCGATCCTCGCCGGGGAGCGGGTGCTGGTGCGGATGGACCCGGCGGATTTGGGCCGGGTCTATTGCTTCACCCCGGACGGCGTCAATTTTCTCGGCGAAGGCCTGTGCCCGGAGCTGGCCGGGGTCGATCCGTTCAAGGCGGTGGCCGAGTTCAAGCGCCAGCAGGCGGAGCTTCTAGCCGAGCGCACCGCGCCGATCCGGCGCGAGCTGCGCCAACTGAAAAAAGACAAGCCGGCGCTGGCCGAGGCCATCGCCCGGCGCGAGGCGGAGGCGGCGGGCAAGCTGATCGCCTTCCCCAAGCCGACCGAAAACTATTCGACGCCGGCGCTTGCAGCGGCGGCCGGGGCGCTCGCCCCCTCATCCGGTCCTTCGGACCACCTTCTCCCGCAAGGGGAGAAGGACGCGCGCGAGGATCTTCGCGCGGCGGTCGAGGCCGATCTCGCGCCGGCCGCGCCGCCATTGGCCAAGGTCGCGGTTTTGCCGGAGACGCGCCAGCAGCGCTTCCGCCGGGCGCTGGCGCTGGAGGCCGACATGAAGAGCGGGGCGCCGCTGGCGGCGGCCGACGCCGACTGGCTCCTCGGCTACGTGCTCACCGCGGAATATCAGGGCTTGAAGACGGTTTACGACGATTTCGGCGAGGCGGCCTTGTAGGGCGCGGCGCGGAAAAATTTCGGCGGCGCGTGGCGTCGGCTCGCCGGAAAAAGTGAAGGCCGGACGTTTGCCGCGTCCGGCCTTGGGGAATGCTTCAAATGAAGAAGAGAGAGAAATGACAGAGACCTTATCGATTGTCAAACCGACCAAGACGCTGGCGGCCTTGAAGAATGTGTCGGGCTTTTTGCAACTGGCCTTAAAGATCCAGCAGCGGGCGTTTTCGCTGCCGAATTTCGGGGTGATGTACGGGCCGTCTGGCTTCGGCAAGTCCTACGCCTCGATCTACGTTCTCAATAAGTTGAACGCGGTGCGGGTCGAGGTCGGCGAGAGCTGGAACAAGAAGTCTTTTGTGCGCGCGGTGCTGCGCGAGGCGGGGATCGCCGAGCCCAAGGGTTCGACCGCCGACCTGATGGACCAGGCGATCAATGCCTTGTCGGAGACGCCGCAACGGCCGCTGATCATCGACGAGGCCGATAAATTGGTCGACAAGGGGCTGATCGAGCTGGTGCGCGAGATCGGCGAGCATGCGCAGATCCCGGTGCTGCTGATCGGCGAGGAGGCTCTGCCGACCAAGCTGGCGCGGGTCGAGCGGGTGCACAACCGGGTTTTGAGCTGGTATCCGGCCGAGGCCTGCGACCTTTCCGACTGCCGGAAACTCGCCGACATTTTCCTTCCCGGAATCCCGATCGACGATTCTTTGCTCGGCGCGGTGCGGGAAAAGGCGCAGGGGCGGGCGCGGCGCGTGGTGGTGACGCTTTCGACCATGCGCGACTGGTATGCCTCGGCGCGGCCCGGCGAAGGGCTGACGCTCGACAGCTACAAGGGCGAAATCTTCACCGGCGAGGCGCCGGCGGCGCGCTCCGGCCGGGTGACTTCTCTGCGCGGCGGGAGGGCGGCATGAACGCTATCGCCCTCAAACTCGCCCTGCCCAAAGGGGCGCATCATTATTGGCAGGTGATGTGCGAGCGCACAAAATCCGCCGGCGGGTTCACCGTGACCGATATCCACAAATCCTCGAACGGCGTCACCCGGGCGGCGGTCTGGATTTACGTCCAGGGCTGTCTCGCTCAGGGCTTCGTCGAGAAGGTCGGCGCGAAGGCGGCGCGCTCTTCGATCTTCAAGGTGACGACGCCGCGGCGCGACGCGCCGAAAATCCACGCGGTTGACGGGCTCATGGGTCGCAGGCGCCAGCAGCTGTGGACCGCGATCCGCGCTATGCCGAATTTTCAGCTGCGCGAACTCGCGGTCGCTGCTTCGGTCGAGGAGGTGGAGATTTCCTACGGGACGGCGCAGCGCTTCATCTGGCAGCTCCGCGATGCCGGAATGGTCGAGCTGCTCGACGACGGCGGCAAGAACGCGCCCTCGACCTTCCGGCTCAAGCGCAAGGCCAACACCGGGCCGTTGGCGCCGCGGATTTTCGACGCCCGCGTGGTGTTCGATCCCAACGCCCAAAAAATCGTCGGCGAGGCGATCGCGAGCGAGGTGCTGTCATGACCGAGACAGTTCATTTGACTCCGTCGCGGACGGATTTCGTCGCCAACGCCCGGCGCGCCTGGGGCGAGGCTTTGCCCGACTGGATCGAGGCGCTGGCCACCGCCGCCACGGTGCATTCCGGCGTCGGCGTGGCGAAAAAGCTCGGCATCTCCGGGTCGCAGGTGACGCAGCTGATCAACGCCACTTACGCCGGCGATATCGGCGGCGCCGAGCAGCGGGTGCGCGGGGCCTTGATGGGGGTCGAGGTCGATTGCCCGGTTTTGGGCGAGATCGGCCGCCACCGCTGCCTCGACGAGCAGAAGAAGAGTTTTCGCGGCACTTCGGCTCTGCGCACCAGGTTGTTCATGGCCTGCCGCGGCGGCTGCCCGCATTCGCGGCTGAAGGAGGTCATTCATGGCTGAGTTTCATCTGTCCGGGGCCTTGAGCCAATTGCGCTCGTATTTCTCGCGTTACGAGCGCGACGGCGTCGCCATGGAGCCGCTGGCGGTCTCCTCGCTCTGCGCCGTGCTCGACGCGGCGGCCGAGGAAGCCAAGGCGATCGAGATTCTGGCGATGGCGCGGGTGGCGCCGATGCTGGCGAAAAAGGACGAGACCAATGTCGTCGCCTTCCCGCGCGTGAAATCTAATTCGTCTTCGAATGAAGGACCACAAAATGTCGATTAGGAAATCCAAGACCAAGGGCGCGAATGTCGCCGTGCCGCAGACAAAAGAAGAGGCCGCGCGCTTCGTGCGCGAAATCGGCGAGGCTGCGCGCCAGGTGGCGCGGATCGAGGCCGACATGAACGACCAGATCGCGCGGCTGAAAGAGCGCGGCGAGCTCGACGCCGCGCCGCTGGTGGCGCGGGCAAAAGCGCTGACCGAGGGCCTGCGGGTGTGGTGCGACGCCAACCGCGCGGCGCTGACCGACGGTTTCAAGCGCAAATGGGGCGACCTCGGAACGGGGAAGATCGAATGGCGGCTGGCGCCGCCGAAGGTGACGATCCGCAAGGTCGAGGAGGCGATCGCCGCGATCAAGACTCTCGGGCTCACCCAGTTCCTGCGGGTCAAGGAGGAGCCCAACAAGGAGGCGATGCTGCAGGAGCCAGAGAAGGCGAAATTGGTGCCCGGCGTCACCATCGGCTCGGCGGGCGAGAATTTCGCCGTCGAACCGTTCGAGGCCGCGATCGAGGGAGGAAAGTGATGACCAAGGCAATTCCCGGAATCCGCTACGGCTTGAGCCTCTATTGGGTATCGGAAAAGGCCGGACTTTCGACGGTGGTTTCGCT
This sequence comes from uncultured Pseudomonadota bacterium, assembly GCA_963704565.1. Classification (GTDB taxonomy): domain Bacteria; phylum Pseudomonadota; class Alphaproteobacteria; order Rhizobiales; family Beijerinckiaceae; genus Rhodoblastus. The sequence goes on from OY969917.1 coordinate 1,654,281, forward strand.
GGAGGGGCCAATCCATTTTCCGCCGGTCAAGCACGCCGATCCTTCGAAGCCGCTGGCGTCGTTCGGCTGCGGCCATGTGCTGGCGCCGCTCGGCGAGATCGACGACTGGCGCCTGATGAGCGACGCGGAAGTCCGCGACTACAAGGAGGGCGACGATGATTGACCGCATGAAACTCGCGATCCTTTCCGGCCTCGTCTTGTTCGCGTCCTATTCCGCCGGCGTGTGCGTCGTCGTCGGGTGGTTCGGGTACGGCGTCGCGCTCGCCGCGCTGGCCTTCGCCGGCCAATATCTTGTGCTCGCGCTGGCGGCGCGGGCGCGGTTCGACGATCTGCGCGCCGCCTCGCGAGCGCTCGACGAGCTGGTCGAGGAGGCGCTGGCCAATGGCTGAGATAAAACCCTTCAAGCCCGAGACCGGCGCCGACGCGCGGGCCTTCGAGACGTTCTGGTGCGAAAATTGCGCCAAGCATGCCGGCGGCGCCGGCTGCTGGATTCTACTGGCGACCTCGGTCTACGATCCCGAGGATCCCGAATATCCTGAAAGCTGGCGGATCGGCGACGACGGGCCGGAATGCGCGGCCTTCGAGCCCGACCTGCGGAGGGTGTCGTGACGGTCTCCTCCGAACAGATCAAGGCGATCCATGTGCTGAAAGGCAAAGCCGGCCTTTCGGACGCCGATTACCGCGACCATCTGCGCTGCAAATTCCGGGTGTTTTCGTCGAAGCAGCTCAGCGAGGCGCAGGCCGGGGTGCTGCTTGACGATCTGCGCCAGATTTCCGGGGCGGCGAAAGCGCCGGCTCGCCCGGCCGGCAAGACCGCCAGCGGCAAATATGCGCCGATCCTGCAGGCCTTGTGGCTCGCGGCCTATCATCTCGGGATCGTGGACGAGCGCGACGATTCCGCTCTGCTTTCCTTCGTCAAGCGCCAGACCAAAGTCGATCACGACCGCTTCCTGACCGACGGCGTCGAGGCCGCGAAAGTGATCGAGGCGTTGAAGGCGATGCTGGCGCGCGAGGGCGGTTTCGCCTTCGCCACGCCGACCCTGGCGGAAAGGTTCGGCGTCAGCCTGAAAACCATGAACAAGAGGCTGGTGATCTCGGCGTTGGCCGGAAAAATCAAGGCTTCAGGGCTTTCCGGCTTCGACGTCGAAAGTTTTGCCTGCCTTGAGGGCTTTCCCCCGGTCGCCCGCTGCGACGACGCGGCCCTCGATAAACTTGCGGCGAAGATGGGCGCGCTGCTGCGCGGGAGGCTCGGCAAATGACCGTTTTCGCCTCGGCCGACCAGGTCGCCCGCGCGTTGGTTGCCGCGGCAAAACTTTTGGGCGCCGATCCCCTCGGCGCGTTCGCGCGCACGCCGGCGCACATTTCCGCGATTCCGATCGCGCGGACCCGTTATCTCGCTTACGACGCCTTGCGCGTTGCGCTGCCCAGCACAAATGCCGAGGCCTGCGCGCGCGGCGTCGGTTTCGCGCAGGCCTCGACCGCGGCCAATATCTGGAAAATCCGGCAGGCGGCGTGGTGGCGCGACGCGTGGGTCGACGAAGTGGTTGGCGCGATTCTTGGCGACGGCGTCGAGCGGCCGGTTCGGGCCAAACGGCCGACCCCCTCATCCGGCGCTAACGCGCCACCTTCTCCCGCAAGGGGAGAAGGGACGCCCCCGCCGCGGATCGTTGCGCCGCCATTTTCTCACCTGGCGCGCGCCATCCCCGCCGTCCCCGCCGCCAAAAGGATCGGCGGGCCGCCTTTGCATCTGGGCGAGCCGGCGCCGGGACGCTCGGCGCTCGACGCGCGGCGGCGCGGCGAGGAGCCGGAGGAAATCCAGGACGGCCGCCGTGCGCGCCCGGTCAGCCTGCCGCGCATCCCGTCGCTCGAAAGGGCCGACAGATGATTCCGCTGGTTGAGGCCTCCGTCGCCTCGGAATGCCGCGCGCATTTCACGCGGCTGCGCGTCGCCAGCGTCGGAAAAGTCCAAAAGCGCACCATCCTGGCCTTCGCCGGCGTCGGCCGGTGCGCGCTCTGGATTTCGCGCCAGGTCGATCTGCCGGAAGCGGTGGTTAAAGCGGTGTTGAAGGGAGCTTCAAAATGAAATCCGATCTGATCGAACTGGCGATGGCTTTCCACGGCGAGAGCGCGAAAGCGGTCAAGGTTTCCGACGACGGCAATAGCCTTCACGCCATCTGGCTGCCCAAATCGCTGATCGAATTCGAGCAGACCGAGCCGGGAATGGTTCTGGTGACGATCCCCGAATGGCTGGCGATCGAAAAAGGGCTGGTCTAGCCATGGGCCTCGCCCTCGCCGATCTCGACCGCGACGAGCTGCTGGCTTTGGCGATCGGCCTGGGGGCCGGCGAGCTGCCGGAACCGAGTTTGCGGGCGGCGAGGATCGGCGGGGCCAAGCTGGTCGAGCAGCGGGCGTTGAACGCCTGGCGCGAGGCCAGCGGGAAGGCGGCGACCGACGCCCAGGCGGCGCGGCGTTGGGCGGAAAACCACGGCCAGGACGACCGTTTCCGCGCCTTGTTCGAGATCTCGAAGAAATCGGCGCGGCGCTCGGCCGAGCTGTTCAGGGCTTACAAAAAGGCTTTTCACAAGCGCGAGGCGATCGCGCGCGAAATGAGGATTCTCGCGCCATGATTCTGAAAATCACCGATCACGCCATGGTGCGGTTTTACGAGCGCGTCGCCGGCCTTCCGGTCGAACGGCTGCGTGCCGCTCTCGCCGCCGATCTGGCGCGCGCGGCGCGGGCCGCCGGCCAGATCGGGGCCAGCCATTACGCCGTCAAGCGCGACGGCGTGACCTTCGTCGTCGACAACGGCGTGGTGCTGACCGTGCTGGCGCCGGAGATGAAGGCGGTCTCGCTGGCGGCATTCAGCCGGGCGTTGGCGGAAACCGGAGCGCTGCGGTGAAACTGGCGCAGCTCATCGACGAAATGCGGCTGGTCTTCGCCGAGCGGCGCGACACGCTCGAAGCCCAGCGCCGGGCGGTCGCATTGAACGACAAGCGCGCGCGTTTCACCCCGGAAGAGATTTCCAAGCGCGCCCGCCGCCTGCCCATCCTCGAAGCGGTCGGCCGCGGCCTTGCAAGAATCGAGGCGCGGCGCGACGAGGTTCCGGGCTGGATTTTAAAAGCCTTTGAAGGGGACGTGCATGACGCCTCTTGAGCAAGATTTGACGCTTTTCGCAAATCAGCGTAATCCTGCCGCGTTCGGTGGCGTCTTCAAAAGCGCGACCGAACAGCACAGCCAAAGGCGGTTACGCTCCGAAAATGCGTCTTCTCCAGACGATCATCCGGGAGCCTCGCGCGCATGTCCAGGAGGCTTTCGGGCCTCTAAAGGCGCTTGGGCATCGACCTTTGGCGGTGTTTTGAACTCCCGGAGCCGTTGGGTTTTGGGAGCCACCAAAGGAGAAGCAAATGCAAGACCTCATCACAATCGACTTTTATGGCGACTCCATCCTCGCGTTGGAGACCGAGGACGGCTCGCATTATGTGGCTGTCCTGCCAATCTGCGAGCGGCTTGGCGTGTCGCGGCAGGGCCAGCAACAGAAGATCAACGCCGCTCCCGAGCGTTGGGGCGGCAAGGTCTTCTTGCTGCCTTCGGCTGGCGGGGAGCAGGAAACCCTCTGTCTTCCCATGTCGAAGATCGCCGGATGGCTACTCACCATCCATGCCAACAAGGTGAATCCGGAAGTCCGGGACACATTGCTTCGGTATCAGAACGAAGCAGACGCTGTTCTCGACCGCCATTTCCGGCTGCGGGCCAAGGAGCTTTCGGCGGAGCTGGAGGAAGCGTGGGAGCTTCACCGGCGCGCGAAATGCTTCGCCCTGGCCAACAGCGCGCGGATGAACCGGATCGCGCGCCTTCAGGAAGCGGGGGTGTCCTATCTCGACATGCCGGCGGTGCTAGGCATTTCGATGAACGCCTTCGAGGAGATCGAGGGGGCGATGACCGACGCCGGCCTGCTGGAGGGCGGCTGGGACAAGCGGCGGCTGACGCCGGCCGAGATCTGGAAGCTGCGCCGGGCTCCGCGCGAGGTTCCGCGTGCGGGCGACGCGGCCGACCTCTTCGCGGAGGGCTGAGCCATGTACGAGCCGACACCGGTCGAAAAAATCAACGACGAGATGGAAGTCGCGGAATATGCGCTGTTCTCGCTCGCCGAATTGCTGCGCGCTTACAACGGCGCGCCGCTGAAAACGGAGCCGCTGGGCTTCCTGGTCGAGACGATCGCGCGCCAGTCGCGCGTCGCGCGCTATATGCTGATCGATTACGAACAGACGCTCAGAGCCGCCTGACCGCCGCCGGCGCGCCCTCCTCGCAGGGGGCGCGCCATGAAAAATGATTATCCTTATCTCCCCGGCATTCTCGCCGAGATCGCCGAGGCCGCAGGCCTGCCGGCGGCTTTGGCCTTGGCCGAAAAATTCGGCGGCTCCCAGGTCTATATTCCGGGAAAACCTCCCGAGTGGCTGATTGTTTTGGTCGGTTCGGAAGCGGCGGAAAAAATCTCGGCGCATTTCCGGGTGCGGCAGGCCGGCGACCGGCTGCTGATTCCGCTGGGGCCGAATAATTTCTACGCCAAGGCGCGGCGGCGCGCGGCGGAAATGACGGCGCAAGGCGCGTCGGCGCGCGAGATTGCTTTGGCGCTCGGCATTCACGAGCGCTCGGTCAAACGGGCGCGCGCCAGCGCGCGGCGGCGCGGCGCTTGCCAACAGGGCAGTTTGTTCTAAAATCCTGTCCCGCCGCCCCCACCCTGACCCTCCCCAGCAGGGGGATGGAAGGTTGCCGGTGACGGGCGTCACCCCTCACATCAGCCATCGCGCCGCATAGCTTTCTCCGAAACGGAGAAAGCAGATGACGTTTAACGCGCTGTTGGCCGCGCTCGGGCTGCTGCCACCGCACAGTCTCGACCTTCCCGGCGCCGCGACGCCGCAAGCGCCGCCGCCGCTGGCTTACGCTTTTCCGGCCGCCGCCCCGTCGCCGCTCGGCTTCGGCGCAGGGTTCTCGTGGGGATTCGGCGCGTCGCCGCCGGGTTTTGACCTCCGCGTCGGCCTGACCGTGAAGGCGCCCTGACATGAAAACGCTCGCTCGCGCCCTCGCCTCCGCCAACGATCGGCTGGATGACGACTGGAAAGACATCGTCAAGACGGCGTGGTCGATCCGCGTCGCCGGTTTATGGATCGCAATCGGCGCGGTGATCTTCGTCGCGCCCATGGTGTCCGACGAGGCCAAGCAGCTGATCGGGGTGTGGCCCTTCGCCGGCGGCCTGTTCCTGGCCTCGGTGTCGTTCGGCGTCGCCCGAATCCTCAAACAGCCGGGGACCGACGGCCAATGAGTGATGCGCCGCAAAAACCGACGCTGAAAAAGCGCCTCGCCGCCGGCGGGGTGTTTGCGCTGCTCGTCACCTCGACCGTCGGCGGTTTCGAGGGCGTGCGGCAATCGGCCTATCCCGACCCGGCGACCCGCGGCGCGCCGTGGACCGATTGCTATGGCCACACCGGGCCCGACGTTGCTCCGGGCGTGCGTCAAAGTCTGGGGCAATGCAAGGTTTTGCTGCGCGGCGATCTCGGCCGCGACGCCGAAAAACTCGACCATTGCCTGACCCGCGAGCCGAGCGACGGCCAGGCGGTCGCCTTCCTGTCACTGGCCTATAATATCGGGCCTTACGGCTTCTGCCGCTCAAGCGTGGCGCGCGATTTCAACGCCGGACATTTGATCAAAGCTTGCGACGATCTGCTGCGCTACGACCATGCCGCCGGCGTCACCTTTCCCGGCCTCAAACGCCGGCGTGAAAAGGAGCGCGCGCTATGTCTCTCGCATTGATCCATGCGGCCTTGACCGAATGGGCGCTGGGCGGCGCGGCGCTGCTATGCTTCGCCGCCGCCGGCGCGGCGGCGGTTTATCTTCCGCTGGTCGGACGGACGCTCGCCGCCTTCCTGATCGCGCTCGGCTGCGGGCTTGGGGCTTATTTTTTCGGTTTTCGCGCCGGCGCGGCCGATGGCGACGCGCGTCTGGCGGCATTTGCCGCCGAATATAACGACCAGGCGCAAAAGGCGATTATCGCGCAGCAGGCGAAAGACCGCGCCGAGGCCGAAGCGCAAGAGAAAACCACGCGCGACGCGCTGGAAAAGCTCGCGGCGGAGGACGTCGCGACCAAGGCCGACCTCGCCGACGGCGAGGCGGCGATCGACGACGCGGCCCCGGCGACCGACTGCGGCGGCGCCGACGCGGCCGCTCCGGCTTTGATCCTCGAAGCGATCGGAAAAAGATGACCCGCGCCGCTCTTCTTCTCCTCATCGGGCTGCTGGCGCTGGCAGGCTGCGCAGCGGCGCCGCAAGTGGTGGTGGCTCCCCCGCCTCCTGCGCCGCCGCTGCTGCGCCAGACCATCCCCAATTCCGCCCTGCGCTGCGCCGCCGAGCCGGCGGGCGGAAAAGTGCGCAGCGACCGCCAGGCGGCGCGCTACATCCTTGCCCTCAAGGCGGCCGGGCGCGACTGCCGGGCGAAGCTTGGTTTTGCGCGCGATCTGATCGCGCATGAAGGGGAGCAAGGACCATGAGCGCGGCGACACATGAAAAACCGGAGTTTGCCGGCCGCCCGCGTTTCGGCGGCGACGTCGCGCCGGATCTCTCCGATCGCGTGGTCAATGACGTCCGCGCCGGCTTTTCGCTACGCCAGATCGCGGCGCGGCAGGATGTCGCCGAGGAAGTCGCGCTGTCTCTGATCCTGCGCGGCTACGCCCACGGCTTTCTGACCAAGGACGAGGCGATGCGGATTGCGGGTGGGGAAATATGAGCGGCGGGACGCGGCGCGCGCTGATCGAGGCGGAGGCCAAAAGGCGCTGCGTGGCCGGCGGCTATCCGCTCGACACGCCGGCGAAGGCGCTGACGTCGTTTGCGCATCGCAGCGGTCCGCTGTGGCTCGCCTTCGCCGACAAGGTCGAGGGCGAGATCGAGCGCATAGAGGACGCCGGATTCGAGGTGGCGCCGCGCGCGCGCCGCGCCGACGACGGGGAGCAGGCGCGCGAAAGCGCGATCTTCTCCGGCATCGGGCTGCTGTTTTTGATTTTCCTGCTTGCGCTTTGGATCTGGGGACGCTGATGGAGATGGGAATATTCGCCCAAGGGGGGGCCATGGCGGTGTCGCTGATCGCGCTCGGCGTGGCGGCGGCCAACCGGCGCGCCGAACGGATCAAGGCGATCGAGAGCCGGATCGAGCGCCACGACCTGCGCATCCAGAAAACCGAGGGCGAGCTGGCGCATCTGCCGGGCAAGGATTCGGTGCACAAGCTGGAGCTGGCGATGGCCGATCTGCACGGCCAGATGGCGGTGGTGATCGAGCGCGTCGGCCCGATCAAGGCGATCGCCGACCGGTTGCAGGAAGTGATGCTCGAAGGAGCCCGGAAATGAGCTTGGCGACGATCATGGAGGAGGAGGCGCGGCTGGTGATCCTGCGCACGCTGGCCGAACAGCCCGACCGGCGGCTCAATTCCTCGCTGCTGCAAACCGACCTTTCCGACCGCTGGGGCATCAACCGCTCGCGCGACTGGGTGCATATGCAGCTGGGGTTCTTGGCCCATGAGGTCGGCGCTTTGCGCTTGACCGAAATGGGCTCGGTGTGGATTGCCGAGCTTTCGGCGCGGGGCCTGGATCACGCCGAACGGCGCATCGTTCTTCCCGGCGTCAAGCGGCCGTCGCCGCCGGAGAATTGAGATGGCCGAGCGCCGGGTGCTGTCCTCGCTCGATCTGGTCCCGGAAGAGGCGCAGGACGACATCGTCTGGGCGATGGGCGAACTCGACGCGAGACGCCGCTCGCAGGCCGAAATCCTGTTCGACCTCAATGCGCGGCTGGCGCAAAAAGGCTCCGATCCGATCAGCCGCTCGGCGTTTTCGCGCGCCGCGGTGCGGGCGGAAAAATCGCGCCGCGCGATGGTCGAGCGCAACGCCTTAATCGCGGCGATCGCGCCGATGGCGACGCCGGACAAGGTGCGCGAGGCCGATCTCGTCATCGGCGAATTGTTGAAGATGCTGGTGGCGGCGATCCTGGAAAAGGACGACCTGACGAGCGAGGACGCCATGAATCTCGCCAGCGCCCATTTCAAATCGATCCAGGCGCAGGAAAAATCGACCGAGCTCAAGCGCGCGGCGGAAGCCGAATTCTCGGCCAAGATCGGCGCGGCGGCGGAAAAGGTCGCCAAGGTGCGGGGCATCACCGCGGAAGCGCGCCAGCAGATCATGGAGCAGCTCGGCGTCATTCAAAAAGCAGGCTGACATTTAAAAGCGAAAGGAAAACCGATGACTACGATGCGAGCGAAGATGCAGGTCTCCATGGTGCAAGAGCACAACTGGGGGCCGGACGGTTCCAAGAGTGGCGAAACGCTCAGCATGCACGCGGTTTGCAAGCCGACGTATGCGGACTCCGAGTTCGACGAGGACAACACTTTTGCGCGGATGTCGCCCGGCGCGACGTTCAACATCAACATCGCAAATCCCGCTCTCTGGGGAAAATTCAAGCACGGCGATAAGTTCTACGTCGATTTTTCGCCCGCTCCTTAAATCAGCGCCTTTGGCGGAAGGACGAGCAAAATGGGAACGTTTTTCGAAATCGTCGGCGCCGCCGCCGTCGTCGCCTTTGTGGCGCCGATCGTGCTGATTTTGGCGGCGGCGCTGCTGTTGAATAAACTGACCAAGTGGAATTGAGGCGCGAGATGGACCTCGGCGCTGAATTTGGCAAAGGCCTGCCGGAACATCTCTGGCCCAGGGAAATCGACGAACCCGTCGAGCTTCTTGTTGTCCACAACAACTTGCGATGGGCCGGCTCGGACGCGCGCCATCAATGGTTCGAGTGGTGCGACGGCTATTGGACCGATTTTAACGGCGGCGGCTGGGTTTGGAACGGCCTTTGCGGCCGGGTGATTTGGGTCCGACCGAAAGCGACGCCATGAGCGCGCTGCCCTCGGAAAAAGACGTCCGCTCCGCCCGCGCCGTCACCGAGGCCGAATGGCGGGCTTTGCGGCTGGAGAGCCTGTCGGCCGGCGTGCCCTCCCATGCCACGCCCGACAAGATTCTGATTCCCTATCAGCAGAAACTGCTGGCGACGACGGCGCACTATCGCGTCACCGTGGTGGAAAAAAGCCGGCGCACCGGGGCGACCTGGGGGGTGGGCGCGCTCGCGGTTTTGACCTCGGGCTCGGCGCGCGAGGCCGGCGGGATGGATTCGCTCTATATCGGCTATAATCTCGACATGGCGCGCGAGTTCATCGACTGCTGCGCCATGTGGGCGCGCAGCTTCGACCAGGTGCTGGTCGGCGAGCTCGACGAATTCCTGTTCGACGACGGCCCGGACAAGGCGATCTCGGCCTTCCGCATCCGGTTCGCCTCCGGCTTCGAGATCGTGGCGCTCGCCTCGCGGCCCCGCTCGTTGCGCGGCCGCCAGGGCTTTGTCATCATCGACGAGGCGGCGTTCCACGATGATTTGAAAGAACTGATGAAGGCCGCGCTGGCTTTGCTGATCTGGGGCGGCAAGGTTTTGGTGATTTCGACCCATAACGGCGAGGACAATTATTACAACACCCTGGTCAAGGAGGCCCGCGCCGGAACCAAGGGCTATGGCTTCGTGCGCTTCGATTTCGACGACGCGCTGAAGGACGGCCTTTACCAACGGGTGTGCCTGCGCACCGGGGAAGAATGGTCGATCGACAATGAGGCGGCCTGGCGCGCGGGGATCATCAGGGAATATGGCGACGCGGCGGATGAAGAACTGTTCTGCATCCCTTCCGAGGGCTCGGGGACCTGGCTGCCCGGCCCGCTGATCGAGGCGCGGGCGAAACAGGGCATTCCGGTCAAGCGCCTTTCCGTGCCGCAGGGTTTCACCTTCTGGGCCGATCACCACCGCCGCGCCTTCATCAATGACTGGTGCGCGCGCGAGCTGCTGCCGATCCTGAAAAACCTCGATCCGCTGCTGACGCATTTCATGGGCGGCGACTACGGCCGCGTCTCCGATCTGACCGTGCTATGGCCGCTGGCGATTCAACGCACCTTGCGGCGCGCCACGCCGTTCGTGGTCGAGATGCGCGCGACCCCGTTCGATTGCCAGCGCCAGGTGCAGGATTATATTTTCGAGCGCCTGCCGCGCTTTTGCGGTTTTTTCGGCGACGCCACCGGGCTGGGCTTCGCGCTGGCCGAGGCCGCCCAGCAGAAGCTCGGGGAGCTACGGGCGCAAGCCGTCATGCTCAACGTGCCATGGTATCGCGAGAATTCCGAGCCGCTTAAAACCGCCTTTGAAGACGACATGATCGAGATCCCGGCCGACGCCGAAATCTTTACCGACCTGCGCCTCGTCCAGGTCAAGGCCGGCGTGCCGTTCATGCCGGCGTTGAAAAGCGGGGTGAGCAAAGACCGCCACGGCGATTCGGCGGTCGCCTTGATGCTGGCCTATGCCGCCACCCGCGCGCCTCTCATTTCCTATGACTATCAATCGGTCCAGACTCTTCGCGATTCCGAGGGCGAGGAAAACGACGACGACGGGCTTCACGATCCGCGAGGGCTTTATTGATGAAACCGCATTTGCGCTCCGGCCCCGCGAAAATCTCCTACGTTCCCGACGAGGACGCCAAGGCCAACGACGGCCTGATCGCCGCCGGCGACGAGCTCGGCATGCACGGGCCGACGCCGGTGCTCGACGACAACGGCAAGCCGCGTGAGGCGAAACTGACCCCGCAGGACAAAAAGGCCCTGTCGGAAGAAATCGCGGTTCCAGAACTCGCCGGCTATCGCTCGCTGTGGGACCAATCGATCGCGCGCGGGCTCACCCCGGAAAAGCTCGCCGCCATCCTGCAGGCGTCGAAGCGCGGCGACCATCGGCCTTATCTGGAGCTGGCCGAGGAGATGGAGGAGCGGGATCTCCATTATCTCGCCGTGCTCTCGACCCGCAAACGCCAGCTGGCGCGGCTGAAACCCTCGATCGACGAGGATCACGCCAAGGCCAGGGGCGTCGACAAAAAGGTCATCGAGGCGGTCAAGGAGCTGGTCGAGGCCCCGGAATTCCGCCTGTTGCTCGAAGGCATGACCGATAGTTTCGGCAAGGGCTACGCCGCGGTCGAGATCATGTGGACCTCTGTCGACGGCCGGTGGAAGCCGGCGGCCTATCTGTGGCGCGACCCCAAATATTTCACCTTCGACTATGTCTCGCGCTCCGAGCTGCGGCTGGCCGAACTGACCACGCTCGACGGCCTGGCGCTGCCGCCGGCGAAATTCGTGGTTCATATGCCGGCGATCAAGGCCGGCGTGCCGATCCGCGCCGGCTTCGCCTGGCTCGCCGCCTGGGCGTGGCTGTTCAAGCAATATACGCTGAAAGATTGGGTGAGCTTCCTCGATATCTACGGCATGCCGCTGCGCCTGGGCAAATATCATCCCTCGGCGACCCCCGACGAGCGGCGCAAATTGTTGCAGGCGGTGTCGCGGATCGCGGTCGACGCCGCGGCGATCATCCCGGAATCGATGGCGATCGAGTTTCTGGAGGCCAAGGGCAATAGCGACAAGCCGTTCGAGGCGCTGGGCTCCTATCTCGACAAGCAGATCTCGAAAGCCATCCTCGGCCAGACTATGACCACGGACGGCCATGCCGGCGGCCTCGCCCAGGCCAAGATCCACAACGAGGTGCGGATCGACATTCTCGAGGACGACGCCGAAAAGCTCGAATTCACCCTCGATCGCGACCTCATTTCCTGGTTCGTCAAACTCAATTTCGGCGACCAGGCGCCGCGGCCGCGGGTAAAATTCCCGGTCGCCGAGCCGCAGGACATCGCGGTGAAATCCACCGCGATCGCGCAATTGATCCCGATGGGCCTGAAAGTGTCGCAGGCCGCGGTGCGCGACATCGTCGGCCTGCCGGCGCCCGAGGACGGCGAGGAGATTTTGACGCCGCCGGCGGCGGCCACGCCGGAGGAGCCGGCGCCAGATCCGACCACGCGAAGCGACGTGCGCGCGGCGGCGACCAATAGTTTTATGCATCGCCCGGCGGGCGGAATCTGCCCCTGCGGCTGTGGCAGGCGCATCTCTTACAACGCCGAGGGGGTCTCGGCGCCCTCGGATCCAGATGTCATCGACCGGATCGGCGAGGACGAGGCCGACGACTGGGAGGCGCAGCTCGGGCCGATTGTCGCGCCTATTCTCAAGGCGGCGGCGGAATCGGCGAGCTTCGAGGAATTTTTGGCCAAACTCGACGCGCTGACCAATTCGCTCGATCTCGATCCGCTGACCGGGCGCCTGGCGATCGCCGCGATGAAGGCGCGCGGTTTTGGCCGCGGCGCCGGACCTGACGGCCGTCTCGGCGCGGAGGCTTAGGCCGTGGCCGACCCGAAAGCCTCGGGCGCGTTCGACCAGGTCGCGCCGGAAGTCACCCGCTTCTTCGATTCCAAGGGGCTGAAAGAGAGCTTTCACTGGCAGGATCTGCCGTTCGACGAGCACGCCCACGCCTTCACCGTCGCCAAATCGACCGGCTATAATGTGCTGGAAGACATCCGCGATGCGGTCTCAAAGGCCATTCACGACCGCCAGGATTTTGAGGATTTCCGCCGCGAGCTGGAGCCGATTCTTCGCGCAAAAGGCTGGTGGGGGGAAAAGCAGGAGATCGACCCGCTCACCCACAAGCCGGTGAAAGTTCAGCTTGGCTCGGCGCGGCGGCTCAAGACCATCTATTGGGCCAATGTCAATTCGGCCTATGCCGCCGGCGAATGGGAAAAAATCCAGAGGACCAAGCTCGACCTTCCCTTCCTGGAATATCTGATTTCGACGGCTGTGCACAAAAGGCTCGAACATCTCGAATGGGTCGGGACCATCCTGCCCGTCGACGACGAATGGTGGGACGAGCATTATCCGCCCTCGGCCTGGATGTGCCAGTGCCGGGTGCGCCAGCTCTCGCCTGAACAAGCCCGCGAGCGCGGCTATGACCCGGAGAATCCGGCGCGTCCGATCAATTTCGGGCGCCGGACTTTCACCAACAAGCGCACCGGCGAGGTGAGCGAGGTTCCGGTCGGGGTCGATCCGGGCTGGGCGCAGAACGCCGGCCAGCTACGCCAGAAGGCGGCGGCGGATTTTCTCGCCGGCAAGATCGAGGCGATGAGCGAGACCCAACGCCGCGCCGCCGTCGCCGATCTCGCCAACTCGTGGCTGGCGCGGCTGTTGCGCGACGGGAAAGTTCCTTTCGATCCGGCGAGCCACGATCCGGCCAATGTCGAGCGCGGCCGCATCGCGGTGGCGATCGCGGCGCTTCCCGACGACGTCGCGAAGGAAATCGGCGCCGCAACCCATGTGGTGCAATATTCAGCCGCCGACGCCGCGACCGGCAAACTGCCGAAGGATCTGGCGATGGTGCAGCAATTGATCGACCAGGGCGGGGTGGTTTCCGACGGCGCCGGCGGCCTGGTCGCCCAAGGCGCGCTCGACGGCGAAAATTTCCGCGCCTCGTTTCGCCTCGATGCTTCCGGCGCGGTCTATCTGACGACGTTTGAAAAGACTTCCGGCGATTGATCAAAGCCCGTCATGTTTGACGGGCGTCTATGGAAATGCCAAATCGATTTAGAAGGCCGCTGGCGGCTTTTGACGCCCAAGGGCTATGTCGGAACCTCCAGCGCGACGGCGCCCGCCCAACATCTTCAATACCCCTTTAACGGCGAGATTTTTAAGGCGGGGTCGCGGGCTTCAGGAAAACCTCTGGCGGTGACGCCTGTCACACTCAAAGAGCCCTTCGCGATCTCTGATTGTGGCGCCATGAGCCGCGCCAATGCAACCCTCTTTTTCGCGCTGAACGGCGAAACCGGACATCCCGGTTTCGGCGCGTGGCTGGCGCTCAATTTAGAGGGCGACGCGCCGGAGTGGATCGCGCTGATCCCGCGCGGTCCGAAAGTGCGCGGCTTCGATGGCCGCGAATGGACCCTCCCCGATCCGCAAAAGCTGGTTTCCGCCTTCAACGCCCGGGGGCAGGCGCGGCCGATCGACATCAACCACGCCGAATTCTTGAAAGCCCCGCGGGGCGAGCCGTCGCCGGCCGCCGGCTGGATCGAGGAGCTGCAGATCCGCGACGGCGAGATTTTCGGCCGCGTTTCCTGGACCGAGAGCGGCGGCAAAGCGCTCCAGGCCCGCGAATACCGCTTCATCTCGCCCGCCTTCAAACATGACAGCAAAGGCCATGTCGTCGAGCTGCTCGGCGCCGGCCTGGTCAATTCGCCCAATCTGAAACTCCCGGCCCTCAATTCCGAGGAAAGCAAACCGATGTTCAAAAACCTGCTGAAAAAGCTCGGCCTCGCCGAGACGGCCAACGAGAACGACGCGCTCGCCGCGGTCGACGCGCTGATGACGGCAAACAATTCCCGCGTCGATCTCGCCGCCTTCGTTCCCCGCGCCGACCACCAGCTGGCGCTCAACCGCGCCCAGACCGCCGAAGCCGCGCTATCCGCCCGCGACAAGGCGGCTCATGACGCCGAGGTTTCCGGCGCGATCGAGGCCGCGATCAAGTCGGGAAAAATCGCCCCGGCCTCCAAGGACTTTTATCTCGCCACCTGCGCCAGCGCCGAGGGCTTCGACCTGTTCAAGAAGCACGTCGACGGCCTGCCGACGCTCTTCGGCAGGACCGAGCTCGGGACCGAGGGCAAGGACGGCAAAGCGCCCGCGCTCAACGCCCAGGAGCTTGAGTCGATCAAGCTGATGGGCCTCACCACCGAACAATATCTCGCCGCCAAAGCCTGACGGCCTGCCACGGACACTTGACCGGAGAAACCCATGTCGCTCACCGCGCCTCGCGCCACCATCGAAGTCCAGGGCCGCGAATTGTCGCTGCCCGTGGCCGCCAATGTCGAAATCTTCCAGGGCGCCCTGGTGATGCAGTCGGGCGGCAACGCCACGCCCGGCGCGGTCGCGGCCGGCGCGATCGGCGTCGGCATGGCGGTCGCAACCGCCGACAATCTCGGCGGCGCGGCGGGCGCGATCAACGTCATTGTGCGCAAGGGCGTGTTCTATTTCGCCAACTACGCCTCCGACCTCGTGCCGGCGAGCCAGATCGGCCAGAATTGCTACATTTTCGACGACCAGACCGTCGCCGCGACCAGCGCGACCAACACCCGCTCGGTCGCCGGCCTGGTGTTCAATGTGGACGCCGGCGGCGTCTGGGTGAAATTCGTTTAAGGGCGCTCGCTCCGGACTTCGCTCGACCGCTCGCGTCCCGCTCGCTTCGCTCGCTTAAAGGGCTCCTTCCATGATCATCAATCAAACCAACCTCGATATCCTGACCACCGGCTTCCGCGCCTCCTACCAGAACGCCTTCGGCCAGGTGGCGCCGCAGTGGAAGGACATCGCGAGCCTGATCCCGTCGTCGACCCGCGAGAACGCCTACGCCTGGCTCGGCCAGTTCCCGATGCTGCGCGAATGGCTGGGCGACCGCCAGATCCAGTCGGTGGCGGAATACGCCTATACGCTCACCAACAAGAAGTTCGAGGCCACCGTCGCGGTGCGCCGCGACGATATCGAGGACGACCAGTACGGCGTCTACAACAACATGTTCGCCGAATACGGCCGCGCGGCGGCTGTCCATCCCGACGTCGAAATTTTCGCCGCGCTGCAAAACGGCGAGACCGGCCTGTGCTACGACGGCCAGCCGTTCTTCTCGGCCGATCACCCGCTCGGCATCGAAGGCCAGACGCCGATGAGCATGGTGTCGAACGACCAGGGCGGCGCCGGCCCGCGCTGGTATCTGCTCGACGCCACCCGCGCCATCAAGCCGATGATCTACCAGAAGCGCGACGACTACGAATTCGTCACCAAATTCGACCCCAAGGCCTCCGACCACGTCTTCATGCAGGACGAATACCTTTACGGCATTCGCGGCCGCATGGCGCCGGGCTACGGCTTCTGGCAGATGGCGCAGCGCTCCGGCCAAGCGGTTTCGGCGGCCAATTTCGAGGCCGCCTATACCGCGATGACCACCCTGACCTCGAACGAGGGCCGGAAACTCGGCCTGAAACCGAGCATCCTTCTCTGCGGCCCCTCGACCTATTTCGCCTGGCGCGCCCTGATCGAGGCCACCGTGATCGCCGCCACCACCAACACGCTCTACAAGATCGTGCCGATCGTCTATTCGCCCTATCTCGACTAATCCGGGCCTCGCAGAGGTCCGGTAGCGGCGAATGCCGCGCCGAGCTGATGCGAGGGGCGCCGACCGCGACGCGGTCGGCAGCGAAGGAAGACCCCATGGCTAAAACCCCCGCGAAAACCCCGGCGCCGGCGTCGGATTTCAAGACCGACGCCACGCATCTTTCGGTGTCCTACGCCCGCGCCTCGGCGGCAAATCCGTCGTTCTGGTGCGCGGGGATCAAATTCAGCCGCGACAAGACGCTGATCGCCAAGGCCGATCTGTCCGACGACCAGGCCAAGAAGATCATGGCGAGCAAGTTTCTGGCGGTCGCCGAGGTCAGCCCGACGATAGGTCCGTAAGCAACGGACCGTCTTTAGCCGGTCCTAATGCCGGCGGCGTAAAAACGCTTCGGGGCCGCCCGAAGGGAAGCGCCAGGCGTTTCCTCCCTGAACTGCCGGAGCTTCGGCTCCCGCTCTTTTCAGGCTTTTTAAGCGGGTTTGAAACATGGCTTATGCGGCCGCGACCGATCTTTCGAGCAAATGGGGCGTCGAGGCCGTCAACCTGCTGGCCTGGGATGACACCCTCAACGCGCCCAATACCGCCCGCATCGCCACGGCGCTTTCCAACGCCTCGGCGATCGTCGACGGCTATCTCGCCCGGCGCTACGCGCTGCCGGTCAATCCCCAGCCTGACGCGGCGAGCCTGCTCAACGCGCTCGCCTGCGACCTCGCCATGGGCCAGCTCGCGATCAACCCGGGCCAGCGCACCGACATCATCGTCGATTCCGAAAAGCGCGCGCTTTCCTTCCTGCGCGACCTCGCCGACGGCAAGGCCGCCCTGGCGCTGATTCCGCCGCCGGGCGCGGAACAACCCGACATCAGCCCCGGCGAGGCGGTGCTGATCGACCATTCCCCCGATTTCGCCCGCCGGCGCTGGAGGGATCTATGACGGCCGGCCTCTCGATCTCTCTCGAAGTCGCTGGGCTCGACGCGCTGATCGCGCGGGTCGGCGCGACGGGAAAGCTCGATTTTTTTCAATTGCTCGACAGTCTCGGGCGGCTCGGCGTCGAACAGACCCGCCAGCGCATCGAGGTCGAAAAGACCGCGCCCGACGGAACGCCATGGAAAGAGACCCGCGACGGCCGCCCGGCTCTGTTCGTCACCGGGACACACCTCGCGCGCTCGATCGACCATGCGGTCTCGGGCATGCAGGCCGAATGGGGAACCGGCTGGATCGGCGCCCGCGTCCACCAGTTTGGCGCGGTGATAAAACCGGTCAACGGCAAGGCGCTGAAATTCCAGATCGGCGGCGAAACGGTGTTCCGCAAGAAGGTCGAAATCCCGGCGCGGCCCTATGTCGGCGTGTCGGAAAAGAACCGCGATGAATTGGAGACGGTCGCCGCGCGCTTCGTCGCGAGGACATTCCAATGACCGCGACGCTCCAGCAACTGCGCGACGCGGTGGTGGCGACGCTGCAAACCGCGCTGACCGGGGTCAATGTCCTGACCCATGGCGGAACTTTTGATGAGGCGGCGATCAAGAAATACGGCGCCCAGGCGCCGGCCGCGATCGTGGTGGTCGCCGGCGTCGGCGATCTCGTCCAATATAACGACGGCGAGATCAAGGCCCCGGTCCATTTCGCCGTGGTGGCTTTTTGCCGCGACATGATCGTCGCCAATGCCAAGGTCGATCGCGACATGGCCGCCGCCGGCATGGCCGGGGCGATCCAGCTGGCTTTGTTCAACAACCAGTTCGGCCTCGACGGCGTTTTTATTCCCAAGGACCTGCGGGCGAAAAACGAATATTCGTCGCCGACCGACGCCACCGGGGTGGCGATCTGGCAGGTGACCTGGACCACGCCGGTGCTGTGGGGAATCGCCAGCGCCGACGACACAGCGCCGGCTCTCACTCAATTGTGGATCAACGGCGCTCTGGTCGGCGGCGAGACCGATATTTTTGCCGGCCTTGAGGTCGGCGCGCCCGCCGTGACTGCGCCGATCGGCGATCCGCCGAAAAATCCTCTTGGGCCCGCGGGCCCCTTTGACGGGGGCGCGCCATGAGCGACGCCCTCCTCGATGCCCTGCAGGCGCAGATCGACGACATGTCTTTTCTTCTCGCCGAGCTGAAGCGCGAAATGCAGCTCGCCTCAGGCCTCCCCGGCGCGGTGAAGTCTTACGATCCTTCGAGCCATACCGCCGTGATCGACGTCGGCTATGCGACGCAGTCGCTCCCCGTGGGCGACGACGAGGGCAATGTCTCGCCCCTGCGCGTCGGCCAGCTGGTGCACGTCTATTGCCCAGGAGCGAGTCTCGCCAACGCCTTCGTCCAGCCTGCCGGCTATTCCGGCTCCGCCGCGCCGCCGGTCACCGACGGCTCGAAAGTGTTCAGCCTCCCAAACGGCGGCCAGTTCCGATCGCAGAGCGGCAATATCGCCCATATCGTCGCCGGCGCCGTCACGCAGCTGATTTTGGAGCTCGGCGGCCAGAAATACACCATCAACCCCAACGCGCTCCTCCCCGCCTGAAAGGTTTTGTCATGCCCGTGATCCAGCGCCGCTCCGGCCCCAAGCCCAACCTGCCGACCGCAGATTATGTCGTCGTCGGCAATGTCAAGAACGTCCATATCGCCGGCCGCAAGGTCGAGAAGGGCGATGTGATTGCGCTCAACGCCCCCCAGGCCAAATTCTGGCTGATGCACGGCACCATTGTCGCCAAGCCCGCGGCCTCGGCCGCCGCGCCGGCGCCGGCGCCCGAAACTCAGGCCTGATCGCATGCGCGTCGGGCTCGATCGCAACACTGGCGAGGTTTTGACCGGCTGGGACGAATGCGCCCAGTCGATCGAGGTCATCGCCACCACCGCGATCAAGTCCCTGGTGCTCAACCGGCCGTTCGGCTCGGATATTCCCGACCTGATCGACAAGCCGGGCAACAGCCAGGCGGTCACGGCCTTTTTCACCGCCATCGGCCGGGCGCTGAGGAAATGGGAGCCGGGATTCCGGCTGTCGAATGTCAAGGTGTTGGCGCTGGGGCCCGACGGGATCGCCCAGTTCCAGGTCAGCGGCATTTTCTATCCCAACGGCCAATTGGGCGATTATTCCAACCCCCAAGGTCAAAGCGTGACGCTGGCGCCGACCGGCATCGTGACGGCGGGGGCTTGAGATGTATCAATCGATCAATCTCGCCGCCCTGCCCAGTCCCTCCGCCGTCCAGGTCTGGTCGTTCCAGGCGATCCTCGACGCCGCCTCGGCCGACGCGGTGTCAAGGCTCAGCGCCGCCGGGATCGCCTACAATGTCCAGACCCTCAAAGGCAATCCGATGAACTTCATCCTGTCGGCCTATGCCGACAGGGAGGGCCTGGTGCTGCAGCAGATCAACGAGGCGGTGAATTCGACCTTTTTGTCCGCCGCGACCCAGATGGCCGACGTGACTCTTCGCGCCGCCGACGTCAATCTGATCCCGGCCCCCGGCGAGACCGTGGCCAGCCTGAAAAACCGCGCCCAGTTGCAGTGGGAGGCGCTGTCGATCGGCGGCACTTACGGGCGCTACCGCTCCAATGCCCTCAACGCCGCGCCGGTCGATCTCGGCGACGTCGGCGTATTCGGCGCGGAAACCTCGCCCGTGCCCCCCGGCCAGGTGTGGATCGTCTGCCTCGGCGCCAATTCTTCCGGCGTCCCGTCCTCGACGGTGCTGGCCGCAGTGTTGGCCGCCTGTTCGGCGCGCGGCGCGCGGCCGGTCAACGACCAGGTGGTGGTGCAAGCGGCCAATCTGCTGCCCTATTCGGTCGACGCCACTTTGATCCTGCAAAGCGGCGCCGATCCTGCCGCCGTGGTCGCGGCGCAGACCGCGGCGCTCAACGCCTTCGCCGCCAGCCGCCGGATGATCGGCGGCTATGTCACGCCCGAAATGATCGCGGCGGTGCTGGCCTATTCCACCGATGGCCTGGTCTATGACATCGTCGTCAATGCGCCGAGCGCCCAGGTCGGCGGCGGGCCGTTCGACGCCCCAATCCTCACCGGCGCCCGCGTCGTCTCCCAGCCGAGGCCGTCATGACCGCGACTCCCGGCGACGATCTCCTTCCCAACAACGCCACGGCGCTGGAGCGCGCGATTTCCGGCGCCGGCGCGCGCATGCTCGATGTCGACGTCGCCGCCATCCGCCGCGAGCGAAGCCCGCAAAATTGCGACGCCCAATTCCTGCCGCTGCTGGGCTGGGAGCGCTCGGTCCATTATTGGAGCCCGACCGACCAGGCGGCCAATCGCGCGCGGGTTCAAACCGCCTTCAACGACCATTTGAACTATGGCTCGCCGGTGGCGCTCGAAGCCGAGATCGCGCTCGACACCGGCCTAAATATCGAGATCGAGGAATTCTGGCAGGCCGGTCTGGCGTGGCCCTATTTCGCGGTCAATGTCGTGGCCAACCCCGGCGATCCGGCCCCCGATCTTGCCGGCGCCTGGTCGAGCGCGCTGGCGCGCAAGAACGTGCGCGACATGCCGGTGCTGCGGGAAAAACTTTTGCAGCCGCCGGCGCTCGTTTCGGTTGCGGCGGCGGCCCATGTCGGCCTGTTCGTCTCCGTGCTGCCCGCGGTCAAGCCGCCGCCGGCTTATCTCGCCGCGGCGATCTCGCGGAAAATCGTCTCCATCTCCATCCAACCGTTTTCGTGAGGCGCCGTGACAACCCAACAGACGTTTTCCACCGCGCCGACGCAATATTACCTCAACGCCATCACGGCGCAGGAAGCCGGCGGCCCGTCGATCTCTTTTTCCACCGGGATCCTGGTGGTCGGCGACGGCAACGGCGTCGTCCCGGCGATCTCGACCCTGATCGCCGCCAACGGCGTCACCCATGAAGTGTGGCGCGGTGAAGTCATCACCTCGGTGGCGGTCGACGCCAATATCCCCAACCAGCTCGACATCACCGCCGAGATTCCGGCCTCGATCGGCGGCGTCGAGATCGGCCCGTTCACCATCACCGAGATCGCGCTCCTCAACTCTTTGGGCAACACCTGCATCGTCGCCACCACCAATGTCCAAAAAACCACCTCGGGCCAGGGGCAGACCACCGACCTGATCATTTCGGTGGGGGTGGGTTTTGGCGTCGGCTCGGTCACTTTGCAGCCGCCGTCGGGCAATTTCGTCACCATGTCGCAGGTGGTGAGCGCCTATAATTCCAACCTGCCGACCTGCGTCTCGCCGCTGACCAAGACCGACATCACCGAATCGTCCGGCTGGATCGACCGCACTTTTGCGATCCAGCCCGGCGCGACGCCGTCAAGCGATCCGCCGACGTCGGCGACCGAGCCGCCGGCGCTCGGCTATGGCCGCCCGGCGACGGCAAATGAATTCGCTCAAGGCGCGGTGGTCTCCGGGCGCTACCAGACCCCGTGGGTGACGCCGCAACAGGCCGCGGCGCTGCTGCGTCCGCCGCCTTCGACCACCTTTTATATCGCTTCGGGCGGGTCGGATTCGAACCCCGGCACGTCGGCCGCGCCTTTCGCCACCATCCAGGGCGCGTTCAACGCGCTGTCGGCCAAATATTTCGCTTCCCTGATCAATCTGGTGATCAACCAGAGCGGGACTTATTCCGGCGCGATTTTTACCGCCAGCGCGATCCAGCAATGGAATCTTTCCACCGCCTCCGGGGTCAGCGCGGTCATCTCGGCGACCAGCACCGCCGTCAATTCCGGGCGCGGCGTCAGGGCGTGGGGCGCGGTCAATGTCTCGATCTCGGGGAATATTTCGTTTGCGACCTATTACGAGAATTTCGAGGGTCATTATGGCGCGACGCTGACCGCCAACGGCGTCGGTCTGGCGCTGACCGCCAACGGCTTCGCGATGAGCGCGGCCAACGCCGCCAATGTGGTGCTGATCGGCGCCAACAGCTGTTCGGGCAGCGGGCTGGGGCTCGCCCTGGGCTATGCCGGCTTCGTCGCCTTCGGATCGACCGACAGCGTCACCAACAATTCGTGCTCGGTCGCCTTCACCGGCACGCCGAATTTTTCCGCCGCCAGCGTCGTCGCCGATTACGGCGGCCTGGTCCATGTCTTCCCCAGCCTGTTCAGCTTCACCGGCGCGACCACCGGCCCGCAATGGGCGGCCGATTACGGCGGCGGCGTCCTGACCGACGGCGCCGGCGCCGGCATCCTTCCGGGCTCGACGGCGGGCGCCGGCCTCAACAACGGCTATCTGGCATAGGGCGTCGAGAGACGCCCGTGAAACATCACGGACTTTTGAGGAAATCATGAATTACAACGCAAAAAACTGGTATTGGAGCGGCCAGCCACAGGGCCAGAGCGGGACGATCATTTTTTCCTCGGCCAAGGGCGCCGTGGTTGCCGCGACCGACCCCGGCTATCAAGCCTTCCTCGCCGCCGGCGGCATCGCGACGCCGTGGCCGCTCGATCCGGTCTCGCGGGTGGCGACGACGGCGGCGCTCGACGTGGTGCTCTCCGGCGCCGGGCTGCCGCCGAGCGGCCTCACGCCGCCGACGCCGGCGCAGCTCCTCGCCTATGCCGAAGCTCTGCGCGGAAAAATCGCCGCCGGCGGCATTTCGGTGAATATCGCCGCATCGGGCGCGCCCCCGCAGCTGGTCGAGGTCGGAACCGACACCGCGGGGCTGGCGCTGCTCGCCAATGCGGTGCAGCTCACCTCGACCGCGCCGGGGACGCCCTACAACTGGGACCAGGCCGAGCCGGTGACCCTGACCGGCGCCCAGATCGTCGCCATCCAGGTCGCGGTCGGCCTGTTCAATCAGCTGCTGTTTTCGCAAAAGACGGCCATCCGCGCCGCGATCGCCGCCGGAACGATCACGACTTTCGCCCAGATCGACACTCCCGCCAGCGCCGGCCTGCCGGCGTGGCCGGCGAATTCATAGAACGAAAGGAAACAGACTTATGGGTCATCTCGAAACCGCCAAGGCGCTGGTCGCCGAACACGCCGCCGCCGTCAACCAAACTCTGGCGCTGCTCAATCAATTGACCTCCGGCGCCGCTGGCGCCGGCGATCTTGCCGCCGCCAACGACGTGCTGACCCAGGAGATCAACGCCTCGCTGGTGCAGCTGAGAGAGCTGGCGGCGCAGCACGCCGGGACCGCCGCGCCGGCCGCGCCGCCGACCGCGCCCGCGCCGCCGCCGGTGCTGTAAAACCCGCTGAAATCCGCGTCACAGCCGCCGCCGAAGGGTTTTCATGACCAACGTCCTGCTGCTTCCGCAATTGTCCGGTTCGTTGGTGATCGCCACCAACGCCGATTTGCGCGTCGCCGTGCAGTTCGTGCAGGCCGGGACGACGACGCCGATCGACCTGACCGGAATTGAATTCCACAGCCAGATCAGGCTGGCGTCGGATGTGACGCAGATCGGCCTAGATCTCTCGACCGCCAACGGCCTGCTGGTCAACGGGGGCGTCAACGGAACCCTGTCCTGGTTGATCCCGGCGGCCCAGGCCAAGACGATCGCGCCCGGCGCCTATGTCGCCGACCTCTTGGCGCTCGGCGACGGCGACGTGGTCAATCTGTTCCAGAACGCGCCGCTTGGCGTCACAGTCAACGGAGGCGTCACATGCTTTCTGTAGGCGCCGCGCCGCCGCCGGCCATCTTCGTCGTCCAGGCGCAAGCCAGTTCGCTCGCCGGCGTTGGCATCAATGTGCTGCAGCCCGGCCAGACCATTGCGGTGGTCGATGTGGTGGTCGGACCGCAGGGCGCGCCCGGTCCGCAAGGCGCTCCAGGGGCGTCCGGTTCGCCAGGCGTCGCCGGCCCTCCCGGCGCGATGCTGGTCTATAGCGCCGGCTTTACCGGGATCGGCGCGGGCCAGGCGGTCGCGCTCTCGGGCGACGTGGGCTCGTTCCAGCTGCTGGTGATCAACGGCCGGGTCGAGTTCCCCGCCAATTATTCGACGACCGGCGCCACGCTCAACATTCCGGCGGGCCTGGTGTGGGACGGCGCGCCGTGCCTGTTCCTCTATTCGTCGCCGTCGATCGGCTCGACCACGGTTCCCACGCCGGTGGTCGAGGTTTTCACGGTGACCGCACCCGGCCAGACTTTCACCTTCGCGCAAAACATCGGCGCGCCCAACGCGCTCTATGTCAACGGCCTGCGCCAAAGCCCGTCCGCTTATTCGATTGCCGGCGCCAGCGTGACTCTCGCGTTGGATATCAGCGCGGGCGACGCGTTGTTCGAGTTCTCACCACTTTAACCAAAGGCACCTACCATGTCCCGCACCCTCCTCAACGGCTCCGAAGAAATCCAGTCCGGCTCGATCCCCTGGGCGGCGATGGCCTCCGGCGCGATCGTCCCCACCGCCTCGCTGGTCGACGGGGCGAAATTCATCAAGAGCGACGGCACGGTGAACATGGCCGCCGCGCTCAATCTCGGCGGCTACACCGTCCAGAACTCGGGCGCCCCGGCCAACGCCTCGGATCTCGCGACAAAAGCCTATGTCGACCAGAAATCCGGCGGCATCGGCGGCGTCCACGACGTGCGCATCCTGTCGGCGGCCAATATCGCTTCGCTGTCGGGCCTCTCGGCGATCGACGGCGTCACCCCGGTCGCCGGCGACGTCATCCTGCTGACGGCGCAGACCACCGCCTCGCAGAACGGGCCCTGGACCGCGGCTTCCGGCTCGTGGACCCGCCCCACCTGGTGGGCTTCGGCTTCGACGGTCAACGAAGGCCAGTATTTCATGGTGGCCGAAGGCACGACCTACAAGGACACGAAATTCTGGTGCACCACCACCGGCACGATCACCGTCGATACCACCTCGGTCGCCTTCACCCAGGACTTTTCCGGCACGACCTACACCGCGGGAACCGGCCTCGGCCAGGTTGGCAATACCTTTTCGGTCACTTACGGCACGACCGCCGGAACCGCCGCCGTGGGCAACGACGCCCGCATCACCGGCGCGCTGCAGACATCGGCGCTCGGCGCCAATGTTCAAACCGCGCTCGGCGTCGCGGTGGGCACGGCGGGCGCCGTCGTGGTCAATGGCGGCGCTCTCGGGACGCCGTCGAGCGGCACGCTCACTTCATGCTCCGGCCTGCCGATCGCCGGGATTTCCGGGTTGGGGTCGAACGTCGCCACGGCGCTCGCCGCCGCCGCCGACGGCAATCGCGGCTTCCCCATCCTCAACTCGGGCGGTCATCTGAAAGCCGGCGATTTCCCGGCGCTGACCGGCGACGTCACCACGACGGCGGGTGCGCTGGCGACGATTGTCAACAACACCTCGGGCTCCGGCTTCGTCAAATACACCAATTTCATCTGGAACGAGACGCCGACCGGCTCGATGAACGGGGTCAACACCTCGTTCACGCTCGCCAATGCCCCGGCCAATTCCGGCGCGGCGATGGAGCTTTGTTTCAACGGCCGCACCCTGGAGCCGGGGTCGGGCAACGATTTCACCATCTCCGGCTCGACCATCACCATGCTGTTCGCGCCGCAGTCGAGCGACAAGTTGCGCGCTTATTACCTGAAGTGAGGCCCCATGCAGATCAACGCCAAAGACCCGCAATTGCTCGCCGCGCTGAACGCGCGGCTCACCAAGGAGCTTGGCGACACTTTCGCCGCCAACCTCGCGCTCGACCTGATCGGCGACGCGCACATGGCCGCGATCGAGCAGCTGCGCGCCCATAACGCGGCGCTCACCGAGCGCACCACCAACGATCAGAAATTGATCGAGGAGCTGCGCGCCAAGAACGAAGAGCTGCGCGGCCTCGCCCGCCCGGCGCGCCCCACCCGCACGAAAGACTGATCGATGGCGCGGACCCTGCTCGAAGCCGACGACATCGCCTCCGGGGCGTTGACGCGCGCGCTTCTCAACACCACGACGCCCGGGTCCGCGGTCATCGCCAAGGTCATCGCCGGTGCCGGCGTCTCGCTCGCCTATACGGGCGCCGACGCCGGGACCGGCGACGTCACGATCGCTATCTCGACGGCCAAGTCGAGCAAGACGGCCGCTTATAGCGTCGTCGCCGGCGACTGCGGCGCGACGATCATACTCGGAGGCGCGGCCTATTATGCGGTCACCTTCCCAACGCCGGGGTCGATCGCGACCGGGTTTTATCGGATCGTAAATAATGACAGCCGCGCCAAGAAAATCATCCTCACCGGCGGCGTCACTTACAAGCTGTGGCCGGGCCAAAGCGACGAAATCTCGAACATCACCGGCTCGTGGGAGCCGCTCAAGGGCCCGCAGCGGTACGTCCAGACGGGAACCCATTCCATCTACGTGAACCCGACCAGCGGCGTCGCCGACACCGATGGCCTCGCCTCCGGCTCCAGCGCCTTCAACACATTCGCGGCGGCCTATGCCGATTGGCTGGCGAACTATGACGCCGGCGGCTTTTATTGCCAGTTCAATCTTGCCGCCGGTACGACCTTCACCTCGCCCGGAGACGTCGCTGTCATCGGCCTGCCCCCGGGTGGCGTCGGCTGCATTATCGACGGCGGCGGCACATCGGCGGGCGGCGGCGCGCTGATCAACCCGTCGAGCGGCACGGCGGCGCAAAACGCCGGCTCGATCCAGTATATCGGATTTTCCGGCAACGTCACGATCCAGAACCTCTCGGTCGATAGCGCCTACGGCTCCGGCGTGGTGATCGCGGCGGCCGGCGAGCTTAATGTAGGCTCGAACGTCTATTTCGGCGCCTGCCTCACCTCCCACACGCTGGCGAGCGGCTCGGGATCGGTTCTCTATATTTTCGGTCCGGTCTATGTCACCGGCAATTCTTTCACCCACAACCTCGCAACCCAGCTCGGCTTCCTGATCGATTATTCGTCCACCACTTTCGTCAATGCGGTGACGTTTTCGTATTACGTCTATTGCACGATCGATGGCGTTTTTCAGGTGGGATCGCTGGGCTCCTACAGCACCAGCTTCGTTAATCCCACCAACGTCACCGGCGGCAGATATTGGGTCGGAAGCGGCGGCGTGATCTCCGGCGTCGCCGGGAACTACACCTATTTCCCCGGCACGACGGCGGGCGGCGGTACGGGCGGCACCTACGACGGCGGCTCGTACACCGTCAATGTCGGCGCGTTCTATCTCTATGGTCCATCGACCTCGGCGCCGCCGGCGCTGACCTTCCTCGCTCCCGCCAACGCGCCCTGCGAGATCACCGGCGACGTCAACGGCCAGATCGCCTGGGTCATGAACCTCGGCGACGGCACCACGCAGTCGGGCTCGAACGTCGGCGCGGATTTCGGGATTTTCCGCTATTCGGATGCTGGCGCGCTGATCGACCAGCCGCTCAAGATCACGCGCTCGACCGGCGTCGTCTCCGCTATGGGCGCGGGCGGCCTGTCGGTGGCGCCAAGCTCCGGCGCGGTCGACGCTCATGCCGTGCTGTCCAAGGCGTCCGGACTCGCATCGCTCAATAATCGCATTTGGGGCGAGACGGCCGGCTCAGCACGGTGGGAGTTGAACCTCGGCTCGCAGACTTCGGAAAGCGGCTCGAACGCCGGTTCCGATTTCGCCATCGGGCGTTACAGCGACGCCGGGACTTTGATCGACTACCCGCTGTCGATTGTGCGCTCATCCGGCCAGGTCACGGTGACGGACAATCTTTCGGTTTTGGGGACGACCTACCTTTCTGCGGCTGGCCTTTATGTCAAAGGCTCGTCCACCGGCTATACCGGGCTCGTCTCGGCCAACGCCTCCGCAACGACCTACACCCTCACCCTGCCTCCGATCACGGACACCGTCGCCGCCCTGACGGCGACGCAGACGCTGACCAACAAGACCCTGGCGTTGACGGCGGGAACGGCCTCGGCCGCGCCGCTGACTTTTAGCGCCGGGACCAATCTCACCGCCGCCGCCGCCGGGACGCATGAATATGACGGCTCCGCCTTCTACGCCACGCCGACTGCGTCGTGCCGCGGGGTGATGCGGACCGAGCAGGTGATGGCGCTCAGCGGCGCCTACACCCTGACCTCGCAGACCGCGGCGCAGAAACTGCTCAACGGAACCACCAATGGCGCGCTGACCCTGCCGGTCGGGCCTACCAGTTCGAATGCGCCTTTTCGCTGTCCTCGATGTCGACCTCGTCGGGCTCGTTCGGCTTCGCGCTCGGCGGAACGGCCACCTTCACTCAGATGTGGTGGGCGACCGCCAACAAGGCGGCGCTGGCGACGGCGTCGTCGGATTACACCAGCTTCAACACCGCCGCCAATACCGCGCTGACCACGGCCAACACCACAGCGACCGGCTACGCCATGATCAAGGGAATCATCCGCGTCACCGTGGCCGGGACCATCATTCCCGAAGTGTCGCTCGGGGTGGCGGCGGCGGCGGTGGTCGGCGCCAATTCCTATTTCAAGATTTCGCCGCTGGGCTCGTCCGCGGTGGTCGACGTCGGCAATTGGAGCTGACGGCGGCGCTGTCGGCGACTGGGCTTGAAACCCGGCAGATTCGTTTTAAGATGATTTGAACGCCGCTCAGTCGCCCTGATCGCGGGGCGTGACCGGCGTCACCCTCAACCCAAACCGCAAATCCGCCATTCTGCGACAAATTCCGCAGAAGGGCCGCGCATGACCACCCAATTCCTCCATGGCGTCGAGACCATCGAGACCGGCTCGAACACCATCCCGATCCGGATCTCCGCCGCCGGCCCGATCGGCCTGATCGGCACCGCCGACCTCGCCGACGTCACCAAATTTCCGCTCAACACCCCGATCCTGTTGACCGCCCAGCCGCTCGCCGCCCAAGGGTTGGGCGCCACCGGCACTCTGCTCGGCGCGATCGAGCAGATTTACGCCGAGGCCGGCGCGGCGGTGGTGATGATCCGGGTCGCGGACGACGTCGACCCCAACGTCGTGATGTCCAACATCATCGGCGATCCGGTCGCGCGCACCGGCGTCAACGCCTTCCGCAACGCCGAGGCGCTGGTCGGGGTCAAGCCGCGCACCTTCATCGCCCCGGGCTACACCTCGCAGCGGCCTTATGGCGTCACCGGCGTCGCCCTTTCGGGCACTTCGGGCTCGGGCGCGGCGACCATCGCTTTTTCCCCGGCCGGGGCCGCAGCGACCGTGAC
Organism: uncultured Pseudomonadota bacterium; assembly: GCA_963704565.1. Lineage (GTDB taxonomy): Bacteria > Pseudomonadota > Alphaproteobacteria > Rhizobiales > Beijerinckiaceae > Rhodoblastus. The sequence goes on from OY969917.1 coordinate 1,683,400, forward strand.
CTACGCCAACGGCGCCTACACCGTCGAAGTCACCAATTCCGGCAATTACGCCCAGGGGACGAGCATCACCGCGGCGATCACCGGCGCCGGCGGCAGCGCCACGGCGGCGGTCGTGACCGGCAATTATTCCAATCCGGTGGTCTCCGCCTTGATCCCGATTGCCACCGACCTGCGCGGCCGCATCTACGCCGACTGCCCGGTCGATAGCGATTCCGACGCGCTGCTCTACCGCAACGACTGGGACAACGAGCGCGTCACCTGCTTCTATCCGGCGGTCGAGGTGTGGGACAACGCCAGCTCGTCCTATGTCGCCGCCCCGGCCTCGGCCTCCAACGCCGGCCTGACCGCCAATGTGGTGACCAACCAGGGTTTCTGGTTCTCGCCCTCCAACAACGCCTTCCAGGGCGTCGGCGGCATTTCGTCGCCGATCGATTATTCCGACAACCCCAACGACCAGGCCAATCTGTTGAACGCCCAGGGGATCACGGTGGCGATCAACGCGCCATCGCAGGGCTATACCGGCTGGCGGCGCTGGGGCAACCGCACCTGCGCCACCGCCGACCTGTCGTTCCAGTTCGAGGCGGTCAGGACCGCCTGCGACATGGTCTATGAGGCGGTGCAGCAGGCCCAGGCCTGGGCGGTGGACAAGCCGCCGTCGCTCCAGCTGTTGCGCGAAATGCAGCAGAGCGTGCAGGAGTTCTTCGATTATCTGGTGACGCTGGGGGCGCTGGTCGGCGGCTCGGTGTGGCTCGATCCGGAGAAGAACACGCCGGAGCAGACCAGCCAAGGCATATGGGCCTGGGATTTCGACCCGACGCCGCCGGCGCCGATGGAGCACATCCAGAACTACGCCCAGCTCAACGATAATTATTACACCGCTTTGGTCAGCGCCATCCAGACCGGCCTCAACGGCGGCTGAATAAGCGCGTGAGCGGTCGGCGTATGCCGGAGCGAACGCGCCAACGGAGCACGATGCATGTCCAGTCTCGACTATATCCTGGTCGCCATGAATTCCTACGTCGACGGCGTCGGCAAGCTCGGCTCGACCGAGCGCGCCTCGACGCCCAAGATCAAGAAGGTGATGGAGAAATTTCGCGGCGGCGGCATGCTCGGCACGCGGATGATCCCGATGGGCTACGAGTTCTTCGAGTGGGAGGTCGATTATTCGTCCTACGACCCCCAGGTGATCCAGCAGGTCGGGCTTTTTTCGGGTATGGCGATCCGGCTGTCCAACACCGCCAGCATGATCGGCGACAACGGGGCCAAGCATTCGGCCAATCTGATCTGCCGCGGCCAGTTCACCGATCTCGATCCGGGCTCGTGGGAGGGCGGCAAGAAGGCGATGATCAAGGTGCGCGCCGCGCTCGATGCGCTGAAGCTGACCATCGACAATGTCACCATCTACGACATCGATGTCGCGGCGGAAAAATATATCGTCAACGGCGTCGACGAATACGCCGCGATCCGCGCCGCGCTTTAAAGGAGGTTTTTATGACCGATGAAGCCGCCGCGGCAGCGCCTGCGGAGCCTAAAATCGTCGATCTCGACGCCGGCGAGGATTTCGCCGCGCAAGAAATCGCTCTGTCGCAGCCGTTCAAGCTCGGCGGCGTGGTCTATGACTCGGTGACTTTGCGCGTGCCGGTCGGGGCCGATTACGAGGCCTATACCAAGAAGGGCGCCGACATCGACACCCTGGGGCTGCTGACCAGGTTCACCGGGCTGCCGATCGAGGTTTTAAGGCGCATGCCCAGCGCGGACGTGAAAACGCTGGATTTCGCGTTGGGAAAGCTCTTGTGGGGCTAGGCCCCGGCTCTTTCCACGATCTCGTCGCCGACGTCGGCCTTTGTTATCCGTTTCCGCTCGCCGAGCTGCGCGAGATGGAAATTCCGCTGTTGAAGCAGCTCTGGGCGCGGGCGCGCGCCCGTCTCGGCGCATAACGGACTTAAGGAGGGGTCATGTCGGGATCGGAAATGTCGGTCTCGATGATCCTGAAGCTGGTCGACCAGCTCACCGGCCCGGCGCGCGCGGCGGAAAGCGAACTCCAGAAGCTCAAGGGCGCCGCGCAGGCGCTGAACGACGTCCAGGCCGGCTCGGCCAGCAGCGCGGCGGCGGCGGCCGACGGCATCGTCGCCTCAAACGAAAAGATCGTGACGAGCGAGCAGCGGACGCTGGCCGCGATTGAAAAATCGGCGGCGGAACAGGCCGCCGCGATCGAGGGACTGGAAAACCAGCGCCAGAAATGGCTGCAGCGCCGCGCCCGCGCCGACGAGGCGACCGCGCTCATCGCGGCCAATGAAAAGATCGCGCAAAGCGAGCGCGAAACGGCGGCGGCGACCGAAAAATCGGCGGCTCAGCAGGGCGCGGCGATCGAAGGCCTTCAGCGCCAGCGCGTCCGGGCGAGCGAATGGGTGGCGCAGCAGCAGGCGCAGGCGCGTCAAAACGCGGGGGGCCCAGGCGGCGGCGGGGCTGGCGGCGCGGCTGGCGGGGCTCCGGCTGGAGCGGGCGGCGGCGGGATCATCGGCTCGATGGTCGAAATGGGGGTCGGCAACAAAATCCTGCACGCCACCACGCGCGCCATCGTGGCCGGCGCCGAATATCAGAGAGAAGAGGCCCGGCTTCGCGTCGCCGGCATTCCAGCCTCGGAACTCGCCGAGGCGAACCGCCAGGCGCGCGAGCTTTCGGCCAAGAACCCCAATATCGGCTGGCGCGAGGCGCTGGAGGAATATCGGGTCCTGCGCTCAGTCGCCAGCAATCCCTCCGAAGTCCCCGGCCTCATGCCGGTGGCGGTTCAGGCGATGTCGGCGCTGAAAGCCGCAGGGCTGTCGACCGAGAACATGGGCGCCATCTACAAGTCGGCCGAGACCATGGGCGTCACGCGCGATCCCGAGCGGTTCAAGCGTTTCATCGATTTCTTCGTGAGATCCCAGCAATATGCTGGCCATACCCTCTCCGCCGACTCGGTCCTGGCCTTTTCCCAGCAGATGAAAGGGGCGGCGGCCCTCCTCTCCGACCGTTTCCTGGATCGCACGATGTTTCTGCTCGCCCAGGAGACCGGCTCGCGCGGCGGCGCCGGCCTCGCCGGGATGATGCATGCGATGCTCGGCAATATCCATCGCGACGCGGCGGACGAATGGCAGCGGCTCGGCTTTCTGAAACCCGAGGATCGAGCACTCGATAGCAAGGGCCACCTGGCCGGCGTCAAGAGCGGCCATCATCTCAAGGATTATTTAATGGGGGTGCAGGATCCGGACCTGTTCGTCTGGAACCGCCTCAAGCCGGCGCTGGAAAAAGCCGGGTTCACGTCGCTCCCCGACCAGATCGCCGAGATTAACAAACTGTACCCCAACACGCGCGCTGCCGCGATCGTCACCAAGCTTCTCCAGCAGCAACAGCAGTTCGAGACCCACCAGGCCAATCTGGAGAGCGTTGAGGGACTGGCGGGCGCCCAGGACATGATGAACACCGCCGCCGGCGGCCTGCAGACGCTGACCACGCAGCTCGGGAATTTCGCGACCGCGCTCACAGGCCCCGACATGGCGGCGGCCGGAAAGGCGCTCAACGGCCTGGCGACGGCGGTGGGCTGGGCGGCGAAGGAGCTCGGCCAGTTTGATAATGACCATCCGATCGCGGCGATGGGGACGGCGACGGCCGGGATCGGCGCGGCCTTTTTCGCCGGCGGGGCGCTGCTCAAGAAAGGCATGACCGGCTTTTTCGGCGGTTTCGGCCTCAAAGGCTCGGCCGCCGCGCTCGACCAGTCGGCGGCGGCGCTGACGGCGGCAGCGGCCAGGCTTGGCGGCGCACCCGGCGGATTGCCGGATGCCATAAAAAAAGGCGGACTCAATCCGGAAAAGGTTCCTCTTGGTTTGACCGTTCCGGCGGCGATCACCACGGCCGGAGCCTTGGCCGCGCTGGGCGTTGCCGCCGCGGCCGTTGCGAACATCGTCCTTTATGGGGTCATGAGAGGCCTGAAGGCGGCAGGCGCGATCGATGACACCAAGCCGAACGCGACGCGCGGGGCTATAGCGGCGAACCAGCATCTACTTGACCTGCTCCAACAAGAACAAGAGGCAAATTCACCTTATGCGCATCACTGGCGCCCTCCGACCCGAGGCGGGGCACCGGCCCTAGCGCAGGTCGACAATTCGAAGCTCGACGAAACCAAGGACAAGGCCGAAAGCGCCAAACAAACCCTCGACCTGCTCAACGGTACGGTTCAGCCCAAAGTCGATCTGACCGGGCTGGAGCGGCTGGTCGCTTTGGTCGAGCGGGCCAATGCCGGCCTCAAGCAATTGGGGACTTTTTCGCCTTCGCATAGCTTCGCGCCCTCGACCGGCGCGCTCCATGACGGACCGGAGGCGCGCTGATGGCTCTTCTGGTGTGGGGCGATTACACTTTTGAGGTCGGCGGCGCCTCGTTCGATCGCCTGAAACACCGGTTTGGCGGCCGCTGGGCGCGCGAGCCGGTGTTTGGCCGCCGGCCGCCGGGGCAATATCTGTCGCCCGGCCCGGAATTCGTCTCTCTCGAAGGCGTGATCTACACCGTCGTCGCCGGAATCGGGGCCTATCGCCAGATCGTGGCGCTCCTCGGCGAGGCCGGGGCGGGAACCGTCGATTTTCTCTTTACCGGCGACGGCGACGTGGTCGGGCTATTTCGGCTCGACGAGGGCGAATACAGCAAGGAAGGCCTTCTGCCCGACGGCACGCCATTAAAGGTGACTTTTTCGCTCAAATTCTCGGCCGCCGACGACAATGACGGCACGATTTTCGCGGTGTGGCCATGAATGAAACCACTTATGTCACCGGCGTCGGCGAAATGGTCGATCTGATCGCCTATAATTATTATGGCGACGTCCAGGGCGCGGCCGAGGCCGTCCTCGCCGCCAATCCGGGCCTGGCGGCGCTCGGGCCCGTGCTTCCCCTCAACACCATTCTGATCCTGCCGACGCTGACGCCGTCGCCGGCGCCGCAGATCGCCACCATACAATTGTTCGCATGATCCCGATCATCCAGATTTTCCTCGACGGTCAGGACATCTCAAGCCGCTTCGCCGGCCGCATCGTCTCGGGCGAAATCCACGAGACCGACGGCGAAAAAACCGACGAGCTGCGCCTGACCATCAGCAATTACGACGGCATGCTGGCCAAGCCGGCCAAGGGCGCGATCGTCGACGTGAGCCTCGGATGGGTCGAAACCGGCGTGGTCAAGGCCGGCCAATTCAAGGTGCTGGAAACCACCAAGGTCGGCGAAATCGCGGCTTTCCATGTCACCGCGCACGCGGCGCAACTCGACAATTCGCTCAAAACCCAGAAATTTCGGTCGTTCGCGCCGCCCAAAACCTACGGCCAGGTCTTTCAGCAGATCGCCTCGGACAACAATCTCTCGGCCGCCGTCCATCCCTCGATCGCTCAGATTCAGATCGATGCGATCCTCGCCCAGCACGGCGAAAGCGACATGCACTTTGGGATGCGCATCGCCCGCGGCGTCGGCGCGATCCTGAAAATGGCGCAAGGCTATTTCACCGTCGTTCCCAAGGGCGCGGGCCAAAGCGCTTCCGGGCAGGCGATCCCGGCGCTCACTGTGACGCCGGCGGACCTGGTCGGCCGTTGGGAGATTGGCGACAAGGAAAGGCCCAAGCGCGGCCAGTCCAAGGCCAATGTCTTCAGCCGCAAGACCGCGACCCGCACCGTCGTTTCCTCAGGGAATTCCTCGGACGGCCCGGATTATGTCCATCCCCAGCTGTTCGGCTCTCAGACCGAGGCGCAAAACGCCGTCAAGGCGCGCGCGGCGGCGTTCAAGCGAGGCCAAAAACACTTTCGCGGAACCTTGCGCGGCGGCATCTTCCCGCCGCCGGCCGGCGGCATCCTGACCACCCAAGGATTCGGCGACGACGACGACGCCAATTTCTCGATCAAAAGCCTGCGCTCGGTGTTCGGCGAAAAAGGCCTCGCCTTCTCATTCGACGGCGAGCAGCAGGCGACCTGACGCCCGTTGGAACGGCGCCTCAAGGGGTCTTTAAACGTCCCTTTCGCACCGCGAGATCAAAAAGTGAGGCTATGCCATTTGATCTGTCCAAAAATGCCATTTGATTTGTCGCGCTACAGCTTGATGACGTTGATGCTGGTTCCGTTCCGGCGCTTGCCTTGGCCGCGCGGCGGGCTTAAAGCCAGACATAACCGCACGGAAACGCCTCATGCTTCTTTCCCGCCTCGCCCTCGCCGCCCTTTTCCTGCTCGCGCCGGCGCTGGCAAGGCCGGCTGACGCCCAGGGCGCCAAGGATTTCGGGGCTGAGCTTGCCGTCAAGGTGGTGAACAAATCGACCCCCGAAATCTGCGCCGAGCGCGACAATGTCGAATTGGATTTCGTCTCGCCGCAGGTCCGGCACATGGAGGTCCAGGCCGTCCACCCGGCTTTTATCGGCATGATCGGCAAGGACCGCTGGGCGCCCGATTTCTCCGCCTGCAATATGCCGCATTCCGAAGGCGCCTTGCCGCGGAAAACCTTTTTCGAATCCCCGACCCTGTGGCTGACCGGCCTGACCGACCCGAATTTCTGGCGCCCGACCGACATTCCGATCAAGGTCGGCGACCGGGTCGAGAAAGGCTTCGCCTATATCCAGCTGTGGCTGCTCTCTCGCGAGCGCGCCGAGGAAGTGCTGGCGCTTTATCCCGCCGACGGCAACTGGCGCATCCGCCCCCTGCCCTATGGCGACATGCGCTGGACCGCCTATGGCTCGTCCTTCCAGATCGGGCCGCTGGAAATCCAGAATTCGCCCGCCGGCCCGCGCCCGGTCGTCGCGATCAAGGACATAGCCTTCGATCCGGCGGCAAAAGCCTTCACCTTGAATTTCGCGCGCGGCGGCGCGGCGAAAGTCACCCTCAAGCAGGTCGACCAGGACCATATCGCACTTGATGTCGATTATTCCGGCGCCATGCCCGACAACCTGCCCTTCGCGGCTTTGCGCTCGATGTACACGACCGAGACCAATGCCGACGTCGCCCGGATCGGCTGGCGCGAGCAGGGCGGCAAGGGCTGGAACGAGACCTCGGTCATGAGCTTTCCCGGCGCTTCCGCCACCGAACTCTGGGCTGGGCGCGTCGCGCCCTCGCGCCATAATCTCTCGGCGCCGGACATGATTTTCTCGCATTTCCGGCCGTGACCGCCTTGTTTCATTTCATTGCCCTCACTTTCGCCAAGGCGAAAGTGAGGGCGCCCGGCCGCATCAGGCGGCCGCCGCGCCCGTCGGCGCGGATGCCGCCGGTCATTTGACATGACCGACAGCAGAGTTTCTCCACGCCGCCTGCTCTGGGTCAATTCGGCGCGCGGTCTGGCGCTGTGGGCGATGTTCGCCTTCCATTTCACCTGGGATCTCGGCCATTTCCGCTGGATCGATCCGGCGCTGCTCTATTCGACAGGCTTCCACTGGCTCGGCCACGCCATCGCGTCGAGTTTTCTGCTGCTGGTGGGGATCGGGCTCGTCCTCTCCCGACGCGCGCGCGGAAAACTGCTGCGCGGGCGCGCCTTCTGGCGCCGCTGGGCGATGATCGTCGCCGCGGCCGGCGCGATCAGCGCCGTCTCCTTCCAGCTTTTCCCCGCGACGCCGATCTTTTTCGGCATTCTCCATCTGATCGCCGTGGCGAGCCTGATCGCCGCGCCGCTGGTCGATGCGCCGCTCTGGCTCATCCTGGCGCTCGCCGCGGCGGCGCTCGCGGCCCCGGAATTCCTGGCCGGGCCTTTTTTCAACGCCAAAATCTTGTGGTGGACCGGACTCGGAACCTTCGAGCCGCCCAGCAACGACTACCAACCGCTCTTCCCCTGGCTCGGCGTGGTTCTCCTTGGCGTGGCGGCGGGTCGTCTCCCTCTCCCCGACCGAAGTCGCCTGTTGGCGACTTCGGCATATTTGAAAGCGCGAATCGGGAACACCCGATTTGCGCGCGGGGAGAGGCAGCCGGGTCCGTCGCCTGCCAAAATCCTCGCCGTTTTCGGGCGCCATTCGCTGTTTTTCTATCTCGTCCATCAGCCCCTGTTTTACGGCGCTTTCGCTTTGCTCGCGCTTTTCGTGGTCTCGCCGGGGCAGGAGGGTTTGTTCCTCGGGCAATGCGTGGATCAGTGCGTCCGCGAGTCGGCTCAGCCCGACCTGTGCCAGAAAACCTGCGCCTGCGTGATTTCGCGCGCCAAGTCCGAAGGGATCTGGCCCCGCCTTGCCGGCGACGCCTTGACCTCGGCTGAACAGAGCCAGGCCCATGACGCCATTGTCGCCTGTTTCGGCGACGCGCGCGCGCCGTGATCAGTCTTTCGGCGCGAGCATGTCCTCGGGCCGCACCCAGGCGTCGAAATCTTCCGGGCTGACATAACCCAGGCGGATCGCCTCCTCGCGCAGGCTGGTTCCGTTCGCATTGGCCGCCTTGGCGATTTGCGCCGCCTTGTCATAGCCGATCTTCGGCGTCAGGGCGGTCGCCAGCATCAGCGAGCGGCGCATCGCCGCGTCGAGATTTTTCGCGTCGGCGGCGAGACCGTCGACGCAATGGACCGCGAAACTGCGCGCGGCGTCGGCGAGCAGCCGCGCGCTTTCGAGGAAGGCGAAAGCGATCACCGGCTTGAACACATTCAGCTCGAATTGCCCCTGCGAACCGGCGAAGGCGATGGTCGCCTGATTGCCGAACACCCGCGCGCAAACCATGGTCAGCGCCTCGGCCTGGGTGGGATTGACCTTGCCAGGCATGATCGACGAGCCGGGCTCGTTGGCGGGCAGAATCAACTCGCCGAAGCCCGCGCGCGGCCCGCTGCCCGCCAGCCTGATGTCGCTGGCGATCTTGAACAGGCCGGCGGCGGCCGCCTCCAGCGCGCCATGGGCGAAGACCAGAGCGTCATGGCTCGCCAAGGCCTCGAAGGCATTGCGCGCCGGCTTGAAGGGCAGGCCGGTCTCGCGCGCCATTTCCCGCGCGAAACCTTGAGCGAAGCCTTTGCGCGCGTTGACGCCGGTTCCCACCGCCGTGCCGCCCTGGGCCAGATGGAACAAGCCCGACAGCGCCGCCTCGATCCGCTCGGCGCCGAAACCGACCTGGGCGGCATAGCCGGAAAATTCCTGGCCCAAAGTGATTGGCGTCGCGTCCTGGAGATGGGTGCGGCCGACCTTGACGAGGCCGGCGAAGTCATGCGCCTTGGCGGCGAGGCTCGCTTCGAGCCGCCGCAGGGCCGGCAGAAGATTGTGCTCCACCGCCAGCGCCGCCGCGACATGCATCGCCGTGGGGAAGGAATCGTTGGAGGACTGGCCGAGATTCACATGATCGTTGGGGTGGATCGGCGCCATGGACCCGCGCGGCGCCGAAAAGCTTTCATTGGCGCGATTGGCGATCACCTCGTTGACATTCATGTGGCTTTGCGTGCCCGAACCGGTCTGCCACACTTTCAGGGGAAAATGATCGTCGAGCCGGCCGGAGACGATCTCCTCCGCCGCCTCGACGATCGCCGCCGCCAGTTTCGGATCGAGCGCGCCGAGCTCCACATTGACTTTCGCGGCGACCTTCTTGCCCAGGGCCAAGGCGTGGATGATCTCGTGCGGCATGATCTGGCCGCCGATCGCGAAATTTCGCAACGACCGTTCGGTCTGCGCGCCCCACAGACGATCCTCCGCGACCTCGATCGGCCCAAGGGAATCATTTTCGGTGCGGAACCTCGACATGCGCGCCTCCTGTGTCCGGTCTTATACCATCGGCCCTTGCGAGGGGCCGATGGAATCCGCGCCGACCGGCGCGGCGCCGGGAGGCCTCACCATTTCGTGATCGCAAAAAGCGCGACCAAACACCGCCTTGGCGCGTTTGAGACCTATATTGAATGCAAGCGCGCCCGGTCGCGCCGATGAGGTTCAGGATATGGAGACGATCAAGAAGGCTCGGGGCTTCGCCTCGATGGATCCCGAGAAGCAGCGCGCCATCGCGCGCAAGGGCGGCGAGAGCGTGCCGCGCGAGAAGAGAAGCTTTTCGCAGAACGCCGAACTGGCGGCCGAAGCCGGGCGCAAGGGCGGGCGCAGCGTCAGCCCGTCCAATCGCAGTTTCGCCCGCGACAAGGATCTCGCCAAGACTGCGGGCCGCAAGGGCGGACGCGCCGCCCACGGCGGCGCCCCGGTCGATCGGCATTAGCATATTCCCAAAAAGTTGCAGACTTTTCGGACGAGAATATGCGTTAAAACAATGAATTAGAGACTTCTTCCGATTCCAAAGGAACGGAAAAGGCTCTAAGACGGAGCGCAACAAAAAAGAGGCCCCGAAGCGGGGCCTCTTTCGCATTTCCGTGGCGAGAAGATCAGTGGGCGACGTCGGCCCAGATTTTCTTTTTGGTGAAATAGAGCAGGACCGAGAAGACCAGCAGGAACGCCAGCACGCGGCGGCCGATTTCCTTGCGATACTCCATGTTCGGCTCGGCCGCCCAGAAGAGGAAGGCCGCGACGTCCTTGGCGTATTGCTGCACATTGGCCGGCGAGCCGTCCTTGTACTGGACCTGACCGTCGCTCAGCGGCTTCGGCATGGCGATCTTGTGACCCGGGAAATAGAGGTTCCAGTTCTGGTCGTCGTCATGGGTATAGCCATTGAGAATGGCGTAGATCAGATCGGGGCCGACTTCCTGGTAGGTTCCGATGCCCGGAATCGGCAGCGGGTCGAACACGAATTTCGGGAAGCCGCGCTCATATTTGATCGACTTGGCGAGCAGCGACATGTCCGGCGGCGCGGCGCCGAGCGCGGCGGCCGCGGCTTCCGGATTCGCGAAAGGCGACGGGAAAAAATCCGCCGGACGGCCGGGCCGGTCGAACATTTCGCCCTGCATATTGGGCCCGTCGTGGACCGTATAGGTCGCCGCGAGAGCCTTGACCTCGTCCAGGGTGAAGCCGGGACCGCCCGGTTGCGCCAGCGTGCGCATCGGGATGCGCAGCGCGTGGCAATTGGAGCAGACTTCCTTGTAGACCTGGAAGCCGCGCTTCAACTGCGCCTTGTCGAAGGTGCCGAACATGCCGGCGAAGGTCCAGTTCTGGCGCGTCGGCTGTGGCGCCTCCGCGCCTTCGGCGGCGCGCAGGCTGGGGGTGGAGATGGCGACGAGTCCGATCACGGCCGCCGCAGCAATTCCGAACTTTTTCATGAAAGTCATTATCTGAGTTCCTCGAAATCGGCCGTTCAGCTCTGGGAGCCATGCTTGGCGAGCACGGCGTCGGCGATGGTGGCGGGGATCGGCTTGGTCTTCTCGACGAGACCAAGCACCGGCAGGATCACCAGGAAGAAGGCGAAATAGGACACCGACAGGATGCGCGCGGCGAGAACATAGCCGCCCTCCGGAGGCATGGCGCCGAGATAGCCCAGGCCGATCGACGTCGCCGCGAAAATCCAGAAGAAGATCTTGTAGACCGGGCGATATTTGCCCGAGCGGACCTTGGAGGTGTCGAGCCAGGGCAGGAAGGCCAGCACCGCGATCGCCGCGAACATGGCGATGACGCCGGCAAGCTTGTTCGGGATCGAACGCAGGATCGCATAGAACGGCAGGAAGTACCATTCCGGAACGATATGCGGCGGGGTCTTCATCGGATTGGCCGGGATGTAGTTGTCGGCGTCGCCGAGATAGTTCGGCACGAAGAAGATGAGCCAGGCAAAGACCAGCAGGAACACCACGATGCCAAGCGAATCCTTCATCGTCGCATGGGGCGAGAAGGGGACGGTGTCCTTGGCCACATCCTTGATTTCGACGCCGTCGGGATTGTTCTGGCCGACGACATGGAGCGCCCAGACATGCAGGCCGACCACCGCCGCGATGACGAAGGGCAGCAGATAATGCAGCGAGAAGAAGCGGTTGAGGGTCGGATCGCCGACCGAATAGCCGCCCCACAGCCAGATCGTGATCTGGTCGCCGACCCAGGGAATCGCCGAGAACAGGTTGGTGATGACGGTCGCGCCCCAGAAGGACATCTGACCCCAGGGAAGCACATAGCCCATGAAGCCGGTGGCCATCATCAGCAGGAAGATGATCACGCCGAGAATCCACAGCACTTCGCGCGGGGCCTTGTAGGAGCCGTAATAGATGCCGCGGAACATGTGGATATAGACGGCGAAGAAGAACATCGACGCGCCGTTGGAATGGGCGTAGCGCAGCATCCAGCCCCAGTTCACGTCGCGCATGATCTTTTCGACCGAATCGAAGGCCATGTCCGCATTCGGCGTGTAGTGCATGGCCAGAACCACGCCGGTGACGATCTGCGCGACCAGCATGAAGGAGAGGATGGCGCCGAAGGTCCACCAGTAATTGAGGTTCTTCGGGGTCGGATAGGCGACGAAAGAATCGTAGCTGAAGCTCAAAATCGGCAGGCGCGCCTCAAGCCATTTCACGAAGCCGTTCTTCGGCTCAAAAGTTGAGTGTCCGTGCATTGGGAATCTCTTTGCAAATTCGTTGAGACGGGCGGGATCGCGGGATCAGCCGATTTTGACCTTGGTGTCGGTCATGAAGGAATATTCCGGAACCGCGAGATTGAGCGGCGCCGGGCCTTTGCGGATGCGGCCCGAGGTGTCGTATTGCGAACCGTGGCAGGGGCAGAACCAGCCGCCGTAATCGCCCTGGTGGCCGAGCGGGATGCAGCCGAGATGGGTGCAGACGCCGATGACGATCAGCCATTCCGGCTTCTTGACGCGCGCCGAATCGGGCTGCGGGTCTTTCAAGGTCGCCAGATCGACGTTCTGCGCCTCCTGGATCTCTTTCGCGGTGCGGTGGCTGATGAAGACCGGCTTGCCGCGCCATTTGATGGTGACGATCTGGCCGACCGGGATCGCGCCGATGTCCACTTCGGTGGAGGCCATCGCCAGAGTCGAGGCGTCGGGGCTCATCTGACTGATCAGCGGCCACACCACGGCGGCCGCGCCCACGGCGGCCATCGCGCCGGTGGCGATGAAAAGAAAATCTCTGCGTGTCGGTTCGACCGTCGATGCGCTGGTCAAGTGCGTCCCCCGTTCGCTGGCGGCTCAGCCTCCCTGGCGCGGACTTTCGCTCCGCGAAGAAAGGCAAAACCCATGGGTTTCACGCGCCCACGACCGGATCGTCGAGCGCGCGGCGATGAATTTCGCGCCGGAGTTCCGCGTCGCGTCGCGCGTAAGAACAGCGCGGCGTAGTATGAAAGCTTGCGGACCCGGCTTTTGCAGGCGCCGTTATTGGCGCCTTTCGATCCTGTTGTCCATAGACCAGACCATGGTTAAAGTCCCGAAATGCGCGGCCAATTCGCTGGCTCGGCCCCGCTGGACCGAACGGCGCCGTCCCGCCCCCGACGCCTTCGTCGCGGCCGGAACCCGGCGCTTCCCGGCCTTGGCGCCGCTTTCCTCCTCATGCCGGCGCCCTTGCGCTCCCTCCGGCGCGTCGCTCACGAGTCCCATGCCCTCGCCCGCCGCCACGCTTCGCCTCGCCCTCTTTCAGCCGGAAATCCCGCAGAACGCGGGAACCATGCTGCGCCTCTGCGCCTGTCTCGGCGTGGACGCCGCCCTGATCGAGCCGGCGACTTTTCCCGCCTCCGACCGCGCTTTCCGCCGCGCCGGCCTCGACTATCTCGATCATGTCCGGCTGACCCGGCATGTCTCATGGCGCGCATTCGACGAATGGCGTGCGACAAACCGCCGCAGGCTGGTCCTGCTCTCGACCCGGGGCGGGACGTCCTATCTCGATTTCGCCTTCCAGCCCGGCGACATAATCATGGTCGGGCGCGAATCCGCCGGCGTCCCGGCCGAGGTTTTTCGCGCGGCGGACGCCGTTTTGCGCATCCCGATGCGGGCGAACATGCGCTCCCTCAACGTCGCGGTGGCGGCGGCCATGGTTTTGGGGGAAGCTCTGCGCCAGACGGATGGATTCGCCGGGTGCGGCGCGGAGGCATTGCTGTGATTGAACCCTTGCACGACACGATTCTGGACGTGCGCAAGCGCGCGGCGGTGGAATGGTTCGACGCGCTTCAGGCGCGCATCGTCGCGGCCTTCGAGGCCCTGGAGCGGCGCGACGACGTGGCGCTCGCCGAGCCCGGCGCCGCGCCCGGCCGTTTCACCCTGACGCCCTGGGAGCGGACCAATCACGACGGCGCCCCCGGCGGCGGCGGGCGGATGGGCCTGCTCAAGGGCCGGCTGTTCGAAAAGGCCGGCGTCCATTGCTCGGCGGTCCACGGAACTTTGGCGCCGGAATTCGCCAAACAGATTCCCGGGGCCGAGGCCGATCCGCGTTTCTGGGCGGGGGGAATTTCGCTGATCGTCCACCCCTGGAGCCCGAACGTCCCGGCGGTCCATATGAACACGCGGATGGTGGTCACCTCGCGCGCCTGGTTCGGCGGCGGCGCCGACCTCACCCCCGTGCTCGACGCGCGCCGAACCCAGGACGATCCCGATTCGATCGCCTTCCACGCGGCGATGCAAAGAGCCTGCGAGGGCCATGCGGTCGCCGACTATCCCCGCTTCAAGGCTTGGTGCGACGAGTATTTTTTCCTCAAGCACCGCAACGAGCCGCGCGGAATCGGCGGCATATTCTACGATTATCTCGAAGCGGGCGGCGACGCCTTCGAACCGGCCTTCGCCTTCACCCGCGCGGTCGGCGAGGCTTTTCTCGACATTTATCCCCGGCTGGTCGAGGCGAATATGGCCCGCGAATGGACCGATGCGCAGCGCGACGAGCAATTGGCGCGGCGCGGCCGCTATGTCGAGTTCAACCTGCTCTATGACCGAGGCACGATCTTCGGCCTGAAGACCGGCGGCAATGTCGACTCGATTCTGTCATCCATGCCGCCCATAGTGAAATGGCCGTGAGGGCGACACGAGTCGGCGCGCCCCTCCCCCACCCGAAACAAAGAGGAAAGACATGGATTTCCAACCCGGCGAGGTCGTGCAACTGAAATCCGGCGGACGCGCCATGACGGTCGCGCGCCAGATCAAGGATCAGGTGGAGGTGGTCTGGTATGCGGAAAGCGAGGACGCCATTCGCACGGCGACCGTTCCCGCCGTTTGCCTGGCGCCGATCGCATTCGACGATGACGAGGATTTGGACGAGGACGAGGATTGAATCCGAGCGGCGCGAAGCCGGGCTCCCTTCCGCGCACGGGTGAGCGTCGAGGCGCGAACCGGACTCCGGGCGGGCTGGCGTTTGGCGCGCGCCCGCAAATCTTGCGATAAGGGGCGCCCGATCGGCGCCGTCAGAGATTGGCGGCGGTCTGGTTGAACTCGGCGTTCAGGACGGGGGCGATGGTCTGCACGCTGCTGATGATCGCCAGCGCGATCAAGAAGGCAAGCAGGGCATATTCGACCGCCGTGACGCCGGACCGGTCCTTCATGAACCGCGCGACTTTTTTCATCATAGCTCGAATGCTCCGGAATTTGGTTCCCGCGGGCCGTCGCCGGGCCACATCCGGCAATGGGGTGACATTAGCGTGATAATTTTCGCCGCCCGGTTAAGGCGCCGCTGCGGAAACTCCCAACGCCGGTTAAGATTGCTACTGCGTTGAAGCGCGAGTAAAAATTGTAGCAATCGACGCAACGAGCCCGAGCCGCCGGGAAACAGGCGATGGCGCAATTCGCGCTAGACGTCGAAATTTGACGCCGCATCCATGGCGTAGCCCGTTGACTTTTTTTTTATTCAGGCGCCGATGCGAAAGGGAACGGTTCCGGAGCGCGGCGACGGAGACTTCGTCGGCCAATATTTTGATGCGGCTTGAAAAACGGAGGATGCGCGGCCTCGCGCTGATTAAGACGGCCAGCCTTTTTGTCCTATTCTGGAACGTCTCTCCTTCGCGCGGGCGCTCCGAACGCGCCATCGGGCGAGACAAATGACCGGCGCGATCCCGCTTGTCCGCCACGAACCCGTCGCCATCCGCCCGGATCGATTTTTTCGCGCGACGGATTTTTTCGCTTGAGCTTTGGCTTCGGGCTCAGGGCCTGTGGCTGCTTGTCGCGGCGACGAGACAAGCAGCCACATGCCCTAATGCAAATCGAAATCCGACGGCGCGCCCTCGGGCACAAAGACCCCGTCCTCGCGCATGGCGCCGCGCGGCTCGCGGCGTGGCGGCGATCTGTCAAGGCTGCGCAATTCGGCGTGCAGCGGCAGCGGTCGGGCGTGGCGCGACGGCGCCGGGCGTTGCAGCAGGCGCGCGACTTCGTCGAGATCGGGCGCCTTGCGGCCCCGGATCGCGGCCGGCGGCCGGCGGCGGATCATGTCGGGCGCGGCGGCCGCGACCGCGAAACTTTCGCCGCCCGTCGCCAAAACCCCGCGCTCATGCGGCGCGCCGGCTTGCGCGATGTCGAGATCGTCGTCGAAATCCGGCGTCTCCGGCAAATTGTCGCGGGGCTGGGGCGCGATGGTGTTCTGGCGCTCCGGTCGGCAGATGTGGCGCGGCCCGGTCGAGCGCATGCCATGCATCGCCAGATCGACATGCATATGATTGTAGTGGAATGGATTCGACCCGGGGCTCAGCACGGTCGCGAAGCGGTCGCAGGCGCCGCCGTGCAGATCGCGCAGGAAGGCTTGCGTCTGCGCGTCGCCATGGGTCCAGTCGCGGACATAGGTGATTTTCCGACCGTCGGCGAGGCGGTAGCCGCCGATGTCGATGGCGTTGCCGAAGGAATGTTCGGACAGCCGCGCCCCGATCTGGTGGTTCATCGAGCGGCAATTATACGAGCCCATCGACTCGATCTCGACGACATTCTGGCCGAAACGCGCGCGGGCCGCCGGCTGAACCACCTGCTCCAGCCAGTCGTTCAGCGTCGCCACCATGGAGCAGTCGAGCGTCTGGGTGGAGCTGAACATCACCGCGCCGTTCTGGAGCGCCGTCACTTTCAGCGGCCGGGTCAGGCCGCAGATCGATGGCCCGTCGATTTCATGCGACGCCGGCTGGACATAGGGACTCAAAGCGACGAGATGGCGGGCGAAACAGCTCTCTTCCGCCTGCCTGCGCCAGGCCGGACGCTGGGCGTGCTCGAATTTCGAGCAACCGGCGAGGCCGCCGAGCCCGATCGCGAGCAAGAGGAGAGATAAACCGCGACGCGCCATGGCGCGATTCCTGCGGCGCCAGCGTTAAGCTCCCCTCAAGCAAAATGGTTAATCGGTAAAATTCTTTGAACCGTGACTTCAATAAGACGGTTTCCGCAAGATTGCTTCGCCATCCGCAGAAACGCCATGGCGCGAAAATCCTCTATGTCGCCGGCGGATTTTCGGGCCAGCGGAACAGGAATTCCGAATGATTCATTCGGAATTCCCATAAGACGCGATCTCGGCCGCGACAGCGGGCTCTCGCGGCCGATTTTGCAATTTGTCGTCGATCAGGCGTGCGGCGCGCCGTTCTGGCCCTGCGCGGCGCGCGCCGCCATGAAGCGCTCGAAATCCTCGCGGTCCTTGGCGCGGCGCAGGCCTTCGGCATAGTCGTAAAAAGCCTGTTCCGCCTCGTGGATCTTGCGGCGCTCTTCTTCGAGCCGCTCCAGCTCCGCCTTGCGCCAGTCGTCGAAAGCGGAATTGCCGCTCGAACGCCAGCCGCCGGAGAAATCGCGCGACATCGCGCCAACCCCGCTGCGCCGTTCGAATTCGCCCCATTTTTCGCGGGCGAACTGACCGAAATCGCCGTCGTAACGCATTTTGCCGTTGTAGATTTTCCAGCCCAGCAAGGCGAGGCCAACCGGCCAGTAGAAGACGAAGCCGAGAACGATCGCCGCGATCTCCATCGGCTTCCAGCGCATGCAGCGGCGATGGCCCTCTTGCGCTCCAATATGGCGTGAACAGCTCATGATTTGCTCCATTCATACAGTTCCCGCGAAGATCGCTTCGCAATCCGCGCAGGCGCCGTGGCGCGAAAACCCTTCACGTCGAGGGCGGATTTTCGCTCCAACGGAATATGAATTCCGCATGATCCATGCGGAACTGATTTCATCGCAGCCGACGCGGCCGACGATGTGAATGTTATATACATTTACATCCTCCGGACGCCAGAGGGGCGAATGCAAATTTTTGCGATCAGGGCCGCGGCGGCATGATCGGCGCTACGCCCAGGGCCTTGCGCACCGCGGCCTCGATCAGGGCCGCGACCGTTTCCTCAAGCATGGCGAGAGGCTGGTCGGGGCTTTCGCTCAAATGGCCGGCCAGCATGAGGTCGGCAATTCCATGGGTGGCCGCCCAGATTTGCAGCGCCAGCGCGCGAGCCCCCTGCTCCGGCGCGTGGAACTGACGCAGCACCGCGACAGTCGTGCGCAGCAGGTCGTCGAAAGCTTTCTGGCCGGCGCTGTCGCCGCTTCGCCGCGCCAGCGCCCCGGCGTCGCCGAACATCGCCTTGTAGAGCCCCGGCTCCTCCCGCACGAAGGCGAGATAGGCCGCGCCGCGCCGACGCATGGCGGCAATGGCGTCGGGCCGGCCGCCGTCCCAGGCGCGCGCCAGTTTCTCGTTGAAATGTCCAAAACCTTCTTTCGCCAGTTCGGCGATCAGGGCGTCGCGGTCGGCGAAATGGCGATAGGGCGCGGCGCCGGTGACGCCGACCCGCTTGGCCGCTTCCGCCAAGGTGAAGCCGGCCGGGCCGCGCTCCGAGATCAGGGCGCGCGCCGCCGCGAGCAGCGCCTCGCGCAGCCTGCCGTGATGATAGCTTCGCCCTTTTCCGGCGCGCCGTCCGCAAAAGCCGCCCTCGGCGCCCATGCTCGTCCCCTGCCCGAATCCCCGGCCTATTAGAGCATATTCCCAAAAAGTTGCAGACTTTTTGGACAAGAATATGCGTTAAAACAATTAACTAGGGACTTCTTCCGATTCCGAAGGAACGCAAAAGACTCTAAAGCGCGCGGATGCGCCGCGTTTCAATGCCCGCCGTCAACGACGCGGCGCGGCGCCCTTCCCTTGTGCAAAAAAAGCGCGCATGCACAGAGTTGAGGCGATCTTGCCTGTCATTTGGAATTGTCCGCGCAAGTCATGCTGTTTACACTTCATTCAGCATCGCAGAACGGAAATCAAGCAAAGGTCGGTTGAAGTCTTGCGATGAGTGGCGTCCCGATTTGCTGGAGGGCCAACCATGACGACCGCGCTCAAGGTTGAAATTGCTTCCGTGTTCTCCGCCCTTGCTTTCATCGCCGGCATTCTGGCGGTCGTCTGGTAAGTCTTGCCGTGTTTGTCCGGCGCCGCCGGACAGCTTGTCGCCCGGGCCCGGCCGCGCCGGAGCGGGGAAAGCTTCCTTCCCGCCTCGCTCCGGCGCGCCGGGCCAATCGAACCGCTCGGGCGACAAACGCAGAGCCTTCCGCGATCCGGTCAGTCGCGGAGGGCTTTTTCTTGCGCGTCGGCCGGACGTTCGCGGCCTGAAAATCGGGGTTTGTCGGCCTATCTGCCGAATCTCCGGCTCGCGGTCTGCCGAAACAGGCGGTCTTGCGACATCGCCAGCAATTCCATCTTGCGCAGATTGATCGGGGCGAGATTCATCACCAATTCGACCCAGATGTCGGTAATGTCGCGCAATTCCTCCAAGGTGAGCGGCGCGACGCGGCGGCGCACCTTGCCCATGGCCCCAAGAAGCGCGTGGCGGCGCGAATTTTCGGCGATGAAGGCGCGCGCGCGTTCCGGCCCTTCGCCCTTTTCGACCAGAATGTCGACCAGACCCATCTCGTAAAAATCCTCGGACTTGTACATCCGGCCGCCCAGGATCAGCTTTTCCGCGCGCGCCGCGTCGAGGCGCCGCGACACCAGACTATAGGCGCCCATGCCGGGAAATGTATGGAACAGAACCTCGGGAAAGCCGAGATTCACGCCCCGCTCGGCGATGACAACTTGGCAGCTCAGCGCCGCCTCCACCCCCCCGCCCAGGGCGTCTCCCTCCAGCACCGCCAGGGTCACCACCGGCGAGTCGAAGCCGTTGTAATTATTGTAGATCGCCTCGACGCAGGCATAAGCGTAGGCGCGCAGCCCCTCGGCGTCGCGCGCCCGCACGCGATCGAGGAAAAACGACAGATCGCCGCCCATGCTGAACACGCCCGGACGCAGGGAGCCGCCGACGAAGAATTCGATCGGCGGATCGTCGAAACGGGAGTCGGCGTAAAGCGAACGTATGTCGGCGTTGAGCGCATTGAGTTCGCGCAGCAGCGGCAGAGTCCAGCTCACGCTGTTCTCGTGCCGCATCGAACACCACACCGTCTTGGTCGCCTGATCGAAACGGACATCCAGCGTCTGGCGCGGCTTGACCAGGAATCCGAGTGGCGGCGCCGCCGCGCGATCCGGGTTGGCGCCCGGCGCCTTCCATGGGCGATAAGGCTCGAGACCGGATAAGCGTTCGGCAAGGACGAAAGACTGATCGATTGCGTCATGGCTCAAACATTCCGATGGGCCGCGATCCGGACGGAAACGCGTCGAAGAGTTTACCAAGCGTTAACCGGTCGAAATGTTATGAAAGAAACGAACCCGCCCCGCCAACAGACATTTTTTTGGCCTAAAACCAAACAAATCAACGGGATATACAACCTGTCGCGTGTGGACGCCTAAGCGTTTTCGTTCAAGGATTTAGCGAAGAACGCCCCTCCGTGAAGGGCCAGCGCGCCGCTCGGATCGCCGTGCGTTTCAATCAGCTCGGCGAGATTGGCGGGCGGCGAGGCGGCCAGCGCGACCAGCGCGTCCTCGCCGAGGATGCGCGCCGGCGCCAGACCGGTTTGGCGCGCCAGGCCGAGCCGCGCCGCGCGAAGACGCTCCAACCGCCGCGCCTGCGCGACGCTGAGGTTTTTCCGCGCGGACGGCCATTCCGCCATGGGCGTCGCCGGCGCCGCGCCTTCCGCCGGCGGCGGGGGACGCCGGGAAAAGAGGGTCAAACCGTCGCGCAGGCCGTGACGCGCCACAATCCAGGCTTCGCGTGGCGCGGCGCCGAGCCATGCCATGGCGCGACGCGCCCATCGGCCGCCGCTCCGGCAATTGTCGCAGCGCCCGCAAGGCGGCGCCGCCTCGCCCAAAGCCCGCAGCAACGCCTGTTCGCGGCAGCCGGCGCCGAGAAAATAATCCGCCAGCGCCCGCGCCCTTTCGCCCGCCGCCGGATCGAGTCGCGCCAGCTCGAATCGCGCGGCGCGCAGGTTCGCCATCCTGCCGGGCGAAAACAGCGCGATGGCTTCCGCCGGCCGGCCGTCGCGGCCGGCGCGCCCGCTCTCCTGATAGAGAGTTTCCGGCTCGTCCGGCGAATCGTAATGAATGACGAAGCGCACGTCCGGCTTGTCCACGCCGAGGCCGAAAGCGATGGTCGCCGCCATGGTCATGTCGGAGCGCGCCAGAAATTCGTCCTGCCGCGCCGCGCGCTCCTCCGCCGGCAGGCCGGCGTGATAGGACGAAGCCGCGAGTCCCACGTCTCTCAAGGCCGCCGCGACGCGGTCCGCCGTCTCGCGCGCCCGGCAATAAACAATGCCGGCGACGCCGCGCCGCGCGGCGGCCAGGCCGATCAGCTGGTCCAGCGGATCGCGCGCGCGGGGCAGCGCCGAAAGGGCGATCGCCGGCCGCCGGAACGAGCCGACGAACAGGCGCGGCGGGCGGGCGAAAAGATTTTCGACGATATCCGCCCGCGTGCGCGGCGAGGCGGTCGCCGTGGTCGCGATCATCCGCGGCGCGCCGAGCAATTCGGCCAAGCCCGCAATTCGCCGATAATCGGGCCGGAAATCGTGGCCCCATTGCGAGACGCAATGGGCCTCGTCCACGGCGAGCACGCGCACATCGGCCCCGCGCAGCGTCGCCAGCAGATCGGCGTCGGCGAGGCGCTCCGGCGCGAGATAGAGAAGGCGCAGGCGGCGCAACTCAAGGCCGTCGCGCGCCCGGCGCCATTCGTCGGGCGCGAGATCGGCGTGCAAGGCGGCGACCGGAAATCCGAGGGCCGCGAGCTTTCGCGCCTGATCGCGCATCAGCGCGATCAAAGGCGAAACGACCAGGGTCAGGCCGGGGCGGATCAGCGCGGGAAGCTGATAGATCAGCGATTTGCCGGCGCCCGTCGGCGCCAGGACGAAAATATCCTCGCCGTCGAGCGCGGCTTCGAGCGCGGCGGCCTGACCCGGCAGGAAATCCGAAAAGCCGAAACGATCGCGCAGCAGCGCGCGCGCTTCCTCGAGATCAGCCATGGCGCGGCCTCGCCGCGACAAAAAGCGGCGCCGCGCGCGCGCCCGAAGTGACGAAAGAAGCGATTGTCATTCGCCCGTCCACGGCCTAGATTGCGCCAGCAGGATATTCCCTGGCCGCGCGTCTTGGAAGTCCGCTTTCATTCAGTTTCACAAACCACTGCCTCAGGAAGGAAACGACACATGAAGCTCATTCACGCTTTGCCGGCCGCCGCGGCTCTCGCCTTCATCGCCACTTCCGCTCTCGCTGCGGGCGATCCCGCCGCGGGCGAAAAGGTGTTCATGAGGTGCAAGGCCTGCCACCAGATCGGCCCGGGCGCCAAGAACGCCGTCGGCCCCGAACAGAACGGCCTCAACGGCCGCGTGGCGGGCTCGGTCGCCGGCTACAATTATTCCCCCGCGATGAAGGCCGCCGGCTTCACCTGGGACGAGAAGAACTTCCTGGAATATATCGCCGCCCCCAAGACCAAGGTTCCCGGCAACAAGATGCCCTTCGCCGGCCTGCCGGTCGAAGCCGACCGCAACAATGTCTGGGCCTATATCTCCCAGTTCAAGGCCGACGGCACCAAGTAAGAACGGGTCGCAAGTCGTAAGAACGGGTCGCAAGTCGATTTTCGCGCCGGCCGCACTCGCGGCCGGTGTTTTCGTTTCCCGCGGGGAAATCGCAAGCCAAGAAAAGCAGGCCAAGAAAGACGGGCGAAGCGAATGCCATTTGCGGGTTCGCGCATTTCCGACTAAATCCCCGCCATGACCGACCTGTCGCTCCATTACGCCCACGCCGGCGCCGCCGATCGTCCCGCGATCCTGAAACTGGAGGAGCGCGCTTTCGGCCCCGGCCGTTTCGCCAAGACCGCCTATCGTCTGCGCGAGGGCGTCGAGCCCGACTGGAGCCTTTCCTATCTCGCGCGAATCGGCGGCATGCTGGTCGGCGCCAACACCATGACCCGCATCCTGGCCGGGGGCGCTCCCGCTTTGCTGCTCGGTCCGCTCACAGTGGAGGGGCCGTTCCGCGCGCGCGGCCTCGGCGAGGCCCTGGCGCAGAAATCGCTCGAGGCGGCGCGCGAGGCCGGCCATAGTCTGGTGATCCTGGTCGGCGACCCGCCCTATTACGAGAAAATGGGCTTTTCGCGCGCGCCCTTTGGGCATTTCGTCTTTCCGGGGCCGGTCGATCCCGGCCGCATCCTCTATTACGAATTGCAGCCCGGCGCCTTGCAGAGCCACAAAGGCGCGGTGGGCGCGGCGGTTTAGTCGTCTGCGTCTTGGTCTGACAGAAACGTTCCGCGCGCCGCCCTGATGATGGAAATCCGAGACTTTTTCCGTTGGCGAATGACGCAAAATGTGAAGGGTTTCGGTCGCCGGCCCCCACACGCGTGATCGGGTCGGCGCGGGGCCGGCGACCGAAAGCCTCCGAAGGAGGAAACCGCGGGCCGGAAAGGCTCCGTTGCCGCGAGGCTCGCTATGGGGATTTGAAGACGGCGGTCAGGGCAACGGGGCGTCTGTTTTGCGCTTTGGCGCCGGTATTTGACGGTGTGACGTGCGGCGAGGAGGCGATTTGGGCGATCCGCGCGTAGATTTTTCCGAAGGTCATGGGGCTGAAGCAGCTTTGGGCGGGCGTTTCGGGCGCGGCGCGCCCGGGCCAGAACGAGGTCGGCGGCGAAGGCAAGCAGAACTGGGGAGCGGGAAGTGGGGTCATGGTCATGAGGTGTCGATCCTGATCCGACAGGGCGAGGCCGGCGGCGCGGGGCGCACGCCTTCAAACGTTTCGATGATGATCATCCGGCCGCCGCAGCAGGGGCATTTGTGCGCGCCGTCAACGGGATCGGCGTCGCCATCCGTCTCGGGCTGTTGTTGCGGCGGGGTCTCGGCGACGGCCAGTAACGCGCGGGCGCGCTCGATGTTGCGGGCTCGCGCCGCGCTGGCGAACAGGCCGTAGTGGCGGATGCGGTGGAAGCCGCTTGGCAGCACGTGCATGAGAAACCGGCGGATGAACTCAGGCCCGTCGAGCGTCATGGTCTTGAGCTGGTCGCCTTCCTTGATCCGATAATCTTTCCATTTGAAGGTGACGCCCGCGTCGTCGAGCGCGATGAGCCGGGAGTTCGAGATGGCGACCCGATGGGTATAGCGCGACAAATAGGCGAGCACAGCCTTTGGACCGGCGAAGGGCCGCTTGGCGTAAACGACCCATTCGGAGCGACGCAAAGGCGCGAGGGCTGCGGCGAAAGCCTCTCTGTCGGCGAGCGGCGCCAGATCGCCGAAGAAGGTGAGGCGGCCGGCGGCGTTCAGCGTGGCGAGACCTTCGAGGAACAGCCGCCGGAACAAGCGCGAGAGCACGCGCACCGACAGGAAAAAGCCCGGCTTGCAGGCGATCCAGCGCGATCCGTCCGGCGACAGGCCGCCGCCGGGAACGATGATGTGGACATGGGGATGATGGGTCAGCGCCGAGCCCCATGTGTGCAGGACGGCGGTGAGGCCGATGCGGGCGCCGAGATGTTTGGGATCGGCGGCGATGGTGGTCAGGGTCTCGGCCGCCGCCTTGAACAGCAGATCGTAGACGACGGCCTTGTTCTGGAAAGCGATCGCCGCGACCGCGGCCGGCACGGTGAAGACGACGTGGAAATAGGGAGCCGGCAGCAGTTCGGCTTCTCGTTCTGCCAGCCATTGTCGGGCGGCGGCGGCCTGACACTTGGGACAATGGCGGTTGCGGCAGGAGTTATAGGAGATGCGCGTATGCGCGCAGTCCTCGCAGCGCTCGACATGACCGCCGAGCGCGGAGGTGCGGCAGTTTTCGATCGCCGACATCGCCTTCAATTGGGCGAGGCTGACATGACCGGCGTTGGCCTTGCGCCAGTCCGCGCCATGGGCGTGAAAAATGTCGGCGACTTCAAGATGAGGCCGCGGCATGCGGCGTGCGTCAAACGGGCGGCGCGCGCCCGGTGAGGTTCGCGGTGAGCTTTTCCAGCGGGCTGGTGACGTCGCGGATCGTGTTGACGGCGACGCGGGTGTAAAGCGCCGTCGTCTCCAGCTTGGCGTGTCCGAGCAGGACCTGGATGACGCGGATGTCGACGTTCTGTTCGAGCAGATGGGTGGCGAAGCTGTGCCGCAGGGTGTGGGGCGACACGCGCTTGGCGATGCCAGCTGTCCGCGCCGTTTCGCGCACAACGCGGCTCAACTGGCGCGCCGACATCGGGTTGACCGGGTTCTGCCCGGGAAACAGCCAGGCCTGGGGCCGCGCCGCCCGCCACCAGTCGCGCAGCCATTCGAGCAGTTGCGGCGAGAGCATGACATAGCGGTCGCGCTGACCCTTGCCCTGCTCGACCCGCAAGGTCATGCGCTTGCTGTCGATGTCCGACACCTTGAGCGCCACGACCTCGGAGACGCGCAATCCCGCGCCATAGGCGACGCCGAAGGCGGCCTTGTACTTGAGGCCGGGCGCGGCTTCGAGGAGGCGGGCCACCTCCTCCTGGTTCAGCACCACCGGCGCCCTGCGCGGCTTATGCACGCCAGCGAGATGGCGGGCGAGTTCAGGCCGTTCGAGCGTGACGTTGAAGAAGAACCGCAGCGCGGCGACGGCGGCGTTGATGGTCGGCGCGCCGATCTGCCGATTGGCCATATGCAGCTGGAAGAGCCGAACGTCCTCGGCCGTGGCGGCGTCCGGCGAACGGCGGAGAAAGACCGCGAAGTTCCGCACGTGGCGGATGTAGTCCTTCTGGACCTTCTCGGTGAAGCGGCGCGCCGTCATGTCCTCGGTCATGCGCTGGCGCAATGGGCTGTTTGGCTTGTCGATCATCGCGAAAGCTCCTGTCTCGCATGGGGTTGAACCCCACGATTTTGAGACAGGTCAGCCGCGTCGCCTCAGGAATTGCACGATCACGAATCTCGCCGCTTCTCGCCGCCCCTACCGCGAAAGCGGTTTAGTCCATCGGCGGATACCGGGCATGGCGCGAAGGACCGGTCCCGAGAAAACACCGGTCGATGGCTGAATGGAAAGGATGCGCCAATGGACTAAACCGCTTCGCGGTAGCGGCGGCGAGACGCGGCGAGATACGTGATCGTGCAAGACCTGATGCGCTGAGCCTGACCTGTCTCAAGATCGTGGGGTTCAACCCCATGCGAGACAGGAGCTTTCGCGATGATCGACAAGCCAAACAGCCCGTTGCGCCAACGCATGATCGAGGACATGACGGCGCGCCGCTTCCAAGAGAAGGTTCAGAAGGATTACCTCCGCCACGTGCGGAACTTCGCGGTCTTTCTCGGCCGTTCGCCGGACGCCGCCACGGCTGAGGACGTTCGGCTCTTTCAGCTGCATATGGCCAACCAGAAGATCGGCGCGCCGACCATCAACGCCGCCGTCGCCGCGCTGCGGTTCTTCCTCAACGTCACGCTCGAACGTCCTGAACTCGCCCGCCATCTCGCTGGCGTGCATAAGCCGCGCCGGGCGCCGGTAGTGCTGAGCCAGGAAGAGGTGGCCCTTCTGCTCGAAGCCGCGCCCGGCTTGAAGTACAAGGCCGCGTTCGGCGTCGCTTATGGCGCGGGCTTGCGCGTCTCCGAGGTCGCCGCCCTGAAAGTGTCGGACATCGACAGCAAGCGCATGACCTTGCGGGTCGAGCAGGGCAAGGGTCAGCGCGACCGCTATGTCATGCTCTCGCCGCAACTGCTCGAATGGCTGCGCGACTGGTGGCGGGCGGCGCGGCCCCAGGCCTGGCTGTTTCCCGGGCAGAACCCGGTCAACCCGATGTCGGCGCGCCAGTTGAGCCGCGTTGTGCGCGAAACGGCGCGGACAGCTGGCATCGCCAAGCGCGTGTCGCCCCACACCCTGCGGCACAGCTTCGCCACCCATCTGCTCGAACAGAACGTCGACATCCGCGTCATCCAGGTCCTGCTCGGACACGCCAAGCTGGAGACGACGGCGCTTTACACCCGCGTCGCCGTCAACACGATCCGCGACGTCACCAGCCCGCTGGAAAAGCTCACCGCGAACCTCACCGGGCGCGCGCCGCCCGTTTGACGCACGCCGCATGCCGCGGCCTCATCTTGAAGTCGCCGACATTTTTCACGCCCATGGCGCGGACTGGCGCAAGGCCAACGCTGGCCATGTCAGCCTCGCCCAATTGAAGGCGATGTCGGCGATCGAAAACTGCCGCACCTCCGCGCTCGGCGGTCATGTCGAGCGCTGCGAGGACTGCGCGCACACGCGCATCTCCTATAACTCCTGCCGCAACCGCCATTGTCCCAAGTGTCAGGCCGCCGCCGCCCGACAATGGCTGGCCGAACGAGAAGCCGAACTGCTGCCGGCTCCCTATTTCCACGTCGTCTTCACCGTGCCGGCCGCGGTCGCGGCGATCGCTTTCCAGAACAAGGCCGTCGTCTACGATCTGCTGTTCAAGGCGGCGGCCGAGACCCTGACCACCATCGCCGCCGATCCCAAACATCTCGGCGCCCGCATCGGCCTCACCGCAGTGCTGCACACATGGGGCTCGGCGCTGACCCATCATCCCCATGTCCACATCATCGTTCCCGGCGGCGGCCTGTCGCCGGACGGAGCGCGCTGGATCGCCTGCAAGCCCGGTTTCTTCCTGTCGGTGCGCGTGCTCTCGCGCTTGTTCCGACGGCTGTTCCTCGAAGGCCTCGCCGTGCTTCAAAAGGCCGGCCGCCTGGTCTTCTTCGGCGATCTCGCGCCGCTTTCCGACAGTGAGGCTTTCGCCGCCGCCCTCGCGCCCCTGCGTCACTCCGAATGGGTCGTTTACGCCAAGCGGCCCTTCGCCGGGCCGAAGGCTGTGCTCGCCTATTTGTCGCGCTACACCCATCGGGTCGCCATCTCGAACTCCCGGCTCGTCGCGCTCGACAATGCGGGCGTCACCTTCAAATGGAAAGATTATCGGATCAAGGAAGGCGACCGGCTCAAGACCATGACGCTCGACGGGCCTGAGTTCATCCGCCGGTTTCTCATGCATGTGCTGCCGAGCGGCTTTCACCGCATCCGCCACTACGGCCTGTTCGCCAGCGCGGCGCGCGCCCGCAATATCGAGCGCGCCCGCGCGTTACTGGCCGTCGCCGAGACCCCGCCGCAACAACAGCCCGAGACGGATGGCGACGCCGATCCCGTTGACGGCGCGCACAAATGCCCCTGCTGCGGCGGCCGGATGATCATCATCGAGACGTTCGAAGGCGTGCGCCCCGCCCGACCGGGCTCGCCCTGTCGGATCAGGATCGACACCTCATGACCATCATGACGCCGTTTCCAGCTTCCCAGTTCTGCTTGCCTTCGCCGCCGGCTTCGTCCTGGCGCTGGGCCGCCGTACCCGAAACACCCGCCCGAAGGCGGTCCAACCCTACGACTTTTCGAAAAACCCACGCCCAGCTCAGCCAAACTGCCTCTTCGCCGCACATCAAATCGTCAGACGCCGGCGCCAGCGTGCGAAACGAACACCGCTTTGCGCTAACCGCCGCCTTCAAATCCCCATAGCGAGCCCCGCGGCAAACCGAGCCCTTCCGTCCCGCGGTTTCCTCCCACGGAGGCTTTCGGGCGCCGGCCCCGCGGCGACCCGATCACGCGTGTGGGGGCCGGCGACCGAAACCCTTCACAGGAGCCGCCACAACTCGGGGTGTGCCTAAATAGCCACGATCAAGGGATTTCGCGTGCACAGCCTTGGCGCGCCGGTGATGGACGTGCTACCCTGAGTAGTTATCATCACACATCTCGGAGATGCGAGCCATGCGTAAAATTCTTATCGCTTTCGCCGTTTTGGTCAGCATGGCTGGTGTCACGGGCCTTACCATCGGCGCAGCTTCGTCTGCTCACGCCGACTATGTCAAAGCTAATGGCCAGCCGTAATCTGAAAGACAGGTCTCCCGTTTGCTGTCATCAAATTAAGCCCTTCGTTTGAAAACGGAAGGCTTAATTATTTAATAAATTAACCCCCAAGGCCCCCTCCGGCGGTTGAATGGCTGAATTGGGTCACGGACTAAACCGCTCGCGCGGTAGCAGCGGCGAGAAGCGTCGAGATTTGTGAAGACGGAATAGCTGAGGCGACGGGCCAGATCTGTCTCAAAATCGTGGGGTTCAACCCCATGCGAGACAGGAGCTTTCGCGATGATCGACAATCCCAACAGCCCGTTGCGCCAGCGCATGATCGAGGACATGACGGCGCGCCGCTTCACGGAAAAGGTTCAGAAGGATTATCTCCGCCACGTGCGGAACTTCGCCATCTTTCTCGGTCGTTCGCCCGACGCCGCCACAGCGGAAGACGTTCGGCTCTATCAGTTGCACATGGCCAAGCAGCTCATCGGCGCGCCAACTATCAACGCCGCCGTCGCTGCGCTGCGGTTCTTCTTCAATGTCACGATCGAACGGCCGGACCTGGCCCGTCCTCTGACGGGCTTGCACAAGCCGCGCAGGGCGCCGGTCGTGCTGAGCGAGGAGGAAATGGTCCGTCTTCTCGAAGCCGCGCCCGGCCTGAAGTACAAGGCCGCGTTCGGCGTCGCCTATGGCGCGGGATTGCGCGTCTCCGAGGTGGTGACCCTGAAAGTGTCCGACATCGACAGCAAGCGCATGACCTTGCGGGTCGAACAGGGCAAAGGCCAGCGGGATCGCTATGTCATGCTCTCGCCGCAACTGCTCGAATGGTTGCGCGACTGGTGGCGGGCGGCGCGGCCCCAGGCTTGGCTGTTTCCCGGGCAGAACCCGGTCAACCCGATGTCGGCCCGTCAGTTGAACCGCGTCGTGCGCGACACGGCGCGAGAGGCCGGCATTGCCAAGCGCGTATCGCCCCATACGCTGCGACACAGCTTCGCCACCCATCTGCTCGAACGCAACGTCGATATCCGCGTGATCCAGGTTCTGCTCGGCCACGCCAAGCTGGAAACGACGGCGCTTTATACCCGCGTCGCCGTCAACACGCTTCGCGACGTCACCAGCCCTCTGGAGCGTCTGTGCGTAAACCTGACAGGGCAAGCGCCGCCCGCCTGACGGCGGCGTCATGGCGCGACGCTCCCTGGAGGTCGCGGATATCCTGCGCGTTCACGGCGACGCCTATGCGCGCGCCCACGCGGGACATCTCAGCTTCGGCCAGCTCAAGGTCATGTCGGCGATAACGGCCTGCCGCACCGCAGCGCTCGGCGGTCATGTCGCGCGCTGCGACGACTGCGGCCATGTCGAGATCGCCTACAACTCCTGCCGCAACCGTCACTGCCCCAAATGCCAGGGCGCGGCGGCGCGGCAGTGGCTGGCCGAGCGACAGGCCGAGTTGCTGCCGGTTTCCTATTATCATGTCGTTTTCACCCTGCCGGCGCCGATCGCGGCCATGGCGTTCCAGAACAAGGCCGCGATCTACGACCTGTTGTTCAAGGCCGCCGCCGAGACGCTGACCACCATCGCCGCCGACCCCAAGCATCTCGGCGCCCGCATCGGCGTGACCGCCGTGCTCCACACCTGGGGCTCGGCGATGACCCACCATCCGCACATCCACATGATCGTCCCCGGCGGCGGCCTGTCGCCGGACGGCGTTCGCTGGATCGCCTGCAAGCCCGGCTTCTTCCTGCCGGTGCGCGTGCTGTCGCGCCTGTTCCGCCGGCTGTTCCTCGAAGGCCTCGCCGCGCTTCACCGCGCCGGGCGCCTGGCCTTTTTCGGCGATCTCGCCGCGCTCGCCGGCACGAAGGCTTTCCAGGCCGCGCTCGCCCCGTTGCGCCGAAGCGAATGGATCGTTTACGCCAAGCGCCCCTTCGCCGGGCCGGAGGCCGTGCTCGCCTATCTCTCGCGCTACACCCATCGCGTGGCGATCTCCAACAGCCGTCTCCTCGGCTTCGACGGCGGCAAAGTCACCTTTCGCTGGAAAGATTATCGCGCCCGGGGCAAATCGTCGGGCCGACGCTGGATCAAATCCATGACGCTTCCAGCGGATGTGTTTATCCGACGCTTCCTCATCCACGTCCTGCCCAGCGGCTTCCATCGCATCCGCCACTACGGGCTGTTCGCCAGCCAGAAGCGCGCCGCAAATATCGCCCGCTTGCGCGAACTCATTCCTGTGGCCGAGGACGCCGAGAAACCTCGGTTCCATCTCGCCGCTACAACCGAGGTTCCGCAAGCGACAGCAACAGATCATTCCGAGGCGATTGCGCCGCTCTGCCCTTGCTGCGCTGGGCGCATGCGCGTCGTCGAAACCTTTGCGCGCGGCGCGACGCCGCGCAGCTTCATGCCAGATTGCGCCGGATTCGACACCTCATGACCAAAATTAAGGCCCGCACTCATGCCGCCAACATTGCGTCGACGCCCACAGGCGCCGGCTGTGATGGGCGCGTCGCATCAGCGCGCAAAGCGCCGGAACCAATAGGCCTCACTGATCCCGACGCCACAACGAGCGCTATTGGCCGAAGTGAAAACGCGCCAAGGCCGCGCCGGCCGACGTTTCTCGACACGAGGACCGCCCTAAAAGCCAGGAAGCGTCTCCTCAAATCACCATAGATCGCCAACTGAACCACCGAGCCTCAACGTCCCGCGGTTTCCTCCCCTGGAGGCTTTCGGGCGCCGGCCCCGGCGCGGCCCAATCCGTCGTGTTGGGGCCGGCGACCGAAACCCTTCACACAAGCGCTGGTTCGTCTCGCAATCGGAAGGTCCGCTGAGTGCGCGGCAGCGGCCGGCGGGATCTTCATGTCGCAACACCGCAATGAGCCGAACGCGGTAATCTCCCGAGGGCTCAAAATCCCGAAGGCGGGCGCCGTCGGATTTCAACGCCTAGCTCGCGTTGTCGGCTCGCCCGCGCCGCCCCTCCCACGTCCAGGCCGCGACCAGGGCGCCCAGCAGCATCAGCAGGCCGAACCAGCCGATCGCCAGCGGGGTCAGTTTGACGCCGCGCGCCACGCTCAATTCGGTGCGGCGCACGCCGATGAAATCGGCGCCGGCATAGACCGGGCTGTCGCCCATGGCGACGACGCGCGGCATATTGATCGCGGTGGTTCCCGGCGCGCCGATCCGGCGCGCCGAGCCGCCGCTCGCCTCGGCCAGAGGCCGCAGCTTTTCCGTGGTCGAGACGACATCGCGATATTCCAGCGGATTTTCCGGCCCCACATTGACCAGAGCTTTCAGATCGCCCTGGCTGGCGCGATAGAGGCCGAACTCCCGCGCCTTGAGCTGCGCGCGGAACAGGCCGGGCGCGGCCTGCGCCGGCGTCACGTCCTGCGCCTTGCCCGAGGGCGCGACCAGATGAATCGGGCCGGATCGATCGCCGAGAGTCTGGCGCTCCAAGGTCAGGTCGCGGCCATGCGCCGTCGCGCGCAAAGCCTCTTCTTCGAGTTCCGGCTCCTTCATCAGCCAATGGGCGGTTCGGCGCATCAGATCCTCATAGGGTCCGCCGCCCTCGAAGCCGCGCGCCCACAGCCACATCTGGTCGGTGAGCAGCAGCGCCACCCGGCCCTTGCCCTCGCGCGACAGCACCAGCAGCGGCGCGTCATCTGGCCCTGACAGCACGCTGGCTCCGCGCTCGGGCGCCGCCTTCACCAGCCTAAACCATTGGCTCCAGCCCGGCGGCGCGCTTTGGCCGCCCGGCAGGTCGCGCGTCACCGGATGGCGCTTGCCGATCTCGGTGAGCGCGGCGCGAAACGGCGTCTCGACCAGATCGCCGTTCGGCCGCGCCGGAACCACATCGCCCATCGGCGTGTAGAAAAGCCCGTCGGCCTGCGAGAAATCCGGCCCGGCGACGATGGCCAGCGCCCCGCCGTCGCGGACATAGCGCACGATATTGTCGAAATAGGCCGGCGGCAGCAGGCCCATGTTGGAATAGCGGTCGAAGACGATCAGGTCGAAATCGACGATCTTGCGCCCGAACAGCTCGGCGGTGGGAAAGGCGATCAAGGCCAGTTCGCGCAAGGGCGTAACGTCCTGCTTTTCCGGCGGGCGCAGGATGGTGAAATGGACCAGTTCGACATTGGCGTCGGATTTCAGCAGGTTGCGCCAGGAGCGCTCGCCCGGATTGGGCTCGCCCGACACCAGCAGAATCTTGAGATGGTCGCGGATTCCCTCGACCGTCGCCACCGCCTTGTTGTTGATCTCGGTGAGCTCGCCAGCCATCGGCTCGGCGTCGAACTCCAGCACGCTCTTGCCGCCGTGAACCAGGCGCAGCGGTATTTTCACAGGTTCGCCCGGCTGCGCCAGCACGCGGGTCACGACATCGCCGTCGCGGCGCACCGTCACCGCGACCGGATCGCCGGGACCGTTGGTCTCCTCGACCTTGATCGTGAAGGTGATGTCCTTGCCGATCAGGCCGAAGCGCGGCGCCTCGACCAGTTCGATGCGCCGGTCGCGCTCCTCGGCGTTTCCGGTGACCAGCACATGGAGCGGCGCCTTGAGATTGGCGGCGGCGAGCGATGAGGGAATGTCATGGACCTGTCCGTCGGTCACCATGATGACCGCGCCGACCCTTGAGGGCGCGACATCGGCAAGGCCGGCGTTGAGCGCCGAAAAAAGTTTTGTGCCGTCCTCGCCTTCCGCCTCGCCGCCCGCATCGATGAACCGGACATCGACATGCTCAAGCTTCTTCAAGGCCTGCGCAAGTTCGGCTCGGGCGGCTTCGGTCTGGGCGCGGCGGTCGCCGAAATCCTGCGAGGCGCTATGGTCGAGCACCAATGCGACCACGTCGCGCAGGGGCTCGCGCTTTTCCTCGACCAGCGACGGATTGACCAGCGCCCCGAGCAGCGCGAGGAAGAGCAGCGCGCGCAAAACCGCGCCGCGGCGGCGCAGGAAAAAAGCGGCGGCGACCACAACCGCCGCCAGCGCGGCGAACACCGCGATGAGCCACAGCGGCGCGAGCGGCGCGAAGGCGAGGCCGAACTCCTTCACCGCTCCAGCCTTTCCAGCAGTTCGCGGACATGGACCTGATCGGCCTTGTAATTGCCGGTCAGGGCGTAGATCACGACATTCACCCCGCCGCGCAGGGCCATTTCATGCTGGCGCGGCCCGCCGGGATCGAGCGGATAGAGCGCCTCGCCGTAAGAATCGCCGGCCCAGCCGGCGGCGAGGTCGTTGGAGGCGATGACGATCGGCGAGACGCCGTCGCCCGCCCGCGCCGGCCGGTTCTCCTGGCCGGTTTCCGGCGGCAGGGCCTCGATATAAGTCGGGCCGTTGTCGGCGCGGCCGACCAATCCGTCGAGGATGTAAAAAGTTCGATAGACGACATGGTTGGGCGGCGCCGGCGCCAGCGGCGGCAGATCGATGTCTTTCAGGAAATCTTGCAGCCATTGCCGCGCCCGCGTCGGCGGGCCGCCGGGAACCTCCATCGCGGCGTCGCGGGTGTCGAACAGCACCAGGCCGCCCTGTTTCATATAGGCCCCGATCCGCCGCGCGACCTCGGGCCCGGGCTGCGGCCGGTCCGGCGCGACCGGCCAGTAGATCAGGGGATAGAAGGCCAGTTCGTCATGGGCCGGGTCGATGGCGCGCGGCTCGCCCGGCGTGAAGGAGGTCCGCCGCGCCAGGGTTTCGGTCAGCGAGTCCAACCCTTCCCGGCTGATGCGGTCCACGCGCGGATCGCCGGTGACAACATAAGCGAGCCGCGTGGTCAGGGCGGCCTCGATGTCGCGCCGGTCCACATTCCGCGCCTTGGCCGGCGGCGGCGCGAGCGCCAGCAGCAGAGCGAGGCCGGCGAGCGCAGGCCCGAGCTTTTTGGGCTCGACTTGTCTTCGCCATCTTCCGCCGAGCCAGACCGAGGCGAGCGCGTCGGCGAGCGCCAGCAGGAAGGCGAGGATCAGCAGCGGCGCGCGCAGATCGACCGGGCGCGGCCCGGCAAGTTCGGCCAGGCGGAACGAGAGCCCGGAAAAATCGAGCGGCGTCAGCTTCATGCCGGGCCCAAAGGCGTTGAGCGCGCGCGGCGCGGCGGCCGGGCCATAGAGGCCGGCCGGATGGCTGGCGTCGGGCGCCGGCAGGCCTTTTTTGGCGGGGAGCGATTTCGCCTCGGCCGGCGGCGCCCCCAGCGCGCCGAAACCGTCGAGAACCCGCAGCGGCGGCAGAAAAGCTTCCGGCGACGCGCCCGGCGCGGTTTTGGCGACGATGCCGGCGCGATCGACGATCCGCTTGAGCATTTCCACGAACAGGCCGGACAAAGGCAGGTTGGACCAGCCCGGGTCCGCCGTGACATGGAACAGGATCAGGCTTCCCGGCCCCCGCGGCTCGGCGGTGACCAAAGGCGTGCCATCGGCGAGCCGCGCCCAGGTCTTGGCGTTCAGGCCCTCGTCCGGCTCGGCCAGGACCTGGCGCGACACCGTGACTTCCGCCGGCGGGGTCAGGCCGAAGAACGGGCTCGATTCGTCGAAAGAAGCGAGCGGCTTGGGCCTTTCCCAGGACATGGCCCCGCCGAGCGTGCGCCCGCCGCGCCGCAGCCGGACCGGGAACAGATCGTCGTCGCGCGCGGCGGCGAGGCGCGGCCCGGCGAAGCGCAGAAGAGTCCCGCCCGAAGCGAGAAAACCGTCGAGCCTTTTGCGCAAAGCGGGCGCGGCGGCGTTGACATCGGCGAGGATCAGCACGTCCACGCCCTCGTCGAGCAACTGGCCGATCGGATCGGCGGCGCCGGGCTTGGCCTCGCGCAGATCGGCGAAGGGCGACAGGGCGTCGCGCAGATAATGGAGCGGCGACAGAAGCGGCTGCTGGTCCGCCGCGCCCGCGACCAGCCCGACGCGCCGCCGCCGCGATCCGGCGTCGAGCAGTTTTATCGCGCCGGCCGAATGAACGCCCAAAATTTCAAGCCGCGCGATCTCGTTGCGCAGTTGAACCGGAAGATCGAAGGAGGCCTTGGCGGTCAATTCCTTGCCGAAATCGAAATCGGCGTCGCCGAGCGAGGCGCCCTTGGCGTCATAAGCCCGCACCCGCCCGGTCGAAGGGCCGAAAGCCGTCGAGCGGACCAGATGGGCGTCGAGCGCGGCGACGCCATTGTCGGCGCCGGCGATGACCTCAACGCCGCGCGGATCGCGCAATATTTCGGCGCCGGGCGCGAGCGCCGCGAGCTTGGCCGCGAAAGCCGCGCCATCTACGTCCTCCAGCCCGTCGCTCAGCCAGATGACCTGGGCCGACTTGTGCGCCTTGAGGAAACTTGTGATCGCGTCCAGCGCCGGCGCGCGGGCGGCCAGAAAGGCCTTGGGTTTCATGGCGCGCAAGCGGTTCAGGGCGCCGGCCGCGTCCTGCGCCGCCAGGCCCTCGGGCGGCGGCTCGGAAAAGGCCAGGACCGCCGCTGGGCGTCCGTCGCGACCGGCGGCGTCGAGCCGCGATTGCGCCGCCTCGACGCGCAGGCTCCAATCCCGCGCCGCCGGCCAGCCGTCGTCGATCAGCAGCAGCAGCGGCCCAGCCTTCGCGCCGGGCGCGCCGCTCGGCGTCAGCATCGGTCCGGCCATGGCGACAACGACCAGCGCCGCCAGAGCCATGCGCAGGATCAGCAGCCACAGCGGCGTGCGCGCCGGGGTGGCGTCGGGCTTTTTCAGGTCGAGGATGAGCCTGAGCGGCGGAAAGGCGACGCGCCGGGGCGGCGGCGGCGTCACCCGCAGCAGCAGATAAAGCAGCGGCGCGCCGGCCAGAACCAGCAGCAGCCAGGGCGAGGCGAAGGAAAGCGACAGAAGATTCATCGCGCGCCGTCCGCCGTCAGCGCGAGCCGCAGGTTGAGCAAAGCCTCGGAGGCCGGGCGCGCGGTGGAATGAAGGGCGAAAGTCCAGCCCTGCGCCCGCGCCGCCGCCGCCAGGGCCTCGCGATGGGCGGCGAGCCGCGCCCGATAAGGCGCGGAATAATCCTCGGCGCG
Source organism: uncultured Pseudomonadota bacterium (assembly GCA_963704565.1). GTDB lineage: Bacteria > Pseudomonadota > Alphaproteobacteria > Rhizobiales > Beijerinckiaceae > Rhodoblastus. The sequence goes on from OY969917.1 coordinate 1,720,234, forward strand.
GCCGGCGCGCAGCATGTCGCCGGCTTCGTCGAAAAATTCGGTCTGGCCGGCAAAGGGAAAATCCTCTTCCGCCGGGTCGAAGACCATCAGCGCATGGCCGCGCGCGCCCTGGGCGCCCAAGCGTTGCAGGCAGGCGGCGAAATCCGCCGCATCGACCAGGAAATCGCCGATCAGCGCCGCCTTTTCCCGCACGCGCAGAGGCGCGGCCTGCGGCAGATCCTCGAAATCGCCGTCATTCGCCCGCTCCTGCGCGATCAGGGCCACGGCGAGGCTGTCCACGATGTCGCGCGCCGCGCTGAGCCGGGTGAGGCCGAGCCAGCCGGCGCGCTCGCCGGCGCGGACAGCGGAATCGGCGAGAGCCAAAGCCAGGACCAGCGCGCGGTCGAGCTTGGACTGAGTGTTGGCGTCGGAGCGATAATTCATCGAGCCGGAAAGATCGGCCCAGACCCACAACACCTGCGCCGCCTCCCATTCGCGCTGGCGCACATAGAGCCGGTCGTCGCGGGCCGAGCGGCGCCAATCGACATTCTGCGCCGCCTCGCCGGGGATGAAGGGCCGGAACTGCCAGAAATTCTCGCCCACGCCGGCGCGGCGGCGCCCGTGCAGGCCGGCCTGGGCGGAAGCCGCGGCGTGGCGCGCCGAAAGCGTCAGCGCCGGCAGGCGGCGCGCCAGATCGAGCGCCTGGACGCGCTTTTCATGATCGGGGCGCGCCGCCGCGCGCGGCAGGAAGGAAAAATCCTTCCCCGGATTGGGAGCCATCAGGCGAATCTTTGCTTCAGGCGCTCGATCACCGCGTCGATGGTCTCGCCATCGGCGCGAGCGCTATAGGTCAGCGCCATGCGATGTTTCAGCACCGGGCCGGCGAGCGCCAGCACATCGGCCTTGCCCGGCGCGAGCCGTCCCTGCGCCAAAGCGCGGGCGCGACAGGCGAGCATCAGCGATTGCGCGGCGCGCGGCCCCGGCCCCCAGGCGATGTGCCGGGTGATCTCTGGATCGCCCTCGCCCGGCCGCGCCGCGCGCACCAGATCGAGGATGCAATCGACCACCGAGGCGCCGACCGGCATCAGCCGCACCAGGGCCTGAATGTCCATCAGGCCATCGGCGTCGATCACCTGTTGCGGCGCCGGGCGGGCGCGGCCCGTGGTCTCGATCAATATGCGCTTTTCCGCCTCGCGCTCGGGATAAGGCACGTCGATCTGCATCAAAAAGCGGTCGAGCTGGGCCTCGGGCAGCGGATAGGTGCCCTCCTGCTCCAGCGGATTCTGGGTCGCCAGCACATGGAAGGGTTTGGGCAGGTCGTAGCGTTGGCCGGCGATGGTGACATGATATTCCTGCATCGCCTGCAACAGCGCGGACTGGGTGCGCGGGCTGGCGCGGTTGATCTCGTCGGCCATCAGCAACTGGGCGAAGATCGGCCCCTTGATGAAGCGGAAGGCGCGGCGATGGTCGGCGCCCTCCTCCAGCACTTCCGAGCCGAGAATGTCGGTCGGCATCAAATCCGGCGTGAATTGCACCCGGTTGGCGAGCAGGCCGAGCACGCGGCCGAGCGTCTCGACCAGCAGCGTCTTGGCGAGGCCGGGCGCGCCGACGAAGAGCGCGTGACCGCCGGAAAGCAAGGTGACCAGAGCCTCCTCGACCACCAGCTCCTGGCCGAAAATCGCGCCGCCGATCGCCTGGCGCGCCGAAGCCAGCAGATCGAGCGCCTTTTCGGCGCGCGCCTCGATTTCGCGGTCGCTCGGGGGAATGTCTTGGGCCCGAAGGGCGGGTTCGACGTTCATGCCAGAGTGTCTCCTGTGCGGACAGCACTATAGGCTGGCGCGCGGGCGCGGATAAACAGATAATAGCCGCCACGCCGCCATTCACGAGGTAAAATGCCGCCAAATCAAGGCGGGGCCGGTTTGAAGAGTTAAGATGAACGATCCGTCCGATCCCCTGCGCGGGCTCGCCGCGGCGCGCGAATCGCGCGGGCCGGCGCCGGTGCATTTATGGAACCCGCCTTTTTGCGGCGAGATCGACATGCGCATCGCCCGCGACGGGACATGGTTCTATAACGGGACGCCGATCGGCCGCCCGGCTCTGGTCAGGCTTTTCGCCAGCATCCTGCGCAAGGATCCCGAGCGTTTCGTGCTGGTGACGCCGGTCGAGCGCGTCGGCGTCAAGGTCGAGGACGCGCCCTTTCTCGGCGTCGAGCTTTTGCGCGAGGGCGAAGGCGAAAGCCAGGTTCTGCGGCTGCGCACCAATGTCGACGACTGGGTGGAGATTTCGGCGCGAAATCCGTTGAAATTCCTGGCCGGCGACAGCGGCGGCCTCAAGCCCTACGCGCTGGTGCGCGGCGATTTATGGGCTCTGGTCAAGCGCGCCCTGTTCTACGATCTCGTCGCCTGGGGCGAAGCGCGGACGGTCGCGGGCGAGGAGATGTTCGGCGTATGGTCCAGAGACGCCTTTTTCGCCATGGCGCCGATGCGCGAGATCGCGGACCTGACATGAGTTTCGACGCCCATGATTTTCTGGCGCGCGCCCAAACAAAGCTGCGCCAAGGCTGGCCGGAAGAGGCCTTCGACCCGGCGGCGCGCCCGCACAATGGCGACCATAAGCTCAACGAGCCGCTGGCCGGCGAGGCCGCGCTCCTGCCGGCGCCCGCCCGCCCGGCCGCCGTTCTCGCGCCCATCGTCGCGCGCGACGACGGCCTGTTTCTGCTGCTCACCCAGCGCGCCAGTCATTTAAGCGAACATTCCGGCCAGATCGCCTTTCCCGGCGGCAAGATCGACCCAGGCGAATCGCCGCTCGACGCCGCATTGCGCGAGGCCGAGGAAGAAATCGGCCTTTTGCGCGCGCGGATTGAAATCCTGGGCTGTCTCGACCCCTACCAGACCAGCACCGGCTTCCGGGTCTTTCCCATCGTCGGCCTGACCCGTCCGCCGCTCGATCTCAGCGTCAACCGCCAGGAAGTGGCGGATGTGTTCGAAACGCCCTTGGCCTTCCTGATGGACGAAGCCAATCACCAGCGTCTTTTCCGGCAATGGCAGGGGCGGCGGCGGCAATTTTACGCCATGCCTTATGAAAACCGCTATATATGGGGCGCGACAGCGGGCATGATCCGCAATCTGTTCGAAAGGCTCTATTGCTGAGCCTGATGTTTTATCGCGGGCTAGGGAGGCGAATTTGACGCGCCGAAGGGCATGGGCGCCGGTGGCGGCGAGCGTCGCGCTTGTCGCGGTCCATGCGGCGGCGGCGCAATGGCCGCGCTATCACAACCTGCGTTTCGGGACCACCGCCGATGTTCCGGCGGGATGGAAAATGCAGCCCGCCCCGGAAAACGACGACGGACGAGCCTTCGTGTCGCCCAATGGCCGGGCGCGTCTGACTATTTCCGGCATTTTTGCTCTTGACGCGCGCGGGGAGGAATTCTCGGAAAAAGCGCGGCCCCTCGACGGTGAAGCCGTGACCTACACGGCGCGCAAGGGCGACTGGATCGTCGTCTCCGGGATGCGCGGCGGAATGATTTTTTACCGGAAGTCGATTCTTTCTTGCAGAAATACAGTGTGGAACGACCTCGACATCGCGTATGCCAAAGCCGATAAGGCGAAATATGACGCCTTGGTCGCGCGTCTGGCGGATTCCCTCACGCCGGGAAGCGGCTACGATACGGATTGCAAGTGAGTTCCGGCCAGACGGCGTTCGACGGCAAATCCGCGGGTTTCACGCGATCGGGATCAGAGTCGGAGCGGGTTTAGACATGGCGCGTTCGCTGCTCGAGTCGCTCGGCCTGTTCGCCGCGCCATTTCTGCTCTACGCCTTGTTCCTGTTCTATCGCGCCCGCCATCCGCTGGTCGTCGGCCATTGGTCGCGCGGCGCCTTGTTCTGGCTGACGCTCGCCGGTTTTTCTTTTGTCATCCTCGGCTTCGTCTATGCGGGACTGTTCGGCGCGGCGCCCTCGGGCGTCTATGTGCCCGCCCATATGGATCACGGCCGCCTGACGCCGGGCCGCTTCCAATGAGCGGCGACATCCGGCTTCTGCTTGACCGCCCTGCGCTGAAACGCGTTTTTGCCGCGCTCGAAGGCGTGGAGGCGCGGGTGGTCGGCGGCGCGGTGCGCAACGCTTTGCTCGGCGAGCCGATCGCCGACATCGATCTCGCCGTCGCCGCGCCGCCGGAAATCGTGGTCGAAAAAGCCGAAAGCGCCGGGCTGCGGGCGGTTCCGACCGGGATCGAGCATGGCACGGTGACGCTGGTGCTTGACGGCGCCCATTTCGAGGTCACGTCGCTGCGCGAGGATGTCGAGACCGACGGGCGCCGCGCCAAGGTGCGTTTCGGCGAGGATTTCGCCGCCGACGCGCAAAGGCGGGATTTCACCATCAACGCCCTCTCGGTCGATGCGCGCGGCGAGATTTACGATTATGTCGGCGGCCTTGACGACCTCGCGCGGCGCCGGGTGCGCTTCATCGGCGATCCGCGCCGGCGCATCATGGAAGATTATCTGCGCATTCTGCGCTTTTTCCGCTTTTCCGCCTGTTATGGCGCGGGGCTGCTCGACGCCGAGGGCTTCGCCGCCTGCGTCGCCCTGCGCGACGGAATCGCGCTTCTGTCGCGCGAGCGGCTGGGCGGCGAATTGCTCAAGACTTTGTCCTTCCCGCGCTCCGCCGCCGTGATCGAAACCATGAGCCAGGCCGGTCTGCTGGCCTTTCTTTCGGTCGCGCCCTGGCCGGCGCGCTGCCGCCGCCTCGCCGCCATCCTTTCCGCGCGAAACCACTCCGACGCCTTGCTGGCGCTGGCCGCGCTGGCGCTGCACAGCGCCGGCGACGCCGAACGCCTCGCCGAGGCGCTGCGGCTGTCGCGCGCGCAAAAACGCCGGCTCGCCGATATGGCAGAGGCCGCCGCCGCCTGGCATGGCGCGTCCAAAGCCCCCGCCCCCGCGCAATTGCGCGAACAGCTTTTCCTGCGCGGCGCTTCCGCCGCCCGCGACGCGCTGCTGCTGATCCAGGCGGAAAGCGCGGCGGCGCCCGACGACCGGAGCTTTCTCGCGGCGGAAAGCTTTCTGCGCGACACGCCGGCCCCCAAGGCGCCCTTCGCGGCGGTCGATCTTCTCACGCGCGGCGTCCGGCAGGGCGCTGGCCTCGGCGCGGCCCTGAAACGCCTGCAAGCCGCCTGGATTCGCGCCGGCTTCCCCCAGGATCCCAAGCGCGTCGCGGCGCTGATCGACGCCGCCTGCGCGCAGGGGCCACAAGAATCCGGCCCGCAAGAATCCGGCTGGACGCGGACGCAGCGTTAGGTTTTACTCTCGCGCCAGCGGGAAGATCATGGCGGTCGAGAACAAACATCCGGGCGAACTCGCGGCGCGATTGGCCGAAAATCTGCGGCGCGCGTCGCAGGCGCGGCGCTCCGACGGCTTCAAGCGCGAATCCTTCGTCCTGCCGCGCGAAAAGGCGCGCGAAAAGGCGCGGGAGATTTTCGCCGCCTTCCCCAAGGCGGCCTATATGACCGAGATCGAATCCTGGCGCGAACTCCCCGACGGCCGGATCGAATTCACCATGCGCCGGCTGCCCAGCGCCGATTGATCGGGCCTTTCCGACCTGGTTTTTTCTCAAGGGCGCTCGATATTAACCAACATCTTGCTAAATTTTTCTGGTCTTTCCAGGCAACGCTCAGCAAAAAAACATGACATTAACCAAATAATCGCGCAAATTTTTGGTTAAAAGCATCACGCCAGGATTTATCCATTATTCGCCATCGGCGAAACATATTTCCTAATTTGGATAAACCATTTATTTTTACGCTCTAATTACCTTTACAGCCCTAAATCGCTTCAGACAGGCCGCAGCACGGCCTCGATCCGGAGTTGAAAGATGAAAAAGGTCTCGATCGCCTTGATCGGCGGCGTGGCGATCTCCTTCGCCTCGTTGGCGCATGCCGCCGATTTGCCCTACAGCAAGGATGCGCCGGCCGCTTACGATTATCCGCCCACTTTCACCTGGACCGGCTTCTACGCCGGCCTCAACGCCGGCCTGGGGCTTGGCGCCTTCCTCGGCGCCGGTCACACTTATTTCGGCTCCGACCCCAACGGCGGGCTGATCGGCGCGACCGTGGGCTACAATTACCAGTCCGGCAATCTGCTGGTCGGCCTCGAAGGCGATTACGACTGGTCGCATTTCTCTTCCAACGCGACGCCCCTGCCCGGGGTCTATTCCAGCGGCAATATCGACAATATCGCCACGATCCGCGCGCGGTTCGGCTATGCGATGGACCGTCTGCTGGTTTTCGGGACCGCCGGCTATGCGGGCGCGGATATCGCCGGCAGGCTGAGCAATTATCCCGCGAGCGCGGTCGCCAACCAGAGCTTCTGGGCGAATGGCTACGCCCTGGGCTTCGGCGCGGAATATGCCGTCACGCCGCATATCACGGTCAAGGCCGAATATTTGTACACCTCGCTCGGCAGCAATTCCTATTTCGGCCTCACGCCCAACTATATGAGCGCCAGCGCCAATGTGAACCTGCTGCGCGCCGGGGTGAACTACAAGTTCTGAAGCAGGCTCGAACGCCCGGCTAGCTGAAACCGGCCGGCGCCCCTGCTTGCAAGAACCCAAGAAGAAGCAGCTCCCGAGAATTAGACTTGAAAATCCCGGCCGACGCCGGGATTTTTTTATCCCTTGGAGCGCTTTGAAAAAGGCTATTGGTCTATGTGCTCGGCGGTTTCGCCACTGCGCTGAAGCGCAGATATCGCCCTATAGGGCGCAAATCCGAGCCGATTTGATGGCGGCTACCGCCTCATTTCGCCCTCATCTCCCAATTTGGACGCAATTCTCCCGTCTGGACGGCCTCACGCTGCCCGGAGCAGAACCCGCGCCCGTTTCATATTCATCGCACAGGCGACGAATTGCAGATGACAATTGTTGCGCGCGAGCCCGCGATAACGAACCCGCGCCATGCCATACCAATTTTTCATCGTCGCGTTGGCCCGCTCGACGCCGGAGCGCACACTTGAAGCCGTCGTGTTGAACCACTTCTGCCAGTTTTTCAGCGGCTTGTTGCGCTTGGCCTTGTAGGCGATCTTGTCGTCGATGCCGAGCGAAGCGAGCTTTTCTCGCAGGGCTTTGCTGTCGTAAGCTTTGTCCGCGTAATAGGCCTCTTCGTCGCCCTGGATCATCGCCTCGCCGCGCTGGCTGTCGTGCAGGTCGGCGGAGGTCATTTCCGCCTGCCGGATCAGATCGCTTTCCTCGTCCACGGCGATATGGGCCTTGTAGCCGAAAGAGGGCTTGTCGTTCTTGATCGTGAAGCCGGCGTCGGGATCGCGCGGATTGACTTGACCCTCTTCATAAGGCGGCCGCTTCACCGCCGCAGCGATGATCGTCGCATCGACCAGCGTTCCTCTCTTGACGATCAGCCCTCGCGCGTCGAGTTGGCGGTTGATCTCGGCCAGCAGCTTCTCTGACAGGCCAAGCTTTTCGACCGTCTGCCGGAAACGCCAGATTGACGAATGGTCCGGCGTCTCGGCGTCGAGCGGGATGCCGCAAAAGCGCCGGAACGAAATCCGATCACGCACGGCCTCCTCGGCCTGCGGGTCGGACAGATTGTACCATTGCTGTAAAAGAACGATCTTAAACAGCGTCAGCGGCGGGTATCCTGGCGCGCCCTTGGCATTGGCGTTGATTTGCGCAAACAAAACGTCAAAGGCCGACCAGTCAATGGTCTTGAGCAAATCTTCCAGGAAGCCGCCGCCTTTCGAATAGGCCTTAACGAAAGCGTCAGCGAGTGAAGGTTGGTCAAAGCAACGGCGCGACATCGGCGAATCGTCTCCGTGGAGACCCCACAGAATCATGGCGTGGCGACTTTTGCAAAGCGCTCCCTTGGTCGCGGCGAAGGCGGGAACCGCCGCCGCGAAGGAATCGAGCCAGGCGACCAGGCGCGGATGGCCGGCGCGCCAGGCGCCTTCGAAACGCAGATCGAGATAGCCAAGCGCGCAGGCCAGCGCGACGGCGCCGATATCCGTGGCGCTGGACGGCGGCGGCGCGGCTTCGAGCGCCGCCATCGCCCGATCGATCTTGCCGCGCTGATGCGCGGTCCAGTTCTCGCTATATTCGCTCTCGGCGCGCATGCGCTTCTCGTAAACCAGCAGAATGCTGGCGTCGGCGATCCCGTCGGCCAAAGCTTCGAGCGTCAAGGCGGCGAAACGCGCCTCGCGTTCGGCCGGGACGACCCGGCCGCCGCCGGCGAGCTCGTCGAGATAAGCGCAGATCACCGCGCTGTCGTAAATGCAGACGCCGTCGTCGCGCTCGAGAGTCGGAATCTTGCCGAGCGGATTTCGCGCGCGCAGCGCGTCCAGCGGGTTGCTGGTGTCGGCGCGGACCAGTTCGATCCGGTCGTCGAGACCAACCAAAGCGGCGACGATGCGCGCCTTGCGCGAAAAGGGCGAGGCCGGAGAAAAATACAGCTTCATGGCGCGGACTCCAGACGCGCGGGAGCCGCGCCCATGAAGGCGAAACCAATTCTAGCCGGAACCGCAAGTCCTACAGCGTCATTCCAGCTGGAGATTGACCGCCTTCGGCCCCTTGCCCTTCTTGTCCGGCTCGACTTCGAAGGTGAGCTTCTGACCCTCGTTCAGCGCCGCCAGGCCCGCCTGCTCGACGGCGGTGATATGGACGAAAATATCCTTGCCGCCGTCGGCCGGCTTAATGAAGCCCCAGCCCTTCTCCGCGTTGAAAAATTTGATTGTGCCCGACTGAGACATGACGCATTTCCTCCGTTCCAGGCCGAATCGGGAGGCGCGCCGCTGGGATTGCAATTCCAAGTGCAGTCCACCCGGCCCGATTCCCTCGGCCGCATGGCGGATCGCTTGCTGTTATGCAGGCTTCTTATCTCGCAAGACGGGCTGCGATTTTTCTTGTCAGCCGCCTCACCGAAGCGAAGTCCCCCAGCGGCGCAGGTTGCGACATATCGTCGCGTTTGGCAAGCGCTTGTCTGTATTTTCCTTTATTTACGACAAGCTTAATTTCGTACATTCGAAACATTGAATATGTTACCCTACGTTGTTTTTCGGCTCTATGGCGCTGATTGCTTTCAATTCAGCGACATTTTAGCGTCATTCTTGACATGCAGCCGCGCGGAAAAACATGATTTTAGTTTAACTTATTGTAACATGTGCATTTGGTTCTATTAAGTTATCCAGTATAACAGTCATATGAGCGCTTTGAAAAAGGCTATTGGTCTATGTGCTCGGCGGTTTCGCCACTGCGCTGAAGCGCAGATATCGCCCTATAGGGCGCAAATCCGAGCCGATTTGATGGCGGCTACCGCCTCATTTCGCCCTCATCTCCCAATTTGGACGCAATTCTCCCGTCTGGACGGCCTCACGCTGCCCGGAGCAGAACCCGCGCCCGTTTCATATTCATCGCACAGGCGACGAATTGCAGATGACAATTGTTGCGCGCGAGCCCGCGATAACGAACCCGCGCCATGCCATACCAATTTTTCATCGTCGCGTTGGCCCGCTCGACGCCGGAGCGCACACTTGAAGCCGTCGTGTTGAACCACTTCTGCCAGTTTTTCAGCGGCTTGTTGCGCTTGGCCTTGTAGGCGATCTTGTCGTCGATGCCGAGCGAAGCGAGCTTTTCTCGCAGGGCTTTGCTGTCGTAAGCTTTGTCCGCGTAATAGGCCTCTTCGTCGCCCTGGATCATCGCCTCGCCGCGCTGGCTGTCGTGCAGGTCGGCGGAGGTCATTTCCGCCTGCCGGATCAGATCGCTTTCCTCGTCCACGGCGATATGGGCCTTGTAGCCGAAAGAGGGCTTGTCGTTCTTGATCGTGAAGCCGGCGTCGGGATCGCGCGGATTGACTTGACCCTCTTCATAAGGCGGCCGCTTCACCGCCGCAGCGATGATCGTCGCATCGACCAGCGTTCCTCTCTTGACGATCAGCCCTCGCGCGTCGAGTTGGCGGTTGATCTCGGCCAGCAGCTTCTCTGACAGGCCAAGCTTTTCGACCGTCTGCCGGAAACGCCAGATTGACGAATGGTCCGGCGTCTCGGCGTCGAGCGGGATGCCGCAAAAGCGCCGGAACGAAATCCGATCACGCACGGCCTCCTCGGCCTGCGGGTCGGACAGATTGTACCATTGCTGTAAAAGAACGATCTTAAACAGCGTCAGCGGCGGGTATCCTGGCGCGCCCTTGGCATTGGCGTTGATTTGCGCAAACAAAACGTCAAAGGCCGACCAGTCAATGGTCTTGAGCAAATCTTCCAGGAAGCCGCCGCCTTTCGAATAGGCCTTAACGAAAGCGTCAGCGAGTGAAGGTTGGTCAAAGCAACGGCGCGACATCGGCAAATCGTCTCCGTGGAGACCCTACAGAATCATGGCGTGGCGACTTTTGCAAAGCGCTCCATATATCTCATCATGAACTGCGGCGTCTTCCGTAAGAAGGCCGCGCATTTGGCCCCAGAGCTTGTTCGGTGAACTCCCGTTCACCGAACAAGCTCTAGTTTTTTGTTTTCACGCATTTTCTTGACGCGAACCGGCATCCACTTCGCTTGAAAACGCTTAAGCTTCGTGATCCTCGGCGCTGCCGCGTTCGATCGCGAATTCGGCGCCCGGCCCGCGCGCCAGCGCGCCCGCCAGGGCGGGAAGAACGATCTTCATTTCCTCTTCAAGCACATAGGGCGGATTGACGACCATCAGCCCGGCGCGGGCGAGCGGGCGCCCCGGCGCCGGCGCCTCGACCTGAAGCTCGATCCGCAGCCAGTCCGGGGCCTGAGCGGCGAGCGCGCGGCAGAAGGCGGCGGCGATTTCCGGCTCCTTGACCGGCTGCCAGACGATGAAAGTCCCGTTTGGCCATTTGCGCAGAGCGGCGCCGATCGAATCGAACAGGCGCTCATATTCGTCGCGGCGCTCGAAAGGCGGATCGATCAGCGCCAGCCCGCGCCGCTCCTTGGGCGGAACGAAAGCCTTGAGCCCGGCGTAGCCGTCGATCTCCACCGTCTTGACCCGGTAATCGCGGCCCAAGGCCCGCCGCAGGCTTTGCGCCGCCTCGGGCAGCAATTCGCAGAACAAGGCGCGATCTTGCGGGCGCAGCAGGGATTGGGCGATGAGCGGCGAGCCGGGATAGAAGCGCGGCGGCTTGAGGGCGCCGATCTCGGCCGCGCGGACGGCGTCGAGATAAGGCGCCAGCAAGTCCGCCGCGTCGCCAAGATCGGCGCCCTCCAGCAGCCGCGAGATTCCGTCGCGCGCCTCGCCGGAGCGCGCCGCCTCCGGTCCCGAAAGATCGTAGAGCCCCGCCCCGGCATGGCTGTCGATCACCCGGAACGGCTTGTCCTTGCGGCGCAGGTAAAGCAGCACGCGAACCAGAACCGCGTGTTTCAGGACATCGGCGAAATTGCCGGCGTGGAATTCGTGGCGGTAGTTCATTGCCCGGCGGGCACGACCACGCTTTGCCCGCGGCATCCCTCGCGCGCGACCTGCGGACAGGCGACGAAATTGCGCAAATCCTTGGACAGGCAGAATCGCGCTTCCTGGAACGCGCCGCGCCGGCAGGTCACCGCCATCATGCCGGCGCGCAGGCGCGGATTGGCCGCCATGAAGGCGCGCTGAATGTCGAGCGGCGCCATCCTCTGGTCGCCCTGGGGCGCCTTGAGCGCGGGCGGGACGACGATGGAATCGCGCGCGGCGCGGACATCGGCGAAATAGCCCGCCGGCGGCTTGCCCGAGCACAGGCCGTGCTGGCGCCATTCGTGACGGGCGAGGCCGGGGTCGGGATAGAGGTCGCCCAGGCGCGACAGGACCGAATAGGGCAGGTCGGAATCGCCGGAGCACTGGCTGGGATAGCCATTGTCGTTCTGCGGCCACAGGCCGTGAACGACGAAGCCGGGATTGGCGCCCGGCGCGCATTGGGCGGAAGGACGCCGCGAACCGGTGGTTTCGCAAAAGCTCGGCGACCAGGACAGCGAAAGCACATAAAAATCGAAATCGCCCGAGGCCCCGCCGCCGCGCCAAACGCCTCGCCCGAAACCGCCGCCCCGCGCAAATCCGCCGGCAGGCGAAGCCTGGGCCTCGGGCAAGGGTTGGCGATCGGCGCAATTGTCGAGAATGCAGTCGCCGGCGAACGCCGGCGCCGCGACAAGGAGCGTCAGGATCGCGGCAAGCAGCGCCTTCATCTTGTTTTCCGGGTTCGGATCAGGGGCCGACGACGTCGCACAGCGGCGAATAAGCGCGGTAGCGGTCGAGCCCCACCACGCACCAATCGACGCCGCGATTGAAGCTCATCAGGCCGCCGCGCTCGATGATGGTGTATTTGATGGTGCGCACGCGGGAATCGTTGAACGACGCCTTGGCGACGCAATAGCGGCGCGGGATGAACTCCGCGCCATTGGCGCGGAAGGCGTATTCGCGGATGTCGTTGAAGCCGGTGATGCGCAGCGGCGAGTTGAAGGTGAAGGCCTCGGCGCTGGCGAAACGCTGGGTGATTTCGAACAGCGAAACCCCGTCGTCGCATTGCGGCATGCGCCCGTCATAAGGAAGGGTGTAAAAGTCCTCGGCGCGCTCCCGCGGAGCGGCGGCGGCGGCGCCGGCGCCAAGCGCCAGCAGAACGGCGGCCAGAACGGCGCTACGGGTCGAATGCATGATGTCCCTCGGCTGCGATTGCGAAGGACGATGCGCAAAGAAGGGCGAACCCGTCAAGGCGCCTCGCACGGAAAAGGCCGCGCGAAACTTCCTTCGCGCGGCCCGCGTTGCCCGATAAACACAATTTCGCGCTTATTCGCCCGGCGCCTGGACTCCGGCCGGCGCGTCAAAGCCAAATTTGTGGCGCAGCCACAGGCCGGCGAGCAGCGCAGCGCATTGGGCGTAGCGCGCGAACAGGCGGCGCGGCTGGCTGGCGAGGCGCCACGCCCATTCCATGCCGATCGAGCGGACCAGCTTCGGCGCGCGAATCTGGGCGCCGGACAGGAAATCGGCCGCGGCGCCGACACCGACAAAACCGATCCCGCCATGGTTCTGCGCCATGCGGTCGGCGAAGACTTCCTGTTTCGGCGCGCCGAGGCAGACGAAGCACAGCCGGGCGCCGCTCGCCGCGATCTTCTCGCCCCATGCGTCGGCGTCCCGCGAGCGCGGATCGAAACCGAAGGCGGGGCTGGCGATGAAGGCGATTTCCAGGCCCGGCGCGGCCGCCCGCAAGGCTTTCGCGGCGCGGCTCAGGCTTTCTTCGGTCGAACCGAACAAGGCGACCGGAATTGCCTCCTCCGCCGCCATCCGGCAGAGCGGAGCCAGCAGATCGGCGCCGGTGGCGCGGCGGATGTGCGGAACCTGGGCCCGCGCCAAAGCCGCGATGGGCGCGCCATCGGCCGAAACGAAGGTGGCGCGCGTATAAGCCGCGCGAAACGCCGCGTTTTCCCGCAATTTGACGAGATGGTCGAGGTTGAGCGTGGCGAAAGTGAAGCCCAGACGCGCCCGCAGCCGCGACCGCACGGCGGAAATGGCGTCGTCCGGATTCAGGACATTGATCGCATGGCCATCGACACGGGCGACGGAAGCCCAAGACGATTCAAAAGCAGACATCGCAGCGACCTCAAAGCAATGTTTTCATATAAAAAATAATAGTTCTTCTAGTTATATTGGCAACCGTCCCAATTTGAACGCTAACTAGCTATTAATGTGGAGCTATCGCGTGTATAACCTGCAACTTTAACGCCGCTTGTAGTCATAAGATACATACTTGTTATAATCTAATGCACGTAGCTACCCTGCCTGCGCCAAAACGGCACAGGAAAGACGCGCCGAAAAATTTTCGTGATGTCTGGTTTAGGTTAACCCGCCGCGCGGCGCGGCGAAGTCCGCGCCGATTCCCGGCGCGGAAGCGCGCGGACTCGGGCCAGACGCCCGATCCGTCCCAAATCGCGGCGTTCGGATTTCGCGATCACGCCCTGGCGATCTGATAATCCTTGACGTCGGCGAATTTGATCGCCGGCCAGCGTTCCTGGTCGTAGCGCAGGCTGAAGGCCGATTGCGCCAGAAAGACCGGCGCGCCGTCGAGATCGTTGGCCATCGAGGACGGATAGGCGCGGACGAATTTTTCCAGTTCGGCCGGATCGTCGGCCGAGACCCAGCGGCAGATTTCGAAACGGCTGGTCTCGAAACTGACGGGCAGGCCATATTCCGCCTGAAGGCGCTCGGCGAGCACGTCGAGCTGGAGCGCGCCGACCACCCCGACCATGGCGGGCGAGCCGTCATGCGGCAGGAACAGCTGCACCACCCCCTCCTCCGCCATCTGCTGCAAGGCCTCGCGCAATTTCTTGGCCTTCATCGCGTCGCCGAGCTTGACCCGGCGCAGGATTTCCGGCGCGAAGCTCGGCACGCCGCGAAACACCAGATTTTCGCCCTCGGTCAGCGTGTCGCCGATGCGCAGCGCCCCATGGTTGGGAATGCCGACCACGTCGCCGGCGTAAGCTTCGTCCGCCAATTGGCGGTCCTGGGCGAAGAAGAACTGCGGCGCGTTGAGCGCGATATTTTTGCCGGTGCGCGACAGCCGCGCCTTCATCCCGCGCAACAGTTTTCCCGAAGTGACGCGTAAAAAGGCGATGCGGTCGCGGTGGTTCGGGTCCATGTTCGCCTGAATCTTGAACACGAAGCCGGTCATCTTGTTCTCGCGCGGATCGACTTTTCTGGTCGAGGCCTCGACCGGCTGGGGCGGCGGCGCGAATTCGGCCAAAGCGTCGATCAGATCCTGCACGCCGAATTTTTTCAGCGCCGAGCCGAAGAACACCGGCGTCAGATGGCCTTCCAGAAAAGCCTCGACCACAAAAGGCTTTTGCGCCTCGCGCGCCAGTTCGATTTCCTCCATCGCCAGCAGCGCGTCGGCGTCGGAGGAAATTTCCGCGATCTTGGGATCGTCCGGGCCGGACACCTTGATCGGCTCGGCGTCCTCCTCCAACCGGCGCACGACATTGGCGCGCAGGTCATAGGTGCCGGCAAAGGATCTTCCGCGCCCGATCGGCCAGGTCAAAGCCACCGTGTCGAGGGCGAGGGTCTTTTCGATCTCGTCGAGCAGGTCGAAGGGATCGCGCAACTCGCGGTCCATCTTGTTGATGAAAGTGATGATCGGAATGTCGCGCAGCCGGCAGACCTCGAAAAGTTTGCGGGTGCGCGCCTCGATGCCCTTGGCGGCGTCGATCACCATGATCGCGCTGTCCACCGCGGTGAGGGTGCGATAGGTGTCTTCCGAAAAGTCCTCGTGGCCCGGCGTGTCGAGCAGGTTGTAGACGCAATCGCCATATTCGAATGTCATCACCGAGGTGACCACCGAAATGCCGCGCTCGCGCTCGATGCCCATCCAGTCGGAACGGGTCTGGCGGCGATTGGCCTTGGCGCGCACCTCGCCCGCCAGCTGAATCGCGCCGCCGAACAGCAGCAGCTTTTCGGTCAGCGTGGTCTTGCCGGCGTCGGGATGGGAAATGATGGCGAAGGTGCGCCGACGCGCGACGGGATCGAGATTTTTCATGATCGGCCGGAATGAGGAAGCTGCCGCTGCTTAGCGCGGATGGCGGGCGGAAGGCAATTCGGGCAATTTAACCAACGTCGATCCAGATGGCCTTGACGGGCGCCAACTTGAAAAGCGGCGCCGCCGGACGCAGTCTTGCTGCGACCGACGCCCATATCGGGCGAATGTCAGTCAAGGGGGGCGAGAAATGTCCGAGGAGCAAGACAAAAAAGCTCAACTGAGGCAATTCTATCGATCCGTCACGATTTTGGGGGCGATCGGGACAATATTTGGCGTCATCAATCTGTTCGTCAGAGATCAGCTTATATCAGACGGCGAGAGCCAGCCGGCTTTCGTCATGATCCTCAGCTATGGGGCGCTGCTCTTAGGCCTCATCGCGTTAATTGGGGGCCTTATCATGCTGAACCCCAAGAAATAAGGGCGCAAAAACGGCCGCCCCTTCCGGGCAAAACAGTCTCGGCGGCCATTTGGGATTTCAGAAAAAAATTATTGGTTAAGCTGGCTTAAGAAAAAGTAGGATCGTCTTCATCACCGACGACGAAAACGTCGGCCGCGCATCCTGGCGCGGTCTCAAACTCATGTCGCAAAGCGGGAACCAAACCAGCGGCCCGCCCCTTGAAAAAAGGGCGGGCCATGGCGCGGCGGGGCGTCAGACCGCCCAGCAGGCTTGGCGATAGGGGCCGAGGCGATAACCGGGCCGGCAATATGGCTGTCCCCAGAAACCATAGCCGGGCCGGATCCCGCGGACGCCCCATTGGCCGCCGGGCTGGCAGCCGCCGTAGGGACCGCGATGCCCATAGGGGCCGCAGCCGCCTGAAACCAGGATGACGCTCGCGCCGATTCCCATCGGCGCAATCAGCGGCTCGGCCTGCGCCGCCGACAGGCCAAGGGTCAGCGCCAAGGCGCCGGCGACGACGATCTTCGTCAACATGGTCCTTCCCTCATTTTCGTGGACCGGTCCGCGCCGGAGCGCGGCGGCGGTCACTCCTTGGTCGCGGGCGCGCTTGCCGCCGGAGCCTTGGCCGGCGTCATGTGCTTGGTCGCGCCCTTGGCGCGATGAGAACGATGTTTCCGGACATGGTGTGTCTTGTGGTGAGCCATCTTGGCCGCCGGGGCCGACTCGGTCGCCGGGGTCGTCGCGGCCGGCTGGGAGTCCGGGGTCGCCTGGGCCAGAGCGGCGTCGCCGAAGCCAAGCAGCGCGATCAGGGCGCCGGCGGCGGTGGCGGCGCGAAGGCTTTTGCGGTTGATCGACATCTTTGTCTCTCCATCCTTTGGGCGCTCGATTTCCGCGCCTCACAGAAAAGAATTTGCCACCCTCCGGCTGAACGTGGGCCGAACGACTTGTTCATCCGCAATTCACCCGCGAAAAGTCGGCGTGGCGGTCGGGTTTCAAACCTGCTAGGCCTCTCTTCATGTCCAGCGAAACAGCAGAGCCGCGCATCGCCATCGTGGTCGGCATGAAATCGGAAGCGCGCCTCGCCGACGCGGGGGGCCTCGTCGTGGTCGGCGGCGGATCGTCGGCGCGGGTCGAGGCGGGACTCGCCCAGTTTCATGAGGCGAAGCCGCTTCAGGCGGTGTTGAGTTTTGGCGTCGCCGGCGGCCTGGCGCCCGGTCTGCGGCCCGGCGATCTTTTCGCGCCGACCGCCGTCCTGTCGGGCTCAACGGCTTTTGCCTGCCATCAAGGCTGGACCCGGCATCTCGCGCGCTCGGCGTCAAAAGCAGGCCATGGCACGCTGCTGGGCGTGGATGAGCCGATCCACGCGCCGGAACGCAAGCGCGGGCTGCACAAGCAAACGGGGGCCGTCGCAGTGGATATGGAATCGCATGGCGCGGCGCGTTTCGCCTACGCCAACAACTTGCCGTTCGCGGTGTTCCGCGCGATCTCCGACCCTCAACACCGCGCCATACCTTCGGCGGCGCTGGCGGGCTTCAAGCCCGACGGCTCGACGGACGTCTGGGCGGTTCTGGCCGCGCTGGCCAGAAATCCCGGCCAGAC
Source organism: uncultured Pseudomonadota bacterium (assembly GCA_963704565.1). Lineage (GTDB taxonomy): Bacteria > Pseudomonadota > Alphaproteobacteria > Rhizobiales > Beijerinckiaceae > Rhodoblastus. The sequence goes on from OY969917.1 coordinate 1,737,700, forward strand.
GGCGGCGCTGATCGCAACAGCGCGCGACGCCAAGGCGGCCTTCGACGCCCTACTCGGCGGCCGTCGCCGTCTCGGGAGGCTTTTCGGCTTCGACCAGATCGTTTAGCTGGCGCTCGATCTGATCCGCATAGTGGAATTCCGCCGGGCGCTGCTTGTCGAGCGGAATATCCGGCGCAAAGGGGCCTTCGGTGTTGACGCCGAACAAAGCGACCTTGAGCGCGGCCAGGGGGTTCTTCACCGCATGGGCGACGGCGCTCGGCTCGAAGCCGGAATGGACCATGCAATTGGCGCATTTCTCGTAATTGCCGACGCCGTAAGCGTCCCAATCCGTCGTCTCCATCAGCTCCTTGTACGAACTGGCGTAGCCTTCGTTGAGCAGGTAGCACGGGCGCTGCCAGCCGAAGACGGTGCGCAGGGGATTGCCCCAGGGCGTGCAGCGATAGGCCTGGTTGCCGGCGAGGAAGTCGAGATAGAGCGAGGACTGGAAGAAGGCCCATTTGCGGCCCTTGTTCCCGCGCCGGAAAATGTTGCGGAACAATTCCTTGGTTTTGTTGCGGTTGAGGAAATGGTCCTGGTCCGGGGCGCGCTCATAGGCGTAGCCGGGCGAAATGGTGGCGCTGTCCACGCCCAGTTCCTTCAGCTCGTCCAGAAATCCGGCGACGCGCGCCGGATCGGCGTCGTTGAACAAGGTGCAATTGATGGTGACCTTGAAGCCCTTTTTGCGCGCGGCCTTGATCGCGGCGACGGCGCGGTCGTAGACGCCCGGCTGGCACACGGATTTGTCGTGCATCTCGCGGTCGCCGTCGAGATGGACCGAGAAATTGAAGGCGCGATGCGGCTCGAACTCGCCCATTTTCTTTTCGAGCAGCAGCGCATTGGTGCACAGCGTGACATATTTCTTGCGCGCGATGGCGCCGCGCACGATCTTGCCGATGTCCTTGTGCAACAAGGGCTCGCCGCCGGCGATCACCACCACCGGCGCGCCGCATTCGTCGATCGCCGCCATGCAGTCGTCAAAGGGAAGACGCTGGTTGAGGATCTTGTCGGGATAATCGATCTTGCCGCAGCCGGCGCAGGCGAGATTGCAGCGGAACAGGGGCTCCAGCATCAGCACGAGGGGATAGCGCTTGCGCCCAAGCAGATGCTGCTTGACGATATAGGCGCCGATCCGCGCTCCCTCGATCACCGGGATACCCATTGCTTCTCCTCTTTGCCGCGTCGATCCCGCAATCCGGGGGGCGACCAATAGGCCCAACCCGCTCCGACCCGCAAGCAAAAACCGGCCCCGGCCCAAAAGCTTGCGAAAAAATGCGCCGCCCCGGTTTCCTTTCCCCGAAAAATAAAGCAATTTCCGGGCGCCGGGGCGAGAAGCCGCAATCGCCGCCGCGACGGGAGCGACATGGCCGAGGCTGAAGACGTTTTCCATCCCGAAGCCGAGGAGATCGGCATTGTCGCGCGCACCGTGGCCTTCAGCGCGGCCCACAGGCTGATGGTCCTGGCTCTGGCTCTGCTCGCGACCCTGCTCGCCGGCTGGTATGCGGCGGATCATTTCGCCATCACCACCGATCTCAATAAGCTGATCAATCCCGACCTGCCCTGGCGCCTGCGCGAGATCGCGCTGACCAAGGCCTTCCCTCAGCGCGACAACACCTTGCTCGCGGTGCTCGACGCGCCCTCGCCGGAACTGGCGACCGAGGGAACGTTGAAGCTGGTCGCCGCTTTGAAAGCCGACCCAAGCCATTTCGCCGATGTCTCCAGCCTCGAAACCAGCGCTTTTTTCCGCCGCAACGGCCTGCTCTTCCTGCCGAAAAGCGAGGTCGAGGCGAAGACCGACCAGTTGATCGACGCCCAGCCTTTTTTGGGCGCGCTGGCGCGCGATCCCTCGCTGCGCGGCTTCGCCGGGGCGCTCGGCCTGATGGCGCGCGGGGGCCAGGAATCGCGCGGGCTCGCCACGCCGCTCGCAACCATCGCCAACGCGATTGACGCCGCCGTCGCCAACCAAAAAAGCGATTTTTCCTGGTCGGCCCTGTTTTCCGGCGCGCCGGCCTCGGCGCGCGACAAGCGCCGCTTCATCGAGGTCAAGCCGGTGCTGGATTTTTCGGCGCTGGAGCCGGGCGCCGACGCCTCCGACGCCTTGCGCGCGACCGCGCAAAAAATCGGCCTGACGCCCGAGCAAGGCTACCGCCTGCGGCTGACCGGCGACATCGCCTTGCAGGACGAGGAATTCGGCACTCTGGCCGAGGGCGCGGCGCGCAGCAATCTGATCACCCTCGCCGCCGTTCTCTTCATCCTGTGGCGGGCCTTGCGCTGGCGCCGGCTGATCTTCGCCGTCATGGTCAACATGCTGATGGGTCTGGCGATGACCGCCGCCGCCGGCCTGGCGATGGTCGGCTCGCTCAATCCGATTTCATTGGCCTTCACCGTGCTGTTCGTCGGCATCGGCGTCGATTTCGGCATCCAGTTCAGCGTGCGCTATCGCGAGGAGCGTTTCCTCGACAACGATCTGCGCCGCGCCTTGAATTCGGCGGGCGCCAAGGCGAGCATGCCGCTGGCTTTGGCGGCGGCGGCGACCGCGGCCGGCTTCTATTCCTTCATCCCGACCGATTATCGCGGCGTCTCGGAACTCGGCCTGATCGCCGGCACCGGCATGATCATCGCCTTCCTGACCTCGATCACCGCCTTGCCGGCCCTGCTTTCCCTGCTGCGCCCGCGCGCGGAGACCAGGCCGGTCGGCTATGCCTTCCTCGCGCCGCTCGACGACTTCCAGATGCGCCACCGCAAGGGCATCGTGGCGGTCGCGCTGGGCCTTGCGGTGGTCGGCGCGCCTTTGCTGCTGAAAGTGCGTTTCGATTACAACCCGCTGAACCTGCGCAGCAAAAAGACGGAATCGGTCTCGACCCTGCTCGACATCATGCAGGACCCGCATATGACGCCCAATGTCATCGAGATTCTGAAACCGTCGCTCGATGACGCCCATGCGCTGGCAGTGAAATTGCGGGCGCTGCCAGAAGTCGAAAGCGTGACCACCTTGTCGGATTTCGTCCCCGACGATCAGAAGGCCAAGCTCGCCATGATCGCCGACGCGCGCGGGCTGCTCGGCGCCAGCCTCGAACCGGTCAATCCGCCGGCGCCGCCGACCGACGCCGAGGACGCCGGCGCCCTGACCGACGCCGGCGCGGCGCTGCAAAAGGCGGCGGCGGGCAAACCCGCGCTGGACGCCCTGGCCCGCGCCGGCGCGGCGCTCGAAAAGCTGGGCCAGGCGCCGGAGGCCGCCCGCGCCCGCGCCCGCGCGCTGCTGATCGCGCCGATGAAAATCCTGCTGGAGAACGTGCGGCTGAGCCTCCAGGCGGCCCCGGTGACTCTCTCCGACCTGCCCGCGTCCTTGCGCCGCGACTGGATCGCGCCCGACGGCCGCGCCCGGATGGAGGTCGCGCCGCGCGGCGACAAGAACGATTACGAATTGATGCGGCCTTTCGTGAACGCGGTGCTCGAAATCGCGCCCAACGCCACCGGCGCGCCGATTTCGATTCTCTTTTCCGGCGACACCGTGCTGAAAGCCTTCGCCGAAGCCGGCGGCCTCGCCTTCGTCTCGATCGCGATCCTGCTCCTCATCGCCTTGCGGCGGATCGGCGATGTCGCCTTGACCCTCGCGCCTCTGGCTTTGGCCGGAATCTATACGATGGAGATTTGCGCCCTGATCGGGCTGAAGCTGAATTTCGCCAATATCATCGCCTTGCCGCTGCTACTCGGCCTCGGCGTCGCCTTCAAGATCTATTACGTCATAGCCTGGCGGGCCGGTTCGGCCAAATTGCTGCGCACCGGCCTGACGCGGGCGATTTTCTTCAGCGCCTTGACCACCGCCACCGCCTTCGGCAGCCTGTGGCTGTCGAGCCATCCCGGCACGTCGAGCATGGGCAAGCTGCTGGCGCTTTCGCTCGCCACCACGCTCTGCGCGGCGGTCCTGTTCCAGCCAGCGCTGATGGGCCCGCCGCGCGTCAGAAAGGAAGGCGCGAAGTGACCGCGCCGGCAAGAATCGGCGTCCTGACCAATTCCGGCCACGCCAGTGGTCAAAACTGACGCCTGGCTCCCGTCAGGAAATGGCTCAAACGGCGGATTGCGGGCACACGGGCTGCTGCCGGTTTTGTGAAGGGTTTCGGTCGCCGGCCCCCACACGCGTGATCGGGTCGCCGCGGGGCCGGCGCCCGAAAGCCTCCGTGGGAGGAAACCGCGGGACGGAAGGGCTCGGTTTGCCGCGGGGCTCGCTATGGGGATTTGAAGGCGGCGGTTAGCGCAAAGCGGTGTTCGTTTCGCACGCTGGCGCCGGCGTCTGACGATTTGATGTGCGGCGAAGAGGCAGTTTGGCTGAGCTGGGCGTGGGTTTTTCGAAAAGTCGTAGGGTTGGACCGCCTTCGGGCGGGTGTTTCGGGTACGGCGGCCCAGCGCCAGGACGAAGCCGGCGGCGAAGGCAAGCAGAACTGGGAAGCTGGAAACGGCGTCATGATGGTCATGAGGTGTCGATCCTGATCCGACAGGGCGAGCCCGGTCGGGCGGGGCGCACGCCTTCGAACGTCTCGATGATGATCATCCGGCCGCCGCAGCAGGGGCATTTGTGCGCGCCGTCAACGGGATCGGCGTCGCCATCCGTCTCGGGCTGTTGTTGCGGCGGGGTCTCGGCGACGGCCAGTAACGCGCGGGCGCGCTCGATATTGCGGGCGCGCGCCGCGCTGGCGAACAGGCCGTAGTGGCGGATGCGGTGAAAGCCGCTCGGCAGCACATGCATGAGAAACCGGCGGATGAACTCAGGCCCGTCGAGCGTCATGGTCTTGAGCCGGTCGCCTTCCTTGATCCGATAATCTTTCCATTTGAAGGTGACGCCCGCATTGTCGAGCGCGACGAGCCGGGAGTTCGAGATGGCGACCCGATGGGTGTAGCGCGACAAATAGGCGAGCACAGCCTTCGGCCCGGCGAAGGGCCGCTTGGCGTAAACGACCCATTCGGAGTGACGCAGGGGCGCGAGGGCGGCGGCGAAAGCCTCACTGTCGGAAAGCGGCGCGAGATCGCCGAAGAAGACCAGGCGGCCGGCCTTTTGAAGCACGGCGAGGCCTTCGAGGAACAGCCGTCGGAACAAGCGCGAGAGCACGCGCACCGACAGGAAGAAACCGGGCTTGCAGGCGATCCAGCGCGCTCCGTCCGGCGACAGGCCGCCGCCGGGAACGATGATGTGGACATGGGGATGATGGGTCAGCGCCGAGCCCCATGTGTGCAGCACTGCGGTGAGGCCGATGCGGGCGCCGAGATGTTTGGGATCGGCGGCGATGGTGGTCAGGGTCTCGGCCGCCGCCTTGAACAGCAGATCGTAGACGACGGCCTTGTTCTGGAAAGCGATCGCCGCGACCGCGGCCGGCACGGTGAAGACGACGTGGAAATAGGGAGCCGGCAGCAGTTCGGCTTCTCGTTCGGCCAGCCATTGTCGGGCGGCGGCGGCCTGACACTTGGGACAATGGCGGTTGCGGCAGGAGTTATAGGAGATGCGCGTGTGCGCGCAGTCCTCGCAGCGCTCGACATGACCGCCGAGCGCGGAGGTGCGGCAGTTTTCGATCGCCGACATCGCCTTCAATTGGGCGAGGCTGACATGGCCAGCGTTGGCCTTGCGCCAGTCCGCGCCATGGGCGTGAAAAATGTCGGCGACTTCAAGATGAGGCCGCGGCATGCGGCGTGCGTCAAACGGGCGGCGCGCGCCCGGTGAGGTTCGCGGTGAGCTTTTCCAGCGGGCTGGTGACGTCGCGGATCGTGTTGACGGCGACGCGGGTGTAAAGCGCCGTCGTCTCCAGCTTGGCGTGTCCGAGCAGGACCTGGATGACGCGGATGTCGACGTTCTGTTCGAGCAGATGGGTGGCGAAGCTGTGCCGCAGGGTGTGGGGCGACACGCGCTTGGCGATGCCAGCTGTCCGCGCCGTTTCGCGCACAACGCGGCTCAACTGGCGCGCCGACATCGGGTTGACCGGGTTCTGCCCGGGAAACAGCCAGGCCTGGGGCCGCGCCGCCCGCCACCAGTCGCGCAGCCATTCGAGCAGTTGCGGCGAGAGCATGACATAGCGGTCGCGCTGACCCTTGCCCTGCTCGACCCGCAAGGTCATGCGCTTGCTGTCGATGTCCGACACTTTCAGGGCGGCGACCTCGGAGACGCGCAAGCCCGCGCCATAAGCGACGCCGAACGCGGCCTTGTACTTCAAGCCGGGCGCGGCTTCGAGCAGAAGGGCCACCTCTTCCTGGCTCAGCACTACCGGCGCCCGGCGCGGCTTATGCACGCCAGCGAGATGGCGGGCGAGTTCAGGACGTTCGAGCGTGACGTTGAGGAAGAACCGCAGCGCGGCGACGGCGGCGTTGATGGTCGGCGCGCCGATCTTCTGGTTGGCCATATGCAGCTGAAAGAGCCGAACGTCCTCAGCCGTGGCGGCGTCCGGCGAACGGCCGAGAAAGACCGCGAAGTTCCGCACGTGGCGGAGGTAATCCTTCTGAACCTTCTCTTGGAAGCGGCGCGCCGTCATGTCCTCGATCATGCGTTGGCGCAACGGGCTGTTTGGCTTGTCGATCATCGCGAAAGCTCCTGTCTCGCATGGGGTTGAACCCCACGATCTTGAGACAGGTCAGGCTCAGCGCATCAGGTCTTGCACGATCACGTATCTCGCCGCGTCTCGCCGCCGCTACCGCGAAGCGGTTTAGTCCTTTGACTCGTTGGCGACGCTCGCCGATCGCGCCACAAAGGTCTCAGTGTGTGAAGGGTTTCGGTCGCCGGCCCCCACACGCGTGATCGGGTCGGCGCGGGGCCGGCGACCGAAAGCCTCCGAAGGAGGAAACCGCGGGCCGGAAAGGCTCCGTTGCCGCGAGGCTCGCTATGGGGATTTGAAGACGGCGGTCAGGGCAACGGGGCGTCTGTTTTGCGCTTTGGCGCCGGTATTTGACGGTGTGACGTGCGGCGAGGAGGCGATTTGGGCGATCCGCGCGTAGATTTTTCCGAAGGTCATGGGGCTGAAGCAGCTTTGGGCGGGCGTTTCGGGCGCGGCGCGCCCGGGCCAGAACGAGGTCGGCGGCGAAGGCAAGCAGAACTGGGGAGCGGGAAGTGGGGTCATGGTCATGAGGTGTCGATCCTGATCCGACAGGGCGAGGCCGGCGGCGCGGGGCGCACGCCTTCAAACGTTTCGATGATGATCATCCGGCCGCCGCAGCAGGGGCATTTGTGCGCGCCGTCAACGGGATCGGCGTCGCCATCCGTCTCGGGCTGTTGTTGCGGCGGGGTCTCGGCGACGGCCAGTAACGCGCGGGCGCGCTCGATGTTGCGGGCTCGCGCCGCGCTGGCGAACAGGCCGTAGTGGCGGATGCGGTGGAAGCCGCTTGGCAGCACGTGCATGAGAAACCGGCGGATGAACTCAGGCCCGTCGAGCGTCATGGTCTTGAGCTGGTCGCCTTCCTTGATCCGATAATCTTTCCATTTGAAGGTGACGCCCGCGTCGTCGAGCGCGATGAGCCGGGAGTTCGAGATGGCGACCCGATGGGTATAGCGCGACAAATAGGCGAGCACAGCCTTTGGACCGGCGAAGGGCCGCTTGGCGTAAACGACCCATTCGGAGCGACGCAAAGGCGCGAGGGCTGCGGCGAAAGCCTCTCTGTCGGCGAGCGGCGCCAGATCGCCGAAGAAGGTGAGGCGGCCGGCGGCGTTCAGCGTGGCGAGACCTTCGAGGAACAGCCGCCGGAACAAGCGCGAGAGCACGCGCACCGACAGGAAAAAGCCCGGCTTGCAGGCGATCCAGCGCGATCCGTCCGGCGACAGGCCGCCGCCGGGAACGATGATGTGGACATGGGGATGATGGGTCAGCGCCGAGCCCCATGTGTGCAGGACGGCGGTGAGGCCGATGCGGGCGCCGAGATGTTTGGGATCGGCGGCGATGGTGGTCAGGGTCTCGGCCGCCGCCTTGAACAGCAGATCGTAGACGACGGCCTTGTTCTGGAAAGCGATCGCCGCGACCGCGGCCGGCACGGTGAAGACGACGTGGAAATAGGGAGCCGGCAGCAGTTCGGCTTCTCGTTCTGCCAGCCATTGTCGGGCGGCGGCGGCCTGACACTTGGGACAATGGCGGTTGCGGCAGGAGTTATAGGAGATGCGCGTATGCGCGCAGTCCTCGCAGCGCTCGACATGACCGCCGAGCGCGGAGGTGCGGCAGTTTTCGATCGCCGACATCGCCTTCAATTGGGCGAGGCTGACATGACCGGCGTTGGCCTTGCGCCAGTCCGCGCCATGGGCGTGAAAAATGTCGGCGACTTCAAGATGAGGCCGCGGCATGCGGCGTGCGTCAAACGGGCGGCGCGCGCCCGGTGAGGTTCGCGGTGAGCTTTTCCAGCGGGCTGGTGACGTCGCGGATCGTGTTGACGGCGACGCGGGTGTAAAGCGCCGTCGTCTCCAGCTTGGCGTGTCCGAGCAGGACCTGGATGACGCGGATGTCGACGTTCTGTTCGAGCAGATGGGTGGCGAAGCTGTGCCGCAGGGTGTGGGGCGACACGCGCTTGGCGATGCCAGCTGTCCGCGCCGTTTCGCGCACAACGCGGCTCAACTGGCGCGCCGACATCGGGTTGACCGGGTTCTGCCCGGGAAACAGCCAGGCCTGGGGCCGCGCCGCCCGCCACCAGTCGCGCAGCCATTCGAGCAGTTGCGGCGAGAGCATGACATAGCGGTCGCGCTGACCCTTGCCCTGCTCGACCCGCAAGGTCATGCGCTTGCTGTCGATGTCCGACACCTTGAGCGCCACGACCTCGGAGACGCGCAATCCCGCGCCATAGGCGACGCCGAAGGCGGCCTTGTACTTGAGGCCGGGCGCGGCTTCGAGGAGGCGGGCCACCTCCTCCTGGTTCAGCACCACCGGCGCCCTGCGCGGCTTATGCACGCCAGCGAGATGGCGGGCGAGTTCAGGCCGTTCGAGCGTGACGTTGAAGAAGAACCGCAGCGCGGCGACGGCGGCGTTGATGGTCGGCGCGCCGATCTGCCGATTGGCCATATGCAGCTGGAAGAGCCGAACGTCCTCGGCCGTGGCGGCGTCCGGCGAACGGCGGAGAAAGACCGCGAAGTTCCGCACGTGGCGGATGTAGTCCTTCTGGACCTTCTCGGTGAAGCGGCGCGCCGTCATGTCCTCGGTCATGCGCTGGCGCAATGGGCTGTTTGGCTTGTCGATCATCGCGAAAGCTCCTGTCTCGCATGGGGTTGAACCCCACGATTTTGAGACAGGTCAGCCGCGTCGCCTCAGGAATTGCACGATCACGAATCTCGCCGCTTCTCGCCGCCCCTACCGCGAAAGCGGTTTAGTCCAGCGGCGAAAAGCTGCCCTTCAACCTGAGCGCGGAATTGCCAGTGTTCGAGGGGCGGCTGGCCTATTCGGAAGAGATGCAGAATGTAGCGCGTGTTGACGCGCTCCACGATTTCCTCATCGCCAACGCCCCGTCCTGGCATTTTTGACGGATGAGCCGACGGCTCCCGCATGTCTACGCCCCCCTGCGCCGGGCTATCGGTCGGCGCCGGGGCGTCCGCGACGATTAGCGTTATTTGTTCAACCAAGCCTGGAACAAGGCTTCCTTGCACGGCTCGGAAAGTTCCGGCAGGCGCCGCTTCATGCACGCCTTAATGCGCCCCTCTCCAGGCGCAACGTCGGCGCAGAACGCCTTGATGTCGGGCTTGCAGGCGCCCAGCACCTTTTTCGCCGCGGCGGCCTGGGCGCTCGCGCCGGAAGCCGAGGCCGAAAGGATCAGTACTATGGCGACGGCAGTCAAAGTGGACTTCAACATATTTTCTCCTCATCCAATTACGGCGCTCCATATTAAGCGGAAAATTGTAACTCGAACTTGACGGTCGATCGCAGCCGCCACAGCGCGGGCGGCGGTCATCGATGAACTATGCCGTCATCCGCGCGCGTTGAAAATCAGATTGCTTTTTCAAAAGGTCATTAAATCGCAATGTTGGTTTGAGACATAATGAACCTCGGCTTTCAGTCATGGGTGTCCTGTTTGACGGGCGCATCGAAGGAGGAGCTGTATCATGAAATTGATTGCTCTTATCGCTTTGGGAGCTTGCGCATTCTTTGCAGGCTTGAGTTTACCCACGACCGATGCCAACGCGTTTGTATGCGCCCGTGGGGTTTATCGCGCTGGATGCGCAGGGCCGCGCGGCGCCGTTGGCGTGCGCCGAGCTCCCTATTACCGCCGAGCTCCCTATTACCGTCGTGGCGTGGTTGTTCATCGTCGCTATTACTGAGACGGTTGACGCGGCGGTATTCTATAAGCCGGTACCTGCAAACTGACATTGTCGACGGAAAGCGGACAATCGCCGCTTCCTATACATTCACGCACACGCGTCATTTGCCGATATATCGCTGCGCTTCAGCTTTCGTTGGGGATCACGTCGGCGTGACGTCTGGAGATCCGTGTGGACACTCGCGCCGACGATTATTAGCATGACCGGCGCGGGCATGGATGGGGCTGAATTCGCGATGGGGTTATTTTAGCGCTGCTGCGACGTCATCGGGCTTCGCGGGCGCTCGACATTTTCATGGGAGCGCTTGGAATGTTGCGAAAACCGATCGAAACGTGCGTCCTTGAAGGCTTTTCGGCGTTTCTAGCCTTAGCCGCGCTGACCATCGCGCCAGCGGCGGCCCAGCAGGTCACCGGTGTGCCGGGTTCGCCCGAGGCCACCACCACCATCGACGGAAAACAGCTCCCACCGCCGCCGCCGCCGTTCGGCGGCGTCATCAAGGAGCGGGCCTCGGAATCGACACCCTGGTGGCCGCCCCGCGTCGTTCCGCCCAAGGGCGCGCCCAACGTCTTGCTCATCATGACGGACGATGTCGGCTTCGGCGCGCCTGGCACCTTCGGCGGCGTCATTCCCACGCCGACGATGGATAGCCTCGCGCAGGAAGGCCTCCGCTTCACCAATTTCCACTCGACGTCATTGTGCTCGCCGTCAAGGGCGGCGATCATTACCGGCCGCAACCACCATTCCGTGGGATTCGGAGTGGTCGGCGAAATCGCGACGGGATACCCCGGCTACGACTCGATCATCCCGATCGACAAAGGCACGATCGGCACGATCCTGAAGGAGAACGGCTACGCGACCGCCTGGTTCGGCAAGGACCACAACACGCCCTTTTACCAATCGAGCCAGGCCGGGCCCTTCAATCAATGGCCCAACGGCATGGGTTTCGATTATTTCTACGGTTTCGTTGGCGGTGACGCCAGCCAATGGCAGCCGAACCTGTACCGCAACACCACCCCGATTTACCCATTCCTGAACAACCCGAGCTGGAACCTCGAAACGGCGATGGCCGACGAGGCCATTCACTATATCAAGCAGCTCAAGGAGATCGCGCCCAGCAAGCCGTGGTTCGTCTATTACGTGCCGGGCGCCACCCACGCTCCCCACCATCCCACGCCAGAATGGGCCGAGAAGATCGGCAACATGCACCTCTTCGACGAAGGCTGGAACAAGGTGCGGGAGACGATTTTCGCCAACCAGAAGCGATTGGGCGTCATGCCCGAGAACGCCAAGCTGACGCCATGGCCAAAGGAACTGCCATCGTGGGATTCGCTGAGCTGGGACGAGAAGAAGCTGTTTACCAAGCAGGCGGATATCTACGGGGCCTATCTCGCTTACGCCGACAACGAGATCGGACGGGTCATCCAGGAGGTTAAGGACCTGGGCGAACTCGACAATACGCTGATCATCTACATCAGCGGCGACAATGGCGCGAGCGCCGAGGGCATGCTCAACGGCACGCCGAACGAGTTCACGACGTTCAACGGCGTCGCTGTGCCGGTGAAGGACCAGTTCCTTTGGTATCCGTTCTGGGGAACGGACCGGACTTTCCCGCATTATGCGGCGGAATGGGCCTGGGCGATGGACACCCCGTTCAAATGGGTGAAACAGGTTGCGTCGCATTACGGCGGCACCGCCCAGGGCATGGTCATATCCTGGCCTGGCCATATCAACGATCCGGGCGGCGTCCGCCGTCAGTTCCATCACCTCATCGACATCGTGCCGACCGTTCTCGACGCGACCGGCATCCCCGCGCCAGATGCGATCGACGGCATCAAGCAAAAGCCGATCGAAGGCGTGAGCATGGCCTACACATTCGACAAGGCGAATGCGAACGCGCCGAGCCGCCACACGACGCAATATTTCGAGATGCTGGGAAACCGAGCCATCTATCACGACGGCTGGATCGCGGCCACGACGCCGGCGAACCTGCCTTGGGAACTCAGCACTGCGAAGCCGCCGGATGTGATCACCGGCTACAATTGGGAGCTTTATAACGTCAAGGACGATCCGACCGAATACGCAGACCTCGCCGCCAAAATGCCGGATAAGCTCAAGGAGATGCAAAAACTCTTCTATGCCGAGGCGAAGAAATACGATGTTCTGCCGCTCGACAACTCGACCCTCGCGCGCTGGAACACGCCCCGTCCGAGTCTCACGGCGGGACGGACGGAATTCACCTATTCGGGCGTCCTGACCGACGTGCCGGCCGCGGCCGCGCCCAACATTCTGAACAAGGCCTACACGATCACCGCCGAGGTGGAGATCCCCGAGGGCGGCGCGGAAGGCATGATCGTCACCCAGGGCGGGCGGTTTGGCGGCTACGGCCTGTTCCTGAGCCACGGCGTGGCGGACATCCGTCGGGGCAAGGTGGTGTTTCTCTACAACCTGCTCGACCTCCAGCGCACCATCTGGGATGGCCCCGAACTGGGAGCGGGGAAACACACCATCGTGTTCGACTTCAAACCGGATGGACCCGGCCTCGGCAAGGGCGGCACGGGCGTGCTCTCCGTGGACGGACAGGAAGTGTCCAGAAAATCCATGGAACACTCGACCCCGATCACTTTCCCCGAGGATGAAAGCTTCGATGTCGGCGAGGACACCCGCACGGGCGTCGCCATGCTGGAATATCGCTACGATGTTCCGTTCAAGTTCACCGGCAAGATCGACAAACTGACGTTCAAGCTCGGTCCGGACCTGGCGGCGGAGAAATAACCTGGCTTGGGCCAACCCGGCGGCGAGGACAGAAGAAGGAGGCTGCGGCGGAAGATGAGCAAAGCGCTGGTTTTCGCCGCCGTTGCCGAGACATTGACGGGATTGGCTTTGCTGATCGACCCCGTGTTGGTCGGCGGGTTGTTGTTGGGTCAGGAGCTCGCCGGTCTTGCTGCCGCCGTGGCGCGGGTGGCGGGCGTCGCCTTGATCGGTCTGGGCGTCGCCTGCTGGCCGGGGCCGCCGATCCTTGGCATGGTGATTTATGGCGTCTCGGTCGCGCTAATTCTTGCTTATTTCGGCATGGTCGAAGGCATGACTGGCGTAATGCTCTGGCCGGCGGTTATTTTACACCTGATCTTGTCCGCGTTCTTGGCGCGCGCCGCAATCAATCGAACCAGAGGGTGATTTGCGTTTGCGATAGGATTTTCGGCTCAGTTCGAAATGATCGAACTTCCGCTTCGAGTCGCGCCTTGATGTAGCGGGCGAGGTTGGCGACCGGCGGCTCAGGGTCATGGGACTAAACCGCTCGCGCGGTAGCAGCGGCGAGAAGCGTCGAGATTTGTGAAGACGGAATAGCTGAGGCGACGGGCCAGATCTGTCTCAAAATCGTGGGGTTCAACCCCATGCGAGACAGGAGCTTTCGCGATGATCGACAATCCCAACAGCCCGTTGCGCCAGCGCATGATCGAGGACATGACGGCGCGCCGCTTCACGGAAAAGGTTCAGAAGGATTATCTCCGCCACGTGCGGAACTTCGCCATCTTTCTCGGTCGTTCGCCCGACGCCGCCACAGCGGAAGACGTTCGGCTCTATCAGTTGCACATGGCCAAGCAGCTCATCGGCGCGCCAACTATCAACGCCGCCGTCGCTGCGCTGCGGTTCTTCTTCAATGTCACGATCGAACGGCCGGACCTGGCCCGTCCTCTGACGGGCTTGCACAAGCCGCGCAGGGCGCCCGGTCGTGCTGAGCGAGGAGGAAATGGTCCGTCTTCTCGAAGCCGCGCCCGGCCTGAAGTACAAGGCCGCGTTCGGCGTCGCCTATGGCGCGGGATTGCGCGTCTCCGAGGTGGTGACCCTGAAAGTGTCCGACATCGACAGCAAGCGCATGACCTTGCGGGTCGAACAGGGCAAAGGCCAGCGGGATCGCTATGTCATGCTCTCGCCGCAACTGCTCGAATGGTTGCGCGACTGGTGGCGGGCGGCGCGGCCCCAGGCTTGGCTGTTTCCCGGGCAGAACCCGGTCAACCCGATGTCGGCCCGTCAGTTGAACCGCGTCGTGCGCGACACGGCGCGAGAGGCCGGCATTGCCAAGCGCGTATCGCCCCATACGCTGCGACACAGCTTCGCCACCCATCTGCTCGAACGCAACGTCGATATCCGCGTGATCCAGGTTCTGCTCGGCCACGCCAAGCTGGAAACGACGGCGCTTTATACCCGCGTCGCCGTCAACACGCTTCGCGACGTCACCAGCCCTCTGGAGCGTCTGTGCGTAAACCTGACAGGGCAAGCGCCGCCCGCCTGACGGCGGCGTCATGGCGCGACGCTCCCTGGAGGTCGCGGATATCCTGCGCGTTCACGGCGACGCCTATGCGCGCGCCCACGCGGGACATCTCAGCTTCGGCCAGCTCAAGGTCATGTCGGCGATAACGGCCTGCCGCACCGCAGCGCTCGGCGGTCATGTCGCGCGCTGCGACGACTGCGGCCATGTCGAGATCGCCTACAACTCCTGCCGCAACCGTCACTGCCCCAAATGCCAGGGCGCGGCGGCGCGGCAGTGGCTGGCCGAGCGACAGGCCGAGTTGCTGCCGGTTTCCTATTATCATGTCGTTTTCACCCTGCCGGCGCCGATCGCGGCCATGGCGTTCCAGAACAAGGCCGCGATCTACGACCTGTTGTTCAAGGCCGCCGCCGAGACGCTGACCACCATCGCCGCCGACCCCAAGCATCTCGGCGCCCGCATCGGCGTGACCGCCGTGCTCCACACCTGGGGCTCGGCGATGACCCACCATCCGCACATCCACATGATCGTCCCCGGCGGCGGCCTGTCGCCGGACGGCGTTCGCTGGATCGCCTGCAAGCCCGGCTTCTTCCTGCCGGTGCGCGTGCTGTCGCGCCTGTTCCGCCGGCTGTTCCTCGAAGGCCTCGCCGCGCTTCACCGCGCCGGGCGCCTGGCCTTTTTCGGCGATCTCGCCGCGCTCGCCGGCACGAAGGCTTTCCAGGCCGCGCTCGCCCCGTTGCGCCGAAGCGAATGGATCGTTTACGCCAAGCGCCCCTTCGCCGGGCCGGAGGCCGTGCTCGCCTATCTCTCGCGCTACACCCATCGCGTGGCGATCTCCAACAGCCGTCTCCTCGGCTTCGACGGCGGCAAAGTCACCTTTCGCTGGAAAGATTATCGCGCCCGGGGCAAATCGTCGGGCCGACGCTGGATCAAATCCATGACGCTTCCAGCGGATGTGTTTATCCGACGCTTCCTCATCCACGTCCTGCCCAGCGGCTTCCATCGCATCCGCCACTACGGGCTGTTCGCCAGCCAGAAGCGCGCCGCAAATATCGCCCGCTTGCGCGAACTCATTCCTGTGGCCGAGGACGCCGAGAAACCTCGGTTCCATCTCGCCGCTACAACCGAGGTTCCGCAAGCGACAGCAACAGATCATTCCGAGGCGATTGCGCCGCTCTGCCCTTGCTGCGCTGGGCGCATGCGCGTCGTCGAAACCTTTGCGCGCGGCGCGACGCCGCGCAGCTTCATGCCAGATTGCGCCGGATTCGACACCTCATGACCAAAATTAAGGCCCGCACTCATGCCGCCAACATTGCGTCGACGCCCACAGGCGCCGGCTGTGATGGGCGCGTCGCATCAGCGCGCAAAGCGCCGGAACCAATAGGCCTCACTGATCCCGACGCCACAACGAGCGCTATTGGCCGAAGTGAAAACGCGCCAAGGCCGCGCCGGCCGACGTTTCTCGACACGAGGACCGCCCTAAAAGCCAGGAAGCGTCTCCTCAAATCACCATAGATCGCCAACTGAACCACCGAGCCTCAACGTCCCGCGGTTTCCTCCCCTGGAGGCTTTCGGGCGCCGGCCCCGGCGCGGCCCAATCCGTCGTGTTGGGGCCGGCGACCGAAACCCTTCACATGATGAGACCATCGCCCGCTACCACGGCTACGACCGCGTCGCGCCAATTCCGGAAGAACGTCACTGTGCCGGACAATGTGCCGAGGCGGCGATGCGGCCGGCGGTCGCCAAGGCCCAGGCTTAAACGGCGGCTCCAGTTTCGCGGGCGGGAACCGGAAAAGCGCGGCTCAAACTCTTCCTGTCCCCGAACGCGCGTTCGGCGGCGATCATTTTTCGCTCGGTTTTTGCGCCTGACGAATCAGGCCTTTTTTGCGAACGGCGACGCGGTCGGGCCGCCCTTGCCTTGCGCATTCTGATAGGCCGTGCTGGCGGCTTTCTTGGGCGCGTTCTTGTCCGCCTTCGGTTTCTTCGCCTCTTTGTTTCCCCTGACTTGACCTTTGGCCATGATGTCCTCCCACGTTGAAAACGAAATAGCGCCTCGTTAGAGCCTTTTCCGTTCCTTCGGAATCGGAAGAAGTCCCTAACTCATTATTTTAACGCATATTCTTGTCCAAAAAGTCTGCAACTTTTTGGGAATATGCTCTAGAGCCTTTTCCGTTCCTTCGGAATCGGAAGAAGTCCCTAACTCATTATTTTAACGCATATTCTTGTCCAAAAAGTCTGCAACTTTTTGGGAATATGCTCTAAATCACCTGGCGACCGGGATCGACCTGGCGGCTTTGACCGGCGCAAACGCCATCTTTTTGTGGGCGGCGCAATAGCTGTCTCCCAGCAGGCGCCGGCAGCCGCAAAAGCGGAAGGCGTCAAATTGCTGGGGGTCGCCGATCGGCCAGCGACACATGTCGCCGCGCAGCTGCGCAAGGCGAACCGGCCGGGAGCCGGGCAGCGTCGTCCATTTCGCGCTGACCGCTTGTGCGACGATGAACTGCGAAGCCGCATCCTGCCGTCGCGCCAAGACGTTACTGAAACTGGGCTGGCCCTGCGAATTGCCGTTTTTGTGCATTTTGATTTCGCCTCCCGCGATAAGACGGCGTTCCGACGAAAACGCGCAAGTCTACGATTGCTGGAAATAAAAGTAATCTTGCAAAAAGCGCGTTCGCGCCTTTCGCATCCCGCTTGCGGGGCTGGCAGAGAAAACATTTCGGGCTGGATCGGAATCCGGCGCAAATTGCCCCGCGGTCGAAACGACCTTATACGCCCTTGCCGCTGCTTTTGCGAGACAATTCAGCTTCGCCATGACGCCAGCGGACGAAAAGCGTACGAACAAAGGTCGATTATGGCGGCTTCGGCGTTCGAATCGGATTTTATCGGCCGCATGCGAAATGCTGTTGCGGACAAAATTCGGGAATTGCGCGCTTGCCGCGAAATGGTACGAATCTCCCAAATTTATCGCCCCAGGAAGCTTCATGATCTCCACCCCGGCCAAAATCGGCGTCCTGACCATTTCCGACCGCGCCAGCGCCGGGGTCTATCAAGATATTTCCGGCCCGGCGATCGCCGAATGGCTGGGCAAGGCGCTGTCCGTTCCCTTCGAACTCGACATGCGGGTCATTCCCGACGGTTTCAACTCGGTGCGCGACACATTGATCGACATGGCCGACCATGCCGGCTGCTGCCTGGTGCTGACCACCGGCGGCACCGGCCCGGCGCCGCGCGACCTGACCCCCGAGGCGACGCTCGCCGCCGCCCATCGCGAATTGCCCGGCTTCGGCGAATTGATGCGGATGAAAAGCGTGGAGCAGACGCCGACCGCCATTCTGTCGCGCCAGACCGCCGCCCATCGCGGGGCCTGCCTGATCGTGAACCTGCCGGGCAGCCCGCGCTCGATCGACTTGTGCCTGAACGCGGTCTTTCCCGCCGTCCCCTATTGCGTCGAATTGATCGGCGGCGCCTGGCTCGACACCAATCCGGCCTTTGTCAAAACGGTGAGGCCGGCTAAAAAATAGGCTGAAGCGCTGCTTTTTATTTCTGGATTTTTGCAGGCGAAGGTTATCATCCTGCGCGCTGGCGGTTAGAATTCGGCGTCCGTTTAGCGCGATCAGGGGGAGCGATGCCGGGACCGGCGACGGTGAGCGCGGCGAACGCCAAGGCGAAACGACTGGTGGAGATGACGGCGGCCTATCGGCCGCTGGTCGGCGTCCCCGATGAATTCATCGCTGCGGACGGGCGCCCGCGCGGCCATTGGCTGGAGTTTTTCGCCAAGCTCGCCGAACTCGGCGGCGAGGATATCGCGCGCCGTTTCGAGACCGTCGAGCGCAATATCCGCGAACAGGGCGTCTCCTATCGCGCCTATGGCGAGACGGTCGATCGCGCCTGGCCGCTCAGCCACCTGCCGCTGCTGATCTCCGAACGGGACTGGGCGGTGATCGAGGCCGGCGTCACCCAGCGCGCCGAGGTGTTCGAAGGACTGCTCGCCGATCTTTACGGCAAGGGCGAGCTGATCTCGGGCGGCGTCCTGCCCGCCGCGGCGGTGACCGGCAGCGCCGACTTCCTCCATCCGATGATCGGCGTGCAGCCGCGCGGCGGACGTTTCTTGAGCCTCTACGCCGCCGACATCGGGCGCGGGCCGGACGGCCAATGGTGGGTGCTCAACGACCGCGCCCAGGCGCCTTCCGGTCTCGGCTATGCGCTGGAAAACCGCCTCAACCTGTCGCGCGCCTTCCAGAACATCTATCGCGACATGAACGTGCGGCGGCTCGCGCCTTTCTTTCAGCAATTCCAGGCCGGCCTCGCCGCCCTGGCCAGCCGCTCCGATCCGCGCATCTGCCTGCACACGCCCGGCCCCTATAGCGAGACCTATTACGAACAGGCCTATCTCGCCCGCTATCTCGGCTTCGTTCTGGTCGAGGGCGCCGATCTCGTGGCGCGCGACGGCCAGGTCCATGTCCGCACCATCGCCGGGCTCAAGCGCGCCGACGTGATCTGGCGGCGCATCGATTCCGACTTCGCCGATCCGCTGGAGCTGAAAGGCGGCTCGCATCTCGGCGTGCCGGGCCTGATCGAGATCATCCGCCGGGGCAATGTGGCCTTGGCCAACGCCATCGGCGCCGGCGTCGCCGAGACGCCCGCGCTGCTCGGCTTCATCGCCAATCTCGCCGGCCGCCTGCTCGGCGAAAAGCCGATTTTGCCGAATATCGCGACCTGGTGGTGCGGCCAGGAGGCGGAGCGCGAATATGTGCTCGATCGCCTGGAAGACATGGCGATCGCGCCGGCTTTCAGCGGCGCGTCGTCGCGCGCCTTGCTCGGCCGCTCGGTCGTCGCCGGCGAATTGAGCGAACAGCGGCGGGCGGCGCTGGCCGCCGCGATCCGCGAGCGCGGCGCCGATTTCGTCGGCCAGGAAGTCGTCCGGCTCTCGACCACCCCGGTATGGACGGAGGACAGGCTGGAGCCGCGCCCCTTCGTGCTGCGCGTTTATGCGGCGGTCGGGGCGGACGGCAAGTTCCACGTCATGCCGGGGGGCTTCTGCCGCGTTTCCGACCGCATCGACTCGCGCGCCGTCGCCATGGGCGCGGGGGTGCAGACCGCCGATGTCTGGATCGCGGCGACCCGTCCGGTCGAGCAGACCAGCCTGCTGCCGCGCGCCGATTCGGTGTCGATCCGGCGCATCATGGGCAATCTGCCCAGCCGCGCCGCCGACAATCTGTTCTGGCTCGGCCGCTATATCGAACGCGCCGAGGCGACCCTGCGGCTGATCCGCTGTCTGGCGCGCCGCGCCATCGAGAACGAGGATATTTATCGCGAAGGCGCGGCGACCATCCAGCGCCTGCGCAAATTGCTCTCCGACTGGGGCGCGGTCCCCGTCAAGCCGAAATCCGCGTTGTCGGCGCAGGCCTTTCTCAACGCCGCCATGTTCAATATCGATGAGAACGGCTCGGCGGTTTCGCTCGCCCGGGCCTCAAGGCGCACGGCTTCGGCGATCCGCGAGCGCCTGTCGAGCGATGCCTGGCGCATCATTGTCAACCTCTATGAAAAGCTTGAGGATGGCGTCCTTCCCCTCGATGAGCCGGAAATTCTGGAACTGACCGAAAAGGCCCTCCAGGCGGTGGCGAGCATTTCCGGCCTCGCGCAGGAGAACATGAACCGCGTCGCCGGCTGGCGTTTTCTCGAAATGGGGCGAAGGCTGGAGCGCGCCGTCAATACCTGCGCCTTCGTGCGCATTTTCGGCATGGAGCAGGCTCAAGGCTCCGATTTCGACGTGCTGCTCGAACTGATCGATTCCCAGATCACCTATCGCTCGCGCTATCTTGTCGGCGTCGCGCCCGACCCTTTGCGCGACATGGCCCTGCTCGATCCCTACAATCCGCGCTCGGTCGCCTTCCAGACCGAAAGGCTCGCCGAACATATCGCCACGCTGCCGGTGCTGAAATTCGACGGCATGCTGGAGGCGCCGAACCGCATCGCGATCGAGGTTCAGGCCGATTTGCAGACCAAGGTGGCGTCCGGCGTCACCAGCGATTACGTCCTGTCGATCGAGCGGCGGCTGACAGGCCTCGCCGACGCCATCGCCGCGCGCTATTTCCTGCATGGCGCCAACGCCGGGCGGGCCGAGAAGCAGGTGGGGCTGGCGTGATCTACGACATCAAACACGTCACCACCTATAACTACGAGGCGCCGGTCGCTTTTTCGCTCTGCGCCCTGCGGCTGCGGCCGACGAGCCGCGCCGGGCAGAAGGTGATCGACGTGCGCGTCGACATCGATCCGGCGGCGGCCCGGCGCGTGCGCCGCCAGGACTTCTTCGGCAACGATTTCGAGATTGTCCGCGTCGAATCCGAACATCGCGAGCTGGCGGTGACGGCGCGGGCGCGCATCGCCGTATCGCGGCCGATCGCGCCGGCGGCGACGGCAATCTGGGAGGACGCGCGCCAGCACGCCTTTTCGGTCAGGGATCTCGGGCCGCAATCGCCCGCCCATTTCATCTACGCGAGCCGGCTGGTCACGCTCGACGAACCGGTGATCGCCTATGCGCGCCGGAGTTTTCCGCCCGGCCGGCAGGTTCTGGACGGCGCGGGCGAACTGATGGAGCGCATCTGGGAGGATTTCGACTACGATCCCAAGGCGACCCTGGTTTCGACGCCGCTCGGCGAGGCTTTCGCGAAGAAGAAAGGCGTCTGCCAGGACTTCGCCCATATCATGATCGCCGGCCTGCGCGGAATCGGCCTGCCGGCGCGCTATGTCAGCGGCTATCTGCGCACCGTGCCGCCGCCCGGCGAGGAGAGGCTGGAAGGCGCCGACGCCACCCACGCCTGGGTCGCGGTCTGGTGCGGCCCCGACGACGGCTGGGTCGGCCTCGACCCGACCAACAAGATCCTGGTCGGCGACGATCACATCATCCTCGCCGAAGGCCGCGATTACGCCGACATTTCACCGATCGAAGGCGTCATCCTCTCCTCCGGCGGCCAGGACGTCGATGTCGCCGTGGACGTGATTCCGGTGAAGTCCGAAGACGCGCCGCCGACTTTCGGGTGAGGGGCCGGGTGACTGGCCTCGACGCCGATCGCGCCTCGGAGAAGGGCTTTCCTGATGACATTGCAGCCAATCCCCCCGCCCCTCACCCTAACCCTCTCCCCGTGAACGGGGAGAGGGAAACAAAATTGAGGCGTTGATGCGCGGGTTGCGTTATTTTGAGATCGAACGCTCTCGGAATCTTCGGCGCGATGCGCCATCCGCCGAGGCGAAACTTTGGGCGCGATTGCGGGCGCGGCGGCTTGCTGGCCTCAAATTCGTGAGGCAGGAAAATATCGGGCCTTATTTCGTGGATTTTATCTGCCGCGAAAAGCGCCTGATCGTCGAAGTGGACGGCGCCACTCATTCAACGCCGGAAGAACGCGCGCGCGACGCCAGACGGGATTCCTTCCTTCGCGCCGAAAGATATCGAGTCCTGCGCGTGACCAACGACGACGTATTCCACAATCTCGAAGGCGTTTGCGAAACGATTCTGGCTGCCTTGGAGAATGAATGATGATCGGCCGTGTCACTCTCTCTCCCCGCGTGCGGGGAGAGGGCCGGGGTGAGGGGCCGGGTGACTGGCCTCGACGCCGATCGCGCCTCGGAGAAAGGCTTTCCTGATGACATTGCAGCCAATCCCCCCGCCCCTCACCCTAACCCTCTCCCCGTGAACGGGGAGAGGGAATGATTGGCGCCTGTTTCTTGGGCAACGCGCCTCTCGGCGCGACTAAAAGCCTGCTTTTCAGACGTGACAGGCTCGCGCTTTAGTCTTCATAAATTCAGACGCCGCCGCCAAAAGAGGCTTTCGCCGAATGGCCATTCTCGCCAAGCTCCACCATTCCACCCGCTATTCCTACGACCGCCCGGTTTCGCTCGGGCCGCAGATCGTCCGGCTGCGCCCCGCCCCGCATTGCCGCACGCAGGTGCTGGCTTATTCGCTGAAGATCGAGCCGCAAAACCATTTCATCAACTGGCAGCAAGATCCGCACGGCAATTATCTGGCTCGGCTGGTCTTTCCCGAGCCGGCCGATGTTTTCTCCATTACTGTCGATCTCATCGCCGAAATGGCGGTCCATAATCCATTCGACTTCTTCATCGAGGATTACGCCCAGACCTTCCCCTTTGTTTATGCCAACTCGCTCGCCAAGGATATTTCGGCCTATGTCGGGCCTGAGCCGGCCGGGCCGCTGCTGCAAAAATATCTCGATACGATCCCGCGCGAAAAATGCGGCGTGGTCGATTTCCTGGTCTGGCTCAATCAGGATTTGCACAAGAAGATCAATTATGTCGTGCGCATGGAGCCCGGCGTGCAGACGCCGGAGGAAAGCTTGCGACTGGCCTCCGGCTCGTGCCGCGACACCGGCTGGCTGCTGGTTCAGGTTCTGCGCCATCTCGGCTTCGCCGCGCGTTTCGTCTCCGGCTATCTGATCCAGTTGCGCGCCGACGTGAAATCGCTCGACGGGCCTTCCGGAACCGACCACGATTTCACCGATCTCCATGCCTGGGCGGAAGTCTATATTCCCGGCGCCGGCTGGATCGGCCTCGACCCGACCTCCGGCCTGTTCGCCGGCGAAGGCCATCTGCCGCTCGCCGCCACGCCGCATTACGCCTCCGCCGCGCCGATCGAAGGCTCTTTTACCGGCGACGCGCGCGGCGATTTCGCTTTCGAAATGACGGTCGAGCGGCTGGACGAAAAGCCGCGCGTCACCGCGCCTTTCTCGGATGAAGCCTGGCATGCGCTCGACGCGCTCGGCGAAAAGGTCGACGCCGATCTGCGCGCCCAGGACGTGCGCCTGACCATGGGCGGCGAGCCGACCTTCGTCTCGATCGACGATTACCAGGCGGCGGAGTGGAACACCGAGGCCGTCGGCCCGACCAAGCGCGCGATCGCCGACGAGCTCACCCGGCGCCTGCGCGAGAAATTCGCCCCCAATGGCTTTCTGCATTACGGCCAGGGCAAATGGTATCCCGGCGAGAGCCTGCCGCGCTGGACCTTTTCCATCTATTGGCGCAAGGACGGCGAGCCGATCTGGCGCGACGTCAATCTGATCGCGCGCGAAAACCCCGAACAGCCCTCGACGCCGGAGCAGGCGCGTCATTTCTGCGCGACTGTCGCCGAAAAGCTCATGATTCCAGAAGATTACGTCATTCCCGCCTATGAAGACCCGGCGCAATGGATCCTCAAGGAATCGGAACTGCCGTTCAATGTCACGCCCGGCGACAGCAAGCTCGCCGAGCCGGAAGAGCGCGCCCGTTTCGCCAAAGTGTTCGACCGGGGCCTCGACACGCCGACCGGCTTCGTCCTGCCGGTCCAGCGCTGGAACGCCCAAGCCCAGACCCGAAGCTGGATCAGTCAGAAATGGCCGCTGCGGCGCGGCGCGATCTTCCTCAGCCCCGGCGATTCGCCGCTCGGCTTCCGCCTGCCGCTCTCGTCCCTGCCCTATGTGCCGCAGAGCGCCTATCCCTTCGTCGTGGAGCAGGATCCGACCGAGCCGCGCCAGCCTTTGCCCAGGGCCGACGTCATCGCCCAGAAATACCGGCGCGGCGCGGCCACACCCGACCAGCAGCCCGGGGACCAGCAGCAGTTTCTCGACTCTTCCGCGGAAGTGCGCACGGCGCTCACCGTCGAGCCGCGCGATGGCCGCCTGCATGTCTTCATGCCGCCCGTCGGTTTTCTGGAGGATTATCTCGAACTGCTCGCGGCGGTCGAGGAGACGGCAAAAGACCTCAACCTGCCGGTCCATATCGAGGGCTATCCGCCGCCGCTCGACTGGCGCATGCAAGTCATCCGGGTCGCGCCCGATCCCGGCGTGATCGAGGTCAATGTCCATCCCTCCGACAATTGGGACGAACTGGTCGAGATCAGCACGACGCTCTATGAACAGGCGCGGCTATCGCGGCTCGGCACGGAAAAATTCATGATCGACGGTCGCCATGTCGGCACCGGCGGCGGCAATCATGTCGTCATCGGCGGCGCCACGCCCGACGACTCGCCCTTCCTGCGCCGGCCGGACCTGCTGAAAAGCCTCATCATTTTTTGGCAGCGCCACCCCTCGTTGTCCTATCTCTTCTCCGGCCTGTTCATCGGCCCGACCTCGCAATCACCGCGCATCGACGAGGCGCGTCACGACACGCTCTATGAGATGGAGATCGCGCTTAGCCATACGCCCGGGCCGGGCCAGGATTTTTTGCCGCCCTGGCTGGTGGACCGACTCTATCGCAACCTGCTGACCGATGTGACCGGCAACACCCATCGCGCCGAAATCTGCATCGACAAGCTCTATTCGCCCTCCGGCCCGACCGGACGGCTCGGCCTGGTCGAATTCCGCTCGTTCGAAATGCCGCCCGACGCGCGCATGTCGCTCGCCCAGCAGCTTCTGCTGCGCGCCCTGACAGCCTGGTTCTGGCGCGAGCCTCGGGAGGGCGCGCTGACGCGCTGGGGCACCAGCCTGCACGACCGCTTCATGCTGCCGCATTATGTCTGGCAGGATTTTTTGGACGTGCTCGAAGACCTGCGCCGCGCCGGCTATGCTTTCGACGAGGAATGGTATCGCGCGCAATATGAGTTCCGTTTCCCGTTCTATGGCCAGGTCGAACATTCCGGCGTGAAGCTCGAAATCCGGCAGGCTCTGGAGCCCTGGCATGTCATGGGCGAGGAAGGCGCGGTCGGCGGCACGGTGCGCTTCGTCGATTCCTCGGTCGAACGCCTGCAGGTTCGCGTCGAAGGCTTCGACGAAGCCCGCCATGTCGTGACCTGCAATGGCCGCCGCCTGCCGCTCAATTCGACGGCCAGGCGCGGCGAGGCGGTGGCCGGCGTGCGCTTCAAGGCCTGGCGGCCCATTTCCGGCTATCACCCGACCATTTCGCCCCATGTGCCCCTGACCTTCGACATTGTCGACAAATGGAGCAAGAGGTCGCTTGGCGGCTGCGTCTATCATTCGGCCCATCCCGGCGGGCGCAATTACGAGACCTTCCCGGTGAATTCCTACGAAGCCGAAGCCCGCCGCCTCGCCCGCTTCCAGGACCACGGCCACACGCCCGGCCAAATCTGGCCGCCGACGCAGGAGGCGAGCGGGGATTTCCCGACCACGCTGGATTTGAGACGGCCGGTGGGGGCGTGAGGAGAGGCGGTGGGTGCGCCCTTCTCCCCTTGCTGGAAGCGGCGGGAAACGCCAGAAGAGGCGCAGTCGCGACTTATCGAGGTTCGATGCCCAAATCAACCCGCATGGCCTGTTTCAGAGCGAACAATACAGGCGGGCGTTCTGGGTGAAAATCACCTTCCTTCAACGGATTCGTTTCAAACAGTCGCTCGACTTTCAGCCGCACATCAGGAGATGCAACGAGCTCGCAAACATTTTTCCAATGGCCAACCAATTTTGCCGCTTCTGGTGTCTGGTCAACTTCAGATTTGTGTAATGCGTGCAGCAAACTGACATAGGCCGCCTTCTTCTCACGAAATTTTCTTTCATCGAACGTCGCTCGACGTGAAAGCCATGACTGGAGAAAGCTCGTTAAGACGCCGCCGATAATCCCGCCGATACCCGCAGCCGATAAGAATGGAATGATAGACTCAACTGTCATGACGCGACCGCCCAATCATCCAATTTCAATCCACCGACGCGAGAAAATTCCCGCATATTATTCGTCACCAGAACGCAACCGGCGGCCAGGGCGTGGCCGGCGATCATCGTGTCATTGGCGCCGATCGGCGTTCCGCGCGCCGCGAGTTCCTTGCGCAGGCGCGTCGCTTCCTCGGCCGCCGCGCGATCCCACGGCAAAACATCCGAAAGCCGCGCGACAAAACTCTCCACCAGCGTCGCGTGGCGCGGCGACGCGTTCCGGCCGATGGTTCCAAGCAGCATCTCGTAATAGGTGACGACGGAAATGACGATTTCGTCACCCCGCTCGACCGCCGCCTGCAAACGGTCGAGCGCAGCGCGCGGCCTTTCGCGCATGATGAACGAGCAGATATTGGTGTCGAGCATATAGACGGCGCTCATTTTTTCGCGCCGCCTTCATCCAGGGAAAAACGGCCTTCCTCGATCAGATCGGGCCGGTCGCGCAAAAAACTCTCGTCCGCGTGCGGCTCCGTGGCAAAGGAAGCCCAGCTTGGCCGCACGGGCCGCAACAACAGGGCGTCGCCGCGTTTCTCGATGGTCAGTTCGGTCACGCCAGGGAATTCGAAATCCTTGGGCAAGCGCACCGCCTGATTGCGGTTGTTACGGAAAATGGAAATTTTCCTCATGTCGCGTCTCCCGAGCGCATCATAGACATATGCTAAGCATATGTCGAACTGTCTTTTAATGCAACGGAAAGGCGCGCGATCCGAAACTGAGGCGATCTCATCGACGGATGCGCCCATGGCCGAAAATTCCATTCAATCTGCAACTCCCGACGCCCTGCGCCCGCGCGCGCTGAAAAAATCCTTCGGCGGCGCAGCGGGCAAGGTCGCGGTGGATGGGCTCGACCTGACCGTCCGTCCGGGCGAATTCCATGCTCTGCTCGGCGCCAATGGCGCCGGCAAGACCACGACTTTGCGCATGGCCGCCGGCTCCTGCTACGGCCTCATTCCCGCCTTTTGCGCCGTCGCGCCGCTCTGGGCGAACAAGCCGCGCGCCGGCGCGGCCGAGGCTTTCGCGCCGGCTTGAGCGCGCCGTGGCGGAACAAAATAAAATCGCCGGCCCCGAAGGGCCGGCGTGAAGTTGGCGCCGCCCTCCCGGACGCCGCCGAAAATGTCGCGCTTAAGCGCGCGACATCATGTAAAGCAAAGGCGTTTCGAAAGCCGGAACCCCGTCAACGCCCAGGGCGCGCAACGCGGCCGGCGCCGCGACCGTAACGATCGCGCAGCCGCTCTCCGCGCTTTGACGCATCAAGGCATAGGTTTCTTCGGCGAAAGCAAACTCCGGATATGGTTCCGCCGGCAGATCCTGGGGCGAAAATTTCGCCGCCCATCCCCAGATCGTGTCATGCCCAGCCGGCACGTCCCGGGAAATGAAATCCTCCGGCGGACGTCCGCTTCGCTTCGCAACGCCCATAGCTCCCCTCGTCCCAACCACATCGACCCGACGGCCTGTCGCCGATCGCGACACGCCGCCCGCCCGGATTCATAAGGCTGCCGGACCGTTTTTCTTTTGTTGAGAATGGAACACGCTTCTCACGCCCCGCGCGGTCTTCCGCCGCTCCGCAGGCCTTCCCGCACTTCCGGTCTTCAGCCGTTTTGGCGAGTCGTCGTTTTCGCCCCACTTATTCCAAAGGATGAGATAGCAAATTCGATGGCGCCTGCAATTGATTCAACGCAAAGTCAGCGCCGGGGCGGCGGTTCTGGAATCCGATAGGCCGATGTCGCCTTGATCCGCTCCATGGCGAAGCGCGAGGTGACCTTTTTCAGCGGCGCCGCCGCGATCAGGCGCTGGTAGAAGCCGTCATAGGCGGCCGTGTCCGGGACCACCACCCGCAGCAGATAATCGACGTCGCCGGCCATGCGATAAACGTCCATCACCTCGGGCATGGAAGAGACCGCCTGAGCGAAACGCGCCAGCCAGGCCTGCGAATGGTCGTCGGTCTCGACCGAAACGAAAACGGTGAGGCCAAGCCCGATTTTTTGCGGATCGACCAACGCCACGCGTCCGGTGATGACCCCGGATTTTTCGAGCTTCTGAACCCTCTTCCAGCAGGGCGTGGGCGAAAGGCCGACCTCGCGCGCGAGATCGGCGACCGCGATATTGGCGTTTTCCTGAAGCGCGGTCAGAATTTTGCGATCGATCGCGTCCATCGACTTGCCCCTGAGCGGAATGGCCGCGGCGGCGGCCGCGAGCTTCCCGCCGAGCCGCAAGAACTAAGCGAATATCGCCTCGCGCGCCAACGGATTCCCGCCGTCCGCCGCATTGGCGCGCCGGCGGCGACTTCACGATCTCTTGTTCAAGCGCCAACTTGACCGGCGATGAACGCGCGCTCAATCTGCCCCGGCGGAGTTGCGACTTGCCCTGTCGCGAGTCGTCCCGTTGCGACGCAAGGGAGACCTTTCATGAAATCGCGCAAGACCCTTCTGCTCGGCGCCTTGGCTCTCGCCATCGCTTTGTCCTCGACGGTCACGCCGGCTTCCGCTCTGGGCGGCTGCGGCCCGAACGGCCACCGCAATGGATGGGGCCGTTGCGTCTGGGGTGGCCAAAATCAAGGCTGGTGCCTGCGCCACACGGGCCATACCGCGACGCGCATGCCCGATGGAACAATGCGCTGCTTCAGGTGAGGCGCCTCGGCCAAGTGCGAGACTATTGCTGAATCTGCCAACTCGCCTGACGGCCGGCGTCAACGCTCAGGGCGACGCGCTTTTCCTCGCGGCCGCAAGCGAGGCAGACGGCGCGGCGGGGCGCGGCGGCAAAGTAATCCGGCCCCATGGCGATGCGCAAATGTTCGTCGCGGGGACAGAAGCCCAGCGCGGGGTCGAAGCCGATCCAGCCGATCGGATCGACAAAGACTTCCGCCCAGGCGTGATGGGCGGCGGCCTCGCCCACATCCTCGCAGCCGAGATAGAAGCCGGAGACGAAGCGCGCCGGAACGCCGAGGGCGCGCGCCGCCGCGACGAAAACCTGGGCCAGTTCGCGGGCCGAGCCGGCGCGCGCGGCGAAAACTTCGTTGGCGGGGCGCGGGGATTCGGTCTCGCCGGGCGCGAAGGCAAGCGACTTGTGCTGCGCCGCCATCAGAAGGTGCATCCGCCCCAGCGGATCGCTTTCCCCCGCCAAAGCGTCGCGCGCGAAGAGCGCCAGCTCTTCGCCGGCATGAGTCGCCGGCGCGTCGCGCAGAAAAACGTCGAGCGGAAATTTTTCGGCGAGCCCGCGCACAACGCCGGCGGCGTCATGGGTCTCGACCACCCCTTCCGCCGCGATCGTCACGCTGTCGAGCGGGCCGTCGTGCGAACAGGCGTGGACGACATTGCCGAAGGCGTCCTCGCCGCGCCGCAGGGTGGCGTCCGGCTGAACGTCAACCCGCCAATCCCTGATTTCCTGGCTGTCGAAACCGCGCGGCGTGAGCCGGAGAATCTGGTTCAGGCCGCGAACCGGCTCGGCATAGGTGATCTGGAGCTGAAATTGAACGGATGCGCGCATGGAGCAAGATCCTCCTCAAGGTTGAAATGTGTTTTGGCGGCGCGCGAAGCCGCCGGTTTTAGAGCATATTCCCAAAAAGTTGCAGACTTTTTGGACAAGAATATGCGTTGAAACAATGAACTAGAGACTTCTTCCGATTCCGAAGGAACGGAAAAGGCTCTAGAGTTCTCCCCAATCGATCACGCTCAGGCCCGGCACGCGCGCGAATTCTTTCACATTGGCGATGACGAGCGCCGCTTGCCGCCGACGCGCCTGCGCGGCGATGAGAATGTCGAAAGGACCGATCGGCGTTCCCTCGCGTTTGAGATGGGCGCGAATTGCGCCGGCCTCGGCGGCGTCCTCGGCGTCGAAGGCGAGAATCTCAATTCCCGCCGCGAGAAATTCGTCGAGCACGCGACCATTGCGTTCCGGCCTTTCGCTGTTGGCGGCGCCGAAACGCAGTTCGAACAAAACGATGGCCGAAAGCGTCAAACGGCCCTCGGCGAGGCGCTCCTCGTTATAGCGCCGGCGAAAGGCGGGCTGGCGACCGGTCAGCAGGCCAATGACGATATTGGTGTCCAGGCACAGCACGGCGGGCCTCAGTCGAAGGATGCGTCGTCGTCAAGCTCGGGCCTCAGATCGTCGGCCCGCCGGTCGGGAAAATCCTTGCCGCCGAGCGCGTCGATCCCGGCCCAGAAGGCGCCGGCGTCGAAAAGCTTGTCCCCGATCGGCTCAAGAATCACCTTGTCGCCGATCTTGCTGACCCGCACTTCGCTCCCCGGCATGCGAAATTCCTTCGGCAGTCGCACCGCCTGGCTGCGTCCGTGCATGAAAAGCTTCGCCGTGGCGCTCATCGGCCGCCTCATTGATAGATATCTTTAGATAGATACCACAGCGCGAAACCAGAGGTCAAATCCCATTAGCCGATCAGATATTGCTCGGTGATTTCCGCGCCGAGCCGGTTGTTGTCGGTCACGAACTCGTCAACGAATTCGTGCAGGCCGGATTGGAAAATCTCACCGATCAAGGCGCCCTCCAGCCGGCGTTTCATGTTGCGGGCGTGGCGCTGGGAGGCGCCCTGACGCCCATATTGGGCGGCGATGGCGTCGAGGAAGCGCACGATATTGTCGTAGCAGGAAATGAGCGAGCGCGGCATTTCCGGGCGCAGGATCAGCAAGTCCGCGACATTCCACGGCTTGATGCTCTCGCGATAGACCCAGTGATAGGCGGTGAGCGCGGAAACCGAGCGCAGGATCGCCGACCACTGGAAATAATCGACCGAGCCGCCGACCGTCTCCTGCTCGGGCAGCAGTACGTGAAATTTCACGTCGAGCACGCGGGCGGTGTTGTCGGCGCGTTCGACATAGACGCCGAGTCGCGAGAAATAATAGGCGTCGTTGCGCAGCATCGAGCGATAGCCCGAGCCGTCATAGAGGCTCGACGTGGTCTTCACGTAGTCGAGGAAGCCGATCAGATCCTCGCGGTCGATCCGGCCTTGCGCCTTGTGCGCCGCCTCGAATTTCTTCAGCTCCAGCCAGGCGCTGTTGATGCCTTCCCACATTTCGACGGTCAGCGCGGTGCGCACGGCGCGGGCGTTGGTTCGTCCGAATTCGATGCAATTGCGGATGCTCGACAGATTGCGCTCGTCGAAGGCGAGATAGGCGATGACATTGGCCTCGTCGGCCGTGTCGAAATGGTCGAAAAAGGTCTCGTCGGCGCCGGAGGCGATCAGCACGCTCTTCCATTCGTCCTGCGCCGTGGCGTACGCCGTGGGCAAGGCGGCGATGCGGCTGGAGGCCTCGATCAGGCGGGAAAGGAAATCGGCGCGCTCCAGATAGCGCGAGACCCAGAAGAGATTGTCGGCGGTGCGGGCGAGCATGGGACGGACTCGATGCGAAAGGCTGCGTTCTTGCTTCAATGCGTGGCGGCGTCGGTTTCCAGCACCCAGGTGTCCTTGGTGCCGCCGCCCTGGCTGGAATTGACCACCAGCGAGCCCTCCTTGAGCGCGACGCGGGTCAGGCCGCCAGGCACGATGCGCACGCCGTCGGCGCCGGACAGCACGAAGGGCCGCAGATCGACATGGCGCGGCGCGACGCCCTCGGGGAAGGAGGTCGGGCAGGTCGAGAGCGACAGGGTCGGCTGGGCGATGAAGCCTTCCGGCGCCGCCTTGAGCTTCTGGCGGAAGGTCTCGATCTCCGCCTTGCTCGAATGGGGGCCGACCAGCATGCCATAGCCGCCGGAGCCGTTGACCTCCTTGACCACCAGTTCGGACAGATGGTCGAGCACATATTTCAGGGCCTCCGGCTCGCGGCAGCGCCAGGTCGCGACATTTTTCAGTTTCGGCTCCTCGCCGAGATAGAAACGGATGATTTCCGGCATGTAGGTATAGATCGCCTTGTCGTCGGCGACGCCCGCGCCCACCGCATTGGCCAAGGTGACATTGCCGGCGAGATAGGCGCCCATCAGGCCGGCGGCGCCGAGCGCCGAATCCGGCCGGAACGCCAGAGGATCGATGAAATCGTCGTCCACCCTGCGATAGATCACGTCCACCCGCTTCAGCCCCTCGGTGGTCCGCATGAAGACCACGTCGTCCCTGACCACGAGGTCGCGGCCTTCGACCAGCTCGACGCCGAGCTTGTCGGCGAGGAAGGAATGTTCGTAATAGGCTGAATTGTACTGGCCCGGCGTCAGCACCACGATATTGGGCTCGGCCGGACAATGGGGCGGCGCGACCGAGCGCAGGGACGCCAGAAGCGCGTCGGGATAATTCTCGACCGGCAGGACGCGATGATCGGCGAAGAGATCGGGCGCGAGCCGGATCATCATCTCGCGATTTTCCAGCATGTAGGAGACGCCCGACGGCGTGCGGCAATTGTCCTCCAGGACATAGAAATCGCGATCGTCGACGCGGATGACGTCGATCCCGGCGATATGGGTCCAGATGTCGTGCGGGACGCGGCGGCCCTGCATTTCCGGCCGGTAGGCGGGGTTGCGAAACAGCAGATCGCCAGGCACGAGGCCGGCGCGGATGATTTCCTGCGCGCCATAGACGTCGGTCAGGAACATGTTCAAGGCCTTGACGCGCTGGATCAGCCCGGCTTCGAGCCGGCGCCATTCGTCATGGCCGAGCAGGCGGGGAACGATGTCGAAGGGAATGAGCCGCTCGGCGGCCTCCTTGTCGCCATAGACGGCGAAAGTGATGCCGATGCGGCGGAACAGCATTTCCGCCTGCTGACGGCGGGAATCGAGCAGTCCCGGCGGCGAATTTTCGAGCCATTCCGCGATTCGGCTATAGACCGCGCGGGTCGCGCCGCCGTCGCCGTTCATTTCGTCGAAACAGGGCGCGGTCGTCGGTTCGATCGGCATCTGGAAAGTCATGGCCGGCAGTCTCCACGCAACCAACGCGCCGACCGGCGAAAAAGTCCCGAAAGCCTCAAAATCGCCAGGCCCGCCTACGTTTGAACCGAGTTTAACGGGCGCCTGGCGCGAAGGCCCAGCCTAAATTTTTTGCTGGGCGCCCGATAACAGGCGAAGGGGCGAGAAACCGGTCGATGCTGCATAAAAAACAGGCACACTGGCCATAGGTCTATCGTCGCCAGGAAATTCGACCGGCGTCGCCATTTGCTTGCGGACGCGCCACTGGGGTACAAGCCCGGACATATTTGTCGACCACCCGCGCTCCTCTGGTTCAACACATGCGCAAATTCGTCTTCGGCCTTGTCCTGCTCGCGCTCGTCGCGCTCATCGGCGCGGTCTGGTATTTTCATTTTCGTTACTTGCCGGAACAGATGCGCGTCGGCATGGCCGGCATGAAGCCTCCGGCGGCGGGCGTCGCGGTCGAAGCGGCGCGCGCGGAGGATTGGGCGCCGCATGTCTCGGCCATCGGCACGTTCAAGGCCGTGCCGGGCATTGACGTCGCCAGCCAGGTTGCGGGGATCGTCGCCCAGATCGCGTTCAGCAACGGCCAGGACGTGGAAAAAGGCGCGCTGCTGGTCAAGCTCGACAATTCGACCGAACAGGCCGACCTCGACGCCAATATGGCGCTGATGAAAAACGCCCAATCCGCCTTCGACCGCCAGAAGGACTTGGAGGCGCGCGGCGTTTCGGCGCGCTCCAATTTCGATTTGGCCCAGGCCGTGCGCGATCAGGCCGCCGGCGCCGAGGAGAAGACCCGCGCTTTGATCGCGGAAAAAACGCTGGTGGCGCCTTTCTCCGGCCGGCTCGGCATCCGCAAGGTCGATATCGGCCAATATGTCGCCGCGGGCGCGGCCATGGTGTCGCTCCAGCAGCTCGATCCGATCTATCTCGACTTCCCGGTTCCGGAGCAG
Source organism: uncultured Pseudomonadota bacterium (assembly GCA_963704565.1). Lineage (GTDB taxonomy): Bacteria > Pseudomonadota > Alphaproteobacteria > Rhizobiales > Beijerinckiaceae > Rhodoblastus. The sequence continues at coordinate 1,771,690 of OY969917.1, forward strand.
GATTTTTCCAATCTCGCCGCCGGCCAGAAGGTTTCGGCGCGGCTCGACGCTTTTCCGGGGACGGATTTCGAGGGCAGGATCGGCAATATCGACGCGCGGGTCGATCCCGCCACCCGCGCCATTCTGGTGCGCGCCGAATTCGCTAATCCGGACAAGAAAATCCTGCCCGGCATGTTCGGCCATGTCGATTTTTCGGTCGGCGCGCCGGCGCCCGTGGTCACCGCGCCGCGCACCTCGGTCGATTATTCGCTCTATGGCGATTCCATCTATGTGGTCGTCCCCGACGACAAGGCCAACGGCTTCGACGGACCGCTCCATGTCGAACGACGCTCGGTCAAGGTCGGCGATGCGCAAGGCGACCGCGTGGTGATTCTTTCCGGCGTGGCGCCCGGCGAAAGGATCGTGACCGAGGGCCAGATCAAGCTGCAACCCGGCGCGGCGGTGCGAATTGAATCCGGCGCGGCGATGAGTCCGCCCGCCGTGCGGCCTCTTCCGTGAGCGCGCGCTGATGGGAGCCTTCACCGATCTCTTCATTCGCCGGCCGGTGCTGGCGACCGTTGTCAGCCTGCTGATCCTGCTGGTCGGCGCGCAGGCCGGATTCAACCTGCAGATCCGGCAATATCCGGCCCTGTCCTCGGCGAGCATCGCGGTCACCACGACTTATCCGGGGGCCAACGCCGATCTGATCAAGGGCTTCATCACCACGCCGATCGAACAGGCGGTGGCGAGCACGGAGGGCCTGGACACCCTGGTCTCCAATTCGCAGCAGAACGTCTCGACCGTCACGCTCAACCTGCGGCTCAACGCCAATGCCGACCGCGCCATGACCGACGTGCTGGCCAAGGTCGCGCAGGTCAAATATCTGCTGCCGAAAGAGGCCAACGATCCGGTGGTCGTCAAGCAGACCGGCCAGGGCACGGCCCTGCTCTATATGTCGTTCAATTCCGACAATTTGAGCGCGGCGCAGATCACCGATTACATCACTCGCGTCATCCAGCCGCGCCTGCAAACCGTCGATGGCGTCGCCAGCGCCACGATCATCGGCGGGCAGAATTTCGCCATGCGCATCTGGCTCGATCCCGACAAAATGGCGGCGCGCGGGGTGACGGCCGGGGACATTCGCAACGCCCTGCTCGCCAATAATTTCACCTCCGCCGCCGGCCAGATCAAAGGCGATTTCACCCAGACCAGCATCAACGCCCTGACCTCGCTGGAGACCGCGAAGGCCTTCGCGCAACTGACGATCTTCAACAAGGGCGACGCTTTGGTGAAGCTCGGCGATGTCGCGCGCATCGACCTCGGCCCGGAAAGCGTCGATTCCTCCGCCGTGTTCGACGGTCTCAAGGCGGTTTTCATCGGCGTTTACGCGACGCCGACCGCCAATCCGCTCAGCGTGATCGCCGACGTGCGCAAGGCCTTTCCCTCGATCCAGGCCGGGCTGCCCGCCGGCATGAAGGGCGCCATCGCCTATGACGCGACCGAGTTCATCCGCGCCTCGATCCATGAGGTCGCCAAGACCCTAATCGAGGCGGCGGCGATCGTCATTGTCGTGATCTTTCTGTTTCTCGGCGACCTGCGCGCGACCCTGATCCCGATCGTCACCATCCCCTTGTCGCTGATCGGCGTCATGACCTTCATGCTGCTGCTCGGCTATTCGATCAACCTTCTGACCTTGCTCGCCTTCGTGCTGGCGATCGGCCTGGTGGTGGACGACGCCATTGTCGTGGTCGAGAACATCTATCGCCATATCGAGGAAGGCCACGCGCCGCGCGAGGCGGCGCTGCTCGGCGCGCGGGAGATCGCCCTGCCGGTCGTCGGCATGACCATCACCTTGGCCGCCGTCTATGCGCCGATCGGCTTCATCGGCGGCCTGTCCGGCGCTCTGTTCAAGGAATTCGCCTTCACGCTGGCCGGCTCGGTGATCGTGTCCGGTTTCATCGCGCTGACCTTGTCGCCGATGATGTGCTCGAAGCTCTTGCGCCCGCATGAGCGCCATCGGCCCGGCGCCCTGCGCCAGGGCCGGCGCTCGATGGTCGAATTTCTCGACGACGCCTTCGAGTCCTTGCGCCGGCGCTACGAGCGCCTGCTCCATCGCACGCTCAATTTCCGCGCCTTGACCATTCTGATTCTCATCGGGGTGCTGGCGCTGACCGGCCTGCTCTATGTCTCGACGCCGCGCGAACTGGCGCCGCAAGAGGACCAGGGCCTGATCCTGACCATGGTCAAGTCGCCGCAATACGCCAATCTCGATTATCTCGAAAATGTCACCGCGCGCCTGCAGAAAAAGGTTTTCGACAAGGTGGCGGAAAAGGAGCATGTCTTCGTCATCAACGGCTCGCAGGGCGTCAACACCGGCTTCGCCGGCATGCTGCTCAAGCCGTGGAGCGAGCGCCAGCGCAGCCAGGCGCAGGTCCTGCAAAGCCTGCAACCTTTGCTCGCCGACCAGACCGGCGCCAAGATTTTTTCCTTCGCCTTGCCCTCGCTGCCCGGCTCGACCGGCGGCCCGCCGGTGCAATTCGTCATCCGCACCGCCGGCGATTTTCTCACCCTTTCGCGCGTGCTCGACGAGATGCTGGCGCAATCGCGCAAGAGCGGCCTGTTCATCTTCACCGACGGCGACCTGAAATTCGACACGCCGCAATGGCAAGTGAAAATCGACGCCGCCAAGGCGTCGAGCCTCGGGCTCACCATGCAGGACATCGGCGCGACTTTGGCGACTTTTCTCGGCGGCAATTATGTCAACCGCTTCGATCTCGCCGGCCGCTCCTACGAGGTCATCCCGCAGGCGCCGCGCGATTATCGCCTGAGTTCCGACTGGCTGATGCGCTACCAGCTGCGCACGGCGAGCGGCGCGCTGGTTCCGCTTTCGACCGTGGTCAGCATGACCGAAAAGACCCAGCCGAATGCGCTGACCAGTTTCCAGCAGCTCAACGCCGCGACGCTTTCCGGCGTGCCCTTCCCCGGCCATACGCTCGGCGAAGTTTTAGGCTTCCTCGAAGGCGCGGCGCAGAAAACCTTCCCCGAAGGCTATTCCTACGATTTCCAGGGCGAGAGCCGGCAATTCACGCAGGAGGGCGATGTGCTCGCCTTCGCCTTCGTCTTCTCGCTGATCGTGATCTATCTGGTGCTGGCGGGGCAGTTCGAGAGCTTCCGCGACCCGCTCATCGTGCTGATCGCCTTGCCGACCTCGATGTTCGGCGCCCTGCTGCCGCTCAACATCCTCGGCGTGATCGGCGCGGCCTCGATCAACATCTTCACCCAGATCGGCCTGATGACCTTGATCGGCCTGATCTCCAAGCACGGCATATTGATGGTCGATTTCGCCAATCAGATGCAGCGCCGCGAGGGCCTGTCGCCGCGCGAGGCGATCGAACACGCCGCCGGCGTGCGCCTGCGCCCGATCCTGATGACCACCGCCGCCATGGTGGTCGGCATGATCCCGTTGATCGTGGCGTCCGGCGCCGGCGCCCGCAGCCGCGCCGCCATCGGCATTGTCATCGGCGCCGGCATGAGCGTCGGCACGATCTTCACGCTTTTCGTCACCCCGGCGGTCTATTCGCTGCTGGCGCGCCGGCACGGCAAGGACGAGCTTCTGGACGCGCCGCCTGCGGCGGAAGCCTGAAGGCTTGGCCTTTGCTAGAGCCTTTTCCGTTCCTTCGGAATCGGAAGAAGTCTCTAATTAATTGTTTTAACGCATATTCTTGTCCAAAAAGTCTGCAACGTTTTGGGAATATGCTCTAGCAGGCTGTTGAAAAAGTATCTGGCCACGGGAATCGAGGTGTGATTCAGTCTCCCTACGTGCGGGGGCTGAATGATGCGGGGCGAAGACGAGCGGATTGGGGCGCTATTCAGCTACGTCGATTTGGAAGCCCGTGTTCGGCAGAATCATCCGCTGCGGGTGATCCGTTTGATCGTGAACGAGGCGTTGTCGACGCTAGCCGGCGAGTTTTCTGAGCTGTATTCGCCGATGGGGCGTCCGTCGATCGCGCCGGAGAAACTCTTGCGGGCGATGTTGCTGCAAGCGTTTTATACGATCCGCTCGGAACGCCAGTTGATGGAGCGGTTGGAGTTCGACCTTCTGTTCCGCTGGTTTGTCGGCATGGGTGTCGATGACGCGGTATGGGACCATTCAGTTTTCTCCAAAAATCGGGATCGCCTTCTTGAAGGGGCGATCGCCGCGAAATTCATGAAGGCGGTGCTGGAGCAGCCGCGCGTGAAGCGACTTTTGAGCACGGACCACTTCTCGGTCGACGGCACGCTGATCGAAGCCTGGGCGTCGATGAAGAGCTTTCGCCCCAAGGACGGATCGGATGAGCCGCCGACTGAAAGCGGCGGGCGCAACCAGGAAGCGGATTTTCACGGCGCCAAGCGGTCGAACGAAACGCACGCCTCGACCACCGATCCCGAGGCCAAGCTTTATCGCAAAGGGAAAGGCAAGGAGGCCAAACTCTGCTTCATGGGCCACGCCCTGATGGAGAACCGGAATGGCCTCGTCGTCGACGCCTGCCTGACACAGGCGGATGGCCACGCGGAACGGATTGCGGCGCTTCACATGATCGAGCCATGGGCCGATCGACCGAATGCGGTCACACTGGGCGCCGACAAGGCTTACGACACTCGAGACTTCGTCAACGAACTGCGGTCGATGCACGCGACGCCGCATGTGGCGCAGAATACGAGCGGACGTTCGTCGGCGATTGACGGCCGCACGACGCGGCATGCCGGCTACGCCGTCAGTCAGCGCCTCCGCAAGCGGATCGAAGAGGCCTTCGGCTGGATCAAGACCATCGCCGGACAGGAGAAGACCAAATTCCGTGGGCGTGATCGCGTCGGATGGGCCTTTGTCTTCGCGGCCGCCGCCTATAATCTGACGCGGTTGCCCAAGCTCATGGCGGCGCCGACATGAGCGCGCCGGCAAACTGCCAGCTCGTCGGCAACTGGCGGATCGTCGAGGCCGATATTTGGGATCGCGACTATCTCGATCTCTGCGGGCCGGCGACGATCACCATCACCGGCCACGGCCAAGGCGAAATCGCCTTCGGAGCACTGCGGGCCGGTCTCGACATCGAATACAGCCGGTCGTCGATCGGATTCACATGGGCCGGATTCGACGAAATGGATGAAGTCTCGGGTGATGGCTCCGCCGAATTGCTCGACGATGGCTCCATCGAGATCGAATTTGCTTATCACAACGGCGACGAAGCCATCCTCAAAGCCAAACGGGATACTTCTTCAACAGCCTGCTAGAGCATATTCCCAAAAAGTTGCAGACTTTTTGGACAAGAATATGCGTTAAAACAATCAATTAGAGACTTCTTCCGATTCCGAAGGAACGGAAAAGGCTCTAGCCGCCGGAGACAAAGGCGCGATCCACGCGCGTCTCCGCGCGGCCCAGGCTTCATGAAGGTCTCCAGCCTTACCCGACAGCCCAATTATCGATGAGCCGGATCCGGCCCAGCCGCGCCGCGACCAGCAGCCGGATCGGCCCCTCGGCGCGCGAAGCGACGGGCGCGAGGCTTTCCGCATGGCGCGCCTCGAAATAATCGAGAACGAAGCCGGCCGCCTCGATCTCCCGCCCCGCCCGCGCCGTGACGTCGCCGACCGCCGCGCCCGCCGCGATTTTTTCGGCGCTCTCGCGCAGCACGCGGGAAAGCGTCGCCGCTTGTGCGCGCTCCTCGGCGCTCAAATAGACATTGCGCGAGGACATGGCGAGGCCGTCCGCCTCGCGCAGGGTCGCAACCCCAAAGATGCGCGTCGGAATATCGAGATCGGCGGCCATGCGGCGGATCACCGCGAGCTGCTGGAAATCCTTTTCGCCGAAAAAGGTGCAATCGGCCTGGGCCTGGTTGAGCAGCTTGGCCACCACCTGCGCCACGCCGGCGAAATGATCGGGGCGGAACCTGTCCTCCAGCCCCGCCAGCGCCGGGCCGCGGGGAATGACCTTGGTCGAGAATCCGTGCGGGTACATTTCGGCGGGCGCCGGGGCGAAACAGCCGTCGCAGCCGGCGTCGGCCAATTTGGCGAGATCGGCTTCGAAAGTGCGCGGATAGGCCGAAAAATCCTCATTGGGCGCGAATTGGGTGGGATTGACGAAGATCGACACGACGGCGCGGCGGGCGTGGGCGCGCGAGGCCTCGACCAGCGAAACATGGCCGGCGTGCAGCGCCCCCATCGTCGGGATCAGCGCCACGCTCTCGCCAGCGGCGCGCCATTGCGCGACGGCGCGGCGCATGTCGGAAATTTTTTTGAAAACGATGATGGGCTTGGCGCTCATTCCGGGCTCATTCTGGGGCTCTTGGGGCGACTGGACTCTTGATGGCGCGGAATTTCTTCGGCGCCTCGGGAACGTCCTCGCCGCCGACGCGGCGCAGGAAATCGACATAATCCGGCGCAAAGCCCTGGGCGCGCGCCGCCGCGACGATTTTTTCGATATAATCGGGCGGCGCCCGGCCGGCGCCTGTTTGCGCCGCGCCGACATAGACCAGCGCGCGAACCGGCGCGGCGCCCTCGCGCAGAACCGGAGTCGAGATTTTGACATAGGCGCCCTGCGCCACGCCCTCATAGCGGTCGAGGACCGCGAGATCGCCGAAGCTGACTTCCCACAATACGCCCGCGACATTGGCGGCCGGGTCGCGCAGGACGGTGGCGAAGCCGTCCGGCATGAGCGCGAAACGATGGCGCGGCAGAACAGCCCGGCCCAGCAGGCGCGCCCTGGCGCAGCGCCGCGCCATGGCGGCGGCGTCCATGTTGGAGCCATAGGCAAAATACAGCGGCATAAGCTTGGACGATCCGTATTGATATTTGCGTCTCTGAATGTGAGGATGGCGCAGGCGCGTCAATCGCGCCCCGGCAAATATAAGCCGAAGTGGGAGGAAGCAAATGAAACTCACAAAATTCGCCTTCGCTGTCCTGTTCACCGCTGGAATGATCGGCCAGGCCGCGGCCGCCGACCCGGCCGGAACCTACAAACGGTCGAACGGCGACACGGTCAAGGTTTCCGTGGTCGGCGGCAGGCTCTATTGCAAGATCGTCGCGGGCAGCCAGCCGGGCTTCGAAATGTGCCATGGCATGAGCAAGGCCGGCGGCTCGGTCTGGAAGGGCTCGAACATGAAACACCCCTCGATGCCCGGCATGATGACCTTCAATGGCACCGTCAACATCACCAGCGGCGGACTGTCGATCAAGGGCTGCGCGGTCGGCGAATCCATGTGCGATTCCGAAAGCTGGACCCGCATGTGATTTTTGGCGGCGCTTCTCGCAGCCACGCTCCCGGCCCCGACGGCCGGGAGTTTTTTTTGAAAAAGACCTTCAAGCCGCCACCGCCAAGGCGCCCGCGCCCCTCGCAATGCAGATTCCCTCTCCCCGCTAGATGGCCTGGACAAATCCACGGGTCAAGCCCTGGGACGGCCACGACGGCCCATAGCAATTGTTCTTAACCTGGAATCGGAGCCTGGACGTTTTTCCCTCCCCCTTGTGGGGAGGGTCAGGATGGGGGCCACAGGTGGAAACGTCGGGCGCTCTCACCCCCACCCCTGCCCTCCCCACGAGGGGGAGGGAGTTTGGTCCCGGCGCTTCCCGATCCTGGGAGGAAAAAACTCAGGCGAATTCCATGATCGCCGCATCGACGGCGAGCAAATCGCCTTCCTTGCATTTCAGCGCCTTGACGGTGGTGTCGCGTTCGGCGCGCAGCACGTTTTCCATCTTCATCGCTTCGACCATGGCCAGCGGGTCGCCGGCCTTCACCTCCTGGCCTTCCTTGACATAGAGCGCCTTGACCAGGCCCGGCATCGGGCAGAGTAGCGCCTTCGAGGTGTCGGCGAGCTTTTTCTCCGGCATCAGCGCGAAAAGCTCGGCCTCGCGGCGGGTGAAGACGCGGGATTCGACGCTCACCCCGGCATGAGCGAGGGCGAAACCATTGAGGATCGGGCGCACCTGGACCGCGATCCTTTCGCCGTCGATCAGCCCGTTCCACACCGGCTCGCTGGGAACCCAATCCAATTCCAGCCGATGCGCGTGGCCGCCCTCGGCGAAGCGCACCAGCAGCGCGCCGTCGCCGGTGTCGATGTCGATGTCGAAACGCTTCTTTTCGAGCATCACCGAGCGCGCGGTCTCGAACATCACCGGCTTCTGCGTCTGCATCTGGCCGGAAATCTGGCGCTTGCGGTCGTTGTGGAGATTGTCGACGAAAGCCGCCACCGCCGCCATGCGATGGGCGATCTCGCCTTGCGGCTTCAAGGGCGAGAAGCCGTCCGGATATTCCTCGGCGATGAATCCGGTCGAGAGATGGCCAAGGCGCCAGCGCTCGTGCTGCATCAGCGACGACAGGAACGGTATATTGTGGCGGATGCCGTCGATGACGAAGGCGTCGAGGGCGCGCGCCTGCGCGTCGATCGCGGTCAGGCGGTCGCCGGCGTGGGTCACCAGCTTGGCGATCATCGGGTCGTAATAGATCGAGATTTCGCCGCCTTCGAAAACGCCGGTGTCGTTGCGCACCGTCACGCCTTCGGAGCGGCCCTCCTCGGGCGGGCGATATTTCACCAACCGGCCGGTGGAGGGCAGGAAGTTGCGGGTCGGGTCTTCCGCATAGACGCGGCTTTCGATCGCCCAGCCCTTGAGATGCACGTCGCTCTGCCTGATCGCCAAGACCTCGCCGGCGGCGACGCGGATCATCTGCTCGACCAGGTCGACGCCGGTGATCAGTTCGGTCACCGGATGCTCGACCTGGAGGCGGGTGTTCATTTCGAGGAAATAAAAGTTCTTGTCCTGGCCGGCGACGAATTCCACCGTGCCGGCGGAATCGTAATTCACCGCCTTGGCCAGCGCCACCGCCTGTTCGCCCATCTTGCGGCGGGTTTCCTCGTCGAGCAGCGGCGAGGGCGCCTCCTCGATCACCTTCTGGTTGCGGCGCTGGATCGAACATTCGCGCTCGCCGAGATAGATGACGTTGCCGTGCTTGTCGCCCAGCACCTGGATTTCGATATGGCGCGGATTGACGATGAATTTTTCCACGAAAACGCGATCGTCGCCGAAGCTGCTCTTGGCTTCCGACTTGGCGCGGGCGAAGCCTTCGGCCACTTCCGCCTGGCTGTGGGCGATGCGCATGCCCTTGCCGCCGCCGCCGGCCGAGGCCTTGAGAATGACCGGATAGCCGATGCCGTCGGCGATCCTGACCGCCTCTTCCGGCGTCTCGATCACGCCCAGATAGCCAGGAACCGTGCTGACCTTGGCGGCATTGGCGAATTTCTTCGATTCGATCTTGTCGCCCATCGCTTCGATCGCGCCGACATTGGGACCGATGAAGACGATGCCGTTGGCCTTGAGCGCCACGGCGAAGGCGGCGCGCTCGGACAGGAAGCCATAGCCGGGATGGACGGCCTCGGCGCCGGTCTTCTTGCAGGCGTCGATGATCTTGTCGATGACCAGATAGGATTCGGCGGCCGGCGGCGCGCCAATATGCACGGACTCGTCGGCCATGGCGACGTGGAGGGCGTCTTCGTCGGCGTCGGAATAGACGGCGACCGTCTTGATTCCCATCCGCCGCGCGGTCTTGATGACGCGACAGGCGATTTCACCGCGATTGGCGATCAGGATTTTCTTGAACATTCAGGCCCCAAAAGCGGAACGAGCCCGGCCTTGGCAAGACAAGGCCAATGCGGGATTTTTTTATGATCGATCCGCTTTTATGGGAACTGGCCGCCCACGTCCAGCAGCCAAAGGTTTAAGCAGGCTTGGGAAAACCGGCGGCGCGCCGGGGGAAGCCTGTTTCTCAGTCGTCGCGCGCCAGTTCGGCCTGGACCTCGGGCGCGGCGACGCGGGCGCGGACGGCGGCGATCAGCCAGCCCGGCGCGCGGTGCGCCTCGGCCAGGACATTGGCGAGAAGCGCGACGCCGGTCGGCAGGCGGCAGCGGTCGACCTCTTGCACCAGCCATTCGGCCTGTTCATCAACGACCACTCCAGTCGGCCGGCTTTGCCAAACCACATGGTCCGTCAAGCATTCGACAAGAAATTCGGTCCATTCGGCGCAGGGCGCGTCCTGGGCGCGCTCGAGGTCGAACAAGGCCTGGGCCTCGTCGAGATTCACGCCCTCGTCCTCGAACAGGGCCCGCCGCAACTGGCGCACGTCGGCGGGAAGAAGGTCGCGCCCGCCCCGGGCCAGGGAGAAAATCAGGGCGCGGCGTTCGTCGAAAGTCTCCAGCCCGAAAAGAGAAATTTTCGCGGCGCTTGCTTGGTTCATGATCGGCGTCTCCATCATGAGCGCAAGTTAAACCGCGCCAACTTGCTCGAAGCTAAACGATCAGAGTCAACGGCTGGAAAGGTTAACCGAGGCTTGTCACAGATGATCGTCGGCGCGGCGGTAGCCGCGCCGATGGTAGATCAGGCTCGCGCCCTCGTCGCGGCGCGCCACGGTTTCGACCTGGCCGATGAGGATGTGGTGCGTGCCGACATCCTTCACCTCGATCAGGCGGCAATCGAAATTGGCGAGCGCGCCGACCAGCAGCGGCGCGCCCGTCGCGCCCTTGCGCCAGACGCCATGGCTGAATTTTTCGGCGAAATGCTCGTGGGTGCGGCCGGCGAAAACATCGGCCAGCTCGTGGTCCTCGACGCCGAGCGAATTGACGCTGAACACCTTGTTTTCGAGAAAACGCGGCGCGGAGGGCGACTTCCGGTTGACGCAGACCAGCAAGGTCGCCGGCTGGTCGGTGACGGAAGCGAGCGCGGTCACGGTCATGCCGGCGATTCCGGCCGGCCCGTCGGTCGCGACGATATGGACGGGCGAGGCGATTTCGCTCATCGCGTCGCGATAGGCCTGCGGATCGAGCATCAATGTCCCTTCAACTGCGGTTTCACGCCTGCGGCGGCGTCCCGCGATCTTGCCGGACTGCTCTTACCGCGCGGTGAAAGCATTTGAAAGGACGAGTCCGCGCCGCTCGGCGCGGAAGCGGATCAAGGCGACGCGCGGATCGTCCCGCGCGGCGCGTTTTCGTCAGACGAATTTGAAATCGGCCTTATCGTTTTTCAGCATCGCCTCGCTGACGTTGCTCAGCATCACGCTGTCGCCGGCGTTGTCGTGGATGGTCACGGGGCCGGAGCCGCTGCCCGTCGCGGAGGCGACCAGATTGTTCCATGCGGTGAAGGCGTCGCCGGCCCCGAAGGCCGACATCTGGAACTGGAGCGTGTCCGCGCCGGCGCCGCTCAAGACCAGACCGTTGACGGTGTCATGCCATGTCTGGCTGACAAGCGTCGCCGCGGTGAACCCCAGCTCGGCGTCGGTCGCTCCGCTCGTATTGATCGTCTCCGTAATGTGGGCGTTGAGGCTGAAGACGTCGGCGCCTGTCGCGACGCTCAATTGCGCCGGCCCGACCGAGACGATGTCTCCAGCGCCATAGAGCGTCAGCGTCCCCGTCCCATTGGCGTTGTCGACGGCGAGGGCCGACCCGACGCCGCCCGAATTATAGACGCTCTCATAGGAAACATCTGATTGTCCCGAGATATTCAGGTGGGCGATGTCGTAGCTGCCGTCGGAATTGACCGTCTTTTGTTGCGCCAGCACGCCGTCGATGGTCAGCGCATAGCCGCCGTTCGACAGGAGCGTCTCGGAAGCCACAGCCGTACCGGCTCCATTGGCGTCGCTGTAGAACGTCTCCTGATCGAGCACGCCCGAAGACGTATAGCCGAAGTCGTAGGAGGCGTAGGGCTGGCCCCAGGCCGAGCCGGAGGCCTCGGTGAGAAGATCGTAACTGCCGTCGGCGTTCACCGTCTTGGTCTGATGGAGCGCGCCGTCGAGGGTCAGCGTATAGCCTCCGTTCGACTGGAGCGTCTCGGAGGCCACAATCGCGCCGGCTCCGTTGGCGTCGCTGTAGAACGTCTCCTGGTCGAGCACGCCCGCCGACGTATAGCCGAAGTCGTAAGAGGCGTAGGGCTGGCCCCAGGCCGAGCCGGCGGCGTCGTGGAGGATATCGTAGCCGCCGTTGGCCTGGATCGTCTCGGAAGCCACAATCGTGCCGGTTCCGTTGGCGCCGCTGTAGAACCTCTCCTGGTCGAGCACGCCCGCCGACGTATAGGTGAAGTCGTAGGAGGCGTAGGGCTGGCCCCAGGCCGAGCCGGAGGCCTCGGTGAGAAGATCGTAGCTGCCGTCGGCGTTCACCGTCTTGGTCTGATGGAGCGCGCCGTCGATGGTGAGCTCATAGCCGCCGTTCGACTGGAGCGTCTCGGAGGCCACAATCGTGCCGGTTCCGTTGGCGCCGCTGTAGAACCTCTCCTGGTCGAGCACGCCCGCCGACGTATAGGTGAAGTCGTAGGAGGCGTAGGGCTGGCCCCAGGCCGAGCCGGTGGCGTCGTGGAGGATATCGTAGCCGCCGTTGGCCTGGATCGTCTCGGAAGCCACAATCGTGCCGGTTCCGTTGGCGCCGCTGTAGAACCTCTCCTGGTCGAGCACGCCCGCCGACGTATAGGTGAAGTCGTAGGAGGCATAGGGCTGGCCCCAGGCCGAGCCGGAGGCCTCGGTGAGAAGATCGTAGCTGCCGTCGGCGTTCACCGTCTTGGTCTGATGGAGCGCGCCGTCGATGGTGAGCTCATAGCCGCCGTTCGACTGGAGCGTCTCGGAGGCCACAATCGTGCCGGTTCCGTTGGCTCCGCTGTAGAACGTCTCCTGATCGAGCACGCCCGCCGACGTATAGGTGAAGTCGTAGGAGGCGTAGGGCTGGCCCCAGGCCGAGCCGGCGGTGTCGTGGAGGATATCGTAGCTGCCGTCGGCGTTCCAGGTTTCGGTCTGGTAAAGCGTCGTCCCGTTGTACCAGTTTTCGCTCGCCACCTTGCCGTTGGCGTAAGCCACGTCGATGCTAGTGTAGGGTTTGCCCGTGACGCCGAGATAGTCGATGTTCCGGGTCGAGCCATCGGCGTTGAAGGTCTGGATTTCGACGCTGCCGCCGCTATACGGCTCTTCCAGCGTGATCCCGGCCGTCCCGAGCGCCGCCTTTTGCGCGGTGGTGAAGAAGACGTCGGTGTCCGAAGCCTCGATCTGGGTGACGCCCAGCGCCGCGAGCGCCGTAATATTGGCGGCGGACAATTTGGTCAGGGAATTGGCGACGTCCTCGACGGTGACGGCGAGGCCATCCGGGTTTTCGAGGACGGTCGTTCCGTTCTCGATCGCCACAGCCTGGGCGACATCGATGACGAGCGGGGCGCCGCCCGCCACGATCACATTGTTGAAGGCCTGCGACAAAGCAGCGCTGAAATCGGCGGCGTTGCCGTAAGCATCGGCGACCGTCGCGCCATTGGTCACGCCCGAAATCTCCAGCCCGGACGAGGCCTGGCCCGAACCGACCGTATAAGTGAAGGCCAGTTCGTCGGACGCGCCGAGCGCGGCGGTGGCGGTCGCGTCATAGCTGGCGACGCCGCCATTGCTCAGCGTGAATGCCGGAACGCCGCCGGAGACCGAAACCGCCTCGTCGAAGCTGACGACAAATTCAATCTGGGTGCCGGGCGCCGCGATGACATTGGCCGGCGAAACCACGACCGCCGAGACGGTCGGCGGAATCGTGTCCACCGCGAAGACGGCCGAGGTCGCGCCCGCGCCCGCCACGCCTTGGACGTGATAGGACTGGTTGGTGACGCTCACCGTGGCCGAGGCGAGGTCGGTATTGGCGTCGGCCGTGTAGGTCGCCGTATAAACGTCGCCGGAGCCGATGAGAGTGCTCAGCGTTCCGCCGGTGGCCTTGACATCGGTGAGGCTGAAGTCGCTCGGCGCGGCGCTGAAGGTGAAGGTGACGGCCGTGGTGTCGTCGGCTTCGGTGAGCTGCGAGTCGCCCACCCCGACCGAAACCGTCGGCTGCACCAGCGTGAACGTGGCCGGGCTGCTTGTTCCGACATTGCCGGCGGCGTCCGTGGCCTGGGCCGTGATCGCATTCGCGCCGTTGTTGGAGAGCGTCACATTCGCCGACCAGTCGCCGGTGACGGAATCCGACTGTGCGGTTCCGATCGCCGTCCCGCCATCCAAGACGGTTACGGTTTCGCCCGCGTCATTAGTGTCGAGCGTGCCTGCAATCGTCTGCTGCAGCGAACCGACGAAGCCGCCGGCGCTGGTTATCGTCACCACCGGCGGGGCGGTCTTGATCGTCACGTCGAGCGGCGCGGAATTCGGTGAGGCGACGCCGGTCGCATTGACGGCGGTCGCGGTCAGCACATGCGCGCCATCGGCGAGGGTCGGGGTCTGGAGGCTCCAGGCGCCGGTGGTGGCGTCGGCCGTCGTCGTTCCGATGGCGGTCGAACCGTCATAGAGCGTGACCGACGCGCCGGGATCCGCCGAGCCGGTGACGACCGGCGTGGCGTCGTTGGTGATGTCCGCGGTTTTCGACGGGCCGCTGATCGATGCGGGCGTCAGCGCAAGGTTGGCGGGCGCGACGGTTCCGACCTCGATCGTCGTGTCGGGCGTCGCGTGCGGCGCTTCGACATTGCCGGCGTTGTCGGCGGCGATCGAACTGAAGGCGTAAATGTGGCCGTCCTCGCCAGTGAAGATCGCGTTGGTCTGGGTCGTGTTGGTGAGCCAGGCCGTGACGGGGCCGCCGTCCTCGGAGACGAGGATCGTGTAGCTCGCGACGCCCGAGCCTTGCGAATCGTCCACGCCGGACCAGCTGACCTCGAACTGCGTCTGGGCGGTTTGGGCCGGCAACGCCTGAACCGAACTCGTCGGCGCGACCGCATCGACCGTGTTGGTGATTGTCGCCGTGTCGAGCGGAGGCTGATTATCGAACACGACCTGCGCCTGCGCGCCGATCGCCGCACCCGTCACATCGGCGGACCTGGCCTGGACGGTGTAAGATACGAAACCGTCGCCGATTCCCGTGCCGTCGTCCACCGGCAGGAAGCCGATTTCCGGATTGGTCGGCGTCTCGCCGGTCGCCGGATCGATCGTGTCGAAAGTCCAGGTCACCACGCCGGTGGCGACGTTGACAGCCGCGGCGACGAAAACATCGTAGCCTTTGGTCGCCGACAGGTCGATCGTCGTGGAATAGAACGCCTGCGAGCCGGTAAGGACATAGGTCTGCTGGTCGAATCCGAAGCTGGTGATGCGGAAAGTGCGCCAATCCAGATTGGGATCGAGCTGCTCGGCGATCGTCACGTCCTGCGCGGGCGCGCTGGCCGTGGCCTCGTTCTGGAAGTCGACCGTGTAGCCCAGAGGCGCCGAGCCGGAGACAAAGGCCTGCGGACCGAAACCGGCCGGACCGACGATCGCGTTGGGATCCTGCGGGGTGACGTTTTCGACGTTCTGAGTTGTCGAATTGTTGTTCTTTGGATCGTTCGTCGTCCAGGTATTGGTCGGATACCTGCTGAAGCTTGCGCCAACGCTCGCGCCAACGGTCCCGGACAAGGTCCAGATGGTATGTCCCTGAGAATTGCTCCCGATCGCGAACTGCACCGAGATGAACGGGAGGTTAAGGGTCCAGGTGTCGAACGGTCCCGACAAATCCCCGACATTGTTGCCATTCGTGATGTAGACGCCCGTGCCGACGCCCGCCGACCCTCCCGCGACAAACGACCCGCTTGGGTAATTGACGGTATTGTTAGTCTGCCCGCCAAGTTGCGAAAACGCTCCGCCCGAATAGAAGGCGCCTTGGGAAACCTGTCCCGTTCCATTGTCGAAGAAGGTTCCAATTCCGGCGCTTCCGCTCGCGCCCGAGCCAGCTCCGGGCACGCCGCCTTCGGCGCCGGCGGAATCGAGATTGCCAAATCCGAACTCGCCGCTTGGGTCGATCTCCAGAGCCGGCGTATTGTTCACATATGCGTATGGATTGCTTCCGCCAAAGGCTCCGGTCGGATCCATGGAAATGAAACGTCCCGTCGCGACGTCATAATACCTGGCCCTCATATCGACGAGGCCGTCGCTCGAAACGTCGCCGAGGCCTCCTGCGAACTGGAACGGATTGGCCAGGGCGCCGGTGGACGCCAGCACGCCTCCATAGGGCAGGTAGTCATAGGAGTCGACGAGCGCGCCGTCAGCGCCGCTCACGCCGGTCACATTGTCCGTGAGATCGGTGATGTAATAGCCGGTCGCGCCGCTTTCATCGACGGCGGCGAGCCCGTTCGCGCCATAATCGTAAGTCGCGGCGACATTGCCCGAGGCGTTGTAAACCTGCGCGAGCGCGGCGAGCGGCCCGGTCGCCGCGGTGTCCAGCGCCAGCGGATTGACGATGTCGTTGCTCACGACGCCATTGGCGTCCGTCGAAACGACATTGCCGAGCGCATCGTAAGTATAGGTCGTCGTTCCGGTCGGCGAGACCACCGACGCAAGTTCGCCGACGTCGTTGTAAGTATAGGTCGTCACGCCACTCGGCGAGACCGCGCTCGTCATTTCGCCGTCGGCGTTATAGGTATAGGTCGTGTCGCCGACCTGCACATATTGATCGAGCCCATTGGTCGTATAATTGGTGACGACTCCATTGTCCGTGCTGCTGACCAGATTGCCGGCGGCGTCATAGACATAGCTGATCGTCTGGCTCTGGATCGACGAATTGGTCGAGGCGAAATCGGACTCGGTCATTTCGCCGGAGGCGTTGTAGCCGTACGTCCAGGCTCCGTCGGTCGTTGCGACGCCCACGACCTGACCCGAGCCGTTGTAGCTGTAACGATAATCGCTGGCGGTCGTCCCATCCGCGTTCAGGCTCAGGATTTCGATCGGCGCGCCATTGGCGTTGTAGCTGTATTGCGTGCTGGCGCCGTTGCCCATCGTTTCGCCGGTCAGCTGGTTCGCGGCGTTATAGGTGTAGCTCTCGATCAGATTGCCCGAGCCATCCGTCATGGAGGTCAAGCGGCCGGCCGAATTGTAGCTGTAATTGGTGACCGCGCCGTTGGGGTCGGTGAGCGAGCTCAGTTCCCCTTCCGAGTTATAAGCATAGGAAAGAACCTGACCTTGCGGATTTGTCTCGCCGATCAGCTGGCCGGCGGAATTGTATGCGTACGTGGTCACGCCGCCGTCGGTCGCGGTCGCGCTCGTAAGTTCGCCGGCGGAATTGTAGCTATAGGACTGGGATGAGCCGTCGGAGAAACTCTCATGGGTAAGATTTCCGGCGCTGTCATAGGAATAGGTCGTCGTATCGCCTTCACCGTCGGCGCTGCTCAGGAGCAGGCCGCTGGCGCCATAGGTGTAAGTCGCGCCGCTTCCGTTCTCATAGGTCACGCCCGTGAGGTCGCCGGCGGAATTGTATGTGTATTGAATCTTATCGCCAAGCTGATCCGTCAATTGGGTCAGCTCGTTTGTGCCCGGAGCATAGGTCGCCGTGACCGTATCCCCCTGCGGATCCGTGTAAGTTGTAACATTTCCTGACGCATTGTACGTATAGCTATAGGCGCTACCGTCCGGTTCTGTCGCCTCGGTCAACTGATCGGACGCATTATATTGCAGATTGACGACATCGCCGGTCGCGTTCTCGGCCTGCGCGACTTGGCCATTTGTATTGTAAAGCAGCGTCGTCGAATTGCCGAGCGCGTCGGTTTCGACAACCTCGCCCGCGCTCGGATAGCTGTAGGTGATCGCTCCAGACCCGCCGCTTCCCGTCTGCGAGGCCAGACGCCCCTGGCTATCGTAAGTGAAGGACTCGGTGGTCCCGTCAGGATTGACGATCTCCGTCAGCGCGTTGGCGTCGAGCGTCGTCGCGCTTGTCGCGGAGGCGTATGTGTAACTTGTGACTCCGTCTGGTCCGCTCGCGCTCAGGAGCTGGTCGCCGGCGGAATTATAGGTGTAGGTGACGGTCTGCCCATCGGAATCCGTGGCGCTGGTGATGCAACCCGCGCTGTTCGTGGTGAAGGCAATGCTTTCGCCGTCCGAATCGGTCACGCTCGCCAAGGTTCCGGCAGCGCTCCAGTTGGCCGTGATCGTATTGCCGTTCGCGTCGGTGATGCTGTCCAGTTTGCCGTTGGCGAGGAAACGTGTGACATCGCCAGCGGCGTCGGTCATCACATAAAGCCCGTTGTCGACGGCGAGCGTGGCGCCGTCTTCCCTCGTGTCGACGTAAGCTCCATCGGATTGCAGGGTAAAGGTCTCGATTCCCGACGGCAGCGTGACATAGACATCGCCGCTCGAATCCGTGACGGCGGAAATGTCATAGGTCGAGGTCCAGCCTTCGCCGAACAATCCGACCTGGTCGCGATTGAGCAAGAGTTCCATCGTAGGTCCGCGAGAGCGTCAGGCCAAGGATGCCGTTGGCCTCGAGATCGGTGACGCTGGTCAGCGGCGCCTGCTGCAATCCGCCGGCGGCTTGCAGCATTTGATAACCGACAAGGGTTGCGATATCGGTCGTGGGCGCGCCCGCCGCGGCAAGTTCGCTCGCATCGGCCGCCAGGGCGTTTTCGAAGCTCGTGGTGGTGGTCCCCACGCTATCGACAAAAGCCGTCCATACGTTGTTCCAATCCGCGGAATCGACCGTCGCCGGCTGGAAGGCGCTCTCCAAGCTGCTCCAGTCGATGGCCACATTCGACGGCCAGGCGTTGAGGTTGATCTGGAAAACGCTGTGCGGGGACGGCGAAGTCGGCGTGATAAAAAAGACCCGGGTCTCCGACTCTCCCGGCTGGATGACGCCGGCGGGGCCGGTCGAACCCGTTCCCAGGAAGGTGATGCTGTTCCCTCCGGAGCCGGAGGAGCCTGCCTGCGCCAGGATCGATCCGTTGCTGGTGACGTCCAGGATGGGCGCCGAAATATCGGTGTCGCCCGTATTGGTGTATGTGACCAAAGCGGCGCCAATGTCGCCGATCCGCAAATATTGCGGCGTCGAGAGACTCAGGGAGAGCTGGCCCGCCGGTCCATTATTGACCTTGAACGCATTGGCGAGCGTCGACGATTGCGCGCCATCCTGAATTTCGACACTGTAAGTCCCGGTCGGGACGCCCTGCAGATCGAAGGTCGCGTACATCTGCGTGCCGCTGACCCACTGAACCTGGGACGCGTCGTAAACGGTCCCGTCGGAAGCGACGATCTCCACCTTTTCGTTGGCGTCCAATTGCGCGCCGTCGATCGTCAGCGTCACGCTGCCGAGGTCGCTGCCGGATTTTGGCGTGATCGAGCTGATCGAATAAGCGACCGTCTGGCCTTCCAGCGTGTAGTTCTCGGTTCCCGCGACGCTGTTTGCGTCCACCATCACATAATAGACGCCGGCTTGCGTCGTTTGGAACGTGACCGACGGGTCGGCGCTGCTCTCGCTGGCTGACGCCGCGTCAAACTGCCCGATGGTCGGGATCGAACCATATTTGACATAGATGTTGTTGATTGAATCCGGCGTGTCGGTGCTGAGCGAGAGATTGATCGTCTCGCCCGCCGACGCGGTAAACTCATAATATTGCGTCTGTCCGTCGGACAGGGTTCCGGTCACCGGCGCGCCCAAGGTCAGCGTGGGAAGACCGACCGACACCGTTTGGGCCGAAGCGCCGGCGCCATTGGCGTTCGAGGCTTCGGGAACATTGCCGCGAATGTTCGGGCGCACGATGACGTAATAGTTTCCGGGCGCGACGCCGGGAACCGTGGCGTCGAACGTTCCCGTGTAGCTGTCGCCCGCCGCCACGTTTCCCGTGTGCTGCGCATTGCCGAGCAGAATCGCGCTGGTCGTCCACTCGGGCGTAGTCGACAGATAGACCGCGTCGGTCCAGTCGCCCTCGGCGTCGCCCGAGCCCTGGTCCTGGACGGTGTAAGTAATCGACAGGCTCGATCCTGGCGAGACGGTCGTCGTGGGCGCCTCGACATCCGTCGTCACCAGGCTCGGCAGCGACGCTCCCGCGCCATGCGGAGGAGGCGCCACCTGCATCAGGTTGGAGACGCCGACATTCGCATAACTGGTCAATTCCTCGTCGGGCGCGACCAGAACGTAATAATTGCCGCTAACACCCGCTGGAACCGCGAAAGTTTCGGTGAAAGTCTCCGACGCGCCCGCGGCCAAGGCGGATTGGCTCACCGCGCCGAGATAATAATCCGACGGGTCGATGACCTGATCGAGCGACAGATAGACCAGATCGTCGCCGCCGCCCTGCGCGACGCCGCTGTTGTTGGCGACCGTCCAGGACACGGTGAAGTCCTGGCCGCTCAGGGTTTGGGCGGGGGTCGCAACCGACGTCGCGGTCAAATCCGCGTTGGACGGCGACGTGGCGCCGCCGCCGCTTGTCGAGCCGCCGGACGACGCCGACGCCGCGGTGACGGATATCGGGCCGGAAACATCGGTGACGCTGGCGCCGGTGGCCTCGACGATCTGCCCGCCGGCGTCCGCCTGCACAACCAGATAATAGGTTCCGGTCGCGAGATTCTGCGGCAGCTGCACCGTCTCGCTATCGCTGTAGGAGGCGCCGGCGGCAAGCGGATTGGCATGCTCGAACGATCCGATTTCCTCGGCGCCGCCCGACAGCCCCGGCGTCGCGGACAAATAGACATCGTCGAACCAGTAGCTCGCGTTGGTGGCGGCGACGCCGACATTATCGACGGTCCAGCCGACCGAAACCTGGTTGCCGGCTGTCGCCGCGCCGGGCGCGGAAATGGCCGTCACGTCGAGTTCCGCGAGCGACTGCACGACGTTGACCGGCGTTGCCGTCGAAACGCTGGCGGTCGGGTTCGCCTCGGTCACGCCGCTGTTGGCGTCCGCCACGACGAATAGGGAATAGGCGCCGCCGGCCAAGGTGATCGGCAAATTCACGACCGCGCTCTGGGTGTAGCTCGCGCCGGGCGCCAGCCCGTTCGGGTCTTCCACGCTCGCCAGAACGATATTGTCGGACGCGCCAGGAACGCCGCTGGCGGACAGGACGATATTGTCCGTCCAGCCGCTTGCCACGGGCGTGCCGCCGACGCCCTGGTTGGTCACAACCCACGAGATGGCGGCCTGGTGGCCCGACTCGAGCAACGTCGGCGCCGTGACATTGGAAACTTCCAGTTCCGGCACAGGATTCGAGATCGCGACCGGCGACGATGCCGCAACGTCATCGCTGCGATTGATCTGGAACACCTGATTTCCGGCGTCCGTTTCGACGACCAGGTAATATGGGCCCGATATTCCGCGCGGCAGAGTGACCGTGGTCGAAACCGCATAGGACTGTCCGACGGCGAGCGCGCCGTAATGGCCCAGGCTCGCCAGCAGGATGCTGCCGCTATCGACCGCGCCATCGCTCGAAAGATAGATGTTGTCGGTCCATGAAGTGTTGGGCGTTGTCGACGAACCCGTATTGGCGACATCGTAGGAGACCGTCACCTGCTGGCCCGCCTGGCCCGCGGTTGGCGCGCCGGTGAGATTCACGTCCAGCTGCGGCGGCGGCGTCAGGATGATGTCGATCGATGTGCTGCCCTTGTCGACCCCGTGGACGGGCCCTTGATCGACCTGATTGTTGGCGTCCGCCACGACGAAGAAGGTGAAATTGCCGCTCAATCCGACCGGCGTCGTAACCGTCGCGGATTGCGTATAGCTGGAGCCCGAACCCAGGACGCCGCTGTGGCCAACGGAGCCCAGGAGAATCGAGCTGGAATCGAACGACCCGTCCGTCGAAAGATAGACCGAATCGCTCCAGCTCGAAACGTCGGTGGACGCGGGCCCGTTGTTGGCGACCGTCCAGCTCAGGGTCACCGGCTGCCCGGAGAAAGTCCCCGGCGGCGCCTCGACTTGCGTCACTTGCAGCAGAGCCGACGGCGAAAGATCGACCGTGAATTGCGAGGAGCCGCCGACGGCGCTCTGATCGCTGACGACCACGATATAGAACGGGCCGGAAAGATCCTTCGGGATCGTGACCGTGGCCGAATTGCTGTATTCGTCGCCCGGCGCGAGATAGCTGGCGTTCGGCACGCTCGCCAGCAAATAGCCGTTGATGGCCTGATGAAGCCCATAGCTCAAGGCCGGCGTCGGCGACAAATAGATTTGATCGGTCCAGGACGTCGCGCCGGTCGAGGCCGTCCCGTCATTGGCGACGACCCAGGAAACCTGGGTTTGCTGACCGGAATACGCTTCGGTCGGCTGGGTGACGCCGCTCACGACAATGTCGGGAGCGGGCGCGGGCGTGATAGAGGTCGCCGAAGCCGCCACGCTCTCTTTGCTGGGCGCGGCCGGATTTTCGACCAGAACGTTCGTCGCGTCGGCCTGCACGACAAAATAGTCGTCGCCGCTGGCGTCAGCCGGCAAGGCGACCGCCACGGTCAGCGCGATCGAGGCGCCGGCGACGATGATCCCCTCGAACGCGAACGAGCCGAGCAATTGCCGCCCATCGCCGCTGGCGTCAGTGGCGAGATAGACGTCGTCGGTCCACGGCCCGACGGCGTCGGCGTCGCCGTCGTTGGTCAAGGTCCAGCTCACCAAGGCCTGACCGCCGCCATTGGCGCTCGACGGCGCGGTGACGCCGGAAACCACGAGGACCGGCGCGGCTTGCACCGCGCCCTCGACAGTGAGCGTGGCGTTTTTGGACGCGCCCGTGCTCGACTGGGTCGTCTGGATGTTGAAGGTTTCCGAATAATCGCCGGGCGCGGAGCCGGTGAGGCTCACCAATTCGGCGGTCGCTGTATAGTAGTCGCCCAGATTGGCGAAGCTGCCCGCGCCGCTGTTGGTGAAGCCCTGGTCCGAGGTCTCGGTCAGACTTCCGGAATAGGCGTCGCCGGAAGCGCCGGACGTATTGGTGAAGTCAAGATTGGCCGAAGTCGGGCCGCCATAGAGCGCCGAGCCCAGATTGAGGACGTAATTTTCGCCGTCGAAGGTCAAGGTTCCGGCGCTGGCGGAAAGGCCCATGTCGGCCGGATTCAACGCAAGATTCAGCGTCGCCGGCGGCGAGGCGTTGTTGGCGGCGTCGCTCGCGACCGCGTTCACGGTCGCGGGCTGCCCGCCCGGCAGATCGATATTCGCGCTCCATGCGCCATTATCGATAGAGGCGTAGCCGAGCAGATCGGACGGCGTCACGGCGCCCCGATAAAGCGCGACATTGGCGGACAGACCGTTCGAACTGGCGACGGTTCCGGTCACCGTCAACTCGACCGAGTTGGAATAGACCTGATCGACCGTCACGGTCGGCGAAATCGTCACGGTCGGCGCGGTCGTCGCGAGCGTGAAATTGACCGTTGCGGTTCCGGTCAGGCCGAAACTATTGGTCTCGCTGGCGACGACGTTATGATGTCCGTCCGCCAGGCCGACAGGCGTGTAGGTCCACACCCCGAAGGCGTTGGTGGTGACTTGAATAGGCGCGTTTCCGTCGATGGTCAGATTGACGACGGCGTTGGGGTCGGCGACGCCGGTCAGCGCGGCGTTCGACGTGATATTCGCGCTTGGGTTGCTCCCTGTGTCGTCGGCCAGTCCGATGCTGAGCGTCGGCGGGACCGGCGTCGTCGAGACGGTCAGAATCGTCGAATCATAATACGGATAAGATATCGTGTTGTAATCCGGCGTGAATTGCGCATCGGTGTAATCCGCGCCGGTCAGCGTCAAGGTATCGACCAGCGCATTGACGTCGTAAAGGCTGAGCGTTCCGGTGTCGAATCCAGTCGAGGCATAGATGGCGTTGGTGACATCCACATTGTCGACAACGATGTGATCGCCGGCGACGAAGCCGGAAATCGACGCGCCGACCGAATAGGGCGTGTAATCGTACGAGTCTGTCGAATAATTATAGACATAGGAGCTGCCGATTTCGACCGTGGCGCCGGCGCCGGTCATGTCGATCGTGTCGCCAGCGACAATATTGCCCGTCAGATCCAGGAGCGCCGAGGCGCCGACATCGACCTGGCCGTCGCCGGACAGGGATGTCAGGTCGAGCGTCGCGCTGGAGGCGATCGCAATGGCCCCGTTATTGACGAAATACTGAGGCTCAATCTCCAGGTAAGCGCCCAACTCGACGTTAATCGCGCCATTGTTGACGATCGTGCTGGTCCCCGATCCATAATAATTATAATAACCGCCGCTATAGAAATAGTTGTAGCCGCCGGTCACATCGAGCGTGAGGTTGCTTCCCAATGTCAATGCTTCAGTGGGAGACGAATAGCCATTGGCCTGATAGGCGGCGTAGGTCGTGTCTTCGTATAAATAGCTGCCGGAAAGCGTCACGGTCGCATTGTCGAGAGTCTGGGTGTCATCGAACACCAGAGAGTTATACGAAGACACCGAGATATTTCCGGGCGTCGCGCCTGTGGAATCCTCGACCCTCAGGCCATTCTCGACGGTGAGCGACCCGCCATTGACGGAGAGGCCGCCTTGGTAGGTGACATTGCCCAACGTACCGGAATCGAGCGTCAGGCCGCCACCGATGACGGTTCCGTTTTCGATCGTTCCGCCATCCAAAACAAGGCCCTGGAACTCGCCCTGGGTCGTATCGAGCGTGGCGCCGCCGAGGTCGAGCGTCCCCGTCAGCTCCATCGTTCCGCCGCTGCGCTGCACCGTCCCGAGTTCGGCCAGCGTGACAGTCCCGCCGATTTCGACCGTGCTGTCGGTGGCGCTGATGGTTCCCAGATTGGTGAACGGCCCGTCGAGGATCAGCGTCGCATCGGTCGCGCTGATCGTTCCGTCGCTTTGGTTGGTCCACGAACCGCCATTGCCGCCAATCTGCAACGTGGCGCCATTGGTCGCCTCGACGGTTCCGTCATTGCTGAGCAGGCCGTAGGGCGCGAGGACAAGCTCCTGGCCCGACAAATCCGCGTCGATCGTTCCGCCATGGTCGTTCTGGACGGTCAGGTCGTAGTCCCCGATCTCGCCGGCGCCTTGAATCGTGTTATCGACGTTCTCCAAGGTCGCCGGGCTATAGGCCGACATGATCTCCGATGTGTAATAATAGTAGTAATAAGGATATGGCGTGAGATTGACCGTCCCCTGCCCCTCAAGCTTCAGGCCATCCGCGCCGACATGCAGATAGTCAGAGACGTAAGAATTTGACGATCCGATTGTGATGGTTCCAGTGTTGTTGATGACTCCATCTACTGTCAGGCTTTCGTAATTACCGCCGCCGACGGTCAGCGTTCCCGCGTTTTCGACCAAAGCATCGTGAATTGTGACGTTCGCGCCGCTGGCCAAGGTCATGACGCCGGTCGCGCCGCCTGCCGCCGCGCTGACGATCACGGTTCCGCCGTCGATCGCCGCGCCATTGCCCAGAATGACGTTCTGGAAAAAGCCCTGGGTGAAGTCGAGCGTGTCGCCAACCCCGACCGACGCCGGCGTGATCGAACTGTCGGTCGTGTCGAGAATCACCGTCCCGTAGATATTAATCGTATTCGATCCAGTGAAATCGGCGAAAAGCGACGTATAAGCATCGCCGGACGAAGCCGAATAGGTGAAGCTCCCCAAATCTTCCAAAGTGAAGGCGCCGTCGAGATCGACTGTCGAACTGCTGACGGCGAAGCTTCCCGAATTGGCGATCGGCGCGGAATCGAAATTCACGCCCAGCGTCGAACTGGTGACAACGATCTTGCCGTCATTGACGAAGGCGCCGCCGAGCACCAGGGTTGAGCCGGTGGCGTCGATCGTTCCGTCGCTCTGGTTGGTCCAACTTACGCCATTGCCGCCGATCGCGAGAACGCCGCCATTGGTCGCTTCGGCGACGCCGTCATTGCTGAACGATCCACTCGACGCGACCGCCAGCACCTGGCCATTGACATTGGCGTCGATCGTTCCGCCGTGGTCGTTCTGCACGGCCAAATTATAGCCGCCGACCGTGCCGACGCCCGTGATCGTATTGTCGACATTTTCGAATGTCGTCACATAGCCGACGCCCTGGATCGCCGCGTCGTAAATGTAATATTCGGTCGGGCTGTAGTAATAGCTATAGCCGTCGAGATTGATGGTTCCGCCGCCTTCCAGCGTCAAGCCGTCCTGACCGATGTAAATATAACCGCTGCTATTGTAAGAGTTTCCGAGCTGAATGGTCCCGATATTGTCCAGGACGCCGTCGGCCGAGAGCGTTTGATAGGCATTGCCGCCAATCGTCCAGGCGCCGGGGTTTTCGATCAGCGCGTCGTGGATCGTGCCGGAATCGATCCCAAGCACGCCCGTCGGGCCGCCCGCCGCCGCGCTGACGATGATTGTGCCGCCCTCGATTTCGCCGCCGCTCAGAACGGCGTTCTGGAAAAAGCCCTGGGTGGCGTCGAGCGTGTCGCCTTCGCCGACCGACGCCAAAGTGATCGAACTATCGACCGTGTCGAGGTTCAGAGTTCCGTCGATATTGAGTGTGGATCCATTGCTGTTGATGAAATTGCTGTAGCTGTCGCCGCTGGCGGCGGCGTAGCTCAAATCACCCAAATCCTCCAGCGTGAAATCCCCGCCGAGATCGACGATGGAGCCGGAGGTCGTGATCGTTCCGCTATTGGTCAAGGGGCCATTCAGCGACAAGGTCGCATTGGTGGCCGAGATGGTTCCCTGATTGGCGAACGGCCCATAGAGCGCGAGCGTGGAGCCGGCGCCGGCCTCGATCACGCCGTCGGTCGCATTGGTCCAGCCGGCGCCGCCGCCACCGCCGCCGCCGCCGATGGCCGCGTCGGCGATCGCGGCGTCGGCGAGAAATTCAGAACTCGCCGGCGAACCGCCGCCGATTTGCAGCGTTCCGCCATTGGTCGCTTCGGCGAGACCGTCATTGGTGAACAGGCCGTCGGGCGCGAGGTAGAGCGTCTGATAGTCGACATTGGCGTCGATCGTGGCTGGCGCGCTTTCGCCGTTCTGCGCCGTCCCATCGTTTTGAATGACGAGATTGGCGTCGCCGAGGATTCCATATCCCTCGATCGTATTGTCGACATTGGTCAAAGTCGCGGCGGAGCCGTCGCTCGCGATCTCGGCCGCTTCGCCATAATAACTCGACGAATAAATATAGGCCGACGAAACCGAGATCGTTCCGCCCCCTGCCAGCGTCAAGCCGTCGCCGCCGACCTGCAGAAGATCGATTGCACCGTCCGGCTGCGATCCAAAGCCGATAACGCCGCTGTTGTTCAGCGTTCCGTCAAAAGTCAGCGTCGCGACGATATTGCCGCTCGAACCGACGACCGCGCCGCCGGCGAAATTCTGGGTCGTCGTGTTGACGACCGTGACGTCGTGCAGGGTTCCCTGCCCGCTCGGCCCAAAGCTCAGGCCGCCGTCGATGTCGAGGGTTCCGTCCTGGATTTCGCCATTGTCGAGCGTGATCGGCCCTGGAACCGAGCCGGTCGAATCCAGAATCTGGGTGGCGTTGTCGAGCGTGACCACGCCGCCATTTTCGACCGTCAGGCCGCCGTCGATCACATCATTGGAAAGAGTGACGTCGCCGCCATTGACGACAAGGCCGCCCTGGATGGTCACGTCCGACAGCGTATTGGCCGCATTGCCCGAGAACAAAAGCGTGCCGCCGGCGCCGTCGTTTATCGTGCCGCCGGTGACGGTCCCGCCGTCGACCGTCATGTTCTGGAACAGGCCCTGGGTGGTGTCGAGCGTGTCGCCGTCGAGCGTCAGCGTTCCGTTCACCACGACCTTGTTGCCGCCGTTGTCCTGAATGGTCGTGGCTTCGCTGTCGTAATCGACCGCGCCCTGCAATTCGATCGTGCTGTCGGTCGCGGAAAGGCTTGCGAAATTCGAGAAGGATTCGTCGATGCCGAGCGTCGCGTCGGTGACGGTGACCGGCGCCAGATTCGCCCCGTTCGAATCGAGGATTTGCGTCCCGTCGTCGAGCGTGACCGTCCCGCCAGTGATTGTGAGTCCGCCCAGCACGGTCACGCCCGAGAGCGTATTGGCCGCATTGCCCGAGAACAGGAGCGTGCCGCCGGCGCCGTCGACGATCGACCCGCCGGTGACGGTCCCGCCGCTGACCGTCATGTTCTGGAACAAGCCCTGGGTGGTGTCGAGCGTGTCGCCGTCGAGCGTCAGCGTTCCGTTCAGGACGATATTGTTGCCGCCATTGTCCTGGATCGTCAAGGCGCCGCTGGTGTAATCGACCGCGCCTTGCAACTGGATCGTGCTGTTGGTAGCGGCGACGGTCCCGTAATTGTTGAAGGGGCCGGCGAGAGCCAGAGTCGAATCCGTGGCGGAAATCGTTCCGTCGCCCTGATTGGTCCAGGTTCCGCCATTGCCGCCGATGCTCAATATGCCGCCATCGGTCGCTTCCATCAGGCCGTCATTGCTCAGCAGACCGTCGGGGGCGACCACCAAAGTCTGGCCGGCGACATTGGCGTCGATCGTTCCGTCGTTCTGCACCGACAGATACTGGTCGCCGATCACGCCGGCGCCCTGGATCGTATTGTCGAAATTGGTGAGGGTCGGCGTATCGTAGCCCGTGCCGTCGCTCAGGATCGACGCCCCCTCGCCGTTGGGTTCGAGGCTGACAAGGCCGCCGCCCTCCAGCGTCAGCCCGTCGCCGCCGACCACCATAATGGCGCCGCCCATGCTCGGGGCGCCCTGGATCGCCAGCGTTCCCGAATTGGCGATGGTCCCGTCGATGGTCACGGTCGAGTCGCCCGGAATCGCCCAGCTCCCGCCGTTTTCCAGCGTCACGTCATGAAGATAGGGGTTATAGGGGTTTGAGCCGGTCGCTATGTTCAGTTCGCCGGCCGCACCGCCCGCCGCCGCGCTGACGACGACAGTTCCGCCGTCGATATAGGCGCCGCCGCCCAGAGTCAGGTTCTGGAAGAAGCCCTGGGTGGCGTCGAGCGTGTCGCCGGGATTGAGCAGAATCTGGCCAGACAGGTCGAGTCCCAGTAAATTGGTATTGATGAAGTTCGAGTAAGTATTTCCGGTCGTCGCGTTATAGGATTCGACGCCAAGATCGCTCAGCGTGTCGCTGCCGTTGAGGAAAACGACGGAATTGGTCGTCGCGATCTGGCCGAAATTGTTCATGGTCCCGTCGAGGAGGAGCGTCGAATTGACCGCGCTGACGGTCCCATCCGACTGATTGGTCCAGTTCGATCCGCCCAGATAAAGAAACGCGCCATCGGTCGCCTCGACGGTCCCTTCGTTGAAGAAACCCGCCGGCGCGACGGTCAGCGCGCCGCCCGAGACATTGGCGTCGATGGTTCCCTGATTTACGACGAAGTCCGGGACATTGGACCCGTTGCTGTCGCCGACATAGCCGGAGCCCTGAATGGTGACGCCCTGGTCGATCATCGTCGGCGCCGAAACCATCTGGACCCGAAGCCCGTCATTGACCCCGTCCGCATTGGTCATTTCGACGGTCAGCGTGTTGGATCCCGCGACAAGGCCGTCGGCCGCGTCGAGCAGGAAGGGCGCCGCGCCGTCGTACCAGCTCTCGGTCAAAAGAGGGGTCGTCGAGCCGTTGAGGAACAGTTCCCCCGTATCGTCGGCCTGGATGAAACCGGCAAGAAATGTCGAGGACGGATCGGTGACGTTGAAAGTCGTGGTGTAGTAATAGGGATTCGATGCGCTGGCGAGCGGCTGGTTGGTGGCCTGATAGCCGCCGCTCCCATTGCTGGCGTCCGTCCAGCCGGGAGGGGCGATCCATCCGGACGTGCTGTTGTCCGGATACCAGGCCAGGGCGTTATTGACGATATCCTGATCGACCGCCTGGGCGGCGACGCCTTGCAGCGATGGGGAAAGCGCGGGCCCGCTCACCGTCCAGTTCGGATCGTTGGAGCCGTCGACGTTAGTCGTTCCACCATTGTCGGTGTTCAAGGTCGATGCGACAAAATTCGCGCCGCCGAAGTATAGATTGCTTTGATTGAGCGTCACGTCATTGGCGAAATTGGCGACGCCGTCGAATTCGACGGAAGCGTAGTTGACGTCGACCGCGCCGGGATTGTCGCCGCTCGCATCGGTGACTGTCGCGCCATTGCCGAGCTGCGCGGAGCCGCCATTGAGGGTCAGGCCGCCTTCGACGCTTCCGCCGGAAACCTCGAGCGTCCCGCCGCCGTTCAAGGTCACGCCATTGGCGTCCGTCACCATCCCGTCGGTGACGCCGATCGTCCCGTTATTGGTCAGGGGCGCGGTGAGATTGAGCTGCGCGCCGGAATTGACGTCAATCGTCCCTTGATTGGTCGAACCGCTCGCCCCCGAACCGAGGTCGAATGTCCCGTTGAGCGAAAGCGTCGTGTTCTGGCCGACCTGAATTTCATTCGCCGCCTGACCGGTCGCGGTGACCGTGGCGCCCGCCGCGCTGACGACGACATCGTCATTGGCGCCGGGAACGGCGTCGAAACTCCAGTTTACGGCCGCGCCCCAGTCGCCGCCGCCGGCGATCCATTCGAAGGGAGCGACGGCGGCCGTCGCGGCGCTGGTCGCGGAAGTGGTTTCGGGGATCGAGGAATCGGTTGCGGTGACGATCACCCGGATGGCGGCGCCAAGATCGCTTTCGGCGACAACATAATTTGCGCTGTTCCCATTGACGGGGACGGCGTCATCGAATGTCCCGTCGGCCGAGGACTGCCATTGGTAACTATAGACCACATTCTGGTCGGTGGAGGTGGGATTTGCCGTCAGAGTCTCGTCAGGCGTGGCCAAACCGGAGATCGTGACTGAAATAGAATTGGACATGACTGCCCCTCCGCCCGGAGACGAAGACGTCAAGCCAAGCGAAAGCGACGCAGGCTTGGCGGCTTCCCCAGAATGCGGCCGATATTACCGAGCGTCCCCTCCACGCCAACCCTCAAAAACGAGGGGATGCAGAAAACCGCAGCGCCTCGGCGTCGGCTTTATCTTGTTGAAACGCAAAAAAGATCGGGAGGCGCCGCCCTAAGTTCCATTTGCGCGAATCGCGAGAACCGTCGGAAGGTTTATATTTATACAATTCAGGACAGACAGTTAGACAAATTTGGCTGCGGGCGCGACCCGCGAAACGGCTGTTCCGCTTTGTTTGCATTGCGATAAATCAATAGTTTTGTGACTTCGGCGCATTGCGCTTCTAGGTATTTTTACGCAGGAACCTTTGCAGAACGCACTGTCGCGACCACGAGCCTGAAGCCTGAGCGGCGCCGCTGTTTTGGGTAGAGGTTTTGCTCAATCCGAAATAACGCCCCACGATACGGCCTTGGCGATGGTTTCCGGCCGGGTATGGGCTTTCAATTTTCGCCGCGCGCCCTCGAAATAGCCGCGCGCCGTTGCTTCGCCGATGCCCAGTTCATGCGCGATCGCCTTGTCCGACAGACCATGCGCGATCAGGCGCAGGCATTGGCGCTCACGTTCGGTCAGGCCGGCGGGCGGGCGAGGAAAACCTTCGGTCGCGGCAAGCGTTCGAACATGCTGATGAAAGGCGGCGGCCATCAGCGCCACCAGCCCCTTCGCCTCCTGCGAAAAAATCTCCCGCCGCGCCGCCACGCTGACCAGACCATATCGCCCGCCGCCGCGCGGGAATGGCGCGACCAATCCGTCGACCCAGCCGAACTCGTGGGCGCGATCGAACGCCTCATGCGTCAGCCCCTTGAAGCGGCCGTCCCGGCGCAGGTCGTTCCAGGTGAAGGGCGCGCGATAGACATCGACATTGGCCAGCACCGGATCGTGCTCATGAAGCCGGTTGCGGATATAGAATTGCGTCCAGGCGTCCGGCCAGGCGATGGCGAAAAACACCACCATATCCTTATCGGCGACATCGATCTCGCCTGCCGCCAGCGTATCGACGTCATAGGGCCGCAAAAAGTCGAGAAACAGATCGACCGCGCCCTTGACGGTCTGTTCGCGCCGCAGCGCCGCGTCGAAATGGGCGAGTGAAAAAGGCAATATGACGATCCTCGAACCAATCGCGAGCAGACGGCCGAAGCCGGCGCGCGGGCATGACGTTGCCGCGCCGCCGTCGATTAATCAAGTGGCGCATGGAGTCACTGCGCCGCGCGATCGCGCAGGCGCGTCAATTGGCGCGGCTCCAGTCGAAGCTCTTGCAGATCAAGCCGCCCAGCACGCAGCCGGCGGTGTTCAGCGCGCCGCCGGAAAGGCTCATCTTGCCCGAATAGGTATGGCCGTCGTCGGGATTGAAGGCCGAGCCGCGCCATTGGTTGTCGCCGGACGGTTTCATGCCCCAAAAGACGCGCTGGCCGATATGGGCGGGCGAGTCCTTGTCCCTCAGCCAGACGACGACGCCGCAAAGCGCGACGCCGCAATGCGAAAACCGCACCTTGGTCTTGCCGTCCGCGCGCAGCCAGACGCCGCTCGGGTCGCCCGCCCAGGCGGCGGACGCGGAAATCGCGATCGCCGCCATTGCCACAACGATCGTCTTCATCCTGCTCATTTTTCCTCCCTCCCCGCTCGCGGCCTTTCTTTTTTAAACCGCGCCCGGCAGGATAGCCCGAACAAGACTTAGTTCAAGTATAAACTTTCTTGCGCCATTCACTCCACCGTGACGCTCTTGGCCAGATTGCGCGGCTGGTCGACGTCCTTGCCCATGAAGACCGCAGTGTAATAGGCCAGCAACTGGATCGGCGCGGCATAGACGATGGCCGCGAAATCGGGCGCCATGTCGGGCAGGCGGATTTCGCCGGCGAGCGAGACGGCGGCGGCGTCGATGGCGTGGGAATCGCCGACCATGATGATCCGCCCGCCCCGCGCCGCGACTTCCTGAAGGTTCGACACTGTCTTTTCCAGCACCGGATCGGTCGGCGCGATCACGATCACCGGCAATTGCTCGTCGATCAGCGCGATCGGCCCGTGTTTCAATTCGCCCGCCGCATAGCCCTCGGCGTGGATATAGGAGATTTCCTTGAGTTTCAGCGCGCCTTCCAAAGCCAGCGGGTAGGACGGGCCGCGCCCGAGATAGAGCACGTCGGTCGCCTTGGAGAGCTGGTGCGAAAGCGCCTCGATCCCCGGTTCGAGCTTCATCGCCTCCGCCAGCAGGCCGGGGACCACCATCAACTCGTTGACCAGTCTCTTTTCCGTCGCCGCGTCGAGCACGCCGCGCGCCCGCCCCAAGGCGATGGCGAGCGCCGCCAGAACCGTGAGCTGGCAGGTGAAAGCCTTGGTCGAGGCGACGCCGATTTCCGGCCCGGCGAGCGTCGGCGCGGCGACATCGCTTTCGCGCGCGATGGTCGAGGTCGGCACATTGACCACGCCCATAACTTTCTGGCCATGGGCCTTGGCGAAGCGCAGGCTGGCGAGCGTATCCGCCGTCTCGCCCGATTGCGAGACCACGATCATCAGCCCCTGCTCCGGCAAGGGCGCGTCGCGATAGCGGAATTCGGAGGCGACATCGACCTCGACCCGCAGCCGCGCGAAGCGCTCGAACCAATATTTCCCGATCATGCCCGCGTAATAGGCGGTGCCGCAGGCGGTCAGGGTAATGCCGTTCAGCTTGGCCGCGTCGAAAGGCAGCTCGAAAGGCAGGCGCACGCAGCCGGCGGCGAAATCGATGTAATGGGCGAGCGTGCGCGCCACGACTTCCGGCTGCTCATGGATTTCCTTGGCCATGAAATGCCGGTAATTGCCCTTGTCCACCATAAAGGCCGAGGCCTGGGTCTTGAGCTTGGGCCGCTCGACCTTGCGATTGTCCTCGTCGCGGAACTCCGCCGAGCCGCGCCGCAGGATCACCCAGTCGCCGTCCTCAAGATAAGTGATCGTGTCGGTGAAGGCCGCGAGCGCCAAAGCGTCGGAGCCGAGATACATTTCCCCGCCTTCGCCATAGCCCACCGCCAGAGGCGCGCCGCGCCGGGCGCCGATCAAAAGATCGTCCTCGCCATTGAACAGGAAGGCGAGCGCGAAGGCGCCCTTGAGCCAGGGCAGGCTCGCCGCCACCGCCGCCACCGGCGACAGGCCGCGATCGAGCTGTTCGGTCACCAGATGGGCGACGGCTTCGGTGTCGGTCTGGCTGACGAATTCATGGCCGAGCGCGACCAACTCCTCGCGCAATTCGCGGAAATTCTCGATGATCCCGTTATGCACCACCGCGAGCTTTTCGGTGGCGTGGGGATGGGCGTTGTTCTCGGTCGGGCGGCCGTGGGTCGCCCAGCGGGTGTGGCCGATCCCGACCCGGCCGAAAAGCGGCCTTTCATGCAGCAGGGCTTCGAGATTGCGCAGCTTGCCCTCGACGCGGCGGCGCTCCAGTTTGCCGTCTTCCAGCGTGGCGACGCCCGCCGAATCGTAGCCGCGATATTCGAGCCGCTTCAGGGCGTCAATCAGCTGGCCCGCGACCGGGCCCTGACCGAGAATGCCGACAATGCCGCACATGAATCTTTTGTCTCCAATCGAATCTTCGCCGCAGGAAAGGCCATGTTTCAGCCGGGGCGCAAGTCAAATTTCATTACATGCTTGACGCGCCGGGGCGGCCCCGCGCCGGCGTCACGGGCCGATCGAGCGCAAGGCCTGATTGCGGCAGGCGAAGGCGGTGATGAACGAGGCATAGCTCCAGGCGAGGCTTTGCGCCGAGACCGGCGCGCCGTCGATTTGCGAGAACTGCTCCGCGAGAACGCCGGATTCCGGGGCAAACCGCCGCACCGTGGCCATGACCGCGTCGCCGCGCGCGATGAGCGCCCGCGCCAGCCCGGCGCCAATCTGCAAACCGGGCGTTTCGCCAAGAATTTCGCCAAGAATTTCGCGATGTTCGGGCGAAAGGGCGATGTCCTCGCCGGAGGCCACGGTCGCGGCGGCGCGGTAGTAGAACTCCGCCGCGCCCAGCGTCGAAAAATAGAAGGCGCCGCCGGTGAAATAGATGTCGCCTTCATAGCGCCCCTGCGCGGTTCCGCATTCCGCAGGCCGGTCCCGGTTGATCGGATAGATTCGGTCGAACAAATCTTCGAGCCGGCGCAAGGTCGCCAGAGCTTTTGGGTCGGCGGGGCTGTGCGGGCCGCTGCGCCGCCCCGCCTGGACGAGGCCGAGAAGGACGGCGAAATCGAGTCGCATGGTCGCGGCGGAATCGAGCCCCGAATCGGGCAGCGGCGTCAGATAAACGCCCGATTCGACGTCGAAATATCGGTCGAGACCCCGCGCCGCCTGTTGCGCGGCGTGAGCGAAACTTTCGGCTCGGCGGCCGTCGCCCAGCGACCGCGCCCATTCGGCCCCGTCGCTCAAGGCGGCGAACTGGACGATCTGGGTGTGATAATGGCGGCCCCAGCGCTCTTCCCACAGATCGTAGCAGGGCTCCGGCCAATATTCGCGGGTGAAGTCGAGATCGCTCTCGATCAGCGCGCGCAGGGGTTTGAGCGGCAGATGCGGACGGAGATCCTCATTGCGCCAGTAGCGCATCGTGGCGAGCGCGCGCAAAGCTGGGCCGTCGTTTTGCGGCCTTTGCCAGCGCAGGATGTCCAGCCGCCCGTCGGCGCCGAGACGCGCCTCGCCGAGCGCGCGGTCGCCATATATTTCCGCCATTTCCTCGCGCGTGCGCAGATTTTTGACATAAGCGGGCTGGACGCCGGCGCGCTCTTCCTCGTCACCCGGACGGGCGCGCCCGTCGAGCCGGCTGAGATTCAAGCTGAATTCGACGAATTCGCCGAACAGCCGCAAACCCTGGTCGCGGAGCGTCCCGTCCTCGATGAGATGGCGCAAGGCGTCGATGACCACGGCGGAATCGCGCAGCCAGTGGAAGAAGAAATCCGGGTTTTCGGCGAGATCGGCGCAGGCGAGCACCGAGCCGGGCGCCGCCCGGACGGTCTGGCCGTAATGGGGGCGATGCTTGACCAGACCGGTCGCCGAAATGGCGCGGGGCATGAGTTCGGCGCAATGCCGATATTGGCGCGCCATCCAATCGTCCAATCCGGATGTCCAGGGCTCGGATCGCGGCTTGCTCATGCAGGCCTCACGCGGAAGGCCCGGCGCCGAATTCCTCGCCCGTATCGCGGTGCGGCGGAAAAGCCAGGCTTCCGCCACGCGGGTCGCGGCTCAGGCAGAGAACGCGCCGAAAGAACGGGTCGGCGCCTTGCGAGCTCGCGATGCTGACGAGGGTGGAGCCGGAAAGCTCCTTGTTGAACATATCGAACAAGGCCGCCCGCCCAGTGGCGGAGAGCAGGTCGACGGCGGAATCGGCGATCACCCACAGCGGCCGATGCAGCAGAAGGCGGGCGAAGGCGAGGCTGCGCTGCTCGGGATCGGTGAGAATCTGGTCCCAGCGTCCGCGCTCGTCCAGCCGCCGGGCGAGGTAAGCGAGGCCCATGCGCGTCAGCGCGGCCTCGAATTGCGCCGTGGTGAAATTTTCCGCCGCCGCCGGTTTGGCGAGAATGTCACGGAGCGACCCGTCGGGAATATAGGGGCGTTTGGGCATGAAAACGATGCGGTCGTCCGAAGGCAAGGCGATGCGCCCGGCGCCCCAGGACCACAGGCCGGCCATGGCCCGAAAAAGGCTGGTCTTGCCCGCCCCCGGCGCGCCGGCGATCAGGACATGTTCGCCGGCCGCGATTTCGACATGGGGCTGATCGAGCCTGATGCCGCCCGACGGCGAAAGAACGGTGAGATCGTCGAATTGCAGCTTGTTTCCAGGCGAAACCGTCCATTCGATGCGTGAGGCGCCGCCGCCGACGCGATCCATGTCCTGCAAGGCGCGGCGGAAGGCGGCGACGCGCAGCAAGGTGGCGCGCCAATCGGCGATCGCGCCGACATTATCGACAAACCAGCGCAGGGATTGCTGCACCTGATTGAAGGCGCCGACCGCCATCAGCAGCCCGCCGAACGTCAGGGAGCCGGCGAAATAGGCCGGCGAGGCGACGACGATCGGCGCGACGATGGTGAACCAGCCATAGCCGGCCGACACCCAGGTCAGACGGGTGGTGACGCCGATGATCTCGCGCAGGATAACGAGAAGCCGGGAGAGCTGCCGGTTGAGCCGCGTCGATTCTTCGTTTTCGCCGCGATGGACGGCGATGCCTTCGCTATGCTCGTTGGCGTGGACCAAGGCGAAGCGCAGATCGGACTCGCGCGCGTAGCGCTCGGCGTTGAGGGGAACCAGCGGCCGGCCCACGCGCCAGGAGAAGAACGAGGCCACGCCGGCGTAAATCAGCGCCGCCCAGACCATATAGCCGGGAATGCTGAAATGATGGCCCAGAAGCGACAGGACCACGCCCCGCGAAAGGCCCCACAGCACGCCGACGAAACAGATGAGCAGCAGCGCCGACTGCAACAGGCCGGCGCCGAGATCGGTCGAGACATCGGAAAGATGGCCGGCGTCCGCATCGATGCGCTGGTCGGGATTGACCCCGATCACCCCCGCCCCGGAGATGAGAAAGGCGCGCCGGGGCGTCAGCCATTGCGCGATCAGGTCGCGCGTCAGCCCTTCGCGCATTTTCATTTTCATCGTCATGCTCAGCCACAGCTGGGCGACATTGAGCGCGAGCAGCGCGCCGGCGATGAAAAGATAATAAAAGAGCTGGCGGCCGAATTCCGACATGTCCTTCTGGGCGAGCGAATCATAGAAGGCCTTGGTCCAGACGTTCAGGACGATCTGCATGATCGCGGTGCCGCCGACCACGACCAGCAGCCCCGCCGCCAGGCCCCACAGGACGGCGCGCTGCCGCGAAGCGCCAAGGGCGCGCAGAAGCACGCGCGCCAGAACGATGAAACCGTCGTCCGGCGGCGCCTTTCCGGCCGCCGCCTCAGAAGCGGCGTTGGTCTTTTCCGCCATCGATCCCCGACCGCATCCCTCGCCTCGCCCGGCGCGCAACCTTGCACGGCTCCGCCAAGCTTATAACATCATCGCGAAGGGCTGGGGCAAGCCGGGGGGCGGATTCGGACATGGACGCGGACTTGGACCTGAACGGGATCGAAAAACTTCTCGCCGAAATGACCCTTGAGGAGAAGCTCGGCCAGATGACCATGTCGCCGGCGGGTTCGGCGACCACCGGGCCGGTTCGCGGCGAAGCGACGACGGAAGCCGTCCGCGCCGGCGCGGTCGGCTCCCTGCTGAACATATGGGGCCGCGTGGCGACCAACCGTTTCCAGAAGCTCGCGGTGGAGGAGACGAGGCTCGGCATACCTTTGTTCTTCGGGGTCGATGTCCTGCACGGCCATCGCACCGTCTTTCCCATTCCGCTCGCCGAGGCTGGCCTGTTCGACCCGGTTTACTGGGAGCGCACCGCGCGGGCGGCGGCGCGGGAAGCCGCCGCCGATGGCGCCGATCTGACCTTCGCGCCCATGCTCGACATCGCTCGCGACCCGCGCTGGGGCCGCATGGCCGAAGGCGCCGGCGAAGACCCCCTGGTCGGAGCGCGTTTCGCCGTCGCCAAGGTGCGCGGCTTCCAGGGCGGCGATCTCGCCGCGCCCGATTCGCTCGCCGCCACCGCCAAGCATTTCTGCTGCGGCGGCGCCGCTCTGGCGGGGCGCGAATATGCCGCCGCCGATCTCTCGGACCGCGCCGTGCATGAAACCTATCTGCCGCCGTTCCGCGCCGCCGTCGAAGCCGGCTGCGCCGCGATCATGGCGGCTTTCAATTCGGTCGGCGGCGTCCCCATGACCGCCCATGTCCCGCTGCTGCGCGCCTGGCTGCGCGAAAAACTCGGGTTCGACGGGGTGATCATGAGCGATTACGCGGCAATCGAGGAGCTGATCGATCATGGCGTCGCCGCCGACCGCGCCGAAGCGGCCGGTCTGGCGCTCAAGGCCGGCGTGGACATCGACATGGTCAGCGGCGTCTATTTTTCCGCCCTGCCCGAGGCGCTGTCGCGCGGACTCGCGAAGATGGCGGACATTGACGCCGCCGTGCGGCGAATCCTCATCCTGAAGATGAAACTCGGCCTGTTCGACGATCCCCGCCGCCGCGCGAAGGCCAGACGATCGGCCTCGGGCGCGGCGAAGAAACTCGCGCTCGACGCCGCCCGCCGCGCCATCACGCTTCTGACCAATGACGGAACCCTGCCGCTTGGCGAAAACATCCGCCGCATCGCCTTGATCGGCCCGCTCGCCGACGCGCGGGAGGAAATGGTCGGCCCCTGGACGCTCGCCGCCGACCCGCGCCAATGTTCGACCGTTCTCGAAGGCCTGCGCGCCGCTTTGCCCGACCGTGAAATTTTCTACCAACAGGGCGTGACCATCAGGGGCGACGACGTGAGCGGCATAGACGCCGCGCGGGCGGCCTGCGAAACCGCCGACGCGGTGATTCTCTGCGTCGGCGAGGCGGCGCGGATGAGCGGCGAGGCGGCGAGCCGGGCGCGGCCCGGACTGCCCGGCCGCCAGCGCGAACTGGCGGAGGCCGTGCTGGCGACCGGCCGGCCGGCCGTCGCCCTGCTTTTTTCCGGCAGGCCCCTGATCGTCCCCTGGCTCGCCGAGCGCGCTCGCGCCATGGTCGCGGCCTGGTTTCTCGGGGCGGGCGCCGGCGCGGCGATCGCCGAGGTTCTGACCGGGCGATTCAACCCGACCGGGCGCCTTCCCGTCACCTGGCCGCGCGCCGTGGGGCAGATTCCGATCTTTTTCGCCGAACGCCCCGCCGCCCGCCCGGCCAATCCGGACGACCCCTTCACCAGCAAATATATCGACCTGCCCAACGAGCCGCTTTTTCCCTTCGGCCACGGCCTGTCCTACGCTGAGGTCAAACTGGACAAGCTGCGCCTCGGCCAGGAGGAATTCCGGCCGGGCGACCGAATAACGGTCGAGGTGGAGGCGCGGAATCTTTCCGGCCGGGCGGCGCGGGAAACCATCTTTCTGTTTTCCCGCGACCGCGTCGCCGCCGCCGCGCCGCTGGTTCTGGAGCTTAAAGGCTGGGCCAAGGTGGAACTCGCGCCCCGGCGAAAAAAAACCGTCGTTTTCACCCTGGCGGCCGAAGACCTGTCCAGCCTCGACGCCGATCTCGCATGGAGGCTGGAGCCGGGCGATTTCGACATTTATGTCGGCCTCAGCGCCGACCGGCGTTTCCTGCTTTCCGCGCGCCTGCGCTGCCGGCCCGCCTGACCGATCGCCTCGGCGGCCGGCAGAAACCAGCTTCGGCCATCTCGGAGATTTCAGGGATCGCCCGTCTCGAACCTCACTCTGGCGGGCTTCCGGCGAAACGATGAGCCGCTCCGGTTTCCCGGACGCCGTTTTGTTCAATCACGCCGCCCCGCCGGTTGGCGCCAGGAGGGCGCAATCGGCGGGAAACGGACCACGCCAAGCGCGGGCGGCAAGGGCGGCTCGGCGCCGATTGCGGGAATTGGAGCATTGACTGTGTAGGACCGCGCGTTCAGCGGAAAGCGGCCATTCCTCACGAACCCATTGATCACAATTACGTTACGTCACTTATCGTTTAAGTTTAGCAATTTACTGGCGATCCGTTTGCCGCCATGCTGCGCGCCGATGGTGTGAGCGTTGCGGCCCCGGGGACGGATGTGATCGAAGCGCCAGCAAGGTCCAAGGCGAGCGACGGCGAGACCGGACCCGGCGCGCTCGAAAAATTGCGCGATTTCAGTGAGGCGCTGCGGCGCGGCGAGACGCAGGCCGCATTGGAGGCGGCGCGCGACGCCTGCCTTGCCGAGCCCAACAGGGCCGAGGCGCATTACGCCTTCGGCCAGGCCTGGATGGCCAAGGGCAAGCCTGAGCGCGCCGAGCAGGCTTTCGCCATTGCCGCGAAACTGCGTCCGGGCTTTGCCGACGCTCTCGTCAATCTCGGCCTCGCACGCTACGCGCAGGGAGCGGTCGAGGACGCCAAGAGGTGCATGGTCCACGCCTTGCGGGCGCAGCCCGGCCATCCCGCGGCGACCAGCAATCTCGCGGCGCTCTCGCGCCTCACCGGCGGCTACGAGGCGGCCGAGACTTTTCTGCGCGACGCGCTGGCGCGCAATCCGCACGACGCCGGCGCGCGGCTGAACCTCGTCGCCGAAAGGCTGCAGGAGGAAAAGCCCGCCGACGCCTTGGCGCTGCTCGACGAAGTCGAACCGCCCGCCGACGATCTCCCCGCCGCGCGCCATTGGCATCTGCAGCGGGCGCTGGCGCTGATCGCGCTGGGCCGGCCCGACAAGGCGCGGACCGCGCTGGCCGAGTTCGACGCGCTCGGCCCCGCGCCGGCCGACCTCAAGCCGATGCGGCTGTGGCGCGACGTGCTGCTGGCGCTGGCCGAAAATCGGCGCGCCGACGCGCGCGCTGCCGCTGACGCAATGGAGGCGGCGCTCGACCAGATGGGTGCATCAGCGGTTCTCGAACACAAGATCATGGCGCGCTACGACCTCGCCAAATTTTTTTCGCGCGAAGGCATGAATGACCGGGCTTTCGAGCAATGGCGCGAAGGACACGCCCTGTTGCGAAAAATCCAGCATTTTTCGCGCGAAGCGGCGAAGGCCTATGACGACGCGGCGATCGCGACATTTACGCGAGAGCGTTTTGCCCAAGGCCCGCGCGCGAAAAACGGCGATCCCGCGCCGGTGTTCATCGTCGGCATGCCGCGCTCGGGCACGACGCTGGCCGAGCAGATTCTGGCGGCGCATCCCCAGGTTCATGGCGCCGGCGAGCGTTCGGCGCTGGGGCGGCTCGCCTGGCGGCTGGGCGCCGGCGATACGCCTGACGCCATCGCCCGCATCGCGGCGCTCGACCCCGCGACGCTCATTGCCGAAGCCGAAGCCTATCTCGGGGAGCTGCACGCGCTCGCGCCCGACAAGACCCGCATCGTCGACAAGATGCCGGGCAATTATGCGCATGTCTGGCTGATCGCGCTGTTGTTCCCGAAAGCCAAAATCATCCATTGCACGCGCGATCCGCGCGACATCGGCCTGTCCATCTTCACCTTCCGCTTTCACGGCGAGCACGGCTACGCCCACGATCTCGCCGATCTCGGCTGGACGATCGGCGAGCAGGACCGGCTGATGCGCCATTGGAAGCAAACCTTGCCCCTGCCGGTGCTGACCTTGCGCCTCGACGACTGGGTGAAGGATTTCGACGCGACTCTTACGCGCGTCCTCGCCTTTGTCGATCTCCCGCCAGATGCGGCCTGCGCGCGCTTTTACGAGGCCGACAGTCCGGTGCGCACGGTGAGCCGCGCGCAGGTCCGCCAGCCAGTCAATGCGCGCGGCCTCGGCCGCTGGCGCTCCTACGCGCAAGGGCTGGCGGCGCTGATCGAAGAACTGGAACGCGCCGGCGCGCTGGAAGGCTGGCGGGAAAGAAATGAAGCCCCGATGACCGCAACTTAATATTTCGGACGCCTTGCCCGTCCCCATTGTTGAAAGGTCTTTGCCATGACCACGCTCTCGACCACGACGACCACCACTTTCAATTATGACAACACGACGATCCAACACGCCACGGTCGGCGTCTCGGGCTATTACGACATCACGGCCGCTGGCGCGCAGGGAGGCAACGGCTTTAGCGGGGCCGCCGGCGGCGTCGGCGCCCTGGTGACGGGCGAGATCTATCTGCAGGCCGGCGCGCATCTCGAGATCGTCGTCGGCGGCCAGGGCGCCAATGGCAATGGCGGCGAGGGCGGCGGCGGCGGCGGCAGCTTCGTCATTCTCACCAACGGCAGCGGCGGCGCGGTCGCCAACGAAGTGATCGCCGGCGGCGGCGGCGGCGGCAATTTCGGCGGCGCCGGCCAATTTGCGAACGGCTATAAGGGCGGCGGCGGTCTTGGTGGGGTGGGGGGCACAAATGGCGCCGGGGGCCGCGGCGGCTATACCACCAAGGGCGTCGGCGGCGGCAGCGGCATCTCCAAGGGCTTCGGCGGCGCCTTCACCAAGGCCCCCGGCGGCGGCGGCGGCTTCACGGGCGGCGCGGGCGGCATCATCGGCGGCGTCGTCCTTCCTGAATACTTCGCGG
Organism: uncultured Pseudomonadota bacterium; assembly: GCA_963704565.1. GTDB lineage: Bacteria > Pseudomonadota > Alphaproteobacteria > Rhizobiales > Beijerinckiaceae > Rhodoblastus. The sequence continues at coordinate 1,814,181 of OY969917.1, forward strand.
CGTCCGGGTCCACCCTGGGCACAACTTTCGCCGGCGGCAAGGGCGCGTCGGGCGGCGGCGGCGGCGGCTTTGGCGGCGGCGGCGGCGGCGGAGATTTTGGCGGCGGCGGCGGCGGCGGTTACGGCGGCGGCGGCGGCGGCGAGGGCGGCGTCATCACCACCAGCGGCGGCGGCGGCGCCACAACCGGCCTCAGCGGCCTGATCGACCCCGGCGGCGGCAGCACCAAGACGCTCGTCGCCGGCGGGGGCGGCGGCGGGCCCTTCATCAATGCGGGCGCGCTCAACCGGGCGGAAGGCAATTCGGGCGGCGGCGCCGGCCAGGTCACCATCCAATACGCAGCCGTGCAACCCTTGGCGACTGTCATCACGGGCGCGGGTGGGACCACGCACACAAACGCCGGCTCGACGACGGACATGCCCTTCGCCGGGGTCGCGATCACCGATCCGAACGTGGGTTCGCCGGGCGATGCGCTCTACATCAAGCTGAGCGACCCCAACGCACAACTCCTCGACAACTTAACGCCGAACCCACTGACCGTAATCAGCGCGGGCCAATACGAACTGAACGGTTCTGCGTCCAGCATCACCAGCGTACTTGACTCGCTTACGCTGATCGCGCCCGCGACGCTCACGGGCGCGGTCAACGGCGTCGAAGCGTTGACCATCTCGCTGACCGACTCCTCCAACGCGTTTCCAGGGTCGCCGACGACGGCCTCGGTGACGGTCGACATCCTCGCGCCGCCGCCGACGATCACCGGCGCGAGCACGACCTACACCGACGCGGGCGCGTCGACGGACAAGCCCTTCGCCGGCGTCAAGCTCGGCGACCTGAACGCGGGCGCGACCGACACGCTGACCCTCACGCTGAGCGACGCCAACGCAACGCTCGCCTACAACGGCCAAACCCTCACGGCGACAAGTCCGGGCGTCTACCAACTGACCGGTTCGGCCTCCGTCATCACCGGCGAACTGGATGCGCTGACGCTCCAGGCGCCCTCGACCCTCACCGGGGCCGTCAACGGCGTCGAGACGCTGACCTTCAACCTGTCCCTCGCCTCGAGCGGCTATCCGGGGTCGCCGGTCACCGCCACGGCGGCCGCCAACATTCTCGCGCCGGCCGCGGTCTTCAGCGAGACGTTCGCCAGCACCGGCACAATCGAGACCTTCACGGCGCAATCCACCGGCTATTACGACATCACGGCCTATGGCGCGCAGGGAGGCAGCGGCGCCTCCACCAATATCTCGGGCATTCAAGCCTATGTGGGCGCTGGCGGTCTCGGCGCGATGGCGAGCGGGGATGTCTATCTTCAGGCCGGCGCGACGCTGGAGATCGTCGTCGGCGGCGCGGGCGGCAACTATATTACGACCGGCGGTCTCGCCACCGCCGGCGGCGGCGGCGGCGGCGGCGGCAGCTTCGTGATCGAAACCAACAGCGGGTTGGGCGCCGTCAAGGTCAATGAAGTGATCGCGGGCGGCGGCGGCGGCGGCAGCTACCGACCCACGGGCGGAGGAGGCGGCGGCACGGCCACCCCGACCGGTGGCAATGGCGGGGGCGCGGGCGGCGGCGCTGGCGGGGCTGGCGGCGCCGGCGGCGCCGGCGGCGATTACGACTCAGGCGGTGGCGGCGGCGGGTTTACCGGGGGCGCCGCAGGCGCGAGCAGTCCTGCGCAGGGCGGAAGCGTCAGCGGGGTTACCTTCGCTGGCGGATATAGCCCTAACGTATCACACGGCAGCGGCGGCGGTTTCGGCGGCGGCGGCCAAGCGGACCAATTCGCCGGCGGCGGCGGCGGCGGTTACGGCGGCGGCGGCGGCGGCGGCGCTGGCGGCGGCGGCGGAGGCGGCGGCTCTTTCGTGGCGGCGGACGCGCTTGCCGCGCAAGAGGCCGCCGCGACGCACAGCGGCGGCGGCTCGGTCACGATCACCGCGCTCGCCCCGCCGACGATTTCGGTCGCGTCTCCCGCAACCCATTCGACCCCGGGGCAGACGCCGGCCGATCCCTTTGCGGGCGATTTGATCACCGATGCGAATATCGGCGCTCCGACCGAGACCCTCACCGTCACGCCCTCATCGACCGCCGACGGCGTGCTGAGCGACCCCAATGCCGCGACCGACGGAAGTTCGATCAATGCGGGCACGGGCGTGTTTTCCATGACCGGCACGGCCTTGGCGGTCACGACCGCGCTCGACGGGCTCGTCTTCACCCCCTCCGCCGGCGCGGCCGGGACCACCACGACATTCACGATCTCGGACACAAGCTCGGCCTATCCGCTCGCGGTCACCAACTCGACCACTGTTGTCACCGACGTGGCCTGCTATTGCGCGGGAACGCGCATCCTGACCGAGCGCGGCGAGGTCGCGGTCGAGAATTTGAAAATCGGCGATTTTTTGGTCACGGCGAGCGGCGCGCCGCGCCCCATCGTCTGGATCGGCCGGCGCGCCTACTCGGCCCGCTTCGCCCGCAACAATCCCGATCTTCTCCCCATCCGCTTCAAGGCCGGATCGCTGGCCGAAAACGTTCCCGCCCGCGATCTGCTGGTGTCGCCCAAACACGCCATGTTCCTCGACGGCGTGCTGGTCCCGGCGGAACAACTGGTCAACGGCGCGACCATCGTCAAAGCGGCGCCGGGCGAAGACGTCCGTTATTTTCACATCGAACTCGCCAGCCACGACGTGCTGATCGCGGAAGGCGCTTTTTCCGAAAGTTTTGTGGACGACGACAGCCGCGGCATGTTCCACAACGCCCAGGAATTTCGCGAACTCTATCCGGAGGCGAAGTGGGCGGAGGCGGTCTATTGCGCGCCGCGGGTCGAGGACGGTTATGCGCTCGACCGCATCCGGCGCCGCCTCGCCGCGCGCGTCGGCCTCCGCTTCCCCGCCGCGACCGACTTCGGCGCCTTGCGCGGCGCGATTCTGGCCTGCAATCGCGAGGGCCTGTCCGGCTGGGCTCGGAACGCGGCTTATCCCGACGCGCCGGTGTGCCTCGACATATTCGTCGATGGCGCCTTTATCGGCTACGCCTATGCCGACGAGGAGCGCAGCGACGGCAGCCACGGTTTTCGCGCCCCGTTCCCCGCGCCGCTCGATCCTTCCCGCGCGCAAAAAATCGAACTGCGACGCTCCGCCGACGGCGCGCCGCTGGGCGATCCTTTCCGCCTGGCGGCCGTCAGGCCCCGGACAGCGGCCTGAACGCCGGAGTCCCCGCGACGACGACCCGCGCCATTTCGGCGTGGCGGCGCGAGAAATCGAGCCTTGCCTGATCGCGATTCCGGCAAGGTCGGCTTCGAATTGTCCATTATCGTGCGCGTGTGCTGCCCGGAAAAACGGCTCAGGGTCAAATTGGGACCGTCGCGCGGCTGTTCCGCAATGGCCGCTTCAAGCCAAACCCGATCGTCGCAAAAGCGCGCTGAACGCGTGATTTTGGCGCCGAAGCTTGCGTCGACGGCCTAACCCTTTTTCGCCGCCTTGAGCGCCGCCATTTTCTTGCGAAAGGCCGTGGCCCAGCCGGGGAGCACCGCCTGCCGGCCGCGCGCCACCGCCAAAGCGTCGGCCTCGACATTTTGCGTCACCACCGAGCCCGAGCCGACAAAGGCGCGGTCGCCGATTTCGACCGGGGCGACCAAAGCCGAATTCGAGCCGATGAAGGCGTCGGCGCCGATCCTGGTGCGATATTTGAGAAAGCCGTCGTAATTGCAGGTGATGACGCCGGCGCCGATATTGGCGCGCGGGCCGATGCTGGCGTCGCCGATATAGGTCAGATGATTGACCTTGGCGCCCTCGCCGATCTCCGCTTTCTTGATCTCGACGAAATTGCCGATCTTGGCTTTGTCCGCCAGATTCGCCCCCGGCCGCAGCCGCGCATAGGGTCCGATGGCGACATTTTTCGCCAGAGTCGCGCCTTCGAGATGCGAAAAGGCGTGGATGACGCAGCCCTCGCCGACGCGCACGCCGGGGCCGAAGACAACATGCGGCTCGACCACCACATCCGTCGCCAGAACAGTGTCATGGGAGAAGAAAACCGTCTCCGGCGCGACCAAAGTCGCGCCGTCGAGCATGGCGGCGCGGCGCAGCCGGTTCTGGATTTCGGCTTCGGCGGCGGCGAGCTGGACGCGGTCGTTGATGCCGAGCACTTCCTCGGCCGGCGCCATCACCAAAGCGCAAGCCGCGCCCTCGCCGCGCGCGATCGCCACCGCGTCGGTCAGATAATATTCGTTCTGGGCGTTGGAATTGTCGATCCGCTCCAGCCAGCCAAGCGCGCGGGCGCCGTCGAGCGCCATCAGCCCGGCGTTGCAGGCGCCCACCGCCAGTTCCTCGGGCGTCGCGTCCTTGTGCTCGCGGATCGCCAGCAGCGCGCCGTCGCCATCGGTCAGCAGGCGGCCATAGCCGGTCGGATCGGCGGGCGCGAAGCCGAGCGCGACCACGCCGGCGCCCTGGCTGAGCTTTTCGCGCAGATGCGAAAAAGTCTCGGGCCGGACCAAAGGCGTGTCGGCGAACAGAACCAGAATGTCGTCGAAGCCCTGGTGAAACGCCTCGCGCGCCGCGAGAACCGCATGGGCGGTGCCGAGCCGCTCGTCCTGGACGAAGACCCGGGCCTGCGGCGCCCAGGCCCGCGCCTCGGCGGCGACATCGTCGCGCCCCGGCCCCACCACCACGGCGAGCGCGTCGGCGCCGGCCTCGCCCACGGCGTCGAGCACATGGGCGAGCATCGAGCGTCCCGCGACAGGATGCAGCACCTTCGGCAGATGAGAGCGCATGCGCTTGCCCTCGCCGGCGGCAAGCACGACCGCGAGGCAGCGGCGCGGGGCGGCGCCGGGGTCCTGTGGCGTGGTCATGAGAATCCCTTGGAAAAACGCCAGGCAGATATAGGGGAGCGGCGAAAGGCGGCAAAGCGAAAAAATCGGCCTCGCCTCAGCCGCGAATTGGGGTATAACCCCCGGAATCAGAAAATCTGCGCGCGAGCGGGCGATCCGCCATGCCCGCAACCAATTTGGGACGATTGGACGGCCTTGTCGATGCTGAAGCGACGCGACTTTTTGCAACTGGCTGGAACAGCCGCCGCTTTCGCCGCCGCCGAGCCCGTTTCCTCCGCCCGCGCCGGAGATCTGGCGCCGCCATCCGGGCCTTTCAACCATTCCGCCGTGGTCGATCTGGCGAAAAGCCTCGCGGCCAAATCCTTTTCCGCGCCCTCGACCGATCTGCCCAGCCCTCTGTCGGAGCTGTCGCGCGAGGCTTTCGAAGCGATCAAGACCAAACCCGAAGGGCTGATCTGGAACGACAAGACCAGCGGCTTCGTCATCGAGCCGCTGCATCGCGGCTTTGTCTATAATTCGCCGATGCAGATCTTTCTCGTCGAGAACGGGACGGCGCGGCGGCTTGCTTACGACGCCGCCAATTTCGATTTCGGCGCGCTGCGGCTGCGCGCGCCGCCGGCCAATCTCGATTTTTCCGGCTTCCGGGCGCTGCTGCGCAACGATCGGGGCGAAATGCGCGAACTGGCGGTGTTCCAGGGCGCGAGCTTCTTCCGCTCCAAGGCGCCCGGCCAGAATCTCGGCGTGGCCTCGCGCGGCCTGTCGATTCGCACCGGCGACCCGCGCGGCGAGGAATTCCCGCTGTTCCGCGCGGTGTGGATCGAAAAGGCGAGCGTCGCCGACAATGCCTTGACCATCAGCGCCCTGCTCGATTCCGACAGCGTCGCCGGCGCCTATCGCTTCACCCTCCATCCCGGCGACGCCACCATCATCGATGTCGAATGTTCGCTGTTCCCGCGCGCCTCGGTCGATTATTACGGTCTCGCGACCATGGGCGCGACCAGCCTGTTCAGCCCGCTCGACCGGCGCGGCGACGACGACGTGCGCGAGGCGGCAGAGGAAGTGACCGGGCTGCAAAACTACACCGGCCGGGGCGAATGGATCTGGCGTCCGGTCGCCAACCGCTCGACGCTCCAGATTTCCGAGTTCGTGGACCAGAATCCGAAAGGGTTCGGCTTCCTCCAGCGCCATCGCGCCTTCGACGACTTTTACGATTTCGACGCCCATTGGGAGCAGCGGCCGTCGCTGTGGGTCGAGCCGATCGGCGATTGGGGCGACGGCTCGGTGGAGCTGGTCGAAATCCCTTCCAACAACGAGACCGCCCAGAACATCGTCGCCTTCTGGCGCTCCAAAACGCCGCTGGTCAAAGGCCAGCAGGCCGATTTCGCCTATCGCCAGTTCTGGTGCTGGGCGCCGCCGTCGCGTCCCACCGGCGCCGAGACCATGGATTCGCGCGGCGGACACGGCCCGGCCGCCAAGCAGAGACGCTTCCTCGTGGAGTTCCGGGGCGATTTCCTGAGCGATCCGGCCCGCCTCGCGGCGCTCACCCCAAATCTCTCCGTCAATCCCGGCAAGGTGGTCGCCCGGCACGTCTATCCGGCGGCGGAGCGCAAGAGCTGCTATGTCCAGTTCGACATCGATTCCGCCGGCGAGACCGCCTGCGAGATCCGCCTGACCCTGGATTTCCAGGGCGCGCCCCAGACCGAGACCTGGCTTTACCGATGGACGCTGTGATCGACTCCGCCCCCGCTTTGGCCGCCGTCGCGCCGGCCATGCCGCAGGAATCGCCGATTCCCATGCCCGAGCAGAAGCTGTTTCGCTTCGACCCGGCGAAAGAGCGGCGCAAATTCGTCCATGACGCGCCCGCGCCCTGGCTGTCGCGGCTCGTCACCTATGGCGGCGGCCTCGCTCTGACCGCCTGGGGCGGCTATCAGATGTTCCTGGTCATCGACGTCGGCGGCATCACCTTTCTGAAATGGGCGCTGCTCGTCCTGTTCCTCGCCAATTTCTCCTGGATCGCGCTGTCCTTCGCCGCCGCCGTCGTCGGCTTCCTCCATCTGCTGATCGGCCGCCCCGGAACGCCGGCCCTGCCAGAAAAGCTGACCACCCGCACCGCCGTCATCATGCCGATCTACAACGAGGCGCCGTCGCGCGTCTTCGGGGCGATGCAGGCGATCCATGAAGATGTCGAGGCCACCGGTTACGGCGCGGCCTTCGACTGGTTCCTGCTGTCGGATTCGACCGATCCCGACGTCTGGATCGCCGAGGAGCGGGCGCTGATCGCGCTGCGCCGCCGGCTGGGGCCGGACGCCCGCGTCCATTACCGCCATCGCCCCCAGAACATTGCGCGCAAGGCCGGCAATGTCGCCGATTTCGTCTCGCGCTGGGGCGGCGCCTACGACCATATGGTGGTGCTCGACGCCGACAGCCTGATGACCGGCCACGCCATCGTCACGCTCGCCGCGGCCATGGAGGCCGATCCCGACGCCGGCATCATCCAGACCCTGCCGCTGATCATCAACCGCAACACCTTGTTCGCCCGCGTCCAGCAATTCGCCGCCCGCATCTACGGGCCGGTGATCGCCGACGGCCTGGCGTGCTGGATGGGCCGCGACGGCAATTACTGGGGCCATAACGCGATCATTCGCGTCAAGGCTTTCGCCGACCATTGCGGCCTGCCCCATCTCAGGGGCAAGCCGCCCTTCGGCGGCCATATCCTTTCCCACGATTTCGTCGAGGCCGCGCTGATGCGCCGGGCCGGCTACAGCGTCACCATGCTGGCCTCCCTGCCGGGCTCCTACGAGGAGTGCCCGCCCTCGCTGATCGACGTGGCGGCGCGCGACCGCCGCTGGTGCCAGGGCAATCTCCAGCATATCAGCGTCCTGCCGGCCAAGGGGCTGGTCGTCGCCACCCGCCAGCATTTCGCCACCGGAATCATGGCCTATGTCGCCTCGCCGTTTTGGCTCGCCCAATTGCTGGTCGGCATCGTGATCGTGCTGCAGGCGAAATATATCCGGCCGGAATATTTCTCCCGCGAGTTCACCTTGTACCCGACCTGGCCGGTGTTCGACGCCGAACGGTCGCTGGAGCTGTTCATCCTCACCATGGCGGTGCTGCTCGCGCCGAAACTTTTCGGCCTGATCGTGGCTCTGGTGGATGGTCCGACCCGGCGCGGCGCCGGCGGCGCGATCCGCCTCGTGCTCTCGACCCTGTTCGAGGTTCTGATGTCGGCCTTGCTGGCGCCGATCATGATGATGGTCCATTCCGGCCATGTGCTGCATATCCTGTTCGGCTTCGACACCGGCTGGGAGCCGCAGCGCCGCGACGACGGCTCGGTGCCGTTCAAGTCGATCATCCGCCGCCACCGCAACCATGTCCTTCTTGGCGTCATTTCGCTGGTCGCGGCGCTGTTGCTCTCGCCCTCGCTCGCCGCCTGGATGTCGCCGACCATCGCCGGCCTCATTCTGGCGATTCTCTTGTCCTGGGGCACAGGGCTGAAATCCGTGGGCATGGCCTTCCGCCGCGTCGGCCTGCTGGCGACGCCGGAGGAGCGCGCCCCGCCGCCGATCGCGACCCGCGCCAACGCTTTGTCGGCCGAACTCGCCGCCGAAGGCTTCGACAAGGCGGACGGTTTGCGCGTCCTTCACGACGACCCGGATTTCCGCGAGGCGCACGAGGCCTTTCTGCCGCCCGCCATTCATCGCGCGCGCGGCGACATCACGCCGGAGCGCGCGATGGCGATCGCCAAGCTCGGCGAGGCGCGCACGCTCGAAGACGCCTCGACCTGGATTCAACGCAAGGAACGCGCGGCGCTGATGCACGACCGCGCTCTGATCTCCCTGCTCGCCCGCCTGCCCGCCGCCGAGTGATGCAAATCGGCGACAGGCGCGGCGAAAATCGCCACGTCATTAATCGTGGGTTAATCCGAAAGCTGGAAAATGTCGGGTCATGGAGAGCGGACGGCATGCGTCCGCGCGGAGCCGATCATGAACGACCTCATCCCGCCTGCGAAGCCCGTCCCGGCGCCCCATGAGCCTTTCCGGCTCCAAGCGGACGAACGGCCGGAAATCGAATTCCGCGCCGTCGACCCACGCGACGGCAAACGGCGTTTCTTCGCCGCGTCGGGCGCGGTCCTGCTGCTGACGATTGGCTTCGGCTGGGCCGCCGCCACGCATATGGACTCGTCCTTCCAGCCCGCGCCGGCGAAACCCGATCCGGTGGCGATGGCGGCGGCGGAAGCCGTCAAGGCCGCCAAGGCGCAGGGACAGGAGCTGGCGTCTCTGCGCGTCCATGTCGAAGGCCTGAGGAACAAGCTCGACGCCCAGGCGCGCAAGTCGCGCGCCGAGGAAGCGACCATCGCCGCGCTGCAGAAAAATATGGCCGACGCCAAGGCCGATGCGGCGGCGAGCGCCTCGCAGCTTCAGGCCAGGCTCGAAAAGGTCAAATCCGAGGCCGAGAAAATGGCCCAGCGCAAGGTGGACCGCATGCCGACCGCTTCGATCGGCAAGCCCCCGCCCCATGCGACGCAGGCCCGCGCCGCCGATCCCGGCGCCCGCGCGCCGCTCGGACCCTACCGCGCTTACGTTCTGCGCGGGGCCGGCGGCGGCCGCGCCCTGATCGAAGGGCCGCAGGGCATGGAAGAAGTCGAACCCGGCGATGTCCTGCTCGGCGGCGCGAGGGTCGAAAACATCGAACATCGCGGCGCGAACTGGGTGGTGCAGACCGACCGCGGCTTTATCGGCGCCGCAGGCGTCTCGGACGATTGAATCTTATACCGGCTCTCATTGATGAGAACCGGTTAGGAGCGCATGCGACGCCGAGCTTATGCGAGGGATTCGCTGACCGCGACGAGTCGCGGTCAGCGAGAAAAGGTATTAGAGTTCCGGCCGCAGCTCCAGATGCGAGGCGCGGGCCTTGGCGAAAGCTTCGCGCAGCGCCGGCACCATGTCCGCGACTTTGTCGCGCACCAGATAGCGCGCCTCATATTCCGGCCGGATGAAGGCCTGGGCGCGCATATGGTCGATCAGCGCCAGCAACGGCCCCCAGAAGCCGCCGATATCGGCGATCAGCACCGGCTTGTCGTGGCGCTGCAATTGCACCCAGGTCAATTGCTCGACCAGCTCTTCCAGCGTGCCGATCCCGCCCGGCAGGGCGATGAAGGCGTCGGCCTTCTCGAACATCAGCCGCTTGCGCTCGTGCATGTCGCCGACGACGATCAGCTCCTGCACGTTTTCCAGCGCATGTTCGCGCTTTTCCAGAAAATGCGGGATGACGCCGGTGACATGGCCGCCGGCCTCCAGCGCCGCATGGGCCACCGCGCCCATCAGGCCGAGATTGCCGCCGCCATAGACCAGGCCAATGCCGCTTTCCGCCAGCGTCCGTCCCAAATCGCGCGCCGCCGCGACAAAGTCCGGATCCTCGCCGGCCGACGAGCCGCAATAAACGCAGATTTTGCGAATCGGATGCATGCGCCTCCCCTTTTGTTTCTTTTTGTCGCGGCGGTCCGGGAGGGTCAAGGCCGGCGGCGATTTTCTCTTTTGGCGGATGGCGATTTCGGCGCCGCGAGAATAAATAGACAGCAACAGGCGGCCTGGCCGCCGCTCCCGCGACCGCAGAGGCGTTATGTCCGACAAGCCCGAATCCGCTCCCGTCCCGCCCGTTCGTCTCGCCGATTATCGCCCCGCCGATTATCTCATCGACGCGGTTCGTCTTGACATCAGCCTCGACCCGATCGCGACCCGCGTCGTCTCACGCTTGACTCTGAGGCCCAATCCGGCCGGGACCGCCGGCGCGCCGCTGGTTCTCGACGGCGGCGACCTGCGTCCCCTGCGCGCCCTGCTCGACAATGAGGCGCTCGACCTCGCCGAGGTCGCGACGCCCGAAAGCCTGACCATCGCCAATCCGCCGGCCCGCCCCTTCACGCTGGAAGTCGAAACCCTGCTCGACCCTTCCGCCAACACCAGGCTTGAAGGGCTGTACCGCTCCGGCTCGGCTTTTTGCACCCAGTGCGAGGCCGAAGGCTTCCGCCGCATCACTTATTATCTCGACCGGCCCGACGTGATGAGCGTCTTCACCGTGCGCCTCGAAGCCGACAAGGCCGAGGCGCCGGTCCTGCTCTCCAACGGCAATCCGGTCGAACAGGGCGACCTGCCCAACGACCGCCATTTCGCCGTCTGGCATGACCCCTTCCCCAAGCCGTCCTATCTTTTCGCCCTGGTCGGCGGCGATCTCGGCGCGATCGAGGACGAGTACGAAACCATGTCCGGCCGCAAGGTCAAGCTGGCGATCCACACCCAGAAGGGCAAGGAGCACCGCGCCCATTACGCGATGGAATCCCTGATCCACGCCATGCGCTGGGACGAATTCGTCTATGGCCGCGAATATGACCTCGACGTGTTCAACATCGTGGCCGTGCCCGATTTCAACATGGGCGCGATGGAGAACAAGGGCCTCAATATCTTCAACGACAAATATATCCTGGCGATTCAGGAGACCGCGACCGACGGCGATTACGCCGGGATCGAGGCGGTCGTCGCCCATGAATATTTCCACAACTGGACCGGCAACCGCATCACCTGCCGCGACTGGTTCCAGCTTTGCCTGAAGGAAGGCCTGACCGTCTATCGCGACCAGGAATTTTCCGCCGACCAGCGCTCCCGCGCCGTCGGCCGCATCGGCAATGTCCGCAGCCTGCGCGCGGGCCAGTTCCCCGAGGACGCCGGCCCGCTGGCGCATAATGTCCGCCCGGAAACCTATCACGAAATCAATAATTTCTATACGGCGACGGTCTATGAGAAGGGCGCCGAGATCATCCGCATGCTGCGCGCCCTGATCGGCCACGAGGCCTATCACGCCGGCATGGCGCTTTATTTCCAGCGCTTCGACGGCAAGGCGGCGACGGTCGAGGATTTCATCTCCTGCTTCGCGGAAAGCTCGGGCCGCGACCTAGCGCAATTCTTCCTGTGGTACCGACAGGCCGGGACGCCGCGCCTCAAGGCGCGCGGAACCTATGACGCCAAGACGAAAACCTTCGCGCTCGACCTGTCGCAGGAGACGCCGCCCACTCCCGGCCAGCTGGAAAAAAAGCCTTTGGTCATGCCGATCCGGCTTGGCCTGATCGGCCAGGACGGGAAAGAAATTCCGCTCGTTCCCGCCGATCCCGCGGATGCGGGCGAAGCCCAGGCGGGCGTCTTCGAACTGGCCGGCAAAGAGCGCCGCATCGTTTTCAGGAACATCCCGAGCCGGCCGGCGCCCTCGCTGCTGCGCCGTTTCTCCACCCCCGCCATCCTCGACCTCGACCTGAGCGAAGACGACCTGCTGCTGCTGATGGCGCATGACACGGATCCGTTCAACCGCTGGCAGGCGGCGCAGAGTTTCGCCACGCGGCTGATGATCCGATCCACCAGCCTGATCCGCTCCAGCGAATTGCCGGATTTCGACCCGGCCTTCGCCGAAGCTTTGGGCGCCGCCATCGAGGCGGGCGAAGCCGATCCCGCCTTCGCCGCGCAAATGGCGACATTGCCGAGCGAGAGCGACATCGCCCGCGACATCGGCTCGGATGTCGATCCGGACGCGATTTTTCTGGCGCGGCGCGCCCTGCGTGAAGGAATCGGCAGGGCCCTCGGCGCCCGCCTGCTCGCGGCTTACGAGCGCCTGACCAGCGACGCGCCTTTCTCGCCGGACGCATCAAGCGCCGGGCGGCGCGCCTTGCGCAACGCCTGCCTCGATCTTTACGCCGCCGGCGCGCCCGAGGACGGCGCCGAAATCGCGATGCATCAGTTCCAGCTCGGCGCCAATATGACCGACCAGGCAGCCGCGCTGTCCACGCTCTGCGCCCACGCCACGCGCCAGCGCGAAAGCGCGCTCGACTCCTTCTTCCGCTCGCACGCCGAAGAGCCGCTGATCGTCGACAAATGGTTCTCGCTCCAGGCGATGATCCCGGAGCCCGAAACCCTCGCGCGGGTCAAGCGGCTGACGCATCATCACGCCTTCAGCCTGACCAATCCCAACCGCGCGCGGGCGCTGATTTCCGCTTTCGCCAACGGAAATCCGACCGGCTTCAACGCCGCCGACGGCGCCGGCTATCGTTTCATCGCCGAGACCGCGTTGAACCTCGACGCCGTCAATCCCCAGGTCGCGGCGCGACTGCTCGCGGCCTTCCGCTCCTGGCGCAATCTCGAAGCCGGCCGCCGCCAACTCGCCCGCGAAGCGCTGGAAAGCGTCGCCGCTCACGCGAAACTTTCGCCCGACCTGCGCGACATCGTCGCGCGCGCCCTGGCGTGACGCCGACGCCGGCGCGCCACGCCAGTTTCACGCAAGCTTGATCGCCGCCCACCCGCTCTGGCGGCGTTTCGCCTTGATTTTGCTTTGCTTTCGTCGAAATCGACGCCAAGCCGCGGCCTTTCCCGACCCCTGCCCGGACGCGGCGGCGCCCGGAGTCAGCGCATTGTTTCGACTCTTGTTTTTCGCGTTCCGGCGCCTTTCCGGGCGCGCCGCGCCGGCTCTGGACTGTTTGAAATCGCGACCGATTTCCGGTGAAAAAACGCCGGAATTAACGAAAATTTAGTCTAGACAAAATCGGCGCTTCGGATTCGAATGGAAGTGATTCGGGGGCGTCGTTGTAAAGCTCCGGATCGGTCAATTTCACCACACCGGGAGCGTATCATGGCGCGTGCGAACGCAGCCGACGGCTCGTTATGTCTTGAAGCCGCCTTCGACGGCCGCTGGACGCCGCGCGCCGCCGAAAACGACGTCCCCGTCACCCAGCTTTTTCCGCGCGGCGAAGCCGCCTCCGCGGGCACACGCCCCGCGCCCTCGCAAAGCGCGCGCCCCGAACCGCTGCTGCGCGCCGCCGTCCCCACCCTGATCGTCCTTTTCCTTCTCACCTTGTTCGGCGTCGCCGCCCAGATCGCGCTGCAAAGCCATGACCGCGTCGTTCCGCACGCGCTTTCCACCATGGACATGGTCGGCCGCCTCGCCGCCGAAGACTTCGACGACGCGGCGCGCCGCGCGCCGCCCGGCGAGCCGCTGGCGATGATCCTCAACGCGTCCCTGGGCCGGCTCCAGACCGATGGCCGCATCCTCGCCGTGACCGACGCCGACGGCCAAATCGTCGCCTCGCTGCCCGCCGGCGCCATCGTCGAACCCACGCTCGCCCGCCATCTCGGCCCCAGCCAGCCCCTCACAATTTTCGCCGAAAAGGCGGGCGCGATGCGGATCGCCCTGCCCGGCGGCGGCGAAGCGCTCGCCACCGTGCGCAGCCTCAAGCCGCCCTTCGGCCAGCTCGCGATCATCCGGCCGCTCGACAGCGCCATGTCGGAATGGCGCGCCGGCGCCTGGCGCTCGGCCTTTCTGTTCCTGCTCACCGCGGGCGTGATGGCGGTGGTCGCCTTCGCCTATTTCGGTCAGACCAGCCGGGCGCTCGACGCCGAAACCGACCGCGCGCGCATCCGCAACCGCATCGACGCCGCGCTCAATCGCGGCCGTTGCGGGCTGTGGGACTGGGATCTCGCCACCGGCCGCATCTATTGGTCGGATTCGATGTACGACATGCTGTCGATGAGCCGAAGCGGCGAATTCCTGTCCTTTGGCGACCTCCGGGCGCTGATTCATCCCGAGGACGATCGGCTCGCCAGCTTCGCCGAGCAGCTGACATCCGGAAAGGCTTCCTCGATCGACCACGCCTTTCGCATTCGCGACGCCGAGGGGCGCTGGATATGGATCCGCGCCCGCGCCCAGGTGATCCTTGAGGGCCGCGAACGCGGGCCCCATCTCGTCGGCATCGCGGTGGACATTTCCGAGCAGGTTCGCCTCGCCGAACGCAGCGCCGCCGCCAACTCGCGCCTGCGCGACGCAGTGGAGTCGATTTCCGAGGCTTTCGTGCTGTGGGACGCCGAAAACCGCCTCGTCCTGTGCAATTCCAAATTCCAGAGCGTGCATGGCCTGCCGCCGGAATGCGCCACGCCGGGCGCGCCTTATTGGAAGGTCATGGCCCAGTCGCGCCACTTCGCCGAACAGGCCGCCGCCCTTCCCGACGACGACGACGACGGACGGGTCTATGAGGCCCGCCTCGCCGACGGCCGCTGGCTCCAGATCACCGAGCGCCGCACCAAGGACGGCGGCTATGTCTCGGTCGGCGCCGATATTTCGGCCCTAAAACATCACGAACAATCGCTGCTCGACAGTGAGCGCCGCCTGACCGCCACCGTCGCCGACCTGCGCCGCTCCCGCCAGACGCTTGAGGTTCAGGCCCAGCAGCTCGCCGAACTCGCCGAGCGCTATCTCGAACAGAAGGCCGTGGCCG
This sequence comes from uncultured Pseudomonadota bacterium, assembly GCA_963704565.1. Lineage (GTDB taxonomy): Bacteria > Pseudomonadota > Alphaproteobacteria > Rhizobiales > Beijerinckiaceae > Rhodoblastus. Next base: position 1,829,288 of record OY969917.1, read on the forward strand.
AGACCGCCAATCGCGCCAAATCCGACTTCCTCGCCAATATGAGCCATGAATTGCGCACGCCGCTGACCCATATCATCGGTTTCGCGGAAGTGATGGAGCAGCAATATTTCGGCGAAATCGGCAATGCGCGCTATCTGCAATACGCCAATCACATCCGCCAGTCCGGCGAATATCTGCATGGCGTCATCAGCGACGTGCTGGAAATGGCCCGCCTCGACGCCGGACAGATCGTGCTGAACGCCCGCGAGGTCGATCTGACGCCAAGTCTTGCCGAAACCGTGGAGGCCGCCCGCGCCTCCGCCGAGGCCAAACATGTCGCGATCGCCTTCGAACCGCCGGCCGAGGCCCGCGTTTTCGCCGATCCCGAGCTGTTGCGCCGCGTCGTCGGCATCCTGCTCGAAAATGCGATCAAATTCACGCCCGAAGGCGGCCGCGTCGGCGTCCGCGTCGTCGGGGAAGGCCCGGCCCACGACATTATCGTCGAGGACAGCGGCTGCGGCATGACGGCGGAGGAAATCGTCCTGGTGTGCCACCCGTTCGAGCAGCGTTCGCCGCTGATGCAGGACGGCATGAAAGGCCCCGGCCTCGGCCTGTCGATCGCGCGCTCGCTGGTCGAACTGCACGGCGGCGAATTGCTGATCGATTCCGAACCGGGCCATGGCGCGCGAGTGCGCATCCACCTGCCCGGCCCGCGCGAGCAGGCCCGCAACCGCATCGCCGCGATCAGCGCGGCGGAATGATACGGTTTCCGCAAGATTGCTTCGCACTCCGCGGAAACGCCATGGCGCGAAAATCCGCCCGCGACATAGAGGATTTTCGCGCAAGCGGAATACGATTTCCGCGGGGATCATGCGGAAATCGTACGATCACCGCGAAAAAACCCCGTCCATATGGGCGGCGAGCGCCAGGTCTTTTTCCGTGACCTTGCCGGCGGAATGGGTGGAGAGCTCGACCCATACCTTGTTGTAGACATTCCTCCACTCGGGATGATGGTCGGCGCGCTCGCAATAGAGCCCGACCTCGACCATGAAGCCCAGGGCCTGGGCGAAAGTCTCGAAGTGAAAGACCTTGGCGATTTTGTTCTCGTCGCCGCTCCACCCTTCCGGAATCGTCATCATTTTCTGTCCTCCTGGCATCACCCCGCAGCCTGACTCCCTTTCCCCATGAATGGGGAGAGGGAGAGGCGCTCGCCGCGTGACGCCACTCCCGTCTGCTGGTAGTTTACCACACGATTCATCTTGGAGCCGTCATGTCCAATCTCGATAAAGCGCTGGCCGCGCTCGACGCCGGCCATCAGGGGGCGCTGGACCGCCTGTTCGAACTGCTGCGCATTCGTTCGATCTCCACCGACCCCGCTTATGCGGGCGATTGCGTCGCCGCCGCCGAATGGCTCGCGACCCAGTTGCGCGCCATCGGCTTCGAGGCCTCCGTGCGCCCGACCGCCGGCCATCCGATGGTGGTCGGCAAGGCCAAGGCGGCGCGGCCGGACGCGCCGCATGTGCTGTTCTACGGCCATTACGACGTGCAGCCGGTCGATCCGCTGGAATTGTGGAGCGCCGATCCCTTCGCGCCGGCGCTCAAGGAATCCGGAGTTGGCCGCAGGCAGATCGTCGCGCGCGGCGCCGCCGACGACAAGGGCCAGCTGATGACCTTCGTCGAGGCCTGCCGGGCGCTGCGGACCAATGGCGAACTTCCGTGTACTGTCAGCGTACTGTTTGAGGGCGAAGAAGAATCCGGCTCCCCCTCGCTGCCCGCTTTCATCGCCGAAAACGCCAAGGAGCTGAAGGCCGATCTGATGCTGGTCTGCGACACCAATATGTGGACTCGCGACACGCCGCTGATCACCTGCATGCTGCGCGGCCTGGCGCTGGAGGAGGTCATTATCAATGGCGCGAGCCGCGATCTCCATTCCGGCATGTTCGGCGGCCCCGCCGTCAATCCGATCCATGTCCTGGCGCGGATCGTCGCCGGCCTGCACGACGAGGACGGCCGCGTGACCCTGCCGGGCTTTTACGAGGGCGTCCCCGAACTGCCGCCCGAGATCAAGGCGCAATGGGCGGCGCTCGATTTCAGCGAGGCCGCCTTTCTTGGCGATGTCGGCCTGTCGACGCCGGCGGGCGAAGCGAATTTTTCCGTTCTGGAGCAGATCTGGGCGCGGCCGACCTGCGATGTCAACGGCATTGTCGGCGGCTATACCGGCGAAGGCTCCAAGACCGTGCTGCCGGCGCAGGCGAGCGCCAAATTCTCGTTCCGGCTGGTCGGCAAGCAGAATCCGCAGGCCGTCATCGACACCTTCCGCGACTATGTGCGCGCCAGCCTGCCGTCCGACTGCAAGGCGGAATTCCTGAGCCATGGCGCGAGCCCGGCTCTGTCTTTGTCCTTTCAGTCCGAGGCGATCCAGCGCGCCAGCCGCGCGCTCGAACAGGAATGGGGCAAGCCCGCCGTGCTGGCCGCCTCCGGCGGCTCGATCCCGGTGGTCGGCCTGTTCAAGCGCGAGCTGAAAATCAATTCGCTGATGGTCGGCTTCGGCCTCGACGACGACCGCATCCATTCGCCCAACGAGAAATACGAATTGTCCTCGTTCCAAAAGGGCGCGCGGAGCTGGGCGCGCATTCTCGCCGCGCTGGCGGAGTGAGGCGAACGAAAAGCGAAAATTGGCGCAAAGCCGATTCGTGCCGGTTTTGATCCGGAAACGATCGGCCAGTCCCGTTTTTGGCCAATGCCGGCCGGCGCCCAAAAAATCCTTTTTTAACCAACGCAACCATCCGCGCCACGCGCAAAAAAGGCCGCCCGTTGCTTCCCTGGATTCTTCTCGATACGGCGCAAATTCCCGGCGGCGGCGCGCTGCGCCTGAAACGGCGCGGGACCGAGTTTTCCATCATGCTCGGCGACAACGAGCTGATGAATTCGCGGCTCGGCGGCTCCGAGGCGGCCTTGGCCGAACTAAGCGCCGCGCGGATCGAGAATCGCCCGGCCCAAAAAATTCTGATCGGCGGGCTGGGCATGGGCTTCACCTTGCGCGCCGCTTTGGCGGCTTTCGAGTCTTCGGCGACCATCGAAGTCGCGGAGCTTGTGCCGGCCGTCATAAACTGGGCGCGCGGGCCGATGGCCGAAATCTTCGCCGGCTCGCTCGACGATCGGCGCACGAAAATCCACGCGGGCGATGTTCTGCGGCTCATCCAATCGCGCCGCGCCGCCTATGACGCCATCTTGCTCGATGTGGACAATGGCCCGGACGGCCTGACCCGCGCCGCCAACGATGAATTGTACCAGGGCGCCGGCCTGCTGGCCGCAAGAACCGCCCTGAAACCCGGCGGCCTTCTCGCCGTCTGGTCCGCCGGCCAGGACGCGGCTTTCGCCGCCCGATTGCGCAAGGCCGGCTTTGCGGTCGATGAGCAACGCGTGCGCGCCAAAGGCGTCAAGGGCTCCAAACATGTGATCTGGCTCGCCACGCGCCCGAACAAATAGGCACAAGCCGCGATCCGCGATTCGTTCCGGTCTTATTCCCGTCCCGGTCCAGAATTCCCGTTTTGGGGCTTAAACCAAGATTAACGGCCAATGGCCTGTTAACCTTATTTTTTTCGGCGCGGCTTTTTCGCCGCCTGGGGGACTTTGCCCGGCCAGGCGACAATATGGTCGAGCAAAGCCTCGACCGGCATTTCGTCCTCCAGCGCGCCGACCCGGCCGAGAACGGAAATCCCCGCCTCGACCACGCTTTCCCGCCGGCCGCTGACCAAAGGGTGCCAGTCGGGCAGGTCTTCGCCGCGCGCCAGCAGCCGATAGGCGCAAGTCGGCGGCAGCCAGGTCAGGCTGGCGGCGCTGTCCGGGGTCAGGCGGATGCAATCCCTCACCCGCCGCGCGCGATGGCCATAGTCGCGACAGCGCGCCGTCGCGGGGTCGAACAGGCGGCAGCCGACATCGGTGAAATGGATCTCGCCGCTGTCCTCGTCCTCCAGCTTGACCAGACAGCAGCGGCCGCAGCCGTCGCACAGGCTTTCCCATTCGGCTCTGGAAAAATCGGAAAGCTTTCTGCCGCGCCAGAATTGTTCGCCTTGCGAACCGACGGCGCGCTTATTTTTCGTCTCGGACATGACCTGTTTCAAAATGGCGCGGATCGCGCTGGCGCGGATTTTGCCCTTGCAGGCTGAAGGCGTTAAGGCAATGTTAAGGCGTCGGCGCGGGCTTTCTGTCAAGGCCCGCGAGGTTGGGAATGGAGCGGGGCCGCCTTGGCCTATGATTTCAGCAAAGCCAGATGGTTCCGCGCGCTGCGCAACGCGCTGCTCGCCTTCGATTCCTGGATCGACAGCACGATTTATTCGGCCGGCGTGGAATCGGGCGAGCTATGGCGCGATTTTTCCAGCTTCATGGAGCGGTTCCATGCGCGCGGCGCGACCCGCTTCGCGGCCGATCTGGCCTGCGAGGGGCTGACGCTCGGCGTGTTCGGCGGGCTCGTCATCGTCGCCCTGGCCCAGCCCGCCTTCCGCCTCACCGGCGCGCGCGACTGGCTGAAGCAGACCGATCTCGCCGTCACCTTCCAGGACCGTTATGGCAAGGAAGTCGGCCGGCGCGGCATCCTGCATGACGACGCGGTGCCGCTCGACGAATATCCCGATTACGTGATCCAGGCCGTGCTTGCGACCGAGGACCGCCGCTTTTACGACCATTGGGGCGTCGATCCGATCGGCCTGTTGCGGGCGCTGACGGTCAACGCCCGCGCCTCCGGCGTGGTGCAGGGCGGCTCGACCCTGACCCAGCAGCTCGCGAAAAACCTGTTCCTGTCCAACGAGCGCACCCTCACCCGCAAGATCAACGAGGCCTTCCTCGCCTTCTGGCTGGAATCGCATCTCACCAAAAAGCAGATTTTGCGGCTCTATCTCGACCGCGCTTATATGGGCGGCGGCACATTCGGCATCCAGGCGGCGGCGCAATTCTATTTCGGCCGCTCGATCAAGGACGTGACGCTGGCCCAGGCGGCCATGCTCGCCGGCCTGTTCAAGGCGCCGACCAAATTCGCGCCCCACGTCAACCTGCCCGCCGCCCGCGCCCGCGCCAACGAAGTGCTCAACAATATGGTCGTGGCCGGCTATCTGCAGGAGAACCAGATCGCCGACGCCCTGCGCCATCCCGCCTCGCCGGTCGATCGCGGCCCGGTGGGCTCGGCACCCGACTGGTATCTCGACTGGGCCTTCAACGAGGTCAGGGCATTGGCCGACGCCGGCAAGCTCGGCAAGGACCGCGTGCTCACCGTGCGCGCCGCGCTCGATTCCGGCCTGCAGCAAAAAATCGAGGACACCATCGACCAGATGCTGCGCGAGAACGGCCCAAGCGCCAACGCCCATCAGGCGGCGGCCATCGTGCTGGAGCCCGACGGCGCGGTGCGGGCCTTGGTCGGCGGGCGCGACTATGCGGTGAGCCAGTTCAACCGCGTCACCGACGCCTTGCGCCAGCCGGGGTCGTCCTTCAAGCCCTATGTCTATCTCACCGCCCTGATGAGCGGGAAGTTCACCCCCGACACGGAGGTCGTGGACGCGCCGATCTGCCTCGGCAATTGGTGCCCGAAGAATTATGGCGGCAAATATTGGGGCCGCCTGCCTTTGTGGGAAGCGCTCGCCCATTCGCTCAATACGGTGGCGGTGCGCCTGTCGATCGCGGTCGGCGACGGCAACGCCCGGCTCGGCCGCAAGCGGATCATCGCCACGGCGCGCCGGCTCGGCGTCACCGCGCCTTTGCCCGACACCCAGTCGCTGCCGCTCGGCGCCGACGAACTGAAGCCGATGGACCAGGCCACCGCTTATTCGGCCTTCGCCAATGGCGGCAAGAGGATCGCGCCCTATGCGGCGCTGGAGATCTACAACAGCCGCGGCGAACTGGTTTACAGCCATGACCGCGACGGCGAAAAGCCGCTCCAGGTCGTCGACCCGCGCTATGTCGTCGAACTCGTTTCGATGATGCATGAGGTGGTCCAGCAGGGCACCGGCCGGCGCGCCCAGCTTCCGGGGATCGAGGTCGCCGGCAAGACCGGCACCACCAACGATTACAAGGATGCCTGGTTCTGCGGCTATACCGGCAATTTCGTCGGCGTGGTCTGGTACGGCAACGACGACAGCGAGCCGATGAACAAGGTGACCGGCGGCACCCTGCCCGCGGCGACCTGGCACGACATCATGCAATACGCGCACACCGGCGTCGATCTGAAACCCCTGCCCGGCATGACGCTCGAAGCGCAGCAGGCGCCGCCGGCCCAGGCCGCCGACGCCGGCGGCGTCCAGGTCTTGAAGCCGCGCGAGCAATTGTCGCGCAAAGCCTCGGAAGCGCTGGGGACAATCGAAAACCTGATGAAATCGTCCGGCGAAATCCACGGTGGCCTGGAATTGCCCCGCCGCCATTATGCGCAGGCCGAAACGGTCTTCGCCCCTCGGCGGCTGTCGCCGGTGATCGATCTGCGCTGACGCGGGCCGGGGCGCGGCAATGCGCTTCGCCGCAAGCTGAAATCCGGGCCGCGCCTTGTGAATCGGCGGCGCTTGACGAGCCGGAGCCGGCGCGTATTCTCTTGGCCGTTTCAGCTTGAACCTTGGAGACTGCTCATGTCGGAAGTCGGCGCCGTCAACAAGAACGATCAGAAGCTGCTCGCCAAAACCGAATTCAAGGGCAACGACCACAATCAGAAAATCTGGGCGGTCCAATGCAGCCATCCCGGCTGCGGCCATGTCTATGGCGTCAACGGCTCCGATTTCCATGAACGCAAATGCCCCAAATGCCAGGGCGGCGCGCACGGTCTTTGAGGGACTTTCCGCGCCGGATCATTGCTTCCGGCGCGTCAACCGACCAAGCCCCATCTGGGCGGCGGTGACGCCGAGCGCCCGGCAGAAGCCGACGACCGCGCCGGCATAGACGGTCGCGCCGACGATCCCCAGCAGAGCGAGCGCGATCGGCCCGCCCAAAAGGCCGAACCGGTGGCCGAACGCGACGAAAGGCCCCTGAAGGACGAGCGCGACATTGGCGAGCAGCACCGCCGAAGTGGCGGCGGCCATGACCACGCCCTTGAGAAGGGCGTCGGGCTGGAACAGAAAACGCCGCCCGCCGATCACCATCAGCGCGATCAGATTGACCCAGGCGTTGACCGAAGTCGCCAGCGCGATGCCCGCCGCGCCCATTGGCTTGTAGAGTACGATTTTCAACAGCAGATTGACCGCCAGCGCCCCGAGCGAAACCATCATCGGCGTCCTGGTGTCGCCCATGGCTTGAAAGCCGGAGCGCAAGGCGTTGATCGCGACCACCGCCAGCAGGCCGAAGCCATAGGCGCGCAGCACGGAGGCGGTGGCGATCGTGTCCGCCGCATGGAAGGCGCCACGCTGGAACAGCGCGCCCACGATCAGATCGGGGATAAGGACGAAGGCGACGGCGAAAGGCGCGGTCAAAGTCAGGGTCATGGCCAGGGTGCGGTTCTGCGCGGTAAAGGCCCCCGCCCAGTCCTCGCGCGCGAAACAGCGGCTCATTTCCGGCAGCAGCACCGTGCCTGCGGCCACGCCGACCAAACCCACCGGCAGCAGATAAAGCCGGTCGGCGTAATAGATCGAGGACAAGCCGCCGGTCGGCAGCAGCGAGCCGATGATCGTATCGGCGAACATGGCGATCTGCACCCCCGCCGAGCCGATCACCGCCGGCCCGAACATGCGGAAGAAGGCGCGCACGTCGGCGGTCAGTTGAGGCCGCGCGAGCTTTTCCATCACATGCATCCGCCGCGCCGAAAAGGTCAGCAAGGCCAGTTGCGCCACGCCCGAGGCGGTCACGCCCGCGGCGGCCGCATAAGCCGCGTTGGGAAACAGGAAAGACACCGCGAGAAAGGCCATGATCACGAGATTGAACAGAACCTGCGCGAAAGCCGGCAAAGCGAATTTGCCATGGGCGTTCAAGGTTCCCGAATGAAGCGTGACCAGAGTGATGCAGAACAGATAGGGGAAAGTGATCCGGGTCAATTTGACCGCGAGGGCGAATTTTTCCGGCTCGGCGGCAAAGCCCGGCGCCAGGAGATGGACGAAAGCGGGCATGAAGATCCAGCCCAGCGCCAGGGTCACGAGCTGGGAAAGCACCAGCAAAGTGAAAATCTGATCGGCGAAATGGCGCGCCGCCCAAATGTCGGATTGCTCGTAAATCCGCAGATAGGTCGGGACATAGGCGGCGTTGAAGGCGCCCTCGCCGAAAATCGCCCGGAAATGGCTGGGCAGGCGAATGGCGACCGCGAAAGCGTCGCCCATCGCGCCGGCGCCAATGAAGGCGCTGACCATGACGTCGCGCAGAAACCCGGCCAACCGCGACAGCAGCGTGATCCCGCTGACCGAGAAGAAATTTCTGTACATGGGGCGGCGCCGCTCGGTTCTGGATCGAAGCTTGGGGCTCGCGCGCCTCGCGACGCGGCGGGGATCGGAAAGCGAGACTCAAGCTTTTTGCTTTTCGGCGTCAAGCTCTATGCCGCGCCGCGAAAATGCGCAAGAAAGGGGCTTGGCCGCGTCCCACGCCTCATCGCTCATGTTCTCATCAGCTTTCGCGCTCTGCGCCGACGATTTCGCCCTTTCGCCCGCCGTCACCCGGGGGATTGTCGAAGCTTTGGCCGCCGGCCGGCTGACCGCGACCGCGGCGATGACAACCCAGAAAAACTGGCCCGAGGCGGCGAAAGCCTTTCGCGATCTTGGCCCCGACGCCGATCTCGGCCTGCATTTCAACCTGACGCTCGGCGGGCCTCTGGGCAAAATGCCGGCCTTCGCGCCCGATGGAACTTTTCCGGCGATGAACGCCATCGTCCCCGCCGCCTGGCGCCGCGCCTTGCCGCGCGCGGAAATCCGCGACGAAATGCGCCGCCAGCTCGACGCTTTCGAACACGCCTTCGGCGCGCCGCCGGATTTTGTCGACGGCCACCAGCATGTCCAGGTTCTGCCGGGAATCGCCGACGATCTGATCGCCGAGCTGAGCGAGCGCGGGCTGGCGGGAAAGGTCTGGCTGCGCGACAGCGCCGACCGGCCGAAGCGAATTTTCGCCCGGGGCAGACATCGGGGCAAGGCGCTGACGGTTTCGGGACTGGCGCGCGGCTTCCGCGCCAAGGCCAAAGCGGCGGGTTTCGCGCTCAATGACGGCTTTTCCGGCTTTTCCGATTTCGACGCAAAAGCGGATTACGCCGAGGATTTCTCCAGCTATTTGCGCGCGCCCGGCGCGAGGCCGCTGATTATGTGCCATCCGGGCCATGTGGACGAGGAACTGGCGCGGCTCGATCCGGTGACCCATTCGCGCGAAGCCGAGCTGGCCTTTCTGCTGTCCGACCGTTTTGCGCAAATCCTGGACGCGGCGGGCGCAAGACTTGTGCGGCTCTCGGCGATCTAGAGTTTTCCCTTCCTTCGGAATCGGAAAAATGCTCTAGCTCATTGTTTCAACGTATACTCTCGTCCAAAAAGTCCGCAACGTTTTGGGAATATGCGGGAAGATAGCGAACACGCCACAAGCGAAATGAACGCCCCGCCACCATGTTCAGCCCGTGGCTGAAATAAGAACCGTTACCACTCTCAGACCCAAGCGCGACGAAATCCTTCGATCCCTGCGCCCCTATGAGCGCTAGGTCGAGCAAGCCCGCGCCGATCTCGCCCATATCAACGCGGCGATCCGCATCTTTGAGGCAACCGGCGGCCACAAGGACATGCCGCGATATGTGGATATCCAACACCTCTTCAATAGCTACAATATTATAGCTAATATATAGCGATGCCATTATACCCACCAAAGCACGAGCTGACAAATTTATTAGAACCTATTATCATATAAGCATTACCTAGATATATCATTTGGTGGCTAGGCGTATAAAATTTTCCGGTAAGCTCTATCGATTTCTTATTGAGAAACTTAAAACTCATAACTTCATCATCGTTATGGTCATATATAATGATGGTGCTGGCGTCTGGTCGCTTCCGGCGAACTGATTCAGAGACCCATACCTTCCCATCATCTATTCTAGCGATTAGATCGCCTCTGTCGTCAAACAAGCGGAGTGTGGAAATTATAAGCGACCCATCATCGCGTTTCTTAACAGCAATTAACGTGAGACCGCCGACGCTTAGAATGTTGTTTAGTGCCTGCACAGCCCCACCACCAGAAAAAACAGTAAAATAACCACTCGTAATATTGCACTTTGTCAGAGGCTGTGGAATATTGGCTGGGTATAGCACTCCATAATTTTTTTCTAAGTCACGAACATTATGTGCGTTATATAGAATATAAAAAAACAAAGTAAATGCTATAGTAATTACGATCATTGCTGTTGCGCGTAGCCTCAGTGCCAATTCGTGATGTAAATACACAGCCCAACAAGCGGTCAGGCACGATATAACGATTAACGTTCCATCAGCAAGCATGTTGTCTAATAACATTCCAATCATCGCAAATGGAATCGCGATTACGATAGCAACATCGCTGACAATAGGTTTATACTTCTCCAATATGGACTTGAGTGCTGTGCTATCTTCTGCGACGTTGGTAAGCGATTGCTCGCGCAGTTCTTTGCGCGCGAGTTTAGCTGCTCTGCGTTGTTCCGACCGTAATTGCTGCCTTGTTTCGCCCGCCATGCATCCCGCCGATCCTGATCAGGCATCATCCAGCGACGTAGCCTTGACCGCAAGCCATGAATTAGCGCGCCCCGCGCGGCCACTCTCATTCACTGACTCCTTTCAGCGGAATCAGATGGTGCGGAATGGCTGAGAAGCTTATGGCGTATGCGCCACAATACCGGGAATATGTGCTAGTCGAAGAATTTTTTGAGCGCCGCCGCCGCATCATTGCTTTGCAAACGCAGCGCCATGAAACGTCCCTGTTTCGCCTCGGCGAGATCGCGATAAAAAATCTTGCTGTCCTCATCCGCGCCAATCGCCAGAAGCCGCAGGCCGCGCGGCGCGAAGGCGGCGTTGGCGAGGCCGGCGCCCGGCGCCCCGGCAATATATTCCGCTTTGGAGAAAGCCTGCGCGCGCTGAGAAAAACTCATGCGCTCCGGCTGGACCGCGACGAAGCCGAGCGGTTCGAGCAGGTCGAAAAAAGGCGACTTCGCGCCGGCCTTCACATAAATTCGGCGCGCGGCTTCCGGCGCGTCGCCGAAACGCGCGGGCAGAGATTCCAGAACTCCCATGGCGCGCGGCGATTTGGCGGAAAACTTCGCGACCGGAAGCGGAAAGACCAGACGCATGAAAGAGACCGGCTCCGGACCGATGGCGACGATCCGCTCCGGCCGCACGCCGAAAAGACGCAAGGACTCGCGGACAACCTCGATCATTTCGCCGCTTTGGCGCGGGACCGCGAACTGGAACGCCGAAAGATCGCAAAATTGCGCCGCCACCGCGACGCGCGGCAGGATTTCGATCAGCCAGCGCTCATATTCCCGGTCGCCCGGCTGGCGCAGGAAAATGAAAGCGCCAGCAACGCGGCGAATCGAGGTCAGCGGCCGTATGCGGACGGTAAAGTCGCCATCGCGTGTGCGGCGCAGCGCGCCGGGCAGCGGCGCGGCCCGGTCGCCAAGGCTTTCGGCGACCACCGCGCCATTGGCCGCGACCAGCGCGCCATCCAGCGAATAGACGTCCTCGAACTGAGCCAGCCCGCCCGGCGGCGGCCGGGTCTTGCCCCCCTCCTGCCGCGCATAGGGCGGCTCCGGCGCCATGGAGTAAAAGGTCCACGCCAGTTCCGCCGCCGGCCGGATTTGCGCCGGGCGCCCAAAAAGCGAGGTGAGGGTGAGGTGGCGTTCGCCAAGGTCGAACAAACGCCAGACAAAGGTTTTTTGGGTCATCGGTCCTCGACGCGTTTCATTTTACGCCCGCGCGCATAGACGAAGGCGAGCAGGAGCCCGATCAGCGCGCCCACCGGCGGCGCGAAATCGCGCATCAGCCCCACCGGCATCGGGCTCGCCAGCGCCAGGGCGTCCATCGAGGCCATGCGCCCGGCGATCCAGCCGAGAAACCCGGCGCTCGCCCACAGCATCGGCGGCTTGCGCAGCGCCAGGATGAATTGCGCCGAGCCCAAGGCCAGCAGCGGAATCGACAAGGCGAGGCCGAGCAACACGAAAGGCTTGGCGCCCTGCGCCGCGCCCAGCACGCCGGTCATGTTGAGCAGCGCGCCCTGCGCGTCATAGGCGAGCGCCCCCGCCAGCACCGGGCCAAGGGCGCGGCGCGGCGCGATTTTCGGCATTTTATCGGTCTCGCCCCGCATCGCCGTCCAAAGCGCGGCCCACAACATGAGCGCGGCGGCGGCGAAGCCGAAACCCGGCAGAGCGGCGACCGCCATCAGGGCGTAGACCAGCAGGATGCGCAGCAGGATGAACAGGATCGTGCCGACATTGAGCGCGATCCGCTTCTGGCCCTGCGGCAGCGCACGCGTCGCCATCGCCAGCACGATGGCGTTCTCGCCGGCCAGGACCAGATCGACCCAGATGATCTCGATCAAAGCGCCGATGGTTTGCGAAAGGTCCATATATGTTTCCTGCCGTAATCAAAGTTCGAACGGCTTCCGATCAAGCGCCCGATCTGTCCCCTCGCCCCGCGTAGCCCGCCGTCAGACGGGCGTCCTGGCGGACACCCCATGTGGAGAGAGGGGGCGCATCGAGGCTCATATGACGATGTCGTCGCGCGGCAAACTATGCGATCGCGAAGCTTTTGGCCATGTCCAGAATGACGCGGGCAGCGCGCTCCAATCGGGCGCCGCGCCAATCGGGGAGGTGAAGGAAACAGGCGCGGCGATCCATCAGCAGCGAAAGGTAGAAACTCTCGTTGCACAGATAATCCCCGGCGTCGCGGGACAAAGCGGCCGGCAGGCCGTTGCGGCGCGCCACAGCCGCGAGGCGCGGGGCCGAACCGCCGGCGCGAAAAAAATCCGGCCCGCCATGGACGATGGCGCGGCAAAAAGCGTGCTGGCGGGCGGCGTCGGGCCGCAGCGTCGAGACGCGATTGCGCGCGAGGGTCTCGATGGTCAGCCGCCGCCGGCGCCCGGCGACGCCGAGCAGCAGCACGGCGTCCGGGCTCGTCCGCGCGAAAAGCTGCGACAGAATCGGCGACAAGGCGGAAAACTCGACCGGCAAAACGGCGACATGAAGGTCGATTCCCGCCAAGGCGAAAACGCTTTTTTTCTTTTCCAGCCATCGCGCGCAAAATTCCGCCGGATTGCGCTTGTGGCCGGAGAAGGCGCCGAAACCGGCGACGAGCAGCGACCGGCGCATGGCTCAAAAACCCAACGCCGCCGCGATCGTTTCGACCGCGAGGGTCGGCGCCAGCGCGCCCTCGGCGACCCGGCGTTCGAGTTCCGGCAGCAGCGCCCGCAGATGGGCGTCGGAGCGCAGCCGCGCGAACATCCGCTCCTCCAGCATGGTCCACATCCATTTGACCTGCTGGTCGCGGCGCTTTTGCGCCAGTTCCCCGGTCGCCTCGAATATTTTCCGATGCTCGACCACTTTTTTCCACATGTCGTCGAGCCCGACATTGTCGAGCCCGGAAACCAGAACCACCGGCGGCGACCAGCTGGGCGAGGCCTGCTGCATGATATGGAGCGCGGCGCGATATTCGCCCGCCGCCGCGACGGCGCGGGCGCGGTTGTCGCCTTCCGACTTGTTGACGGCGATCATGTCGGCCAGCTCCAGCACCCCTTTTTTTATGCCCTGCAATTCGTCGCCGGCGCCCGGCAGCATCAGCACCAGGAAAAAGTCGGTCATTTCCGCGACCGTGGTCTCGGACTGGCCGACGCCCACCGTCTCGACCAGGATCACGTCGAAGCCCGCCGCCTCGCACAACAGCATGGTTTCGCGGGTCTTGGCCGCCACGCCGCCGAGCGTGCCGGAGGACGGCGAGGGGCGGATGAAGGCGTCGCGCTCCGCCGCGAGCCGCGCCATCCGGGTCTTGTCGCCGAGGATCGAGCCGCCCGTGCGCGCCGAGGAGGGATCGACCGCCAGAACCGCCACCTTGTGGCCGGCGGCGATGAGATTGGAGCCGAGCGTGTCGATGGCGGTGGATTTGCCGACCCCCGGCACGCCGGTGATCCCCACCCGCATCGCCGCGCCGGTGAAGGGCAGCAGAAGCTGGACCAGTTCGCGCGCCTGATGCTGGTGCTCGGGCTTGCGGCTCTCGACCAGAGTAATGGCGCGGGCGAGCGCGGCGCGGTCGCCGGCGCGCAGGCGCCCGGCGAGAGTCGGCATGTCGAGGGCGCGGGGATTCGGCGAAGAGCTCATGCCGCTTTATAGGCAAGCCGCGCCGCCAACGAAAGCCGCACATCGCCGAGTGCGTCTCCGTATGGATTTCGGTTTTTGTGAAGGGTTTCGGTCGCCGGCCCCCACACGCGTGATCGGGTCGGCGCGGGGCCGGCGACCGAAAGCCTCCGAAGGAGGAAACCGCGGGCCGGAAAGGCTCCGTTGCCGCGAGGCTCGCTATGGGGATTTGAAGACGGCGGTCAGGGCAACGGGGCGTCTGTTTTGCGCTTTGGCGCCGGTATTTGACGGTGTGACGTGCGGCGAGGAGGCGATTTGGGCGATCCGCGCGTAGATTTTTCCGAAGGTCATGGGGCTGAAGCAGCTTTGGGCGGGCGTTTCGGGCGCGGCGCGCCCGGGCCAGAACGAGGTCGGCGGCGAAGGCAAGCAGAACTGGGGAGCGGGAAGTGGGGTCATGGTCATGAGGTGTCGATCCTGATCCGACAGGGCGAGGCCGGCGGCGCGGGGCGCACGCCTTCAAACGTTTCGATGATGATCATCCGGCCGCCGCAGCAGGGGCATTTGTGCGCGCCGTCAACGGGATCGGCGTCGCCATCCGTCTCGGGCTGTTGTTGCGGCGGGGTCTCGGCGACGGCCAGTAACGCGCGGGCGCGCTCGATGTTGCGGGCTCGCGCCGCGCTGGCGAACAGGCCGTAGTGGCGGATGCGGTGGAAGCCGCTTGGCAGCACGTGCATGAGAAACCGGCGGATGAACTCAGGCCCGTCGAGCGTCATGGTCTTGAGCTGGTCGCCTTCCTTGATCCGATAATCTTTCCATTTGAAGGTGACGCCCGCGTCGTCGAGCGCGATGAGCCGGGAGTTCGAGATGGCGACCCGATGGGTATAGCGCGACAAATAGGCGAGCACAGCCTTTGGACCGGCGAAGGGCCGCTTGGCGTAAACGACCCATTCGGAGCGACGCAAAGGCGCGAGGGCTGCGGCGAAAGCCTCTCTGTCGGCGAGCGGCGCCAGATCGCCGAAGAAGGTGAGGCGGCCGGCGGCGTTCAGCGTGGCGAGACCTTCGAGGAACAGCCGCCGGAACAAGCGCGAGAGCACGCGCACCGACAGGAAAAAGCCCGGCTTGCAGGCGATCCAGCGCGATCCGTCCGGCGACAGGCCGCCGCCGGGAACGATGATGTGGACATGGGGATGATGGGTCAGCGCCGAGCCCCATGTGTGCAGGACGGCGGTGAGGCCGATGCGGGCGCCGAGATGTTTGGGATCGGCGGCGATGGTGGTCAGGGTCTCGGCCGCCGCCTTGAACAGCAGATCGTAGACGACGGCCTTGTTCTGGAAAGCGATCGCCGCGACCGCGGCCGGCACGGTGAAGACGACGTGGAAATAGGGAGCCGGCAGCAGTTCGGCTTCTCGTTCTGCCAGCCATTGTCGGGCGGCGGCGGCCTGACACTTGGGACAATGGCGGTTGCGGCAGGAGTTATAGGAGATGCGCGTATGCGCGCAGTCCTCGCAGCGCTCGACATGACCGCCGAGCGCGGAGGTGCGGCAGTTTTCGATCGCCGACATCGCCTTCAATTGGGCGAGGCTGACATGACCGGCGTTGGCCTTGCGCCAGTCCGCGCCATGGGCGTGAAAAATGTCGGCGACTTCAAGATGAGGCCGCGGCATGCGGCGTGCGTCAAACGGGCGGCGCGCGCCCGGTGAGGTTCGCGGTGAGCTTTTCCAGCGGGCTGGTGACGTCGCGGATCGTGTTGACGGCGACGCGGGTGTAAAGCGCCGTCGTCTCCAGCTTGGCGTGTCCGAGCAGGACCTGGATGACGCGGATGTCGACGTTCTGTTCGAGCAGATGGGTGGCGAAGCTGTGCCGCAGGGTGTGGGGCGACACGCGCTTGGCGATGCCAGCTGTCCGCGCCGTTTCGCGCACAACGCGGCTCAACTGGCGCGCCGACATCGGGTTGACCGGGTTCTGCCCGGGAAACAGCCAGGCCTGGGGCCGCGCCGCCCGCCACCAGTCGCGCAGCCATTCGAGCAGTTGCGGCGAGAGCATGACATAGCGGTCGCGCTGACCCTTGCCCTGCTCGACCCGCAAGGTCATGCGCTTGCTGTCGATGTCCGACACCTTGAGCGCCACGACCTCGGAGACGCGCAATCCCGCGCCATAGGCGACGCCGAAGGCGGCCTTGTACTTGAGGCCGGGCGCGGCTTCGAGGAGGCGGGCCACCTCCTCCTGGTTCAGCACCACCGGCGCCCTGCGCGGCTTATGCACGCCAGCGAGATGGCGGGCGAGTTCAGGCCGTTCGAGCGTGACGTTGAAGAAGAACCGCAGCGCGGCGACGGCGGCGTTGATGGTCGGCGCGCCGATCTGCCGATTGGCCATATGCAGCTGGAAGAGCCGAACGTCCTCGGCCGTGGCGGCGTCCGGCGAACGGCGGAGAAAGACCGCGAAGTTCCGCACGTGGCGGATGTAGTCCTTCTGGACCTTCTCGGTGAAGCGGCGCGCCGTCATGTCCTCGGTCATGCGCTGGCGCAATGGGCTGTTTGGCTTGTCGATCATCGCGAAAGCTCCTGTCTCGCATGGGGTTGAACCCCACGATTTTGAGACAGGTCAGCCGCGTCGCCTCAGGAATTGCACGATCACGAATCTCGCCGCTTCTCGCCGCCCCTACCGCGAAAGCGGTTTAGTCCATCGGCTCATTGCTGCCCTTCCTGATCGAATCGGCGACCGTCTTGAGTGGGACAGCAAGCCGACATTGAGCCGTGCGCAAATCAATGCTTTTGAAAAACCATCACGGCGATTACCACTAAAAGGGCGACTGCGACCCATGCGGCTTGCTTCAACGAAGCCAGAACGGGCAAAAGGCGTTGGTCCATCTCCGAGGTGACTTGAAGCGCCGGGTTGGCCGGAGGTGTGTTGTCGGGCGTTTCGTCGATCGAACGCGGCGACGGCGAGCCATTGCCGAATTCAAGGCGTCGATGCAGCAGCAGGCGGGCGTCACCGACCCGCCCCAGACGCGGCGGCTCGCCGTGAAAATCGGGCGGAAGATCGAGTTTGTGTTCGTCACCCTGCACGAGAACCTTCACCCTGTCGGTCGAAGCCGACGGGCTCCAATCCGAATAAAATCCGTCCACCGACTTAACGTTGAAAAGTATAGTGTCGATTGCGCCCTGCTCAATCAAAGCTACGTAGCGCGCAAATTCCTCCGCCTTCACGTAAAGATAAAACCATATGAAATCATCCTCTGTTTCAGCTCGAAAGTCGAACTCGCTCGTGTAAGAAACGCTGCCCTGCGCAAAGCAGCGTTCCGCCATTGTAGGATCGTCGATCGGAAGGACTTCCAGCGTGAAGTGCCGAATAGCGCGCTTGGTGCCGAACATCGAGAATGTCGCGTCGCACACAAACTCGCCGTTCTCCAACATGCCGGGCCGAAGCGTGATTCGGATGATTTGATCCGTCTTGATTTGGGGCGGGCTCATCGCTTTCGCCCGTCAGCGAAAACGGCGTCTCGATCTCAAACCAGTTTGTAAGCACACAGGACGTAGCCGAAAAGACCAGCGTCCAGTTCCATGGAATTTGATCCCGACCGATCGGACGACCGTCAGCGTCGATCTCATCAATCGCCCATGCATAAAGGCTCTTGTACTTCAACTCAGTATGCAGTCGAAGCCCATAATCTAAATGATAATCCATAACTCTTCCCGCCCCGTTCGTGTTAAAGCGAAAACATCATAGATCGGCGTGCAAAAATCAAGGAAATGCACGGCCAGAGAGCCTTCGAGTTTAAAGGGCATTTTTGGTGCATAAGATACGTACAAAATAAGGGGCCCTTGCGAAACCTTTGATTTATTCACCTTTGGTCATAGCGTCGCAAACGAGATTTGCGCAATCTTCAATGCTGCGTCCTGCCGTATCAACCATAAGGTGATCCCGATCCCATGGCTCATACTCAAGCTTTGTCACGGTCTGCCATTTCGGGAGAATGAGACCCCGCACGTCGGGACGCCTTGTTTCAATGCGCCGCCTATGTTCCTCACTGTCTGAACATATCATTTCAACTTCGATGATCCGCGCCCCACCTCGCTCGCCTGCGCATCGCCAATCTTCTCGCGTCAAGACTGAGCCATTCACGGAGTCTGCAATAACGTTATGGCCTAGGCGCAGATTCTCCTCCGCTACAGCGTGGGCTACGAGATAACCTGCGTTATCTACAGATGACGTGACGCCGGAAGCTTTGATCGCCTGTTCTATCGAATCGATCCGCAGCCAAAAAGCTCCAATCTTTCTCGCCAATTCACGCGCGATTGAGGATTTCCCCACACCCGGACGACCGGCAAAAATGATGAGCGTAGCCATTGCCGCACCTCGTATAATGTCAGTGGTTGGATGATTTCGAGGTTACGCGCATGAACACCGGATGCCTTATGCCAATTTGGATTTACGTGCTCCAAGCATTGACAACGCCCATTATAGCCACCTTAGTAGCTATAATTGGCTTTCTTCAATGGCGAACGGCACATCAACGCGCAGTGCTCGACCTTTTCGAAAGGCGGATGGCCGTCTACGATTCTCTTGAAGAGGTTGTCAGTGAGATCATACGTGGAGGAAATGTCACCAACGCTCGCATAAGAGACTTTGACCATGCGATAGGCAAGGCACCATTCCTGTTTGCAAAAGAGGTCATTTCGTATCTTGAAGAGCTACGCAACGCGTTGAGCAGTCACCATGCTCTCAATGGCCACGAGGACGACCGTTCCGTCGAAGCGAGTGCTAAATACTTTACGAAAATTGGCCGATTTTACGATGAGTTTGGCGTTCTTTTATCGCCCTACATGCGCATGCACCAAAAAGCGCCTTGGTTTTAGTCTCGCTTAGATTTACAACTCTTCGATTTGAGGAGTTATGGAGAGAGCGATGAACAAGCAAATTGACGCCAAGGCGGCTGCCATGGAGCTAACAGCCTACCTAACAGAAGTGATGCACCCTCCGGCAGAGGGGGCGTCGTTAGGGGCCATACTTGGCGCATACACGTTCAAAGGCGTTCTCAGGGAAGCTGGGTATGTGATTGTCCCGCTGACACCGACGCCCGACATGGTAAGTGCCTTTCGGCGAGGATTGTTTAGGATCTTTTCGGACAGATATAATGCAATGATAGCCGCAGCTTGGCATGAGCGATACGCACGGGATGTCTGAAGTATCCGGTTTCTAAGGCGTCGCGACGATTTTCAAAATTCGTGATTTTTACCTCCAAGTTCGCAGGATCAGTGTAGGCTGGTTCTGGGCCAAAGTCGGACGAAACGTTCAGGGTGGGGGCAACATTGTTTGGAATGCTTGATTACCGAGCGTATAAGCTCTTTCAACTTCTGTGGTTGCCTTTCGCAATTGTTTTTAAGTTGGCCTTTTTCGCGATCATCGCCGCCTCGATTATCATAGCGCAGAACACGTCGTACACCACCGTTGCGAAAATTGTTCTCGCCTACATCGTTTTTGAAGTGCTGGCTGCCGTCATCGGTGTTGTCTATACTGCGGTACTTTGGATGTTCAAACGCGGTTTCGTTTGGCTCATCGATGTGATCCCCGCTCATGGCTCCACCCCTGAAGAGGCGCTCGCGATTGCGTTTGGCGGTCGCGCTATTGAGTTAGGGCTTAAACTCGAACAGGACATAGGGAATTGGACGCGAGAGGATACCGATGAGTTTGTGTCACTGATGAATTGGCGAGCGCGGCTGTTGTTCGGGAATAGAATTCGAATACGAATGCAGCGCACGGCTACAGAGTTAACACGCATCTTTGCGGATGGCGGCACAACACCAACTTACCTTGGAGTTTATGAAGTTAAGGAAGCCAGAAAGCGTGTGCCCGGTGGGGACGCTTCTTAGTTCGAGCAGGCACTTGTTTCGCAACACTACTTCAATTCAATTATAGCAATAATATTAATTGTGCTCGTGATTGCCTATGCCCGACAACACGGCCTCTGAGTAGAGCCCGACTCCCGACTTAATCGGATGGAACTGTCAAAATTCGTGACTTTCGAATGGAGCAGGAGAGCACGGGCTTTTTGCTAGCCACGCGGCACCGTTCATTGCGCGACGAACATCCGCTGTTTGGCACCAACCCGCCCTTGCTGATGTCGCCCTCGGACTTCCGCTTTCCGCCGAAGGACTAAACCGCTTCGCGGTAGCGGCGGCGAGACGCGGCGAGATACGTGATCGTGCAAGACCTGATGCGCTGAGCCTGACCTGTCTCAAGATCGTGGGGTTCAACCCCATGCGAGACAGGAGCTTTCGCGATGATCGACAAGCCAAACAGCCCGTTGCGCCAACGCATGATCGAGGACATGACGGCGCGCCGCTTCCAAGAGAAGGTTCAGAAGGATTACCTCCGCCACGTGCGGAACTTCGCGGTCTTTCTCGGCCGTTCGCCGGACGCCGCCACGGCTGAGGACGTTCGGCTCTTTCAGCTGCATATGGCCAACCAGAAGATCGGCGCGCCGACCATCAACGCCGCCGTCGCCGCGCTGCGGTTCTTCCTCAACGTCACGCTCGAACGTCCTGAACTCGCCCGCCATCTCGCTGGCGTGCATAAGCCGCGCCGGGCGCCGGTAGTGCTGAGCCAGGAAGAGGTGGCCCTTCTGCTCGAAGCCGCGCCCGGCTTGAAGTACAAGGCCGCGTTCGGCGTCGCTTATGGCGCGGGCTTGCGCGTCTCCGAGGTCGCCGCCCTGAAAGTGTCGGACATCGACAGCAAGCGCATGACCTTGCGGGTCGAGCAGGGCAAGGGTCAGCGCGACCGCTATGTCATGCTCTCGCCGCAACTGCTCGAATGGCTGCGCGACTGGTGGCGGGCGGCGCGGCCCCAGGCCTGGCTGTTTCCCGGGCAGAACCCGGTCAACCCGATGTCGGCGCGCCAGTTGAGCTGCGTTGTGCGCGAAACGGCGCGGACAGCTGGCATCGCCAAGCGCGTGTCGCCCCACACCCTGCGGCACAGCTTCGCCACCCATCTGCTCGAACAGAACGTCGACATCCGCGTCATCCAGGTCCTGCTCGGACACGCCAAGCTGGAGACGACGGCGCTTTACACCCGCGTCGCCGTCAACACGATCCGCGACGTCACCAGCCCGCTGGAAAAGCTCACCGCGAACCTCACCGGGCGCGCGCCGCCCGTTTGACGCACGCCGCATGCCGCGGCCTCATCTTGAAGTCGCCGACATTTTTCACGCCCATGGCGCGGACTGGCGCAAGGCCAACGCTGGCCATGTCAGCCTCGCCCAATTGAAGGCGATGTCGGCGATCGAAAACTGCCGCACCTCCGCGCTCGGCGGTCATGTCGAGCGCTGCGAGGACTGCGCGCACACGCGCATCTCCTATAACTCCTGCCGCAACCGCCATTGTCCCAAGTGTCAGGCCGCCGCCGCCCGACAATGGCTGGCCGAACGAGAAGCCGAACTGCTGCCGGCTCCCTATTTCCACGTCGTCTTCACCGTGCCGGCCGCGGTCGCGGCGATCGCTTTCCAGAACAAGGCCGTCGTCTACGATCTGCTGTTCAAGGCGGCGGCCGAGACCCTGACCACCATCGCCGCCGATCCCAAACATCTCGGCGCCCGCATCGGCCTCACCGCAGTGCTGCACACATGGGGCTCGGCGCTGACCCATCATCCCCATGTCCACATCATCGTTCCCGGCGGCGGCCTGTCGCCGGACGGAGCGCGCTGGATCGCCTGCAAGCCCGGTTTCTTCCTGTCGGTGCGCGTGCTCTCGCGCTTGTTCCGACGGCTGTTCCTCGAAGGCCTCGCCGTGCTTCAAAAGGCCGGCCGCCTGGTCTTCTTCGGCGATCTCGCGCCGCTTTCCGACAGTGAGGCTTTCGCCGCAGCCCTCGCGCCCCTGCGTCACTCCGAATGGGTCGTTTACGCCAAGCGGCCCTTCGCCGGGCCGAAGGCTGTGCTCGCCTATTTGTCGCGCTACACCCATCGGGTCGCCATCTCGAACTCCCGGCTCGTCGCGCTCGACAATGCGGGCGTCACCTTCAAATGGAAAGATTATCGGATCAAGGAAGGCGACCGGCTCAAGACCATGACGCTCGACGGGCCTGAGTTCATCCGCCGGTTTCTCATGCATGTGCTGCCGAGCGGCTTTCACCGCATCCGCCACTACGGCCTGTTCGCCAGCGCGGCGCGCGCCCGCAATATCGAGCGCGCCCGCGCGTTACTGGCCGTCGCCGAGACCCCGCCGCAACAACAGCCCGAGACGGATGGCGACGCCGATCCCGTTGACGGCGCGCACAAATGCCCCTGCTGCGGCGGCCGGATGATCATCATCGAGACGTTCGAAGGCGTGCGCCCCGCCCGACCGGGCTCGCCCTGTCGGATCAGGATCGACACCTCATGACCATCATGACGCCGTTTCCAGCTTCCCAGTTCTGCTTGCCTTCGCCGCCGGCTTCGTCCTGGCGCTGGGCCGCCGTACCCGAAACACCCGCCCGAAGGCGGTCCAACCCTACGACTTTTCGAAAAACCCACGCCCAGCTCAGCCAAACTGCCTCTTCGCCGCACATCAAATCGTCAGACGCCGGCGCCAGCGTGCGAAACGAACACCGCTTTGCGCTAACCGCCGCCTTCAAATCCCCATAGCGAGCCCTGCGGCAAACCGAGCCCTTCCGTCCCGCGGTTTCCTCCCACGGAGGCTTTCGGGCGCCGGCCCCGCGGCGACCCGATCACGCGTGTGGGGGCCGGCGACCGAAACCCTTCACAAAAGCCGCAATTCAAACTGCGGCGGACCGGACCGCCCTCTCAGGGCATGCCCGGCTGCGGGACCAGCGGCGGGCCGAAACCGCCGTGCTGTTGATAGGCGTTGACCTCGACGCCGACCGTCAGGTGGTCGGTGACGGCGTATTTCACGCCCGCGCCGACCATGGTGATCCCGCTGGTCGGCTGCGAGCCGACCGACATGTCGTTGAGCGCCGCGAAACCGACGGGCGCGCCATTGATCGCGCTGGTCGGGCGGGCGAGGCCGGCGCCGAAGGTGACATAGGGCATCACCCGGCCCATGTCATAGCCGACATTGACCTGCGCCATGCCAAAATCATAGCCGCGCGGGCCCCATTTATACAGGCTCGGCATATAGCCGGTCGAACCCTGCGCGCCGATGACGATGTTATTGTCCAGCTCCTTGTAATAGCCGACGAAAGCATCGCCGCCGAAGCCGCCGCGCGCGCCATGGCCCGAGCCGGCGACGCCGAAGAGATCGGTCCCCACCGTCAGGCCGGACCAGGGATTGGCCGGCGGGGCCGCGTCCCAGGGCGGCGGCGTGGCGGGCGCGAGGGCCGGCGGCGCGGCAAGACTCGCGCCGCCGCCCGCGAAGAACGGCACATCGTCGGCGCGCGCCGGCGCGGCGAGGGCAAGGCAAAGCAGAGCTGAACAGCAGGCGGCGCGGAACATGGAAACCTCATCGGTCGGCGACATTATAATCGCAACCCATATGGGCCGCAAAGTTGCGGACATGAACCTGTCGGTAGCACACGATATGTCCGGTTTAGGTAGCGCACGATCTGTCCGGTAAATTCCTGCGTTTTGGGGATTTGGAATGCGCCGGACGGAAGCCCGACAGGGTGTGCGGATGATCAAGTTTTTGAGCATTTTGAGCCGTTACGAAGCGGCGGAGTTTAGTCAGATGGAGGCGGCCGAGCTTTTGGGGGTGGGCGAGCGCACGTTTCGGCGCTGGCGGCAACGCTTTGAAGATGATGGCGAAGCGGGCCTTTTGGACCGACGTCTCGGCAAAGCGTCGGGCAAACGGGTTCCAGTTGATCGGGAGATCGAAGTGGAGAGGCTTTACCGGACGCGCTACGCCGGCTTCACGGCCAAGCACTTTCATGAGCACCTGATCCGCGATCACGGGTTCAGCTGGGGCTACACCTGGACCAAGGCCTTCCTGCATTCGCGCGGATTGCTGAAGCGAGCCAAGCGGCGCGGGGCGCATCGGCGCAAGCGTCCGCGCCGGCCCTTGCCCGGAATGATGCTGCATCAGGACGGCTCGCGGCACGAATGGCTTTCCGGTCAGCCGGCGCTTGATCTGATCGTCACGCTCGACGACGCCACGGGCGCGATTCTATCGGCGTTTCTGGTTGAGGAGGAAGGCACGGATTCGACATTCCGGGCGCTGGCGGAGGTCTTCGGCGCGCATGGCCTGCCGTTGAGTCTTTACACGGATCGCGGCAGCCATTATTTCCACACGCCGGAAGCGGGCGGCAAGGTTGACCGGGCCAATCTCACCCAGGTTGGCCGCGCCCTCGATCATCTGGGCGTCGAACATATCGCCGCCTATTCGCCGCAGGCGCGCGGACGCTCGGAACGCCCCTTTCACACGTTGCAGGATCGTCTGGTCAAGGAACTGGCGCTGGCCGGGATCACGACGATTGCGGCCGCCGACGTCTTCATCCGCGATGTCTTTATTCCAGACTACAACGCGCGTTTCGCCGTCAAGGCCGAATAGCAAGGCTCGGCTTTCGTGGCGATCCCGGGCGTGGATCTAAGAGAGATTCTCTGTGTCCAGGAGGAGCGCCAGGTCGGCAACGACAATTGCGTATCCTTCAATCGGCTGAAACTTCAAATCCCAGCCAGCCCGCTGCGCGCCCATTTCGTCAAGGCGCGCGTCAAGGTCCGCCGTTATCCTGACGCAACCTATGCGATCTTTCATGGCCAAAGGCGCCTTGGCCGCTACGGCGCCGAAGGCGAAGCAATCGAAGAAACCACGGAACACGCAAAAAAGGCCGCTTGAATCCGCTCGGCGAGCCGCCTGTGGAAATGTGGACAAGGCAAGAGCCTTGACCACAGTCCCACAGGAGAACAAAACCAGAAGTAGCGGACATTTGATGTGCTACCAAAACCGGCCAAGTTAATTCGCTATCGACAGTTCAAGCCTTTCGCGGGAATGGATTGTTTCGTGGAGCCCGTCATCGGACCGGCCGAACGCGGGATCCGTTGGCGCGCAATGACGCGCGACGGGAGGTTCTAGCAAGCCTTCGTCTTCACACCCAATCGAACCGGTCCCGCGAAAACACCAGCACGCGGCCCTGCCAGATATTCGCCATGGGGGCGCGCTCGATGCGCAGGCCGCCGATCATCCGCATCAAAGCGCGGGCGACGCCGCCGTGGGAGACGACCACGCTCGGGCGCTCCTGTTCCGCCAGCCAGGGCGCGAGTTTTTCGGCCAGTTGCGCATAGCTCTCGCCGCCCGGCGGACAGAAGTTCCATTTGTCGGCGCCGCGCGCCACGGCCAGTTCGGGATCGCGGGCGCAGACTTCGGGCCAGGTCAGCCCCTCCCAGCGCCCGAAGGTGAATTCCAGCAATCTGTCGTCGAAAGCCCCGCCTTGCGCCGGCAAGCCCAGCGCGCGCCGCGCGATTTCCAGCGTCTCGCGGGTGCGCCCCAGCGGCGAGGATTGAAAAAACGTGTCCTCCGGCCGCAGGCCCGCCGTAACCAGCAGGTTCTTGAGCCTGCGGCCGGCGCGCGCGGCCTGCTCGCGCCCGCGCGCGTTGAGCGGAACGTCCCGCCGGCCTTGCAGCCGCCCTTCGACATTCCAGTCGGTCTCGCCATGGCGCAGAAAAAACAGGCGCGGCGCGGAACCGGCGGCCACGGGAGGAATCAGGGCTTCTTGATGATTTCGCCGATGTCGGGGGCGCCGGGGTTCTTCATGCCGACGATGTGATAGCCGGCGTCCACATGCAGGATTTCGCCGGTGACGCCGCGCCCCATCGGCGACAGCAGGAAAACCGCGCTGTCGCCGACTTCCTCGATGGTCACGGTGCGGCGCAGCGGCGCGTTATATTCGTTCCATTTCAGGATATAGCGGAAATCGCCGATGCCGGAGGCCGCGAGGGTCTTGATCGGCCCGGCGGAAATGGCGTTGACCCTTATGTTCTTCTCGCCGAGATCGGCGGCGAGATAGCGCACGCTCGCCTCCAGCGCCGCCTTGGCCACGCCCATCACATTGTAATGCGGCACCCATTTCTCGGCGCCGTAATAGGTCAGGGTCAGCAGCGAGCCGCCGTTCGTCATCAGCTTTTCGGCGCGCTGGGCGATCGCGGTGAAGGAATAGCAGGAGATCAGCAGCGAGGTTTTGAAATTCTCCTCGCTGGTGTCGACATAGCGGCCGGTCAGCTCGTCCTTGTCGGAAAAGGCGATGCAATGGACGACGAAGTCGAGCTTGCCCCAGACGCGCTCGATTTCCGCGAAAACCCGGTCGAGCGATTCCTTGTTGGTGACGTCGCACTCGCCGACCACCAAAGCGTCGAGCTCGGCGGCGAGCGGCCGCACCCGGCGCTCCAGCGCCTCGCCCTGATAGGTGAGCGCGATTTCCGCCCCCGCCTGCCGCGCCGCCTTGGCTATGCCCCAGGCGATCGAACGATTGTTGGCCAGGCCCATGACCAGCCCGCGCTTGCCGCGCATCGCGCCCGTTTCAAGATTTGCGGCGACCGCTTCGGCTTTTGTCATTGTCATTAGCTGTCCCAACATGGCGTGTCGGGCCATTTAGCCTTGGCGTGCGCCGGAGGCAAGAGCCCGCCCGGTTGCGCCGGCGGGGCGCCAGCCATGCGCGAAACCGCGCCGCCAATGCAATTTTTGTTGAAGAAACCGCGAAAGTCCGCGGCGATCGCGGCGCCGCCCTGTTCAAGGCGAAGCAGAATGGTTAATAGTTGTTAACAAGATGTGACCGTCCGGTTCTCGACGCGCAAGGCATAAGGGAGCGCAGCCATGATGTGCGAGGCGATCGTCGGCGCGGCGCCGCGATTGCGGCGCTACGTCCATGCCCTGCTGGCCACGTTACCATGCACCGGCGGAGCTTTGCCGCGCGCCGACCAGGATGCCGACGATCTCGCGCATAAAACCTTGCTCGACATGTGGCGCGGCGGTTTCGAGCTGAATTTCGACGCCCTGCTGGTCCGCCGGGCGACAGCGCTGGCGCGCCGGCGTTTCGCCGGCAGGGCGGCGGACATCCTCGGCGCCGGCGGCCGGGAACAGAACCGTCCGGACGAGCCGGCGCTCCATTTCGCCTGGGCGCCCGAGGCGCGCTCCCTGCCCCGCCTTCCGCTCGACCTGCGCGCGATACTCGCTCTGATCGTGCTGGAGCGCCTCAGCTATGCCGAGGCCGGCAGGGCGCTGGACATGCCGGAGGCGCGCGCGCTGGCGCGGCTGGCCGTGGCGCGCGCCCGGCTGGCGAGCGAAATGTCCGGCGCAAGCCGCCCGCACCTGGTCGCGCTGGCTCCGAATGAACGAATCGAAGCCGAAAGCGACCTCCATCGCTTCGCCGACGACCTGCTGGACGCGGATCGGCAAGCCGAAATAGCCGCTTTTCTCGAAACCAGCCCCGAGGCGGCGCGGCGCGTCGCCGAATGGCGGCGCCAGAGCGAGCGCCTGCGCGCCGCCTTCGCGCCCTTGATGGCTCTGCCGCTGCCGCCGTCGCTGGATTTCGCCGCGCCGGAAGCTTTTTCCCGCCCGCGCCAGAGCCCGACGGCGCCGCGCGGCGTCTTTCGCCGTCTCGGCGCCTTTTTCAGCGCGCCCACCGGACCAGCGGCGCGCCGCTCGCTGTAGCGTGGTGAAATAAGACGCTCGGCGCGCCACGGCGATGACAGCGTTTGTGAAGGGTTTCGGTCGCCGGCCCCCACACGCGTGATCGGGTCGGCGCGGGGCCGGCGACCGAAAGCCTCCGAAGGAGGAAACCGCGGGCCGGAAAGGCTCCGTTGCCGCGAGGCTCGCTATGGGGATTTGAAGACGGCGGTCAGGGCAACGGGGCGTCTGTTTTGCGCTTTGGCGCCGGTATTTGACGGTGTGACGTGCGGCGAGGAGGCGATTTGGGCGATCCGCGCGTAGATTTTTCCGAAGGTCATGGGGCTGAAGCAGCTTTGGGCGGGCGTTTCGGGCGCGGCGCGCCCGGGCCAGAACGAGGTCGGCGGCGAAGGCAAGCAGAACTGGGGAGCGGGAAGTGGGGTCATGGTCATGAGGTGTCGATCCTGATCCGACAGGGCGAGGCCGGCGGCGCGGGGCGCACGCCTTCAAACGTTTCGATGATGATCATCCGGCCGCCGCAGCAGGGGCATTTGTGCGCGCCGTCAACGGGATCGGCGTCGCCATCCGTCTCGGGCTGTTGTTGCGGCGGGGTCTCGGCGACGGCCAGTAACGCGCGGGCGCGCTCGATGTTGCGGGCTCGCGCCGCGCTGGCGAACAGGCCGTAGTGGCGGATGCGGTGGAAGCCGCTTGGCAGCACGTGCATGAGAAACCGGCGGATGAACTCAGGCCCGTCGAGCGTCATGGTCTTGAGCTGGTCGCCTTCCTTGATCCGATAATCTTTCCATTTGAAGGTGACGCCCGCGTCGTCGAGCGCGATGAGCCGGGAGTTCGAGATGGCGACCCGATGGGTATAGCGCGACAAATAGGCGAGCACAGCCTTTGGACCGGCGAAGGGCCGCTTGGCGTAAACGACCCATTCGGAGCGACGCAAAGGCGCGAGGGCTGCGGCGAAAGCCTCTCTGTCGGCGAGCGGCGCCAGATCGCCGAAGAAGGTGAGGCGGCCGGCGGCGTTCAGCGTGGCGAGACCTTCGAGGAACAGCCGCCGGAACAAGCGCGAGAGCACGCGCACCGACAGGAAAAAGCCCGGCTTGCAGGCGATCCAGCGCGATCCGTCCGGCGACAGGCCGCCGCCGGGAACGATGATGTGGACATGGGGATGATGGGTCAGCGCCGAGCCCCATGTGTGCAGGACGGCGGTGAGGCCGATGCGGGCGCCGAGATGTTTGGGATCGGCGGCGATGGTGGTCAGGGTCTCGGCCGCCGCCTTGAACAGCAGATCGTAGACGACGGCCTTGTTCTGGAAAGCGATCGCCGCGACCGCGGCCGGCACGGTGAAGACGACGTGGAAATAGGGAGCCGGCAGCAGTTCGGCTTCTCGTTCTGCCAGCCATTGTCGGGCGGCGGCGGCCTGACACTTGGGACAATGGCGGTTGCGGCAGGAGTTATAGGAGATGCGCGTATGCGCGCAGTCCTCGCAGCGCTCGACATGACCGCCGAGCGCGGAGGTGCGGCAGTTTTCGATCGCCGACATCGCCTTCAATTGGGCGAGGCTGACATGACCGGCGTTGGCCTTGCGCCAGTCCGCGCCATGGGCGTGAAAAATGTCGGCGACTTCAAGATGAGGCCGCGGCATGCGGCGTGCGTCAAACGGGCGGCGCGCGCCCGGTGAGGTTCGCGGTGAGCTTTTCCAGCGGGCTGGTGACGTCGCGGATCGTGTTGACGGCGACGCGGGTGTAAAGCGCCGTCGTCTCCAGCTTGGCGTGTCCGAGCAGGACCTGGATGACGCGGATGTCGACGTTCTGTTCGAGCAGATGGGTGGCGAAGCTGTGCCGCAGGGTGTGGGGCGACACGCGCTTGGCGATGCCAGCTGTCCGCGCCGTTTCGCGCACAACGCGGCTCAACTGGCGCGCCGACATCGGGTTGACCGGGTTCTGCCCGGGAAACAGCCAGGCCTGGGGCCGCGCCGCCCGCCACCAGTCGCGCAGCCATTCGAGCAGTTGCGGCGAGAGCATGACATAGCGGTCGCGCTGACCCTTGCCCTGCTCGACCCGCAAGGTCATGCGCTTGCTGTCGATGTCCGACACCTTGAGCGCCACGACCTCGGAGACGCGCAATCCCGCGCCATAGGCGACGCCGAAGGCGGCCTTGTACTTGAGGCCGGGCGCGGCTTCGAGGAGGCGGGCCACCTCCTCCTGGTTCAGCACCACCGGCGCCCTGCGCGGCTTATGCACGCCAGCGAGATGGCGGGCGAGTTCAGGCCGTTCGAGCGTGACGTTGAAGAAGAACCGCAGCGCGGCGACGGCGGCGTTGATGGTCGGCGCGCCGATCTGCCGATTGGCCATATGCAGCTGGAAGAGCCGAACGTCCTCGGCCGTGGCGGCGTCCGGCGAACGGCGGAGAAAGACCGCGAAGTTCCGCACGTGGCGGATGTAGTCCTTCTGGACCTTCTCGGTGAAGCGGCGCGCCGTCATGTCCTCGGTCATGCGCTGGCGCAATGGGCTGTTTGGCTTGTCGATCATCGCGAAAGCTCCTGTCTCGCATGGGGTTGAACCCCACGATTTTGAGACAGGTCAGCCGCGTCGCCTCAGGAATTGCACGATCACGAATCTCGCCGCTTCTCGCCGCCCCTACCGCGAAAGCGGTTTAGTCCTCCGGCTCATTGCCGACCTTCCCGATCAGGTCGGCGACAGTCTCATCACGACCGAAAGCAGCAATCTCAGCGGTGCGTGGAGTTGGCGGAGTTATTTGACGCCGTCTTGTGGCGTTAGCCCCTTCACTCCCGTCAAAGTCGCCTGGTCGAATGTCGTATGATCTAACTTCGCGCCTGTGAAGTCAGCGTTGGTGAGATACGCGCCCGAAAAATCTGCGTGCGTTAGATCGGCGCCCCTGAAATTTGCGTTATTCAGCTTGGCAAACTCGAAGGTGATGTGCCCGAGGCCGGCGTTCGTGAAGTTGGCGCCGTCGAGGTTTGCTCCCTTGAACTCGCTGCGCAGCATGCCCATCGACTGATTTGCTATGACTACGGACATATGCGTGCCCGTGAAGTTCGCGCCGCGCATGTCGTCGTAGCTGAAGTGGACTGTGGCGTACGTGTCAGAGAGATCCGCTCCTACGAAGCTCGCTGCCGTCTCTCGCTGGTTGTCCATCCCCTCAGCGGTGATGACCACTTGGAGCGTGGCGCCGTGGAGCTTTGCATGATTGAAATTGGCCTTCATGATCCACGTCCCGGTCAAGTCGGCCTTCGTCAGGTCTGCCTCGGTGAGGTCAGCCCCCACCAGCTTCACCCCATGCAGGTTTGCCCCGGAAAGATCGGCGTGTGCGAGATTCGCGCCGCTCAGATCAAGCCCAGTCAGGTCGTCTCCACTCATGTCCTTGTTGGATAGGTCCACCTTATCCTTCGGCATGGCGCTCACGGCGGCCCGCACCTGCTCGGCTGTAAGGTGGCCCGCCGCCTGCGACGGCATGGTCCAGAGAAGAGCTGCTGACAAAGCGGCGGTGCTGGCGAGGCCCTCAAAGGATCTGTTGCGCACGTTCGTTCCCCTCTTTGGTAGAGGCTGTGAAACTGAGACATGATAACATTAATTATTTTTCTTGCGCGCTCGGAGTAAATAAAAAAAGGCGCCGGGTAGCTACGAGGTCCAGAAGTTCGCCGAGTTGCGGCTTCGCGCCGGGGTAGCGGCAAGGCCAGAGAGCATTTAGCCGAAGCAGAAGCAGAACGCGAAGATCGTGGCTCTGTGCGATCAGGAGAGGGCGCCTTTTCCGCGATCCACGAATAGGGTCACTGCCATCCTCATGGAGAGGGGAGGCCCCTCGAGCCAAACCGTGCGCCTAATTTGTCCGGCTCAATATCGAGGGCTGCTTTTGGCGTCTCATGAATTACGGCGTTCCACCCATGCCTGCCCTTGCGGGTGACGTCGGCCGCCTGCCGCTTTCCGCCGTTCTGGGTCGTTCGCGAACGGGAACCGAGCGCCAGATTTCCACCCCTAAATCCTCAGTGCTTCACCGCGACGGTGAATTCGCCCGCGTTGATGCGCTCGGGCAGGCGCCCGGCGAAATCGGCGACGGCCTCCTCGCCATAGGTTTCCACCAGTTCCTGCAAGGCCGCGAACAAAGCGGCATGGGCGAAGCTCTCGCTTTCGACGCCCGACAGAATCGCCTCGGCGAAAGCCTCGGTGACAAAAGCCAGGGCGGCGCGGCGCTCGTCTTCGGCGCTGGCGAGTTCGGGAAAAGGGGTCGCGGGAAAGGTCATGACGGAACCGACCTTATCGAGTGCGGCGGCGCGAGGCGAGTTGCGTCTTAAGAAAGGGTTAATGGGACTCTTCGCTTCGTCGCCAATTTTTAGCCTGAGGTCAATTGGCGCGATATCGCGTCGAAATATCGTGCGCGATCCGCGCGCCTTCATCGAGAAAACGCGCGCTGACCAGTCGCGCGCCGGGCGTGCAGGCGTGATAGGAAAACTCATAGCCGCGCAGGCCGCGATTGAAGGCGCCGGCGAGCTTTTCCCGCCGCGACGGCCCGGCGTTTTCGGCGTTCATCAGCTTTTCCATCTCCCCCCGCCAGGGCGCATTGGCGGCGCCTGAAGCGCCGCAAAGCGGCTGCAGATAGCTCAAGGCGCCCATGATCTCCGACAGCCGCAACAGCCGCGGCTCATAGGGCGGCGGCGGCCCTTCCGGCGGCGGCGCCGGATTGGCGCCTGGAGCGCTCGCGGCGGCTTTCTGCTTCGCCGCATCGGGCGGGGCGTTCTTGTCGGCGGCCTGGCTTTTTTTCCTGTGCGGCTTCGCCTTGTGACGCAGGTCGACGATGCCGCTGTCGCGATGGCGCCTGTGGCGAGTGCCGAGGTCCGGCGCGGTGGTCGGCCGGTTGTCGAAAAAGGGAAAGAAGAACTGCGCGCGCGCCGGCGCCGTCCCGCCGAGCGCGCCGGCGAGCAGAGCAAGGGCCAGCATGGCTGGCCGCGACTTTCGCCTCTTGGCCTTCATGGCCGCCTCTTGGCCTTCATGGCGCGGCTTCCACGATTCGTTGCGCGTCGGCGACAATATGGGTCAGACCGGGGGTCAGCGAAAGCCCCTCGTAATCGCCCGGCGCGCGCCACAGCACCTCGGCGGCTTCCGGTCCCGGCGCCGCTTCGCCCGCCAGCCAATGGGCGACGAAGGAGAGAATCACATAATGGCGCTCAACCCGGCCGGCGCCGTCGCGGGCGATGTGCTGGAAAATCTGGTTGAAGCCGACAAGCCGCGCCAGCACCCCGGTCTCCTCGCGCAATTCCCGCAGGGCCGCCGCCTCGACCGTCTCGCCGGTTTCGACCAGACCGCCCGGCAGAGTGAACATGCGCCGGTAGGGCGCCTCGGCGCGGCGCGCCAGCAGCACTTTTCCCGCGCGAAACACCGCAATGCTGACGGCGAGCGCCGGTTGCGCCGGATAAAGGCGGCGGGAGGACGTCACGGATAAAGCGCCTCGCTCAGCCAGTCGCCTTCCGGCTTTTCGCGCGTGTAGCGGATGCGCTCATGCAGGCGGAACGGCTTGTCCGACCAGAATTCGATCTCGACCGGGCGGAGGCGATAGCCGCCCCAGTAGGGCGGCCGCGGCACGAAACCGATGTTGAAGCGCGCGGCCTGGAGCGCGACCGCCTTTTCCAGCGCGAATCGGCTCTCCAGCACCCGCGACTGCTGGCTGGCCCAGGCGCCGATGCGGCTGTCGCGCGCCCGGTTGGCGAAATAATCGTCGGATTCGGCGTCGCTCACCAGTTCCACCGGGCCGCGAAAACGGAACTGCCGGCGCAGGCTCTTCCAGTGCAGCACCCCCGCCGCGCTCGGATGCGCGGCCAGTTCGTTTCCCTTGGCGCTTTCGCGATTGCTATAAAAAACAAACCCCTGGTCGTCGAAGCCCTTCAACAGCACCATGCGGGCGTTGGGCGTTCCCGCCGCGTCCACGGTGGCGAGGCACATGGCGTTGGGGTCGTTGACCTCGTGTTTTTCGGCCTCGTCCATCCAGTTCTTGAACAAAGCGAAGGGCTCATGGGCCGGCCTGCGGTTACGCGCCGTTAATGCGTTCATCGGAATATGGCCTTCCCAGAGTTCTTTTGTCCGGATTACGTCCGCGTGCGCCTGCCCTCGTTCCAGCATAGTGATTCGCCGTCGCGCGGGCAGCAAGATTTTCCGCTGGCGCGCCGCCTGATCGCCTGCGCGCTGCTGTGCCAGAGCCTCGCGGCCTGCGCGGTGGCGACGCCGCTCGGCGAGGGAATCGACGCGCAGCCGACCGGCTCGATCCTGGCGCCGCCGCCCCAGGGCGCCGCCGCATCCCACCTGCCCGCCACGCTGGACGAGGAAGACCGCCGCCGCGTCCTCGGCGCCCTGGCCATAGCGCTCGACCCCCAGGGAAACGGGGCCTCGGTGCGCTGGGACAATCCGGTCAGCAAGGCCCATGGCCAGATCGCGCCGATCGGCTTGGCTTATCCTTCGAAAGACCTGATCTGCCGCAAATTCTCGGCCCGGTTCGACAGTCCCGCCGGCGCCCGGCTTGAAGAGGGCTCGGCCTGCCGCGACAAGAGCGCGGAATGGAAGATCGCCGAGCTGAAGCCGGCGAAAGCCGCGCCCGCCCTCTTGCGCGAAGCCGTTCTCTCGCCCAAATAGGAGCTAAGACATGGTGGCGGCGCCTTGCGGGGGCCGCCAAAAAAATGGGCTGAAACGAGCTTATCACGAGAATGCGCGATCCTTACCAAGTTCTCGGCGTCGCCAAGGGCGCCACGCAGGCGGATGTCAAAAAGGCCTTCCGCAAGCTCGCCAAACAGCACCATCCCGACCAGAATCCCAAGGATCCCAAGGCGAAGGAAAAATTCGCCGAGATCAACGGGGCATACGAGATCCTCGGCGACGACAAGAAGCGCGCCCAGTTCGACCGGGGCGAGATCGACGCCGAAGGCAAGCCGCGCCATCCCGGCTTCGAGGGCTTCGGCGGCGGGGCGGGTTCCGGCGGCTTCCGGCGCGGCGGCGGCCCCGGCGCCGAGCATTTCGAATTCAATGTCGGCGGCGGCGGTTTCGAAGGCGCCGATATTTTCGCCGATCTGTTCGGCGGCGGACGCGGCGGCCGGCGGACCGGTTTCGGCGGCGCGCGTCAGCAGGCGCGCGAACCTGGCCCCGATGTCGCGCTTGAAGCCTCGATTCCGCTCGAAACCGCCATCCATGGCGGCAAGGCGCGGGTGCTGACGCCCAATGGCCGGACGCTGGAGATCAATGTTCCGGCCGGCATCGAGGAAGGCAAGCAGATTCGCCTGCGCGGCCAGGGCCAGCCAAGCGCGAGCGGCGGGCCGGCCGGCGACGTTCTGGTGACTTTGCGTTTCGAGAAACACGGCCTGTTCCGCATCGAAGGCCGCGACCTGCGGCTCGATCTGCCGATCGCTCTTTACGAAGCGGTGCTGGGCTCGAAAGTCGAGGCGCCGACGCTGAGCGGCAAGGTCGAGCTGACCCTGCCGCCGCACAGCAATTCCGGCCGCACGCTTCGCCTGCGCGGCAAGGGGCTTCCCGCCGCCAATGGCAAGCCCGCCGGCGACCTGCTGGTGACCCTGCGCATCGTGCTGCCCGAAGGCGCCAATGTGGAGCTTGAGGCGCTGGCGCGGAAAATGCGCGCCGACAGGCCCTATCATCCGCGCAACGAGCTGGCGAAATAAGCGCCCCTGTCTCAACCCCCGACCGTGTCGATATTATAGACGTCGTCGCGGAAATGAACCATGCCGTCGGCGGAGGCCCAGCCGGTCATATAGACCCAGACCACCGGGACGGGCTTTGACAGTTTGATGTCCTCGCGGGCGCCGCTGGCGATCCGGTCCTGGATCAGCCGCGCGGTCCATACGCCGAGATCGGGCGAGATATCCGGCTCGGGCGCGTCGGTCACCGGCGGCGCGGTCACCGGAACGCCCTGAAGCACCCAGGCGGCGAGATCGTAGACGCCCTGCACGCGCACGCAGCCATGCGACAGGAAGCGGTAGTCGTTGGCGAACAGGTTCCGCGTCGGCGTGTCGTGCATATAGACCGAATCGGGATTGGGCATCTGGAGGCGGATCAGGCCGAGCGCATTGCCCTTGCCGGAATCCTGCCGCAGGATGTAATTGGTCGCCTTGTCCGAATTCCAGTCGATCGAGCGCGGATTAACCTCCTTGCCCTGGTACGTGAGAATGCGGATATGGGCGCGCTCCAGATAATTCGGCTGCTTGCGCATTTTCGGGATGATCTCGTTCTTGATGATCGAGACCGGCACCGTCCAGGTCGGATTGAGATTGACCGCGACGATCTTGGCGGTGATCCGCGGCGACTGATGATCCGGCTCGCCGACGATCACGGCATAGCGATGGAAGACCCGGCCATATTCGATCGCATCGACCGCCAGCGACGGGATATTCACCGCCACATATCTGTCGCCGAACGGGAAATTCAGCCCGGCCAGCCGTTGCGCGCTTGAGGCGAGCTGCTTGAAGCGGACATTGGCCGGCACATTCATCGCGCGCAGGGTCATGCCGGAGACGACGCCGGATTGCCGCAGGCCGTTGCGGAACTGGAACCGTTTGACGGCGGCGGTCAGCGCCGGAGTCCAACGCGCTCCATTGGCCTCGGCGCCGACGAGGTCGCCTTCGATGGCGAGGCGGCGGCGCAGGATTTCGACCGCCGGACCGCGCGCGCCGGGGCGCAAGTCGCCCGGGACGACCGGCCAGCCGCCCGCGTCTACGATCGCGGCGTAACGCTCCGAGGCCTTGGCGGTGGTGAAAAAGGTTTCCGGCTGGAGCACGGGAGTCGGATCGTCCGACAAGGCCATTTCGCGCGGAACCGGCTTGGGGCGCGGTTTTGGCTTGGGCTTGAGCACGGAATTGGGCTTGGCGGCGGCCTGTTCCGGCGCCGCGCCCGGCGGCTTCGCCTGAACCTCAGGATTGGGGGCTTCAACCTTGGGCGCTTCCGCTTTGGGCGCTTCAATCTTGGGCGCCTCAACCTTGGGCGCGGCAGCCGGAATGGGCGCCGGCGCGGCGGCGGGCGGCGGCAGGGGGGTCGAATCGATCGCGGGCGCGGCGGCGGGACTCGACGTCGTCGGGGCCTGGGTCGCCATCGGCTCGGGCGAAAGCGGGCTTTGGGCCCAAGACGCCAAAGGCGTCACGCCAAACATGACCGCCAGAACGAGAACCGGAGTTTTTTGCGCGCGCCACATGATTCGCAATTTCCCTGAGAGGGGTCGTTCTTTAAGAACGATCGCCGCGCCTTTGCCAAGCTTTTCGCGGGCTTTCGCGCAATTTCCCCGGTTCTGTGTCCTTTTTACGACCGCCCGCCCCTCGCGCCAGCGGAATAGGAATTCCGAATGATTCATTCGGAATTCGTATCATTTGCCGCCGGCGTAAAGCCGCCGCAGCTCGTTCTTGAGAATTTTCCCGGTCGCGCCGTGGGGGAGTTCGCCGGCGACGATCACCCGGTCGGGAATGGCGAAATTCGCGACCTTGCCCTGGAAAAAGGCGCGCAGCTCCTCCGGCCTTGGCTCATGGCCGGCGCGCGGGACGACGATCAGCAGCGGCCTTTCGCCCCATTTCTCGTCCGGCGCCGCGATGGCCGCCGCCTCCGCGACATCGGGATGGCCGACGGCGATATTTTCGAGCTCGATCGAGCTGATCCATTCGCCGCCCGATTTGATCAGATCCTTGGAGCGGTCGGTGAGCAGCATGTAGCCGTTTTGGTCGATCACTCCGACATCGCCGGTGGAAAACCAGGCGTTGTCGCCGATTTCGCTGTCCGGCGCGCGGAAATAGCCCTTGGCGATCCAATGGCCGCGACAGGAAATATCGCCCTGGCTCTTGCCGTCCCACGACGTTTCCGCGCCCTCCGGGCCGGTGGCGCGGATATCCGCGCCGAACAAGGCGCGGCCCTGGCGGGTCGCATGGTCGCAGCGGGATTCGCCTTCCAAAATAGCCGTCGCGGGCTTGGGACCGTTATAAACCACCACCGGGCTGGTCTCGGTCATGCCCCAGCCCTGACAGGCCTCGACCCCGAGTTCGGCGAAAGCGACGACCAGCGCGCGCGGCAACGCCGCTCCGCCCGACATGATCCGCTTCAACGTTTTGAAACCCGCGCCGGTCTGGCGCATGTGATTGACCAAGGCCAGCCAGACCGTGGGCACGCCGACCGAAAGATCGACGCGCTCGCCGTCCATCAGCCCGAGCAGCGAGACCGGGTCGAGGTGACGCCCCGGCATGATCAGCGCGGCGCCGACCATGGGCGCGGCATAGGGTATGCCCCAGGCGTTGACGTGGAACATCGGCACGACCGGCAGAACCCGCGTCGTCGCGCGCGTGCCGACCGCGTCGGCGCTATTGATGGCGAAAGCATGGAGCAGCGAGGAGCGGTGCGAATAAAGCACGCCCTTGGGCTTTCCCGTGGTGCCGGAGGTGTAGCACAGGCCGGAGGCGGTGTTTTCGTCGAAAACCGGCCAGTCTTCTTCCTCGCGCGCCGCCTCGATCAGGCTTTCATAATCGAACTGGGTCACGCCCGGCGGCAATTCGAGCTGTTTCATCTCGCCCGGTTCGGCCAGCGCCACGATCACGCGCAAAGTGGCGGCGACTTTGGGCGCGACGGCGGCGGCGAGCGGCGCGAAACAGGCGTCCATGAACAGCACATGATCTTCGGCGTGGGTCAGGATATAGGCGATGTCGTCGAGGGCGAGGCGCGGATTGATGGTGTGGCAGACCGCGCCCATGCCGGAAATGGCGTAATAAAGTTCGAGATGGCGATCGCTGTTCATCGCCAGAGTGGCGACGCGGTCGCCGAAACCCACGCCCAGCTCGCGCAGCGCGCCCATGAGTTTTCGCGCGCGCCTTTCCAGCGCCCGGTAGGTGGTTCGGACGATACGCCCATCGTCGCGGCGCGACACCACTTCGGCCTCGCCATGGTGGCGGGCGGCGTGCTGGATAATCGATGAAATCAGCAGCTCGCGCCGCTGCATCAGGCCAAGCATGGCGATCCTCCCCCAATGATTTTTTTTGAATTATCGCCGCTTAGGCTTGTGACGCCAAGACGCCGCCGGCGTTTTGGACTCGGCGGACGTTTTCGGCTTGGCCTCGCCGCCGCCGAAATTATGCGGCCCCATGTCCTCGTCGGTCGGCTTGCGGATGCGGGACGGCGGCAGATTGGCCTTTTCGCCATATTTGCGCGCGCCGGCGAAAGCGCCGCCGTCCGCCTCGACCTCGCATTGGCGGGCGAGCGGATCGTCCGAAACCGTCAATTCCACCGCCTGCAGGCGCCTGATCTCGTCGCGCAGCCGCGCGGCGGTCTCGAAATCGAGATCGCCCGCCGCCGCTTTCATTTTTTTCTCCAGATCGGCGATGGTCGCCTCGAAATTATGCCCGATCGCCGGCGCCGAAAAACCGATGTCGACGCTGACATGGTCCTGCTCATAGACCGAGCCGAGAATATCGGCGATGCCGCGCTTGATCGTCGCGGGAGTGATGTTGTGTTCCGCGTTCCAGGCAAGCTGTTTTTCGCGGCGGCGCAGGGTCTCGCCCATGGCGCGGTCCATCGAGCCGGTGATCGTATCGGCATAGAGGATGACCTTGCCGTCCACATTGCGCGCGGCGCGGCCGATGGTCTGCACCAACGAACGTTCGCTGCGCAGAAAACCCTCCTTGTCGGCGTCGAGAATGGCGACCAGGGCGCATTCGGGAATGTCGAGGCCCTCGCGCAGCAGATTGATGCCGACCAGCACGTCGAAAGCGCCGAGCCGCAGGTCGCGGAGAATCTCGATGCGCTCGATGGTGTCGATGTCGGAATGCATGTAGCGCACCCGCACGCCGTTCTCGTGCAGATATTCGGTGAGATCCTCGGCCATGCGCTTGGTGAGAACGGTGACGAGCGTGCGATAGCCGCGCGCGGAAAAATCGCGAACCTCGCCCAGAAGATCGTCCACCTGGCTGCGCGCCGAGCGCACTTCGACCGGCGGATCGACCAGTCCGGTCGGGCGGATGACCTGTTCGACGAAAACCCCGCCGGTGCGCTGCATTTCCCAATCGCCCGGCGTCGCCGAGACATGGATCGACTGCGGCCGCATGGCGTCCCATTCCTCGAAACGCAGCGGCCGGTTGTCCAGGCAGGACGGCAGGCGGAAGCCATATTCGGCCAGAGTCGCCTTGCGCCTAAAATCGCCGCGATACATGCCGCCGATCTGCGGCACGGTGACATGGCTCTCGTCGGTGAAGACGAGCGCGTTGTCGGGCAGATATTCGAAAAGCGTCGGCGGCGGCTCGCCGGGCCGGCGCCCGGTGAGATAGCGCGAATAATTCTCGATGCCGGCGCAGGCGCCGGTGGCTTGCAGCATTTCGAGATCGAAAGTCGCGCGCTGTTCGAGGCGCTGGGCTTCGAGAAAGCGGCCAGAAGCCTGCAATTCCTCCAGCCGCTGGCGCAGCTCCGACTTGATGCCGTCGATCGCTTGAAGAAGGGTCGGGCGCGGCGTGACATAATGCGAATTGGCGTAGAATTTGATCTGTTCGAGATCCTGGAATTTCTTGCCGGTGAGCGGGTCGAATTCGGCGAGCGATTCCACTTCGTCGCCGAAAAAGGAGATGCGCCAGGCGCGGTCTTCGTAATGGGCGGGAAAGACTTCCACCGTATCGCCGCGCACGCGAAAGGCGCCGCGCGAAAAATCCGGCGTGCGCTTGTATTGCAGCGCCACGAGGTCTTGCAGCAATTGGCGCTGGTCGAGTTTTTCGCCGAGCTTTACCGAAAAGGTCATGGCGGTATAGGTCTCGACCGAGCCTATGCCATAGATGCAGGACACCGAGGCGACGATGATGACGTCGTCGCGTTCAAGCAAGGCGCGGGTGGCGGAATGGCGCATCCGGTCGATCTGCTCGTTGATCGAGGATTCTTTTTCAATAAAAGTGTCGGTGCGCGGCACATAGGCTTCGGGCTGATAGTAATCGTAATAAGAAACGAAATATTCGACCGCGTTGTTGGGGAAAAAGCTTTTAAATTCGCCGTAAAGCTGGGCGGCGAGGGTCTTGTTGGGCGCCAGGATCAAGGCCGGGCGCTGCGTCCGCGCAATCACCTGCGCCATGGTGAAAGTCTTGCCCGAGCCGGTGACGCCGAGCAGAACCTGATCGTGTTCCCGCGCCTTCAGGCCTTCGACCAGTTCCTCGATGGCGTGGGGCTGGTCGCCCTGCGGCGAATATTCCGACACCAACTCGAAGCGGACGCCGCCTTCCGATTTTTCCGGCCGCGCCGGGCGATGCGGAACCCAGGGTTTTTGGTCGCGCAGATTGGGGTCGCCTTTTTCCAGCAGTTCTTCGAGCAGAGTCGCGGTGACCCCGCTCCCGGTCTGGAATTCCATTTTGGGCGGCGCCCGCCGCATCGGTTTTTCGCGCGCAATTTCGGGCTCTTGTCCGAGGCCAAAACGCGCGGCTTCCTCGGCGGAGAGTTTTTCGGCCAGATAGGGCGACGACGCCTCCTCAAAACCCTTGCCGATCAAGGCAGGGTTGAGAAGGGCCGCCAGATGCGCGTCCAGCGGCTGCACGTCGGGTTTCGACGCCTTGGCGCGGGAGGAAGGTTTTTTCGCCATGGCGGCAATATGGGGCCGGCGACGGCGAATGGGAAGCGGGGACCGCGCTTGCCGAGTGGATAGCAGATCAACGCTGTCGCGGCTTCCAGTGGACTCCTCTTGCCAAGCCTCAGGCGCATAGCTTACCGTTGGCCGCCTAAATGCTTTAACTCTTTGCAAACCAAGTTGATTAAGATGAATCATATTGATGCTAAAGAGGATTCCCATCAGGATGCGGCGGCGCCTCCGCCCAAATTCGATCAACGGCATATCGGGGCCGCCGCGTCGAAACTGGTCGCGGCGAGCATCGGCGATATAGTCACCGTTTTTTCCCGTTCGCCCGCACACAGGCATTTTTCGCTTGCCGATGTCGAGTGGATGATTCTGCCGGCGGTTCTCAACGGTCAATTCTATGTCGCGGAATTCGAGAACAGGCAGACCGGCTTTCGCGCACCGATCGCGGTCGCGACCTGGGCCTTTGTCTCGGAAGAGGTCGATCGCCGCATTTGCGCCAATCCGTCGCAGAGGATTCGCCTGCGTCCCGACGAGTGGAAAAGCGGCGACATCGCCTGGATCGTCGATCTGGTCGGCGATCCGCGCGGGGTTGCGGGGGCGGTCGAATGGCTAAATGCTGAACCTTTCAAAGAGCGAGGCGCGAAGATCGCTGTCGGAGACCGGTCGGGTGCGATCAGGATTGATACCCTTGACGCGCTGACTATTGCGCCTCACACGAAAGAGGCGGCGCCATGAGCCTTTTCGCGTTTTTCTTTGTCGCGATTTGCCTTGTCTTTTTTCTAGGGGCGCTCCGAAGACCCGGCGAGCCGTTGCGGGCGCTCGGGTTCAGAGCCGGCAAATGGCTGTTGGGCGCCGCTGTTGTTCTTGCGGCTTTGGCGGCGATCTACCGGACAGCGACCCCCTCGACTTCCCTCAATTACAAGCTGTCCGTGGATGTCGACGACAATGGAATTCCGCGCCATGGCGAGGGCGTGATCAAGGTCGTGTTCCAATCCATGGGGCCGCTGCTCATCGACAACACCCCGCAATGGGCGATCGGCGTCGTCGGCGAGGCCTTTCCGGTTGATCTGGGAGCAAGGGGAGCTTTTTTCGTTCTGCTCTCGCGGGATCGCACCAGGGACACTTCGTCGGGCGCCGGCCGCGATGCGCTCGGCTCCTATTTCAATTTCTACGTCAACGACCTTCCCAATGGGTCCGGCTCGATTGCGAAAATGAACGCGCTCGGCGCGAGTCACGCCGCGACGGATATCAAGCCCGACCAACTGCCGACGCTCGTGCGATTGCGCGACATCAACAATCCCAAGACGGTCGAGATCGTCGATCCGGATCAACTTGATTTGAGCTTCGGGCCGGGCGTGAGAATCGTCAAAGCGCGTGCAGAAATTACGGACGAGCCGGTGACCAAAGGTATCAGAAAGCAGCTCAGCTGGCTGAAAGAGGGTTATTGGGAAAAGTGGATATTCGATCCACATGGTGAGCCAGCAAATCAAGTGCCATTGCAGCGTCAAATTACTTACGGGGACTTCGCGACAAGCGATTTTTGGGGAGGCCGATGATGACAAATTCGAACGACCTCATGTTAGCCATCCTTTCGATGGACGCCTATGATCAGGGATACGGTGCCGGAATTAGTAATATGCCTGGGCAGATTGGCTCTGCCAATCTGTTGAACGTCGCACTTCCGGCGGGATCGTTTGATGCCGGCTTCTATGCCGCC
Organism: uncultured Pseudomonadota bacterium; assembly: GCA_963704565.1. Taxonomy (GTDB): domain Bacteria; phylum Pseudomonadota; class Alphaproteobacteria; order Rhizobiales; family Beijerinckiaceae; genus Rhodoblastus. The sequence continues at coordinate 1,872,318 of OY969917.1, forward strand.
GCTTATTCGTACAACGTGGTTACGGGTGGTTACGGGGACGCCATACGAAATCCCCAATAGCGGCGGGGCGCGGTCGGGCGTGGGGAACCGTTTCGTCCCGGCGACGCGGAGGCAGGGTCGGTCATCCGCGCCGTCCCGCTCGGCGCACCCCTCAAGTCAGGCAAGATCGCCGTAAACGTCTCGCCATTCCACCTTGGAGTCCAGGCTCAAAAACTCTGTTCGTACGCCAAAACCGTCTGCTCGGCGATCCGCGTCATCAGGGGAATTTCGGTCAGTGGCCGGTCCGAGGCGAGGTCGCGGCCGGTCAGCGCCAGTTGCGGCCAGTTCTTGTAAATGCGGTCCCTGGCGTTGCGCAGGACGAGCGCCGAAATGGCGCATTGCCGCGCCCAAAAAGCGCGTCGCGCGGGTAGATAGGTTTCCAGAAGTTTCTTGACGCGTTTCTGCCGTCCCCGCACCGGCTTCAACAGCTTTTCGACATCGGCCACGCCCTCGAACCAGCCTTCGGTTATGTCTTGTCCCGCGACCTCGATCGGCGCATCGGACGAAACGCCGCCGCTGGTTTGCGGCGGGGCGTCGGCGAGCAGGCGTTCGATCAGCTCCGACGGCGTTTCGTTGAGCGGATAGACCGGCCCCAGCCCCAAGGCCTCGACGGCCTGCGCGGTTTTGAACGGCGGCGGCGCATTCGACGCGAGATTGTCGCCGAGGGCGAGGCGCAGCAGGCGGGCCAGCGCCTCAAGGTCGGTTTCCGTCGCCGCGACCGACGACTTGATCCGGGCGATCACGCCGTCCATTTCGCGTTTGGGCAGATCGTCCATCACGAAAGCGTCGGCGACGCCCGTTGGTTTGATCATGATCGCGACGATGCGATAGCGCGTTCCGGCTTTTTGCCCGACCGCAACCTGCATCGCTCCCGAGCCGTCGCACAGCGTCGCCACGCATTTCAGCGTTTTCACGGCGGTCGCCGGCTTGGCGGGGAGGGCGTTGCGCCGCATGGCTTTGATCGCTTCGTCGACGGCGGCCTGCCGCGCCGGCGCCAACCACGGGCGGATCAGAACCAGCCTGTCCAGCGCGGCGCTCGCGACCGGCGCCATTTTTGCCGCCTCGGCCAAAGCCTCGGCGGCGGCGATCGCCGTCGCGTCGTCGGAATCGAGCAGAAAGCCGGCGACCGCTTCGGCGGTCGCGGGGCCTTCGGCCAGATGGTTGAAAATCCCTTTTTTCGCCTCGACCGGCAGGATGCAGCTCACCGAGCGGACAAAGTCGAATATCTGGAAAGGATCGTCGCCATTTTCCAGCGCCTGCCGCCGCAGAACGGCGCCATGTTCGCGCGCGCTTTCATCGCCCTGCCCTGGACCTGCTTCTTTCCATGCCCGCGCGAAGGCTGTCTTTAAACATTCCGGCGGTGGCAGGCCGGCGTCGGCGAAGAGCTTGCCGATCATCATCATGTCGCCGGGATCCAAAATGTCGCCTGCAACGGCCTCGCACAGCATCCGGTCGATTTCGCGCAGCGCTTTGCGCGCCTGGCGATCGCCGCCATTGGCGTCGATCCGCGTTTCGTCGAGGGCCGGAATGAGGTCGGCAAACAAGGCGCCGGCCTGTTTGGTTCCGCCATCCTCGATCGTTGCGAGCAGATCGGCGAAGATCTCCTCCACGCCGGCCCCGGACTCGCCGAAAGCGCCTTGCGCCAGCAGCATTTCCATCAGGGCTGAAAATTCCCCGCCGTCCAGCGACGGCATGGCCGGCGCTCCCGTTTTACGGGGCTTTCGCGACGATTTCGTCGGCTTGTCTCCGGCGGGCTTTCTTGTCATGTCGTTTCACTCAGCCGTCTTGCCGCCAAGGGCGGGCGTTGACGCCACGATCAGCCTGCCGCGCAAATAAGTCCCCTCAAATCGTCACTTGCGCGCCCATTTCGACCACGCGGTCGGAGGGGATCGAGAAGAAGTCGGTGGCGTTGATCGCCTGTTTCGACAGGTTGACGAACAGCTTGTCCTGCCAATGCGGCATGCCGGAGGCCGGCGAGGTCTTGAGCGTCCTTTTGCCGAGGAAGAAGGACGTGGTCATGATGTCGAACTTCACCCCGCATTTGCGCATCAAGGCCATGGCCGCCGGCACGCGCGGCGTTTCCATGAAGCCGAAATAAATCGTCACGCGCATGAAATCCTGCGAGAGCTTCTCGATTTCGAAGCGGTTGCTCTCGGAGACGCGCGGCGTCGGCTTGGTGACCACGTTCATGATGACGATGCGCTCGTGCAACACCTTGTTGTGCTTGAGATTATGCATCAAGGCCGAGGGCGCGACATTGGGATCGCCGGTGAGGAAGACCGCCGTGCCGGGCACCCGGGTCGGCTTGGATTTCGCCATCATGCGGATGAGATCGGCGGTCGGGATCGAATCGCGATGGGTCTTGCGCGCCAGAAGCTCGGCGCCGCGCACCCAGGTCCACATCACGATCATCGACAGGCCGGCGAGGCCCAGCGGCGCCCAGCCGCCGTCCAGCACCTTCACCATATTCGCGGCCATGAAGGCGAGATCGACAATGAGGAACATGCCGACGAAGGGAATCGCCGCGATCAGCGGCCAGCGCCACAATTTCCACACCACGAAGAAGGACAGCGCCGTCGTCACCACCATGGTTCCGGTGACCGCTATGCCATAGGCGTTGGCGAGATTGGCCGAGGTGCGGAACAGGAAGACCAGCAGCAGCACGCCGATCAGCAGGGTCCGATTGACGCGCGGAACGAAAATCTGCCCCTCGGTGGTGGCGGACGTGTGCTGGATTTCGAGGCGCGGCAGCAGGCCGAGCTGAATCGCCTGACGCGACAGCGAAAAGGCGCCGGTGATCACCGCCTGGCTGGCGATGATGGTGGCGACGGTCGCCAGCACGACGAAGGGAATCAGCGTCCAGGCGGGCGCCATCAGATAGAAGGGATTGGCGACCGCCGCAGGGGTTTTCAGCACCAGCGCGCCCTGGCCGAGATAATTGGCCACCAGCGCCGGCAGGACGAAGAACAGCCAGGCCATCTGGATCGGCTTGCGGCCGAAATGGCCCATATCGGCATAAAGCGCCTCCGCCCCGGTCACCGCCAGGAAGACCAGGCCGAGGGTGACGAAGCCGGTCGCGCCATGGCCGAACAGGAATTTCAGGCCGAGAACCGGATCGAAGGCCCGGAGGATGCGCGGCGCGTCGGCGAGATGATAAACGCCCAGCGCGCCGATGACGCCGAAGAACACCACCATGATCGGGCCGAAAAACGTCGCGACCTTGGCCGTGCCGCTGCTTTGCACGATGAACAGGCTCACCAGAATGCCCACCGCGATCGGCAGAACATAAGGCGCGAAGGCGGTGGACGCGGTATTGAGGCCCTCGACCGCCGACAGCACCGAAATGGCGGGGGTGATGATCGCGTCGCCGGAGAACAGGGCCGCGCCGGCCACGCCGAGCAGGAAAATCCAGCGCGAGCGCCGCCCCAGCGCGTTCTGCGCCAAGGCCATGAGCGACAGAGTGCCGCCCTCGCCCTTGTTGTCCGCGCGCATCAGGAAGAACACATATTTGAGCGTCACGACGAAGACCAGCGCCCAGATCAGCAGCGAAACGATGCCGATCACCTCGGATTCGACCACGCCGTCTTTTTTCATATGGTCGAGCGCCGCCTGGAGCGCATAGAGCGGGCTGGTGCCGATGTCGCCATAGACGACGCCCATCGAGCCGAGCATCAAGGTCCAGAACCCCTCGCCCTGATGCTCGGGGTCCGGCGGGGCTGGCTGGGTCACGGATTCCGGGGAAGGGGTAACGGCGGCGGGCGTGGGAATCGTGTCTTGCGACATGGGGTCATCCTGGCTGCCGCCTCGAAATGAGGCGCGACCGGGGCGGACCTATAAACCTTTCCGGCGCGCGAGAGAAGGGGCGCCTTTGGCCCCTCGGCAAGCCGCATTGCGATCGGGCGAATTTGCTGGCAAGAGGCGTCATGATTCTGCCGATCGACGAGGTTTTGCCGCAACTCGCCCGCACGCTCGCGGAAAGCGCGCGGGCCGTGCTGGTGGCGCCGCCCGGCGCCGGCAAGACCACCCGCATTCCGCTCGCCCTGCTCGACTCTAGCAAATTCGCCCCTTGGCGCGGCGACGGCAAGATCGTCGTGCTGGAGCCGCGCCGCCTCGCCGCCCGCGCCGCCGCCGAGCGCATGTCGAGCCTGGTTGGCGACAGGCTCGGCGAAACCATCGGCCTGAAAGTGCGCATGCAGTCGCTGAGCGGGCCGAAAACCCGGATCGAAGTGGTCACCGAGGGCGTCTTCGCCCGGATGATTCTCGACGACCCCTCGCTCGAAGGCGTGGCGGCGGTGCTGTTCGACGAATTCCACGAACGCTCGCTCGACGCCGATCTCGGCCTCGCGCTCGCCTTGGACGCGCAAGCCGCGCTGCGGCCCGACCTGCGCCTGCTGGTGATGTCGGCGACGCTCGACGGCGCGCGGGTCTCGCGTTTGATGCGGGACGCCCCCCTCGTCGAGTTGCAGGGCCGCGCCTTTGCGGTCGAAACCCTCTATCTCGGCCGCGACCCGCGCGAAAGGATCGAGGACGCCGCCCTGCGCGCCGTGCGCCGCGCCCTGGCCGAACAGCCCGGATCGCTGCTGGTCTTTTTGCCCGGACAGGCCGAAATCCTGCGGCTGGCCGCAAGGCTCGAAGAAAGCCTGAACGATCCTTCGGTCGATGTCTGCCCGCTTTACGGCGCGATGGAGCGCGCCGCCCAGGACCGCGCGCTCCGCCCCGCGCCGGAAGGCCGGCGCAAGATCGTGCTGGCGACCTCGATCGCCGAGACCTCGATCACCATCGACGGCGTGCGCGTGGTGATCGATTGCGGCCTGGTCCGCGCGCCGCGTTTCGAGCCCGACCTCGGCCTCACCCGGCTCGAAACCCTGCGCGCATCCCGCGCCGCCGCCGACCAGAGGCGCGGTCGCGCCGGCCGCACCCAGCCCGGTGTCTGCTACCGGTTGTGGGAAGAGGCGGCGACCGGCGCGCTGCCGGCTTACGCGCAGCCGGAAATCCTCGCCGCCGATCTTTCCGGCCTGCTGCTCGACCTCGCCGCCTGGGGCGCGCGCGACCCCAACGAGCTTGCCTGGCTCGACCCGCCGCCCGCCCCCGCCTGCGCCGAAGGACGCGCCCTGTTGCAAGAACTTGGCGCGCTGGACGCGGACGGCGCGATCACGGCGCGCGGCAAAGCCATGCGCCGCCTGCCTTTGCCGCCGCGCCTCGCCCGCATGGCGCTTCAGGCGGAATTTTTCGGCGAGGGCGAGAAAGCCTGCGAACTGGCGGTCGTTCTGACCGAACGGGGCCTGGGCGGCGATTCGCCCGATCTGGGCGAGCGGCTGGACCGTTTTGCCCGCGACCATTCTCCGCGCGGCAAGGACGGGCGCCGGCTCGCCCACGGCTGGAAACATGGATTGCGCGACGCCGCGCGCGAACTCGACGAGAAGCGCCAAGAAACGCCGCTTTCTCCCGGCGCCCTGATCGCTCTGGCTTATCCCGACCGCATCGCCCGGGCGCGCGGCAAGGCCGGCGAATTCCTGATGGCCAATGGCCGCGCCGCGAGCCTTGAACCGCATCTGGCGCTGGCGAGGGCGAAGATGCTGGGCGTCGCCGAAATCGCGGGGCGCGCCGGCGCTGGCCGCATTCTCGCCGCCGCCGAACTGGAAGAAGCGGAATTCGAGGCCTTGTTCGGCCACGAAATCGAAACCCGGGACGAAACCCGCTTCGACGCGGCGAGCGGCGCCCTGCGCCGCCGCGAGGCCCGGCGGTTCGGGGCGCTGACCTTGGCCGAGCGCAATCTGGCGGTCGAGCCGACGCTCGAAAGCGCGAAAATCCTGGCGCGCGGCGCGGCGGCTTTCGGCATCTACCGGCTCGCCTGGAGCAAGGCGCAAAGGCAGTTGCGCGAGCGCGTCGCTTTTCTGCGCGCGGCTTTCGCCGGAGAGGAAAATCCCTGGCCCGACCTGAGCGAGGCGGCGCTGGCCAAAAATGCGGAGGAATGGTTGGCGCCCTTCATCCTGGGGCGGCAAAGGCTCGACGAGATCGACGCGGAGAATTTCGACGCCGCGCTGTCCGCTTTGATCCCATGGGATCTCGCGCGGCGGCTGGAGGCCGAGGCGCCGACCCATTTCGTCACCCCCGCCGGCTCCTCGATCGCGCTCGATTACGGCGTCGCGGAAGGCCCGGCCCTGGCGGCGCGCGCGCAGGAATTCTATGGCCTTGCGACCCATCCGAGTCTGGCCGGCGGAAGGGTTCCGCTGACCCTGCATCTGCTGTCGCCGGCGCATCGCCCGATCCAGATCACCCGCGACCTGCCGGGCTTCTGGCGCGGCTCATGGGCGGCGGTGAAGGCGGAGATGAAGGGCCGCTATCCGCGCCATCTCTGGCCCGACGACCCGGCGGCGGCCACGCCGACCACCCGCGCCAAACCGCGCGGAACCTGATTTTTTGGGGCGCGACCGTGTCGCCGTCACGAACGGCGCGCGGGCCGCGTCCTGGGCTCGTCCGCGTCGCGCCGAATCGCGGCGCCGGAAGGGCCCGTATCCTGGGGGCGAGCCGGCATAGATGCGCCGACCACCAGTCCCGCATAAAGGCTCGGCGCGCCGTCGTCCGAGAAAATTGCGCGCAGGATTCTTTTCAAAGCGCCCATGGACTCCTCCATTTTTTCCGATGGGGCCGTACAATATAATAGTATTCTACACTGGAATTGTCATTCCGTTAAAGCCGCAATCTGGATCGCGCCCCCGAAGGGCGCTTTCGTTACGATCCGCAGCGCCTCAAAAGCTGCAGGCGCGCAGGAGAATCGCGAGTCGGGTCATGCTCCATCCCCATATCGATCCCCTGGTCGCCCTTGGCGTGGTCGCCTCGACCGCGGCGACCGACGCCGTTTACGTCCTGTTCAACGCTTCGGTGTCCGAACGAAAAAGAGTCGCGGCCGCCACCTGGAGCAGCGTCTGGTATCTGCTCTCCGCCTTCGCGGTGATCAGCTATACGTCGAACTGGGCCTATGTCCTGTTCGCCGCCCTGGGCTCCTGGATCGGCGGATTCTTCTCGATCACCGCTTTGAACTGGATCAGGCCGCGCCAAACCGCCGAATAGAGCGTTCCAGCGCGAAAAAATCTTGGCGGGCGCGGAATGTTTGGCTATGCCCGAGGGAACAGTCCCTCTGGCGGCGGTCGCGATGTGCGAATTGCTTGGAATGAGCGCGAATGTCCCGACCGACATTCGCTTTTCCTTCGCCGGCCTCGCCCGGCGCGGCGGCGCCGCCGGCCCGCATCGCGACGGCTGGGGCGTCGCCTTTTACGAGGGCCGCGCGGCGCGCGCCTTCCACGACCCCGAACCCGCCGCCAGCTCCGACATCGCCCGTTTCATCGGCGCCCACCCGATCCGCAGCCGCATTGTCATCGGCCATATCCGCCAGGCCAATCGCGGACAGGTGGCTTTGGCCAACACCCATCCCTTCACCCGCGAATTATGGGGCCGGACCTGGACCTTCGCCCATAATGGCCAGTTGCGCGGCAGGAAATCGCTGCCGCTCGATTTCTACGCGCCGATCGGCGAAACCGACAGCGAACACGCCTTCTGCTGGATGCTCGACCAGTTGCGGGCGCGCTTTCCCTCGCTGCCGCCCAGCCGCGAACTGGACCGCGCCATCCTGCAGCTCAGCACGCGGCTGGCGCGGCTCGGCGTGTTCAACATGCTGCTCAGCGACAGCCGGACGCTTTACGCCTTCTGCGGCAAGAAACTGTCCTGCCTCACCCGCCGCGCGCCCTTCGGCGAGGCGACGCTGATCGACGACGACCGCAAGGTCAATTTCGCCGAGGAAACCGGGCCCGACGATTGCGTCACCGTCGTCGCCACCGGCCCCCTGACCAGCGACGAAAACTGGACCTCGATCAAGCCGGGCGCGCTTTTGGTGCTGCGCGAGGGCAAGATCGCCGATTCCCTGTTCATCGAACCGCCGGGCGGCGAAAAATCCGCCCGCCCGAAAAGGATTTCCGCATGCTGATCGACGGCCAGAAACGCACCGCCATCTGGCCCGATCCCGAGGACCAGGGCGTCTATATCATCGACCAGACCCGCCTGCCCCATGTGGTCGCCAATGTTCTCCTGCGCGATCTTTCCGACGCGGCGCGGGCGATCAAGGACATGCTGGTGCGCGGCGCGCCGCTGATCGGCGTCACGGCGGCCTATGGCCTGGCCTTGGCCTTGCGCGCCGACCCGTCCGACGCCTCCATGGCGCAAGCGGCCGAGGTTTTACGCGCCACCCGCCCCACTGCCGTCAATCTCGCCTGGGCTTTGGCGCGCATGACCGGCTTCCTCCAGCCCATGCCCGACGAATTGCGCCGCGACGCCGCCTTCGCCTTCGCCAAACATCTTTTGGAAAAGGATGTCGCCTGCAATTCCGCGATCGGCGACCATGGCCTCGCCCTGATCCGCGCTCTTTCGGAAAAACGCGGCGGCGCGCCGGTGCGCATCCTCACCCATTGCAACGCCGGCTGGCTCGCCACCGTCGATTGGGGCACCGCCACCGCGCCGATCTACAAGGCGCAAGAAGCCGGGATTCCCGTCCATGTCTTCGTCGACGAGACGAGGCCGCGCAACCAGGGCGCCTCGCTCACCGCCTTCGAACTCGGCCAGCAGAAGGTTCCGCACACCTTGATCGTGGACAATGCCGGCGGCCATCTGATGCAGCGCGGCGAGATCGACATGGCGATCGTCGGCGCCGACCGCATCGCCGCCAATGGCGACGTCTGCAACAAGATCGGCACTTATCTCAAGGCGCTGGCCGCGCGCGACTGCGGCCTGCCTTTTTACGTCGCCGCGCCGGTCTCGACCCTCGATTTCGCCCTTGCCGAAGGCGGACTGATTCCGATCGAGGAGCGCGCGCCGGAGGAAGTCACTTTTATGCCCGGCGTCGCCGGCAACGGCGAAGTGGTTTCGGTGCGGATCGCGCCGAAAGACACACCGGCGCGCAACCCCGCCTTCGACGTGACCCCGGCCCGGCTGGTGAGCGGGATCATCACCGAAAAAGGCGTGTTCGACGCGAGCCGGGAAGGGCTGGCGGGGCTGGCGTGATTTTTCCGTTTTTAGACGCGCGCCGGCAGCCCGGCGCGAAGCCTGTCGCCGCAATAGGATCACGGCGCCTCCCGTGCGCGGAAAATTGAAGCGGCGCCCTGCCTCGTTGACCGGAGGGCTGGCCAAAAACTTCGCTTTTCGCTACAACATGCCACGATGGAGTGTCGTTCATGACCCGGCTTTTCGAGCAAGCCATCGCCGCAGTCTCAACCCTGCCGGACGCCAAGCAAGACGAGTATGCGAGCGTGTTGCTGCGGCTTGTCGGCGTCGATCAAGCGACAATCCAGCTCACCCCCGATGAAGACGCCGATCTCGCCGAGGCGGAGTTGGAAGTCGCGCGCGGCGAACTGGTGTCCGACGACGAAATGAAGGCGCTGTGGGCGAAATATCGCGGGTGAAACTGCGGTCCACCAAACGCGCCGCCGCGCAGATCGAAGCGGCGCTCGCCTATCTCGCGGAGCGTTCCCCGCAGGGCGCCAGCCACGACTTCGCGTCCTGTTCACGCTCTTGACCGAGCAGCCCCACGCCGGTCAGGCGACGACACGCCCCGGCATTCGTCGCCTTCCAGCCAATCCCTACCCCTATGTCATCGATTACCGCATAACCGACGCGGAAATCGTCATTTTCCGTTTCCGCCATTCCGCGCGTAAGCCGCTGGGCTGATTTCGCGCAATCGCCCGCCCCCCGCGCCACGGGCGCCTATATCTCAATCCATGCGGTCACGGACCGCCGTGTTTTGCAGCCGCTCATCAAAGAGCAATCGATTGAGGCGGTGGGTACGGCGACAGGGGTTACGGCGACCGTCCATCAAATTGATTTCGCACGGCCTTTGAAGCGCTAACGTCAGGCGCGCCCCGGATCAATAAAATGCACTGTCATGTCTGGACGGCGCCCCTTGATCAAGGGTTTTCTTGGCGTGCTGTGAACGTCTCGGGTGCGGTCATGTCTTCGGCCTGTTGACGCGGGTTTTTATCGCCGCTGGCCCTGATGGATCGTCCGCCTGGCTCTTTGCCTCAATCACCGTATCGCGCTCGCATTGGCGCCGACACTACATCAGGCTTCCGAGCCTTTCCGTGGTTCACATCACCCCTTGGTCACCCTCGATTGCGTTTCGCCTTGCGGCGAAAACCCTGTGGCCGGCGTCAGGCGGCGGCCTGCCGCCCGACGTAAACGCCGCCGCGCGCCAGCAGCGCGAAGACGATGCGCGCCAGCTTGTTGGCCAGCGCCACCGCCGTCAGCTTGAACTTGTATTTGGCGTCCTTGCGCTCCAGCAGCCGATCGGCCCAGACGCGCAGGGCGTCGCTATGGCCCTTGCGATGGCACAGCACCGCGCAAGCCCCGACCACCAGCAATTTGCGCAAGTAACGGTCGCCCATTTTCGAGATGCGGCCGAGCTTCTCCTTGCCGCCGCTCGAATATTGGCGCGGCACAAGGCCGAGAAAAGCAGCGAACTCGCGGCCGGAGGCGAAGGCGCCGATGTCTTGCACGGTCGCAACGACCGCCGAAGCCGTGACCGGCCCGACGCCGGGAATGGTCATCAGCCGCCGCGCCCTCTCGTCGGTCTCGATCAGCGCCTCGATCTCGGCTCCGATCCGGTCGATTTCCTCATCGAGCGCGTCGATCTGGCGAGCCAGCGGCGCCAGCGCCGCGCGCACGCAATCGGCGACGACGATCTCGCCGTTTTCGTCGCAGCCTTCGGCGGCCATGCGTTTGAGCACATAGGCGTTTTGCGCGCCTTGCGCCGCGACGACGCCGATTTCCGCCAGATGCCCGCGCAGCGCATTGAGGAGTTGCGTGCGCTGGCCGACCAGCAACTCGCGCGCGCGGTGGCGCATCAATTGCGCCTGGTTGTCGACCGAGCGCACCGGCACGAAGCGCATGTTCGGCCGCCCCAAGGCCTCGCAGATCGCCGCGGCGTCGGCGGCGTCGTTCTTGTTGCGCCGAACGAAAGGCTTCACATAGGCGGGCGGGATCAGCTTGACCGAAAAGCCAAGCCCGATCAGCTCGCGCGCCCAATGATGCGCCGAGCTGCAAGCCTCCATGCCGACAAGGCACGGCGGAAGCGAGGCGAAAAATTGCAAAAGCTGCCCGCGCCGGACAGGCTTGGCGACGATGACCGCGCCTTGCGCGTCAATTGCATGCACCTGAAACACGTTCTTGGCGAGGTCGAGACCAACTTGCGTGACAGAAGAAAGATTCTTGATAGACTTACCCATGGACGGCGCTCCATCTGACGGTTGTTTCATCGACCACCATCATGGCACATCGATGCCGCTTCGGGGCGCCGTCCACCCCATCACCGTAACCACTTGCGTTTCAAAGGAAATTATGTTCGAATTGTTGCTTCAATGCGGGGTGTTCAATTATTATTGATGCCGGATCGGCGGAGATCAGTTATGGTAAGAAACCAACAATGAAACGCGTAGCCGCGTTAATATTTTCATCGATATGCATATACGCAGCGCCTGTGCATGCCAATACGGTAGAAATAATATTCAATGGGACGGGTGCAAGTGGCGATGTTGCTGGATTGCCATTCACTAACCAAGCATGGATGCTTACATACCTCGTAAATACGAGCACAAGCTGTACAACTTGCACTTCAGCTGGCACGAACGTGTTTGATAACGCAATATTGGGGGGATCGATTAATATCGGAGGTGCCTCTTATAGTCTTACCGGAGTGTCAGCGACAGGCCTTGTCGCCCTCGATTCGTACCAGGGTTCAAACATTATCCTAATAAATCCGGCGAGCGGCGGTTATTTGCAGTTTGTTTCGGGTGCTGGAACGCTTTTTCCTGCGCTTTTTTCGAATCCAACATCTCTCGCCTCTGCCAACATTGGCGCGTCGATTCAAAATTCAATAGCAGACAATTACGGCAATTCGGACGTGCTGAATTTTGAAGCGAATACGAACAACTTCCCAATCGTCACACCGGGAATTTATACGACGACACCGTAACCACTTGCGTTTCAAAGGAAATTATGTTCGAATTGTTGCTTCAATGCGGGGTGTTCAATTATTATTGATGCCGGATCGGCGGAGATCAGTTATGGTAAGAAACCAACAATGAAACGCGTAGCCGCGTTAATATTTTCATCGATATGCATATACGCAGCGCCTGTGCATGCCAATACGGTAGAAATAATATTCAATGGGACGGGTGCAAGTGGCGATGTTGCTGGATTGCCATTCACTAACCAAGCATGGATGCTTACATACCTCGTAAATACGAGCACAAGCTGTACAACTTGCACTTCAGCTGGCACGAACGTGTTTGATAACGCAATATTGGGGGGATCGATTAATATCGGAGGTGCCTCTTATAGTCTTACCGGAGTGTCAGCGACAGGCCTTGTCGCCCTCAATTCGTACCAGGGTTCAAACATTATCCTAATAAATCCGGCGAGCGGCGGTTATTTGCAGTTTGTTTCGGGTGCTGGAACGCTTTTTCCTGCGCTTTTTTCGAATCCAACATCTCTCGCCTCTGCCAACATTGGCGCGTCGATTCAAAATTCAATAGCAGACAATTACGGCAATTCGGACGTGCTGAATTTTGAAGCGAATACGAACAACTTCCCAATCGTCACACCGGGAATTTATACGACGACAAAAGATATTGATATCGTTGCGTCTCAAGTTCCTGGCTCCGCAGGTTACAGCTGGAGCGTTTCGGTTGCCGCCGTTCCCGAGCCATCAACTTGGGCAATGATGCTTCTCGGCTTTGCGGGTCTTGGTTTTGCGGGATACCGCCGGACGGCGAGTCGATTGCCGGGCGTCGATACCGCCTGATCGATGCTGATCAACCGATTTTAAGAGGGCCGCCGTGAGGCGGCCTTTCTGTTTTCTGTTGTTACGGGGACAGTGCATTTATTGTCCCCGACCCGCCCCTTGCGGGAAGTGCCGGTGTGCCAAATTCAAGATTTTCCAGTGAATTCTAACCAACTGAAATCACGCCGTATTTTCCATTCAAAAATCACGTGCGAAAGCGCCCGCGCCTCCGATCGGCAGGGATTATCCGCCAGCCTGCGCAAGAAGGGCTTGCAGCGCCGTGGCGAGCGGCAGGAACAAGTTTTTCGGCCGCCCACTCAGCCGGAAGTCCAGGACCGCGGCGCTTCGTCGATCCCGTGTTTCAACTGCTGCTCCAGCAGGATCAGCGCATCCGCCGTCATGTCGGCGTCGAGCAGGGCGCCGTGCTTTTCGTCGCGCGCCAGCGTGTCGAGCGCCAGCCGGTCGCACATCGACGTCAGCGACTTCCCGGCGCCGGGATAGAGCTGGGCGAAAAGTCTTTGCGTGCAGATGTAGCGCGCCTCGTCATAGGCGCTTTCGCCCCATTGAATATTTTTGGCGCGGGCAAATTCGTAATCGAGGAAATCGCGCTCGTTCTTGTAGGCATGGGCGACGATCGGCGCCTCGCCGATGAAATCCCGCACCCGCTCCAGAATCGCCGCGAAGCGCGGCGCGCCCTTGAGATCGCCCGGACGAATCTGGTGGATTCTGATCGCCGCCGGATCGATCGGGCCATCCGGATTGACCAGGCTGCGCCAGCTCTCGCCCTTTTTCCATCCCGCGCCGTCGCGCAGGATTTCGACAAAGCCGAGTTCGATGACGACGCCCGGCGGTTTCCAGGCGAACGGCTGCTTGCGGATGAATTCGGCGCTCGGCGCGCGCTTGCCGGTCGTCTCGGCGTCGAAGGCGACGAGCCGGTCGAAGCAATCCAGAAAATCCGGGTTGAACATTGGTCTTTTCCCAAAGGGGTTGCGGCGACGTTGCGCTTATTGTTCCCGACCCGCCCCTGGTGGACAGCGCCGGCGTGTCAAAATCAAGCGCGAAAAGCATCCACTGCCGGGCGATCCGAGTCAGATTCCAACGTCGTGCACGGGTCAGCGCCTGCGGATGGGTTCGATCTCGCCGCCGAGGCTTTTGCGCAAATCCTCCATTCGCACCATCATCGCCTGGCGCGGATCGCCAGGCAAAGTCTGAAACCCCCAGCGGGCATAAAAACCGCGCACGGAATCATCGAGCGGATGGGTCGCGACCCCTATGCTGCCGACGCTTTCGGAGGCGATCAGCGCAGTCCTCAGCGCGTAAAGAAGCAACGATGCGGCATGTCCCTGGCGCTGATAGGCCCGATCCACCGCCAGCTGACCGAGCAGCGTGACCGGAACCGGATCGGGGCGGTTGCGTTGCCGCGGCTTGGGCAGATAGGCCCGTTCAATATGGGCTGAACTCAGCGTGACATAACCAACGATCCGCGTGGAGGCTTCGTCGGCGATGACGCTGACGCGCGACGCGCCGCTGATCTGGTTGACCCAGGCGTGGCGCCGGAACCAGAGATTGAGCGAATCCCGGCCGCAATCGAATTGATCGCGCCCGTCATTCTCGGCGAGCGGCCGGGGCCGGCTTATTTCCACGAACTCAGCGCTCCCACGTCGGCGTGCGGCGCGCGAGTTCGGCAATCGCCGGGATGGCTTCGGCCGGGCGATTGACCCAGGCCTCGAACGCTTCCCAATCCTTGGCCGGAATGGTGACGAAAGTGCGGTTCAGCACCTCGACTTCGGCGGCTTCGACGGCCTTGCGGCGCATGAACTCGCTGAGGCTGGTGTGCGCCTGGGCGGCCGCCGCTTCCAGCATGGCGCGTTCGTCGGCGTTGACGCGGACGCTCAAGACGGAGGTGGTGTTGGGGGAGCTTCTCATGTGTATGACAATAGCATACATCACCCTCTGTTTCAATCCGCGATATCGGGCGTCATATCAGGCTGATCCCCTTTATCGGATATTTGATCTCAACAGTTTTGCCACGCCTCCGTTGGGCGGGGGTTATTCGCCGCCCTGCCGATGCAGGGCTTGCAGCGCTGTAGCCAGCGGCAGGAACAGGGTTTTGGGACGACGGACGAAGCGCCGGAATTGGTGATGCTGGTAAAAGGCGACGGCGGTCTCATCCTTGGCGTCGACCACCAGCGCGAAAACGCCGGCATCGCCGCGCGCCGCGCGCGCGGCGGCGTCCATGATGAGCGCGCCGCCAAGGCGGCGCCCCTGAAAGCGGCGATCGACGGCGAGACGGCCGATCAGGCCGGCGGGCAAAAGCGGATAGCGCGGCAGGCGCCGGGCCTCGTCGGCGGACAATTCCCCCAGCGGCAGGCTGGTGGCCGCGAAAGTGTAGTAACCGGCGATCGCGCCGGCGTCGTCGATCGCGACGAAGCAATTGCTGACGCGGCGCTTGACGTCCTGGCTAGCCAACTCGCGCAGATAAATATCGAGCGGCGCGACGCCGCACGAGAATTTTTGGCGATCGTGCGCCGCCGCCAAAAATTCGATCCTGAAGCCGTGCGTCACTGCGACGACTTGATCAGGGTGCGAAAGGCTTCGGCGGCGCGCGCCAGACTGGCCGAGGGCGGCGGCGGATTGAGGATTGCGTCGGCGAAGGCGCGCTGATCCTCGACGGCGAGACGGATGATCTGCGTCTCTTCGATGGCGCGCGCGGCGGCCTCCCGCGCGGCGGCGACGACAAAATCGCTGACGCTGCGGCCCTGGAGCTCAGCGGCGCGCTTGACGATAGCCAGGGCGTCGGGCGCGATGCGCGCTTCAATGCGCGCCGTGCGGTTCCGGTCCTTGACCATATTGTGATTCTGGGCCATCGCCATCTCCCTCTTTCTTTCGAAGATGTACGTGAAATCGCCGGACAACGCAAGAAACAGCCGCAAGGTGGTTTTTGCACGCCTGGCTTCTCGATAAAAGGGGCGGCCTTGGTCGCGCGTCAGCCGAACCGCCGCCTGATCCGCCGCTCCAGATCGTCGCGCAGGGCGCGGTAGGCTTCGAGTTTCTGGTCGCGGGCGCATTCGAGGCAGGTCACGTCCTCGGTCGGCCAGAATTCGACCGGGACCGCCCGGTCGCGGGTCAGCTCGGTCATGCTGTCATGGGCTTCGGGCGAGAGCGCCACCATCAGGTCGAAGCGGGCGAGGTCCAGTTCGCTCAAAGTCCGGGCGACATGGTTCATCAGGGCGACGCCGACTTCCGCCATGACGCAGATCGCGAAACCGTCCATTTCCGCCGCGCGCAGGCCCGCCGAGGCGACGTTCAGGCGATGGCCGAAGATTTTTCGCGCCAGCCCCTCGGCCATCGGCGAGCGGGCGCTGTTGAGCGTGCAGGCGAACAGCACATGCGAAGGCCCGGCCTGCATGGTCAGCCCTTCCAATGCAGCGCGGTGATCAAAGTGAAGATGCGCCGCGTGGTGTCGAAATCGCAGTCGATCTTGCCGCGCAGGCGTTCGGCGAGCAATTGCGCGCCCTCGTTGTGCAGGCCGCGCCGGCCCATGTCGATGGCCTCGATCTGGGCCGGGCTGGCGGTGCGAATCGCGGCGTAATAGCTCTCGCAGATCATGAAATAATCCTTGAGGATGCGGCGGAACGGGGTGAGCGACAGGATATGGACCACAATCGGCTCGCCCGCCTCGTCCCTTATGTTCAGCGCCAGTTTCGACTCGTGCAGCGCGATATGGAGCTGGTACGGCCCGCCGGCGTGGTTGGGCAGGCCGAAGGAATTTTCCTCGACGAGGTCATAGATGGCGATGGCCCGCTCGTGCTCCTGATCGGAATTGCCGCGGCCGATCGAGGTCTCGTCGAGCGTGACGCTGACGAGCCGGTTGTGGCTTCGGCTCTCCGCACGGTGCATGGCCTATCCCCGCTCGGCGATGGATTCGAGCCGCAAGGCCACGGAAAGCGCATGGGCGTCCAGGCGCTCCGCCGTCCCCAGCACCACCGCCGCCGGCCCGATGACCCGCAGGCTCTGCGGCGAACATTTGAGCAGCGAGGTGCGCTTCATGAAATCCAGCACATTGAGGCCGGAGGAGAAGCGCGCCGAACGCGCCGTCGGCAGGACGTGGTTGGAGCCGCCGACATAATCGCCGATCGCTTCGGGCGTGTAGGCGCCGATGAAGATCGCCCCGGCGTTGCGCACGCCAGCCGCCAATTCTTCGGCGTTCTCCGCCATGATTTCGAGATGTTCGGCGGCGATACGGTCGGCGAGCGGCAGGGATTGTTCGAGCTTTTCGACGACGATGATCGCGCCGAGTTCGCTCCAGCTCTTTTCGGCGATGGCGCGGCGCGACAAGGTTTCGAGACGCGCCGCCACCGCCGCCTCGACCGCCTCGGCCAGGGCCCCGTCGTCGGTGATGAGGATGCTCTGCGCCGCCGTGTCGTGCTCGGCCTGGGCCAGCAGGTCGATGGCGATCCAGTCGGGCCGCGCCGTCTTGTCGGCGAGGATCAGCACTTCCGAGGGGCCGGCGATCATGTCGATGCCGCATTGGCCGAAGACGCGGCGCTTGGCGGCGGCGACATAAGCATTGCCCGGCCCGACGATCTTGGCGACCGGCTGGATGGTTTGCGTGCCATAGGCCAGCGCCGCCACCGCCTGCGCGCCGCCGACGCGATAGATTTCATCCACCCCGGCAATGCGGGCCGCCGCCAGCACCAGCGGCGACAGCTGGCCGTCGGGCGCCGGCACGACCATGACCAGACGCTCGACCCCCGCGACCTTGGCGGGAATGGCGTTCATCAGCACCGAGGACGGATAGGCCGCCGTGCCGCCCGGCACATAGAGGCCGGCGGAATCGACCGCCGTCCAGCGCCAGCCCAGCTCCACCCCGGCGTCGTCGGTGAAGCGCAGGTCGCTCGGGCGCTGCTTTTCGTGAAAGGCGACGATGCGGTCGCGCGCCAGCTCCAGCGCCGCGATCTGCTCGTTGGAGCAGGCGGCGGTCGCGGCTTCGATCTCGTCGCGCGAGACCCGGAGGGTCGCGGGGGTCAGCTCGATGCGGTCGAAACGGCGCGAATAGTCGATCAAGGCTTGGTCGCCGCGCGCGATCACATCGGCGATAATATCGCGGACCACATGATCGACCTCTTCCGCCGTCTCCCGCTTCATATGCAGAAGCTGTTCGAATTTTTCCTGAAAATCGGCGGCGGCGGCGTCGAGCCGGAACGGCATGCGCTTACTCCTTCGGACAGGGCAGCGGTTTGGAAGGCGCGCGGGTTTTTGTCAAGCGCTGGAGGCGTCCTCACCCGCCGTGGCCGGGCGCGTGGCGAACAGGCCAGTGCGGGCCGAGATCGGCCATGCGGGCTTCGAGGCATTCGACCTCAAGCTGGAGAACGCAACCGCCGGAAAAGACCAGCCGCGCCACGCCCGAAGGCGCCTCGCCGGGAATGAATTCTATATTCAGCAAAGAGAGAAGATCGTCCGGCCGGTCCTGCCGGAAGCCGCGCAGGGAAGTCTTGCGCACATTCTCGAAATGCAGCCCGGCGAGCGCCCGTTGCGGCGCGCCGCCCGCCGATTTCAGCCAGTCGAAACGCTTGAGCAGCAGGATGAAGCGCCGTTCGCGCGGCTGGTAGACCATGTCGCCGACCCGCAGAATGGCGTCCTGCAGATGGGCGGACAGAACGGCGAGGTCTTCCGCGTCGCAGGCCATCAGCCGCAGAGCGGGTCCGGCCGGCGTTTCGTCGTCGCGGCTCTGGCTCATGGTCCGCTCACGCCCCGGGTCAGCGATCGACGCCGCCGAACATCGCTTCGAAAACATTGGCCGGCGGCGGCGGCGGCGGGGGCGGCGAGGCGATGGCGACGGTCTGGGGCGGCTTCACCGGTTGCGAATGGGCGTCGCGCATCGCGCCGAGCATGTGCTTGGATTTCGCGGTGTGATAATAGCCCGCGGCGTAGAGGCGCACGGCGCGGTTCATGTCGCCGTCCGCGAGCGCCCAGGCGTTGGCGAGATAGGGCGTGGCGTAAGTGAGATTGGTCTCGGGATTGAGCAGGCCCTTGGTCGAGCCGCGATAGCCCATGGAGCGGGCGGTCGCCGGCGTGATCTGCATCAGCCCGTAATATTTGCCGTGGCCGACGAGCCGGGGACAATATTTGCTCTCGCGCATGATGATGCGATGGACCAACGCCAGGGGAACGCCGTTTTTCTCCGCATATTCGCGGGTCACTTCGGCCAGGCCCGCCCTTTTGGCGATGTCGAAGCCGGGAACGTCCTCGTTGGCGGGGCGAGGATCGTAATTGGGCCGGCGGGCGTCGTAGGGCCCTTCGACCGGCGCGCTGGCCTGGACTTCGGTTTCGGCTTGGGCTGGCGTGAGCGGCGGCGGCGTGGGCTTGTCCGGAACCACGAGCCCGCCGTAAGGCGAGGCTTCCCGCGCCGGCGCCGGCGCATATTCCGTGACCGAGGTCAAACCGTCGAGCGACGCCTGCCGATAGAGGCCGCGCGGCGTCACCGCGCCAGCCGGCGCCGCCGCCGGATCGTCCGGCATGGACAGCCCGTCGTCGAGCGACAGCGGGCGCTCCGGCGGCAAAGGGGGATGTTTCGGCGGCGCGGCGCGCGCCGGGGCGGCCCCGGCGAGAGCGAAGGCGACAAAAAGGGTCAGGCGCTTCCGGCGATGCGACATGCCACGTTTCTGCCGCGAAATTGCGGCAAGGGCAAGGCAAATCACTTTTGCGTGATCCCGGCGCCATGCCCGATCAGCGCTGTGCGACGAGGAACAGGCGCGGGTAGAGCAGCAGAACCTTGCCGTCGGCCTGGGGCGTATAGGCCATTTCCAGTTCGCGGCGATAATGGGCGAGAAAGGCGGGCGCCTCATCCGGTTCGAGCCGGGCCAGGAACGGCCGCAGGGCCGAGCCGAGAAACCAGTCCACCACCGCGTCATGTCCATCGAGCGGATGGACATAGGTGGTCTGCCAAAGCTCGATCATGCGGCAATGGGGCGCGAGCCAGTCGTAATAATCCTCCACCGAGCCGATCGCCGCGCGCGATTTGGCCACGGCGGCCAGCCGCTCGGTCCAGGGGCCGTCCACCGCCACCATGCGCATCAAGGCGTGCGCGGCGTCCTGCAGGACATTGGGCATCTGCGCCGCGAGCACGCCGCCCGGAGCGAGCTGGCCGATCAGCTTCGGCATGAACAGGTGATGGTTCGGCGCGAATTGCAGCGCCGCATTGGCGAAAATGAGATCGACCGGCTCGTCCGGCGTCCATTCCAGGAAATCCTCTCGCACGAAGCGCGCGAAGGGCGCGCGGGCGCGGGCCGCCGCCAGCATGGTTTCGGATGTGTCGAGGCCGAGAATGTCGGCGCCGCGAAACTGTTGGGCCAGAATCTCCGCGCTATTGCCCGGCCCGCAGCCGAGATCGACGATCCTGCGCGGCGCGAGCGGCGGAATGCGCGCGATCAGGTCGCGGGCCGCCTGCGCGCGCTCGCGTTCGAACCTGAGGTAAAGGTCGCAATCCCAATCCTGCATCGTCGCCCATCCACGCCGCCCCGCCTGCTTTTAAGGCAGGGCGTCAGAAAAAACGTCAATTGCCGGCCCCCGGCGCGCCACGCAGCGACATCAACCCGCGCGAGGGATCGTAAGCGAGAATGGCGCCAGCCATGAAGACGAAGGCGCAGCCTGCCGTCACCGCCAGCGCGACCCAGTTGATCTGGCCGTAAAGCGCGAAGCGGATCAGTTCGACCGCATGGGTGAAGGGATTGGCCTGGCAGACGTAATAAAGCGCCGGACTGCCCTCCTGCACCCGCCACAGCGGATAAAGCGCGGACGAGGCGAAGAACATCGGGAAAATCACGAAATTCATGATCCCGGAGAAATTTTCAAGCTGTTTCACCAGCGAGGACAGCAGCATGCCGAGCGCGCCGAGCATCAGCCCCACCAGGAGCAGCGCCGGCAGCACCGTCAGATAGCCGAGCGGCGGCGGCTGGATGTCCCAGAACCAGGCGATGGCGAGATAGGCATAGACCTGAAGCACGGAAACCAGCGTGCCGGCGACGAGCTTGCCGGACAGCAGGAAGGCGCGTGGGAAGGGGCTGAGCAGCAGCACCCGCATATTGCCCATTTCGCGGTCATAGACCATCGACAGCGAGGATTGCATGCCATTGAACAGCTGGATCATCGCCATCAGGCCGGGCGTGATATAGACCGGATAGAGGATATAGGTGTCATAAGGCGGGATGATCGAGAAGCCGAGGGTCTGGCGGAAGCCGGCGGCGAAAATGAACAGCCAGACCAGCGGGCGCACCAGAGCCGAGACGAAACGCTCGCGCTGATGCAGGAAACGCAGGCCCTCGCGCCACACGATGCCCTGGAGGCAGACCAGATAGGAACCGAAAGTCAGGCGGCGGGGCGCGGCGGCTTCGATCGTCACAACGCGCCTCCCTCTTCATCCGCGCCGATCGACGCGACAAAGGCCGCCCTCATGTCGGCGGCGCCGGTTTTTTCGAGCAGGTCCGACGCCTTGCCCTCGGCCCGCAGCGCGCCCTTGTGCAGCACGACGACCTTATCGCTCTCGTCGATCTCGTCGGTCAGATGGGTGGCCCAGAGCACGCTGACTCCCTCGCGCGCAACAAGCCCGCGCACCAGTTTGAGAATATCGGCGCGCGCGCCGATGTCGAGCCCGACCGTCGGCTCGTCGAGCACCAGCAGTCGCGGCTGATGCAGCAGCGCGCGGGCGATTTCGACCCGGCGCATCTGGCCGCCGGACAGGGCGCGGACCTTGTCTTTGGCGCGGTCGGCGAGATTGACCGCCGCGAGCAGTTCCGCCGTGCGCCGCGCCGCCTCCTTGCGCCCGACGCCATGCAGCGCGGCGTGATAGAAAAAGTTCTGCGCCACCGAGAGATCGAGGTCGAGCGTGCGCGACTGGAACACCACGCCAAGTTCCGCCAAAGCCGCGCCGGGATTGAGGTTCAGGTCGCGACCGAGCACTTTGATGACGCCCCGGCGCAAGGCGAAAAGCCGCGTGATCAGCGAAAACAAGGTGCTTTTGCCGGCGCCGTTGAGGCCGAGCAGCACGCAGAAGGCGCCGGACGCGACGGAGAAGCTGACATCGTCCAACGCCAGGCGCGCGCCGTAGCGATGGCTGACGCCGGAAATCTCCAAGGCGGGGGGGGTATCGCTCATGGGCGCCTTTTCATCACGGCTTGTTCATCACGGTTTGGGCGGACCGGGAATCGCCACTTCCCAGGGCGATTCCCCGACCTGGATCGATTTGACGACCTTGAGCGCCGCGACATCGATCACCGACACATCATTGGTCACGCCATTGGCGGCGACCAGATATTTCTGATCCGGGGTGAAGGCGGCGTGCCAGACCCTCTGCCCGACCAGCAGATAGTCGAGCACCCGCCGCGTCTTCACGTCCACCGCCGCGACCCGGTTGGCGGGTCCGAGGCAGACGAAGGCGAGCTTGCCGTCGCGCGCCATGGTGATTCCGACCGGCTGGATATTTTCCGAGCGCAGGCCGGGGATTGCGAATTTCACCCGATCCTTGATCTTGTGCGTCGCGGCGTCCAGCACCACCACATCGCCGCCGATTTCCGCCGAGACCCAGACCTCGCTTCCGTCGGGGGTGAAGGCGGCCATGCGCGGACGGGAATCGACCAGCACATTGGCGAGCGTCTTGCGGGTCGCGGCGTCCACGAAATGGGCCATATTGGTGGTCTCGGTGGTCGCCACCACCAGCTTGCCGTCCGGGCTCACCGCCAGCCCCTCCGGCTCGACGCCGACCCGCACCGCGCCCAGCCGCGCCTTGCTGTCGGCGTCGAAGAAGGTGAGGAAATTGCTGTCCTCGTTGGTCACGTAAAGCGTCTTGCCGTCGGGCGAGACATCGACCCGCTCGGGATCGCGCCCGGCGGGGAATTGCTCGGTCACCGCGCGCTTTTGCGGGTCGATGATCGCGATCTCATCGGAATCGCCGAGCGCGACATAAAGCTTTTTGTTGTCGGGGCTCACGACAATGCCGCGCGGGCGCTGGGCGAGCGGAATGGTCGCCTTGACGCTCAGGCTGTCGAGGTCGATCACCGTGACGCTGTTGCCCTTTTCATTGGTGACGAAGGCGTCGAAGGCGCGAGCGGGCGCCAAGGCGCCCGACGCGGGAAGAGCGAGTGCGATCAAGGCGAGCGCGAAAAATTTCATTTGAAGCGGCATTGCGACTCCGGCCGATCGTAGCCAAGCGTGTCCAGTTCCGAGAACCGATGCATGAAGCCTTCCTGCGGCGAAACCGAGATGACATTGCGGCCGTCGGACAGCAGGATCGGCTGGCGCAATTGCAGATCCCAGTCGCGCAAGGTGAGCTTTTGGCCCTTGAAGGCGGCGAGCGCGAAATCGCCGGACAGGAAAAAGGCCTTCATCGCGCCCGCGTCGCCCGCCGCGCCATGGGAGGCCGCCTCGCCGATCATCCGCGCCGCCGTCCAGGCGTTCATGTCGAGCGCGGTCATGTGGCGGCTGAATTTGCGCTCGAACCGCCGCTGCAATTGCTCCGCCCCCCAGCTCTCGTTGGAGGCGTCCCAGGAGGTCGGAACCAGCCCGGCCGAACCGGCGACCGGGCGCGGATCCCAGGTGCGATAGGGCAAATAATCGGCGAAGACCGCGCTTTCATCCGCCGCGACCAATATGTCGTAAGCCGGCGCGCCCTGGGTGAAGGCGGGAATCTGCTTCTGGATCAGGGCGACGCCGCTGTCGGACTGCCGGGCGCCGCCGCGATCCTCGAACACCCGCTCCTCGACCAGCTTGGCGCCGAATCGGGCGCCCGCCCGCTTGAGGTCGTTCGCCCACAGCTTGTCCTCGGGGTGGGAGCCGACGACCAGGAACCATTTCCGCCATTGCTTCCAGATCAGATATTGCGCCAGGGCGTCGGCGAGCATCGCCCGGCTCGGGGCGACATGAACGACATTGGCGCGGCAGAACTCCTGGCGCAGAACGTCGTCGGACGCGCCGACATTGAAGATCAGCATTTTGGCGGCGGCGGGACTGTCGGCGGCGGCGAGCAGCACGCCGGCCGGAAGATCGGCGACGACGAAATTCACGCCCTGCCCGGCCAGATCGCCCAAAGCCTTGGCCGCGTCCTCGCCGGGCTTGAGACGGCGCGGCGCAAAAGTGAATTTCTGGCCCAGGAATTCGCCAGTGTCGTTGTCGTCGTCCAGACCGGCGAGCGCGCCGGCCTCGCCATTGTTTTCGGCGGGAAGCGCGAGGCGCGAAATCGCGGTTCCCGACTCCGCCCGGCGCAGATAGCCGATCTTGAAGGTCTGGACGGGCGGCGCGGCCTCCGCCGGCGCCGGCTGCGCCGACGCCGGGGGCGCCAAATGCGACAGGCTCGTCAAGGCGGCGGCCAAGGCGATAAACCCGCGCCGGCAAGACCGCGAAAAGCAAATCGACACGGCGTCTCCCACCCGCGCTTGGTTGATTGTTGCGTGCGCGTGGAAAAGTTTAGCCACGCCGGCCGGTCGCCGGCAAGCGCCGCTGACTGGCGCCTTAGGCCAATTGCGCGGCAAGCCGCGAAAATTCTTCGCCCTTTTGCCGCAATTCGCGCGAGAATGACGCCATGGCGCGCGGCGGGGACCGGGATATGGATTGGACGAGGCTGTTCTGGCCCGGTCTTTTCGCGGCCGAAGCCGGGCTAGCTTTCGCCCGGACGATGATGGCGGGGGTTCGGCCTTCGCCGCCGCCCCGCCCCGAACCTGTCTGGGCGAGCGCCAATGAGGTCGCGCTCACGCTTTCCACGGCGCGGCTGCGGCGTTTCGACCGTCCGGCCGCCGGGAACGGGGGAACGCCGATCCTGGTTTGCGCGCCTTACGCCCTGCATGACGCGCGAATCGCCGATCTGGCCGAAGGCCACAGCCTGATGGCGCGGCTCGGCGAAGCGAAACGCCCGCTTTATCTGGTCGAATGGCTGTCGGCGCGCGAAGACCAGATTTTTCGCGGCATCGACGACTATCTCGCCGATCTTGTCGTCATGGTGGACGAGATCGGCGGATGCTGCGACTTCGTCGGCCTGTGCCAGGGCGGCTGGCTTGGCCTTGTCTTCGCGGCGCGCTTTCCGGAGAAGGCGCGGAAGCTGGTCATCGCCGCCGCCCCGATCGACACCGAGGCCCAGGAAAGCCCGTTTTCGGCGCTGGCTCACGCGACGCCGCTCGAAACCTTCCAGGAACTGGCGCGGCTCGGCGAAGGCCTGGCGCGCGGCGCCGAGGCCCAAAGGTTCTGGGCGCTGGCGGCGCGCGGCGACGCGGAGATTCACGCCCTGCTGCAAAGCGATCTGCCGCTCAACTCGCGGGCCTTTGCCGCCCGCGCCGCGATGTTTCGCGCCTGGAGCGGCGCGCCGCTCGACCTGCCCGGCGCCTATTATCTCGAAACGGTCGAAAAACTGTACAAGCGCAACGAACTGGCGCGCGGCGAGTTCGTCGCCCTGGGCAAGAGGATCGATTTGCGCGCCATGCGCGCGCCGCTTTATCTGATCGCGGCGGAAGACGACGACATCGCCGCGCCGGAGCAGACCTTCGCCTGCGCCCGTCTGGTCGGGACGCCTCGGCAAGCGATCAGGCGAAGAATCGTTCCCGGCGGCCACCTCGACTTGTTTATGGGCCGCCGGACGCTTGAAACGCTCTGGCCGGAGGTCGCCGCCTGGCTTGGCGCGCCCTCGCCACGGAAGCGCGCCAAAATTTCGGGCGGCAAGATTTCAGGCGGAAAGATTTCGGGCGTCAGGCCTTGACGCCGTCCTTGTTGGCGAGAAGGTCGCGGATTTCCGCCAGCAGCACCTCGTTGCGCGGCGGCGCGGGCGGCGTGGCGGGCGCCTCGTCCTTCTTCGTCAACAGCTGATTGATCGCGCGGATCATCAGGAACAGAGCGAAAGCGATGATCACGAAGTTCAGCGCCGCGGTGAGGAAGGCGCCGTAGCCGAAGGCCGCGCCGATTTTCTTGGCGTCAGCATAGGCCGGATGATTGGCGAGTTTCGAGCTGAGCGCGATATAATAATTGGAGAAATCGAGGCCGCCTGGCGTGATCGCGCCAATCAGAGGCATGATGATGTCGTCAACCAGCGAACCGACGATCTTGCCGAAAGCCGCGCCGATGATCACGCCGACCGCGAGGTCGAGCGCATTGCCGCGCATGGCGAATTTTTTAAAATCTTCTAACATGCCGAAACCCCCGTTCAGCCGCGCGACATCGCGCTGACGCGAGGTTAAGCCGAGGCCAAGAGCAGGGTCAATCCTCGGTGAAGACTGCAATCCTTGGGAACCGCGCGACAGGAGCGACAGGACGTTGAGTTGGATCAGCCTTTCGGCGACCTTGCTTTATTTTCTCGGCCTGCTCGCTTTGGCGGTTCAGGGCGACCGACACGCCGCGCGCTTCTCCGGCGAAAGAACCCGGCGAATCGTTTACGTGCTGGGTCTTGGCGTCTATTGCACCTCCTGGACCTTTTTCGGCTCGGTCGGGCTCGCCTCGACCAACGGCCTCGATTTTCTCCCCATCTATATCGGGCCGATGCTGGTCTTCGGCTTCGGCTGGCCTTTGGTGGCGCGGGTCGCGCGCATCGCGCGGGCGCAGAACATCACCTCCATCGCCGACTTTCTCGCCGCCCGCTACGGCAAGTCGGAGGCCGTGGCGGCGGTGGCGGCGGTGATCGCGGCGATCGGCGTCGTGCCCTATATCGCCTTGCAGCTCAAGGCGATTTCGGCGACGCTGATGATCGGTTTCGGATCGTCGGCGCCCCTTGCCCCCACCCCGGAAGGGCCGGATCGCCTCGCGCTCGCGGTCGCGCTTCTGCTTGCCTTGTTCGCCATGGCCTTCGGCACGCGGCGGGTCGAGGCCGGCGAGCGCCAGAACGGGCTGATGGCGACCATCGCCGCCGAATCCGTCGCCAAGCTGCTCGCCTTCCTCATCGTCGGCGCCTTCGTGGTCTGGGGCATGTTCGGCGGGTTGACCGACCTGTTTCACCGCGCCGCCGCCGCGCCCGCCGTCTGGGCGGCGCTCTCTTCGCCGCCCGATCCCGCGGTCTGGACCACGCTGACCCTGCTTTCCAGCGGCGCCATCCTGTTCCTGCCCCGGCAGTTCCATGTCGCCATTGTCGAGAACCACAGCGAGAACGACATCAAGACCGCGGCGGTCGTCTTTCCGCTCTATCTGCTGGCGATCAATTTCTTCGTCATTCCGCTCGCAATCGCCGGCCTGCTCAAGCTTCCCCATGCGATCGACCGCGACATCGCCGTGATGGCTTTGCCGCTCGCCGCCGGCAATGGGCCGGTGGCCTTCATCGCCATGATCGGCGGCCTTTCGGCGGCCACCGCCATGGTGGTGGTCGAATCGGTCGCGCTGTCGATCATGGCCTCGAACAATCTCGTCCTGCCGCTGCTGCTGCGCGCGGGCCGCTGGCCCGGCGGCGGCGCGCGCGCTTACGTCGAAGGCGAAGCCGGGCGGCTGATCCTGCGGGTGCGGCGCGCCGCGATCCTCGTCGTCCTGGTTCTGGCCTTCTTCTACTACCGCCTCGTCGGCGAGGCCCATCTCGCCTCGATCGGCATTCTGTCCTTCGCCTGCGTCGCGCAATTCGGTCCGGCCTTCGTCGGCGCCCTGACCTGGCGGCGTGGAACTTCGCTCGGCGCCATCGCCGGCCTGATCACTGGCCTCGCCATCTGGACTTTCATTCTGCTCGCGCCGTCGATTGACGCCGGCCTGGCAAACCAGCCCGTCGCCTATAACGCGCAGATGGCGACGGTCGTCCATGGCGTGTTCTGGAGCCTGTCCGGCAACGCGCTCGCCTATATCGTCTTTTCCCTCGCCCGCCAGCCGACCCCGATCGAACGCCTTCAAGCCGATATTTTCGTCGGCAACGACGCGGCGCCCATGGCGCAGGCCTTTCGGCTGTGGCGCGCTAGCGTCCAGGCCGCCGAGGTCGAGGCCAATGTCGCGCGCTATCTCGGCGGACCGCGCACCCACGAGGCCTTCGAGTCCTTTTTCGCCGGCCGCGGCCAGACTTACGACCCGCAAGCCGAGGCGGACATCCACATGTTGCGGATCGCCGAGCATCTGCTCGCCTCGGCGATCGGCGCGGCCTCCGCGCGGCTGGTGCTGTCGCTGCTGCTGCGGCGGCGCAATGTCTCCAGCGCCGCCGCGCTGCGGCTCCTGGACGACGCCTCCGCCGCTTTGCTCTACAATCGCGAAATGCTCCAGCACGCCCTGGATTTCACCCGTCAGGGCATTTCTGTCTTCGACGCCGATCTCCGCCTCACCTGCTGGAACCGGGAATTCCGCGACATGTTCGGCCTGCCCGCCCATTACGCCCGCAATGGCGTGGCGCTCGACGACATATTGCGCTTCAACGCCGAGCGCGGGCTTTACGGCGAGGGCGCGGTGGACGAACTGGTCGTCGGCCGCCTCGAACGCCTGACCAATTCCGAACCGTTCCGGGTGCGGCTCGCGCCCTCCGGGAAGGCGATCGAGACGCGCTCGGCGCGCATGCCCGACGGCGGCCTGGTGGTCACCTATACCGACGTCACCGAGCAATTCGCCGCCGAACAGGCGCTGGAGGCCGCCAATGAAAGCCTGGAGCGGCGGGTGCGCGAGCGCACCGAGGAGCTGACCCAGCTCAACGACGAACTGGCGCGCGCCAAGGCCGAGGCCGAGCGCGCCAATATCTCCAAGACCCGCTTCCTCGCCGCCGCCGGCCACGACATCCTCCAGCCGCTCAACGCCGCGCGGCTTTACGCCGCGACCATGATGCAGCGCGCCGCAGCCGGCGCGCCTTCAAAGGAAACCGGCGCGCTGGCGCATAATGTCGATTCCGCGCTCGAGGCGGTGGAGGATATTTTCTCGGCCCTGCTCGAAATGTCGCGGCTCGACGCGGGCGCGATGAAGGTCGAATTAAGCTCCTTCCCGGTCAGCGATCTGTTCAACCAGCTCAAGATCGAATTCGCGCCGCTCGCCGAGAAGAAGCAGTTGAAGCTGACCTTCATCCCGTGCTCGCTCGCGGTGCGCTCGGATCGCCGGCTGCTGCGCCGCCTGTTGCAGAACCTCGTCTCCAACGCGGTCAAATACACCCGCTCGGGGCGCGTCCTGGTCGGCGCGCGAAGGCTGCGCGGAAAAGTGCGGTTCGAGGTGTGGGACACGGGCCTCGGCATTCCGCCGGAGAAACAGAAAAGCGTGTTCCGCGAATTCGAACGGCTCGACGCCAGCGCCGCCGAACCGGGCCTCGGCCTCGGCCTGTCCATCGTCGAGCGCATGGCGCGGGTGCTCAACCATCCGCTGTCTCTCAGATCGACGCCGGGAAAGGGCTCGGTCTTCACCGTCACGGCGCCGCTTGGCGTGGCGGCGCCGCGGGCTTCGGCGCCCGACGACGCCCCCGCCGCCGCGCCGCGCCAGTCGCCCCTCGCCGGCATGGTCGTGGTCGCCATCGACAATGACAAATCCATCGTCGACGGGATGCGCGCGCTGCTGTCGTCCTGGGGCTGCGTCCCGGTCGTCGCCACCAACCAGCGCGAGGCGGCCGCGGATCTGGCGCGCCGGAACCGGACGCCGGACGCCGTGCTCGCCGACTATCACCTCGACGAGGGCGACGGGGTGGACGCCATCGTCGCCTTGCGCTGGCGCTTCGGCGCGTCCATTTCCGCCGCGCTGATCACCGCCGACCGCTCGCAGGACATGCGCGCCCGCGCGCGGGAAAAGGACATCACCGTGATTAACAAGCCGCTCAAGCCGGCGACTTTGCGCGCCCTTCTGGCGCAGTGGCGGTCCGCCGCCGCGACGGCGTCGCCGGGCTGAAGCCCTGCTTGTCGAAAGCCTCGACCTGCGCATGAAAGGCGCAGATGCGCGGCGCGATCTCCTTGCGGAAGCGCGAGCCGTTGAACACGCCATAATGGCCGACGTCTTTCTGCAGATAATGCATCCGCAATCCATCGGGCAGATTGACGCAGAGATCCTGCGCCGCCTCGGTCTGGCCGACGCCGGAAATGTCGTCCTTCTCGCCCTCGACCGTCATCAGGCCGACGCGCCGGATGGCGCCGGGATCGATGGCCTCGCCGCGATGCTTCATCGTGCCGCGCGGCAGATCGTGGTCGACGAAAACCGTGTCGATGGTCTGGAGATAGAATTCGGCGGTGAGGTCCATCACCGCGAGATATTCGTCGTAGAAGTCGCGATGCTTCTCGGCGGAATCGCCGTCGCCCTTGACGAGATGGTTGAACATTCCGAGATGGGCGCTGACGTGGCGGTCGAAATTCATCGCCATGAAGCCGGAAAGCTGGAGGAAGCCGGGATAGACCTCGCGGCCCGCGCCCGGATAGGGGAAGGGCGCGACATGGATGCAATTGCGGCGGAACCATTGCGAACCGCGCTTTTCGGCGAGCTTGTTGACCGCGGTCGGGCTGCGGCGGGTGTCGATCGGGCCGCCCATCAGGGTCATCGAGGCCGGCGTGTGGGGGCTGTTCCGGGCCTCCATCCGCGCCACCGCCGCCATCACCGGGACGGAGGGCTGGCAGACCGCGAGCACATGGACCGGCGGGGCGCCCGGAACATTGAGGAAATCGCAGATTTCGACGATATAGTCGATGTAATCGTCGAGATCGAAACGCCCGACCGCGAGCGGAACCAGACGGGCGTCGACCCAGTCGGTGATATAGACGTCATGGGTCGGCAGGAAGGTCTCGACCGTGCCGCGCAACAGGCTCGCATAATGGCCCGACATGGGCGCGACGATCAGCAGGCGCGACTGGCGCGGCGCATGGGCGGGCAGGTGACGCCGGAAATGCATGAGCTGGCAGAACGGCCGCAACCAGACGATGTCCTGCTCGACAGCGACCTCATGGCCGTCGATTTCGGTCGTTTCGAGGCCGAAGGCCGGCTTGCCGTAGCGGCGGGTCATGCGCTCGAACAATTCCGCCGAAGCCGCGAGATTGCGGCCCATCGGCGTATAGGACAGCGGATTGAACGGGCTTTTGAACGTCAGCCGGGTCATGTCGGACAGCGCGCGCGCCGGCGCCATGGCCAGATGGACCATCTCGTAGAAATGATAGGCGTATTGGTTCATTGCCTTGCCTTGCCCTCCCCCCCGCCGGGTCTGGCCCGCCGGCTGGAAGTCACGAGAATCGAGTAAGCCCCAAAGGCCGATCTGAAAGTTTACGTCAAACCTATTGCTCCAGCAAACGACCTTATGCCTGCAAGGCGTCGTTCTTAAGTTGCAAAGGTTGCGGCATGTCGTCTCGCCTGGGAGGGCGCCTCCTCCAGCAAAAACGGCGCCTGCCTTCCGGCCAAAATACCTAAAAAATAATTATATGCCAATGTATTAGGCCAGTCGTCCGATGAATCCCTTTGCGCATTTGGGCAAAGCCCGCATTGCACGACGAGGAAAGCGCCCTTGCTCTGGCGGCGGCGCGCGGGCCGGGCTAGGATGGCTGCCCGCCCTCGGAGAATCTTATGTCGCGGATCAAGGTCGCCATCGTTCCCGTCACCCCCTTCCAGCAGAACTGCACGATCCTGATCTGCGAGGCGACCGGGAAAGCCGCGGTGGTCGATCCGGGCGGCGATGTGCCGCTGATCCGCCGCGCCATCGAACAGACCGGCGCGAGCGTCGAAAAAATTCTGCTCACCCATGGCCACGCCGATCATGCCGGCGGCGCCGCCGACTTGCGCGACACGCTCGGCGTCCCGGTCGAGGGGCCGCACATCGGCGACAAATTCTTGCTCGACAATCTCGAAGCCGCCGCGCAAATGTTCGGCTTTCCCTGCCGAAACATCACGCCGGACCGCTGGCTGGACGAGGGCGACCAAGTATCTGTCGGCGAGGCCCGTTTCGATGTCCGCCATTGCCCCGGCCATACGCCCGGCAGCGTCGTCTTCATCAACGAGCCGATGCAATTCTGCCTCGTCGGCGACGTGCTGTTCCAAAACTCGATCGGCCGCGCCGACCTGCCCGGCGGCGATTACGCCGCTTTGATGCGCTCGATCGAGCAGAAACTGCTGACGCTCGACGATGGCATGACCTTCATCAGCGGCCACGGGCCGATGAGCACCATCGGCGCCGAGAAAAAGCACAATCCTTTCCTGCAACGATAGACCCGAACGCCCCACCCGAACCGGAAAAACCCATGCCCCTCAGCTCTCTGCTCGTTCATCTCGACAGCGGCGAAAGATCGAAAGTCCGCCTGAAAATCGCCGCCGACCTGGCGCGCGCCAAGGGAGCGAAACTCACCGGCCTGTTCGCGCAGATCGGCGCGCACAAGCAGGACGCCGACGCCAGCCGCGAGGAATTTCTCGTGGCGACGGCGAAGCTCGACGCCGCATGGATCGATCTCGATCGCGGCGACGAAAGCGAAATCGTCAAGCGCGCGACCGAACTCGCGCGCCATTTCGACATGATCGTGCTCGGACAAAGGCGCGAGGATAATGCGCGGGTTCCGGCGGATTTCGCCGAACGGCTGATCGTCCAATCCGGCCGGCCGGTTCTGGTCCTTCCCGATGTCGGGGCGTTCAAGACCATTGGCAAACGGCCGATCTTCGCCTGGACGGATACGGCCGCCTCGTCGCGCGGCCTCACCAATGGCGTTCCCCTGGTCCAGCCGAGGGTCGAAGCCCTGGTGGTGGGTTTCTCCAAAAGCGACGATCCCGAGGCGCTGGCGGCGCAGAAGGACGCGCTCAATCTCGCCGTGGGCCATCTCGCCGCGCACAAGATCTGCGCCTATCCCGAACAACTGCCCCTGGGCGACATCGGCGTCATGGATGCGCTGCTCAACCGCGCCGCCGATCACGGCGCCGATCTGCTGGCGCTCGGCGCCTTCAGCGGCGGCCATCATCTCCTGACGCGCGGCGCCGGCTCGCGTCACCTGCTCCAGCACCTGACGCTTCCGGCGGTTTTTTCGCACTGAACGCCAGAAGCCCCGCGCGCGGGGCTTCTGCAAAATTTTGCTAAAAAGCCCGGGCCTACTGGCAGACGCGGACGCGGCGGCGGCCGATATAATTGCCCCACTGGTCATAGACCGGGCGACGCTCGAGCCAGCAGCCGCCATCGACGGGGGCGACGTAGGCGGGCTGATTCGAATTGGCGATGGCCGCTCCCAGCGCCAGGCCGCCGATCAATCCGGCCGCCGCCGCCCCGCCAGCGTTGCCGCCGCCGCAGCCCCAGCCGTTGCACCAGGCCGCAGCGGGACGGGTGGCGATGGGCGTGAGCGAAAGCGCGGCGACAAGGCCGATCGCGACTTTTTTCATCGGAATGGACATGTGGTTCTCCTCACCGAAAGATTGCGCTAAAGCGCCAAATTGGAATGATATCAGGTTATCCGTAAGAGGCTGAATGTTTTCTGAACGAATTATGGCCTGTTCGGGGCCGCGCTTCCACCCCATGGTGTTATTTTCATGACGCCGACCGGCTCATCCGGCGATCTCGCCGCCGACCGCCGCTATCGCTGGGCGCTGGGCGCGCTGCAAGAGCGCGATTTCGAGGCGGCGCGCGACCTGTTCGGCCAGGTTCTGGAGCTTGCGCCGCATTGGGCGCCGGGCTGGTTCGGGCTGGGCGAGGCGCTGGAAGAACTCGGACGCCGCGCCGAGGCGACAGCCGCCTTCCGCGCGGCGCTGGCGCGCGACCCCGAGGATTGCGCCGGCGCCGCCTTGCGCCTCGCCCGCCTTTCCGGCGAAAGCCCGGCCCTGGCGCCGCGCGCTTATGTCAAAACCCTGTTCGATCAATATGCCGAAACGTTCGACCGGCATCTGACCGAAGTCCTGGCCTATCGCGGCCCGCAAATCCTGCTCGACGCGGTCGAACGGGCGGCGCCGGGCCGCGTCTTCGCCCATATGCTCGATCTCGGCTGCGGCGCGGGCCTGGCGGGCGAATTTTTTCGCGCGAAAGCGGCGCGCATGACGGGCGTCGATCTCGCCCCGGCGATGATCGCCAAAGCGCGGGCCAAAAACCTCTACGACCGCCTCGCCGCCGCCGACCTGCTGGATTTCCTTGACCAGGAGCCGGCGGAAAGCGCCGATCTTGCGGTCGCCGCCGATGTCTTCGTCTATATCGGCGATCTCGCTCCCGTTTTCGCCAGTGTCGCGCGCGTTCTCGAAAAAGGCGGCGTCTTCGCCTTCACCACCCAGAGCCTGCCGAACGGTTCCGGTTTCGCCCTTGGCGCGGACCTGCGCTTCGCCCATTCCCAGGCCTATTTGCGGGCTTGCGCGGCCAAAGCGGGTTTCAGCGTTCAAAAACTCGCGCCGGCCGCGACCCGCAAGGACCGCGGCGCCGAAACGCCGGGCTGGTTGGCGCTTCTGCTGAAAAGCTAAGCCCTTAAGCGGTATGGACCGCCGCGCCCGGCGCGCTTATTGTCGCAGCGCAACATCTTTCGCAAGCGCGGGATTCGCCCATGAAGAAAGTTTATCCGGACGCCGGCGCCGCAATGGCCGGGCTGGTCAAGGACGGCATGACGTTGATGGCCGGCGGCTTCGGCCTTTGCGGCATTCCCGAAGCCCTGATCGAGGCGGTCAAGCAATCGGGCGCCAAAGACCTGACCTTCATCTCCAACAACGCCGGAGTGGACGGGGTCGGCTTGGGCGTGCTGCTGGAGACGCGGCAGATCAAGAAGATGATCTCGTCCTATGTCGGCGAGAACAAGCTTTTCGCCCAGCAGTTTCTGGGCGGCGAGCTGGAGATCGAGTTCAACCCGCAGGGCACGCTGGCCGAGCGCATCCGCGCCGGCGGCGCCGGCGTTCCCGCCTTCTACACCAAGACCGGCTATGGCACGATCATCGCCGAGGGCAAGGAGACGCGGGTCTTCAACGGCGAGAATTATGTGATGGAGACCGGCCTTGTCGCCGATGTCGCGCTGGTCCACGCCTGGAAGGGCGACAGCGAGGGCAATCTGGTGTTCCGCAAGACCGCCCGCAATTTCAATCCGATGATGGCGACCGCCGGCAGGATCACGGTGGCCGAGGTCGAACATCTGTTCAAGCCCGGCGAACTCCATCCCGACGAAATCCACACCCCCGGCATTTATGTGCAGCGCATCGTATGCACGCCCAATCCGGTCAAACATATCGAGCAGCGCACCACGCGCAAGCACACCAGCCCGGCGGCGGCGGCCGGAGGAGAAATCTGATGGCCTGGACACGCGATCAAATGGCCGCGCGGGCGGCGAAAGAGCTGCGCGACGGCTTTTACGTCAATCTCGGCATCGGCATTCCGACCCTGGTGTCGAACTTCATTCCCGCCGGCATGAGCGTGCAGCTGCAAAGCGAGAACGGCATGCTCGGCATGGGCCCCTTCCCCTATGAGGGCGAGGAGGACGCCGACCTGATCAACGCCGGCAAGCAGACCATCACCGAACTGCCGACGACCAGCTATTTTTCCTCGGCCAATTCGTTCGCCATGATTCGCGGCGGCCATATCGACCTGTCGATTCTCGGCGCCATGCAGGTCGCGGAGAACGGCGATCTCGCCAACTGGATGATCCCGGGAAAAATGGTCAAGGGCATGGGCGGCGCCATGGACCTCGTCGCCGGGGTGAAAAAAGTGGTGGTGGTGATGGAGCATGTCGCCAAGGACGGCCCCAAATTCCTCCACAAATGCAATCTGCCGCTGACCGGCTCGCGGGTGGTGGACCTGCTGATCACCGATCTCGGCGTCTTTTCCATCGACAAGCACGGAAGCGGCGGCGCGAAACTGATCGAGCTCGCGGACGGCGTGAGCGTGGACGAGATCAAATCCAAAACGGAGGCGGATTTAGCGGTCGCTTTGTCATGACCTTTCCGCTCTATGCCTTCGGCGCTTACGGCGCTTTGTTCGATGTCCATTCGGCGGTCGGGCGGGCGCGCTCCAGGCATTCTGGCCCCTGACCTTAAAAAGAAAAAAGGCCGCCGGAAGAACCAGCGGCCCAAGTCTAGGGAGGAAACGCCCAAGGAGGGCTGCAACACAAGCATCGCTTGCGCTACGGTTGATAATTTATGTTGCGGCGCACAAAATGTCAAGACTGATTTTGCGGCGCATCATTTTTGCTGTGACGCACGCAACGCATTGAGATTTATCATTCTCCCGGCGAGGCGACGGAACCTTCCCGGGTTTGGCGCATTAAATTTGAGCAAAAAGACCGTTTGCGCGCCGATCCGTCATACGAATTCCGAATGAATCATTCGGAATTCGTATTCCGCTGGCGCGAAAATTCGCCCGCGACATAGATGATTTTCGCGCCATGGCGTTTCCGCGGATTGCGAAGCAATCTTGCGGAAACCGTATCAGACGCCCGGAGCTTCCGGAAAGTTCGGCGGCTTGCGGCGGAATGCGCGAAAGGAGGCGGCCATGTCGCCTGCAACCATTCTGATCGCCCTGCTGATCGTCTGCTTTTTCGCGGTTCTGCCGACCTGGCCGCACGCCGCGCACTGGGGCTATTACCCAAGCCTGCTGATCGCGGCGTTGATTCTCGCCGCGGCAATGCTGGCCGAAATGAGCTGAAGGCCGTTTATACCATTGGCCCTTGTTTCCGACTCGTCGGAAACAAGGGCGCCCGCCGGCGTCAGCCGGCGCCGCGCCGGTCGGCGCGGATACCATCGGTCCTTTTCAAGGGCCGATGGTATTATTCCTCGCCGATCACCGAATAGGGGTCGGTCAAACCGCCGCGCTTCAGCATGATCGAGCGTTCGGCGCCGCGCGCGTCATGCCATTTGGCGCGGCATCGGTCCACACCGCACAGGACTTCGGGGAAACGGTGGAACGGCTTGCCGTTGGAGAGTTTCTGGCCATAGCCCGTCTCGGGCCGCCAGCCTTCCGCCAGCAATTGCCCGCGCAGGTTCGCGTAATCCTCGCCGGGAGCGATATTGGCCGCCAGCGCCGGTCCGATTCGGCCGGCGCCAAGGGCGATCAATACAACAATCGTCAATAATTTCAAACGCTTCGCGCACATCGCCCGTCTCCATCAAATGTTTAGCGCAGCCCGGCGCAGAAAGCCTGGATTTTCCCGCAGGCCTTGGCAAGGGCCTCGTTCGAGGTCGCATAGCTGACCCGGAAATTCGGCCCCATGCCGAAAGCCGAGCCCTGGACCACCGCCACGCCCTGCTCTTCCAGAAGCGCAGTGACGAAATCGACATCGCTCGCGATTTTCCGGCCGCCTTCCGAAATTTTGCCCAAAGCCTCGGCGCAGGAGGGATAAACGTAAAACGCGCCTTCCGGCCGATGGGCGGAAAGATATTTTGCCTGATTGAGCATGGAGACGACGAGATCGCGCCGGCCCTCGAACACTTTGCGGCTCTCATTGATGAAATCCTGCGGGCCGTCGAGCGCCTCGACCGCCGCCCATTGCGCGATCGAACAGGCGCCGGAGGTCTGCTGGCCCTGGATCATGTCCATGGCGCGAATCAGCTTTTCCGGCCCCGCCGCATAGCCGATGCGCCAGCCGGTCATGGCATAGGCTTTCGACACGCCGTTCATGGTCAAGGTGCGGTCGTGGAGCCCCGGCTCGACCTGGGCCGGGGTCGCATGGACGAAATCGCCATAGATCAGATGTTCGTAAATATCGTCGGCGAGCGCCCAGACCTGGGGATGGCGCATAAGAACGTCGGTCAAGGCCTTCAATTCGTCGCGCGAATAGGCCGCGCCGGACGGGTTGGAGGGCGAATTGAGGATCACCCATTTGGTGCGGGGATTGATCGCCTTTTCCAGAGTTTCCGGCCGGAGTTTGTAGGCGTCTTCCGCCTTGGTCTCGACGATCGCGGCCGTGCCGCCGCACAGAGCGACGATTTCCGGATAGGAGACCCAATAAGGCGCGGAGATGATGACTTCGTCGCCGGGATTGAGGCTCGCCATCAGAGCGTTGAACAAGATCTGCTTGCCGCCCGTGCCGACGATGCATTGCGAGACCTTGTAGTCCAGCCCGTTCTCGCGCTTGAACTTTTTGGCGATCGCCTCGCGCAGCGGCAGAATCCCGGCCACCGGCCCATATTTGGTCTCGCCGCGCCGGATCGCCTCGATCGCCGCGGCCTTGATATGGTCGGGCGTGTCGAAATCCGGCTCGCCGACCGACAGGCTGATGATCTCCCGCCCCTGCGCCTTGAGCTCCCGCGCCTTCTGGGTGACGGCGATGGTGGCGGAAGGTTTTACGCGAGAGAGCGCGTCGGCGAGGAAGCCCATATCATAATCCTTGCGATGGCGGTCCGGCGCGCGAAAATAGTGCGGGATGCGAAAAAGGAAAGGCGGAATCTTGAGCGATTTCCATCCATGCGGAATCGGCGCCGCCGAGTCCCTCCCCCCTGGAGGGTCAGGGTGGGGGAGCGCCACAGGCCGAAACATCGCGAGGTTTCACCCCCACCCCGGCCCTCCCCACAAGGGGGAGGGAGTCCCAATGCTCGCCGATGCGGTCGCCAGACCAAAAAGCGCCATGGCTGGTCGGCGCTCTTTCAATCGCCGCGGAAGAACATTTTCTTCCTGAAAGCGCGATGAATGGCGAGGCTTGAATTTTTCCGGCAATTTTTTGGAAAGCTTCGCATAGCATTCTGCGCGCATGACCAGGACCGCATCCTTCGGCCGGCGCGGCGGCGCCGCGCTCCAGTCCGCCCCGCGCCCGGAAAACTCCGCCGTTCGGGAAGAAATCGCGCTGACGCCCGAGCAGCGCGCGCTGCTGTTCGCCACGCCGGAGGCCGAGTTCGCGGCGGCGAAGGCGCCGGCGGCGTCCAATCGCCTCGCCGCGAGCCTCGCGGGTCTCTCCATCACCCTGCCCGTCGTCGCCTTGAATTTTCACCTGTCGCGCGACGACGGCGGCGTCGCCGCTCTGAGTCTTGGCTGGTCGCTCTTCGCGGTCGGCTCCGATATGGCGGTCAATCTATGGCTGACGCGTAAAATTTGCGGCTGGCTCAAGTTGGCGAACGTCGCCGCCTTTTTCGTCGTCGGCGCCGCGATTTCCTGGGCTTTGAGCTATTTGAACGCGGCCATCGGCATGGGCGATGAGCTGACTCCCGCTTTGGCCATTCCGGCGGGGGGCGCCGCTGCGGCGCTTTATTGCCTCCTCGCCGGGCGCGTGCGGTCATAAGGCGCCTCCGGCCGGCGTTCGGGCGCGTGTTCGGACGGACGCAGCAGCGCCAAAGCGGATTCGAGGCCGGCGCCGGCCAGACCCGACCGGCCTCGCTTGAGAAACGAAAGGTCAAGCCTCACCGACCGGCGGCGGCGCCGACAAGAACCGCATCGGCCCGATATTCACTGGGATAGAGCCGCCGCAAGGCGGCGATCTTGGGCAGGTCGTTGATGACGATATAGGGATAATCCGGGTTGAGGGCCAAAAAGTTCTGATGATAAGCCTCGGCCGGATAAAAGCTCTTGCCCGGCTCGATACGGGTGACGATCGGCGCGGCGAAGGCGTGGGCCTGGTCGAGCTGGCCGATATAGTCCCTGGCGACCTCGGCCTGTTCGGCGTCGCGCGGAAAGATCGCCGAGCGATATTGGCTTCCCTCGTCCGGCCCCTGGCGGTTCAGCTCTGTCGGGTCATGCGCCACCGCGAAATAGATTTGCAGGATCCGCCCCAGGCTGATTTTCGCCGGGTCGAAGGTGACGGCGACCGATTCCGCATGTCCGGTGTCGCCCCGGCTCGTCATATTATAATGGGCCGTCGCCACAGCGCCGCCGGCATAGCCGGAAATTGCGCGGGTCACGCCCTTCACATGCTGAAAGACGCCCTGCACCCCCCAGAAACAGCCGCCGGCGAGCACGATGGTTTCGGGCGCCTTATGCGCCGGCTCGTCCCGCGCTGGCGCCGGAATGGCGTGTGGCGCCCCGTCGGCCCTGACCAGGGAGCCGGAAGCCGCCAGCGCAAGCGCCGCCGACAGCATCCCGGCGGCCAAAACACGGTTTGAAGGAATCATGGTCGGTTCCCCTCTCAACCAAAGGTGAAGGCATAGGCTCGCACGCCCGGGTCGAGAAATTCGATCCGGAACAAGCGATCATGGATGGCGCCTTGCTGGCGGACAAGCTGGTAGAGCCGCTCGGCCGTCACCGTCCCCTGCCCCTGTGCGTCCACATCGACGCCATGGGCGTCGCCGGGCGCGGCGCCGTCGATCGTCACCTTGAAGCGGACCGGCTTGCCGTCGGGACCGGGACCAAGCACCAGATGCAGGTCGCGGGCGTGGAAACGAAAGGCGACGGCGCCGCCCGCCCGGTCGAGTTCGGCGCGCTCCGGGCCGATGGTCCAGTCGCCGGCGAGGCTCCATTGGTTGAGTTTGAGATCGGCGCCCTGGTAGACATGGCCGCTATCCTCGACGGCGCCGCCGGGCGAGGCGAAATTCTCGGCGCGGGAATAGCCGATATAGGTCTCCTCCGAGCGGACATCGGCGAAATCGGGCGCGGCCTCGGCGCCGGTCGCCTTGTCCTCGAAAGCCTTGGTCGGCGTCACCAGCGCGCCGGCCTCGGCCAGCAATTGCTGGATTATTTTTTCGGTCTCGTCATAGCCGCCCTCACCGAAATGTTGGTGGCGCAGGCGGCCTCGTGCGTCGACAATATATTCCGCCGGCCAGTATTGATTGTCGAAGGCCCGCCAGATCGCATAATCATTGTCGATCGCCACCGGATAATCGATGCCCAAATCCTTCACCGCGCGCTTCACATTGGCGATGTCGCGCTCGAAGGCGAATTCCGGCGCATGGACGCCGATCACCACCAAGCCCTTGTCGCGGTATTTTGCGGCCCAGGCCCTCACATAGGGCAAGGTGCGCAGGCAGTTGATGCAGGAATAGGTCCAGAAATCGACCAGCACCACCTTGCCCTTCAATGCCTTGAGGGTCAGAGGCGACGAATTGAGCCAGGCGACCGCGCCGGAGAGTTCCGGCGCCGGGCCGAGGTCGGGCAGATTTGACGCGAGGCGCGCGGGCTCGGTCCGGGCCGCGCCGGAATCGCCAGCCTTGATCGTCATGGCGCCATCGGCATGGGAGGGGGAAAGGCCGGATTTGTCGAGCAGCGCCTGTTCCCACTTGTCGGTGCTCGCCAGCGACAGATTGGCGAGAAAGCCCGTGTCGGCGCCCAAAGCGATCGCCGCGACCGCCGCCAGAACCGCGACGCCAAAGCCGCGCCGCGCCCATTCGCCCAGCCCGAGCCCGCGTTTCATCGCGGCGAAAACCTTGCCGCCGACCAGCAGGGCGAGCGCGAGCGAGGTCGCCGCGCCGACCCCATAGGCCAGCAGCAGGAGCGAGGTTCCCACGCTCGCGCCGTTGAGCGCCGCGCCGGTGAGGATGATCCCAAGAATCGGGCCGGCGCAGGGCGCCCAGAGCAGGCCCGTCGCGACGCCGAGCAACACGGCGGCGACGACGCCGCCCTCCCCCTCCGCGCGTTGGGAAAGCCGCCCGCCGAGCGCGACCAGCGGCGCGGAAAGGCGCTCCGCCAGGCTTGGCCACAGCAAGGCGAGGCCGAAAAACGCCATCAGCGCCAGAGCCAGATCGCGGCCGATGGAATTGGCGTGGGCGGCCCAGCCGCCGCCGACCGCGGCAAGCGTGGCGACCAGGGCGAAAGTCGCGGCCATGCCGGCCAGCATCGGCAGGCCGCGCCGCGCGAAGGATTGCCCGGTGCCGGCGAAGACGAAGGGCAAGACCGGGAGAATGCAGGGGCTGGCGATGGTCAGGGCGCCGCCGGCGAAAGCGAGCAGAAGGAGCAACATTTCACGCCGCCTTGAACTTGAGCGCCAAGCCGTTCATGCAATAGCGCAGGCCGGTCGGCTTGGGGCCGTCGTTAAACACATGGCCGAGATGGCCGTCGCAGCGCCGGCAGCTCACCGCCGTGCGGATCATGCCCAAAGAGCGGTCTTCGCGCTCGTTCACCGCATGGGGCAGCGGCGCCCAGAAGCTCGGCCAGCCAGTGCCGCTGTCATATTTCGTGTCCGACGAATAGAGGTCGAGATCGCAGCCGGCGCAAGCAAAAATCCCCTTGCGTTTCTCGTGCAGCAACGGACTGGTGAAGGGCTGTTCCGTGCCGTCGCGGCGCAGGATTTCGAACTGGTCGGGGGTCAAAAGCTTGCGCCATTCGGCGTCGCTGCGGACCAGCTTGTCGTCCGCTCTCGCCGGGCTCGCGCCCGCAAGGAGCGCGGCGTAGCCGAACAGGCCAAAAGTCTCGCGGCGAGTGAACATGGTCTTCCTCCGGATCGCAGGCGTTTCGCACATCCGCAATACGCGCGCCGCCGCCTTTCGTTACGGGCTTACGCAAAAAATGCTGATCCGGATCAAGGCATTCAAACAGTGGAATGGATAACGAAGCCGCCGCTTTCCGGCGGCCCGCCGTCCTCGATCGCCTGCACGCCGCGCACTTCCGCGAAAGGCGGCCCGGCGCGCAGAACCTCGACCAACGCATCGAGATCGCGCGCCGCGCCGCTGGCGCGCACCTCGACCGAGCCGTTCGACCGGTTGCGCGCCCAGCCCGAAAGGTCGAGGCGCGCGCCGGCGCGGCGCGCGAATTCGCGATAGCCGACGCCCTGCACGCGGCCCTCGACGAAAATATGCAGCGTTTTCATTGTGGCGCCCGTCAAGTTTCTCAACCCGAACGTGTTCCCGCGATTATGACGCCGCGTCTTAGCCCTCCGCAAGACTTGTCGCCTGTCGTCTCACGAACGGGCCGCCGTCGAGCGCGACGATTGCGTCCATGCAATCGAGTTCGGCGCGGCAGCGCGGATAAAACCCGGCGCGCGGTCCCGACGTCGAGACCCTCGGCCGGCGCTTCGCGGCAAGCCGAAATTGACTTGACTCATCAAGCGACGCATGGAATTGGCTGGAGAAGCCATACTTATATGTTAGATGTAGGTTTTTGGAAAATCATGAGACTCAACGCCGCAACCAATGGCGCCATGCGCATTCTGATGGCCTGCCGGGTCGACCGCCCGCTCTCCATGCCGGAAATGGCGCGCCGCCTCGGCTTGAGCGAGGCCTTGGTGCTGAAAACCTGCAACGAATTGATGCAGGCGGGCTATCTGATCGGCCAGCGCGGCCCGCGCGGCGGCTACCGGCTGGCCAAGCCGCCGGAACGCACCGTCGCGCTCGAAATTCTCGATCTTTTCGAACCGCAGGAAAATCTCTTTCCCTGCCGTCTCCATCAGGACGGCCAATGCCGCATCGTCGCCCTGTGCAAGCTGCGCGCGGCCTGCGAGGCGGCCTATGCCGCCTTCCGCGAAGAACTGGCGCGCCTGACCCTCGCCGATCTCGCCCTCGACCCGCCCGGCGCGCGCGCCGCTTAAGCCAAGGCTCGCGCACAGGCCGCGGCGGGCGGCCGAAGCGCCAGCGCGTCGAGCAGATCGTCGCCATTCGCCGTAATGTCGGCCAGGGTAAAGCCATCAAGCGCGTCCAGAAAAACCTCCGTCGCCCGCAACAAGGCGGGACGCAGCCGGCAGCGCGCGACCAGCGGACAGGTCGTCGCCTCCAGGTCGAAACATTCGACCACGTCGAAGCCTTCCTCGGTGCGGCGGATCACCTCGCCGACCAGGATCGATCCCGCGTCGCGCGCCAGCCGGAACCCGCCGCCATTGCCGCGGAAAGTCTCGATATAGCCCCATTGGCCGAGCTGATGGACGCAACGGGTCAGATGCGACTTGGAAATGCCGAAAGCGCCGGCGACATCGCCGATCGTGGTCAGCGCGGGCTGGCGCGCGGCGGCGACCATCAGCACCCGCAAGGTGAAATTGGAATAACTCGTCAGCTTCAAGGCGCGACCGTTGGACAGATGTTTCAGCCGGTCAGTCTATTCCCTTCCGCGCCGCGAAAAAAACATATCGCCGAGGCGCGTCGGAATGCCGCGCCTCGCGGGGGCGGGTCAGGCCTCGAAAGTGGCCGGCGGGCGGC
The DNA here is from genome assembly GCA_963704565.1 of uncultured Pseudomonadota bacterium. Taxonomy (GTDB): domain Bacteria; phylum Pseudomonadota; class Alphaproteobacteria; order Rhizobiales; family Beijerinckiaceae; genus Rhodoblastus. Next base: position 1,915,954 of record OY969917.1, read on the forward strand.
AGGGCAGCGCCGCTTCGATCAGGCCGCCGCCGCCCGGCGCCTCGCCGAAACGCAGCCTGCCGCCCAGGCCCTGCACCCTTTCGCGCATTCCGGTCAGGCCCAGCCCGGCCGGCTGCGCGGGATCGATGCCCACGCCGTCGTCCTGGACGCGGACGCGCAGTTCCGGCGGCGAACCGGCGCGCGACAGTTCGATCGAGGCGTGGCGCGCCCCGGCATGGCGATAAATATTGGTCAACGCCTCCTGAATCAGCCGGTAAAGCGCCAGCCCCACCCGTGGATCGGGTGGATCGCGCTGTTCGGGCAGGCGTAATTCGAGATCGACGGCGGGCTCGGTTTCGCGCCAGCCCTCCACCAATATTTTAAGCGCCTCGAACAGGCCGAGATCGTCGAGCGCCGGCGGGCGCAACTGACGCAGGATACGTTGGTTGTGCCCTTGCAGCGCCTCGATCTGGCCCCGGATCGCGGCGACCCGGCCGGTCAGTCCGTCCTCTGTCCGTCCGTCCTGGCCGTCGTTTTTCAGGCCGGATTCGAGCAGGCTGGCGTTGGCGCGCAAGGCGAAGAGATAAGGTCCGATCTCGTCGTGCAATTCGCGCGCGATCCGCTTGCGCTCGTCCTCCTGCGCGTTCATCAGGCGCTGGACCAGGGAGCGATTGTCCTGCGACAGGCTTTGCAGCGCGGCGGCGAGCGCGTTGATCTTGGCGCAGAGGTCATGGAACTCCGGCGATCCCGCCGCTTCGACCCGCGTGCGGTAATCACCGTCGCGCAAGGCCCCGAGCGCCTCGGCGCAATCGTCCAGAGGACGCAAGGTGCGGCCGAGAATGAAGCTGGCGCCGATCAGCGCGGCGAGCGCGATGGCGCCGCCGGTCAGCGCCAGATCGCGGACATCCTGCCAGACCTCGTTGACCTCGTCGGCGGGATCGCTGGCGATGACGATGTCGCCATAGCGGCGGCCGTCGATCGCCGCCGGGAGGATGGTCAAATTGGCCCGGGCGTGGATCAGCGCGTCGAACCAGGCCGGCGACTGGCGCCGCGCGTCGTCCGGCGCAAGCGCGGCCATCCCTGCCCGCGCGCCGTCCTGAACGAAGGCGACCCGGACATGGCGCAGGGCGTCGAGCCCGCGCGCCAGTTGGTCCAGGCTGGCGCGCGGATCGGGGGCGCCGTGAAAACTGGCCAGCGCGGCCTCGACGAAATCGCGGGTCACCCGGGTCATGGCGGCGCTTTCGGCCTGGACGCGCGCGCGGGCGTTCACCGCCATGCGGCCGATGTCGGCGGCGAGACCGACCAGTAGCAGCAAGCCGAACAATAGATCGATGCGGATTTTGAGCGACATCGGGGAAATGGTCGACGCCGGCCGGCGCGAAGTCAAGGGCGGCGGGTCAACCGCGCGCCCAATAGCTTTCGTCGAGCGAATAGCCATAGGCCTTCATTTCCGGGCCGCAGACGCGCTCGAACAGCTCGCGCCTCGGCTCGTCCCAAAGATCCCTCAGCGCGAGGACGCGCTGGGCGGTTCCAGCTTCGGTCTCCTGCGGACGGTCTTTCTGGAAGGCCTGAGCCATCGCGTCCGCCTGCGCGTCGGCGAGGGCGAGAAGATTGCCGATGGCGCGGGCGGCGGCCCCGGGATCGCGAATCAGTTCCTGCTGATCGACTTCGATATATTTGTCGTTGGGGATTTTTTCCCGGATTCGTCTCCAGGCTTCCATGTTTTTCGCCCAATCGCGGCAATGGTATTCGAAATTATAGACAGAGAATTTCTTCAAGCGGGAAACGATATTCTCGATGGCGCGTCTTTTGGAGAAAATGAACAGGCTGTCCGGCCACAGCTCAAGCAGGGTCGGAACCGCCTCGATCATTTCCGGATTGCCGGTCTTGTCGAACCACGGCGGCGTGGGATTGTGCCGGTTGACGACGTCGCGAAAGACGTGAGCGATGTCTTGATGAAGCGCCCGCCGGTCGACGGCCGAAGCCAGAACCTTGGGGCCGTCATTGCCGAAAATAGTGAAATGGTGGTTGATGAAACGGTCCAGAACCGTCAACAGGCTGAGGAAATTTCCTTCGCGAAAGCCGTTATAGCCCGCGCGCAACATGGCTTCGGCCAGCGCGCTGGTGCCGGAACGGGGCGACCCGATGATGAAGACTGGGAATTTCGCCATAAGCTTCAATCCGTTTCCCGCGAAAAGGCGCTCGCGGCGCAACTCGACCGGGCTTTGCGCGCGTCCTCCGCGCCGACGTTCACATCGTCCGCAGGCGCAAAATCCAATCGCCTTCGGGCGGAAGTTTGGGCCAGGTCGAACCGGAGAGCGCGGGCGGCGGCGGCTCGACCCTGCCGAACCATGATTTTTCCTTAACCTTCGGCATGCGCGCTGTCCAGCCGACCGGGCCGGGACATCCGGTTTTCTGTGCGAATCTGGCTGTTCGCGCCCGATTTTTCTTGCCCTTGCGCTTCAGTCGGGCTATCTGAAACATGAATAATCGCGTAAATATGAATAATCGCGAATAAGAACCGCCGCGCGGGCTCGTCAGGGCGGTTAAACTCGAAGGAAGCCCGCCGCAAGGGGACAATCTGGATCATGCGGTTAGCCTCTGAAATGCCCACGTGCGCCGATGATGTCCGTCCATTGGCCGCGGTCGACGCGGCCGCCCTTTCCGACGCCGCGGAACAGGCCAGCGACTTCCTGAAATCGCTCGCCAATCCGGTGCGGCTGCGAATCCTGTGCCTGCTGGCGCAAGGCGAATCGCCAGTGGGCGACATCGCCGAAAAGCTCGCGGCCCGGCAAAGCCTGATTTCCCAGCATCTCGCCCTGCTGCGCAAGGACGGCCTGGTCCGGCCGCGCCGCGACGGCCAGACCATTCGCTATGCTCTGGCCGACAAAAAGGCCGAGCGGCTGATCGGCGTGCTGTATGAATCCTTCTGCCCGGTCAAGAAAGACTGACAGCTTGCATTCCTGCAAGGTTTGAACGGGCGTCCTTGTCAGCGGCCGTGGCAATGGCGACGTCTCCGCGCAAAGGAGACAGCCCATGAGCGTCAAACAGGAACTTCGCACACGTAAAGTCGTCGCCGTCACGCATGGCGAGGCGACCTCGGACGGGGCGGGCGTGAAAATGACCCGCCTGATCGGATCCGGCGCCCAGCCGCCGCTCGACCCCTTCCTGATGCTCGACTTCTTCGGCTCGGAACGGGCGGGCGATTATATCGGCGGCTTTCCGGACCATCCCCATCGCGGCTTTGAAACCGTCACCTACATGCTGGCGGGGCGCATGCGCCACAGCGACAATCACGGCCATTCGGGCGTGATCGAAGCGGGCGACGTGCAATGGATGAAGGCCGGGCGCGGCCTGATCCATTCCGAAATGCCGGAGCAGGACCATGGCCTGATGCGCGGCTTCCAGCTATGGATCAACCTGCCCGCCGCCGAGAAAATGTCGTCGCCCGCCTATCAGGAATTCAAGGCGGCGCGGATGCCGGTCGAAGAGCGCGACGGCGCGCGGGTCAAGCTGATCGCCGGAGCCGGGATCTCCGGCGAGGTCGGCCCGGTGCGCGCGCCGCATGTCGACGCCGTCTATTTCGACATCGAACTCGCGCCCGGCGCGCGTTTCCGGCAGGAGACGCCGCCGGACCATCAGGCCTTTTTCGTCCTTTACGAGGGCTCGGGCTTCGCGCCCGGCGCGGCGGGCGAAAACGAGATCGACTCGCTGGCGCTGCTCACGCTCGGGCCCGGCGAGGAGGCGGTCCTGACCGCCGGGACGCGGGGCGCGCGCGCCCTTTTGCTGGCGGGACGGCCGTTGCGCGAGCCGATCGCCTGGAGCGGCCCCTTCGTGATGAACAGCCGCGAAGAACTGATCCAGGCCTATGAGGACTATCGGGCGGGCCGGTTCTAGAGCCTTTTCCGTTCCTTCGGAATCGGAAGAAGTCTCTAGTTCATTGTTTTAACGCATATTCTTGTCCAAAAAGTCTGCAACTTTTTGGGAATATGCTCTAGTTCATTGTTTTAACGCATATTCTTGTCCAAAAAGTCTGCAACTTTTTGGGAATATGCTCTAGCCAGCTGTTGTCACGCGGCGGTCGCCGACCCTTTCAAAATCAATCTCGCTCGCGCTACACTCCGTCCGCATCCGGCGACCGCCTCGAATCGGCGCGACTCGTTCTCGTAAAGCAAGTTTATACGGTCACCGGCCCGGATGCGCCTGAGCTCCGCCGGAGGTCCGGGCGAACCGTGCGCGTGCGATAATCAAACTGGAGACCTTGATTGATCGACTCCGTTCACGCTGTCGCCACGCTGCGCCGTTACGTCAGGAAGGACGCGAAGGCCGATCTCGCGGCAGGCCTTGCGGTCGCGGCGGTCGCCGTTCCGGTTGGCGTCGCTTACGCGGAACTCGCGGGTTTCCGACCGGAGATCGGCCTGTATTCGAGCATTCTGCCGCTCGTCGCCTATGCCGCCTTCGGAAGCTCGCGCCAGCTGATCGTTGGCCCCGACGCCGCCACCTGCGCGCTGGTTGCAGCCGTCGTAGCGCCTTTGGCGCACGGCGACGCCGCGCTCTATGCGTCTCTTTCCGTCACGCTCGCGCTCATGACAGGCGTCATCTGCATCGCGGCGAGCTTTCTGCGCCTCGGCGTGCTGGCCGATTTCCTGTCGCGGCCCATCCTCGTCGGTTTCCTCAACGGCGTCGCCCTGTCGATCATGCTCGGCCAGATGGGAAAGCTGCTGGGTTTCCGTGTCGCGGCGAAAGGAATCATCCCGCCGATCGTCGAAGTGCTCGGCAGGCTCGGCGAGATCCATGCGCCGACATTGGCTGTCGCGGCCGGCGCGTTCGCCGTTCTGATCATCGCGCCGCGGCTGGCGCCACGGCTGCCCGCGAGCATCGCCGCCATGGGCGTAGCGGGCGTGGCCGTCGCGGCCTTCGGCCTCGAACGGCATGGGGTCAAAACCCTTGGCGTCGTGCCAAGCGGACTTCCCGCGTTCCGCGCGCCGCATTTCGATCCGGACCTGACGCCCGAACTCCTCGCCCAGGCCGCCGGCCTGGCGCTCGTCAGTTTTTCAAGCCTCATGCTCACGTCGCGGAGCTTCGCGTCGAAGAACGGCTATGACGTCGATCCGGACCGGGATTTCGCGGCGCTCGGAATCGCCAACCTCGCTTCCGCCCTTTCGCAAGGGTTCACCATCAGCGGCGCCGATTCGCGCACGGCGGTTGCTGACGCAGCGGGAGGGCGCACAAGGGTCACCGGCCTCGTCGCGGCGGCGGCGGTGGCGCTGGTCGTCATGGTCTTCACCGCGCCGCTTCGCTACGTGCCCGAGGCGGCCATGGCCGCCGTCCTGGTCATGGCCGGCTTGTCGCTGGTCGACTTGCAGACCCTGCGAATTCTTTATCGGATCGATCCGATAGAGGCCGGACTGTCGGTCCTGGCGACGATCGGCGTGGTGGCCGTTGGTCCCGTCAACGCCATCCTGTTCGTCGTCATCCTCGCGCTGCTTCGTTTCGTCCAGCTCGCCGCCCGGCCGCGCGTGGAGATCCTCGGACAGGTCAAGGGCATGTCCGGCTGGCATTCATTGGCGCGACACGCCGAAGGCGAAGCGCATCCATCCCTGCTGCTGTTGCGCTTCAATGGCCCGCTCGTCTTCTTCAACGCCGCCTTCTTCAAACAGAAAATCATGGCTTCCGTTCACGAAGCCGGGCCAGAACTGCGAAACGTCGTGATCGACCTCCTGCCCGTCACGACGATCGACGCGACGGGCCTGTTCGCGGTGAAGGAGGTCGCCGAAGCGCTGCGCGCCAAGGGCGTCGGGCTTTGCGCGGCGGGCCGGGCGACGGAATGGCGGCAATGGTCCGAGAAGCGCGACTTTGATATCCGCATCGTCCGAATGTTTCCCTCGCTCCGGGCCGCCTTCAGCGAACTCGGCGCGGAAGCTGAACGGCATGGCCAGGAATGAGCGGAGCGCGTGGGGAACAATTCGCCGCCGGCAGGTCGCGACGGCGCAGGTCGTCATAAGACAAGCGGTCGCTTTTTCGCCTCGGCGCGGAAAGTCACAAGATGAGCGTTTTCATGGTCCGAACGCGCGCGCGCGGCCACGGCGGCGTCGAGCGCGGCGGCGGTGCGGCGCCAAACGTCGCGCAAATCGTCGAGACAATCGTCGCCGTAAAGGGCGAAGGCCTCGGGTCCGAGCGCCCGCCATGTCCGGCACAGCCGCGCCAGCGCGGCGGCGCCGACATTGCCGGCGCTGCTTTCGAGCGCATGGGCCTCGCGCCCGAAGGCGTGGAGGTCGCCCTGCTCGACCGCGATCATCATGCGTTCGGCGGTTCGTCCGCCTTCCTCGACGAACTCCCGGACAATCTGGCGCAGGAAATTCTCGCCGCCCAGCGCGGCCAAAGCGTCGATCGACTTTTCCTCAAGGTCGGGCGCGGCTTTTTCCGCCTTGCGCCGGCGGCGCGGCGCGGGCGCGGCGGAGGCGCCGTCGCGCAGCGCCGCGTCGAGCGCGGCGAGCAGGGCGTCGGCGGGAATCGGCTTGACCAGACAGGCCGCCATGCCGGCCTGTTCGCATTCCTCGCGCCGCCACGCGCTGGCGTCCGCCGTCAAGGCGACGATCGGCGCGCAGGCTGCGCCGGCGCGGGCAAGGCGATAAAGCCGCGCCGCCTCAGCGCCGTCGATTTTCGGCATGTTCAGGTCGAGCAGAAAGAGATCGAAATCCTCGCTCAGCATGGCGTCGAGCGCCGCTTCGCCGTCGGCGGCCGGCGTGACCCGGTAGCCGGCGCCGGACAGGATCGCTTCGAAGATCATGCGGTTGACGCCGTTGTCCTCGGCGAGCAGAATTTTCCGGCCGGCTCCGCGCGATGGAACGGCGGCGTCGGCCATCATGTCGGCCGGGCCGCCCGACAATTCGGCGAGTTGCGCCGCAACCGACCGCGCCGCCGCGATTTCCCCGGCCTCGTCGCGGCGGGCGATCGCGGCGAGGGCGAAGCGGCGCGCGAGCGCGAGGGCGTCGAAAGGCGCGGAAGCGAGCAGGCAGACCGGACCGGGCGCCTGCGGCCTCTCCCAGGCTTTCGCGCCATCGAACGCCAGCGGCGGCGCGACGGCGCGCGACGGGCGCGCGGGCGCCGCGTCGGGATCGCGCGCCACCGCCAGTTCGAACCAGAACAAGGCGCCCTTGCCGGGGTCGCTTTCCACCCCGATGCGGCCGCCGCGCGCCTCGATGCGGCGCCGCGCGATGGCGAGCCCGAGGCCGCTGCCGCCGAAACGGGCGGCGATATCCGGGCCGCCTTGCACGAAAGCCTCGAAAATCCGGGCCTGCGCCGCCTTGTCGATCCCGATGCCGGTGTCGCGCGCCTCGATCCGCAGCGTCAGGGCGCCATGGGCGCCGTCCCTGGCCGAAACATGGATCGCGACCGCGCCCTTGTCGGTGAACTTCACCGCATTGCCGCCGAGATTCTGGATCGTGTCGAGCAGGAGGCCGGGTTCGGCGCGGATGAAGCGCGGCGCGCCCGCGTCGATGCACAGGCCCAGCCGCACGCCCTTCCGTTCGGCCTCGACCGCCAGCATGGCGCGCAACGAGACCAGGAGCGCATAGAGATCGACGCTCTCGGGCGGCGGCGTCGTGGCGACGAATTCGTCGCGCGAGATGGTCAGAAGCCCCTCGATATGGCGCAGCAACACGCCGCCCGCCCCGCGAATGGTCTGAATCATGTCGCGCTGCTCGTCGTCGAGCCGGGTTCTGGTCAACAGATCGCCAAGGCCGAGGATCGCGGTCAGGGGGGTGCGCAATTCGTGGCTCACATTGGCGAGCAGCAGGGTTTTGGCGCGATTGGCGCGTTCGGCCTCGGCGCGCGCCTCGGCGACGCGGCGCAGCAGCAGCGCGCCATAGGCGGGCATGGTGACGAGGGCCAGGAACAGGCCGGCGGACAGCCCGGGATTATGCCGCCAGAACGGCGTGGCCCAGATGACGGCGGCGAATCCGATCGCGGCGCAGACGACGGCGACCGCCATGAAGGCCGCGCCGAGCCGCAAGCCATTGCCGAGAATCATCCATAAGTAGAGCGGGTAAAGAAAGGCCGAGGCGCCCGAGCCGAGATAAAGGCCGTAAGAGATAATGGCGGAATCGCCGAAGATCGCGAGAACGCGGCGCCAAAGGCTTCGTTCGGGCCAAAGCAGGAGATGGACCTGAACCAGACCGACCATCAAGACATAGGCCTGAAGTCCGGGCAGTCCTTCGCCAAGAAAATGGCGCGCCTCAGCGCCGCTTTGCGCCTGAAGCCAGGCGGCGAGCAGCACCATCGACGCGAGAACGAAGCGATTCAGAGTGATGCCCTGTTCGCCGAAATCCGCCGCGAGCGTCAGGCCGCGCCGCGCCTTGCCGGCGGCGGCGTGAACTATGCGGGCCAGGCCGCTCATGCGCGGCGGGCCCCGATTTCGGGACTGGCGCCGACCTCGCGCGCCGCGAGCAGCGCGCCAATATCCCGCAAGGCGAAAGACGCGCCGAAACAGGCCCCCTGCGCCCAGCCGACGCCCGCGCGCCGCAGCGCCGGCAGCAGCTCCGGCGATGGCGCGTCGGCCGCGCGAAGCAAGGGCGCCTTACCCAGTTCGCGTTCGATCCGCGCTCTCAATTCGCGCGCCCTTTCCACGCCCGAGGGATCGGGGCTCGAAAAGCGCAAAGCGTCGCTCCAGCCTTCGCCCAGCACGCGGAGCAGCGCCGGCCAATAAGCCGCTTCGGCGTCGTTTCGCCGCAAGGCGCCGAGGTCGACGATCAGGCGCGCGCCAAGCGCCTTCAAGGAATGGGCCAGCTTTGGCGTCCAGGCGCCGTCCGCGCCGAGATCGCGAATGGGAATGAGGAGATCCAGCCATTCCAGCCGAGCTCCCGAATGAGCGATGACGGCCGGCAGGCGCAGGATCGCCGCTTCGGCGGAATCGCCGCCCAGGCCGAGGCGCAAGACGACGCGAAATTCCCCCGCGGCGCGGTTGATCCGCGCGGCGCAGGCCAAAGCGACGCGCCAGGCCTCGGGATCGTCAAGCGCCGCCTCGTCGGCGCCGGCGAGCAATTGCGCGCCGGCCAGCGCCCCGGTGGCGAGATCGACCGCCGGAGCGAGCCGCCAGCGCTCGCCCTCGGACGCCGCGACCGGCTCGTTCTCGCGCAAGCCCTGGATCGCCGCCCGCAGGCAGGCGGCGGCGCCCTCGCCCGGACGCGGCAGGGCGGCGCCGGCGCGCAGCGCCGCGACGCCCGCGAAAAGCCCGCGAAGGCCCGACAGCCGGCGCGCCAGGGCGCGCGCGTCGGCCGGCGCCGCGACTTCATTTTGCAGCACGGCGTAACGCAGCGGATCGAGCCGCGCGACAAAGTCGCTGTCGCGCAAAGTTTCGCGCAAAGCTCCGGAAAGATCGGGCGCCGGGCCGATCGGATCGATTTCGACGACATGAAGCGCATAGCCGCTCTCGCCGCAGCGCTCCAGCAAGGCGCGCGTCTCGTCCTCGGCCGGATTTCGCTCCTTCGCCGGAACGACGGCGCCGCCGGCGGACTGGCTGAGCTTGAGCAGGTTGCGGGCGCGGGCGATGAATTCGTAATGATCGACCGGCGCGCGCAAGAAATCCGTCGCGCCGCTTTCGAGCGCCCGCAGTTTTTTCTCTGACGCTGGCCGCAGACCGTGATCATCATGATCGGGACGCGGCTGGCGCCCGGCAGGGCGCGAAATCGGGTGATGAATTCGTCGCCGTCGATGGCCGGCATCTCATAATCGGTGACGATCAGATCGGCGCTGTTCGCCGCCAGCCAGTCGAGCGCCCCGGCGGCGTCGCCAAAGGCGTTGACCGAGATGTCCTGTCCAAGAGAGCCTACAAGTTGTGAGTAAATGGCGCGATTTGTCGCGCGATCGTCGACGATGACTATACTGTACATTCCAGAACCCGGTCGCCTGTTTCGAGCCCGCCGCGTTGTTCGTTTTTTTCGGCAATAGAACGACGCCGCCCGCCGGCGTCTGTCCGCGGGTCTCAGACCGCCCATTTTCAGTCAAACTCATTAAGGTATTGTTTCTGCTAAGCTTTGATTGCCACCGGTTTTTCCGTGGAGGCGCCGCGGGACGGATGCCTTTGTTTCCGCGAGGTCATCAAGAAACGCAGCTTGCGTTTTTCCTGCGGGCGTTCAGGCAAAAAAGCGCGTCAGGCGCCGGATTCCGCCGGCGTCGACGCGGCGCGCCGCTTCGGCGAGTCGCGCGCCGCCGATGCGCAGATCGGGCGCGATTTCGGCCAGCGGAACCAGGACGAAGGCCCGCTGCAAAAGGCCGGGATGCGGCAGCACGAGACTTTCGTCGCGCCAGTTCAGGTCGTCGTAGAACAAAAGGTCGATGTCGATGATCCGCGGCCCCCAGCGCCGGGTCTCCTCCCGCCCCAGCGCGCGCTCGGTCGCCTTGAGCAGATCGAGCAGGTCGAGCGGCGCGAGACTGGTGCGCGCCAGAGCGCAGGCGTTGACGAAATCCGGCTGGTCGGTCACGCCCCAGGGCGGGGTGGCGTAAAGCGACGACAAAGCGTCGAAGGCCACGCCCGCGTCGCGCAGGGCGGCGACGGCGCGGCGGAGATTTTCCTCCGGATCGCCGAGATTGGCGCCGAGACCGAGGCCGATGCGGCTCTCCTGACGCGTCTCCTGGCGCGAAAATTCAGGCGCGCTCAATCTCGCTCCAGATTTTCAGGGCGCCGACATGTTCGGCCACGTCATGAACGCGAAAAATCGCCGCCCCGCGCGAAAAGGCGCGCAGATGCGCGGCCAGTGTGCCCGCGAGCCGGTCTTCGACCGGCGCGCCGGTCAGGGCGCCGATGAAGCTCTTGCGCGAGGCGCCGATCAGCACCGGCAGGTCATATTCCCCGTGCAGGGCGCCGCAGGCGTCGATGGCCTGGAGATTCTGGCGTAAGGTCTTGCCGAAGCCGACGCCTGGATCGAGCACGATTTTTCCCCGCGCCACGCCGGCTTTTTTGGCGCGGGAAAGCGTCTCGTCGAAAAAGGCGAACATGTCGGCGACGATGTCGCGCGCGGGATCGATCGCGGCGCAATGATGCATGATCACCAGCGCCGCGCCGCTTTCCGCCGCCACTTCCGCCAGGGCCGGATCGGCGCGCAGGCCCGAAACATCGTTGATCATGGCGGCGCCGAGCGCCAGCGCGCGGCGGGCGACGAAAGCCTTGGCGGTGTCGACCGAGACCGGCAGGGCGAGGCGCGCCAGCAGCGGCGCCAGCACGGAGTCGAGCCGCGCCCATTCCTCGGCCTCGCCGACCGGAACGAAGCCGGGCCGGGTCGATTCCGCGCCGATGTCGATAATGTCGGCTCCCGCTGCGGCCATGGCCCGGGCGTGGGCCAGCGCCGGCTCCGCCGCGACGAAACGTCCGCCGTCGGAGAACGAATCCGGCGTGACGTTCAAGACGCCCATGACGAGGGGCGCGCTCTGGAACCGGGCGACGAGCGCGTCGGCGGCGGCACGGGCTTTGGCGTAAGGGTCCATGGGACGAACGATGTCCACAATCGGCTGGATTGAGCCGCGGCCGGTTTAGGCGCGCCCGCCGGCGAAGTAAAGCAAGGCCGAAGGCGGGACGCGGAAGCGGCAGCAGGCGAATCGAGGCTTATTCCAGATTCTTCTCGACGTCGAACGACGGCTCCGCCTCGGGTTCGAGTTCGGGTTCGCCGGCGAACAGCCTCGGCGCCTTGACTTTCTTGTGCCGGCCGCCCTGGTGCAGCATTTCGATCTGCACCTGCTGGATTTCCGACAGGCGCTGCCATTGCCGGGAGATCAAATAGTCTATTTTTTCATGCAAATGGCGGATTTCCAGCTCCGCCTTGAGATTGACGCGATAATCGTTGTAGGAGCGCTGACGGTCTTTTTCTTCCTGCCGCTTCTGGCTCATCATGATCACCGGTGCCTGGATCGCGGCGATGCAGGACAGCAAAAGATTGAGCAGAATGAACGGATACGGATCGAAAGTCGACGTTGCGCCCTGATAAACGTTAAGGGCAATCCAAGCGGCCAGGAAAAAGCCGAAGGCGATCAGAAACGACCAGCTTCCGCCAAAGCTCGCGAGGTGATCCGAAAGACGTTCACCGAACGTGCGATGTTCGTCATATTCCTCCTCGGTGTTCTCGGCGATGGTGTCCTGTTTCGCGATGCTTTCGGCGACTTCGCGGTCGAGCTCCGAAAACTCGCCGTGCTCCTGCTGAAGCAGTTCTTCCACGTAAAGCATCTGATAGCGGGCCAGCTCGCCATAACTGATCTTGGCCTCCGGCGGCAGGTCCGGGAAGTCGCGCTGGATGCGTTCGGCGAGCGACGGCCGGAGGCTGTCGATGCGGACCAATTGGCGCTTGCGGTATTTGCGGCCGCTGATCGCCGACGCCGATTTCCTGGCGCGCTGCTGCCTGGCTTCCCCAGCCTCGTCATCGCTTTCGATGGCCTCGTCATCGCTTTCGATGAAGTCCTGATCTTCGTCGTGGTCCTGCTGGTCAAGCTCGCCATCGGCAAGACTGTCATCGAGCGAAAGGTTCTCGCTGTTCGGCGTCGTGGACAAGATCGTCTCCGGAACGGATCGCGGCGGATCCCGGGGGTCTGGGTAAAGGCGTTCGCGCATGCATCGCCGAAGGCCGGCGCAACACGCGGCCCGGCGGCAAGCCTGCGTTTCTCACACGAAACCGGATGCGTCGCGAGATAAAAATATTGGAGCGGGCGATGAGAATCGAACTCACGACATACAGCTTGGGAAGCTGTCGTTCTGCCACTGAACTACGCCCGCGCGCCCGACTCTCTTAGCCGGATCGCCGCCCGCCTTCAACGGGGGTCGCGAAAATGTTTGGAGAGTTTCAGCCCCTGCGACTGGTAATTCGAGCTTAAGGCTGAGCCATAGAGATCGCGGGGGCGCTCGGCCATGCGCTCATAAACCAGGCGCCCGACCGGCTGGCCGTCCTCCAGGATGAACGGCACGTCATGCGAGCGCACCTCCAGCACCGCCCGCGCGCCCCTGCCGCCGTCCTCCACCATGCCGAAGCCGGGATCGAAAAAGCCGGCGTAATGGACGCGGAACTCGCCGACCAGCGGATCGAAGGGGGTCATTTCGGCGGCGTGGTCGGGCGGCACGACCACCTCTTCCTTCGACGCCAGAATGTAGAATTCGCCGGGATCGAGCACCAGTTCGCCGCCTGGGCTGGCGAAGATCGCCTCCCAAAAATCGGCGGCGTCGCAGGAGGCCGGCTTGTCCACGTCGATCAGTCCGGTATGGCGTTTGGCGCGATAGCCGACCGGCCCGCCGCTAAAACCCGCAAGATCGATCGAAACCGTCACCCCGCCGCAAAACGCCGGCTTTTCGGTCGAGACCAGCCTGGTTCGCGCATGGAGTTCGGCGTGGGCCGCGTCGTCGAGCCGCGCATGGCCGCGGCGAAAGCGGATTTGCGACAGGCGCGAGCCGGCGCGCGCCAATATGGGAAAGGTGCGCGGCGAAATTTCCGCATAGAGCGCGCCATGATAGCCGGCCGCGATCGTGTCGAAGGCTTCGGCGCGGTCGGCGATGACGCGGGTGAAGACGTCGATGCGGCCGGTCGAGCTTTTGGGGTTGGCGCTGGCCGCGACATCGGGCGGCAGGCCTAAGCCTTCCATGAGTTCGGCGACGTAGACGCAGTTGGTCTCCAGCACCGCGCCGGGGCCGAGGTCGATCTCATGCAGGGCGTGGCGGGCGATCGCCTCGCCGACGCTGCGCGCGCCGGGCAGAAAGCTCGCGCGCATGCGCCAGGCGCGCCGCCCCAGCCGCAGATCGAGGCTGGCGGGCTGGATCTGGCCGGGCGCCAGCGGCGCGGCGGGGCGGATGGCGCCGCTCTGGGCCAGCGCCGCGATCTGATGGGCGGCGAAAACGCCTTGCGCCTGTTTTATCGCCGCTGCCGTCACCGATCTCTCCCAGCCTGTTTCGCCCCCATTCCAAACGGGCGCGCGAGCCTAATGCAACTTTGCCCTTCGGCAAAGACGCAGTTTGAGCCGCGTTGACCCCGCGCGGCGCCGGAGTTACAAATGGAGCGTGGTCATTTGAGCCGGCCGGCTTGCCGCCACGTTAAACAAAGGTGCTAAAAGGTCGGGTCTGCCCAAAATCGAGCAGCCGGCCTCCTTGCTTTTTGAAGCCCAAGGGCGCTTCGCGCCCATTGGGATCGCAGCCAATGGCGCTTCGCGCCTGTGAGGAGTTCGCCATGTCCGCCTACGATCGTCCGCCCCTCGACGCCACAAACTTGCGTCCGCGCACGAAAATGGTCCATGGCGGGACGATGCGCTCAGGTTTTGGCGAGACGGCGGAAGCTTTGTTCCTCACCCAGGGCTTTGTCTATAACAGCGCCGAGGTCGCGGAAGGCCGCTTCACCGGCGCCGACGAGGGCTTCCAGTACAGCCGCTTCGGCAATCCGACCGTCGCCATGTTCGAGCAGCGCATGGCCTTGCTCGAAGGCGCGGAAGCGGCGCGCGCCACCGCGACCGGCATGGCGGCGGTGACCGCCGCTTTGATGGGCCAGGTGCGGGCCGGCGACCATGTCGTCGCCGCGCGGCAATTGTTCGGCTCCTGCCTCTATATCGTCACCGATCTTCTGCCGCGTTTCGGGGTGGAATCGACCCTTGTCGACGGCAACGATCTCGACGCGTGGAAGGCGGCGCTGCGGCCCAACACCAGGACCGCTTTTCTGGAAAGCCCGACCAATCCCGCCCTTGGCGTGCTCGACATCGCGGCGATCGCAAAAATCGTCCATTCGGTCGGCGCGACTTTGGTGGTCGATAATGTCTTCGCCACCCCGCTGATGCAAAAGCCTCTGGAGCTGGGCGCCGATTGCGTGGTCTATTCCGCGACCAAGCATATCGACGGCCAGGGCCGCTGTCTGGGCGGCGTCGTGCTCGGCTCGAAAGATTTCATCGAAGGCCAGATCCACAATTTCATCCGCCAGACCGGGCCGTCGCTGTCGCCCTTCAACGCCTGGGTGCTGCTGAAAGGGCTGGAAACCCTGCCCCTGCGCATCGCCCAGGCGCAGGACAGCGCGGGAAAGATTGCGGACTTTTTAGCCGGCGAGGCAAAAATCGCGCGGGTCTATTATCCGGGCCGCGCCGACCATCCGCAACATGAACTGGCGAAGCGCCAGATGACGGGCGGCTCGACCATGGTGGCCTTCGATGTCGCGGGCGGCAAGGCGGAAGCCTTCCGCATGGCCAACGCTTTCGAGATCATAAAAATCTCCAACAATCTCGGCGACGCCAAGAGCCTCGTCACCCATCCCGCCACCACCACCCATCAACGACTCAGCGAAGAGGCCCGCCAGGCCGCCGGGATCGGGCCGGGCATGCTGCGGCTGTCGGTGGGGCTGGAGGATATCGAGGATTTGATCGACGATCTGAAGAGGGGTCTGGCGGCGGTTTAGCCAAAAGGTCGCAGCGCTGGATTCGCGCTTGCGCCGGTTCTTAATAAAACCTAAAGAACGTCCCGTCATCGGCGCATTCCGGGTTCGGCCCGGATGCAACGGGAATGCGGTGCGGAGGAAACTCCCATGCCGCAGCTGCCCCCGCAACTGTAAGCGGCGAGCCTTTGCGCATTGATCCACTGGGAAAATTCCCGGGAAGGAGCGCAAGGGTGAAAACCCGCGAGCCAGGAGACCGGCCGGTGATCGTTCAACTCAAACGCTGTCGGCGGGACGGCGGGAGGATTTATGACGATCATCGCAAGGCCGCTTCGCGCGCCGCGTTTATTCCTTGTCGCCGCCTTTTTCGGCGCGACGGCGCTCCCCAATTTCGCCTGGGCCGACGACGCGGCCCCGCTGCCCGAGGTGGTGGTGACGGCGGACCGCATCCCCGAACCGATCGCCGACACCGGCTCCTCGATCACGGTCATTCCTGGCTCGCGGATCGCGCAATACGGCACGCAAGGCATCACCGAAACCCTGCGGGAGGTCGCCGGCGTCGAAGTCACGCCCAACGGCGGCCCCGGCTCCGTGACCACGGTGCGCATCCGCAGCGCCGATCCCGGCGCGGTGCTTGTGCTGATTGACGGCATGCGCGTCGGCAATGTCTCCGCGACCGACGGCTCGCTCGATTTCGGCAATCTCACCGCCGCCAATATCGACCATATCGAGGTTTTGCGCGGGCCGCAGACCGCGCTTTATGGTTCGGACGCGATGGCCGGCGTCATCAATATCATCACCAGGAAGGGAACGCCGGGCGAGCCGGTTCGGTCGGTGTCGATCGAAGGCGGCAGCTACGGCACGATTTCCGGCCGTGCGTCGATTTCCGGCGGCGACGACCGCTGGACCTATTCGCTCGGCGTCAATACCATGTATACGAATGGCTTTCCGCAATATGGCTATCGTATCAACCGCCCGCTGACCATCGGCGACGGCGTGACGCCGCTGCCGCCCCTGCCGTGGGGCGATCCCAACACCAAGGGCGGCGCGAGCGGAACGTTCTCCTACAAGCTCTCCGAGAGCTCCAGTGTGGATTTCGGCTTCTCGGTCAACGGCAACGGCACGCGTTTCGACAATCCATACGCCTTCGTCGCCTCCGACGTGTTCTCGCCGGAAAACCACTCGGTCGCCTGGATCGGCTCGGAATATCTGCGATACAATTTCGCGGCCTTCGACGGCGCGCTGAAAAACCATCTGACCTTGTTCGAGAACACGACCCTGAACCAGGTGTCGCAGACAGAAGGCTGCTACAACGCCCTCGACACGTCCTTCACCTGCACCACGACCTACCACGGCGTGCGCTGGGGCGGCGAATATCAGGGCGAACTGTCGCTGAGCCGTTACGGGACGCTGGTCTTCGGCCTGCGCAACGAGCAGGAAGAAGCGAGCAATTCGCAAAATCCCAACCCGAACGACGCCTCATTCGTACCGGTCGACGCCGGCCAGACCACCAATTCGGCCTATGCCGAATATCGCGCGACGATCCTGCCGCGCCTCGAAGCGACCTTCGGCGGGCAAGTCGACGCGATCGAGGACGGCTCGACCTTCGTCACCGGCCGCGTGACGCTCGCCTATCATATCGACGAAACCGGAACGAAACTGCGCGCCACATTCGGCAACGGCGCCAAGGCGCCGACGCTCTACCAGCGCTTCAGCCAGTATGGCGATCCGAATCTGAAGCCGGAGGAAAGCGTCGGCGGCGAAATCGGCTTCGACCAGAAAATTCTGGGCGACAAGGCGACGCTTTCGACAACCCTGTTCGACACGAAATTCACCAATCTGATCCAATTCGGCAGCGTGTCGTCCTGCACCTTGGCGCAGGCTGCCCTGGGCGGCTGCTATTACAATGTCGGCAAGGCAGAGACCACGGGCGTCGAGGTTTCGGGCGACGCCACGCTCGTTCCCGGCGTCCTGACCGGGCGCGTGAGCTACGCCTATGTCCAAGCCGTCAATCAGGAGACGGACATGCAGCTGTTCCGCGCGCCGTTGAATTCGGGAGCGATCGACCTCGCTTTCACCGGCATCGACAAGCTTGAAATCAAGCCGCGCTTGCTGCTGGTCGGCCCCGCCCTCGACACCGATTACCTGACTGGGAGCACGGTGACCCTGCATGGCTACGCCCGGCTCGATCTTCTGGCCAATTACAAGCTCAACGACCAGTACACGGCCTATATCCGGGGCGAGAACCTCACCAACACCCGATATGAGACTGTCTATAATTACGGCACGCCCGGCATTTCCGTATATGCCGGGCTGACCCACACTTGGTAAAGCTGCAACTGGAGCGCGGCGGCGCCGCGCTCCCCGCCCTCAGTTCGAGCGCACCCAATACATGGTCTTGCAGATCAGGCCGCCGAAAACGCAGCCGCTGGTGCGCAGCTTCTTGCCCGAAACCACCATCCGCCCGCCATAGGTCTTGCCGTCGTCGGGGTTGAAGGCATGGCCTTTCCAGCTGTTCTGGTCGGCGCGCACCATGTCGAAGAACACCTTTTCGCCGACATGGGCCTTGGAGCGCGGATTCCTGAGCCAGATCACGGTCCCGCATAGCGCGTCGCCGCAGGGCTCGAAGCGAATCTTGGAGGCGCCGTCCTCACGCAGCCACACGCCTTCGGCTTCCTGGGACGCCGCGGCGGCTCCCGCCGACGCCAGCGCCGCCAGCGCCAGAACGGCGGCGGAAAGCGCGCGACGATCGAAAAAGCGCATGGATCCTCCCCAAAACAACGCTTTCGCGAGATTGCTCCGCAATTTTCGCGAAAGCTACGACAAACCGCCAGCCCCCGCCCTGCGTCAAAAGCGTCATGAGGCGAATCGACCGTCGCCCTCGGGCGCGCATGCGACTTAAATCCGTCTCGACGCCCGCGCGCAAGTGGTTATCCGTTCAGGGCGGGAACGCGGCCCCCGGTCGCGCCCGCGAAATGCCCGGGGAAGACTTCGCATGAGCACCCGTCAACTCGACCGCGCCTTCAACCCCAAGTCGCTCGCGCTGGTCGGCGCGTCGGACCGCGCCGGCTCCAGCGGCCAGGCCGTGCTCGACAATCTCGTCTCCGCCGGCTTTTCCGGCGTCCTCCATCTCGTCAATCCGCGCCACCAGGAGATCGCCGGCCGGCCCTGTTTCAAGAGCCTGCGCGACCTGCCCGAGCCGCCGGACCTCGCCATCGTGGTCGCGCCCAGGGAGAAGGTCGAGGCGATCGTCCAGGAGGCGGCCGATCTCTCGATACCGGCCGCCATCGTCATGACCGAAGACCCCAAGCCGGGCGCGGATTCCCTGTTCCAGCATTTGCGCGGCATCGCCCGGCGCGGCGGCATCCGCATTTTCGGCCCCAATTGCCACGGCCTCATCGCCCCGCGCGTCAAGCTCAACGCCAGCCTGCTGGCGCAGCCGGTCCGTGTCGGCGACCTCGCGGTCATTTCGCAATCGGCGGCGGTGATGGGCGCCATCGTCGCCTGGGGCCATTCCCGCCAGGTCGGCTTTTCCGGCGTCGCCTCGCTCGGCGACATGGCCGATGTGGACCTCGACGACCTGCTCGATTTTTTCGCGCTCGACCCGATGACCCGCGCCATCATGCTCTATGTCGAGCATCTCGAAGACGCCAAGGGCTTCATGTCGGCGGCCCGCGCCGCCTCGCGGATCAAGCCGGTGATCGTGGTGCGCTCGGGACGCCACGAGGCGGCGCGCCGCACCGGCACCCACGCCGGCAATCTCGCCACCACCGACGATATCTATGACGCCGCCTTCCGCCGCGCCGGCCTGTTGCGTGTGCCGACCATCGACGCTCTGTTCGACGCGGCGGAGGCGCTGGGCCGCATCAAGCCTTTCAACGGCGAAAGGCTCGCCGTCATCGCCAATGGCGGCGGCGTCGGCTTCCTCGCCATCGACCAGTTGCTCGATCTCGGCGGCAAGCTCGCCGACCTTTCGCCGGCGACCCGCGACGCGCTGAAGCTCCTGACGCCAGAACGCTGGAGCGGCGCCGAGCCGATCGAACTCGCCGCCGCCGCTTCCCCCGCCGATTACGGTCAGGCGCTGTCGCTGGTCCTGCAAGACAGAGCCAATGACGCCGTGCTGGTCATCCACGCGCCGAGCGTGCTGGCGGACAGCCAGGAAATCGCCAATGCGACCGTCGAGGCGGTGAAAAAACATCGCCGCGCCGCGATCAACGCCAAGCCGGTTTTCGTCGTCTGGTATGGCGCCGACCCGGCCATCGATCATGTTTTCGAAGAGGCGCGCATTCCCCATTACGAGCGCGGCGCCGTCGCCGGCTTCATGCATATGGTGAAATGGCGCAAGGCGCGCGAGGCGCTGATGGTGGCGCCGCCGTCGCTTCCCGTCGATTTCGCGCCCAATGTGTCGAAAGCGCGCGCCGTGGTCCAGCAGGCGCTCGCCCGGGGCAAAAGTTGGCTCGCGCCGGTCGAGATCAGCGCCCTGCTCGAAGCCTATGACATCCCGATCGCGCCCGCCCGCCTCGCCCGCACGGCGGAGGAGGCGGCGGAAGTGGCGCGGCTGGTGCTCGGGCGCTTCGGCGGCTGCGTGGTGAAGATCATGTCGCGCGACATCGTCCACAAATCGGACCTCGGCGGCGTCGCGCTCGACCTGCGCACGGTCGAGCAGGTGGTGGAGGCGACCGGGAAAATGCTGGAGCGCGTCGCAACGGAAGCGCCGCACGCCCATGTGGACGGCGTGACCATCCACCCCATGGTGCGCCGCCCCAACGCCCGCGAACTGGTGATGGGCCTCACCGACGACCCGACCTTCGGCCCGGTGATCGTGTTCGGTCGCGGCGGCAAGGCGGTCGAGGTCATCAACGACAAGGCGCTGGCCCTGCCCCCGCTCGACCTGTCGCTGGCGCGCGGCCTGATCGAACGGACCCGCGTGGTGCGGGCGCTGCGCGATTATCGCGACGTTCCGGCGGCGGACATCGACGCGGTGGCGCTGCTGCTGGTCAAGCTCTCGCAGCTTTCCGCCGACATTCCGGAAATCCGGGAGCTGGAGTTCAATCCGGTGCTGGCGGACGCCGACGGCGTGGTGGTGGTGGACGCGCGCGCCCTGGTCGCCCCGGCGCAAGGCCGGACGCTGGCCGGCTGCAACCCGCGCTTCGCCATCGCGCCCTATCCCAAGGCGCAGGAGCGCCGCATTACGCTCAAGAACGGGACGGCGGTGCAATTGCGCCCGGTGCGACCGGAAGACGAGGAGATGTACAAGGTTTTCTTCGCCCATGTCTCGCCGGAAGACATCCGCCTGCGCTTTTTCGCGCCGGTGAAGGAATTCTCCCACGCCTTCATCGCCCGCCTGATCCAGATCGATTACGCGCGCTCCTTCGTCTGCGTCGCGGTGGAGGAAGACACCGGCCTGATGCTCGGCGTGGTGCGGCTGATGCTCGACGCCGATCATGAGCATGGCGAATATGCGGTCCTGCTGCGCTCCGACCTCAAGGGCCAGGGGCTGGGCTGGAAGCTGATGAAATATATGATCGAATTCGCACGCGCCGAGGGCGTGAAACTGGTCGAGGGCCAGGTGCTGAGCGAGAACCAGGCCATGCTGTCGATGAACCAGGCGCTCGGCTTCCGCATCTCCGACGACCCGGCCGAGCCCGGCGTCAAGAAAGTCGTATTGGACCTGACGCGCCCGCCGGCCGAGGCGGAGACGCAGCCCGACCCGGACGCCGGCTCGGACTGAGTCCTGGCGGATCGGCGCCCGATTGGCAAAGCCCGCCCGGCCGGTGTAGGCAGGGGCCTTCGCGGAGGTGACGCATGGCGCTGGTTCTGTTTTCCGGCGGGCAGGATTCGACCACTTGTCTCGCCTGGGCCCTGGCGCGTTTCGAACGGGTCGAAACGATCGGATTCGACTATGGCCAGCGCCATCGCGTCGAACTCGGCCAGCGCGCGGTTCTGCGCGAGGCGCTCGCCGGGCTGAAGCCGCAATGGGCGCAAAGACTGGGGCCGGACCATGTGCTGGAGCTTTCGGCCTTGGGCGCGCTTTCCGACACCGCGCTCACCAGCGCCAAGGCGATCGAAATGGGCGAGAACAACCTGCCCAATACGTTCGTGCCCGGCCGCAACCTGATCTTTCTGACCTTCGCGGCGGCGCTGGCCTATCGGCGCGGCCTGAAACGCATCGTCGGCGGCATGTGCGAAACCGATTTTTCCGGCTATCCCGATTGCCGCGACGACGCCATCAAGGCGATGCAGGTCGCGCTCAATATCGGCATGGAAAGCCGCTTCGTGCTGGAGACGCCGCTGATGTGGCTCGACAAGGCGCAGACCTGGGCTTTGGCTGAAAAACTCGGCGGCGCGGCGCTGGTCGAGACAATCGTCGAGCACAGCGCCACCTGCTATCTCGGTGAACGCGGCGCCCGCCACGCCTGGGGCCATGGCTGCGGCCAATGCCCGGCCTGCCGGCTGCGCGCCGATGGCTACGAGAAATGGAAAAAGTCGGGCGCGTGAAGCAAGGCGGCGGCGCCGACGGTCCAGGAAAATATTTTTCTCTTCTTCGCCAAAGCTTGGCAACTTTCTTGGATGGAAAACGTTTGTCTGCTTGTCAGCACGATTTCCAAATGGATGGAAAGGCTGAATCCGATTTGGCGAACAATGCCCTGTGCAATGGCGGGGCGGGCCCGGGGCGGTCGATTCATGCGCCAGAATGCGTTTTGGACGCATGAGCGCGCCGCGTCGGCATGAGCTGTTTGGGCGCATTCAGGCCCCGTCTTCCGCCACGGCGTTTGAGCGGAACAGGCGGTCGCCGGCCGAAATCGAGGAGGCGAAGGGATGCCGACGACGACGTCCGCCCCGGAGGAGGCGCTCCGCTTCAATCTTCCCTACGGCGTTACGGCGGACAGCCATCTCGCCTGGCATATGCATATGCTGGTGCTGGAAATCGTGGCGATCATCGGCGCCGGGGTTTTTGCCGTCATCCTGTGGTCGATCGTCCGCCACCGCCGTTCGCAAAGGCCGGAAGCGGCGAAATTTTCCGGCTCGTTCTGGGTGGAGATCGCCTGGACCGTGGTTCCGACTCTGATCCTGATCGGGATCGCCATTCCGGCCACGCGCGTTCTGCTGATCGAGAACAGCCATCCCGATCCCAAGGTGACGGTGGAGATCCGCGGTTCGCAATGGAAATGGCATTATCATTATGTCGGCCTGGGGATCGACTTTTTCAGCAATCTGGCCGCCGCCAGCCGCGGCGACGTGAATCCGGCCAAGGTCGCCTTTTACCTGCGCGACGTTGATCACCCCTTGGTCCTGCCGGCGCAGGAGGATGTGCGGCTGGTGATCACCTCCGACGACGTCATCCATTCCTGGTGGGTTCCGGAGCTTGGCTTCAAGCGCGACGCCATTCCCGGCTACATCAACCGGGTGGACCTCAGCATCGAACGGCCGGGAGTCTATCGCGGCCAGTGCGCCAGCCTGTGCGGCGCCGGCCACGCCTTCATGCCGATCGTGGTGCGGGCGCTCGCGCCGGATCAGTTCCAGGCCTGGGTCAAGGATCAACAGGCGGCCGTCGCCGCGCGGAAAGCCCAGTCCGCCGCGCCCTGGACGCGGCAAATCGCCATGGCCGCCGGGGCCGAGGTCTTTGGCTCCATTTGCGCCGCCTGTCATCAGCCGGACGGCAAGGGCGTCCCCGGCGCCTTTCCGGCGCTCGACGGCAGCCCGGTGGTCAATGGCCCGCTGGCGGCGCATCTGAAGATCGTCGTTCACGGCAGCCCGCGCAACCCGGCCATGGCGGCCTGGGGCAAGCAACTGGACGACCGCCAGATCGCCGGCGTGATCACCTATGAACGCAATTCATGGGGCAACCACACCGGAACCCTGGTCACTCCGGAGCAAGTGGAGACGGCGCGATGACGACAGACGTCCTTCACCCTTCCGCCCCCGGCGCGGCGCCCGCCTACCACGGCTGGCGGCGCTGGCTGTTCACCACCAGCCACAAGGACATCGGCACGCTCTATCTGACCTTCAGCCTGATCATGTTCTTCGCCGGCGGAATCCTGGCCGAACTGATCCGCGCCCAGCTGATCCAGCCGGGCATGCGGCTGGTCGAACCCGAAACCTTCAATTCCCTGGTCAGCATACACGGGCTGACCATGATCTTCCTCGCCATCATGCCGGCGCTGGTGGGGCTCGCCAATTGGCAGATCCCGCTGATGATCGGCGCGCCGGACATGGCGCTGCCGCGGGTGAACAACTGGAGTTTCTGGCTGCTTCCCTTCGCCGCCATCCTGCTGTGGGCCGGCTTCCTGACGCCGGGCGGCGCGCCTGCCGCCGGCTGGACCTTTTACGCCCCCCTGTCCACGACCTACGGGCCGCCGTCGGTGGATTTCATGATCTTCGCCATCCACCTGATGGGCATATCGTCGGTGATGGGGGCGCTCAACATCATCGTCACCATCACCAATATGCGCGCGCCGTCGATGCGGATGATGGACATGCCCCTGTTCGTATGGTCGTGGCTGATCACCGCGTTCTTGCTGCTGCTGGCCATGCCGATCCTGGCCGGGGTGGTGACCATGGTCCTCGCCGACCGGCATTTCGGCACCAGCTTTTTCAACGCCGCCGGCGGCGGCGATCCGGTGCTGTTCCAGCACCTGTTCTGGTTCTTCGGCCACCCCGAGGTCTATATCATGATCCTGCCGGTGTTCGGGGTGATCTCGGAAATCCTGCCGACCTTCAGCCGCAAGCCGCTGTATGGCCGCACCTCGATGATCTACGCCATTGCGGCGATCGCCTTGCTGTCGGTCGTGGTCTGGGCGCATCACATGTTCGCGGTCGGCCTGCCGGTGACGGCGCAATTGTTCTTCATGTATTCGACCATGCTGATCTCGGTGCCCACCGGCGTCAAAGTGTTCAACTGGACGGCGACCATGTGGCGGGGATCGCTGACCTTCGAGACGCCGATGCTGTTCGCGCTCGGCTTCCTGGCCCTGTTCACCATCGGCGGCCTGTCGGGCCTGATGCTGGCCGACGTGCCGGCCGACTACCAATATACGCGCAGCTATTTCGTCGTCGCCCACCTGCATTATGTGCTGGTGACCGGATCGCTGTTCGGGATCATCGCCGCCATTTATTACTGGCTGCCCAAATGGACCGGCCATCTCGTCGACGAGCGGATCGGGCGCTGGCATTTCTGGCTGTCGTTCGTGTCGGCCAATCTCCTGTTCTTCCCGATGCATTTCGCCGGCCTGGCGGGAATGCCGCGCCGGGTGGCCGATTACGCGCCGCAATTCGCGGCGTTCAATCTCGCCTCCTCGATTGGCGCCTTCATTTTCGGGGCCTCCCAGCTCCTGTTGGTCTGGGCGGTGATCAAGGCCATCCGTGGCGGCGAGCCGGCCGGAGACCGCCCGTGGGACGGCGCGCGCGGGTTGGAATGGACCCTGCCTTCGCCGCCGCCCGCCCACACATTCGCCACGCCGCCGTCGCCGGAGGTCGTGCTTGCCGAAGGACCGCATGGCTATGAATGAAGCTCACGCCAACGGCTATTACGTCGCTCCGCCCAGCCCCTGGCCGCCCCTGGCGGCGGCGGGCGCCTTCCTTCTGCTCGGCGGCTTCGCCCTGTGGCTGCATGGGTACGGCCCGCTGGTTTCCGCCATTGGGGCGGCGGTCGTGGTGTTCGTGGCTTTCCGCTGGTTCGGGGCGGTGATCGGCGAAAACCGCGCCGGCGTCTATAACGCCGCCTCCGGCCGCTCGTTCCGCTATGGCATGATGTGGTTCATCTTTTCCGAAGTGATGTTCTTCAGCGCCTTTTTCGGGGCGTTGTTCTATCTCCACTTCCTGGCCGCGCCCTGGCTCGGCGGCGAGGGGGCCAAGGGCGCGGCGCATCTCCTGTGGCCGAATTTCGTGTTCAAATGGCCATTGCTGGTTCCGCCGAACCCTTCCGCTTTCACCGTGCCCAAGGCGGCGATGGGGCCGCTCGGCATTCCCACCATCAACACCGCCGTGCTGATGTCGAGCGGCGTCACCGTCATCCTCGCCCATAGGGCGCTCCTGGCCGGGCGCCGCCGCGCCCTGGCCGGCTGGCTGGCCGTGACCATCGCGCTCGGATTGGCTTTCGTCGCGCTTCAGGCGCATGAATATCGCTACGCCTATCTCGACCTCGACCTGACCCTTCATTCGGGGGTCTATGGCTCGACCTTCTTCCTGCTCACCGGATTTCACGGCCTGCACGTCATTCTCGGCGCCACGGTCCTGACGGTGATCCTGGCGCGCGTGCTGCGCGGCGATTTCAGCCCCGACGACCATTTCGCCTTCAAGGCGGCGTCCTGGTACTGGCATTTCGTCGATGCGGTGTGGGTGGGGCTCTATCTGTTGGTTTATTGGTGGTAGGAGGGGCCATGCCGCCGGACGCCGCCTTCCATCGCGGTCTGCTGATTTTCACCGCTGTTCTGGCGTTCTGCGTCGTGGCGATCGGCGCCTGGGTGCGGCTCAACGCCGCCGGCCTCGGCTGTCCCGACTGGCCGGCGTGCTATGGCCATCTATCGGCGGGCGGCGCGGCGGGCGACGCCGCCCGCATCGACGCTCTCTACCCGTCGCAGCCGGTGATTCCGGCCAAGGCGGCGCTGGAAATGCTCCATCGCTATCTCGCCGGGACGCTGGGCCTGGTGGTGGCGGCCTCGGCCTTTTTCGTGTGGTGGCGCGGCCGGCGGACGATGGCGGCGATCCTGGTCCTGCTGGTGGTTTTTCAGGCCCTGCTCGGCATGTGGACGGTGACGCGCCGCCTCGCGCCCTTGGCGGTCACGGGCCACCTGCTCGGCGGGATGAGCCTGCTGGCGCTTTTATGGTGGCTGGCGCTCGACGCCGGCGCCGCCGCGTCGCGCTGGCCCCGGCATCGCCTGTTTCCCTGGGCGGCGGCCGGACTGGCGCTGCTGTTCGCGCAGATCGCGCTGGGCGCCTGGACCTCCTCCCATCACGCGGGTCTCGCCTGCCTCGGCTTCCCGGCCTGCGACGGAAGCTGGCTGCCGGACCTGAGCTTTGGGCCGGTGGCGATCCAGTGGAGCCACCGCCTCGGCGCATTGACCCTGCTGATCGTCCTCGGGGGACTGGCCTTGATGAGTAAAGGGGCGTCGCGGGCCGCTCTGGCGGTCGGCCTGCTGCTGCTGCTTCAGATCGCGCTGGGCGCGGCCAATGTGCTGAGCGGGCTGACGCCGGAAATCAGCGTCGCCCATACCGCCGGCGCCGCCTTGCTGCTGCTGGCGCTGGTGACCTTGGTCCACAGGTTGAACGGAGCATCGCCATGACCGAACGCATCCTAGCTTTCGCGCCAGCCGCCGCCAGGGTCGCGCCATGGCGGGCCTATCTGCGGCTGTGCAAGCCGAAAGTGGTCGCCTTGCTGGTGTTCACCGCCCAGGTCGCGATGCTGCTCGCCGCGCCTCCAGGCGCGCCGCCGGCGGCGACCATCCTCGCCGCCAGTCTGGGGCTGACGCTCGCCGCCGCCTCGGCCGCCGCCTTCAACCATGTCGCCGACCGGGAGATCGACGCCCTGATGCGGCGCACCCGCGCCCGGCCGCTGCCGAGCGGGATCCTCACCTGGCGGCAGGCGACTGCTTTCGCCTGCCTCATCGGCGCAGCCGGAATCGCGATATTGTGGTTTCTGGTCAATCCGCTGACCGCGCTGCTCTGCCTGGTCGGGATGATCGGCTATGCCGTGGTCTATACCCGCTGGCTGAAATGGATCGGGCCGCAGAATATCGTGCTGGGCGGCGCGGCCGGCGCGGTGC
The DNA here is from genome assembly GCA_963704565.1 of uncultured Pseudomonadota bacterium. GTDB lineage: Bacteria > Pseudomonadota > Alphaproteobacteria > Rhizobiales > Beijerinckiaceae > Rhodoblastus. The sequence continues at coordinate 1,943,069 of OY969917.1, forward strand.
CGGCTCTGGTCGGCTGGAGCGCCGTCGCCGGCCGGATCGATGCGCCGGCCCTGGCCCTGTTCCTGATCGTCCTGGTGTGGACCCCGCCCCATTTCTGGTCGCTGGCGATCGCGCGGCGCGACGAATACGCCGCCGCCAAGGCGCCCATGCTGCCGACGGTGCGCGGCGTCGCCTGCGCCAAGCGCTACATATTGGGCTATACGCTGGCGCTGTTTCCGGTCAGCCTGCTGCCGGGGGCGGCGGGAATCGCCGGCCCGCTCTATCTCGCCGGCGCGGTCCTGCTGTCCGGCTCGTTCGTTTTCCGGGCGGCGCGCTTACGGCGCTCCGCCCAGGATCGCGACGCCATGGCCCTGTTCCGCTACTCGATCACTTACCTCAGCGCCTTGTTCGCCCTGCTGCTGCTCGACCATTATTTAGGGCTCTGACAGCAGACTGCCTAGATCAGCGGCAATGTCGGAGGCGCCCTCCTTGCGGTCGAACAGCAGGCGGACCCGCCCCTGCCGGTCGAAGGCGAAAACGGCTGAGCTGTGGTTGACGTCGTAATCGCCGGCGGCGTCCGGCTTTTCGCAACTATAGGCGACGCGATAACGCTTGCTCAGCGTCTGCAACTGGTCCTGGGCTCCGGTCAGCCCCACCATTTCGGGAGAAAACTGGGCGACGTAGCCTTTCAGCACCTTTGGCGTGTCCCGCTTCGGATCGACGGAGACGAACAGCACGCGGACGCCGTCGGCCTTGTCGCCGAGCCGCTGCAACGCCAGGGCCAGCATGGCCAAGGTCTCCGGGCAGATGTCCTTGCAATGGGTGAAACCGAAATAGAGCAGCTTCACCTTGCCGGAATAATCGGCGGCGCTCACCGACCGAGCGTTATCGTCGACGAGGGTGAAGGCGAGGTCAGGCATCAGACCGGAAATATCATGCGCCCGCCATGCGCCCGCCCGGACGCCGCCGGCTGCGGCGACGCACAAGGCGGCGATCATCCCGAACAGGCCAGTTCGCCGCATGTCGCTTCTCCCTGAACGTTGGCGGCCTCCTCCCGCGCCCAGCGGCGCAGCAGGACCAGAAAGCCGACGACGCACATCATCGCCGGCGGAATCCAGGTGATCAGCCCGCCAAGCTGCTGATCCGTGAGCGGGTCGATCGGCCACACCCGGCCGCAAGCCTCGTAAACCGAGAAAAGGTCGTGACGGCTCAAGGCGATGTGGGCGCCGATTGGAATCTGGGCCAGCATCACCAGCGCCAGCAACAGAAAACGCCCGGCGTAATAGCGATTGGCGTTCGTCCCTTCCGGCCGGGGGCCGAGCGCCATCCACCAGAACAGCAGCCCGTCGATGGCCATGCCCCAGTTCATCGCGTCGTAAAGCGGCACGTTCAGCATGGCGATGAAATGCAGCGACGGAATCAGCCAGAAATAGATCAGGCCGACGAACAGGACTCCCGCGACCGCCGGCTGCTGCACGGCGCGATAGAGCGCCCGCAGCGCCGGGCTGCGGACGAGCGGCGCGACGATCCAGCGACGCACAGTCTCCGGCGCGCCCGCCAGAAGCGTCGCGCCCGGCGCCGCCAGGACGATCAGGAAGGGTCCAAGGTGATGGAGCGCCAGATGCTGCAGCCGGTGCAGGAAGAACATGTGCTGGGCGTAATAGTCGCAACGGGTCTGCAAGGCGGCGTAGATCAGCGCCAGGCCCAGCCAGAAACCCGTCGAGCGCGCCGCGCCGACGCCCGCTCCCCGCGCCTGTCCGCGCAAAAAAGCCAGCGCCGTGAGACCGCAGACCGCGATCACCGTCGGCGACGGCTCGTAAGGGAGGAGAAAGGCGAGGAACGGCATGCGGGCCTCTTTTCGCGACGACTCAACGCCCGAGACCGCCCGAGGGTTGCGGCCTGCCGCCAGGCTTTTCGAAAAACCGGGACCGCCCGGCCCGATTTGGGAACATCTCGGGCCGCGCCGCGTTGAATCGATACGCCCCGCCCGCGCGCAAAAATTTCGCGCCAAAAGGGGAGGACGACCCATGACGCCCAAGGAATTCACCGAACGCTGCGAAGCCGCCTGCGCCGGCCTGGCGCTGCTTTTCGGCCAGGCGCCCGATGAGCTGTTCGAACGTGGACTCGAAAATTTCGCGGCCAATCTCCGCGACGGTCTGGCCGAACGCCTGGAAGAGGACATGGCCGCCGAAAGGATCGCCGAAATTGTCGAGGCCATGACCGCCGACAGCCGATTGCGCCGCCGGGAAATCAGGGCGTTCGGCTTGCACTGAGGCGATGAAAGACGCGCCTGGTTTCGAAGCTGATTTAGTCCTTCGGCCGAAGTCCGCGCTGCGCCCGCCGGAGCCTTCGCTCCTCAGCGCCCGAACCGTGGATTTTCACCGTCAGCCCCGTTCCCCGCCAAACTGCTCGCGGAACGGATGCGCCGGATAGGCGCCGAGAATCCGCACCTCTTCCGAGAAGAACCGCAATTCCTCCAGCGCCAGAGCCAGATTGCGGTCTTGGGGATGGCCCTCGACATCGACCAGGAACTGGGTCGCGGCGAATTCGCCGTTGACCATATAGCTTTCCAGCTTGGTCATGTTGACGCCATTGGTGGCGAAGCCGCCCAGCGCCTTGTAGAGCGCCGAGGGCACGTTGCGGACGCGGAAGACGAAAGTGGTGAGCATCGGCCCGTCGCCACGTGGCTCGTCGCGCGGCTCGCGCGAAAGAATCACGAAGCGCGTGGTGTTGTGGTCCTCGTCCTCGACGAAGCGGGCGAGCACGTCGAGGCCGTAGATTTCGGCGGCGAGAAGGGGCGCGAGCGAGGCGCGGGTCTTGTCGCCCCATTCCGCCACCTCGCGCGCCGAGCCCGCGGTGTCGCCGGTGGCGACCGCTTTCAGGTTATATTTCCGGATGATCTTGCGGCATTGACCCAAAGCGTGGACATGGCTGTACACGCTGCGCAGATCCTCGATCTTCGCGCCCTTGACGCCGAGCAGATGGAAATGGATCGGCAGGAAATATTCGCCGATGATGTGAAGGCCGGAATCGGGCAGGAAATGATGGATGTCGGCGACCCGGCCGGCGAGCGAATTCTCGATCGGGATCATGCCAAGCTGCGCCCGCCCTTCCGAGATCGCGGCGAAAGCCTCCTCGAAACTGGCGCAGGGCAAAGTGTCCCAGCCCGGATAGACATCGGAACAGGCGATATGGGAATTGGCCCCCGGCTCGCCCTGATAGGCTATGATCTTGTTCATGTCCGACTCTTCAGGATGGCTCTCGCCCGCTCCAGATCCTCTGGCGTATCGACGCCGAGCGGCGCGGCCTCGACGATTTCCACGTCGATCCTCATGCCGGCTTCGAGCGCCCGCAACTGCTCCAGTTTTTCCCGCTTTTCCAGCGCCGAGGGCGGCAAAGCGACGAAACGCTCCAGCGCCGCGCGGCGAAAAGCGTAGAGCCCGATATGGTGGAACAGGTCGCCCTCGCCACAGGGCGCGGCAGCGCGGGTGAAATAGAGCGCGCGCAGCCGCGTCGGCCCGATCGGCGCGCCCACCGCCTTGACCACATTGGGATTGTCCCGCTCCTCCGCGCGGACGATCCGCGCCGCGAGCGTCGCGATATCGACCGCCGGATCGGCGAGCGGCGCGAGCGAGGCCCGCATGCTGGATGGCTCGATGGTCGGCAGGTCGCCCTGGAGATTGACGATCACGTTAAAACGGCGTTCGGGGTCGAAGATTTTCAAGGCGGCGGCGATTTGGTCGGAACCCGAGGGCAGGCCGGGGTCGGTGATGACCGCCTCGCCGCCGGCGGCGCGTACGGCCTCGGCGATTTCCGGCCCGTCCGCCGCGACCAGCACCGGCCCGATCCCCGCCTCCAAAGCCCGGCGCCAGACCTGAACGATCATCGGCGCGCCGCAAATCTCGGCGAGCGGCTTGTCGGGCAGGCGCGTCGAGGCGAGACGGGCGGGAATGACGATGAGGACTTGCTGGGACATGGAGCCGGTCGCCGGGCGAAAACGTCGCTTTTCCGTGGTTTCGCCGCTTATACGTCTTGTCCCGCGCAAGGCAAGGCGTTTATCCGGCGCCTCGTCATACGGTTTCCGCAAGATTGCTTCGCAATCCGCGGAAACGCCATGGCGCCAAAATCCTCTGTGTCGCGGGTGGATTTTCGCGCCAGCGGAATACGAATTCCGAATGATTCATTCGGAATTCGTATCATAGCTCGAAGCCCTGGCCCAGCTCCGGCAGGATCACCTCCGCCGCGCCGATTTTCTCCTTGAGCGCCTGCATGGCCGTTTCCTCGCCATGGACCAAAAAGGTGCGGCGCGGATTGGCGTGAGCGCGCCAGGCCAGCAGTTCGGCCTGATCGGCATGGGCGGAAAAGCCGTTGATGGTGTGGATATGGGCGCGGACCGCGATGTTCTCGCCGAAAATCGTCACCTGGCGCGCGCCGTCGATGATCTGGCGCGCCAGAGTGCCCTGGGCGGCGAAACCGACGAAGATCACGCTGGAATCGGCGCGGTCGAGATGGCGCAGCAGATGGTGACGGACCCGGCCGCCGGTGCACATGCCCGAGCCGGCGAGAATGACCGCGCCGCCGCGCAAATTGTTCAGCGCCATGGATTCCGCCTTTTCGCGGGTGAAACGCAGGCCCGGCAAGCCGAAGGGATCGACATGTTCGGCGAACAGCCGCGCCGTTTCCTCGCCATAGCCTTCGGGGTGCTTGCGGAAGATTTCGGTCGCCGAAATCGCCATGGGCGAGTCGAGAAAGACCGGCAGGGACGGCGGCAGCTTGTTCCGCTCGACGCCCTCGCGCAGATAGAACAGCAGATCCTGCGCCCGCTCCAGCGCGAAAGTGGGAACGATCACCACGCCGCCGCGCTGGAACGCCCCGTTGATCGCCTGGTAGAATTCCTCGACCGAAGCGGCGAACGGCCGGTGCAGGCGGTCGCCATAGGTCGTTTCCATGATGGCGACATCGACGTCGCGCGGCGGGTCGGGGTCGCGCAGCAGCGGCCGTCCGCTATTGCCGAGATCGCCGGAGAACAGGATGCGCCGCGTTTCGCCTTTTTCGCGCGCCTCGACCAGCACGCTGGCAGAACCCAGAATATGGCCGGCGTCGAAGAAGGTCGCCCGCAGGTCCGGCGAAAGATCGATCGCGCGGCCATAGGCCGCGACCCGGCCGAAACGGTCGAACACATCCATGGCGTCGAGCAGGGTATAGAGCGGCGCGATCGTTTCGCCCTGCCCGCCGCGCTTTTCGCGCAGCCGGGCGTGGAAGCGCGCTTCTTCCTCCTGCAGATGCGCGGCGTCGATCAGCACCAGCCGCGCCAGTTCGCGGCTGGCGGCGGTGGCGACGATCTCGCCGCCGAAACCGCGCTGGACCAGCAAGGGCAGGCGCCCGCAATGGTCGAGGTGGGCGTGAGTCAGCAGGACGAAGTCGATGTCGCGCGCGGCAAAACCGAATTCCTGCGCATTTTCCTCCTCGATCCGCCGCCCGCCCTGATAGAGGCCGCAATCGACCAGGATTTTGCGCCCCGCCGCCTCCAGCAGGTGGCACGAGCCGGTGACGCCACGATCGGCGCCGTGAAAGGAGAGTTTCATTTCGTCGCCCTCGCGGCGCTTTCCCAGGCCAGAAGCGAATCGTGAATATCCTGCGCGCTGTCGGCGAACCAGAACAGTTCGCGGTCCTCGCGGTCGATCACGCCCTCGGCGACGAGGTAATCGAAATCCACCGCGCCGCGCCAGAATTCCTCGCCGACGAGAATGATCGGCATCGGGTGGGTCACGCGCGTCTGGACCAGGGTCAGAACCTCGAACAATTCGTCGAATGTGCCATAGCCGCCGGGAAAGGCGACCAAGGCCCGCGCCCTTTGCATGAAATGCATCTTGCGCAGGGCGAAATAATGGAACTGGAAGCACAGTTCCGGGGTGACATAGGGATTGGGATATTGCTCGTGCGGCAGCGAGATATTGAGGCCGATGGTCTCGGCCCCGGCGTCGAAGGCGCCGCGATTGGCCGCCTCCATGATCCCCGGCCCGCCCCCGGTTATCACCAAAGTCGCGGGCGGCTCGGCGCCCTGGTTGGCTTCGGCCACCAGCCGGGAGAAATCCCGCGCCACGTCATAAAGCCGGCTCTTGGCGACGATCCTTTCGGCGATCGCCAGTTTCGCGGCCAGATCCGGGGCGGCGGCCGGCCCGCCGGCGGCGGCCAGCCGGGCGCGCGCCTCGTCGCGGCGCCGATGCGCTTCGGCCGGCTCGCAAATCCGGGTGCTGCCGAAAACCACGATCGTATGGGCGACGCCATGACGCTGAAGCGCCAGCTCGGTCTTGAGATAATCGAGCATCAGGCGCGGGCCACGCGTTTCGCGGCTGGCGAGGAAATCGGGATCCTGATAGGCCATCCGGTAAGAGGACGACGCCATGATCCGCTCCAGCCGCGCGGGCGCCAGCGGGTCGTCGAAAGCGGATTTGGGTTGATCGCTCGGCAAGGGCTCGCGCCGCTTTTGCGGCGGCGCCGGCGGCGGAATGCGCGGAGCGCCCTTGATTCGCGAACCGTTTTTGGGCGTTTTCGAATTGTCACGCAATTTCAAATTCCTCCGGGGCGCCAGCCGCGCTCAAATTATAAGCACGAATCGAAGGATCGCTTAATGGAGACCGGTCCTGGAAAGATAAAATTTAGGGCCCGGTTCCGCCGCGCCCGGCGTCGAGCGAGACCGATTTGACCTGGGCAAACACCTTCTGGCCCGTCGCGAAACCCAATTCCTCCCACGATTTCCGGGTCATGCGCGCCAGCAGGCGCGCGCCCTCGCCATTTTCGCCGAGCGCGACCGCCGCCACGACCTCGACCGCGTCGAGCGGATTCATCGCCACCACCCGCGCCGGCAGGACGTTGAGAATCGAGCTGCGGCCCGGCGCCTCGCGCGCCAGACTGACCGCGCTGGCGAGAATATGGACGCGCCGCGCCTCGCCGATGGACGCCCCCGGCGCCGGGGCGAGAAAGCGGCCGCCGGCGACAGCGACCGCGATCAGGCCAAACGCCGCGTCAACCGCCTCGACCACGCCTTTCAGGCTGACCGCCGCCTCGTGCGCACGCGCCAGCGGCGAAGCGGGATCGCCCTGCGCCTCGGCCAGCGCGCCGGCGCCGACGACGCGGCCCTGTTCGATCAGGACGATGTGATCGGCCAGACGCTCGACCTCGGCAATGTCATGGCTGATATAGACGATGGGCAGCGCGAAACGGTCGCGCAATTTTTCGATGAAGGGCAGGATTTCCGCCTTGGCGCCACGATCGAGCGCCGACAGGGGCTCGTCCATCAGCAGCAATTTGGGCTGGGTGAGCAAGGCGCGGCCGATGCCGACGCGCTGGCGCTCGCCGCCCGAGAGATGGCGCGGCGAACGGTCGAGCAGCGCGCGCAGGCCAAGCAGGTCCAGAACCTCGTCGAAATCGACGCGCGGGCGGCCGGACGGCTTGTCCTTCGGGGCGCCGAACAGCAGGTTCTTGCGCACCGAAAGATGGGGGAACAGGCTCGCTTCCTGAAAGACATAGCCCAGGGGGCGCCGGTGGGTCGGAACAAAGGTTATGTCAGGCGTCTGCCAGAGCTCTTCCCCAACCGAAAAATATCCGTCCTTCACCCGGTTCAGCCCGGCGATGCAACGCAGAATCGTGGTCTTGCCGCAGCCCGACGGGCCGAACAAGGCGGTGACGCCTTGCGCCGGCGCCTCGAAAGCGGCGTCGAGGGCGAATTTGCCGAAAGCGCCGCGAAAGCGGGCGCGGATCGCGTCCTGGTCCGTCACTTGAGCCTCGCGAAAAACTTTTCGCTGAAAATCATGGCCAGGATCACGATCAATGCGAAGCCCACCATGCCGGCGGCCAAAAGATTGGCCTCGCGCCATTGCATGGTCTCGACGAAATCGAAAATGGCGGTGGACAGAACGCGGGTGCGGCCGGGAACATTGCCGCCGATCATCAGCACGACGCCGAATTCGCCGATGGTGTGGGCGAAGCCCAGCACCGCGCCCGACAACAAGCCGGGACTCGCCAGCGGCAGGGCGACCGCCCAGAAGGCCCGCCGGGGCGAGGCGCGCAAAGTGGCGGCGGCTTCGAGCGGCCGGTCGCCGATGGCGTGAAAAGCGTTGCGGATCGGCTGGACGACGAAAGGCAGGCCCGCCACGACCGAGCCGATGACCAGGCCGGTGAAGGTGAAGGCGAGAGTGCGCGCGCCCCACAGGCCGGCGAGCGCCCCGCCGGGACCGTCGGGTCCGAGCAGGATCAGCAGATAGAATCCGAGCACGGTCGGCGGCAGCACCATCGGCAAGGCGACGACGGCCGCAACGATTTCCTTCCATCGCGCCTTGGAGCGCGCCAGCCACCAGGCCAGCGGCGTCGCCACGACCAGCAGGGCGAGGGTCGCGACGCTCGCCAGCGCCAGGGTCAGGCGAACCGGCTCCCAGATGTTTTGCAGCGCGTCCATCGCCTGTCAGGGCAAAGCGTAGCCGAAGCGCTCGACGATGGCGCGCGCCTCCGGCCCCTTGAGGAAGGCGAGAAAGGCTTTTGCCGCTTCGTCATGCTCGGCGCGTTTCAGCAGTACGGCGTCCTGGCGGATCGGCGCGTAGAGCCGGGCCGGGACGACCCAGCGCGTTCCTTCCTTCATGCGATAAAGCTGCGACAACGCCACGAAACCGGCCTCGGCGTTTTTGGTGTCCACGAACTGGAAAGCCTGGCCGATGCTGGTCCCCTGGACGAGCTTCGGCTCAAGCTTGTCATAGACGCCGAGCGCCTTCATGGTTTCGATCGCCGCAGCCCCATAGGGCGCGGATTTGGGATTGGCGATGGAAAGTTTCGCAAAGGCGCCGCTCTTGAGCGCCTCGTCGCCCATGGTCACGTCGATCACCTTGCTCCACAGCACCAGCTTGCCGATGGCGTAGGTGAAGCGGCTGCCGGCGACGCCGAAACCGTTCTCGACCGCGCTTTTCGGGCGCTCCTCGTCCGCCGAGAGCAGGATCTGGAAGGGCGCGCCATGGGTGATCTGGGTGTAGAAAACCCCCGACGCGCCGAAGCTCAGCAGCACGTCATTCCCGGTCTTCCGCTTGAACAGCGCGGCGATTTCCTTGGCCGGTTCGGTGAAATTGGCCGCGACCGCGACCTGAACCTGCGCCGCCTCGGCGCGAACGGCGAGCAGCGACAACAGGCCGCCAATGACAAGCGCTTTCAACCTCATGAATGCCTCCGAAAAATTCCATCGCCCGATCATGCACGGCCGCGATCGCGTCGCAACCTCAATGTCATTTCCAATTACATATTGTGGAAAAAGAAGGCAGGCGAACTTTCGTCCTTGCCGGACATGACGGAAATTTCATCTTGCCCGCACTTTCCATTGGCGCCGCCGCCGCCCATATTCCGGGCGTCCGGCCATGCCCCCATAGGCCGGTCCCGCAGGAAATCTGCGCCAGAGGAGTCGCGCGATGTCGCCCGAAGAACGCCAGTTGCTGTCCGAATTGTTCGACCGCGTCCGCGCGCAGTCGAATGCGCCGCGCGACCGCGACGCCGAAAATTTCATCGCCGACGCCGTGCGCGCCCAGCCCTATGCGCCTTATCTGCTCGCCCAGGCGGTAATCGTGCAGGATCACGCCTTGGGCGCGGCCGATCAGAAAATGCAGGAAATGCAGGCCGAAATCACCCGCCTTCAGCAGCAGGCGCAACCCGCCGCGCCGCAAGGCGGCGGCGGTTTCCTGGGCGGCCTGTTCGGCGGCGGGCGCCCGGCGCCCCAGCCGCAGCCCGGCCCGGCGCCCTCGCCCTGGGGCGCGCCGCCGCAGCCGCAGGCCTATGCGCCGCCTCAGCAGCAGGCTTTCGCCCCGCCTGAGCCTGGCCCGCCCCCCTCCCCCTGGGGCGCGCCGCAGCCGGCGCAAGGCGGCGGCTTCCTGCGCAACGCCATGGGCGCGGCGGCGGGCGTCGCCGGCGGCGTGCTGCTGGCCGATTCGCTGCGCGGCCTGATGTCGGGCGGCGGTCATGGCGGTGGCATGGGCGCCGGCCTGTTCGGCGGCGGACTCGGAGGCCAAGCTTTGGGCGGTCAAGGGACGGGCGGCGGCGAGACCGTCGTCAACAATTATTACGATTCCAGCGCCGACGATTCGAACCTGTCCGACGCCGATGATTCGAGCAATGATTTTTCCGGCGACGACAATTTCAGCTCGGACGTCTGAGTTTTCCCGAGCCAGACTCAAAGCCACAGGACGCGCTTCGAAACGAAGCGCGTCCTTCTGGCGTTCAAGCCAGGGGCGGAGCCCTATTGCGGCGCCTTGCGGCGCAGGCGAATCATCACATCGACCCGTGCGATTTCCCAGCCTTCGGGCGGTTCGGGCAGGCGGCTGAAATCGATCAGCTCCTTGGGCAGGTCGGTGAGCATATGGGTTTCGTCATCTACGACGAAATGCTGATGATCGTTGAGATTGGTGTCGAAATAGGTCTTGGCGCCGTCCACCGTGACTTCCTTCAACAGGCCGGCGGAGGTGAACTGGTTGAGGGTGTTGTAAACGGTGGCGAGCGAGATCGGAGCGCGCGCGGCGATCGCCTCCTCGTAGAGGCGTTCGGCCGTGACATGGCGGTCGCCGCCGCCGAACAGCAGCCAGCCGAGGCGCAGACGCTGGCGCGTCGGCCGCAGGCCCGCTTCGCTCAATTTGCGGCGCAGGTCGTGCACGGGGCAGCCGTTGAGGTCGGCCCCGGCGGCGGTCGCGACATAAACCGCGCCTTCTTTCGCGCTGCGTCCGACCGCGCGACGGACACGCGGCGCGCTTGCCCTCTTCTCCATCCGAATTTCCTTGTTCTTCCCGCTCCGGCGAATTTTCGCGCTTTGGGGAAACATTTGTGCTCGCCCGGCAATTCGGAAATTCCGCGCGGCCCAGAACCCGCGCTCCGCCCCGATATAGACTTTTGCGCGCGGGCCGGCAATAAGCTCGCCCGCGAGGCCGGCGCCGCGCGCGGAAAATGCGTTTTGCCGCGTCTTTCGGCCCGGCCAGGGCTATGTTAGAAGGCGCGTTCAACATTCCGGCGGCGATGGCGCGCCGGAAGGGTAGTCAACCGGCCCCAGGGGCCGAACCAGGGAAAAGTCCCCCATGGGCGAAAGACGCTCGCAATTCGCGTATGAAGACCTTCTGGCTTGCGGTCGCGGCGAGCTGTTCGGCCAAGGCAACGCCCAATTGCCCTTGCCGCCGATGCTGATGTTCGACCGCATCGTCGAGATCGTCGAAGAGGGCGGCGCCCACGGCAAGGGCCATATCCGCGCCGAATTCGACATCAAGCCCGATCTCTGGTTCTTCGGCTGTCATTTTCAGGGCGACCCCGTCATGCCGGGCTGTCTCGGCCTCGACGCCCTGTGGCAGCTCACCGGATTCTTCCTCGGCTGGCTCGGGCTTCCCGGTCGCGGGCGGGCGCTGGGCGTCGGCGAAGTGAAATTCGCCGATCAGGTGCTGCCGACGGTGAAAAAAGTCGTCTATGGCGTCGATTTCAGGCGCGTGATGAAGGGCAAGCTCAAGCTCGGAATCGCCGATGGCTGGCTCGAAGCCGACGGCAAGCGCATTTATGAAGTGAAGGACATGCGCGTCGGCCTGTTCCAGCCCGCCGGCGCCTGAGCGCCTGCGTCAAGGACGCCGTCCACAAGGAGGACATCATGAGACGCGTCGTCGTCACCGGCATCGGCATTGTCTCCGCCATCGGCAACAACGCCGAGGAAGTCACGGCCTCGTTGCGCGCCGCGCGATCGGGAATCGTGCGGGCCGACAAATATGCCGAACTCGGCTTCCGTTGCCAGGTCCACGGCGCCCCGACGCTCGATCCGGAAAAGGTCGTCGATCGCCGCGCCATGCGCTTCCATGCGACCGGCACCGCCTGGAACCATGTCGCCATGGATCAGGCCATCGCCAATTCCGGCCTGGAGGCGGGCGACATTTCCAATCCGCGAACCGGCATCATCATGGGCTCGGGCGGCCCCTCGACCCGCGTCATTGTCGAATCGGCCGACATCACGCGTTCCAAGGGGCCGAAGCGCGTCGGGCCCTTCGCCGTGCCCAAGGCCATGTCCTCGACCGCTTCGGCGACGCTGGCCACCTGGTTCAAGATCAAGGGCGTCAATTATTCGATCTCGTCGGCCTGCGCCACGTCGTCGCATTGCATCGGCAACGCCGCCGAAATGATCCAATATGGCAAGCAGGACGTGATGTTCGCCGGCGGCTGCGAGGATCTGGACTGGACGCTTTCCGTCCTGTTCGACGCCATGGGCGCCATGTCCTCTTCCTACAACGACACGCCGGCCACCGCTTCGCGCGCCTATGACGCCGACCGCGACGGTTTCGTGATCGCCGGCGGCGCCGGCGTGGTGGTGCTCGAGGAATATGAGCGGGCCAAGGCGCGCGGCGCCAAAATCTACGCCGAACTCGCCGGCTATGGCCTGACCTCGGACGGCCATGACATGGTCGCGCCGTCGGGCGAAGGCGCCGAGCGCTGCATGCGCATGGCGCTGGAGACCTGCAAAATTCCGATCGATTATATCAATCCGCACGCCACCTCGACCCCGGTCGGCGACCTCAAGGAGATCGAGGCGATCCGCAAAGTGTTCGGCGCCGACAAATGCCCGCCGATTTCGGCCACCAAATCGCTGACCGGCCATTCGCTCGGCGCGGCGGGGGTGCAGGAGGCGATCTATTGCCTGCTGATGCAGCAGAATGATTTTATTTGCGAAAGCGCCAATATCGTCCATCTCGACCCGGCCTTCGCGGATATGAACATTCTGCGCCAGCGCCGGGACAACCAGCGGCTGGGCGTCGTCCTGTCCAATTCCTTCGGCTTCGGCGGCACCAACGCCACGCTGATCTTCAAACATATCGACGCTTGACCGAGAGTTCGCGGATGAATCTTTCCACCAAGGGGCTGATGACCGGCAAGCGCGGCCTGATCATGGGCGTCGCCAACAACCATTCCATCGCCTGGGGCATTGCCCAGGCGATCGCGGCGGAAGGCGCGCAACTCGCCTTCACCTACCAGGGCGAGGCGCTCGGCAAGCGCGTCAAGCCCCTGGCCGAGAGCCTCGGCTCCCATCTCACTTTGCCCTGCGACGTCGAGGATCTGGCCAGCGTGGACGTGGTTTTCGCCGCGCTCGAACAGAACTGGGGAACGATCGATTTCGTCGTCCACGCCATAGGCTTCTCCGACAAGAACGAGCTGAAGGGCCGTTATGTGGACGCCACCACGCGGGAAAACTTCACGCGCACCATGGTCATTTCGGCCTTTTCCTTCACCGAAATCGCCCAGCGCGCGCAAAAGCTCATGCCGAACGGCGGCGCGCTGCTGACCCTCACTTATGGCGGCGCGACCCGGGTCATGCCCAATTACAATGTCATGGGCGTGGCCAAGGCGGCGCTGGAGGCGAGCGTGCGCTATCTCGCCGCCGATCTCGGCGCGCAGAACATCAGGGTCAACGCCATTTCCGCCGGGCCGATCCGCACGCTGGCCGGCGCCGGCATCGCCGACGCCCGCTTCATGTTCAATTTCCAGAAGGGCCATGCGCCGCTGCGCCGCACCGTCACCATCGAGGATGTCGGCGGCTCGGCGCTTTATCTGTTGTCCGATCTCGCGGCCGGCGTCACCGGCGAGATTCATTTCGTGGACGCCGGCTACAATATCATCTCGATGCCGCAGCCCGGCAGTCTGAAAGCCGATATGGAATAGCGAGCTAGCGGCTTTTTAATCTCTTGCCTCCATGCTCCAGCGTCACGCCCCGACGCTGGAGAGCCCTTTGACCGACGCGACGACGACTTTCGCCCCCTCTGCGCAAATCTCCGTCGAGGCTCGGCGCCGGATCGTCCTGTGGCTTGCGATCCTGGGCGCGACCGCCCTTTGCTTCCTGCTCGACCATTCCAAGCTGGTCGCGGTATGGAAGACCGGCGCCTTTTTCGACAGCGACGACGCCATGCGCATGGTGCAGGCGCGCGATTGGATGGCGGGACAGAGCTGGTGGGATCTGGTCGCGCATCGGCTCGACCCGCCGCAGGGCATGCTGTCGCACTGGTCGCGCATCATCGACGCCATTCTCGCGCCGCTGATCCATCTGTTCGGCCTGTTCCTGCCGGCCGAGGCGGCCGAGCGGGCGGCGCGGATCGCCTTTCCGGCGCTGAGCCTCCTCGCCTTGTTCCGCGCCGCCGCTTACGCCGGGCGGGTTTACCTTGGCGCAGCCTATGAGATCGCGGGCGTGGCCGCCGTCACGCTCTCCGGCGTGAGCATGATGCAATTCTCGCCAGGGCGCATCGACCATCACGGGTTGCAGATCCTCGGGCTTTTCTTCGCCAGCGCGGCGCTGGCGGAAGCCCTCGATCCGGCGCGCGCGCGCCGCGCCGCCTGGGCCGGCGTCGCCATCGCCCTGACGGCGGGCGTCGGCCTCGAAAACCTGCCGTTCTTCGTGGTCCTTTTCGCGACGCCGCCGCTCGCTTTCATCGTCCGGGGCGACAGCGCCAAGCCGCTTCTCGTCGCTTTCGCGCGCGGCCTGGCGCCCGCGCTCGTCGCCGTCTTCCTCGCCACCATCCCGCCGTCGCGCTGGCTCGATCCGAGGCCCGACGCGCTGTCGATCGTCTATCTGACCGCCTTTGTCGCGACCGCCGCGGCCTTTCTTGTGCTGTCGCGCCTGCCCCTGGAGCGCTGGCCCGCGCGGCTCGCCGCGAGCCTTGCCGCCGGCCTCGCCGTCGTCGCCTTGACGGTTTTCCTGTTCCCCTCCGTCCTCCAGGGCCCCTTTGCCGGGCTCGCGCCCGAATTGCGCGATTTCTGGCTGTCCGTGGTGCGGGAAATGCAGCCGTTCCTGCCGCTGCTGAAGCACAAGCCGGCCTCCGGCGCCGGCTGGCTGCTCGGGTTTTTCTTCGGCATGGCCGGCGCCGGCCTGGGCGTCTGGCGCGCCGCCGCCCGGGCCGATCGCATCGAACGCGATCGCTGGATCCTGCTCGGCGCCTTGCTGCTCGTGGGCGCCGCCGCCTCCGCCGCTCACGTCCGCTCCTTCGGCTCCGCCGCCCCGTTGCTGGCGATTGGCGCGCTCGGGCTGGTCGCCCCTTTGTGCGAAAAGCTGAAGCAAAAGAACCCCGCCTTCGGCGGCCCGGCGGCGCAACTGGTCTTGATTCTGGCGGTCTCGCGGGTCGGCCTCGCGATGCTTATCGGCTCGATCTGGGCGCCGGATTCCGCCAAGGCCGCGACGCCGCTCGCTCCCGGCGAGCCGACGACGGAACGCTGCATCGCGCCGGAGTTTTCGCGCCCCTGGCGCGCCTGCCGGCGGGGCTGGCGATCTCGCAGCTCAACGCCGGTCCCTACCTGTTGGCGCATACGCCCCACACCGTGCTCGCCGCCCCCTATCATCGCGACAACCACGGCAATCTGCTGGCGCTTCATATTCTGACCGACCCGCCCGAACAGGCCGAGGCGCTGGCGCGAAGCTCCGGCGCGCGCTGGCTGTTCCTCTGCGTCGCCAAGGATTTTTTCTTCCAGCGTTATGTCGATTGGGCCCCGGACGGCCTGGCGGCGCGGATCGCGGCCCACCGCGCGCCATCCTGGCTGAAGCCGGTCGCGCTCAAGGGAACTCCTTATCTCGCCTTCGAAATCCTGCCCGCGCCGGCGGGCGAAAAGCCAAGGTGAAATAGCGGCTTTTTAATCTCTTGCCTTCATGCTCCAGCGCCACGGCCCGACGCGGGAGAGCCCTTTGACCAACGCGACGACGACTTTCGCCCCTCAGTCACGGATCGGCGTGGAGGCCCGGCGGCGTCTCGGCCTCTGGTTGGCGATCCTGGGCGCGATCGCCGTGTGCTTCGCGGCCGATCTGCCGAAATTGCTCGCGGTCTGGAACACCGGCGCTTTTTTCGACAGCGACGACGCCATGCGCATGGTCCAGGCGCGCGACTGGATGGCGGGACAGAGCTGGTGGGATCTGGTCGCGCATCGGCTCGACCCGCCGCACGGCATGTTGTCGCATTGGTCGCGGATCGTTGACGTCTTCGTCGTGGCGCTGGATGACCTGTTCGGCCTGGTCCTGCCGGCCGAAGCGGCGGAGCGCGCCGCGCGCATCGCCTTTCCGGCCCTTTCCCTTGTGGTTCTGTTCCGGGCCGCCGCCTACGCCGCGCGGACCTATTTCGGCAAGCCGTACGAAATCGCCGGCGTGATCGCGGTGGCGCTTTGCGGCGTGGCCGCCCAGCAATTCTCGCCGGGACGCATCGATCATCACGGGCTGCAGATCGCCTTTCTGTTGATCGCCTTCGCCACGCTGGCGGAGGCGCTGGAGCCCGCGCGGGCGGGCCGGGCCGCCTGGTCCGGCGCGGCGATCGCGTTCGCCTTAGGGATAGGCCTTGAGGACATGCCCTTCTTCCTCGCCCTCTTCGCCGCGCCGCCGCTGGCCTATATCGTCTGGGGCGACAGCGCGAAGCCGCTTCTCGTCGCTTTCGCGCGCGGCCTGGTCCCCGCCCTGGTCGCTGTTTTCATCGCGACGATCCCGCCCTCACGCTGGCTCGACCCGAAGCCGGACGCCTTGTCGATCATTTATCTGACCGCCCTTGTGGCGACCGCCGCGGCCTTTCTCCTGCTGGCGCGCCTGCCCCTCGCGCGCCGGTCGGCGCGCTTCGCCGCCAGCCTTGCCGCCGGCGCCGCCGTCATCGCCTTCACCCTGCTGCTTTTCCCTTCCGTGGTCGAAGGGCCCTTTGCCGGCATCGCGCCCGAGATGCGCGTCTTCTGGCTGGCGGGCGTGCTCGAAATGCAGCCCTTCCCGGCTTTCGCGCGACTTCAGCCAGTCGAAGGCGCCGGCTGGCTGCTCGCCTTTTTCTTTTCTTTCGCCGGCGTCGGGGTCGGAGCGGCGCGCGCCGCGGCGCGCAAGGATCATGTCGGCTTGAGCCGCTGGATGCTGCTCGGGGCGGTCCTGCTGGCGGGCGCCGCAACCTCGGCCGCCCAAATCCGCTCCATTACCTCGACCGCGCCCCTGATCGCGATCGGCTCGCTCGGCCTCGCCGTCCCCCTGCGCGAAAAGCTGATGCGCGGGCGCCCTGCCTTGGCCGGCCCGGCGACCCTGCTGGCGTCGATCATGATCGTCTCGCGCATGGGGATCGCGGCGCCCACCAGCCTTTGGGCGAGATTCGCCCCCCCGATCGCGCCCCAATCCGTGGCGGCGTCCGAGCCGACCATGCAAAGCTGCATGGCCCCCGGCGCCTTCGCGCCCCTGGCGCGCCTGCCGGCGGGACTGGCCGTTTCGCAGATCAACGCCGGCCCGTTTCTGCTGGCGCATACGCCCCACAGCGTGCTCGCCGCCCCCTATCATCGCGACAACCACGGCAATTTGCTGGCGCTGCATATCCTGACCGGATCGCCGGAACAGGCCGAGGCGCTGGCGCGAACCTCGGGCGCGCGCTGGCTGTTCCTCTGCGCCAGCACGGACAAATTCTTCAAGGACTATGTCGACAAGGCGCCGGACGGCCTGGCGGCGCGGATCGCCGCCCATCGCCCGCCGGCCTGGCTCAAACCCGTCCCGGTCACGGGAACGCCTTACCTCGCGTTCGAAATCCCGCCCACTCTAAGCGGAAATTAACGCCTTCCGTGGCACAAAGCCCTTATGTTCCTGGAGTTGTCGCATGGACCGTATCATTGAAACCTTGATCATCGGCGCCGGGCCGGCTGGACTGACGACAGCCTACCAGCTTTCCAAGCAAGGCCGCGAAGTCACCGTCCTGGAAAAAGACCCGGTCTATGTCGGCGGCATCAGCCGGACAGTCAATTACAAGAACTTTCTCTTCGACATCGGCGGTCATCGTTTCTTTTCGAAATCGAAGGCGATCGTCGATCTGTGGCGGGAAATCCTGCCCGACGACTTCATCGAGCGCCCGCGCCTGTCGCGAATCTTCTATCAGAAGAAATTCTACGCCTATCCGTTGCGCGCCTTCGAGGCCTTGCGCAATCTGGGCGTCGTGGAAAGCGCGCTGTGCATGGCGTCCTTCGGCTTCGCCAAGGCTTTCCCGGTCCGCGATCCGAAAAGCTTCCATCAATGGGTGCGCAACCAGTTCGGCGAGCGCCTGTTCTCGATCTTCTTCAAGACCTATACCGAAAAGGTCTGGGGTATGAGCTGCGACGAAATCTCGTCGGACTGGGCCGCCCAGCGCATCAAGGGCCTGAGCCTCGGCGCCGCGATCCTCGACGGGCTGCGCCGCTCGCTTGGCCTCAACAAGGCCTGGAACAACGGCGACAACAGCGCCAAGTCGCTGATCGAGTCCTTTCAATATCCGCGCAAGGGCCCCGGCATGATGTGGGAGGCCGCCGCCGCCAAGATCAAGAAGAACGGCGGCGAGGTTCTGATGGGCCGCTCGGTGGACAAGATCGAATATGACGAGCGCAGCCAGATCTGGACGGTCGTGGCCTTGACCGCCGACAACAGGCGCGAAACCTTCCACGCCCGTCATGTCGTGTCCTCGGCCCCGGTGCGCGAGCTGATGACCAATCTGTCGCCGACGCCGATCAGCCTGCTCCACGCCCACCAGTTGCGCTATCGCGACTTCCTGACCGTGGTGCTGATCGGCAAGTCGCGCCGCGAGCTGCCCGACAACTGGGTCTATATCCACGATCCTTCGGTCAAGGTCGGGCGCGTGCAGAATTTCCGCTCCTGGTCGCCGGAGATGATCCCCGACGGCGTCTCGACCTGCCTGGGGCTCGAATATTTTTGCTTCGAGGGCGACGGCCTGTGGGATGCGCCGGATGCCGAGCTGGTCGAACTCGCCAAGCGCGAGATCGCCCAGATCGGCCTGATGGACCCGCGCGATGTCGCCGACGCCTCGGTGGTGCGCCAACCCAAGGCCTATCCGGTCTATGACGAGACCTATGCCGCCAATATCGAGACGATCCGCACCGAACTGCGCCTGCGCTATCCGAACCTTCATCTTGTCGGCCGCAACGGCATGCACAAATACAACAACCAGGACCACGCGATGATGACCGGCATGCTGACCGCGATCAACATCGTCGCCGGCAAGACCGTGCATGACGTGTGGCGGGTCAATGAGGACGCCGAATATTGCGAGGCCGGCGTTTCCGGCGCCGAGGAAGCCCTGACCAGCGAACGCCAAGTCCCGCGTAAAGCGGCGTAGAACTTCCCGCGCAAGGCGGCGTAAAACTTCCCGCGCAAGGCGGCATAGAACTTCCCGCGCAAAGTCGCGTAAGCTTCGCAAGGCGGCAAAAGAAAAAGCGGCCGGGGACGCGCCCCGGCCGCTTCTTTTTGTGTGCCTTGGCGCTCAGACCTGCGGCTGTTCGGCGTCCGCCTTGGCGGCTTCGGCCTTGGCCTTGGCGTCGAGGTCTTCGCCGGTCTGCTGATCCACCGCGCGCATCGACAGGCGGACCTTGCCGCGATCGTCGAAGCCGAGCAGTTTGACCTTGACCTTGTCGCCTTCCTTGACCACGTCGGTGGTCTTGGCGACGCGCTGGGTCGAAAGCTGCGAAATATGGACGAGGCCGTCGCGGGCGCCGAAGAAATTGACGAAGGCGCCGAAATCGGTGGTCTTGACCACCGTGCCCTCGTAAATCAGCCCGATTTCCGGGTCCGAGGCGATCGACTTGATCCAGGCGATCGCGGCCTTGATCGCATTGCCGTCGCTCGACGCGATCTTCACCGAGCCGTCGTCGTCGATATTGATCTTGGCGCCGGTCTTTTCGACGATCTCGCGGATCACCTTGCCGCCGGAGCCGATCACGTCGCGGATCTTGTCCACCGGGATCTTCATGGTCTCGATGCGCGGCGCGAATTCGCCGAGTTCGGCGCGGGCGTTGGCGATCGCCTTGGCCATTTCGTCCAGGATATGGAGGCGGCCGTCCTTCGCCTGGCCCAGGGCGACCTTCATGATCTGCTCGGTGATGCCGGCGATCTTGATGTCCATCTGCAACGAGGTGACGCCGTGTTCGGTGCCCGCCACCTTGAAGTCCATGTCGCCGAGATGGTCCTCGTCGCCGAGAATATCGGTCAGGACGGCGAAGCGCTCGCCTTCGAGGATCAGGCCCATGGCGATGCCGGCGGTCGGTCGCTTGAGCGGCACGCCGGCGTCCATCAGCGCGAGCGAGGCGCCGCACACCGTCGCCATCGACGACGAGCCGTTGGACTCGGTGATCTCGGAGACGACGCGAACCGTGTAGGGGAACTCGGCCGCAGTCGGCAGCATGGGATGGATGGCGCGCCAGGCGAGCTTGCCATGGCCGACTTCACGGCGGCCCGGCGAGCCGATGCGGCCGGTCTCGCCCACCGAATAGGGCGGGAAGTTGTAATGGAGCAGGAAGTTTTCGCGATAGCTCCCTTCCAACGAGTCGATGATCTGCTCGTCCTCGCCGGTGCCGAGCGTCGCCACCACCAAGGCCTGGGTTTCGCCGCGGGTGAAGACAGCCGAGCCATGGGTGCGCGGCAGAACGCCGACCTGCGCGGAGATCTGGCGCACGGTCTTGAGGTCGCGGCCGTCGATGCGCACGCCGTCGTCGAGAATGTTCCAGCGCACGACCTTGGCCTGCAAATCGTGGAACACGTCGGCGACGAGCCGCTGGTCGAACCTGGCTTCGCCGCCTTCGGGGCAGAGCGCCGTGTTGACCTTGTCCTTCACCGCGTCCACCGCCGCATAGCGCTGCTGCTTGGCGGTGATCTTGTAGGCGGCGCGCAGGTCGGTTTCGGCGATTTCCGCGACCGCCTTCTGGACGTCCGACTTGTCCACAAGATGGACGTCGCGCGGATCTTTGGCGGCGCGCTCGGCGAGGCGGATGATGGCCTCGATCACCGGCTGGAAGCCGGCGTGGCCAGCCATGACCGCCGCGAGCATGGTCTCTTCCGAAAGCTCCTTGGCTTCCGATTCGACCATCAGAACCGCGTCGGCGGTGCCGGCGACGATGAGCTCGAGGTCGGAGGCCTTGGCCTCCTCGATGGTCGGATTGACCTTCAGCGCGCCGTTGATATAGGCGACGCGGGCGCCGCCGATCGGGCCCATGAAGGGAATGCCGGAAAGCGTGAGGGCGGCCGAGGTGGCGACCATCGCCAGGATGTCGGGGTCGTTCTCCATGTCATGGCTCAGCACCGTGACGATGACCTGGGTGTCGTTGTGATAGCCCTCCGGGAACAGCGGGCGGATCGGACGGTCGATCAGGCGCGAGATCAGGGTCTCGCGCTCGGACGGACGGCCCTCGCGCTTGAAAAAGCCGCCCGGAATGCGGCCGGCGGCGAAGGTCTTTTCCTGGTAATTGACGGTCAGGGGGAAGAAATCCTGGCCCGGCTTGGGCGTCTTGACCGAGACGACGGTGGCGAGCACCGTGGTCTCGCCGTAAGTGGCCAGAACCGCGCCATCGGCCTGGCGGGCGATGCGACCGGTTTCGAAGGTGAGCTTGCGCCCGCACCAGTCGATTTCTTCGCGATGAATCTCGAACATATTGTCTCGTCTCTCATGGATGGGTTGTCGAGCGCTCCACCATGAGCAAGACGGCAAGACGCCGCGAGAAAGCGGCGCCTGACGATCCTGCCCTGGCCCGAGCGCCTCGCCCGGCTGGAGGACGGCCCCTGCCGCCCTTCCCTTATGCGCGTGATTGCGCAAGTGAAAACGCGGCCGGACAGGCCGGCCGCGCGCGTTATTTCAGCGGCGGATGCCGAGACGCTCGATCAGCGTCCTGTAGCGCGCTTCGTCGTTCTTCTTGACATAATCGAGAAGCTGACGGCGCAACGAAACCAGCTTGAGCAGGCCGCGACGCGAGTGATTGTCCTTCACGTGCGACTTGAAATGCCCTGTCAGATTGACGATGCGCTCGGTCAGAATGGCGACCTGGACTTCCGGCGAACCGGTGTCATTCGCTTTGGTGGCGTAGTCCTTGATGAGCGCGGCTTTGCGCTCGGCCGTGATCGACATCGGGTGTCCTTTCGGTTTGGTCGGACGACGCGCGGGGCCGCTCCGGGATGTCGTCCAGGGCGGTCATGCGTCATCGCTTGCGCCGAAACGGTTCGGCGTAAGCGCGTTTCTATACACGATTTTTTCGGCAGAGCCAGCGGAAAGGCCGAGGCGAACAGGGGAATCGCTTCAGGCGAAGGCCGAGGTTTGGCGAATCAGGGCGCGGCGATCGAAATTCGGCTGTCCCGATGAAAAACGCGGCGCAAGGAAAAGGCGGCGCTTTGACGCGCCGCCTCAATTCATCGCCGCCTTCTCGCCCGAAGATCAGGCGACAGCGGCGCCGTCCGCGACCGCGCCGATGATTTGCGCGCGTTCGGCGATCTGGACACGGATATAGACCGGAACCTGACGGCGGCTTTTCGCGCGCGGATAGGGCAATTCCTCGACGCTCTTGCCTTCCGGATAAAGTGCTTCGTACTCGGCCCAATTATCGAAGGCGAGCCTTTCGACATTGTCGACAAAGGTTTCAGCCGGCGCGTTTTCGGCGAGGATCAGCAAGTGATCGTCCAGTTCGACATGGTAATAGGTGAAGACCTTGGGGACCGATGTTTCGCGCATGATCGACGTGTCGTTGACGAGCGCCCCGGCCTGGATCAGCGCGCCGTCGATCAGCAAGGCGTGATCGGGCGACACCAGCAGGTCGCGCGACGGCGTGTTTTCGCCCAGCGCGCCGGCCTTGACGCGGATCGGCGTCACGCGCAGCGGATCGGCGAAGACGGTCGAAATCGTCTGACGGCCGAGCCAGGCGACCGGCTTGACCGCACCGTCCGCCGTCACGACAAGATCGCCGTGTTTCAGCGTCTCGATGGCCGCTTCACCATCGGGCGTGCGGATCATCGTGCCAGCCATGAAGCAATAGGTCGTCTCGAGGACGCCGCCCGAAGAAACAAAAACGTCCCCGGCTTCGGTCGAATTGCCGAAGGTGAGCGTATCGACGGTCGTCCCATCGCTCTTAACGGTGACGACGTCCGGGTTAATAAGCGAAACCGAGACCTCGTTATTTCCGAGGAAGCCCGACTGGACCGGCGTGATGATTTTGTCCCCCGCGTTGAAATTATCGATCACGCCATGAAAGGCGTTGTCGCCCGCGCCGGAAAGGTCGAGAACGCCCGTGCCGCTGTATGTGCCGGCGAAGGTCACCGAAGGGTCGACGCTCGTCGTGCCCACGGCGCCTTTAAAGACCAGGTCGCTGTCGCCATTATTGGCGATGTCGAAGGCCGTCGCCGTCGTTCCGTTCGGATCGACCGCATGGGAGAAAGTCAGCTCGCCGGTCGCCGTCACCGTTCCGTCGCCGCTGAAATATTTGCCGCCGCCGGCGGCGCCGACATCCACCACGCCCGCGCCGGTCAGAGCGCTGTTCGCGCCCAGGACCATGCCCGTGGCCTCCTGCAGCGTCGCGCCGGCGGCGAGCTCGACGGTCGCGCCGCCGTTGACCGCCGCATTCAAGCCGCCGAGAGCTAAGGTTCCACCGGAAATTTCCAGCGTCTGATCCGCGTTGGTCAGCGAAATCCCGGTGCTGGCGTGGACCGTCGTTGTGCTGGAGCCATTGATGTTCAGCGTGCCGCCAAGGGCGGAATCGATCGCCAGATGAAGGCCGTAATTGGTCCCCGTCGAACCCGAAAGGTCGAGGTTCAAGACCCCGCCGCTGGCCTCGACCGTCCCGGCGCCGGAGCCGCCATAGGTGATTTCCTTCGCATCGACCGTCCCGTAGCCGGTCAGCGCGGCGCCAGGCTGAACCTTTATGTTTTGCCCCGCCGCGTTCAACACGCCGCCGGCGAGCGTGAGGCCGCCGGCGCCGATATAGACCGCGCCATCGACGTTCAGCGTATTCGCGCCCAGCGCCAGAATCGGGTCGCCGGCGCCTTCGAGCGTCAGGCTGCCGATCGTTGCCGTCGCGACATCGAAATTGATGGTCGCCGCGCTGGTCTCATTGATCACGACGATGTCAGTTGTGCCGCTCTCACCCGGATAAGCCGAACTCGGCGACCAATTTCTTGCCAAGTCCCAACTGCTGCCGTCGGCGTTGCCGGTCCAGGTATAAGTCTTCGCCATGTCGCTCTCCAAAATTCGAATGCCGCTGCAACGCGGTGACTCGACGCGCCCAATTCAATCCGCCGATCCCGCCTGCCGAACGCCCGTTCGAATGCGGCTTCGATCTTGTCCTTCAGACATAACCTTACGTCAGCCACAAGCCAAGAGCCGCCGTCGGGCTTGAGACGTTTTCATCGAAAGATCATTTGAATTGCATGTTTTCCAGCGGACTTAACGGCTCAAATCATTCCATTTGGCGTCTTCCTCGACCTGCGCCGCATCGTATCGGTCCTGCCAGGCTTCGACGCCGCCCGGAAACCAGAACACTTTGGCATAGCCAAGCATGAGAGCCCGTTTGGCGGCGTTCCAGCTTCCCCAGCAGCGCGCATGGCAGAAGACCAACATCGGCCTGCCCTTGTCGCCGCCGCTCAGCGCGGCAAGGCGCTCGCCGAAATGGCGCTGGAACTCGGGACTGGCGTCGCCGAAGCCGCCGCCCGCCAACCAGACCGCGCCGGGAATGGACATATGGACCGGCAGCCAGGGCATGTCGGGCGAGGCGCCCGGCGGTTTCGGCGGCGCTTCCGCGACATCGATCAGCAGCGCGCCTTCGGCCTTGAGTTTCGCGACCTCCGCCGCGTTCACGACCGTGGCGCCGGCCAATGTCGGCGGCGTTTCGCCATGCATCGGCCCCGTCCACAGGCCCGTCGGCTCCTTCACGCCGGCAAGGGCGTGAGCCATGGCGAAGAGAAGCGCGGCCGCCGCCACGGGTAAAAATTTCGCGCGCATGTCAGTCGGTCACCCGCGGGATGTCGAAGTCGCGGCGCCATCGGCTGTTCCGGCTGTCGGTGACTTCGACCGTCAGCCGCCCCGAGGATTGGGGAACGAGACCGAAGGACAGGACCGGATTGGCGGCGAGCGAAATCCCCGAATCCATGGCGAACACGTCCTTGTCGCCGTCGCGCACCGTCACCTTGTCGATATAGCGCGCCGGCGTATAGAGCCGCGTCAGCTGGTTCATCTGCATCCCGTTGAAATTGGGATGACGGATCATCAGCTTCGTCTGGACCGGAACGCCGGGCTGGACCGGGCCGGCGAATTTCAGCCTGATGTCGCCGGCGCCCTTGAGGGCCGCCGCCTCGCCTTCGCCCATCGGCGCCGAACAGCCGCCCGAGGCCTTGACGAATTTCACGTCGGCGACGAGCGCGCCGTCGCGCGTTTCGGCCACCGCATGGACATTGGTGTAGCTGTTGACGCGAACCCTGAATTTCATGACATGCGGATCGGCGGCGGGGCCGAAGACGATATGCGCCACGACCGGCATCGGATTGTCGTCGATGATCAGCCACAGCGCCTTGACCTTGTCGGCGGGCGTCAGGGTCACTTGGATCGGCACGATCGCCGCGTCCTCGGCGCGGTCGGGCGCTACGAGCGCCACGACGCCTTGGGACGGCGCGGCGGTCCTGCCGTGAAACAACTTCTTTTCGAGCTCCTGCCAGCGGCTTTGGCGCGCCGTCGCGCTGTCGGCGTCCTCGGCATGGCTGGGCGCGGCGTTGAGGCCGAGCGCGCACAGGCCGAAAAGCGCGGTCGCAAATCGCATTTTCATGCATCCTCCTATTGCCACTCGAGTTCGGAATAGGCTTCGGCGACATTCCTCTGGTTGTAGTCGTCGAACAATTTCCATTTGTCGCGTTCGGATTGCGCGACATGGCGCATGGCGTGTTCGATCGAGCCGCCGCCGTCGATTTCCGCCCGCACGCCGTCGCGCAAGGCGGTCAGATAAAGCAGGAGCGCCGCCGAAGCCGGCTCGAAATCGACGCTCGCCGGCCCGTGTCCCGGGACGGCCCTGCCATGGTTCTGTTTTCGCATCGCCTCCAGTTCGGCGATCCAGCCGGGCAGACTGCCGTCGAGCGGCGGTATCCGCCCGACGAACAGCAGATCGGCAGGCAGGAACAGGCCGCTCGCCGTGTCGAGCAGCGACAGGTCGGAGGTCGTATGCGCCGGCTTGTGGGCGGCCAGCACGATCCGCCGCCCGCCGAGATCGATCTCGTCCCGCTCCGTCACCACCCTGGTCGGGGGGACCAAGGGGCCGACATTGCTTTCGCCCAGCAAGCCGACCAGCCGCTTGCGGTAGAAGTCGCCGCGCATCGCCAAAGCTTCGGGCAGATTGCGGTGGCCGATGAAAACCGGCCGGTCGTCCAGGAACGCGCCGGCGCCGAAAAAATGATCGGGATGGCCATGGCTCAGCACGACATGGCTGATCGGCTTGTCGGTCTTGTCCCGGATCATCCGGCGCAGCAGGCGCCCGTCGGCGAGGCTGCCGCCGCTCTCGGTCACCAGCACCGACTTTTCGCCGACGATGAAGCCGATATTGGCGATGCCGTCGAGATTGGCGGCGTCGGCCTCGGCGTCGACGCCGCGCCTGATGAAAACCGAAGGCGCAACCTCTGCAAGCGCGAAATTTTCCGCGCGCGAGTCCGCCGGCAGGCAGCACAGGCACAGGCCCGCGCCAAAGGCGCGGCGGGTCATGTCAAAAGTCCTTCCGCGCGACACGGCTTGCCTCCGGTCTGGAGGATGGGACGCGCCCGCGCGATTGACGACTTAATTTTAACTCAGAACGGCAGGTTGAACACGCGATTGGGCAGAAATTCGCCGCGCTCGACCACGCCCGAGGCGATCACCACGCCCGAACAGACGGCATAGGCGGCCCCTTCCGCCGGCGCGTCGCGTCCGCGCAGGATCACCGACTGGCCGCGCCGCGCCCGCGCCGCCATATTGCGGTCGAGCAGGATGCAAGGCAGTTCGGTGAGGCCGGCTTCGACGCCGAGCATGTCCTCATGCGCCAATTCCGGCGCTTCCAGCAAGTCTTCGAGCGGCGCCGAATTTTCCTCGAAAAACGGCCCCACCCGCGTGCGGCGCAAGGCTGTGACATGGGCATGGCAGCCGAGCGCCCGGCCGAGGTCGCGGGCGATGGCGCGGACGTAAGTGCCCTTGCCGCATTCGGCCTCCAGCACCGCCTCGTCGCGCTCTGCGCTCACAAGGCGCAAAGCGTGGACGGTCACCGGGCGGGGCTTGAGCTCCACCGTCTCGCCGTCGCGGGCGAGATCATAGGCGCGCTCGCCATTGATCTTGATCGCGGAAAAGGCCGGCGGCTGCTGCATGATCTCGCCGGTGAAGCGCGGCAGCAGCGCGCTGATCGCCGCCGGGTCCGGCCGCGCGTCGCTGGTCGCGACCGCGCGCCCCTCGGCGTCGTCGGTGTCGGTCTCGACGCCCCAGCGCACGGTGAAGCGATAGGCCTTTTCGCCATCCTGAACGAAGGGCACGGTCTTGGTGGCTTCGCCGAAGGCGATAGGCAAAACGCCCGAAGCGAGCGGGTCGAGCGTTCCGGCGTGGCCGGCCTTTTTGGCGTTGAACAGGCGTTTCAGCCTGGACACGGCCTGGGTCGAGGTGAGCCCGACCGGCTTGTCGAGCACGACCCAGCCATTGACTTCGACGCAGGTGGAGCGGGGCGCGTTCAACTTTCGTCCTCATCCTCGTCCTCTGCGGGTGGCGTCGCCAGATCCCGCGCCACCTTGGGCGAGTGCAGCAGCGCGTCGATCTTCGCGGCGTTGGCGAAGGACTCGTCCACCTTGAAGCGGATTTCCGGCGCATATTTCAGATTGATGCGATGGGCGACCTCGCCGCGCAGGAATTTCCTGTGGCGGTCGAGAATGGCGACGATCTGCGCCTGCGCCTTGCCGCCGAGCGGCATGACATAAATGGTGGCGAGCTTGAGATCGGGGCTCATCCTCACCGACGGAACGGTGACCACCAGGCCGGCCAGTTCGGGATCGTCGATTTCGCCACGCGATAGCATTTGCGCCACGGCGTGGCGGATCAGTTCGGCCACCCGCAACATGCGCTGGCTGGGCTCGCCGCCCTTGTGATGAAGTCTGGACATGGTTGCCTCTGGCAAGCGCCGACAGGCGCGGCGCAGCAGCATTCCGGCGACATGAGCGCCGCCCGGCCCGCAAGGGCCGGGCTAGGAGCGAACGCGACCGGTAGGGCGTCTGTCAGGACGCCCGTCTGACGACGGGCTACCGGCTGACGCGAGGGGCGCCGAACGCTTTGCGTTCGGCAACGTAATTAAAGACTCCGCTTGATCTCCTCGACGCGGTAGCACTCGATGATGTCGCCCTGCCGCATGTCCTGGTAATTCTCGAAGGCCATGCCGCATTCCATGCCGGCGGCGACTTCCTTGACCTCGTCCTTGTAGCGCTTGAGCGTGGAGAGCTTGCCCTCGTGCACCACGACATTGTCGCGGATGAGGCGGACATGCTGGCCGCGCTCCACCGTGCCGTCGGTGACGAGACAGCCGGCGACCTTGCCGATCTTGGAAATGGCGAAAACCTCGCGGATTTCCGCATTGCCCAGCATGGTTTCGCGCAGGGTCGGCGCCAGCAGGCCGGACATCGCCGCCTTCACATCGTCCACCAGGTTGTAGATGATGTTGTAGTAGCGGATTTCGATGCCGAGCTTCTCGGCCGCCTCGCGCGCCTCCTTGTGGGCGCGGACGTTGAAGCCGATCACCGCCGCCTTGGAGGCTTCGGCCAGAGTGATGTCGGATTCGGTGATGCCGCCGGCGCCGGCATGGATGACCCGCGCGGCGACCTCGTCGGTGCCGAGCTTTTCCAGCGCCGCGATGATCGCCTCGACCGAGCCCTGCACGTCGCCCTTGACCACCAGCGGGAATTCCTTGCGCCCCGCCGTCTTGAGCTGGCTCATCATGTCGGCGAGCGAGGAGCGCGCCGAACCGCCGCGCACCGCCGCCTGTTCGCGCTTCTGGCGTTCGCGATATTCGGTGATCTCGCGGGCGCGGGCTTCGGATTCGACCACCGCGACGCGGTCGCCCGCCTCCGGCGCGCCGTTGAAGCCGAGCACCTCGGCCGGGAAGGACGGGCCGGCGTGGACGCAATTGAGGCCCTTGTCGTCGATCAGCGCGCGCACGCGGCCCCATTGCGAGCCGGCGACCACGATATTGCCGACCGACAGGGTTCCGCGCTGCACCAGCACGGTCGCCACCGGGCCGCGGCCGCGGTCGAGCCGCGCCTCGATCACCGTGCCTTCGGCCGGGCGGCCGGGATTGGCCTTGAGGTCGAGCACTTCGGACTGAAGGGTGATGGCTTCGAGCAGCTTGTCGAGATTGGTCCGCTGCTTGGCGGAAACTTCGACTTCGAGGGTGTCGCCGCCCATGCTTTCGACCTGCACCTCATATTGCAGCAGTTCGCTGCGCACGCGCTCCGGCTTGGCGTCCGGCTTGTCGATCTTGTTGATGGCGACGATGATCGGCACGCCCGCCGCCTTGGCGTGGCTGATCGCCTCGATGGTCTGCGGCATGACGCCGTCGTCGGCCGCCACCACCAGGACGACGATGTCGGTGACCTTGGCGCCGCGCGCGCGCATGGCGGTGAAGGCGGCGTGGCCGGGGGTGTCGATGAAGGTGATCTTGCCGCCAAGCGGCGACACGACCTGATAGGCGCCGATATGCTGGGTGATGCCGCCGGCCTCGCCCGAAACCACATTGGCTTCGCGGATGGCGTCGAGCAGCGAGGTCTTGCCGTGATCGACATGGCCCATGATGGTGACGACCGGCGGACGCGGCGCCAGCTGCTCTTCGGTGTCCGGCGTGTCGAACAGGCCTTCCTCGACGTCGGATTCGGCGACGCGCTTGACGCTGTGGCCCAATTCGACCGCAATCAGTTCCGCCGTGTCGGCGTCGATCACGTCGGTGATCTTGTGCATCTGCCCCTGTTTCATCAGGAGCTTGATGACGTCCACCGCGCGTTCCGACATGCGGTTGGCGAGTTCCTGGATGGTGATGGTTTCGGGCAGCACGACTTCGCGCGACAGGCGCTCCTTCTGCTCGACCACGCCCTTCATGCGCTGGGTGCGGCGCCGGAACGCGGCGACCGAACGCGTGCGCTCCTCGCCGTCGCTGGCGGTGGCGCTGGTCACGGTCAGGCGACCGCGATCCTTCATCGCGCCGGTGCGGGTCGGCTTGACCGAGGGAACCACCAGTTTGGGCGCCGTCAACGGACGGCGCGGCGCCCCGGCGCCGGCAGGCGCGCGCGATTCCGTGGCGGCCGGCGTCTGGGCGGCGGCCGGCGTGGCGGAGGCCGGGGCCCCGGCGGGACGCGCCGTGTTGAAAATGATCTGCTGCGGCTTGCTGCGCGATCCGCCGGTGGGCGCGAACGTCAGGCCGTGATCGGGTTCGGCGGCGGGATAGGCTGAGGGGTTGAGACGGCGGCGGGCCTCTTCCTCGGCCCTGCGCCTGGCTTCGGCCTCGCGCGCCAGACGCGTTTCCTCTTCCTTCTTGCGGGCTTCGGCGGCGTCGCGCTCGACGCGGTCGCGGGCGTCGCGCTCGGCGCGGGCGCGGGCGTCGGCCTCCTGGCGGCGGCGGTCTTCGTCCTCGCGCACTCGTGATTCCGTGAGGGCGCGGGCGCGGGCGTCGCGCTGTTCGTCGGTCAGGGTGCGCAGGACGACGCCGGTCTGCGGACGCGGCGCGGCTGCCTTGACGGTCGGGCGGGCGGGCGCGCCGCTCTGGGCAGGCGCGGCGGGCGCCGGCGCGGCGGGAGCAGGCGCGGCGGCGGGCGCGGGGCCCTTGGCCGGCTCATGCGCGCGGCGCTTCACCTTCTCAACCACCACCGCCTTGGTCCGGCCATGGGAGAAGCTCTGGCGCACCATGCCCTGCTCCACCGGGCGCTTCAGCGACAAGGTCTTGCTCGGGGTCACCGTCAAGGTCTTGTCGCCGCTATTGCTGGAATCGTTCATATCGTTCATGAGTCCCAAGAATTCTTTCATGCGTCCCGAGAAATTTCGCCCGGCGGCCGATCGCCCCCGGCCCCGTCTCGACCTGCTGCGCCAGAGGCTTCGCAGTCCTGCCCGAATGCCTCGTTCGCTGTCAAATCCGCGCCTCTTTCGGAGCCGCTCTTATCGTCATCGCCGCGATATAGCGCAAGTCGCCGTGCGGAAGCGAGAAAAACCTTTGCGGCGGCGCCCTGCTGAAGCGCGGCGTGAACCACATTTCCCCGTCCGAGCGCCGAATCCATCTCGTCGATGGTCAGGATTTCGAATTCCGGCGGCGTCCGGTCGCCGAAGCGGCGGCGCAGCGCCTGCCGCAATTTGCGTTTGCCGTCGGCCGCGCCGTCGCGGGCATGAACCAGAGCGGCGATCTTGCCGGAAGCGATCGCCGCCTCGACCTTGGCGAAGCCGGTCGCCACCAGCCCCGCCTTGTTGGCGAGCGCAAGGCCCTGGGCGGCGTCGCGCGCCAGAAGCGTTTCGATCAGATCGGGCAGATCGGGCGAAGCGATCGCCTTGTCGCGCAGGCCGCGCGAAAAGAGCTGTTTTTTCACCGCCTGCGCGACGAGGGCCCTGGAAAGCCCGACCCAGACGCCGCGCCCCGGCAATTTGCGCTTGAGATCGGGGACCACGGCGCGATCGGGCCCCAGGACGAAACGGATCAGATCTTCAGGCGCCCGCGTTTCGCGAGTCACAATACAGCTGCGCTCCGGCCCCGCCCCCGCAAGGGGGGCGGCCGGTTCGCGCCGATCCTGTCCCGTCTCCAACGCCAAAACCAACCTGCCTTTCGTCCGGACCCCGCATCAAGCGATTCCATACAGTTTCCGCAAGATTGCTGCGCAATCCGCGAAAACGCGCTGGCGCGAAAATCCGTGATGTTGCGAGCGGATTTTCGCGCCAAAGGAATACGCATTCCGCATGGTCATGCGGAATGCGTATCGCCGCCTTCTTCCGCCTCGCCGTCTTCGCCTTCGGCGTGTGCGACAAGATCGGCCTCGTCCACCCAGCCCATCTTGACGCGGGCGCGCATGACGATGGACTCGGCCTCGTCGCGGCTCACCTCGAGGCCTTCGAAATAGCCCGGCGTGCGCACGGTCTCGCCGTTCTTCTTCTCGGTCCAGCCGACGAGATCGTCGGTGGCGCAGCCCGCCAGATCCTCGATGGTCTTCACCTCGTTCTCGCCGAGCTTGACCATCATCGGGGTGGTGACGCCCTCGATCTCGCGCAATTCGTCGGCGACGCCGAGCTCCTTGCGGCGCTCGTCCAGTTCGGCTTCGATTCGCGCCAGATAATCGCGGGCGCGGTTCTGGATTTCCGCCGCTGTGTCGGCGTCGAAGCCTTCGATCGCCTCGACTTCCCCGGCGTCGACAAAGGCCAGCTCCTCCACCGAGCGGAAACCTTCGGAAGCCAGCAGCTGGCCGACCACCTCGTCGACGTCGAGCGCCTGCATGAAGGCCTGGGTGCGTTCGACGAATTCCTTCTGCCGGCGCTCGGATTCCTCGGCCTCGGTCAGGATGTCGATGTCCCAGCCGGTGAGCTGCGAGGCGAGGCGCACGTTCTGGCCGCGCCGGCCGATGGCCAGCGACAACTGGTCGTCCGGCACCACCACTTCGATGCGCGAGCTATCCTCGTCGAGCACCACCTTGACCACTTCCGCCGGCTGAAGCGCGTTGACGATGAAGGTCGCGGCGTCGATCGACCAGGGAATGATGTCGATCTTCTCGCCCTGAAGCTCGTTGACCACCGCCTGGACGCGCGAGCCGCGCATGCCGACGCAGGCGCCGACCGGATCGATCGAGGAATCGCGCGAGGTCACGGCGATCTTGGCGCGCGAGCCGGGGTCGCGGGCGACCGACCTCACTTCGATCACGCCGTCGTAGATTTCCGGCACTTCCTGCTGGAACAGCTTGGCCATGAATTGCGGATGGGTGCGCGACAGGAAAATCTGCGGCCCGCGCTGCTCGCGGCGGACGTCATAAACATAGGCGCGCACGCGGTCGCCGGGGCGGAACAATTCGCGCGGGATCATTTCGTCGCGGCGGATGATCGCCTCGGCGCGGCCGAGATCGACGATCACATTGCCATATTCGACGCGCTTGACGACGCCGTTGATGATGTCGCCGATGCGGTCCTTGTATTCGTCATACTGGCGGTCGCGCTCGGCCTCGCGCACTTTCTGCACGATGACCTGCTTGGCCGACTGGGCGGCGATGCGGCCGAATTCGAGCGGCGGCAGCTTGTCGGCGATCCAGTCGCCCACCTCGGCGGCCGGATTGAGCTTGCGGGCGTCGGCGAGCAAAACCTGGGTGGCGTCGTTCTCGACCTGATCGACCACCAGCATGAGGCGCGAATAACGGGTCTCGCCGGTGCGCGGATCGATTTCGACGCGGATTTCCGTCTCCTGCCCGTAACGCGAGCGCGCCGCCTTGGCCATTGCGTCCTCCATCGAGGCGAGCACGATCGAGCGGTCGATCGACTTGTCGCGGGCGACGGCGTCGGCGATCTGCAAAAGCTCCAACCGGTTGGCGCTGACGGCCATTGATATTCTCCTGAGTGATTATTTGTTGCCGGGACGGCCAGGCGCTGTCTTCTTGGCGCCGCCGCCTTTCTTGAATTCCGCCCGCACGCCGGCCGGCAATACGGGCTTCGCCTTTTGCGCCGCCTTGGCCGGAACGTGCCGGCGGACGGGCGCTTTTTCTTGCGGCTCTTCGCCTTCGCCATCCTCGCCGCGCGCCAAAAGCTTGGCGGCGCGCAAAGATTCGCGAATCAGAGATTCGGTCAGCATCAGCTTGGCCTCGTCGAGATCGCGCAGGGCGAGCTTTGGCGACTTTTCCTCGTTGGGACCGGCGTCGCTGCGCTCGAGCGTGACCACGCAATCGCGGCCCTGGCCCTCGACGGCGCGGATCAGGCCGCGAAAGCGCTTGCGTCCGCTCTCATGGGCGAAGGCCAGTTCGATCCTGGCCTCGTTGCCGAGGGCGCGCGAAAAATCCGAGGCGCGCACCAACGGGCGGTCGAGGCCCGGCGAGGAGATTTCCAGCCGATAGGCCTGACGGATCGGATCTTCGACATCGATCACCGGCGACAAAGCGTCGTGGATTTCCTCGCATTCGTCGATGGTCAGCGAGCCGTCCGGCCGCTCGGCCATGATCTGGACGACCATGCCCTGCCCGCTCATGATTTTGACGCGCACCAGACGAAAGCCCATGGCGTTGAGCACCCGCTCGGAAATCGCGGCGATCCGCCCGGCCACGCCGGTCTCGGCGACGAAACGCGGCTCATCAAGCGTAGCGTCCGCATGCTGGAGCGGCGCGTCGAAGGACTCGCGAGGGTCGGCGTCTGCTTGCGGCGTGGCGTTCAAATTCTGTCCGTCCGGTCCCGGTAAAACAAAAAAGAGCGGGTCCCGCCAGGGCCCCACTCCCGCTCAAGCCCTCGCGGGCCATAACGAAGATGTTGACTGGACGTTATATAATCCAAAGCCGGCTTCGGCGCAAGGATTTGCTTCGCCGGGTAGTGTCTCAGTTTGAAATTTAAACCCCGAAGGGAGGCGTCGGGCTGTCAGACCCGCCGTTGGAGAATGGCAAATCCATAACTTGCTCATTAAGCAAGCGAGCAAGGTATGCTTCCATTTTTGGGAACCGCAGTTCTCCGTTGTTCCACGCCTGGTCCGCTTCGCGCAACGCCTCGTAATAAGGCTCGCGCTCATGGCGAATGCGTTCTGGCACTATGATTTTGCCCCCGGGCAAGCCGCCAAATTTTGCGCAAAGAATATAATAACAAGCCGCTCTGGCCGTTCTCCCGTTCCCCTCAATAAACGGGTGTATCCAGTTAAGACGCCACAACACATAAGAGGCTAAAACATATTCGTTCCAGATATACCAATTTTCCTGAATATTAGCGATAAATTGATCCATAAGGTGGGGGACTTGTGAAAAATGCGGCGGGATATAATCTTTTAGATATATTGGTTCTTCACGAAATCTACCGCCGTGTTGTGAGATATTTGAAACAGCACAAGAATTTAGAGACCACAACATATATTTATCAAATCCCCTAATTCCTTGTATAATACCGATTTCAATACAATTTATAAGTAAATCATATTGTCGCGCCAAATTGCGCTCTTGCACTTTATCATAAAGGGTTTTGCTTTCTTCTTCTAATACGAACATGTAAACACCAAAAAATAAAGCCCCAGTTATGCCTGGGGCTTTGGATTATTCGGCCGGCGCAACCTCAAGCCGCGTATGCTTAGCGGCGTAACGGGCGGAATCCTTAGTTATGCCTGACTCCACTGGGGCGTTCCCATAAACGAAACTCGCCTTCTGCTCGGCAAGTTCGTCCTCCGACATTCCTTTTGCAATCGACGCCTTTACCCTAGCCTGTAGCTCCGATCGGTCAGGCGGGGAAAAGCCGAGTGATTTTCGCTCGACCATGGCAGAACTCCTCGAATCTCTTAAACCATCCTGTAGCCAATTTGTTCACAATTTACTACTGAATTATGATGCTTAGCGCTACGTATTCACGCAGTCGGCACCTTGTTTTTATAAGGCCCGCGCTTCTTTGCGGGCTGATCGGCGTCCATCGCTTCCACAATATCCGACCAATTGAGGGTGGTTTTGGAAATCCCCGCCGCCATCGCGGGCGTACCCCGTAATGTCTTGTGGATGCGAATCCAATTGTACCAAACCGCATAGATAGCGACCATGTGCGCATGGTTCTCAAACTTTTTGGAGAACGCATTCGTCAGGCGGGTAAAGCGGCGATTGTGCATCCGCATGGTCAGGTTTTGCCGTTCGACATAGGAAGTCGAGACATGCGCCAGATCGGGCTTGCCGTCGATAGGCGTCTTTTTGATTCCGGTGCAATCGGCCGGCGAATAGCGACCTTTGAAGGAATCCGGCGCAGCACCATACATTTTGACAAGCATCGCGTAATCAATATCGCAGCCAAACGCGCCCTCAATCGCCTCCAGATAGGCTTTGTGGCCATCGCTGGTCAGTTGAACGCGATTGGCTAGGCGAGCGGCCAAATCCTCAATGAACCACTTGGCGCACTCGCCATCGCGACCGCCGACGAAATGCGAAATCAGCAATTTCGTATCAGCTTCAATCGCGGTCCATGTCCAGGTGTCACCGGCGCCATCGACAGGCGCTTTCATCGCCGCAATGTTCTTCTGCTTGGCGCCCGTGAACGACCAAATTTCGTCAACCTGAACCCTGCTCGCATTCACTCCGCGCACCTTGGCGTCATGGAAGCCGGCGCAGAAGCGTCCGGCGTCCACAAGGAGCTTGGAAACGGTGTTGATGCTTGTATCCGTCAGGCGGGAGACGGAACGCATCGAAGCGCCTTCGCAGAGCATGGCGAGAATTTGGGCGCGCGAGGCAACAGGAAGCTTGTTCATGCCCATCATGGTATGAACGTTCTTACTTAGCGTCAAGGATATAAGTTCATAAAATATCGGTCAGATATTCAAGCTCCCTGCGATACTTTGCCTGGGATTCGTTCACCTGCAAGCGCTTCCCCTCGACCGTCGTAAATTCACCAACCCTCAGATTGGGAATTGGAATCCGCTTAGCTCCGCTTATTCTCCCAGCGGACATAAAATCGTCAGTGATCGCGAATGCGTCTGCAGGATCGTCATGGTCGAAGAGATGCGCGTATTTGAGCGCGACCCTGTATGCCCTTTCGACATACATTTGCGACGCCAAGTCTTTGACGCCCTTTTTTGGGCTCCGCGCTCCAACCATCGTCATAACGATGGAAGCGACCCGAGGCGCCGGGAAGCCGCCTGCTCGTTTCGCCCACATATTAAAGTCGCTGTCCGGGTTTCCAAGCATCTCAAGCGTCATATCTAACGACTCTATCGAATGTTCATCGACGCGCACCGGTATAATTATAGCGTCTGCGGCGCACCAACCCAAGTGTGTTGCTCCGGCATAGAATGGACTGCAGTCCATTAAACAGGCCCCGCACCCCTTATCTTCCATCTCGTCAGAAATAACATTCTTTAACGAAAATAATATGTTCCTTACAGCGGTGGAATTATTTTCGGATACAGCCTGCTGTAACGCCTGATATAAGGTAGGAGGAAAAGCAAACAATGAACTATCGCCAGGAATAAGGTAGCTTTTTTTCCCTGAATTGAAATTACTATTAAGCTCAGAAAGTCTACTAGAAATTTCCTCAGGCGCGACACCAAACGCCGGACCCATAATAAGCGGGCGCAAAGATGACAATATAGTAGAATCAAATTTTCTATGTTTTACAATTGCCTCTGTAAGATTTTTTTGCGGGCATAAATCAATCACAAGAGTTCTTATATGTCTCGAAAACATATAGGCAAGATTAAATGTGAGTGTTGACTTGCCAATACCTCCGCGCAAATTTGATACACAATACGATTTGTAATCAAATTGATACTTTGGAGTCCAATCATCAGTTAATGAATGGTCGTGGTTATCAATGAGGAGCGCTTTGAAAAAGGCTATTGGTCTATGTGCTCGGCGGTTTCGCCACTGCGCTGAAGCGCAGATATCGCCCTATAGGGCGCAAATCCGAGCCGATTTGATGGCGGCTACCGCCTCATTTCGCCCTCATCTCCCAATTTGGACGCAATTCTCCCGTCTGGACGGCCTCACGCTGCCCGGAGCAGAACCCGCGCCCGTTTCATATTCATCGCACAGGCGACGAATTGCAGATGACAATTGTTGCGCGCGAGCCCGCGATAACGAACCCGCGCCATGCCATACCAATTTTTCATCGTCGCGTTGGCCCGCTCGACGCCGGAGCGCACACTTGAAGCCGTCGTGTTGAACCACTTCTGCCAGTTTTTCAGCGGCTTGTTGCGCTTGGCCTTGTAGGCGATCTTGTCGTCGATGCCGAGCGAAGCGAGCTTTTCTCGCAGGGCTTTGCTGTCGTAAGCTTTGTCCGCGTAATAGGCCTCTTCGTCGCCCTGGATCATCGCCTCGCCGCGCTGGCTGTCGTGCAGGTCGGCGGAGGTCATTTCCGCCTGCCGGATCAGATCGCTTTCCTCGTCCACGGCGATATGGGCCTTGTAGCCGAAAGAGGTCTTGTCGTTCTTGATCGTGAAGCCGGCGTCGGGATCGCGCGGATTGACTTGACCCTCTTCATAAGGCGGCCGCTTCACCGCCGCAGCGATGATCGTCGCATCGACCAGCGTTCCTCTCTTGACGATCAGCCCTCGCGCGTCGAGTTGGCGGTTGATCTCGGCCAGCAGCTTCTCTGACAGGCCAAGCTTTTCGACCGTCTGCCGGAAACGCCAGATTGACGAATGGTCCGGCGTCTCGGCGTCGAGCGGGATGCCGCAAAAGCGCCGGAACGAAATCCGATCACGCACGGCCTCCTCGGCCTGCGGGTCGGACAGATTGTACCATTGCTGTAAAAGAACGATCTTAAACAGCGTCAGCGGCGGGTATCCTGGCGCGCCCTTGGCATTGGCGTTGATTTGCGCAAACAAAACGTCAAAGGCCGACCAGTCAATGGTCTTGAGCAAATCTTCCAGGAAGCCGCCGCCTTTCGAATAGGCCTTAACGAAAGCGTCAGCGAGTGAAGGTTGGTCAAAGCAACGGCGCGACATCGGCGAATCGTCTCCGTGGAGACCCTACAGAATCATGGCGTGGCGACTTTTGCAAAGCGCTCATGAGCTTTTGAAGCCCATCAGCCATGGTTCTATCTCCGCGATTCGAATGCGACAGGATAGACACAGCCACGCCTGCAGGTCAATCACAAAGCTGCAGGTCGTCTAATGTTCTGCAGGTCACGTGCCGTTGGTTTTATTCCCCCATCTTTTTACCGCCGCCTTCTTCGCGATCTCTGCGCGCCGCTCCGGCGTCATGCCCTCGGCGCGCTTCTTTCCGCCAGCGCGACCAAGCGAGACGGCGGCGGCGTTTTTGCCGTCGCTGGTCAGTTGCTCGGTTTCCTCGCCCGTCGCAATGCGCATAACCTTGACGGCGTTGCCGATCACGTCAGCGGGGCGCTTTTCGCCTTTAGGTCCGATAGGCATTCAATTTCTCTCAGCCTCAGCCTTCACGGCTTCCATCCACCCCTGATTCGACTGATCCGTTTTGGCTTTTTCCCTTTTTTCGAAGAATTGCAGAAACGTGTCATACTCTGCAACGTAGTCTTCTAATGGCATCGCGCCTCTTGCAGAAACTTTTGCCGCCGCCAAGATTGCCGCGACCAATTTGTCAGTTGCATCCATTTTCGCCCCCTGCTTTCCGCTAAGCATATCACGGAAATGGGCGCTGGCGAGCACTCGTCAAGGGCGTCAGATTTCAAACTGAAACACTACCCTTCGCCGCTGTGTGGTTGTCTCCGGACCGCAACACGGCCAGCAAGAAGGGCGCCTCCCCA
The DNA here is from genome assembly GCA_963704565.1 of uncultured Pseudomonadota bacterium. Lineage (GTDB taxonomy): Bacteria > Pseudomonadota > Alphaproteobacteria > Rhizobiales > Beijerinckiaceae > Rhodoblastus. The sequence continues at coordinate 1,982,218 of OY969917.1, forward strand.
CAATGCCGATTGCCCGCGACGGTCCCGCGCTCTAAACTGCGTGCGAAGCTGGACCAACTTCCAATTTTCGATCCGGAAGCACAATGCGCGGCAAATTTGCGACGGTTTTTCTCGGTCTGGCCCTCGCTGCCACGCCCGTCGCCTGTCACGCGAGGGTCAATATCACCGTCGACCTGTCCTCGCAGACCATGTCGGTGGACTCGTCGCAGGGCTCTTATTCCTGGCCGATTTCCTCGGCGCGGGCCGGCTATTTCACCCCGACCGGCCATTTCGGCGTCCAAAGCCTGCAGCCCATGCATTATTCGAAAAAATATTACCATTCGCCGATGCCGCATTCGATTTTCTTCGACGGCGGCTTCGCCATTCACGGAAGCTATGAAACGAGGTGGCTCGGCCAACCGGCCTCGCATGGCTGCGTGCGCATTTCGCCGGCCAACGCCGCCATTCTTTACGGGCTGGTGCAACAGGAAGGCGCGAGCATCGATATTGTCGGCGAGCCGCCGACCGGCGCGTCCTGGGGCGTGGCGGACGCCGGCGGCGGAACGCGCGCGGCGCAGCGCCACGGCAGGCGGCGCGTCCAGGAAACCGACGAAAATCCGGTGGCCCGCATCTTCGGCGCGATCTTCTCGCGCTAGAGCCTCTTCCGTTCCTTCGGAATCGGAAGAAGTCTCTAATTCATTGTTTTAACGCATATTCTTGTCCAAAAAGTCTGCAACTTTTTGGGAATATGCTCTAATCCGCTCCGTCCTCGTCGAGCACGCCTGTCGGCAGGCCGTCGAAACTCAGCGCGTTCTTGTCGCGCCAATAGGCGCGAATTCCCTCGCCGCCCTTTTTCTCCGCCCATTTGACCAGAACATCGCGCTGGCCGGCAAAATCCATCAAGGGCACGCCATAGCCGCAGGAAGTGATGATTTCCTCCACCGCGATATCGACGATCTGCCTCCGGCCAGGAGGTTGAGAAAAATGCCGCGCCAGTTCGTCAAAACCCGGCCGCCCCACGCCGATGGCGCGCCCCTTGCCATAGAGCCGCAAAATCTGCGGCGGGCCGGAAAACGCGCAGAACATCAAAGTGATGCGGTGGTCAAGGCGCAGATGGGCGGCGGTTTCGTTGCCGCTGCCGGTGAGATTGAGAAAGGCGACGCGGCGCGGCCCGAGCACGGCGAAAATCCCGTCGAGCCCCTTGGGGCTGAGATTGACCCGCCCTTGCGGCCCGGCGGTGGCGACAAAAAAGATGGGCTGCGCGGCTATGAAAGCCTGCAATCTTTCGTCGATCTCGTCATGCCTTTTGGCCATGGCCCGCCCCCATCCAAAGGCGCGGCGCGCGCCTGAAAGCCGGGGGCAGTTTTCGACTTTTTGCGGCCGGCGCCAAGTCGGCCTGGCGCGCGACGATCGCCACCCGTTCGGCCCGAGATCGCCAAACTTCTCTCGGCGCATTTGGCGCCGGTCTGGTTGAGATGAGCAAACTGAAAATGGAGGCCTCGGAGGGAATCGAACCCCCGTACAAGGATTTGCAGTCCTCTGCGTAGCCACTCCGCCACGAGGCCGTGAATCGGACGCGGTCCAATTCGGTCGGGAGCCTATAGCAGCAGGAAGGCGATGGCCGCAAGCGTTTCGCGCGCTTTCTTTGCGCCACGGCGCGCGGGTCCATCTCCTCGCCGGAGGCGCCCTTTCTCCCAAACAAAAAGGCCGCTCTTGCGAGCGGCCTTTTTCTGACTCATTCCGCCGCCGGAAGCCGCGGCGGGGCGGCGGAGGATTCCGCCTTCTGCTGCAGGATCATATCGTCGCGGGTGGTCGCGATATGGCGGAGCTTCGACATGGCGGCGCCGGTGCCGGCCGGGATCAGGCGGCCGACGATGACGTTTTCCTTGAGGCCTTCCAGCGTGTCGATCTTGCCGTTGACCGCCGCCTCGGTGAGGACGCGGGTGGTCTCCTGGAACGACGCCGCCGAAATGAAGGAGCGGGTCTGCAGGCTCGCCTTGGTGATGCCGAGCAGCACCGGCGTGCCGGTCGCCGGCCGCTTGCCTTCTTCGGCCGCGCGCTCGTTGGCCTCGTCCATCTCGATGCGGTCGACCTGATCGCCGGACAGGTAGTCGGTGTCGCCGGGATCGGTGATATCGACCTTCTGCAGCATCTGGCGGACGATCACCTCGATGTGCTTGTCGTTGATGCTCACGCCCTGGAGGCGATAGACTTCCTGGATCTCGTTGACGAGATAGGCGGCCAGCTCCTCGACGCCCTTGATGGCGAGAATGTCATGCGGCGCGGGATTGCCGTCGACGATGTAATCGCCCTTTTCGACAATGTCGCCATCCTGCAGATGGATGTGCTTGCCCTTGGGGATCAGATATTCGACGGGCTCCGCGCCCTCCTCGCCCGGCTCGATGGTCAGGCGCTGCTTGTTCTTGTAGTCGCGGCCGAATTTCACCGTGCCGCCGATCTCCGCGATGATCGCGTGATCCTTGGGACGGCGCGCCTCGAACAGTTCCGCGACGCGCGGCAGACCGCCGGTGATGTCGCGGGTCTTGGCGCTTTCCAGCGAAATACGGGCGATGACGTCGCCGGCCTGGACCTTGGCGCCGGGATCGACCGCGATGATCAACTCGACGGGCAAAGTGTAGCGGGCGTCGCCGCCGCGCGCCAGCTTCACCGGCTTGCCGTCCTTGCCGTTGACGATCAGGGCCGGCTTGAGGCTCGACGAGCGGGCGTTCAGGCGCCAGTCCATGACCATGCGCTTGGCGATGCCGGTCGCCTCGTCCACCGTTTCCGACATGGACTGGCCTTCGACCAGATCCTCGAAGCCGACGACGCCGTCCGTTTCGGTCAGGATCGGGCGGGTATAGGGATCCCATTCCGCCATGCGCTGGCCGCGCTTGACGTGATCGCCCTCGTCCACCTTGAGGCGCGAGCCATATTGCACGCGATGGACCGCGCGCTCGGTTCCGTCGGGGCCGACGACGACCACCGCGACATTGCGCGCCATGACCATCAGGTCGCCGTCCGAATTGCGCGCCAGATGGCGGTTGCGGATATTCACCATGCCGTCGAAATTGGTCTCGATGAAGGACGAATCCGCGATCTGCGCCGCGCCGCCGATATGGAAGGTGCGCATGGTGAGCTGGGTGCCCGGCTCGCCGATCGACTGCGCCGCGATGACGCCGACCGCCTCGCCCATGTTGACCGGCGTGCCGCGCGCCAGATCGCGCCCGTAGCAGGCCCCGCAGACGCCGTTCTTGGCCTCGCAGGTCAGCACCGAACGGATCTTCACCTCCTGGATGCCGGCGGCGTTGATCCGCTCGATATGCCATTCCTGGATCATCTCGCCGGCCTTGACGATGACCGCGCCTTCCTGATCGACCAGATCCTCCGACGCGGTCCGGCCAAGGATGCGGACGGCGAGGGTCGCCACCACCTGGCCGGCGTCGATGATGGCGCGCATGCGGATGCCGCCGGTCGAGCCGCAATCGTAGGAGGTGATGATCGAATCCTGCGCCACGTCCACCAAGCGGCGGGTGAGATAGCCGGAGTTCGCGGTCTTCAACGCGGTGTCCGCGAGGCCCTTGCGGGCGCCGTGGGTCGAGTTGAAATATTCGAGAACCGTCAGGCCTTCCTTGAAGTTCGAAATGATCGGGCTCTCGATGATCTCGCCCGAGGGCTTGGCCATCAGGCCGCGCATCGCCGCGAGCTGCTTCATCTGCGCCGGCGAGCCGCGCGCCCCGGAGTGGGACATCATGTAGATCGAGTTGATCGGCATGTCGCGGCCCGAGTCGTCCTTGCGAACCGCCGAAATGCGCGCCATCATTTCCTCGGCGAGCTTGTCGGAGCATTTCGCCCAGGCGTCCACAACCTTGTTGTATTTCTCGCCCTGGGTGATGAGGCCGTCGTTGTACTGCTGCTCATATTCCTTGGCGAGCCCGCGGGTCGCCTCGACGATCGCCGGCTTGGTCTCCGGCACGACCATGTCGTCCTTGCCGAAGGAAATGCCCGCCGTGCAGGCCTCGCGGAAGCCGAGGCCCATGATCCGGTCGCAGAAGATCACCGTTTCCTTCTGACCGCAATTGCGGTAGACGGTGTCGATCATCGCCGAAATTTCCTTCTTGGTCATCAGCTTGTTGGCGACGTCGAAGGGAATCTTGACATGGTTGGGCAGGAGCTGGCCGAGCATCATGCGGCCGGGCGTGGTCTCGAAAATCTTCGCGACGCGCTTGCCGTTCTCGTCATAGGTCCAGGCGCGGCCCTTGACCTTGGTGTGCAGGGTGATCGCCTCGGCGAAAAGCGCGTGCTCGATCTCGCCCATATTGGCGAAGGCCATGCCCTGGCCCGGCTCGCCGTCGCGCATCAGCGACAGGTAATAAAGGCCAAGCACGATGTCCTGCGACGGCACGATGATCGGCTGGCCGTTGGCCGGGTGCAGGATGTTGTTGGTGGACATCATCAGCACGCGCGCCTCGAGCTGCGCTTCGAGCGACAGCGGCACGTGGACGGCCATCTGGTCGCCGTCGAAGTCGGCGTTGAAGGCGGCGCAGACCAGCGGGTGCAACTGGATCGCCTTGCCCTCGATCAGCGTCGGCTCGAAGGCCTGGATGCCGAGGCGGTGCAACGTCGGCGCGCGGTTGAGCATGATGGGATGTTCGCGGATCACCTCGTCGAGGATGTCCCAAACCTCCGGCTTTTCCTTCTCCACCAGTTTCTTGGCCTGTTTCACGGTCGCAGAAAGGCCTTTCGCGTCGAGCCGCGAATAGATGAAGGGCTTGAACAGCTCCAGCGCCATTTTCTTCGGCAGGCCGCATTGATGCAGCTTGAGCTCGGGGCCGACCACGATGACCGAGCGGCCCGAATAATCGACGCGCTTGCCGAGCAGATTCTGGCGGAAGCGGCCCTGCTTGCCCTTGAGCATGTCGGCGAGCGACTTCAACGGGCGCTTGTTGGCGCCGGTGATGACGCGACCGCGGCGGCCGTTGTCGAACAAGGCGTCGACCGCCTCCTGCAACATGCGCTTTTCGTTGCGGATGATGATGTCCGGCGCGCGCAGTTCGATCAGCCGCTTCAGGCGGTTGTTGCGGTTGATGACGCGGCGGTAGAGATCGTTGAGGTCCGAGGTGGCGAAGCGGCCGCCGTCGAGCGGCACCAGCGGACGCAGGTCCGGCGGGATGACCGGAACCTCGGTGAGGATCATCCATTCGGGCTTGTTGCCGGAATTGACGAAGGCCTCGATGATCTTCAGCCGCTTGGCGAGTTTCTTGGGCTTCAGCTCGGTGGTCGCTTCCGCGATCTCCACCTTGAGCTGGGCCGCGATATTCTCCAGGTCGAGCCCGCGCAGCAGTTCGCGGATCGCCTCGGCGCCGATCAAGGCGGTGAAGCTGTCCTGCCCATATTCGTCCTGGGCGATGACATATTCCTCTTCGTTCAGGAGCTGGCGCGTCTTGAGCGGGGTGAGGCCGGGATCGATGACGATATAGGACTCGAAATAGAGGATGCGCTCAAGATCCTTGAGCGTCATGTCGAGCAGCAGGCCGATGCGCGACGGCAGCGACTTCAGGAACCAGATATGCGCCACCGGGGCGGCCAAGGAGATATGGCCCATCCGATCACGCCGGACGCGTGAAAGAGTGACCTCGACGCCGCACTTTTCGCAGATGACGCCCTTGTATTTCATGCGCTTGTACTTGCCGCACAAGCATTCGTAGTCCTTGATCGGGCCGAAGATGCGGGCGCAGAACAGACCGTCGCGTTCCGGCTTGAAGGTGCGGTAGTTGATCGTTTCCGGCTTCTTGATCTCGCCGAAGGACCAGGACAGAATCTTTTCCGGGCTGGCGATGGAGATTTGAATCTGGTCGAAGGCCTGGGGCGCGACGACCGGATTGAAGAGATTCATAACCTCTTGATTCATGTCTTTCTCCTGGGCTGGCGGTCCCGGCGGACTTCACGGGACCCCGCTCCGAAACTGGCGGCAGGGCGGCGTTTACGCCGCCCGTCTTACAATGATGACTTCAGGGCGGCGTTTACGCCGCCCGTCTTACTTAAGCAGGGCGGCGTCTACGCCGCCCGTCTTAGAACGATGAACTCAGAGCGGCGTTTTCGCCGCCCGCCTTGCTTAAAATGCGGAGGCGCTCGCGCCTCCCGTCAAATCACTCGGCGGCTTCGGCGGGCGGCGGCAGCTCCTCGCCAGCCGGCGGCGCGGACTGGTTCAGTTCGACATTGAGGCCGAGCGAGCGCATTTCCTTGACCAGCACGTTGAAGCTTTCGGGAATGCCGGATTCGAAGGCGTCGTCGCCGCGCACGATGAACTCGTAGACCTTGGTCCGGCCCGCGACGTCGTCCGACTTCACGGTGAGCATTTCCTGCAGCGTATAGGCGGCGCCATAGGCCTCCAGCGCCCAGACTTCCATTTCGCCGAAGCGCTGGCCGCCGAACTGCGCCTTGCCGCCCAAAGGCTGCTGGGTGACCAGCGAATAGGGGCCGATCGAACGCGCGTGGATCTTGTCGTCCACCAGATGGTGCAGCTTGAGCATGTAGATCACGCCCACCGTCACCTTGCGGTCGAAAGACTCGCCAGTGCGCCCGTCATAGAGCACCGTCTGGCCGGAGGCGTCGAGACCCGCCTGCTCCAGCATTTTCACGATGTCCGGCTCACGGGCGCCGTCGAAGACCGGCGTCGCGATGGGCAGGCCGCGCGTGAGATTGCTGGCGATTTCCAGCAACTCGCCGTCGCCGATCTTCTTCAGTTCGGCCGTATCGGCGCCCTTGCCGTAAAGCTCCGACAATTTCGCGCGCAAGGCGGCGGTGTCGGTCGAACGCTGATAGGCGTTGACGGCCGCCGCCACCTGCTTGCCGAGATTGCGGCAGGCCCAGCCCAGATGCGTTTCCAGAATCTGGCCGACATTCATGCGCGAGGGCACGCCGAGCGGGTTCAGCACGATATCGACGGGCGTGCCGTCGGCGAGGAAGGGCATGTCCTCCTGCGCCAGAATGCGCGAGACCACGCCCTTGTTGCCGTGGCGGCCGGCCATTTTGTCGCCGGGCTGAATCTTGCGCTTCACCGCGACGAAGACCTTCACCATCTTCATCACGCCGGGGGACAATTCGTCGCCGCGCTGGAGCTTTTCGACCTTGTCGAGGAAGCGGCTTTCCAGCCCCTTCTTCGCCTCGTCATATTGCTTGCGCATGGCCTCGATCTCGGCCATCTGCGCGTCGTCGCCGACGGCGAAGACCCACCATTGCGAGCGCGGATATTCGTCGAGCAGTTCGCGGTTCAGAACCTGCTCCTTCTTGAAGCCCTTGGGGCCGGAAAGAGCGGCTTTGCCGATCAGCATCTCGGCGAGGCGGGCATAGACGTTGCGGTCGAGGATCGCCTGCTCGTCGTCGCGGTCCTTGGCGAGACGCTCGATCTCCTCGCGCTCGATCGCCTGGGCGCGCTCGTCCTTGTCCACGCCGTGGCGGTTGAACACGCGCACTTCGACGATCGTGCCCTGAACGCCCGGCGGCACGCGCAACGAGGTGTCGCGCACGTCGGAAGCCTTCTCGCCAAAAATGGCGCGCAGCAGCTTTTCTTCCGGGGTCATCGGGCTTTCGCCCTTGGGCGTGATCTTGCCGACGAGAATGTCGCCCGCCTGCACTTCGGCGCCGATATAGACGATGCCGGCTTCGTCGAGATTCTTCAGCGCCTCTTCCGAGACGTTAGGAATGTCGCGGGTGATTTCCTCGGGCCCGAGTTTGGTGTCGCGCGCCATCACTTCGAACTCGTCGATGTGAATGGACGTGAAAATATCCTCTTTCACGATTTTTTCGTTGAGGAGGATCGAGTCTTCGAAATTGTAGCCGTTCCAGGGCATGAAGGCGACGACCACATTGCGGCCGAGCGCCAGATCGCCCATGTCGGTCGACGGGCCGTCGGCGATGATCTCGCCCTTGCGCACGCCGTCGCCGACGCGCACCAGCGGACGCTGGTTGATGCAGGTGGACTGGTTCGAGCGCTGGAACTTCATCAGGCGATAGATGTCGACGCCCGGACGCCCCTGGCCGAGGTCTTCCGTGGCGCGGATGACGATACGGGTGGCGTCGATCTGGTCGACCACGCCGGCGCGGCGGGCGGCGATGGCGGCGCCCGAATCGCGGGCGACAACGGCCTCCATGCCGGTGCCGACCAGCGGCGCGTCGGCGCGCACCAGAGGCACGGCCTGACGCTGCATGTTCGAGCCCATCAACGCGCGGTTGGCGTCGTCGTTCTCAAGGAACGGGATCAGCGCCGCGGCGACCGAGACGAGCTGTTTCGGCGACACGTCCATGAAGTCCACATGGTCGGGCGTCAGCATGACCACGTCGCCGGCGCGGCGGCAGACCACGAGGTCTTCGGTCAGGCGGTTCTTGGCGTCGAGCGAGGCGTTGGCCTGGGCGACCGAATATTTCTGCTCCTCCATCGCCGAGAGATAGACCACCTCGTCGGTGACGCGGCCGTCCTTGACCCGGCGATAGGGCGCTTCGATGAAACCGTATTTATTGACGCGCGCAAAAGTCGCGAGCGAATTGATCAGGCCGATATTCGGGCCTTCCGGCGTTTCGATCGGGCAGATGCGTCCGTAATGGGTCGGATGCACGTCGCGCACCTCGAAGCCGGCGCGCTCGCGGGTCAGACCGCCCGGACCCAGCGCCGAAAGGCGGCGCTTGTGGGTGATTTCCGACAGCGGATTGGTCTGGTCCATGAACTGCGACAGCTGCGACGAGCCGAAGAACTCGCGCACGGCGGCGGCCGCCGGCTTGGCGTTGATCAGATCCTGCGGCATGATCGTGTCGATATCGACCGAGGACATGCGCTCCTTGATCGCGCGCTCCATGCGCAGCAGGCCGAGCCGGTACTGGTTCTCCATCAGCTCGCCGACCGAGCGGACGCGGCGGTTGCCGAGATGGTCGATGTCGTCGATTTCGCCACGGCCGTCGCGCAGATCGACCAAAGCCTTGACCACCGCGAGAATGTCGTCGCGGCGCAGGACGCGGGTGGTGTCCGGGCAGTCGAGGTCGAGGCGCATGTTCATCTTCACGCGCCCCACGGCCGAAAGGTCGTAGCGTTCCGAGTCGAAGAACAGGGAATGGAACATCGCCTCCGCCGAATCGATGGTCGGCGGCTCGCCCGGACGCATCACGCGATAGATGTCGAACAGGGCTTCCTCGCGTGAGGAGTTCTTGTCGAGCGTCAGCGTGTTGCGGATATAGGGGCCGATATTGATATGGTCGATGTCGAGCACCGGCAGCTCGGCGAAGCCGAGGCCGACCAGCGCCTCCAGCGACTTGGCGGTGATTTCCTCGCCCGCTTCGGCGTAGATTTCGCCGGTCTGGGGGTTATAGAGATCCTCGGCGATGAACTGGCCGTAGAGATCCTCGTCCGAGGCGCGGATGAACTTCACCCCGCGTTCGGCGAGCTGGCGCGCGGCGCGCACGGTCAGCTTCTTGCCAGCCTCGACCGCCACTTCGCCGGTGTCGGCGTCGATGATGTCCACGGTCGCCTTGACGCCCTTCATGCGCTCGGCGTCGAAGGGCAGGCGCCAGCCGGCCTTTTCTTTGGCGTAGGCGATCTTCTTGTAGAAGGTCGAAAGGATTTCCTCGCCGTCGAGGCCAAGCGCGAAGAGCAGCGAGGTCGCCGGAATCTTGCGGCGGCGGTCGATGCGCGCATAGACGATGTCCTTGGCGTCGAATTCGATATCGAGCCAGGAGCCGCGATAGGGAATGATGCGGGCCGCGAACAGCAGCTTGCCGGAAGAGTGGCTCTTGCCCTTGTCGTGATCGAAGAACACGCCCGGCGAACGATGCATCTGCGAGACGATGACGCGCTCGGTGCCATTGACGATGAAGGTGCCGTTCATGGTCATGAACGGCATGTCGCCCATGTAGACGTCCTGTTCCTTGATGTCCTTGACCGACTTGGCGCCGGTGTCCGGGTCCACATCGAACACGATCAGGCGCAGCGTCACCTTGAGCGGCGCGGCGAAGGTCATGCCGCGCTGGCGGCACTCGTCCACGTCATATTTCGGTGCCTCGAATTCATATTTGACGAATTCCAGCAACGCCGTCCCGGCGAAATCCGAAATCGGGAAGACCGATTTGAAAACCGACTGCAATCCCTCGTCGCCCCGGCCGCCCTTGGGCTCCTCGACCATCAGAAATTGATCGTAGGAAGCCTTCTGCACTTCGATCAGATTGGGCATGACCGCGACTTCGCGGATATGACCGAAGAATTTGCGGACACGCTTCCGGCCGGTGAACACTTGCGCCATGTCGCTCCTCGCACCTCATTCAGGCGGCATTATCAAGTCCGCGATCTTAAGCTCGATCGCGCAACCCCTGCTCGCCTCCCCGGCTCCGCCGGGACGCGCGGAAAATTCCGCGCAAATTCCTGGAAAGGTTTTGACGAGGCCTTTCCGCCTCGGCGGGGTTCAAGCCGCCCCACTCACGGCTTTGGCGGCCCCGGGGAAAACCCCGAGACCGCCGTTTTTGTTCGCGGAGCGCGTGAAGCGCGCCCGAAAAATTACTTGAGCTCGACCTTGGCGCCGACCTTTTCGAGGGCGGCCTTGATCTTGGCGGCGTCGTCCTTGGACGCGCCTTCCTTGACCGGCTTCGGCGCGCCTTCGACCAGATCCTTGGCTTCCTTCAGGCCAAGGCCGGTAATGGCGCGGACTTCCTTGATGACTTCGATCTTCTTGTCGCCGACGGCGGCGAGAACGACCGTGAACTCGGTCTGCTCTTCGACCGGAGCCGCGGCGGCGGCGGCGCCCGGAGCGGCGGCGACGGCGACAGCCGCGGCGGCCGAGACGCCCCACTTCTCTTCCAGCAGCTTGGCCAGTTCGGCGGCTTCGAGAACGGTGAGGGCCGAAAGTTCTTCGACGATCTTTTCGAGGTTAGCCATTTTCACTTCCTGTAAACTTAAGGTTTGGTTCGTTGGATTTCAATGCCTGCCAGAGATCAGGCCGCGTCCTTGTTGGCGTAAGCCCCGAACACGCGCGCCAGCTTGGCCGCCGGCGCGGTCGAGAGCTGCGCGAGCTTGGTCGCCGGGGCCGAGATGAGGCCAACCAGCTTGCCGCGCAGTTCGTCGAGGGAGGGCATGGTCGCAAGCGACTTCACGCCGTCCGGGTTCAGGGCGGTCGCGCCCATCGCGCCGCCGAGGATGACGAATTTGTCGTAATCCTTGGCGAAAGCGGCCGCGACCTTGGGCGCCGCCACCGGATCGTCCGAAAAGGCGATCAGGGTCGGGCCCTTGAGAAGGGCCGCGATGGAGGCGACGTCCGTGCCTTCGAGGGCGATCTTGGCGAGGCGGTTCTTGGCGACCTGGACGCTCGCGGCAGCTTCGCGAGCCTGCTTGCGCAGGTTCTGAAGCTGCGCGACAGTCAGGCCGGAATAGCGCGCGACCACCACCACGCCCGCCTTCGCAAAGACGTCGTGAAGGGTGGCTACGGCTTCTTTCTTTTCCGCTCTGTCCACAGTGCTCTCACTTCAATGGGCGAAGCCACATAGCCCGTCTTGAGCGGGCGTCCTTTCGAACGCCCTGTATGGGGCCCGCCGGTTGCCGACATGCCGCAAAGCCTAAAGCCCCACGGCGCCGAAAAGCCTGTCCCCACGAGTGGCGCGAGAAAAACGCGCGCCCCTGTGGATCAGAGGGTTCAAACCAAACCACCGGAAGTGAAAACTTCCGGAAAAAAGGTCTTTCCCCGTCTATGCTGGCCGTCCCTTCCACGCGTCACGCGCGGTCGTCTGACAATTAAGCTCCTGCTAAAATAGCGGGAGCGCCGGCAGTCTCGGACAGGACATGACCGAGAAGCCCGATTCCGCCCCTGAGGACGAAACCGATCCATCGGCCTATCCGCCGCCGGAACCCGGATCGAGACCCGGATTCGGCGGAAGCTCAATGTTTGCGGACGAAGCGCGACGTGAAGCCCTCTGGCGATTCGTGAAACAAACGAAACACTGATCGTCCCGGCCACGCGGCCCGGGGCGCCAAGCAATGCTGTTTCAACCAAATTTTCCCAAAAGGCGGAGACCTGCCGCGACGCCAAACCCGCAAAGGCGACGATTCCGCCGCCCGAACCTTGATTTCTAAACGCTCTCGCGCCCCCTGCCAAGAGGGGCGAAAACATTTTTTTGAAATTGTCAAGCGGCGCGATCAAAAATCGCGCCGCTTGAAGTCTCGCAACCCCCATAACCAGATCCGAAAAGTCTGCAACTTTTCGGGGTTAGGGGCCGGCGCAATCAAAAATCGCGCCGCTCGAAGTCTCGCAACCCCCATAACCAGATCCGAAAAGTCTGCAACTTTTCGGGGTTAGGGGCCGGCGCAATCAAAAATCGCGCCGCTCATCCCTCCCCCTCGTGGGGAGGGTGGCCGCGAAGCGGCCGGGTGGGGCAGACCTCAGTGATGGGCGATCGTGATCGTGGCGGGATCGACCTTCACGCCCGGCCCCATGGTCGAGGAAAGCGCGATGCGCTGCAGATAGGTTCCCTTGGCGCCGGTCGGCTTGGCCTTGACCACGGCCTCGACGAAGGCCGTGATATTCTCGGCGAGCTTCTCGTCGCCGAACGACGCCTTGCCGACCGAACCCTGAACGATGCCGGCCTTTTCGACGCGGAACTCGACCGCGCCGCCCTTGGAGGCCTGCACCGCCGCCGCGACGTCCATGGTCACGGTGCCGACCTTCGGATTGGGCATCAGGCCGCGCGGGCCGAGCACCTTGCCGAGACGGCCGACCAGCGGCATCATGTCCGGGGTGGCGATGCAACGGTCGAAATCGATCGTGCCGCCCTGGACGGCAGTGACCAGATCTTCCGCGCCGACCACGTCCGCGCCCGCCGCCTTGGCTTCGTCGGCCTTGGCGCCGCGCGCGAAAACCGCGACCCGCAGGGTGCGGCCGGTGCCGTTCGGCAGATTCACCACGCCGCGCACCATCTGGTCCGCGTGCTTGGGATCGACGCCGAGATTCATGGCGATTTCGACGGTTTCGTCGAATTTGGCGCTGGCGCGCTCGCGCACCAGCTTGATGGCTTCGCTCACCGGATAGAGCCTGGTGCGCTCGACGCCCTCGCGGGCCTTGACGATTCTCTTGCCGTTCATCGCCTTACCCCACCACTTCCAGGCCGATGGATCTGGCGGAGCCCTCGATCATCGCCATCGCGCCTTCGATCGAGTGGGAATTCAAATCCGCCTGTTTCTTTTCCGCGATTTCGCGGATCTGGTCGCGGGTCACCTTGCCGACGAAGCCGCGGCCCGTCGTCTTGGAGCCGGACTTGATATTGGCCGCCTTTTTCAGGAAATAAGCGACCGGCGGCTGCTTCATCTCGAAAGTGAAGCTGCGGTCGGCATAGGCGGTGATGACGACGGGGATCGGCATCCCCTTCTCCATCTGCGCCGTCTTGGCGTTGAACGCCTTGCAGAACTCCATGATGTTCAGGCCGCGCTGACCGAGCGCGGGACCGATCGGCGGCGAAGGATTCGCAGAGCCGGCCGGAACCTGAAGCTTCACGTAACCCGTGATCTTCTTCGCCATAATGGCTGCTCCCTTTGGAGGCTTCCGTCCGCCCGCCAAGCAGAAAAACGCTTGATGAGCGAAACGAAAATGCGCGGGCGGCGGAAAAATCCGCCCCGCGCGGGTTGCAGGTCGCGGTGCGGTTCTTGACCCGGCTGGCGACCGGAAAACCTCCCGCGGAACGACCTTCATTCGAAGGAACGCGGTCTTTATCCGCCTTTGCCGCGCTTGGCAAGCCTTTTGGCGGGCAAATCCGCCGGTATGGAAATCGGCTGGCCCTTTTCCAGAATATAGGTCGAGACGATCCGGGTCGGCTCGGCGCCGATGCGGAATTCGTGCGGACGCCGCGCCGCGATTTGCGCGACGTCGCCGGCTTTCAGCGCGCGGGGCGCTTCGCCATCGACGTTCAACAGGCCGCCGCCCGCGACAATATAAGCGGATTCGATGCCGGGATGGATGTGGCGCGGCACGTCGAAACCGGCCGGCGCCTCGGCCGCGACGATGAAGGTCTCGAAAGCCTCCGTCGGCCCGTCGATCCGCGCCAGAATGTCATAGCGCAGTCCGGACGCGACGCTTCCCGAACCGCCCGAATCCGCCGGCGCGCAAAAGGGACAGAACAAGTGCCGGCGGCGCGCCAAATCGAGTCTCCACAACAAATGCGGGTAAAGAACGCCGTCAGCGTTTTTCTGGGCTTTTCAGGATCTTGGCGGCGACGGCTTGCCGCCGTCAGTCGCGGAGCCGGCCGCCTCCCGGTTGGCGTCGCGCCATTTGGTCCCGGCGACCTGAGCCCAGCGACTCAGGGCGTCGGCCATCAATTCGGTCTCGACCTGGCCGATAAATTGGCCTGAACTCGTCAACATCCGCATCTGCAAGACCAAATAATGCGCGGCGATCACGGTTTCGAGCAGAGAGTCGTTGACTGGACCGTCTCCCTCCCCGGAAGGCGTGTGATTTTGCATAAACCTTAACCCTTCACGCGGATATTATGACGGCTTGCCGCCGCTTCGATTAAACTGGCGTCGCGTAAGGACGTTGGCCCGGAGCGACCGGACAACCTTAAGTAGCGCCTCCCAGCGGGGATGTCGAGCAAGTAACCTTTGCGTCAACTTCCCATCGCCTTAATCTATGTGGTCGCCGTCTCGATCTCAAGCTGAACAATGAACAACAAGGCCATCGACATCCTGGGCATTTTGAATAAATGCAGCGTTTTTTCGACGCTGACGGCGTCCGAATTGCGCGAGCTGGCCGGTAAAGCGCGTGTCGAGCATTTCACCGAACGGACCTTGCTGACCTTGCGCGGCGAAACGCCGGAGCATATCCGCTACGTCGTCAGCGGCAGCATCGACCTCGTGCTTTCGACCTCGGAAGGCGGCTATTCGAGCCTGCCGATGTTCGAAGGGCGCTGGGCGACCTGGCTCGGCTGTTTCAGCGCGGAACCGCTGGTCCATGACCTGTGGAGCTCCAGCAACGCCACCTGCGTCGCGCTTCCCTGCCGCGACGTCAAAAAGGCTGTCGCCAACAACCCCGACGGCTTGCGCGAAGTCATCGAACAGGTCGGCGACTGGACGCAATTCCTGACCGGCTGGATGCTGTCCTTCGCCGCCTATGGCCCGGAAAAGCGGCTGGTCTATCTCTTGCTGCTCGCCTCGTCGGACGCTTGCGCCATCACACAGGAAGGCCAGCCGACCGCGCTCACTCAGACCCATATCAGCCAGTTCGGCTTCGGCTCGCGCCAGAAAG
The DNA here is from genome assembly GCA_963704565.1 of uncultured Pseudomonadota bacterium. Classification (GTDB taxonomy): domain Bacteria; phylum Pseudomonadota; class Alphaproteobacteria; order Rhizobiales; family Beijerinckiaceae; genus Rhodoblastus. The sequence goes on from OY969917.1 coordinate 1,997,454, forward strand.
TCAGCCGTTTGCTGCGCAAGCTGGCGGAAAAGGATCTGGTGGAAATGCGTTACGGGGTGGTGATCATTCCCTCGCGCGCCAGGCTTCAGGCCTATATCGCCGACGACAACCTCCCGGCGTCGCGCCAATCGGGGAAGGCCAAGAATCTGGCCTGACCCGCGGACCGTGGCGCCACGCCGGACGATCCTCGCTGTCGCTCGCCTTATACGGTTTCCGCAAGATTGCTTCGCAATCCGCGGAAACGCCATGGCGCGAAAATCCTCTATGTCGCGGGCGGATTTTCGCGCCAGCGGAATACGAATTCCGAATGATTCATTCGGAATTCGTATTATTCACCGGCCCTGGCGACAAGCCGCCCTTTTTCGCGCGCCAGTATGGCTTTGGCGTCGAGCGTCGCGATCGGCCGCGACGGATCGGTCGGAATGTCGCCGGCCAGTTGAAGCATCAGATAGCGCGCGCAGCAGACGCGCAGGAACGAGGCGAAATTCTCCACCGCTCCGTGGGCTTCCAGCAATTCCTCGTAGAGCCGCGCAAGAATTTCCGCGACGCTCAAATGGTCGCGGCAAGCGATCTCCTCCAGCAACGTCCAGTATATTTTCTCCAGCCGGACGCTCGTGGCGAATCCGTGCATGCGCACCGAGCGCAGCCGGGTTTCCCAAAGGGTTGGATCGGCCTTGACGAACAACTGGCACATGGTCGGCGCCGCGCCATATCAACGGTTCCGGCCTCTTCCGGACCGCCGCGCCGCCGAAGGATAGGCGGGGGCGCGGATCTTTGCAAATCCGCGGCCGCCTCGCCGCTTCACGCCGCCGAGCGATGCTCTGTCGCGCCGACCGGCGCGCCGATCATCATCATCAGCCGGCCGAGCCAAGCGGGATGGGCCGGCCAGGCCGGGGCGGTGACCAGATTGCCGTCGGTCGCCACCGCATCGATCGGGATATTGGCGTAGATTCCGCCGGCCAGTTCGACCTCCGGCTGGCAGGCCGGATAGGCCGAGCAGGTCCGCCCTTTCAGCACCCCCGCCGCCGCCAGCAATTGCGCGCCATGGCAGATCGCCGCCACCGGCTTGTTGGCGGCGAAGAAATGGCGGACCATGTCGAGCACGTCCTGGTTGAGGCGCAGATATTCCGGCGCCCGTCCGCCCGGAATGACCAAAGCGTCGTAATTTTCCGCCTTGATGTCGGCGAAACTCGCATTGAGCGTGAAATTGTGGCCGCGCTTCTCGCTATAGGTCTGCTGGCCCTCGAAATCATGGATCGCGGTGGCGATGGACTCGCCGGCCGCCTTGCCCGGACAGACGGCGTGGACGCGATGACCGACCGCTGCGAGCGTCTGGAACGGGACCATGATCTCATAGTCCTCGCCAAAATCGCCGACGATCATCAGAATGTTCTTGGCGCTCATGATTGTCCTCCCTGCGTTGAACCGCAAGAACACATTATGAGCGGGCGCCGCGCGCCGGGGTGTTACCCGGTTATCGCCCGAAACGAAAAGGGCCGGGAAACCCCGGCCCTGAACGACGGCTCAATTCAGCCCAGCCTGTCGACCTAACCCAGCTTGTCCACTCAGCCCATCTTGTCGACTTGGCCATATTCCAGTTCGACCGGCGTGGCGCGGCCGAAGATGGAGACCGCGACTTTGACGCGCGAGCGGCTTTCGTCGACTTCCTCGACCAGGCCTTCGAACGTGGCGAAGGGGCCGTCGTTGACCCGCACCTTTTCGCCCACCTCGAAGGAAATCGTGGTCTTGGGGCGATCGACGCCCTCCGCGACCTGGCCCTTGATGCGGTCCGCCTCATGCTCGGGGATCGGCATGGGCTTGTTGTCGGAGCCGAGGAAGCCGGTGACCTTGGGCGTGTTCTTGATGAGATGGTACACGTCGTCCGACAGGTCGCATTTCACCAGCACATAGCCGGGGAAGAACTTGCGCTCGGAATTGAACTTGCGGCCGCGCCGCACCTCGACGACCTGTTCCGTCGGAACCAGGATTTCGTCGAATTTGTCGCTCAATCCGCGCTGCGCCGCGCCTTCCTTGATCGCTTCGGCGACCTTCTTCTCGAAGTTGGAATAGGCGTGGACGATATACCACCGTTTGGTCATGGTCTGATCCAGGATAAAGCGAAAATCTTGCCGGTCGCCGTGGTCAGCGGCCCAGGCCGAGGATGAAGCCGACGAAGAGACGAATGAGTTGATCGACCGTGAGGAAGAAGATCGCGGTCATGAACACCATCAGGATGACCACGCCCGTGGTGACCAAGGTTTCGCGGCGGGTGGGCCACGTCACCTTTCGGGCCTCGGTGCGGACTTCCTGCAGAAAATTGAACGGATTGGCCATGATCGTCCCGTTTCGGCCGTCCTGCGAGCCTTGATCCAGCGGCAGGCGGACGGGTTGCGAAAAGAAAGGGGCGCGGGGCAGCTTCGGCCACGCGCCACGCGACTCCTTATATCGAAGGCGCGCGCCCGCGCCAAGTTTTTTCTTGACAGGGTTTTACCAGCGGAAACTTCAGCGCAAATGCGCGGGCAATCGCGGTCCGCTTTCGATCAGATCGGCGAAAGCCTCCTCGAAATTCTCGCCGCGCAGGGCGGCGGCGAGGCCGTCGAGCGCCCGGTCGAGTTGCGCCGCCTCCTCTTCTTCGAGCACCCTGATCGCGGAATCGATATGGACCAGAACCTTGGTCCCGACCGCCTGCGGCCCGACGAGCAGCAGCGACACCCGCCGCTTTTCGTCGCCGCGCGCGCACAAAGCCGAAAATTCGTCGCCTTCGACGACGGTCATCGGAACCCCAAGACACATGGCCGTTCTCGTCCCAAACTATCGCAGGCCGCCACGCGAACCATGGCCGAAAGCCAACGCTCCTGCAAGGTCCGGCCGTCGCCTCAGGCCGCGCGCGCCCGTCCGGCCGAACCGCCGCCGCCACTGCCGCGCGTGGTGAAACTGGCGAACAGCACCGCGATGATTCCGCATAGAAAGATTCCGTCGAAGGCGCCGGCCCCGCCGATCGAGGCCACCGACGCGCCCGAACCCGCCAATTTCCCGAGATTCAGCAGGTCGGCCCCGATCAGCACGCCCAGGCTGCCGGCGATATAGGCGAGCGGCGCGGCCTGGCGCGGCGACAGAACGAAGGCGACCAGCGCGGTCATGGCGGCGGGCGCGAAAATCGGCAGGACGATCCCGAATCCGGGAACCGGCCTGGCGATCAGGTGGCAGAAGGCCGCGACCACGGCGGTGGCGATCGTCCCCTTCTCCCAAAGCCGGTGCAGGCCGAGCAGATAGAAGGACATGAAGCCGGGGATGAGGGCGCCGCCGACATTGACCGCGACGATCGTTCCCGGCCCCGCCATGATCGGAACGATATAATGCACGCCAAAAAAGGCGATCTCCTCGCCCGCGACAATATGGCGCCCCGGCAGTTCGCCCAAGGGTATGTTGAAATAGCTTCCCACCAGCGAGCCGATCAACAGCAGATAAGCCGCGCCGGCGCTGACCCCCAGGCGGGTATAGGCATATTTCAGCACGCCGACCTGAAGCAGGACGACCAGAAAAACGAAGACGACGAACAGGAGCGCGAAAAAGGGAAGCGCAAGGGGGAGGTAAAAGAGTTCGCTGTAAATCATGACGGCGTTTCCACGGACGGCAAGGAAAACTATTGCGCGCTGTCGGGCGGGAAATCCAGAACGTCGCGCCGGTAGACCTCGTCCACCTCGGAAAAGGGCAGATTGTCCTTGGTGTAAAGCACGGCGCGATGTTCGAACAGGGCCTGGGGCGGCGCGAGATTTTCCGCGTCGCCGGGCGCGGCGAGCGGCGACCACAAAAGCCTGACCTCGAACGTCCGCCGCCACAGGCCAAGCGGGCGCACCACCCGGCCGAAAGGCGCATGGGTGGTCTCCAGCGCGCGATTCATCTCCGGCGTCAGCCGCGACGGCAGATACCAGTTGTCCGCCTCGGACAGCACATGATCGCCGCAACGCAGCCGCACATGGCGATAGTTCACCGGCTCGTCCGGCCCGATTCCCAGCCGCCGGCGCTGCTCCGGCGACAGGGGCCTGGGCGCGGCGCCCTCGACCTTTTCGGCGACCAGTCTGGGATCGCGCGCCAAGCGATGCGCCCCGCACCATTTTTCGAGACTGACCGTCGCGCTGGGGCTGGCGAGAATTTCGGCGTTCAGCGTCTCCAGCAAAGCCGTCGCCCGCCAGCGGTTCAGCAGCGTATTGGGCCAGCGGACCTCGGCCTTGGCGATCGCGAAAGGCGAAAGCAACAGCCAGAGCCAGGCGAGCGGCGCCGCTTTGCGCAAGAGTCCGGCTCCACGATGAAAAAGCAAAGGCAGCCTCCGTCCCGGCGCTTTATTGCCGAGGTTTTACGGCCCGTTGGCCGCCAAAGTCCAGAAGGCCGGCGCCATGGATAGCGCCAGGCGCCAGCCCGCGTCTTGCGCGAGGCAGGCGTCGCTCTCGCGCCCAGCGCCTTGAACAAGCCGATGCTGGAAAAGCTGACCGCCCGGCGCGAAGCCGCCTGAGCCGCATCGAAGCTACCGCCCGGCGGGAGGCCGGCCGGGTCAAAATTTTGAGGGCGCGGGGCTGGCGGGATCGAATCGCTTGGGCTGATCGGCGATAAATCGGAGCCGCGCGGCGCCGCCCCGGCGACCGCGTTCAATCGCGGTCTTCCGTGCCCGTAATCTCGATGCCGAAGCCCGACAGGCCGACATATTTGCGCGGAGCCTTGGTGCGCAAACGGATCGAGACGACGCCGAGATCGCGCAGGATCTGGGCGCCGACGCCGATGTCGAGCCAGTTGCGGGCGCGCTCCGTCTCGGTTCCGTTTTCCTGCGGCTGGCCGACCAGATTGGCCGGCACGCCGGCCGCGCCGTCGCGCAGATAGACCAGAACGCCGCGCCCCTGGCGGGCGAAGGACTCGAGCGCCGAAGCGATCGCGCCGCCGCCGCCGAACACGTCGCCGAGAATGTCGGCGCGGTGGAGGCGGGCCGGAACGTTCTGGCCCTCGCCGATCTCGCCCGCGACCAGAGCGAAATGCTGGACCGAATCGAAAGGCGTGACAAAAGCATGGCCGGTGAAATCGCCGAAGCGCGTCTTGACCGGGAAGGTCGCGACGCGCTCGACCAGCTTCTCGCGCGCCTGCCGGTAAGCGATGAGATCGGCGACCGAAATCTGCCGCAGATTGTGTTTTTCGGCGAAAGTCGCGATCTGCGGCCCGACCATCACCGTGCCGTCGTCATTGGCGAGTTCGCAGATGACGCCGACCGGCGGCAATCCGGCAAGGTTGCACAGATCGACGGCGGCTTCGGTATGGCCGGAGCGCATCAGCACCCCGCCCTCGCGCGCCACCAGCGGAAAGACATGGCCGGGGCGGACGAAATCGCCCGAGCCGAGATTGTTGTTGGCCAGCCCCTGCACGGTGTTGGAGCGCTGTTCCGCCGAAATGCCGGTGGTCAGCCCGTGCTTCACGTCCACCGATACGGTGAAGGCGGTGCCGAGCGGCGCGTCGTTTTCCGCCACCATCGGGTTGAGATGAAGCCGCCGGGCCTCGGCGCCGCTCAGGGGGGCGCAGACGATGCCGCAGCAATTGCGGATGATGAAGGCCATTTTCTCCGGCGTGCACAGGCCCGCCGCCATCACCAGATCGCCTTCGTTCTCGCGGTCGTCGTCGTCGGTCACGACCACGATCTCGCCGCGCTTGATGGCCTCAATGGCCTGGGTCACCGAATGAGTCATTTGATGGTTCACTTGGCCTCCTCCCATCTTGTCCTGAACCCCAACCTCGGGCAGAAAGTCGTTTGGCGTCACGGCGCCGCCGGTTTCGCGCGCGATTGATTGAGCCGTCTCGCGCGACATCCAGACGCTCTGCTGATTGCACAACTGGCTCACGGCGCCGGGCGTGAGGCCGAGCCGCCGCGAGAATTCGGTCCGGCTGACGCCGGACTTGCGCAACCAATCCGCCAGTTTCATGGCCGGAGAAGCTACAGGAAATTGGAACTTTAGCAATGCTAAAATTCTCTCCAAAGCTCGTGCGGGGCGTTTTTAGTATTGCTGCGTGGGTCGGTCTGGCCCTGGCGCCGGCCGCAAAAGCCGTGGCCGCGCCCTTTCCGTTTTTCGGCGACGCCGCCGGGCCTTGCGCCAATCTGGTAGCCGACGGGTATTCTTACACCATCTGCCGATTCGATCCGGCCAAGAGCGATCTGCGCCTGTTCTGGCGGGCGCCCAACAAGGCGCCTTTGGGCAGTTTCGAGGCGGCGGCGACCATGCTCGCGCCCGACGAAAAGCTGGTCTTCGCCATGAACGCCGGCATGTTCGACGACAAACAGGCGCCGCTCGGGCTCTATATCGAGAAGGGCGTCGAACTGAAACGCGTCAACCTGCGCGGCGGCGGCGGCAATTTCCACCTCACGCCCAATGGCGTGTTTTATGTCGGCGGCGGCAAGGCCGGCGTGCTGGAGACCTCCGAATTTATACAAAAACGCCCCAAGGCGGATTACGCCACCCAGTCCGGCCCGATGCTGGTGGTGAACGGCACGATCCATCCGCGCATCAACGCCGCCGGCGTTTCGGAGAAAATCAGGAACGGCGTCGGAATCGACGGCAAAGGCGAGGCGGTTTTCGCCATTTCCAACCAGCCGGTGACCTTTTATCGCTTCGCCAGCCTGTTCCACGACGTTCTGGGCTGCGACAACGCGCTCTTTCTCGACGGCTCGATTTCCGCGCTTTACGCCCCCAATCTCGGCCGCAACGATTTTCTCATGCCGATGGGGCCGATGATCGGGGCGGTGGAAAAGGCGCGGTAGCTGGCGGAATCCGACACTTGGCGCCCTCGCGAGATGGCGGCGCTCGGCTCATTGCTGACCGATCCTAATCGGGTCGGCCACAGTCTCATCATCAGCCAATAGCCGCCATCGCACATTGCAAAACTCAAAAAATTCCGCATGACGTAGAAAGCCCGCCTTTGGCGGGCTTCGCTATTTCCACAATGGCGAGGTAAGGCTAAGGCTCCAATTCGCTTTGAATGAGAAAGAAGTCCTGAACCACCTCTGGAGCGCTTTGCAAAAGTCGCCACGCCATGATTCTGTAGGGTCTCCACGGAGACAATTCGCCGATGTCGCGCCGTTGCTTTGACCAACCTTCACTCGCTGACGCTTTCGTTAAGGCCTATTCGAAAGGCGGCGGCTTCCTGGAAGATTTGCTCAAGACCATTGACTGGTCGGCCTTTGACGTTTTGTTTGCGCAAATCAACGCCAATGCCAAGGGCGCGCCAGGATACCCGCCGCTGACGCTGTTTAAGATCGTTCTTTTACAGCAATGGTACAATCTGTCCGACCCGCAGGCCGAGGAGGCCGTGCGTGATCGGATTTCGTTCCGGCGCTTTTGCGGCATCCCGCTCGACGCCGAGACGCCGGACCATTCGTCAATCTGGCGTTTCCGGCAGACGGTCGAAAAGCTTGGCCTGTCAGAGAAGCTGCTGGCCGAGATCAACCGCCAACTCGACGCGCGAGGGCTGATCGTCAAGAGAGGAACGCTGGTCGATGCGACGATCATCGCTGCGGCGGTGAAGCGGCCGCCTTATGAAGAGGGTCAAGTCAATCCGCGCGATCCCGACGCCGGCTTCACGATCAAGAACGACAAGACCTCTTTCGGCTACAAGGCCCATATCGCCGTGGACGAGGAAAGCGATCTGATCCGGCAGGCGGAAATGACCTCCGCCGACCTGCACGACAGCCAGCGCGGCGAGGCGATGATCCAGGGCGACGAAGAGGCCTATTACGCGGACAAAGCTTACGACAGCAAAGCCCTGCGAGAAAAGCTCGCTTCGCTCGGCATCGACGACAAGATCGCCTACAAGGCCAAGCGCAACAAGCCGCTGAAAAACTGGCAGAAGTGGTTCAACACGACGGCTTCAAGTGTGCGCTCCGGCGTCGAGCGGGCCAACGCGACGATGAAAAATTGGTATGGCATGGCGCGGGTTCGTTATCGCGGGCTCGCGCGCAACAATTGTCATCTGCAATTCGTCGCCTGTGCGATGAATATGAAACGGGCGCGGGTTCTGCTCCGGGCAGCGTGAGGCCGTCCAGACGGGAGAATTGCGTCCAAATTGGGAGATGAGGGCGAAATGAGGCGGTAGCCGCCATCAAATCGGCTCGGATTTGCGCCCTATAGGGCGATATCTGCGCTTCAGCGCAGTGGCGAAACCGCCGAGCACATAGACCAATAGCCTTTTTCAAAGCGCTCCTCTGTTACATCGATGCGAGATGCCAACAGCGTTCCGTGGGCGATTTGATTTCGCATATTATAATATCGTATCACCTTTTTCCATGCGCAATCAGCACCGCGATCTTTATCGAGCACCAGTGCTGCGCGATTTTCGAATTTTAAGCCAGATAACCTCTTATCGTCAGGGTCATAGAACTCCCATCCCCTTCGAGTTGCGCGATTTGCGCTGCCGCGTCGTGTACGAATTGCGCTACGACATGCTTCGTCAATCGCTGTTTCCAACTGTCCCCAACCGAAAATGAAGTAAGACTGATCATTGAGTCTTTGCTTAACTTCAATTCTGACAGCCTTCGGCCCGTCAGAAGCTGCGACGGCGGCACTCCGCTCTACCTCGAACACGTTATCAATTTCGAGATACAAAGCTTCTATGGCTGGAAGTTCTCTCATACTTTTAAAAGGGAACAGAATGTTTGCTGGGTGACGGGGTGACGGTTCTGCCGATTTGAAAGCGGTGTAAAAATCCAAGATGGCGAAGCGAAATTTTCGGCAGTGTCCACGATGATGTACTGATTTTGTCCAACAATCATGTCGAGTCGGCCGTTTGCGCCAATGATCCAAAGGCCCCGAGGCTCGATTTTGGCGACAGGGACGCTATCGCGAGTTATTTCCAAAATTGGCAGCTTTCTGGCTGCGACCCCAAACTTTTGCATCATCTCTTCGTGCATAAGCATTGTTCGATCGTGCCGTGCTGAATATCCGTCAGGCAGCCAACTTTCGATCTGAGTGTACAACCCGACTATGCGATCGTGCCAGTCTGCCACGCGCTGCTCGACGTGTTGTGGCGTTATTTCTGTCTCTGTGACCTCTTCGAGCACCCTAGGCATCAAAAGCTCCGCTATAGAATTGCGTATTGGGAGAGCGCCTCAGTTTCATGCGGACATAGCACAAAACCCTCTGTGCTGTCACATGAGGCGATACGGTTTGGGGAATGATCGCGCTTGCGCCCGCGCTCTACGGGCAGAATTCAAGCAGGCCTTGTGAAAACTCGCGGTTGGGCCGAAAACGGGCTCGTCCAAGGCGAATTTTTCCGTATGGCCGGCTTCTGGTCACTCAAAACGGGCGAAAATTCCACAAAAACAGGATTGGTCAACGATGCGTCCGAGTTTCCACACGATCTGCAAGAACTTTGCGGGAACGCGAGCCAAGCGTCAGATTTCAACGCCTCGTTTTCACCGCGCAAACGGCCACGCAAATCCTTCGCCCTGCTGGCCGCGATGCCTCAAAAAATGATCGGCCAGGACGCAGGCGACCATGGCTTCGGCGATGGGGGCGGCGCGCACGCCGACGCAGGGGTCGTGGCGGCCTTTTGTGCGCAAATCCACTTCCGCGCCATAGCGGTCGACCGAACGGCGAAGCGTCAGGATCGACGAGGTCGGCTTGACCGCGAAACGCGCGACGATCGGCTGGCCGGTGGAAATGCCGCCGAGAATCCCCCCGGCGTGATTGGCCAGAAAAACCGGCCCGTCATTGCCGGCGCGCATTTCGTCGGCGTTTTGCTCGCCGGTGAGTTCGGCGGAAGCGAAACCGTCGCCGATCTCCACGCCCTTGACCGCGTTGATCGACATCAGCGCCGCCGCGATGTCGGTGTCGAGCTTGCCATAGACGGGCGCGCCCCAGCCGGGCGGCACGCCCTCGGCCACCACTTCCAGCACCGCGCCGATCGACGAGCCCGCCTTGCGGATTTCATCGAGATAGTCCGCCCATTCGAGCGCCGTCTGCCGGTCCGGGCAGAACAGCGGGTTGCGCGAAACCTCACCCCAATCCCAGCGCGAACGATCGATTTTTTTCGCGCCGACCTGGATGAGCGCGGCGCGGATTTTCACCTCGGGGATGACTTTTCGCGCCACCGCCCCCGCCGCCACCCGCGCCGCCGTCTCGCGCGCCGAGGACCGCCCGCCGCCGCGATAATCGCGAAAGCCATATTTCACGTCATAGACATAATCGGCGTGGCCGGGACGGTAAGAGTCCTTGATCTCCCCGTAATCCTTCGAGCGCTGGTCGGTGTTTTCGATCATCAAAGCGATCGGCGCGCCGGTGGTCCGCTGCACGCCGTCGTCGCCCGCCATCACGCCGGAAAGAATCCTGACCGCGTCGGCCTCCTGGCGCTGGGTGGTGAAGCGCGACTGGCCCGGACGGCGCAGATCCAGCCATTGCTGGATTTCCGCCGCCTCCAGCGGAAGGCGCGATGGACAGCCGTCCACCACGCAGCCCAAGGCAGGCCCGTGGCTTTCGCCGAAAGTGGTGACGCGGAAGAGATGCCCGAAAGTGTTATGCGACATGGCGGCCGGACCGGAGAAAGGGACGTTTGGTTCTAACCTCAAAGCGGGCGAAAGGCCAAATCGCCGCCGCTTGCATCGCAGCCCCCGCGGCGATACCAAATTACGCAGCGCGTTTTTCATGGGCGTTGGGCGGAACATGACAGGGATGGACTGCGCCTTGCGGCGCCTGGATATCGAGGAGCCTGTGTCGCGCCTGGCGATGCTCTCGACCCGATTCGCCAAGATCGCGCTCGGCCTCGCCGCGCTTGCCTTGATCGCCGCCCATGCCCATGGGGCGCTGGCGCGTTTTTTCGCGGTCCTGACCCTGCGGCCCAATTCCGTGCCCGATCCCGCCGTCGGGCTGTTGTTTTTCGCCGCGGCTTTGGCGGTCGCGGCGGCGGCGGTCGTTCTCGCCGCCGGCGCGGCGGCTTCGATCTGGATCAAGGGCCGGCGCGGCGTCGGCCGCATCATCGCGACCCTGGCGCTGGTGAGCCTGCTGCTGCCCTATCCGGCCTGGCTGGTCTATTCGGCCGGGTTCCCGCCCTGGCTCGCCGATATTTCCACCGACGCCGACGATCCGCCCGCCTTCGTCAACACGCCCGAAATCGTCGCGGCGCGCGACGGCTGGGCGCCCGGCGCTTTCGATCCGGCGAAGAAACGGGCCTTGCTCGAGGCTTATCCCGACCTCGATTCGATCGAACTCGACCTGAGCTTGGAAGAGGCTTTCCGCACCGTCCACGAGGCGGTGAGCGGGTTGAACTGGAAAATCCTGTCGGAAAGCCAGCCCGGCGGGCCGGACCGGCCGGACGGCCATATCGAGGCGCTCACCTTTTCGTCCGCCCTGCATCTGCCGGTGGCGATCGCCATCCGCCTGCATCCGGGCGAGGACGAAACCATTGTCGATATGAGGGCGGAAACCCGCTATCTGCCCAACGATCTCGGCGCCGGCGCCAAGCTGATCGGCAAGCTGAACGACGCGGTTTCGGACGAAGACAATTCGGATTGATCAGGCGAGGCTGAAAATCCCGTCGAGCCGGGGCGGACCGTCTGTCCTGACCAGCCCGCGCGCGCAAAAATCCTCCAGATGGGCGAAGGTCGACAGCGCCGCCGCGCCCTTGAGGCGCGGATCGAGTTTTTCGTAAACTTTCCCCACGATTTCCGGCACGCCGCGCGGGCCATCGCCCAAAGCTTTGAGAATCGATTTCTCGCGCGCATGGCGATGATGGAGCAGGCCGCGCAAAAAACGTTGCGGCTGGCTTATCGGCCCGCCATGTCCCGGCCAAAAGATTTGATGGTCGAACGCGCGCAATTTTTCCAGCGAGTCCATGTAAAGCCGCATGGCGCCGTCCGGGGGCGCGACGATCGAGGTCGACCAGCCCATGACATGGTCGCCGGTGAACAAAGCCTTTTCCTCGACCAGCTCGAAACAGAGGTGATTCATGGTGTGGCCCGGCGTCGCCACGGCGCGCAGGGAAAAGCCCGCGCCGCGCCATATCTCGCCATCGGCGAGAATGCGGTCGGGGCGATAGTCGAGATCGTTGGCGGCGTCGAGCTTGTTGATTTCGCCCAGAGCCATGGCGCGAGCCGGATAATAAGGCGCGCAGCCGACGATTTCCGCGCCGGTCGCCTCCCGAAGGCGCCGCGCGGCGGGCGAATGGTCGCGATGGGTGTGGGTGACGAAAACGCCTACGATTTTCTCGCCCTTCAGCCCGGCGCGCAGCGCCTCGACATGGGCGGGCAGGTCGGGGCCGGGATCGACCACCACAACCTCGCCCGCGCCGACGACATAAGTACAGGTTCCGGTGAAGGTGAAAGGCCCCGGATTGGGCGCGACAATGCGCCGGACGAGCGGCGAGACGCGCATCAGCTCGCCGGGCGGCGCGGCGAAAGCGAGATCGAAGCGCGGCTCTTCCGCGCTTTCGCTGGTCGGTTCACGGGGCTGGCCGATCTGTTCCATGGGAAAGATTTAAAGCCTCGCCGCCTGCCCGCAAGAACTCAATTGATTTTATGCGCGCTCCAGGTGCCGCCGCAGTAGTCGGTATTGGACGACCAGGGGCCGGAGGCGGCGTCGCCCTTCACGGTCCCATTGGCGCGCATGACCCTCTGGCCTTGCGAGAAATGGCCGACGAAAGTGCCGGTGTCGTCGATATAGCCCCAGGGTTCGACGCTCTGGGCGTCGATGGCCACGATGCGATTGTCCTTGATCGTCACCACGGTCTGGGCCGAAGGCTCGCATTTGCCGACCGCCGTCACGGCGCTGACGCTCCAGCGGCCGTCATGGCTCGACTGGGCGGCGGCGGAAAGCGGAAACAGCACAAGCAAACCAGCGGCAAGCATTTTCGCGCGCACGGACCATCTCCCTGGGCAAGCGGGCATAGGAAAGAACCCGGTCGCACGATTTGCGCCGGTTGCAAAGCGCCAACGGCTTCTTTCAACAAAGAATTTTCACGGGAGACGCAAAAATGTCACGCCGCCCGCAAGGCCTCGCGCAATTGGGCCAGCAGATCGGCGCCGACGAAGATGAAATCGCGCGCCCCCGCGGCGCGCCATTGCGCTTCGCTCTCGCCAGGGCGGCCGGCGACGTACAGATGCGCGCCGGCGGCGGTCAAAGCCTTGGCGGCCTCCATGCCCCGTTCGGCATAAACCGCGTCGGAGGAGCACAGAACCGCGAGTTTCGCGCCGCTGGCCTTGAAAGCTTGCGCCAGCGCCGCCGCGTCGGCGAAACCGTCGTTGCCGAGCGCCTCGACGCCGCCGGCCTCGAAGAAATTCTTGGCGAAAGTCGCCCGCGCCGTGAAGGCAGCGACCGGGCCGAGATTGGCGAGAAAAATTCTTGGCTTCGTCGCGGCGGCTTCGGCCTCGTCGCGCAAAAGCTCGAAAGGCTCGGCGGTTCGATGTGGCGCGAGCGCCTTGTCGTTGGCGACGGGCGTTGGCGGGGCGGGCCGAAGCACGGCGACCTGTTTTTCGTGAATGTCGGGAAATTCGCTGGCGCCGGTCAGCGGCTCCTTGCGGCGCGCGACATTCTTCGCCCGCTCCCCGGCGGTCCGGACCACCTCGGCCTGGAAGGCGCCGCTCGCCAGCGCATTGGGCAGGCCGCCGGCCTGTTCGACGGTCTGAAACAAGCCATAGGCCGTTTCGACGAGACCGTCGGTGAGCGCCTCGAAACCGCCGGCGCCGGCGGCCGGATCGGCGACCTTGCCGAGATTGGATTCCTCCAGCAGCACCAGTTGCGTATTGCGCGCGAGGCGCCGGGCGAAGGCGTCGGGCAGGCCCAAAGCCTGGGTGAAGGGCAGGACCGAGATCGAATCGGCGCCGCCAAGCCCGGCGGAAAACACCGCGACGCTGGCGCGCAGCAGATTCACCCAGGGGTCGCGCCGGGTCATCATCCGCCAGGCGGTTTCGCCATGGATGCGAATGGGCCGCGCCTCCAGGCCGCAGGCATGTTCGATCCCCGCCCACAGCCGGCGCAGCGCCCGGAATTTGGCGATGGTCAGGAATTCGTCGGCGTCGGCGGCGAGGCCGAAATCGATCATGTCGCGCGCCGCGTCGAGATCGATCCCCGAAGCCTCCAGCGCCCGCAGCGCGGCGAGGCCGCCGCCAATCGCGAAAGCCAGCTCCTGCGCCGGCGAGCCGCCGGCGGCGTGGACCACGCGGCCATCGGCGCGGATCAGATTTTTGCCAAAGCCTTTCGCGGCGAGGTCTTTGGCCTGTTGCGCCAGTCGCGGTCCTTCCCTGCCCCAGTCCAGCGCGGCGCCGCGCGCGGCGGCGGTCCCGATCGGATCGAGGCCGAAGGAAATGTCGAGTTTTTGCGGATCGCAGCCGCGCGCCCCGACGAGATCGAGCAGAGCCGCGACCGGCGCTTCCGGGCTTTCGGGCAGGTCGAACAGGACTTTCAGGCCCGCGTCGAGATGAATGTCCTTCAGCGCCGCGTCCAAGGCCGCGCCGTCCGCCAGGCCGAAGCCGCAGGCGCCGGTCGAGCCGGCGAAAACGATCTGCAAGCCGTCGGCGCCGTTTTCGAGATCGGTCAGCGCGAGTTCATTGGCCGCCCTGGCCTCGGGATGATCGACGCGGGCGACGATTTTCCAGTCCCCGGCGGCGCGGAAGGCGCGCGGCTTGCCGGCGGCGCGGGGATAAAGCGGCTGAATCTCGAAGCCGTCAGGCGTCTTGCCGACCAGTTTTTGCAGCGGCGCGCCCTTGAGGGCGGCTTCGACCTTGGCGCGCCACACATCCTCGGCGGCGGGAGGGAAAGCGTCGACGAAGGGCGCGGCTTGGTCCGGCGCGGCCATGGCTGGTCTCCTAAATTTTCCCGGCCCTTTTGCCATTTTGCGCGCTGCGGCGCCACTTGTCCTTGGTCGAAGGCGCGAGGCGCCGCAATCTAGCAATTGACAAAATTTCACACCGCTGTGGCATATTGCGCGAGCTCGCGAAAAAGGCTCCTCCCATGACTGAAACGCAATTGCCGCCGAAACGTCGCCACTGGCGCTTTCACATTCCTCATTCCCATCTCAGCTCGGTGTTCGGCGACGACTGGTTCGCGCTCAAAGCGGAAGGCTTCGCCCGCTTTTTCGGCACGCCGACCTTTCTGGTCGGGCAAACCATCGTCGTTCTGATCTGGATAGGGGTCAATCTCGTCGGCTGGACAAATTTCGACATCTATCCCTTTATCCTGCTCAATCTCGCCTTTTCCCTCCAGGCCGCCTATGCCGCGCCGCTGATCCTGCTGGCGCAGACCCGGCAGGCCGACCGCGACAAGGCCAATAGCGAGGCCGACGCGATGCACCGCGAGGAATTGCACAATGTCAGCGACCAGCGCCAGCGGGAGATGCACAAGCAATCCTGTCTGCTGGTGGAGATGATGGGCCAGAACAACACGCTGACCGAACAGATTGGCGTGCTCGCCCAGCAGAACATCACCCTGACCCGCACGGTCCATGAACTGACCGAGCGCATCGAGGCGCTGACGGTCGATCTCCGTGACCGTCTGTCGACGGCAAAGGGCTGAACAGGCTTTCGTCGTCGCGCCGGCTTCGCAAAAGACGGCGCGCCTGTAGCATGGTGATGAACCATCCGAACGGGAGGAATGCATCGTGAGCGATTCGAAAATATCGCCCTCCGGGCTTCACTGGCGCTTTCACATTTCTCATTCCCATCTCAACTCGGCGTTCGGCGACGACTGGTTCGGGCTCAAGGCCGAGGGCTTTGCCCGTTTTTTCGGCACCCCGGTTTTCCTGATCGGGCAAACCATCGTCGTTCTGATCTGGATATGGGTCAATCTCGCTGGCTGGACCAAATTCGACGTCTATCCGTTCATCCTGCTCAATCTCGCCTTTTCCCTCCAGGCCGCCTATGCTGCGCCGCTGATCCTGCTGGCGCAGACTCGACAGGCCGACCGCGACAAGGCCCAGAGCGAGGCCGACGCGATGCATCGCGAGGATCTTCACAGGATCAGCGAAGAACGCCAGGAAACGACCCACGAACAGACCAACCTGCTCATCGAAATGCTGAGGCAGAACAATCATCTGACCGAGCAGATCAACGACCTGGCGCAACAGAACATCGCCCTGACCCGCACCGTGCATCAATTGGCGGAGCGGATCGAGGCCTTGACCATTGAAATGCGCGATCGCCTGGCGGCGTGGGCCTGACCCTTGCCGCAGCGTCCGGGGGGCGTTTTGCCGGACGTCCCATTCTCGCCGCCTTTATGGGCGATCTAGGCCTGTCGAAAAGGCGCGCCCGATTCACCTTTGGTTAAGACTCGCGGGCGTTTGTTGCATTGCGGTAGAGCCGGTCGCGGCGAGGAAAGCAAAGTGCAAAATTCATTCAAACTGGCGCGGGCGGCGGCGGCCGGCCTGGTTCTGGTTCTGACGCCCGTTTTCGGCGGCCCGGCGCTTGCCGGCGACGGATTCAATCTCGCCGGCCTGTTCGGCGGCCAGCCCGAGCAGCGGGCGATCACGACGTCGATTTTCATCGCCTCGACCCGCAAGGGCGGCGATCACCCCACCCAGCTGACCCCTGGCGCCAAGGCGCGTTACGCGCTCGATTTCATTTCCGTCCCGCCCGACCACCAGCCGGGCCGGATCGAACGGCCCGCTTTCGGCGGCCCCAATCCCGACCATCATTTCATGCTGCGCGAGCAGAGCGAGCTGGAGCCGAACGAATTCGGCGAGCAACTGGCGGCGCAGCTTTCGGGGCGGGTCGGCATGAATCGCGACGTGCTGGTCTATGTCCACGGCTTCAACACGTCGCTCGACGACGCCCGGTTCCGGTTGGCGCAGATCGTGGTGGACACCCATTTCGGCGGCGTCGCGGCGCTGTTCACCTGGCCGTCCAAGTCGCAGCTTCTGGCCTATGGCGCGGACAAGGAAGCCGCCATGGCCTCGCGCGCCGCGCTCCGCAATCTATTGCAAACCATCGCCGCGACGCCTGGCGTCGGCCGCATCCAGATCGTCGCCCATTCGATGGGAACCTGGCTGACCATGGAGGCGCTCGACGAGGCGGCGCTGTCCGGCTCGCCCGACCTGCACGGCAAGCTCGGCAATGTCATGCTGGCGGCGCCGGACATCGATCTTTCGGTGTTTCGCGAGCAGATCGCTACGCTCGATCCGTCCCATTTCTCGGTCTATGTCTCCAAGGACGACCGCGCCTTGCAGATTTCGGCAGGTCTGCAGGGCGACCGCCGCCTCGGCTCGCTCGATCCGGGGTCGGATCAGGACCGCGAGCTGATCGAAAAGCTCGGCGTCGGGGTTTATGACATTTCCGACCTGTCCACCACGCTGATCGGCCACGACATCTACGCCGACGCGCCGCAGGTGATCCGCCAGATCGGCAAGCGGATCGAGAAGCCGCGCCCCGCCGACGCCGATGTGCAAAGCGTGATCGACGCCGGCGCCGACCGCACGCCCCACCCGGCGCCGAACCAGATCGACAGCCAGGCCCTGCCGGCGCCGGCGGCCTCCGCGCCGACGGCTGTCGCCGGCGTCACGCCCGCCGCCCCGGCGGTGCCCGCGGCGGCGGCGGTAAAATGATCATTTCGTCCCGCCGGTGATCCCCCGAAGACTCTCGCGCGCGACCGCCGCGCCGGCGGCGCAGGGCTCTGAATCCAGTTTAACATCGACGCCCCAAGGGCGTCCTGGCCGTCCCCGGGCATGACGGCGTTGTCAACCCCAGTTCGTGGGCCTGGCCGCCGTCGGCCCGCGCTTGTGAAGCCTCGGGGAATGTGGCAGTTTTTGCTTGAAATGCCGGTGATGCGAAGAATGCGGGTCAATGTCGGCCATTTGGGTCGCGGCTTGCCCGCCGTCCGGCGAAATCCGTCGGGGAGGCAGAATCGATCATGGGCTCATATGGCTACACGGGAAGATACGGCGACACCACGACGGTGGCGACCACTGGCGTCTATGACATCACCGCCTATGGCGCGAAGGGCGGCGCCGCCGGCGGCGCCGGCGGCGGCATCGGCGGCAAGGGCGCGGAGATGGAGGGCCAGTTCAGCCTGACGGCGGGCGAGAAACTTGAGATCTTCGTCGGCGGTTACGGCGGATCCGGCCAGATCGGCGCCGGCGGCGCCCGCGGCGCCGGCGGCGGCGGCGGCGGCGGCGGCGGCGGCACGTTCGTATTCGAGGTCAACAGCAACGGCAGCCTGACGCCGCTGCTGGTCGCGGGCGGCGGCGGCGGCGCTTCTTTTGACTCCTCTGGCGGAAGCGGCGGGATCGGTACGGCCGGCTCTAACGGCGGCGGCCTCTTCGGCGGCGCCGGCGGCGAAGATGGTTACGGCGGCTTCGGCGGCGGCGGCCTCCTGGGCGGGGCGGCGGCGGAGCCGGCGTCAACGGGAACGGCAGCGCCGGCCGAGGCGTCCCCGGCGGCCCCGGGTCGCTCGGCGGCGCCGGCGGCTATGGCCCTCCGAGTTTTGTAGGCGGCTTCGGCGGCGGCTTCGGCGGCGACGGCGGCTTTGGCGGCGGCGGCGCCGGCGCCGCCGCCCCCGTCGGCGGCTACTCGGGCGGCGGCGGCGGTGGCTACTCGGGCGGCGGCGGCGGCTATGGCGGCTTCGGCGGCATCGGCTACGGCGGCGGCGGCGGCTCGTTCGACGCCGGGACGCCGATTCTGGCGATCGCCGGCGAGAACAGCGGCAATGGTTTGGTGACGCTGACCCTTGAGAGCCCCCCTGCTATTGCCGGGGCACGCTGATCGCCACGGAGCGCGGCGAGGTCGCGGTCGAGGATCTGCGTATCGGCGACCGGGTTCGCACGCTGTCCGGCGCGCTTCGTCCGCTCAAATGGATCGGAACCCGCGCCTATTCGGCCCGTTTCGCTGGCAACAATCCCGATCTCCTCCCCATCCGCTTCACGGCGGGATCTCTGGCCGACGGCTTGCCGGCGCGCGATCTTCTGGTGTCGCCCGAACACGCGATGTTCCTCGACGGCGTGCTGATTTCGGCCAAGCATCTCGTCAATGGCGCGACCGTCGTCCGGGAAAAACCTGAAGACGACATCCATTATTTCCACATCGAACTCGAAAGCCATGACGTGCTGATCGCCGAAGGCGCTTTTTCCGAAAGCTTCGTCGACGACAACAGCCGCGGCATGTTCCAGAACGCCCACGAGTTCAAAAAACTCTATCCCGACGAAAGACCCAACGAGGTGGTCTATTGCGCGCCGCGCGTCGAGGACGGTTTTACGCTCGAACGCGTCCGCCGTCGCATCGCTGAACGCGCCGGGCTCCCCTATCCCGCCGAGACGGACTTCGGCCTGCTGCTTGGCGAGGTCGAACATTGCGACCACGAAGGCGTCTCGGGCTGGGCGCGAAACGCGGCCTTTCCCGACACGCCGGTGTGCCTTGACGTGCTGGTCGATGGCGCCTTCGCGGGCTATGCCTATGCGGAAGCCGAAAGGCCACATGGCGGACGGGGTTTTGCTCTGCGCTTCGCTCCTGCGCTCGATCCGTCGCGCCCGCATGAGATCGAACTGCGGCGTTCCGCCGATGGCGCGGCCTTGGACATCGGCCCATTCCACGCCGCGGCCACGGAGGCGGCGGCCTGAGCGCGGCGCGACGGACGGCGTCGCGGACCCGTTCCGGCGCCGGACCGACCGCCGCGCGCCCTGGCGCGCCTCGGCCCATCGGGGCGACGATCTCCCCAACCCCACTCGACTGGGTCGAGCCCAGGCTGGCGAAGGCCAATTCGGCGCGCGACGCGGCATAGAATTCAGCGGCCGACGCGCGGGCGGCCGGCGTGGGCGCGGCGGTCCCGCCAAAGGACGCTTGACCGGGCCAGCCAGGGATAGGCAGGGCGAGCTTGCGGATCCAGAGCTTGGGGAAGCAGGATATTCAGCTCGAACCTCGCTGCATGACGGAGTCGACGAATGAAAAACGGCATCCATTTCATCGCCGGCCTGCCGCGGTCGGGTTCGACGCTGCTGGCGGCGCTGCTGCGGCAGAACCCGGCGCTCCACGCCGACATCACCAGCCCGGTCGGCTCGTTGGTCACCGGCATGTTGAGGGAAGTCAGTCAGGGCAACGAGACCGCGTTGATGATCGACGACGCGCAGCGCGAGGCGCTGTTGCGCGGCGTGTTCGAAAACTACTACCACGCCATCCATCCCACGCGAACGGTGTTCGACACCAACTGCGGCTGGACGACGCGGCTGCATCTGATCGACGCGCTCCATCCGAACGCGAAAGTCATCTGCTGCGTGCGCCACATTCCGTGGATCATCGACAGCATCGAGCGGCTCATTCGGCAGAACCGCTGGGAGCTGTCGAAACTGTTCAATTTCGAGCCGGGCGGCACCGTCTATTCCCGCGCCGAGGGGCTGATGAGCGCGGCCGGCCTGGTCGGCTTCGCGCTGACCGCGCTGAAACAGGCGATGCACAGCGAGCAATCGGACCGGTTGCTGCTGCTGCCCTACGACGCGCTGACGCGCGACCCCGAGCGCGCGATGCAGGCGGTCTATGCCTTCACCGGCCTGCCGCCGTTCGCGCATGATTTCGCCAACGTCGCCTTCGAGGCGTCCGAGTTCGACGCCCGGCTCGGCACGCCGGGCCTGCATGACGTGCGGCCGAAGGCGGAGGCGCTCGAACGCCATACGATCCTGCCGCCTGATCTGTGGCGTCACTATGAAAACGCGAGCGTCTGGCGCGATCCGGCGTTCAACATCCGCGGCGTGCCGATCGTCTGAGCGAGCAATGCCGGTTCTGATTGATGACAACCGGTCAGGAGCGAAGCGCCCCCGAACTGATGGGGGGTCACTGGCTGCGATGAGTCGCGATCGATGAACATTGGATAAGGCCCCGGACTTAAGGCGTCGCCTTCGGGCCGAGCGCCGCAATGCCCGGACACGGCGCCGCGCAATCCGCGTGGCTCACTTCACCCCGCCGGTGATCCCGCGCAAGATCTCCCTGGCGATGGCCGAACCGACCGTGCGGGCGGCGGAAGTCGCCGCCGAGCGGATCGCCGACTGGGCGACGGAGGGACGCTTGCCGTTCGGCGCAAAAAGATCGCCGAGGCCGGAGCCGATCTTCGACAACAGCCCGCCCTCCGGCGCATTGGCCCCCACCGGCGCGCCCGACGTGCGGCCTTGCGCCCGCGCCTGAAGGATTTCGAAGGCCAATTCGCGATCGATTGTCTGGTCATATTTGCCCTTGAACGGGCTCGACTCCTGGACTTCCTGCAATTCGGCGTCGGTGATCGGGCCGACGCGCGATTGGGGCGGAGCGATTTTCGCGCGCGCCACCATGGCCGGCGCGCCCGAACCTTCGAGCATGGACACCAGCGCCTCGCCGACATTCAGCTTGGTGATCGCGTCCTCCGTATTGAAGGCGGGATTCTGGCGAAAAGTCTCGGCCGCCGTGCGCACCGCCTTCTGGTCGCGCGGGGTGAAGGCGCGCAACGCGTGCTGGGCGCGGTTGCCGAGTTGGCCCAAAACAATGTCCGGCACGTCGAGCGGACTTTGGGTGACGAAATAGACGCCGACGCCCTTGCTGCGGATCAGCCGCACCACCTGTTCGATGGCGGAAAGCAGGGCTTTGGGCGCGTCGTTGAAAAGCAGATGGGCCTCGTCGAAGAAGAAGACCAGCTTCGGTTTGTCGGGATCGCCGACCTCGGGCAGCTTGGCGAAAAGTTCGGAGAGCAGCCAGAACAGGAAGGTCGCGTAGAGATCGGGGCTGCGGATCAGCTTTTCCGCTTTCAGAATATGGATGAAGCCACGCCCGTCGATATCGGGCTTGAGCAAGTCCATGATGTCGAGCGCCGGCTCGCCGAAGAATTTTTCCGCGCCCTGGTTCTCCAGCACCAGCAATTGCCGCTGGATCGCGCCGATCGAGGCCGCCGAGACATTGCCGTAACGCTGCTGAAGGTCGGAGGCGTTCTGCGCCACGAAGGTCAGCATGGCGCGCAGGTCTTTGAGGTCGAGCAGCGCCAGGCCCTGCTCGTCGGCGACGCGAAAGACGATATTGAGCACGCCTTCCTGGATTTCATTGAGCTGGAGAATGCGCGCCAGCAGCAGCGGCCCCATTTCGGCTATTGTCGCGCGAACCGGATGGCCCTTTTCGCCGAACAGATCCCAGAACACGCAGTGGAACTGGTCCGGCTCATAAGTCAGTCCGATTTCCTGCGCGCGGGCGACAAAAGGCTTGGCGCCGTCGCCGGGCATGGCGATCCCGGACAGGTCGCCCTTGACGTCGGCGGCGAAGACGCAGGTTCCGGCGTTGCAAAAACCTTCCGCGAGCTTTTGCAGCGTCACGGTCTTGCCCGTGCCGGTGGCGCCGGCGACCAGCCCGTGGCGGTTGCCGTAGCGCAGCAGCAGATAGATGTAATCCTCGGCCTTGCCGACCAGAATTTTGCCGGGAACGTTCTGCGGATCGGACATGCGTGCGCCTTTGCGAAAGCAAATCCTGGCGAGATTAGCGCGCCCGGACGCGAAAGACGATGCCGCGATGAGCGCGGACCAACTCCCTCCCCCTCGTGGGGAGGGCTGGGGTGGGGGTGAAAGCGCCGAAGTTTCCGCCTGTGGCCCCCCACCCTAACCCTCCCCACGAGGGGGAGGGAATCGGCGCCGTGGAACATCGTCTCGATGGCATGGACGGAAAGAGAATTTTTGCTTGATTGTTCCCCTGTGGACGCGCAAAGCGCCCAGGGACGCAATTCCTGCCGGGAGGGCGCCGCGATCGAGAACGCCGCCACAAAAATCACTTTGCTCGCGCCTGCCGAGCGCCACAAAATCTTCCTCTATCTCGGCGCCCTGGTCTGCCTGCTCGCCTTCGGCGATCCCAATGGCGGGCTGATGGATGTGTCGATCAGCTTCATGCTGAAGAACAAATTGCATCTGGCGGCCCAGGACATGGCGCGCTTTCGCCTGTTCGTCGCGCTTCCGCTCTATTTCGCCGGCCTGTTCGGCTTCCTGCGCGACAGGTTCAGCCCTTTCGGCATGAAGGATCGCGGCTTTCTCGTCCTGTTCGGCTTTTTCGGCGCGTCGCTCTATCTGATTTTCGCCTTCACGCCGCTTTCCTTCACCCGTCTGCTGATCGCCCTGCCCTTGCTCACCAGCGCCTTTCTCATGCTGAGCAGCGCGCTCAACGGCCTCGCCTCGGCGCTCGGCCAGCAGCACGCCATGTCGGGCCGCATCAGCGCCTTGTGGAACGCTTTCGCCGCTTTGCCGGGCGTCGCCGCCATGCTGGCCGGCGGCTGGGTCAGCGACCGGCTGGAGGCCTTGAGCCTGAACGAGGCCACGCGGCTTCTGTTCCTGGGCGGCGCGGCGATCCTGTCCGCCGTCGCGCTTTTCGGCTTTTTGCGGCCAAAGGCGGTGTTCGGCAATCTCGCCAATGAGCGGCCGGAAAAAACACACGTCCGCGACGATCTCCGGCGGCTGCTGCGCCACCGCGCGATCTATCCGGCCCTGGCGATCTGGCTGTTGTGGAATTTCGCCCCCGGCGCACAGACGCCCTTGCAATATTACCTGCAAAACACCCTGCACGCGCCCGACAGCGTGTGGGGGGAGTGGAACGCCATTTTCGCCGCCTCCTTCCTTCCGCCTTTCCTGCTCTATGCCGTGATTTGCCGGCGCGTCGCGCTGAAAAACCTGCTGCTCTGGGGCACATTGGCCGCCGTGCCGCAATTCACGCCTTTGCTGCTCGTCCACGACGCGCGCGGCGCGCTGCTCGCCGCCGCGCCGATGGGCCTGATGGGCGGCGTCGCCACGGCGGCCTATATCGATCTGCTGATCCGCTCCTGCCCGCCCGGCCTGCAAGGAACCACCCTGATGCTGTCCAGCGGGCTCTATTATGTCGCCGCGCGTTTCGGCGACGTGCTCGGAACCGGCGTTTATCAGGCCTTTGGCGGCTTCGCCGTCTGCGTCGCCCTGATCACGATCGTCTATGCCGCGATCCTGCCGCTCATCCTGCTGGTCCCCAAAAAGCTGATCTCTTACGCCGACGGCCACGTCCCTCCCGCGTGATGCGCCGCGACAGGCCTTTCTTTTGGCTGAGGAAAAAGTTAAAGCAGCCGGCATGATCTGGCTCGTCTTCGCGCTCCTGACCGGGGCCGCCATCCTGTCCATTCTCTGGCCCCTCTCGCGTCCCGCGCCCAAGGCGCGCGAGGACGCGGCCGATGTCGCCTTCTATCGCGATCAGATCGCCGAGATCGACGCCGAGTTCGAGCGCGGCGGCCTGGACCGGGAACAGGCCGAAGCCGCCAAGGCTTTGGCCGGGCGCCGGCTGCTGGCGGTCGCGCCGGAAGAATCCGCGACCGGCTCTTCGCCCAAAGCGCGCAAGATCGCCGCCGGCTTCGCTTTGGTCGCGATCCCGGCGCTGGCGCTCGGGCTTTACGATAAAATCGGCCACCCGGAACTGCGGGACATGCCGCTCGAAGCGCGGATGAAAGCCCCGCCGGCGCAGCAGGATTTCGCGGCGGTGGTGGCGCGGATGGAGGCTCATATCAAGGACCATCCCGACGACGCCCACGCGCTGGAGCTGATGGCGCCGGTCTATCTGCGCATGGGCCGCTTCGACGACGCGGTGAACGCCCGCAGGAAGATCATCGCGTTGCGCGGCGAAACGCCGCAGCGTCTGGTCGAATATGCCGAGGCCCTGGCCTACGCCAATGACGGGACGATCACGCCGGAAGCCGAGGCGCAGTTGCAGCGCGCGCTGACGCTCGACCCCAAAAATCCGGCCGCGCGCTTCTATTTCGGGCTGGCGGCGGCGCAGAACGGCGACAAGGACAAGGCGCGCAAGATCTGGACCGGGCTGCTGACCGACCTGCCGGCGGATTCGCCGGCGAACAGCGCGATCAAGGAGAAACTGGCGATGCTCGACGCGCCCATGGCGCCCGGCGCCGCGCAAGGCGCGCCGCCTTCCGGCGAAGCGGCGGCCATAGCTTCCGCCGCGCCCGAAGCGCAGCAGAAGATGATTCGCGGCATGGTCGACCGCCTCGCCCGGCGCCTCGCCGCCCAGGGCGGCGGCGCGGAGGAATGGCTTCGCCTCATTCGCGCCTATAAAGTGTTGAATGAAACGGACAAGGCGCAAAATTCCTACAATCAGGCGCTGAAGGCGCTCGCCGGCGACGCGGCGGCGCGCGAAAAGCTCGTCGCCTCGGCCAAGGACCTGGGAGTGCACACGCCATGACGCGCAAGCAGAAGAGATTGACCCTGATCGGCTCCGCCGTCGGCGTGCTCGGCCTCGCCTTGGGGCTGATGCTGTTCGCCCTGCGCGACAATATCGTCTTCTTCTATGGCCCGACCGATATGGTCCAGAAGCATATCGGCCCCGGCGTGCGCCTGCGCATCGGCGGGCTGGTGGAAAACGGCACCCTGGTCCATTTCGCCGGCAAGAGCGTCACCTTCAAGGTCACCGACGGCAAGGACGACGTGCGGGTCGCCTACGCCGGCCTGCTGCCGGACCTGTTCCGCGAGGGCCAGGGCGTGGTGGCCGAGGGCGCGCTCGACAACAGCGGCGTGTTCCAGGCCGACAATATCCTCGCCAAGCATGACGAGCGCTACATGCCGCGCGAAGTGGTGGACGCCTTGAAGAAACAGGGCAAATGGGCGGGCTCCAACGACCAGGCGAGGGCGCCGCAATGATCGTCGAAGTCGGACATTACGCGCTGGTTCTGGCGCTGGCCTTGTCGCTGATGCAGGCGATCCTGCCGTTCTGGGGGGCGCGGACGCATGACGCGCGGCTGATGGCGACGGCGCGGCCGGCCGCCATGACCCAGTTCGCCTTCGTCGCTCTGTCCTATGCGGCGCTGACCTACGCCCATGTGGTTTCCGACTTTTCGCTGGTCAATGTGGTCGAGAATTCGGCCTCGTCCAAGCCTTTGATCTACAAGATTTCCGGCGTCTGGGGCAACCATGAGGGCTCCATGATGCTGTGGGTTCTCATCCTGGCGGCCAGCGGCGGCGCCATGGCCGCCTTTTCCCGCGCCATCCCGCCGCGCCTGCTCGCCGACGCGCTTTCGGTCCAGGGCGTGCTCGGCGCGGCCTTCCTGGCCTTCATCCTGCTGACCTCCAATCCCTTCCTGCGCATGGTCCCGGCGCCGATCGAGGGCAATGACCTCAACCCGATCCTGCAGGACCCCGGCCTCGCCATCCATCCGCCGCTGCTCTATCTCGGCTATGTCGGCTTTTCGATCGTCTTTTCGCTGGCGGCGGCGGCTTTGATCGGCGGGCGGCTCGACGCCGCCTTCGCCCGCTTCATCCGGCCCTGGGCGCTCGCGGCCTGGTGCTTTCTGACCCTCGGCATCGCCATGGGCTCCTACTGGGCCTATTACACGCTCGGCTGGGGCGGCTTCTGGTTCTGGGATCCGGTCGAGAACGCCTCGCTGATGCCCTGGCTCGCCGGCACGGCTTTGCTCCATTCGGCGGCGGTGATGGAGAAACGCGAGGCGCTCAAGGTCTGGACGATTTTTTTGGCCATCGTCACCTTCTCGCTGTCGCTGCTCGGCACGTTCCTGGTGCGCTCGGGCGTGCTGACTTCCGTCCATTCCTTCGCCAGCGATCCGACCCGCGGCCTGTTCATCCTCGCCATTCTGGTGATGTTCATCGGCGGCGCTTTGTTCCTGTTCATGCTGCGCGCTTCTTCCCTCAAGCCGGGCGGCCTGTTCGCGCCGATCTCGCGCGAGGGCGCTCTGGTCGTGAACAATCTGCTGCTCACCGCGGCCTGCGCGGCGGTTCTGGTCGGCACGCTCTATCCGTTGGCGCTCGAATCGATCGACGGCGACAAGATTTCGGTCGGCGCGCCCTTCTTCAACCGGACCTTCGGGCCTTTGTTCGCGCCGCTCCTGCTGCTGGCGCCGCTGGGCCAGTTGCTGGCCTGGAAGCGCGGCGATTTCCTCGCCGCCGCGCAACGGCTGTTCTTCGCCGCCGGCCTCGGCCTCGCGGCCATGGCGGTCTTCGCCGCGCTGCATGGCGCGCCGGTCATGTCGGTCATCGGCTCGGGCGTCGCGGTCTATCTGATCGTCGGCGCCTTTGCCGAAATCTTCCGCCGGATATTCCCTTCGGGTTTCGGCGCGGCGAAAAACGCCTTGTTTCGCGCCACGGGCCTGTCGCTCTCGACCTGGGGAACCGCCTTCGCCCATGCCGGCCTCGGCCTGTCCATGCTCGGCATAGCGGCGAGCGGCTGGGGCGTGGAGAAGATCGTGGCGATGAAACAGGGCGACGTTTACGACGTCGGCCCCTATCAGCTCCAGGTCGTCGGCGTCACCACCGACCAGGGTCCGAATTATCAGGAAACCATCGCCCATATGAGCGTGAAGCGCGACGGCCAGATCGTCGCCTTGCTCGCGCCGTCCAAGCGCTTCTTCTCGACCCGGCGGATGGGCACGGCCCAAGCCGGCATCGTGACGCTCAATCTCGGCCAGATCTATGTCAGCGTCGCCGAGCCTCATCCCAACGGCCTGATCGACGCCCGGCTTTACTGGAAGCCGCTGGTCTCGCTGATCTGGCTCGGCGCGCTGGTCATGGCCTTCGGCGGCCTGCTCAGTCTCAGCGACCGGCGCCTGCGGGTCGGCGTCGCCCGCCGCACGGCAAAGGTTCAAATCGCGGCGCAGGCGGCCGAATGATGAAGAAGCTCCTCTGGTTTTCCGGGCGCCGTCGTTGCGAGCCAACGGATCCGGCCTTCGGCCGGTCCGATGACAGGCTGCGCGAAGCAATCCATCTCGCGAGCACGCCTCGACGCGGATTGCTTCGTCGCTTTCAGCTCCTCGCCATGACGGTCCTGGTGTTCCAGCTCGCCGTCCCCGCCTTCGCGGTCGAGCCGGGCGAAATGCTCAAGGACCCCAAACTGGAGCAGCGCGCGCGCAAAATCTCCGAGGGGCTGCGCTGCCTCGTCTGCCAGAACGAGTCAATCGACGATTCCGGCGCCCAGCTCGCCCACGATCTGCGCCTCCTGGTGCGCGATCGGCTGAAGGCCGGCGACACCGACCAGCAGGTCAAGGATTATCTGGTCTCGCGCTATGGCAATTTCATCCTGCTGAAGCCGCCCTTCGAATGGGACACTCTGCTGTTGTGGCTTTCCCCCTTCGCCATTCTGGCGCTCGGCGCGGGCGCGGCCCTGCGCAACCGCCGCAAGGGAGAGGACAAGCCCGCCGCGCCGCTGTCCGACGATGAGGCCGAAAGGTTGAAGGCATTGCTCGGGGGCGATGCGCAACCGAATTGAGGGAACCGATTGGCGGCTGTTCAGAAACCGAGCCAGATTTGATCGTGGACCGATTCCGCGACGATCAAGTCGGCGCCTTTGCCCAGCTGGGCGACGTAGGCCGCGTCCGTCATCAGCTTCGTGGACACATCCTGGACTTGCGCGAGACTGTCGTAGTTTGCGGACCAGCAGACCTCGGCGGCGTTGCCGCCCAGGCGCAGTCCGACGGCGACCTCCACGCCGATGACCTTTTTGATCAGCGCCTGCATTTCCTTGGCGTAGATCATGAGTTGAGGAATTTTGCCGGGCATCGCCACGGCCGTCCTGATGAAAATGACCATTGTGCTTCCCCCCCCCAACGAATCGATGAAGCGCCGCAATGACGGTTTGGCGGCGTCAGTCAACGTTTCAAGGCCAAGTTTCGACGCGCGTTACGACCTGCCGCCCAATCAAATTTTCGTGACGCGCTCGCCGCCTTACCAAAATTTCATCCGCCCGAAACAGCGGCGTAAGCCGGCGGCGCCCATATTCCTTTTCGAAGCGCGGCGCGATTCGCCGCTTCCGCTTTCGCCAAGGTTATGGAGTCCCCAATGTTGAACCGGTCCGCGCAAAACTCTCGCGGTGATCTCGTTTTCTCGCGCGCCCGGCGCCGTCCGCTGCGCACTGTCCTGCTCAGCGCGGCGGGCGCGGCCGCTTTGGTCGGCTCGGCCGCCGGCCTGGCGATGCTTCCCGCCCATGCCGAGGCGCCCACCACCCAGGGCATGGGGCAGGTCGGACCGGCCTCCTTCGCCGATCTGGTCGATCGGGTCAAAGGCGCCGTGGTTTCGGTCAAGGTCGATGTCGTCGAAAAAGCCGACGCGGTCGGGCCCCAGTTCGGCGAAGGCGTGGCTCCGGGCCTGCCGCCGGGCATGCCGCCGCTGTCGCCCGACGATCCGCTCTATCGCTTCTTCAAACATTTCAACGCGCCCAACGGCGCCATGCCGCAGCATCCCCACAAGGGACAGGCGCTGGGCTCCGGCTTCATCATTTCCGCCGACGGCTATGTGGTGACCAACAACCATGTCGTCAGCGACGCGACGGATGTGAAAATCACGCTCGAAGGCGGCAAGACCGTGCCGGCCAAGATCATCGGCGTGGACAAGAAGACCGACCTCGCTCTGCTCAAGATCACCGAGCCGGGAACCTACCCCTATGTCGAATTCGCCAGTTCCACGCCGCGCGTCGGCGACTGGGTGATCGCGGTCGGCAATCCCTTCGGCCTCGGCGGCACGGTTACGGCGGGCATTGTTTCGGCGCGCGGCCGCGACATCGGCTCCGGCCCCTATGACGATTATCTCCAGATCGACGCGCCGGTGAATCGCGGCAATTCCGGCGGCCCGACCTTCAACAACAAGGGCGAGGTCGTCGGCATCAACACCGCGATCTATTCGCCCTCGGGCGGCAGCGTCGGCATCGGCTTCGCGATCCCTTCCGAGGTCGCCAAGGACGTGATCGCCGATCTGAAGAACAAGGGCTCGGTCAGCCGCGGCTATATCGGCGTGGAGATCCAGTCGGTGACCCAGGAAATCGCCGAAAGTCTCGGCCTGAAATCCACCGACGGCGCGCTGGTGGCCCAGATCCAGCCCAACACCCCGGCGGTCGCCGCAGGCATCGAGTCGGGCGACGTAATCACCCAGGTCAATGGCTTGACGGTCGAAGGCCCGCATGAATTGTCGCGCAAGATCGCCGCTTTCGGCCCCAACGCCGAGGTCGATCTGACCATCATCCGCAATGGCGCGACCAAGGACATCAAGCTCAAGCTCGGCAAGCTGCCGGACGAACAGCAGGCCAAGGCGGGGTCCGTGACGCCGGAAAAGGCGGCCAAGACCGCGCTCGCCAAATATGGCTTCAGCCTGGAGGCGGCCAAGGACGTGACCGGCGCGGGCAAGGACGGCGCCGTGGTCACCGACCTCGATCCGGACGGCCCGGCGGCGCAGAAAGGCCTGCGCCAAGGCGACGTGATCCTGGATATCGGCGGCAAGCCGGTTTCGGAACCGGAGGATGTGGTCAAGGCCCTGAACGACGCCAAGAAGGATGGGCGCCGCGCCGTGCTGCTGCGGGTCAAGACCGGCGACAACACCCATTTCCTCGCGATTTCCACCGGCAATTCGTGAGCCGGGGAACGTAAAAAATCCGGGACAGGGCGCGCCGCTCTCCCGCAAGCCGGAAACGGCTTACAGGCGCGCTCATAACGGCAGGCCGGAAACGCCCCCTCCGGCCTGCCGACTTTTTTTCGGGAATCGATTATGCTCCCCGCCATGCGCATCCTGATCATCGAAGACGATCCCCAGGCCTCCGCCTATCTGGTCAAGGCCTTTCGCGAGGCCGGCCATAACGCCGATTCGGCCGCCGACGGCATCGCCGGCTACGCCCGCGCCGAAAGCGGCGATTACGACGTGCTGATCGTCGATCGCATGCTGCCCAAGCTCGACGGCCTGTCGCTGATCGGCGGCTTGCGGGCGCAGAAGATCGACACGCCGGTGCTGATCCTCTCCGCGCTCGGGCAGGTGGACGACCGCGTGAAAGGTCTGCGCGCCGGCGGCGACGATTATCTCGCCAAGCCCTATGCTTTCGCCGAACTGCTCGCCCGCGTCGAAATTCTGGCGCGGCGGCGCGGCGGCGGCGCGACCGAGGAAACGGTCTATCGCGTCGCCGATCTCGAACTCGACCGGCTCAAGCACAAGGTTTTCCGCGCCGGCAAGGAGATCGTCCTGCAGCCGCGCGAATTCCGCCTGCTGGAATATCTGATGCGCCACGCCGGCCAGGTGGTGACGCGGACCATGCTGCTGGAAAATGTCTGGGACTATCATTTCGATCCGCAGACCAATGTGATCGACGTGCATATTTCCCGCCTGCGCGGCAAGATCGACAAGGGTCACGACAAGCAATTGCTGCAGACCGTGCGCGGCGCCGGCTATACTCTGCGCGACGGGCTGGGGTGAGGATTTGCCGTTGCCGCCATGATGTTATAGGGATCGCGGCCTCGGAAAAAAGAGGCCAGCATGAACAGCATCGCGCTAGAAGCCGCCCGAAAGAGCGTCGAAATCGAAACGGCCGGCGTCGCCCGTCTGCGCGCCGCACTCGACGGCGAACTGGGCGAGGCGCTCGGAAAGGCGATCGCGACCATCCGCGCGGCGCGGGGAAAAGTGATCGTCAGCGGCATGGGCAAGAGCGGCCATATCGGGCGCAAGGTCGCGGCGACCCTGGCCTCGACCGGCACGCCGGCCTTTTTCCTGCACCCGGCGGAGGCGAGCCACGGCGATCTCGGCATGGTCACCCAGGATGACGTTGTCCTGGCTTTTTCCTGGTCGGGCGAAACCGCCGAACTCGCCGATCTGATCGAATATGCCAAGCGCTTCGCCATACCCCTGATCGCCGCCGCCTCGCGGCGCGATAGCGCGCTCGGCCGCGCCGCCGATATTCTGCTCGAATTGCCGCTGGTCGAGGAGGCCTGCCCCAATGGCCTCGCGCCCACCACCTCCACCACCATCCAGCTGGTGCTGGGCGACGCGCTCGCCGTCGCGTTGATCGAGGATCGCGGCTTTTCCGCCCAGGATTTTCGTCAGTTCCATCCCGGCGGCAAGCTCGGGGCGCGGCTGCACAAGGTGGACGATCTGATGCATGCGGGCGAGGACATGCCGCTGCTGCCCGAAAGCGCCGCGATGAGCGAGGTGATCCTTACCATGACGGGCAAGAGATTCGGCTGTGTCGGCCTGGTGGACGACAAGGGCGGGCTTGCCGGGATCATCACCGACGGCGACCTGCGCCGTCACTGGGACGATCTGCTGCAGCACAAGACCCCGGCCGAGATCATGACCCGCGCGCCCTTGACCGCCCGGCTCGGTTCGCTCGCGTCTTCCGCGCTGGAGACGATGAACCGGCGCAAGATCACGGTCCTGTTCATCGTCGAGGACGGCAGGCCGGCGGGCGTCCTACATATCCACGACCTGCTGCGCGCCGGGGTTGCCTGACGGCTCCACGCCGTTCAAGTCGAAGGCCGCCGCGAAAAGCTCCTGCGTGTATTTTTCGCGCGGCCGCGCGAAAATCTCTTCCGCCGCACCCTGCTCGACGATCCTGCCGTCGCGCATCACCGCAATGTCGGAGGCCAGCGCCTTCACCACTTTCAGATCGTGGCTGATGAAGAGATAGGACAGGCCGCGCCGCGTCTGGAGCTCGCGCAGGAGATCGACGATCTGGGCCTGGACCGAGCGGTCGAGCGCCGAGGTCGGCTCGTCGAGCACGACGACTTCTGGATCGAGCGCCAGAGCGCGGGCGATGGCGATGCGCTGGCGCTGGCCGCCGGAAAATTCATGCGGATAGCGGTCCATGGTCGCCGGATCGAGGCCGGTGTCGGCCAAAGCGCGGGCGACGATGGCGCGGCGTTCCGGCGCTGACAGGCCCCTGTTCTGGATCAGCAGGCCCTCTTCGACGATCTCGGCCACCGACAAGCGCGGCGACAGCGCGCCATAAGGATCCTGGAACACGATCTGCAACTCCTTGCGCAAAGGCCGCATTTCGCGGGAGGACAATCCGTCGATATTGCGGCCCAAATAAAGGATCGCCCCGTCCGAGCGGATCAGGCGCAAAAGCGCCAGGCCGAGCGTGGTTTTGCCGGAGCCGGATTCGCCGACCAGAGCCAGGGTCTGCCCCTTGCGCAGGGCGAGCGACACGCCGTCCACCGCCTTCACATATTCGGATGCGCGGCCGAAGAACCCTTTCTTGATCGGGAACCAGACTTTCAGGTTCCGGGCCGCCAGCACTTCCCTGGCCTTGGGATCGGCGGCCGGCGCGGCGCCGCTCGGCTCGGCGGCGATCAGCATTCTGGTGTAGTCATGGCGCGGCGCGGTGAAAATCTGCTCGGTCGCGCCGGCCTCGACCACCTGGCCAAGCTTCATCACCGCCACCTCGTCGGCCATGCGGCGCACGATTCCGAGATCGTGGGTGATGAAAAGGATCGCCATGCCGTGGCGCTGTTGCAGCTCGCGCAGAAGCTTCAGGATTTGCGCCTGGACGGTGACGTCGAGCGCGGTGGTCGGCTCGTCGGCGATCAGCAGGTCGGGGTTGTTGGCGAGCGCCATGGCGATCATCACGCGCTGGCGCTGGCCGCCCGAGAGTTCGTGCGGAAAGGCGTCGAGCCTTTTCTCGGCGTTTTGCAGGCCGACCTCTCGCAGCAGTTCGAGCGTGCGGGCGCGGCGCTTGTCGCGCGAGGCCAGTCCGTGGATTTCCAGGATTTCGCCGATCTGCCGCTCGATCCGATGCAGCGGGTTGAGCGAGGTCATCGGCTCCTGGAACACCATGCCGATCCGCGCGCCGCGCACGGCGCGCAAAGCGGCCTCGCTCGCTTTCAAAAGGTCGTGGCCCTGGAAGAAAATCCTGCCGCCCAGAATCTTGGCGCCAGGCGCCAGCAGGCGCACGACCGACAAAGCGGTGACCGATTTTCCCGACCCGGATTCGCCGACAAGGCCAAGGGTGCGGCCGCGTTCTAGTCGCAGCGACACGTTATCGACGACCGGCGTGGCGCCGAACGCGACGGTGAGGCCTTCGATGCGGAGGAGATCGTCAGCCGGCATTGAGCGCCTCGATTAAGGCTTTGATCGCTTCCGGACCTGTTTGCAGATAGGTCATCCCTCCAACAGGCAGTTTCCTCATGTCCCTGTCGCGGGAAACCAG
Source organism: uncultured Pseudomonadota bacterium (assembly GCA_963704565.1). Classification (GTDB taxonomy): domain Bacteria; phylum Pseudomonadota; class Alphaproteobacteria; order Rhizobiales; family Beijerinckiaceae; genus Rhodoblastus. Next base: position 2,031,307 of record OY969917.1, read on the forward strand.
AAAGCGGCATTTTTGCCGCAAGGCCGTGACGACATGAATGGCGTCAGGCAATTTATGCGCCGTGAATTTTCTGAGGTCGGCTGTCTCGATCAGAATTTCGCACGTGATCGGGACGAGCCTGACGACCGGATTCCAGGCGATCAAATTCATATAAAGCCGGCGCTCGTGCGCGGAGATTTTTGGACCCGCCAAGACTTCGGCAAGGGTCAATTCGCTTGTGGCGAAAAACTCTTCCCTTCCATCGGCGACGCGCAACAGCCCGCTCGCCGCCGCCACGAGTTCGGGCGTCCCCTCGATGAGTTCGATGAAAATATTCGCGTCCAGATAGGCGAGCGGACCCGTTCGCCATTCAGTCATTCCATGCGTCCCGATCTTCCTCGATCTGGCGCATGATGTCTTCCGCCGAACGGAAAGGTGGCCGGCGCGCGGCGATGATCTCGTCGAGCGTCATGACCTTTTCCGGGCGTTCCGTTTCTTCGACGATCACGGTGACCTCGGCCTTGAGGTCGAGCCCCTGCCGCAAATCTTCCGGCAACGCCGCCACGGGATAATGAGTCTTGACGATCCTGTTCATGTCGCGGCTCCACCCCCAAGAATAGCATGAAAACCTCACCACGTCTTTCGCGGATCGAAAGCGTCGCGCAAGGCTTCGCCGATGAAGACCAGCAGCGACAGAGTGAGCGCGATCGCGAAAAAGCCCGACAGGCCGAGCCAGGGCGCCTGGAGATTGCTTTTCCCCTGCAACAGCAGCTCGCCGAGCGAGGGCGAGCCGGGCGGCAGGCCGAAGCCGAGAAAATCCAGCGAGGTCAAAGTGGTGATCGAGGAACTGAGGATGAAGGGCAGGAAGGTCAGCGTCGCCACCATGGCGTTGGGCAGGACATGTTTGACCATGATCTTGCGGTCGGGAAGGCCGAGCGCGCGGGCCGCCCGAACATAGTCGAAGTTGCGTGCGCGCAAGAATTCGGCGCGCACGACATGGACCAGACTGACCCAGGAAAAGGCGAGCAGGATGAACAGAAGCACAAAGAAGCTCGGCGTGACGATGGCCGATAGAATGATCAGCAGATAGAGGCTGGGCAGCGATGACCAGATTTCAATGAAACGCTGGAACAGAAGATCGATCCAGCCGCCGAAATAGCCCTGGATCGCGCCGGCGGTGACGCCGACCAGCGACGAGATTCCAGCGAGCAGCAGGCCGAACAGCACCGAAATGCGGAAGCCATAGATCAGCCGCGCCACCACGTCGCGGCCCTGGTCGTCGGTGCCGAGCCAGTTCCATTCGATCTGGCGGCAATTTTGCGCCGGCGCGCCGGAAAAGGTCTTGCCTTGCGCGCATTGCCGGTCGGTGAGCGTCCAGGTCGGCGGCGACGGCGCGGGCAGCGGCAAGCCAAGATTATGGGTGTCGTCGGCATAACGGACCGGCGGCCAGATCAACCAGCCATGCGCTTCGATCTCCTTGAAGATCACCGGGTCGCGATAATCGGTCTCGGCGAGGAAACCGCCGAATTTTTCTTCCGGGTAACTGACGAAGACGGGGAAGAGCAGTTCGCCCTTGTAGTAAGCCAGGATCGGCTTGTCGTTGGCGATGAATTCCGCCCCGAGCGACAGGACGAAAGCGATAAGGAAGAACCAGAAGGAAAAATAGCCGCGCTTGTTGCGCTTGAAGGCTCCGAGCCGGCGCCTGCTGATCGGGGAGAGCGAGAACATCAGGTCTCCCGCGTTTCGAAATCGATGCGCGGGTCGATCCAGGCATAGGTCAGGTCGGAGATCAGATTGATGACGAGGCCGAGCAGAGCGAAAATATAGAGATTGGCGAAGACCACCGGATAATCGCGGTTGAGCGTCGATTCGAAAGACAGGAGCCCCAGGCCGTCGAGCGAGAAAATCGTCTCGATCAGCAGCGAGCCGGTGAAAAAGGCCGAGAGGAAGGCACCGGGAAAACCGGAAATCACGATCAGCATGGCGTTGCGGAAGACATGGCCATAGAGCACGCGGCGCTCGGTCAGGCCCTTCATCCGGGCGGTGATGACATATTGCTTGCGGATTTCGTCGATGAAGGCGTTTTTGGTCAAAAAGGTCGTGGTGGCGAAGGCCCCGAGCGTCAGCGCCGAGACCGGCAGCACGATGTGCCAGAGATAATCCTTGATCTTGCCGAACAGGGTGAGCTGGGCGAAATCGTCGGAGGTCAGGCCGCGCAAGGGGAAAATCTGCCAGAACGAGCCGCCCGCGAACAGCACGATCAGCAGGATGGCGAAGAGAAAGCTCGGGATGGCGTAGCCGACGATGATGACGCCCGAGGTCCAGATGTCGAAAGCCTCGCCCTCGCGGCGGGCCTTGGCTATGCCCAGAGGAATCGAGATCGTATAGGACAGGAAGGTCATCCACAGGCCGAGCGACATCGACACCGGGAGCTTTTCCCTGATCAGCGAAATCACCGGCTCGTCGCGGAAATAGGAGCGGCCGAAGTTGAACGTCGCATAATTGCGGATCATCAGCCAGAAGCGCTCCAGCGGCGGCTTGTCGAAGCCGTACTGCTTTTCCAGCTCCTTGATGAATTTGGGGTCGAGGCCCTGGGCGCCGCGATATTTGCCGGAATATTCGGAGGCCGCGCCGCGCGCGCCGGCGATGGCGCTGTTGGCGCCGCCGAAACGCGCGGTCGCGCCCATGTCCTGCCCCTGAATCTGCGCCAGAACCCGCTCCACCGGCCCGCCGGGGGCGAATTGCACGATCAGGAAGGACAGAGCCAGAATTCCGAACAAGGTCGGGATCATCAGCAGGATGCGCCGCGCAATATAGGCCGTCATAGGAGCATGATGTCTTTAGGTGGAACCGCCTGCGCCGGCCGATTTTGCCTCAGGAGCAGGAGAGTGGCGAAGACCGTGTCGGGGACACGGCCAAGCCGCTCGACGCACGCCTGAGGCAAAAGCGACCGGCCCTTCGGGTTGCGCTGCGGCGGACGCCCGCGGCGTCGGAGTGCTTGCGCGATGCCCCGCATCGCGCGGCGCACCCCTCCTGGCGGATCGCCTCGCCACAGCGCAACGCAGGTGGTTTCACCTAAAGACATCATGCTCTAGCCCTTGGCCTTCGTCGCCGCCGCTTTGGTCGCGTCCCACCACCACAAAGACGATATGCCGAGATCGAGCTTCGGCGTTTCCTTGGGCCGGCCGAAGAAATCCCAGGCGGCGACGCGGCGGTTGGGCGAATACCAGTTGGGAATCCAGTAGCGCCCGGCGCGCAGGACACGGTCCAGCAGCCGGCAGGTCACCACCAGTTCGATGCGCGACTGGGCCTTGAGCGCCTTGTCGATCAGCAGGTCCACCACCGGATCGTCGATCCCGGCCAGGTTCAGCCCGCCCTGCGTCTTGCCGGATTTCGCGCCGAAATATGCCAGAAGCTCGTCGCCGGGCACGCCGCCGATCATCTTGCGGTCGACGATCATGTCGAAATCGAATGTATCGAGCCGCTGCTTGTATTGCGCGGAATCGACGATCCGCATGCGCGGCGCGACTCCCAGCAGCTGCATATTCTTGAACATGGGCTGGACGACTTTTTCGAAAGCGGTCGTCACTTCCAGAAACTCGAAAGCGAGCGGAGTCCCGTCCGGCAGCAGCATTTGCGCGCCCTGCCGCTTGCAACCGGCCGCCTTGAGCAGATCATAGGCGTGTTTGAGCAGCGCGCGGTCCTGGCCGGAGCCGTCGGAAACCGGCGGGACGAAAGGCTGGACGAAAACCTCGTCCGGAACCTTGCCGCGCAAGGGCTCCAGAATTTTCAGCTCTTCCGGCGAAGGCAGGCCTTCCGCCTTCATGTCGGTATTTTCGAAATAGCTCACCGCGCGCTTGTAAGCGCCATAGAACAGGTTGCGGTTGTCCCATTCGAAATCGAGGCAGCAGCCCAAAGCCTCGCGGATGCGGGGATCCTTGAACAAAGGCCGGCGCAGGTTGAAGAAGAACCCCTGAAAGCCGGGGCTGCGGCGGTCGGGAATTTCCATTTTCACCACGCGGCCATCGCGCACGGCGGGGAAATCGTAGCCGGTCGCCCATTCGGAGGCGGTCGAGGATTCGTGCAGATTCACCGTGCCGGCCTTGAAGGCCTCGAAGCCGACCGCGCGCTCGCCGAAATAATCGTAGCGGATGACATCGAAATTGTTCTGGCCAGCGTTGACCGGCAGATCCTTGCCCCAATAATCGGCCACGCGCTCATAGGCGATATAGCGGCCCTGTTCGAAGGCCCCGATCTTGTATGCGCCCGAGCCGAGCGGCGGCTCCATCCCGGCGTGGCTGAAATCGTGGGTCTTGTAATAAGCCTCCGAGAGGATCGGCTGGCCGGCGATATTGAGGATCGAGTCGCGGCCGAAATTTTGCCGCAAAGTCACCAGCACGACATCGTCGGCCTGCGCCTCGGCCTTGTCCAGGTCGCGCAGCAATTGCTGAATCACCGGATGGCCCTTGTCGCGCAGGATATCGAGCGAGAAGACCACATCCTTCGCGGTCAGCGGCGAGCCGTCGTGGAAACGCGCTTCGCGCCGCAGATGAAAGCGATATTGGCTTTTGTCCGGGGAAATTTCGACCGCCTGCGCGATGAGGCCATAGATCGCATTGTCTTCGTCGAGATTGCCCGCCATCAGGCTGTCATTGATCATCGACAGGCCGATCGCCGGATTGCCTTGCAGGATGAAGCCGTTGAGCGAGTCGTAGGAGTTCGCCACCGCCTCCATTTTCAACTCGCCGCCGCGCGGCGCGCCGGGCTGGGCGTAGGAAAAACGGTCGAAATTGGCCGGCAAACTCAGATCGCCGAAGGACGACAGGCCGTAAGTCTTGCGCCAGGCCGCCCCTTGCGCGCGCAAGGGGCGCGAGAACAGGGGCAGCGAGAACCAGGGCAAAGCGGCGGCGGAAAGCAGGGCGGCGCGCCGGGTGACGGTGAATTTTTTCGACGAATGCAAGGGAGCCTCTGGCGAAGCGGGTTGCGAGATTCGCCGGCCATTATGTCGATTTTACGCCGCCGCGTCGCCTGAGAAATGCGGCGCGAGGCGGCTATTGCGCGCGGCGACGCGCGGGTTCATATGCTGGAAGGAAGCGGGAATTCGACGCCCCCCGCGCGGGTGATTCTGGAGGATGCGGCCATGCCGGACAAGGAAATGAAACAGCTCATCGAGAAGCTGGAAAAGCTCTCCGCGGACCTGGGCAAACGGACGCGCCAATTCCATGAAACCGGCGGCTTTACCGATATCCGCCGCAGTTTTGTCAACGAAATCGATAAGAAGAACAACGCCCTGCGCGCGCGGATCGATCAGACCGCGAAAGACCGCAACTCCTGGGGCTTCTTCAAGGCGTCGCTGTGGCGCGACTATAAATCGGCGATGGAAGATTTTGCCGAGCTGGTCGCGCTGCCCGATACCGAGCCGAAGAAAAAAGGCTGAAATTTTCAGCCTCGCGGCGGGCGGGAGATCCATTCCCGGGCCGCCGCCAGCTCCGAGCCTTTGAACAGCCGGAATTCGCAAGGATAGATCGGCGCGAACAGGCTGGCCGCCGCCCTGATCCAGGCTTGATCGGCGACCACGGCGACGCGGCGGAAATCCTTCCAGTTGCGCAAGCCGACCGCCGCGTCGTCCCACATGGCTTGGAGGTCGAAGCCGTCGAAATCCTCGGCGATGGCGTAGATCATGTCCACCGGGCCTTGCGCCGCCGCCGCCTCCAGGCGCGGCAGCAGCACGTCGCGGTAATCCGCATGGGTGACGCGCCCGTGGGCCTCAAGGCCCAGGACGCCGGCGGGAAGGCCTTCTATTTCGCGGAACATTGTCGCGCTCCTTGATGCTCAGGCGCGCAGGATAGACCTAAACTCCGTCAGGCCAAAGCGGCGTCGAGCGCCGCGTCGAGTTCGTCCGATCGGATTTCCTCGACGACCGGCCCGCTCGAGTGGATCAGGAAGCAGCGCGCCTGCCGGCCCGGATAGAGCCGGGCGACGCCGGCGCGATAGAGCGCGAGTTGGGCGACATGGGCCGGGCGGCGCTCGGGACGCGGCGCGCCGGTCTTGTAATCGGCGAGCAAGAGTCCTTCCCCCGTCTCCGCCATGCGGTCGATGGCGCCGACGATCTCGACAAAGCCGCCGCCGGGCTTTTCCAGACGCGCCGCGATGCGCGCTTCGGCGACGGATTTTTCCCCGAACAACGGCGCAAGCCGCGCGTCGTCGAGCACGTCGAGCGCGGCTTGCGTCAGTTTTTCCGCGCGTTCGGCGCCAAAACCCTGCGCCGCGAGATCGCGCAAGGCGGCGTCGCGGCGCGACGCGCGCGGCAGATCGGGAAGAAATTGCAGCAGGCGATGGGCCAGACGCCCCTCTTCCAGCGCCAAAGCGCGCCGAGGCGAAGGCGCCGCCTCTCCCGCACTCCCCTCCGCGCCTTCCAGCGCGCTCGAAGGCCGCAGCGGCGGCGCCGCCGCGAGTTCAGACGCCGCCGGAGCGAACAGCCAGGCGGGCGGCGCGGCGGGGCTTTCAACGGCCGCCAGCGCCGATGCGGCGAGCGGGGCTTCGTCGGCCGCTTCAGGCGCGCCGTAACGCAAAACCTTTTGGTCTCCGCCCCAGGGCGCCGGCGCTTCGACGGCGTCCGGCGTCAGCGACGCCTCGATCATGCCCCGCCAGCTTTCCGGCAGGAAATCGCGGGCGCCGCGATGGCCGGCGATATAGAGCCGCTCCTCGGCGCGGGTCAGCGCGACATAGAGCAGACGGCGATATTCGTCGCCCGCCGCCTCGCGCCGCGCCGCGCGCGCCGCCGCCACGGCCGGGCAGTCGGAATCATTTTTCGGCGACCAGGCGATCTGGTCCGCCAGCGGGAACAGCGCGCCGTCGTGATTGCCCACCGGCGCGGCGCAGACATCGGGCAGGAAGACGATCTTGGCCTCCAGTCCCTTGGCGGCGTGGACGGTCATCACCCGCACGAAGGACGAGGTCAGGTCCATGTCGCGCTTGATCGAGACATCCAGCCCGGCGACCTCGGCGAGAAAGGCGGCGAGCGAGGGCGCGCGGGCGCGCTCATGGGCAAGCGCCAGCCCGAGAAATTCGTCGAGCGCGTCGCCCGCCTCCGGCCCCAGCCGCGACAGAAAAGCGCGGCGGGCGCCGAGCGGCCCGAGCAGGCGGGCGTAAAAGGCAAAAGGCGGCAAGGCGCGGCCCAGCTTGCGCAGCAGGTCGAGTTTTACGCAGGCGGCCTGGCGTTTCGTGTCGTCTGACGCCCGCAAGGCGTCCTGCAACGATCCCTCGCGCGAGGGCGCGACGCGCAGCAGATCGTCGTCGTCGAAGCCGAACAGCGGCGTCTTGAGCGCGGTCGCCAAAGTCAGATCGTCTTCCGGCAGCAGCGCGGCGCGGCCGATGGCGACCAGGTCCATCACCGCAATATGCTCCGTGAGTTTCAGCCGGTCCGCTCCCGCCGCCGGCACGTTCCTTTCGCGCAGGGCGCGGATCATGGCGTCGAAAAAGGCGTCGCGGCTGCGCACCAGGATCATGATGTCGCCGGGACGGACCGGACGGCGCCCGTCCTTGTCGTGAACCGTCTCGCCGGAGCCGGGCGCGAGCCAGCTCTTGATCGTGTCGGCGATGCGCCGCGCCGCGCGAACAGGCGGATCTTTCTCGTCGCGGAAATCCAGCGGCAGGCGCCAATCCGTGGGCTCTTCCTTCTCGCCGGGCGCGATCACGTCCCAGATTTCGATCCGCGCCGGCAGGTCGCGCTTCAAGGCCTCGTGCACGGTGCGCTCGTGGTATTCCTGCGCTGACAGGCCACGAAAATGCTCCGGCGTTGCAAAAACCTTGTCCACGGCCTCCAGCACCCCGGGCGCCGAGCGGAAGGACAGCGTCAGCTCCACCGGCTCGAACTTTTTTTGCGCGGCTTGCGCCCGTTTTTGGAACTCGCGCTGCTTGGCCGCGAAAAGCTTCGGCGCCGCGCCCTGGAAGGAAAAGATCGACTGCTTTTCGTCGCCCACCGCGAAAAAGCTGCGGGGGCGGCGCGCCTGGCCCTCGCCGGCGAAAAAATCCTCGGAAATGCGGTCGAGAATGTCCCATTGCGCGGCGCTGGTGTCCTGCGCCTCGTCGACCAGAATATGGTCGATCCCGGCGTCGAGCTTTTGCAGCACCCAGCGCGCCGAGGAACGCCGGAACATGTCGCCGGCGCGCGCGATCAAATCGTCGAAATCGAGAATCTGCCGCTCGGCCTTGATCAAATCGTAGCGATCGAGAAGCGCGCTGACGACGAGGCTCAGGGCGAGGCTGCGCTCCGCCGTTTCCGCCGCCTTGATTTTTTCGCGCAGCGCGACGAGACGATGCTGTTCGTCGTCAAGTTCGTCGGCCAGATCGGGGCGCGCCGTCGCAAGTTTCTTGTTCAGCAACGTCGCGCGCGGGCCGCCCTCGCCATTGGCGATGAAAAAAGTCTGGCGATAAAAGCCAAGCGCCTCGTCGCAGCGTCCGGCGCGAAAGGCCTCGAAGCCGGCGGAGAAATTCGCGCCCAGTCTGGCGTCGGTCGCCGTGCCGCCGGACAGAAAAGCCGCGTAATCCGGCCATCGCCGCGGCGCGATCCCATCCTCCAGCATGGCCTTGCGCAAGGTTTCCGGCGTCTCGCCCGGCGTCAGGCCGAGGGCGGCGCGCAAGGCGTCCGCGGTCCCGGCGCGGAAAAGCCGCCGGTGAAACAAGGCTTCATCGAGCAGCTTGTCGAACACCAGGCCGGCGTCCTCGGCGACCCGCGCCAAAGCCGCGCCGAGTTGGGAATCGTGTTCGGCGCTGTGCAAGGTCTCGCGGCGGGCGCGGGCGATCAATTGCCGCTGCTCGATCTCCTCGACCACGGTGAACCCGGCCGCGACATTGGCCTCGAACGGCGCGGCATGCAGCACCCGTTCGCAGAAGGCATGGATGGTCTGGATTTTCAACCCGCCCGGCGTCTCGACGGCGCGGGCGAAAAGTTTTCGCGCGAAGTCGATATCCTTCTGTTCGCGCGGGTGTTCGGCGCCTGTCGCTTCAATGGCGTCCGCGAGCGCGCGATCGTCCAGCGCGGTCCATTGCGACAGGGTCTGGAATACGCGCTCGGCCATATTGGCGGCGGCCGCCTTGGTGAAGGTGAGGCACAATATGCGCCCCGGCGCGCAGCGCGCCAGCAGCAGGCGGATCACCCTTTGCGCCAGCACATGGGTCTTGCCCGATCCGGCATTGGCCGAAACCCAGGCGGAATTGCGCGGGTCCGAGGCCAGGGCCTGCCGCGCCCGCGTCGTCTCCGGAATCTTGCGCGCGCTGCTCATGACTCGCCTCCGCCGCTTTCAGCGCCCGAGGCCGACCATTCGCGGGTGCGGGCGAGATGGTCGTAGGCATTGTAGCGAAGTGCGAATTGCGGGAAGGGCCGCGCCGGATAGGCCTGTTTCGGATCGCGGAAATCATTGAGCAATTGGACAAGCTCGTCGTAATGCCGGGCGACGAGATCGCCGAACGGCTCCTTGTCCTTGGCCACCCGGCGCGGCTTGTCCTTGCCGCCGCCAAGCGGCACGTAAAACGCCTCGCTCACTTCGCGGGTCGCCACATCGTGGAAGGCGCCGGACGACAGAATGGCGGCTTCCAAAGTGAGCTGCGGCGACCAGCCGGCGCCGACTTCCTTGTTGGAAGGTGGACGGCCGCTCTTGTAATCGACCAGAGCCGCCGTTCCGTCCTTGAGCAATTCGATGCGGTCGGCCGTGGCGGTCAGGGTGAATTCCGAGCCGTCGTCGAGCTTGATGCGCAGGCTGCCGCCGACCTCGACCGCGATGCGCTCGATCAGCGGCCGGCGCTCCGCCTCGAAGGCGAGAAAGAGATCGAGCCCCTGCAACAGGCGCGGCCAACGGAAGGCGAGGAATTCCGGGTCGGTCTGGAAAACGGCCAGTTCGCTCCTCGCCAGTTCGACCAGCTCGTCGCGGGCGTTTTGCGGCAGCGGGCCGGCGGGATGATTTTTGCAGAATTTCTCCAGCGCCGCATGAAGCGCCGTGCCGATCTCGCGCGCGCCCGGCTCCTGATCGAGCTCTGGCAGGGGCAGAAGTTTGAGGATGAATTCGGCATAGATCGCATAAGGGTCGCGGCGCAGGGTCTCGATCCGCGTCACCGACAATTTTGGCGGGCGCAATTCGAGCGCCGGAACAGGCGCCGGCCGTTGCAAAGGCGCCACGGGCGCCGTCTTGTCGAGCCGGCGCGCGAGATCGCGCCATTCCGCGCCGCGCCCGCGCAAGGCCGCAAAAATCTCTTCTCCCGCCAGCGCCTCCATGCGCTGCAGGAAACGCGACGGTGTCGCCGGCGAACCGCCCCGCTTCTTGGCCCGGCTCAGCACGACTTCCGGCGCGCCGAAGCCCTGGACGAAATCATGCGCGGTCTGGCCGATGCGCCGCTCCGGCGACGACAGGCCGATCTGCGCCCGCATCGCGCGGTTGAGGAAACAATCCGTCTCGCCGCGCGGCGGCCAGATCGTCTCGTCGAGCCCCGCCATGACCAGACGATCGACGCTCATCAGACGGGCTTCCAAGAGGCCGAGAATCTTGAGACGCGGATGAGCGCGTGTCGCGCCGCGCAGAACCTGCTCCGCGATCAAGGCGTCGAAAAAGGCGGCATAGCTTTCGGCATGGAAGGCAAAGGCGGAATTGGCCGAAGCTTCGAGTTCGCAAAACAGCTTTTCCAGCGCCGCGCCGTCGTCGCCCGCCGGCATCGCCTGGTCGTCGCCGGCGACGATCAGGCCCAAGGCCTTGCGGTGGGCGGCGAGCCAGGGTATCAGCTCCGTCTCGCCGCCCTGCGCCAGAGCGCGCAATGGCGCGAAAGCGGCGTCGAGCTTTTCCGCGAAATTTTTCAGCGCGGCCCAATCCGCCTCCGCAATCTCCTTCTGGCGCGGATGGGCGTGCTTGTCTTGCGCCGCCTCGCGCGCGGGTTCGATGCGGTCGCGCCAGAGATCGCCGCCGGCTTCGGATCGCAACACGCCGATCTCGAACAGACGCGCCAGCTTTTCCGCCTCGGCGCCGAGGCCAAGGGAAAAATCGGGATGCGAAATGAGCGCCGCCCAATCGGCCCCCGCGCCGTTGAGCGCCAGCAGAATGAGCCGCGCCAGCGAACCGGCGCGCGAGGCGCCCAGCGCGGCGCCGCCGGAATCGTCGATCTCGACATTCCAGCGCAACAATTCGGCGCGCACCCGCTCCGCCAGACCGCGATCCGGCGTCGCCAGCGCGGCGGTCAGCCCGTCATGCTCCAGCGCCTCACGCAGGATCACGGCAATCGTCAAAGCCTCCTCGCGTTCGTCCGCCGCTTCGATCAAGGTCACGCCGGCCAACGCTTCTTTCAGCGCTTCCGGGTCTTGCGCGGCGCGCCAGCGCGGCCAGAGATCGGTGGTGTCGGCCGGGCGAAAAGCCTCGGAGCAAAAAGCCTCGCGCAGGACACGCGCGCCCACGGGCGCCCCGAGCGCGACCACTTGGTCGCGCGTCACGCCGATGGTCTCGATCAGCCGCGCCAGAAAGGCCTGGGGATGGGTGGCGCAAGGCTCGTCGCCTTTGCGGATGGCGGCGAAGGATTTCTTGTCAAGGCTCTGATCGAGCCCTGGCAAAACCACCGCGCCCCGCGCCGCGCCAGCGATCGCCTTGAGCAGGCGGGCGGTGCGGATATTGGAGCCGGTCGAACCGATGGCGATCATCGGCTCGCCGTCGCGTCCCACATTGCCAATGGCGCGTTCGATCAGCGCCTGCTGGCGCGCCGCCGGATCGACAAAGCCATGCTCTTTCTGGATCGACGGCCAGGCGCCCGTGGCGATGTCGAGAAAATTCAGCGTGATCCGCCAATAATCGTCGAATTCGCCGTTGAGGGTCTTCAAAGCCGCCCAATCGACATTTTCGACGATCATTTCGTCGATCAAGGCGGCGAGATCGCCGGAAAGCCGCCAGGCGTCCGCCGGATGGGCGGCGACCAGCAGGCTTTCCTCGGCCTTCCTGACCGTTCCATCGGCGTCGATCGAGACGATGGCTTGCCGCAAATGCCGCGCCCAGGCGAGAATAAGTTCGCCCAGGATCATCCGCCGCTCGATGTCGCTCGCTGCGCGCGGAAGGCTCAGATCGAGCGGATTGTCGAAGCCGGCTTCGCCATTTTCGCCATCGAGCGCGCCCAGCGGCAGAATTTTGGGCAGCAGAATGGCGCGATCGCCGCTCTGGCGCGCGAGCTCCACCGCCAGCGCCCGGCCGGCGCGCCGGGTGGGGACGAAAATCGTCGCTTTGGCCAGCGCCAGCGGGCCAGACTCGCGCGACAGGCCGGGAACCACCCGCCCGTCGAGCAAGGCGCCGGCGAAGACCTTCAGAAAAGGCGCCCCCGGAGGAATGGTGAAAACGCACGGCGGCAAGGATCAATCCCATGGAAAAGAGAAATACGCGTAAACCCCGGTAAAACCCTTTCGTTTTTCGAAAAAAGACAGCCGAACAGGATGGGGCTTCTCCCTCTCCCCGTAAAACGGGGAGAGGGGACATCAGGCCGCCGTCGCCCGATAAATCCTTTCGGCTTTTTCGATCGTCTCCGGCGCGCCGACATGGAGCCAGCGGCCTTCGAGCGGCAGGCCATAAAGGCGTCCTTGCTCGGCCGCCGCGAAAAAGAAGGGCGCGAGCCGGAACGGCTCCAGCTTGTGGCCCTCGAAGAGTGAGGATTTGACGATCCCGACGCCGCTATAGACGTAAGGCGCGGCCTCGCCCGGCGCCGGGCGCGACAGCCGCCCCCGCGCGTCGCAAAAAAAGTCGCCCCGCCCCTCGACGCCGAGGCTCGACTTCATGTCGGCGAGCAGCAGCAGCACATCCATCCTGTCGTTGTCCCAGGCGCGGGCGAGGCGCGCGATCTGCGGCTCCGGCTCGTCGATCCATAAAGCGTCGGTGTTGCAGATGAAGAAGGGCTTGCCGCCGAACTCGTCCAGCACCTTGACGATGCCGCCGCCCTGGTCGAGCAGCAGGTCGCGCTCGTCGGAAATGGTGATTCTGGGGGCGCTCCGGCCCTTCAGATGATCCTCGATCTGGTCGGCCAGCCAATGGACATTGACGATGGCCCGGCTGACGCCGGCCTCTTCGAGCCGATCGAGCACATGATCGAGCATGGCCTTGCCGCCGATGCGCACCAGAGGCTTCGGCAGCGACAAGGTGATCGGCCGCATCCGCGCGCCGAGGCCCGCCGCGAAAACCAAAGCCTTTTCGGGTGCCGCTTTCAAGCGACTGTCTCCTCGACGAAAAGCTGCGGCATATATTGCTCGAACCACGCCTTGAGTTCGGCCAGCGCCGGATGGCCGAGGTTCTTTTTCAGATAGTTTTTCACGCGCGGAATATGCGCCAGATAGGAGGGCTTGCCATCGCGTTTGTCGAGCCGGGCGAAAATGCCCAGAATCTTGCTCGCCCGCTGCGCGCCCATCACCGCGTAAGAAGTGGCGAAAGACGCCACGTCGAAGCCTTCCTCGGTGTTCTTGCGGATGAAGGAATAGGCGCCGAGCAGTTTCAGCTCCAAATCGTCCGGCATGGTGACGCGGGCGTCCTGCAACAAGGACACCAGATCGTAAGCCGGCGGCCCGAGCACGGCGTCCTGGAAATCGAGCAGGCCGACGCGCTGGTCGCCGACGCGATTGGCGAGCCACAGCAGATTGGGCGAATGATAGTCGCGCAAAGTCCAGATTTTGGCTTCCGCCGCCGGGCCGGCGAGAATCCCGCGCCAGGCGTTCTCATATTGCGCCCGGGCGCCCGAGGCGAGCTGGACGCCGAGAATATGCGGCGCATACCATTCGACCAGCAGCTCCGCCTCGGTCAGGAAGGCGCCGAGGTCATAGGTCGGCAGGCGATAGGCCCCGCCGGAAAAGGCGATTTCCTCCGGCAGTTTCTTGCCATGCAGATGCGCCAGCAGGCGCATGGCCTCGGAATAGCGCTCCGGGCGCGGGCCGTCGGCGTCCGCGACGCCTTCGTCGCCGAGATATTCCAGCACCGCGAGGCCGGCGTCGAGATCGGCGGCGAACAGGCGCGGCGCGGAAAAGCCCTGCGCGATCAGAGCCTCGTCCATGGCGACGAAGGGTTTTATGTCCTCGGCGAGATGAACCAGCGCGCTATAGGGCTTGCCGCCCTTGACCGGCGGGCCGTCGGCGCGCGGCGGCGAGATCATCAGCACCGCCTTGTCGCCGTCGAACTTGACCAGCAATTCATAGGCGCGGGTCGAAGCGTCGCCCTGCATGTGCCGGCGCTCGGCCTCGTCCCAGCCGCAGCGCTCCAGCAGGTTCTGCGCGCCGCGCAGGCGGACCAGGCGGCGCGCCGCCTCGCCATGGCCGACGATCTCGGCGTGGCGGTAATCCGGCCCGCGTTTCGCGTCGGTGTAAAGCTTTATGTCAATCCGGTCCGCCGCAAGCGCGGAGCCCGCGCGCTCGGCCCATTCGACGATCACCAAGGCGCCCTCGGACGCCTCGTCCCAGCCAAGTTCGGCCAGTTCGGAAGGGTCTTTGACCCGATACAGATCGGCGTGGATGACCGGGAAGTCCGCCGTGTCATAGACCTGCATCAAGGTGAAGGTCGGGCTCGGCGCCTCAAGTTCGGGATCGTCGGCAAGGACGCGGATCAGGGCGCGGGCGAGCGTGGTCTTCCCCGCGCCGAGATCGCCGCTCAAGGTGACGAGATCGCCCGCGCCGACCATGCCGGCGATTTCCCGCGCCAGCGCCCGGGTCGCCGCCTCGTCGGGCAGCTCCACCCGCCAGACCGGCCCGCTCATGCCCGCTCCTCCATTCTGGATTCAATTTCCGGGCGGCCGATCGTCTTGCCGCCCCGAATAGGGAAAATGCAGGTCACGACCGTCCCTTCGCCCGGCGCGGAATCGATATGCACCACTCCGCCGTGCAGTTCGACAAAGGCGCGCACGATCGACAGGCCGAGGCCGACGCCGCGATGGCGCGAATTGATGGTGCGGCTTTCGAAACGGTCGAACACCTTGTCGAGCAGTTCCGGCGGGATGCCGCGCCCGCGATCGGTGACCTTGAACACGATCTCGCCGTCGCGGCGCAAGGCCGCCAGGGTGACGGTCTGGCCCTGCTCGGAAAAGCCGATGGCGTTGGAGAGCAGGTTGAAGAGAATCTGGCGCACGCGCTGGCCGTCGGCCTGGAACGTCCCGATATCCGGCGCGGCGACGATCGACAGTTCGACATGGGATTCCGCCAGCCGGTCCTGCAAGCCCTCGGCGGCCTCGGCGATGACGCGGCGGATATCGACTTCGCCGAGCTGCAACGCCATGGCGTCGCGGTCGATGGTGGCGAGGTCGAGAATGTCGTTGATGATCGCCAGCAGCGCGGCCGAGGATTTCAGGACATAGCCGGCATATTCGCGCTGCTTCTCGTTGAGCGGGCCGACGCTGCCGTCGCCCAGAAGCTGGATGAAGCCGATAATATTGGTCAGCGGCGAGCGCAGCTCGTAGGAGACGTGATGCACGAAATCATTGCGCAACTGCTCGGCGGCGAGCAGCGCCTGATTGCGCTCTTTCAGGGCGCGCTCGACATTGACGCCGTCGGTCACGTCGATGAAGGTCAGAAGAGCGCCGCCGTCGGGCAGCGGCGCGACGGCGCAATCGACCACCGCGCCATCGGCGCGGTTCATCCGCCGTTCGAAGCCGATGCGCGCCGAATGGAGGCCCGCGACCGCCGAGCGCAGATCGGCCCAGATGGCGTCCTCGGGCAGCAGCGGCTTGCTGGCGGCGCTGACGGCGTCGATATGCGGCCGCTCGGCGATCAGCTGATCCGACAGGCGCCACAGGCGGGCGAAGGCGGGATTGGACAATTTGAGACGGCCGTCCGCCCCGAAAACCGCGACGCCCTCCTGCAAGGCGTCGAGCGTTTCGCTCTGCACCCGCGCCAGGGAATTATATTGAGATTCCAGCGCGAAACGCTCGGTGACGTCGTCGAACAGATAAGTGGCCCCGCCCTGCGGATTGGAAGCGAAGGCGACCCGCAACGTGCGGCCGTCGGGCAGGTGCCAGATCTGGGGCGGCGGCTCCACCGCCAGATAGACGCTGTGCAGCGCCGCCTTCCAGCTCCGGTAATCGGCCTGTTCGGGCAGGCGGCGGTCGGCGCGCAGGCGATCGAGAATTTGCGAATCCGACGGCCCCTGTTCGAGAAAGGCCGGATCGAGCTGCCACAGATGGCGATAGGCGGCATTGGCGAAAACCAGCCGTTTCGACCGGTCGAAAATGGCGACCGCCGTGGCGATCTGGTCGAGGGTGCGGATGTGCAACTCGACCTGGAGCGCATGATCGGCGCGCACCGCCTCAAGCTCCGAAAGATCGTCGGCCATGCCGCCGCCCCCGCCCGGCAGCGGCGCGTCGAGCACTTCCATCAGGCGGCGCACGCCGGCGACCACCACATGTTCCCGCCTGGTCCAGACTTCGCCGCCCTGACGCGCCCGCGCCGCCGCCTCGCGCGCCGCGCGGTCGAGCAGTTCGAGGCCGCGCGCCACCGCGTCCTTCGGGCTTTCGGCGTCCACCGCCTTGGCATAGGCCAGATTGACCCAGTCGAGCGCTTGATCGGGGCCGCGTGTCCAGGCCGGATGGCTGCTCAGATCGAGCACGCCGCGCAAAACCTCGAGCCGCGCCGTCTGCGCGGCGTGAATTTCGCGCAGACGCATCAGTTCGAGCCGGTCGCCGGACACGTCGCGCACCCGCATGACCACCCGGCTGCCGATCGCCCGGCCCTCGGCTTCGAGATGGCGGCCGTTGTGGGCGATGAGATCCTGCCGGAAACCCTGGCCGTTGTCGCGCAACAGCGCGACTTTCTGCTCCAGCGTCCGGGCCTGATCGGGCGGCAGCCAGGCGCCGAAGCCGAGCACGCGGCGCGGGGCCGTCGCGGCGTCGAGCGCCAGATTCACGTCGCCTTCGATCTCCGGCTCGGCGCGCGCGCCGGCCCAGACCACGGCGAACTGGGTTTCCGAGGCGAGAAAGGCGCGGGCGCGCTCGACTTTCTGGCGCAGCTGCTCGATTTCCGAGGAAAGCTCGGCTTCGCGCGCGGACGAGCGCCGGCGCCCGGCAAGATAAAGCAGAGCCGTGAGGGTCGAGAAAAAAATCAGACCCGTGCCGAGCGAAAGGCCGACCGCCTTGTCGGCGCCTGCGAAGCCGACGGCCGCCTGGGCGCGCGCCGCGACGCCGGAAAGAAGCAATGCCGGCGCGGCGAAACGGAGCGCAAGACGCAGAGGCGCGGCGCGGCGCCGACCTGTCTGGCGAGCTCGTTTGGGCATGGAGCAGGAGTCCCTTTCCCATGCGGGGCCGCCGCCCCGCGCGAATCACCTCAATTTACCCTCTCGATTCATGATTAAGAAAGAGGAACGAAATGAAAAACGCCTCCGGCGCGAACCGGAGGCGTTGCTTATGCACAGGCGCCACGGTTTCCTTTTGTCGATCGCGCGGAGGCGCGATCGACGCTCCCCTCGCGTAAGCTCGGCGTCGCATTCGCTCCTAGCCGGCTTTCGCCGGCCTGGGGCAAGCTCAGTAGCGGTAATGGTCCGGCTTGAACGGCCCCTCGACCGGAACCGACAGATAATCCGACTGCTTCTGGCTCATGACCGTGAGCTTCACGCCGATCTTGTCGAGATGCAGCTTGGCGACCTTCTCGTCGAGGTGCTTGGGCAGGGTATAGACCTTCTTGCCGTATTCGCCCTGGCGGGTCCACAGCTCGATCTGGGCCAGGGTCTGGTTGGTGAAGGAGGCCGACATCACGAAGGACGGATGTCCGGTGGCGTTGCCGAGATTCACCAGCCGCCCTTCCGAGAGCAGGATGATGCGCTTGCCGTCGGCGAATTCGATCTCGTCCACCTGCGGCTTGACATTGCTCCATTTCAGGTTGCGCAGCGCCGCGACCTGAATTTCGGAGTCGAAATGGCCGATGTTGCAGACGATGGCGCGGTCCTTCATGGCGCGCATGTGGTCGATGTTGATGACATCGACATTGCCGGTGGCGGTGACGAAAAGGTCGGCGCGGGGCGCGGCGTCGTCCATGGTCGTCACTTCATAGCCTTCCATCGCCGCCTGGAGCGCGCAGATCGGGTCGATTTCCGACACCAGCACCCGGCAGCCGGCGTTGCGCAGCGAGGCCGCCGAGCCCTTGCCGACATCGCCGAAACCCGCGACCATCGCCACCTTGCCGGCCATCATCACGTCGGTGCCGCGGCGGATGCCGTCCACCAGCAACTCGCGGCAGCCATAGAGATTGTCGAACTTGGACTTGGTCACCGAGTCGTTGACGTTGATCGCCGGCCACAGCAGCTTGCCTTCCTTCTCCATGATATAGAGACGGTGCACGCCGGTGGTGGTTTCCTCGGTCACGCCGCGGATCGCCATGGCGTTGCGGCCGTAAAAGCCGGGATTGCCCTTGATGCGTTTCTTGATCGCGGCGAACAGGACTTCCTCTTCCTCATTGGTCGCCTTGTCCAGGAAAGCGACATCGCCCTGCTCGGCGCGCAGGCCGAGATGGATGAGCAGAGTGGCGTCGCCGCCGTCGTCGAGGATCATGTTGGGCGAGCCGCCGTCGCCCCATTCGAAGATGCGATGGGTATATTCCCAATATTCGTCCAGGCTCTCGCCCTTGACGGCGAAAACCGGCGTGCCGCGCGCGGCGATGGCGGCGGCGGCGTGGTCCTGGGTCGAATAGATGTTGCACGAGGCCCAGCGCACCTCGGCGCCGAGCGCCTGCAGGGTCTCGATCAGCACCGCCGTCTGGATGGTCATGTGCAGCGAGCCGGCGACGCGCGCGCCCTTGAGCGGCTGGGCCGGGCCATTTTCGGCGCGGGTCGCCATCAGACCGGGCATTTCGGTCTCGGCAATGGCGATTTCCTTGCGGCCCCAATCGGCAAGCCCGATATCGGCGACGACAAAATCATGGGTGAGATGGCTGGCGTTCATGACTTCCCATCCTGTTGGAACGTGCGGCCTCTATAGCAGCGACGGACGAACAAGGCAATAAACATATATGCAAGTCTTTATATGATGGATGGCCAGTCGAGTTCCCAACGCCCCGACGTCATTGCAGGTTCAGCGAAGCGCGCCTTTAACCCTGACGATAATTGCGCCGGAAATATCTATTTTATTTAAGGGTTTAACGTTTTTGCATCCATCAGGGTAAGTTTCTTTTAACGTTTAGCCGAAGATTGTGTGCGTCTCTTGATTGCAACGTCAGCTTGAAAGCTCCGAGCAAAACCATGACGCCCGATATTTCCGTCATCATGCCGACCTTCCGCCGCCCCGAACCGCTGGTCGAAGCGATCGAAAGCGTGTTGAGCCAAAAAGGCGTCAAATGCGAAATCCGGGTGATCGACGATTGTCCGCAGGGCTCGGCGGAAAAAATCGTTGCGCCATATCTCGACCGCGGCGTGACCTATTCGCGCTCTCCGACGCCTTCCAACGGCCGCCCGGCCCTGGTGCGCAATTTCGGCTATCAGGACGCCCAAGCCCCAATCATCCATTTCCTCGACGACGACGATCTCGTGCCGGAAGGCTATTACGCCGAAGCCGTGGAGGTTTTCGCGCAGAGGCCGGATATTGGCGTGGTTTTCGGCAATATCGAGCCTTTCGGCAATTTGGATATGGATATCGCCTCCGAGCGCGATTATTTCGACAGGGCGCGCAGGCGCGCGCGCTTTTACCGGCGAATGGGGCCGAAACTCGGATTTTCCGCCGCCTTGCTCTTCCAGGACGCGCTGCTCATCTGCAGCGCCGCCATGATCCGCAAAGACTGCGTCGCTGCGGTCGACGGGTTCAACGCCGGCCCGTCGCTGGCCGAGGATGTCGATTTTTATGCCCGCGCCATTCGCAAGTTCGGCGCGGTCCTGCTCGACCGCACGTCGATCCATTACCGGATCGGGCCGTCCCTGGTGCGCCAACCCGACCGCCAGTCGAAAATGGAATCCTCCTATCGCGACATTCACGCCCGCTACCGGCAGGAACATGGCGCCGTGGATTTCTACGCCCTGAAAATTTTCGCCAAGGTTCTCGACAATGTTGCTCGCCGCAACTGGAATCCTCAAGCTGGAGGTTTTGCGGCTTTCGTCCAAGCGCGCCACAGCGCCATTTCGAAGCTCTGGTCCATCCAGGAACCTTGAACGCTCAAGCTAAACCCTGATATCGTTTAACTAAATAAAGCGTAAAAGTATTAAATATCTATAAACCATAGAATAGCTTGAAACATTTACATTCTAAATTTGATTGTCATATCATATTAGGCGCGATTGAGTAGAGTTCAATACAATGGGAGGCGGGCGTATGTGTGGCGTTGCGGGCTTCATCGGGTCGAACTGCGATCATCGCACGGCAGAGGCTCTGGTCGAGCGGATGGTCTCGGCGCTCGGCCACCGTGGGCCCGACGGCGCGGGCGTCCACGTCGACGGCTCCGCGGCTCTCGGCCATACGCGGCTCAGCATCATCGATCTTGCCGGCGGCCATCAGCCGCTTCTCGACGAGAGCGGGGAATTCGCCATCAGCTTCAATGGCGAGATCTTCAATTATGTCGAGCTCCGCGACGAGCTCGCGGCGAAAGGCGCGCGTTTCCGGACCAGGTCGGACACCGAGGTCATTCTTGAGCTATACAAGGCGAAGGGCGAGGCCTGTGTCGAGGATCTCGTGGGCGATTTCGCCTTCGCGATCTGGGATCGGCGCCGGCGGAAACTGATCCTGGCGCGCGACCGCATGGGGGTTCGTCCGCTCTATTGGACCAAAACCCGCGACCGGCTCTATTTCGCGTCCGAAGTCAAGGCGCTGCTGGCCACCGGCGAAATCGAGGCGCGGCCCGACCCGATCGGCCTCGATCAGGTCTTCACCCTGTGGTCGACGATCGCGCCGCGCACGGTTTTCCACAACATACAGCAACTGCCGCCCGGCCATATGATGATCGCCACGCCCGGGCGCGTCGACATTCGTCGCTACTGGCGCCTCTCCTTCCCGACCGCGGCGGAAGACGCGCGCTGCGACGCCGACGAAACGGCGATCGCCGAGGAATTGCGGCGGCTGCTGGCCGACGCGACCCGCATTCGCCTGCGTTCCGACGTTCCCGTCGGCGCCTATCTGAGCGGCGGCCTCGATTCCTCGATCATCGCCGCGCTGGCCTCGGACGTCGCCGCCGAACGGCTAAAAACCTTTTCCGTCACCTTCGAGAGCGGCGAGTTCGACGAAAGCGCCTATCAGGCGCAAATGGTCGAGGCGCTCGGAACCGCCCACGCCTCGGTCGCCTGCCGCGCCACGGAGATTGGCGCGATGTTCCCCGATGTGGTGCGCCACGTCGAGCAGCCGATCTTGCGCACCGCGCCGGCCCCCCTTTATCTGCTTTCGGATTTCGTGCGCCAGCGCGGCTACAAGGTCGTGCTCACCGGCGAAGGCGCCGATGAAGTCTTCGCCGGCTACGACATTTTCAAGGAGGCGAAGGTTCGCGCCTTTTGCGCGCGCCAACCGCATTCGGCGTGGCGGCCGCGGCTGTTTCGCAAACTTTATCCCTATCTCCCCGCGCTCCAGGCGCAAAGCCCGGCCTATCTCCAGGCCTTTTTCGGCATGGCGCTCGACCAGACCGGCGATCCCCTGTTCTCGCACCTTCCGCGCTTCGACACGACGGCCAAGGCGAAGGCGTTCTTCTCCGGGGATCTGAAGGCCGCGCTCAACGGCTACGACGCCCTCGCCGAGCTGCGCGCCGACCTGCCGGCGGAATTTACGTCCTGGACGCCGCTCGCCCAGGCGCAATATCTCGAAACGGTCTATCTGCTGCCTGGCTATATCCTGTCGGCCCAGGGCGATCGCGTCGCCATGGCGCATGGCGTCGAGGGCCGCTTCCCGTTCCTCGATCACCGCGTCGTCGAATTCGGCGCGCGCATCCCCTCGCGCCTGAAACTCAAATCTTTGCGCGAAAAACACATCCTGCGCGAGAGCATGGCCTCCAGGCTGCCCGCCGCCATCGGCAACCGTCCCAAGCAGCCTTACCGCGCCCCCGACAGCGCTTCATTCTTCGGCGAGGGCGCACCCGCCTATGTCGCGGAGCGTCTGTCGCACGCCGCGGTCGCCTCGGCGGGCCTGTTCGACGCCGCCAAGGTCGCCATGCTGGCGCGCAAATGCGCGGCAGGCGGCGCGCTCGGCTTCCGTGACAACATGGCGGTCGTCGGCGTCATTTCGGGACAGATCTGGACCGACCAATTCTTCGCGGGCAAGGCGCTTCAAGCGGTTCCCGCGCTGCCCGCAGCTTGAACCAAGGAGACGAGACTCATGACCCGGAAAATCGAAACCGACCTCCGCGCCTTCATCGCGCAAGACCTGCTGTTCCAGGACGATATGGAAGACCTTGCGGGGGACCAGTCGATGCTCCAGGCCGGCATGATCGATTCCACCGGCGTCCTCGAGCTGGTCTCCTATCTGGAAAGCCACTTTGGCATCAGGATTCACGACGCCGAGATCGTCCCGGACAATCTCGACACGGTCGACGCGCTGGTCGCCTTCGTCGCGAAGAAAGTCGGCGCGGCGACGTCCGCCGCCGCCTGAGCAGCTTTTCGAACGATCGTTTCGGAAACCGCAAGATCCAAGGAGGTTGATGCGATGCGCGTCGAGCAGTTCCTGGAAGACAGCGCCCGGCGCCTGCCGGAGAAGGTCGCCCTGATCGAGGGCGAAACGCGTCTGACCTACCGCGCCCTCGACGAGGCCGCGACCGGCCTCGCCGCCGGGCTGGAAGCCCGAGGCGTGGGGCGCGGCGATCGCGTCGTCATCTTCGCCGACAATTGCTGGGAAGCCGTCGTCGGCCTGTTCGGCGTCCTGAAGGCCGGCGGCGTGTTCTGCATGGTCAATCCATCGACCAAGCCCGACAAGCTGAGGTTCATCCTCAACGATTGCCAGGCGGTGGCCGTCGTCACGCTGGGCCGCCTGCTTCCCGCCGCGCGCGAGGCGCTCGCCGGCGCGCCGTCGGTCGCGGCGGTCATCGTCGCGGGCGAGAGCGGCGATCTCGACGCGCCGAGGGAAACGCCCTTCGCCGAGGCGATCGCGTCCGGCGCGTTCCCGACCCGCTTCCGCGGGATCGAATGCGACCTGGCCATGCTGGTCTATACCTCCGGCTCGACGGGCTTTCCCAAGGGCGTGATGATGACCCATCAAAACGTCGTCGCGGCGGCGACCTCGATCACCACCTATCTCGAAAACACCGAAGACGACGTCATCCTCAATGTCTTGCCGATCTCCTTCGACTACGGCCTCTATCAGGTGCTGATGGCGGCGAAGGTCGGCGCGACGCTCGCGCTCGAAAAATCCTTCGCCTTCCCGCAGCTGATTTTCGACCGGATTCGCCAGGAGCGCGTCACCGGCTTTCCCATCGTGCCGACCATCGCCGCGCTGATGTTGCAGATGCGCGATCTGGCGCCGGGCGCCCTGCCGAGCCTGCGCTATATTTCGAACACCGCCGCCGCGCTGCCGCCCGCGCATATCCTGCGCCTGCAGGAATTGTTTCCCACCACCAGCCTGTTCTCGATGTATGGGCTGACCGAATGCAAGCGCTGCACCTATCTGCCGCCGGGCGAGCTGCAATCGCGGCCCGCCTCGGTGGGCGTCGCCATCCCCGGGACCGAAGCCTATGTCGTCGATGACGACGCAAACAGGGTTCCGCCTCGCGTGGTCGGCGAACTGGTCATTCGCGGGCCGCATGTGATGAAGGGCTATTGGGGGAATCCGGAGGCGACCGCCAAGGCGCTGCGGCCCGGTCCCTATCCGTGGGAGAAAGTTCTCCATACCGGCGACCTTTTCTACGCCGATGAAGAGGGCTTCCTCTATTTCGTCGGACGCAAGGACGACATCATCAAGACCCGCGGCGAGAAGGTCAGTCCCAAGGAAGTCGAAAACGTCCTGTTCCAGCTCGAAGGCGTCAAGGAGGCGGTGGTCATCGGCGTGCCCGATGCGGTGCTGGGCGCCGCGTTGAAGGCGGTCATCGCCGTCGCGCCGGGCGTCTCGCTGACCGAGCGGGACGTGATCCGCCATTGCGCCCGTCGCCTCGAGGATTTCATGGTCCCGAAATTCGTGACGTTCCGCGCCGAGCTGCCGAAAACCAACTCCGGCAAGATCAGCCGCCGCGAAACGGCGCGCCTCATGGAGGTTCACGGATGAATATTCTGGCTTCAATCCAAACGACGGCCGCCTTCTCGCCCGCCGCGCTGCGTCTCGACGCCGAGGCCGAAACGCAGCGCATCGTCGCCGCTCTGCGCGACCAGGTTCTGCATCGTCTGCGCCGGCGCGGCGTCGTCGTCGGCCTTTCGGGGGGCATCGACAGTTCGGTGACGGCCGCGCTCTGCGCCGCCGCCTTCGGACCCAAACGCGTCCTCGCCCTCTACATGCCGGAGCAGGATTCCGACCCGGACAGCCTGCGGCTCGGCCAGCTTGTCGCGCAAAAGCTGGAGCTTCCCGCCGTGACCGAGGACATAGCCGGGATTCTGGCGGCGAGCGGCTGCTATGCGCGCCGCGACGATGCGATTCGCTCGGTCATCCCGGAATTCGGCGCGGGATGGACCTCCAAGGTCGTGCTCGATCCGGAAATGCGGGCGCGCGGCTACAATCTGTCGTCGCTGGTCGTCCGCTCGCCGGAGGGCGCGGAGCAGCGCCGCCGTCTGCCGCTCGAAGCCTATCTGGCGATCATCGCGGCGGCGAACATGAAGCAGCGGACCCGCAAGCAGCTCGAATATTACCATGCCGACCGCCTGAACTACGCCGTCGCCGGCACGCCGAACCGCCTGGAATATGACCAGGGATTTTTCGTCAAGAACGGCGACGGCGCCGCCGACTTCAAGCCGATCGCCCATCTTTACAAGACCCAGGTCTACCAGCTCGCCGAGCACCTCGGAATTCCCGAGGAGATCCGCCAACGGCCGCCCACGACCGACACCTGGTCGATGCCGCAGAGCCAGGAGGAATTCTACTTTTCGGTCGATCACGCCAGCATGGACCTTTGCCTCTACGCGCTGGAAAACGGCGTTCCGGCGCAGGACGCCGCATCGGCCTCGGGACTCACGGTCGCCGAGGTGGAGGCGGTGTGGAAGGACATCGCCGCCAAACGCAAGGTCGCCGCCTATCTACATTCGCCGCCGCTGACCGTTGAACCGGCCTAACTCTTCGTGTCCGCCTCGCTCCAGGCCTGAGTACAATCTCGTGACCTTGCAGATCGCAACTCATCCCTTCGCCGCGCCGTTCGACGTCCTTCATTCGCGTTGGAAACTTCGGCGTTGCGCGGCTTTGGGCGCCTCGCCTTCGGTTGTCGGCCGGGTCTGGATTCACGGTTCGGGGACGCTGCGCGTCGGCGACCATGTCCGCCTGGACGCCTCCAGCGCCCCGATCGAGCTTTTTGTGGGCCCCGGCGCCGAGATGGTCCTGGGGGACGGCGTGGAGATCCTGGGCGGAACGTCGATCGAGGCGCTCCAGTCGGTCCGCGTCGGCGACGGATGCAGGATCGGCGCGAAATGCAAGGTGATGGACAACAACTTTCACCATGCGGCGAGCGATCGCCTGCTGGCGCCGCCTTCGGTTCCGGTCGTCATCGAGGCCGGCGCGACGCTTGAGACCGGCGTCATCGTCCTGCCGGGCGCGCATGTGCCTCACGGCAAGGTCGTCGCGCGCGGCGCGGTGGTTCGGGGCCGTCCGGCGCCAGCCGCCGCAGCGCCAGCGACGCCGGCGAAGGCCGGCGCCGCGGAGCCGCGACAGAGCTTGCTCCGGCGCGCCTTGATGCGTCTGCGGACCGATCCGCTTGCCGCGTTGAGGTTCGAAATCGCCCGTCTGCGCGGCGCGGTTTTGCTCCGCAATTGTCGGCGCGGCGCCCGCGTCTTCGCGTTCGGCGACGTGCGCGTCAGAAACGAAGGCGTCATCAGGCTGGGGAGCCGGGTGGGGTTCCGGGAAGGCATGATCCCCACCGAACTGGTCTGTCACAAGGGCGCCGAGATCGGCATCGGCGCCGGAACCTATTTCAACTATGCGGCCTTCATCGAGGCGCGTCAGTCCGTCACCATCGGCAAGCGCTGTCTGATCGCTTCGATGGCGCGCATCGCCGATACGGCCGAAGGCGCGAGCGGCCCGATCGCCATCGGCGACGATGTCTGGATCGCCCATGGCGCCATGATCGCGCCCGGCGTCAGCGTGGGCGCGGGGTCGGTGATCTCGGCGGGAAGCGTCGTCACCAAAGATGTTCCGCCACGCTCTCTCGTGATCGGCGATCCGGCCCGCGTCATGCCCCTGTCCGTCCTCGCGGCCGGCGGCTGCGGCGGCCAGTGATACGAATTCCGAATGAATCATTCGGAATTCGTATTCCGCTGGCGCGAAAATCCGCCCGCGACATAGAGGATTTTCGCGCCATGGCGTTTCCGCGGATTGCGAAGCAATCTTGCGGAAACCGTATGAACCGGCGCGGCGCCCAGCTCCGACTCAATTTTCGACCTCAATAACGCAACGAAATCGCTTCCGATTCGACCGATTGGGACTTTCGGCGCCTTTCGGCGTTCGACGCCGGCTCACAATGCCGAAATGACCCGCTCGTGCCGATTTCCAAACTGCAAGCGCAGCCGAGGGATTCGACCGGGAATTTCCGGTTCCGGTCATGAGCGCGCGCCTGGCCGCCCCCCGGAAGGACGGCTGACAGCATTGCCGCGGCCTTGGGGAGGCAAGCTCAAAATGCGCCTCGAGGTCGGAAACCGAATATTTCCATGAAGCGCCGCCCGCTCAATCCTCCCGCGCCTTCTGGACCTCCCGGAAGGCCAGCGCCTTGTCGCCGATGTTCAGGCCGATCTGAAAGCTTTCCGCGATGCGGTTGGCCCTGGCGACGAAGAAACGCGCGCCTTCGGGCGGCAGAACGTCGCGGGCGGTGGCGGCGAAAAGTTCGAGCCAGGCCTTGAAATGCTCCGGCGCGAGATCGAGCGCGGCGTGGGCCGGCAGCGGCCTGCCATTGTAGCGCCCGGCGCCCAGGCCGATCTGCGACCAGAAATCGGTCAGTTTGGCGAAATGCTCTTCCCAGTGGCCGGCGAGTTTCTGCTCGAAAATCGGTCCGAGCAGGGCGTCGGCGCGGGCGCGGGTATAGAATTCGCGCACCAGACGCGCCATCATGTCCTCGGTCAGGCCTTGCGGCGGCTTTTCCATATCCGCCGCGCGGATGGCGAGAGGGTGGGGCATCCTTCTGTCCTTCAATGCGTTTCGGGCGCCTGGCGGGCCTGAGCGCGCCGGCCCGAAAAATTTGGTTTGGCGTTGGCTTGGACACTTTGCTACATGGAGGCGCGTCCGGATTCAATCGAGCAAGCCGGCGCCGCTCCTTAGCGACATCGGAAGACGCCTTCGCGGCGGCCCGAACGCTGAAGCGTCCGCCCCATGCAATCAGAGGTGCGCCAGTGACTTCGTCTCCGAATGACCACCAGGCGATGGTCGACCAGATCCTCGACGTGATCGCCTCCGAGGGCATGATTCCTCGCGAAAATCTCCGCGACGACGCCACGATCGACAGCCTCGGCCTCAAATCGATCGATCTGGTGATGATCCTGACCGCGATCGAAGAGAAATTCGACGTTTATATTCCGATGGACGGCTCCTTTCAGGAGGCCAAGGATTTGAAGGGCCTGGTCGAGGCGATCAGCGCCCATATTCTCAAGGAAAAAGCTCAGCAATGACCTCCCGGCGCGTCGTCGTCACCGGCATGGGCGCCGTATCGGCGGCCGGTGTCGGCGCGAACCTCCTCTGGCAAGCCGCGCGCGACGGCAGGCCCTGCGCCGGCCCGCTGAAGGTGCGCGAGCCCTATGGCGGCCGGATCAGAATTTCCGCCCAGGTGCGCGATTTCGACATCGCCGCCCGCGTCGGCCCCAAATTCGCGCCTTTCTGCGACGCCTTCACCGCTTACGCCCTGGCCGCCGCCGACGAGGCTTTGGCCCAGGCGGGGATTGACCCCGAGGAGCGCCAGGGCCCCCGCTGCGCCGCCTTGCTCGGCGCCGGCATCGGCGGGATGAACACCATCGACGACGGACTTTACGCCATTTATGTCGAAAACAAGCGGCCGGAAATGCTGGCCGTCCCCAAGCTCATTCCGAGCGCCGGCCCGGCGACACTTTCCATACGTTTTGGCGCGACCGGCCCCTGTTTCGCGGTGGCAAGCGCCTGTTCCTCGGGCAGCCAGGCGATCGGCATGGCGGCGCAGATGATCCGCGCCGGCATGATCGACCGCGCCATCGTCGGCGGCTCGGAGGCCTGCGCCACCAATGGCGCGATGCGCGCCTGGGAGGGCCTGCGCGTCCTGACCCCCGATTTCTGCCGGCCTTTCGCCAAAAACCGCAACGGCATGGTGCTGGGCGAAGGCGCCGGCATGTTCGTGCTGGAGGCCGAGGACATCGCCCGCGCGCGCGGCGCCAGGCCGCTGGCGGTCCTCGCCGGCTATGGCACCAACAGCGATGCGCTCGATCCGGTTCGGCCCGACGCGGCCTCGGGCGCCGCCTGCATGACCATGGCGCTCGAAGACGCCGGCCTCGCGCCGGCCGACATCGATTATGTCAACGCCCATGGCACCGCCACGGTGGCCAATGACGTGACCGAGGCCGAGGGCCTCAACATCGCCTTCGGCGCCCATTGCGACCATCTGCTGGTCTCCTCGACCAAGCCGGTCCACGGCCATGCTTTGGGCGCGGCGGGCGCGCTGGAATTGGTCATTTCCATCATGGCCTTGCGCGAACAGATCGCGCCGCCCAATCTCAACACCGAGATCCAGGATCCGAATTGCCGGATTCGTCTGGTCGGTCCGCAAGCGGTCGAGACGAAAATCCGGGCGGTCCTGTCCAATTCCCTGGCTTTTGGCGGCATCAACGCCTCGCTGATCGTCACGCCTTATCATGCGGCCTGAGGACCGCGCCATGAGGTCCGCTCCATGACGCCGCCCGTCCAGCGCGCCGGCCCCATTCGCGTCTCGGCGCCCGCTGAAGTGGTGCGCGCCTTCCGCCGCGAGACCGGCTGGCGCGAGGAGGACGGGCCGCCGCCGGCGAGCTTTCCGGTGGTGTGGATGCGACAGCCCGAAATCGGCGAGCCGATCCGCGCCGCCGCGCAGGAAATCGGCCTGCCCGTCCACGAGGCGCAGCATTTCGAATATGAGCGCCCGCTCGAAACCGGGCGCTCCTACGACCTGATGCTCGAAATGCGCCGCCAGAGCGATCCGATGCGGCTGATCGCCACGGCGACGATTTTCGACCTCTCCGGCGCCTTTGTCGCGCGGGTGGTCTCGACTTTGCGGCTGATCGATCCGGCCACGGTTTCCCCCCTGCCGCCGGAGGCCGAATCGTGACGGCCGAATGCGTCGCGCCGCGCCCCGGCGAAAAGCTCCCCGCTTTGACCATCGGCCCCTTCTCGGCGCAAGACCTCGCGCGTTACGCCGAGGCCTCGGGCGACAGCAATCCCCTCCATCTCGACGCCGCTTTCGCTCGCGGATTCGGCTTTCCCGCCCGCCCCGTCCACGGCATGCGGCTTTTGGCGGCTTTCGAACCCCTGCTCGCCGAATGGCGGCCCGATCTCGCCGCGATCGATCTGCGCGGCCAGTTCCTGACCCCGATCCTCGAAGACCAGAAGGCCCATTTGTCCGCCCGCGTCGCCAAGATCGAGGCGGCCGAGGCGGGATTCGTCGCGGTCGTCCGGCTGATGGCCCAGACCGAAAGCGGCGCCCCCGCGCTGATGGGCGAGGCCCGCCTCGTCCCGGCGCGGCGCTGACGCATTCGACGAAGAGCCGCATGGACGCGCGGCGTTGTTTTGATTATCGAGAGACATTCCCGCCCGAACTCGAGGCCTGAGCCAATGAACGAATTTGCCCCCCAGGATCGCATCGTCACTGTCTTTGGCGGCTCCGGTTTCGTCGGACGCCATCTCGTGCGGGCGCTGGCGCGCGACGGCTGGCGGGTGCGGGTGGCGACCCGTCGCCCCGACCTCGCCTTCCATCTCCAGCCGCTCGGCCGCGTCGGCCAGATCAATGCGGTCCAGGCCAATGTCCGCTATCCGGACTCGCTGGCCGCGGCGCTGCGCGGGGCGGAAGCCGCGGTCAATCTGGTCGGCATTCTCGCCCCCTGGGGCAAGCAGAGCTTCGATTCCGTCCAGGCCGAAGGCGCCGGCGCGGTCGCCCGGGCCGTCGCCGCTGCTGGAATCGCCAATTTCGTCCATATGTCGGCCATCGGCGCCGACGCGCGGTCGAATTCGGCTTACGCCCGCACCAAGGCCCAGGGCGAGGCTGCGGTTCTGTCCGCTTTGCCGTCGGCGACCATCCTGCGCCCCTCGGTGGTGTTCGGCCCCGAGGACCAATTCTTCAACCGCTTCGCCGCCATGGCGCGGTTCATGCCCGCCCTGCCGCTGATCGGCGGCGGCAAGACGAAATTGCAACCGGTCTATGTCGGCGACGTGGCCGAAGCCGGGGCCCGCCTGCTGAGCGGCCATGGCGAGGCCGGCGTGACCTATGAACTCGGCGGGCCGTCCGTCCGCACCATGAAGGAGCTGCTGGAGTATGTGCTGGTGACGATCCAGCGCCCGCGCCTGCTGGCGCCGCTGCCCTTCGGCGTCGCCGCGCCGCTCGGCGCCGTGATCTCGACCGTCAACAAATTGCTGCTCGGCCTGTTGCCGGCGGAATTCGTCTTCACCGCCGATCAGGTCGAATTGCTGAAACAGGACAATGTCGTCTCGGCGGAGGCGGTCGCGCAGGGTCGCACTTTGGCGGGCCTCGGGATCGCGCCGCAATCGATCGAGGCGATCGTCCCGTCCTATCTCTATCGCTTCCGCAAGACCGGCCAATATGCCGGCCAGCGTCTGGCGTGATCCTTCACACGCCTGAACGCGCGGCCAGCCTCTTGTAAAGCCGCGCCGTCAGGCCGACGCCGAACAAAGGCGTCAGCAGATTGAGCACGGGCGTGGCGACAAACAGCGCGATCAGCAGGCCGGCGACGAAAACCGTCAAGCGATTGGCGCGGCGCAGGTCGCGCGCCGCGTCAAGCGGCATGAAACGCATCGCCGCGAGCTGAAAATATTCCCGGCCGAACAGATAGGCGTTGGCGAAGACGAAGACCAGGGCGTTGACGCCGGGCAAGAGCCACAAGGCGAAGGCGACGAGATTGACCAGCAGCGCCACGCCGGAAAATTTCAGCGTCAGAACCATCGAGGCCAGCGCCGGAACCGGCCGGCCGCGCCGCCCGTCGGCATAGATTTTCGCCTCGACATGATCGGCCAGCTCATCGAGAAAAAAACCGCCAACCAGCAAGGCGACGGGCGCGATCAGGAAGATCAGGCCGATGAACAGCCCCAACCCGGCGGCGATCTCGACTGCGGTCTTGAGCCAGGGCGCGCCGACGAACCAATGCGCGCCGCCGGTCGTCGCCCAGATCGCGAGCCGCTCCAGCCCCAGCCACAACAGGAAGAGCAGAACCAGGGTCAGGCCGAGCGACTTGAGCAGCACGGCGCGGAAGGGCGGCGTGAACATGTCGCGGAGGCTGGCGATGGCGTCGTCGATCATGGAGGCGCCCGGAAGTGAGGACTGGCGGTCAGGCCGCCGCGTCGGACGGCGGCGAGGCCTGGGTCAAGATCGCATAAAGCGCCGGCGCCTCGCGCGTCGCCCGAATTTTGGTCAGGACCGCCGGATTGCGCAGCAGCCGGGCGATCACCGCCAGCGCCTTGAGATGATCGGCGCCGGCGTTTTCCGGCGCGATCAGGCCGAACAGGAGATCGACCGGCTGGCCGTCGATGGCCTCGAAGTCGATGCCCCGGTCGAGCCGGGCGAAAATGCCGAAAATGCGCGGCGCGTTGAGCAGTTTGCCATGCGGAATGGCGATGCCGTCGCCCAATCCGGTGGAATTCAGCTTTTCGCGCTGCATCCAGGCGTCGAAAATCTCGCGCGCCGGCAGGCCGGAGACCTCCGCCGCCTTTTCGCTCAATTCCTGCAAGGCCTGCTTTTTGCCGTTCACTCGCAGCGAAGGCAGGATAGCCTCGGGAGCCAGAAGATTTTCAAGCGGCATGAGGGTCGTTTTCCGTCAGAGCGCTGCGCGGGCGCCCGCCAGGGCAAAAAATGCGCCGGCGGCGCCGGCGCTCATGCAATCATCAGCGGCGGCGCGGACCACGCCCGAGGGGGCCCGCGCAGCCAGAAGCAAATATTGAGCCGCGATCACGCGGAGCCTTTGGCGCCATTGGTCGGATCGACCCAGCCGATATTGCCGTCGAGCCGGCGGTAAATGACGTTCACGCGGCCGGTGGTCGCATGACGGAAGACGAGAACGGGCGCGCCGCTCATGTCCAGATCCAGCACCGCGGCCGAAACCGAAAACTCCTGAAGCGTCTTTTCCGATTCGGCGACGACCAGGGGCTTGAATTCATGTTCGGCCGGCGCCTCCTCGGCCTCGTCGAGGGCGCCGAGCACGGTATAGCGGATCGGCTCGCCGGCGGGGGCGGCCTCGCGCTGGGTGGCGGAACGGTCCTTGAGCTTGCGCTTGTAACGCCGCAGGCGGCTTTCGATGCGAGCCGCCGTCTGGTCGAAGCTGGCGTAAACTTCCTGGGCGCGGCCTTCGGCCTGAAGGGTGACGCCGGAAGCCAGATGCAGCGTGCAATCGGTGCGGAAACCCGAGCCTTCCGGCTCGATCGTGACATGGCCGGTGATGGCGCCGTCGAAATATTTTCCGGTCGCGGCGTTCAGCTTCTCCGACACATGCGTGCGCAGAGCCTCGCCGATATTGATATTCTTGCCTGAGATCCGCAGGGCCATCCGTTTTGTCCAATTCTGTAGAAAGCTGGCTGTCGGAGCCCCCCAAGCTCCGTGCGGTCGGCAGGCGCCGCCGCGAGAGGTTCGGGTTCGACCCCGATTTATTCGCAAAGCGTTAGAAGCCTCCGCGCCCGAAGTCAATAACGCTTCTCCGGCGCGCATTCGCGCCGCAAAACGCAAGCTTCGCCGCCGCCCGGCTCAAGGCGCCGCCGTCTGCTTCTCGCGCCGGCGTTCGACCGAGGAGGGAAGGCGCAGGCTCTCGCGATATTTGGCGACGGTGCGCCGGGCGATTTCGATCTGCTGCGCCTTGAGCTTTTCGACGATGGCGTCGTCGGAGAGAATGGCGTCGGGCGCTTCGGCGTCGATCATCTGCTTGATCTTGAAGCGCACCGCTTCGGCCGAATGGGCGTCGCCGCCGCCATGGGCGGAAATCGAGGCGGTGAAAAAATATTTCAGCTCGAACAGGCCGCGCGGCGTCTCGATATATTTGTTCGACGTCACCCGGGACACCGTCAATTCATGCAGGCCGACCGCGTCGGCGATGTTTTTCAGGTTCAAGGGCCGCAAATGCGCCACGCCATGGGCGAGAAAAGCGTCCTGGCGGCGCACGATCTCGGACGAGACCTTCAGAATGGTCCGCGCCCGCTGCTCCAGGCTCTTGGTCAGCCAGTTGGCGTTCTGCAGGCATTGCGACAGATAGCTCTTTTCCTCGTCGGCGCTCCCTTTTCGCGACACTTTCGCGGCATAGGTCTGGTTG
Organism: uncultured Pseudomonadota bacterium; assembly: GCA_963704565.1. GTDB lineage: Bacteria > Pseudomonadota > Alphaproteobacteria > Rhizobiales > Beijerinckiaceae > Rhodoblastus. Next base: position 2,064,777 of record OY969917.1, read on the forward strand.
ACCAGGATGCGCGGCAAAGTCTCGGAATTCAGCTCAATCAGCCAGGAGCCGTCGCGCGCCGCGCGGACGATGACGTCGGGCGCGACCGGCTGAACCGTCGCCCCGCCGAAGGCGCGGCCGGGCTTGGGATCGAGCCGGCGGATTTCCGCCATCATGTCCTTGAGGTCGTCGTCGTCCACCCCGCAAATCTTGCGCAAGGCGGCGAAATCCCTTTTGGCGACCAGCGGCAGGTTCGCGACCATGGCGGCCATGGCCGGATCGAAACGGTCCTGCTCGCGCAATTGCAGCGCCAGACATTCGGCGAGGTCGCGCGCGCCGATTCCCGTCGGCTCGAAGGTCTGGACCAGAGCAATGGCCTCTTCGACCCGCTCGGGCGCGACGCCGAGCCTTTCGGCGATGTCCTCCGCGCTTTCGCGCAAGTAGCCGGCCTCGTCGATGGCGTCGATGACGGCGAGGCCGATCATCCGCTCGACCGGGTCGCCGGTCGCGATCGCCAGTTGCTCGTTTAAGAATTCCGCCAGACTGCTCCGGCTGGCGACATAGGCCTCGATATTGGGCGCCTCGCCACTGGCGTCGCCGCTGCCGGCCCCCGACCAGGCTGAATCAGAAAGTCCCAGATTTTCAAGGTTTTGCCGCTCGGCGGCGGGAGAAAGCTCGCGATCGCCGTCGAAAGCGTTCTCGACCTCCGTGCCGAGGCTTTCCGCCAAAGCTTGAGAGGAGGTCGCGAGTTGGGCGCTGCTCCAGTCGCCCTCGCCGGGATCGGCGGCAAGGCCGGGCGAATCGCCCGAAACGGGCTCGCTGGCGGCGTCGATCCCGGTCGGCGCCGGGTCCGGCCCCTCCTCGGCGCGCTCCAGAAGCGGATTGCGTTCAAGCTCTTCCTCGACAAAAGCCGCCAGCTCCGCGCTGGAGAACTGCAGCAGCTTGATCGCCTGCAACAATTGCGGCGTCATCGCCAGAGTCTGACCCTGACGCAGCAGCATTTTGGCGATTAAAGCCATGACGTACTCACCAAACCGGCGCGCCTCAGGCGCGGCCCAATTCTTGCTTACACATTTTCTCCCGCAACGGCCATGAAAAAAACGCCGCAAGCTTTACATGCGGAAACCTTCGCCGAGATAGAGGCGGCGCACGTCCGGATTGGCGACGATGTCGTCCGGATCGCCCTCGGTCAGCACATGGCCGGAATGGATGATATAGGCGCGGTCGATCAGGCCCAAGGTCTCGCGCACATTATGGTCGGTGATCAGCACGCCGATGCCGCGCCCCTTAAGATGCTGAACCAGATTCTGGATGTCGCCCACCGCGATCGGGTCGATGCCGGCGAAAGGCTCGTCGAGCAGCATGAACGAGGGATTGCTGGCGAGCGAGCGCGCGATCTCGCAGCGGCGCCGCTCGCCGCCCGAAAGGGCGATCGAGGGCGACTTGCGCAGGCGCTTGATGTCGAATTCCTCCAGCAGGGCTTCGAGCTGCTGGGCGCGGCGGTCGCGGTCGGGCTCGGCGATCTCCAGCACCGCGCGGATATTCTCCTCGACGGTCAGGCCCCGGAAGATCGAGGCTTCTTGCGGCAGATAGCCAATTCCGAGCCGGGCGCGGCGATACATGGGCAGGCCGGTGACGTCATGGCCGTCGAGTTCGATCATGCCCTTGTCGGGCTTGATCAGCCCGGTGATCATATAGAAGACCGTGGTCTTGCCGGCGCCATTGGGTCCGAGCAGGCCGACCACCTCGCCGCGCCGGACGTTGAGGCTGACATCCTCCACGACCCGGCGGGCCTTGTAGCTTTTTCCCAGATGATGGACGTTGAGCATGGCCTGGCCGATCGGTCCGAAAGCTTGCGCCGGTCAGCGGGCGGCGGCGCCGGAAGCCGCGGGCGGCTGGGCGCCGGGCTTTGACGCATCGTCTTTGGGAATGATCAGACTATGGACCCGGCCTTTCGATGTCACCACCGCCTGGCCGGTTGAAAGGTCGTAATCCAGCTTGTCGCCGCGCGTGACATTGTCGCCCTGCGACAGCGCGACATTGCCGAAGAGATAAAATTTGTCGTGCAGCTTGTCGTAAAGCAGCGAATTGCCGGTCCCGACCTGATCCTTGTTGGTCATCACGATCGGGCCCTTGCCCTCCATCTTGCGCACGCCGGAATTGGATCCCAGCGCCGGTCCCGACGCCGCCTTGGCGTCGCCTTGCTTGTTGTCGAAGAAAATGGTCAGAACCGTCGCCTTGAGGCGTGTGTCGCCCTGAATCACCACGACATTGCCGCTGTAGATCGCCTTCTGCTGCTTGTCGAAATAATTGAGCTTGTCGGCGGAAATATTGATCGGCTCATGGTTCGAGGCGCCGGGCAACAGCGTCGATCCTTGCGTCGCGCCTTTCGCGGCAGGCGCGCCTTTCGGCGCCGCGTCAGCGGGCGCGCCGGCGAGGATCAGCGCAAGCGCGGCTGCGGCCGAGGCGCGGAGGGGCAGGCGTTTCATGGCGTCGATTCCTTGAGTTCGGGCGCGGGCGGTTGTGGTTGCGCGGGCCGGCTGAATTGCGATTTCACGTCGCCCGAAAAGGTGATCTCATCGCCATTGTCGCTCGAAGCCATGCCGTTCGCCTCGACCCAGCCATTGTCGAGCTCCAGGCGCACCGGCTCGTCCGAACTGAAAATATTGGCCTTGAAATCCATTTTCATCTTGCGCAGCGACAAAGTGAAATTCGTCCCCTTGATCCGGACATTGCCGGAAAGAGCGAGGGTTTGCGCCGCGCTGTCATAGACTCCGGCGTCGCCGAGAATGCGGGTTTCACCCCCATCCGCCATGTAAAGCTTGGCGTTGAGCTTGGTCAAAACCGTCCGGTTCGGATTTTTTGGGCTCTGCACGCCGGTTTCGGCGATCACGTCATAGGGCTTGCCGTCGCGGCGCAGTCCGGTCATGCGCGGATGCGCCATGGTGATCTTGTCGCTGCTGATGCCGAGACTTTCGAGCGACAGATGAACCTCGCCCATGTTTTCGGCGCGGAACCAGGAATACCAGACGAGGCCGAAAGTGGCGGCCGCCGCGCCGATCAGAATGGCCCGGCGCAGCGTCCTGACGCGCGCGCTATGGCGCGCCGCCTCCCGGAAGGCGCCGACGCGTCGCGGAGAAGCGGCGTAAAGGTCTTCGCCGGTCCGTCCGTCGTCCTCTCTCGTCATCGCCTGTCCCGCGCCGCCGCGACGCCCGCCGTCATCGGCCTGTCCTTTCGACGAATTCGCGCCGACGCCGATTAAAAAAGACCGAATGAATGTTTGCTGAACGCAAGGAAGTGCTCCAATCATGGCCTTTGCGCGGCGTCCCTGTGGTCAGCTATGCGCGAAAATGTCGATGTCCGGCCAGCCGATCAGATCGAGTTCGGCGCGCGCGGGCAGAAATTCGAAACAGGACTTGGCGATCGCCGCGCGTCCCTCGCGCGCGAGCAGCATGTCGAGCTTTTCGCGCAGGGCGTGGAGATGCAGCACGTCGGAGGCCGCGTAGGCAAGCTGCGCCTCGCTGAGCTTTTCGGCGCCCCAATCCGAACTCTGCTGCTGTTTCGAGATTTCGACGCCGATCAGATCGCGCGTCAGATCCTTCAGCCCGTGGCGGTCGGTATAGGTGCGGGTCAGGCGCGAGGCGATCTTGGTGCAATAAACCGGGCCGACGCGCAGACCGAAGGTCTTTTGCAAAATCGCAAGATCGAATTGCGCGAAATGGAAAATCTTGGTCACCGCCGGATCGGCAAGCATGCGTACGAGATTGGGCGCCTGAGTTTGGCCCTGGGCGATCTGGACCAGATCGGCGTCGCCGTCGCCGCGCGAGAGCTGAACCAGGCACAGCCGGTCGCGATGCGGATTGAGTCCGAGGGTTTCGGTGTCGATGGCGACGCTCTCGCCCGGGCGATAATCGCCGGGCAGGTCGCCGTGGTGCAAGCGAATGGTCATGACATATCCAGTGAAGCACGCCACGCCTAGCACCGCGACCGGGCGGCGGCAAGCGGAGCGCCTTTCCTCAATCGATATCCGGCTTTCCCCGCGCAAGCTTGGTGGCCCCGCGCTGTTTCTTGCCGTCGAGCCGGCGCTTCTTCGAGGCCAAAGTCGGCCGGGTCGGGCGGCGCGGCGGCGCCGGGGGGCGCGCGGCCTCGCGGATCAATGCGATTAGCCGCGCCAGTGCGTCGGCGCGGTTGCGCTCCTGGCTGCGGAATTTTTGCGCGAAAACGATCAGGTCGCCATTGGCGGCGAGCCGGCGCCCCGCGAGCACGGCGAGCCGGGCGCGAACCGGCTCGGGCAGATTTGGCGATGCGAAAATATTGAACCGCAACTGGACGGCGGATTCGACCTTTTGCACATTCTGGCCGCCGGGGCCGGAGGCGCGCAAAAAATCCTCGCGCAATTCGGACTCGTCCAGCGCAATGGAGGCTGTGATCCTGATCATGGGTTCCGCGTCCCGTCGCCGCCTGAATCCGACTATTGCGCCGGACTGTCGCCGATTGGCCACAGTCGGGCGCGGGCTTTCTGTCTAATATGAGAGCCGGGGCCGCCGCCAGAAATTTCGAGACCAAGTTCGCAAGCTCATGATCGACCGCCACAAAGCAGACAAAGCGTCGGAGGACGCCGCCAATCTCCTGCTCAGGATCGCCGTGGCGGCGGCTTTCGTTGCGACGCCCTTCTTTCAGCTTTTCTCGCAGCGCGCGATTTTCATCCTGCCGCCGATCGCCGGCGCGCTCATTCTGGTCGCGGGCGTCACGCTCGCGCCGAAACTGAAATTGCGCGACATTTTCGCCTTCCTGCTGTCGCCGCTCGGCCTCGCCGCGTCCTTCCTCGTCTTCTGGATGCTGTTGTCCCTGGCATGGACGCCCTTTCCCGGCGAGGCCTCGGCGCGGCTGATCAAGTCGCTGCTGACCCTCGCCTGCGTCCTGCCGGCCATGGCTTCCCTGCCCGCCCGCGCGCGGGCCGCAAATCTCTATTTCCTGCCGCTGGGCGTGGCTCTCACCGCCGTGGCGGCGCTGATTTTCGCGACCCCCGTCCTTTCCGGCGGCGCCGAATCCGAGACCCAGGAAAATCTGGCCATCGGCATGGAGGCGGCGCTTCTGCTGCTGTGGCCGGCGCTGGCGACGACCCATTTGCGCGGGCGCGCGACCCTCTCGGCAGCACTGGTGATCGTCGCCGTCGCGGCGGCGGTCTCGGTTCCGACGCCGGGCGCGCTGGCCGCGACCGCGCTGGCGGCGATCGCCTGCGTCCTCGCCTGGCGCGACCCCCAACTCGCCGGCCGCTGGATCGGGCGGCTGGCGGCGGCCGTCGTCTTTTTCGCGCCGCTGGCGCCGCTGCTGCTCAATCTCAAAAGCGGGCACAACCCGCCGCAATGGCTGGTCAGCCTGAAAATCTGGCGCTGGCAGATCGCCCACGACGGCCTGCGCGTGATCACCGGCCACGGCTATAATTTCGTCAGTTCGGGCTATTGGCGCGGCTATCTGCCGCCACAGGCGCCTCGCTCCATGCTGTTCGAGGCCTGGACCGACCTCGGACTGGTCGGCGCGGCGGCGACCGCCATCCTGATCCGGCTGGCCTATCAGGCGGCGGCCGACCAATCCCGGCGGCTCGCGCCGTTCTGGATCGCCGCTTTGACTTATGTCTCCATCATGGGGCTGCTCGGCCTCGCCACCACCCAGGCGTGGTGGATCACCATGCTGGCCCTCGCGCTCACCGCTTTCGCCTTCGTGACGCGCGGCGACTACAAGACGTCGCGGCCCAGCGCGCCGCGGTGAAGATTCAAGGCAGCACGTCGCGGACCGTTTCCTTGGGGCGGCACAGGCGCGCGCCCTTGGGACTGACGACGATCGGCCGCTCGATCAGCACCGGATGGGCGGCGATGGCCGCGAAAATCGCGTCGTCGGACAAAGTGGGATCGGCGAGTCCCAGTTCGGCGTAAGGCGGCGCCTTGATCCGCAGAATATTGCGGACCTTCAGCCCGGCGCGCGCCACAATCTTTTCCAGTTCCGCCCGGCTCGGCGGATTTTTGAGATATTCGACAATATTCGGCTCGATTCCGGCCTCGCGAATCATGTCCAGCACATGGCGCGACGTGCTACAGGCCGGATTGTGATAGATCGTGACCTCGAAAGCGCTCATCCTGTCCTATCCCCCGATTTCCTCGCGTAAAATCTCCAGCTCCAGCCATTGATCCTCGGCCGCCGCGAGTTCGGCCTCGGTCCGGGCGAGCAGCGCCGTCGCGTCGCTGAACCGCTTGGGATCGCGGGCGTAAAGCGCGTGATCGTCCAATATGCCGTGGAGCTTGGCGGCGGTGACGCGCAATTGCTCCATTTTGTCCGGCAGGGTCTCCAGCGCGTGCTTTTCCATGAAAGTCAGCCGGCGTTTTTGGTCCGCGCGCGGCGCTTCCAGGCGCGCCGGCTTTTTCTCGGCGGGTTTGGGCTTGGCCGCCGGCCCCACGCCGAAGCCGCGCTGCGCCACCATGTCGCTGTAGCCGCCGGCATATTCGATCCATTTGCCCGCGCCTTCCGAGACGACGACCGAACCGGCGACGCGGTCGAGAAAGTCGCGGTCATGGCTCACCAGCAGGATGGCGCCGGGATAATCGCCGAGCATTTCCTGCAACAGGTCGAGGGTTTCGAGGTCGAGATCGTTGGTCGGCTCGTCGAGCACCAGAAAATTCGACGGCAGCGACAGGGCGCGGGCGAGCAGCAGCCGCGCCCGCTCGCCGCCCGAGAGTTTGCCGGTCGGCGTCCGCGCCTGTTCCGGCGCGAACAGGAAGTCCTTCATATAGCCGACCACGTGCTTCTTCTCGCCGTTGATCGCGACCCAGTCGGAGCCGCCGCCGGTCAGGGAATCGGCCAAAGTGGCGTTGGGGTCGAGCGCGGCGCGGCGCTGGTCGAGCGTCGCCATCTGGAGATTGGTCCCCAGCCGGATGGTCCCGGAATCGGGTTCGAGCGCGCCGGTCAGCAGATTGAGCAGGGTCGTCTTGCCGGCGCCGTTCGGCCCGACCAGGGCCAGCCGGTCGCCGCGCAGCAGGCGCAGCGAGAAATTTTTGACGATCGGGCGGTCGCCGAAACTTTTCGAGATATTTTCCGCCTCGACCACCAGCCTGCCCGAAACCTTGCCTTCGGCGACGCTGATCTTGACTTCGCCCGCCGATTTTTTTCCGTCGCGCTTTTCCTGGCGCAGAGCGGCGAGGCCGGCCATGCGGCGGACATTGCGCTTGCGCCGCGCGGTGACGCCGTAGCGGACCCAATGTTCCTCGGCGACGATCTTGCGGTCGAGCTTCTGGGCGTCGCGCTCCTCCTGTTCCAGCAGGGCGTCGCGCCAGGCCTCGAAAGCGCCGAAACCCTCGTTGAGCCTTCTGGTCCGGCCCCGGTCGAGCCAGATCGTGGCCCGCGACAGATTTTGCAGAAAGCGCCGGTCGTGGCTGATCAGGACCAGCGCCGAGCGCAAGGACGCCAGTTCGCCTTCGAGCCATTCGATCGCCGGCAGGTCGAGATGGTTGGTCGGCTCGTCGAGGAGCAGAATGTCGGGCTCGGGCGCCAGCGCGCGGCAAAGCGCGGCGCGGCGCGCCTCGCCGCCGGAAAGCCTTTCCGGCTTTTCGGCGCCGGTCAGGCCGAGCGCGTCGAGCAGATAATGGGCGCGATATTCCCCGTCACTCGGCCCGAGCCCCGCGACGACATAGGAAAAGACATCCTCTTGGCCGGAAAGGTCGGGCTCCTGCGGCAGATAACGCACGGTCGCGTCGGGCTGGAAGAAGCGCTCGCCATGATCGGCTTCGATCTCGCCGGCCGCGATCTTGAGCAGGGTCGATTTGCCCGAGCCGTTGCGGCCGACCAGGCAAATGCGGTCGCCGCGCTCGACCACGAGATCGGCGGAATCGATGAGCGGTTTGCCGCCGAGGGTCAGACCGACGCCCTGAAGGGCGAGAATGGGAGGAGCCATGACCGCATGAAACGCAAAACGGCGGCGAGGGCAAGGGGCGTCTGGCGGCGAAAGGACGGCGCGCGGCTCGCTTTCCGCGAACCGCGCGCCCCCTGCTTATTTCGTGAGATGCGCGACGGCGCCGACCGCGTTGACGAATAATTGGTTCAACGCCGCCGTAATGTCGCCGCCCGTGCTGACCTCGGCGAAAAGATCCTGCGACGACGCGCAGCTCTGCAAGTTGGTCGCGACGCTAGACATGAATGGCGCAACGGTGCTGTTGTACCATGAGTTGCTCGTCACGGGATAATAGGTCGTGTAAAGCACGGCGATCAGGATCCCGCGCGCCTTGATCGTCGAACAGAGCGCCGTGTTAACAGGCTGCTGACAGCGGTAAAAGCTGCCATATTGGTTCGAGTAGGAGAAAACCTGCGACGTGTTGCAATAAGAGCCGTTGTACATGGTGAAGTCATCGACGCCGTCGGTGACGATCAGCAGCACCTCTTGCGGAGTGTCGCCGGCGTTGTTCGTGCCACTGCCCGGCGGCGCCATGGCGGCGTTCACGGTTGCGAGGGCGTTGGCGAAATTGGTGCCCGTGTCGTCGTTCGAGGTGCTCTGCGTGAGCGTGACGGTTTTGTAGGTGGGCGTTCCGCTTCCGGAAACGGAGGTCGGATAGGTATAGGTTCCCGGATTGCAGATCACCGGCGGCGTCGCGGTCAAATTGTTTGTGCAGCTCGGGGTCGGAGGGGCCAGATCGCCGTTGTCGGCCATCAATGGCGGCATGATCGCTGAAACCGGTATTTGCATGGGCGACAATTGCCCCGGGCCCGGCGGCAGGGCGTTCGCATCGGTGGTCGGGGTCAGAGGCAACACTCGCATCGCGCTGTCGCTGAACGTATAGGCGGCCATCTGATAAGCGATTTGCTGGCTGGCCGGCGCGCCCTTGTTATGGTTATCCATAATAAAATTCGCTTCGGCAATAACGCTTTCAGCCGCGTCGCGCACGTTGTCGATGCGCAACGTGATTCCATTGTTTTCAGCATAAGTATAGCTATCGTATTTCCCTAAGCCTACAAACGTCTTCGAAAGTTCCGAATCGTTGAGATCCGATTCATGGCAGGCGAGGGCGCAACCGGAGGCTGTGTACAGCGAATTGATCCCCGCCGTGGTCGCGGGAAGCTCCATCGATGGAGAGGAATCCAGCAGCAGGTAGAAATTGATATTGGGCGCCGTGGAGGCATTGGCGGCCGAGGTGACGGTGAAAGACGTTTGCGGGTGGTTCTCGAGCATGGGGTTGCCGAAATAATTATTGACCGAGACCGCCGCGGTCACCGTGACCACGCGCGATTTCGTGTCCGTCACGGTCGTATCGGTCACCGTCACGCACAAGCCCGGGGAAGTCGTGGAGCAATTGCCGCTGCTGTAGTTGATGTTGGCGCCCTTGACCAGCGCCGCCTGAGCCTGGAACATGTTGATCGCGGCGGTCTGCGCCGTGCCGCTGTCCTCCTGGAACATGGCGGGGGTGGTCGCGGCGAGCGCGGCGGCGTCGGCCACCGCCGTCATCCGGCCACGGATCATCATGTCGCGCGCATAATCGATCGCTATGCCGCCCATCAGCACCATCGGAACGACCGACAAACTGAAAATAAGGCCGATATTGCCGCCGTTGCTGCGCAAGAAGCGGCCGAACGAGCCCATGTCTCTTTTTTTCGACGGTTTCGACATGCGAACCTCAATCGGTATTATAGGGAACAGTCGAGCCAATTCTCGGGTTCTCATAGAAAGTGGAATTGAAGACCATCGGTTTAAACACGTATCCACTCGCTGGAGTGTAGTTAAAACTTGCACTCGTATAAATCAGAGAGGCGCCATTCACCGCCATCCCCGTCGGCAGGGTGAAAGCGGCCCCTGGGGTCAAGGCCGTGGCGTTAAGCGCATTACTCCAGGTCACCGTGGTATTGCCGGAATTGTCGGTCGTCAGTTCCGCCACGATCACCGACGTATTAGACAGGTTATAAGGCGCGACGATTTGCGCCGACGCATTCAGAACGGTGGTCATAAAGTTGGAGTCGACGTTTGGCGCACGGGCGACCAAGTCGGCGATGGTGTGCGCGGTGATCGTCAGCTTGCGCTTGGTGGTCATCGCATCGCTGAGCGTGTATTCGCCGATCAGAACCAGCAGGGCGACGGGCGCAATCATGGCGAATTCGACAGCCGACGCCGCGCGCCGGTCGCGCAGGAAGCGCGACGCCATCGACGGGCGCGTCATCCTTGACAAAAAAGCGAACCGGCGCGCCTTCAATTTAAGTCCCCAGCCCGTTGTAGGGTTCGACCTCGAACACCGAAGTGGTCATCAGCAGATGATCTCCATTGGGAAGATTGGCGAGTTTGAGGCCAAACCCCCCTAAAATGACAGGAAGCTGATACATCACCCGCAAGACGAGAATGCTCCCCGCCCCGCCCGCCTGAAAATTCCAGTTGTTCGTGACCTGGCCTTGCGCATTGTAGGTCAAGGTGGGGGCGGAAACGTTGGCCGAAGCAAAGTCGGCGGCGTTGGCGCCGACATTCTCGAGATCGACCATCAGTCCCGAGCAGCTGAAAAGCGCGTGCAGGTTTGGGCACATGCTGGCGGCGAACTGGCTCGCGGTGAGCCCGGCGTTCTGCACCTGGCCGGTCAACAATTGCCGCGCCGCCATCTCCGTCGCCGTCTCCAGTTCGTTTTCGGCGACATAAACGGCGCCGACCTGGAAAATGGCGATCAGAATCGCGAAAAACGGCGCCGCAAGTAGCGCGAACTCCAACGCAATGGCGCCACGCACATTCGCGACGAATGAGACCAAGAGCTTGCGGCTGGAACCCGCCATTCTAAGCACGACATCACCCCGATAACGCGCGTCCAATCATTGGCCCGCGTCGCCAGAGAAACGAAAAAAGATTACGATCGCGTTACGGAAACAATTTAAACTTTTAATCCAACGTGTTAGCTAAAGCTTACGCTCCCGCGTTTGGAGACCACGGGAGCCCGGTTCGAAACCTCCAGGAATCTTGATCGCGCGGCGTCGCGGCCGCCAAAACAACCCCGAAGACATCGCAATATCATTCGAATCGTTGGCTTGGGGCGTTTCGCGCGCCATGACGGAGAGGCGCGCGGTTTTGGCGGTTTTCCGTTTGTTAACCTACGCGACGTTTTGCTGAACGGGACGTCGCGCCTCAACCGCGCGCGCCGGCGGTCTTGAACGCGGGCCAGGGCGCGGAGCGAGTTAAGATTCGCCGAGGCTCGTCTGTTTTTTTCCTGCATCCCAAGCTAAGGTCCAGCCCAAGGAAAATCGAAGAATCGGGCTCCAACATGGATCGCAACGCCGTCGCCGCCGCTTTCGCCGCTCTCGAAGCCCACCGGGTCGAAATCGCGGCCCGGCGCACGGTCGATTTATTCGCCGAGGATCCGAAAAGGTTCGAGCATTTTTCCGTCCGCCTCGACGACCTGCTCTACGATTATTCCAAGAACCGCCTGACCAGGGCGACGCTCGGCCATCTTTTCGACCTCGCCCGCGCGGCGCGGCTGGAGGAGCGGCGCGAGGCGCTTTTCACCGGCGAGCATGTCAATCAGACCGAGGGCCGCGCCGCCCTCCATATGGCCTTGCGCAATTTTTCCGGCGCGGCCGTGCGGGTCGATGGCGAAGACGTCATGCCGGCGGTCGAGGCCGAGCGGGCGAAAGTCGCCGCTTTCGCGCGCGATGTGCGCCAGGGCGCGATTTTGGGCGCGCACGGCCATCTTTATACGGACGTCGTCAATATCGGCATCGGCGGCTCCGATCTCGGCCCGGCCATGGCGGCCCGCGCCCTGTCGCCCTTCACTTCGCCCGAATTGCGCGCCCATTTCGTCTCCAATGTCGATGGCGCCGACATCGCCGACACGCTGGCCGCGCTCGATCCGGCGCGCACCCTGTTCATCGTCTCGTCCAAGACCTTCACCACCCAGGAGACCATGGCCAATGCGGCGAGCGCGCGGGCCTGGATCGCGCAAGCCTTGGGCGAAGCGGCCGTCGCCGACCATTTCGCGGCGGTCTCGACCGATCTCGAAAGGGTCGCCGCCTTCGGCATCCGCCCGGATCGCGTCTTCGGTTTCTGGGACTGGGTCGGAGGGCGCTATTCGATGTGGTCGGCGATCGGCCTGAGCCTCGCCATCGTCATCGGCCCGGAGAAATTCGAGGACTTTTTGCGCGGCGGCCACGATGCGGACCAGCATTTCCGCAACACGCCGCTATCGCACAATATTCCGGTCCTGATGGGCCTGATCGGCGTCTGGCACCGCAATATCTGGGGGTTTCCCGCTCAGGCCGTCATTCCCTACGACCAGCGCCTCGGCCGTTTCCCCGCCTATCTCCAGCAGCTCGACATGGAGTTCGAACGGCAAGAGCGTGATGCGCGACGGCGCGCCCTCGCCGCGCGCCACCGGCCCCATCGTCTTCGGCGAGCCGGGCACCAACAGCCAGCACGCCTTTTTCCAGCTTCTGCATCAGGGCACGGAAGTGGTCCCGGTCGATTTCCTGGTCGCCGCCAGGCCGACCGACGCCGACGAGCGCCATCACGAACTGCTCTTCGCCAATTGCCTCGCCCAGGCCGAAGCTTTCATGCGCGGACGCTCCGAACAGGAAGTCCGCGACATTCTGCGCGCCCAAGGCCTTTCGTCAGCCCATATCGACGCGCTCGCCCCGCACAAGACCTTTCCGGGCGACCGGCCGTCCTCGACCCTGCTCTATCGCAAGCTCGATCCGCGCATGCTCGGCCGGATCGTCGCGCTCTACGAGCACAAGGTCTTCGTCCAGTCGGTGATCTGGGACATCAATCCCTTCGATCAATGGGGCGTGGAGCTGGGCAAGGAATTGTGCAATCGTCTCGCGCCGCTGGTCGCCGACGCCCGCGCCGATCTTGCCGGCCTCGACGGCTCGACGGCGGGGCTGATCTCCGCGCGCCGGGCGCTGACGGCAGGGTGACCCGCTTATTCGTCCTCGCCGAACTTATTGGCGACCAGCGCGGCCAGGGCGTCAACCGCTTCCTTCGCCTGCGGGCCGGTCGCCGAAACGACGATGGCGCTGCCGATGCCGGCGCCGAGGGTCAAAATCCCCATGATCGACTGGCCGCCGACGCTCTCGCCGCAGCGCGACACCGTGACTTCGGCGTTGAACTGTTCGACGCAATGAACGAATTTGGCGGTGGCGCGGGCATGCAGGCCCTTGCGGTTGACGATTTCCAGTTCGCGGCTGACCGCGCCTTCGGCCGGCGGAGCGTTGGGCGGGCAGTCGCAGGGGTCGGCGTCGTCGAATTCGGTCATTTCCCACACAATATCTTGCTGGCGACATAAATATATTTGCGCCCGGCCTCGGCCGCCTGGCCCACCGCCTGTTCGAGCGGAGCTTCGTCGCGCACCGAGGCGAGCTTGATCAGCATCGGCAGATTGACGCCGGCCACCACTTCGACATGGACGCCGTTCATCACCGAAATCGCGAGATTGGACGGCGTGCCGCCGAACATGTCGGTCAGGATCACCACGCCCTTGCCGGAATCGACCGCCGCGATCGCGTCGATAATGTCGCGCCGGCGGCTTTCCATGTCATCCTCGGGACCGATGGTGATGGTCGCCAATTGCGATTGCGGTCCGCAAACATGCTCCAACGCCGCGCGAAACTCCGTCGCCAGATGACCATGTGTCACGAGCACCATGCCGATCATCGACAATTACCGTCCTGTCCTCGCCCACGCCGGCCTCTCATCCGCGCCCGAAGGCGCGCGGAAAGCCGGCGGGTCGGCGACGCAGCGAAGCGCTTTTTTGAAGCCGCTGCCGCCGCCACGAAATCGCCGAATTCCAGACCGGCCATTTTCGTGTTTGCAGCGCGCTTGGCAAGCGAAATGAGAGATGAGCGTCACTTTGTCGAAACTTTGTGCAAGAAAGCCATAATCGCCGCGACTGAACGTTCCGTCTCCCGCGCCGGCAAACATAGCCGGGGAATATCGCGAAGCCCATGGAAATCGCACGATAATTCCTCCGGCTCGGGCAGCCGGGGCCGCCCCTCGCCCGCGCCTTCCGTCTCCAGATCGACGATCAGGGCCAGCACGGCGCCCGGCTCGAAATCCTGCGGCAATATCCCGATCCCGCGCCATTCGGCGAGGCCGGCGATGGCGCGATGCGGGCCGAGCACCGCGCGCCCGCCCGAAATATGGGCCGCCACGCAATCGTCGCCGACCAGCCGCGCAAAATCGCCCCGCCCGCGCCAGGCTTCGACCAGAGCGAGCGCCAGGCTCGACTTGCCGGCGCCCGACCGGCCGCGAATCAGCACGCCAAATTCGCCGAGCGCCACCGCGTTGGCGCTGACTCGAAAGGAAGATTCCGCCGCCTGCCGCACCGGAGCCTCCCTCACGCCGCCGCCGGCAGGAAGACGACGAAGCGGGCGCCGAGCGTCCTGCCCGCATCGTCCACGCGGTTTTCGGCGTGGATCGTTCCGCCGTGCGCCTCGACGATCTGGCGTGAAATCGACAGGCCGAGGCCGGAATTCTGACCGAAGCTCTGGTTGGGGCGGTCGGTGTAAAAGCGTTCGAAAATCCGCTCCAGCGCGTGGGCGGGAACGCCCGGCCCGTCGTCGTCCACCACGATTTCGAAGCCGGCGCGCTCGCGGGCGCGGCGCAAGACGACGCGGACTTCGCCGCCGGGTTCGGAAAAGGTGCGGGCGTTGTCGATCAGATTGTTCAGAACCTGCCCCAGGCGCGAATCGTGGCCGAGCACCAGCCAGGGCCGCTGCGCCCCGCCCGGCGGATCCGATTCGACGGCGATCCGCGCCTTGACCTGGTCGCCGCGCTCGACCTGATTGGCGACCTCGACCAGCCCGCAGGCCAGTTGGGCGATATCGATCGGGTCGCGGTCGCCGCGCGCCAGTTCGGCGTCGAGCCGGGAAGCGTCGGAAATGTCGGAAATCAGCCGGTCGAGCCGGCGCACGTCGTGATGGATCACTTGGAGCAGCCGTGCGCGCGACTCGTCGGTGCGGGCGATCGGCAGGGTCTCGACCGCGCTGCGCAAGGAGGTCAGTGGATTTTTCAGCTCATGGGCGACATCGGCGGCGAAGCGCTCGATCGCCTCCATCCGGTTGAACAAGGCGCGGGTCATGTCGCGCAAAGCCCCGGACAAATGGCCGATCTCGTCGTTGCGGCCGGTGAAATCGGGAATTTCCTGACGCGACTTGACGCCGCGCCGCACCCGGTCGGCGGCCTCGGCGAGCCGGCGGATCGGCTCGGCGATGGTCCCGGCCAGCGCCGCCGAGAGCAGGAACATCACCGCCGCCGACACCAGGAAGATGCGAACCATGGCGCGCCGCTCGGAGGCGATGGCGTCGTCGATCTCGCCGCCCCTGGTCGAGAGCAGCAAGGCGCCGCGCACGGTGCGGAAGCGCTGGATCGGCTCGGCGACCGTCACCACCGTCTCCCCAAGGCCATTGACCCGCACCAGGGATTTCTCCTGGCCGTCGAGCGCGGCGGCGACTTCGGGATAGAGGCGGCCGTTGGCGACGCCGATATCCTTGTACAGCGGCAGGCGCTCGGTGTTGAACCTGCCGTGGAAGAAATTGCGCAGGCCTTCGAGCCAGCGCGGCGCCTCCTCCTGCCCCGGCGGCGGCAATTCGTTGCGCAGAATGTTCGAACGCGCGGCGACCGAGCGCGAATTGAGCAGCAGATAGCCGTCGCGGTCGTAAATGCGCGCGGCCGTCTTGGTCGGCGAGACCAGACGGCGCAGGAGCGGCCCGACGCGATCCGGATTGATCGAGAACTCCAGCCCCGACTCCGATTCCTGTTCGAGCCCATAGCTCTGGCCGGGGGCGAGTTTGAGCAGTTTTTCCGGGTCGATGGTGATGGCGTCGGCTTCCACCGTGGCCGAGGAGGCGATGGCCGCCGAAATGATCTGGGCCTGGGTGGCGAGACTCTGGATGCGGGCGTCGATCAGGCCCTGGCGGAACTGGTTGAGATAGAGAAAGCCGACCAGAAGCGCGAACAGGCCGCCAAGATTGAGAAAGACGATGCGCCGGGTCAGCGAGGATGAAAAGCGCGAAACGAAGCGCCGCACGAAGGCGCGCAGCGCGACCAGGCGACGCATGGCGCTGGCCCGCGACGGCCAAAGGACGCCCGCCGCCGCCGATCGCTCCGGTTTGCCGCCCTGACCCGCCGCCTTCGCGCCCACGCGCTCGTCCAAAATCGCCCCCCCTGGCGGATCGCTTATTCCTTGAAGCGATAGCCGACGCCGTAAAGCGTCTCGATCATCTCGAAATCGTCGTCAACCATTTTGAACTTCTTGCGCAGCCTTTTGATGTGGCTGTCGATGGTGCGGTCGTCCACATAGACCTGATCGTCATAGGCCGCATCCATCAGGGCGTTGCGGCTCTTGACCACGCCGGGCCGGGTCGCCAGGGCCTGAAGAATGAGGAATTCGGTGACGGTCAGCACCACCGGCTCGCCCTTCCAGGTGCAGGCGTGGCGCTCGGGGTCCATCTTGAGCTGGCCGCGCTCCAGAATCTTGGCCTCGGTCTCCTTCTGCGCCGAGGCGTCCTTGGGGTTGGAGCGGCGCAGGATCGCCTTGACCCGCTCGACCAGCAGGCGCTGGGAGAAGGGTTTGCGGATGAAATCGTCGGCGCCCATTTTCAGGCCGAACAATTCGTCGATCTCCTCGTCCTTGGAGGTGAGGAAGATCACCGGCAGGTCGGATTTCTGGCGCAGGCGGCGCAAAAGCTCCATGCCGTCCATGCGCGGCATCTTGATGTCGAAAATCGCCATGTCCGGCGGATTGTTGCGCAGGCCTTCAAGCGCCGCCATGCCGTCATTATAGGTCTGGACGCGATAGCCCTCCCCTTCCAGGGCGATGGAAACCGAAGTCAGGATATTGCGATCGTCATCCACAAGCGCGATGGTCGGCATGGTCACCTCTTTTTTCTGGCGAGGCGGCGAGCCAAACCGCCCTTCGCCCGCTATATATATAGGGGCCGCTTGCTGAAATTCACGCCGTTTTGAATGAACCGACCATGAATGACCCGGACGACGCCCCCCAAGGCCCCTTCACGCCCCCCTTCACGCCCCCTTTCGCGCCCTTGCCGCAAAACACCTTCGACGGGCTCGAACTCGCCAAAAAACTGCTGCGGTCGATCCCCTCCGCCGCGCTCGCCACCTTGACGCGGGAAACATCCTTTCCCTTCGCGACCCTGACCAGCGTGGCGACCGACGACGACGGCGCGCCGATCCTGTTGCTGTCGGACCTTGCCCATCATACCAGAAATCTGCGCGCCGACCCACGCGGCTCGCTGCTGCTTTCGCAAGGCGGCAAGGGCGACCCGCTCGCCCATCCGCGCCTGACGATCGTCGGCCGCCTCGCGCCGGCCGCCGACGCGCGGGCGAAGGCGCGCTTCCTGCGCCGCCATCCCAAATCGGCGCTTTACGCCGGCTTCGCCGATTTTTCCTTCTGGCGGCTGGAGCCGGAGGCCGCCCATCTCAATGGCGGTTTTGCGCGCGCCGCCGATTACCCGGGCGCCGACCTGCTGACCCGCGTCGACGACGCCAAAAAACTGCTGGCGGAGGAAGAAGCGCTGCTGGACGAGATCAACGCCTTGCCGCGCGCGGCGCGCGGCGCGCTGGCGCGGGCCGCCGGCGAGGACTCTTCGCTGAACTGGCGGGCCACCGGCCTCGACCCGGACGGCCTCGACCTCGCCGCGCCGCAGATGACCGCGCGGCTGGTTTTTGGCCGGCGCGCGGAGCATCCCGCCGCCTGGCGCGAGGCGCTGGAGGAGGCGCGACGAAACGTCCCGGCGCCGGGCTGAACAATAAAGCGGCTTGAAGACGGCCGCAGGCGCCTTATTAGTCTCTTGCCGCACGCGAAAAGAGCGTCGATCATAAAATATCGTCGCGCGGCGGCGTCGATCGCGCGAAAGGGAGTGGAGTTATGACGAAATTAGGCGTTTTCAATCCGGAGTTCCAAGTCGAGTCCTTCGGCTTCAGAAATCTCGGAAATGTCTATTACAATTTGTCGGCGCCCGCGCTTTACGAGGAATCCCTGCGTCGTCACGAGGCCGCGCTCGCCGCCGGCGGCGCCCTGGTCGCCGAAACCGGCGCCCATACCGGGCGCTCGGCCAAGGACAAGTTCATCGTGCGCGACGAAACCACCGAAGACAATGTCTGGTGGGACAATAACGGCGCGATCGACCCCGCCCATTTCGACGCCTTGCTCGCCGACTTCCTGGCCCATGCCGAAGGCAAGGATCTGTTCGTGCAGGATCTTTACGGCGGTGCCGACCCGGCCCATCGCGTCACGGCGCGCGTCGTGACCGAATATGCCTGGCATTCCCTGTTCATCCGCAACCTGCTGATCCGTCCGAAGGTCGACGAGGTTCTGACCAATATCGCCGACCTGACCATCGTCGATCTGCCGTCCTTCCGCGCCGATCCCAAGCGCCACGGCTGCCGCACCGAGACGGTCATCGCGGTGAATTTCGCCAAAAAGATCGTGCTGATCGGCGGCACCTCCTATGCCGGCGAAATCAAGAAATCCGTCTTCACTTATCTCAATTACGTCCTGCCGACCGAAGGCGTCATGCCGATGCATTGCTCGGCCAATGTCGGCGACGGCCACGATTCGGCGATCTTCTTCGGCCTGTCCGGCACGGGGAAAACCACGCTTTCCGCCGATTCGTCGCGCACGCTGATCGGCGACGACGAGCATGGCTGGTCGAAGGAAGGCGTGTTCAATTTCGAGGGCGGCTGCTACGCCAAGGCGATCAAGCTTTCGCCCGAGGCCGAGCCAGAAATTTTCGCCACCACGGGGCGTTTCGGCACGGTGATGGAAAATGTCGTGCTCGATCCCGAGACCCGCGTTCCCGATTTCGACGACGGCAGCAAGACCGAGAACACCCGCGTCGCCTATCCGCTCGACTTCATTCCCAACGCCTCGGCCACCGGCCGCGCCGGCCATCCGGAAAACATCGTCCTGCTCACCTGCGACGCTTTCGGCGTTTTGCCGCCGATCGCCAAGCTCGACGCCTCGCAGGCCATGTATCATTTCCTTTCCGGTTATACCGCCAAGGTCGCCGGCACGGAAAAGGGCGTGACCGAGCCTTCCGCCACCTTCTCCACCTGTTTCGGCGCGCCCTTCATGCCGCGCCATCCGTCGGAATATGGCAATCTGCTGCGCCATCTAATCGACGAGCATCATGTCGATTGCTGGCTGGTGAACACCGGCTGGACCGGCGGCAAATATGGCGTCGGCCGGCGCATGCCGATTCGCGTCACCCGCCGCCTGCTCGCCGCGGCGCTCGACGGCTCGCTGAACAAGGCCGAATTCCGCACCGACCCCTATTTCGGCCTCGCCGTGCCGACCGCCGCGCCGGGCGTCGAGCCGCATATCCTCGAACCGGTCAAGACCTGGGCTTCGCCGACGGAATTCGCCGAGACCGCGCAAAAGCTGGTGAAATTGTTCCGCGACAATTTCGTCACCTTCGAGCCCCATGTGGACGCCAAGGTGCGCGACGCCGCCCCGGCGATGCAGGTCGCCGCCGAATGATTTTCCTGAGCGCTCGATCCAACCCCGCCGGCCCGCCGGCGGGGTTTTGTTGCTTTCTTCGATCCAAAATTAAGCTTTCGTTCAGCTCCATGGGCTTAGGTTAACGCGGCTTAATAATGAGAAGCATAAAAGGCCGTTTTCGGTCTTATTGGCGCCACGATGGGATCGGAAGTCACAAGCGTTGCTGTCGCAACGACTGTCGAATTGTGAATGTGAGAGAGAAAATGCGTATCGGCTCCTCGAAGGACCTGAAAAACAAGACCTTGAATTCGCTCGGCCAGATCAGCGCCGCCTCGGACTGGCGCGGCGCGGGCGAGTTGGCGGACGCGGACGCCCCCCAACTCAAAGCCCTTCATCAGCTCATGCTGGCGGCCGAGGATTATGACGCCGACGCGCTGCTCGACGTGAATTACACCGAGGAAATTCTGCCGCGCGCCGAATATCCCGGCGCGGCGCCGTTGAAGCGGGTCTGCGCCACCGCCGTCGCGGTCAAGCTGAAATCCGCCTGAACCGTTAAAAAGTTCGGGAAGAAAGCGCCGCCGCGAGGCGGCGTTTTTCGTTTCGGTTCAGCGTTCCAGGACATAAGTTCCGGGCGCGTCGGCGAGCGCCGCGCCCATGGCCGGCGGCGGCCCGAAAGCGCCGGAAAGGCCGTCGAGCCAGTCGGCATAGGCCGGCCACCACGAGCCGTCATGAACCTCGGCCTTGGTCAGATAATCCGCCGGGGGCGGCGCGTTGGCGCCCATTCCGATATGGAGCAGGCGATAAGAGCGATGTCGATGGCCGGGCTCGCTGACAATGCCACCATTATGGCCGCCGGAGGCCAGCAGGAAGCTGATGTCGCGCGACACGAAACGGTGGATCTTATAGACCGACCGCCAGGGCGCGACATGGTCGTTCTCGGTCCCGACCGCGAAGACCGGCGCGTCGATCGCGCCGAGATCGACTTTCGCGCCGCCGGCCTCGAAACGGCCCTCGGCGAGATCGTTGTGGAGGAACAGCGCGCGCAAATAGGTCGAGTGCATGCGGAAGGGCATGCGGGTTGCGTCGGCGTTCCAGGCCATGAGGTCGTTGCCGGTGGACTTTTCACCCAGCAGATAGCTCTTGACCATGCGCGACCAGATCAGGTCGCGCGCATGCAGCATCGAAAAGGCGCCGGCCATCTGGCTGGCGTCGAGATAGCCCTGCCGGGCCATGAGGCCGTCGAGTTCGTCGAGCTGGGTCTCGTCGATGAAGATTTTCAGTTCGCCCGGCTCGGTGAAATCGGTTTGCGCCGCCAGAAAGCATAAGCTCGCAAGCCTTCGGTCGCCGTCGCGCGCCATGGCGGCGGCGGCGATCGACAGCAAGGTTCCGCCCAGACAATAGCCGAGGGCGTGGACCTTTTTCGCGCCGGTGATCGCCGAGACCGCGTCGAGCGCCGCCATGACGCCGAGGCGGCGATAGTCGTCGAAGCTCGTTTCGGCGAGCTCCGGCCCCGGATTGCGCCAGGAAATGCAAAAAACGGTGAAGCCGCGCTCGACCAGAAAGCGGATGAAGGAATTATGCGGCGACAGGTCGAGAATGTAATATTTCATGATCCAGGCCGAGACGATCAGCAGCGGCTCCGGGCGCGTTTGCGGCGCGCGCGGCGCATATTGGATCAGTTCCATCAATTCGTTGCGCAGCACGACCTTGCCCGGCGTCACCGCCACGTCGCGCCCGACCACATATTCGTCGGACGACTGCGCCGCCTTGGGATCGAGCGCGCCGCGCACGTCCTCCAGCCAGTTCTCGTAACCGTGCAGGAAATTCGCCCCGCCCTCTTTCAGGGCGGCGTGCAAAACCTCCGGGTTGGTCCAGGGCAGATTCGATGGCGAGAAGGCGTCGAGCCATTGCCGCGCGGCGAAAGCCGCGAGTTTGGCGTGGTGTTCGGAAGCGCCCGGCGTATGAAGGATGGCCTTGTTGAGCCATTCCTCGACCAGCAGAAAATTACTGGCGAAAAAATTGAACGGCGGCGCGCCCCAGACCGGATCGGAGAAACGATGGTCGCCCTTCTCGGGACTGGGCTTGCCGCCGGCCTCGATCACGCGCAGGCTCTGGCGCAGGGCGTCTTCCGCCGTCTCGGCCAGATATCCGGGCGCGGTCGCAGCATGGCTGACGACATCGGCGACGGCGGGCGTCAGCGCCGCCGGCGCCAAGGGACCGGCGGCCAGTTCGGTGGGCCAGGCGTCCATTTCGCGAGCGGCGCCCGCCGCTTGTTTCGAGGGTTCGTCGATCTTGTTCCCTGTCATGCGAAATCTCGGAAAGCGCGATGGCTCGGCGCGGCGGCCGCAGCTTGTGCAATAGAGCCACGTCCGCGCGACCAAAACAAGGCCGCGCGCCGCTCCGACAGATAAAAACCGCGCGATTGCAAGCTCTTGTTAACCATGATCGAAGAAGCTTGCCGGAACGCGACCCGGCGCGGCCCGCTTTCGTTTTCAGGATTGTCATGACCTTTTCTCACGCAAAGGCTATGGGAGGGTCCGGCGCGCCCCCCGCGACGCCGGAAGCGATCGAGACCGGTCCGCCCGACAGCGGCAATCCCTGGCGCGACGCCGCATTGATGCTTGGCGGCCGCGCCCGCCGCCATTTCAAGGCCGTGGTCGCCGCCG
The DNA here is from genome assembly GCA_963704565.1 of uncultured Pseudomonadota bacterium. GTDB lineage: Bacteria > Pseudomonadota > Alphaproteobacteria > Rhizobiales > Beijerinckiaceae > Rhodoblastus. The sequence continues at coordinate 2,086,882 of OY969917.1, forward strand.
GGCTGATCTGCGGCGCGCTCGCCGGCATGGCCCGGCTGATCCTGCCGGCCAATTACAAGGCGAGTACGCAAATTTTGGTCGACCCGCAGGATTTCCGGTCCTTCGAGGCCGGCGGCGCCCCCGAGACGCTCGATTCCAACGCCGCCGTCAATTATGTCGAAAGCCAGATGGGGGTGATCGGCTCGGAGCGCGTGCTGCTGCGGGTGATTCGCCAGCTCGGCCTCGCCGGCGCGCCATCCGCCCAGCCCGACACAGAGGCGCCGAACGAAAGCCCCGAGGCGCGGCGGGCGCGCGAACTCGCCGAGAACCGCGCCCTGATCGTGCTCCAGAAGGAGATCGCGATCACCCGCGCCGAACGCAGCTTCGTGGTCAATGTCACCGCCATGGGCAAAAGCCCCGAGCAGGCCTCGGAGCTGGCCAACGCCGTGGTCAAGGCCTATGGCGAGGTCAATGGCATCGACCGCCGGGCCTCCGCCCGCCGGCTTGCCGGCGATATCGAAACGCAGCTCGGCGCCCTGCGCCGCCAGCTCGCCGACACCGAAAGCAAATTGTTGAATTTCAGGACGGCGAACGATCTGGTCGGCGTCAACGACAAGGCGATCCTGGAGCGGCGGATCGCCGAAACCACCGACGTCCTTTCGGCGGCCGAAAATCGCGAGGCCCAGTCGCGCGGGCGGCTGAAAGAGCTCGAAGCCGCGCCAAAAGATGTCGGGGCCGTCGCCTCCTTCGGCCCCGATCCCGAATCGCGGCAATTGCAGCTCCTCATCGAGAGCCGCGCCAGCGCGCGCAATGAGCTCGAACAATTGCGGGCAACGCTCGGCGATCTGCACCCGGCGGTGGTCGCCGCCAAAACGCGCCTGAGCGAATTCGACCGCCGCATCGCCCAGTCGCTCGCCGGCCTGCGCCGCTCGACCAGGGCTCAAACCGCCGAAGCGCAAAACCAGATCGCGGCGCTGTCGAAACAGCTTGCCGATCTTTCCGCCCAAACCACCCGCGCCCGCGAATTCGAACCCCGCATCCAGGAAATGACGGCGGACATCGACGCCAAGCGCAAATCCGTCGCCACGCTCCAATCCCGCTTGCGCGAAGCCGAAGACCTGAGCCAGCGCGAGACTCCGAATTTCCGCGTGGTTTCGCCCGCCCGCGCGCCCAACGCCAAGAATCGTTTGGTCAGCGCGACGCTGTGGACCGTCGCCGGCGGGTTGGTCGGCGCGGCGCTCGCTTTCGGCGCCTTGGCGCTGGCCGCCATTTTTGAGGCGCCCCGGCTGGACCCGACCGGAAACGACGAAAACAGCGGCAAAACGCGCGGCCCGGCGCCCAGGCCGATCCGGCCCGCCAAGCCGGTGGAATGCCTTGGCGACCTGCCCGACATCGCGCCCGCCGCCGGCGCGCGCGCCGACGCCGCGGCTTTTCTGCGCGAAGCCCGGACACGGCCGGGCTCGCCTTTCTCGGAAATGGCGCATGCTGTCTATCGCCGCCTGCGCGAGACGCGCGACGCGAGCGACGAGCGCCCGCTGGCGGCGCTGGTCGCATCGACCGCGCCGGGCGCCGGGGCCTCGACGCTCGCCGCCAATCTGGCGCGGGTCGCGGCGGCGGACGGCGCGCGCGTCCTGCTGATCGACGCCCATCCCGCCCGTCCGGCGCAGGATCGGGTTCTCAAGGCGGAGACGCCAAAAACCTTGATCAGGCTGGCGGGGCGCATCAGGCCGCTGGTTCGGCTGACGCCTTTTTCCCAATCGCTCAGCCTGATTCCGGCCTGGACGGACGAGGAGAGGATTTGCGCGGAAATCGCGCGGGAAAGCTTTTACAACCCGGTCGCGGGCGTGAATGGCCATTTCGATTTCGTCGTTTTCGACGGGCCGGACGCCGGCGACGCGGACAGCCTGCGGGCGCTGGCCGCAGCCGCCGATTGCGTCCTTCTGGTCGTCCCACGGGACGCGGCCGACGCGTCGCGCCTGCTGGCCCAAATCGGAGCGCCGGCAAAGGCATACGCCGGTTATGTGCGCGCCGCGCCGGCGACATTGCAAAAACGGTCCCAGGCCGCCTGAATCCCGTTAACCGCCCGGCGCGAAAGTCGCGCGAAACCGGGCGTCCGGGCCTATAATGCGGTGTGGCCCCGCGACCGCGCCGGGGCGGGAGTTTTCATGCGTCATCGTGTGGTCAAATGGCTGAGCTGGTCGGGCATGGACGCCGTCGGGCGGCTGGTCATGCTCACCGCGGGCACCGCAATTCTGTCGCGTTTGCTCGGCCCGCGCGATTTCGGCGTCGCCGCGCTGATTCTCGCCGTGGTCAGCGCCGCCAGCGTCCTGGTCGGCGCGCCCTTCGAGGAGGCCTTGGCGCAACGCAAGGTTCTGCGCCTCGCCCATTTGCGCGCCGCGCTCTCCGCGAGCTGGCTGGCGAGCCTTGCCTGTCTTCTGCTGTCCTTTCCGCTCGGGTGGGTTCTTGGCCGCGCCTACCATGAGCCGGACTTTGTCTGGCTGCTGCCGGCCGGCATGGTCACGGCTTTTTTCTATGGCTATTCCGACATCGTGATCGGGCTGCTGCGCCGCCAGCGCCGCTTCGCCGACCTCGCCAAGGCGACCCTGCTCGGCAACGCCATCGGCATCGCGGCCTCCATCGCGCTGGCGCTGGCCGGCGCCGGCGTGTGGGCTTTGGTCGGCCAGCGCCTGCTGATCGTCGTCGCCCGCGCCGTGTTTTTGCAAGCCAGCGCCAAGGTGCTGATCCTGCCCAGCCGCTCCATCGGCCCCTTGCGCGATCTCGCGCGCTATGGCGGCGTGACGCTGGCGGACCGTCTGATCGACAATTTCACTTATCTCGTCTTCAATTACGCCGTCGGCGGGCTCTACGGCCTGAATGTGCTGGGCTATGTCAATATGGCGATGCGGCTGGTCGAGCCTTTGCGCTCGGCGATCGGCGCCACCGGCCATAATCTGGTCTTTTCCGTCCTGTCCCGTTTGCAGGACGAGCCGGAGCGCCTGAGCGCGCGGGCGCGCGTCATTGTCGCCCATGCGGCGCTGGGAATCGCGCCGGTCTTCGTCGGCCTTGCCGCCGTCATTCCGGTGTTGCTGCCGCTGGTGGCCGGCCCCGGCTGGGATGAGGCCGTGATCATCGGCTCCTGCCTCGCGCTTGGCTCGGCGATCTGCCTGCCGTCGCGGCTGATCATCACCGCGCTCAGCGCGCGCGGACGGCCCGAATATAGTTTGACCGCCAATATGGCCGCGCTGGGCGTCACCGTCGCGGTTCTGGTCTTCGCCGCCGGCCTGGGGCCGATCGCCGTCGGCCTGTCGCGCGTCGCCGGCGACATGGCCCAGGCGGCGACCGCCATTCTCGCAGCGCCGCAATTGCTCGGCTGGTCGCGCCGCGCGCGTTTTCTGGCGCTGGCCCCGGCCTGGGCGCTCGCCGCCCTGATGGGCTTTTTCGTGCTCCGTCTCGCCCCCGTTTTACCCAATTTCAGCCGGCCGACGACCCTGGCTTTGCTGATCGGCGCCGGCATAGCGGCCTATGCCGTCAGCCTCGCCCTGTTCGCGCGCGAAAAACTCGCCGGCCTCACCGGCCTGCTCGCCCTGCGCGCGCGACCGGTGGAGGGCTAGTCGGGCTGAGCGACGGGCGAGGCTTGAACAGGCGCGGCTTCGAGAGGGAGGAATCGACCCATTGCGGCCGGTGAGTGAAACGAAAGAACGTCCTGTGTTGCTTTTCGGGCGGCTGTCTTGGGCGCGACCCAAGGTTACCTGCCCACTTTCCCTCGGTGTAACTGTCGAGAAAATTTCCTGCTGCGAGCCTTGGAAAAATTGTCGGGCCTTTTCGAAGCTCCTGCATTGTTGACTGAGCCCCTTTCCTCGCCATCGAAATCAATCTTCCTTGAGAATCCCAAGTTTAACAGTCATTTGGAAAATCCAACGAGTCATTTTAACATCTTAGCGAGAAACCTCCCTTACGGTAGCCCCATCGCGGCTGACAGCAAGCAATGTCTGAGGCGAGCGACCAAATTTGGGAGCATAACCATATGAAAAACCTCGTCAATCGCTTTATGCAGGACCAGTCCGGCGCCACGGCCATCGAATATGGCTTGCTTGCCGCTCTGATCGCGTTGGCCATCATCGCCTCGGTGGCGAACCTCGGTTCGAACCTGTCCAACCTGTTCAACCAGGTTTCGACCAACCTCTGATCCCGTCATGCGAAGCTCGGCCGTCCAACGGCCGGGCGGGAAGCCCCCGAACCGGTTCCGCATGACTTTTGTTCCTGCCATCCACCTTTCGTCAAAGCTGGGCGCCCGCGAGGCTGGCGCGAAGTGACGAACCGTTGAGTTCGCAAAGCGACATAGCCGAAAACCTTGTTCAACTCCTCGACGCGACAAGGCGCGGAACCCGAGCCTGTCCTTTTCGGAAGTCGGATCGGGCCGATTGCGGGGCCGTCGCCGTCGCAAAAAAAAACGCCCGCCGCATCTCCCGGTGGCGCGAGACGACGACAAGAAATTCTTGGAAATGCCTCGGCGTCCATCAAGGCAACATCCTCAACGATAATTCAAACGTGAAAAGAACATAACACGAACATCGTAACAGGACCATGGATCGTCGAGAAGACCGTTATCGATTCAAAAGGCGCTTCCGCGTAGAGCGCGTTCGAAAATCATCGAGTCGAACGCGCTTAAGTTATTTCATTGTTTTGACGCATATTATTGTCCGAAAAGTCTATCAGCTTTTCGGGAATATGCGCTGGCGGCGGGCTCCGGCGGGTTGTTTGCGCATGACGGACGCTCTGGCGATGGCTGCCTCGCGGTCATCGGAGCTTTCCGTCAATAAGAACCACGCGCTGGCTTCCTACTCCGCATTCAGGGCATAGCGGCGTGCGGAAAATTCCGGCGTGACAAGGCGCAAAAGCGCGCTGGGCTCGCTGCCCTGCCCGTCGATCGCGCGGCACGACCGGCGGCTTGCATCGAAGCCCAGCGTGGCGCGCAAGGCCAGCGGGCGGTTTGAGCCGCAACGCAAATCGAAGGCGACAGGTTGAGCGGTCTTGTTGATGGCGATCAGGTCGATCTCGCCCTTTTCGCCGTGCGCGGAAAAAAGCGAGAGGCCGGGGCCGGCATTGCTTTCGACGGGGAGGCTGTGCGCGCCAAATAGCCGGCCGTCGGCGTCTTTCATGCGGTACAGCCTGAAAGCCTCGCCGATCCAGCCGGCGAGATCGCCCCAATGGGCCGCGATTTTTACGCCGGCGCGGCCGAACCTTCCGAGGGCGTCGGCGACAGCGAGGCCGCTCGACAATTGGCCCGGCCCGCCGAAATTATATTCGCCGATCGACAGGCCGACGCCCGGGAAATTTTTTTCGACGATCCGGCGCAGGCTCGGCAGCAGGGGCAGCGGCAGGCCCGAGCCCGTCCCGCAGCCGAGCGTGTCGGCGACCCAGGATTTCTCGCAATAAGTCGCATCGTCGAGCGAGCGCGGCGCGTCAAGCACGGCCGGGGCAAGCGCGGGATTTTCGTTGCGATAGAGATCGCCGCTTCCAATCTGCGGATACCAGTGCACGTCGAGACAATCGAGCAGGCGCAGGCCCCGGCGCTCGGATTCGGCGCGGAAGGCGGCGAGATATGCGGCGAGGAACGAGCCATGCGCCTTGTAATCGGCCCAGTCGGGCGCGTTCTGGAAAGTCAGGAATTCCGGCGCGCCCCAGCTCGTCGGGCCGAGCACCCAGGCGCCGGAGTCGATCTTCTTGATCGCCGCCGCCGCGCGCAGGGATTTTTCGATGAAGCTCTTGATCGTCGGCGGGCTTTTGACGATGCGGGGATGGGTCCGAGTCCACAGGCCCGGCTCGTTGTCGAGATAATAGCCGCGCACGCCGCCCGACGCCGCGCCGCCATGTTCCGCGACCAGACGGGCGACGAAGGCCGGGATATTGACCGCGCCTCCCGCCTCTTCGCGCTCCGACCAGTCGACGGCGGCGAAACGCGGCGAAGGCGCGGCCTCATTCGGCGCCACCGCGCCATTGAAATCCGCCGCGACATAGCCGGCGAGCGGCAAAGTCAGCAGGCTGCGCGCGCCGATTTTCCGGCTGTTGGCGAGAAAGATTTCGACCACTTCGCCGGGGCGGTCCCGATCTTCCTTCGGGACGTCGAGAAAGCGCAGCAGCGCGTCGCTGTTGGCGTGCTGGTAATCCTTGCCGGAATTGGCGGCGTTGTCGCGCCAATTATAGGCGGTCATCAGATTGCCGCCGAGGCGGCGGACGGTCACGCCGGCGCGGCGGTCGAAATCGACGCTCGGCCCCTCGCCGTCCATGGTCCCGAGTTCGTTCGAGCCATAGATGAAAGGATCGATCGGCGCTCCGGCGGCGCGGTCGTCGATCCGGATCGTCGCTGGCGCATGTTCAGCCGCCCTTGCAAACCCTCCCGCCGCGAGGCCGCCGCCGCCCAGCAGCGCGACCATCGCCCGGCGCGACATCGGTCGGCGGTTCAAGACACCAGCCCTCGCCCGTAAAGCGCCGGCCGGAAACGCGGCGCCCACAGGATCTTGCCAAGCCCGCCATGGAGCCGCGCCGCCATTTTCTGGCTCAGATCGGCGTTGAAGGGCGCCGCCGCCACCGTCGCCGCGCCGAAGATCAAGGTTTGCACGGCGCCGGCCGCCATCCACAGAGCGATGATCCCGGGCCGGCCGGGGTTGGTCATGTTCTGGACGAAAACCCTGATCTGGCCGCTGAGGAATTTGCGCTTTTTCACATAGGCCCAGGTCAGGCGGCGTCGCGGCGCCCATTCGCGCACCAAGGCGCGCGGCGCGAAATGGAAGCGCCGTCCGGATTTGACCAGCTTTTGCAGCAGCAGACTGTCCTCGCCGCCGACCTCGTTGAGGCCGGGATCGAAATTGACCGGCGCCGACAGGCAGGCGCGGCGGTCGAACATGGAATTATTGGTGCCGAGACGCGCGGCGAGCGCGGTAATGTCGGCGCCGTCGGGACGGTCGATGCGGCGCTCGAAAAATGGCGCGAAGGGGCCGATGTCGCCGCCCTCGGCGCGGGCCTCGATCGGCCCGAAAACCGCGTCGGCGCCGGTGTCGCGGGCGACATCGACGAGAGCCGCGAGCCAGAGCGGATCGGCCTCCTCGTCGTCGTCGAGAAAGGCCACCCAGCGCCCGAGCGCGACGGCGACCCCGGCGTTGCGGGCGTTGGCCACGCCGGGGCGCGGCTCGCTGACATAAACGACCGGAAAAGGCGCGCGCGCGGAAAGCGTCTCGACCAGTTCGCGGGCGTTGGCGTCGGGCGAATTGTCCACCACGACGATCTCGACCGCGAGTTCGCGCAGCCCGGTCTGCTGGAACAGGCTGACCAGGGCCCGGCGCAAGGGCTCGGGGCGATGATAAGTGGGTGTGACGACGCTGACGCGATCCATGAAGCAACTCGGACGAAGCGGAGCGCGGCGAAAAGGCCGCGTCAGGCGTCAAGACTAGCCCGGCTTCGTTAAAAAGGTCGGCGCGAGAATACTTAAAATTTGATTGATCCTGTTAACCGGATGGGCGCCATGAAAGCTAAAATCCGCGCCATTCACTTTATCTTTTCACGAAATCGCCGGGCGTTGCGCGGTTAAATCGGCGCAGAGAGGTTCGCGCCGCCCGATGCTGTTCAATTCCTTCGCCTTCGTGCTCGGCTTCCTGCCGATCGCCTTCGCCGGCTATTTCCTGGCCTCGCGGCTGAGCGGCCGGCTGGGCGTCGCCTTTCTGGCTCTGGCCTCGCTCGCCTTTTATTCCTATTGGAACTGGCGGCTGACCTTCCTGCTCTGCGCCTCGATCCTGGTCAATTATTCGATCGGCGCGGCCATCGCCCGCCGGCGCGAAGACGATCCGCGCCGCGCCAAAGCCTTCCTCATCGCCGGACTGGCGCTCAATCTCGGCTGCCTGATCTATTTCAAATATATGAACTGGCTGATCGATACGCTCAACCATTTCTCCCCGCATGAACTGTCGTTCGTGAAAGTCGTCCTGCCGCTCGGCATTTCATTTTATACCTTTACCCAGATCGCCTTTCTGGTGGACAGCTTCAAAGGCAAGGTCAAGGAGCGTCACCTCGGCAATTATGTCCTGTTCGTCACCTATTTCCCCCATCTGATCGCGGGGCCGGTGCTGCATCATTCGGAAATGATGCCGCAATTCGCCGATAACGCGAACAAAAGGCCGGTTCCCGCCAATATCGCCTTCGGCCTCGCTTTGTTCCTGATCGGCGTGGTCAAGAAAATCGTCTTTGCCGATTCGGTCGCGCCTTTCGCCGATCAGGTGTTCAACGGCCATGGCGCGCTTGGCGCGACGGCCGCCTGGAGTGGCGCGCTCGCCTATACGGCGCAGATCTATTTCGATTTCTCCGGCTATACCGACATGGCGCTCGGCCTGTCGCGGATGTTTAACATCTATCTGCCGCTCAATTTCAACTCGCCCTACAAGGCGCAGTCCATCGTCGATTTCTGGCGGCGCTGGCACATGACCTTGTCGCGCTTCCTGCGCGATTATCTCTACATCCCGCTCGGCGGCAACCGCTTCGGCTTCCTGCGCCGCTACGCAAATCTCTTCATCACCATGCTGCTCGGCGGGCTGTGGCACGGCGCCGGCTGGACCTTTCTGATCTGGGGCGCGCTGCACGGCTTCTACCTCGTCGTCGATCACGCCGTCGCCGCCCTGCGCCAGCGGTCAGGCGTCGCCTGGCGCGCCTGGATGGCGCCCTTCGGCTGGGCGCTGACTTTTTTCGCCGTGGTGGTCGGCTGGGTCTTCTTCCGCGCGACCAGTCTCGATGGCGCGCTGCGGGTGCTGGAGGGCATGACGGCCTTCAATATCCCGGCGCCGCCGCACGAGATCGTCCGCGAACTACCCTCCGCTCTGATCGGCCGGCTGGGGGAATCGCCCTGGCCGTGGATCGCGGGCCTGCTGGGACCGGCGGTTTTCGCCCCCAATTCGCAGCAGATCGTCGCCTGGGCCGAAGCCCGGCTCAAGAACTTCGGCGCGACGCCGCGCCCGGCCCTGCGCCTCGCCGCGCCTTACGCCTTCGCGGGATTCGCGACGACGATGGCGCTTTTCGTCATTTCGCTCACGGGGATTCGCCATGGCGCCTCGCCCTTCATCTATTTCAACTTTTAGGGCGTTGCTGATCGGCGCGGGCGCGACCCTCGCCGGCGCCGCCGTCGCGCTGGGCGCGATCGAGCTGGGCATGCGCGCCGTCGGCTATGGCTCGGTGCTGACCGTCGTCTATGGCCGCGCCCATTACAATCCCGACCTGCCCGAACTCGGCTATGCCGGGCGGCCCTTCGCGCGCGGCATCGAGTCCAACGAGGGCGGTGCCGACGTCGCCTTCAATTCGCATGGCTTTCACGATATCGAACATGCGCGGGCCAAGCCGCCGGGCGCCTTCCGCCTGATGGTCGTCGGCAATTCCTTCACCGCGGCGATCCAGGTCGCGCGTCGGGACGGCTTCGTCTCGCAACTCGGCGAGGCGCTCGGCCAATGTCCGGCGCTGGCCGGACGCCCGGTCGAAGCCGTCAATCTCGGCGTCGGCGGCTATACGATCCATCAGGAATATCTGCTGCTGCGCGATTACGGCCTGACGCTCAAGCCCGATTTCGTCGTGCTCCAGACCAACAGCTTCGTCGTTCCCGGCGATCTCGATCCCAAGCTGAATCTCTCGCCGCGCCTGCGTCGCGACGCCGACGGCAAGGTCAGCGTCGATTATTCCTATGAGGACACGCCGCAATATAGAGCCAAGTCTTCGGATTTCGCCGTCTGGCTGCAAAACTTCAGCGACCGCAGCCGGCTCGTGCAATATGCGATCCAATATCGCCAGATCATGCGCGACATCGCGGCGGAAGGGGCGCCCGAGGGAGCGCCCGAGGATGAGGCCGCGCTCTACCGCTCGTTCCAGCAGGGCCGCGACCTCGCCTTCGGCGAAATGGCCGAATTGCTGCGCGAAAAAAACATTCCCTTCGCCGTCACCATCGTCCCGGACGCCGACGCCGAGAGCGCCAGGCCGCTCGGGCCGGAGCCGGTTCGCGACCAATGGCGCCAGCTCGCCCAAAAAGCCGGCGCGCCCTTCATCGATGTCGAGGACGAGGCCCGCGCCCAGGTGCGCGCGACCGGAGCCTATCTCCATTATCTCGGCGCGAACGGCGCCTCCGGCCATCTCGACCGCGTGGGCAACGCATTTTTCGGCAAGGCGCTCGCCGCCCGCCTGTGCCCCCTGCTGGGCGGCGAAAGCTCCGCCTCGCTCGCGCCGAAATTCGCCGCGCAATGACCGCCGTCGCCTTTTCTTCGCCGCGCGCGAAACCTTCCGCCGCCGCCCGGCCGGCCTGGTTCGGCGCGGCGCACGATCTGCTGCTCTACGCCTTTCTCGAATATACCTATGTCGGGCTCACGCCCTTCACCGTCACCTCGGTCGAGAACCGGCTCGAAGGCAGCCCGCTGGTCCAGGTCGCGGGCCTGTCGCTGGGCCTGTTCTCCCTGCTGATCATGTGGCCGCGCCGGAGCCAGCTCTTTCTCGCCCTGCGGGAGAACTGGGCGATGACGCTGGTGTTCGCGATCAGCCTCGCCAGCCTGTTCTGGTCGCAATATCCGGATCTGACCATAAGGCGCGCGGTCCTGCTGCTGTGCATCAGCGCGGCGGCGATCGGCGTCGCGGTCGGCGTCGACGATCTGCGCGCCTTCCACACCAAATTTTTCGCCTTCCTGACGGCGGTGATCGTCGCCAACCTCCTGATGGTCGTGCTCTGGCCGGCGCAGGCGATTTCCGACATCGGCGTCCAGGGCATTTATGTCACCAAGAACGTCGCCGGCATCGTCGCCATGATTTCGGTGATCGTGGCCGTGACCTGGACCTCTGGCTGCACAAGCTGGGGCGGGCGATTCGCCGGTATATTCAGTGTCCTGGCGTCATTCTTCTTCCTGCTCCTGACCGACAGCAAGACCTCGACCGGCATTTTGCTCTTCGGCCTCGCGCTCGGCGCCGTCTTCTATGCCGCCCAAAAACTTGGGCCCCGTTTCGCTTTGCTCGCCTTCGCCGGCCTCGCCGCCCTTGTCACCGCGATCGGCGCGATCCTGATCTTCTTCGATTTCGAATTCTACAAAATCCTGGTCGCCTTCGTCTCCGATCCGACCTTCACCGGACGCGACGAACTCTGGGCCTTCGCCTATCGTTCGGCGATGAAGCACGAATGGCTCGGCTACGGCTATGGCGCCTTCTGGGACGTCGGCGTGGCCAACGATCCGCTCAAGAAACTCGGGCCCGGCACCTGGCTCGGCGATTCGCCGGTCGGCCTGATCAATCAGGCCCATAACGGCTATCTCGAACTCTGGCTCCATATCGGCTTGTTCGCCACTTTGATCGCGATCTGGTCGGTTTTCGTCGCGATCGGCCGCGCGACCCGGCGCGGCATCGAGACGCGCGGCGTCCCCGGCGCCCGGCCGGTCTTCGCCATGATCGCGCTGACCTTATTCCTGTATCTGCTGCACAATTTCACCGAAGCGACGCTCTATATGCGCAACAATCCCTATACCAATCTCGTCACGCTGTTCATCGCCTTGGCGAGCTGGCGGCCTTTTTCGCGATCCGCCTGACCGGCGGGGCGCCGCTTTCCCCGGCAAAGTTTCACGCCGCCGCGTCCTGGCGCGCGGCCTGCGCCAGGACGCGATCGAGCACGGCTTGGCGCGCGTCGGGGCCGAGACTCATGGTCGATTGCAGCAGGCAGGCGATCTGATCGGGGCGCACAGACTCGACAAAAGCGCGCTCCGCTTCCGCGCTTTCGAACCTTTCGTCCCAGAACGTATGGCAGAGCGGGCGCGGATCAGGCCAGTGGCCCGCCGCGTCGAGGCCGAGCACCGCATTGGCGAAGACGCCGTAGAGCGTATATTCGGATAAGTTCGGCGTGGCGGCGAGGATCTTGCGCCAGTCGCGGCCGCCGACCTGCTCGAGCCGCGCGATCAGGCGGCGCACGGTCGAGCGCCGCCAGACTACCAGCGAATTGATGAAATCGTCGGTGTGGATCGAGCCGGGCGGCAGTCCCAGCAGCCGGTTGGCGCCCTCGCGCCACGCGCCATGGCCTTCGTCCTTGACCTTGCCGGAGTTCTGATAGAGCAGCGCCTTGCCGTCGGGGCGGACCAGCTGGTCCATGCTCAGGGGCCGGATGAACAGGGTTTCGCTGTCGGCATGGATCACCACTTCGGTCGGGCTGTCGGCGGTCGCGGCGATCTTCATCATCTGCTGGGCGATCCAGCCGCGCACCGGCTTGCTGTACAGGCTCAGATAGACATTGCGGCGCGGCAGGCGCAGAAGCGCCCGCACGCGCGGGCTCGGCAACGGCAGTTTCCACATCCAACGCGGCAGAAGATCGCGATCCTGCGACCCCACGATCCGTCGTTGATTGGCGAGCGGCGCGAACAGCGCGAGATCGCGGGTGGGAACATAAAGCCGATGGACGAAATTTTTCGGCGCGAAACGGTCCACGCTTTCGCACAGCAGGCGGCAGACCTCGAAATCGCCGCGATAGGACAGAGTGACGATGGTCGCCGAATCCGGCAGGCTTGCTTCGCTCATGTCGCGTCCCGTGGCGGAAACCGGCAGTCGCTGCGCGCCGCGCGTTCAAGAAAAAGCGGCGCGCAGCCGGTTGAGCTGTTCCTCGACCGGGCTGACCGTGGGCGTCGCCAGCGGCGCGTTGGGATCGAGATAGAGCAATTGGTCGAGATGGAGGATGCGGGCCTGCAAGCGCAGGGAATCGACGACCAGATCGCGCAGGGCCTTCGGCAGCCGGGCGAAGACCTCTGGCGCCGCGGCGGCTTCCTGATAGGACAATTTGACCTTGCGCTTTTCGTTGGCCGCCTGTTCGAGGGTCAGCTCGCCCTCGTTGACCGCGCGCTGGAGCAGGAGCCAAGAGGCGAGCTGCATCAGCCGTGTCGTCAGCCGCATGCTTTCGGCGGCGTAAGCGAGGGAATCGTTGCGCGGCAGGGCGCGAGCCTCTTCCCGCCCGGCGCCGTCGAGATAGGCGGCTGCCTCCTCCACCAGCGCCATGCCCTCGCGGAACATGGACTTGAAGGCGTCGGAGGTCGCCAGACGCTCCGCGAAAGAGACGGCCTCGCCGCCATCGATACTCGTGCGACCCATGCGCAACCCCAACCAGCGCGCCGAAGAACATGATCCGTCGCGGGCGTTCCGCCCCTCGGGAACAAGGCGACAATAGCGCGCTTCATGGGTGGACGCTCGCCGAAACTCAATTAATGTTTAATGAACAAGACAGGCGACCCGCGACACAAAAAGGAGAGCTGCCGATGAGCAGCTCCCCAAAGTCGATACAGGGAGGCGTCAGACAAGGCGAAAGTCGCCTGGTTCCGGATGGAACAATTCCAACTTGCCATCAAAAGGTTAAGAACACGTTAAGGTAAATATGGAGGCGAAGTTTTTTACGATAAATCATGACGTTACGTCATCACGGTTTCTTGAAGAACCCGTCGGCGGCCGCCCGCGAGGCGCTCTTGTTCTGCCGCGCCGCCTCCAGCCGCGCGATTTCCGCCCGCAGCGTTTCGATCCTTTCGCTCAGCTCGTCCACCGAAAGCGCGTCGAGCGGCTGGCCCAGCTCATGGCGCGCCGGCGCCTTTTTCGGCGCGAAAAGCTCCTCGTCGTCCCTCGCCAAATCCGCCTCCCTTTGCCTGCCTGCTGCAGCGCGCCCAAAACCCGTCATGAAAATGCAACGGATCGTTTGCGTTTCACGCCCTTTCACATTATATCGTTTGGCATCCCCGTCATGAATGAAATTTGAGGCTGAGCCTCGGCCGGGCCGGAGCGCGAGGGCGCGCGTCGGCCGGCGGCAGAGCCCAATTCGAGGAGAAAACGATGAGCAACGCCCCGCTCATGCCCAAGGCCACCGCCGTCTGGCTGGTGGAGAACACCTCGCTGACGTTCGACCAGATCGCCGAATTCTGCGTGCTGCATCCGCTCGAAGTCAAAGGCATCGCCGATGGCGAAGTCGCCTCCGGCATTCGCGGCCACGACCCGATCACCTCCGGCCAGCTGACCCGCGAGGAGATCGAACGCGGCGAGAAGAATTCCGACTACCGGCTCAAGCTCGCCGTCTCCAAGGTGCGCCTGCCCGAGGTCAAGCGCCATCGCGGCCCGCGCTATACGCCCTTGTCGCGCCGCCAGGATCGGCCCAACGCCATTCTCTGGCTGGTGCGCAACCATCCCGAGCTGAAGGACGCCCAGATCATGCGGCTCGCCGGCACGACCAAGAGCACGATCTCTGCGATCCGCGACCGCACCCATTGGAATTCGGCCTCGCTGACCCCTCTGGACCCGGTGACCCTGGGCCTGTGCTCGCAGATCGACCTCGATTTCGAGGTGCAGCGCGCTGCCAAGGACCGCCCCGCGCTGGTCCAGGACCACGGCCCGACCCTCATTTCCGCCGATGAAACCACCCAGCCCTTCTATTACGAGCCGTCCACCAAGGAGGAGGTCTTCGGCTCCGCCCCGGCGCGCGAGGAGCCCGAGGAAGAGGAGATCGACGTGGATTCGGTCTTCGCCAAGCTCAAGGGCCTGAAGACCAGGGAATAAGATGGCGGCGGTTCGCATTCTCGGCGTCGATCCCGGCCTGCGCCATACCGGCTGGGGCGTGATCGAGGCCGACGGATCGCGCCTGTCCTTCGTCGCCTCGGGCGCGGTCCATTCCCCCACCGGTGAAAATCTCGCCGAGCGGCTGCGCATGCTGCACGACGGCCTTTCGGCGGTCATCGCCGCGCATCGGCCTGACGAAGCGGCGGTGGAGGAGACTTTCGTCAATCGCGACGCGCAATCGACCCTGAAACTCGGCTATGCGCGCGGCATCGCTCTGGTCGTGCCGGCGCTGGCGGGGCTCGAAGTCACCGAATATGCCGCCAATCTGGTGAAAAAGACCGTGGTCGGCGCAGGCCACGCCGAAAAGGCCCAGGTCGCCAAGATGGTCAAAATCCTGCTGCCGAAAGCCGAGGCCTTGAGCCCCGACGCGGCGGACGCTTTGGCGGTCGCGATCTGCCACGCCCAGCATCGCGGCGCAAAAAAACGTGCGGCGGCTTTGGCCGGGAAATAACCTGTTACGCCGCGCCGGCGGCCAGATAGCGGCGCAGCGGCGCGAATGCCGCCGCTCCGGTAAAATGATTTTGGGCGTAGTCCAGCGCGCGGGCCTCGATGCGCGCGCGCAGCGCATCGTCGGACAGCAGTTCGGCGCAGGCCGCGGAAAAACCTTCCGGGTCGTCGGCTTGCAAAAAACTTGCGCCGGCCTCCCTCTCCACCCCTTGCGCGCCGATCGAGGTCACGACCGAGGCGCGGCCATGGCACATCGCCTCGACCAGCTTGACCTTCAATCCGCTGCCCAGCAGCAGCGGCACGACGCAGAGCGCATGGCGATGATAGGCCTCGGTCAGCGAAGGCGTAGGCCCGACCCGGATCACGCCCGGCGCGTCGCGATCGGTGGCGGCTTGAGCGACGCCGCCGTAAATATAGAGAGTCGCCCTTGGCGCGCGGGCGCGCAGCAGTGGCCAGACCTTGTCGAGAAACCACTCCAGGCCTTGGATATTGCCCGATGAATGACTGCCGACCAGCATCAGGCTGAAAGGCTCGGGCGCGCCGACCGGCGGCGTGAGGGGAAAGGCGGCCGGGCTGAGCAGCATGGTCTTGCCCGGCAACGCCGCCCGCAGCATTTCGTTTTCGCCGCTCTGGATATTGATCAGCGCGTCGGCCTTGGCCAGCTCCCCATATTCATGCGCGGCTTCGACCCGCGCGAAAACGCCGGGACGGCCGGTCGCCACGCATTTTTCCTCACGCAGATGAAAAAGATCGTGGGTGATCGCCAGCTTTTGCAGCCCCGCCGCCGGCTGGTTCATGGCTTCGGCGAGAAAGAAATAATTGGCGATCAGGGCGGTGGGCCGGAATTTCGCGATCGCGGCGGCGACCGCGCGCTTTTCGTCGTCGTCGGTCGGGGCGACATCCCACACCGACCCCGGCGTCTTGACCGGCAAGCGGCATTTTTCGGCGATTTTCTGCGCGACGATGATCGCCGCCCGCCGCCAGGCGTCGACTTTCGTGCGCACCAGCCACGATCCGAGCGAAAAGCCGCCGGCGATCTCGACGGCGTCGAAATTATGCGCCGCCGGCGCTTCCGGCGCGAAAACGCGCCGGCCCAGCCCGCGCGTCGAGGGCAGGAGCAGGAAAACTTTTGCCCCATTCTCCCGCAGGTCGCGGACGATGCCCCAGACATAGGCGCCATTGCCGCGCTTGTCGCTGTCGAGGGGATCGCGGCTGATCAGAAGCACGCGAACGCCGGAAAGCTCGGTCATGTGCCTTACGATCTCGGGATGGTCGGGAAAGACAGCGATGCCGCATGAGGCGGGCACGGTCAAGACAGCGGCTTGCGGCGGCAAGAAATTCTTCTTTTGTTCGCTTAACCGAATTAAACTCGGGCTCACACGATTCGTTTCGGGCGAAAGATGATCGGCAAACTCAAGGGCGTGGTGGATTCCCTGCACGAGGATCATGTGATCCTCGACGTGCACGGCGTCGGCTATGTCGTCTCCTGCTCCAGCCGCACCCTGCAAAGACTGCCGCGCGCCGGCGAAGCCGCGGTCCTCGCCATCGAGACCCAGGTGCGCGAGGACGCCATCAGATTGTTCGGCTTTCTGAGCGATTCCGAGCGCGACTGGTTTCGTATTTTGCAGAATGTGCAGGGCGTCGGCTCGAAAGTCGCGCTCGCCATTCTCTCCATCCTGCCGCCGCAGGAACTGACCTCGGCCATCGCCTTGCAGGACAAGGCTTCAATCGCCCGCGCGCCGGGCGTCGGCCCGAAACTCGCGGCGCGCATCGTCTCGGAACTCAAGGACAAGGCCGGCGCCTTCGGCGAGGTCGACGCCGGCGCCATGGCGCTGGCGGGAGCGGACGCCGCGCCCGCCGGCTCCAGCGCCGCGCGGGAGGCGATTTCCGCCCTGATCAACCTCGGCTACGCCCGCCTGCAGGCGGCGACGGCGATTGCCGCCAGCCTGAAGGCCCTGGGCGAAAATGCCGAAACCGCCGCGCTGATCAGGCGGGGACTGAAGGAACTGGCGACGGGTTGAAGGGTAACTCTTGGATTAACATGGGTCGTCATGCCGTCCCCGGGCATGACGACCTTGATGATCGTTCCGATCTGGATTCGAAGCGCCGTTGCTGAGTTAAGCGTGCTGGCGTTCGTGTCTTGTTCCTGCTAGTCTTTGTGTCCAATTCGATCACGGATTCGCCATGAGCGCTGCTGTCAAGCTGTCGAGCAAATTCAAAATCTCGATTCCGAAGGAACTCTGCAAGCAACGGGGTTGGCGCCCAGGGCAGGAATTTACCTTTTTGCCTAAGGGCAAGAGCGTCATTCTCGTTGCCACGCCGAAACACCAAGACCTTTTGGGAATCGCGAAGGGCGCAAATCCCGAAGGTTATCGCGACAGGAACGACCGCTACTGATGCGCAGGATCAAAACCTCGACCGGGATAGCGCATCGGAGCGGCCGAAAGCCGGGTCCGTTGGCTCGCGATGACGGAGGGAAAGCGCGTCAATGACCCCGCCCGCCAGCCGCATGATTTCGCCGGAACGGCGCGAGGACGATCTCGAAGCCTCGATCCGGCCGCTGACGCTCGTCGATTTCACCGGCCAGGAAGCCGCGCGCAAGAATCTCAAGGTGTTCATCGAGGCCGCCAAGGCGCGAAAAGACGCGCTCGACCATGTGCTGTTCGTCGGCCCGCCGGGCCTCGGCAAGACCACGCTCGCCCAGATCGTGGCGCGCGAGCTGGGGGTCAATTTCCGCTCGACCTCCGGCCCGGTCATCGCCAAGGCCGGCGATCTCGCCGCCCAGCTCACCAATCTCGAAGAGCGCGACGTGCTGTTCATCGACGAAATCCACCGGCTCAATCCGGCGGTCGAGGAAATCCTCTATCCGGCGATGGAGGATTTCCAGCTCGATCTGATCATCGGCGAGGGGCCGGCGGCGCGTTCGGTCAAGATCGACCTCGCCAGATTCACCCTGGTCGGCGCCACCACCCGCGCCGGCCTTTTGACCACCCCCTTGCGTGACCGTTTCGGCATTCCGGTCCGGATGAATTTCTATACGGTGGAGGAACTGCAAAGCATTGTGGCGCGCGGCGCGCGGGTGATGAAATGCCCGCTGAGCGTGGACGGCGCCAATGAAATCGCCCGCCGCTCGCGCGGCACGCCGCGCATCGCCGGGCGGCTGCTGCGCCGGGTGCGCGATTTCGCTTTGGTCGATGGCGACGAGATCGTGACCCGCCAGGTCGCCGACCGGGCGCTGAAACTGCTGGATGTCGATTCCATCGGCCTCGACCAGATGGACCGGCGCTATCTCGACATGGTGGCGGTCAATTTCGGCGGCGGCCCGGTCGGCATCGAAACCATCGCCGCCGCGCTTTCCGAACCGCGCGACGCCATCGAGGACATTATCGAGCCTTTTCTGCTGCAACAGGGCTTTTTGAATCGAACCCCGCGCGGAAGGATGCTGACCCCCCTCGCCTTCCGCCATTTGGGGCTCACCGAACCGGCGCGGGCGCCGCAAATGGGGCTTTTTGGCGGGGACGACGGCTAAGGCTCTCATGCTCCAACGCCTACGCGCGAATTCATGGAACGAGGCAATGCGATAGATTGCAATGTGCAAAACGGGTCGGGTGGCTTCGTTTTTTTCCGCAAGCAAAGTAGGCTAACCCAAATCTGGTCCGCGAATCGCGCGTCGGGCCGAAAGCGCAGAATGTGGCAATTCAAAGTATGGAAAAATATTCGGTCATCTCTCTATTTTCAGGCGCTATGGGGCTTGACATAGGAATGCACGAAACGAGCCGCTTTTCGCTAAAGGCTGCTGTCGAACTGGAGCGGGCATACTGCGATACGATTCGGGCGAACCGCGATGCGGGACGATTTGATCCGAACCTTGCTGTTTTTCAGGGGGACATTGCAGCGATGGATCCCGCTACAATTTTGGATGCTGCGGGGCTAAAGCCGGGACAACTGGATGTCCTTGTCGGCGGGCCGCCCTGCCAATCGTTCAGCACCGCGGGGCGGCGCGGCGCCACGCAAGACCCGAGAGGAACGCTTCTCTGGGAGTTCTTGAGATTCGTTGACTATATGCAACCAAAATACTTCTTGATGGAGAATGTGCGCGGTCTTCTATCAGCTGCATTGAGACATCGTCCCATCGCGGAACGACCTCAGCTCGGCGGGACGGCGTTGTTAGCAGATGAACAACCTGGTTCGGTGGTTCAACTCTTTGCCGATGATCTTCAAAAGAGCGGTTCTGGCTACCATATGGATTGTTTCGAGGTAAATGCGGTTAATTACGGTGCGCCGCAGCTTAGGGAGCGCGCACTTTTCATCGGCAACCGATTCAACGCTCAAGTTGATTTTCCGCAACCCACACATGGAAACCCATCAGACCTCGAAAAGATTGCTGCCGACCTCTTCGGAGAATCCCACGCGTTGCAGCCATGGCAGACGTTGGGAAATGCGATAGGCCATCTCAACGACCCTGGCACCGTCAGGATGGACTTTTCACCCCGAAAAAAATCGTTCCTTCAAATGGTGCCGCCGGGATCAAATTGGAGAAGTTTGCCGATCGAAATTCAAAGAGACTCGATGGGTAGCGCATGGCATGCAAAGGGCGGGCGTTCGGGCTGGTGGCGGCGGCTTTCCTTCGATTTGCCGTGCCCCACGCTCGTCACGATGCCAAATCACGCGAGCACGTCGCTTTGTCACCCATTTGAAGTTCGCGCGCTTACCTTGCGAGAGTACGCTGCGATCCAGGAATTCCCGTCCGACTGGGAGTTCTGTGGGACCGTGGGGCAACAATATGCCCAAGTTGGGAACGCCGTGCCGATCCGGCTCGGTAAAATTGCTGGTGAAGTCATTGCTCGATCCCTGGACAAATTGGCATCGAGGAATTTCCGGCCCTATTTGTCTCCGCCCTCACATTACCGGGTCATCTACGTCCAGTCGCATGTGAGGACGCGCCAGTGGTTCAAGGGCGGCGAGACATTTGTCTGGGATGACGGCAGCGATAATGGACTGGCTCGCTACGCGCCTCCAGTCACCGCTCGCCGTGAAAAGAAAATGGCGGCACACTGATGGCGCGACGACACCCCGACCTGCCTCGGACAGAACCGCCGTTCGTCCTTTCCAAGTTGGATATTTTCCACGCGCTGAAGCGCGTTGATAACAATAATGCCGCGAGAAAACGCATCCTGCGAATGGAAAGTGACTTTCGAAGGAAAATCGCAACCCATTTGCAGGGCCTTCCAGCCGAGGACGCGCTGTTCCAAAAGTTCAACACAAGCCCTTTCGTACTCATGTTTTACTCGCGGCAAAAAGGCTACCGGCGTGTTGCAGAAATTGAGGGCGATATTATTCCCGCAAAAGTATTTTCATCAATGGAAACGTCGGCAGGGAGAATGGTCGAAGAGGTCGTGCTTCCCGTATACGGATGGGAAGTGGTTCCAAGCCAAATGCACAGCATAGACTCTGTTCTTGACGGCAGAGGACTTGGTCACAACGCGTTCAAATGTGCGACGCTGAAGAGCGGGCCGCGCTGCCTCAACGACGAAATGGCGAAAGACATCGCTCAAGATGTGGTGGAGCATGCGGGAAAATGGTCCGAACGCCACCAATTGTCTCACTTGGATTTTTCATACGGTGTTCTCTATGGAACGAAACGGCAGTCCAACAAAAAGGACTGGCACATTCTCCGGAACATGGCGGAAATTTTGCCGCGCACGGCCAAAATCGAAGTGTCACATGTTCACAATTGGAGCATCGCATATAAGCGTGGCGATGGGGTAAAAATCTGCGCCACCGTTCGCATTGGGGTGGAATGGTGGAGCTACCTTGGGGGCAGAGACGCTTGGCTTGAAGTGTGCGTTGCGCTGATAAGAGCATGCGTCGATCCGACAACGGCGCCACGTCGCGCCGCGCCTTACGCCATCGCCGACCTTGAATTTATTTTGGATACCTCCGGCCTCCCCGCCGACTACGGCGTGGCGTTAATACAGGAAAGCCAGTTCGAATGGTTATTGTTTCTGGCGCGCCATTTTAGCGACGGTCTAAGCGTTTAGTGAAATGAAATCAGCGCATCTCTTCCCCATCCGCGTCTATTACGAGGACACGGATTTCACCGGCCTCGTCTATCACGCCAATTTTTTGCGCTTCATCGAGCGCGCCCGCACTGAAATGCTGCGCGAGCTGGGCTTTCACCAGGGCGCGATCCATGCCGGCGAGAATGGCGACGCCCTGTTTTTCGTGGTCGCGCGGATGCAGCTCGAATTTTTGAAGCCGGCGCGGATGGACGATCTGCTCATTGTCGAAACCAGGCCGCTCAAGGTCACCGCCGCCACGATAGAGCTGGAGCAGATTGTGCGGCGCGAGGCGGACATTCTTTTCACGGCAAAAGTTCTGGTCGCGGCGCTGGCCGGCGGCAAGCCGCGCCGCCTGCCGCGCGAAATGCGCGAAAAGCTTGCGCTGGGCGCGGCGCCGCACAAAACGTAACCCATTCTTAACCACGCGCCGTGCTTAACTTACGGTGAACGGCCGGCGCGCTTTTTCAGCGGTCCGGGCCGCAGAATTGACCGATTTCCAAGGCAGAGGGTCACGCGCGTGCAAAAATCGCGCGCCGCCGGATTTGCGAGGGACCGCCTTCATGAACGAAATCGCCGCCACGCCGCTCGCCGCCGCCGGGGCGCAGGCTTCCGTCTTCGCCATGTTCTGGGGCGCGTCCGTCGTCGTCAAGCTGGTGATGATCGGCCTGCTCGCGTCCTCGGTCTGGTGCTGGGCGATCATCATCAACAAGACCATGCTGATCCGCCGCGCCCGCGCCGCCATCGAGAATTTCGAAAATCTGTTCTGGTCCGGCAATTCGCTCGAAGACCTCTATCATTCGCTCGCGGCGCAGCACACCACGGCCACCGCCTCGCTGTTCGTCGCCGCCATGCGCGAATGGAAGCGCTCGTTCCAGAACGCCCACGCCTCCTTCGTCGGCCTGCAATCGCGCATCGAGAAAGTGCTCGACGTGTCGATCGCCCGCGAGGTGGAAAAGCTCGAATCCAACCTGCTGGTGCTGGCCACCGTCGCCTCGGCCGGGCCATTCATCGGCCTGTTCGGCACGGTATGGGGCATCATGACCTCGTTTCGCTCCATCGCGCTTTCGAAAAACACCTCGCTCGCCGTGGTCGCGCCCGGCATCGCCGAGGCCTTGCTCGCCACCGCCCTCGGCCTGTTCGCCGCCATTCCGGCGCTGATCGCCTATAACAAGCTGTCCGGCGACGTCGCCAAGACCCAGGCGCGGATGGAGAGCTTCGCCGACGAATTCTCCGCCATCCTGTCCCGGCAGATCGACCAGCACGCCGGACAGCGCAACAACGCGGCCTGAAGGAGCAGCCCCATGGGTATGGCGGTTTCATCCGGCGGAAAAGGCGGCCGGCGGCGGCGCGGCGTGCCGCGCTATCGCGCCATGGCCGACATCAACATGACGCCGTTCATCGACGTCATGCTGGTGCTGCTGATCATTTTCATGGTCGCGGCGCCGCTGCTGTCCTCGGGCGTGCCGATCGACCTGCCGGCGACCAAGGCCGGCGAACTGAATATCGACAAGAAGCCGATCGCCATTTCGATCGACGAGCATGGCGATCTCTATCTGATGGACCAGAAGATCGCCGATTCCGACCTTATTCCCGGCGTCCAGGCCCAGGCCAAGGACGGCGCCGACGAGCGCGTCTATGTGCGCGCCGCGAAACAGGTGCCCTACGGGCGGGTCGCCGACATCATGTCCGACCTCACGGCGGCGGGCTTCAAGAAGGTCGCCTTGGTGACCAGCCAGCAGACGGATCAGCAAGGGAACAGTCAGGGTCAGGCGAAGTGAGGTTTTCGCGTTCGGAGCCGGGTTTTCTCGTCTCGGCGGCGGTCCATCTCGGGCTGCTGGCGTTTCTGCTCGTCCATTTTTCCCATGACGAGAAATTCGCCGACGCGACGGAGGCGATCCCGGTCGAGACTGTCACCGACGCCCAGTTCCATGAGATCATGCAGGGCGAGAAGACCGCCAAGCTGGCGGAAAAGCCCCAGGCCGACAAGGTCGCCGAACCCTCCGAGCCAAAACCGGCTCCGCCGCCCCCGCCGCGGCCGCCGATCCCGCCGCCGCCGGTTCCTCCGCCGCCGCCGCCGCCGCGCCCGGCGCCGCCCGCCAAGGCGGCGCCGCCCGAGCCCGAAAAGCAAGTCGAACGCGAGGACGCGGAGACGGTCCGGCCGCCGCCGCGCCCGCCAAAGCCGGAAAAGGCCGAACGGAAGCCCGCGCCCGAGCCGCCGAAGCGTCCGCCGGAAAAGCCGGCTCCCAAGCCGCCCAAACTCGACGAAGTGGCCAAGCTGCTGTCGCAGAGCCAGGACAAGCCGGCGCCGAAACCCAAGACCCAGAACGACAAGCCGCGCCAGAGCGCCAATCTCGACGAAGTCGCCAAGCTGCTTGACGAGAAGGCGCCGGACGCGAAATTCACCACCGGGCGCGAGGTCAGCCACGCCGCCGCCTTGGGCGCGCGTCACGCCGCCGGCGCGCATATGTCGCCGTCGATGGCCGATGCGCTCGGGGCCCTGCTGCAGGAGCAATACAAGCAGTGCTGGAACTATCTGCCGCTGACCGGCGACAAATATGTCGCCAAGATCCGCGTGTCCTACCGGCCGGACGGCTCGCTCGCCGGCCAGCCGGTGCTGCTCAATCCGCCGTCGGACCCCAATTTCCGGGGTTTGGCCGAAAGCGCCTTGCGCGCGGTGCGGCGCTGCAATCCGCTTCGCATTCCCGCCCAATACCAGCCCTATTATGACCAGTGGAAGGATTGGGTGGTCGGCTTCGACCCCGAAATCCTGAATTAGAGCCTTTCCGTTCCTTCGGAATCGGAATAAGTCTCTAATTCATTGTTCTAACGCATATTCTTGTCCAAAAAGTCTGCAACTTTTTGGGAATATGCTCTAGCCGCCAACGTCCCGCTTTGAACTCCAGGACCGCGCCCATGTCGTTCACGCCCAGCCGCCGCGCCGCCGCCGCCATGTTCGGCGGCCTCGCCCTCAGTCCCCTTCTGCCCCGGCATTCGATGGCCGAGCGTTATCTCGACGTGCATGGCGGCGGCAATTTCACGCCGGTCAATGTCGCCATCGTCCCCTTCGGCGGCGACGGCGGCGCGGCGATCGCCTCGGTCATCGTCAATAATTTCAAGCGCTCGGTCTTCATCAATCCGGTGGACGCCGGCGCGGCGGGCGCGGGCGTCAGCCCCGACGCCGCCCCGAACATGGCGGCCTTCCAAGCGCTCAACGCCCAATATGCCGTGGTCGGCCGCTCGGCGCGCGGCGGCGACGGCCGCATGAAGACCGAATTCCGCCTATGGGACGTCGGCGCGGGCAATCAGGTCGCCGGCCAGCAATATGTCACCGATCCCAAGAATTCGCGGCGCGTCGCCCATATCATCTCGGACGCGATCTTTTCCAAGGTGACCGGCGAAGGCGGCTTTTTCGACACTCGCATCGCCTTCGTGGACGAGACCGGGCCGCGCCAGACCCGCCGCAAGAGGCTGACGATCATGGATCTGGACGGCGCCAATGTCCGTTATCTGACGCGCGGCGACGATCTGGTGGTGACGCCGCGTTTCTCGCCCAATTCGCAGGAGCTGACCTATATGTCCTTCGGCGCGGAAGACCCCAGGGTCTTCCTGCTCAATATCGACACCGGACAGCGCGAGGTGGTCGGCAATTTCCCCGGCATGACCTTCTCGCCGCGTTTCTCGCCGGATGGCCAGCGCATCGTCATGTCGCTGGAGGATAACGGCGTCGCCAATCTCTACAGCATGGACGTGCGGTCGCGCGCCACCACGCGGCTGACCGATTCCGCGGCCATCGACACCTCGCCCTGCTATTCGCCGGACGGCGCGCGAATTTGTTTCGAATCGGATCGCGGCGGCACGCAGCAGATCTATATCATGAGCGCGGGCGGCGGCGCCGCCACCCGAATCAGTTTCGGCCAAGGCCGCTATTCGACCCCGGTCTGGTCGCCCAAGGGCCATTATATCGCCTTCACCCGCCAATCGAGCGGCGGCTTCGCCATCGGCGTGATCAAGCCGGACGGCTCGGGCGAGCGCATTCTGGTCGAAAGCTTCCACAACGAGGGGCCGACCTGGGCCCCCAACGGGCTTTTCGTGATGTTTTTCCGCAATGTGAATGGCGGTGCGCAACTCTATATGCGGGACATTTTCGGCCACGGCGAATTCGAGGTTCCGACGCCGAACTTCGGCTCCGACCCTTCCTGGAGCGGCCTGATCGGCTAAAAATTCCCTCCTCGCCCCATTGCCGCCATGAACGCCCTGTTAACCACGCCGGGAAAGATCACAAAGCCGCCTGAATTCATAACCTTTCATCAAGGTTACGAAAACGCTCGCTTAACATTCGCGGTCTAGGACTTGAAGCAGAACCCGCCAGTTTCGTTCTGGCGGGGGGTTTGGCGAAGTGAGCGTAACGGCGCCCGGGCGGCGAGGGTTCGTCCCCACCCCGGCTGTCTGGTAAAGGAGCGCAACGGATGAAGAAATTTGGTTCGATGGTCGGCCTGAAGCACGCCGCCTTTCTCGCTGCGGCGCTGGCTCTCGGGGCCTGCGCCAAGAACCCGACCGACATGGCGGGCATCGACGGGCGCGGCGGCGCCGGCATGTCGGGCTCGGCCATTCCCGGCTCGCAGCAGGATTTCGCGGTCAATGTCGGCGACCGCGTCTTTTTCGACAGCGACTCCAGCCAGTTGAGCGCCACGGCCCAGGCCACGTTGGACAAGCAGGCGGGCTGGCTCAACCGCTACCCGAATTACCGTTTCACCATCGAGGGACACGCCGACGAGCGCGGCACCCGCGAATATAACTTCGCGCTGGGCGCCCGCCGCGCCCAGACGACCAAGGATTATCTGGTCTCGCGCGGCGTTTCCGCCGCGCGCATGAAGACCATTTCCTACGGCAAGGAACGCCCGGTCGCGGTCTGCGACGATATTTCCTGCTGGTCGCAGAACCGTCGCGCCGTCACCGTCCTGCACGGCGGCCAGAGCTGATCCGGTTGAAAGCCTCGATGAATCGCGCCGGCGCCCTCAAGCGCCGGCTTTTTTCGTCTCTGTGGCCAGAAAGCAACGCCCGCGCCACTTTTTTACCTCAACGCGGCGCGACATATGTTAAGAGGGAATTCTCCCCCGCCGAGGTTCGAACAAGGATGGCCGTTTTGTCGCCGCGCGCTCTTGGTTTCGTCGCGTCACCCAAGAATTTGATCGTGGCTCTCGCCGCCGCCGCGCTGGTCTCCAGCGCCGGCGCGGCGCGGGCCCAGTTCTTCGACCGCCCCCCGGCCAGCGTCCCCAATCAGGGCGGCGACGCGCCGAGTCAGGACACATCGGAGCTTCTGCGCGTCGACCGGCTCGAAAACCAGGTCCGCAATCTGAACGGCCAGGTTGAGCAGTTGCAGTTTCAGGTCAAGCAGCTTGAGGACGCCCTGCGCAAGTTCCAGTCCGATGTGGACACCCGCATCGACCAGCCCTCCGGCCGCCCGCCGCGCCATCATTCGGAACTGACCGACGATCCGGGCGCCGGGCCGGCGGTCGCGGCCAATGTTCCGCCGCCGGCCGGCCCCGGCGTTCCCGCCGCCGCGGTCGCCGCCGACGCGCCTAATGACGCGCCCCCGGCCCCAAGCTCCGGCCCCGACGGCCGCCGCCACGACGCCTTCGACCCCGGCGCGCAGCCCAACGCGCCCGGCGCGCCCTTGCCGCTCGGATCACCCGATTCGGCCAGCCGGCCGCTCGACATCCGCCCGCCCTCCCTGCGCGACGGCGACGCCGTGGCTTCGACCGAAGCGCCCCCGGCGGCCGCCGTCCAGAACCCGCCGGCTCAGGTCGCGGCGCTCCCGCCCGAAGACGCGGTCAAGGCCGAATATGACGCCGCCGCCAGCGAACTGAAATCGCAGCATTACGACGCCGCGCAGCAGGCTTTCGGCGCCTTCGTGCAGAAAAATCCGCGCGGCCGTTACACCGCGCCGGCGATCTATCATCTTGGCGAGGCCTATTCCTTCCAGAACCGTCATCGCGAGGCGGCGGAGCAATTCCTGAAGATCGCCAAGGAATATTCGAAAAGCCCGGTGGCGCCCTACGCCATGGTGAGGCTCGGCATTTCGCTCGCCGCGCTCGGCGCCAAGGAGCAGGCCTGCGCCTTTTTCTCGGAAATGCCGCGCAAATATCCCAACGCCTCGGCGGCCGAAAAGCTCGCGGCCGAACGCGAGGCGAAAAAGGCCGCTTGCTGACGCCGGACGATCTCGACCCCGGCCGGCTGTTCGCCGGCTTTGAAAAGCTTTCCGGCCTGCTGATCGCGGTCTCGGGCGGCCCGGATTCCTTGGCCCTCACGCGCCTCGCCTGGCGCTGGCGCGACGCCGGCGCGGGGGTGGCGCTCCATATCGCCACGGTCGATCACGGGCTGCGGCCCGATTCGCGCGCGGAGGCGGAACAGGTCGGCCGCTGGGCGCGCGGCCTCGGTCTCGATCACGCCATTCTGCCCTGGCGCGGCGAAAGACCCAGGACCGGCGTGCAGGAAAAGGCCCGCGCCGCCCGCTATGCTCTGCTGTTCGATCATGCGCGCGCCATCGGCGCCGAGGCGGTCGCGACCGCCCACCACGCCGACGACCAATGGGAGACGATCCTGATCCGCCTGGCGCGCGGCAGCGGGATTTCCGGCCTTTCGGGCATGGCGCGCGACCAGATGTTCGCCGGCGGGCGACTCGTCCGCCCGCTGCTCGGCCTGCCCAAACAGGCGCTGATCGATTTTTGCCGCCGCGAGGGGCAGGATTTTTTCGACGATCCGGCCAATTCCAACCCACTTTTCGCCCGCGCCCGCTGGCGCGCCCTCGGGCCGGCGCTGCAAGGCCTCGGTCTGACGGCGGACAGGCTGACGACCTTCGCCGGGCGGGCGCGCAAGGCCGAAGAGGCGATCGAGGCGGCGGCGCGCGGGTTTCTGGCCGGCGCGGCGACATTGGAGCCCGATGTTTACGACCTGCGCCAAAACGAGGGCGCGCCATTGGCGGTTTTCGAGCGTTTTCTGGCTCTGGCCCTGGCGCGGGTCGCCGGCGCGCCGCCGGCGCGGCTGGAGCGGCTGGAGGCTTTGGCGAAAAATTTGCAAATGGCGCGGCAGAATGGCGAAATCCTGCGCGCGACGCTCGGGGGATGCGCGGCGCGGCTCGACGCGCGCGGGCTTTTGACGCTGCGTCGGGAAAAGGCGCGCCGACGCGGCTTGTCCGTCGCAAGCGCAAGCATAACAGGCGATTTTGGCGGGCCCTTGCCCGATTGACACGCGACTTCACTTGGCAAGGCGGCTCGCCGGGCCTACATATCGACAATATCAAGCGAGCGACGCTCGACCGGAGAGGCTCCGCAGGACCGAAGATGAATCCAAATTTCCGTAATTTCGCGCTGTGGGTGATCATCGTTCTTCTGGTGGTCGCGCTGGTGGTGCTGTTCCAGAAGCCGAGCGAGCGCGCTCCGACCCAGGAAATCAATTTCAGCCAGTTGCTCACGGAGGCCGATCAGGGCCATATCCGCGACGTGACCATCGCGGGCTCCGACATCGCCGGCCATTACACCGACGGCAAGGCGTTCTCGACTTACGCGCCGAACGACCCGAGCCTGGTCGGCAGCCTCTACAAGAAAAACGTCCAGATTACCGCCAAGCCGCCGTCCGACGGCAACAGCTGGCTGATGAACCTGCTGATCAACGGCCTGCCTTTGCTCGCCTTCATCGGCATGTGGATTTTCCTGTCGCGCCAGATGCAGGGGGCCGGCGGCAAGGCCATGGGTTTCGGCAAGTCCAAGGCCAAACTTCTCACCGAGGCCCACGGCCGCGTGACCTTCGAGGATGTCGCCGGCGTCGACGAGGCCAAGGAAGACCTTCAGGAAATCGTGGAATTCCTGAAAGACCCGCAGAAATTCCAGCGCCTCGGCGGCCGCATTCCGCGCGGCGTGCTGCTGGTCGGCCCGCCCGGCACCGGCAAGACCCTGCTCGCCCGCGCCATCGCCGGCGAGGCCAATGTGCCGTTCTTCACGATTTCCGGCTCGGATTTCGTCGAAATGTTCGTCGGCGTCGGCGCCAGCCGGGTGCGTGACATGTTCGAACAGGCCAAGAAAAACGCGCCCTGCATCATTTTCATCGACGAAATCGACGCGGTCGGGCGCCATCGCGGCGCCGGGCTTGGCGGCGGCAATGACGAGCGCGAGCAGACCCTGAACCAGCTCCTGGTCGAAATGGACGGTTTCGAGGCCAATGAGGGCATCATCCTCATCGCCGCCACCAACCGCCCCGACGTGCTCGACCCGGCGCTCCTCCGCCCCGGCCGCTTCGACCGCCAGATCGTGGTGCCGAACCCCGACGTGATCGGCCGCGAGAAAATCCTGAAAGTCCACGCTCGCAAGGTGCCCTTGTCGCCCGATGTCGATCTCAAGATCGTCGCGCGCGGCACGCCGGGCTTTTCCGGCGCCGATCTGATGAATCTGGTCAATGAGGCGGCCCTGCTCGCGGCGCGGCGCGGCAAGCGCGTCGTCACCAAGGACGAGTTCGAGGACGCCAAGGACAAGATCATGATGGGCGCCGAGCGCCGCACCATGGTCATGACCGAGGAAGAAAAGCGCCTGACCGCCTATCACGAGGGCGGTCACGCCCTTGTCGCGCTCAATGTCTCGGCCACCGATCCGGTCCACAAGGCGACGATCATCCCGCGCGGCCGCGCGCTCGGCATGGTCATGCAATTGCCCGAGCGCGACAAATTGTCGATGAGCTACGAGCAGATGACCTCGCGCCTCGCCGTGCTGATGGGCGGCCGCGTCTCCGAGGAGATCGTCTTCGGCAAGGACAAGGTGACCTCGGGCGCGCAGAGCGACATCGAGGCGGCGACCAAGCTCGCCCGCGCCATGGTGACCCGCTGGGGTTTTTCGGACGAACTCGGCACAGTCATGTACGGCGAGAACCAGGAAGAAGTCTTTCTGGGCTATTCCATGGGCCGCCAGCAGAATATTTCCGAGGCCACGTCGCAAAAAATCGACAGCGAAGTGCGCCGGCTGGTCGAGGCAGGCCAAGCCGAAGCGCGCCGGATCATCACTGAAAGGCGCGACGACCTGGAAAAGCTCGCCAAGGGCCTGATCGAATATGAGACCCTGACCGGCGAGGAGATCATCGGCCTGATCAATGGCGTCGAGCCCAAGCGCGAAAATCCGGACGACACGACCCCCGCCGCCCCCCGGCGCTCGGCCGTGCCCGCCGCCGGACAGACCAACTGGACCGGGCCGGACGGCGATCCGGGCCTCACGCCGGCGCCGCAATCGTAACCCGGCCGCTCCAGCCGCAAATTTCAGCCCGCGGGCGAAATCTTCCCGCGGGTTTTCCTTTGCCCGCGCCGGCTCGCGGGCTTGTTAAACCTGTATATCTTTTGTGAACGCCGCTCAGCCATAGTTCGATTATATTCAGGCGGATTTTCATGATTCCCGCCGCCTCAGACGGAGAAGCTCTGCCCATGAGCCGCAAATATTTTGGCACCGACGGCATTCGCGGTCTCGCCAACAAGGTCATCACCCCGGAACTGGCCCTCAAAGTCGGTCAGGCGGCGGGTCTGACCTTTCAGAACGGCGACTATCGTCACCGTGTGGTGATCGGCAAGGACACGCGGCTATCCGGCTATATGATCGAATACGCCTTGGTCGCCGGCTTCACTTCGGTCGGGATGGACGTGCTGCTGCTCGGCCCGATGCCGACGCCCGCCGTCGCCATGCTCACCCGCTCGATGCGCGCCGATCTCGGCGTGATGATCTCGGCCTCGCACAATCCCTTCGAGGACAATGGCATCAAATTGTTCGGCCCGCAGGGTTTCAAGCTCTCCGACGAGGTCGAGCGGCAGATCGAGACCCTGGTCGATTCCGACATGGCCCAGAAACTCGCCAAGCCGGCCGATTTAGGCCGGGCGCGGCGTGTGGACGACGTGCGCGCCCGCTATGTCGAATTCGCCAAGCACACGCTTCCCCGGAATATGTCCTTCGAGGGCATGCGCGTCGTGATCGATTGCGCCAATGGCGCCGGCTACAAGGTGGCGCCGGAGGCCTTGTGGGAACTGGGCGCCGAAGTCTTTTCGCTCGGCGTCGAGCCGGACGGCATGAACATCAACCGCGACGTCGGCTCGACCGCGCCGGAAGCGCTCTCGCGCAAGGTCCGCGAATTGCGCGCCGATATCGGCATTGCGCTGGACGGCGACGCCGACCGGGTGCTGATCGTGGACGAGAACGGCCATCTGGTCGACGGCGACCAGCTCATGGCGGTGGTCGCCCAGGACTGGAACGCCGAAGGGCGGCTGTCGCAGCCCGGCATTGTCGCGACCGTCATGTCCAATCTCGGGCTGGAGCGCTACCTTCAGTCGATCGGCCTGTCGCTGGCGCGCACCCCGGTCGGCGACCGCTATGTGCTCGAACATATGCGCGAGCATGGCTACAATATCGGCGGCGAACAGTCGGGCCACATGATCCTGTCGGATTATTCCACCACCGGCGACGGTCTCGTCGCGGCCATGCAGGTCATGGCGGTGGTCAAGCGGCGCAACCGCCCGGTATCGGAAGTTTGCCACGCCTTCGACCCCCTGCCGCAAATCCTGAAAAACGTGCGCTTCAAGGGCGGCAGGCCGCTGGAGGCGAAAGGGGTCTCCAAGGCGATCGAAGCGGCCAAGCAAAAGCTCGGAAAGGGCGGCCGGCTGGTGATCCGCCCCTCCGGCACGGAACCGGTGATCCGGGTGATGGCGGAAGGCGACGACCGCGCCTTGGTCGAGCAGATCGTCAACGACGTTTGCGAAGCGGTGACGGCGGCGGCGTGACCGCGCCTTCATCCGCCGCGCAGGGCTTCGAGTAGATTCTCAAAATCCTCCGGCGGTTCGCTCTCGAACAGAAGCGCCTCGCCGGAGATCGGATGTTCGAAGCCGAGCGCGCGGGCGTGAAGCGCCTGGCGGCCAAGCGCGACAAGCGCCTGTTGCGCCTTGAAACTTAAAAGCTTCGCCTTGGTCTTGAAGCCGGCGCCGTAAACCTCGTCGCCGAGCAAAGGATGGCCGATCGAGGCGAGATGGACGCGAATCTGGTGGGTTCGGCCAGTCTCCAGCTCGCAGGCGATCAGGCTGGCGACCGGCTTGCCCTCGCGACCGGCGCCGAAACTTTCCAGCAATCGCCAATGGGTGATCGCCTCGCGGCCGCGCGCTTGCGCCACAACCGCCATTTTCTCGCGCTGGATGGAATGGCGCCCGAGCGGCGCGTCGATCGTCCCGGCCTGCCGGTCTGGCGCGCCCCAGCAGATCGCCAGATATTCGCGGGTCAAAGGCAGGCTGCGGCCGTGATCGGCGAAAAGTTTCGACAGGCCCCGATGGGCGGCGTCGGTCTTGGCCACCACCAGCAGCCCGGAGGTGTCCTTGTCCAGCCGATGGACGATGCCGGGCCGCTTCACCCCGCCGATGCCGGACAGCGACTCGCCGCAATGAGCGATCAAGGCGTTGACCAGGGTTCCGGTCTCATGGCCGGCGCCGGGATGGACGACAAGCCCCGCCGGCTTGTCGAGCACCACCAGAAAATCGTCCTCGTAACGGATGTCGAGCGGGATTTCTTCGGCTTTCGGCGCGGCCGGCGCGGCCTCGGGCACGTCGATCTCGACCGTCTGCCCGGCGCGCAATTTGGTTTTCGGCAACAGCGCGGGCGCCGCGTCGAGCCGGACCAGCCCGCTTTCGATCAGGCTCTTGATGCGGGTGCGCGAAAGGCTCATCTCCGCCAGTTCAGGCCGGGCGGCGAGATAATGGTCGAGCCGCTGTCCGGCGCCTTCTTCCTCGACCGCAATCTGGATTTTTGTCGTCATCGGGGCAATAGCGCGGAAGCGCCAAGTTTTGTAAAGCCAGGACATGACAAAAACAGCCGCCGTGATCGGCGCCGGCCCAGCCGGCTTGAGCGCATCGGAGGTTCTGGCCCAGGCCGGCCTCGACGTGACCCTCTATGAGCGCATGGCGAGCCCGGCGCGCAAATTGCTGATGGCCGGACGCGGCGGCCTGAACCTCACCCATGGCGAGGATTCTTGCCGCTTTCTGACCCGCTATGGCGCGCAAGCCGAACGTTTAAAGCCGTTTCTCGACGCTTTCGGGCCGCAAGACCTGCGCGACTGGTGCGCGGGGCTGGGCGAAGAAACCTTTGTCGGCTCCAGCGGCCGGGTCTTTCCTAAAAATTTCAAGGCCTCGCCGCTGCTGCGCGCCTGGCTGCGGCGGCTCGATTCCTTGGGCGTAAGGCTGCGCGCGCGCCATGATTTTTGCGGCTTCGACGGGCGGGTGGCTTTGTTCGAGACGCCGCAAGGCCCGAAACGGGTGGAGGCCGATGTGTTCGTGCTGGCGCTCGGCGGCGCCTCCTGGCCGCGCCTCGGCGCCGATGGAAGCTGGGTCACGCCGCTGGCCGAAGCCGGCCTGCCGTCCAGCCCCCTGCGCCCGGCCAACAGCGGCTTTCTGATCGACTGGTCGCCGCATTTCCGCGAGAAATTCGAGGGCCAGCCGCTGAAAAACATCGCGTTGCGCCGCGGCGATCTTTCCGCGCGCGGCGAATGCGTGGTGACCAAGCGCGGCCTTGAGGGCGGCGCGGTCTATGCGCTTTCGGGGGCTTTTCGCGATGGCCTTGCGGCGGAAATCCTGATCGACCTGCGCCCCGACTTAAGCGGGGCCGATCTGGCGCGCAAACTGGCCCGGCCGCGCGACAAGCAGAGTTTTTCGAATTTTTTGCGCAAGACCGCGCATCTCGCGCCACTCGCCATCGCCTTGCTGCGCGAGAGCGGCCCGCCGCCGTCGTCGCCCGAAGACCTGGCGGCGCGGATCAAGGCCCTGCCCTTGGCGGTCAAAGGCGTCGCGGGACTGGAGCGCGCCATTTCCACGGCAGGGGGCGTGCTGTGGGACGGCCTCGACGAAAAACTGATGGCGAAAAAATTTCCCGGCCTTTTTGTCGCCGGCGAAATGCTGGATTGGGAGGCGCCCACGGGCGGCTATCTGCTCACCGCCTGTTTCGCTCTCGGCCGCGCGGCCGGCGCTGCGGCGGCGGCCTATCCCGGGCGCGAAGAGTTTTGAGCGCAACGCTTGTGAGCATGGCGCCCTGGCCCTCTCGAGACGCTCGGCCGCCTGCCGGCGCGATGGGGCGGCCAAGCTGCATTGGCGCCTGAAAAGCGCCGATCGGCTCACCGCTTTTTTCGGGCCGGGGAAAGGGCGACCGACGGGGAGACAAATCGAAGACCAAAGGTTGGCCGCTGACCTTTTGCAACATTCCGAGACATATGCTTTTGATGGATGATTAGAGCGTTTCCCGCCCGGCTTGGGCTCCGTTCGAAAGGGAGCAATTTCATGCGCCGCGCCCTGTCGCCGATCATCCTCGCCATCCTGCTGGCTGTTGTTTCGGTCTCGGTCTCGGCTGCCGATCTCAATCTGGCCGGGGACCGCTATTGGATGGTCTTGGCAAGCCGGCAAGATGCGGATCAGGCGATCGCCGCCGCTCAGAACCAGTTCGATTTTGACGCGAAGGTCGTCCGCTCCGGCAATGGCTGGTTTGCCGCGATCGCCGGCCCCTTCACCGTGGCGCCAGGCGAAGGACGCGCCTTTCTCGACTCGATGATCAAGACCAAGAATGCGCCGAAGGATTATTATCTGACTCGTGGCGACGCCTTCGTGGAGGTCGTTTGGAGCAAGCCCGCCACCAATGTCGTCGATAGTATTGAATATGACGGCGAACACGACGCCACCCTGCGCTTCGACGAACTCCAGATCAAATTGAGCCGCAAGAAGGCGGGAGACTCCGATTTCGATCCCATCGCTGTCGCCACTTATCGCGGCAATCCGGCCTTCGAAATGGAGTTCACGGAAAATGCGGCTTCGACGCCGGCGTCCAAGATCCAGCTCATCCGCCTCGACGCCGCCTCGCCCATGCCGCAGGTTGTCTTCACCTATTTCTGGCAGGGCGCGCATTGCTGCACCATGACAAAAATCGCCACGCTTTCCAGGGACGGGCATTGGCGCGTCATCGACGCGGACACGCTCGACGGCGATGGCTATGCATTCGAGGATATTCTTGGAAAGAACTTCAGCTATCTCGTTTCCGTCGACAATGGTTTCCTTTACGCATTCGACTTTATGCCGATTCCGCCGCGCCGCTGCGCATTCAACAACTGGCCGGCGACCGGTTGATGAACGTGACGGAGGAACCGCAATTGCGGCATCGACTGCTGCAATCGCTCTATGCGCAGGAAGAAAGCGCCCGCGAAACCGAGGATGACTGGCGCTCCAACGGATTCCTCGCTGGCTGGGTGGCGAGTTCGATACTCGTGGGACGGGGTGAAGCGGCCTGGGCGAAAATGCTGACGACCTATGACCGCCATTCGGATTTCGCGGCGGAAAAATGTCTGACGGGCGAGCCGATAGAGAAATGTCCGGCCGCCAACAAGGTCAAGCTGTCGTTTCCCTACGCCTTGCGCCAGTTCCTCATCGATCACGGCTATCTCAAGGACGCCGTTGGCTATGACGCGCCCTACGAGGTCGAGCCGGACCAGAGGCCGAATCCATAGGCGCTGCGGCCGCGCTGGCAAAACGCCAGCCGGCGGCGTTGCGTAAACTCACCGAATCGGGCGCGCAATCAACCAGCGTCGATTCGTCCCGCTTGACCGCGCCCGGACTCCGGCGTATTCGCCCTCTCGGGACATCCCGCCCCAACGCGGGACGCTCATCTGTGAGGATGGTCTGATGCAAAAGCCTGCCACGCTGCCCAAAAATCCCAATTTCTCGTCCGGTCCCTGCGCCAAGCGCCCCGGATGGTCGTTCGAAGCCTTGAAAGACGCGCCGCTGGGGCGGTCGCATCGCGCCAAGATCGGCAAGACCAAGCTCAAGCTCGCCATCGACCTCACCCGCGAAGTCCTGGAAGTTCCCGCCGATTATCGCATCGGCATCGTGCCCGCCTCCGACACTGGCGCCGTGGAAATGGCGATGTGGTCGATGCTCGGCGCCCGTCCGGTCGACGCGCTGGCCTGGGAAAGCTTCGGCGAAGGCTGGGTCACCGACATCGTCAAGCAGCTCAAGCTGAAGGACGTGCGGGTTCTCAAGGCGCCTTATGGCGAAATTCCCGACCTGGCCTCGGTCGATTTCGACCATGACGTGATCTTCACCTGGAACGGCACCACTTCCGGCGTGCGCGTTCCCAATGGCGACTGGATCGCGCCGGACCGCAAGGGCCTGACCATCGCCGACGCCACTTCCGCCGCCTTCGCGCAAAAACTCGACTGGCCGAAGCTCGATGTCGTCACCTTCTCCTGGCAGAAGGCGCTCGGCGGCGAGGGCGCGCATGGCGTGCTGATCCTATCGCCGCGCGCCGTCGAGCGGCTGGAGACGTTTTCGCCGCCGTGGCCGCTGCCGAAAATCTTCCGCATGACCAAGGGCGGCAAGCTGATCGAGGGCATTTTCCAGGGCGAGACCATCAACACCCCGTCCATGCTCTGCGTCGAGGATTATATCGACGCGCTGCAATGGGCCAAAAACATCGGCGGGCTCGACGCCATGATCGCCCGCGCCGACGCCAATGCGAAAGTCCTGGCGGATTGGGTCGCGAAATGCGGCTGGGCCGGGTTTCTCGCCAAGGACGAGGCCATCCGCTCCAACACCTCGGTCTGCCTGAAGGTCACCGATCCGGCCATCGCCGCCTTGCCCGCCGACGCGCAAGGCGCTTTCGCCAAGAAGCTCGTCGCCTTGGTCGAGAAGGAAAAGGCCGGCTATGACCTCGGCGCCTATCGCGACGCGCCCGCCGGTCTGCGCATCTGGTGCGGCGCGACGGTCGAATCCGCCGACGTGGCCGCGCTGACCCATTGGCTCGACTGGGCTTTCGCCACCGCCAAGGCGGAACTCGCGGCGGCGTGAGTCCACCCCGCTTCACTCCCTCTCCCCGCTTGCGGGGAGAGGGCCGGGGTGAGGGGCCGGGGGAGTAGCCCCGAAGCCGACCGCGTCCGCCGAAACAACCTTCCTGATGGCGTTGAAGCCAGCGCCCCTGCCCCTCACCCTAGCCCTCTCCCCGCAAGCGGGGAGAGGGGACACGCCTCGGCAAAACTTCTAAGCAACGTCATGGGACGGCGGGCGGCCCCCGCGTCCTTTTCCAAGGAGGAAAATATGGCGCCTCGTGTTCTCATTTCTGACGCCCTCTCGCCGGCGGCTGTCGCCATTTTCAAGGAGCGCGGGATCGAGGTCGATTTCCAGCCGACGCTCGGCAAGGACAAGGACAAGCTCGCCGCGATCATCGGCGATTATGACGGCCTCGCCATCCGCTCGGCGACCAAGGTCACCGCCAAGATCCTGGAAAGCGCCAAGAATTTGCGGGTCATTGGCCGCGCCGGCATTGGCGTCGACAATGTCGACATTCCCGCCGCCACGGCGCGCGGCGTGATCGTCATGAACACGCCCTTCGGCAATTCGATCACCACCGCCGAACACGCCATCGCCCTGATGTTCGCGCTGGCCCGCCAGATTCCCGCCGCCGACGCCTCGACGCAAGGAGGCAAATGGGAAAAGAACCGCTTCATGGGCGTCGAGATCACCGGCAAGACGCTCGGCATCATCGGCTGCGGCAATATCGGCTCGATCACCGCCGACCGGGCGCTCGGCCTGAAAATGCGGGTCGTCGCCTTCGACCCCTTCCTGTCGCCGGACCGCGCCAGGACGCTCGGGGTGGAAAAGGTCGATCTCGACGAATTGCTCGCCCGCGCCGATTTCATCACTTTGCACACGCCGCTGACCGCCCAGACCAGGAACATCCTGTCGGCGGAAAATATCGCCAAGGCGAAGAAGGGCGTGCGGATCGTCAATTGCGCGCGCGGCGGGCTGGTGGATGAGGTCGCGCTGCGCGCGGCGCTCGATTCCGGCCAGGTCGGGGGCGCGGCCTTCGACGTGTTCGCCGAGGAGCCGGCGGTCAACAATCCGCTGTTCGGCCACGCAAACGTCGTCTGCACCCCACATCTCGGGGCCGCCACCAACGAAGCCCAGGAAAATGTCGCCTTGCAGGTCGCCGAACAGATGTCGGATTATCTGATCCGCGGCGCCATTTCCAACGCCGTGAACTTCCCCTCCATCACCGCCGAAGAAGCGCCGCGTCTAAAACCCTTCATCGCGCTGGCGGAAAAGCTCGGCTCCTTCGCCGGGCAATTGACCGAGGCCGGCGTGCGCAAGATCACCATCACTTATGAGGGCCATGTCGGCGAGCTCAAGACCAAGGCCCTGACCTCTTCCGCCATCGCCGGCTTCCTGCGCCCGATGCTGTCGGATGTGAATGTGGTTTCGGCGCCCACCGTCGCCAAGGAGCGCGGCATGGTCATCGACGAAGTGACGCGCGCGGCGGAAGGCGATTACAACTCGCTGATTTCGCTCCGTGTCGAAACCGAGACCGGGGCGCTTGCCGTGTCTGGCGCGGTGTTCAACGACGGCAAGCCGCGCATGGTCGAAGTCGCGGGAATTCGCGTGGAAGCCGAATTCGCGCCCTCGATGATCTATGTCTCCAACGAGGACAAGCCAGGCTTCATCGGGCGTTTCGCCACCGTTCTGGGCGAGGCGGGCGTCAATATCGCGACCTTCGCGCTGGGCCGCGACGCCGAGGGCGGCTCCTCGGTCGCTTTGGTCGCCATCGACGGCGAAGCGCCGGAAAAGGTCTTCGCCCAGATCAGCGCCCTGCCGGAGGTAAAGCGGGCCAAGACGCTGAAATTCTGAGTTTCTTTTCGTTGGCTTCGCGCCGACTTGACTTCGCTTCGGCGAATGTCCAGTTTCCGCCCGCCCTCGTCCATTCCGGGCGGCGGGCGGGCGGGCGCGCGCGCCCCGAAAGAACCGGACCATGGCCGCCTATCTCGATTTTGAAAAGCCCGTCGCCGAACTCGAAGCCAAGGTCGAAGACCTGAAGGCTTTGTCCGAGCGCCAGGACTCGCCGCCGATCGGCGAGGAGCTGACCAAGCTCGAGGCCAAGGCCGCCAAGGCGCTCGCCGACCTCTATTCCAGCCTGACCCCCTGGCAGAAGACCCAGGTGGCGCGCCACCCGCAACGCCCCCATTGCCTCGATTTCATCCGCGAACTGATCGAGGACTTCACCCCGCTCGCCGGCGACCGCAGCTTTGCCGACGACGAGGCGATGATCGCCGGACTCGGCCGCTTTCGCGGCCAGTCCGTCGCTCTGCTCGGCCAGGAAAAGGGTTCGGACACCGAGACCCGGATCAAGCACAATTTCGGCATGGTTAAGCCGGAGGGCTATCGCAAGGCGGTGCGGATCATGGAGCTGGCCGACCGTTTCGGCCTGCCCGTCCTGTCCTTCGTCGACACCGCCGGCGCCTTTCCCGGCGTCGAGGCGGAGGAACGCGGCCAGGCCGAGGCCATCGCCCGCGCCACCGAGGCCGCGCTGATTCTGGGCGTTCCCAATGTCGCCGTGGTGATCGGCGAGGGCGGCTCGGGCGGCGCGCTGGGGATCGCCGCCTGCAATGTCGTGCTGATGATGGAGCATGCGATCTATACCGTCGCCTCGCCGGAGGCCTCGGCCTCGATCCTGTGGCGCGATTCCCAGCGCGCCCAGGACGCCGCGACCAGCATGAAGATCACCGCCCAAGATTTGCTCAAATTCGGCATTATCGATGGCATTGTGCCGGAGCCTGTCGGCGGCGCCCACCGCGATCCCGCCGCCGCCATTGCTGCGGTCGGCGACGCGATCGAGCGGGCGCTGACGCAATTCGGCGGCGTTTCGCCCGAAAAGGTCCGTTCGCTGCGCGAGGAAAAATTCCTCGGCATCGGCCGGAGGGCATGACCGGCCGCCGGAGCGTCCGGCATGTTCATATACTTGGACTTGGACTTGGACTTGGACGTGGACTTGGACTTGGGAATTCCTTAACCTTGATGGCGCTTGATGCGCCGCATGTTAATCGAAGGTAAAAGCTTGACGGATAATTTGCCTTCGAAGGGCGACGACCGCGTCCGCGCTTCGCAAGAGAGCGCCCGGCGCCGCGTCGCGGATCGACGGAACATCAAGATGAACGTCCTTTTCAATCTCGGCAAAGCCCCGCGCCGCCCGGCTTTCGCTTTGGCGGCCCTGAGCCTCGCCGCCGCCGTTTCCGGATGCAGCGACACCCAAACGAGCCGCGCGTCGGAGCCGCTTTCGCACCAGATGCTGGCCCTGATGGAGACCAAGGGGGTCGCGCCGTCCTCGCCCATGCTGATTCGCGGCTTCAAGAAGGAATCGGAACTTGAAGTGTGGAAGATGCGGTCGGACGGATCTTACGTCCTGCTGAAAACCTTCCCGATCTGCCGCTGGTCTGGCCAGCTCGGCCCCAAAAGGCATGAGGGCGACCGCCAGGTTCCGGAGGGGTTCTATTCCATCACCCCGGCGATGATGAACCCCAATTCCCATTATTATCTGTCGTTCAATGTCGGCTATCCCAACGCCTATGACCGCGCCTTTGGCGCGACCGGCGGCTCGGTCATGGTCCATGGCATCTGCTCCTCGGCCGGCTGCTTCTCCATGACCGACGCCCAGATCGCCGATATTTACGCCCTGGCGCGCGAATCCTTCGCCGGCGGCCAGCATGCGATCCAGATGCAGTCCTATCCCTTCCACATGGACGCGCGGAATCTCGCCAAATACCGGCTCGATCCCAATATGCCGTTCTGGAAGGAGCTGAAGAAGGGCGACGACCATTTCGCGGCGACCAAGCGCGACGTGTCCTACGCCATCTGCAACCGTCATTACATGTTCGGCGCCCAGGCCCAGCCCGGCGCGTCGCTCGACGCCAGCGCGCCTTGCCCGTCGCTGAAATATGACGTGCAGGTCGAAAAGCAGGTAGCGTCGCTCGAAGGCGCGGAAAAGGCCGAGGTCGCGGAAATCGTCGCCAAGGGCGAACATCCGGTTCGTCTGGTGTACAAGGACGGCGCCCAGAACCCGGTTTTCGCCAATCAGATCGCCGAAGTCAGCCGCCCCGACGCGCTCGTGCCGCCGGTCGAGGTCGCTCTGGACGATCCTCATGGCCGCCTTGGCGCCAAGATGCGCAGGGTGGCGGCCGGGCGCAATATGCTGCTGGTCGCCGAGGCGCAGGCCAAGACCAAGCCGCAGGCGGCGCCGGTCCTCGCCGCCTCGCCATCTCCGATGAGCAGAATTTCGGCCCTGGTCGGAAACTTTTGAGCATATTCCCGAAAAGTTGATAGACTTTTCGGACAAGAATATGCGTCAAAACAATGAAATAACTTAAGCGCGTTCGACTGTTTGATTTGCGAACGCGCTCTGAAGCGAAAACGATCTCAGTCGTCGTCGACCGCCGGCGCCGTCCAGCCATTGACGCGCGCGATCAGGGTCGGCGAGGCCTTGAAGGTGAG
Source organism: uncultured Pseudomonadota bacterium (assembly GCA_963704565.1). Taxonomy (GTDB): domain Bacteria; phylum Pseudomonadota; class Alphaproteobacteria; order Rhizobiales; family Beijerinckiaceae; genus Rhodoblastus. The sequence continues at coordinate 2,128,345 of OY969917.1, forward strand.
CACCTTGCGGGCGTCGATCTTCGCCGCCACGCCATTGCGCGGGTTGCGGCCGATGCGCTCGCGCTTGGCGCGGAGGTTGAAGGCGCCGAAGGCGCGCAGCTTGACCGGATCGTCGCGCAGCAAGGCGCCGACGATTTCCTCCAGCGTCATCTCGAACAATTCGCGCGCCTGCGCCCGCGACAGCGACGGGCAGGCGTTATAGACGGCGTCGAGCAATTCGACGCGGGTGGTGGTCTTGCCTGTGGCGGCCGCTTTCGGCGGCGTTTCGACGAATGAGGTCATGATCGCCTTCCCCGTCAGCCTGTTCTTGTCGCTCACTATGTCCATAGACCCCTCCGACCCGGGCGGCGATGCCTCGCCCTCAACCCGTGAAATGCAAATCAAGCAATATGATAAGCGTTATGACCTTCAGGGGTTGCGCGAAAGTGGCTATGGTCATGTCCGAGCATGACGAAGGTCAAGCCGAACGAAAAAAGGCCGCCCGGAGGCGGCCTTTCGCGTAAGCGGGGTTTTTGCGTTGGATCAGAAGTCCATGCCGCCCATGCCGCCGCCCGAAGGCATGGCGGGGCCGGCGTCCTTCTTCGGCGCCTCGACGATGATGGCTTCCGTCGTGATCAGCAGACCGGCGATCGAAGCAGCGTCCTGAATGGCGGTGCGCACGACCTTGGTCGGGTCGATGATGCCGGCCTTGACCATGTCGACATAGGAGCCCGACTGGGCGTCGAAGCCATAGGCATAGTCTGCCGATTCCATCAGCTTTCCGACCACGACCGCGCCATCGGCGCCGGCGTTGTCGACGATCTGACGGGCCGGAGACTGGATCGCCTTGCGGACGATGTCCACGCCGGTCTTCTGGTCGCTGTTGGTGGTCACGACGCCGTCGAGCGCCTTGATGGCGCGCAGCAGAGCGACGCCGCCACCCGGCAGGACGCCTTCTTCCACCGCCGCGCGGGTGGCGTTGAGGGCGTCTTCGACGCGATCCTTCTTTTCCTTCACTTCGACTTCGGTCGCGCCGCCGACGCGGATGATCGCAACGCCGCCCGCGAGCTTGGCCAGGCGCTCCAGGAGCTTCTCGCGGTCATAGTCCGAGGTGGTTTCCTCGACCTGCGCCTTGATCTGGGCGATGCGGGCCTCGATGTCCTTCTTCTCGCCGGCGCCATCGACGATGGTGGTGTTTTCCTTGTCGAGACGCACCTTTTTGGCGCGGCCGAGCATGGGAAGCGAAACGTTCTCCAGCTTGATGCCGACGTCTTCCGACACCACCGTGCCGGCGGTCAGGATGGCGATGTCCTCCAGCATGGCCTTACGGCGGTCGCCGAAGCCCGGCGCCTTGACGGCGGCGATCTTGAGGCCGCCGCGCAGCTTGTTGACGACCAGGGTGGCCAGCGCCTCGCCCTCGACGTCTTCGGCGACGATCAGCAGCGGCTTGCCGGTCTGAACAACGGCTTCGAGAACCGGCAGCAGCGGCTGGAGGGTCGAGAGCTTCTTCTCGTGGATCAGGATATAGGGGTCTTCCAGCTCCGCGATCATCTTCTCGGCGTTGGTGATGAAATAGGGCGAGAGATAGCCGCGGTCGAACTGCATGCCTTCGACGATGTCGGTCTCGGTTTCGAGGCTCTTGGCCTCTTCCACCGTGATCACGCCCTCATTGCCGACCTTCTGCATCGCCTTGGCGATTTCCGAGCCGATGAAAACGTCGCCATTGGCCGAAATGGTGCCGACCTGGGCGATTTCGTCGTTGGAGGTGACCTTCTTCGAGTTCTTCTTGAGGTCAGCGACGATGGCGTCGACGGCGAGATCGACGCCGCGCTTCAGATCCATCGGGTTGAGGCCGGCGGCGACCGCCTTGGCGCCTTCCTTGACAATTGCCGCGGCGAGAACGGTGGCGGTGGTGGTGCCGTCGCCGGCGATGTCGTTCTGCTTGGAGGCGACTTCACGCACCATCTGGGCGCCGAGATTCTCGAACTTGTCAGCCAGTTCGATTTCCTTGGCGACGGTGACGCCGTCCTTGGTGATGCGGGGCGCGCCGAAGGACTTTTCGATCACGACGTTCCGGCCCTTCGGGCCCAAAGTGACCTTGACGGCGTTGGCGAGGACTTCGACGCCGCGCAGCAGGCGGTCGCGCGCGTCGGTCGAGAAACGGACTTCTTTGGCAGCCATGTTTTAGCTCCTGAATGGAATTTTCGGTGTTCGTATCGAAACGACCGCGCCGACGGGCCAGAGTTCTTAAAACCCTGGGCCGCTGACGCGGCCGGGCGCCGGGGCTTGCCCCGGCAAAAAAAAATCAGCCGACGATGCCGAGAATGTCGGATTCCTTCATGATCAGCAGATCCTGGCCGTCGATCTTGACTTCGGTGCCGGACCATTTGCCGAACAGCACGCGGTCGCCGGCCTTGACGTCGAGCGGGACCAGCTTGCCCGATTCGTCGCGGGCGCCCGGACCGACGGCGATGACTTCGCCTTCCTGCGGCTTTTCCTTGGCGGTATCGGGAATGATGATGCCGCCCTTGGTCTTTTCTTCGCTGTCGACACGCTTGACGACGACACGGTCATGGAGGGGACGGAAGGACATGAGACTATCCTAAAGTTGGGGCCGGCGCGGCCCGAAAGGGGCCGGGGCAAGAAAGGGACCGTCTGTTGGCACTCGTTAAAGGCGAGTGCTAACAGACTTCGCGCTAGATAGGTTTGGCTCCGCCAACTGTCAAGGCGCGGCGGCGAGCGATTTTGTGTCGCGGTAAACGCCGGGGCCGCCCCGGTCCAAAAGACTTTTTTATCGACAAGGACTATAGATTGCGGGCATGAGAGCTTTCGCCCAATTCTCGCGTGGAAAAGCCCCCGGCGGCCGGACAGGACCTTCGGCATGAGCGTCGTCCTGACTTTTCTCATCAATACGATCTTCAATCTGATCGTCGGGCTGATCGTCGCCAAATTTCTCGGGCCGGCGGAATATGGCAAATTCGCACTCTCCATCGCGGTGATGACCTTCGGCCAGACCCTGGCCTTCGAATGGATCCGCCTCAGCGCCGTCCGCTTCTATTCCGAACGCGCCCGCATTGACGCCCCAAACATCCGCGCCACCCTCAATTCCGCCTTCGTCCGCGCCGCTTTGCTTTATCTCCCCGTCGCGTTGGCGCTGGCCTTTCTCGGCCCCGCATTTTCCCTGCCGCGCGATCTTTTCGCCTTGGCCTGCGTCGCCGCCATGGCCAATGGCCTGTTCGATTATCAGACCGCCCTGGTGCGCGCGCGCTTCGACGACCGCCTTTATATCCGCGTGATCGTGACCAAGAACCTGCTGGCTTTGGTGGTGACGACCGGCGCCGCCTGGGCGACCGGCTCGGCTCGGGCGGCGCTGATCGCCGGCATGACCACTTTGCTCGGCTCGGTCTTCCTCTGGCGCGGGCGGCTGACCGACAAGAGCGCCGGACTGAAGCAGTCCGATCCCCGGCTCGCGCGCCATTACGCCGGCTATGCCGCGCCGATCGTCGCGGCGATCGTGCTTTATCAGCTCATCCCGCTCGCCAATCGCGATCTCGCCGCGCGCTTCTTCGGTTTCGCCGAGACCGGCCGCTTCGCTCTGTCCTACGATCTCGGCCAGCGCGCGGTGATGGCGATCGGCTCGGCGCTCGACGTGCTGCTGTTCCAGATCGCGGTGCGCGCCCATGACGTCCATGGCGCGGAGACCGCGCGCGACCAGATCGCGCGCAATATCGCCATCGTCTTCGCCGTGCTGGCGCCGGCCTGCGTCGGCATATGGATCGTCCTGCCCTCGATCGAGATCCTGATCGTGCCGCAGGCCTTTCGCGGCCCCTTCGCCCATTTCCTCGGACTGATGCTGCCCGGCCTGTTCTGTTTCGGCCTGGCGCAATTCTCGATCAACGCCATTTTCCAGCTCGCCCGCAAGACCTTGCCCCTGATCGCCGCCGCGCTCGCCGCCTGCGTCGCCGATCCCGTGTTTATCCTGGTCTTGCCGCGCGGGACCGACGCCTCCAGCCTCGCCATCGCGCAAAGCCTGGCCTTTGGCGTCGGGCTGGCCACGCTGCTGGTCTTCGCCAGTTTCAACGCGCCGCAATGGCCGCGCCTGCGCGACCTCGCCTTGACGTTGATCGCCTGCGCCGGCATGGCGGCGCTCGCCGGCCCGATGCGCGCGCTGCGCCCCGGCCTCGCCTTGATGCTGACCCAGATGTTTTTCGCCGGCTCTTTTTATGTCCTGATCGTCGCGTCCTTCGACGTCGCCGGATTGCGGACGGCATTCGTCGAAAAGGCCGGGCCGGCGGCCGAGCGCCTCAGCCGCAAGGGCGGCTTGTTCAAGATTCTTTTACCATTACGACTTGGCTAACCACAATAACACACAAATGTTTTCGTTAAAATTTTAAGTATTATAATCGAAGCTCCAAACGATTACGGGAGCGATTGCCGTGAAAGCGCGTTTTCTTGTCGGCGTCGCCTTTGGCGTCGCTTATTGCCTTGCGCCGCTGGCGCCGGCCCATGCCGGCAATCTTGGCGGCGGCTTCCTCGAATTTGTCATGACCGGCGGCCAGATGGCGCCGCGCGCGCCGGCCTATGCCGCGCCTTACGGAGCGGTGCGGACCAACCACGCGCCCAGCCACGATATGCAGGCCTCGCTCGCCCCGCCGCCGATGAGCCGCGAAGTCTCGCCCGAATTCGCCCGCCGCGAGGTGGATTACCCAACCGGCCGCAAGGTCGGCTCGATCGTCATCGATACGCCAAACCATTTTCTCTATCTCGTCACCGGGCCGGGCCGGGCGCTGCGCTACGGCATCGGCGTCGGGCGCCCCGGCTTTACGTGGGCCGGACACAAAAGCATCACCCGCAAGGCGGAATGGCCCGGCTGGACGCCGCCGTCCGACATGCTCAAGCGCCTGCCCGACCTGCCCCGCCATATGGATGGCGGCCCGGAGAACCCGCTCGGCGCCCGCGCGCTCTATCTCGGCTCGTCGATGTATCGCATCCACGGCACCAACCAGCCCTGGACCATCGGCCAGAACGTCTCCTCCGGCTGCATCAGGATGATGAACGACGATGTGATCGACCTGTACAATCGCGTGCCGGTCGGCGCGCCGGTCGACGTGCTCTGAAACGGCCCCGGCGCAAACAGGTTACTGCAGCGGAACGCCGGCGAGGCCATGCAGCCAGAACAGGGTCGCCGCCCATAGGACCGCGCCGACGACGACCGCCGCCACGTCGCCTCCAAATCCTTGCGCCGTCTTCCTGGGCGCGACGGCGCGGCGCGCGACCGACATCCGGTCATTGAGCGCGAAGGCCAGAAAGGCGCCGAATAGCAGCAGGGCCAGCAGGTCGCCATTGGCGAGCAGATGCGCGACCGCCCAGATGACGATCGCGGCCAGCATGGGATGGCCGACCTTGTCGCGGACGCGGGAGGGAATATAGGCGCTCGCAATCAGCACGAAGGCCGGCAGCATCAGGGCGAACGCCAGATGCCGCGTCCACAGCGGCGGCGACCATAAAAGGGCGTCGCCCGGCGCGCCCCGAAACGCCGAAACCCCCAACACGATCAGAACCAGGCCGGCGAGCGAGACGGCGGTGAAGGCAAGCTTGTAGGGGCCAAGGCCAAGGCGCTCGACCAGACGGGCGCGAAATTGGGGAAAGGTCGGCGTCAGATGCGCGCCGAAGAAGAAAATGAGGCCGCAGACGAACATCGCCATGGCTTATCCTCGATTTCCATTTCGCAGAAAGCCCGCAGCCCTTTTAGAGCATCCGCGGGATGCTCCGGGCGGCGCCGCCAGTTTATCGCATATTGGGCCAGCGACGCGACATTCCGGCAACAAAAAAGGCGGGCCGACCAGCCCGCCTTTTTTGTTTGATCCGTTCAAGCGGCTCAGGCGGTCGCCTGGGCTTCCGCGGCCTTCTTGGCGATCTCGCGCTTCAGCTTGAGGGCGTCGACCGACAGTTCGGCGTCGCGGGCCTTGAGCAGGAAGGCGTCGAGGCCGCCGCGATGTTCGACCGAGCGCAGAGCGGCGGCGGCGATGCGCAGGCGCACCGAACGCTTGAGCGAATCCGAAATCAGCGAGACATTGACCAGATTCGGCAGGAAGCGGGTCCGCGTCTTGTGGTTCGAATGGCTGACGAGATTGCCGGTCTGAACGGCCTTGCCGGTCAATTCGCAACGGCGGGACATGTTATTTCCTTTCAACTCGTGAACGCGCCGGCAAAAGGCGACGCCGGCTTGCGCCGTAACCATCTGGCCTTGCGGCCGAAAATTCGTGAGACCGCCGTCTCATCCCCGCCGCCGATCGAGCTTGCGCTTTTCGGAAAACGACGAAGGGCCGCGGGAACGCCTGTTCCGCGCGGGACGGTTCATGGAGGCGGGTCTATAAGCGAGCGGGCGTGAAAGGTCAAGGCCGAATGCGGCCCGAAACGCCCGAAAACGGCGCATTGCGCCGGACTTTTCGCGAAACCGGTCATTGCAAGAAAAAATGGTCGGAGTGAGAGGATTCGAACCTCCGACCCCCTCGTCCCGAACGAGGTGCGCTACCAGGCTGCGCTACACTCCGACATCAGCGGCGAAAAGCTCCGCCGCGAACCTGCGGCGCCTTATAGCCGCGCCTTCGGGCCGGGGCAAGGGGCTTGGCCGCGCTTTGTGAAATTTCACGAAAGAAGCGCAAAACCGCCGATTCGCCGGCCAAGACATTTGTCGCCGCCGCAGCCTCGCCATTATATTCTGGCGCAATCGAGTCGAATCGCTTCGGCGCGGCCGGCGCAAAGGTTGTCCCGATGAACTTTCTTTCCTCCCGAGGCCCTGCCCTTTTCGGCGCGACGCTGGCGGCTTGCGCGCCGCTTGCCGGAGCGGCGGCGGCCGAGACCATGCACGCCGATTATCGCGTCTGGCTGATCGGCGTGCCGATCGGCGTCGCCACCGCCAATGTCTCGGTCGCGGAGAGCCGCTACAAGATGGCGCTCAATGTCCGGCTCACCGGCGTCGCCGCCTGGATATCCCACCTGCGCATGGCGCTCGCCTCCTCGGGAAATTATCAAAGCGGCGCGCTGACGCCTTCCGGCTACGCCACCATCGCCTCCAATTCGCGCGAGACCCGCACTTTGCGCATGGCGTTGAACGGCGGCGCCGTGCGCGAGATTCAATATTCGCCGCCCTGGTACGACCAGAACAGCCCCGACCGCGTGCCGCTGACCGACGCCAGCAAGCGCAATGTCATCGACCCGCTCTCGGCCTTCCTGATGCCGGCGCCGGCGGGGGCCAATCCGGTCGGACCCGCCGCCTGCAACCGCCGCGTCCAGGTGTTCGACGGCTATACGCGCTTCGACGTGGCGCTCGATTATGTCGGGGTCAAGGAAATCCACAGCCGAGGCTATTCCGGGCCGGTCACCGTCTGCTCGGCGCGCTACATCCCGATCGCCGGGCACAAGCCGGCCAATCAGGCGACCCAGTTCATGGCCAATAACAAGGACATGAACATCTGGCTCGCCCCGGTCCCGCATATGCAGATGGTCGTGCCCTATCGCGTCTCGCTGATGACGCAGGCGGGAACGGCGGTGATCGAGGCCGCCGAACTGCAATTCACGCCGTGACGCGCAGGCCCCGGCGTTCACCAAACCTTCATAGAGAAATCGTTGACAAGACAGGCGTTTCGAGTCCGCGCGGCTTTGACCGGCGTGCGAGGCCGGAATCAACTTCTGGCATATGGTCCCACTCCAATGTCCATATATAGCGCGAACAAAAAGGGATTCCGGCACCGTCAGCGATTCGGGCGCGATTCGTTCGTGCAAGGTTCGAAGCCTTAACGGCGCAGGCCGCCGCGCCCCCCGCTTCGCGTGTAACCCATTGATTTCGCGCACCGCGAAACCGCTCCTTCGTGCGGAAATGAAACAGTCCGGCAAGATTCGCGCTCCAGGGCTTTTCCGCCGCCGCGATTCTTTTTGTGGAATCGGCGCCGCCAATGCCCTTATTAAGGCGCGCGGGCCGGCTCAATTCCCAAACTTCCGGCCCCGGAGCCTTTGGCATGAACTCGCATGGCGCCCCACGCGCCGCCGCCAATGTCTCGGCGATGAACGTCTTGGCGATTTTGGGGCCGACCAATACCGGCAAGACCCATTTCGCCATCGAGCGCATGCTGAGCCATAAGGCGGGCATGATCGGCCTGCCTTTGCGCCTGCTGGCGCGCGAGGTCTATGGCCGGGTCGTCGCCAAGGTCGGCAGCGAAGCGGTCGCGCTGATCACCGGCGAGGAAAAGATCAAGCCGAAACATCCGCGCTATTGGGTCTCGACGGTCGAGGCCATGCCGCGCGACCTCGAACTGCCTTTCGTCGCCATCGACGAAATCCAGCTCGCCGCGAGTTTCGATCGCGGCCATGTCTTCACCGACCGCATTCTCAACCGGCGCGGAACCGAGGAAACCCTGCTGATCGGCGCCGCCACGATGCAGGAGGCTCTGGAGCGGCTTCTGCCGGGCGTTCGCACACAATCGCGCCCGCGCTTGTCGCAGCTGACCTTCGCCGGCGACCGAAAGATCGCCCGCCTGCCCCGGCGCAGCGCCATCGTCACCTTCCGCGCCGAGGATGTTTACGCCATCGCCGAATGGATCAGGCGCCAGCGCGGCGGCGCGGCGGTGGTGCTCGGCGCGCTCAGCCCGCGCACCCGCAACGCCCAGATCGATCTCTATCAGAACGGCGACGTCGATTATATCGTCGCCACCGACGCCATCGGCATGGGCCTCAATCTCGATGTCGATCATGTCGCCTTCGCCGCCGACCGCAAATTCGACGGCTATCAGCACCGCCGGCTGAACCCGGCCGAATTCGGCCAGATCGCCGGACGCGCCGGACGCCACGCCCGCGACGGCTCGTTCGGGACCAGCGGACGCTGCCCGCCCTTCGACGAGGAGCTGGCGGCGATGATCGAATCGCATGCCTTCGACCCGGTTCCGCTGTTGCAATGGCGCAACGCCGCGCTGGATTTTTCATCGATCGAAGATTTGATCGCCTCGCTCGACCAGACGCCGACGCTTTCCGGATTGTCGCGCGCGCCGACGGCCGAAGACCAGATCGCGCTGGAGACGATCGCGCGCGACGAGAAAGTCCGGCGCGACGCCAAGACCCGCGCCGATGTCGCGCGGCTGTGGGACGTGTGCCAGATTCCCGATTATCGCAAGACTTCCCCGGCCGCTCACGCCGATCTGGTGTTGACCATGTTCGGCTTTATCGTGCGGGCGGGGCGGGTTCCGGACGACTGGTTCGCCCGTCAGATCGCGCTCGTCGACCGCGCCGACGGCGACATCGACGCGCTCTCGGCGCGCATCGCCCAGGTGCGGACCTGGGCGTTCATCGCCAACCGAAACGACTGGTTGCGCGATCCTGAGCATTGGCAGGGCGTCTCGCGTCAGGTAGAGGACAATCTGTCCGACGCCTTGCACGCGCGTCTGACCCAGAGATTTGTCGACCGGCGCGCCAGCGTGCTGATGCGCCGCCTGAGAGAGAACGCGATGTTGGAAGCCGAAGTCACAGCGACGGGTCAGGTCATGGTCGAGGGTCATCACGTCGGCTCGTTGCAGGGATTCTGCTTCACCGCCGACCCAGCGGCCGAGGGCGAGGAGGCCAAGACTCTCAACGCGGCGGCGCAGAAGGCGCTTGCCGCCGAGATCGAGGCGCGGGCGCGCCGCGTGCATGAGGCGGTGGACGAAGCCTTCGTCCTGGCCAATGACGGAATCATCCGCTGGCTCGGCGAGCCGGTGGCGCGGATCGCGGCGGGCGATCATATTCTCAAGCCCCGGGCGCGGCTGATCGCCGACGAGCACCTGACCGGCGCCCAGCTCGACATGGCGCAGACCCGCCTCGACCTGTGGCTCGCCCAGCATGTGAAAAAACTGCTCGGCGCCCTGGAAGAGATGGAGATCGGCGACGGCCTGGAAGGCGTCGCGCGCGGCGTCGCGTTCCAGATCGGCGAGGCGCTCGGCGTGCTGGAGCGCTCGCGGGTCGCCGAAGAGATGAAAACCCTGCCGCAGGAAGGCCGCGCCGCCCTGCGTAAGTTCGGCGTGCGTTTCGGCGCCTATCACCTTTATCTGCCAGCGCTTTTGAAGCCGGCGCCGCGCGCCCTGGCCGCCCAGCTCTGGGCGCTGAAACATGGCGGGCTCGAAACCGTGAAGGGCATCGACGAGGTCGCCCATCTCGCCTCGTCCGGCCGCACTTCGTTTGCCGCCGATCAATCCGTCAATCGCGGCCTTTATCGCGCCGCCGGTTTCCGCGTCTGTGGCGAGCGCGCGGTGCGCGTCGACATTCTCGAGCGCCTGGCCGATCTGATCCGCCCGGCGATCGCCTATCGCCCCGGCGCGACGCCCGGCGATCCGCCTCCCGGCGCGGCCGATGGCGACGGCTTCGTCGTCACCGTCGCCATGACCTCGCTCGCCGGCTGTTCCGGCGAGAGCTTCGCCAGCATTCTCAAATCGCTCGGCTACGCCAGCGAAACCCGGCCCGGCCCGGCGATCACCGTCCCGCTGCTGCCCAAGGCGCCGACAGAGCCATTGAAGCCGGCGCAGGAAACGGAGCAAGAAACCGAGCAGGAAACAGAGCAAGAAGCAGCCCCGGCGGCGGAAGGCGCCGAGACGGACGAAGCCGAAGCGACCGAAGCGCCGGCTGAAGCCGAAGTGGTGACAGAAGCCGGCGAAGCGCCCGCCGAGGCCGAAGGGACGACCGAAGCCGCGCCGGAAGAAACGCCGGCGCCCGCCGAAGAACCGGCGGCGGAAGAAGTTCCGCAAGAAGCCCTGCAAGAGCCCGCGCCGGCCGTCGAGGGCGAGACCGTCGCGGCGGCGGAAGGCGAAGCGGCCGAAGCCGCCGAAGCTCCGCCCGCCGAAGACGCCGCGCCGGCGGAACCGGCGACGATCGAAGTGTGGAAGCCCCAGCGCCATCATGGCCGCCGCCGCGAGCATGACCAGCGGCCGCAGCGCCGTCCCGGCGGACGCGGGTTCTCCGGCCGTCCGCAGGCCGCGCCGGGCGAGGACCAGAAAACCGAAGCGCAGGCGGGCGAAGACGCGCCGGCGCAGGAGCGTCCGCATCGTCCCGAAGGCGGCAAGCCGCGTTTCGAGGGTCGGCGCGACAATCGCCAATTCGAAGGCAAGTTCGACGGCAAGAAACGCGACGACCAGCGCGGCGGCGACCGTCCGCCCCATCACGAAAAGCGTCCGCCACGCGAAAAGCAGGCCGATCCGGATTCCCCCTTCGCCAAGCTCGCCGCGCTCAAGGCCGAGCTGGAGGCGAAAGGCAAGAAGAGCTGATCCCGCCGCCCCTTGCATTTTTGCCTGCCTGCCCGCGTCATTTTGCCGGTTGCGGGACTTTTCTGGCATGGTTAATGCTTCGTTAAGCAGGCAAGGTTCATTCTGGGAAAGATGCGTGTCGCGCGGGTCCAAGCATGTTCAACAAGTTGCGGCGGTTCATTGACGAATTGACCGGCTCCGAACCCGTGGAACGGGATTTCGGCGAGAATGAATTGCGCGTCGCCGCCGCCGCTTTGCTGGTCCATGTCGCCGAAATCGACGGCTTTTTCACCGATTCGGAAAAACGCGCCCTGCTGCTTCTGCTGCAGCAGCGTTTCGATCTCGACGTCGAGTCCGCCGAGCGCCTGCTCGCCGAGGCGCGCGCGCGCGACCGCGAATCGGTGGACCTTTACGGCTTCACCTCGGTCCTGAAACATTCGATGAGCGGGCCGGATCGTCGCCGGCTGGTCGAAATGATGTGGACCGTCGCCTATGCCGACGGCAAGGTTCAGGAATTCGAGGAAAATATCATCTGGCGGGTGTCCGAACTGCTCAGCGTGCCGGCGCGCGAGCGCATCGCCATGCGCCGCAAGGTCCGCGAGGAGCATGGCTGCGATCCCGACGCGCCGGGACCGTGGGACGCCGATGCGCCCGCCGCCGGAGAGGCCAGGCCATGAGCGCCGCGCGAAAAGTCATGCTGATCACCGGCGCCTCGGGCGGCATCGGCGCCGATCTCGCCCGCATCGCCGCTTCGAATGGCCACGATCTCGCTCTGGTGGCGCGCAACCGCGCCGCGCTCGACGCCTTGGCCGACGAAATCGCCGCCCTTCCCGGCCAAATCAATCCGCGCCCGCTGGTGTTCGATTGCGACCTGTCGCAGTCGGGCGCCCCGCCGCCGTCGCGGCTTTTCTGGACCAATCCGGCGCCGATATCGCCAGCCTGGTCAACAACGCCGGCTATGGCGTGCTGGAGTCCGCGCTCGACGGCGACATCGCCGAACAGCTCGGCATGATCGACCTGAATATCCGCGCGCTCACCGAATTGAGCCTGCGTTTCGGCAAGAGGCTCGCCGCCAATCGCGGCCGGCTGCTCAATGTCGCCTCGGTCGCCGCCTATATGCCCGGTCCCGGCATGGCGGTCTATTACGCCAGCAAGGCCTATGTGCTGTCCTTCAGCGAGGCTTTGTCGGCGGAGCTGGCGCCGCTTGGCGTGACCGTCACCGCTTTGTGCCCTGGTCCGGTCCCGACCGGCTTTCAGGCGCGCGCGCGTTTTTCCAGCCGCATGAACGCCATGCGGCATATCGCCCTACCCCCGTCCGAGGTCGCCCGCGCGGGTTATAATGGCATGATGGCGGGGAAGCGCGTGGTCCTGCCCGGACTCTCGACCAAGATCATGGCGTGGAGCGCGCCGTTCACGCCAAAGAGCCTGTCGCTGAGAATTATTTCTTCGTTGCAGATGCGCCGCAAACGGAAGGAGGGCGCCGCGAAATGAATTGTTGCAGCCGCTATTCCTGTTCGCCGCGCAAGCCGATGCTGGTCGTGCTGCATGGCGAGAATTCGACGCCGGGCCGGATCGGCCGCATGTTGCGCGATCTCGGTTTCGGCCTCGACATCCGGCGCCCGCGCTTCGGCGATCCGCTGCCCGAAAACATGAGCGGCCACAGCGGCGCGGTGTTTTTCGGCGGCCCGATGAGCGCCAACGACGAAGAGGACTGGATCAGGCGCGAAATCGACTGGATCGGCCTGCCGCTCAAGGAACAGAAACCCTTCCTCGGCATCTGCCTCGGCGCGCAATTGCTCGCCCGCCATCTCGGCCATCGCGTCGGCGGCCATCCCGAAGGCAAGGTCGAGGTCGGCTATTATCCGATCCGCCCGACCGAAGCAGGTCGCGGCCTGTGCAAGGCGCCTTTTCCCACCTGCGTCTATCAATGGCACCGCGAGGGCTTCGACCTGCCCAATGGCGCGACGCTGCTGGCGGAAGGCGAGGATTTCGAGGCCCAGGCCATTCGCGTCGGCCAAAGGGCTTTCGGGCTGCAATTTCACCCGGACGTCACTTACGACATGATCTGCCAGTGGACGGTGACCGCTCTGGAGCGCATGAAACAGCCCGGCGCCCAGGAAGGCCGCCATCATCTTGACGGCTGGTTCCAGCACGACGCCATGGTGGCGCGCTGGACCGAATCGTTCTTGCGCTGCTGGAGCGGCGCCGTCGCCTGCGGCCGGGCGGCAGGCGTCGCGGCGGATTGACCGGCAGGCCGAAGAGTGCGGCGCCAGGAAACCGGGAACGTTCGATCTCGATATTGCAAACGAACCAGGCGAACGGCGCCACGTCAAATCATATTTGACATGTGTAAAACAGTGATTTACATCTCAGCAAATCGATTGATCTGGCCCCAATGATTGAAAGCTTTCGCCACAAGGGATTGAGGCGGCTTTTTGAGGATGACGACGCCAAAGGCGTGAGCGCCGAGCATGTCCGCAAACTCAAGCAGATTTTAGCCTTGCTCGAAGCCGCGCAGGACGTGGCCGACCTCGATGTGGCGACTTTTCGCCTCCATGCGTCGAAAGGCGAACTACTTTTTGTTCGGCGCATATTCTTGTCCGAAAACCGGGCCCACTTTTCGGGAATATGCGCTTAAAGGATTTTGGGCGGTCGTCGTCCGCGCCAATTGGCGGGTGATTTTCCGCTTCAAGGACGGAAAGGCGTCCGACGTCGATCTGGTGGATTACCATTGAAGGAGGTGAAGGCCGTGACGATGAAGAACCCGCCGCATCCCGGCGAGATGATTGGCGACATTCTCGCGGAAATGGGCGTGTCGATCAGCGCCGCCGCCAGGGCCATGGGCGTGACGCGCCAGCAATTGCACAATGTTATCGCCGGCCGCAGCGCGATCACGCCGGAGATGGCCTTACGGCTCGAAAAGGCCCTCGGCAGTTCCGCCGACGCCTGGATGCGCATGCAGGTCAATTACGACCTGGCGCAAGTCCGCGCCCGCGCCTCGACGATCAAGGTTACCCGGCTGGCGCCGAAAGTCGCCTGACAAGAACCAAGCGGCTCAATCCGCCAGTTCGAGCGTCCAGAACACCTTGTAGCGCGACTTCGGATTATAGACGACGGCGATTCCCATCCGTTTCATGCCCGGCGCCAGCAGGTTGGCGTTGTGCGGCGGCGACTGGCGCCAGCCGGAAAACACCTCGGCCATCGTGTCATAGCCGGCCGAGACATTCTCCACCGCCCGGTTCTTCTCATAGCCCGCGTGGTCCAGCCGCTCGGCGAGGCCGCCGCGCAACGCGTGGCTGAGCTTGTCGCGCGCCGCCATGGCGTCGGATTGCGCCTCGGCCTGCGCCATCAGGCCCGGATCGAGAACCACGTCGCCCAGGCCGTGACCGCGGCGATAAAGCGAAATCAAATCGCGCGACGCCGCGACGTCGAGCCGGGCGCCGGGAGCGGCCATGGAGCGGTACAGGCCGGTCTCAGGCGGCGGCGGCGTTTCGGCGCAGCCGGACAGCAGCAGCAATAGAGGCGCGGCGGCGAAGGCCAGCCGCGCGGCGGCGGGACGGGAAACACGCGACAAGATGGAAGCTCCGATCGAAGGCGGGAAAGAAGAAATCGCTGAAAAACCTTAAGCCTTGTTTTCGGGACGCCCCTCAAGATAGCGCTCCAGCATCGGCTCGATCCTGGGCAGGCTCACATTCATCGCCGGGGTCGATCCGGTTATGTTGACGCCAGCCTCCGCCAGGGCGCTGAAAAGGGCGAACATCAGATCGCTGCGCACCCGCCCCGCGCGCTCGACATTCTCGACGAAACAAATGATTTCAAAATCGAGCGAGTTCTGGCCGATATTGGTGAACAGCACCGTCGGCGCCGGAATGCCCACCACCTCGTCGTGCGATTTGGCGACATCGAGCAAGGTCGCGCGGATTTTTTCGGGGTCCGCGCCCCAAAGCGCCTGGATCGGGATCTTGACGCGGCCGATGCGGTCGCCGCGCACATAATTTTTCACCGTGCCGGTCATCAGATTGCCGTTGGGCACGATCAAGGTCACGCGGTCGAAGGTCTCGATCTCGGTGGCGCGGACATTGATGCGGCGGACATAGCCCTGGTCGTCGCCAATCGCCACCAGATCGCCGACCTTGATCGCCCGCTCCCACAGCAAGATCAAACCCGAGACGAAATTATTGACCACCCCTTGCAGGCCGAGGCCGATACCGACGGACAGGGCGCCCGCGACCAGCGCGATTTTCTGGAGATCGATCCCGAGATAAGCGATGGCGAACAGCAGCGCCAGCAGGACGCCGATATAGCCGACGCTGGTGCGCAGCGAGGCCTTCAGGCCCTCGTCGATCTGGGTGAGCGGAAGGTAGCTCTTCTCAAGCCAGTTCTGAATCGCGTGGGTGAGCCCGTAGCCCAGAGCGAACAAGGCGAGCGCGACAATCAGGCTCCACGGCGAAATGGTGACATTGCCGACCGAGAAGCCGAAAAAAGCGGATTTCATCGCGCCGAAAGCGTCGTGCGACTGCACGCCCCAGCGCGCCACCACCAGGAAGGCGGCGATGGCGTAAAGCGTCAGCGACAGGACGCCCGACAGCAGCGCGCCGAGCTGCGCCAGGCTCTCGCGCCGCAGGCCGATGCTGGCGATCATCGCCCGGCTCAAGCGCGAATCGGGCCGGAACGCCTGCTCCAGCCCTTGGGAGACCAGCTTGTCCAGCAGGAACAGCAGACAGGCGACCAGGGTCGCCCAGGCGATCTGATCGACCAGAAAGGAAGAGAGCGCGACATAGCCCAGCAGATCGGCGCCGAGGACGAGCAGCGTCGCCGTCCAGATGGCGAAGCGGATCGCCGCCCACCACGGGCTCTCGTCTTCGAGATTGGCGGGGCGTCCCGTGGCGCTTTCCGTCGCGTCCTCGGGCGCGGCGACTATGCCGTAGAGCCCATGCGTCAAAGCGAGGCCGACGAGCAGGGAAAAGGTTCCGCGCGCCACGACCGACAAGGACAGCGCCGCGCCGGCCGTTTCGTTGAGCGCGTCGAACAGTTTGCCGAGCGCGATCAAACCGGCGACGACCAGCGTCAGATTCATCAGCCGGCGCGCGACCGGATCGGTCAGTTCGACCGGGCGCCATTGCGGGCGATTGGGAGCAAGCACGGCGTTGCCGACCCCCCCCGCCAAAGCCATGACGACGACGCTTTGCAACAAGGCGGCGGCCAAGGGCTTGAACTCGTCGCCGCCGATCCCGAACCAGTCGCCCAGCATATAAAAGCCCATCAGCCCGCTCACCGGGATGACGGCCACCGCCGAAGCCGTCCACAAGGCGGCGGCCGCCTTGAGAAATTCGCTGCGCGTCCGCCCCGATTTCTCGCGCGGGATCACCCGGCGCGCCACCAGAGCCGCGCCGAAGATGGCGGCGATCAGCGCCAGGACCGAAAGGCCGAACAGCCAGCGGGCGCGCCCTTCCAGCGCGTCGTTCGCCTGGCTCACGAAATCCATGCCGACGCCGCGCGTCGCGGCGAGGCTGCGCGGCAGGTCGCTCGCCGCGTCCATCCACAAGCGCGGCGACAGGATGCTCGACGAACCCTGGAAGACCGAATTGGCGAAAAGCGCGCGCCGCCGTTCGGAGATCAGCGTGGCGGTCTGTTCGACCTGCACTTGCGCCAGTTTGGCCCGTTTGATCAGGTCGTCGCGCGAGGCGAGGAGCTTTGCCTGATCGTCGCGCTCCTTGGCGATCGCCGGATCCTCCGGCGCCGCGTTCGGATTGGCCTTGAGATCCGGCGGTTTTCCAAGCTGGTCGAGCCGCACCTTGACCGCCGAGAGCTTGGGCGTGACATCGGCGATCACGGCCTGGATTTGGGTCGAGAGCGGGTCGAGATTTCCGCGCAAGGTCGCCAGATCGGCGTCGGTCAGATTGTCTCCGGACAGCTGGGCCTCGATCTTCTTGAGGCTTTGCTGGACCGAATCGAGGCTCGCCGCCGAATCGATGGGCGCGGGCGCGGCCGCCGCCGCGGCGCCCGAATCGGCGCTCAAGGCCGGCGCCGCCGCGCCGCACAGCAGAAAAGCGGCCAAAAGCCTGACGATGAAGACGCGGGAAAGCAGACGCGTCACGGCGAACTCCAAATTTACGATGGGCCCGAGCATGGCCGGAATTCGGCTTAAATCAAGACGCCGGCGATTTGGGCCCGGCCGGATCGGCGTAGCAATGGCTTTTACCCCGCCAATCCTCGACCCGCCAGCCTTCGCCCTCGCGCCGCCAATAATCCGGCCCCGCCGGCGCCTTGCCATGGCCGCCCGGAATATCGACCACGAAAACCGGCTGACAAAGGCCTGACAGCCGCCCGAGCAGGGTGCGAACCAGCTCCCGCCCCTCCTCCAGCGGCAGGCGCAGATGCGACGTGCCGGGCGCGAGATCGGCGTGATGCAGGTAATAGGGCTTGACTCGATTTTCGACAAAGGCCCGCATCAGGACCGCAAGGGTCTCGACATTGTCGTTGACGCCGCGCAGCAGCACGGTCTGGCTGACCATGACAATTCCTGAATCGACCAGTCGCGCGATGGCTGCGCGCGCTTGCGCTGTCAATTCGCGCGGATGATTGGCGTGGAGCGCGACATAGACCGTCTTGCCCGAGGCGCGCAGCGCCGCGATCAGCTCTTGCGTCACGCGCTCCGGCGCGAGCGCCGGGACGCGCGAATGAAAGCGCAGGATTTTCACATGGTCGAGCTTGTTCAGCCGCGCCGAAAGCTCGGCCAGGCGGCGGGGCGAGACCGCGAGCGGATCGCCGCCGGTGACGATCAGCTCCCAGATTTCACGATGGGCGGCGAGATAAGCGAAAGCGGAATCGAGCGCCGGCGCGTCGAGCAGGCCCTCGGTTGCCGCGCCGACCCGCTCGCGGCGGAAACAGAACCGGCAATAGACCGGACAGACGCTGGTCAGTTTTAACAGCGCGCGGTCCGGGTAACGGTGAATCAGGCCCTTGACCGCCTGATGGGCGTCGTCGCCGATCGGATCGGCGCGCTCGTGCGGCAGAATCGTCAATTCGCGGGGGTCGGGCAGGAACTGCCGGCCGAGCGGATCGTCGCGCCGTTCGATCAGCGCCGCGACTCCGGCCGGCACGGCGACGCTGTAGCGCGCCGCGACTTTTGCTAAGACATCGGCTTGCTCGGGCGCGGAAAATCCCGCCGCGATCAAATCTTCCGGCTCGGTCAGAGTTTTTCCGGGCGGCGAAAAACTCATGGCGCGGCGGCCGGCGCCCAGAGAACGTCCTCGATATGGGCCGCGCCACTCGCCAGCATGACCAGCCGGTCGAAACCCAGAGCGCAGCCGGAGGCCGGCGGCATGACGGCGAGGGCGTCGAGGAAATTTTCGTCGATCGGATAGGCCGAGCCGTAAATGCGCGCCCGCTCCGCCATATCGGCTTCGAAACGGCGGCGCTGCTCGATGGGATCGGTCAGTTCGCCGAAGGCGTTGGCCAGCTCCACGCCGCAGCCATACAGTTCGAAACGCTCGGCGAAGCGCGGGTCGTCCGGCTTGCGCCGCGCCAGCGCCGCCTCGCTCGCCGGATAGTCGATCAGCACGGTCGCCCGGCCATGGCCGAGCTTCGGCTCAATTCTATCCGACACGATCTTGCTGAACAGGTCCGACCAATGATCGTCGGCGCTGACCCGCAGGCCCAGCCGCGCCGCCTCCCTCGCCAGAGCGTCGCTGTCCCCGAGCAGCGCCGGCAGATCGACGCCGGCGTAACGCGAAAAGGCCTCCGTCACCGGCAGGATTTCCGGCGCGGCGCGCGGATCGAGGCTTGAGTCGCGATAAGAAAATTCGCGCGCCTCAGCCGCCTCCGCCGCGACGGCGAGCACGGCGGCGCAATCGTCGATCAGGGCGCGATAGGGCGCCTCGGCGCGGTACCATTCCAGCATAGTGAATTCGGGATGGTGCAGGCGCGTGCGTTCGCCATTGCGGAAGACATGGGCGAGCGAAAAAATTTTGGTCTCCCCCGCCGCCAGCAGTTTCTTGCAGTCGAATTCCGGCGAGCTATGCAGGTAATAAGTCGCAGGCGGCGCGCCGAGCGGCTCGAAACGCGTGGCGAAGCCGGCGATATGGGTCTCGTTTCCCGGCGAAACCTGCAGCGCGGAAGGTTCGATCTCGACAAAGCCCTCGCTTTCGAACCAGCCGCGCAAGGCTTTGACGATCCGCGCCCGCGCGCGCAGGCGCGGCCGCCGCGCCGCAAAAGTCTCCGGCGCCCAGAAGGCCGCGCGCTGCGCCATTCCCACCCCGCTCCATCGATTCGACAAAAAACTGGCGTTGCGCCGATCTTCGAGTATAGCTGACGCCGCAAGTTTCAAAAAAGGTCCATAGACCCGACGGCCCGTCCCTTCAACCGGCGTGGCGGGCGTCGCTCGCCAAGGAAAACCAGTCGTGAGAATCATCGCCAGCAACGTCCGCAAGGGCAATATCATCGAGCACGAGGACGGCAATCTCTATGTCGTGCTGAGCGCCGAGAGCTTTTTCCCTGGCAAGGGCACGCCGACGACCCAGATCGACATGCGCCGCCTTTCGGACGGCAACAAGACCTCCGTGCGTTACAAGACCACCGAACAGGTCGAGCGCGCCCATGTCGAGGACATGAACTATTCCTACCTCTACGCCGATGGCGACGGTTTCACCTTCATGAACGACGACAATTTCGAGCAGGTCATCGTTCCCAAGGACGTGATCGGCGACCAGTCGGCCTATCTGCAGGAAGGCATGAAATGCATCCTGTCGATCTTCAACGGCCTGGCCGTGGCGATCCAGCTTCCCGCCCGCGTAACGCTGGAAGTCATCGAGACCGAGCCGGTGGTGAAGGGCCAGACCGCCTCGTCTTCCTACAAGCCGGCCAAGATGGACAATGGCCTGCGCGTCATGGTCCCGCCCCATATCGGCGTCGGCGCCCGCATCGTGGTCCTCACCGAGGACAATTCCTACGTCGAGCGCGCCAAGGATTGAGTTCTTAAGTTGCCGATCACGAAGGGTCGCGATCGGCGGGCCCGCCCGATCTGCTTGGCGCTTACCCCCATGGGGAGACGGGCGCCGAAAGCGCCCCCCTGACTTTGCTCCTGATCGCTCAAATCCGACCGCTTGGCGCCGGCGCCCACCCACCCCGATGGCGCGCGCAACCCGAAGGCGTCGTTCGCGTTTGCCTGGCAATGTCGCCAGCAATGCCGTCAGTGGTCATACCGCGAGCAATTTGAACCAACGCTTATGACACTGGGCCGCGAGAGCGCCTTGCGGAAATCAAGATTTTTGCACCAAAATTAGCAGGTTGATCGAAAACGGCTTTTTGGTGCATAAGTCCAGTGCAGAATGCCCCCATGATTTATGGCTATGCACGAGTCTCGACGGACGGCCAGAGCGTTGACGCCCAGGTGCGCGCGCTCCGGGCGGCCGGCGCGAAACAGGTCTTCAAGGAGACGGCGAGCGGCGCGAAAACCGACCGCGCCCAACTGCGCCAGGTTGTCGCTCAGCTCGACAAAGGCGACGTGCTGATGGTGACGCGCCTCGATCGCCTGGCGCGATCGAGGCGCGACTTGTTGAACACCTTGGCGACGATCGCCGACAAAGGGGCAGGCTTCCGATCGCTTGGCGACACATGGGCTGACACCACGACCTCCCACGGCCGTTTGATGCTCACGGTTCTAGCCGGCCTTGCCGAGTTCGAGCGCGAGTTGATCCGCGCCCGCACGACCGAGGGCCGCGCCCGCGCCAAGGCGCGCGGCGTCGCCATGGGCCACAAGCCGAAGCTCACCGATCACCAGAAGCGCGAAGCGATCCGTCGCCGTGACGCCGGCGAGACTGTGCGCGAGATCGCGCGCAGCTATAATGTTTCTCATAGTACAATTTCGAGGCTCGGATGACTTTTGAACAGCCGATCAAGGGTGATCTCGACCGCGCTCTCTCGTTGCTGATGCATGATCACCGTCACAAGCTGATGGAGCAGTGTAATCTCATCAAATCGGACGCGATCAAGGCCGGAACGTTCCAGAGTAACCGGGTCGTTGTTATGGCCATAAAGGCGGCCGATGACCTGCACAAGGAAGCGATGACACAGGCCACGGCGATCCTGCTCGATTATATCGAGCGCATGCAGCGCCCGCCGGCGGAAATTGTAGGCTGGGCTCGTCCTCATCTAGAAAATCTTGGCAATTCGCTTCTTGGCGTCGTTCCGCCAAACAATTTCCCGCAGGATCATCAGCGCCTCGTTCGGCAGTATAGCGCCGTTTTCGGACAGCGCCTTGACGGGATTTTGCGCGACGTTGAGATTGGCTTCGTCAAGGGAGCGGGGTTTGCCCGTGCTGAGCAGATGGAAAGTACAGAGCAATGGATTACCGCGTCGGAGGCGTCCCATCTCTTAAAGGCGGCGTTTAACAGCGAATACTTGGCGCGGAAGGCAATCTGCAAGCGAGCTCACGGCGCTTTAATCCGGGCTCGTGCCGAACAATTTATCGTTGCTGGAGAGGTCCGCGCCGGGTGTGAACTACCGAAGGAATTTTGGTGGGCTGAGGGCGAGGCGGCCCTAACGCAGAATTGGATCACGGGCGATTTCGATACTTGGATCAAGCAACAGCTTCATCTTGAGGCGTTCGGCGTTTCGTTCTTGCGCGCCGATATCGAAAAAATGGTTCCGGCTGCAGTCTCGGAGCCGGCTTCGGCGCGATCGTCGCAGGCTAACCGTTCGGCGATCGTGCTTACAGCGTTACATGTCGAGACTGTGGCGGTGCTCCGCCACTTGTCGGATTTGTGCGAGGAAACAGAGCGCGGTACCGTGTTCCAAGTCGGCCGGTTTGGCGAGTGGCGTGTCGCGGTTGCTGAGTGTGGTGAAGGAAATGCTCATTCGGCCGCGACCGTCGAACGTGGGATAGCTCGGTTTAAGCCCGAGGTGGCTCTGTTCATAGGAGTTGCCGGCGGCATCAAGGATGTATCGATCGGGGACGCTTTGGTCTCCACCAAAGTCTATGGCTATGAGCGTGGGAAAGACACCGAGCAAGGCTTCAAACCAAGGCCGGCTGTCGAGCTTTCTGCTTATGCGCTTGAGCAGCGCGCCCGAGCAATTAGGCTTAAAACCGACTGGCGGGCGCGTCTCGATCCGACTTTGCGGCACGAAAATCCGCAAATTTACATTGGGCCGATTGCTGCCGGCGAAAAGGTGATCAGCTCTTCGTCGGGAAAGATTGCCGAGTTCCTGAAGGAAAATTATGGGGATGCCCTCGGCGTGGAAATGGAGGGGCAAGGCTTCCTTGGAGGCGTTCACATCAATGCGCCAGTACAAGGCTGCGTGGTGCGCGGAATTTCGGATTTGCTCGACGCCAAGGCAGAGGCGGATAAAGCGGGCTCACAGAAAATAGCCGCCGACGTCGCGAGTGCCGTCGCGTTCGAAATGTTCGCCACGTTGTGGCCGGTAGAAGCGCCTGAGCGCATTTCTCGCGATGAACAACAACCTGGCGCGGTCCAGAACTCAAAGCAACAAGAGGGCGCGCGCCTATATTTGGCACCGGAGTTATACCGTACGATCGAACGGGCACTTTATATTCACGGTCGCGCCAGAGCGAATTTCGTTTGTGCTTCTACCGAGAAGGCCATCAAACCAAACGATGTCAAGGAGGACTTCCTCCCGCATTTTCCAGTCCTATACCCCAACGCACCACAAGTTCGTGAGTTGTCGGCCAATGACGCTGCCGCGCTGAGTGCGTTTTATGACTCGTTGCATTCGTTGGCCGACCTCGTGAAGGATTGGTGGCAACGCGAAGGCCAATTCCCCGTAACATCTTCAACGCGATTTTGCACAATAGCGACAAGAGCTTGGAGCTAGCGCTAGTTTGTATAGATCAGTTCGAACTCGACCGACAGTTTCCGCCGAATCCTCATGCTATAGGTACCATTTCTTCACGAATAGAACGTTCTCTGCTATCAGCGGCTGATGCTAGAAAACATCATATTGCAAGGTTTGAAGCGAAAGCTGCAAAGAGCGCTCAGCCACGTCGTGGCGCATGACCGGCGTTGCAAAAGGTAGAGCTTTTGCAAGACGACAGGCGCGACCTGCGTCTTTTCGAAATTCGTGATTTTCGAAACGCGCCTTTCGTCCGCCGCGCGGAAACCTTGAATGCTCGACGAACGACAGCTTCTGTGAAGGGTTTCGGTCGCCGGCCCCCACACGCGTGATCGGGTCGGCGCGGGGCCGGCGACCGAAAGCCTCCGAAGGAGGAAACCGCGGGCCGGAAAGGCTCCGTTGCCGCGAGGCTCGCTATGGGGATTTGAAGACGGCGGTCAGGGCAACGGGGCGTCTGTTTTGCGCTTTGGCGCCGGTATTTGACGGTGTGACGTGCGGCGAGGAGGCGATTTGGGCGATCCGCGCGTAGATTTTTCCGAAGGTCATGGGGCTGAAGCAGCTTTGGGCGGGCGTTTCGGGCGCGGCGCGCCCGGGCCAGAACGAGGTCGGCGGCGAAGGCAAGCAGAACTGGGGAGCGGGAAGTGGGGTCATGGTCATGAGGTGTCGATCCTGATCCGACAGGGCGAGGCCGGCGGCGCGGGGCGCACGCCTTCAAACGTTTCGATGATGATCATCCGGCCGCCGCAGCAGGGGCATTTGTGCGCGCCGTCAACGGGATCGGCGTCGCCATCCGTCTCGGGCTGTTGTTGCGGCGGGGTCTCGGCGACGGCCAGTAACGCGCGGGCGCGCTCGATGTTGCGGGCTCGCGCCGCGCTGGCGAACAGGCCGTAGTGGCGGATGCGGTGGAAGCCGCTTGGCAGCACGTGCATGAGAAACCGGCGGATGAACTCAGGCCCGTCGAGCGTCATGGTCTTGAGCTGGTCGCCTTCCTTGATCCGATAATCTTTCCATTTGAAGGTGACGCCCGCGTCGTCGAGCGCGATGAGCCGGGAGTTCGAGATGGCGACCCGATGGGTATAGCGCGACAAATAGGCGAGCACAGCCTTTGGACCGGCGAAGGGCCGCTTGGCGTAAACGACCCATTCGGAGCGACGCAAAGGCGCGAGGGCTGCGGCGAAAGCCTCTCTGTCGGCGAGCGGCGCCAGATCGCCGAAGAAGGTGAGGCGGCCGGCGGCGTTCAGCGTGGCGAGACCTTCGAGGAACAGCCGCCGGAACAAGCGCGAGAGCACGCGCACCGACAGGAAAAAGCCCGGCTTGCAGGCGATCCAGCGCGATCCGTCCGGCGACAGGCCGCCGCCGGGAACGATGATGTGGACATGGGGATGATGGGTCAGCGCCGAGCCCCATGTGTGCAGGACGGCGGTGAGGCCGATGCGGGCGCCGAGATGTTTGGGATCGGCGGCGATGGTGGTCAGGGTCTCGGCCGCCGCCTTGAACAGCAGATCGTAGACGACGGCCTTGTTCTGGAAAGCGATCGCCGCGACCGCGGCCGGCACGGTGAAGACGACGTGGAAATAGGGAGCCGGCAGCAGTTCGGCTTCTCGTTCTGCCAGCCATTGTCGGGCGGCGGCGGCCTGACACTTGGGACAATGGCGGTTGCGGCAGGAGTTATAGGAGATGCGCGTATGCGCGCAGTCCTCGCAGCGCTCGACATGACCGCCGAGCGCGGAGGTGCGGCAGTTTTCGATCGCCGACATCGCCTTCAATTGGGCGAGGCTGACATGACCGGCGTTGGCCTTGCGCCAGTCCGCGCCATGGGCGTGAAAAATGTCGGCGACTTCAAGATGAGGCCGCGGCATGCGGCGTGCGTCAAACGGGCGGCGCGCGCCCGGTGAGGTTCGCGGTGAGCTTTTCCAGCGGGCTGGTGACGTCGCGGATCGTGTTGACGGCGACGCAGGTGTAAAGCGCCGTCGTCTCCAGCTTGGCGTGTCCGAGCAGGACCTGGATGACGCGGATGTCGACGTTCTGTTCGAGCAGATGGGTGGCGAAGCTGTGCCGCAGGGTGTGGGGCGACACGCGCTTGGCGATGCCAGCTGTCCGCGCCGTTTCGCGCACAACGCGGCTCAACTGGCGCGCCGACATCGGGTTGACCGGGTTCTGCCCGGGAAACAGCCAGGCCTGGGGCCGCGCCGCCCGCCACCAGTCGCGCAGCCATTCGAGCAGTTGCGGCGAGAGCATGACATAGCGGTCGCGCTGACCCTTGCCCTGCTCGACCCGCAAGGTCATGCGCTTGCTGTCGATGTCCGACACCTTGAGCGCCACGACCTCGGAGACGCGCAATCCCGCGCCATAGGCGACGCCGAAGGCGGCCTTGTACTTGAGGCCGGGCGCGGCTTCGAGGAGGCGGGCCACCTCCTCCTGGTTCAGCACCACCGGCGCCCTGCGCGGCTTATGCACGCCAGCGAGATGGCGGGCGAGTTCAGGCCGTTCGAGCGTGACGTTGAAGAAGAACCGCAGCGCGGCGACGGCGGCGTTGATGGTCGGCGCGCCGATCTGCCGATTGGCCATATGCAGCTGGAAGAGCCGAACGTCCTCGGCCGTGGCGGCGTCCGGCGAACGGCGGAGAAAGACCGCGAAGTTCCGCACGTGGCGGATGTAGTCCTTCTGGACCTTCTCGGTGAAGCGGCGCGCCGTCATGTCCTCGGTCATGCGCTGGCGCAATGGGCTGTTTGGCTTGTCGATCATCGCGAAAGCTCCTGTCTCGCATGGGGTTGAACCCCACGATTTTGAGACAGGTCAGCCGCGTCGCCTCAGGAATTGCACGATCACGAATCTCGCCGCTTCTCGCCGCCCCTACCGCGAAAGCGGTTTAGTCCTTTGGCGCAACCCTGCCGTCGCGGCGCGGTCGGCTGCCCCTCCCGAACCAGACCTTCGGCCATTTGTCGCAAGCAAAAGTCGGCAAAAGGTTCAAAACGAAACGGCCGGGCTTTCGCCCGGCCGTTGCGTTTCAAACCCGCGCCAATCAGCGCTGGAAGCCGGGCACGCCGAAATTGCCCGGCAGCAGCCAGTCGCCGAAATTGTCGTTGCGATAGGTTCCGCCCGGCGCGGGGGCGGGGTGCGCTGCGGTGGCCACATAGCGGTCCTCCGAGCCAACCGGCACGACATTGCCGGGGTCGAGGAAGCTGCGCTTGGTGACGGTCACTTCATGGCCGCCCCCATATGTCTGGGCCTGCGGCGCGGCATCATGATGGCGCTTGTGCAGGCCGGCGGCTTGCGCGGTGGCGGCTTGGGCGCTGGCGCAAACCAGCGCGCCGGACGCGAGCGCGAGAAGAAAAACGGAGGTGCGGCGCATATTCAACTCCTGATGACTGGCGGCAATCTAACGCTTCACCGCGGCAAGCGATAGCAATTTGGACCGATAAAGTTGAAAAACTGGTCCTGCGCGGCTTTCTTGCAACCCTTTTCATTTCGTCCCCCGCCAGGACGGCGCGGCGCCCGCGCAGCCCTCCGAACGGCGCGCCGCGGCGCCGGCGAAAAAGTCGCGCAAAGCCTTGTCCTCGCCGGCCGAAACGAGGTCGAGCCAGTTGACGACGCAGGCGATTTCTCGGCCGCCCAAAGGCTCGCCGTCCGCGCCGCAGGCGAATCCGGCGATGGTGACGCCCGGCGGCGTGGCGCTGAAACGGAAGCCCCGGCAATTGTCGCGCGCCGCGCGTCCCTTGCGCATGGACAGCGCCGCCGTCTCGAAAGCGCCGAAACGGGTGGCCTGCATCGCCGGCGGATCGGCGCGGTCGATGCTGATGTCGATGGCGGCGGCGCGGCGCGCCATTTCGACATAGAAGGGCGCCGCCGACATTTTCTCCGAGCCGTGGCGATAGACCGCGAGCCGGACGAACGGCGCCGCGCCGGCGAATTCGCCATAATTGAGGAAATCCTCGCGCCCGCCCCCGGTTTCGTGGCGGCGCGCCTCGTAAACCAGCTTTTCCTCGGCGACCAAAGGCGCCGGCAGATCGTAGAAACGGAAGGGATCGACGATTTTA
This sequence comes from uncultured Pseudomonadota bacterium, assembly GCA_963704565.1. Classification (GTDB taxonomy): domain Bacteria; phylum Pseudomonadota; class Alphaproteobacteria; order Rhizobiales; family Beijerinckiaceae; genus Rhodoblastus. The sequence goes on from OY969917.1 coordinate 2,155,472, forward strand.
GCCCAGCCAGCGCGGCGCGGCGCGGAGCTTGCGACGCCCGGCGCCTTGACGACCGGGGCGATCGAGGCGGGACGCGGCCATTGCGCGAGAAAGCCGGCGGCGGCGAGGATCGCCATGCCGACGGCGGCAAGTTTGAGAATCGGCGCACTTCGCGCCAGAATGAAGCCGAACAGCGGCCAAAAGAACAGACCGACGCGCCAGAACAGCTTGCCGGCGCCAAAAGCCGCCGCCGCCGCGCCATCCGCCGCGGTGGGCTTTTCCTCGGCCGGCGCTTCGGTCCTGGCGGCCGTGACGGGATGGAATTCGCGGCGATATTCCTCGGCCAGACGCGCCGCCCAGATCGCGTCATGAGTCTCGTCGGGGGCGTCCTTGCGCGCCTTGCCCCGGCGCGCCTGCAATTCGGCCTCGGCGCGCGCCAGGGCGGAAGGGAGCCCGCCCGAATCGCCGACGGCGGCGATTTCGGCGCTCGGCGCGGCCGGTTTGCGAAAGACGGCGGACCATTTTTTCGCGGGCGGCGCCGGCGCCAGGCGCCCGGCCAAATGTTCGCCCAGCTCCCGCAGCGTGGCGATTTCTTCCGCCAATCGGCGGCGCAGGACGCGGTCCGGCCGCCGCGCCAGCCTAACGATCCATTCGGCGTCGAAACGGAAACGGCTTGGCGGAGGCCCCGGCCGGACGCCGCCTTGGGCCTTGTCATGCCCGGCGGGCGACTTCCGCACAAGGGCGCGGAGTTCGCTTGCGCTGCTGAAACCAGTCTTTGGCGGCATGGACCTTCCCCGCGCTCAGGCCGAGCGCAACGTAATGCCGAAAATTTGACGAGAATTCCTATAGTGTTATCTTACCGCGCGGCCGCCATTTCGATTAACTATGAAGAAAAGCTTACCTCCAGCGCGCCGCCGGAAAAGCCGGTGGCGACGCCGTCCAGGAGCAGGCCCGGCGCGCGGCCGATTGTACGGACCGGCGTGAAATCCTCGGCGCGGCCCATGCCGCCTCGCTCGGTGAGAATGCGCAGGTTTCGCCCGACCCGCGCCGCCAGATGACGGCGGAACGCCTCGTCGCCGGCTTGGCGCAGCCGCGCCGCGCGCGCCTTGACGATGTCCGGCGCGACCTGGGGCATGCGCGCCGCCGGCGTTCCCGGGCGCGGCGAAAAGGGAAAGACATGGAGGAAGCTCAGCCCGCAGTCCTCGATCAGCGCGAGGCTGCGTGCGGCCATGGCCTCGTCCTCGGTGGGGAAGCCGGCGATCAGATCGGCGCCGAAAACCATGTCGGGGCGCAGGCGGCGCAGGCCGGCGCAAAAATCGACGCTGTCGGCGCGGCTGTGGCGGCGCTTCATCCGCTTCAGGATCAGATCGTCGCCCGATTGCAGCGAAAGATGGAGATAAGGCGCGAGCCTTTCCTCCTCGGCGAAGGCCGCCAGCAGGTCCGGGTCGGCCTCGATGCAATCGATGGAGGACAATCTTAGGCGCGGCAGTTCCGGCAATTGGCGCAGCAGGGCGCGCACCAGTCGCCCGAGCTTCGGCGCGCCAAAAAGATCCTGGCCCCATGAGGTGAGATCGACCCCGGTCAGCACGATTTCCTTGTGGCCGGTCGCGACGAATTTGTGGGCCTGGGCCAGCGCGGCCTCGATGGTCACCGAACGCGAATCGCCGCGCCCGGCGGGGATGACGCAAAAGGTGCAGCAATGGTCGCAGCCGTTTTGCACCGCGAGAAAGGCGCGGGTATGGCCCTCGATGGCGGCAAGAACCGGCGCCGGCGCATTGTCGCGCCGCGCGGCCTCATCGATGGGCGCGACATTTACCCTTTGCACGAAAGCGCTCCACGACACGGCGCGGGTCTTTTCCGCATTGCCCATGACATGGGCGACTTCGGGCATTTGGGCGAATTTTTCCGGCTCGATCTGCGCGGCGCAGCCGGTGACGACGATCCGCGCCTCGGGCCGCTCGCGCTTGAGGCGGCGGATCGCCTGACGCGCCTGGCGGGTCGATTCCGCCGTGACCGCGCAGGTGTTGACGACGACCAGGCCGCTTTCGCCGCTTTGCGCCGCCAGATCGCGGATGGTCTGCGATTCGGCGAGATTGAGGCGGCAGCCGAAAGTGACGACCTCGACTTTCTGGCTCATGGCGCGAAAAGTTCGGGCGTGAGGCGGCGCGAAAATTCGACCTCCACCGGCCCGGTCATGACGATGCGGTTGTCGGCGCGCCATTCAACGACCAGATCGCCTCCGGGCAGCGAGATTGTCGCGCGCCTCCCGGTCAGGCTGGCGCGGGCGGCGGCGACCAGCGTCGCGCAGGCCGCCGTGCCGCAGGCGAGCGTCAGGCCCGTTCCGCGCTCCCAGACTCTGAGGCGGATCGCGTCGCGGGACAGAACCTGGGCCAGCGAAATATTGGCGCGCTGCGGAAAAAGCTTGTCGTGCTCCAGAACCGGGCCGATCGCGGCGAGATCGAAAGCCTCGATGGTGGGGACGAAGAAAATGGCGTGGGGATTGCCCATGCTGACGCAGGAGGCCGGCGGCAGGCCGAATTTTTCCAGCTCGACCGAGCCCGTATCCGCGACTTCGCGCGCTAGCGGAATGTCGCGCCAACCGAGCCGGGGCGGCCCCATATCGACGGAATAGGACAAAGGCCCTTCGCGGCGCGCCGCCAAGGGGCCTGCGGAAGTGGCAAGCCGAAACTGTTCCGCGCCGGTCAGCGCGGCGAGATAATGGGCGACGCAGCGCGTGCCATTGCCGCAGGAGGCGGAAAGCGAGCCGTCCTGGTTATAGATGGTCATGAAAGCGTCCTGGCCCGGCGCCCGCGGGTCGGACAGGACCATGAGCTGGTCGTAGCCAAGCCCGGGCGCCCGCGCCAGCGCCCGCGCGTCCTCAGGAGCCGGCAGAAAGCCGGCGCCGCGCAGGTCGAGCACCAGTATGGCGTTGCCCGCCCCGTTCATCTTGAAAATCTCGCGCCCCGCCAGCGGCGGGTCCGGCGTCGCGGGAGGCTGGGCTTGCGCTTGGGCGAGTTGTTCGGTCAATTTGAGGGTCCGGGCGCGTTCATCCGAGGTTTAGCCGGAATATAAGGGAAAAGTGCGGCGACAACCATAGAGCCGCGCGGCGCGGCGGGTTAGACTGGCCCATGCTCGTCCAGACGCTTTTGAATGGGGGCTCGGGAATGTGGATCGTGACTTTACGCCAGTCCATCTTTTTCGCTTGCGCTTTGTTGTCGGCGCCGCTCCCCCTCGCGGCGCAGCCGGCCCCGCAAGCCGCGCCAGCCAAGAACGCGCCCGCCAAGAACGCGCCCGCCAATGCCGCGCCCGAAATCACGACCAACACCACCGGGGTCCAGGAAGAAAATATTTCCGCCCACGCCGCGCTCGAAACCCATGGCGCGACGACCTCGGACGACGGTTACGCCAAGATCGGCGAGGCGATCGCCAGATTGCGCGCCGCCGCGCAAAAGGCGGGATTGAAGGAAAGCGGCCGGCCGCTGGCGGTCTTTTCCGACGCCGCCGACAGCGACTTCCAGTTCGACGCCATGCTTCCGGTGGACGCCCCCGCCGACGCCAGGCCCGCTCTCGGCCCCGACATTTCGCTCGCCCAGACGCCAAGCGGCAAGGCGCTGCGCTTCGAGCATCGCGGGCCCTATGACGACATCGACAGCACCTATGACGCCATCACCGCTTATCTGGACGCCAAGGGCCTTGACGCCCGCAACCTCTATGCCGAGGAATTCCTGAACGACGCCAAGGATTCCAGCGACATGAAGCTCCAGGTCGATATTCACGTCTTTATGAAATGACCGCCGCGTTTCGCGGCGGTCGCGCCGATCTCACAGCGCCTTTTGCAGCGCCGCCGCGATGGCGTCGCCCATGGCCGAGGTCGAAACGGTCTGCGTCGCATCGCCCTTGATGTCGGCGGTGCGCAGGCCCGCCGCCAGCACGTCGGCGATCGCATTTTCGACCAGGTCGGCGGCGTGGCCGAGGCCGAAGGAATAGCGCAGGGCCATGCCGAAAGAGCCGGTCATGGCGATCGGATTGGCGATTCCCTGGCCGGCGATGTCCGGGGCCGAGCCATGCACCGGCTCATACATCGCCTTGCGGCGCCCTTCCGCGTCGGCCTCGCCGAGCGAGGCCGAGGGCAGCATGCCGAGCGAGCCGGTCAGCATCGAGGCCACATCCGACAGCATGTCGCCGAACAGATTGTCGGTGACGATCACGTCGAACTGCTTGGGCCAGCGCACCAGCTGCATGCCCAGCGCGTCGGCCAGCATATGTTCGAGCTTGACGTCGGAATAGGACTTGGCGTGGACCTCGGAGACGACTTCCTTCCACAACACGCCGGACTTCATCACATTGTGCTTTTCCGACGAGGTCACCTTGTTGCCGCGCTTGCGGGCGAGCTCAAAAGCGACCTTGGCGATGCGCTCGATCTCGAACGTGTCGTAAACCTGGGTGTCGATGGCGCGCTTCTGGCCGTTGCCGAGGTCGATGATTTCCTTGGGCTCGCCGAAATAAACGCCGCCGGTCAATTCGCGCACGATCATGATGTCGAGGCCCTCGACGATCTCGCGCTTGAGCGCCGAGGCGTCGGCGAGCGCCGGATAGCAGACCGCCGGGCGCAGATTGGCGAACAGTCCGAGATCTTTCCGCAGCCGCAACAGACCGGCCTCGGGGCGCACGTCGTAAGGCACATTGGCCCATTTCGGCCCGCCGACGGCGGCGAGCAGCACGGCGTCCGCGGCTTGCGCGCGGGCCATGTCGTCCTCGGAAATCGCCTGGCCATGGGCGTCATAGGCCGCGCCGCCGACCAGGCCCTTTTCGAATTCGAACCGGGCGAGGCCGGCCTCCGCGACGACTTTCGCGACCTTTTCGACCTCGGCCGTGATCTCGGGACCGATGCCGTCGCCCGGCAGCAGGAAGATATTATAGCTCGCCATGATTTGCCTCGTGGTCGCGGATTGGAAAAAACTGCGGCCTTGCTACGCGCGGCGCCGGCAATTGGCAAGGCGGCGCGGCGGACCGGAAAAACGAAAATCCCGCGCCGGGGCGCCGCGCGGGATTGCCTTTGGCGTCGCGACGATCAGCCGCCCATTTTGGCGACCAGCGCGTCGGAAATCTCGAAATTGGCGTAGACGTTCTGCACGTCGTCATTGTCTTCGAGCGAGCCGATCAGCTTGAGAATCTTTTCGCCGGCCTCGTCGTCCACCGCGATGGTGTTCTGCGGCCGCCAGACCAGTTTGGATTTTTTCGGCTCGCCGAAGGCGGCTTCCAGCGCCTTGGAGACCTCGGCCAGCCCTTCCAGCGACGTGGTGATCTCGTGGCCCTCTTCGGTGGCGGCCACGTCGTCGGCGCCGGCTTCCAGCGCCGCCTCCAGCATTTCGTCCTCGCTCGCGACTTTCGCGTCATATTCGATCTGGCCGACATGGTCGAACATGAAAGAGACCGCGCCGGTTTCGGCCAAGGCCCCGCCGGCCTTGGTGAAATAGGAGCGCACTTCGCCCGCCGTGCGGTTGCGATTGTCGGTCAAGGCCTCGACGATCACCGCGACGCCGCCCGGCGCATAGCCTTCGTAGCGGACCTCGTCATAGTTCTCGGCGTCGCCGCCCGAGGCTTTCTTGATCGCGCGATCGATATTGTCCTTGGGCATGTTTTCGGCCCGCGCGGCGATGCAGGCGGCGCGCAGGCGGGCGTTCATATTGGGGTCCGGCAGGCCCATTTTGGCGGCGACGGTGATTTCGCGCGCCAGCTTGGAGAAAAGTTTCGAGCGGGCGGCGTCGGCCTTGCCCTTCCGGTGCATGATGTTCTTGAACTGACTATGGCCGGCCATGTTTGGTCCTTAGATGCTTGCAAAGCGCCCATCGGCGGCTTTGGAAGCGCGGATGGAGCGGAAAATTCGGAATGGCGCCTTATAGACGCGCCCGCGCCGCCTGAAAAGGCGCCCGGACGCCTCGATCAAGGCTCGGGCAAAGCCTGCCCCAATATTCCGCCGATCCGCACCGGCGCCACGCGTTTCGCCAGGCCGTCGCTCCCGGTTTCGACGAACAGGCCGCACAAGGTGGCGGGGCCGGCGGCGGGTTCGAAGCGCGAACCCGGCGTCTTGCGGGTGAAGCGGCGGATCGGCTCCTCCTTGTCCATGCCGATGACCGAATCGTAATCGCCGGTCATGCCGGCGTCGCTCTGGAACGCCGTGCCGTGGGGCAGGATGCGCCAGTCGGCGGTCGGCACATGGGTATGGGTGCCGATGGCGAGCGACACCCGGCCATCGCAGAAATTGGCCAAAGCCTGTTTCTCGCTCGAGGCTTCCGCATGCAGGTCGAGGACGATGGCGTCGGCGGCGAGGCCGAGCGGACAGGCGGCCAGCTCCTTTTCCACCGACGCGAAAGGATCGTCCATCGCATCCATGAAGACGCGGCCCATCACGCTCATCACCAGAACGCGCTCGCCTTTTTCCGTCTCATACAGAAAGGCGCCGCGCCCCGGCGCGCCGGGCGGATAATTCATCGGCCGCAGCACATGGGGCGCGCGCTCGATGAACACCAGAGCCTCGCGCTGGTCGAAGGAATGGTTGCCCAGTGTGACGCAATCGACGCCGACGTTCACAAACTCCTGCGCGATCGCCTCGGTGATGCCGAAGCCCCCCGCCGCGTTCTCGCCATTGGCGACGACGAAATCCAGCGCGAGTCTTTCGCGCAGGGCGGGAACATGTTCGGCGATCGCCGCCCGCCCGGAGCGGCCGATCACGTCGCCGATGAAGAGAAGACGCATGAAGGATCCGTGAAATCGAAGAGTCCCTTCTCCGTTATCACGAAATCCAGTTTCTGGTCGTGGCTCTCGCTCGGAATTTTTTCCGCCTGCTGACAGGAAAAACCGAGGCCTATCGCCGCCGTCAGGCCTTTGGCGCGCAGACGGTCGAGGGTCGCGTCATAATAGCCGCCGCCAAAGCCGAGCCGGGCTCCCTCGGCGTCGAAGCCCAGCAAGGGCAGAAAAAGGATTTCGGGCCGCATTTCGGGCGCGCTCGCAGATGGCTCGCGCAGGCCGAAGCGCCCGGCGACCAAAGGCGCGCCCGGCCGCCATTGGCGAAAGGTCAGCGGCGTCGCCTTCTCGCCCGCGACCGGCAGCAAGGTCAGGTAGCCAATTCTGGCCAGCGCCGCCAGCAGCGGAAAAGAATCCAGCTCGCCGGGCAAAGGCGCATAAAGCGCGACGGGCGCCGGTGTTTCCAGTTTTTGCAGCGTCAAGGCCAGCGCGCGATCGGCGACGGCCCGCGCGGCCTCTTCGGCCTCAGCCGATGAAACCTTGCTCCGGGCCTGACGCAATCGGGCGCGAAGCTCGGCTTTCCCCGCGACTCCCCCTCTCCCCGCCTGCGGGGAGAGGGCCGGGGTGAGGGGCTGGGTGACTGGCCGCGATATCATCAGGAAAGCCCCTGTTTTTTCAAATGCTTTCCGGATGACAATGAAACGAGCGCCCAAGCCCCTCACCCCGGCCCTCTCCCCGCGCGCGGGGAGAGGGAAGAGAGAAGGTGCGGGCCGCAAAAGCCGTGGGACACGATCCCGGGAAACCTACAGAGTAGGTGGGCACCATGTGCCTAAGTCCACGGACGAAGACAGGGACAGCACCCGTTGGGATCGTAAGGCCCCGGGGAATTAGTCCTCACGCACCCCGCAGCGCCGCGAGGGTAATGTAAGGCGGTTGCGTCGCCGGCGCCAGTGGTTTCGACGATGACGGCTCCGGCTCGTCACGCCGGCTTATGGAGTTTTGATGAGCATAAAGGCCTCATCTCAATCGACATGCCAGAAACACGAGCCCTCCGCCCTCCATCATGACGAAATCATGACGCTGAACGTTCGCTAACCTGAATTTTTGCCTTGTCGGACGCGAAAAGACGCTTGGATGAACGCCAATTTTCGCCTAAGCGTCTTTTCGGCCTCAAGCCCTGCCGAATCGTCTCAACGGCCCCGACCAGTTCCGAACCCTCATCGCCGCGGGGAGCTTCGTCGTGAATCCACTTTCCAGGCTCTATTACAGCTTCCACAAAATGTGGAAATCGGTCCAGCTCTATCTGATCCTTGCCGGCCCCGGCATTGTCGTGATGGTGGCCGACAACGATGCGGGCGGCATTACGACCTATGCGGCGACCGGCGCGAAATACGGCTTCAACCTGATCTGGTTCCTGCTGATCCTGATTCCCGTCGCTTATTACGTGCAAGAAATGACGGTGCGGCTTGGCGCGGTCACCAAGCGCGGTCACGCCGAGGCGATTTTCGACGCCTTCGGCGCCTTCTGGGGCTGGTTCTCGCTCATCGATCTGATGATCGTCGACTGGTTGACGCTGGTGACCGAATTCGTCGGCATGACCGCCGCATTGCACATCTTCGGCGTCCCACCCTGGCTGACAATTGTAGCGGTCTGCGTCCTGATGGGGATCATCGTCCTCAATGGCCGCTACTGGACCTGGGAAAAGATCACCCTGCTGTTCTGCGCCCTGAACCTGATTTATATCCCGGGCGCCTTCATGGTGAACCCCTCCGTCCACGACATCCTGCGCAACGGCCTCATCCCCAATTTCCCGGGCGGCTTCAATGGCATGTTGTTCTTCTATCTCATGGCGAACATCGGCACGACGATCGCGCCGTGGATGCTGTTCTTCCAGCAGAGCGCGGTCGTCGACAAGGGGATGCTGGAAAAGGACATCCCCTGGGGCAAGTTCGATACGTTCCTCGGGTCGATCCTGACCGTGGTGGTGGCGGTCTTCATTGTCATCGTCACCGGAACGGTCTTGCACGGCGTCGATATCGACAGCGCCTCCCAGGCCGCCGAGAGCCTGATGAAGACGAACCATTGGGTCGGCGCCTTCATGGCGATCGGCCTGTTCGACGCCGGCCTCCTCGGCGCCATTTGCATTTCGCTCGCGAGCTCCTGGGCCTTCGGCGAAATCTTTGGCTGGGCGCATTCGCTCAACACCAAGATCAAGGAAGCGCCCTGGTTCTACGCCAGCTATTTCTTCACCCTGATCACCGCTGGTCTGGTGGTGCTCATCCCCGGCGCGCCGCTGGTGCTGATCACCCTGTTCGTTCAAGTCGTCGCGGTGACGCTGCTGCCTTCCGCGCTGGTGTTCCTGATCCTGTTGCTCAACGACAAGGCGACGATGGGCGAGTATTGCAATACGCCGTCGCAAAACATCATCGCCGGAGTCATTGTCGTGGTCATCGTCGTGCTTTCCACGCTCTATGGCGTCAGTACGCTGTTCCCCACCATGTTCCAATGATCCGGAGGCGTTCATGTCGTCGCAACTGAAGCGGTTTGCCGGAAAAATCCGAGAAATCAATCGACATTACGCGAAGCCGCGCATCCAGATGTCCGGTGCGGTGAAGTTCTCGCTCATGGCGCTTCGGGTCTATCTTTTGGTCCTCGTCGCGTTGCTCGTCTATAAATTCGTCCTGCTCGTCCGCTAACGAGGTTCGCCATGGTCGCCGTCCTGGAGCGGGAATTTTTCGTCAGCGAAATCCTCGGGCGCAAGGTCTTTTTCCGCAAGGAGCGGATCGGCCGCCTCAACGACGTCGTGATTGTCGAGACGGGGGCCTTTCCCGAGGTCACCAATTTCATCGTCGAGCGACCTTTCGGCTATCCGTCGCTGCTGATCCCCTGGAGCAAGATCGCCCTGATCTCCGCCACCGAGATCATCGTCGACGACAGCAACGTGTCGGCCTACCAGGCGGCTCCGCCAGAGGGCAGCATCCTTTTGAAGGATCATGTCCTGGACAAGAAAATCCTGGACATGGACGACCACGAGGTGGAGGTCGTTTATGACGTCAAGCTGGTGCTCGAGATTGACAAGCTTTACGCCAGCGAGGTCGATTTCAGCCATAATCGCCTGTTGCGTCGGCTCGGGCTGAAAAAACTCGCCAATTGGCTGGTGGAGCAGAACCCGGGCGAAAAATCGGTCTCCTGGATATATGTCCAGCCTTTGCCCGAAAAGATCGGCGCCTTCACCGGCAATGTGAAGCTCAGCGTGCTGAAAGACAATATTGGCGACATTCACCCTGTCGATCTCGCCGACATTCTCGAGGAATTAGACCAGCAGCAGCGCCTGGCTGTTTTCCATCAGCTTGAGCCGGAGCACGCTTCGGATACGTTGGAAGAGGTCGAGCCTCGCGTACAGCGCGAACTGATCGAGGCGCTCGACAACGAAAAGGCGGCCGACCTCATCGACCGCATGAGCCATGCCCAGGCCGCCGACGTGCTTGCGGCTCTCCCTGCGGACAAGGCCGACGAGCTTCTGCACCTCATCGATCCGGAGACGGCGCCCAAGGTTCAACAGCTGATCGATCAGCATGATGAGCATATCGGGCTTTACGCGAGCGACAATTTCATCAAGCTGGCGCCGATCACCATCGCCAGGAACGTAATCGACGATTACCGCCATATGGCGCGCGACAAGGACGTCGTCATGTATGTCTATGTCGTCGACGCCAACGACCTTCTGCTCGGGGTCGTCGATATCCGCGAATTGATCATGGCGGGAAAGGACCAAACTCTCGCCGAGATCATGACGGAGAATGTCATCAGCCTGCAAGAGGACGCAACGCTGAAAGACGCCCTCGACATGTTCGAGCGATACAGTTTCCGGGCTTTGCCGATCATCGACCAGGACGATCATGTTGTTGGCGTTGTATCCTTCAGGGATGTCAGGGGCATCACGCCAAGACTGAATTGAAAAAGCGCGGCATGGAATTGGCGAGAACGACATGAAACCGGGCAAGGCATACAAGCTGGCCGCTCTCGCATCCGCTCATCGCGCCAAAGCGATTCAACTGCTTGAGATGGGCGACGGAGCAGGCGCCAAGCGGGAAGACATTGTCTATCTCGATTGCCTTGGCCAGATTCCTAGCCTGTTGCGTCATCAGATCGGCAGTTTTTTTGAAGATTGTTTGCGGATCAAGCTTGACTCGACGCGGCGCGGAAACTGAACGCTTCGCCATTATGAATGAAAGTTCGTCAAGGGCGGCCTCGCGCTCACTCGTCGAGCCTGCGGCAGGGCCGCTTCCGGGCCACGAGGAGACTGTCGGGGCAAAACGCGGATCTCGGTTGGGTCGAAGGCCATCAAAAAAAAACCCGCGTCTTTCGGCGCGGGTTTATTCGTTCAATTATCCAGGAAGGACCGCAGTTTTCTGCTCCGGCTCGGATGTTTCAGCTTGCGCAACGCCTTGGCCTCGATCTGGCGGATGCGTTCGCGCGTCACCGAGAATTGCTGGCCGACTTCTTCCAGCGTGTGGTCGGTGTTCATGCCGATGCCAAAGCGCATGCGCAGCACGCGCTCTTCGCGTGGGGTGAGCGAGGCCAGCACCCGGGTGGTCGTCTCGCGCAGATTGCTCTGGATCGCGGCGTCGATCGGCAGGATGGCGTTCTTGTCCTCGATGAAATCGCCGAGGTGCGAATCTTCCTCGTCGCCGATCGGGGTTTCCAGCGAGATCGGCTCCTTGGCGATTTTCAGCACCTTGCGCACTTTTTCCAGCGGCATGGCCAGCTTTTCGGCCAGTTCCTCCGGGGTCGGCTCGCGGCCGATCTCGTGCAGCATCTGGCGCGAAGTGCGCACGATCTTGTTGATCGTCTCGATCATATGGACCGGGATGCGGATGGTGCGCGCCTGATCGGCGATGCTGCGGGTGATCGCCTGGCGAATCCACCAGGTCGCATAAGTCGAGAATTTATAGCCGCGGCGATATTCGAATTTATCCACCGCCTTCATCAGGCCGATATTGCCTTCCTGGATCAGGTCGAGGAATTGCAGGCCGCGATTGGTGTATTTCTTGGCGATCGAGATGACGAGGCGCAGATTGGCCTCGACCATTTCCTTCTTGGCCTGCCGGGCCTCGCGTTCGCCCTTCTGCACCATATGGACGATCTTGCGGAATTCCAGGATCTCCAGGCCTGTCTCGGTCGCCAGCGCATGGATTTCGCCGCGCAATTCGTGAATGTCGTCCTTGGACTTGGCGACGAACTCCTTCCAGCCGCGACCGCCGAGCTTGGAGACGCGCAGCACCCATTTCGGGTCGAGCTCCGCGCCGTGGTAATGTTTCAGAAAATCCTCGCGGCCGACGCCATAGGTCTCGGCGGTGCGCAGCAGGCGGGTCTCCAGCCCGATCAAGCGGCGGTTGATGTCGTAAAGCTGCTCGACCAGCGCGTCGATGCGGTTCTGGTTGAGCGACAGCGATTTGACATTGGCGACGATGTCCTTCTTGAGCGACTTGTATTTGCGCTCCTGGGCCGGCGTCAGGGTCTCGTTCTTGAGCTTGTTCTCGACATTCTGATCCTGGAGCCGGCGCAGCTTCTTGTAGGCGTCGGCGACACTGTCGAAAGTTTCGAGCACGCGCGGCTTGAGTTCGGTCTCCATGGCGGAGAGCGAGACCGAATTTTCGAGGTCGTCGTCCTCTTCGAAATTATCCTCGGGGATCGGCGGCTCGTCGAGCCCGGCCGGCGGAGTGCGCGGCGCGGTCGCGGGCGCCACGACCTCGGCTTCCGGCGCGCTCGCCTCGGCGCGGGCGACGTTGCGGTCGGGGCCGGAATAAGTCGCTTCGAGATCGATGATCTCGCGCAGCAGAACCTTGTTCTCGACCAGTTCGTCGCGCCAGATGATGATGGCCTGGAAGGTGAGCGGGCTTTCGCACAGGCCGGCGATCATCGCCTCGCGCCCGGCCTCGATGCGCTTGGCGATGGCGATTTCGCCCTCGCGCGACAGAAGCTCGACCGAGCCCATCTCGCGCAGATACATGCGCACCGGATCGTCGGTGCGGTCGGCCGGCTCCGAGGCGCGGGTCGCGACGGCCTTGCTGGCGGGCGCCTCGATCAACTCGCCGCCTTCGGCCTCTTCCTCTTCCGGTCCGCTTTCCTCTTCGGTTTCGTCCGCCTCTTCCGCCTCGATGACATTGATGCCCATCTCGTTGAGGACCGCGTAGACGTCCTCGATCTGGTCCGAGGTGACTTCCTCGGAGGGCAGAACGGCGTTCAATTCGGCGTAAGTGACGAAGCCCCGCTTTTTGGCGAGCTTCATCATGCGCTTGACGGCGGCGTCGGAGAGATCGAGCAGCGGGCTGTCCGTCGCCTCGACAACCCCGGCCTCGCCTTCCGGCTTCGCGTCGTCTTTTTTCGCCATGTCGACTCCAAAAAGCAAAATTGCGCCTGTAGCCCGTAGCGAATCAGCCGCCCCGGGGCAAGGTGCGCGGAAAATTTTAACGCCTGCCTAACCATGCCGTTCCGCCCCGGCGCTGGTCGTTGTCCCGGCATTTCCCCGACGCGCGCCGAGAAACGCGCGTCAAACCGCCTTGTCCTCCCGGCCGGAGCGCAGGCCGAAGCCCTCGATTGTCGCCTCGACGCCTTCCAGCGCGGACAATTGCGCTCTGATGTCGGCAAGAATCGCGTTATTGGCTTCGGAAGGATCCTGGGCAAGAAGCGTTTCGGCGCGCCTCAGTTCCTTATTTAGCTCGCCTTGCTTGCGATGCAAGGTCAGGGCCTGGCGCAGGCTGTAATCCGCGTCGTCCTCGTGCGCGTCGGGCCTGGCGCACCACAATGTCGAAATTGTGACATCGCGCGCCAACGCCTCGATCTGGGCGCCGAATCCGCGCGCCGCGAGCAGATCGCGCAATTCATGCGGGCTATGGTCGGGCTCGGCCACGCCCAGAAGGGCGTCGCGCAGCCTGGCGCCGGCGGCGCCGACGAATTCGAGCCTGGAAATGTCCTCGGCATGGCGCGCGACCAGGCCCGGATGATTGAGCAGCAAGGCCAGAATGAGATTTTCGCGCGGCGCCGACGCTTCCTTGGGCGCGGAGAACAGGCTGGTCCGCAAAAGCGCCGAACTGGCCGCCAGCGGCGCGCGCCCGGCGTCGCGATTGAACCGCCCGCCGCGTGAAAATCCGCCGGACGGCCGGTCCCGTCCGAACAATTGGTTGAGCCGCTCGCGCAGATCGTCGAAATAATGGCGGCGCAGGCTCTCGTCGGCGATCTGGCCCGCCGCTTCGCGCAGGCGGCGCTCCAGCCCGGCGCGGCGCTCCGGCGTGTCGAGCGGCTGGGCCTCGACCTCGCGCAAAAACAGCATTTCCACCAAAGGCTTGGCGGCGCCGAGCACCGATTGGACCGCTTCATGCCCCCCGGCGCGGGCGAGATCGTCCGGATCCTGGCCCTCGGGCAGAAGCGCGAAGCGCAGCGAGCGGCCGGGCGCGATCAGCGGCAGAGCGGTTTCGAGCGCGCGAAAGGCCGCCTTGCGCCCGGCGCGGTCGCCGTCGAAACAGAGAATCGGCTCCTCCGCCATTTTCCACAGCAATTCGCATTGTCCCGGCGTCAAGGCGGTGCCGAGCCCCGCCACCGCTTGGGGGAAGCCGGCGGCGTCGAGCGAAATCACGTCGACATAGCCCTCGACCGCCACCACGCTCCCGCGCTCGTGGGCCGCCTTGCGGGCGTTGTGGAGGTTGTAGAGACTGGCGCCCTTGTGAAACAGTTCGGTCTCGGCCGAATTCTTGTATTTCGGCTGGATATCCTTGGCCAAAGCCCGCCCGCCGAAGGCGATCACCCGTCCCGAGCGGTCGCAGATCGGAAACATCAGCCGGTCGCGGAAAAAATCGTAAGGGACCGCGATGTCCGGCCCATGGGTGAGCAGGCCCGCCTCGATCATGGTCTCGGCGGAACAGCCCTTGCCGGCGAGATAATCGCGCAAGGCGAATTTTTCGCCCAGTGAAAAGCCGAGGCGGAATTTTTCGCGCGCCTTGTCGTCGAGGCCGCGCCCGGCGAGATAGGCCCGCGCCCGTGCCCCGGCGGGCGAACGCAATTGCCGCTCGAAGAAATCGGCGGCCATTTCCAGGGCTTCGAGCGCGGTGGCGCGGCGCCTTTCCTGGGCTTGCGCTTCCGGCGTCTCGACCGGCATGGCGAGGCCGGCCATGCCGGCGAGCTTTTCCACCGCCTCGGGGAAGCTCAAGCCCTGCGTCTCCATGACGAATCGGAAAATGTCGCCATTTTTCCCGGCGGAAAAATCGAAAAAGGCGCCCTTCTGGTCGTTCACGTGGAAAGAGGGCGTCTTTTCGGAATTGAAAGGCGACAGGCCCTTCCATTCGCGGCCCGCCTTTTTCAAACGCACGACCTGACCCGCGACTTCCGACATGGGAAGCCGCGCCCGGATCTCATCGAGGAAGGACGGCGGAAATTTCATGTTTTCCAGAACGCGGCGCGTTCAGAAGACATGGGGTTGCGCGTCCCGCCGCGCAATCCATGCGCCATCCTTGTCGCCGCTATCCACAGGCAAGCGGCCTCGCCTATCGTATTAACGCCGTCCAATCGCCATGTTCTGGACGCGCGAAGCGGAGACGGATAGACAAAGCGGCCAAAAGGCCGGGGATAACCACGAGAGTTTCGATGCGCGCCTTGAATCGATTCGCGGAGATGAAACGCAAGGGCGAGAAAATCGCCGTGCTCACCGCCTATGACGCGCCGCAGGCGCGCGCGCAGGAGCAGGCGGGAATCGACGCGATTCTGGTCGGCGACAGCGTCGGCGTGAACATTCTCGGCTATTCCAGCGAGCGCGAGGTGACGCTCGCCGACATGGCGCATCACACCCGCGCCGCGCGGCGCGGCGCGCCCGACACCTTCATCATTGCCGACCTGCCCTTCGCCACTTACGACACGCCGGAACAGGCGGCGGCCAGCGCCAAATTCCTGCAACAGGCAGGCGCCGACGCGGTCAAGTTCGAGGGCGCCTTTCCCGATCTGGTCCAGGTGCTGGGAACTTTGGGCATCCCCGTCTGCGGCCATCTCGGCTACGAGCCGCAACATTGCGAGCGGCGCGTCCACGGCAAGACCCTCGAAGAGGCGACGAAGATTTTCAGCGACGCCAAGGCGCTGGACGAGGCCGGCGTTTTCATGCTGGTGCTGGAGCTTGCGCCCGCCGAACTCGCCGCCGCGATTACTCGGGCGATCAAGGCCCCGACCATCGGCATCGGCGCCGGCCCCGCCACCGACGGCCAGGTCCTGGTCTTCCCGGACGTGCTGGGCTATGCGGAAAAGAATTTCCGCCACAACCGCCGCTATGCCGAAGTCGGCGCGACCATGCGCGCGTCGGCCGCGACCTATCTCAGCGAAGTGCGCGCCGGCCTGTTTCCGACGCTCGCCAATGGCTCGACCATGCCCGCCGAGGTTCTGGCGCGTTTCGAGGCGGAAATCCTCGAAAGACGCGGGTGAACAAGCAGCTCGCGCCGGCAACGCCGTCGCCTGAGCCTATGCCGCGGAGACTTGTCGTCCGGTTTTGCCTCGTGACGTCGCCAGTTTGGTGGCGATGAAAATCGAGGCGAGCACAGTCAGGTAGACAATCAATTGCATGCCCGAAGGCTGATCCGCATAGCCGAAGAGCGTGTGGAGCACTCGGCCGGGCAGGCTATCGTCCGGCATGAGGGCCGACGTGTCCCATACGGTTCCGGACAGAATGGAGACATAGCCCGCCTGCTGCAGGAAGACCACGCATTGCGCCGCCATACCAGCGGCGAGAAAAGTGATGAGGGCGGTCGTCACCGCGAAAAGATAGCGGGCCGGAATCGCAACGAGGCCATAGAACATCAGGGTTGACAGAAGCGCGCCGAGCGCGAGCCCCATTGCTCCGCCGAGCAGCAATTCGCGGAATCCGGCTGCCCCGGAAGCGACAATCCCATAAAGGAAGAGTACGACTTCTGAGCCCTCGCGCAGCACCGCGACGGCGACGACGACAGCAAGCGCGGTCAGCGTGCTGGAGCCTTCCGCGACGGCGCGGCCCATACTACGGAAATTCGAGGCCATCTCGCGGCCGTGGCTCGCCATCCAGATATTGTGCCAGGCGAGCATGACGACCGCGAGGGCGAGAACGCTGGCGTTGAACAATTCCTGTCCATAGCCCGAGAATGCGTCCGCCAGCTCCGCGGCGAAAATCGCGACCAGCGCCGCGCCGAGCAGACCAGCGACGAGCCCGCCCGCGACATACAGCCCGCGACCCGGCACGCCGCGCGTCACCGCCAACACAATGCCGACGATCAGGCCCGCCTCGATGACTTCACGAAAAACAATGATTAGCGCGCCCAGCATGTCCGCTTTCCTATTCAACGAAGAGGTCGCCTTCGGTCGTGTCCTGATGGAAATCGTCGAAGAAATGATAACGTCCGGGATTGAGCGGCCGGATCCGCATCGTGATTTCGGCGCCGGGCGCGACGACCTTCTCGACACGGAGCGTCTTGCTCTCGAATTCGGAGGCCGTGGAGTCCTGGTTCTTCACGACCATGGCGAAAGGCTGATTGGCCGGGGCGTGCGGTTCCGAGGGCGAAAACCTGTGATCCTTGATGGTGATATGAACAGTCGTCTGCTGCGCCACGGCCGGCGCGGCGAACATTGACGTCAGGGCCAAAGCGGCGGTTAAGCGAGCTATTTTCATTTTTCCTCCTTCAGGAACGCGAAAGTCTGATCAGAATTCGAAGCCGAGTTTTAAATTGCCGCGCTGACGCGTGAAATCGGTCAGATCGAGATTGCCAAGCTGGCCCTGGGCATGGCCGACAACCTGAAACGACCATGCGGCTGCCAGGTATATTTTCGGATTGAACTGAATATGGAGCGTCGGGCCGAGATAGAAGGCCGATCCGTCGAGAGAGTCGAAGCCGAAGCCCCCGTAGGCGCGGTAATATTCCGCCTCGCCGCCAAGCGTCACCTTGGGCGCCACGCGATAGGCCGCCGCCGCGGTCGCGCCAAAGCCCGAGGATCGGCTCCAGGTCGGGTCGCCCGGCGCCCGTTCGACTTCAGGAGCGTAAATCAAATTCGTCGCCGCGTAGAGCATGTTCTCGATCAGTTCCGTATCCGCGGCGATGCGGGTCTCCATGCTGAAACTGGTCGCACTGATTCCGCTCGTGCCGTCGATGCGGCCCCATTCCGGCTGAACCGAGATCGACAAACCGATCGGATTTCCCGGTCCGCGTCCAATGATGAGAAACTTCGGCTTCCATGACAGGCCGCTGAAGGTCGTCTGGTTGAGATTGCGCAGGCCATCGACGTCGTTGATCTGCTGCGACAGGAAGTGGGCGCTCGCCTCGTAGCCCCAATATTGCGACGGCACGTTCTCGAATTCGAATTCCTGTTCGATCGCCCGATAGGTTCCGTCATGCATGCCGAGCCCGGCGGTCGTTTCCGCTTCAACCTCCTTCTCGCCCTCCGCGCCGATGTCCGTGCCATCGGTGAAGCCGAACAGATATTTGGTTTCAAGCTCGTAATATCGGTCTGACGTTAGTTGCTGGGCTAAGGCTCGCGGAGTGGCGGCGATCGCGCAAAGAACCATCATGGATGGGGCGATGATACGAATTCCGAATAAATCATTCGGAATTCGTATTCCGCTGGCGCGAAAATCCGCCCGCGACATAGAGGATTTTCGCGCCATGGCGTTTCCGCGGATTGCGAAGCAATCTTGCGGAAACCGTATGAGACGCTGGGACACGAAATTCAAGGGCATCGCCTCTTGGCTCAAATGGATCGGACGGTCCATTTTTCGCGTCTGCGAAAGCGGCGCGCAATCAAAATGCCGCTTCTTAGACTTCTTCTAAAATTGCAGGGTGACGACCCCTGGCGAAAAGCGGGAACGCCGGTCTGAATCGAACCGAAAGGGCCAGCGCAGGTCGCGATGGGCCGGCCGCCACGTTGGCGGCCTGGCCGCTTCGCGTGATCATGCCGTCCGGCGCTTCTCCATCATTTCGATGAAGCGGGCGAAGAGATAATGGCTGTCCTGCGGCCCCGGCGAGGCTTCGGGATGGTGCTGGACCGAGAAAGCCGGGCGATCGGTTAGGGCGATGCCGCAATTGGTGCCGTCGAACAGCGACTTATGGGTCTCGACGGCATTGGCCGGCAAACTCGCGGGATCGACCGCGAAGCCATGGTTCATCGAGACGATCTCGACCTTGTGGGTGGTGAAATCCTTGACCGGATGATTGGCGCCGTGATGACCCTGGCGCATTTTCATCGTCTTGGCGCCCACCGCCAGCGCCATCATCTGATGGCCGAGACAAATGCCGAAGGTCGGCACGCGCGCCTCCAGAATTTTTTGAATGGTCGGCACGGCGTATTTGCCGGTTTCCGCCGGATCGCCGGGGCCGTTGGACAGAAACACGCCATCGGGCTTCAGCGCCAGAATGTCGTCCGCCGAGGTGGTCGCCGGCACGACCGTCACCTCGCAGCCGGCGTCCGCCAGCAGGCGCAGGATATTGCGCTTCACGCCGAAATCGAGCGCCACCACCTTGAAGCGGGTTCCGTGCTGCGCGCCATAGCCGGAGCCGAGCTTCCAGCTGGTCTCGGTCCAGCCGTAATCCTTGGCCGTGGTCACGTCGGGCACGAGATCCATGCCGTCGATTCCCGGCCAGGCGGCGGCCTCGCGTTTAAGCGCGTCGAGGTCGAACCGGCCTTGCGGGTCATGGGCGATCACCGCGTTGGGCATGCCCTTTTCCCGAATCAGCGCGGTGAGGGCGCGGGTGTCCATGCCGGCCAGGCCGATGATCCCGCGCGTCTTCAGCCAGTCGTCGAAATCTTTTTGGGCGCGGAAATTGGAGGGGCCGGTGACCGGCGCCCGCACGATCAGCCCGCGCGCGCCCTGGACATGGTCGATATCGACGGTTTCGACATCCTCGTCATTGGCGCCGACATTGCCGATATGGGGAAAGGTGAAGGTGACGATCTGCCCGGCATAGGAGGGATCGGTCAGGATTTCCTGATAGCCGGTCATGGCCGTGTTGAAGCAGACCTCGCCCACGGCCTTGCCGGTCGCGCCGAAACCGGCGCCCTCGACGATTGTCCCATCCGCCATGACCAGCACGGCGGTGGGTTTCGAGCTTGACCATCCCTGTTGTTTGGCTTGATCCTGCATCCCGACCACTCTAGAGATTTTGCGACAGGGCGCCTCCGGCGAGGCGCCCGCGACCGCTTGCATTTAAGAGCGTTGCCATCGGCGCGCAAGTTTCAAGCGGTCGCACGCGAAACAACAGGACGGATCATGCTGCGCGAACAATTTGCCTCCGAGCTGAAACTGGCGATGAAGGCGGGCGAGAAGCGCCGCGTCGAAACCATCCGCATGGTCGTCGCCGCGCTCAAGGACAAGGACATCGAGGCGCGCACCACCGGCAAGGAGGTCGGCGAGGAGGACATTCTCGCTTTGCTCCAGAAACTGACCAAGAGCCGGCAGGAATCGGCTGAAATTTACGAAAATAACGCCCGCCCCGAACTCGCCGCCCAGGAGCGCGAGGAAATCGCCATTATCGCCAGCTTCCTGCCCCAGCCGATGAGCGAGGCGGAGGTCGCGGCGGCGATAAAGGCCGTGATCGCCGACACCGGCGCCGCCTCGATCAAGGACATGGGCAAGGTGATCGCCGAACTGAAGGCGCGCCACGCCGGCAAGATGGACTTCGCCAAGGTCAGCCCGCAGGTGAAAACGGCGCTGGCGGGGTAATTTTCCTGATCGGTTTAACCCTCCGGCAGGCATTCGCGCCTAGGCTTTTTTTCGCGCGCCCCGTGCGCGAGAACGGAGCGGACCTGCCGAACATGGCGCAGATTTCGAAACTGGCTTTTTTTTTTAGGGCTGATGGCCTTTCTCTTTGTCACGGCGGCGCAGAACCACTGGTTGCCGCTGGCGCCGTTCAACCCGCCGCGGGCGCGGGTCAGCGCCACGCAGCCCGGCTCGGGCGATCCCGCGCCGGCGGCCATGGCCGCAGCCTCGCACGCCAGCTTTGGCGTGGTCGAGCTTGAGCCGGACCGCAACGCGCAATATCAGGCCGACATCGAGATCGACGGAACGTCGATCCACGCCATGGTGGACACTGGCGCGTCTCTTGTCGCCTTGACGTCGGAAGACGCCCGCCTGCTCAACATCGATCCGCCGGCCTCGGCGTTCCATATTCGAACGCAGACCGCCAACGGGACCGGCTGGGCCGCCCCCGTCCGCCTGCGCGAAATCCGCGTCAACGACATTACGGTGCATGACGTCGACGCCATGGTGGCCCAGCCCGGCGCCTTGAACATCACTTTGCTCGGCATGAGTTTCCTGAAAAAGCTCGAAAGTTTCCAGGTCGCCGACGGGCGCTTCGTGATGAAGCAATGAAAAAGGCGGCCTCGCGGCCGCCTTCCGGAACCCTCAAAAAAATCAGCGTCTCACTTCTTGCCGAAGGCGAGGCCGCCGAAGCGCGAGTTGAAGCGCGAGAGGCGGCCGCCGCGGTCGAGCAGCTGCTGCGAGCCGCCGGTCCAGGCCGGATGGGTGGTGGGATCGATGTCGAGATTGAGGGTGTCGCCTTCCTTGCCCAAGGTCGAGCGGGTCAGGAATTCGGTCCCATTGGTCATGACGACCTTGATGGTGTGATATTCGGGATGGATGTCGGACTTCATGGTTTCGGCCTCGCGGCTTCCGTGACGGATCGCCGCCTTGGAGCCCAAAAGTTAAGGCGCCTCGCGGCGCCGGAAATATCGAAGGCCGCCTTTTATACCAGAGCGCGCCGGAGAGCAAGACGACCCTGGCAAGATGTCGCGCACCGAAACGGTTTTCCTTCTCCCTCGGCGCGGCCTATACCGGGGGCCATGACCGAAGTCTCAAACAATGACGCCGCCAAGGCGCGGCCCGCGCCAAGCAATTCCCTGCGCGCGCTCGCGCCCATCCTGCCCTATGCCCGCCGGCGCAAAGGCTGGATTTTCGCGGCGCTCGCCGCTTTGACATTCGCTTCCGCCGCGACGCTGGTCATGCCGCTGGCGGTGCGCGGCATGATCGACAAGGGCTTCGCCCGCGACCATCTCGCCGCGATCAATTCCTATTTTCTCGTCCTGATCGGCGTCGTCGCCTTGCTCGCCCTCGCCTCGGCCACCCGCTATTTCCTGGTCATGACGCTTGGCGAGCGCATTGTGGCAGACCTGCGCGACGACGTTTTCGCCCATATGACCCGGCTCGACCCGGCCTTTTACGACAATGCCCAGACCGGCGAACTGGTGTCGCGCCTGACCGCCGACGCCACCCAGATCAAGGCGGCTTTCGGCTCCTCGGCCTCGGTCGCCTTGCGCAATCTCTTCATGTTCGTCGGCGCGATCGGACTGATGATCTACACCAGCCCCAAATTGTCGGCTCTGGTGCTGGTCGCGATTCCGGTCATTGTCGCGCCGCTGGTCGCCGGCGGGCGCTCGGTGCGCGGCCGTTCGCGCGCCGCCCAGGATGTTCTGGCCGACGCCAGCGCCTTCGCCGGCGAAAATCTCTCCGCTTTGCGCACCATGCAGGCGTTTGGGGCCGAAGCCGCCTCGACCCGGCGTTTCGCGGCGGCCGCCGAAGGCGCTTATCTCGCCGCCCGCGCCTCGATCAAGGCGCGCGCCTTGCTCACCGCCTTCGCCATTTTCCTGGCTTTTTCCAGCGTGGTCGCGGTGCTGTGGCTCGGGGCGCA
Source organism: uncultured Pseudomonadota bacterium (assembly GCA_963704565.1). Taxonomy (GTDB): domain Bacteria; phylum Pseudomonadota; class Alphaproteobacteria; order Rhizobiales; family Beijerinckiaceae; genus Rhodoblastus. The sequence continues at coordinate 2,177,875 of OY969917.1, forward strand.
AGACGTGCTCGCCGGCCGCATGACCGGCGGCCAGCTGTCGCAATTCGTGCTTTACGCCGTGCTGGCGGCCAGCGCGCTGGGGCAATTGTCGGAAGTGTGGAGCGAAATCTCGGCCGCCGCCGGCGCCGCCGGCCGCATCGCCGAAATCCTGGCCACCCAACCTTCGATCACGGCCCCGCCGCAGCCGAAAATAATGCCGCGGCCGGCGCGCGGCGAAATCGCTTTCAATCATGTAATTTTCGCTTACCCGTCCCGGCCCACCAAAAAAGTTTTCGACGATCTCTCTTTCGCAATTTCTCCGGGCGAGAAGGTCGCCATCGTCGGGCCGTCGGGTGCCGGCAAAACGACCCTGTTCCAGCTGGTGATGCGCTTCTACGACCCGGTTTCGGGCAGTGTCGCGGTCGATGGGCTCGACGCCCGCGCGGTCGATCCCGCCGATCTGCGCCATCGCGTCGCGCTCGTGCCGCAGGAGCCGGTGATTTTTTCGGGCTCGGTTTCCGACAATATCGCCTATGGCGCGCCCGAGGCTACCTATGGCGACATCGAGGCGGCGGCGGAACAGGCGGCGGCGGCGGATTTCATCCGCGCCTTGCCGCAGGGCTATTCCACCCCGCTCGGCGAGCGCGGCGTCACTTTGTCGGGCGGCCAGCGCCAGCGCCTGGCCATCGCCCGCGCCATTTTGAAAAACGCGCCGATCCTGCTGCTCGACGAGGCGACCTCGGCGCTCGACGCCGAAAACGAAATCCTGGTGCAGAAAGCGCTGGACCAGTTGATGCAGGGCCGCACCACTTTGATCATCGCCCATCGCCTGGCGACCGTGCTTGCCGCCGACCGGATTCTGGTGATGGAGGACGGGAGGATCGTCGAGCAGGGAACCCACGCCGAACTGGCGTCGAACGACGGGCTCTACGCCCGCCTCGCCCGCCTGCAATTCGACGCCGGCGCGACGGCGCAAGCGGGGATGTGAGGCCTCAAACGAAGACGAAAGGCGTTTTTTCGCTCGCGCGCCAGGCTTCGGCGCCGATCACCGCCTCGGAAGGAATTTCGCGCCGCGCGTCGCGCAAAGCGGTTTCGATGCGCCGGTCACGCAGGCGGTAGCGGGGTTCCAAATTCATATCCGCCAGCGCCGGGCAAGGCTCGCCGAAAACCCTTTGGTACAGCTCGGTCATCATCCAATAGCGGCTGGCCATCAGCGTGTTGCAGGCGCCCTTGACCGCGAGAATATCGTCATCGCCGCGCATGTGCAGCGAGGTCACCAGCATGACCGAAATGGCGTGCAGCACGTCATAGCGGACATGGGCGATGAAGACTTCGAGATGATGCGGCGTGAGGTCGAGTTTTTCGCGCAAAGCGACGCGGATGAAGCCGCCGAGCAGCAGGCTGAAGAATTCCGGCACGCCCCATTCCATGCCCAGCCCGACCGAGGCCAGGGCCTCCAGCGGCGAAAAAGCCGTGTCGCCGGCGAGCAGGCGCTGGGTCAGGACATTGTCGGCGACGGCGGGAAGCAGAGCTGCATCCTGGTCGGAAGGCGCAATCCCAAGCCCCTCGAAGAACTGGCGATACATCGCGATATGGGTCTGGGCGAGCAGCAGATGGCCGAGCGGCGGATAATCGGCGACCGCATGGCTGCCGACGCCATATTCGTCGGCGACGAGTTGGGCGAGCGAAATCTGGGTGATTTCCGAAATGCGCTCGTTGAGCGGGCCATAGGGCAGGCCCATCAGCCCGTGAAAGCGGCCGATGGCGGCGGCGACGCATTGGCGGGTGTTCTTGATCTGGTTGAAATAATGGACCGCGAAGACGCGCAGCTGATCGAGCGTAGCGCGCCCCTCGAACACCCGCGCGAAAAAGGGATGAAGCCAGACCGGATGGCTCATCACATGGTCGTGCAAATCGAGAAAGAGTTCGGCCAGCGCGCCGCGCCGGAACAAAGCGACGTCATGCAGGGGATTGCCGGCCGGCGCGCGCGCGCGCAAGGCGGCGAACAGGCGATGCAATTCGGAATCCGGCGCCTCGACATCGGCGACCATTTCCAGGAAGTCCCGCCGCTGGCTGTCGCGCATGGCGTCGAGCAGGCCGCGCGGGTCGAGCTGGAGCAGATTATCCAGCGGATGGATCGAGTCCGGAACGAGGAGGCGGCCGTTCTCGGAATAAGCGAGGGAATTGGCGTGAAGGGTCATTTCGGGGGCGTTTCCAGATTTTCGATTTTCGCCTCAAATGGGCCTTTCCAGGCGAGGGTCAAGGTCGGCAGGCCGGACAGCGAATTGCGGCCTTCCCTGACGCGCTGAAAACCTTCGGCGCGGTAAAAGGCCAAAGCCCGGAAATTGTCGGCGTTGACTTCGAGGCCAAGGCCGGTCGGGCAGTCCTGTTTGGCGCGACCGATCAGGGCCCGCGCCGCGCCCGAGCCGAGCGCGCGGGGCGCGACCGCGATCTGCTCCAGCCAGCTCCGCGCCGGATCATAGAGGACGAAGCCGGCGAGCCCTGCCGTGTCTTCGGCGACCACGATCTGCGCGCCTTCCGAGAGTGACTTCTTGAACAGTTCCGCCAGCCAAGGCGCGCGGGCGAAAAAATCGATCTCCGGGCGGCTGAGGCGCCAGGTCTCGACCCAGAGCGCGCGCAGCGCCGGCCAATCCGCCTCGGCATAGGGGCGCAAGACGACGTTGATCGCCAAATCAGCGATCCGTGATCTTCAACTCGATCCGGCGGTTCTTGCGCAAGGCCTCCTCGCTGTCGCCCTGATCGATCGGCTGGAACGAGCCGAAGGCCCCCGCCAGCAGATGCTGGGGCGCAAAGCCCTTGCCGATCAGATATTCCACCACGGCGATGGCGCGGGCGGCGGAAAGATCCCAGTTCGATTTGAATTGCGACGAGGAGGAGAGCGGCCTTTTGTCGGTATGGCCGTCCACTCGCAGCACCCAGGGAATTTCCGGCGGGATTTCCTTGGCGACCTCGCTCACGGCGACATAGACCTTGTCGATCTCCGCCTTGCCCTCGGGCGTCAGATCGGCCTGGCCGCTCTGGAACAGAACCTCGGTCGGCAGGATGAAGCGGTCGCCGGAAACTTTGACTTCCGGGCGATCGGCGAGAATTTCGCGCAGGCGCCCGAAAAAGTCCGAACGGTAGCGCGCCAGCTCCTGCACCTTTTCGGCCAGCGCGACATTGAGCCGCGAACCGAGGTCGGCGATGCGGTCCTGGCTCTCCTTGTTCTTCGTCTCCTGCGCCGAAAGCGCGTCCTGAATCGCCGCGAGCTGCTGGCGCAAGGCGGCGATCTGGGCGTTGAGAAGATCGACGCGCGACGCGGCTTCAGCGGAGAGCTGCTTTTGCGCTTCGAGCGTGGAGGCGGCGGCGCCCGCGCCGGCGGCGAGCGCGTCGCGCTCCTTGCGGGTGGCTTCAAGCGTCGCGTTCAGCGCCGCGAGGCTTTGCTGGGCCTGCGCCTTGCCGCCCTTTTCGAGCGACAGGATCGCGGTAAGCTGCTCGATCTCCTTGTTGAGCCGGGCCAGAGCCGCATCCTTGCCGCCGACGTCGCGCGACAGATAATATTGCGCGATGACGAAGACCGAGAGCAGGAAAGTGAAGACCAGCAGCAGGGTCGAGAGCGCGTCCACGAAGCCCGGCCAGTAATTCATCGTCGTCGGGCGGCGGCGGGCGCGGGAGATCGGCATCAGCGCGGCTCCTGCTTCTCACCGGCCAGACGCGCCTCGATCGCGGCCTGAAGCCGGGCCTGGCGCGCGGACTGGGCCTCGACCCAGTCGCGGATCATCTGCTGCTCCTGGCGCATGTGGCGCACCAGGGCCTGGACGCCATTGGCGAGACCGTCGATCAACTCATTATTGTCGGCTGCCCTTTCCAGCGGGCGCGCGGCTTCGACATCCGCCGAGAGCCGGTCCTCGAGCTCGGTGTAGAAACGGCTCTGCGCCTGCCCCGCCTGGAGATCGAGAAAGCCGAGCACCAGCGAGCCGGCAAGGCCGAACAGCGAGGAGGTGAAGGCGAGGCTCATGCCCGCCAGCGGCCGGGCGAGGCCGGATTTGAGATCGTTGAACAAAGCCGAAGTCTCGCCGCCGCCTTGCAGCGAGCCGATCACCCCGCTGATCGAGCCGACCGTCACCAGCAGGCCCCAGAAGGTGCCGAGCAGGCCGAGAAAAACCAGCAGGCCGGTGAGATAGCGCGAGGTCTCGCGCCCCTCGTCGAGGCGGGTGGCGACCGAATCGAGCACGAGGCGGAGGATTTGCGGCGACAAGGGCGCCCGGCCCTCGGTTCCGACGATTCGCGCCATCGGCGCGAGCAGGCGCGGCTTCTTGCTCGTGCCGCCGTTGACCCAGGCGATTTCCCGGAAAAGGCGCCCGACCTGACCGAAGGAGATGAGAACGCCGATCGCCGCCGCCCCGATGATGACGCCGTTCAGCGCCGGATTGGCCATGAAGGCGGTTTGGATCGGCTCATGCAGGATGACCGCGACGAAGCCGACCAGAATCAGAAAGACCGCCATGCGCAACAGGAAAATGGCGGGCGAGGACAGGCGATAGGCGTCTTTGTCCGACATTTCGGCGCTCCCTCTCTGTTTTTGTTGGCGTTAGCTAGAATGCAAGGTCATGGGAATTTCAAGGCAAATCTCGCCGCCAAGCCGCATCGGGAACGGCTCAGGCCTTTTTGACGAGTTCGAGCAATTGCTTGTGGATATGCTCGTTGCCGCAGCACACCGAGCCGGTGGCGAAAATATCCGTCCCGCCGTCCGCGTCGGTGACATAGCCGCCGGCTTCGCGCACCAGCACCAGACCCGCCGCCATGTCCCAGCTCTGGAGGCCGCGCTCCCAGAATCCGTCGAAACGGCCGGCGGCGACGAAGGCGAGGTCGATCGAGGCGGCGCCCAGCCGGCGGACGCCGCCGGCCCGCGTCATGACCGAAGAAAGCTCGGCCTTGAAGCGCGGATGGATCGCGGCCTTGGCGAGCGGCGGAATGCCGGTGGCGACCAGCCCATCCGAGACATCGCGGCGCGCCGCCACCCGGATGCGGTGGTTGTTGTAATAGGCGCCCTGGCCCTTTTCGGCGATGAACAGATCGTCGGTCGCCGGATTGTAGATCACGCCGGCCACCATCTGGCCCTCGCGCTCCAGCCCGATGGAGACGGCGAAAATCGGCAGGCCGTGGAGGAAATTGGTGGTGCCGTCGAGCGGATCGACATACCAGACGTGGCTTTTGTCGGCGCCCGCGACAATCCCGCCCTCCTCCAGCACGAAACCATAGCCCGGCCGCGCCTTGGACAATTCGTCGAAAATGATCTTTTCCGACTTCTTGTCGGCGATGGTGACGAAATCGCCCGGCCCCTTGACCGAAACCTGGAGATTCTCGACCTCGCCGAAATCGCGCTTCAGGCCGCGTCCGGCCTTGAGCGCGGCCGCGGTCATCACATTCATCAAAGCCGAATTGATCATGGGGGAAGTCCAGGCAGATCGAACGAAAGTCGCGGCTGACATGCCCCGGCGGGCCGGCGAGGTCAATCCTTATTCGATCCGCACCAGCACGCTGTCGCCGGCGCCATTGGCGTCGATCACCGAGACTCGGGCGAAACCGGCGCCGTCGGGCGCCCAGCTCGCCTCATGGCGCTGGGTCTGGGCTTCCGCCTCCCGCTTGAGCGGCGCGCCATTGACCATCCAGGTCAGCGGCGGCGCGCCGCCCTGCGCCTTCAGCGCCAGTTCGGGCCGATCCTGCCCCGCGACGCCGTGAACCAGGCCGAGGTCGATGCGGGCGCCGTCGGGCGGGAAGGTGATTTTCAGCGGATTGGCGAAGGTCGCGGCCAGGGTTTTCGGAACCTGGCGGCGCAAATGGCGCAAAGGCGGCGGCAGATTGGCGGTGGAGGCGATCAGGACGCCGGGCGGGCGCGGCAAAGGTTCGTTGGGGCCGCCGAGCCGGGCGAAAGCCGAAAACAATATGGGCGCCGCGACCTTGCGTCCGACCAGGCCGGAAACGGCGCCATTATCCGCCCGCCCGACCCAGACGGCGACGGTATGGGCGCGGTCGAAACCGATCGCCAGAGCGTCGCGATAGCCATAGGACGTGCCGGTCTTGAAGGCGATCCGGCCGATTGCGCCATTATCGGGCGGCGGCGCGAAACGCAGAATATCGGCGACCTGCCAGGCGGCGGCGGGCTCGGCGATCCGCCGCGACGACGGGTCCGCTGGCGGGTCGTCGAGATCTTCGACCAATTCCGGCGCGAGTCCGCCGCGTGAAAAACCGGCATAAGCGCGGGCGAGGTCGCGCAGGCGCACTCCGACCCCGCCAAGTCCGATGGCGAGGCCGGCGTCGGAATCCTTCGGCAGGATCAGCGGCAGGCCCGCCCCGCGCATGCGGGCGAGGAAACGCGCCGGGCCGACCGCGTCGAGCACCTGCGTGGCCGGCAGGTTGAGCGACAATTGCAGCGCCTCGCGCGCGGTCACCGCGCCACGGAACTTGTCGTCGAAATTGGTCGGCTTCCAAGCGCCGTAACGGGTCGGCGCATCGTCGAGCAGGGTTTCGGGATGGGCGAGGCCGTCGCCGAAAGCCATGGCGTAGATGAAGGGTTTCAAGGTCGAGCCGGGCGAGCGCAAGGCCTCGGTCATGTCGAGCGCGCCGGCGCGGTCCTGGGAGAAATAATCGGCGGCGCCGACATGGGCGAGAAGGGCGCCGCTCCTGTTGTCGATGACCAGGATCGCCACGCTGAGCTTCGGTCCCAGCCGCTCGGCGCGGGCGCGGGCGAGCTTTTCGAGGCTCGCCTGCAAGGCGGCGTCGAGCGACAGATGCAGAATCTTGCGCGCCGGCCGGGCGCGGGCGAGCGCCTCGGTCACATGAGGCGCCAATTCGGGGAAGGGTTTTCGCGCCAGCGGCGGCGGTTCGGCTTTCGCCCGCGCGGCTTCGCTCGGCGAGAGCGCCCCGGCGGCGACGGCGCGGTCGATCACCCGGTCGCGGGCGGCGCGGGCGGCTTTGGCGTGGCGGTCGGGCCGCCGGGCTTCCGGCGCCTGCGGGATCGCCACCAGCAGAGCGGCTTCCGCCGTGCTCAGGCGGCGCGGCTCCTTGCCGAAATAAGCCAGGCTCGCCGCGCGCAGCCCTTCGAGATTGCCGCCATAGGGCGCAAGCGCGAGATAGATGTCGAGGATCTGCGATTTGTTGAACCGCGCCTCAAGCTGGAACGCGCGCAAGATCTGACGCGCCTTGGCGGCAAGGTCGCGCGCCGGCCTCGGCTCCAGCAGGCGCGCCGCTTGCATGGTCAAGGTCGAGCCGCCGGAAACCACATGCCTGTAGCGCACGAACTGCCAGGAGGCGCGCAGCAAGGCCGCGAAATCGACGCCGTGATGACGGTCGAATCGCCGGTCCTCATAGGCTTTCAACAGGACGAAAAAGCGCGGATCGACATCGTTCGCGCTCAAGGGCAGGCGCCAGCGCCCGTCCGGCGTCTCGAAGGCGCGCAACAGCCGGCCGTCGCGGTCGAGCGCCACGGTCGAGACCCGGTCCAGCGCCGAAAGGTCGAGCGCGCCTAACTCCCGTTGCGCCTGGAGCCAGGCGCCCGGAACCGCCAGACCGAAAAAGGCGATCAGGACGGCGGCGTAAAGCCACAGGCGCTGACCGTTCGGCTTCATTTCCCGCCGCCCGCCGAAATTTCGACCGTCCCGAAACCGGTGCGTCCGAACCTTTCGGGGCGATACATGTCCTCGATCGTCGCCGGCGGCTGAATATAGGTTCCCGGCGTCACCGCGCGCACGACATAGGCGACGGCGAAAGTCGCCTTGTCGGAACCGTTGCGCTCGAAGGCGGCGACAAAACGGTCGTCTCTATATTCGGTATGGGTCGGCGCGACCGTCGCCTTGACCCATTGGAGATTTTCAGTCGAGCCGCCGTCGTAAAGATCGGGATTGTCGATCTCCAGGCCGGCCGGCAGGCGGTCCTCCAGGATCAGCCGGGCGTAAGCCGCCTCGGTCTCGGTGATTTTCAACGCCACCACCAGCCGATCGTTCTGCTTGATCTCGTTGGCCGCGACCGGCGTCCCGTCAAGACGGTAGAAACCGCGCTCGATCCGGTAGCCATGCGATTCTTCCGGCGCCTTGGCGCTGGGGCGGCCCGATACGCTGATCGCGATCTTTACCGGCGCCTGGCCCTGATTGACCAAAGTCACCGGCTTTTCGACCAATGCGGCGTCATTATAGCGCATGGCGAAAACGCCTTTGTGCGGCGCGCCGTCAATGGAAAGCGTCTGGTTCTCCGCCTGGGCCGCGAAAGCCTGGGCGGCGAGCGCCATCCAGCTCTCTTCCTGGGTCGAGGCGTGCGGCGTCGCGGCGGCGGCGGAATCCACGACCTGCGCCGCCTTGACGATCAAGGCCTGATCGGCCTGGCTTTCGGCGGCAAGGGTCAGAAGGCCGGCGCCGTCGCGCAGCAGCGAGCCATAATCGGCGCGCGAAACATGCGAGGCCTTGGCCGCCAGCAGAGCGTCGCCGGCGGCGTCGAAGGTCTTTTGCGCCCGTGTGCGGTCGCCGGTCAAAGCCGAGGCCGCCGCGAGCTGGGCGCGGGCGAAGGGCGTATCGAAAGCGTCGAGCCGCGCGTCCTCGAAATAGCGCAGGTCGCCCGCCACCGGACGGCCGTTGCGCGCCAGGACATAAAGCGCATAGGCGAGAGCGGAATTGTTCTCGGCCTTCACGTCGGAAATATTGACGACATAATTGCGCAGCCGGTCGAGCGCCTGATCCATCGCTTTTTGCGGCACGACATATTTGTTCTCCCGCGCGCGGGTAAAAAAATCGCTGACGAAGGCGGTGAGCCACATGTCCTCGGCGCCATCCGCCGACCACAGGCCGAAGCCGCCGTTCGAATCCTGGCGCGACAACAAGATGGCGATGGCGCGGTTGACCCGCGCCGGAATGTCGCCTTGCATCGCCTCCCGATCCGCGCCCGGCAATTTGCTCCGATAGAGCAAGGGCATGGCGCGGCTGACCGTCTGTTCCGAACAGGACCAGGGATAGGTGTCGAGCGCGGTCAAAAGCTCGGCCACATCCACCGCGCCGAGCGGCGTGGCGCTGGCGGTGACGGAGCCGGTCGTGGGAATGAATTCGGCCAGCAGGTCGCGCGACAGGGTCAGGCTTTCGCCTGGCTGCAAGGTGTGGAAGCCGCGCTCGACCAGGGCGCTGGTTCCCGGCTCGACCGCGAGGGCGACACTTTGCGTCGCCTGGAACTTCGGCCCTTTGAGCGTGACATCGAGCAAGGCCGCGCCGATTCCGGTCGCGCGCAACGGAATATTGACCGAGGCTTTCGCTTTGGCGCCCAGTTTGACGGTCTGGTTCAGCGCGGCGACGTCGCCCGCGAGCGGGCCGTGCAGCGCGACGCTCAAGCGATAATCGCCGGCGGCGCCTTCGACATTGTCGAAACGCAGATTGAGCCGCGCTTGGTCGTCGAGCGCCAGGAAGCGCGGCAGGCTGGCCTGAACCACCACCGGGTCGCGCACGATCACATCGGCGGAAGCCGAGCCGGTCCGGCTTTTGCTCCAGGCCACCGCCATGACCCGCACGGTTCCGTTGAAGGCGGGCAGGTCGAAGGAGACCTTCGCCTTGCCGTCGGGACCGACGCGGACAATGCCCGAATAAAGCGCCAAAGGCGCCTGACTGGGCTTTTCGGCGGAAGTCTCCTCGCCGCCGGAATCGCCGCCCGATCGAATGGCGCCGCGCGACCCCTGCAAGCCGTCGATCAGAAAACCGTAAATGTCGCGGATTTCGGTCGAAAGCGCGCGCTGGCCATAGAAATGGCCGCTCGGGTCGGGGGTCTCGTAGCGGGTGAGATTGAGAATGCCGACATCGACCGCCGCGACCGTGACATAGGCCTCTTCATTCGGCGCGAGCCCGGCCAGATGGATCGGCAGGTCGAGCTTTTCACGCGGGCGGGCGCGCTCCGGGGCGTCGATGTCCAGGCCGAGCTTATGCGCGGCCGGATCGACCGAAAACCACGCCAGACCGATGGCCCGGCCGGGCATGCGCCCCGCCGCCTTGTCGAGCGGGCGATGGGCCAGAACCAGGGCATAAGCGCCGACGCCCCAGTCGGCGCCGACCGGCACAGCGATTTCGTTGTCGCCCTTCTTGAGGTCGGCGTCGAGCGTCGTCTTCACGCCCTCGCCGAGTATGGCGACGGTCGCCTTCGAGTCGCTGCGCGCAAAGACTTTCAGCTTCATCGTCTCGCCGCTGGCGTAATCCGCCTTGTCGAGCGTCACGTCGAGCAGGTCCGGCGCCGGCGCCTTGGCCTCGCCCGACCAGCCGACATCGAAGGCGACCGAGGTCTGAGCGTCATTGGGATCGTCGTCGCGCAGGTCGAGCCGGTATTGGCCGAGGCCGACCAAAGCCGCGATCTTCGCCGCGGATTTGGGCGTCAGATTGAGGGCGCCGTCGGCGACGCGGCGCGAGGATTTCACCTGTTCGAAATTCCAGCGCCCGTCCTGCTTGTACCATTGGTAATCGTTGCTGAGGCGGTAGAGCGACCAATGAACATTGCGCCGGCTGGCGCGCAAGCCGTCGCGGCCGACCGCAATCACCTCGAACCGCGCCTGCGACCCTTCGGCGAGCGTGTCGAAATCCTTCTTCACCCCGATCAGGCCACCCGTTGGCAGCAGCGGCAGATAGGCGATCCGCTCGATGGCGTGGCCGCCCTCCTCGCCCGCGCGCACTGCGATCTTGGCTTCGAGCGGCCGGGTCGCCTTGACCGCGGGGATTGCGACATTGAGGACCGCCGCGCCCTTGTCGTCGGTGGTCGGCGTATCGTCGAGTTCGTTCTTGACGGCTGAGAAATCCTCGTCGGCCACACCGGCTTCATAGCCTTTGAGCGCCAGCAGGCCGTGGTCGCTCGCAGCAATGATCTCGATGTCGCCATTGACGATCAGATTGGCGCCCGGCGCGCCGTAGAGATAGCGGACAGCGACGCCGATCCCGGTCGTCTCGCCCGGACGGGCGGCGCTTGCTTTCGGCGTGAGGACCATGTCCATGCGCTCGGGGACATAATCCTCGACCAGAAAGCCGGCCTCGCCGATCGCCGGGCTTTTCGGGTCGGCAAAAGCCTGGACCGTCCAGCCGCCCGAGGCGGCGTCGGCGGGCAAGACGACATCGAGCGTCCGCCCGCCCAGTCCCTGATCCGCCAAGGGCGCGCGTAAAAATTCCACCCCGTCGGGGCGCTTGACCACCAGGGTCAGCGGCGCGGCGGCGGCGACGCCATTGCCGTCGCGCAAGATTGCGGCGAGATGCGCGGTCTCGCCCGAGCGATAGACGCCGCGCTCGGCATAGACGAAAGCGTCGAGCGCGCCGGGCGGGTCGCGCCCTTCCACGCCGCGGTCGGTGAGGTCGAAGGCGTTCTGCTGGAGGTCGAGGAAATTATAATCGGCCTTGCCGTCGCTGACGACGATGAGGCCGGGGGCAAGCCCGCCCTCCCCGCGCGACAGGCCCGGAGCGAAATGGACCTCGCCCTTGGCGTCGGTCACGGCCTTGGCCAGAAGCTCGTTGTTTTTCGCGATCAGCCGCGCCTCGATCCCCGCTTTCGGCTCGGCGGTGGCGAGCGAACGGACGAAGGCGGTCACGCCGTCGCGGGCGCTGAAAGCAGTCAGGCCGAGATCGGAGACGACGAACCATTGGGTGGCGCGCAAGCTGTAATCCTCGTTGTCGCCGCTGTTGGCCGCGAGGTCGTCAACGGCGGAGGCGCTCATCACATAGACGCCGGGCTGCGGCTGGCCCAAGGCTTCCTGGCCCAAGGCTTCGAGGACCGGAAAATCGGTGACGACATCCTGATTCAGCTCGGATTTCACGTCGAGCGTCCCGGACCAGATTTTCTGGCCGTCGCTGTCGCCGAATTGTTTCAGCCGCATCGCGGAAAGCTGCGCCAGGAAGTCCTCGGAGCGGATGGTCGGCAGAAGATTGCGGTCGCCGACGCGGAAAATCTTCACCTTCACCTTGGTCGTGTTGACCGAGACGATGGGCGCGCCCTCCGGCCCAATGCGCGGCAGCACGTAATTGCGCCCGGTGAAATGTGCCTGCGGCGAACGGTCGCGGACATAGACTTTGTAGTCCTGGCCGCGCAGCAGGCTTTCGCCGACCGCCGAAGGCAGGCCCTGGCGCAGGCCGATGTCATAATGTTCGCCATGTTTCAGGCCTTCGACGCAAACCTGACGCTCCTCATTGGAAACCGCCGCGTCGCTGCGCCCGTCAAGCGTCACGAAAGGCGAAAAATCGCTCCGCCCGCGCGCAAGGTCTTCGGAAAACTGGAAACAGACGCGCGGGCTCGCCGATTCATTGTCGATCTTGTAGTCGAGCACGCGGAAGCCGTATTTTTCGCGCAGATCGTCATAGGTTTTCTGGACCGGCGGCAAGGCGAAAGCGTCGAGGCTCGCGCGATAAGCGTTGAGCGCGTCGCGCCAGGAGGCGCGGCCGGCGTAAATCTCGCCGATCAGGGCGAGCGACGCGGCCTCCTCCGACTTGACCTGGGCGTGGCGATAAGCGGCGAAAGCCGCCGCCAGCGCCTGATCGGTCAGCGCGTACGAATTGGCGCCCTTGGCTGAGGAAGCGGCGACCGAGGCGCGGGCGTAGGCGAGCCAGTCGGCCACGCTGTCCGGCGTGGAGGCGGCGATCGCCCCCAGGATCGGCAGCGTCTTGGCCGCATCCCCCTGCTGGCCCAGCGCAATCGCCTGCTGGCGCAAATCGATCGTCGTGGTGTGGTCGCGCAGATCGGCGCTGTCGTCGGCGAGCTTCTGCTCCAGCCGCGTGGCGGAACTGGCGAGATCGTCATTGGCGTAAGGCTTCGGCGCGGCGAAGGCGCCCGACGAAGCGAGAAGCAGGGCGAAAAAGGCGGCGCACAGGCGGGAAATCGATGTCATGGGCGCATCATCCCGGAAAAGATCGCGGCGCGCAGCATCGCGCGCGGCGGCGGCGGCGGCAAGTCGGAAAATTGCGGCGACTACTTAACGGTCGGAGGAAGCGCGGCGCGTCCCGGCGAAGCGGGACCGGCGGCGAAATCCCCGACCGAGGACAAGGCGAGCTGCTCGATCAGGCGCTGGCGCGCCCGATTGACCCGGCTCTTGATCGTGCCGACCGCGCAGCCGCAGATTTCGGCGGCCTCTTCATAGGAAAAGCCCGACGCCCCGATCAGGATCAGCGCCTCGCGCTGATCCGCCGGCAAACAGTCGAGACGGGCGCGGAAATCGGCGAGATCGAGATGGGCGAGCTGGTCCGGCATGGCGACGAGCCGCGCCGCGGCCTCGCCGTCCACGTCCTGGACCTCGCGGCGCGCCTTGCGGTACTGGCTGAAAAACGTGTTGCGCATGATGGTGAAGAGCCATGCGCGCATATTCGTCCCTTCCTCGAAGGAGGCGGCGTTGGTCCAGGCTTTCACCAGAGTGTCCTGCACCAGATCGTCGGCGCGGTCTTCCGCGCCCGACAGCGACAGCGCGAAAGCGCGCAGCGCCGGCAGCTCGGCAAGAAGCATGGCCTTGAGGCTGAGCCTGGCCTTGTCGTTCATACGGCCCCGGCCTCGTCCGCCCCCGTCGTGGCCTTCTCCTGGAGAGAATCCTCCGCGCCTTCGCCCTCCTCCAGGCGATCGAGCAAAAGCCTGAACCTGTCCGGCACGGGCTCGCGGATCATCGCGTCATACATGCGCCGCAACTGTTTACCGATATGCGCCTGGAGCACAGGCTCGATCATCGGTTCTATCTTATTGTTATTGTTATCTCTATCTGGCATATGGCGCTATTCCTTGCCTGGCCGTCGCGACGGCCGGACGCTCGCCGCTCGTCCGCCGTTTAACGCCGCTCGCGGAGATTTGTTCCCCTGGGTCTATAACGGCTCAGTTTTTCGCGCTAGGATATTGCTACGTCCACGATCAAATCCGACGCCTTTTGGCGCGAGGTCTGTATGTCCCTGTCCAGTCTGATCGGTCCGCAAATTCCCTTTCTGCGCCGCTACGCCCGCGCCTTGTCCGGCTCCCAGGCCAGCGGCGACGCTTATGTCTCCGCCGTTTTGGAGGCCCTGCTCGCCGATCCGTCGATCTTCGACCGCGAGGCCGATCCGCGCGAGGAAGTCTATCGCCTGTTCACCCGCCTGTGGAACGCCATGCCGATCAACGGCAAGATGGACAAGGCGCGCGGCATGAACGCGACCGACCGGCGGCTGGAGGCGATCACGCCCCTGCCGCGCCAGGCCTTTTTGCTCACCGCGCTCGAAGGCTTCGACGCGGAAAGCGCGGCCCGCGTTCTCGACGTCGCGCGCGCGGAATTCGACCGGCTGATCGCCGCCGCTGGCCGCGAGATCGGCGCCCAGGTCGCCTCGACCGTGGCGATCATCGAGGACGAGCCGCTGATCGCGATGGATCTCGAAAGTCTGGTCGAAGGCCTCGGCCACAAGGTCGCCGGCGTCGCCCGCACCCGCGCCGAGGCGGTGGCGCTCGCCCGCGCGACGCAACCCGGCCTGGTCCTGGCCGACATCAGGCTCGCCGATGGCAGCTCCGGCCTCGACGCCGTCAATGAAATCCTGGAAATCATGGGCGTTCCGGTGATTTTCATCACCGCTTACCCGGAATCGCTGCTGACCGGAGAGCGGCCGGAGCCGACCTACCTGATCTCCAAGCCTTTCCGCGCCGAAACGGTCAAGGCCGTGATCAGCCAGGCCTTGTTCTTCAATGAACTGGCCCATCCGGCGCATCGCCGCTCAGCCTGAAGGCGGGCGAAAGGTCACCGCGCCGCAGCGTCGGCGCTCAATTGCTGCATTTTCCGGCTCGCCGCCGAATCGTCGCTGTCGCTCGCGGCCTGGGCTCGCCCGCCGGTCGCCGGCAAGGTCCAGCTTCGGGCGACGGCCGTCGTCCGGCCGCGCGGCGCCGCCGACGTCTGGATGTCGCGCCAGTCGTTGGATTGCGCGATCATCTGGCGAATCGAGGCGACATTGTCGCGCGCCTGCTGCGGCGACAGGTCGCGTTCCGAGACCTGTTCGGCCTCGGCGAACTTGCCCTGCAAGGCGAGGACCAAAGCAAGATTCTGGCGCTCGCGCATGTCGGCGTTCGGGCTCGCCGCCGCCTCGCGCAGCACGCTTTCGGCGCGGGGCAGATCATGGGACAAGGCATAGGACAAGCCGAGGTTCGACAGAACCGACGGTTGGCCCGGCGCGAGCTTCAGCGCCGTCTCGTAATCGTCCTGCGCCTCCTTGTGATCGCCAAGCTGATCGGCGATCGAACCCCTGGTGTTGACCACCGACCAGTTGGGATCGTCGGGCGAATCGGCGTGCGACAGCACCTCCTGGGCGCGCCTCAGCTGGCCGGCGTCAGCCAGGGCCTTGCCGAAAGCGCCGAGCACTTCGCGATCTTTCGGATATTTGATCGCGATATTCTCCATCACCGCCGCCGCCTGATCATTGAGGCCGCGCGCCCGCAGCGATTTGGCGTAAGCCATGGCGATCTTGCGGTTGCCGGGATGGGCTTCATAGAGACGCCGCAATTGTTCGGAATAGGCGCGCAGATCGGCGGGCGAGGATGAGGCGGGCTTGGCGGGCGCGGCGATCGAGCCAGTGATGTCGTCGACGCTCATGGTCTTGCAGCCGGAGAGCGCGAGCAGCGCGACGCCTGCCAGAACGGCGCGCGCGAGCAAAGGAATCGCGTCTCGACCGCTCTTCGAGCGAATCGCGACCGAATCGCGCGCGCCCGGCTTGAAAAGGGCTTCCCGCA
The DNA here is from genome assembly GCA_963704565.1 of uncultured Pseudomonadota bacterium. Lineage (GTDB taxonomy): Bacteria > Pseudomonadota > Alphaproteobacteria > Rhizobiales > Beijerinckiaceae > Rhodoblastus. The sequence goes on from OY969917.1 coordinate 2,193,562, forward strand.
TGTCCCGTAATCCTTCGTGCCTTCCGGCCGCCTTGACGCTTCTATCGAAAGGAATAATTCGTTAACCCTAATAGTCCGTTAATCCGCCCGCGCCGGCGCGCGGCGTTCGGGAGCGCCTTTGTCGATGATCGATCCGCCCAAACTGAAATTCGCCGATCCAAAGGAAAAGAGCGTCGCCGTCTGGCTCGCCGACCCGCGCGATTTCGCCGGGGCGCTGGCCGCGCCCGACGAGGCGCCCGGCCTGCCCGCCGAGGCTTTGCGTTACGCGGCGGCGGCCCGGATCGAGGCGAAAACCGGCCGCCTGATGTGGTTCGTGGCGGCCGATGGCGGCCCGGGCGCGGTCTATTTCGTCGATTCCGGCGCCAAAGCCGATCCGTTCCAGCCCGGCGAACTCGCCAATCTTCTGCCGCCCGGCGTCTATCGTCTCGCCAGCGCCCCCCGGCGGCCGGACCTTGCGGGGCTGGCCTTTCTGCTCGGCGCGCATCGGTTCGACCGCTACAAGAGCCGGCCGGACTCGCCACGCCTGATCGCGCCGGAAGGGATCGACGCCGCCGAAATCGAGTCGATCGCCAGCAGCGTCGCCTTCGCCCGCGACCTGATCGACACGCCGGCCAACGATCTCGGCCCCGACGAGCTGGAGGCCGCCGTCCATGCGCTCGGCAAAAAGTTCGGCGCCAGGGTCACGACGTTCCGGGGCGAAAAACTGGCGCGGGAATTTCCGCTCATCCACGCCGTGGGCAAGGGCTCGCCCCGCGCGCCGCGTCTGGTCGATCTGCGCTGGAAGCCGAAAAGGCCGCGCCGCCTCGCCTTGGTCGGCAAGGGCGTCTGTTTCGATTCCGGCGGTCTCGACATCAAGCCGGAAAGCGCCATGGCGCTGATGAAAAAGGACATGGGCGGAGCGGCGGCGGCGATCGCGGCGGCGGCGATGGTCATGGCCGCCAATGTCGATGTCGGGCTGCGCCTGCTCGTCCCGATCGTCGAGAATTCGGTGTCGGGCGAGGCCTTCCGGCCCGGCGACGTCTATGCCTCGCGCAAGGGCCTCACCGTCGAAATCGGCAACACCGACGCCGAAGGGCGGCTGATCCTGGCCGACGCGCTGGCGCTGGCCGATGAGGACAAGCCGGAATTGCTGGTCGATTTCGCAACCCTCACCGGCGCGGCGCGCGTGGCGCTCGGCCCCGATTTGCCGCCGTTCTTCACCGACGACGAGCAGCTCGCCGCCGACATCGCCCGTCACGGGGCCGAGGTCAGCGATCCGGTCTGGCGGCTGCCTTTGTGGAGCGGCTACGAATCGAAACTCGACGGCAAGATCGCCCAGCTCAACAATGCGCCTCCCGGCGGCATGGCGGGCGCGATCGTCGCCGCCTTGTTCCTGCGCCGTTTTGTGGCCAAAAGCCCGTCTTGGGTCCATTTCGACATCTACGGCTGGACCCCCGCCGCCAGGCCGGGACGGCCGGAAGGCGGCGAGGCTCAGGCGGCGAGGCTGATCTTCAATCTCGTCAAAGAGAAATTCGGCAAAGCAAAGCTTCGCTAACCCTGTCGGTTTACACACATGCGGAATGCGTGTGTGGCGGTGGGAGAAACAGGTTGAGTTACGATCCACGATTGACGCCGGCGCGTCCCGATCTCGCCGCCGAACATTTGCGCGACACGATAAACGCCGAGGCCTATGCGCCGGGGCGGCGCATGCAGGTCGCCGCCTCCCACGCCGATCTGCGGCGCGCGCCTTCCGACGAATCCGTCACCGACACCCAGGCGCTGCATGGCGAAAGCGTGATCGTCTATGAGGAAAAGGACGGCTGGTGCTGGTCGCAGCTCGATCGCGACCGCTATGTCGGCTATATCCGCGCCGAAACGCTCACGTCCGATATCGTCAAGCCGAACCACCGCGTGCGCGTGCGCCACACCATCGTCTATTCCGCGCCGGACATCAAATCGCCGCCGCTCGACGCCCTGCCCTTCTGCGCCGAGACGCATGTGGTCGGCTCCGACGGCAAATTCGCGGAAACGCATACCGGCGGCTTCATCTACTTGCGTCATCTGGCGCAGAACAGCCGGCCGCTCAGCGATTTCGTCAGGCTCGCGGAAATGTTTCTCAACACGCCCTATCTCTGGGGCGGCAAGACCGACGTCGGCATCGACTGCTCGGGCCTGGCCCAGGTGACGCTCAACGCCATCGGCGTCGCCGCGCCGCGCGACACCGACATGATGGAGAGCGCGCTCGGGCGCCCCGCCGACGTCGATCAAAGGCTGCGGGGCCTGCGTCGGGGCGATCTGGTGTTCTGGCGCGGCCATGTCGGCATCATGCGCGACGAGCAGAATTTGCTGCACGCCAACGCCCATACGATGACCGTGGCCAGCGAACCGCTCAATATCGTGGCCGACCGCGTCCGTTCGAGCAGCGGCTCCGAGATCACCTCGGTTCGCCGCGTGTAAAGGCGTCGCGCCACAGTGCGTAAAAGTGATGCGGCGGCCCATGGCCGGCGCCGATGTCCAGAGTCGCGCCGGCCGCCAGCGCCGCGCTCAGAAAAGCCTTGGCGTCGGCGACCGCCTGCTTGAGACCCGCGCCCTGGCCGAGCCGCGCCGCAATCGCCGAGGACAGGGCGCATCCGGTGCCGTGACTGTTGCGGGTGGCGACGCGCGGCGCCGAAAACTCGATAAATTCGGCGCCGTCATACAGCAAATCGCAAGCCACGCCGCCGGGCAGATGGCCGCCCTTGACCAGCACGGCGGGCGCGCCGAGCGCGTGAAGCTTGAGGGCGACGGCGCGCATTTCGTCCACGCGTTCCGGCATGCGGCCTCCGGCAAAAAGCGCGGATTCCATGAGATTGGGCGTGACCAGCCGCGCCAGCGGAAAGAGTTGCGCGACGATCGGCGCGACCAGCTGGTCGCCGCCGAGACTATGGCCGCCAGTCGCCGCCAGCACCGGATCGAGCACGACATTGCGCGCGGCGTGACGCCGCAATTGGCCGGCTATGGCCGCGACATTGTCCGGCGCGCCGATCATGCCGATCTTCACCGCATCGACCGCGATGTCGGCGAAAATCGATTCGATCTGGGCGGCGACGAAATCCGCTCGCACGGGCTGGACGGCCTGAACTCCGAGCGTGTTCTGCGCGGTCAGCGCGGTCACCGCCGCCATGCCGTAACAGCCGAAAGCCGAAAAGGTCTTGAGATCGCCCTGGAGGCCCGCGCCGCCGGAGGGGTCCGAACCCGCGATCGAAAGAATGTTAGCGAAACGTATCATGGAGGAGCGGCCGCGCGTCAAACCGGCTGCCAGAAGGCGGCCGCCACGGCGCCCGCGATGGCCGAGAGAAAGAGAATGGCGTCATGCGCGGCCAACATGGCGCGCGACGGATTGGCGGTGCGATAGAGCCGCAGCGACGCGCCGGCGGTGGCGAAGCTCCAGCCGACCGCGACGATGATCAAGGCCGAAGCGAAGCGCCAATAGTCGCGGGCGAAAAGTTCGAGCCCCCAGGCGACGACGATCAGCGCGAGGCCGAGCGCCGCGACCGTCTGGGCGCCGAGCCGGCGCGCCAGGCCGGCGGTGAAGAAGGCCGGCGCATACATGGCGACCACATGCCAGGAAACGGCGCTGAACACGGTGGCGACGGCGATGCCGCAGCCGGCCATGGCGCCGGGCGCCGCGACCATGGCGGCGGTCATGCCGAACCAGGCGAGTCCGGCGACGAGGCTCGGCGCGGCGAAAGCCCGCCAGTTCGGCTTCGGCGCCACGCGCGCCGCCCGATGCGGCAGGATCGGCGCGCGGGCGGTGGTCAGGACCGCGAGAATCAGCACCAGCACCTGGGTCGAAGCGGAGGCCAGCGCGGCTCCGGCGAACAGCCAGGCCGGCGCCGCCTGGGCGACGACATAAGCGAGCGCCGGGCCGAACAGCCCGGCCAGCCCGCCGCTGCCGAAAACGATCACCGCCGCGCGCGCGCGCGCCGCCGCCGTCGCGCCGAGCGCCGCCTCATGGCGGTAGAACAGGGAAAAGCCCTGCGCGACGCCAAGCCAGAAGGCGCCGAGGCAGAATGGCGCGAAAAGATTCCAGGTGAGCGCCCAAGCCATGATCAGGCCGCCGGCGACACCGAGGCTCGCCCCGAGCGCCAAGGCGGCGCGCCGCCCGAAGGCGTCGAGCAGAAAAGAGGCCGGAAAGGTCGCGCTCGCCGCGCCGAGCAGCATGGCGACATAGGGCGCGGACATCAGGCGCGGATCGGGCGCGAGCAGCCGGCCCGCCAGCGGCAGCATGCCCAGCGCCAGGCTTTGCGACAGGACCGAAAGGGCGAAACCGACGGCGAGCGTCGCCACGCCGGGGCTTTCCAACGCCGATTCCGGCGCCACGCCCGGCGCCGGCGCGCCCGGCGGGCAGAAACAGGCCATGCGCCCGGCGCGCGCCATGCCCGCGCCGGCGTCGAGCCGGTCCTCGGCCCCGGCCGGGCGTTCGGAGGAGCCGAAAGCCGTCATTTCTTCTCGACGTCGTCGTCTTGCAGAATTCGATAGGCCGCGCCTTCGAGATCCTCATATTGTCCGCTCTTGAGCGACCAGAACAGGCCGTAAAGCCCAAGCAGGCCTATGGCCAGGGCGAGCGGAATGAGAAAGATCAGGACGTTCATCGCATCGTTCCATTGAGGGCCGGGCGTCAGGCCGAAGGCGCCGCGACCGGATTCGGGGGCGCCGCCCTGCGCGCGGGTTCGCCGGCCGTCGCCTTCTGCTCCCGCAAAAGCAGAGTGACGGCTTTCCCCGGTCCGCGCAAGCGCAAGGCGTTGAGGGTGACGACAATCGAGGAGGCGGACATGGCGAGCGCGGCGAAAAGGGGCGTCGCATGGCCGGACATGGCGAAGGGCACGGCCACGACATTATAGCCGGCGGCGAAAAACAGATTTTGCCGCATCAGGCCGCGCGCCCGCCGGGCGATGGCGATGGCCGCCGCGACGGGCGCCAGCCGGTCGCCGAGAAACACGGCGTCGGCCTGGGTCTGGGTGAGATGGACGGCGTCGATCGGCGAGATCGAGGCGTAAGCCGCGGCAAGCGCCGGGGCGTCGTTGAGCCCGTCGCCGACCATCAGGATTTTTTCACCCTCGGCGGCGCGCTCGCCGATGAAGGCGATCTTGTCCGCCGGCTTCAGCGCGCCGCTCCAGCTTTCGACGGCAAGCTCACGGGCGATGGGCGCGACCGCCTCGGGCCGGTCGCCGGACAGGATGGCGATCTTGCATCCGCTTTCGCGCAGATGGGCCAGGACTTTGGCGGCGTCGGGGCGCAGGGTCTGGCGGATCAGCAGCCGCGCCCAGCGCGCGCCGTGGCGGATGAAAATCGCGCTGGCGTCGGCGTCGGGGCCGGGCGATTCGACCTCGCAGAAGGCGGCGGACCCCAGCCAGGCCTCAGCCTGGCCGAAGGGCGCGGCGACGCCCATGCCCGGCGTTTCGCGGGCGTCGGGCAGCGGCGGCGCGGTTCGCGCCGAACGCGCCACCGCGCGCGCCAGGGGATGGCTGGAGGAATGGGCGAGACGCGCGGCGAGATCGAGCAGATCGGGCGGGATTTCCGAGGCGTTGGCGACGCGCGGCTCGGGGAGCGTCAAAGTGCCGGTCTTGTCGAAAATGACCGTATCGATTTCGCCGAGCTTTTCGAGGCCGGTCGCGTCATTGAGGAACAGGCCGGCGCGGAAGAAGGCGCCCGAGGCCATGGCCTGGACGGCGGGCACGGCGAGCGCCAGGGCGCAAGGACAGGTGATGATGAGGACGGAAATGCCGATCACCAGCGCATGGTGGACGCCGGCGCCGAGGAAGAAATACCAAGTCAGGCCGCTCGCCAGCGCCGCCAGATGAACGATCGGCGCATAGAGCTGCGACGCCCGGTCGGCGAGCCGGACATAACCGGAGCGCGCGGCGCCGGCCGCGTCGATCAGCCGCGCCGCTTCGTCGATCAGAGCCGCATTGCCCGCCGCCGTCACCCGTAGTTTCAGCGCGCCATCGCCATTGATCGAGCCGGCGTAGACATTGTCGCCGACGCCGACCGGCTTGCCTAGGGTTTCGCCGGTGATCGCGCTCTCGTCCACCGAACTTGCGCCGCTTTCGATCGCGCCATCGGCCGGAATGCGTTCGCCGGCGCGCACCAGCACGCGGTCGCCTTCGACCAAAGCCGCGACCGGGGTCAGGACCAGGTTGTCTTCCGTCTCTTGGGCTCCCGGAGACTTCTTGGGTTCCCGGAGGCTCTTGGGCGCCGGACGCGAATCGCAGGGCGTTCTCGCCCTTGAGCGCGGCGAGATTTCCAGCGGCCGCCCGCGTCTTGCGGCGCATCGCCTGATCCATCACCCGGCCGGCGAGCAGGAAAGCGAGCAGCATGATGGCGGAATCGAAATAGGCCTGGGGCGCATGGCTCCAGGTTTCATAGACGGAAAGGGCGAGAGCCAGGGTAACGCCGATGGTGATCGGCACGTCCATGTTGACCCGACCCTGGCGCAAGGAGGTCAAGGCGCTGACATAAAAGGGCTGGCCGGCGTAGGCCGCCGCCGGCAAAGCGATCAGCGCCGACAGGAAGTGGAAGAAATCGCGCGTCTCGGGCGACATCGACGAGCCCTCGCCCGACCAGACCGAGATCGACAGCAGCATGACGTTCATGGCCGCGAAAGCCGCGACGCCGAGACATTTCAGCAAGAGATAAAATCGCGCCGCCTCGTCGGCCTCGACCTTGCGCTGCTCATAGGGATAGGCGCGATAGCCGATCGCCTCCAACGCGCCGGTCAGGCCGCCGGCCTCGATTTTCCCGGCGTCGAAACTCACCGCGAGGCGATGGCTGGTGAGATTGAGCCGCGCCGTCATCACGCCGGGCAGGCGTTTCATCGCCGTTTCGATATCGCCCAGACAGGCGGCGCAGGTGATGCCGTCGATGGCGAGGTCGATCCGCGACCGGCCCTCCGCATCGGTCTTGACGAAATGCGAATAATCGGGCGACGCGGCCATCTTACTCGACGAGGAAGCTATTGCGCGAGAGGAACATGCGCTGGCCGCCACGGTTCAGCGAGACTTCGACCTCCCAGCGTCCGGGACGCAATTCGGCGGAGCCGGAATAGACGCCTTCGGCGACCGGCGTGGCGGACACGAAACGGTCGAATTTCCGCGTCGCCGGAAAATGGAAGGCGAGCGGAACGTCGAGACCGCCCACCGGCTGGCCCGTCTTGTCCTTGACGCTCACGGTGATCTGGGTGACCCCGGCGTCGTTGGTGCGATTGAGATCGACCGTCCAGCCCAGCATGACCTGGGCTTTGGCGGCGGCGATCTCCTTATTGTAAGCGAGACCGCTGTCGTAGGGATCGACCGCGTCGAGGCCGCTGAATGTTTTCGCGGCATAGGTCGCCATGATGAAATTGACCGTCAGAATGACCCCGAAAAAGCCGAGGATGGCCAAAAGCACCATCCGCCCGGTCAATGGCCGCCCGCCGGGGCGATAGTCGCTTTCTTCCGTCATCATCCTCGTGGTCCTCTGGCCGGTCTTCGCGCCGTCACGGCGCCTTGAAATAATCGCGCGTCATCACTTTTTCGCCGGTCTTGGCGTCGGTGAGCGCCATCTCAATGGGGGTGCTTTGTGGCAATTGCGCGTCGGGCGGCGTGGTCACGGTGACGCGCAGCTCCAGGGTCCGGTTCGGCGGCGCGACCACCATCACGCCCTTCGCGCCGCTGTCGGCGTCGCCCATCACCGCGAGCTTGCCGGAGGGCAGACCCGCGAGCGAAAGGTCGAATTTGCGCTCAAGGCCCTGCTGGTTGAGCACCCGCACCGTATAGACATTGCGGATCGAGCCGTCCGACAGCATGACATAGATCGGGTTGCGATCGTGCATCACGTCGCAGCCGAGGCTGCGGCGCGTGGCCAATTTCAAACCCATGCCTGCGGCGACGCCGACGATGAGAACCACGTAAATGATCGTGCGGGGACGGACGAGTTGCGGCTTGAGCGCGGGGCGGCCTTCGGCGCGGCGTTCGATGTTGATGTCCGTGTCATAGGCGATGAGGCCGGTCGGACGACGGATCTTGCGCATGACATTGTCGCAGGCGTCGATGCACAGGCCGCATTGGATGCAGCCCATGTTCGAGCCCTCGCGAATATCGACGCCGGTCGGACAGACCGCGACGCATTGGCCGCAGTCCACGCAATCGCCGGCCGGCTTGCCCTCGCCGCGCAGCGCCCGGGCCTTTTTGACCGAGGCGCGCGGCTCGCCGCGGTCGACGCGATAAGCGACGTTGAGGGCGTATTCATCGGTGAGCGCCGCCTGGATGCGGGGCCATGGGCACATGTAAAGACAGACCTGCTCGCGGGCGAAGCCGGCGAGGAGATAGGTGCTCGCGGTCAGGATCGCGATCCAGATATAAGCCTGCGCCGGGGCCTGGAACGTCGCTATCTGCTTCACCAGGGTGGGCGCGTCGGCGAAATAGAGCACCCAGGCGCCGCCGGTCCCCCAGGCGATCACCAGCCACAGGAAATGTTTGAGGCCCGCTTGCCCCAGGGTTCGCGGGCTCCACGGCTGTTTGGCCTTGATCATGCGCGCGCGGCGATCGCCCTGGGTCCAGCGCTCGACCAGGAAGTAAAGATCGGTCCATACCGTCTGCGGGCAGAGATAGCCGCACCAGACACGGCCCGCCACGGCGTTCATCAGGAACAAGGCGAAGGCGGCGAGGATCAGCAGGCCGGTAAAATAATAAACTTCCTGGGGCCAGATCTCGATGCCGAAGAAATAGAACCGGCCATTGGTGAGATCGACCAGCACGGCTTGAGAAGGCAGGTCCGGACCGCGATCCCACCGAATGAAAGGCACGAAATAATAAATCAGCATCCCCAGGATAAGCACCGCCCATTTGATATTACGGAACCGGCCGCTGACGCTTTGGGGATAAATCTGCTGGCGGGACTCGTAAAGTGAGACCTTCTCCGTCCCCGCCGCCGCTTGGGCTGGATTGTTCAAATCCGGTTTTGGAGCTGCGCTCATCTCGCATTCTCGAATGGGGTCGCGCCCAATGCGGCGCGCATAATCAGGCCCACTTATACGCCGAAGAGGGTGGTCCGAGTCGAGATATGTGCGCTTGAATTTGTTGTGGACCAAATTCCGGCTCGGAATGCCGGCTCGGAGCAGGCAATTTGCCGGGATCGTTGAAAGAAAGAAGGGCGCGGCTCCATCGGGCGCCGCGCCCTGTAATGATTAAAGGCCGCCGCCCAGCGAATGGACGTAAACCGCCAGCGACTTGATGGTCGCCGGATCGAGCTTGGAGCCCCAGGCCGGCATATGGCCGGTGCGGCCATAAGTGATGGTCTGGATCAGGTCGGCCTTGTCGCCGCCATAGAGCCAGATCCTGGTCGTCAGGTTCGGCGCGCCCATAGCGGGGATGCCCTTGGCGTCGGGGCCGTGGCAAGGCGTGCAGTTGTCCGCGAACACCTTCTTGCCCGCCGAAACGTCATCCGTCGTCTTGTGCGACAGCGAATAGACGAAATTGGCGACGGCGGCGATCTGCTGCGTGTTCAGGCCCATCGAGCCCCACGCCGGCATATCGTTCTGATGGCCCTCGGGATCGCCAAAGCGCGCGCCATGGGTGATGGTGGCGCTGATCTGATCGAGCGACCCGCCCCACAGCCAACGGTCGGCGGTGAGGTTGGGATAGCCCTTCGAGCCCTGGCCATTGGAGCCATGGCAGGGCGCGCAGTTGACGCCGAAGGCCGAACGGCCGTAGGCGCGGGCGAACTCGGCAAGCTTCGGGTCGGTCGCGATCTGCTGGAGCGTCGACTTGTTCAGCTCGTTGACCATCGGAGCGCGGGTGGCCTGAAGGTCAGCGAGATCCTGAGTGACGGCGCCGCGCATCGACCAGCCGAGAATGCCCTTGGTCTCGCCGCCCGGCAGCGGAATGGCCGGATAAAGAATCCAATATCCGACCGCCCAGATCATGCAGGCATAGAGCACATAAAGCCACCATTTCGGAAGCGGCGTGTTGAGTTCCTTGATCCCGTCCCATTCATGGCCCGTGGTCGGAGTGCCCGTGGCCGCGTCGATTTCTTGTTGCGTGTGATCAACCATTGTTCAATCCTCGTTCAGCGGCAGCCGGGCAGCTTCATCGAAGCTCTTCTTCTTCGACGGCCATAGCGCAAACACGACAACACCCGTGAAAGCGACTATGACCGACAGAAGGCTGATAATTTTCAACGGCCCGAGAATGGCTATGAAATAATCAGGCTCCATTTCGCCCCCCCAGACTCAGCGCCAATTGGCTTTCTCGTCATACAGTTTGAAATCGACGGTCGTGCCAAGCATCTGCAGATAGGCCACCAAAGCGTCCTGTTCTGTCGGCGTGGCCGCGCCGCCCAGGGCGGTGTGGGCCACCGCCTTCGGATAGCGCTTGTCGAGATCGGCGACCGACGGATCGTCGGGGCTCGACTGAGCCTTGATGTCGGCGTCGGCCTTGGCGATGTCCTCATCCGTATAAGGAACGCCTTCGATCCGCAGCACGCGCATCTTTTCCTGAACGTGTTTGTAGTCCAGCGGCGAGCCGGCCAGGAACGCATAGCGCGGCATAACCGAATCGGGCACGACCGCGCGCGGATTGTTCAGATGGGCGCGATGCCAGTCATCCGAATATTTTCCGCCGATACGGGCCAGGTCCGGGCCGGTGCGCTTGGAGCCCCACTGGAACGGATGGTCGTATTTCGACTCCGCGGCCAGCGAGTAATGGCCATAGCGCTCGACCTCGTCACGCAGGGCGCGGATCATCTGCGAATGGCAGAGATAGCAGCCCTCGCGAACGTAGATGTCGCGCCCCTCCAACTCCAGCGGCGTGTAAGGGCGCACGCCGCCGACGGTTTCGATGGTGTTCTTCAGGTAGAACAGAGGGCCGATTTCGACCAGACCGCCAATCGCGACGACAATGAGAATGCCGACCGACAGGACGATGCTGTTCTTTTCGAAGATCGCGTGTTTGTTCCAAAGCGACATGTTCGAACTCCTCACTCAGCCGCCGCAAGCGCGGGTTTGGCTTCGGGGGCGCCCGCCTCTTCAGGCGAAGCGAGGGTCTTGTAAAAGTTGAAGGCCATGATCAGCGCGCCGACGAGGAACAGGCCGCCGCCCATCGCGCGGATCACATAGAAGGGGTGCATCGCCGCAACCGTTTCGATGAAGGAATATTCAAGGAAGCCGTTCGCGGTATAGGCGCGCCACATCAGACCCTGGAGGATGCCGGACACCCACATCGAGGTGATGTAGAGCACGATGCCGATGGTCGCGATCCAGAAGTGCCAGTTCACCAGCTTCAGCGAGTAAAGCTTGCGATTGAACACCCAGGGGATCAGGCAGTAGAGCGCGCCGAAGGAGACGAAGCCCACCCAGCCGAGCGCGCCGGAATGCACGTGACCGATGGTCCAGTCGGTGTAATGCGACAGCGAGTTCACCACCTTGATCGACATGAGCGGACCTTCAAAGGTCGACATGCCGTAGAAGGCGACCGACACCACCAGCATGCGCAGAACCGGATCGGTGCGCAGCTTGTCCCAGGCGCCCGAGAGCGTCATCAGGCCGTTGATCATGCCGCCCCAGGAAGGCATCCACAGCATGATCGAGAAGGTCATGCCCAGCGTCCCCGCCCAATCCGGCAAAGCCGTATAGTGCAGGTGATGCGGGCCGGCCCAGATATACATGAAGATCAGAGCCCAAAAGTGGATGATCGACAGGCGATAGGAATAGACCGGACGTTCCGCGCGCTTGGGCACGAAATAATACATGATCGCCAGGAAGGCTGCGGTCAGGAAGAAGCCCACCGCGTTATGGCCATACCACCACTGGAACATGGCGTCCTGGACGCCGGACCAGACGATGTAGGACTTCGGCGAGAAGATCGAGATCGGTATCGACGGGTTGTTGCCGAGGTGCAGCATGGCGATCGTGATGATGAAGGCCAAGGTGAACCAGTTGGCGACATAAATGTGGGGCTCCTTGCGCTTCCACAGGGTCGCGAGGAAGACCAGGAGATAGACGACCCACACGATCGTCAGCCACAGGTCGGCATACCATTCCGGCTCGGCATATTCCTTGCCCTGGGTGATGCCCAGCAGATAGCCGGTGCCGGCGATGACGATGAACAGGTTGTATCCCAGGACCACGAACCAGGGCGACAGCGCGCCGGCGAGACGGGCGCGGCTGGTGCGCTGCACCACATAAAACGAGGTCGCGAGCAGGACGTTGCCGCCGAAGGCGAAAATCACCGCCGAGGTATGCAACGGACGAAGACGGCCGAAGTTGATCCAGGGCAGCCCCATCGACAGATCGGGAAAGGCGAGCTCGGTGGCGATGATCACGCCCACCAGGAAGCCCGCGATGCCCCAGAACACCGCCGCGAGGCTGGTGAATTTGACCGGACCGTAATTATAGTTCGGCCGGCCGTCGATTTCCTGCGGCGTGAAGGCCGGGCGCACCGAATAGCGCTTGAAGATCAGGAACGCCCCGCCGAAGCCGGCGAGCGCGAACACGAACATATGGAACGCGTAGGCGGCCGTATAGGCGTTCGACGCGATATACAACGCCAGACCGGCGCCGAGGAGGGAGAGGACAATCCCGAGAATTTCCCCGATTGTCATCGATTTGCCGCCGGACGGCGACGCTGTGGAAACCGAACTTGCTTGCGCCATGTTTTCGCCCCAATGAAATCGCTCCGACGCACAAGGGACATCGGATCGCCATCCGGCGGACCTTTGCCCGCCCCGTCAAAGCTTTCATTGACCCATGTCAAATGAAGCCCTTATCCACCTCCATAACCTGAAAATTCGAATTGCGCGATAGGCCCGCAGGTCAAAGTTGCGCCGACGCGACCATTCGCCGCGTTGGCGCGGGTCGGAGTCCGCACATTTGCCGTGAATTCGCCATAATCGAGCGTGCGCGTCAACGGCCTTGATTCGAGGTTTTTTCCTCGCCTAGACTGGCGCGGATGGCCCGATCCAAGGTGAGCGGAGCGAGCCCCCACGCCTCCCCAAGGAGGGGACGTCCTTTGACCGACTGCGCTCTCGAGACGGACGGGCTGACCAAGGAATTCGCGGGGTTTACGGCGGTCAGCGAGGTTGGCCTGCGCATCCGGCGCCATGCGATTCACGCCTTGATCGGACCCAACGGCGCCGGAAAGACCACCTGTTTCAACCTGCTGACCAAATTTCTCGAACCCACGCGCGGCGCCATTCGCTTCGAAGGCCGCGACATCACCCGCGCCCGGCCAGCCGAGGTGGCGCGGCTCGGCCTCGTCCGCTCCTTTTAGATTTCAGCGGTTTTTCCCGATTTCACCGCGCTCGAAAACGTACGAATCGCGCTTCAGCGCGCGCGCGGCGATTCGTTCGATTTCTGGCGCTCGGGCAAGACCCTGCGACAATATGACTCGCGCGCCGGCGCCCTGCTCGACGAGGTCGGCCTCGCCGAATGGGCGGGAGCCAGGGCCGGCGCCATGCCCTATGGCCGCAAGCGCGCGCTCGAAATCGCGACAACATTGGCGCTCGATCCCCGGATGATGTTGCTCGACGAGCCGATGGCCGGCCTGGGCCACGAGGACATCGACCGCATCGCCGATCTGATCCGGCGCGCGGCGAAGGGTCGCACTGTGCTTATGGTGGAGCATAACCTCGGCGTGGTGGCGCGACTCTGCGACGCGATCACCGTCCTGAACCGCGGCCGTGTGCTGGCGGAGGGCGATTACGCCGCCGTTTCGGCCAATCCGGCGGTGCGCGAAGCCTATCTGGGGCCGCAGGCCGAGGAAGCGACGCCCCATGGCTGACGCTTTGCTGCAAGTGCAAGACCTTCACGCCTATTATGGCGAATCGCATGTTCTGCACGGCGTCTCGCTCGACGTGCGCGAGGGCGAGGTCGTCACCCTGCTCGGCCGCAACGGCGCCGGCAAGACCACGACGCTCAAATCGATCATGGGCATGATCGCCCGACGGGATGGATCGATTCGTTTTTGCGGACGTGAGACCATTTCCCTGACGTCGGACCGGATCGCGCGGCTTGGCGTGGCCTTTTGCCCGGAGGAGCGCGGCGTCTTCGCCAGTTTGAGCGTCCAGGAAAACCTGATGCTGCCGCCGAAAATCGCGGAGGGGGGCCTTGGCCTCGACGAGATTTTCGCCCTTTTTCTCAATCTGAGCGAACGCCTGACCAGTCCGGGCGGCAAATTGTCCGGCGGCGAGCAGCAGATGCTGGCGATCGGGCGCATCCTGCGCGCCGGAGCGCGGCTGCTGATGCTGGACGAACCGACCGAGGGCCTCGCGCCAATCATCGTGCGGCAGATCGGCGACGCCATCGGCAGCCTCAAGGCCAGGGGCTTCACCATTTTGCTGGTCGAGCAGAACTTTCGTTGGGCTTCCGCGCTCGCCGACCGGTTTTATGTCATGGAGCACGGCAAAATCGTTAAATCTTTCGAAAGCAGCCGGCTTGCCGAGAATATGGACAAGCTGCATGAATTCTTGAGCGTATGACCACGAGGGAGGAAAAGAATGAAAAATTTTTGGGCCGGCGCCGCTCTTGCCCTGACGCTCACCGGCTCGGCCGTCGCGCAAGACAAGGTCGTCAATGTCGGCGTCCTCACCGACATGTCCGGCCCTTATGCCGATGTCGGCGGCGCCGGCTCGGTCGTCGCCGCGCAAATGGCGATCGATGATTCCGGCCTGCTCGCCCAGGGCTGGACGATCAATCTGGTTTCCGCCGACCATCAGAACAAGGTGGACATCGGCTCCAACATCGCCCGCCAATGGATCGACGAGGGCAAGGCGGACGTCATCCTCGATTCGCTGAACTCCGGCGTGGCGCTGGCCGTCAGCCAGATCGTGCGGGAGAAGAACAAGGTCTTTCTGGTTTCCGGCGCGGGCAGCTCGGACCTCACCGGCAAGGCCTGTTCGCCGAACACGATTCACTGGACCTATGACACGTTCTCGCAGGCCAATGGCACGGGAAAGGCCCTGCTCAAGGCCGGCGGCGACAGCTGGTTTTTCATTACCGCCGATTACGCCTTCGGCAAGGCTTTGGAGCGCGACACCACGGCGGTCGTCCTCGCCCATGGCGGAAAGGTTCTGGGCGATGCGATGGCGCCGCTCAACAGCGCCGATTTTTCCTCGCAACTGCTCCAGGCGCAGGCCTCCAAGGCCAAGGTCATCGGCTTGGCCAACGCCGGCGCCGACACCGCCAACGCCATCAAGCAGGCCTCGGAATTCGGCGTGACCCAGGGCGGCCAGAAACTCGCCGCGCTGCTGATGTTCATCTCGGACGTCCACGCCCTCGGTCTTCAGGCCGCGCAGGGGCTGGATTTCACCACCGCCTATTATTGGGATCTCAACGACCGGACCCGCGATTTCGGCAATCGCTTCGCCAGGCTCGCCAAAAATGGCGCCAAGCCGACCATGGTTCAGGCGGGCGTCTATTCCTCGCTGATTCATTATCTCAAGGCGGTCGAGGCGCTGGGGCGGACCCCGGACGGCGCGGCGATCGTCAGGAAGATGGAAGCCATGCCGACCGAGGACGAGGCGCTTGGCAAGGGCTATATCCGCCCGGGCGGGCGCAAGATCCATCCGCTCTACCTGCTCCAGGTGAAAACGCCGGCGGAATCGAAATATCCCTGGGATTACGCCAAGGTCGCGCTCACCCTGCCGGGCGACGAGGCTTTCCGCCCGCTGGCGCAAAGCCAGTGCCCGCTGGTGAAGAAATGAGCCGACGCGGCTTTGGGCGAAATCGAGGGGCGATCGCATGATCCCCCTCCTCGGCGTCGCCCCGCAGGCGCTGTTCGCCCAGCTCCTCGTCGGGCTGATCAATGGCGCCTTCTATGCGCTGTTGAGCCTCGGCCTCGCCGTGATCTTCGGCATGTTGAACGTCGTCAATTTCGCCCACGGCGCCTTTTACATGATGGGCGCCTTCGCCGCCTGGTTCCTGCTCAACGATTGGCATATCGGCTATTGGCCGGCGCTTGTGCTGGCGCCGCTCGGCGTCGGCGTTTTGGGCATGGCCGTCGAACGGACCATGCTCAAGCGTCTGTCAGGGATCGATCCAATATACGGCCTGCTGCTGACCTTTGGCCTGGCCTTGATCATCCAGGGCCTGTTCCAGAATTATTTCGGCGCCTCGGGCCTGCCTTATCCGGTTCCCGAACGTTTGCGCGGCGGCGCCAATCTCGGCTTCATGTATCTGCCGCTTTATCGCGCCTGGACCTTGTTGTTTTCGCTTGCGGTCTGTTTCAGCGTGTGGTTCGCGATCGAACGGACCCCGCTCGGCGCGACCTTGCGCGCGGCGACGGAAAATCCCGAGCTGACCCGCGCCTTCGGCGTCAATGTTCCGCGCCTCGTCACCCTGACCTATGGATTCGCGGTCGGCCTCGCGGCTCTGGCGGGCGTGCTGGCGGCGCCGATCTATCAGGTCCGCCCGCTGATGGGGGCCGATATCGTCATCACGGTTTTCGCGGTGGTGGTGATCGGCGGGATGGGGTCGATCATGGGCTCGATCGTCACCGGCCTGCTGCTGGGCGTGCTCGAAGGCCTCACCAAGGTTTTTTATCCTCAGGCGGCCAACACCACGGTCTTCCTCGTCATGGTTGTGGTTCTGCTGGTCAGGCCGACCGGCCTGTTCGGGCGAAAGGCGTGACATGATCGACGCCGCGCCCGCCCGCGACCGTATCGATCCGCAACTTGTCGCGCTGTTGGCGCTCGGCGCCTTGCTCGCGCTCGCGCCCGTCGCGGTCTATCCGTTTTTCCTGGCCGAAGCCCTGTGCATGGCTTTGTTCGCCAGCGCTTTCAATCTGCTGGCCGGCTATGGCGGGCTGCTGTCGTTCGGCCACGCGATGTTCCTCGGCTCGGCCAGCTATGTCGCGGCCCAGGCCGCCAAGGTCTGGGGCTTTCCGCCCGAAGCGGCGATCCTCGCCGGGGCGCTGGCCGCCGGGTTGCTCGGCCTCGTCGCGGGCGCGCTGTCGATCCGCCGCCAGGGCATATATTTCTCGATGATCACTTTGGCGCTGGGCCAGCTCATCTATTTTCTTGCTCTTCAAGCGCCCTTCACCCATGGCGAAGACGGCATCCAGGGCGTGCCGCGTGGAAAACTTTTCGGCCTGATCGATCTCGGCCGCGACCTGACGCTTTATTATGTCGTGCTGGCGCTGTTTCTGTTTGGCCTGCTGGCGATCCGCCGCATTGTCCATTCGCCCTTCGGAACGGTGCTGCGCGCGGTGCGCGAAAACGAGACCCGCGCCATTTCGCTCGGCTACCGGGTGGACCGATACAAGCTCACGGCTTTCGTGCTGTCGGCGCTTCTGGCCGGCCTCGCCGGGGCGGCCAAGGCGATCGTCGCGCAAAGCGCCACTTTGACCGACATCTACTGGACGGCTTCCGGCGAAGTGATCCTGATGACCCTGGTCGGCGGCATGGGCACGATGTCCGGCCCGGCGGTCGGAGCGCTGATCGTCGTCGCCATGCAGAGCGGCCTGTCGAATTTCGGCCAGTGGGTGATGGTGGCGCAGGGCGCGATCTTCGTGGCGGTCGTTTTGAGCTTCCGCCGCGGCCTGATCGGCGAGATCGCCGCAAAATTCAAGCTTTCGCTCTGACCGCCGCGGTCATTCGCCAGGCGCCGGCTCGACCAACTCCCCCGGAACGACGCGCAAGGGGCCCGGATAAGCGGCGACGGCGCGCGCGATGAACTTTTGTTCCTGGGTGTGGATCAGCCACCAGCCGATGGCGACGCCGAGGACGACGAGGGCGAGCACGATCTTGCCGAGCGGACCCGCGACGCGCTCGACAGCGTCGCCGAAGGCATAGCCGCCGACGCCAAAAATCGCCGCCCAGATCACGCCGCCGGTGGCGTTAAAGAACATGAACTGGCCCCAGCTGTAACGGTTCACCCCGGCGAGAAGGGCGGCGAATATGCGCAAAATCGCGACGAATCGACCGAAAAAGACGATTTTCGCGCCATAATGGTCGAACAGATATTGGCCGAGCTTGATCCGCTCGTCGGAAAAACCGACCTTGCCGCCATGGGTCAGCAGCAGCGGCAGGCCGAAGCGGCGTCCCGCCCAGAAGCCGATATTGCCGCCAAGAATGGCGCCCGCCGCCGCCAAGGCGATCACCAGCTTGATGTCGAGCAGGCCGGTCGCGCCGGCGAAGATCGCGGCCAGGACCAGCGCGGTCTCGCCGGGAATCGGGACGCCGACGCTCTCCAGCATCACGATGCAGAACACCGCGAGATAACCGTGCTGCGCGATCAGGGGCTTAATCGTCTCGACAAACATGCTGGCTTCCATGAGCGCCATGTTCCGCCCCGGCCGGGTGAAAAAATGGCGCAATCTCCGATTGATGGGGCGAAAGCGTTGAGATTCCGTTGGGTTGGGCCGAACTGAACGGCCTTTCGGCCGCCCCGCGTCGGAATTAAGCGCCGCGAAAGGCGAAAATCGGGCGGCGCTGGCGCGCTTTTAGGAGAAAAGGCGATTTTGCGCCAGTCGTTTCGTTCCGGCTGCTTGCGACAGCCAAAAAAAACGGGCGGCCTAGCCGCCCGAAAAATTGTCTGTTCCCGTCACCCGTCGAAAAAGCCTCAGCCGTAGAGGCTTTTCAAAGCGGGCGCGCTCGTCCGCATCGCGCCGTGGCTAGGCGCGCTCCATGGGAAACGCGACGAAGCGTCGCGCGTCGCGAGCGAGGACGGGGCGCGGGAATGTTCCGAAACGATGTCGCGCGCGCCGTCCCAAGTCGCGTCCCATGCGCCCTCCAGCGCCGTTTCGACAACATGGCGCAGTCCCGCGAGAAGCGGCGTGTCATGGCGGATCATGCCCATTTCGAGGGTTGTGCGGCGACGCGGACTCGCCTTGCGATCGTAATCCGTCACCAGTCCCGCGACGAAAGCGCCAATGGACAGATCCGCGCGACGGGCCGCGAGCGCTACGCGGCGCTCCAGCCGACCGCCGATACACGCCAGCGCGGCGGCGGCGACATATTCGTTGGCGCAGGTGCGGAACAATTCGTTCGTTCGCATGGAGGTCTCCGATTTCGAAAGCGCGCGGAGCAAGATTCTTGCCCGCGTGCGCGGATTCGGTAAAAACCCGCTCCGGAACTCAAACGCCATTGGAAACTGCCCGAAGATAGCAGCTCAAACCATCGCCTACCGAATCACATTTGCGTGAGACTGTACTTTTGACCTATGGTAACGCCCTGTCGATCAATGCTTTTTTACCGTTTCTTCGCTCCCGGCCCATAAGCGGCGAACTTTTCGACCAGGGAGAAAACCTCGCGATCCGGCAGGATGACCGGGGCGCCGGCGAGGCCGGCGAGATAATGCATCTGGGCCAGGGTTTCGAGCTCGCCCGCCAGCCACAGCGCGCGCTTGAGGTCCGGACCCACCGCGATCATGCCGTGGCTGCCAAGCAGCACGCCATTGCGCGGGCCAAGCCCGGCGACCGCCAGCGCCGAAAGCTCCTCCGTCCCGAAAGGCGCGTAATCCGTGCATTCGACGGTCGCGCCGCCGAAAGCTGCGATCATGTAATGGCTCGCTGGAATCGGCCGGCGCAGCATGGACAGAACCGTAGCGTAAGGCGCGTGGGCGTGGACCACCGCGCCGACGTCGGCGCGGGCGCGCAGGATGTCGCGATGAAAACGCCATTCGCTCGACGCTTTCAGCCCGGTCTTTTCATCGATGGCGGGCGAATCCGCGTCGAGCGCCATGGCGACGATCATGTCCGGCGCCAGATCGTCGTAATCGACCCCGCTCGGCGTGATCAGCATGGAATCGCCCAGGCGCGCGGAAATATTCCCGGCGGCGCCCTGGTTGAAATGTTTGGCGTTCATGGCGCGGCAGGCCGCCACGATCGCTTCGCGGAGCTTGCGCTCTTGCTTGTTTTCCCGCGCCATCACCAGGTTCCGATATTGGGGGCGCTGACCCAGGGCTCGCGCGGCGGCAAAGCCGCGCCTTGTTGCAGCAGTTCGATGGAAATGCCGTCCGGCGTGCGGACGAAGGCCATGCGGCCGTCGCGCGGCGGCCGGTTGATCGTCACCCCCGCCTTGGCGAGCCTGTCGCACAAAGCGTAGATGTCCTCGACCTCATAGGCCAGATGGCCAAAATTGCGGCCGCCGGTATAAATCTCCGAGTCCCAGTTGTAGGTCAGCTCGACCAGCGGCGCGGCTTCCGACGCGGCGCGGGCGGCGTCGCCCGGCGCCGCGAGAAAGACCAGGGTGAACCTGCCCCTGTCGCTTTCGGTGCGGCGGGTTTCGACCATCCCGAGCTTGTTGACGAAAAAGTCGAGGGCGGCATCGAGATCGCCGACCCTGATCATGCTGTGAACATAGCGCATCGCCGCCGCTCCTGTCATGCCATCGTTGCGCATTTGTTAACACAAAAGCCGCTGCCTTGCCGCGCCGCGCCGCGATCTGCTAATGACCCGGGCAAAAGGCAGGAGGATTTCCCTTGACCGACGCCGCCCTCAAGGAAAGAGTCGCCTTCGGCTCGATCGCCGCAAGTTTTCTGCTGACAATCGGCAAGATCGCGGCCGGCCTCGCCTCCGGTTCGCTCGCCTTGATGTCCGAGGGCGCCCATAACGCGCTCGACACTGGCGCCACCATTCTCACTTATTTCGCGGTGCGCGAGGCCAACAAGCCCGCCGACGAACGCCATCCTTACGGCCACGGCAAGTTCGAATCGCTTTCGGCTCTGGCCGAAACCGGCCTGCTCGCCGGCCTCGCCTGCTATGTGCTGGTCGCCGCGATCCGGCGTCTGTGGGTGGGCTCGGAGCCGGTTGACGCCAGCTGGCCGGTCTTCGCCGTGCTGTTCGTGTCGATGGGCGTGGATGTGACGCGCTGGCTGACCCTGCGCGCCGTGGCCAAAAAAACCGGCAGCCACGCGCTCGCCGCCGACGCCATGCATTTCGCCAGCGACCTGGTCGGAACAGCGCTGGTCCTGGCCGGCCTGGCCGCCAATTCTCTCGGCTTTCATCAGGGCGACACCCTGGCGGCGCTCGGCGTCGCTTTGTTCATCGGCTATGCCGGATACCATCTCGGCAGCGCAACCATCGAAACCCTGCTCGACGCCGCGCCCGTCGGCCTCGCCGACAAGCTGCGCGCGGCGATTGTGCGGATTCCCGGCGTGGTCGCGGTGGAGGATCTCAAACTGCGCGCCAATGGCCCGCAGGTGCTGGGCGAAATCACCCTCGGCGTGCCGCGCGCGCTCCCCGTCGAGCGCCTGATCCAGATCGAACGCGCGGTCCAGGCGAGAATCGCCGAAATCTCGCCGGAGACCCAGGCCAGCATCATCACGTCGCCGCGCGCGCTCGACGAGGAGACGGTCACCGAGCGCGTCGCGATGATCGCGGCGCGACGCGGCCTCGCCGC
This sequence comes from uncultured Pseudomonadota bacterium, assembly GCA_963704565.1. Taxonomy (GTDB): domain Bacteria; phylum Pseudomonadota; class Alphaproteobacteria; order Rhizobiales; family Beijerinckiaceae; genus Rhodoblastus. The sequence goes on from OY969917.1 coordinate 2,214,895, forward strand.
CCATCATGTCATCGTCCAGCGGCTCGACGGTCACGACTGCATCGCTTTCGATCTCGAAATCGACGGCGCCATGACCCAGGGCGCGGCCCATGAGGTCGCCACGGCGCTGGAGGACGAGATTCGTCACGAATTCGGCGCCGAATTGGAGGTCGAAAGCCATATCGAGCCGCGCCGCGATCACGCCTTGATCGGTCATGAGGCCGACGCGGCGACCGTCGCGCGGATTTCGGAATGCCTGCGCAAGCTCGCCGTCGCCGGCGGCGTGTTGCAGGGGGTGCACGACATCCGCGCCCGCCGGACGGAAGATGGGCTGGTGGTCAATTTCCACGCCACCGTCGATCCCGCGCTGAGCGTGGCGGCGACCCACGAGGCGGTGAACCGGCTCGAACGCGCCTTGCGCGAGCGCACGCCAGGCCTGCTGCGCGTCGTCGGCCACGCCGAGCCGGTGGGCGCCGCCTGAGGGCGACGCAAAAATTCACCGGACGCGCGCTTTTTTGCGATTTCTTCCAATCAATTCATCCACGGCATGTTCCGCGCAAGCTCCCGCTTGAAAAATCGTCCATCGGGCGCCAACCGGCCTCCGCCCGGTGAGTCAAAGAGAACATGCGATGAAAATGACTTCCTCGGCTTTCCGTTCCCAGACCGCGACCAACGAACGCGGACGCGACGAAGTGGAACTGACCGTCGACGAAGCCGAAATTCGTCAAAAATTCCCCGAATGCGTTGGCCCCGACAACTCGATCGCCGCGGTCTTCCATCGCCTGTTCAACGCCGAATCGCCGCGCGGGGAAATTCAGGATCTTGGCGAGCGCGGCGCGTCGCTGACCGCGCTGATCGACGCCGCCGATCAGATCATGGCCGCGACCGTGACGCGCCATACCCGGAAGAATTTCGGCCTGCGTTCGGGCGACGGGCTGCGCGAGCTTTTCCGCCGCCACGCCCGGGTCGTCGCCGCCCTGCACGAATCGGCGCTCGAACAGGCGGCGCGGGCGATCGCGGCGGAAGCCGAAGCGGAAGGCGCCATCGGCAAATTGAGCGAGCTGTCGCTGACCGTCGCGGAAGTCAACGAGGTCGCCATCGAACTGGCGCATCTGGCGCGCAATATCAACGTGGCCAAACAAGGCGCCCATTCGAGCGCCTCGGCGACCCATGAGCTTGTCGCCTCGATCGAGGAGATCGCGCGATCGAGCAAGGACGCCTTGGCGCAGGCGGAAGATTCCCGGAAATCGGCGCTCGACGGCGCGCGGCTGATCGGCGGCCTTTCGCTTACCATGCGGCATATTTCCGCTGTTTCGGCCGAGACCAAAGACGAAGTCGGCGCGCTGGAACAGGCCTTCAACCTTATCGCCGAAGCCTTGGGCGTGATCGAATCCATCGCCCGCCAGACCAACCTGCTGGCGCTCAACGCCACGATCGAGGCGGCCCGCGCCGGGGAGCTCGGCAGGGGTTTCGCCGTCGTCGCCAATGAGGTGAAGCAACTGGCCAACCAGACCGGCAGGGCCACGGTGGAGATCGGCCGGCGCATCGACGACATGCGGCGGGTCATCGCCGGCATGGCTGGCGCGATGGCGCGATCCGAACAGGCGGTCGAAGCCGGAGAACAGGCGATCGGCGGCGCAAAGTCGGTTGTCGAAGACTTTTCCGAAAAGGTCTCGACCGTCGCCGAGCGGATGGAATCCGTCGCGCTCGTCCTCGAACAGCAAAAACTCGCCAGCGAGGAAATCGCCTCAAATATCGAATCCGGCGCGCAACTCGCCTCTGACAACGAGGCCCTGTTGCTGAAAATGGCGGCCGGAATGCAGGATATGAACGACCATTTCGCGGAACGCGCCAAGAGCTGGTTTTCGGCCCAGTCGCCGCGCGGCTTGTGCGAAATGGCGAAGATCGACCATGTTCTGTTCAAGAAGCGCGTCGTCGACACTTTGCTCGGCCGCGCAAAATGGGCGGCCCACGAGGTTCCGGACCATCACCATTGCCGCCTGGGCAAATGGTATGACGGCGTCACCAGCGACATGATTCGCGGGCTTCCAGCCTATGCCGGCCTCGTCGAGCCGCATCGCCGCGTGCATGCCATGGCGCAGGCGATCCTGAAACATCATGAAGCCAAGGAGCCGGGCCAGGCGACAGCCCTGCTGAACGATTTGAACGCCGCCAGCCAGGAAGTCCTGGCAGGTCTTGGCGAACTCGCGCGGGCGCTGGCGATCGAACATGCCGGCGGCGAGCGGCGCGGGTATGAGCGGCGGAGATTGGGGCGGCTCGGAACCCTTTCCACCCCGGAAGGCGAGCGCACCGTGATGATCGAGGACATATCCGACGGCGGCGCGAAAATCATCGGCGCCGCCAATCCGCCGATCGGCGCCAAAATTTCCATGTCGCACAATGGCCAAATCCGGACCGGTTCGACCGTGTGGGTGGACGACAACAGCGCGGGCGTCAAATTCGAGCCCGGCGGCAAGGCCTGACCCGAGCCGCTTCAGCCGCCCACCCGCGGCGGCCGGCCCTTGCAGGCTTTCGTCTTCGCTCCTAATCTCGATGCGTTGAGTTGGCCGCATGGAGGAAGTCTGCCATGTCTAACGTCATTCACAGCACCGCCGTTCCCGAGGCCCAGCATGGCGCCCATGACGGCGACATGCATTTCTTGCCGCCGTGGTCGGAAGAAACCGCCCGCGAAATCGCCGCCAAGGAAGGGATCGAACTGACCTCGGAACATTGGGAAGTCGTCCATCTGCTGCGCAATCACTACCGTTTGCGCGGCCATTCGCTGACCGGCACAGCCCTGCTCCGCGCGCTGAGCGAGCCTTTCGCCATGCGCGGCGGCATCAAGCATCTTTACCAGCTTTTCCCCGCCGGGCCGGTGAGCCAGGGAAGCCGAATCGCCGGCGTGCCGGCGCCGCCCTATAGCCGCGACCTGTCCTTCGGAAGCGTGCAGTAAGCTCCCGAAGGCGACGTTTCAGCGCGACTCACGAAAAAGTGAACGCCAATCCAAAACAAACATTGCGCGCAAGACTCAACGCAGAAGCGTCGCCTTCACCCACCATTCCGGATGGCCATGCGAGATGGTCCTGGCCGCCGCGCCCGCCTGGCGGCAGGTTTCGAACAGAGCGAAACAGGTCGCGCCCGATCCCGACATGCGGGCGAGACGGCAGCCCCGCGCGCCGCTCACCACCGACAGCACGTGGCCGATGACGGGCGCCAGCACGCAAGCCGCGTCCTCCATGTCGTTGCGTCCCCGCTTCAAGGCGCGCAGGAAGCTTTCGAAATCCATGCCCGAGACGATCGCCGGATGCGGGCCGTAGCCGAGGCTCTCGCCGGGCTTGAGGCCGAGTTTGAGAAAAACCGCGCGGGTTTCGACCGGGACGCGCGGATTGACCAGCACGGCGAACAAAGGCGGCAGGCGGATCGCCGGTCCCAGCCTTTCGCCGACGCCCGCCATCATCCGGGCGCGCGGCACGACGCAGACCGGAACGTCGGCCCCGGCGGCGCGCGCCGCCGCATAAAGCGCCGGATCGTCGAGCGAGAGATCGTTGGCGGCGGCGAGCAGCCGCAGGGCCGCCGCCGCGTCGGCCGAGCCGCCGCCGATGCCGGCGGCGACCGGCAGGCGCTTGACGAGATGGAAGGCGCCCGTGCGCAGACCGGGCTTTCCGGCGCGCAGGGCGCGGTCGGCGCGCGCCACCAGATTGTCGCCGCCGTCGCCGGCCTCGATGGCGCTCGGGCCTTCGAGCGTCAGGCTGAAGAAATCGTCGAGCGCCAAAGTCAGAAAATCGCCGGTTCCGGCGAAAGCCACGAGGCTTTGCAGATCGTGATAGCCGTCGGCGCGGCGGCCTTCGATATGGAGGGTGAGGTTGATTTTCGCCGGCGCCTTGGCCGCGAAGCATTTCCTGGCTGTCATAAGGCTTTCAGTTCCGGCGCCGGGATGAATTCGGGATCGCCTTCGATCGACTTGAAATGTCCGGCTTCCCAGGCGGCGCGCGCGGCGAAAATGCGCTCGCGATCCGAGGAGACGAAATTCCACCACAGGTAGCGCGGGCCGTCCATGGCCTCGCCCCCGAGCGCGGCGAAACGGCTCGGCTGTTTCGCCCGCAGCGCGACAGGCGCGCCAGGACGGATCACCACCAGCTCCCCAGCCGGGAAAGCGGCCCCGTCGATCGCGATTTCGCCCGCTAGCACATAAAGGGCGCGCTCTTCCTGATCGGCGCTCAGTTCATAGGTGGCGCCCGCATCGAGCGCGACATCCGCCAGAAAGCAGCTCGAAAAGGCGGTCGTCGGCGCGCTGAGGCCGTGCAGCGCTCCAATCGCCAGGCGCAGACGAAAGCCTTCGCCTTCGAGCGCCGGCAGGGCTTCGCGGCCGTGGTGCTCGAAACCGGGGTCGGTTTCCTCGAATTTTTTGGGCAGGCCGATCCAGAACTGAAGGCCGCGCATTTTGCCGCCCGAGGCGCGAAACGCCGGCGGCGATCGCTCGGAATGGACAACGCCGCGCCCGGCGACCATCAGATTGACCGCGCCGGGCGTGATTTCCTGCGCATGGCCCAGGGAATCGCGGTGGAACAGGGCGCCGTCGAGCAGATAGGTCAGGGTGGCGAGGCCGATATGGGGATGAGGCCGCACGTCCATGCCGGTCCCCGGCGCGAAATCGGCCGGCCCCATTTCGTCGAGAAAGACGAAGGGCCCGACCATCCGCCGCTTGGCCGAAGGCAAGGCGCGACGGACGCCGAATCCGCCGATGTCCCTCGCCTGCGGGATGATGACGGTTTCGACCGGGTCCGGTTGCGGCATGGCCCCCTCCAGCCGTTCATTCGACATCGAGCGGCGCCACGCCGGACGCGCCGCCATCGGGGCCCTGAACGATCTTCTCGATTCGCGCTTCCGCGCTCTTGAGCAGCGCCTCGCAATGCTTTTTCAGGATTTCGCCGCGTTCGTAAAACGCGATGGATTTGTCGAGATCGACATTGCCTTTCTCAAGCGCGGAGACGATCTCTTCAAGCTCGCGCATCGCGGCCTCGAAACTCAACTTGGCGACGTCGTCGGTCTTGCTCAATGTCCAGCCCCATTTTGCGGCGCATATAATGGACCGCGTCGCCCTGCCCGCGCAAGCCTCAAAGCCGCGACGCTTTTTCCCGCGCTCTTTCCGCGCTCCACTCCGCGCGCACGGCTGGAAAAGGCGCGGCCGACCCTGTAGCATCGCCAGGAAAAGCGTCGAACTTCCCAATGAAAGGCCCGCGATGACCGAAGCCCTGCCAGATGACGCCGATTTGGCGGAGTTTTTCGCGGTCCTCGCACGCGACGCGGGCGCGGCCATCATGCGGGTCTTCCATGGCGGCAATCCCAATGCGCGCCTGAAAAAGGACGCCAGCCCCGTCTCCGACGCCGACATTCTCGCCGAGGAGGTCATCCTCAAGGGGCTCGCCCGCGCTTTGCCCGATCTTCCCGTGGTCGCCGAGGAGGCGAGCGAGAGCGGGGCGGCGCCGGAGGTTGGCGGCGCCGATTTCATCCTGGTGGACGCGCTCGACGGCTCCAAGGAATTCTTGAACAGGCGCGACAGCTTCACCGTCAATATCGCGCTGATTCGTCATGGCGCGCCGGCGGTCGGCGTGGTTTTCGCGCCGGCGCGCGGCGAATTCTTCCTCGCGGGCGACAAAGCCTGGACCTTTACCGCCCAACCGGGCGGCCCGATCCCCGCACGCGGCGAATGGCGGCTTCTCCACACGCGGCCGATGCCCGAGCGCGACGCGGTCGCGGTCGCGAGCCTCAGCCATCGCGACGCAGAAACCGACGCCTTCCTGAGCCGGCTTCCGGTCAAGGACGTGGTCTCGACCGGATCGTCGCGGAAATTTTGCCTCGTCGCCGCCGGCCAGGCCGACGTCTATCCGCGCTTTGGCCGCACCAGGGAATGGGACACCGCCGCCGGCGACGCCGTGTTGCGCCGGGCGGGCGGGATCGCGGTCGATCGCGCGGGCGCGCCGCTCCTCTATGGCAAGGAGGCGAACAAATTCGCCAATGGCGCCTTCATCGCCTGGGGCGATCCTGGCGCAGCGGCTTTTTATGCGGATCGCGCCGTATTGAGCCCCGGTTAATCTTCGGTTCACCATCCTTGGCCAGAATTCGCGAATCGGTGCAACTGGAGCCCTGGCCATGACAAAGCTAACCCGCCGCGACCTTTGCGGCCAGCTCGGAACGGGCCTGTTCGCGACGCTCGCCAGCGCCGCCGTCCTGGGGCCCGCGAACGCGGAAGACCGGCCGATTCCCTATACCGATAACGATTTGATCGAGAGCGGCCATCGCTTTTTCGGCACTTTGTCCCGCGACCTCGCGGAAGCGATCCAGTCGGCGACCAAGCACTGGGGCCAGCCCAACGCCTATGTTCTCGGCCAGGAGGCCGGCGGCGCCTTCATCGGCGGCCTGCGCTATGGCGAAGGCAAGATGTACACACGCAACGCCGGCGACCGCAAAGTGTTCTGGCAAGGCCCCTCGCTGGGGATAGACTATGGCGCCGACGGCGACCGCACCATGATGCTGGTCTATAATCTTCCCTCGACCGCGGCGATTTACCAGCGCTTCGTGGGGGTGAACGGCTCGGCCTATCTGGTCGGCGGATTCGGCGTCACCGCGCTCACGATCGATGGCGTGACGGTCGTGCCGATCCGCACCGGGGTCGGCGCCAGGCTCGGACTCAATGTCGGTTATCTCAAATTCACCGAACATGCGACCTGGAACCCATTTTGATTAACCCCGCCGCTTTGCATTGCGGCGGCAAAAATGGCAGCATGACCCCGATTCCGGGCGCTTCCGCCCGTTCAGCCGTTTGACGGATCGGGACAAGTGGTCGAGCAAATCGTCGATTTCGCGCTGGGCTTTGTCATCTGCGGCCTGATCGGTCTTGCTTTCCTGCCTCTGGTTTCGGCGCGGGCCCGGCGGCTTACTTTGGCCAAAATCGAATCGCGCCTGCCGATGACCTTCGACGAGATCGAGGCCGACCGCGATCTGCTGCGCGCGCGTTTCGCCGTCGAAAACCGCGCGCTTGAGGTCAAGGCGGCGGAAGCGCGCGACGGCCGCGCCGCCGATTCCGCCGAACTCGGCCGGCGGGCCGTGGCGGTGATGCGCGCGACCGAGCGCCTCGACCAGACCGCGTCGCTGCTCGATACGCGCAACCTCCAGCTCGCCAAATCGCTGGAATTCGGCGAAAAAACCCAGTCTGCGCTCGACGAAACGCGCGCGACGCTCGAACGTCGGCAGGCGGAGCTGACCAAATTGCATGGCGAATACCATGCGCTGGCCGACGAAGCCCGAAAGCTCGACGCCCGGGTTCACGGCCTCGAAAGCCAGCTGAGGACGACGACCGCCGAACTGGAGGAGCTTCGCTCGAAACTGCAAGCCTCCGAGGCCGCGCGCCATGAAATTTTTGCGCGCGCCGAGGATCTGTCGAGCCAGAATACAAATCTTGCCGCTGAACTGGCGGAGGCGGAGCAGCGCGCGGCGGATTTCGAGGCGCGTCGCACCCGCCTTTTGGCCAAGGTCGCCGCCGAGCGGCGGCGCGGCGACCAACTGGAGGACGCCAATCTCGGCCTGCGCCGTCAGATTATGGCGCCGGGCGCGACGACCGCGAATGGCGAGCAAACGGCGGCGGATGGCGAAGGCGCGAATGGCGCCGATGGGGCCGCCGCCGCCTTGAGCCCCGAACAGGAGCTGCTCGATCTGCGCGAGGCGATTTCGCGGCTTGGCCGCCAGATCGCCCACATGGACCGCGTCGAATAATACCATCGGCCCTTGAAAAGGACCGATGGTATCCGCGCCGACCGGCGCGGCGCCGGCTGACGCCGGCGGGCGCCCTTGTTTCCGACGAGTCGGAAACAAGGGCCAATGGTATAACTGCATTGCGTCGAGGAATAAGCCTCAGTGCGCCATGCCCGGCGGCGGCGCGCTTGCCGGTCGCCGCATGAACGGCGCCAGACCCGCCGCCATCAGAAACAGCAGGGACATGCCGAGGAAAACATCGGCCAGAGCCATGACCGTGGCCTCCCGGCCCGCCATCGCCGCGAGGCGGTGGCTCGCGGCAAGCCGCGCCGCATCGCCGTTCTGGGCGTAAAGCGCGGCGAGATTGGCGAGAAATTCCTGGGTCCGGTCGTTGCCCCAGACAAGAGTCTCGCGCAGGCGTTCGAAATGGAGATCGAAACGCCGGTCGAGCGTGGTGTTGATCGCCGCGAGGCCGAAGGCGCCGCCAAGATTGCGGGTCACGTTGAACAGACCCGAGGCGTTTTTCAATTTGGACGGCGGCAGGGCGCCGAGCGCGAGATTATTGATCGGCGCCATCATGAACATCAGCGAAAAGCCGCGGAGGATCTGCGGGGCCATGAACTGATCGAAGCCCCAATCCCCGGTGACGCCGGCCGAAATCGCCACACCCCAGGCGAAACCGAGAAATCCAAGGGCGACCATCAGCCGCAGGTCGATCCAGGTCAGCAGGCGCCCGACGATGGGAGCCGCGATAAACTGGCACAGGCCGGTGAGGAACATGGTCTCGCCGATCTGGTGGGCGGAGAAGCCGCGCACCCGGGCGAGATAGATCGGATAAATATAGGTCAGGCCGTAAAGTCCGACGCCGAGGATGAAGGAAGCGAGCGAACCCGTCCAGAAATTGCGGTCGGCGAAAGTCCTCAAATCCACGATCGGATTTTCCGTGGTGAAGGCCCGCGCGAAAAAAATCTGGGCGCCGGAACCGGAAATCGCCGCCGCCCAGACGATCCTGCCGTCGTCGAACCAGTTCTTGGCGGGCCCCTCCTCAAGCAGATATTCGAGCGCGCCAAGGAACAAGGCCATGGAGACCAGCCCGAGCCAGTCGAAATTGCGCAGCAGGCGCGGATCGGGCCGGTCGAAATCGATCAGCAGCCAAGCCGTCAGGGCGACGACAATCCCCGGCGCCACATTGATCAGGAACAGCCAGCGCCACGAGAACAAATCGGTGAGATAGCCGCCGACCGTCGGCCCGATCGTCGGAGCGAGCGTGGCGACGAGGCCGATGATCGCGGCGATCGTCGAGGTTTTGCGGCGCGGGAAGATCGAATAGGCGGCGGAGAAGACGGTCGGGATCATCCCGCCGCCGATGAAGCCCTGAAGCGCGCGCCAGACAATCAGCTGATCGATGTCGGTCGCAAAGGAGCAAAGCAGGCTCATCAAGGTGAAGCCGGCGGCGGAGAAGGTGAAGGCGATCCGGGTCGAAAAGGCGCGCGACAGATAACCCGACAGCGGAATCATCACCACTTCGGCGACGAGATAGGCGGTCTGGACCCAGGCGACTTCATCGGCGCTGGCGGACAGTCCCGCCTGGATCGTGGCGAGCGAGGCCGAGACGACCTGAATATCCAGAATCGCCATGAACATGCCGAAAAGCATCGCGAGAAAAGCGATGAAGCGGCGCGCCGAAATTTCCGTTTCGTCCGGGTCGGGCGCCGCGCCCCTCATTTGGCGGGACCGCGCGTATTGACATCCACCACGACCGACATGCCGGCGCGCAGGCGGCCGGAACCCAGATGAGCCAGCCTGATCCGCACCGGGAAGCGCTGGGTGATCTTGGTGAAATTGCCGGTGGCGTTTTCCGGCGGCAGTATCGAGAATTCGGAGCCCGAGGCGGGCGCGATGCTTTCGACGAAACCATCCACGGCTTCGCCGTCATAGGCGTCGACATAGACCCTGGCCTTCTGGCCGGGGGCGAGACGGTCGAGCTGGGTTTCCTTGAAATTGGCCTCGACATAATCCTGGCCGTCGGGCGCCATCGCCATCAGCCGCGCCCCCGGCTGAACATATTGGCCGGGCTCGACGACGCGATTGCCGACAACGCCGTCGAAAGGCGCCCTTATTTCGGCAAAGCCGAGGTCGCGCCGCGCGCGATCCTCGGCGACGGCGAGTTCGGCGCGCGCGCGCCGCGCCTCCTCGGCTTGCGATTTCAGCACGATCAGATCGGCCCTCGCGCCGGCAAGTCGCGCCTCGGCGCCGGACAATCCCGCCGCCGCCTTGTCGCGGTCCGCAAGAACCTGATCGAGTCGCTGTTTCGAGGCGAAATCCGAGGCCGCCAGCGACCGTACGCGATCGAACTCGGACTGGGCGCGCGCGCGTTCGGCGCGCGCGGAGTCCACCTGGGCCTCGGCCTGCTTCACTCCGGCTTGCTGGGCGTCGACCTGGGCTTCGATGCGCGCGATGGCCGCGTCCTGCGTCAGCCCTTTCCGCCGGGCGGCGTCAACCGCCAGGACGTAGTCGCCGGCGTCGATTCGCGCCAGGATCCGCCCCGCCTGGACATGCTGATTGTCCACGACGCCGACGTCACGGACATAGCCGGCGATTTTCGGCGAAATGATCGCGAGATCGGTTCGGACATAAGCGTCGTCGGTCGAATAGATGTAACGTCCGACCGTGAAATAATAAAAAAACGCCGCGCCGGCCAGAACCAGAGCCGCGAGGCCAGCGATCCACGCCAGGTGGCGCCGGCGCTTGACCAGTTGCGTCGCGGCCGCGCGCGACATCCACAGAATATGGTCGGCGCCGCTTCTTTGCCGCGCCTCCATGGCTGGACGCGGGGGCTTCAATTCCTCGATATGGCTTGAGCGGGGCTTCATCCGCGTGAGCGTCGGCAATTCGGAGTTCGCCTCCTCCCTGGCGGGATCCCGCTCGGCGGCGTCTTCGCGACGATTGTTGAACGCGCGGAAGCGGCCGACAAATTCGCTCATTGAAACCTCATTAAACGACTTGCAAAACGTCATGACGAAGCAACGTGCGGGCGAGGACGCGTCGTCGCCCGGCGACCGCCCCGAAAGCGGCTTAAGCTCATTAAGACATAGTTCGCGTCGGAAATGTTTCGCTTGGGCGAAGCTCATAATTGAACGCCGATTTTTTTGTGAATCGACGACTTCCGCCACGCCGGCTGATCTCGCGCATTGCGGCGGCAGGGCTTCGGAAACGCGCCTGCGGCCGTGTTCTTACGAAAAGTCGAGCGCCTTTTCGGATCGGGCTATGGGGTAATACGAATTCCGCTGGCGCGAAAATCTGCTCGCGACATAGAGGATTTTCGCGCCATGGCGTTTCCGCGGATTGCGAAGCAATCTTGCGGAAACCGTATGAAACGCCGGCAGGATCGAGCGGGTTCGTCTCACCGATTCGCCAACGCGCTCTTTCGCCGGATTTCGAAAGAAGAGGCCTCTCGACCGAATTCCGCGAGATCGGCGCGGAATTCGCATCACCATTTCTGGTTCATCACCTGGATTCCGACCGGCGTCATGATGACGATGAACAGCACGGGAAGGAAGAAGATCATCATGGGGACCGTGAGCTTCGGCGGAAGCGCGGCGGCCTTCTTTTCGGCCTCCATCATGCGCTGATCGCGTGCTTCCTGCGCCACGACACGTAACGCGGTTCCCAGCGGCGTGCCATATTTTTCGGCCTGAATCAAAGAAGTGGAAATGCTCCTCGCGGCTTCGAGCCCCGTGCGCATATGGAAATTCTCATAGGCGATACGGCGGTCCAGGAGGTAGGACAGTTCGGCCGTGGTCAAGGCGAACTCCTCGGCGAGCGGCACCGAACGAGCGCCGATCTCCTGGCTCACCCGCCGGAACGCCTGTTCGACCGACATGCCGGCCTGGACGCAAATCAGCAGCAGGTCGAGCGCGTCGGGAAAGGCGCGCCTCATGTTCAGCTGGCGTTTTGTGATGGTGTTGCCGAGATAGACTTCCGGGGCTTTGAGACCGGCCCAGGCGGCGATGACGATAATGCCGATGCGTATCATCAAAGACCAGTCGTTCGGATAAAGAATGAAAACATAGAGCGCGCTGACGACGATCGACGCCATGGGGGTCACCAGGCGGAAAAACAGAAAGCCTACCTCGGCTTGCGCGCCGCGATAGCCTGCCATCGTCAATTGCATTTTGGCGTGATCGGTGCCAAGCCATTTCGACAGGCTGTACTTTTCTACGATCTCCTTCATATACGCCTTGGGCGTCGGCCTCAGCTTGCCCGCGTTGCGTTTCGACAGTTTTTCACGCTCACGCGCGCGAATTCGTTCGCGTTCCGACGCCACGAGCTTCATCCGGTCGCCAAGCCGGTCGCCCTCGATCAGCGGCAGGCCAATCGACAGCAGGCTGGCGATGGTGAAGACGCCAGCGAGCAGCGCAAGCCACGTTTGCGCATCGATGAGTTTTTCGGAGATCAATTGCATCATGGCGTGCGGCCCTGTCCAATTCCTCGGCGCTCGTCAGACCTCGAAATCGATCATTTTTTTCATCACGAAACTTCCCGTGACTTCCATGAGCGCGGCGATGACAAGCATGAAACGTCCCTGTTTGGTGGTCCACAGCATTTCAATGAACTGCCGGTTGGTGAAGGTGAGCAGAACGCCGACGATGATCGGCAGCGCTCCGATGATCACGGCGGAGGCCTTGGCCTCGGCGGAGAGCGCTTTCACCTTGTCGCGCATTTTCTTGCGCTCGCGCATGACGGTGGACAAATTGCCGAGCGCCTCGCCCAGATTGCCGCCCGCTTTCTGCTGAATGACAATGACGATCGCGAAATAATTCGCTTCGGCGGTGGGGATGCGCTGGGGCAAACGCTCGACCGCTTCGCTGACCGTCAGGCCAAGCGCCAGCGCTTCCACGATCTGCCGGAATTCGCTGCGCACTGGCTCGTGCCCTTCGGTCGCGATCATTCGCAGGGTGTCGTTGAGCGGCAGACCCGCCTTGACGCCGCGAACGATGACATCGACGGCGTTGGGAAATTCGTCGGCGAATTTTTTCAGCCGTCGCTTCGCCAGAAATTTCAAGACGAAATTCGGCAGGCCGAAGCCGCCGATGACCGGGCCGGCCAATGCGATCAGCAGACTGTCGGAGAACAAAAAGAGCAGGATCCCGAAAAATGCGCCCAGCACGCCGGAAATAACGAAAAAATTGGTCCGGGACAGGCTGAGGCCGGCCTGGGCGATGCGCGTCTCAACCGAAACTTTTGACTTTTCGGCATTGCGCTGCTCGACTTCTTTCAGACTGTCCGCGACCTGCTTGCGACGGGCCGCCACGTCGACCAGCCTTTCGCCGGGTCCGCGTCGCTGACCGAGTTTCGTCGCGACCTGCTCTCGGCGCTTTTCCGCGGCCGCCTCACCCGAGAGATAGGGATAGACCAGCGCGTAAAAGCCCCCGGACACCGCGAAGACGGTCAGCAGAATGATGAGAGCGGAGCGGCTGTCCATGGCGACCTGACCTTTTCTTCACTCGCCCGAGAAGGACGCGTCGAGCGCCGCCGCAAGCCGTTCTTCCTCGCCGAAATAGCGCGCGCGCTCCCAGAACCGCGGCCGCCCGATCCCGGTCGAACGATGGCGACCCTTCAGCTTGCCGCTGGCGTCCTCGCCGAGGATGTCATAGAGGAACAGATCCTGGGTGATGATGACATCGCCTTCAAGACCCATGACTTCCGAGATATGGGTGATGCGGCGCGAGCCGTCGCGCAGGCGCGCGGCTTGGACGATGACGTCGACCGACGCGACGATCATCTCGCGGATGGTGCGCGGCGGAAGGGCGTAGCCGCCCATGGTGATCATGGATTCGAGACGGCTCAGGGCCTCGCGCGGAGAGTTGGCGTGGAGCGTTCCCATTGAGCCGTCATGGCCGGTGTTCATGGCCTGGAGGAGGTCGAAGGCCTCCGGGCCGCGCACTTCGCCGACGATGATGCGCTCAGGACGCATACGCAGGCAGTTCTTCACGAGATCGCGCATGGTCACCGCGCCCTGCCCTTCGAGATTGGGCGGGCGCGTTTCAAGCCGCACCACATGGGCCTGCTGGAGTTGCAGTTCGGCGGCGTCCTCGCAGGTGATCACCCGCTCGTCGCCGTCTATATAGTTGGTCAGACAATTGAGCAGGGTCGTCTTGCCCGAGCCGGTGCCGCCCGAAATCAGCACATTGCAGCGAACCCGGCCGATGATTTTCAGGATTTCACCGCCTTCCGGCGAAATCGAGCCGAAGGACGTCAGCTGATCGAGGGTAAGCTTGTCCTTCTTGAATTTGCGGATGGTGAGGGCGGGGCCGTCGATCGCGAGCGGCGGCGCGATCACGTTGACGCGGGAGCCGTCGAGCAGGCGCGCGTCGCAGATCGGCGACGCTTCGTCCACGCGCCGGCCGACCTGGCTGACAATGCGCTGGCAGATATTCATCAGCTGCGCGTTATCGCGAAAGCGCACATTGGTGAGCTGAATCTTGCCGCCGACTTCGATGAAAGTGCGCGTGGCGCCGTTCACCATGATGTCCGCGATGTCGTCGCGCGAGAGCAGCGGCTCAAGCGGCCCGAAGCCGAGCACGTCGTTGCAAATGTCGTCGAGCATGTCCTCCTGCTCGGCGATCGACATGACGACGTTTTTGATCGAAATGATTTCGTTGACGATGTCGCGAATTTCTTCGCGCGCGCCGTCCGCGTCGATCCTGGACAGCTGCGACAGGTCGATGGCCTCGATCAAGGCCCCGAAGATCATGCTCTTGGTCTGGAAATAATCTTCCGACCGACGCGGCTCGGGCGCCGGAGGAGGCGCCGGCGCCTGCTGGAGCGCCGCCGTGACCGCAGGCGCAGCCCCGGCTGGCTTTTGCGGCGTGTTTGGCAGGGCGCCGCTGGCGCCCGAGCGCTTTCCGAACATTGTGCTTCCCGTGCTCCCGATGCTCTACGCCAATGCGCCTTCAGCCTTTGAGAACCGCGAGCAGCGGTTCCAGGAAACTCTTTTTCTCGCGTTTGATGGCGGCGCGTCCGGCGGCGAGTCGCGCCAGATCGTCAAAAATCGCGGCCGTCTTGGCGCCGTCCTCGACCTCGGCGATCATTTGGCCGTTGTTCGCGGCGACGCCGAAGATTTTGGCGTTGTAGGGCACGACGGCGGCGGGCTCGACCTCCAACGCCTTGGTGAAATCGGCGACCGAAATTTCCGGCCGCTTTTGCATGCCGACGCCGTTCAGCACGACGCGCGGCGCTGGATCGTTACGGCGCGCGCCGCGCAAATTATCGAGCATGCTCTTCACGTTGCGCAGGCTCGCCAGTTCCGGCGACGCGACGATGAAGGTCTCGTCCGCCGTTGTCAGCATACGACGCGACCATGCCGTCCAGACATGGGGAATGTCGAGCACGATATAGGGCGTGGAGCCGCGCAGGATCTCGAGCAGCGGATCGAACGCCATTTCGTGGAGGTCATAGACACGCTCGACAGTCGCCGGGGCGGCGAGAATCGACAGCTTCTCGCTGCATTTCGACAGCAGGCGGTCAACCATATTGGCGTCGAGGCGATCCGGCGAAAATACCGCCTCGGCGATGCTCTGCGGCGGATCCTGGTTGAAGTCCAGACCTGTCGTGCCGAAAGCGAGGTCTAGATCGACGATCACGGTCGCCGCGTCGAGATCCCGGGCGATCGACCAGGCGAGATTATGGGAAATGCACGAAGAGCCCACGCCGCCCTTGCAACCCGCCACCGCGATAACCCGTCCAAGCGGCGCGGCGGCGTCCTGGTTATAGAGCTGCGCCAGCGCGGCGATGAACTCCATCACGCCAAACGGCTGGACCAGATATTCGCTGACGGCGCGCGCCATCAGCTCGCGATAGAGCGTGATGTCGTTATGGCGCCCGATGATGACCACCTTGGTTCCATGGTCGCAGAATTCGGCCAACGCCTCCAGCTGCTCCAATATTTCGGCGTGCGAGGCGCTGCTCTCGAGCACGATCACATTGGGGGTCGGCGAAGTGCGGTAGGCTTCGACCGCAGCCGCCGCGCCGCCCATGTTCACCTTGACATGGGCTCTTTCCATGCGGCGGTCGCCCGCCGCCTCGTTGATCGTCGCGGCAAGTTCGGCGGTTTCGCAAAACGCCTGGAGGGAAACGCGCGGCAAGGGCGCGATCGACGGCGCCTGCTGTCCTTGCGCCGGGGGATTGGAGCTTGCGCTGGCCATGGCTTAGTCTCCCAGCGTGCCGATATTGGAATTCTTCGTTTTCCAGGATGTGCCCGGGTCTTCGCCTTTGCGCACCGCGTCGATGGCGCGCCCGCGCATGGTCGAATCGGGCGGAGCGATCGCGCCGGGGCCGACAAGATCGCGCGGGTCGGCGACCTGAGTCGCCATCATTTGCTGAGTCGCGCAGCCAAAATTCCAATATTGACAATTCTCCCAGCCGATCGTGGAGGATCCGGAGGCGAGGTCGTTGGGCCATTGGCCGCAGCGCGAATCGAGGCGCGCGGTAATTGTCGTGTAGGACAGGCGAACCGGCGCCGCGAGCAGCGGATCGGCAACCTGATAATAGGATATGCGCACCGGGCCACGGGCGCCGCCGGCGGCGAGGGCGCGACGCAGACCGGGCGCCGACGCGCGCGCCTCCGCTCCGGCCCGCCCGCCTTGCGGCAGCGCCAGCGCGATCTCTCCCGAGCCATGATCCCTGTATGCCCGGGCGAACTCCCGAACCTGGGCCGAGGTTCTCGCGTCCAGGGCGCCATTGCGCACCTCAGGGAAGACTTCGAGACGAGCCCAGCCTTGATGGAGCTCGATCGGATGCCGCGCGCGATAGTCGTCGGGGGTGATCGAGCCGGTCACGATGCGGTCGGCGCCCGTGCAGGCCGCAAGCGGCGCGGCAAGAGCCATAAGCGCGGCGAAACGCAGTCTTGCGGTCCGCCGGCGGGCTTCGGTGTGGAGAAGGAGCAGGTGCGACATGATGATTCCGTGCGATCGTTGCGCTTGACAGTCGGGCCCCGGCGCCGGCCCGTCCGCCGCAATGGGCGGGCGGGCCGTGGCGGAGCTCAATCGTGGATGAAGCCTACGCGCCCGCTGAAATGCGCGGCCGCCTCGGGATTGTCGGTCGTCGAATACAGCTTGTTCACGCGGCCCATCAGCCAGGCCTGGGGATCGTTGGCGTCGGCGTAATTATCGTCGGGCCGCGCCAGGGCGCTGTTGGCCACCGGCTTGACCATATAGGGCGTCACGATGATCAGCATTTCGGTCTCCTGGCGCTGATAGTCGCGCGAGCGGAAGAGCTGGCCGAGAATCGGCAGGTTCATGACGCCGGGCGTGCCGTTCTGCGCCTGGGCGGAGCTGGTCTGGATCAGGCCGGCGGTCGCGAGCGAGCCGCCGCTCGGCAATTCGACCGTGGTTTCGTGGCGGCGAGTGCGGAATCCGGGCACGCTCGCGCCGCCGATGACCGAAGACGTCGAGGGATCGATTTCCGAAACCTCGGTGGCGAAGCGCAGCGAAATGCGCCCGGAGGACAATACGACCGGGGTGAAGTTCAGCGTCACGCCGTAAGGCTTGTAGACGACCGTCGCCTGGCAGTAGGACGTGGTCGAGCCGCCAGTCGTGGGTCCGTTACACGTATAGCCCGCGTTGATGGGGATTTCGCCGCCAACCGTGAATTTCGCGCTTTCGCCCGACACGGCGGTGACGGTCGGCTCGGCCAGGGTATGGGCGACGCCCTGACGCTCGAAGGCGACCAGGGATTGAGTCAGCGACCACGGTCCGCCGAAATGGCTGACCGTGTTGAGCGCGCCGGAGGTCAATGCGGCGCCATTGACCGTGAACGGGTTGTCCTGGACGAACGAGCCCCAATTGCCGGAAAGAGTCGATGACGACACGCCGAGCTGCTTGGCGATATTGCGCTGGATTTCGGCGATCGTGACCTTGATCATGACTTCGTCGCGGCCCTTGATCTTGATGGCGTTGACGATCGCGCCGGAGGCCGGAGCGCCGCCTCCCGCCGCGGCTCCCTTGTTATTATCCGCATCCTTGTTGATGCTGGAGGCAAAGCCCTTGGCAATGTCCAGCGCGGTCTGCATGTCGCCGGGCAAATCGACTTCCCCGGTCATGATGATCGAATCGTTGACGGTCCGCGCGACAATTTGCGCGCTCGGCATGGCGGCGTGGAGGATCGCCTGCAATTCGCCGATGTCGCGGCCGATCGACATTTCGAACGTCGCAATCCGGCGGCCCTGCTTGTCCATCGCGTAGATCGTGGTTTGGCCAGTGCCATGGCCGATAATATAAATTTTGCGAGGGGTGCGGACGATGGCGTTGGCGACGGCCGGATTGCCGACGAAAATCTCCCCCGCGTCCTGCGGAAGATCGACGATGATCGACTTGCCGACGCCCATGGTGATGCGGCGCATGGGATATTGCGCCTGCGCGGCGACCGGATCGCCGTTGTATGACTGCGCGTGTCCATCCGCCGCCATCGCGGTGAAGGCGAGCAAGGCGATTGCGCTTCCGGTAAGCCTGGTTCGGTTTTTCAGCATCGTCTTTTACTCTTGGGCGGGTGCGGCAGGCGTGGGAACTTCGTCGATCGTTTGCACGCGCGATTGGGTGGCGACGCCGGCGCGCACGACGGTGAGGGTGTGGTCGTGCCCTTCCGCGCTCGCGGGCGCCGAAGCGCTCTTGCCGTCGGCCATCGCGCGCAAGACCAGCGAGAGCTGGCCGACGCGCTGGTCGAGGATGACGGACTCGGCCTGCTCGGGCGTCAGTTCCAGCGTCGCGGTCGCGCCCGTGGCGAACGGCTTGCCGCCCTTCTCCTGAGCGTTCTGACCGATGGCGAGGACGCGGACATTGGCCACAAGGATCTTCGAGACATAGGAGTCGCCGTTGCCGCTCTTGGGCGCGTCCTCGTCGCGATAAATGCGGATGACATCGACGCGATCGTTGGGGAGTATGAAATTGCCGGCCGTCGTGGCGCCGCTGCCCTCGATCGTGATCGCGACCGCCCGATAGCCCGGGGTCAGCATCGCCGAAAGATAGCCGGAGCCGGCGCCCTTGAACAATTTCTCGCGCCGAATCGGCTCGCCCGCCAGGATGGAGCCGCGCACCACGGAATCCTTGATGTCGTTTATCGCGTTAGGCGATTCGGACTTGCGAATCATGCCCGGCGTCGCGCCGTCGCTTGGCCAGTCGAGCCAGGAAAGATCGACCGGCTGCACGACGGAGCCGAAATTCAGCTCGTGAGCCGCGACCAGAACCTGATCCTTCGCGACAGTTTTGGGGGCCTCGATGATTCGAATAGGGGCGGGCGCCTGAGGCGCCGGACGTGAAAGAACCAGCAAAGACGCGCCGGCCCCCGAAGCCAAAACCACGCCGAGAAATATGAGCCGAGCTTTTTTCATGGCTGTTTCAACGATCCGAAATTCGATCCTCGGTAGGACGTTGATCGAATTGAAACAGTGAAAGGTCAAATTAAGGTTAATGGAATCTCTCGGATTTTACGCGCGTCAGATTTAAAGCCTAAAAAAGACAACGCCTCGCGAAGGCGAGGCGTTAGGTGGAAACGAAGGCGACGGACGCGTTAACTCGCCAATGCGCTGAGATAAATCCGGGTCTCGGGGTAAAGAACCAGTCCCGCGGCGGCCAACGCGACGCCATAAGGCACGCCATTGTTCTTGTCGTGGAGACGCATCACCCATTTCCGCGCGCGCGCCCAAGCTGGCATGGGCAGGAGGCGGAAAAGGAGCAAAACCAAGGTCAGCGCGCCGCCGACCAAAGCGGCCCCCACGGCATATTCGGCGAGATGATCGAAGCCCATCCACACCGCGGTCGTCGCGGCGAGCTTGGCGTCGCCGCCTCCGATCCAGCCGAAGGCGAACATGGTGAAGGTGACGACCAGGACGATCAGGCCCGCGGCGAAATGCAGTCCGATCGTCGCCGGCGGCAGGCCGAAAAACAAGGCAAGCACGACGAAGGCCACAACGAGACCCGCCGAAATCCAGTTCGAGATCGTCATTGTGAAAAGGTCCGAAAAGGCCGCGCAAGTCATGAGGGCCGGAAAAATGACAATCGTCAGGGCGTCGAACATGGCGTATCCGTTCTGCTGGCGCCGCCATCATGGCGCGGGTGGATTACCCCTTGGTTACTGCGCGAAGCCTCGGGAAAAAAAGATCCACCATGGGACCGGCGTTTTTTCGACGTTTTGTCGAAAAAAAAAGAAGCCCCGGAACCGGGTCCGGGGCTTCCGCCCGGCCGTTGGACGGCCGAGCTTCGTATGACGGGATCAGAGGTTGGTCGAAACCTGGTTGAACAGGTTGGACAGGTTGCCGGAGAGGTTCTTCACCGAGCTGATGATGGCCAGCGCGATCAGAGCGGCAAGCAAGCCGTATTCGATGGCCGTGGCGCCGGACTGGTCCTGCATAAAGCGATTGACGAGGTTTTTCATATTGTCATGCTCCCAAATTTGGTCTCTCGCGTCAGACATTGCTCGCTGTCATCGGCGATATGGCCACCCTATGCGAAGGTTCTCGCTAATTTGTTAAAGTGACGCGTCGGCATTTCCCAACACTTTTTAAGGTTGATTTCGCGTTCACGTCGATCTGTCGGCGCGCTGCGAGTTCAGGGTTTTGAGCTTTTCGCGAAGCTTGTCGCCGGACTCGAGTCGGGCTGTGTCGAGAACTTTTTCTCATCATATTGACGCAAGGGCGCCAACGGGCTTTCGCGCCGTACGAACAAAGCATCCGCGGATTGGCGGGGGGGAATGCGTGGAAGATGATTCGCCGGCGCGTCAATGGCGTCAGTCCGACCGCGCGCGCCCGGATCAGGTTTGAAATCTCCATCGACCCGGATCTTGGCTTCGGCGCGGCGTCCTTGTGCGGGTGTTTGCGTGGACGGCCGCCGCATGATTCTCATTTTTATGTGAAATGCTGAAACCGACCCAAAATTTAGCAATCGTTCACCAAGTCATGTCTTAATCGGATCGCCGGATTGTCGGAAGGCGCCGAACGCGCCCCGACGTTGACCCGGGATCAGTCTGCTGGCCGCTGCGGACTCCAGCACGGTTTTGCATTGGAGAGAGGTTTATGCGTCTTCGCGCATTTCGTCCGATGGGCGCCGCCCTCGTCCTGGTCGGGGTTCTTGCCCTTGACGGCGCCCGAGCGGCGTCGAACGAGACTGTTCTGGTCGCTGTCGACAAGGCGCGGGTGGCGCGCATTCCTGACAAGACCGACACTTTGATCATCGGGCAGCCGGGGATCGCCGACGTCACCATTCTCAAAAGCACCGGTCTTGGCGTGATTACCGGAAAAAGCTTCGGCGAGACCAATCTGATCGCGCTCGACGCCAAGGGCAATCTGCTCGGCGAATGGACGGTTCGGGTTGACGCCGAGAAACCCGATCTTCTCCTTCAAGACGGCGATATTCGCGAAGACCTTATCTGCAGTCCCCTCTGTTTGAGGGCCGCCGTTCGCGGCGACGACAAGTCGGGCGGCGCTCCCGTCGGCAAGTGATCGCGGCCTGAGCGGCGCCGCGGGATGAATGTGGCTCCGTCAATGAAAATCACGCGACTTCGGAATGACCCGCATATTGCGTGGATGGCGGGCGCTGCAAATTTCAGGATTTCGCGTGGCGCGCGGGTTTTCCGACAGGCGCAAGAGTTCGTCGGAGCGGTCGTAAACCCGCCGCGCCAGCAGATGGACCACGCCGGCCCAGCTTTTCTGGACGCGCCCCTCCACCGCCATCAGCCGAGAAGCCATGACCGGCTTGCGGTAAAGTTCGAACAGGGTCGAATAAAGCGCGACATTGATCACGCCGGTCTCGTCCTCCAGCGTGATGAAGATCATTTTGCCATTGCCCGGTCGCTGCCGCACGATGACAAGGCCAGCCGTCTTGCGCCAGGCGTCGTCGGGACAGGACGGCAAATCGCTGGCTCGGATGAAATGCTCCCGCGCGAAAACAGGCCGCAGAATCCGCATCGGATGGGCCCGCAACGACAGACGCAAGGTCTGGTAATCGGCGACGACTTCTTCGCCGATCCGCAAATCCGGCAATTCCGGATCGGGCTCGGCGCCAAGCTCCTCGACATTCGCCGCGGCGAAAAGCGGCAAGGACTTTGTTCCCGGCAGGCGGCGCGCCGCCCACAAGGCCGCGCGGCGGTCTAACATTTTTTCCGCCGCCCGAGACAAGGCGCGACAGGAGCGGAAGGCGTCGGCGTCGGCGAGAATTTTCAGGCCGCGCGCGGACAAGCCGGCGCGCGCGGCGCAGGATTCGAGCGTCTCGAAATTTTTGTCGCGCGCGTCGATGAGGCGAACCATCTCCGCCTCGACCAGCCCGCCGATCTGGCGGAAGCCGAGTCGCAGCGCCAAAGATCCGTCGTCCGCACGCTCGAGCGAATTGTCCCAGAAGGAATGATTGACATCGACGGAGCGGATTTCGACGCCATGCTCGCGCGCGTCGCGCACGATCTGGGCCGGCGCGTAAAAGCCCATCGGCTGCGCATTGAGAAGCGCGCAGGCGAAGACCGCCGGATGGCGGCGCTTCAGCCAGGCCGAGACATAGACGAGCTGGGCGAAAGAGGCGGCGTGACTCTCGGGAAAGCCATAGGAGCCGAAGCCTTTGATCTGTTCGAAACAATGCTGGGCGAAATCTCGCGCATAGCCGCGCGCGCACATGCGTTCCACCATCATCGTCTCGAATTCGCCGATGGTTCCGAGATGCCGAAAAGTCGCCATGGCGCGGCGCAGGCGGTTGGCCTCGGCTTCGGAAAATTTCGCCGCGACCATGGCCAAACTCATCGCCTGCTCCTGGAACAGCGGCACGCCCAGAGTCTTGCCGAGCACACGATGCAATTCGTCGGGCGGGCCATGTTCCGACGAAGGCGAAGGAAAACTGACTTTCTCCTCGCCGGCGCGGCGGCGCAGATAGGGATGGACCATGTCGCCCTGAATCGGCCCTGGCCGCACGATGGCGACCTCGATCACCAGATCGTAGAATTTACGCGGCCGCAGATGCGGCAGCATGTTCATCTGCGCGCGGCTTTCGACCTGGAACACGCCGATCGAATCGCCTTTGCACAGCATGTCATAGACGGCCTTGTCCTCGCGCGGGACATCGGCGAGGCCGATGTTCAGGCCCTCGTGCCGCGCCAGCAGGTCAAAGCCCTTGCGGATGCAGGTGAGCATGCCGAGCGCCAGAATATCGACCTTCATCAGGCCGAGCGCGTCGATGTCGTCCTTGTCCCATTCGATGAAGGTGCGGTCGGGCATGGCGGCGTTGCCGATCGGCGCCAGGGAGTCCAACCTCCCGCGCGTAAGAATGAAGCCGCCGACATGCTGCGAGAGATGACGCGGAAAGCCCAAAATTTTGCGCGCGAAAGACAGGATCTGCTCGATCAGCGGATTGTCGGGATCGAGGCCGGTTTCGGCGATATGTTCCTTGCGCAGGCGCGGCGGCCCATAGGCGCCCCATTGGAGGGAGCCGAGCGCGCCGATCAGGTCTTCCGAAAGACCAAAAACCTTGCCCACGTCGCGCAGGGCGCTGCGCGGGCGATAGGAAATCGCTTCCGCCGCAAGGCCGGCGCGCTCGCGGCCATATTTCGCATAAATATGCTGGATGACCTCCTCGCGCCGCTCGTGCTCGAAATCGACATCGATGTCGGGCGGCTCGCGCCGCTCCACGGAAATGAAACGCGCAAACAGAAGATCGTTTTCGGCCGGATCGACGGAAGTGATTCCGAGAACATAGCAGACCGCCGAATTGGCGGCGGAGCCACGCCCCTGGCATAAAATCCCCTTCTCGCGCGCAAAGGCGACAATGTCGTGGATGGTGAGGAAATAAGGCGCGTAATCGAGCTTCTTGATCAGCGCCAGCTCCTGGTCGAGAAGGTCGCTCACTTTTTGCGGCGCGCCTTGCGGATAACGTTTCGGCGTAGCGCGGCGGACCAGCTCCTCCAGCCAGTCCTGCGGCGCCCAGCCGGCGGGAACCGGCTCGTCGGGATATTCGTAAGAAAGCTCGCGCAAACGGAATTGCGCCTGGCCGAGAAAATTTTCGACTTCCTCGATCGCCCCCGGCGCGTCGGCGAAAAGCCGCGCCATTTCCCCCGGCTCCTTCAAATGCCGCTCGGCATTGCTTTCGAGCCGCCGCCCGGCTTGCGCGAGAGTCATATGTTCGCGCACGCAGGTCAGCACGTCCTGCACGGCGCGGTCTTCCCGACGGGCATAGAGCGCGTCATTCTGCGCCAGCAATTTCACGCCCTGTTCACGCGCGATGTCACGGAGGCGCAGAAGACGGCGGCGGTCGGCGCCGCCGCGCGGCATATTGGCGCCAAGCCAGACCCGGCGTGAGGCGGCGCGCAGGCGCGCGATGGTTCGTTCGAGACGATCGAAAGCCTGGGTCGGGAGAACGATCAGCAGAAGATCGCCGGCGTCGCGCGCGAGATCGTCGAGCGTCAAAAAACATTCGCCCTTTTTGGCGCGGCGCTTTCCAAGCGTAAGCAGGCGGCACAACTGGCCCCAGCCGGCGCGATGGGCGGGATAAGCGGCGATATCCGGAGAACCGTCGGAAAAGACGAGGCGCGCGCCGGCAAGAAGCTTGAAATTTTCCGCACGCACGGAAATTTCACCGTCAGTGCGTGCAATATTCTCCAGCGCTGCAAGGGCGCGCACGACGCCGGCGACGGAATTGCGATCGCACAGGCCAAGCCCGCTGTAATTCATGCGCAACGCGGCGCCGATCAATTCCGCTGGCGGCGAGGCGCCGCGCAGGAAGGAATAATGGCTGGCGCAAACCAGTTCGGCATAAGGGGTCACGCGAACAACCCATGCAAGAACCAGCGCGGCTGGACGTCATATTCATAGAGGCCGCGCCGGAACAGCCAGAACCGCCGGCCTTCCACATCCTCGACACGGTAATAGTCGCGAGCCGGCTCCCGCATTCCGAAAACCGACCAGTCCGGCGCGATGCGCTCCGGCCCCTCGGCGCGCAAGATATCGTGCATTTTCCGCCGCCAGCGAAACCGCGCCGGGGGACCGTCCGGGGCCAAGGCGACAACCTCCACCGGCTGAGGCGGATCGAACAAGGTGAGCGGCCGCGCCGGCGGCTCGCTTTCCGACGGCTTGGACCATGTTTCGGCGGCAGCGGCGGCGACGGGAACGGCGCTGCTTTCGCGCTCGGGCTCATGGGCGTCGCCCTGCATGAAACGCAACACGCGCGCGCGGCCGAAACGCGTCGTCAGACGATCGAGCAATTCGCTCAATTCCCGTTCGTCCCGCCGCGTTTCGAGGGCGACAAAATCGCCTTGCGCGGGGTTGAAATTTTCCACGCGCGGCACGGCCAGGCGCAGGGCGTCGAAACCGAAACCTGGATCGAGCGGATCGGCCAGCGAATCGAGCTTTTCGTGAAACAGCAAGGCGAGAATTTTCGGATCGCGCGTCGGTCGCAAGGTCTCGACCGACAGCCGGCGCACGACGCCGTCGGCGCGGAAAAAACTCGCCTCGAAAAAGCGACCGCCCTGCCCGCGCCGCTCCAGAAGAGCTTTGGCCTCGTGGATCAGATCGCTCAAAACGGCTTCGATGGAGTCGCTTTGCGCCAGAGGTTCGGCGAAATGGCGCTCGACCATGCAATCGGGCGGCGGACGCAAGGGCGTGAGGCGCAAGTCTTCCCGTCCCAGCAGACGTTCGATCTTGCGCGGGAAATCGGCGCCGAAACGCGCCGCGAAGGCGCGCGACGGACGAGAGGCGAGATCGCCGATGGTCTTCAGGCCGGCGCGGCTCAGGGCGAGCAGGATTTCGTCCTCGACCTCCAGGGCGGCGAGCGGCAGGCGCGCGACAGCCTCCGCCGCCTCGTCGGGAGAAAAAACGCCGCCCGACGAAAAACGCGCCAAAGCGCGCGCGCCATCGGGCGTCGACGCCAAGGCGGCGCGGGCGGAAAACCCCAGCGCCGCCAGATTTTTGCCCACAAGGGCGAGCAGTCCGGCCTCGCCGCCGAACAAATGCGCGCAACCCGTGACGTCGAGAGCGAGGCCGTGCGGCTCGTCCAAGGCCGTCAGGGGCGTATAAAGCTCGCAATGCGCGGCGAGAGAGAGGAGAAGCTCGCGGTCCGCCCGTCGATCCGCATCGGCGACGCGGAGTTGCGGCAGGCGGGCGCGAGCGTCGGCCAAAGTCAGGCCGGGCGCCAGCCCCTGATCCAAGGCGGCCGAATTGAGCGCATAAAGCCTGTGCGCATTGTTTTTCCTTTCGACCAGCGCGAAAGGCGACACTTCATCCGGCGCGACGCCGCCCTGCGGCGAGCGCCAGCGCTCCGTCGGCAGAAAAGGCAGGAAAAGAGCCAGATAGCGCCGCATGGCGAGTCTCGGCGGTCTCGCAAAGGAAGCCTCGGTCACGCTGCCACTCCAAACGCCAGGAACGATCGGCCGCGCCGCCGCGATGGCGCAGCAGCGTGACGGAAAAACGCGGCGCGCCCGGTGCATTGGCAGGCAAGGCGCGGGAATTTTGGGCGCGCGCGCGCCAACGGGAGACGGCGGCGCTAGGCGGCGCGCGCGTCATTTCGCCGACGCAAATGCGCAGCAAGAAAAGCGTGACGCCGGAGGATTCCGCCGACCGCGCCAGACGCAGGGTCGCGGTGAGATCGAGCGCGCGCGGGGCGCCGAAAATTTCGATCAAGGCGGCGCCGAGACTCTTGCAGCGCGCGGCGTCCACGCCCGCGCGCAAGACGGCTTCGGCGTCACGTCCGCGCACCAGCGACAAAGCGGCGGGATCGGCGCCGAACTCCGTCAATCCGGCGCCATTCAGCCGCCCGGTTTCGCCGTCGAGAAAATCCTGCCGCGCCCACAACAACGGCCGCCCCGGCGACGCGCGCAAGGCAAGGGCGAGACCGAAACCGGCGGCGGCGGACCAATCGGCGCCGCGCGGCGCCAGCACTTCATGCAGACAGGCGCGGTTCAACCCGCCGCCGAGAACAGCGTCCACCTCCGCCGCGCCCAGGGAAAAAGGTTCACGGGACGCCATCCGGCCTCCGCCATCGCGCCGCGCCTCGATTCTGGCGAGCGCCAGACGCAGGGCGGCCAAGTCCTTTGCGCGGGGCGCCGCCTCGCTGCGCCACGCATCGATCGCATGCATGAGCCGATCCAATGTTCCCTGTATGTTCTATTACAAAAGACCGAAATTCCTCCAGAGTCAAGCGGAGTCTCGAACGGCGCCCTATCGGCCATCCGCAAGCCTTCACGCCGCCTTGCGCAGGATCGAAACGCAAAAAAAGCCCCGCCGCCGGCGTGAGCCGGACGGCGGGGCGAATAGAAATGAAATCAAAATGATCTTTAGATGGGATTACCCCCCGGATTCGGCATTCATGCGCGCCGCATGAAGCTCCCTCGTCGTTGCATCCAACGCCTTTCGCAAAGCAACGACTTCGTCGCGCAACCCGTGGATTTCATCCTGCTGCGCCTGAATCCGGATGGTGAGCAAAGTGACCTGTCGCTCCCAGGAATCCAGCACGGCTTTGACGCGATCGTTGACGGCCTTTTCAAATTCGCCCGTCCGGCCCGCGGCAAGTTCGTCGGCTTCGTTTTCGGCCTTGCGCGCCTGGGCGATCATCAGTTCGGATTCCGCATCCGCTTTTTTATGACCAAAGAAATGCTCCAGAAGTTTTTGCAGCAGAACCGGCGCGCCCAGGATGCCCAAGGCTGTCGCCGCAATGTTCCACCAGGTCGGCGACGGCTGTCCCAGCCCGCTGTCAGCCATTCCACGGTCCCCTGGCCGCGCGCGGGCGGCATTCTCGAATACATGGCAGGAATGCGGGATATGACGCAAAAACGCCATCCCCGCCTTCACACGTCAGACCGTTTCAGTGGCTGGCCGCAGGCGCGGGCGCCGCAGCCGGCGTGGCGGATTCGGTCGCGGCAGTCGCAAGCTGGTTCGCCTGGAGCGTCGCGGCGGCGCCGCCAAGCTGGGCGCAAAGCGTCGGCGTAACGTTGGCGACGGTCGAAGTCGCGCCGGTGCGCACCACCTGCTTCCCCGCGATCTGATTGGCGAGCTGCTCGTCGGCGAGGACAGTCTGCTCCAGCGCAGCGGTGAGCGTGCAAGCCGTGGTGACATTGGCCGGCGTGAAATAGGACATGGCCGAGGCCGAGGAAACGAAGGCGAGCAGGAGCGCGCCGCACACCGCGAGAGGTCGGCGCATAGGGCGTCGAAAGACGCCCGTCAAACATGACGGGCTATTGCCGGAGCGAGCGGCAGAAGAAAGCAGCTTTTTCATGAGTTGGTCCTTTTGGGATTTTCAGGTGAAGAGCGGAGCGCCGGAAAAAGGATTGATCCCGGCGGCGACTTGTTTGGCCTGTTCCGGCGTCATGGCCGGCGCGGCTTTGATGAGGCCGAGATTCGCCAGCACGACGATGACTGCCGCGATGTCCGCGACATAGATGGCCTCGGGCAGAATTGGCGCGATGGCCTTGGCGATGTCCTCGACGGTCAAGGCGGCTTCGCCCGGATCGCGGAACTTTTCCGAGATGGTCTTGCCGATGTCGGCCCAGGGCAGGCTGTTGGCCGCCGTGACGCCTTTCATGACATCGACCAGGGTGACGACCTTGGCCAGCGCCGGATCCGCCGTCTCGACCGCCTGAGCGATCGGCTGCGCCGCCTTGAAGAGGCTTTGCAGCCAGGTCGAAGCCGTGGAAAGAAGCGCGCTCATGGCGCGTTCTTGGCGTTGCCGAAATTGCAGCCGAAAGCGTCGATCACGGCGCGGACAAAGCCATAAACGCCGGGGCCGGAGGATTTCGGAAGCGCGGCGGCGAGCGCGGCGGCGAAGCCCGCGACGGAGGCGAGCGTCATTGCGCCACGCAGCAGCGGCTGCGCGGCGGTCCATAGATTGTCCATTTTGGTTACCTCTCAGCGGCCAACGGGTTGAGAGGCGCCCACGCGCCCCGTTGGCCAAGTCTTGCGCGCGGGTGTCCGGCTAGTCTTGGTCCGGCGGCGTCAGACCGCACAGCGCCGCGCACATCGGCAAGCAGAGAACGAGTAAGATCGCGGCGCCAAGAAAATTGTGGATCATCGCTCAAGGTCCGGCAAAACAAGGATGACAAGCACGATGGCGATCAAGCCCGTGGCGGCCAGGGCGCCGTTGAGAAAGCCGAGCCAGAACATGCGTCAAACCACCGGATGTTTAGCGAAATAGGTCGCCCAGACTTCGGCCTTGTCGCCGCGCTTGGCATATTGCAGCGTCGATCCGGGCCGCTCCCAGAAGCGCGCCGCCGCGTAGCCGGCGTCATAGGCGGTCTTGGCCGCCTTGATCTTCGCCAGCGCGCCGTGTTCGGGATGCTCAAGCTCCCACAGCGCGGCCTTGAGCTGATCGGCCAGCGGCGGCAGTTTGGTCAGGTCGATCCCGCAGCCGCGCTTGATGATCGCCGCGCGGTCGGAATGCCATTGATGCAGCCCGAAAGCCTTGTCGTGGTCGCCGATAGCCTTCGGGTCGAGGCTCGATTCCGCGTCGGCCTGGGCGAGAAGCCCCGCCGCTTGCGCCGGGGCGAATCCATTGTCGAGCCAGAAAGAATAAATCTGGACGGCGGCGGCATAATAGGCGTCGGTCATCCCAGCATCTCCTTCAGCCGCGCGGCGTCAGCATTTTCGAGCGAATAGCCCTCGCCGTAACGGGTCGAGATCGCGACATCGAAAGCCGCGAGCTTGCGGCGCAGCCGCGACACATGGACATCGATGGTCTTGTCCGCCGATCGCGTTTCGGCGAGGCCGGACATCATGATCATCATGCGCTCGCGCGACACGAGATTCGGCGAGGCGTCGAGCAGGCCCCCAGAATCCGCGCTTCCATCCGCGCCAGGCCCATCGCCGCCGGAGAGGTCGGAATGGAGCGCGCGGCCTGGCGCAACTGGTATATTTCCTCGTTTTTCGCGTTGACGCTGGATTGGAGGCGCCGGATTTCGGCGAGGGCGTCGAAAGCCGCCACGTCGCGGGCCGTCAAAAAACGTGGCGGCAGAGCTGGAAGTGCATCGGGTCGATGTCGTGATGCTCTAGATCGCCGCGCCAGTCGAAGCCGTGGCGCTGCATGATCCCGACGAATTTCATGTCGATGAAGCCGCGATTGGCGACCCAGTGGTGCGGAAACGGGTTGTGCTGCGGGTCCATGTCGATGGCGCAGCCCCACGAATGGACTGAAAGCCGCGAGCCGCCGCGCTCCAGCCGGTAGCAAAAAGAGCCGCCGGAAATGTTCAGCCGCTTTTCAACAATGTAATCGTGGCCGAGCGTTTCCAGCACGTCCTTGAACGCCGCGTCGAAAACGACGAGGCATTTCTTGTGGACGCTCAGATGATGCAGCGGCGTGTGCTTGCCGTCCGAATAGAACATCGGATAAGGCGGCGACCAGATGTCCATATTCTCGTGATACCATTCGACGCCGACCGAACCGTCCGAGCCGCGCGGATCGCCATAAAAGGCGTTGAGATCGGCAACGCGCTCAAGCGGCCAGTTGGTTGAAACTTCGGTCATGAGAGTATCCTTCAGACGGGGTTGCGAAAGGCGATGATCCGGCGCGCGGGATAGGCGCCAAGCGCCACGCGGCGGCCGTGGTTGCCGGAAAGCAGGACGATCCGTCCGCGCGTAAAACCGGCGACAATCCCGCCGTGATGGCGCAGCACCGCGATCGCGCCGAGATGCGGCGACGTCGGGCGGCCATAGCGGGCGAAGGAAATGGCGCGATGGTCGGTCCCGGCGAGCGAATAGCCGCTGCGGCGCAGCCAGGCGCGCAAGGCGTCGGCGCACCAGGCCTCGCGGAACCCGGTGAAGTTGCCGCGCCCCAGATCGCGCCGCGCCACGTTCAAGAGCGACGGGGCGCCGCCCCACGCCACCCCCGCGACGTCAGGACCGCGCAGGACGAACCGAAGCGAAGCGTGATGCGAACGAATTTTTCCGCGCGGCGCTCTGGCCATAGTCCGTCGTGTTCGACGGGCGTCTTTCGACGCCCTATGCGCCAACCGCTCCGCGAAAAAGGCGCGGCGATGTCGCGGCGCTCGCGCCATTTGAACAGGTCGAGAATCCGCATGGTCGAATCCGAAAATCCGGGCGGCCTTGGCTTTTGGAGCCTGCGCAACGGCGAGAAGGGCGAGCGCGATCAGCGCGGCGAATCGGGTCGTTTTGTCATGCGTGTGCGTCTCCAAAAGCACGGCCAAAAGGGCGTCGAAAGACGCCCGTCTATCGACGGGCTTTGGCCGGCCGCGTAGGTTTCTCCGATGGGAGGGTTGAGAAAGGAAAGAAAGGCGTTGGGGACAGGCTGCGTTTAATGGTGTTCGATGATGATGACGCCGCCGGGGCCGCCTGCGCCGCCCATTCCCGCCACGCCACCGTTCTGAGCGTCGCCGCCGCCGGCGCCGCCGCCGCCGTAATTGCCGCCATTTCCGCCGGCATAGCCAAGCGAAATGCTGGAAGCGCCACCAGCGCCGCCCGTGCCGGCCCATTGCATAAGGTCGCCAGTTGTGGGCGGCGAAGTCGGAAGCCCCGGCGAGCCTGCCCCCGCGCCGCCAACCGCCTGCGTTGCAGCATAATTGATGCCACCATTGCCGCCGTTATTCACGCCATTCGATGCGGTAAAACCGCCGCCCGAACCGCCGCCGGTAGGCGCCACCCAATCATTGCCGCCGTTATAGGCAACGCCGGTTGCGCCACCACCAGCGCCGCCCGAACCGTAGCCCGAATCCAGGCTCGGTTGAGCGCCGTTCGCGCCGGTCACACCGTTATATCCGCCTGCCGGGGCCCCACCAGTTACGCCGCTGCACGCCGCGTGGGTCGTTCCGGCGCCGGCGCCGCCAAGCGACCCTGCGCCGATCTGGCCGCCCTGGCCGCCGCCGCCCATGCCAGCATAAACGAAATAGCCAAAGGTCGTGCCCCCGCCGCAAGCGGCGCTGCCGCCGCCGCCATAACCGCCGTTCGTAGAAGCCGTCGTCGCCGGTAGGCCGGGAGCGCCGCCGATCCCGACGATCACTGGCTGAGACGCGCCAAGCGACGCGGCGGAAATAATCGCCGGCGACTTTGCCCCCGCGCCGCCGCCCGCGCCGCCGGAAGCAGCCGTCGAAGCCGCGACAAGCGCGCCGCCGCCGCCGCCCGCGCCAGGGCCATAGGCGATCACGTCGACGTAAGACGTTCCCGCAGACGGCGTGTAGGTCTGCGAGATCGGCGTCCAGGTTACATTGAGCGTGATCGCCGAAAAGCCGCAGCCGGTCGCGGAGACGCCGTTGTAGCCGGGCAGCGTCGTGTACGATCCGGCCGTCGCCAGGGTCAGCGCGCCAATCGCGCCGCCGCTCACCGTGCCGGTAAAGGTCGCCGCGGATGTTTCGGTTCCGCCTGCAAGGGTCAGTGTGCAAGCGCCAGTTGTTCCTCCGGTGTTTCCGCTCGAGACCGTGGCGGACGACGCAGCGGCGAGCATGTTGAAGACGACGATTTGATCCGGCTGCGGGGTCGCCCCCGATCCATTGAATATCTGCGAGGCGGCCGGTGTCGCAAAAAAGGCCGCGATCAGCGATAGACAAAATAATTTTCTCATGAGTGGGCCTCCAGTGTGCAGCGCCACCCGTAGGCAGCATTCGATTCGGTCGGCGTAATGACCGTCAAGGCCGTCGCCGAAGCGGTGAAACTGGTCAGAGGCGATCCCCACACCTCGCAATGCGGCGCGACGGGAAACGGCGTGGTGAAGGTCAATGTGAATCCGGTTGAATTCGTCCCCGTCGTCACGTTCCCCACGTTGTCGAACGAATTGGCTCCGACGCTCGCGCCAGTTCCGCCCGTGCCGCCGAGATTAGTCGTCGTCGCCTCCGACCATGGAATATTCGACAGATAAAGATGGCTTGGCGAATGCGCCCACGAAATCCAGTTCGACGCCAATGGCAATTGGTTGTTATTCCAGTATAGATTGCTGATCTGCCATCCCAATGACCCATAGAGCGAGTTTCCGAGGACGATCATATTTCCGACCGTCGCGCCGCCGACGACTGTATTTGAAGAAAGGTCGATTCCGTCGATGACGCCGGGCATTCCGGGCGATGCTGTCGACCCAACCGAGGCCGTCACGGTCGCGCCGGTGATCGTCGCCGTGACCGTCTCGTCAGCGGGATAATAGGTGTAGATTACCCCGGTCGTCCCGCTGAGTTGGCATGTTATATGCGCGTGTGCAACAGCGGCATATTGAGTATTGCACAGAGTATCGAGAGCGACTGCGACAGTCCAAGGCGTGTCGGATGCTGTCACTGTATAGCACATTGTATAAGGACCGCCGAAGCCGGCAATCGTCGCGCCGCCTATATTCAAGCAAACCTGCGACCCCACAGCAGGTATCGCGGCGATCTGATTGATGATCGGCAGCGCAGTTTGCCCGTTGGCATAAAATGCGGTCCCGCCAGCCGGGATAAAATCGGGCGTTATGTTCGACCAATTCGTCTTGATGGTTGACGCATCGATAACGATTCCATCGGCGAATACCAGAGGCATCCCCGACGGATTATTTGTGTTGTCGGAATTGACGTTGACACGATCAATGTAATTGTACGCGCCTCCGTTAATCATATGAACGCCGACGCCGTAATTCTCAGTTGGAAACGCCGCTGGCGCCCAGGTCACGTTGAGCGTGATCGCCGAGAAGCCGCAGCCTGTCGCAGGAACATTGGTGACGCCAGGAAATTCGTAATAGGAGCCAGCCGTCGCCAAGGTCAGCGCACCGATCGCGCCGCCGCTGACCGTGCCGGCGAACGTCGCCTTTTGCCCGCTGTTGTAAGCGCCGCCTGCAAGGGTCAGCGTGCACGCGCCGGTTGTTCCTCCGGTGTTTCCGCCCGAGACCGTGGCGGACGATGCGCCGGTCGGATAGTTGGACGTGCTCGGGGTATATTCCCATTGCACATCGGTCACGTTACTTGTCGTCTGTTCAGTAACAAGAGCCTGCGGCCAACCCTCGCACTGCCAATGCTGACCGTTAAAGGTGCTATTACTTAGGTAGATGCAAGCTCCATAGCGGACCCACGCGCCCTGATTGGAACTCAACGCACCACCATACCACGGCTCGCAACGAGACTTCTCCAGGTAGCCCATATCCCCCATAGGATAAGCCGCAATGCAGATCGTATCGTCGCCCTTGAACGAGACGATATCAACCTGTCCCGATCCCCATCGCGAGAGGCCTGTGGGTGAGGTTGCCGGAGGACCGACCATGACGCCGAAGTGAAAACCCTCGACGAAAATATGATCGAGCGACGATCCGCCGCCGTCGGTGACGATACTGCCGTTTACAGCGAAGACCGGAGGTGGAACCGAAACCCCAATGCTCCACTCGTTCCACCATTGATAAACGTCAGCCATCTCGATGGCCGCCGTCGCCGGATTGATATGAAAAAACCCGTCCGCCAGCGAGCGCCAAACGCCGATTCGATCGAGCCGCGACCCCCGACTGACCAGCAGATGTGCTGTCGGAGGGTGGACAAAGCCGCCTCCCTGCGGCGCGCCGCCGCGGTTCACGACGCCGATAGGCTGGCCGAAGCCGTCGATGACGATGCCCGGCGGAATGGTCAAATCTGAATTGTGCAGACAGAATACGCCGGGAGGGATGGTGACGATTGTGCCGGCGGCCAAGCCGTTCAGCCAATTCTGAATCGTCATCGTGTCATCGGTCGGCGTCGAGGCCCAGGCATTGCACGCCGCGCCGGATTCCAAGATCGAATGGACCGCGCCGAGGCGTGTCGAAAGCGCCGTTCCGCCGACCGTCAGGGAATCGGCAGTCGGCGCCACGCCCTGCGCGAGTGCGGCCCATCCGAAGAGCGTGGCGATTATGACGCCGCTTAGAGGAGAAAATCTCATTCCGCCACCACCACGAAATTCGAGGAGTCGATGAAGCCGTCGCCCGTCGCCACCGGCGCTTCGGTTCCCGTCTGCTTTGGCATGTTCCCGATCATCGAAGAGATCGATCTTGGCGACATCGCCGCCGCGAGTAGATCGGCGACGGTCTGCATTTGAGCCAGCGTCATCGCGCCAACCGACGCCACGAGCGACGCGCCGGAAAGGCCGCCGACCACTATTGCAGATGAAGACGAAGGCGAGCCGTAGGGCGTTGCTACAAACGAGGCCGGCGCGCCGACCGTGAGCGTCGAGTTGGCGAAAATGTCGCGGGTGTTGGTTCCGTCGCTCGCCAAAAGCGAGAAGGCATATTTGCCGGTCGGCCAAAGTTTCGAAGCGGCCGGGACAAAGAAGGTCAGGGAACTCCCCGAGACGGTGATCGCGCCATCCCCGCTGGTCAGCGGCGGGAATGATCCGATTCGCGCCGTGAATTCGATCCCCGTCAGGTCGATAGGCGTGACGCCATCGGCTTCAAGGAAAAGCAGCGTCGGCGGCGCGAAATCCTCGTCGGGCTGGACGCTGGCGATGACCTG
The DNA here is from genome assembly GCA_963704565.1 of uncultured Pseudomonadota bacterium. GTDB lineage: Bacteria > Pseudomonadota > Alphaproteobacteria > Rhizobiales > Beijerinckiaceae > Rhodoblastus. The sequence goes on from OY969917.1 coordinate 2,250,007, forward strand.
TTGCAGCCCACGGCTGTCCGGTTGAGTTTTGGTGGACAGGCTGCACGGCATTGATTCTACTCTGTTCAGAGGGTTTGGCGACTCATCTGGACACGAGAAGGAAAAACGCCGTGCAGCATCAAACTAGCGTGTTTCACGCTCTGACCAAGCTGATTCCATGGGGCGCCTTCGATGGGCTTGTGGAAAAGCACAGTGCCGACGCCCGCATTCGCAAGCTGACGACTAAAAACCAGCTTCTGGCCATGCTTTACGGGCAGCTGGCGGGAGCGGAGAGCTTGCGCGATATTGTCGGCGCGTTCGACAGCCATGGGTCGAAACTTTATCATCTGGGCGCTGCCAAACTGTCGCGTTCTACCCTGTCCGACGCCAATTCGCTGCGCAGCGCCGATGTGTTCACCTCGCTCTTCACCAGGCTTGTCGGGCAGGTCCTGCCGGGCTTTCGCAAGAAATTGCGCGAGCCCTTGCTGCTGATCGATTCCACCAGCTTTCGCCTGAGCGCCCTGTCCGCCGATTGGGCGCGCTTCTCGGCCAACGCCTGCGGCGCCAAACTGCATGTTGTCTATGATCCCGACGCGGACTGCCCGATCTACGCCTCGCTGAGCAGCCCGAAAATCAACGACATTGTCGCCGCCAAGGAGATGCCCATCGACCCCATGGCGACCTATGTATTCGACCTGGGCTATTACGATTACGGCTGGTGGGCCGATCTTGATGCCGCCGGTTGTCGGATCGTGACGAGGCTGAAAACCAACACCCGGCTTTCCAATGTCGTCGAAAGCGCGGTTCCCCCCGGGGGCGATATCCTGAGTGATCGGATCGGCCTCTTGCCGCAGCGGCTCGCGGCGAGCCGGAAAAATCCATTTTCCGACCCGGTGCGCGAGGTTTGCGTACGCATCGAAACCGGCAAGATTTTGCGCATTCTTTCCAATGATATTGACGCGCCCGCCGCCGAGATCGCGGCGCTCTACAAACGTCGCTGGCAGATCGAATTGTTCTTTCGCTGGATTAAACAAACATTGAAAATCAATCACTTCCTCGGCCGAAACGAGAATGCCGTCCGCATCCAGATCGCCGTGGCGCTGATCGCCTTCGTGCTGCTGCGCCTCGCCCATGCCGCTCAAAACGAAGTCGAAAGCCTCCTCAGCTTTACGCGCCTCGTCCGAGCCAACCTTATGCACCGAAGGCCAATCGACCGACTGCTCGGACCGCCCCCGACAACAAGCCAATGCCCTAACCAATTCACAATCGAGTTCAGCCCATGCTGAACCGGACAGCCGTGGTTGCAGCCCAAGAAGCAGGATATTTGTCATTTGTCCCCTCTCAGGCGGCTTGGCGCCCCCAGCCATTCGGCGTGTTCAGCACATTGATCGACGTGGTGATCTGGCCGAACGTTGTGGCGCCGAAGGACGCCGGAGCGCCGACCGTCAGCCAGGAATTTGCGAAGATCGACCGGGTTCGGACCCCATCGAAAGCCAGCAGCGTGAAGAGATAGCTGCCGGACAAAAGGCCAAGCGCGGCGACCGGAACCGCGAACGAAAGCTGGTTTCCGTTGACGACAATTCCGCTGTTCGTCGCGCTGGCGAAAACCGGCTGGCCGTTCAATTTTGGTGTGAAGACGATCCCCGCAAGGCTTTGCGGCGTGACGCCATCGGCCTCGAAGAACGAGATCGACGTCAAAACCGTGTCGAAATCCTCGTTCGGCTGGACGGAGGCGGTGACCGTCCACATTTGCAGCAGCGAGACATTGGCCGCTATGTGGACCGTTCCCACGCCGCTCGCGGTATCGGCCGACTCGGTCGCGGAGATCGTGGCCGTGGCCGCCACAGAGGCCGCGCCAGAGACATTGTCGGCCTGCTCGGCTAGGGTAGCGGCGCCAGCGTCCGTAAGCGCCGCTGTGGCCGCGCCTGTGTCTTGCCGTTCCGCCGCCGTGATTGCCGCGCCATCGGCGATTGCGCCACTTGCCGCCGCCGTGTCCCGCGTCTCGGTTGCGCTCGCGGTGGCGCTATCGGCAACCGCGCCGCTCGCGGTGGCGCTATCCGCATGGTCGCTCGCGGAGGCGGTCGCGCTATCGACAACCGAACCGGAGGCAGAAGCCGCATCGGCGGTTTCAGTCGCGGCGATCGTCGCCGCGTCCATAACCGCGCCGGAGGCGGTGGCCGCGTCGGCATTGTCATTCGCCGCGATGGCGCCAGAATCGACGACTTGCCCGATCCCGACGGCGCGGTCCGGCTGTTCGGTCGCCGCAATCGTTGCGACGACGCTCTGAAACATCAGGAGAAGAGACATTCCCCGTTCCCCTGTTTGAGATTATTCCCAATAACCCTCGAAGCCGATATGGTGAGCAATCGTGCCCGACGTGCCGATCGTGCCGATGTTGCGGACGATAGTCTGAATGAACTCGCCCGGCTGGACGAGAATCGGCGTTGCGAAATTGTGGACGAAAGCCGCGCCCGGCGTGCCGACCGCCGCCGTCGCCGCGAGCGTGTAGAGCCCGACCGCGAATTTTCGGGGCGCCTTGGTAGTCGCCGCTTCCGTCGTCGCCAGCGAAACGGCGGTATGACCGAAGGCGAGGCCGCATTCATAGACGAAGGGGCCGCCGGCGAGCACGGTCTGGACCATCGAGAACCAGCGCAGCCCGGTGATGTAGAGGTTGCGCGGCGTCTGCGAGATCGAGCCGGCGGGATTCTGGTAAGACGAAATGATGCCGTCGGTGTTCACCGCGAGCGTCGCCGTCTCCCAGAAATTGCCACCCAGGCCGGAGCCGAGCGCGGCGGTCGTATTGGTTGGAAGGGCGGCGGTCGGGTTCGTCGAGTTGGCGTAAAGCTCGGTCGAGCCCATCGTGCCGCCGTTCTGGCCGACCAAGGCGTTCAGCCCCTCGCCGCCCTTGATGTGCGGCCAGGGCTTGGACGTGTTCAAGCCGTAGAGCGTCACCTGGACGTTCTGGACCTTGATCTGCTGGGCGAACGCCGGGGCGGAGGCGGCGTTATAAATTTGGAAGAAGACCTGCCCGGCGGCGTTATAAGACGGCGTGGCCGCACCAGCAAGCAGGCTGGAGTTGAGGGAACCCTGGAGAATGCCGTTGATCCAGAACTCGGCGACGCCGTCGTCAATGACGATCATCATATCTGCCGATACCCCAGGACTGGGCGCCGTCAAGGGGGATGTTTCCGTTATCGTTCCATTCCAGTTCATTACGCCGCGCAGCGTGCCGGTCGTGTCAAGCTGGAAATAGACGCCATCGGTCGGCGCTGCGGTGGTCCCTGGAATGCCGATTCCCATGTAACAGGCATTGTTGACCTGGGCGGCGGCGGAAAGCATACAGCGCACCTCAAGCACCAGTTCGCCCGCCGTATAGAGCGGGAAGGAGCGATAGGTCTTGGCATAGTTCCAGACCGAGGCCGCAACCGAGGAACCGCTGTTGAGAATCATGGCGCCGCCAGTATAGGCGGTCGTCATGGTCGAATTCCCGACAGACCAGTTATTGGTGTTCTGCGCCGTATAGTTGAACTGGTCCTGAAAAACCGGCGTGTCGAGCGAGACGCGCAAGCGCCGATTGTTGGTGATGTCGGGAAGGCCAATATTCGGCGTTCCGGTGACGGAGCCCTGGTCGCGGATCGCGACCATGCCGGAAAAGCCCGCCTGGGTGGCGGTCTTCGGGTCTTGGACGATGAGGCCGTTAGAGGTCGGATCGACATTGGCGACCGTCGAGCCGGAGCCGCTGATGAGCGAGATGGACATTCAAAATCTCCTAATACCACGCCCAATGGACGGTGAGTTGGCCCTGCGTCTTGCCCAATGTGCTGACGCCGTAAATCGTGAACCCGACGCCGGCTTGGATATTCCCGGCCATGACCTTCACATTTTCAACCCAATGCTCGTCGCCTGTGCGATTTGAAGTCGGCATGGCGACAAGCCACGCATCGGCGAGCGAGGTCGAGAGGATGTTGGGATCGGAGACCGGGACATTGGCGGAATCGGTCGGCGTCGCGCCGAAGTCGAGGACAGTCTGGCCCGCGTTTGGCATGACAGACGCCTCACTGCGTGGTGATCGTCATGGACGAGATCGTGACCGTCAGGCCGCTGGTGATTGTGGTCGTGCCGAGGATGACATTGGTCCCCGAAGTCCCGACCGTGAGGCCGGACACAATGACGTTGCCGCCGCTGTCGTGAAGCTCGGCCAGCGCGGCGGTCCCGGAAGCGGAACACGTCCCGGACAGCGGGACGCCGTCCAACGTCGCCACCTTGCTCGCAATCGCGAACGATGGCTTTTGCAGCGTGACCGAGCAAAGGTCGCCGGTCGCCCCGGAAAGCGAGGACGTGCCGATGACCAGCGTCCCGTAGGAGCTGGCGCCATCGACCGACTGGCCGGAGACGGCGGCGGTAAGCGCCGCCGCGAGACGGGCGTTGCCCGCCGTGGTCGAATAAGTCAGCCCCGTGGCGAAGGAAGGCGAGATAAGGGCGAGCGCCAGCGCGCCCGCTAAGCTGAGTTTTTTCAGCATTGGTTTCTCCGAGATTGTCAGGATATGGAGGTCATGAGCGCGGCGAAGTTTTAGAAATGCTCCACAACTTCGACATAGCCGCCGCCACCGACGCCACCAGCGCCAGCAGAGTTTCCATTGAGCGCCGAGCCCCCACCACCCGCGCCGCCACCGTTATTGCCGCCGTTACCCCCAGCAAAGCCGGCCCCCCCGCCAGCACCGCCGCCTCCGAAAAGACCGTTGATCGAGCCAGTCGAAGAAGGTCCGGTGGCGCCTGCGCCCGCACCACCGATCGCATTGGTCTGGCCTGCGCCCTTGCCACCATTGCCTCCGTTTACAGAGGCGCCAGCAGACGTAATTCCACCGCCCGCCGCGCCGCCGCCAGGGGCATACCAAGCGTTTCCGCCTGCATAGGCGGTTCCTGCGGCTGCTCCACCTGCGCCCCCTGAACCGATGTAAGGGCTGTACGCATTCGGACCTGCCGCGCCTGCACTGCCGGCCTCGCCGTTCCCTAGCCCGCCTGTGCTGCCGCTGCCACTTGCGCCGCTCGATACATTAGCGCCGCCCGCGCCGCCGCCCGAATTGGCATTGACCTGACCGCCGGCGCCACCACCGCCGCCGTAAGCGGAAAGCAGCGAGCCGAAAGAAGTCGCGCCGCCCTGACCGCCCGTTCCGACCGCCGTGCTGGAGGTTGTCGAAGCAGCTCCAGCCGTGCCGCCCGCGCCAATTGTGACCGTCTGCGACGAGCCGATTACTGAGGCTGGGAACTCACCAAAAGCCACGCCCGCACCGCCACCGCCAGCGCCGCCGCTCGCCGCCGTCCCGCTCGCGGTGAGCGCGCCGCCGCCACCGCCACCACCGACTTCGTACACATCGGCATAGACCATACCAGAGGAAGGCGTGTACGTTCCGGAGGCCGAGAACGTGACGATGTGGTTCTTGTGGACGACCGGCGGCGGGATCGGCGGCATACCGGCGTGGGCCGCGACGGAAAGCGCCAGAAATGACGCGGAAAGCAGCAGTCGGCGCATGTCAGTTCCCCGTGAAGTGCAAAACGTCGGAAGTGTTCTGGCCGATCATGCAGACCAGGGAGAGACTGGTCACGCCGTAGGAGATCGCCTCGCCGGCCTCCAGCGGGTAGCCGGTTGTCGTCGTCAGATTCGAGCATGGGCCGATGAAGATGATTCCGGTGTTGCCGTAATCCGCCTTGAGGACGACGCCGGAATAGAGGCCGGCGGCAGGCAGTGCGGCGGCGGTGAGCGTTGCTGTTTGGACGCCGGCAATTGGCTGCGCGGCGCTCTGAGCAAAAGCGTCATGCGGCAACACAGTGAGCGCCAGCGCCGTGCTGGCGAATATTCTCGCAAGTTTCATCGTCAGCCTCATGATGTGGGGGGGTTAATCAGGAGAAGGTGGAACGACAGCCGCACCTGGCCGCCGGTGAAGGCCGCTCCGGTCGAGGCGACCAGAATATTGGTCGCCGAATAACTGCCATAGGGCCCGACAACGCCATAATTGGTCGAGCCGGCCGCGACGCCGAGCGTGCCGCCGAACTGTGTTGCATTGCCGGATGTTCCGACATTGAAGGCCGGCGCGCCGGTGATCGCCGTCAACACCCGGCAGCCGACGCCAAGCACAATGCAATTGGCCGGGATTTGTATTCCCGCCGTGACGGACGTGCCGGAAGACAGGGCGACGGTCTGCTCGATGACCTGAAACTTGATCGCCGCGCCATTCGCGCCGAGCGCGATTGGCGTCAGCGCGGCGTTCCCGGTAACGACTTCCGACAGCTTCGCCGCCGGCCAGCCGCCCGGAGTCGCGCCGTCGTGAATGGTGACGCGGTTGTTGGTCGTATCGATGATCAATTCACCTTGGGCGCCAGTGTAAGCAGCGACGTTCGCCGCCGTGTCGCGGCGACGTTTGACCTGTACGGACATTCGATTTTCCTTGACAAATTGCGCGAAGCGCCAGGCCCGAACGGGCCGCCGAGCTCGTGCGAGGGGCGCCGCGAAGCGGCACGAAAATCATGACGTGCAATTGCCGAGGTCGATGATGGTCGTCACCGTCGTCGAAACAGTCCCGTAATCGTCGCTTTCCGAAACGCTATCGCGGGAGACATGGCCGAAGTCCATCGCGGTCCCAATCGCCCGCGCGGATGCGACCGGCCCGAGCGTCCCCGTTCCGGCGATCGCGTAGCTATAGGCCGTGCAAGCCGAAAGCTCCTGCAAGCCGCCGCCGAAAATGTTGAACGACTGGGATTTCAGATAGATCGTCTGTCCGATTTCGGCGTTCGGGACCGTATATTTCAGGATCGCGGAATCGAGCAGACAGAAGGGCGCCCCAGCGCTTGCGCCGCTTGCCGGCAATCCGGCTTGGCCGCGATAGAGCCCGGTCAGATTATATTGGTTCGCGGCGGTTAGCGTGGCGGTGGTGTAGGAGAGATATTCGCCGCCGACATAGCATAGGGTCACGCCCTGCGCCGCGGTCGCCGCCGATGTCGAAGCCAGCGAACCGCCGCTTTCGGTCAGATTGACCGCCAGAGTGTCCGTCGTGTCCGGGTTGGCGGCGCCATAGGACGGCAGGGAAGCAGAGAGGACGCCCTGTTTCGCGGCGAAATAGATCGTCTCGACCTGTGCATAGGTTGTCCCGTCGATCGACGCCGAAACGATGCAGCCGCCCCAATTCGGGTCGCCGTTCTGTGGTGAAACGCCGATCCAAAGCTCGACCGTGTTGCCCGTCAGGGGCGGCGGCGGCTCGATAATCAGCGGCGCATTGACCGAATTCGGCGTATTCGATGCGCTTGGCGCCCCGTTGCTCACGGCCTGGACCGGATAGGCGACCCCGGTGGCGACGCCAGCCGGGAATTCCTCGGCCGTGACCGTCAGAACGCCGTTTTCGTCCTCTTCGATGTCGATAATGCGGACTGTCGCCGCATTGAGCCCGATCAATGGGTCCGTCAGTTGAATGAGGTCCATCGGGTCAAGCAGGCAGAATTCCTCGCCGAGCTTGAACTTGTAGGCGTCGCGGATATAGAGCGCGCGTTGCAGGATCAATTGCGCCGATGTCTGCGCGATCCCAACGTCGCAAATTTCGTGCGCCGTGACGGTCGAGCCGACGCGAAGGCCGAAACGGTCGATCATCGACTGATCCCATACCGTGACCGGCCCGGTGTTGTAATTGTCGCTGCGGCCCATGATTTCGAGCGATTGCCAATTCGGGAGCGAATAAGGATCGGATCGCGTGATCTGGACCGGGTCTTCACCCTGCGAATAAACGAAGTCCTCGTCCGTCAGGCTGTAAAGCGGCGTCGTGTCCGGCGTGAAGGCGGCGCCGTTGCCGGTCACGGCCGTATCGCCCAAAGGAATGACCTTGAGCATCCCATCCGACCAGATCGCAGTCGAATTGGTCACTTGCAGCCAGCGCGAAACGATCGACGAGGCCGTTTCGGAAGTATTCAGCGTCGGCGACAGCGCAATCCCGACCGCCTTGCAATAAGTCTGGTAGCCATAGGCCGAATTATAGAGCGAGTCCGAACTGATTGAGGCGGCGGGGAAACCGACGCCATATTGGCTGTTGGTCAGGAAGTCATAGATCATTTGCGCCGGATCGGCATCGATCCCGTTGAACCCCGAGCCGGCCAGGATGCCGTAAACCTCGAAATTGTTGCTGTTGATCCCGCCCGATGAGCCAAGCCACCAACTCGCGGCGCAGACGTAGCATGTGCCCGGATAGGTGAGCGCCTGGCTCGGATAGGTCGCCGCGAGATAGGGCCAGACCGCTTGCGGCGTTGAGCCGTTGTAAAAGGCCAGACCGAGATTGCCGAGTGTGAAGGCGACCGGGGAAGACTGCCAGACTTGCCCGATCTGGCTGACTGGCCCCTCGCAGACGCCCATGATGATGTCGGCGGTATAGTTCCAGCTCGTCGTTTGGCCCTTGCCGCCGCCGCCCTTGCCGCCGCCCTTGCCGCCGCTCGTCGGGTGAGCCTGGAAATTCTCGTACCAGAGGACATTCGGCGCGACGACGTTGCGGCCATAGACGATTGGGACCGGGACCGCGCCGGAGGTCGTCTGGACCTGGAGCCCGGAATATTCGGTGATCGTCGTTTCGCGCGACCACCATGGCCCCTGATTTGAATTTCCTCCCATCAGGACGCCCTCTTTTCAGCCCACAGCGAGAAAAAACGGACCTTGCGAACGGGCTTGGTCAAGTCGCCGTTCCGGGCCAGATGTTCCTCGACGACGCAGCGCGACATGGCATAGGCATGGACGAGCGACAGCGGCGCGGCGGCGGTGACGATCCCGCCGTGCGAATAGCAGCGGCCAAAGCGGAAAACCGCGATGTCGCCCTGCCCCGGCGTCTCGACCTCGCCGCAATTGTCCTTGACCCAGCCGAGATATTTTTCCTCGTCGTTGTGCATCATCCAGTCGCACGGATAGGGGCGCGGGTCGAAGGGCGGCACGAGCCCCAGATCGACGAAAACGCGCACCAGCAGCATCCCGCAATCGACGCCGACGCCGCGAATGTCGGCAGTGTCATGATAGGGCGTCCCGATCCATTTCCGCACTTCGGCGGCGACCGCCGCGCGCTGTTGCGCTTCGCTCATCATTTGCCGGCGCCTTTGCCCTGTCCCTGGTTCCAACTCGCCGAGAGAGGCCCCGTCATGACCTGCGGCGGCGGGACGAAGGGATAGCCGCGAAAATTCGACAGGTTGCTGAATTTGCTTTGACAAGTCGCCATCGTGTGGTCGCAGCCCTGCGCGGCCGTGAAGGCGTCGCCGACGGAGGGCAATTCCGGCAAAGGATAGGCCAGGGTCAGGCCGGCCGAACTCGCCGATTTGATCGTCGCCACGGCGCCTGAATTCGCGCCGGAAGTGAAAGTGATGGTTCCCTGCGCATAGGCGGTCGAGGCCGAGGACCATGGTATCCAGGTATTCGTCGCTCCAGAGCCGACCGTTCCGTTCGCCGAATATGTGCCGCGCGCCAGTCCGCAGCCCGAATCGTACAGGACATGCGTGCATTGCGGCGACCAGAGCCGGCGCGGCATGCCGATGCTGAGAAAAACCGTGTCCGCCGCGACTGTCACTTGCGCCGTCGTGCGCCCGATCTCGTCTATCGCGGCGACCCGGCCCTTGAACATGACGGCTGTGCCGATTGGAACGAGCGAGCCGGCCGTCGTCGCCCAGGATGAAAAGAAGGCCTTTTCGCGCTGGATGATCGCGCCGTCGAAGGCGCCTTGCTGCAACGCCTGCAAAAAGGGAATGCCGCCGAGCGTGTCGGTTGAGCGCGCGGAGATCGTGATTTTCTGCTGGTCGACGCTCACGCCGAGCGAGCATTTATAGCGCAGGCCCGAGACAAGGACCGACGACCCCGAATAATTGTAGCCGTTCCATGCGACGGGCAAATCCAGGTTGGTGTAGGTCAGGATCGAGCCGTTCGCGAGCCAGATGGTGAACAGGTCGCCGACTTGCAGCGGCGCGTCCGAAGTCGGGCGCAGGTCATTCAGAAAAGTCACAAGCGCGGCGGTCGCTGATTTCACCTTATGCTCCTGAATTTGATGCTTTTGTTTTGCCAGGCGCCGGAAGCGAATTCCTCGAAGTCCATCTGATCGTCGAGGAACCGGCATTGGAACGCGTAAGTCCCCGTCCAGGCGATCGCGGCGCCCGAAGCCGGCGCGCTCGAGAAGGTGATCGTGTTCGGGGCGGTGAAGGCATAAGCGCCTGTCGCGACGCCGTTGACGGTGACGCTCGAAATCCCGGTCACATAGGAAACCGGCTCGAAATAGCCCCCGATCGCGCGGCCGAGCATGAAGGCTGTCGTCGTTCCATCGCCGGTTCCAACGGTTTGGCCCGATACGGCGCTGTCTGTCGGATCGACATAGAGAAACGAGTTCAGCTGGCCCTGCGCGGTCAGAAAAAAGCCGATAAGCGTTTGCAGCGATTGCGCCTGCAGACCTAAGAAGCCGCCCGAAGAATCGAGACCGTCGAAAGTCAGTTCGAATTCATAGAGCGCATGGGCGTAAAGCCCGGCTCGGACTTCGCGGCCTGAGACATGCGAGGCGACGCGCGTCGAGAAGAGCGGTTTCTTGTGAACGCTCGACCCCTGGCCGGGGAGCGTCGGAAAGGTTGGCGGTGTGGTCATTTTACCCCTGTCGGATGAGACTCTCGATGACCGCCTCGCGGCGCTCCATAGCCCGTCTTTAGACGGGCGTCTCGCGACGCCCTACGAACGTACCGTCTCAATTCTGATCGAGCCGGCGGCCCACAACCCCGACATGAATTCCTCAAGGTCTTCCGTGTCGTCGGAAAAGCGCGCCAGATGCGCGGCTGAAAAGTCGATCGTCAGGATCGCGCCGGCGGCGGGCGCCGAGGCGAAAGCGATCGTCGCCGGCAGGATCGAAACGCTGAAGGCGTTCGCGGATTGCGCGACGCCGTCGACATAAACGATCGGCGCGCCGAGAAGCGCCTGAACCGGCTCGATGAATCCGCCGAGCGTCCGCGTCAGGACGAAGGTCCGCGTGGACCCGTCGCCAACGCCAAGCGGCGCGCCGGAATAGGCGCCAAGGCCCCTGGGCGGCGCGAACAGGAACGGCGTTTCCTCACCGGCGACCTCGTCGATGAAGGCCAGCAACTGCTGCAGTTCGTTGAAGCCGGAATCCGAGCGCAGCACGTCGAATTTCAATTCGATGTCCCACAGCGGCGAGGCGATTTGCGCCGTCCGCGTCTCCCGGCCCGAAACCTTGGCCGCTGTCCGGGTCAAAAAGCGCGGCTTGTAATGCACGCTCCAGCCCTGCCCCATGAATGCCGGGAACGCCGCATAGGAGCCAGGCCCCGGCGGCGAGGCCGGCGTTGGGATCGCGACATAAGGCCCCTTGCCGCCGATCCAGTTGCCGGCCGGCCAGTTGTCCGTGTCGCCCCACACGCTCGAATCGAGCGGGAAGGTGGGGAACGGCCGCGCATCCCAATTCCAGGCGCAGCAGAACAGCGTCAGGATCATCGGCCCCGAGGCCGCGTTCGGAACATTGGCCGCGTTCGACCAATAGTCATGGATCGTCTGCAAAGCGAGATTGGACAGAAAATCGTCACGCTGCGGCGTCCATGTCTCGCCATCCGACGAGTTCCAGATCGACCAGAAGGGCGTTTCGCTTTCGGTCGATTTCGGATCGAAAAAGACGTTCGGCTGGTTGGTGCAGCGATCGACCGTCGCGAAGCCATATTCGGCGAAGACGATCGGCTTCATTTGCGCCGTCCATTGCGTCGTCGGGCCGCGTGGAATCCATCCCTGCCCGTCACCAGTGTCATAGACGGCCTGATGGGTGTCGCCCCACCACCAGCGAAACTGCTTGCGGCCCAGAAGCTGCTGTTCCGCCGAAAAAGCGTTGCGGCTCTGGGTCAGCCGGTCGCCTTCCGGCAGGCTGACCATCAGGCCCGAGAGATTCGGGTCAAGGCCGCGCCCGCCGTTGGTGGAATCGTTATAGAACCAGTTGAATTGCTCGCCGCCCTCGATGTTGCCGGACAGATAGGCCTCGGAATAGAGCGTCGGCGAACCGGAAAGCCCGAGCCCGCTCATGGACGAGGCCGATGGCGGCCAGGTCGTGGCCTTGGCCGCCGTCCAATTCGCGCAATCGAGGCCGCCGGTCCCGGTCGTCCAGTCCGAAAGCGGCAGATAATTGTCGAAGGAGACGACATCGATATTCGGCGAGGCGAACAGGGAATCGAGATGCGGCCATTGGCCGTTTTCGCCCGGATGTTGCCAACCGTTCCAACTCGACCAGTCCGGCGAATAAGCGATCAGGTTTTTCCAGGCTGTGAGGTTCTTCGTCAGGCCCGCGCCGTCGAAGACCGAGCGGACATCGCTGGCGAGCTGCGTCAGGCCGGCGACAAAGGGATAATCCCAGGTCGCATGACCGTAGGCGTCGGTCCCGCCGGCGGGTGTCCACGCCGGCCCTCTGATGATCTCGAGCCCGCGCAATTCGGAGCCGAGCACGAACAGATCGACGCCGCCCGCGATCACGCAAAGATTAGCGTAATGCAGGATCATCCGCCGATAGGTGTAATCGGTCAGCGAGCCCGAATAATCAATGGTCAGATTGGTCGTGTCGCGCGTGAATTGCGAGGTCGACGCCGAGCCACGGCTGTCCGGTTCAGCATGGGCTGAACTCGATTGTGAATTGGTTAGGGCATTGGCTTGTTGTCGGGGGCGGTCCGAGCAGTCGGTCGATTGGCCTTCGGTGCATAAGGTTGGCTCGGACGAGGCGCGTAAAGCTGAGGAGGCTTTCGACTTCGTTTTGAGCGGCATGGGCGAGGCGCAGCAGCACGAAGGCGATCAGCGCCACGGCGATCTGGATGCGGACGGCATTCTCGTTTCGGCCGAGGAAGTGATTGATTTTCAATGTTTGTTTAATCCAGCGAAAGAACAATTCGATCTGCCAGCGACGTTTGTAGAGCGCCGCGATCTCGGCGGCGGGCGCGTCAATATCATTGGAAAGAATGCGCAAAATCTTGCCGGTTTCGATGCGTACGCAAACCTCGCGCACCGGGTCGGAAAATGGATTTTTCCGGCTCGCCGCGAGCCGCTGCGGCAAGAGGCCGATCCGATCACTCAGGATATCGCCCCCGGGGGGAACCGCGCTTTCGACGACATTGGAAAGCCGGGTGTTGGTTTTCAGCCTCGTCACGATCCGACAACCGGCGGCATCAAGATCGGCCCACCAGCCGTAATCGTAATAGCCCAGGTCGAATACATAGGTCGCCATGGGGTCGATGGGCATCTCCTTGGCGGCGACAATGTCGTTGATTTTCGGGCTGCTCAGCGAGGCGTAGATCGGGCAGTCCGCGTCGGGATCATAGACAACATGCAGTTTGGCGCCGCAGGCGTTGGCCGAGAAGCGCGCCCAATCGGCGGACAGGGCGCTCAGGCGAAAGCTGGTGGAATCGATCAGCAGCAAGGGCTCGCGCAATTTCTTGCGAAAGCCCGGCAGGGCCTGCCCGACAAGCCTGGTGAAGAGCGAGGTGAACACATCGGCGCTGCGCAGCGAATTGGCGTCGGACAGGGTAGAACGCGACAGTTTGGCAGCGCCCAGATGATAAAGTTTCGACCCATGGCTGTCGAACGCGCCGACAATATCGCGCAAGCTCTCCGCTCCCGCCAGCTGCCCGTAAAGCATGGCCAGAAGCTGGTTTTTAGTCGTCAGCTTGCGAATGCGGGCGTCGGCACTGTGCTTTTCCACAAGCCCATCGAAGGCGCCCCATGGAATCAGCTTGGTCAGAGCGTGAAACACGCTAGTTTGATGCTGCACGGCGTTTTTCCTTCTCGTGTCCAGATGAGTCGCCAAACCCTCTGAACAGAGTAGAATCAATGCCGTGCAGCCTGTCCACCAAAACTCAACCGGACAGCCGTGACGCCGAGCCGAGGAAGGCGTCCACCGTGGCGGTCGCCGCGCTCGACAGGTCTGACGAAAGCCCGATGCGCCCGCGCCAGGGTTTTCCGGGCGCGTCCATCAGGATGAACGGGTAAAAAATGACCCGCAAACCGCGCGATTTCAAGTCCTGGATGCAGCGAACGACGCTCTGATCCGATGGCGTGCCGCCGTAGGTGAAACTTCCGTTGGTCTGGCTGATCGGGATGAGCTGACCCGTATCGGCCTGCGTCAGGCTTGAACATTGCCAGTTGACCGAACCCCACGATCCGCCGTTCTCGCTCTCGAATGCGCCCTCGATATAGGTGGTCGAGGGATAAATCTGGCATGAGGCCGCATTGGTCGAATTGCCGAACCACGCGACGACGAGCGCGACCGTCTGGCATTCCGGGTGTTCGGCCTGCAACTGGTCGATGGCATAGGAATAATCGGTTTTGGTTCCGCCCGGCGCGTAATAGCAATTGATCGGCGCGCGGCTTTCCAGCGCGCCGCCGCCGCCAAAGCCGCCGGTCGGATTCCAGCGCGCCCCTTCCACCGGGATCGTGTCGTAAGTGAACTCCCCCGTCGCCGGCAGAAGGCAGACGCCGAAAACCTGAGCCATGTCTTACGTCGTCGCCAATCGGCGAAGCCCCAAATGATCGCCGTTCTTCACGGCTTGATTCATCGCGTTCATGATCTGGCGCGAATTGTTGGACAGCCAATTCTTGACCGAGCCGGAGTCCAACGCGCTGACGTTCAAATGAACATGCGTGTCGCCGCTCGCCGCATTCGCGCCGCCGCCATTGGCGGCGCTCGACAGCATCGAGCGGAACGCGCCGGCTTCCGCCGCCGGCATCACCATTTCGTTGCGGTGGACCATGGCGACCTGATCCTGGTCGATCTGCCAGGCGCCTATGTCGAAGGCGGCCATCGACAGGACCGCGCCTTTGACCGCCGCGCCCTCCGCCACAGCCGCCGGACCGATGAAAGGCGCCATGAAGGCGGTCGCGCCGGCGCCTGCCGTTCCAGCGTCAACCGTGATCGACTTGACCGCATTGCTGATGACCGCAGCGATCCCGCTCGTCGCTTCGCCGCCGGCAATCCCGGAGCGTGCGGCGGCGCCGGCCAGCGCCGCGGCCGTCTTCTGGCTTTCCGCCGTCTGCGACAGGACAACCAGCGCGATCTGCTTTTTTGCCCAGTCGGCGACGATCTGAACGCCCATGCGGATGAATTGCGAAACGACGGATTCCGCCACCGAGCCCATCACCTGACTGAACGTGCGGCCATGATAGATCATGCCGGTCAACCCGGATGAGAACGACGACGCCATCGAGTTCAACGACCTGATCCATCGGTCGGACGATCTGCTCGACCGACTGCAACATGATCTTCTGGCTTTGCAGCCCATATTTCGTGTCGAGCGCCAGCATTCGGTTCAGGATTGCCTGGCGCTGCTGCACACTCAGATCGCCGAGTTGCAACTCCTTCGCGAGCAGCGCCCGTTCCGCCGAATATTCCTGGTCGAGCGCCGCTTGCGTCGCCGCCAGACGTTGGTTCGCGCTCAGTATCTTCAGCTTGGTCAGTTCGGCATAAAGCGATTTCTTTTCCGCGAAGGCGGCCCGCTCGGCCGCGAGTTCGCCGTTGATCGCCGTGAGGCTCGATTGCGCGGCCTGCCGTTGCGAAGCGCTGGCCTCGCGCGACGCCTCGCCCACTTTGGTCAGCGCGCTGGCGGCGCCCGTTCCGAAGGTGGAGAAGGTCTGCGATGTCTTGCCAATGCTGGCGGCGACCTGATTGACCCCCGTGGGTAGCGTCTTGAGCGCCTCCGAAACGCGCGCGACGCCGTCGAGAAAATCGGACGGGTCGGCGCCAAAGGAAATCGAAACGTTGGAAACGGCCATGCTCTCTCTCTTCGCGCGCTCGTCGCGCCGTCAAATCCGTCCGGACGGGAAAAGTCCGCGCAGAGCCGCGACCGATTCGCCCGTCCTACGGCGCTTTGGCTCCCAGACGCCGAGCCCCGCCGCGATCGCCGCGAGCAGCGCCGGGGTCGGTGGATTCTCCCGCCAGTAGTCGTGTCGGGCGACGATCCGCGGAAAGGTCAGTTCGCTTTCCAGCGCGTCGGTCCAGGCTTCGCCGGACATCTGGCAATAGTGGGCGACGATCCGATCGAAGTCCGGATCGCCGATTTCTACTCCCCCGGCGTCTGCCCGTCCGCCGCCGTGAACAGGCCGGTTTGTTTGGCGATGGCGCCAAGCGCGGCGATCAGCTCGGGGAAAGCCGCCTCAAGGTCGAGCAGATCGTCGCGCGACAAATCGGGATAGGCGCGCGTCAAGCCGCAATGGACGACATCGATCATCAGTTCGACGTCGTCCTTGTCGAGCAAGGTCGCGCCAAGTGGATCGCCGGCCGCGATCCGCGCCTGGATGGCGTTGAGGCGCGGCATCAGTTTCAGCAGGCCAGGCACGACCACGCGCGCCTGCCGCAAGGCGAGAGTCGGGACGAAAAACTCCTGGCCGCCCAGAGCGACGACAGGCGCGCGCGAACAATCGATTTTCGAATCGGGCTTCATATCAGACCGCCGTGTTGATTTCGCCGATGGCGTTGGCCGAATTGGCGAGCGCCTCGAAGTCGAGTTCGGGAATGGCGAAATCCTGCATTTTCGAAGCGATGCTCAGCTTGCTCGAGACGCAGTTGTAGAGGCGCAGCGACCATTGCGCGCCGGCGATATTCGGATTGGTCTGATAGAAGTCGATCTGGAAGCTCGGCGCGGTCCCCATGACCTTGTTCGAGATCACCGCGCGCGAGCCGCCGCTCGTCTGGGTGTAGGAATAGGACACCAGCAGCGCCTTGCCCGCGTCGCCCGAATTGAACGTATAAACGCCCGCGCTCACGCTATACTGGCCGACGGCGGGCGCCGACGCGACCTTGATCAGGGCGAGACCGCTCGCCGCATAGACGACGCCGAGATCCTCGTCGAAATTTCCGGCGTTGGCGGCGGTATAGGTATAGGGAGACGACGAAGGCACGGAGCCGGCTTCGTTATAGGACCACAATTTCTGGCCAGGATTCAGAGTCTGTCCAAAGAAGCAATTGTTGAACAAAGGGCCGTCGATATTGGCGAATTTCGCCTTGCCGGTGATCTTTCCCTCACCGCGCGCGAGGGCGATCGGAAACTGATATTGGCCGAACAATTGTTTCGACGAAAAGCTGATGTCGATGGAGACATCCTGCAACGTGCCGAACTGCACGGGCGTCGCATTGGCGCCGGAGGGCGTCGCGATCAGCACGCCCGAACCGAAGGCGACCGAGGTAATGTTCGACATGGATCATTGCTCCTGAAGAAGGGCGGCCAATCTCGCCTTCAAGGCGTCGACCGCAGCCCGGACATGATTGAAGATTTCAGTGGCGCGCGAGACCGGCGACTGATGAATGGTCTCGACGAACCAGGATTCGATTTCCGCCTCGATCCGGAGACCAAGGCCTGGGGATTTTTCTGTGGGCTCGTTCAAGGCGAACTCCTCGATTTGCATTCCTGCTGGATGCGTCAGGGAATCAGGATTTTCACGGGGACCAGCGCAAAGCCCTGCCCGTCCAGATCGCCGGGATCCTTGAGGATCCGGCCTTCGACCCGGCACGATTGGACCAGGCCGCCGAGCGTCTGCCGGCCGGTTTTCGGATCTGGCGTCAGCGTCGCGATCAGGGCCTCGATGACAATGTTCAAAGCGCGGGCCGGCACGGCGTCGGGATCGCGTCCCGCCGAGGTGTAGATCAGGAGATCGACATTCAGCGTGGTCTTGCTCGGGAAATTGTCGCCGGCGTAAGCGATGCTTTCGCCATGCTCGCCGATGAACAAGGCGGGCTGATCCGCCGCAGCGACGTCATTCCACAATTTCACCCGCCGCGAGAGCATGGCCCATGTGTCGCGGCCGTTGACCGGCGCGGCGAATTGCGCCCGAGCGAGAAAAGCGCAAAGCGCCTGCATGATCGCCTCGCGGGTGTTGGTCATGACGACTCTTTCAGATTTTCGGCCGTCGCGACGACCACGTCCTGGAGGCCCTGGGCGATGTCGTCGCTCTGATCGTCAAGCGCGGAGCCGAGATAGGATCGCGCGGGGAAAGTCGATCCCGGATGCTGAACCCGGCGCGCGAAAACCCGCTTGCCATTCATCAGGAACGCCAGAGCTTTCGCCTTGTCGGGCACGATTTCATGGGCCGAGGTCTTGCCGCCAAACTCCAGGATCGCGGCGTAAGGCGCATCGCCATTGGCGTAGATTGTGGCGCCGATCAGCGCATCCTGCGGCTCGACGTCCAATTGGATGGAATCGCGCAAGGCGCCGCTGCGGGCGTTCAGAACGCCGCCATCCAGATTGACGTCCACCACCTGCGAATAGAGCGCCTGCGCCTGGTTCTGGACTTTTTCGGTCAGGGCCGCGCGCAATGTGTCGGGAAGCGCGTCGAGGCTCGCGATCAGCTCCGACGCGCCGTTGAGGCTGAGGTCGAACATGGCTCAGTTCGCAATGATGCGGATGAAATTGCGCAGGGACCGCGCCACGAAATCCGGCATCGCGGCGATGTGAAAAGCCGCTGTTTCCTGGCCGCCAAGACTCTTGGAGGTCATGCCGATTCGCTCACGATAGCGATAGCGGTCAGCCGCCCAATCGAGCGCGCAGAGCGCAAGATCGGAAGGGGAATAGCCATAGTTCAGCACAAGTGTTTGGCTGGCGTCGGCGGCGGAAAAATAATAGCCGCCGACGCCATCGAGAACATATTGGCCCTGGGCCGGATTTTCCGCCACAGCCGTCAGCGCGACGCCATCGGCATAGGCGACTCCCATGTCGCACACGAAGGCGCCATAGGGCTGCGTCGCCTGGATAAAATATGGAACGGCCGCCGGAACGGCGATCGTCTCGTCGCTCACCTGATAGCCCGCGCGATAGACGATCGACACGTTCTGCCAGCCGCGGGGGAAGGCCCTGCCCAGCAACATGACCTGCTGCATCGCGCCTGGCGGCTCCAGGTCGGAGGGTTCGAGAGGCCATCCCACGCTCTGCGGCGTCGGCGCAGGCGGAACAATCAGTCCGTTGACGCTCACCGAGGACACGGAGACCACCGGCCAATGCCGCAACTGCATCCGGTCGCGGCCATTGCCGTCGAACACATCGACGACATCGCGCGGCCAGATGAACGGGCGGTTGACATAGGACGCGATCGCCCGGCTGATCTGGCTGATCAGCGCGGAAAGAACGACGTCGTCGCCATTGGACTGCACGCCGAGATGCGCCTTCAGCTGCGCCAGCGATATGAGATCGCCCAAGGCCATGATCAGTTCGCCTTTTCGGAACGCGGGCGCCCGCGCGGCGGATGTTTGGGCGCGGCTTCATCGTCGGGTTCTTGCGCCACAAAAGCCGCGCAGCCATGCGACGCCAGTTCGGAGGCCAGGTCTTCGCCGGCTTCGAAAAGGCCCGCCTCGTCCGGCGCAATGGTTTCGCCCGCGCAAAAAAGCGCGGTCACGCCCTCGGGCGCCCGATATTTCATCTCGCAACTCCCTGGTGAAAGCGCAGGCGCCGCCTAGCCTTGAGGCGGCGCCGATCGAGCGTCAGCCATTGCCGATATTGGTGATGACCGACATGCTCGGGGGGAAGTAATGCTGGAGCACTTCGTCGGCATAGACGCCATATTCGTAACGACGGGCGCGCAGCGGCCATTCGATCTGGTAATAGTCCTGCCGGGTGCGCACCTGGATCACATTGCCGACATTGGCCAGCGGATAAGGCAGCTTGCGGGTCAGGAACAGCATGGTGCCGGGCGGCATGTTGGGATGGATCTTGATGTCGAGCGACTTGGCGCCGGCCAGCGAATATTTGTTCTTGTAGGTCGTCACCATGACGCCGCCGCCGATGGCGTCCTGCTTCGAATCGAAGATGAACCGCTGCGCGCCGGTGGCGCCGCCAGCGAGAATTTTTTTCGAAATATTGTTGGCTTCCTGCGCCGAGACCCAAATCTCGTCCGGCGAAAGACGATAGAGATTCCAGTTCGCCTGGAGAACATTCTCGATCTCGACAATGCCGCCGGCGCCGTCGGCGGTCAGCGGCGTGCCGACGCCTGCCGTACCGGTCGCCTGCACGGTCACATTCGCGCCGGAGGTGGGCAGGAAAGCCTGGGTGAGCAGTCCATCGAAGGCGAGCCCGTTGGACGACCAGTCGGCCGTCGGCAGCAAAGCAGCGGTCTGGGTTCCGGTCGCGGCGGCGGCGATCGCCACGCTGTTGATGGTGGTGATGGCGCCGAGCGTCTCCGAACCGACAGCGCCCCAATACCAGGCATAGCCGCAAGCGCCGGGCTTGACCGCGACGCTCGCGGTGATGCTGCCGGCCGAGCCGGTGGTGGCGACAGTGGCGTTGGCGGATTTCTGTGAGGCGCCGCCGCCGAACGTGTCGACCGAACCATCCGCATTGGTGCGGGTGATCGACGCCTGGACGCCGGCCGTCACCGAAGAATTCATCATTCCGTCGAGGCTCAAGGCGACGCAGATCACCGACCAGGTTCCGGCGGCGAGCGAACCGCCGCTGCTCGACGCCGCCAGCGTCGGCGTCGCGGTGGCGCCAAGCGCCAGCGAGGTATTGCCGCCGAGGATCATCGCCTCTTCGCCGAGCATCAGCGCCTCAAGGGCGGTCTGCGCGGCGAGCGCCCGGATGTCGTCGAAGTTCTGGCCGGCGTACTGGGCCTCGAAATCGACATTGGTCTCGATGCCGATTCCCTTGTAGGTGGCGATATAATTGCTGGTCGTCACGGCCTGGACGGCGCCGCGGTTGCCGCCGGAAACGCCGATGCGCACGCCGCCCGAATTGATCGCGGTGATGGCGCGCCAGTTGGCCTGAATGCCGCCCTTGCCCGACATGCGCGGGATCGAATTGCGCAGCGGCGTGAGCACCGGGAAGAGCAGCTTGGCGCCGGCTTCGAGGTCGTAATAGGTCAGGCCCGAAGTGGCCGAAGCGCTCTCGGCATAAGTGGATTTTTCCAGGCTGGCGAAGCGCGGATCGAACAAGGGCGCGGACTGCGCCTTGCGGATCGCCTGATTCAGCTCCAGCGCGTTCTGTTGTGCGGTCATGGACATGCTTTCTCTGTTGGGATTCGGAAAAGACAAAAGCTCAGCCGAAACGCTTCGGCTGGGTCTGGGCGGCCTTGATCAGGACGAGAGAAGCCTGCTCGGGCGACAGGCGCGCCAGTTCGGCGGCGAGGTTGTCGAGCCCGGCTTCGGCGGATTTCGACACCGGCGCGAAGCCCGGCAGATGAACGGGCTGCGCCGGCGCGGCCTCGAGCGCGGCGACGCGCTCGACCAGCGCCGCGACCTGCTTGGCGAGATCGGCGCCCGCTCGGCGCGCCGCCTCGCCGTCGCTCGCGAGCTTTTCCAGCCGCGCGTCGAGCGCCACGGCCTTTTGCGCGGCCTTCGGCTGCAAAAGCGCGACATGGCGTTGCTTCACCCTCGCCAGCAGCTCCGTGAGCGGCGCATCGTGAACGGGGTCGGCGTTGAGGTCGGCTTCCAGCGCCGCGAAAAAAGCAGAGATGGTCTCGGCGGCCTCGACATCGCTGTCCACATTGCCGACCAGCCAGGCGCGCATCGCCGAACTCGAAACCGGCGTCTGACCTTCCGGCTCGGCGGAGGGCGCGGCGAAACCGCGCCGCTCGCTGCCGCCGTCGGCCTTGACCAGTTCGAAACTCGCTTCCGGCAGGCAGGGCAAATCGACCAGCGAAATCTCGCTGGGCGCGGCGGTGTAGCGGGTGAGTTCGGGATTGTCGGGATCGGGCCAGCGATTCACATAGGCGCCGCCCTGGCTGAAGCCGGTATAGACGCCTTCCTCGATCTTGCGCCATTCGTCGTCATCGACGATCTTGGCGGCGATTTCGATGCGCTTGGCGTCGTCGTTGAAGGCGATGGCGGAAATCTTGCCCGCCGCCACCTTGCCGTGCATGGCGCGCAAATTGCCAAGGCTCTTGCCGCCGGAGGCCTTGGCGAAATCCTCCGACCATTTCTCGTAATAAGGCTTGGTGCTGGCGTAATCGCAGATTTCGCCGGCCCGGTCCGGCAGCTCCGCCGTGGCGTAGCCGGAGATCAGGCGCCGGGCGGCGTCCGCCTTGCGCAGGGGTATGAACATTTGCAACGGGTCCGACACGCGGCGCTCCTCGTCTGGTTGGCGCCAGCCCCGCTTGCGGCGGGGCTGGCCAGGTGATCCGAAATTTTGCTAAACACGCCCGCCCGCTCTTTTTCGCGGGCGCGAAGAAGGCGCAAATGATGGAGTTCTGGAGCGAGACGGCGAAGGCCTTGAGCCCCTACACACCGGGCGAGCAACCGCGCACAAAAGGCCTGGTCAAGCTCAACACCAATGAAAGCCCGCTGCCGCCCTCGCCGCGCGCGCTCAAGGCGATGCGCGAGGCCGCCAACGAGTCCTTGCGGCTCTATCCCGCGCCCGAATCCGATTCCCTGCGCGAAACGCTCGCCGCCTATCACGGCCTGCGGCCCGAAAATGTCTTTGTCGGCAACGGCTCGGACGAAGTGCTCGCCCACGCCTTTCTGGCGCTGCTCAAGCACGACAGGCCGCTGCTTTTTCCCGATGTGACCTACAGTTTTTATCCGGTCTGGGCGCAGCTCTACGACATCGCCTATGAGACGGTCCCGCTCGACGACAACATGCGCCTGCGCGTCGACGATTATCGCCGCAACCGCGCCGGCGCCATCGTGCTCGCCAATCCCAACGCCCCGACGGGCGTCGCCCTGTCGCGCGCCGAGATCGCGCGCCTGCTCGCCCAGCACGCCGACATTCCGGTCGTCGTGGACGAGGCCTATGTCGATTTCGGCGGCGAAACCGCGGTTCCGCTGATCGCCGAAAATCCCAATCTTCTCGTCGTGCGCACTTTTTCGAAGTCACGCGCGCTCGCGGGCCTGCGTGTCGGCTATGCGCTCGGTCACCCCAAGCTGATCGAGGCGCTGTCGCGGGTCAAAAACAGTTTCAATTCCTACCCGCTCAACCGCATCGCGCAGGCCGGCGCCATCGCCTCGGTCGAGGATGAGGCTTATTTCCAGCAAAGCCTCGAAGCGATCGTCACCGAGCGCGAAAACGCCACAGCGCGCCTTAAAGACCTCGGCTTCGACATCCTGCCCTCAAGCGCCAATTTCGTCTTCGCCCGCCACAAAAGCGCCAAAGGCGCGGAGCTGGCCCGCGCCTTGCGCGAACGCGCGGTTCTGGTGCGCCATTTCAACGCCCCACGCATCAAAGACTTTTTGCGCATCACCATCGGAACGGCGGAGCAGACGGAGAAACTTGTCGCCGCGCTTCGCAACATTCTGGCGTGACACGTTTTCGTGGTCACCGTCAGCACATCCGCCATCAGGTCGTCCGGAAGCGCCTCGCCCATGATCTCCGCCGCCCGGCGCCGGGTCATCATCCCGGCGCTCACATAAGCGACCAGATTCTCGCGCTGAATGGTCGGGTTGTTGATTTCCGCGAGGAAGTGACCCGGGATTTTCACTGAGAAGTGACCCACCAGGATTTATGGGATCAGGGTCGTGCTTGGGTCAAGTTTTTGGTCTTCTCCTTTCGTCCTTTTGTGGCGGCAGCGCTCGCCTTGAAGCGGAAGCTGTCATTGCCGGTTTCGACGATGTGGCAGTGATGGGTCAGGCGATCGAGCAGCGCGGTCGTCATTTTGGCGTCGCCGAACACATCCGCCCATTCACTGAAGGAGAGGTTCGTCGTGATGGCGACGCTGGCCCGCTCGTAAAGCTTGCTCAGCAGATGGAAGAGCAAGGCCCCACCGGACGGGCTGAACGGCAGATAGCCGAGCTCGTCGAGGATCACGAGATCGAGCCGCGCCAGCCGGTCGGCGATCTGGCCGGCTTTGCCCTGGGCTTTTTCCTGCTCCAGGGCATTGACCAGTTCGACGGAGGAGAAGAAGCGAACCTTCTTGCGATGATGCTCGATGGCATGAACGCCGAGCGCCGTGGCGATGTGAGTTTTTCCCGTTCCTGGACCGCCAACCAGGACGACATTGTCGGCCTGGTCTATGAACTCGCAGCGATGCAGCTGCCGAACCAAGGCTTCATTGACCTCGCTGGCGGCGAAGTCGAAGCCGGTCAGATCCTTGTAGGCGGGAAAGCGCGCCGCCTTGATCTGATAGGCAATGGAGCGAACCTCGCGTTCGGCGGTTTCCGCCTTGAGCAATTGCGAGAGCATGGGAATGGCCGCATCAAAAGCCGGCGATCCCTGTTCCAGCAGATCGCTTACGGCCTGCGCCATGCCGAACATTTTCAGGCTGCGCAACATGATGACAATCGCGGCGCTGGCGGGATCATGACGCATGGCGGTTCTCCTGCGTGACGTCGCGCAAGGCGTCATAGCGTTGGACATCGGCGCGCGGTTCACGGTTCAACGCCAACGCCTGCGGCGCCTCAATGGGCGTCGGCGCCGGCGGCTTACCGTCGACCAGCCGGTGCAGCAGGTTGAGGATATGGGTCTTGGTCGGCGCGCCAGCGCCCAGGGCCAGTTCGACAGCGCAGAGCACGGCCTGCTCGTCGTGATGCAGCACCAGAGCCAGTATCTCTGCCATTTCCCGGTCGCCGCCGGGATGTTTGAGGAGATGCTGTTGCAGCCGTTTGAAGGCTTCCGGCAGTTCGAAGAAGGGCGCGCCATTGCGCAAGGCGCCCGGCTTGCGTTGAACGACCGCCAAATAATGCCGCCAATCATAGACCGTCTGGCCAAGCCTTCGGTGAGAACGATCAATAATCCGCTTGTGCTCGCAAAGAACCTGGCCTTCCCCGACAATGACAATGTGCTCTGGATAAACGCGCAAGCTCACCGGGCGATTGGCGAAGGAAGCCGGGACGCTGTAGCGATTGCGCTCCAGATGGACGAGGCAGGTGGGCGACACTCGCTTGCTGTATTCGACGAAGCCATCGAAAGGCCGGGAAAGAGGCATCAGGGTCGGCGTCTCGCTCGCCCAGACTTCGGCGATCGTTCCTGGCTGGCCTCCATGAGGAATCTCCTGCCACAGCGCCTGGCAGCGGTGCTCCAGCCATTCATTCAGCGCCTCCAGCGTCGGGAAGCTCGGCGTCGGTTGCCAAAGCCTGTGGCGCGCGTCTTGGACGTTTTTCTCGACCTGGCCCTTTTCCCAGCCGGAGGCCGGATTGCAGAACTCGGCGCCGAACAGATAGTGGCTGGTCATGGCGAGGAAGCGTGCGTTGACCTGCCGCTCCTTGCCGACCAGGACGCGATCGACCGCCGTTTTCATATTGTCGTAAATCCCCCGCCGAGGCACGCCGCCAAACACCCGGAACGCCTGATAATGGGCGTCGAACAGCATCTCGTGGGTTTGCAGGAGATAGGCGCGAACGAGGAAGGCGCGGCTGTAGGACAGCTTGATATGGGCGGCTTGCAGCTTGACCCGCTCGCCGCCGATGATCGCGAAGTCCTCGCTCCAATCGAACTGGAACGCTTCGCCCGGCTGAAACGCCAGAGGGACGAAAGCACCCCGGCCGACCGTCTGCTGTTCGCGATGGCGGTCTTCTTTCCATTCTCGGGCGAAGGCGGCGACGCGGCCGTACGAGCCGTCAAAACCCAGCGCGACGAGATCGGCGTGCAACTGCTTCAGTGTGCGCTTCTGCTTGCGCGGCCGGCCGGCCTCGGTTTTCAGCCAGGCTGACAATTTGTCGGCGAAAGCATCCAGCTTGCTTGGTCGGTCAGGAACCTTGAACTTCGGATCGACGACATCAGATCGCAGATATTTGCGGATCGTGTTCCGCGACAACCCGGTTCGTCGCGCAATCTCACGGATCGAGAGCTGGTCGCGAAAAAACCACCGGCGGATAACGCTCAACAAAGCCATGTCTATCACTCCGTTGCCCCCCGCTGAAAACAGCAAGGGTGGGGTCAAAACATGGGTCAAATCTCAATGAAAATTCCCGGCCTAAACGGGTCAGTTCTCAGTGGAACTCAACAGACTTTGATCAAGGCGCTGAAATATGGCTTCGGATCGCTTGGTGAGAAGACCCGCACGCGAATTGCGAAAGTCATCAACTGAGCTACGCGACCAATTCGTCGTTTACTCCAGCCGATGGCCGGATGTGTGAAGGGTTTCGGTCGCCGGCCCCCACACGCGTGATCGGGTCGGCGCGGGGCCGGCGACCGAAAGCCTCCGAAGGAGGAAACCGCGGGCCGGAAAGGCTCCGTTGCCGCGAGGCTCGCTATGGGGATTTGAAGACGGCGGTCAGGGCAACGGGGCGTCTGTTTTGCGCTTTGGCGCCGGTATTTGACGGTGTGACGTGCGGCGAGGAGGCGATTTGGGCGATCCGCGCGTAGATTTTTCCGAAGGTCATGGGGCTGAAGCAGCTTTGGGCGGGCGTTTCGGGCGCGGCGCGCCCGGGCCAGAACGAGGTCGGCGGCGAAGGCAAGCAGAACTGGGGAGCGGGAAGTGGGGTCATGGTCATGAGGTGTCGATCCTGATCCGACAGGGCGAGGCCGGCGGCGCGGGGCGCACGCCTTCAAACGTTTCGATGATGATCATCCGGCCGCCGCAGCAGGGGCATTTGTGCGCGCCGTCAACGGGATCGGCGTCGCCATCCGTCTCGGGCTGTTGTTGCGGCGGGGTCTCGGCGACGGCCAGTAACGCGCGGGCGCGCTCGATGTTGCGGGCTCGCGCCGCGCTGGCGAACAGGCCGTAGTGGCGGATGCGGTGGAAGCCGCTTGGCAGCACGTGCATGAGAAACCGGCGGATGAACTCAGGCCCGTCGAGCGTCATGGTCTTGAGCTGGTCGCCTTCCTTGATCCGATAATCTTTCCATTTGAAGGTGACGCCCGCGTCGTCGAGCGCGATGAGCCGGGAGTTCGAGATGGCGACCCGATGGGTATAGCGCGACAAATAGGCGAGCACAGCCTTTGGACCGGCGAAGGGCCGCTTGGCGTAAACGACCCATTCGGAGCGACGCAAAGGCGCGAGGGCTGCGGCGAAAGCCTCTCTGTCGGCGAGCGGCGCCAGATCGCCGAAGAAGGTGAGGCGGCCGGCGGCGTTCAGCGTGGCGAGACCTTCGAGGAACAGCCGCCGGAACAAGCGCGAGAGCACGCGCACCGACAGGAAAAAGCCCGGCTTGCAGGCGATCCAGCGCGATCCGTCCGGCGACAGGCCGCCGCCGGGAACGATGATGTGGACATGGGGATGATGGGTCAGCGCCGAGCCCCATGTGTGCAGGACGGCGGTGAGGCCGATGCGGGCGCCGAGATGTTTGGGATCGGCGGCGATGGTGGTCAGGGTCTCGGCCGCCGCCTTGAACAGCAGATCGTAGACGACGGCCTTGTTCTGGAAAGCGATCGCCGCGACCGCGGCCGGCACGGTGAAGACGACGTGGAAATAGGGAGCCGGCAGCAGTTCGGCTTCTCGTTCTGCCAGCCATTGTCGGGCGGCGGCGGCCTGACACTTGGGACAATGGCGGTTGCGGCAGGAGTTATAGGAGATGCGCGTATGCGCGCAGTCCTCGCAGCGCTCGACATGACCGCCGAGCGCGGAGGTGCGGCAGTTTTCGATCGCCGACATCGCCTTCAATTGGGCGAGGCTGACATGACCGGCGTTGGCCTTGCGCCAGTCCGCGCCATGGGCGTGAAAAATGTCGGCGACTTCAAGATGAGGCCGCGGCATGCGGCGTGCGTCAAACGGGCGGCGCGCGCCCGGTGAGGTTCGCGGTGAGCTTTTCCAGCGGGCTGGTGACGTCGCGGATCGTGTTGACGGCGACGCGGGTGTAAAGCGCCGTCGTCTCCAGCTTGGCGTGTCCGAGCAGGACCTGGATGACGCGGATGTCGACGTTCTGTTCGAGCAGATGGGTGGCGAAGCTGTGCCGCAGGGTGTGGGGCGACACGCGCTTGGCGATGCCAGCTGTCCGCGCCGTTTCGCGCACAACGCGGCTCAACTGGCGCGCCGACATCGGGTTGACCGGGTTCTGCCCGGGAAACAGCCAGGCCTGGGGCCGCGCCGCCCGCCACCAGTCGCGCAGCCATTCGAGCAGTTGCGGCGAGAGCATGACATAGCGGTCGCGCTGACCCTTGCCCTGCTCGACCCGCAAGGTCATGCGCTTGCTGTCGATGTCCGACACCTTGAGCGCCACGACCTCGGAGACGCGCAATCCCGCGCCATAGGCGACGCCGAAGGCGGCCTTGTACTTGAGGCCGGGCGCGGCTTCGAGGAGGCGGGCCACCTCCTCCTGGTTCAGCACCACCGGCGCCCTGCGCGGCTTATGCACGCCAGCGAGATGGCGGGCGAGTTCAGGCCGTTCGAGCGTGACGTTGAAGAAGAACCGCAGCGCGGCGACGGCGGCGTTGATGGTCGGCGCGCCGATCTGCCGATTGGCCATATGCAGCTGGAAGAGCCGAACGTCCTCGGCCGTGGCGGCGTCCGGCGAACGGCGGAGAAAGACCGCGAAGTTCCGCACGTGGCGGATGTAGTCCTTCTGGACCTTCTCGGTGAAGCGGCGCGCCGTCATGTCCTCGGTCATGCGCTGGCGCAATGGGCTGTTTGGCTTGTCGATCATCGCGAAAGCTCCTGTCTCGCATGGGGTTGAACCCCACGATTTTGAGACAGGTCAGCCGCGTCGCCTCAGGAATTGCACGATCACGAATCTCGCCGCTTCTCGCCGCCCCTACCGCGAAAGCGGTTTAGTCCCACGGCGGGGAGCGGAAGTCCTTGAGCGACATTAGCAAGGGCGGGTTGGTGCCAAACAGCGGATGTTCGTCGCGCGATCAACGGTGCCTTGCGGCCAGTAAAGAGCCCTTGCTCTCCTGCGCCCTTCGAATGTCACGAGATTCGAAAATCATCGGGGCGCCGCCGAGTAGATGGAAGCCCGAAGGGCGGAGACGCCTTGCGGCATGGGGCGCTTGCGCCAAGAGCCCGACCGCGCTCCTTGGCGCGAGAACGCCCTACGCAGCTTCCGTGCTCAAAAACGTTTCCGCCGCACGTCTTGCGTCTCCGCTGAGCGCTTTGGCTTGGAGGAAAGATTGCTCCAGATCGAGAGGCGGAAGTCCGACCTTAGAAAGCTGTTCATTCGAAAGACGGGCTGCTGCGGGCGCGTACCACTCATCCAAGACGCGCCGTCCATCTGTGGGATAGGAGTATTCGTGACCAAACGCGTGGTTCACAATCAACCACCCGCTCGAACGCGAAACTGTAAAAGCACCATTGTCCATAGTTCTCTCCTTGGAGCGCTTTGCAAAAGTCGCCACGCCATGATTTTGTAGGGTCTCCACGGAGACGATTCGCCGATGTCGCGCCGTTGCTTTGACCAACCTTCACTCGCTGACGCTTTCGTTAAGGCCTATTCGAAAGGCGGCGGCTTCCTGGAAGATTTGCTCAAGACCATTGACTGGTCGGCCTTTGACGTTTTGTTTGCGCAAATCAACGCCAATGCCAAGGGCGCGCCAGGATACCCGCCGCTGACGCTGTTTAAGATCGTTCTTTTACAGCAATGGTACAATCTGTCCGACCCGCAGGCCGAGGAGGCCGTGCGTGATCGGATTTCGTTCCGGCGCTTTTGCGGCATCCCGCTCGACGCCGAGACGCCGGACCATTCGTCAATCTGGCGTTTCCGGCAGACGGTCGAAAAGCTTGGCCTGTCAGAGAAGCTGCTGGCCGAGATCAACCGCCAACTCGACGCGCGAGGGCTGATCGTCAAGAGAGGAACGCTGGTCGATGCGACGATCATCGCTGCGGCGGTGAAGCGGCCGCCTTATGAAGAGGGTCAAGTCAATCCGCGCGATCCCGACGCCGGCTTCACGATCAAGAACGACAAGACCTCTTTCGGCTACAAGGCCCATATCGCCGTGGACGAGGAAAGCGATCTGATCCGGCAGGCGGAAATGACCTCCGCCGACCTGCACGACAGCCAGCGCGGCGAGGCGATGATCCAGGGCGACGAAGAGGCCTATTACGCGGACAAAGCTTACGACAGCAAAGCCCTGCGAGAAAAGCTCGCTTCGCTCGGCATCGACGACAAGATCGCCTACAAGGCCAAGCGCAACAAGCCGCTGAAAAACTGGCAGAAGTGGTTCAACACGACGGCTTCAAGTGTGCGCTCCGGCGTCGAGCGGGCCAACGCGACGATGAAAAATTGGTATGGCATGGCGCGGGTTCGTTATCGCGGGCTCGCGCGCAACAATTGTCATCTGCAATTCGTCGCCTGTGCGATGAATATGAAACGGGCGCGGGTTCTGCTCCGGGCAGCGTGAGGCCGTCCAGACGGGAGAATTGCGTCCAAATTGGGAGATGAGGGCGAAATGAGGCGGTAGCCGCCATCAAATCGGCTCGGATTTGCGCCCTATAGGGCGATATCTGCGCTTCAGCGCAGTGGCGAAACCGCCGAGCACATAGACCAATAGCCTTTTTCAAAGCGCTCCCTTGAGACCCGTGACGGAAGTATCTTCATGGACTTAGGCAAAATAACGACCGGCGGTCGATATGCTGGTTCATTTAGACTCAGCATCTGGCCACTTTCGCGCAACTTCTGGATAAGCCTTCCGCCACGCGTCACTGGCGTCCTTAAGAGGTACGGCATAGTCCGTAAAAAGGCTCAACCCATCTACTGATAATTTGCCGCAGAACGAATCGATTTCTGTATCAATAAATTCTCTTATTTGTGTTCCAGCACCGATTTCGTCGGCGTTTTCCAGCCACACTTTCATGTATAGTATAACCTCCGCACTCATATTTACTTTCAATGCAGACACCTCAGCTAAAAATCCTTTGTAATTGGCGCGAGCCGCCTCTAACGGTGGCACATCGATCCTTTGCATATCTTCCAACAAATTGCCGCGCAAAACATTAAGATAATCATCATGCAAAGTGCCAAATCTACGTTTAATAAAATCGTTGTACGACGACATGAGGTCTTTCGAAAATTGTCTGCCGACGTCGTAAACGTATCTATTTCGCTGTTTATTTATTGCTCTCTTGCGAAACCATCCGAACATGAAAACAGTTCCTTCTTCATGCGGGTAGTCACAGGACAATGCCCGTTAGCTTCCAGATAATAAATATCATTGCAGCCAATATAATCCATAGAGTGACTTCTATTTCTCGCAAGTAGCCGGATACCGGCGAATGTTCCACCTTTTCAGATATGTTCTTCAATGTATCATTTATATCTATAAGCAGAGATTCTACATTGGCCAGCAAATTTTCCGTTTCAGACATTGGATTATCTTCAGGATGATTATTATGGAATTCCTCGTCTGTCATCACGTCACCGTCGTTTTATAGAGGAGCGTTTCATTTTTTGGTGCCCTCCCACGCTTCTAGAACGTCCATCATAGCCTCGTCATAATTCTTGCTTAATGCAACAAGGCATTGCCCGCGAGTGAATTCTACCCGGCCCAAGTGAACAGCCAGCGCTTCTTTGGCGGCTCGGACAGCGACGCGTCGGGATCAATCGGAGGCTTGAGTTTCCGCTCGAAGCGCACGCTAGCACCCATAATGGGAATGATCTTGTTTTTCGACGTATCCCACCGCTCGTAGGGGTCAGCCAACTCGACAAAAGCGACTTGAAGTTCGAGCGCGGCTGTGTCGTAACAATTCTCCCGCACCTGACCCCAAATTTCGTCATACAATGCGTCGGGCAACCAGAACCAGCCAACTATGGATTCGTCCGTGCCATCAATGTCATCGTGCGCAGGTTTCTCGGCATGGTAAGCGAGAATGCCAATGCCGCGCTTCGGCGGTTCCTTGGGTAAGCCGCGCACGAGCGACAGGGACATTCGGATATTGGAGATGCGCCGACGCCCGTCGGCACCAAGTACTAGGTCATCGTTTGCGGCGCACGCGCTGGCGCTGAAGCGATAAAGCGAATAATCCTCGCCACCTGTGACCGTCTGCGACCAGTCCTCAACCTGTGCGGTAAGCCAGTATGGTACGTCATCCAACATCACATCTTCGGTCATGTAACTTTCTCCGCGCAGCATAAGACAAGAACCTAACTTTCGCACAGGGGCGAAACTCACTAAAGCGTAAGCTATCAATCACTGTAACATGGACGAAGCAGGCCAAGATAATGACATTGTGCATCGTGTGGAGGGACGGATCGAATATCAAGTTTGCTTCCGATTCTCGGCTATCGTTAGGTAGCCTGACGAGCGATTGCGGCATCAAGGTCGTTCGGATCCCGTTCAACATTTACGGACCGGAGGAGCCCGGCGGCACGAAACCGCTGATCTCATCCGGCGACTTGGGAATGGCGTTTGCCGGAAACGCAGTTGGTGCTCTTATGGTCAAAGAGGCGCTGGCAGAGGTAATATTCTGTATGCAGGTCGTTCCAACCTTTCCCGACTCCGATGACAAAGGCATGGACAGCATCGCCGATTTCGTATTTCGCGCTTACGAAGTGATTTCGAAAAACCTGTGCGCAACAATTCTCGAACAAGGGCGTACCTGCATTGTGTTCGGTGGTCACTGCGTTATACAGAATAAGCTTCGCGCTTTCCGGATAGAGACAGACGATCAGAACCAAAGGCACAAAAGAGAAATTCTGACCGGAAATACCGACGTAGAGATTTTTGGAAGTGGGGACGACGCAGCACATAAACTAATGCCTAGCGGAGCGACGGAACGAGACAGCATTGACGTTCTGCAACGTGTCATAAATGATTCTTCGGTTCCTACGGTCGGCGGAAATATACAATACGGGTCTTTCGCGGGCTCAAAGTTCCAGCCCGCAGGCATCGCCAAGCTCGGCGATAGAGACGAGTTTGGCCACAGAGAGGTGCATTACTGGCGAGGTCCAATGGATTTGAACGGTTCGGACTTCGATCAATCCGGCGGGCTTGTACCAAATTTTCCCATGATTGATTTTATCAGATAGCCCTGCAGAAGGGAGAAGGGCGCATACGGTCGATTATGGAAACTGCGCTTAACGGCTCTGGATGAGACATTCGCCGACCCGAGCAGGATCGTCAGCAATGAGCCGGAAGCCGAAGTCCTGTCTCTATCCAACACAAATTATCTGGCATCAGCAGGCGGCAAATTCGCACGCATGAATTTCTTAAAGACGGTCTCTCGAACCGATCGACGCCGTTGAACTCGGCAAGCCAACATACCTGCTCGCCGTAAATCACCGAGTTTTGACAATGATGTGCTCGGGAATGTCGCCAAGGCGATGGGCCTGCGGACTGGTATTTTTTTTGGAAATCACTGTACCCCTTTATGTTCTGTTCGCTGCGCAGTCAAGTTCTTCACCTTCAACCTCCCAAGGCGGCCATGACCTTCCCCGCACCGATCCGCGCCTTTTCGCCCTTTTCCTCCACCACCATTCTCGTGCCCCGCGCCGGCGCCCGACCTTTAAGGGTCGAAAAAGTCAAGCCGCGCGCCGCCGCGCCGAAAACGGGAGCTTTCGGCCTCAGCGCCGAGCCTCGCCCCGCCGCGCGGACGGTCACGGTCCACGTTCCCGCTCCGCCGCCGGCTTCCGTGCTTTATGTCCCGACCCCGAAAGGCCTGGTGCGATCCGAGGCTTACGAGGAATGGCTCGATCGGGCCGCGCGCCGGCTCAACGCCCAGAAGCCGGGCAGGATCGGCGCGACTTATGCGCTGGAGGTCGTCGCGCCGCGCAAGGCCGCCGCCCGCCAGTTCGGCGCGCTGGAGCGCCCGCTGGTCGAGCTTCTCGCCCGTTGTCGGGTCATTCGGCGCGGCCTGACGCCGGAATGTATCAGCGCGAGCTATGGCG
This sequence comes from uncultured Pseudomonadota bacterium, assembly GCA_963704565.1. Taxonomy (GTDB): domain Bacteria; phylum Pseudomonadota; class Alphaproteobacteria; order Rhizobiales; family Beijerinckiaceae; genus Rhodoblastus. The sequence goes on from OY969917.1 coordinate 2,283,603, forward strand.
CCGGCGCCGAACTGACGCTGACCGTCAGCGACTTTTTCACCGCCTGAATTCTCCTCCAAATTCCGAGCGCCAAATGAGCAGACCCCGCAACAGCAAAATCTCCCTGCCCCAACTCGCCTGCCTGGAGCCGCAATCGCGCGAAAGCGCGCGGCGCGCGCTGCAAAAATTCGAGCGCGCCGGCGCCCGCGCTCCGCAGGCGCCCAGCCCCGAGCGCCTGTTGCGTGCGGGCGGCGCCGCGCGAATCGAAGTCTTCTCCGAAGCGGTGGAGATTTCGCGCGGCGACAAATTTTTATCCGAAACGGTCGATTGCGTGCGGATGCGGCTCGACGACGGGCCGCTGGCGCGGCTGCGCGACCGCAACCAGCTCGACCGCGCCGACAAGGCGCGCAATTTCGCTCTCGCCCAGGCCGGCGAGAAATATCGCGAATGCTTTTTTCGCGCCGGCCTCGATCCCCTGCGCACGCTCGATCCGTCGCAGGAGGTCAAATCGGCTTTTTCCCCCAATGGCCTGTGGCGTTGCGAGAGCCAGATCGAAAATCTGCAAAAATTCCGCGCCGCGCGCGAGGCGATCCCCGAGGATTTCCGCGAACCGCTGGCGGCGATCGTGCTCGAAGACCGCGAAATCGTCGATGTCGGCCGCGAAATCGGCGCCTATAAGGACGCCAAAATGGCCGGCGCCGTCGCCCTCTTCATCCTGCGCCGAGGCCTCACCGCCCTTGCCCGCCACTACCGGCTGATCTCGCCCACGGGGGCCGTCTAAGCTTCAAGCCGCCGAGGGCGCGACCTCGGCGGCGATTTTTTTGCCCAGCTCAGCTTCGGTTTGCGCCAATTCATAGGTGGTTTGCAGATTCATCCAGAAACGCGGGTTATTCCCGAAATAGCGCGCCAGCCGCAATGCCGTCTCGGGACTGATGCCGCGTTTGCCGTTCAGGATTTCCGAAATCCGTCCCGAATTGGTGCGCAGCGCCAAGGCAAGCGCATTCGCGGAAAGCCCTCGCGCCGACAATTCGCGCCGGAGAATCCGTCCAGGATGTATCGGCCTCATCTTTTTAGCCCCTGTGATAATCGACGATTTCTACGTCCCAGGCGTCGCCGTCAGCAAAACGGAAACACACCCTCCACGGTCCGTTGATCGTCATCGCCCAGAGATCTTTCCTGTCCCCGCTCAACTTGTGCAGGCCGACCGATTTCAGTGGACTGAGATCGGTCAGCGATGTCGCCGCGTCAAGCGCCGCGATCATTTCTTCGGCCGCCTCCGCATCCATGCCCGAAAATTTGTTCTTGCCGTCCTCGGCAAACCTTCGCGTGGCGGAATTGGCCCAGGTTTTGATCATTCGTGGAACGTATGACGCGGGCCATTATACGTCAAACATAACGTCGGGGGAAATTTCTTACGGGCCTTCCAGCCGCCGCGTCAGCTCCCGCGCGATTTCCAGTTCGCGCGTGAACGGCCCCGCCGCCGAAACTTTTATCGCGGCGGCGCGCGAAAAACCTTCGGCTCCGAAACGGGCGCGGACCGATTCCTCCACCCAGGCCTTTTCCTGCGCCCGGCGGCGCGATAAAAACGCGCCGCTACGCTCGGCCCAGGCGCGGTGATCGGCCAAGGCCCGGTGCAATTCCGCCATGCCGTCGCCGCGCGCCGCCGAGGCCAGGATCACCGGAACCCGCCAGTCGTCGTCGCGCGCGAACAGCGTCAGAGCGCCCTGGACCTCGCTTTTGGCGCGGTGGGCGGCCTCGCCCATATCGGCCTTGGTGACGACGACAATATCGGGCAATTCCATCACGCCCGCCTTCATGAATTGCAGCGAATCGCCCGAGCCCGGCTGGACGCAGAGGATCACGCAATCCACGGCGAAGGAAATATCGGCTTCCGACTGGCCGATGCCGACGCTTTCGATCAGCACCCGGTCGAATAAAGCGCGCATCAAGGCGGCCGCCGCGATGGTCTGGTCGGAAAGGCCGCCGAGCCGGTCGCGCGCCGCCATCGAGCGGACGAAAACGCCCTGATCCTCCGGGTCGGTCGCCATGCGCGCGCGGTCGCCCAGCAGCGCGCCGCCGGTGCGCCGCGACGACGGATCGACGGCGATCACCCCAATGGTCTCGCCCCGCCCGCGCCAGTCGCGCAGCAGCGCATTGGTCAGCGTCGATTTGCCGACGCCCGGCGGCCCGGTGAGGCCGGCCGTATGGGCGCGGGTTTGCGCCAGAGCGGCGTCGAGCAGTTCAGCCAGCTCCGCCGTCCCCGCATGGGTTTCGATCAAAGCCAAAGCCCGCGAAAGACCGCGTTTGCCGCTGGCGGCGATGCTGTCGAGATTGGGAAAAGGCGCGGGCATCGGACCTCGGGTCACTCGCCCATCGCATGTAAAACCACCTCGCGTTTATGCGGGGCGCGGCGGTGCTCGAACAGGTAAATCCCCTGCCACGCGCCCAGCAACAGCGCGCCGTCGGCGAAGGGAACGGTCAGGTGAGCGGGCGTCAGCGCCGCGCGCAGATGCGCCGGCATGTCGTCGGGGCCTTCGTTCTCATGGCGGTAGAGGCCGCGCCCCTCCGGCGCGATGCGGTCGAAAAAGGCGAGCAGATCGTCGCAGACAGAAGGGTCGGCGTTTTCCTGAATGAGCAGGGAAGCCGAGGTGTGCCGGCAGAAAATCGTCATTTGCCCGAGCGACAGGCCGCTGGCGCGCAAGAAACCGCGCGCCTCGCCGGTGAATTCGAACAGGCCGCGCCCGCGCGTCGAAATCGAAATTTTCTGCTGGGCCTGGCGCATAATCACCACCTCTTAAACGTCATGGCCGTCCCCGGACTTGTTCCGGGGATTTGTCCCGGCCATGACGGATGATGCGCGAAATCGGCGCTTCACGCCGTCGAGCGCGCCGCCTGGCCGAGGGCCGCCTGGGCCGCGGCGAGGCGGGCGATCGGCACGCGATAAGGCGAGCAGGACACGTAATCCAGCCCGGTCTTCTCGCAGAAGGCAATGGAGGACGGATCGCCGCCATGCTCGCCGCAAATGCCTAGCTTGATCTTGTCCCGCGTCTTCCGGCCGCGCTCCGCGGCGAGCGCCACCAATTCGCCGACGCCTTCCTGGTCGAGCGCGACGAAGGGATCCTGCGGCAGAATATTCTTCTGAACATAGATGCCGAGGAAGGAGCCGGCGTCGTCGCGCGAAATGCCGAGCGTCGTCTGGGTCAGATCGTTGGTGCCGAAGGAGAAGAACTCCGCCGTCTCGGCGATCTCGCCGGCGCGTAGCGCCGCGCGCGGCAGTTCGATCATCGTGCCGACATGATAAGGCAAGGTCACGCCGGTTTCCTTGGCGACGGCTTCCGCCATGGCGTCGATGCGCTCCTTGACCAGATCGAGTTCGCGCTTGGAAAAGACCAGCGGGACCATGATTTCCGGCGTCACATTCTCGCCGGTCTTCTTTTGCGCTTCGACCGCGCCCTCGAAAATCGCGCGGGCCTGCATTTCGGCGATTTCCGGGAAGGCGACGGCGAGACGCACGCCACGGAAGCCGAGCATCGGGTTGAATTCATGCAATTCATTGGCGCGGCGCCTGAGCTTTTCCGGGTCCGCGCCGGTCGCCGCCGCGACTTCCGCGATTTCCTGCGTCGTATGCGGCAGGAATTCGTGCAGCGGCGGATCGAGCAGGCGAATGGTCACCGGCAGGCCGTGCATGATTTCGAACAGAGCCGCGAAATCGCCGCGCTGCATCGGCAGGATCTTGGCGAGCGCGGCGCGGCGGCCCGCCTCGTCGTCGGCGAGAATCATCTCGCGCACCGCGACGATGCGGTCGTTGTCGAAGAACATATGTTCGGTGCGGCACAGGCCGATGCCCTCGGCGCCGAACTGGCGCGCGACCCGCGCGTCATGCGGCGTGTCGGCGTTGGCGCGCACCTTCATCCGGCGCTCGGCGTCCGCCCAGCCCATCAGCACCGCGAAATCGCCCGAAAGTTCGGGATGGCGCATCGCCACGGCGCCTTCCATCACCTGTCCGGTCGCGCCGTCGATGGTGACGATGTCGCCCTTGTTGAACGTCTTGCCCAGGGCGGTCATGGTCTGGGTCGCATAATCGACCCGCACCGTTCCCGCGCCGGAAACGCAGGGCTTGCCCATCCCGCGCGCGACCACCGCCGCATGCGAGGTCATGCCGCCGCGCGTGGTCAGGATGCCTTCGGCGGCGTGCATGCCGTGGATGTCCTCGGGCGAGGTCTCGACGCGCACCAGAATGACCTTGTGGCCGGCCGCCTTGAGCGTTTCGGCCTCGTCGGACGAAAAGACGATCTCGCCGCTCGCCGCGCCGGGCGAGGCCGGCAGGCCGGTCGCCACAATCTTGCGCTCGGCCTTGGGATCGAGGGTCGGGTGCAGCAATTGATCGAGCGAGGCCGGCTCGATGCGGTGAATCGCCTCCTGCCGGGTGATCAGCCCCGCATCGGCCATTTCCACCGCGACGCGCAAGGCGGCGCGCGCCGTGCGCTTGCCGTTGCGGGTCTGGAGCATCCAGAACTTGCCGCGCTCGACGGTGAATTCCATGTCCTGCATGTCGCGATAATGCTTTTCCAGTAACTGGGTCGCGCGGACGAATTCGGCGAAAACTTCCGGCATCGCCTGTTCCAGCGAGGGCTTCTCGGATTTGGCGGCGATGCGCGCGGCCTCGGTGATGTTCTGCGGCGTGCGGATGCCGGCCACCACATCCTCGCCCTGGGCGTTGATCAGGAATTCGCCATAGAGCGCATTCTCGCCGTTCGCCGGATTGCGGGTGAAAGCCACGCCGGTCGCCGAGCTCTCGCCCATATTGCCGAACACCATGGCCTGGACATTGACCGCCGTGCCCCAGCTTTCCGGAATGTCGTGCAGGCGGCGGTAGGTAATCGCACGATGGTTCATCCACGAGGAGAACACCGCGCCGATCGCGCCCCAGAGTTGTTCCTTCGGATGCTGCGGAAAGGCTTTTCCGGTCTCGCGCTGGACGACCTCCTTGTAGCTGACGACGATCTTGCGCCAATCCTCGGCCTTGAGATCGGTGTCCTGCAGATAGCCCTTCTGGTCTTTGTAGACCTCCAGAATCTCTTCAAAATTATGATGCTCCACTTCGAGCACCACATTCGAATACATCTGGATGAAGCGGCGATAAGAATCCCAGGCGAAGCGCTCGTCGCCGGCCGATTTGGCGACGGCGTCGACGGTCGAGTCGTTGAGGCCGAGATTGAGCACCGTGTCCATCATGCCGGGCATCGAGGCCCGCGCGCCCGAACGCACCGAAACCAGCAAGGGATCGTCGGGATCGCCGAACGTATGGCCGGCGAGCTTGCCGACATGGGCGAGCGCGGCTTCGACCTGCTCCGTCAGATCGGCGGGAAAGGTGCGTCCGTTGGCGTAATAGAAAGTGCAGACCTCGGTCGAAATGGTGAAGCCGGGCGGGACAGGCAATCCCAGATTGGCCATTTCCGCCAGATTGGCGCCTTTGCCGCCAAGCAAATTCTTCATTGCGCTGGCGCCTTCGGCTTTGCCGCCGCCGAATGAATAGACCCATTTCGCCATGATCGTTTCCTCATGCCGCCAAAATCGTCCGCGCCGTCGGTCAAAGGCGCCGGAGAATGGTAGAGCTTTCGGGCTTACCATCTCGGCGGAGCAAAAGCCAAGCGTCGGAAACGGTCGCCGCCCTAGACTAAAGTCAGGGGCGCAGTTTCAAAGCCAGCGCAATCCAGCTCGCGCCATAGAAAACCAGATCGACGCCGAAAAGAATGCCGAGCACGAAGAGAGTATTGCCCGGCCAGCCGGCGAGGATCAGGGCGCCGAGCAGGGTGGTGACCACGCCGGCCAGCACGATGAAGGCCTTGGGCCCCGCTGGCAGCTTGAAGCCCAGCCAGATGCGCGCGACGCCCGCGATCAGAAAGCCCGCGCCGACCACCGCTGTCAGCGCGGCGGCGGCGACGACCGGCCGGGCCAGCGCGAAGGCGCCAAACACCAGATAGAACAAGCCGCTGACAACCCAGAGAAAAAACGAAGGCCAGTCGCGCGAGTTGAAGCCCAGGACGATCTCGAAGCCGCCGGCCAGGATCAGCATGAAGGCGACCATCAGAACCACCGCCAGGGTCGAAACCGCAGCCATGGTCAAAGCGGCGAGGCCGAAGGCGAGGCATAAGGCCCCAAAGGCGAAAAACCAGCCCCAGCGGGCGCGCAGGCGATGAATCGCCTCGCCTAAAGTATGACGCGGCTCCAATCCCGGCATGTCCTGGCTCATGGCTCGCTCCCGTGAACAAGATTTTCCGGCCCGCCGGAAAGCTGTCCGGATCAAATCCGCCGGCGGCCCGGCCGTCAAGCTATCTTGCGCTGACCACTTGAGCTTGACCGATGTGATTCGACCGCGAGAGCCGCCCGCCGCGCGGCGAAGGGCCGGCGACAAAATGCGGTCGCGCGATTGCCCCTCGCGCTTTCAGCGTGTAAAGCAGCTTTTTCGCGCTTCTAGTCATGGGGGGAGCGGCATATTGATCGAGTGCGCCGTGAACAATGTTTCAACGACCCCTGTCCTCGACAGGGTGAAAATCCCCGGCGACCTGCGCCGGCTGCCGGAATCCGACCTGCGCGCGGTCGCCGAGGATCTTCGGCGCGCCACGATCGACGCGGTTTCGGTCACCGGCGGCCATCTCGGCTCCAGCCTCGGCGTCGTCGAACTGACCGTCGCGCTTCATTATGTCTTCAACACGCCGAAGGACCGGATCATCTGGGACGTCGGCCATCAGGCCTATCCGCACAAGATTCTCACCGGCCGGCGCGACCGCATCAAGACCCTGCGCCAGGGCGGCGGCCTGTCCGGCTTCACCAAGCGCGCGGAAAGCGAATACGATCCTTTCGGCGCCGCTCATTCCTCGACCTCGATATCGGCCGGCCTTGGCATGGCGGTGGCGCGCGATCTCTCGGGCGGCGACAACCATGTCATCTCGGTGATCGGCGACGGCGCGCTCTCGGCGGGCATGGCCTATGAGGCGATGAACAACGCCGGGGCGTCGCGCGCCCGCCTGGTCGTCATCCTCAACGACAACGACATGTCGATCGCGCCGCCGGTCGGCGCCATGTCGGCCTATCTCGCCCGCCTGTCCTCCGGCCGCGCTTTTCTCAAGCTGCGCGACGCCGGCAAGACGATCGCCCGCCGCCTGCCGAAACCCGTGGAAAACGCGATCACCCGCGCGGTCGAACACGCCCGGAACTATGTCACCGGTGGCACCCTGTTCGAGGAGCTGGGCTTCTATTACATCGGCCCGATCGACGGCCACAATCTCGACCATCTGCTTCCGGTGCTGAAGAACGTCCGCGACGCCGACGTCGGCGGGCCGGTGCTGATCCACGTCGTGACCCAGAAGGGCAAGGGCTACGCCCCCGCCGAGGCCGCCGAGGACAAATATCACGGCGTCAACAAATTCGACGTGGTGACCGGAACCCAGGTCAAGCCCAAGGCCAATGCGCCGTCCTACACCAAGGTTTTCGGACAGTCGCTGGTCAAGGAAGGCGAAAAGGACGACAAGATCGTCGCCATTACCGCCGCCATGCCCAACGGGACGGGCGTCGACCTGTTCCAGCAGGCTTTCCCCAAGCGCAGCTTCGATGTCGGCATCGCGGAACAGCATGCGGTGACCTTCGCCGCCGGCCTCGCGACCGAAGGGTTCAAGCCCTTCTGCGCCATTTATTCGACCTTTTTGCAGCGCGGCTACGATCAGGTCGTGCATGATGTGGCGATCCAGAACCTGCCCGTGCGCTTCGCCCTCGACCGCGCCGGCCTCGTCGGCGCCGACGGCGCGACCCACGCCGGCTCCTTCGACGTCGCCTATCTTGGAATCCTGCCCAACATGGTGGTGATGGCCGCCGCCGACGAAGCGGAGCTGGTCCATATGGTCGCCACCGCCGCGGCTTACGACAAGGGCCCGATCGCCTTCCGCTATCCGCGCGGCAACGGCGTCGGCGTCGATTTGCCGCAGGAGGGCAAGCCGCTCGAAATCGGCAAGGGCCGCATCATGCGGCAAGGCGACAAGGTCGCCATCCTGTCGCTGGGCGCGCGGCTCGCGGAGGCTTTGGACGCCGCTGAGATCCTGGCGACGCAGGGCGTTTCGGCCACAATCGCCGACGCCCGTTTCGCCAAGCCGCTCGATGTCGAGCTGATCCGCAAACTCGCCCGCACGCATGAGGCGCTGATCACCGTCGAGGAAGGCTCGATCGGCGGCTTCGGCTCTTTCGTCGCCCAGCAATTGGCCGAAGACGGCCTGCTCGACGGCGGCCTGCGCTTCCGCGCCATGGTCCTGCCCGACGTCTTCCTCGACCACGACAAGCCCGAGACCATGTACGCCAAGGCCGGGCTCGACGCCAAGGGCATCGCCGCCAAGGCTTTTGAAGCCCTCGGCCGGCAAGCCGCGATCAAGACGGCGTGAGCGCGACCACCCGCGCCGATGTCGCTTTGGTCGAACGCGGCTTGTTCGCCAGCCGCGCCAAGGCGCGCGAGGCGATCGAGGCCGGCTTCGTCATCCTCGACGGCCGCCCGGTCGCCAAGCCTTCCGAGCCTGTGCCCGAACACGCGCGGCTTGAAGCCCGCCCGGCCTATCCCTGGGTGTCGCGCGGCGGCGTCAAACTCGCGGCGGCGCTCGACGCTTTTTCCATTGATCCCGCCGGCAAGACGGCGCTCGACATCGGGGCCTCGACCGGGGGCTTCACCCATGTGCTGCTGACGCGCGGCGCGGCGCATGTGACCTGCGTCGATGTCGGCCATGGCCAGCTTCACCCCAAGATTGCAGCGGATGCGCGGGTAAAATCGCTGGAAAAGCGCGACGCCCGGACCCTTTCGGCCGACGACCTTCCCGCCCCGCCGCAATTGATCGTCGGCGACGTGAGCTTCATTTCGCTGGAAAAAATCCTGCCGCCGGTCCTGGCGCTCGCCGCGCCTCGGACCGAAGCCGTTTTCCTGATCAAGCCGCAATTCGAAGTCGGGCCGGAACTGGTCAGGAAAGGCCTTGTCCGCGATGAGGCCGCCCAAAAAGCCGCCTGCGAAAGAATCGCGGCGCTGTTTGAAACGCTGGGCTGGAAGGTGATCGGGTTGATCCCCTCGCCGATTGCGGGCGGCGACGGCAATCGGGAATTTTTGTTGGGGGCGCGACGTGATTGAGCTGAACGCCCTGCTCGACATCGAAAAACTCGGCGCGCGCGGCGAAGGCGTCAGCCGTGGGCCGCACGGCCTGATTTTCACCCCCTACGCCTTGCCGGGCGAAAAATCCGCGCCGAGGTGGATGGCGAGCGCGGCAAACTCGTCGAGGTGCTGACGCCCTCTCCCGACCGGGTCGCGGCACCCTGCCCGCATTTTACGCAATGCGGCGGCTGCGCCGTGCAAACTCTTGCACAACCGGCCTATCGCGCCTGGAAAAGCGGTATCGTCGCGGACGCCTTGCGCAACGCGGGAATCGACGCTGAAGTCGCGCCGCTCGTCGCGGCCTGGGGCGCGGGGCGCCGGCGCGCCACCTTCCATTCCCGCAACGACCAGCGCGGCGCGCCCCATGTCGGCTTCATGCAGGCGCGCAGCCATCGCATTTACGAACTCGATTCCTGTCCGATCCTCGCGCCGGAAATGGCCGGCGCCCTGTCCGCCGCGAGGCGGATCGCGGAAATCCTCAAAAATCTCGACAAGCCGCTCGATCTCCTCGTCACCGCCTCGCTCAACGGTCTCGATCTCGACATGCGCGGCTGCGGCGCGCTGGATTTCGCCCTCGAACAGACGTTGATCGGCGCGGCAGGCGACCTCGACCTCGCCCGCATTTCCAACCACGGCCTGGCCCTGATCGAACGCCGCGCGCCAAAAATCCTCATAGGCCGCGCCCACGTCGCGCCGCCGCCCGGCGCCTTCCTCCAGGCCACCGCCGCCGGCGAGGAGGCCTTGGCGCGTCTCGTCCTCGACGCCGTGGGCGGCGCGAAAAAGACCGCCGATCTTTTTTGCGGCATTGGAGCCTTCGCGCTCCGGCTGGCGGAAAAGGCGGAAGTTTTCTGCGTCGAAGGCGAAGCGGGCGCGCTCGCCGCCTGCCTGCGCGGCGCGCGCGATACCCCTGGCCTGCGCGAGATCAAGGGCGAACGCCGCGACCTGTTCGCCCGTCCGCTGCTCGCCGCCGAACTGGCGTCTTTCGACGCCGTCATCTTCGACCCGCCGCGCGCCGGCGCCGAGGCGCAGGCGCGGGAACTGGCGAAAAGCGACGTTGCGACCCTTGTCGGCGTGTCCTGCAGCCCGCAGACTTTCGCCCGCGACGCCAAAATCCTGATCGCCGGAGGCCTTGCGCTGGAGCGCGTCACGCCGGTTGACCAATTCCTGTTTTCGCCCCATGTGGAATTGGTCGGCGTGTTCCGCAAAGCGCCGGCGAAATCCGCCCGCAAGCGCCGCCTGCTTGGCTAGCGCGGTCTCCATTCCCTCCCCCTTGTGGGGAGGGTGAGGGTGGGGGTAACACGCTTCCAAGCGAAGATTCCAACGAGATTCTTACGATGACCGAGCTTTCGCCCGCCGAAATCGCCGCCCAACTCGCTCAAATCGTCGGCGCGAAATATGTCCTGACCGCGCCGGCGGACATGGAAGCTTTTATGAGCGAGCCGCGCGACCTTTGGCATGGCAAGGCGGCTTGCGTCGCCCGCCCCGGCTCGACGCAAGAGGTCGCCGCCATTTGCGCCTTCGCCGACCGGAACGGCCTGAAAATCGTGCCGCAGGGCGGTAATACCGGCCTGGTCGGCGGCCAGATTCCCGACCGGTCGGGCCGGGAAGTCCTTTTGTCGCTCGGGCGTCTCGACAAGATCCGCGAGATCGACCCCCAGTCCGGCGCCATGATCGTCGAGGCCGGCGTGACCTTGCAAAAAGTGCAGGAAGCCGCCGAAAGCGTCGATCGCCTGTTCCCGCTGTCGCTCGCTTCCGAGGGCTCCTGCACCATCGGCGGCAATCTCGCGTCCAACGCCGGCGGCACCGCCGTCCTGGCCTATGGCAACGCCCGCGATCTCGTCACCGGACTCGAAGTCGTGCTGGCCGACGGCTCGGTGCTCGATAATCTGTCCAAATTGCGCAAGGACAATACCGGCTACGACCTGAAACACCTGTTCATCGGTTCGGAAGGCACGCTGGGGGTCATCACCGCCGCAGTCTTGAAGCTTTATCCGCGCCCGCGCGCGGTCGAAACCGCCTTCATCGGCCTCAGCAGCCCGGAAAAATGCCTGGAGCTGCTGGGCCTGGCCCAGAGCATGGCCGGCCCCGATCTGAAAACCTTCGAATTCATGTCGCGTTTCGGCGTCGAGATCGTGGTCAAACATTCTTCCGTCGCGCGCGAGCCGCTGGAGGCGCCGCACGCCTGGTATGTGCTGCTGGAGCTGGCCTCGCAATCGGAAACCGGCCTCAACGACAAGATGATGGCCCTGCTGGAAGCGGCTTTCGAAAAGGAAATCGTCGAGGACGCGGCGGTCGCCGCCTCGCTCGACCAGCGCGCCACCTTCTGGGCTTTACGCGAAAACTTGTCGGAAATGCAGAAACTCGAGGGCGGCTCGATCAAGCACGATGTCTGCGTGCCGGTCGCCTCGGTTCCCGCCTTTCTCGCGGAAGCCCTGCCCGTGGTGGAGCAGACCATTCCCGGCGCCCGGCCCGTGCCCTTCGGCCATTTGGGCGACGGCAATATCCATTTCAACGTCACCCAGCCCATCGGCGCCGACAAGGCGGCCTTTCTCGCCCGCTGGGAGGAATTGAATGAAAACGTCCACGCCGTGGTGAAAAGGATGAATGGTTCGATCTCCGCCGAACACGGCATAGGCGTACTGAAGCGCGACCTGCTGCCGAAAGTGAAAGACCCGGTGGCGATGAACGTCATGCACCGCTTCAAGACGGCGCTCGACCCCAAGAATACGCTCAATCCGGGCAAGGTTCTGTAAGCGCCGCGAGAAATCGCCCGGCCGCGCGGCAGCGGTTTGCACTCGAATTGCATCTCCTTGTTAATAAATGACGTTTAAAAATTGCAGATCGCGATTAGGGCAGTTTGCATGACCATGTCGTTGAACGCGCATTTTTCACTGACCGCCGTCGACGCCGAACTCCAGGCCGATCCGCGGATTCAGGCGCGCGCGCTCGAGGTGTTCGTCAAACGCGAAACGATGAATTCCTATCTGGCGCAATTCGTTTTCGCCCTTGTCGCCGTTGCCGGATATTTCACAGGAAAACAAAGCTTTATTTTGATCGGCCTGATCCATTGCCTGGTCGATCAACTGGTTCGACGCAATCTCCAGCTTTTTGCCCGAAGGCTTGCCCAAGGCGAAATCGACCGTCATCGTTTGCGCCATATCGAGCATATTTTCTATGCCGTCGGCTTCGTCTGGGCGATGGCGTCGTGGCCTCTGGCGGAAGCGCTCGACGGCCTCAGTCTTCTGTTGACTGTCGTTTCGGTGGCCGGCCTGCTGGTCATGGCCAATACGACCTGTTTCGCGCCGCGCGTGTTCCGGGCCTCGGTGATCGGCTTCGGTCTCGGCATCGCGCTGGCGATCCCGGCGATCACCACCATTCCCTGGTATGCTCTCGGCGGCGCCACCGCCGCCTTCCTGGTTGTGGTCCAGGGCGTCGGGGCGGGAACCGCCCGGCAATTGATCCACATGCTCCAGATGCAGGTCGAGCGCGACGAAGCGATCGAGGATCACATGCGCACCATCGCGGCGTTGGATTCCGCCCGCCGGGCCGCAACCCTTCTGGCGGAGACGGACAATCTGACCGGGCTCGCCAACCGCTTCCTGTTCATGACCAGGCTCGACGACCTCATTGCGCGCGGAGAGCCTTTCTCCCTGACTTTGCTGGACATCGATCTTTTCAAGAACATCAACGACGCTCTGGGCCACAATATCGGCGACGAAGCGCTCAAGGCGGTTGGCGGCGTGCTGGCGGCCTGCGCGGAGAAAGATTGTTTCGCGGCCCGCCTCGGCGGCGACGAATTCGGAATCATCGCTTCCCGGGGCGCGGACCATAAAGGCGGCGCGGACGCAATTGGGCAGGTGAAAAAAGGTATAGCCGACCTTCGAAAGAGGAATATCGAAATTCCCGCCATTTCGATTACCGGCGGCTCGGCTTATTTTCCAAAAGACGCCAGCAACCGCTCGGACCTGCTGGCGGCGGCGGACATGGCGCAGCGCGAGGCGAAAAAGACGCGGCGCGGCGGCCATTTCGATTACAGTACAAATCTGACCGATACATTCCGAAAAGAGACCCAGATCGCGCAAGGCATCAGCCAGGCGATCGCCTCCCGCGCGCTGTCGCTCCACTTCCAGCCGAGGATCAACCTATCGACCGGCCTCGTCGAAGGCGCCGAGGCGCTGTCTCGCTTTTCGGGGCCGGAGCTCGCCGGTCATTCCCATGAAGAAATTTTCGAGGTCGCCGAGAAACACGGCCTTGGCGCCCTGCTGGACGAATTGGTGCTCGAACGCTACCGCGACGCCCTTGTCGCCCTGCGCGACGAATTTTCGATTTCCCTGCCGACATCGGTCAATCTTTCCGGCGCCATTCTCAAGACCCCGGACAAATTGCTCGCCAAACTGAACATGCTGATCGGCGAAGGCCTGCGCCCCGCGCTGATCCGCGTCGAAATCACCGAAAACGCCATCTATGGCCGAGGCCAGATCGGCGTGATCGAACTCCTGCACGAAATCGTGCAACGCGGCTTCAGCCTCGCGCTCGACGATTTCGGAACCGGCAGCGGAACCTTGCGTCATCTCGTCAATCTGCCGATCGGCGAGATCAAGATCGACCGTTCGTTTGTTTCCGGCATGTTGAAGGACCGCAACAAGAGCGCGATTATTGGCGGCGTGATCGTCACCGGCCGGGACATGGGCGTCGACGTCGTCGCCGAGGGCGTCGAAAGCCTTGAAGAAGCGGACCGGCTCCGCGCGATGGGCGCGCGATACGCCCAGGGCTATCTCTGGTCGAAGCCCTTGCCGGTTCCCCAGCTCGCGGAATTCGTCCGCCTCTTCGGCCCCGGCGCCCGACGGAATTTTTCCGACGCGCCTAAAACCGCCTTGGCGACAGGTCTCCAACTTCAGCAGGCGAAACACGCCTGAAGGCGCCAAACGTCCAGCTTGACGCTCCCCTCTCGCCATCGTCTCATGGCCGCCCAACGGAGGCGCCCATGTCCAGATTCAAGGCCATACGCATCGACAAGGATGCGTCCGGTTACCGCGCGACCTATTCGGAATTCGACGAATCCGAATTGATGGACGGCGATGTGACCGTTCGCGTCACCCATTCGACCGTCAATTACAAGGATGGCCTCGCGATCACCGGCAAGAACCCGGTGGTGCGGCGTTTTCCGATGATACCGGGCATAGATTTCGCCGGAACGGTCGAAAGCTCGTCCAATCCGGAATTCAAGCCGGGCGACGAAGTCGTCCTCAACGGCTGGGGCTGCGGCGAGACCCATTTCGGCGGCTATGCGCAAAAGGCGCGGGTCAAGGGCGACTGGCTCGTGCCCCTGCCGAAGGCTTTCACCGCCGCGCAAAGCATGGCGATCGGCACGGCCGGCTATACGGCGGCGCTCGCCGTGCTGGCGCTGGAAAAACAGGGCATGACGCCCGATCGCGGCCCGGTTCTCGTCACCGGCGCGGCCGGCGGCGTCGGCTCCATCGCCATTTGCCTGCTGGCCAAGGCCGGCTGGCGGGTCATCGCCTCCACCGGACGCAAGGAAGAAGCGGATTTTCTCAAAAGCCTCGGCGCGTCCGAAATCATCGACCGCGCCGAACTTTCCGCGCCCGGAAAGCCGCTCGGCAAGGAGCGCTGGGCGGCGGCGGTGGATTCCGTCGGCTCGCACACCCTCGCCAATGTTATCGCCCAGACCGCCTATGAAGGCGCGGTCGCCGCCTGCGGCCTCGCCCAGGGCATGGACCTGCCCACGACCGTCGCCCCCTTCATCCTGCGCGGAATCGCTCTGCTCGGGATCGACAGCGTGATGAAGCCGAGGTCCGTGCGGCTCGAAGCCTGGAGCCTGCTGGCGCGCGATCTCGATCCCGCCAAACTGGCTCAGTTGGCCACAACCATCGGCCTGTACAAAGTGATGGACACCGCCGCCGCCATTCTCCAAGGCAAGGTGCGCGGGCGGGTGATCGTGGAGATCGACTAGAGCCTTTTCCGTTCCTTCGGAATCGGAAGAAGTCTCTAATTCATTGTTTTAACGCATATTCTTGTCCAACAAGTCTGCAACTTTTTGGGAATATGCTCTAGTGGTGAAAATCAGACGCTTGGCGCCCCACGGCGATGACCGCGTTTGTGAAGGGTTTCGGTCGCCGGCCCCCACACGCGTGATCGGGTCGGCGCGGGGCCGGCGACCGAAAGCCTCCGAAGGAGGAAACCGCGGGCCGGAAAGGCTCCGTTGCCGCGAGGCTCGCTATGGGGATTTGAAGACGGCGGTCAGGGCAACGGGGCGTCTGTTTTGCGCTTTGGCGCCGGTATTTGACGGTGTGACGTGCGGCGAGGAGGCGATTTGGGCGATCCGCGCGTAGATTTTTCCGAAGGTCATGGGGCTGAAGCAGCTTTGGGCGGGCGTTTCGGGCGCGGCGCGCCCGGGCCAGAACGAGGTCGGCGGCGAAGGCAAGCAGAACTGGGGAGCGGGAAGTGGGGTCATGGTCATGAGGTGTCGATCCTGATCCGACAGGGCGAGGCCGGCGGCGCGGGGCGCACGCCTTCAAACGTTTCGATGATGATCATCCGGCCGCCGCAGCAGGGGCATTTGTGCGCGCCGTCAACGGGATCGGCGTCGCCATCCGTCTCGGGCTGTTGTTGCGGCGGGGTCTCGGCGACGGCCAGTAACGCGCGGGCGCGCTCGATGTTGCGGGCTCGCGCCGCGCTGGCGAACAGGCCGTAGTGGCGGATGCGGTGGAAGCCGCTTGGCAGCACGTGCATGAGAAACCGGCGGATGAACTCAGGCCCGTCGAGCGTCATGGTCTTGAGCTGGTCGCCTTCCTTGATCCGATAATCTTTCCATTTGAAGGTGACGCCCGCGTCGTCGAGCGCGATGAGCCGGGAGTTCGAGATGGCGACCCGATGGGTATAGCGCGACAAATAGGCGAGCACAGCCTTTGGACCGGCGAAGGGCCGCTTGGCGTAAACGACCCATTCGGAGCGACGCAAAGGCGCGAGGGCTGCGGCGAAAGCCTCTCTGTCGGCGAGCGGCGCCAGATCGCCGAAGAAGGTGAGGCGGCCGGCGGCGTTCAGCGTGGCGAGACCTTCGAGGAACAGCCGCCGGAACAAGCGCGAGAGCACGCGCACCGACAGGAAAAAGCCCGGCTTGCAGGCGATCCAGCGCGATCCGTCCGGCGACAGGCCGCCGCCGGGAACGATGATGTGGACATGGGGATGATGGGTCAGCGCCGAGCCCCATGTGTGCAGGACGGCGGTGAGGCCGATGCGGGCGCCGAGATGTTTGGGATCGGCGGCGATGGTGGTCAGGGTCTCGGCCGCCGCCTTGAACAGCAGATCGTAGACGACGGCCTTGTTCTGGAAAGCGATCGCCGCGACCGCGGCCGGCACGGTGAAGACGACGTGGAAATAGGGAGCCGGCAGCAGTTCGGCTTCTCGTTCTGCCAGCCATTGTCGGGCGGCGGCGGCCTGACACTTGGGACAATGGCGGTTGCGGCAGGAGTTATAGGAGATGCGCGTATGCGCGCAGTCCTCGCAGCGCTCGACATGACCGCCGAGCGCGGAGGTGCGGCAGTTTTCGATCGCCGACATCGCCTTCAATTGGGCGAGGCTGACATGACCGGCGTTGGCCTTGCGCCAGTCCGCGCCATGGGCGTGAAAAATGTCGGCGACTTCAAGATGAGGCCGCGGCATGCGGCGTGCGTCAAACGGGCGGCGCGCGCCCGGTGAGGTTCGCGGTGAGCTTTTCCAGCGGGCTGGTGACGTCGCGGATCGTGTTGACGGCGACGCGGGTGTAAAGCGCCGTCGTCTCCAGCTTGGCGTGTCCGAGCAGGACCTGGATGACGCGGATGTCGACGTTCTGTTCGAGCAGATGGGTGGCGAAGCTGTGCCGCAGGGTGTGGGGCGACACGCGCTTGGCGATGCCAGCTGTCCGCGCCGTTTCGCGCACAACGCGGCTCAACTGGCGCGCCGACATCGGGTTGACCGGGTTCTGCCCGGGAAACAGCCAGGCCTGGGGCCGCGCCGCCCGCCACCAGTCGCGCAGCCATTCGAGCAGTTGCGGCGAGAGCATGACATAGCGGTCGCGCTGACCCTTGCCCTGCTCGACCCGCAAGGTCATGCGCTTGCTGTCGATGTCCGACACCTTGAGCGCCACGACCTCGGAGACGCGCAATCCCGCGCCATAGGCGACGCCGAAGGCGGCCTTGTACTTGAGGCCGGGCGCGGCTTCGAGGAGGCGGGCCACCTCCTCCTGGTTCAGCACCACCGGCGCCCTGCGCGGCTTATGCACGCCAGCGAGATGGCGGGCGAGTTCAGGCCGTTCGAGCGTGACGTTGAAGAAGAACCGCAGCGCGGCGACGGCGGCGTTGATGGTCGGCGCGCCGATCTGCCGATTGGCCATATGCAGCTGGAAGAGCCGAACGTCCTCGGCCGTGGCGGCGTCCGGCGAACGGCGGAGAAAGACCGCGAAGTTCCGCACGTGGCGGATGTAGTCCTTCTGGACCTTCTCGGTGAAGCGGCGCGCCGTCATGTCCTCGGTCATGCGCTGGCGCAATGGGCTGTTTGGCTTGTCGATCATCGCGAAAGCTCCTGTCTCGCATGGGGTTGAACCCCACGATTTTGAGACAGGTCAGCCGCGTCGCCTCAGGAATTGCACGATCACGAATCTCGCCGCTTCTCGCCGCCCCTACCGCGAAAGCGGTTTAGTCCTTCGGCCCATTGCTGACCTTCCTGATCGGTTCGGCGCCGCAACTCCGGGACCGTTCACATCGAACCGTTGCAAAAAGCGGCGAACGTCGTCAGTCCTCAAATTTGAACGAAACCTTCAACTTTGCGCGAAACGCCTCGAACTTTCCGTCCTTCAGCGCAATGTCGAGCTCAACGACTTCGGCAACGCGCAGGTCGCGAAGCGATTTGCTCGCGCGGTCAACCGCCGATCTGGCGGCTTCGTCCCACGATTTGCTGCTCGTGCCGATGAGTTCGATCACTTTGTAGACGCTGTCAGCCATGTCTTCCTCCCATCATGTTTCTTTGGAGAGTCCCCGAAATTGCTCGATTTATTGTGCGCCTCCCCATAAGGAGAGTGGGGTTCGAACGGGGCATCCACATGTTGATGCTAGCTCATAATCGGTCCTCGAACCAGAAGGTTGATCTGTATGGTCGGCGCCGGTGGATTTCGGCTATCCGCCGACGGCGGACGGTTGATGAGGCGCCGCTTGGGGTGCGGTGAGCGTCCGATTTTTACTACGAGGATTAATCTATTGGCGCATCGTGATAAATTCGGCCGCCCCACATTCGGGCGCAAATGGGTTCGGAGAGACGAGGCGGACGAGGCCATGCCGAAATTGCCGATCACACTGCCGCTGAAAATTCGCAGCTCTGCGGAATCGTTCGCCGTTGACGACGCCGCAGGCCGCACCGTCTCCTACATCTATTTCGAAGACGAGCTTTCTCGTCGCACTCAAACCCGCCAATTCTCGAAAGACGAGGCGCGCGCGATTGCCCAAGCGATCGCCCGGTTGCTCACGGACGTTGAGAGCGGCGACGATCTTTCCGCCAGGAAAACAATCCCGCTTGAGGATTTGAACGCGGAGAACGATGAATGAGGGCGCGTCGAGTTCAATCCGGAGGATGGCGTGGGCGCTGGTGACAGGCGTGTAGGGCCGCGTTCGGCTCGTAGGAGACCTTCCTGCTCGGGTCGGCGACAGTCTCGTCATGAGGGGTTAGCCGCCATTGCCCTATGCAAAAATCAAGAATTTTTCACTTCGCGGAGACGCAGATAAAATAAGGCGGAAGCGCCCTTTTCAGCGGGGGGCGGCGCGAGCAAGCCTTGGCATTACGCGGTTTTGTTCCGGCGCTTGCCCGTCAAGATTGATGCGTAACCTCCACCGTGAGGTGTGACAGCGAGGAGAAGCGCGCGAGCCTGTTCTTGTAGTAACTGGCCTCCCGCGGTTGCGCCGTGACGACCGAAACAATCGCCCCAAGATGGCCCGGCCCCAAGCGCCAGAGGTGAAGGTCGGCGAGCTGGTCGCCGTCGCCCTCAACGGCTTGGCGCAGCTTGCTCGCCATGCTCCGGTCGGGGTTCATGTCGAGCAGGATCGCTCCGGTGTCGCGGATCAGGCCGTAAGACCAACTGGCGATGACGCAAGCCCCGATGATACCGGCGAGCGGGTCCATCCAAAGCCAGCCAAAGGCGCGGGCCAGCAGCAGGCCGACGATGACAAGCACCGACACGGCTGCGTCGGCGATGACGTGAATTATCGCCGCTCGCATGTTGTTGTCGCGCGCGGCCGATCCTTGCGCATGTTCGTGCTCTTCAAAGACGAGCGGATAGGTGTCTTGCCCGATCCGCACATTTGCGGCGAAGGCGTGCGGCTCCGGAATCTCGGCAACCAACTCCAGATAGCCGCCATGATCCGTCATCGTGAAAACCTGCCGCGCACCATCAGGGCGGACGGTTTCAATCGTTACCGCTTGCGCCGTCAAAGCGGGGCCGGTTTCGGCGCGCAGCCGGAAGCGCGGCGGCACGCCGTCCTCGAACACTTCGAGGCGCACGACGCCGAAAGCTGTCGCGATTTCGTGCAACTCATCGTGATCTTGATGATGGTGCCCTCCGTGCGCATGCCCGTGGCTATGGCCGTGATCGTGCCCGCCGCCGCTCAGGAGCCACGCGCTCGCGATGTTGACGGCCAAGCCGAGACAGGCAATCGGAATCGCCTCGGCGAAGTGGATAGGCACCGGCGTGAAGATGCGGCTGACCAACTCGTAGCCGATCAGCAGCGCGATCATCGCGAGGATGATGGCGCTTGTGAATCCCGCAAGATCGCCGAGCTTGCCGGTGCCGAACGTGAAGTTGGGATCATTGGCGTGCTTGCGGGCGTAGGTATAAGCGAGCGCCGCGAGAAGAAGCGCGCCCGCGTGCGTGCTCATGTGCATGCCGTCGGCGACTAGGGCGATTGAACCGAACATCAGGCCGCCGACAATCTCCGCCACCATCATGACTCCGCAGAGCCAGATGACCGCCCATGTCTTGCGTTCGCTTTTTTCGTGTCCCTCGCCGAGGAACACATGGTTATGAAAGGCCGCCGCAGGGCCGCCGTCGTTCTCAATCATGGCCGTCCTCATTTCAGATACGTGCGGACGACATCGAGCAATTGCTCCGCCGCTTCGGTATTCAGGGCGTTCGGGTATTTCTCGGCATCGACGAGGTGCGTTCGCACATGATCTTCGACAACCTCAGCCATTAGACCGGCCATGGCCCCCCGCGCTCCGGCGATGAGATGCATTACCTGTTCGCAGCCAGCCTCGCCGTCGAGCGCCCGCTCGATGGCTTCAACCTGGCCCCGGATGCGGCGCACGCGCGCCAGTAGCTTTTGTTTTTCGCGTACGGTATGTGACATGCCGCCTTATCGCATAGCCCCCTATCCTATACAAGCATCACCGTTGACAATCGCGTCGTCGAAACCAATGACGGCTTTCCGACGAGCACGCGGATCATCTCATTCGAAACCGAATTTCCGCACTTGGGCGCATTCCTGCCCTTACCGGTGGCACCCATCGCCGTCCGCTTTCCGCCGGTGGACTAAACCGCTTCGCGGTAGCGGCGGCGAGACGCGGCGAGATACGTGATCGTGCAAGACCTGATGCGCTGAGCCTGACCTGTCTCAAGATCGTGGGGTTCAACCCCATGCGAGACAGGAGCTTTCGCGATGATCGACAAGCCAAACAGCCCGTTGCGCCAACGCATGATCGAGGACATGACGGCGCGCCGCTTCCAAGAGAAGGTTCAGAAGGATTACCTCCGCCACGTGCGGAACTTCGCGGTCTTTCTCGGCCGTTCGCCGGACGCCGCCACGGCTGAGGACGTTCGGCTCTTTCAGCTGCATATGGCCAATCGGCAGATCGGCGCGCCGACCATCAACGCCGCCGTCGCCGCGCTGCGGTTCTTCTTCAACGTCACGCTCGAACGGCCTGAACTCGCCCGCCATCTCGCTGGCGTGCATAAGCCGCGCAGGGCGCCGGTGGTGCTGAACCAGGAGGAGGTGGCCCGCCTCCTCGAAGCCGCGCCCGGCCTCAAGTACAAGGCCGCCTTCGGCGTCGCCTATGGCGCGGGATTGCGCGTCTCCGAGGTCGTGGCGCTCAAGGTGTCGGACATCGACAGCAAGCGCATGACCTTGCGGGTCGAGCAGGGCAAGGGTCAGCGCGACCGCTATGTCATGCTCTCGCCGCAACTGCTCGAATGGCTGCGCGACTGGTGGCGGGCGGCGCGGCCCCAGGCCTGGCTGTTTCCCGGGCAGAACCCGGTCAACCCGATGTCGGCGCGCCAGTTGAGCCGCGTTGTGCGCGAAACGGCGCGGACAGCTGGCATCGCCAAGCGCGTGTCGCCCCACACCCTGCGGCACAGCTTCGCCACCCATCTGCTCGAACAGAACGTCGACATCCGCGTCATCCAGGTCCTGCTCGGACACGCCAAGCTGGAGACGACGGCGCTTTACACCCGCGTCGCCGTCAACACGATCCGCGACGTCACCAGCCCGCTGGAAAAGCTCACCGCGAACCTCACCGGGCGCGCGCCGCCCGTTTGACGCACGCCGCATGCCGCGGCCTCATCTTGAAGTCGCCGACATTTTTCACGCCCATGGCGCGGACTGGCGCAAGGCCAACGCTGGCCATGTCAGCCTCGCCCAATTGAAGGCGATGTCGGCGATCGAAAACTGCCGCACCTCCGCGCTCGGCGGTCATGTCGAGCGCTGCGAGGACTGCGCGCACACGCGCATCTCCTATAACTCCTGCCGCAACCGCCATTGTCCCAAGTGTCAGGCCGCCGCCGCCCGACAATGGCTGGCCGAACGAGAAGCCGAACTGCTGCCGGCTCCCTATTTCCACGTCGTCTTCACCGTGCCGGCCGCGGTCGCGGCGATCGCTTTCCAGAACAAGGCCGTCGTCTACGATCTGCTGTTCAAGGCGGCGGCCGAGACCCTGACCACCATCGCCGCCGATCCCAAACATCTCGGCGCCCGCATCGGCCTCACCGCAGTGCTGCACACATGGGGCTCGGCGCTGACCCATCATCCCCATGTCCACATCATCGTTCCCGGCGGCGGCCTGTCGCCGGACGGAGCGCGCTGGATCGCCTGCAAGCCCGGTTTCTTCCTGTCGGTGCGCGTGCTCTCGCGCTTGTTCCGACGGCTGTTCCTCGAAGGCCTCGCCGTGCTTCAAAAGGCCGGCCGCCTGGTCTTCTTCGGCGATCTCGCGCCGCTTTCCGACAGTGAGGCTTTCGCCGCCGCCCTCGCGCCCCTGCGTCACTCCGAATGGGTCGTTTACGCCAAGCGGCCCTTCGCCGGGCCGAAGGCTGTGCTCGCCTATTTGTCGCGCTACACCCATCGGGTCGCCATCTCGAACTCCCGGCTCGTCGCGCTCGACAATGCGGGCGTCACCTTCAAATGGAAAGATTATCGGATCAAGGAAGGCGACCGGCTCAAGACCATGACGCTCGACGGGCCTGAGTTCATCCGCCGGTTTCTCATGCATGTGCTGCCGAGCGGCTTTCACCGCATCCGCCACTACGGCCTGTTCGCCAGCGCGGCGCGCGCCCGCAATATCGAGCGCGCCCGCGCGTTACTGGCCGTCGCCGAGACCCCGCCGCAACAACAGCCCGAGACGGATGGCGACGCCGATCCCGTTGACGGCGCGCACAAATGCCCCTGCTGCGGCGGCCGGATGATCATCATCGAGACGTTCGAAGGCGTGCGCCCCGCCCGACCGGGCTCGCCCTGTCGGATCAGGATCGACACCTCATGACCATCATGACGCCGTTTCCAGCTTCCCAGTTCTGCTTGCCTTCGCCGCCGGCTTCGTCCTGGCGCTGGGCCGCCGTACCCGAAACACCCGCCCGAAGGCGGTCCAACCCTACGACTTTTCGAAAAACCCACGCCCAGCTCAGCCAAACTGCCTCTTCGCCGCACATCAAATCGTCAGACGCCGGCGCCAGCGTGCGAAACGAACACCGCTTTGCGCTAACCGCCGCCTTCAAATCCCCATAGCGAGCCCCGCGGCAAACCGAGCCCTTCCGTCCCGCGGTTTCCTCCCACGGAGGCTTTCGGGCGCCGGCCCCGCGGCGACCCGATCACGCGTGTGGGGGCCGGCGACCGAAACCCTTCACATTTTGGGTCATTCACAGCCGGGAGCCAAGCGTCAGATTTCGACCACTAGATTCCCTCGTCGTGGCCGTCGTGGATGTTCCCGTTGCCGCTGAGCGCCGCGCGGCGTTTGCTCAGTTCCGTTCCGGCATGGTCCATGAAGGCGCGCACGCGGGCGGCGTGGCGCAGGTCGGGATGGGTGAGGAGCCAGAGCACGGCGCCGCGTCCGCCCATAGGCTCGTCGGTGCAGACCAGTTCGGGATGCTGGTCGCCGATGAAGCGCGGCAGAAAGCCGATCCCCACCCCCTGCGCGATACATTGCGCGATGCCGACCGTGGTGTTGCAGCGCATGGCGATGCGCTGCGGCGGGATTTCCTTCTCGATCCAATCGAACACGTCCACGCCGCCGAAATGTTCGTTGAAGCCGATATAATCGTGGCTTTCGTCGGCGAGATCGAAACCGAACTCATAAAGCTGACGCGAAACATAACGGCCCCAGACCGACGAGCCGATGCGGCGCCCCACCAGCGTTTCCGGCGGCGCATAGGTCGAGCGGATGGCGATGTCGGCGTCGCGGCGCGAGAGATTGAGCGGCTGGCCGGTCACCAGCACGTCGAGCTGAATCTCGGGAAAAGCCTTGCGGAAGCTCGCCAGAATCGGCGCCAGAACGTAACTGAACAGAGCGTCGTTGGTGGTGAGCCGCAACAGGCCGGAAGGTTTTTCGTCACGGCCCGCGATGCGCCGCTCGAAATCCATCACGTCGCGGCCCATGCGTTCGGCGAGCGCGACCATTTCCTGGCCGGCGGCGGTGGCCGAATAGCCGTTGCGCGAGCGCTCGAACAATTTCGCGCCGATCATCGCCTCAAGCGCGCCGAGCCGACGGAAAACCGTCGAATGATTGAGATTGAGCGCCGAGGCCGCGCCAACGAGGGAGCCGGATTCCGCAATCCCGCGCACCAGACGAAAATCGTCCCAACTGATCCAATTCATGGCTTCAAAATGGGTCGATTCCACAAAAAGCGCAAGATTTGCTCTTTTTCAGCCGCGCGGCGCGGCGGCGCGGCGCAGCCGGTCGTTGATCGCCTCGCCGAGATCGGCGTCGGGAATGGGCGCGACCGCGATTTTTTTGGCGCCCTCGGCGTCGAGCGCCCGCAACATGGAAAAGAGATTGGCCGCCGCCTCGGTCAGATCGCCGCGCGGCGAGAGGTCCAGCACTTTCCCCCGCACGCCGTGGAACCGTCCGCCGAAATCGAGACCCGCTTCGCCGTCCTCAAGATCTTGCGCGTCGAGGCGCACCGCGGCGCGCGGCGCGTAATGCGACGCCAGCATGCCCGGCGCCAAGATTGGACCCACTTCCGGCCCCGCTTCGGCTTCGGCGAGGGTTTCGCCCAGAACGCGCTCGATCTCGACCCGAGACACGCCGCCGGGGCGCAGCAGGCGCGGCGTGTCGTCGAGCAGCGAGAGAATGGTCGATTCGACCCCGACCGGGCAGGCGCCGCCATTGAGCACGGCGTCGATCCGACCGTCGAGATCGGCCAGCACATGGACGGGCGTCGAGGGGCTGACATGGCCCGAGAGATTGGCCGAGGGCGCCGCCACGGGACCGCCGGCCGCCGCGATCGCGCCGCGCGTCAAAGCATTGGCCGGAACGCGCAAGGCGACGCTGTCGAGTCCCGCCCGCGCCAGATCGCAGACGCTGGCGCCGGGCGCCAATGGCAGAACCAGAGTGAGCGGCCCCGGCCAGAAAGCCTCGGCCAGTTTTTCCGCGCGCGAGTCGAAAATTCCCTCGCGCCGCGCCGAGGCCACATCGGCGACATGGGCGATCAAGGGATTGAAGCTGGGCCGCCCCTTCGCGCGATAAATCGCCGCGACGGCGCGCGGGTCGGCGGCGAGGCCGCCCAGCCCGTAAACCGTCTCGGTCGGCAATGCGACCAGCCCCCCGGCGCGCAAAATCGCCGCGGCTTGCGCGATTCCCGCCGGCCCCGGCGACAAGAACCGGGTGACCCGCTTGTCTTCTTGCTGCAATAGGCCAATCCTGCTTGACGCAGTCGGGGCATTTAGTTCATATATAAACTATTTTCCCATCCCGCTTGCGGATGCACATGACATTGGCGCACGCGCCGATCAAGGACAATGGACGAACGGGAGGCGGTGATGTCGGATGTCGAGGTCATAAGGGCGGGCGGCGTAC
Source organism: uncultured Pseudomonadota bacterium (assembly GCA_963704565.1). GTDB lineage: Bacteria > Pseudomonadota > Alphaproteobacteria > Rhizobiales > Beijerinckiaceae > Rhodoblastus. The sequence goes on from OY969917.1 coordinate 2,309,077, forward strand.
TGGAAGTGACGCTGAACCGGCCGGCCAAGAAAAACGCTTTGACCAATTCCATGTATCGCGCGCTGAATATCGCCCTGCGCGAGGCCGAGCACGACCCGGCGATCGGCGCGGTTCTGATCGGCGGCGCGGGCGGGGTCTTCTCCGCCGGCAACGACATCGGCGATTTCGTCGCCGCCGTCCAGGGCGGGGAAATGGTCGGCGCCGATTTCGTGCGCAAGATCGCCGCGTTTTCCAAGCCTCTGGTCGCGGCGGTCGATGGCCTGGCGGTCGGCATCGGCTGCACCATGCTGCTGCATTGCGATCTTGTCTATGCGACGCCCGAATCGCGCTTCTCGCTGCCTTTCGTCGATCTCGGCCTCCTGCCCGAGGCCGGCGCCTCGCTGCTGCTGCCGCGCCGGGTCGGGATGGCGCGCGCCAGCGCCTGGCTCCTCGCCGGCGAAAGTTTTGGGGCCGACGAGGCCTTGGCCGCCGGGCTGCTGAACGCCACGGTCGCGAAAGACGCCCTGATGGCCACGGCGCGGGAAAAGGCGGCGCAACTCGCGGCCAAGCCGCGCACCGCCTTGATGGCGGCGCGGAAATTCCTGCGCGGCGACAAGGAGGAAGTTTTGGCCCGGATCGAGGCCGAACTCGACGCCTTCCACAGGGCCCTGGCCTCGCCCGAAGCGAGGGCCGCGCTCACGGCCTTCCTCAACAAGGGCAAGTGAGACAGAGGAGGACATCATGGCTGGACTTGCTGGCAAAACCCTGTTCATCACCGGCGCCTCGCGCGGCATCGGCCTCGCCATTGCGTTGCGCGCCGCGCGCGACGGCGCCAATGTCGCCATAGCCGCCAAGACGGCGGAGCCACATCCCAAACTTCCCGGCACGATTTTCACCGCGGCAAAAGAGATCGAGGCGGCCGGCGGCCAGGCCCTGCCCCTGACCGTCGATGTGCGCGACGAGGCGCAGGTGGCCGAGGCGCTGGCGACGACCGCGAAGCAATTCGGCGGCGTCGATATTGTCGTCAACAACGCCAGCGCCATTGCGCTGGGCGGCAGCCAGCAGATCGACATGAAGCGTTTCGACCTGATGCATCAGGTCAATGCGCGCGGCTCCTATATGACCGCCAAGCTCGCCTTCCCCTACCTCGTCAAGGCCGAAAACCCGCATGTGCTGATGCTGGCGCCGCCGCTCGACATGAAGGAGAAATGGTTCGCGCCCCATACCGCCTATTCCATGGCCAAATTCGGCATGAGCCTCGCCGTGCTGGGACTGGCCGGAGAATTCCGTCCGGCGGGAATCGCGGTCAACGCGCTGTGGCCGCGCACCACGATCGCCACCGCCGCGATCAACAATCTGCTCGGCGGCGAACAGCTCATGCGCGCCTCGCGCAAGCCGGAAATCATGGCCGACGCCGCTTACGCCATTTTCTGCTCGCCGAGCCGTGAGAACACCGGGAAATTCTTCATCGACGACGTGGTTTTGGCCGCCCATGGCGTCAAAGACTTCGACGCCTATCGCGTCGATCCCTCCAGCCGGCTGGCGCCGGACTTTTTCGTGCCGGACGACACGCCGGTCCCGGAAGGGGTCTCGCTCAAGCCGCTGGTTTGACGGCTTCGATCCGCGCCGCTAACAGATTTTCAGGCGCGGGGGAGAGTCGCGGGCGATGGCGGTTTACACGGATGTCACGGACGAAGAGCTGTTCGCCTTCGTCGGCGCCTATGACCTCGGCGCCGTCCTGTCGTTCAAGGGCATTGCCGAGGGCGTCGAGAACTCCAATTTCCTGCTTCATTGCGAAGCCGGCCATTTCATCCTGACGCTCTATGAAAAGCGGGTAAATCCTGACGACCTGCCCTTTTTCATCGGCTTGATGGAGCATCTGGCGGCCAAGAAACTGTCCTGCCCGCTTCCGGTCAAGCGTCGCGACGGCCTCTCTCTCGGCATGCTCGCCGGACGGCCGGCGGCGATCGTCACCTTTCTCGACGGCGTCTCGATCCGCAAGCCAGACGCCCGCCATTGCGGCGAAACCGGGCGCGCTTTGGCGCAAATGCATCTCGCCGGCGCCGATTTCGCGATTCGCCGCGCCAATGGCCTCTCGCTCGCCCATTGGCCGGAGCTTTTCGAGGCGTCGCGCGCCAGGGCGGACGAAATCTCACCGGGTCTCGCCAAGGAGATCGCAATAGAACTCGATTTCCTCCAGCGCCATTGGCCCGGCGACCTGCCGCAGGGCGTGATCCACGCCGATCTCTTTCCCGACAATGTCTTCTTCATCGGCCAAAAGCTTTCCGGCCTGATCGACTTCTATTTCGCCTGCAACGATTTTCTGGCCTACGATCTCGCGATCTGCCTCAACGCCTGGTGCTTCGAGCCGGACGGCGCCTTCAACGCGACCAAAGGCCGCGCCCTGCTGCAAGGCTACCAAAGCCTGCGACCGCTCGACGAGGCCGAGCGCCGCGCCTTGCCGGTTCTGGCGCGCGGCGCCGCCATGCGCTTTCTGCTGACCCGGCTCTACGACTGGCTCAACGTGCCGCCCGGCGCCCTGGTCAAGCCGAAGAACCCGCTGGAATATCTCGACAAGCTGCGCTTCCACCGGACCATCGACCGCGCCCGCGAATACGGGCTTGGCGCATGACGCGCCGCGTCGCGATCTGGACCGACGGCGCTTGTTCCGGCAATCCGGGCCCCGGCGGCTGGGGCGTGATTCTCACGTTCAACGGCGCCGAGAAGGAATTTTCCGGCGGCGAGCCTTTGACCACCAACAACCGCATGGAGCTGCTCGCCGCCATTTCGGCGCTGGAGGCGCTGACCCGCCCCTGCGCGGTCGATCTGCACACCGATTCCCAATATGTCCGCCAGGGCGTGACCGCCTGGATGCACAACTGGAAGCGCAACGGCTGGCGCACCGCCGACCGGAAGCCGGTCAAGAACGAGGATTTGTGGAAAAGGCTCGACGAGGCCGCGCGGCGCCACGACATCGCCTGGCATTGGGTCAAGGGCCATGCCGGCGATCCGATGAACGAACGGGCCGACGCGCTGGCGCGAACCGGCATGGCGCTTTATCGGCAGGGCGCTTAGAACTGATAAGGCCATGCTTGCGCTGGCGGCGCGCCCTTTGCTAAAGAAAAGTTTAGAACTCGGCGGGGGCGCCTCAAGAGCGGTAGACCATGACCAAAGCCACGACTGCCTCGATCCGTCCATTCCTGCTTTCCGGCCTGATGTTTCTGGCCCTCGCCGCCTTTGCGGGAAAGGCGCGCGCGCAGAGCTGCACCGAAGATCTCGCGGATTTCGGCAAGCGCCGCAACACCGAGATCGAGGCGCTCAACGCCATTTCCGCCGCCCATAACAAAAAGCTCGATCCCGTCGCCGCCTGCCCGCATCTGCGCAAGATGACGGAGATCGAGGGCAAAATGGCGGCCTATATGGTCAAGAACAAGGAATGGTGCAACATTCCCGACGATTTTGTCGCCAAGTTCAAGGAAAGCTCGGCGCGCACCGCCAATGTCGCGCAGCAGGCCTGCGCCCTCGCCGCCAAGGCCAAGCAGATGCAGGAAAGCGGCGGCGGCCTGGGCAATCTGCCGCCGCCGCCGAAACTCCCCGCCGGACCGCTCTGAGCCGTGCCGGGTCCGGCGGCTGAAGGGGCCGCGCCGGCCCATTTGCCCGACGCGCCGGCCTCCCGCCTGTGGCGGCGCCTGCCGGCGAGCTGGACGCCCTATGTTCAACTCGCGCGGCTCGACCGCCCGGCCGGCTGGCAATTATTGCTGGCGCCCTGCCTGTCCTCGGTCTGCCTCGCCGCGATCCGGCGGCTGGAAACTCCGAATTACCTGCTGCTCGCGCTTTTCTTCGTCGGCGCCGTCGCCATGCGCGGCGCGGGATCGACCTTCAACGACCTGATCGACCGCAAGATCGACGCCCAGGTCGCCCGCACTGCCGGCCGGCCGCTGCCCTCGGGCCGGGTCAGCCCGCGCAACGCCGCGATTTTCATGGCCGTCCAGGCGCTGGCCGGCCTGGCGGTCCTGTTGTCGCTCAACGGTTTCGCCATCCGGCTCGGCCTGCTCTCGCTAGTCCCGGTCGCGATCTACCCCTTTCTCAAGCGCTTCACGTCCTGGCCGCAGGCCGCGCTCGGCCTCGCCTTCTCCTGGGGCGCGCTGATGGGCTGGGCGGCGCAGGCCGGCGGACTCGCCGCGCCGGCCTATTGGCTCTATGCCTCCTGCATCGCCTGGACGATCGGCTATGACACGATCTACGCCATCCAGGATCGTGGCGACGATGTCGCGGCTGGCGTCAAATCCACCGCGCTGCTGTTCGGCGACAATGTTCAGCTCGCGGTCGCCTTGTTCTATCTCGCCAGCGTGCTTTGCGCCGAGGCGGCGCTGGTGACAGCGGGCGCGGGCGTCGTCGCCCATATCGGCCTGGTCGCCTTTGCCTTGCATCTCGCACGGCAGATCCGCCGGCTGGACGACGCCGATGAAGCCGAAGCGCTGAAGCTCTTTCGCTCCAACGGACTCGCCGGCTTCATCCTTTTCGCCGGCCTGCTGGGCGAAAATCTTCTGTTCTATCTCGTCCGCTGAACCGGGCTCATTCGTAGCAGACGATTTCGCGCTCGCCGCAATGGACCGGCAGGAGGCGGCCCTTGACGCCCGCCTTGCGGCGCGCCGAAATGGCCGAGCGGCGCGCTTTGAGCGGCCAGCCGCGCCGGCGCGGCTGGACCGCGCCGCCCAGGATTTCGCCGAGCCGGATCTCGACCACGGTTTCGCCGCCCCGGGCGCTCCGCGCGAGACGCGGCAGGCGGAAAAACCGCGCCCAGGCCAGCCAATCGCGGGCGGCGTCGCTTTCATTATCCGTTTCCGTCAGCGCGACGTCGAGGTCGGGATCGGCATGAACCAGAGCCACGCGATAGAACAGCCCGCGCGCGCCCTGCCGCAACGCCAGGGAGATTCCGCGAAAGCTGCGCGCCGGCAGCGACAGGCGCATGCGCACCCCGGCGACGCAGCGGTCGATGGCGATCGACTCCGCCGAGACGGCGATTTCACGCCGGCCGGAATCGGCGCGCGGATCGTCGGCGAAGAGCCGGGCGACAGGAGCGGTCTGGATTTTGGACATGATGGGCTTCCAAAGAAAATTTTCGCGTTGGATCCATCTTGCCGCCGCAAGTTTCATCGACCCGGCTAAAAAAACAGGCGGCATTTTATCGATTCCGCCGCGCCGCGCGGCATATCGAACCCCGCGTTGCGGCGATCGATCAAATTGTCGGCGATCCCTTCATTCGAGCCGCCGCAACGTAAATTTCGCACATGCGGAATTTCTTGCCCTGCTCGGCCATGGCGATTAGAGGAGAGGGCGACCTTCTCGCGCGAGTTCGAAAATTGTCCGACCCTTACGCCTTCGCCGCCCTGTTGCCTCGCATCGAGGCGGTCGCGCGCGAAGCCGGCGCCATCGCCATGGATTTTTTCCGGCCCGGCGCGCCGACCCGGGCCGAGGTCAGCGAGAAGCCGGGCGGCTCGCCGGTGACCGAGGCCGATCTGCGCGTCGACCGCTTCCTGCGCGACCGGCTCCGCGCGCTGGCGCCGGAGCTTGGCTGGCTGTCCGAGGAAAGCGTGGATTCGCCCGAACGCCTGGAGCGCGAGGCCTTGTTCGTCGTCGATCCGATCGACGGCACGCGCGGCTTCGCGTCGGGCGATCCCTGTTTCGCCATCTGCGTCGCCATCGTCGTCGGCGGCCAGCCTGCGCTCGGCGTGGTCCACGCCCCGGCGCTCGATGAAACATTCGTCGCCTTGTCCGGCGGCGGCGCGCGGCGCAATGGCGCGCCGATCGCGGTGTCGAGGCGGCGCGAACTCGCCGGCGCCTCGGTTTCGGCGCCCGATTCCCTTGCCGCCGATCTGCGGCGCTCCGGGCTCGCCTTCGACCCTCGGCCTCGGCTGCCGTCGCTCGCCATGCGCCTGCTGCGGGTCGCCGAGGGCGAATTCGACGCGGCGCTCGCGCGCAAGAACGCCCATGACTGGGACATAGCCGCCGCCGACCTCATCCTGCGCGAAGCGGGCGGCGCGTTGACCGACTTCTCGGGCCGCGCCCCGATCTACAACCGGCCCGATCCGATCCATCCCACCCTCGCGGCGGGACCGCCCGGCCTCCAGGCCGATCTGATCCTGGCGGCGCGCCAAGGCGCGGCCAGGGCCGCGAAGCCACGCGCGCCCGACGCCATTTGAATTTGCAACAGGGAAAGGTGACCCGCATGAGCCATGAGGTCGAACCCAGGCAGCTTCTGCATTTTGTTTTCGGCGGCGAGCTGAAAAGCCTCGAGGACGTGGAATTCAAGGATCTGGCCAAGATGGACCTGGTCGGCATGTATCCCGACTTCAAGAGCGCCCACGCCGCCTGGAAAGCCAAGGCGCAATCGACGGTGGACAATGCGCATATGCGCTATTTCATCGTCCATCTGCACCGCGTGCTCGACCCGTCCGACGACTGATCCGCCCAAAGACCAGCCCGGCGACGCTCGCCTTTTCTCTTCATCCGCGCTATCTGTCGCTCAGGGAGAGGCTGGCGGGCTCAAGCCGGAATTTTTGCGCGTTTTCACCGCGTTCCGGTCGGGACGACCAGGCGAATGCGCATGTAAACGAGGCTCATCGGCAATCGAGGCTGTTGGGGGCGGCGCCCAGAAAGCCGCGCCGGAAGAACAATAACGAGACCGGATCGAAATGAAAACCGCGGTTTTGCTGCCCGTCTATCGCGCGACCGCCAGGGGGCTGACGCCGTTCAGCGGCCTTTTCCTTTGGCGTCGCGGCCGCAGGGGCAAGGAAGACCTCAACCGGATCGACGAGCGCCGCGGGCGCGCCAGCCTGCCCCGCCCCGAAGGGAGGCTGGCCTGGCTGCACGGCGCGAGCGTGGGCGAGGGCCTGGCGTTGCTGCCTTTGGTCTCGCGGCTCATCGCCAAGGGTTTTCATGTGCTCGTCACCACCGGCACGGTGACCTCGGCGCGCATTCTCGCGCAACGGCTGCCGGAAGGCGCGAGCCATCAATTCGCGCCGCTCGACGCCCCCGCCTTCATCGACCGCTTCCTCGACCATTGGCGCCCCGATCTGTTCATTCTCGCCGAATCCGAAATCTGGCCGAACACCATCTGCGCCGTCCATGCCCGCCAGATCCCCATCACTCTGGTCAACGCCCGGCTGTCGCCCCGCTCCTTTGGCCGCTGGCGGCGCCTTCCCAGCTTTATTTCGACCCTGCTCGGCAAGATCGACCTCTGCCTCGCCCAAAGCCAGGACGACGCCACCCGCCTGCTCCAGCTCGGCGCGCCGCGCGTGGATGCGATCGGCAATCTCAAATATGACGTGGACGCGCCGCCCGCCGATCCGGGCCGGCTCGACGACCTCGCCCTCCAGATTGGCCCACGTCCGATCTGGATCGCCGCCTCGACCCATCCCGGCGAAGAGGCGATCGCCTTCGCAGCCCACAAGGCGCTTTCGGCGCGCTTTCCCAACCTGCTCACCGTTCTGGCGCCGCGCCATCCCCATCGCGGCCCGGATATAGCGGCGGAGGCCGCGACATACGGCCTCACGTCGGCGCTGCGGTCGCGCAACGATCGGATTCGCCCCTCGACGCAAATCTATATCGGCGACACGATTGGCGAACTTGGCCTGTTCTATCGCCTCTCCAGCGTGATCTTCATGGGCAAGTCGCTCGCCGGACAGGGCGGCCAGAACCCGATCGAGCCGGCCAAGCTCGGCTCCGCCATCCTGCACGGCCCGCATGTCGGTAATTTCCTCGACGTCTATCAGGCGCTCGACACCCGGGGCGGTTCGATCGAAGTCGCCAATGCCGAAGAGCTCGCGCGCCAGATCGAGATTCTTTTCACCGATCCAGCCCTGCTGCGCCGCACCGCCGCCGAATCCCGCAAGGTCGTGGCGGAGCTTGGCGGCGCCACCGACAAAATCATGCTGGCGCTCGAACATTATATCGCGCAGATGATTGTATCCCGGCCTGGAGCCTTCTAAGTTCAAGGATCGGATTCCGCGAGGCCCAAGTCCCTCAGACGCCCAAGTCCCTCAGACGCCCAAGTCCTTCAGACGCCCAAGTCCCAACGAGGCAAAATGCGCGCGCCAGCCTTCTGGTGGTCCGTCAAGCCCGGCCTGTTCGGGCGGACGATGATCGCGATCCTGACGCCGCTGGCCGCGCTCTATGGCCGGGCGGCGGCGCGCAGGATGGCGCGTCCCGGTTCGCGCATCAGCGCCCCCGTCATCTGCATCGGCAATTTCGTGGTCGGCGGCGCCGGCAAGACCCCCACCGCCCTGCGGGTGGCGACCTGGCTGAAGCGCGCCGGCGAGACCCCCTATTTCCTGTCGCGCGGCTATGGCGGCGCGCTCAGCGCCGACGGCGGCGCGCATCTGGTCGATCAGCGCCGCCATGGCGCCGCCCAGGCCGGAGACGAGCCCTTGCTTCTGGCGCGGGTCGCCCAGACCGTGGTGGCGCGCGACCGCCCCACCGGCGCCATGCTGGCGCTCGCTGGCGGCGCCAGCCTGATCGTGATGGATGACGGCCTGCAAAACCCCAGCCTGCGGCGCGACTTCGTCCTGGCGGTGATCGACGGCGCGGTCGGCTTCGGCAATGGCCGGCTGCTTCCGGCTGGCCCGTTGCGGGCGCCGATCGAAAATCAGCTCAGGCTCTCTTCGGCGGCGCTGGTGATCGGCGAGGGCGAGCCCGGCCGCGCCGCCGCGGCTCTGTTCGAAGCCGTCGGCAAGCCGGTCTTTCACGGCCGCCTCGCCCCCGACGCCAGCGCCGCCTTGCGCATGCTCGGCGCCCGCGTGGTCGCCTTCGCCGGCATCGGCCGGCCCCAAAAATTTTTCGACTCGCTTGAATCCTGTGGCGCGCGTCTGGTGGCGCGGCATAGTTTCGCCGACCATCACCCCTATCGCCTCAGCGAGATCGCCGCCTTGCAGCGAGAGGCGGAAGCCCTCGACGCTCTTCTGGTGACGACCGAGAAGGACATGGTCAAGCTCGCACCCTTCATGGCCGCGTTGCGCCAGGACTTGCCCCGCCCCGAAGCCCTGCCGGTCGGACTGGTGGTTGAGGAAGGCGAGGATCTGCGCCAGTTGCTGCTGGACATGGTGGCCGGATTCCGTGGCGCGGGCCGGCTGACCGGCGGCGCGAAGCTTTAGGGCCTGTGGACACTTGTCCCGCCGCCGCGACGCGCTGACGTTTTGCCTCCGGCATTTCGCGTAAAGCGGCAGACATATCGCAGGCAAAACGCCAGCGCGCCCTTCGGGTTTGGGCGAAATGGCCGGCTGGTTCGTCGAAAGCCTCGCCAATATCTTACGTTTTGGCTTCGCCTTTCTCCTGCCATCCGGCTCATTTCGCCCAAATCGCGATCGCCGGGACAACTGTCCACAGGCCCTAGCCCTTTTCCGGCAGCTCGCCGAGCTGCTCCAGCCGCTTGATCTTCGCCTCCGGCCCGGCATAGGGCTCCTGGCGGTCAACGTTCCAATAGCGCAATTCCTCGATCGGAATCTGGACGCCGGTCGCCGCGCAAAGGACGAAAGCGCCCGGCTTTCTGATCTTGAAATCGCCGTCGAGATATTCGACTTCGGCCGGCCCGCTGGGCGGGACGCGGCGATCGATACGGTTCATCGGCCTCTTCCGTTCTCCCCGCGCTCCGGTCGGGGACTTGTTCGATGTATCGCCAACGCCTTCGCCATTCAATCCCGCCCGGCGCCAAAATCCCGAGCGGCGTCATATCGTCGCGCCGCGCGCTCCCCAGATGAGATATGGCGCCAAAGTAGCATTTTTGGGAAAAACCGGATTGCCTTTTGCGCCCGCCACGATAGAAGAAGCCAGAATTTTGTAAGGGGAGGTTGTGAATGACGCCGAAGAAAATCCTTGTCGCCCAGGGTGGCGGCCCGACCGCGGTGATCAACCAGTCGCTCGCGGGCGTCGTGCTGGAATCCCGCCGCTTCGCGGGCGTCGAGCGCGTCTATGGCGCCCATCATGGCGTGCGCGGCATCGTCAACGAAGACCTGCTGGACCTGACCCAGGAGACCAGCCATAACCTCGAAATGGTCGCCAATACCCCGTCCTCCGCGCTCGGATCGACGCGCGACAAGCCGGACGCCAAATATTGCCAGGAGATTTTCAAGGTTCTCCAGGCCCATGAGATAGGCGCCTTCTTTTATATCGGCGGCAACGATTCCTCGGACACCGTGCGCATCGTCGCGGACGAGGCGGCCAAGGCCAATTATCCGCTACGCTGCATGCATATCCCCAAGACGATCGACAACGATCTCGTCGGCAACGACCACACGCCGGGCTTCCCCTCGGCCGCGCGCTTCGTCGCCCAGGCTTTCGCCGGCGCCAATCTCGACAACGCCTCGCTGACCGGCGTCTATGTCGCGGTGGTGATGGGCCGCCACGCCGGCTTCCTGACCGCCGCTTCGGCGCTCGGCAAGAAATTCCCCGACGACGGCCCGCATCTGATCTACCTGCCGGAGCGCACCTTCGACACGGAAAAATTCCTGGCCGACGTCAAGCGCACCTACGAGCGCCTGGGCCGCTGCGTGATCGCGGTTTCGGAAGGCATCCATGACTCGGCCGGAGCTCCGATCGTCACCAAGCTCGCCGAAAAGGTCGAGCATGACGCCCACGGCAATGTCCAGCTCTCCGGCACCGGGGCGCTGGCCGATCTGCTGTGCGAGGCGATCAAGAACAAGCTCGGCATCAAGCGGGTTCGCGGCGACACCTTCGGCTATGTCCAGCGCTCGTTCCTCGGCTGCGTCTCCGACGTCGATCAGCGCGAGGCGCGCGAAGTCGGCGAGAAGGCGGTGCAGTTCGCGATGTGGAGCGGCCGCAGCGGCTCGGTGGCGATCAAGCGCACCGGCTATTACTCGGTCGATTACCAGCTCGCGGCGCTCGAATCGGTCGCCGGCAAGACCCGCGTGATGGAAGACGAATTCATCACTTCCTGCGGCACCGACGTCACCGACGCTTTCCGCATGTACCTGCGGCCGCTGCTCGGCTCGGGCATGCCCGACGCCTATCGCCTGCGTCCGAACCATGTCGCCAAGGTGCTCAAAAAGGGCTAAGACGGATTTCCGCGCGGTCACGTCGCCGTGACCGCGCGCTCCGCAATCCAGCCCGGGCCGGCGCCTCTCGCGCGATATGAAGCCAAAAACCGCCTATATTTTCGCGCGAAAGGCGACATTCAGTCCGCAAGGCGCCAAATCCGCCGAACTTTGCGTGCGCGATCTGGTCCGCTACAGCCGCGACAGGGATCGGACGGTCGTTTTCTGTCCCCGCGTCGAAGCGCCCTTCGACGATGTGAATGTCGAGATGATCGACAAGCCGGGATTCGGCGGCAACCCCGTTATCGCCTGGAAACTGGCGCGAAAATTATCCGGCTCGCCGGTCGAAGCCGTCATCGTCGAACAGCATTTGCCGATCGCCTCGATGATCGCCGCGCGCTTGTCCAGGCCGGTCGTCCTCCACACCCATCGCTACGAGCCCGCGCCCGCCAATCGGTTCAGGGCCGCGATGCAGCGGCGCAAGCAGCGCCCGCTCGCCGGAGTCGTTTTTGTCAGCCAAAGCTGCGCCGATCATTTCCGGGCGCATTATCCCGAATTCGGCGGCTCCATCGGCGTCGTCCACAATGGGCTCGACATGAGCGCCTGGCGTTGCGACCGCCCCAAGGAAACCAGCATTCTGGTGGTCGGCAGGGCCTATGCCGACAAAGGGATTCTCGAAGCGATGCAGGCGGTGACCGCCTGTCTCGCCGAAGCCCCCGATTGGAGCGCGCGGTTCATCCTGTCGCGCCCGGACCTCGACCCCGATTATGTCGCCCGCCTTGCCATCGAGGCGCAAAAGGCGCCAGGCCGCGTTTCCATCGATTTCAATCTGCCTTACCCGGAGGTCAAGGCGGCCTGGGAGCGGGCCGCCATCGGCCTCGTCCTGACCATGAGCCCGGAACCGTTCGGCCGCACCGCCCTTGAGGCGCTGGCCGCCGGAACGGCGCTGATCTCTTCCGGCCTCGGCGGTCTGGCGGAAGTTTCCGGCGACAAGGCGCTGATCGTCGACCCCCGCGCGCCGGCCGAGGTCGCCAAGGCTCTGGCAGGACTGATCCGCGCTCCGGACCTGCGCGCCCGCCTTGCCCGCGAGGGCCGGGAACGGGCGGAAAAGCTCTATGACATCCGCATTGTCGCGCGGGCCATGGACGATTATCTCGACCAGCTCATCGAAGCGCGCCGGAAACGCCCGGCTGGAACCAACTGAATGCGCGTTTTTTTCATCAATCTCGACCGGGCGCCGGAGCGGCGGGCGCATATGGAGGAGGCGCTGCGCGGCGCGGATTTCGAACGCGTCGCCGCCGTGGACGGGCGAAGCCTGCCGCCGCCGCCGAAAAGCCTCACCCCCTTCGAACTCGCCTGTATCGAAAGCCATCGTCTGGTCTGGCGGAAGTTTTTGGCCACGCCCGCGCCTTTCGCCTGCGTGCTGGAAGACGACGTCCATCTCTCCGCCGATTTTTTTCGGCTGATCGAGGACGAGACGTGGATTCCCGCCGACGCCCACGCCGTCAAGCTGGACACGTTTTTCAATCCCGTGATGCTCGGCCCGGACCTTCGCGCCTTGCCGGACCGCCGCCTCGCCCGGCTTTATACGCGCCATGAAAGCTCGGCCGCCTATATCGTCAGCCGGCAAGGGGCGGAATATTATCTTCGCGTCACGGAAACGCCCGAGGCGCCGGCGGATTACACCATTTTTCCGGTCGATCCGGCCGGCGCCGGCCTGGTCGTCTATCAACTCGCGCCGGCCGTGGTCATCCAGGATGTGCTGTATCAGCGCGCCCGCGACGGCGGCAAGAATTTCCAGAGCGAAATCGGCAAGCTCGGCGCCGTCAAGCCCAAGGGCGGAATCGGCATGCTGACCTATAAGATCAAGCGCGAATCCCGCCGGCTCTATGGCCAGATCTTTCAGGCGAAGCGCTATCTCACCAACCGGTTCGTCAGGGGACTGCGCCCGGAAATCGTTCCCTATCTTTAAGCGCCCCATGGAGTTGCGACAATCGCGAACAGAATGAGCGATTACTGGACGATCTTGCGTTCAGGCCAATTCCGCCACGGCGATTACGCCTGGCTGCACCTGCGCTCGCGCTATTTCGCGCCCGTGGCTCTCCTTCATTACCTGTTGGTCGGCGAGAGCCGGGGCAATCGCCCGACGCCCTTGTTCGATCCCGCTTTTTTCGCGGCGCGGCGCCCGCAAGACGGCAGCCCCTTCGCCGCCTTTTTGAAAAACCCCTTCGGCGCGCCGGCCTGCGCCGAATTCGACGAGGCCTGGTTCGTCGCCCGCCACCCGCAAGCGAAAGCCGCCACTTCGCCCTGGGCTTTCATGACGGAGCGCGGCATCGCCGATCGACTCGACCCTTCCCCATCCGTATCGCTCGGCTTCGTCGCCAACGCCTATCGCAGCCGCAACAAAAGGCTGGCGCGCACGCTGTTGAAAGTTTTCCATCGCCGGCGCGGCGCCGGCGCGACGTCCTGCGTCCTGAACCGCGCCGACCTCACGGCGCATCAGGCCGCCTTTCGCGACGCAATCCGCTTGCGGGCGCTGAAACAGACCCCGGCGCGACGGCCCTGGCTGGTTTTCGTCCAGACCGACGGCGGCCATCCGGCGCGACTGCACGCGCCCGAGCGCCGCTACGATCTGATGCTCAATTATTTTCAGGAGCCGAAAGCGCCGCCGCCCGAGGCGGAATATGTTTTCGTCCAGAACGGAACCAAGACCACCGCCATCGCCGGGCTGATGGAGGCGCGGCCCGATATTTTCGACGCTTACGCTTATGTCCTGTTCCTCGACGACGACATCGAGATTTCGCCGGCGCAAATCGCCGATTTTTTCGAAACGATGCGCGACAACGGCCTCGATCTCGCCCAGCCCGCGCTCGCCAAAGGCTCCCACGGCTCTTTCCCCGTCCTGTTCCAGAAGGCGGGATCGCCCGGTTTCAGGCGGGTCAATTACGTCGAGATCATGATGCCCGCCTTGTCGCGCCGCGCGCTCGCCACCAGCGCCGATTGCTTCCGGCAGGGGATCAGCGGCTTCGGCGTCGATGTGCTGATCGGCGCGACCGTCGCGAAAAGCTTCGGCCTGCGGATCGCGGTGGTGGACAAGGTGGCCGCGCGCCACACCCGCGCCATCGATTACGAGGGCGGCGCGCTTTATCGCTATCTTTCGGCCAATGGCGTCGATCCCGGCGTCGAAATGGGAGCGATCCTGGCCGAAAACGGCCTCGGCCGGGATCTCGTCGAAACGCAAGCCGACGGAAGCTGAAGGCCCGCCGCGCCCACGGTTCAGAAAAAACTGCCCTGGTCAGCCGCTTTCGCCTTGGGCGGCTTGGCGGCGCGTTTTTTGGCCGGAGCCCGGTCGAGCGGCGGGCCGGCGGTCGCGGCGATCCTGCCGTCGGCGAATTGCAAGGTGAGAAGCGCGCCATCGGGCGCCTGGGCGACCGAGCGGATGGGGGCGCCGGCGGCGTCGCGCACCAAAGCGAAGCCGCGCCGCAACACCCCTTCATAGCCGACCGCCGCCAGCATTTTTTCGACATGGCCGAGCGCCTCGCGCCGCCGCGCCAGAAAAACGCGCGCCGCCGCGTCGAGCCGCGCCGCCAGCGCCCGCCGCTTTTCCTCGCGGGCGCGCAGATCGTTGCGCAGCAGCGCCTGACTGGCGAAGCGGGCGGCGCCAAAGCGCGCGGCAAGGGTCTTCAAACGCTCGCCTGTTTTTTCGATCAGCGCGCCGCGCGCCGCGCCAAGGCGATAGGCCAGATTGTTCAGCTGCCCCGCCGCCCGCTGCACTTCGGCATGCGGCGCGTGGCGCGCCAGCAGACGGGAGGCGTTGGCCAGCGCGAGCTGGCGGCGCGACAAAGCGGCGGCGAGGCTCGCGCGCAACCGGTCGCCGGCGCGGTCCAGCCTTTGGCGCGGCGTCGCCAGCAGGCTTTCCGGCCCCGGCAAGGCGCGGGCCAGGGCGCGCAGGTCGGCGCGCCGGCGATCCAGCAGCCGCAGCGCGGCGGCGTCGAGGCGGCGCGCGCGGTCGGCGAGATCGCCCAAAAGTTCGGCGCGCACCGGCACGGCTTTTTCGGCGGCGCCGGTCGGCGTCGGCGCGCGCAGATCGGCGACGAGATCGAGCAGAGTCCAGTCGGTCTCATGGCCGATCGCCGAAATCAGCGGAATGTCGGAAGCCGCCGCCGCGCGCAAAACCTCCTCCTCGTTGAAGCTCCACAAATCTTCCAGCGAGCCGCCGCCGCGCGCCACGATCAGCAGGTCGGGGCGCGGGATGGCGCCCCCCGCAGCCAGAGCGTTGAAGCCGCGAATCGCCGCCGCGACCTCGCCCGCCGAGGTCTCGCCCTGAACCCGAACCGGCCAGACCAGGATCCGGCGCGGAAAGCGGTCGCTCAGGCGATGCAGAATGTCGCGGATCACCGCCCCGGTCGGCGAAGTGACAATGCCGATGACGCCGGGCAGGAAGGGAAGCTTCTTCTTGCGCGTCTCGTCGAACAGGCCTTCCGCCGCCAGCTTCTTGCGACGCTCCTCCAGCAGCGCCATCAGCGCGCCGAGGCCGGCCGGCTCCAATTGCTCGATGACGATCTGATAGGACGACTTGCCGGGAAAAGTGGTGATCCTGCCGGTGGCGATCACTTCCAGGCCTTCCTGCGGCTTGGCGCGCAGGCGCGAAAATGTCCCCTTCCAGATCACCGCGTCGATGCGGGCGGCAGCGTCCTTGAGCGAGAAATAGCAATGGCCGGAGGAATGCGGCCCGCGATAATTGGAAATCTCGCCACGCAGCCGCACATGGCCGAACTGGTCCTCGATGGCGCGCTTGAGCGCCCCCGAAAGCTCGGAGACGGTCAGTTCCGGCGCATTGGTCAAGGCGGCGTTGTCACTCATGGCGGAACGATTCCCGTGCGCCTGTCCTGTCTAACAGATTTGGCCGACGCGCCGGAAGCGCGAAGCCCGAAAAATGCCGGCCTGCCTATCGCGCTCTCTTCCTTTAAACGTTAACGCCTGCTATCTGCCGGTCATGACCGCGCACAAAATCGAAAACATCCGCAATTTCTCCATCGTCGCCCATATCGACCATGGCAAATCGACCCTCGCCGACCGGCTGATCCAGCAGACCGGCACATTGGCCGAGCGCGACATGGTCGAGCAGGTGCTGGACTCGATGGATATCGAGCGCGAGCGCGGCATCACCATCAAGGCCCAGACGGTGCGCCTCGAATATCAGGCGAAAGACGGCAAGACCTATATCCTCAACCTGATGGACACGCCCGGCCACGTCGATTTCGCCTATGAGGTGTCGCGATCGCTGGCCGCCTGCGAAGGCTCGCTGCTGGTGGTGGACGCCTCCCAGGGCGTCGAGGCGCAGACGCTCGCCAATGTTTATCACGCGCTCGACGCCGGCCATGAAATCGTGCCGGTGCTCAACAAGATCGACCTGCCCGCCGCCGAGCCCGACCGCATCAAGGCCCAGATCGAGGAAGTGATCGGCCTTGACGCCTCCGAGGCCGTGCCGATTTCGGCCAAGACCGGCCTCAATATCGATCAGGTTCTGGAAGCCATCGTCCAAAAGCTGCCGCCGCCCCAAGGCGACGAAAAGGCGCCGCTGAAGGCCCTGCTGGTCGATAGCTGGTATGACGCCTATCTCGGCGTGGTGGTGCTGGTGCGCATTTTCGACGGCGTGTTGAAAAAGGGCCAGAAAATCCGCATGATGGGCGCCGACGCCCATTACGAGGTGGACCGCATCGGCGTGTTCCGCCCGAAAATGCAGGAAGGCGGGGAACTGGGGCCGGGCGAGATCGGCTTTATTACCGCCCAGATCAAGCAGGTGGCCGACACCCGCGTCGGCGACACCATCACCGACGACAAAAAACCCTGCGCCGGGCAACTGCCGGGTTTCAAGCCGGCGCAGCCGGTGGTTTTTTGCGGCCTGTTCCCGGTGGACGCCGCCGATTTCGAGGATCTTCGCGCTGCGATGGGCAAGCTGAGGCTCAACGACGCCAGCTTCTCCTACGAAATGGAATCTTCCGCCGCGCTGGGCTTCGGTTTTCGCTGCGGCTTTCTCGGCCTGCTGCATCTCGAAATCATCCAGGAGCGGCTGGAGCGCGAGTTCAATCTCGACCTGATCGCCACCGCGCCGTCGGTCATTTACAAGATCGCGCTGAATTCCGGCGAGACGCTCGAACTGCATAATCCCGCCGACATGCCGGACCCCGTCAGGATCGCGGAAATCCAGGAGCCGTGGATCAAGGCGACCATCCTGACCCCCGACGAATATCTCGGCGCGGTGCTGAAATTGTGCCAGGACCGGCGCGGCGTGCAGGTGGACCTGAACTATGTCGGCAAGCGCGCCATGGTGGTTTATGAGCTGCCACTCAATGAAGTGGTGTTCGATTTCTACGACCGGCTGAAGTCGATCTCCAAGGGCTATGCCTCGTTCGACTATACGATTATCGATTACCGCGCCGGCGATCTGGTCAAAATGTCGATCCTGGTCAACGCCGAGCCAGTGGACGCGCTATCGATGTTGGTGCATCGCACGAGGGCGGAATCGCGCGGGCGCACGATATGCGAAAAGCTGCGCGAATTGATCCCGCAGCACATGTTCCAGATTCCGATCCAGGCCGCCATCGGGGCGAAAATCATCGCCCGCGAGACCATCCGCGCCTTGCGCAAGGACGTGACCGCCAAATGCTATGGCGGCGACGTCACCCGCAAGAGAAAGCTTCTGGAAAAGCAGAAGGAAGGCAAGAAGCGGATGCGGCAATTCGGCAAGGTCGAAATCCCGCAGGAAGCTTTTATTGCCGCGCTGAAGATGGACAATTGAGCCGCTTTTTGCGTTATACCGCTTGCGAAGATGTCCCTGCATTGGGCGGTGGGATGTTCGGCGGTTTGCCATAACGCCAGACGGTGTTGGAGTCGCGCGGTTTCTAGCGTGAATAATGTCGTATTTTTGCAACAACTCTGAGGATTCGCTCCGTCAAATCCGCGTATTTTCCGCAGATTTCGGACCGTCCAGCGCGATCGCTTCAAAAAAAAACGCTATTTCAGATGTTTGCCTCGGACTCGCGACCCTGATCGCGATTCCGACGGAAATTTGTCTTTCCCGTCGCGGCGTCTAATCTCTTAATGATTTTGATTTTCCTGCGGCTTCTCGCCGCGCTTGCGATCCGTCGCCCACGCCGACAAAGGAAGCGGACCCCGATGAAACCTGCCAGCCTCCTGAATTCGTCTCGTTTGCGCAACGCCCTGCTCGGCGGCGCGGCCGCTGTCGCCCTCGCCGGTTTCATGGCCCCATCCTCCGCTTGGGCGGTTGAATGTTCCAACGGCGGCGCCGGCGCGAATCCGGCGGGCAGCGACGGCGGCGCCTCCGGCAACACCGCCTGCGGCCAGGGCGCCAACGCCAGTGGCGGGCAAGCGACGGCGATCGGCATCAACAGCACGGCCACCGGGGCTTTCGCCTCGGCCTTCGGCAATTTCGCCACCGCGACGGGCGATTTCGCCACGGCGACGGGCGGCGGCGCCACCGCTAACGGCGGGCAAGCGACGGCGACGGGCACGAACGCCGGCGCCAATGGCGCCTTCGCCACGGCGACAGGCGTTCACAGCAGCGCCACCGGCGACCACGCGACGGCGACAGGCACCCAAGCCACCGCCAACGGCTTGAACGCGACGGCGACGGGCGTGCTCAGCAGCGCCACCGGCGACAACGCCACGGCGACGGGCGCGAACAGCGTCGCCAATGGCGCGACCGCGACGGCGACGGGCGCGACGGCCAACGCGACGGGCGCTGGCGCGACGGCGGACGGCTTCGGCAGCAACGCCAACGGCCCTAATAACTCCGCCTTTGGCGCCGGCGCCACCGCGACCGACGCCCACGGCAATGGCTCCGCATTTGGCAGCGGCGCCAATGCGACGGCCTTTTCGACCGGGGCGGGCGTCAACGCCAATGCGGTCGGCGGCGGCGTCGCGATCGGCCAGGGCGCAGGCGCGGCGGTGGTAGGGTCAATCACCGCCACTGGCCCAAATACCTGGAATACGGCTGTTGGTCCGGGCGCGGGCCAGGCGGTGACGGGCGGCAGCAACGTTGGAGTCGGACAGTTCGCCGGCCAGACAGTGAACGGCGCCAACAACGTCGGCGTCGGCACTAACGCAGGCAGCAACATTGCCGCGAACAACACGGTCGCGATCGGCACAAATGCGACGGTGACCACGAATAACGACGTGGCGGTGGGCTCCAGCAACACGGCGATCGGCAACGCCACGGGTTCGGCGACGGCGGTCGGCGCCAACAACAAAGCGACCGGCGCCGGCGCGGTGGCATTCGGCGACCCGAGCGTCGCCAATGGTCAGGGCGCGGTGGCCGGAGGCTTCAATTCGATCGCCACGGCGGACGGCACGGCGACCGGCGGCCCGGCCAATGGCGCGGTGGCCATCGGCAACACGGCGATCGCGGCGGGCCAAGGGTCGGTTTCGCTGGGCAACAACAGCACGGTCGGCGCCGCCGGCGGCCTGGCCTTTGGCGATACAGCGACGGCGTCCAGCGCCAACGGCATCGCAATCGGGTCCAAGGCTACCGCCGCCGCATCAAACTCGGTCGCGCTCGGCTACAACACCAACTTCAACGCGGCTGATGGGGCCAACAGCGTCAGCGTCGGCGCCAACGCCATCGTTTACGCCAACGCCGGCAGCGGCGTCGCGATCGGCGGCGGAACGACCACGTTGAACTCTGCAGGCGCAGGCGGCGCAGCCGCCGTAGCGATCGGCGGCGGAACAGGAACGGGCGTTGGCGTCACGGCGGGCGGCGCGGCTTCGACCGCCATCGGCGGGACGGCCAGCACGGGCAATGGCGCCGCCAGTGGCGGCGCGGCGTCGGTGGCGTTGGGCGGCAGCAACGGCGCCGGCGCCGGCGCCGACGCCGGCGGCGATACATCCGTGGCGCTCGGCGGCGCCAACGGGACGGGCGCGGGCGCGAAGGTCGGCTCCGGTGCGACGGCCTCCGTGGCGATCGGCGGCGCCAACGGGAGCTTCGCCGGCGCGAGTGCAACCGGCACGAACTCGGTGGCGATCGGCGGCGGGGATGGCAGCTTCTGGAACGGCGCCAGCGCCGCAGGCGTTGCAGGCGTCGCCATCGGAACCGGCGCTAATGTGGGCTCGACGACGTTCAACGGCCTCGCTTTGGGCACGGGGGCCACGGTGACGGGAACGAACTCGGTCGCCATCGGCCCGACCACCTATGCGACCGCCACCGACACCGTCGCCATCGGCGTCAATTCGCAGGCGATCACCGAACAAAGCGTCGCGGTCGGCGCCGGCGCTTATGCGTCGGGCATGTGGTCCACCGCGACCGGCCGCGGCGCCCAGGCGAAGGGCGATTATTCGGTCGCCTCGGGCAATGCGTCCGATGCGCTAGCCGCCAACTCGGTCGCCATCGGCGACCAGTCCGTCGTGGCGGCCGCCGCCGGCCAAGGCTCGATCGCCATGGGCTACAAGTCGAATGTCGTCAGTGGAGCCGGCGCCGTGGCGCTCGGCATGCAGCAGCAGGCGACCGGCGACGGCGCGGTGGCGATCGGCGATCCCAATACGGCGACCGGAACCGGCGCGCTGGCGATCGGCGCCAATAACGCCGCGACCGGAACCGGCGCCGTGGCGCTCGGCAATGCCAACACCGCCGGCGCCAATGGCGCCGTCGCCATCGGCAATGGCGCGACCGCGAGCAACGCCAACGATGTCGCCCTCGGCTCGGGGGCGGTCGCGTCGGGCGGCAATTCCGTGGCTCTGGGCGCTGGCGCCAAGGCCACCGGCGCCAACCAGATCGTGCTGGGCTCCAGCGCGGCGGTTTTGGTCGCGCCGGGTCTGAGCGGCGCCTCCACCGCCGCGCAATCGGGCGCCACCAATTTCGTCACCGCCGACGCCAATGGCACGCTTGGCGTATCGTCATTGAGCCCGGCGAGCCTGTCCTCGACCCAGGCCATGCAGCAGCAGCAGATCTACAACCTGCAAAGGTCGGTCGATCGCGCCTTTTCCGGCACGGCCATCGCCATGGCCTCGATTCCCGGCTATCTTCCCGAGAACAGGAATTTCGCGATCTCGACCCATTATGGCGAATTCAACGGCCAGAGCGCCTTCGGCGCCTCGGCGCTCATGCGCGTCAACGACCAGGTGGTGGTTGACGCCGGCATCGGCGCCGGGATTGGATCGGGAGGCGGCGTCGGCATGCGCGCCGGCGCGACTTTCGCCTGGTGAGGATGAATTTGCGTAAAATCCTGGTTTCCCTTGTGCTCGCGGCCTCTTTGGCCGCGAGTTCCGTCTTGGCCGCCCAGGCCCAGACCGGCTTGAAACGCGCCAGCGAAACGGCGTCGAACCAGCAGCAGCAAGTGCAGATCGACCGCAATGGCGTGCTGATTCTGATCAAATCGACGCTGATGGCGCTGGATCAGGCCAACAAGACCGGCAATTACACCGTATTGCGCGACCTCGCGGCGCCAGGTTTCGCCGCCGCCAACAACGCCGCGCGTCTCGGCGACATTTTCGCCAATCTCCGTCGCGACCGCGTCGATCTCTCCGGCGTCCTCGTGCTCGATCCGCAACTGACGGTGATGCCGGAAATCAACCCGCAGGGCATGTTGCACCTCGCCGGCTTCTTCCCATCCGTCCCGACGCAGCTGAATTTCGAAATGCTGTTCGCGCCCGTGGATGGGCAATGGCGCCTGTTCGGCATTTCGACCAATCTCGCTTCTTCGGCGCCGGTCGCCCCGACGCCGCCGCAACCGGCCCCCGCGCCGCCGCATCCGGCGCACAACGGAAAAAAGCCGCCCCCTCCGAAGCGCTGAGACTTCAAAACACGCAACAGTTGAGCTGAGCGGGCCGCAGTCGGGCCGAGCCTTGGCATCGAGGCCTGAACGCGGCGCGGAAGCCGCTCAGCGCCCGCTGTAATAAGTCGGCGGGTAATATTGGCTCGGATAATTGGACTGCGGATAATAGTCCGGCGACTGATAGACCGGCGTATTGAATTGCGGCGTCGGCGGGACGATGGCGGGCGGAATATTGGCGGGCGGAATATTAGCGGCCGGCGAGTAACTGGGCGCCGACTCGCTGGGCGGCGCGTAATATTGCTGCGCCAATGACGAGGTCGCCGAGGCCAGAACGACAAAATAAACACAAACGGTCAGGCGGATAGGGAAGCGCATCGGAGTCCTCCGCAGGAGAGGTCGAACATCTCCGGAAGTCTGCGCTTCGAACCTGTCGCCAAGCCTACCGGAATAAGCCTACCGGAATAAGCCTGCGGCTAAAATTCGCGGGCGAAGCCGGCCGCCCGAGGCGGCCGGCGCCCATCGCTCAGTGATGATGATGGTGGTGGTGGTGGTGGCGCGGCGGCGGCGGCGGCACATAATCCAGGGTAATGCCGGCAACGCCGGCGGCGACGTTCAAGCCTGTCTGGGCGTTGAGCGACAAAGGCTGGAGCGCGAACGTATTGGCGTTGCCGCCGATCAGGACGTTGGCCCCCAGACCGACGCCGACGGTCACCGATCCGGTCGCGCCGCCATAGCTGCCGGCAAGAGCGCCAGCGCGCGGGCCGCCCGTCGGAGCGAAAACCGCCCAGCCCAGCACGCCCTGGGCGGTCACGCCCAGATCGACGCCGATCTTGGTGATCGAGCCGGTATAATGCTCCATACGGCCGCTATCCGACTTGAAGACGCAGTCCAAGGCGCGGTTTGAGGCGATAATCATCCCGGGTCCGCCCTGTACCTGGCAATCCAGTGTGCCGACCTTCACCGATTCCGCAGAAGCCGCTTGGGCGGAAAATGCGAGCGCCGCCACCGAGGCGGCGAACAGAAGGGAACGCATGATCATAGAAAATCCTTCCTTGTACAAGGCGCAAGAACGTCCGGAACTTTCAGGAAGTTCGCGAGACCCGGCCATCACGCGGCCGGAGCCCGTCCTTGCGCCGCGCGCATTATGGACACCGGCTGCGCCGTGGCAATAAAAAAAGCGCGACATGAAAAAATGCCCGGCGGGCCAGGCGCTTGGCGCGCGCCAAACGTCAGATGAAATCGATCTTCATGATTTCATAGCTCTTGCCGCCGCCGGGCGTGTTCACCTCGACCGAATCGCCGACTTTCTTGCCGATCAAGGCGCGCGAGATCGGCGACGAGATCGAAACCTTGCCGGATTTGACGTCCGCCTCCATGTCGCCGACGATCTGGTACCGTTTCTCCGTCTCGGTGTCCTCGTCGATCAGGGTCACGGTGGCGCCGAATTTGACCGTATGGCCGGACAGCTTGCCCACATCGATCACATCGGCGCGGGAGAGCTTGTCCTCCAGTTCGGCGATCCGGCCCTCGTTGTGCGACTGCGATTCCTTGGCCGCGTGATATTCGGCGTTTTCCGACAGATCGCCATGGGACCGCGCTTCCGCAATGGCCTGAATGATGCGCGGACGCTCCTCCTGCTGGCGGCGCTTCAGCTCCGCTTCGAGGGCCGCATATCCGGCGACGGTCATTGGCACCTTTTCCATCCTGCAACTCTTTCAAATCCTATGGCTCGCTCCGCCGCGCGCGGCGAAACATCCGACACATCCCGCCGGCCTTCCTCGCGGCGTCGGGACAAAACGCGAGACGCGCCCGTCAAGGGCGCGTCGCAAGCGGCTTTTCAGCCCGCCCATGATGGAGCAGCAGCGGGCGCAGGTCAACCGCCCCCGCCGCGCGGCTTCATGGCGCGGAAGCCGGGTCGGACGATTCTGAACGAATCGTTCGCCGACGCCGGGCCGCGCATCTTGTCAAAGAATCGAAACGGGAACAAACTCAGGTTCAAGCCGGCCCCAAAAAGAATGTCGGCAGTGAGGGAGGTAAGAGTTATGGCCACGGTCGCAAATTATTTTGTCGCCCTGAGCGCGCTGGGACAATTCTGGTGTCTGGTCCTCGGCATGTTCCTGTGGCGGACGCCCCTCGGCGTCACCAATTACGACATGACGCAGGAATTCGCCAACGCCTCCGCGAAATTGGCGGCCCATCAGAGCCTTTACAACGGCTTTCTGGCGATCGGGCTGGTGTGGTCGCTTTTAGCCGTGTCGCACGCGTTCGAGCTCAAGGTCTTTTTCCTCGTCTGCGCGATCGTCGCGGGTTCGCATTGCGCGGCGACCGTCAGCCGGCGCATTTTCTATGTGTCGGCCTTGCCGGCCATCGCCGCGCTGGCCCTGGTCCTCGCGGCTGGACGATAAACCGGAAGGCGGGCGAATCAGGCGAAATAATCCTGAAGCGCCCGCACTTCGAGGTCTCCGGCAAGGAAAGCGCGAACGCCCTGCGCCGCCGCCAGCGCCCCGGCGATCGTGGTGTAATAGGGCGCCTTGTGCAGCAGGGCGGCGCGGCGCAGCGAGCGCGAATCGGCGAGCGCCTGGGCGCCTTCGGTGGTGTTGAACACCAGCTGGACCCCGCCGTTCTTGATCGCGTCCACCACATGGGGCCGGCCTTCCGACACCTTGTTGAGCCTCTGCGCGGCAATGCCATGCTCGTTGAGGAAGCGCGCGGTGCCCCCCGTCGCCAGCACCTTGAAGCCAAGGCCGGCGAGCAGTTTGACCGCGTCGAGCACCCGCAGCTTGTCCACGTCGCGCACCGAAACGAACAAGGCCCCCGAGGTCGGCACCTTGGTCCCGCCGCCGAGCTGGCTCTTGGCGAAAGCGATGTCGAAGCTGAGGTCGAGCCCGATCACCTCGCCGGTCGAACGCATTTCCGGGCCCAAAACCGTATCGACGCCGGGGAAGCGGGCGAAGGGGAAGACCGCCTCCTTGACCCCGACATGGCCGCCCGCCCAGGGTTTCAGCCCAAAGCCGGCAAGCTTTTCGCCCGCCATGATCCGCGCCGCGATCTTGGCCAGGGGCTGGCCGATGACCTTGGCGACGAAAGGCACGGTGCGCGAGGCGCGCGGATTGACTTCGAGCACATAAATCTCGCCGTCCTTCAGGGCGAACTGCACATTCATCAGCCCGCCGACGTGAAGCGCCAGGGCCAGCTTGGTCGTCTGCTCCTTCAGCCGCGCGATCGTTTCCGGCGACAGCGAGCGCGGCGGCAGCGAACAGGCGGAATCGCCCGAATGAATGCCCGCCTCCTCGATATGCTCCATCACCCCGGCGACGAAAACCTGGTCGCCGTCGGCGAGACAGTCCACGTCCACCTCGACCGCATCCACCAGATAGCGGTCGAACAGCAGCGGATTCTTGCCCAGGACCGTATTGATCTGGCCGGTCTTGTCGTTGGGATAGCGCGCCTTGACATCGGAGGGCACCAGGCCGGGCAAGGTTCCGAGCAGATAATCGTCGAGTTCGCTCGGGTCGCGGATGATCGCCATCGCCCGGCCGCCCAGCACGTAGGACGGACGCACCACCAGCGGCAGGCCGAGATCCTGCGCCACGATGCGCGCCTGCTCCACCGAATAGGAAATGCCGTTCTTGGGCTGCTTCAGGCCGAGCTTGTCGAGCAGGCGCTTGAACTGGTCGCGATCCTCGGCGAGGTCGATCGAATCGACCGTGGTGCCGAGAATGGGAATGCCCGCATCCTGCAAGGCTTGCGCCAGCTTCAGCGGGGTCTGGCCGCCGAACTGGACGATCACGCCCTTGAGCGTCCCCGCCTCCTGCTCCTTGGTGAGGATTTCAAGCACGTCCTCGCGGGTCAAAGGCTCGAAATAGAGGCGGTCCGAGGTGTCGTAATCGGTCGAGACCGTCTCCGGATTGCAATTGATCATGATGGTTTCATAGCCCGCGTCGCTCAGCGCGAAACAGGCGTGGCAGCAGCAATAGTCGAATTCGATGCCCTGCCCGATGCGGTTGGGGCCGCCGCCGAGGATCACCACCTTGGCCCGGTCGCTGGGGCGCGCCTCGTCGGCGGCGACGCCCGCGAATGGCGGCTCATACGCGGAATACATATAGGCGGTGGGCGAGGCGAATTCCGCCGCGCAGGTGTCGATGCGCTTGAACACCGGGCGCACGTTCAGCGCGCGGCGCAGGGCCGAAACCTCGGACTCGCTCTTAGCCGTAAGCGAGGCCAGCCGCAAATCCGAGAAGCCGGCGGACTTCAGCGTCCGCAGATTGTCGGCGTCCTCGGGCAGGCCGAATTTTTTGATCTTTTCTTCGAGCGCCACGATTTCGGCGATCCGCGCGATGAACCAGGGGTCGATCTTGCAGGCCTCGTGGATTTCGGCCTGGCTCACGCCCATGCGCAGGGCCTGACCCACCACCAGCAAACGGTCGGGCGTGGGCGTTCCCAGCGCCCCGCGTAGAACATTGAGGTCGTCGCCCTTGCCAAGCCCCTCGATCTCGATTTCGTCGAGGCCGGAAAGGCCGGTTTCCAGCGAGCGCAAGGCCTTTTGCAGCAATTCCGCGAAATTGCGGCCGATCGCCATGGCCTCGCCGACCGATTTCATCGCCGTGGTCAGGATCGGCTCGGCGCCGGGGAATTTCTCGAAGGCGAAGCGCGGTATCTTGGTGACGACATAATCGATGGTCGGCTCGAACGAGGCCGGAGTCGCGCCGCCGGTGATGTCATTGGCGATTTCATCGAGCGTATAGCCGACCGCGAGCTTGGCCGCGACCTTGGCGATCGGAAAGCCGGTCGCCTTGGACGCCAAGGCCGAGGAGCGCGACACGCGCGGGTTCATCTCGATCACGATCATCCGGCCATTGGCCGGATTGATCGCGAACTGGACATTGGAGCCGCCCGTCTCGACGCCAATCTCGCGCAAAACCGCGATCGAGGCGTCGCGCATGATCTGATATTCCTTGTCCGTCAGGGTCAAGGCCGGCGCGACGGTGATGGAATCGCCGGTATGCACCCCCATCGGATCGATATTCTCGATCGAGCAGATGATGATGCAATTGTCCGCCTTGTCGCGGACGACCTCCATTTCAAATTCCTTCCAGCCGAGGACGCTTTCCTCGATCAGAACCTCGGAAGTCGGCGAGGCGTCGATGCCCCGCTCGACGATGTCGATGAATTCCGCCTTGTTGTAGGCGATGCCGCCGCCGGTGCCACCCAGGGTGAAGGACGGGCGGATGATGGCGGGCAGGCCGATGTCCTCCAGCGCCGTCAGAGCCTGGCTCAGGGTCTTGATGTGGTGCGAGCGCGGGGTGTCGAGGCCGATCTTGATCATGGCCTCGCGGAACAATTCGCGGTCCTCGGCCTTGTCGATGGCGTGGGCGGTGGCGCCGATCATCTCGATGTCGAATTTCTCCAGCACGCCCATCTTCTTCAAGGATAGAGCGCAGTTCAGCGCGGTCTGGCCGCCCATGGTCGGCAGCAGCGCGAAACCGCCGGGAACGGCGTAACGCTCCTTCTCGATAATCTTGGCGACGATTTCCGGGGTGATCGGCTCGACATAGGTGCGGTCGGCGAGGTCGGGATCGGTCATGATCGTCGCCGGATTGGAATTGACCAGCACGATCCGATAGCCTTCGGCGCGCAAGGCCTTGCAGGCCTGGGTTCCGGAATAATCGAATTCGCAGGCCTGGCCGATGACGATGGGGCCGGCGCCGATGATCATGATCGTCTGGATGTCTGTCCGTTTCGGCATGGTCCCGCTCTTTATTGTTTGCCTCGACCGCAAGCGGTCGAGGCGCCCCTCGCATCGGTTCGGCGCGCACAAAAAAAGGCCGCGCTTTCGGCCGAAAAGGCCGGAGCGCGTCCTCCGCTGTCATCCCGCGTCGGGAAATTTCGCCGCGTCGGGAAATTTCACCGCGTCGGGAAATTTCGCCGCGTCGGGGGAAATTTCCCCGCGTCCGGGGAGATTTCGGTCGGGAGACGCCCGGCCCGAATGTGACGTCCCTGTTAGCGCATGTTTACCGCGCTGTGAACCCCGAAGACCGTCGATCGGGGAACTTTCAAGGAAAGGTAACCGGTTCGCGCCATAATGCCGCCGATGACCAAACGGCAACCTGTTCAAACCCTCCCCTCCCGCGCCATCGCCGCCGCTCTGCTCGCCCTCGCGGCGGGCGCGGCCGCGCGCGCGCAGCACTCCGGCGGGCGGGAGTTGACCGTCGGCAAACATTCCATGGTGGAAGCCTGCGCGCCCTGCCACGGCGCCGACGGCCTCGCCCATGACGCCGAGGTTCCCAATCTCGCCGGCCAGAACGCCGCCTATCTCTACAACCAATTGCGCGCCTTCCGCAGCGGACGGCGCCAGCACAAGGAAATGCTCTACATGAGCCGGCAATCGTCCGACGAGGACATGCGCGCCCTCGCCGAATATTTCTCCCAATTGCCGCCACGCTAGAGCCTTTTCCGTTCCTTGCGGATCGGAAAAAGTCTCTAGTTAATTGTTTTAACGCATATTCTTGTCCAAAAAGTCTGCAACTTTTTGGGAATATGCTCTAACCGGAATCGCCAGATGTCTTTGCGTCGTCAGTTCTCGTCCTTCGTCGTCATCGGCCTGATCGCCACGGCGGCCCATTACGCGGTGTTGATCTCCCTAAAAGAACTGGCGCATTGGAGCGTCATTCCGGCCACGCTCTCCGGCTTCTGCCTCGGCGGCCTGGTCTCCTATATCCTCAACCGCCGGCACACTTTCGCCAGCGACCGCACCCATGCCGAAGCCGGCTGGCGCTTCTTCGCGGTTTCGGCGACCGGCTTTTTCCTCACCTGGGGCCTGATGCGGCTGTTCGTCGTCGCCTGGGGCGCGCCCTATCTGCCGGCGCAAATGGTCACCACCGGACTGGTGATGTTCTGGAACTTCGGCGCCAACCGCCACTGGACCTTCCGGTCGCGGGTCGCGACTTGAGTCGTCGTCAGGACGCCGCCTTGAACCCGCCGCCCGGCATGGCCCCGCGCCGCGCCGCCGTGCTCGCCGTCGGGCTGGTCTTTTTCGATTCCCTGCTCGGCCAGTTCGCGACGCTGCCCAATATCGCGCCCTGGTACGAGGGCCTGACCAAACCCGGTTTCACCCCGCCCAACTTGGTTTTCGGCCCGGTCTGGACCCTGCTTTACGCTCTGATGGCGCTGGCCTTCTGGCGCATCCTGATCCTGCCGAAGCAAAAAGTCCGCAGCCTCGCCATCGGGCTTTTTCTCGGCCAGCTCGCGCTCAATGTGATCTGGAGCTTCGCCTTTTTCGCCGCCCATTCGCCCCTGCTCGGCCTGATCGACATCGTCCCGCAGGAAGCTTTGGTCGTCGCCACGGCAATCCTGTTCTGGCGGCTCGACCGGCTCGCGGGCCTTTGCCTCGCGCCGCTCGCGCTCTGGGTCTTCTATGCGGCGGCCCTGAATTTCGCCATCTGGCGGTTGAACGGCTGAGTCGGAAGATCGCGTCCTGGCATGTAAATTGTTCTAATTGACAGTCACTTAGCCAGCCCTTCCCCGCAATTTCACCGCAATTGACAGCAAATTCAGCCGTAACGACGAAGGTCGATTTCGGCGATCAAGTCCTGAACCGCAAATCTCCCTTGGCCTGTCGAAATAGGTTTTGGCCAGAGCATATTCCCGAAAAGTTGATAGACTTTTCGGACAAGAATATGCGTCAAAACAATGAAATAACAGAGCGCGTGCGACTTTATGATTTGCGAACGCGCTCTAACGAAAGACCGGCGTCGGGGATCGACCGCGAGGGGGGATGGCATGCGCAAGATCGCGAAGGCGGCCGGCTTGGCTGCGGGCCTGTTGTTGCTGGCGGCGGGAGCCGCGCTGGCGCATGGCGACGTGACGCCGCACCCGGTGGATACGACCGGACTGGCGCCACTGGCAAAGACCTGGGCCGATTCCAATCCCTATCGCGGCGACGCCAAGGCGATCGCCATCGGCTCGAACGGCTATTATCACAATTGCGCCGCCTGCCATGGCCTGAACGCCGAGGCCGGCGGCATGGCGCCCGACCTGCTGCTGATCGCCAAGGACTGCGTGACCATGACCTCGGCGAAGGACAAGGCCTCCTGCTTCAAGGACAGCGACGACTATTTCAAGGGCGTGGTGCTCGACGGCAGAAAAAACAGCGAAGGCCGTGTGGTGATGCCCAGTTACAACAGCGTCTTCACGCAGGAGGCGCTCTGGGCGATCAAGGCTTATCTCGACAAGCGCACCGCCGACGAAGCTAGTTCCAACTGACCGTTTCCGCGAGCAGGACTATTCGGCGCCCTCCGTCCGCTCGACCGTCGCGGTCAGCTCGGTCACCAGTTCGAAAGTCGATTTTTGCTGCAAATCCATTTCGACAAAACGCTGCGACAGGCTGGAAACGTCGTCCTGGGTCGCGCCGACCGCTTTTTCGAGAGATTCAATCGCGTCATGGAGCCAGTCGAGCTTCTCCTCGACGCCCCTCGCCTTCCAGTCCTTCGCCATTGTCGCGCTCCTATCCTTCCGGGCGGAGGCGGCAGCATAGCCGAGGCAAATTAACAATTTACAACTCATGGTTGTAACCGGCGAAAGCTGTCTTTCGGCTTCAAGCCGCTTCGACAACGCCAATCGCAAAACCGTCCCAGCCCTTCTGGCCGACCGTCTGGATCGCGGTGGCCGTCCAGCTTTTCTCGGCGCCGGCGAGATCGAAGAATTTCCGTGTGCCGATAATATCGGGATCGGCGCTGGCCGCGTCGAGCACTCGCCCGCCACGCACCACATTATCGACCACGATCACCGCGCCGATCCGGGCGAGGCGCAGAGCCCATTGCAGATAAGCGGGATTGTTTCCTTTGTCGGCGTCGATGAAGATGAAATCGAAAATCGCGCCTTCCTTTTCGAGCGTCGGCAAGGCCTCCAGCGCCGGTCCGATCCGCAGGTCAAGCTTGTCGGCCTGCCCCGCCGCCAAGATATTTTCGCGCGCGACCTCGGCGTGAACGGGAGAAAACTCCAGCGTGACGATCCGGCCGTCGTCCGGCAGGGCGCGGGCAAGCCAGATCGTGGAATAGCCGCCGAGAGTTCCAATCTCGAGAATCCTTCGCGCGCCGGACATCCGCGCGAGCAGATGAAGCAGCTTGCCCTGCGCCGGCGATACGTCGATCGCCGGCAGGCCCGCCGCGCGATTGCGCGCCAGCGCGGCGTCGAGCGTTTGGTTCAACGGGTCTTCGGCAGGCGACAGCTTCTCGACGATATAAGCGTCAACCTCGCTCCATTTCGTCTCCGTCATGACCGCAAAGTCCTGTTCCATCGGAATGCGACAGGATTTAACCCGAATGGCGCCGGTCCTGTCGAGAGCGAAAGCCGGCGGCTCAAACCGAGGTCGTCAGGCTGGTCAGCCAGCCGGGCGTGTGGGCGACGGCGAAGCTTTCCAGCCGATGATCCCAGCCGGTCAGGATCAATGCGCCAACCAGGCAAAAGGCCGCGCCGAGCAGCATCCGCGCCGCCGCGCCGGTCGCCAGGGCCGCGCCGCGCCGCGCGCCGGCGAGACGTCCCACGCCATAGCCGAGGGCCAGCAGGGCGCTCGCCGCGCCCAGGGCGAAAACGCCCATCGACAGCATGGCGAAGGGCAGCCCGCCGCCCTTGGCGGCGAGAATGAAGGCGGCGGCGAGCGTGGGGCCCGCGCAAGGCGCCCAGACCAGGGCCAGCAGCGCGCCGGCCGCCACATGGCCGATGAGGCCCGCCTGCGGCAGGCGCGCTTGCAAGGCGCCGCCGATTTTCTGCAGCGGCGCGAGCGCCGTTTCGAAACTGTGACCAAGTCGGGGAAAGAGCAGCGCCAGGCCAACCGCCAGGATCGCCACGGCGGCGATCTCGCGCAGATAGGGTCCATCGCCGAAATCGACGCCAATCGATGCGAGCAAGCCGCCGACGATCGCAAAAGTCGCGGCCATCCCCGCCGCCAAGGCGAGCGGCGCACGCGGATCCTGCGCCCTCGCGCCGGCGACGACAATTGGAGCCAGCGGCAGGACGCAAGGACTCGCGATCGTCAGGACGCCCGCGGCAAAGGAAAGGGGCAAGGTCCAGAGCGACATTGCTACTTGGCCTTCATCATGATCGTCATCACGTCTTCCGCGGTCGCGCCCCAGGATTCGCGCGCCACTTCCTTGCCGCCGCGATAGACAATGATCGTCGCCCGCAGGCTGTGCAGCTGGTTCACGACATCCTTCTGCGCATCGTAATCGACCCGGAAGAAAGTGACGTCGCGATAGGCCGGCTCATTCTTGAGCGAATCGATGGCGGAAGCCTGAGCCTGGCAGATCGGGCACCAGGAAGCGTAGACCTCGACGACGACCGGCGCGCCGGAGGCGATCGCCTTTTGCGCGGCCGCTTGCATATAAGGTTGGATTTCAAAGGCCCGCGCGCCGAAGGCGGTCAGCGCCCCGACACAAAGCGCGGCAAGGAAAATGCGGCGATTTTTCATGGCTGCCTCCAGAACGGCTTTCCCTTCATACGCGTGCAGGAAGGCGATTGTTTCAGAGGCGATGAAAAATCAGTCGGCGAACTCCTTGTTCTCGGCTTCAGCCAGAATTTGTTCCAAATCCGCCGGGCCCGAAAGCGCCGCCTTGAGCCTGTCGCGGTCGAGTTCGCCTTCCCAGGCCGAAATGACCACGGTCGCCACGCCATTACCGATGATATTGGTCAAAGCGCGATTTTCGCTCATGAATTTGTCGATGCTGAAGACAATGGCCATGCCGGGCAAGAGACGCGGATCGACGGCGGCCAAAGTCGCGGCCAAAGTGATGAAGCCGGCGCCGGTGACGCCGGAGGCGCCCTTGGAGGTCAGCATGGCGACGCCGACGATGACCAACTGCTGTTTGAGGTCGAGCGGAATGTTCAGCGCCTGGGCGATGAACAGGGTCGCCAGCGTCATATAGATATTGGTGCCGTCGAGATTGAAGGAATAGCCGGTCGGCACGACAAGGCCCACGACAGAGCGCGAGCAGCCGAGATTTTCGAGCTTGGCCATCAATTGCGGCAAGGCGCTCTCGGAGGACGAGGTGCCGAGCACGATCAGCAGTTCGTCCTTGATATAGAAGAGGAATTTCAGGATGGAAAAGCCGGTGGCGCGCGCGATCAGCCCCAGGACGAGGAAGATGAACAGCGCCGAGGTGAAATAGAAGGTCGCGATCAGGCCGAACAGGCTGCCGAGCACGGTCGGGCCATATTTGCCGACGGTGAAGGCCATGGCGCCGAAAGCGCCGAGCGGCGCGGCCTTCATGATGATGCCGATGATTCCGAAAACCGCATGGGCGATGTCGTCGATCAGCCGGCGCAGCGAAGCGCTGCGCTCGCCCATCGCCATCATGGCGAAGCCCATCAGGATCGAAAACAGCAAGACCTGGAGAATATCGCCGCGCGCGAAAGCGCCGACCACCGAATCGGGGATGATGTTGAGCAGGAAATCGACCGTGGAAAGATGCGTGTGCGAGAATTTGGCGACCGCCGCCGCGTCGGCATGGCCGCCGAAGCCCGCTCCCGGCTGCACGACATTGCCGACGATCAGGCCGATGGCGAGCGCGAAGGTCGAGACCACCTCGAAATAGACCAAAGCCTTGACGCCGACCCGGCCGACCTTTCTGGCGTCCTGGATATGGGCGATGCCGGTCGAGACCGTGCAGAAGATGATCGGCGCGATCACCATCTTGATCAGCTTGATGAAGCCGGCGCCCAAAGCCTCGACGCCCGGCGTCGTCGCAAAGCCCGGAAAGGCCATGCCAACCACGGCGCCCAGCACGATGGCGAACAGAACCTGCACATAGAGCTGGCGATGGAGCGACTTTTTCGTCGTCGGCGCGGTTTCGCTGCTGTTCATTCTTCAGGGACTCATCGGGCGTTTCAGCGCCCCCACACCAGCGACAATTCGGCGTCGCCGGGAAATCCGTCGGGAAAGGTCACGATTCGCGCCGAAAGGCCGAAGCCCAGCGGCCGCAGCTCCTTGTCCCAGCGCCGGTAGAAATCCGCCGCCTTGCCGCTCAGGCTTCTCGGCCAATCTGGATCCGGCAGGTTGATCATGCGCCCGCCATCGTTGCAAAGCGCGGCCGGAAAGACCAGAGCCGTGACCCCCGATTCGCCGCGAGTCGCCGCTTCGCGCGCCAAAGCCATGAGATGGGAAAGCTCGCCGTCGGTGAAACGTTCGGCCAGAAGCTTCTTCACCACATCGTCGCGTTTTTCCCGCGCCTGCCGCAGCGCGTCCTCGTGCAAATTCGACTTGCTGCGCTCGAAGGCGTTGACCAGCTCCTTGAGGCTCGCGGCGGTGACCGCGCCTTCAGGCGCGGCGGGGGCCGCCGGCGGAGCCTTAGGCGCCGGCGCTCGCGGCGGCGCGAGACCGAAACGAACGTCGTTGCAGGCGGCCTCGAAAGCCTCCGCCGTCACCGGCGCGTTCGGCCGTTTCCCGGCTTCCGTGAAAAAGCGCAGCAGATCGGCGCGGGTGATGACGCCGACCAGTCTGTCCTGCCGGGTGACCAGAATGCGCTTGACCCGCCGCGCCGTCATCAGTTCGGCGACTTCGGCGAGCGGGGCCTGCTCATCGACGGCGAGCGCGGGCCTGGACATGACCTGGCGCACGGTCTCGCCCTCGCGCTCCAGCGCTTCGAGATAATTGGCGGCGATATCCTGACCGCCGGCCAGAATCGCCACCCAGGCTTCGCGCTGGTTTTGGCGGATCGCGGCGTCGGCGAATCGGAAATCGCTTTCGCTGACTACGCCGAGCGGGCGACCGTCGCGATCGACCACCGGCAGACCGCTGACATGGAGCCGCAGCATGTCTTCCGCCGCCGCGCGCGCCGAATCGTCCGGCCCGACGCCGACGACCGGCGAGGTCATGGCGTCGCCGGCGTGTTTGTTCTCGATGGCGCGGGCAATGTCCAACACGAGGGCCTCTTGTCTCGTTATCGCGAAATTCAGCTAAGCTCCGGGCCGGATTATACGTCCATTGGGCGAAAGGGAAATGGCTCAGGCGCCGCCGCTCACGACGAGGCCGGCGAGCAGCGTGACGCCGAGGCCGAGCACGACGCAGGCCGCCGCGACTTCGACCAGACGCCCAAAAATTTCGGCGCGGCGGCGCCGCGCTCCAAGCAAGCGCGTCGCGGTGTTTTTGGCCAAAACGGCGCTGGCGGCGAGCGCCGCCGTGGTCAGAGCCGTGCCCGCCGCCATGGCGAAAACCGACCAGACCCCGATCATGAAAACATCCTGCGCGGCGGCGAAGACCAGCACCAGCAGGGCGCCCGAACAGGGGCGCGCGCCGGCGGCGAAAACGGTCGCCATGCCCTGGCGCCAGGAAAAATCGCCGCCAAGCCGGCTCGGATCGGGCGCGACGCAATGGGCGCAATCGGGACCGTGCGACAGGGGCCGCGACGCATCGTCGCAGCGGAAGCGATTCGAGAGCGGGATCGGCGGCGCGCGCAAGGCGGCGTAAAGCCCCGCGCTTTTGCGCCAGACCAGAAAAAGCCCAAGCCCGGCGATGAAAAAATAAGCCGTCACCTCCACCGCATGGGTCGCCGCGATCATTCTGGTCGCCGTCGCGCCGAGCAGGATCGAGGCGATCCCGACAATGGCGATGGCCACGACGGCTTGCAGCATGGCGGACAAGACGGCCAGAACCACGCCGCGCCGCAAAGCCTTTTCATTGGCCAGCATATAGCTGGCGATCACCGCCTTGCCGTGGCCCGGCCCGGCGGCGTGGAAAACCCCATAGGCGAAGGCGACCGCCGCCAGCGAGACCGCCGCGAAAGAATTGGTCCGCGCCGCTTCGACCGCATGTTTCAGCGCTTCATAGAAATGAGCCTGCTCCTGCAGCAGCCACAGGCCGACCCGCCCAACCTCGCCGACCGAGCCTTCGTTCACCCCAAGCGAAAAAGGGTTTTGCCGCGCGAATTGCGCGGCGGCCGGCGCGCTGGAAAAACCCAAGGCCGCGAGAAAAAGGCCGATTCTCTTCATGGGCAGGCCACGATCGAGCGCGGCGCCAGTTTGATGCCGAAATCCGCGCCGGGCGAGAGACCGGAAAAAAAGCTTTCGCTGAGCTTTTTCGTATCGGGCTCGTCAAGCGGATCGGGACGCATATTGGTCACCGAACAGCCG
Source organism: uncultured Pseudomonadota bacterium (assembly GCA_963704565.1). Lineage (GTDB taxonomy): Bacteria > Pseudomonadota > Alphaproteobacteria > Rhizobiales > Beijerinckiaceae > Rhodoblastus. The sequence goes on from OY969917.1 coordinate 2,345,015, forward strand.
GCGGGCGCATTCTTCAATGTCACTGGATCGTCCTCGGCCAGTTCGAAATCGACGAAATAGGTCGGGTCATAGACCATGAAGATCAGCGGCTTCTTGGCCGAGACCGGCTCCTTGAGCGGCAAGGTGAAGCGCAAGGTGACGATCTTCTTGGCGTCGGCGGTCAGCTCGTAATCCTGTGGCGGGCCGAATTCGTAATAATGCGGCCCGGCCTTGGCGACGGTGAAATATTGGAATTCCTTGAGCGACTCGACATTGGTCTTGGCCAGCGGCGCCAGCTCCTCCCTGGTCGGCGGCTTGCCGTCCTTGCCGAGGCCCTGGGTGGCGAAGGCGGAATACATTTCATCGAAGGTCCAGGCATGGCGGAAGCCGACGATCTTGCCGCCCGGCCCGAACAATATCTGTTCCTTGGCGGTGACCCAGACATGGGGATGAGCCAAGGCCGGCGCCGATGGCGGGAGCATGGCCGCCAGCAACAGCCATGCTCCGGTCAAAACTTTTCTTTTATCTGTCAAAAAATCGCTCCGCCGGACCTGCGCTTTCCGTTTACACCAAACCCGCAAGTCTGGCGAAAACGAGGCGAAGCGGCGTTGTGAAGCGGAGGGCGATGGCGGGATGACGGCTCCACTCAGGGAATTCGCTCCAAATCTTTGGATCGGCGAAGGGCCGGTCGTTCCCTTTATCTGCGGCTTTCATTATCCGACCCGCATGGCCGCCATCCAGCTTGCCGAGGGCCGATTGTTCGTCTGGTCGCCGGTCGCGCTGACTCCGGCCTTGAAGGATCAGGTCGAATCGCTCGGCCAAGTCGCCTGCCTGGTCTCGCCCAACCTGCTGCATCACCTTTATCTCGGCGAATGGAAAGAGGCCTTTCCCGCCGCGCGCCTGTTCGCCTCGCCCGGCCTGAAAAGGCGGCGCAAGGACCTGGCCTTCGACGCGGAGCTTCTTGACGCGCCCGACCCGCTGTGGGCCGCCGACATCGATCAGGTTCTGTTGCACGGCAGTTTCATCATGACCGAGGCGGTGTTTTTCCACCGCGCCAGCCGCACGGCGATCTTCGCCGATCTGATCGAAAATTTCCCGCCCGGCTGGTTTTCCGGCTGGCGCGGCGTTTTGGCGAAACTCGACGGCATTGTCGCGCCGAACCACGGCGCCCCGCGCGAATGGCGCGCCAGCTTCCTGCGCCGCAAGCTGGCCCGCGCCGCCCTCCAGCGCATACTCGACTGGCCCATCGAAAGGGCCGTCATCGCCCATGGCGATTGCGCGGAAAAAGACGGCGCGGCTTTCGTGCGGCGGGGGTTTTCGTGGTTGATGTGAGGGCGTCGAGGCATAGCGCGGGCAAGACGACGCTGGTTAAATTGAGCGAACTCCCCGGCCGAGCGCGCGACGTTGCGATGAGGACAAGGTGCAAGCCCCACAGCCGTCATGGCCGGGCTTGTCCCACGGCTGTCCGGTTCAGCATGGGCTGAACTCGATTGTGAATTGGTTAGGGCATTGGCTTGTTGTCGGGGGCGGTCCGAGCAGTCGGTCGATTGGCCTTCGGTGCATAAGGTTGGCTCGGACGAGGCGCGTAAAGCTGAGGAGGCTTTCGACTTCGTTTTGAGCGGCATGGGCGAGGCGCAGCAGCACGAAGGCGATCAGCGCCACGGCGATCTGGATGCGGACGGCATTCTCGTTTCGGCCGAGGAAGTGATTGATTTTCAATGTTTGTTTAATCCAGCGAAAGAACAATTCGATCTGCCAGCGACGTTTGTAGAGCGCCGCGATCTCGGCGGCGGGCGCGTCAATATCATTGGAAAGAATGCGCAAAATCTTGCCGGTTTCGATGCGTACGCAAACCTCGCGCACCGGGTCGGAAAATGGATTTTTCCGGCTCGCCGCGAGCCGCTGCGGCAAGAGGCCGATCCGATCACTCAGGATATCGCCCCCGGGGGGAACCGCGCTTTCGACGACATTGGAAAGCCGGGTGTTGGTTTTCAGCCTCGTCACGATCCGACAACCGGCGGCATCAAGATCGGCCCACCAGCCGTAATCGTAATAGCCCAGGTCGAATACATAGGTCGCCATGGGGTCGATGGGCATCTCCTTGGCGGCGACAATGTCGTTGATTTTCGGGCTGCTCAGCGAGGCGTAGATCGGGCAGTCCGCGTCGGGATCATAGACAACATGCAGTTTGGCGCCGCAGGCGTTGGCCGAGAAGCGCGCCCAATCGGCGGACAGGGCGCTCAGGCGAAAGCTGGTGGAATCGATCAGCAGCAAGGGCTCGCGCAATTTCTTGCGAAAGCCCGGCAGGATCTGCCCGACAAGCCTGGTGAAGAGCGAGGTGAACACATCGGCGCTGCGCAGCGAATTGGCGTCGGACAGGGTAGAACGCGACAGTTTGGCAGCGCCCAGATGATAAAGTTTCGACCCATGGCTGTCGAACGCGCCGACAATATCGCGCAAGCTCTCCGCTCCCGCCAGCTGCCCGTAAAGCATGGCCAGAAGCTGGTTTTTAGTCGTCAGCTTGCGAATGCGGGCGTCGGCACTGTGCTTTTCCACAAGCCCATCGAAGGCGCCCCATGGAATCAGCTTGGTCAGAGCGTGAAACACGCTAGTTTGATGCTGCACGGCGTTTTTCCTTCTCGTGTCCAGATGAGTCGCCAAACCCTCTGAACAGAGTAGAATCAATGCCGTGCAGCCTGTCCACCAAAACTCAACCGGACAGCCGTGGGACATGCCCGGTCATGACGGCGTTCCTGGGTCACAATTTAATTGCTTACCGCACCAAAATATTGCGGAACCGCCAGGGGTCGCTCTCGTCGGTGTCCTCCAGCAAGAAGCCGCTAAATCCCCTTTTTCGGGCCCCCTTTTGGCGGGCGCGCGCATCGCTGACAAAATGACGCCATGACGCCATGACGCCCAATAGGGATTTGATAACGTGCCGCCGTAACATAATGGAAATCACAGCGTTTTTTGAAATTTATACTAAAGTTCAAGCTTAAATAAAATTCAGGCGGCTGAAACAAATCGCGACCCTGTTCAGTTGTTCAGACGAAGCAAACCTGGGAGGCTCAAAATGCTCATGAATCGGCTCGCTTCTTATGCTTTCGCGTTCGCGCTGGCTTTCGCAGACTTCAATCCTGCCCTGGCCCTTCCGGTCTCGGCTTCCGACATAGGCGCCTCCGCCCCGGCGCCGCAATTGGAACTGGTGCGGCGCGGAGGCGGCGGCTTCCATCGCGGCGGCGGCGGCGGCGGTGGCTTCCATCGCGGCGCTGGCGTGGCGCACCGCGGTTACGGCGTACGCGGCGGCGGCATGCGGGCAGGATATGGCGCACGCGCCGGCTATCGAGGCGGCTATCGCGCTGGAGCCCGAGGGGCATATCGGGTCGGCGGACGCTATTACGGCGGCGTTTGGTACGGCACTGGTCGACGCTGGTATGGCGGACGGTGGTGGCCCTATGGGGTAGGCGGCTGTTGGAGGCTGAGCCCCGTCGGATACGTTTGGATTTGCGGGTGAACGCTGCCGGGAGAGGAAGAGGCGCCCGTCTTGCGGAGGGGGCGCCTGTCCGCCTGCTTACCGCACCAGAATGTTGCGGAACTGCCAGGGGTCGCTCTCGTCGATATCCTCGGGGAAGAAGCCGGGGCGGCCCTGCAGCGGGGTCCAGTCGGTATAGGCGCCGATCATCGGGCCGAGATAGGGCGTCTGGATTTCGAGGCAGCGCTTGTAGTCGAGCTGGTCGGCTTCCAGAATGCCCTCGTTGGGGTTTTCCAGCGCATGGACCATGCCCGCCAGCACGGCGGAAGAGACCTGAAGGCCGGTGGCGTTCTGGTAGGGGCACAAGTTTCGCGTTTCCTCGACCGAGAGCTGCGAGCCGTACCAATAGGCGCCCTTGGCGTGCCCGAACAGCAGCACGCCCAGCTCGTCAATGCCGTCCACGATCTCGTGCTCGTCGAGAATGTGAAACTTCTCCTGCGGCTTGCCGCCGGCGCCGAACATTTCGTGCAGCGACAGCACCGCGTCGTCGGCCGGGTGATAAGCGTAATGGCAGGTCGGGCGATAAACGACCTCGCCCTTGTCGTTGCGCGCGGTCAAATAATCGGCGATCGAGATCGCCTCGTTATGGGTGACCAGGAAGCCATATTGCGGGCCGGGCGTCGGGGTCCAGCTGCGCACGCGGGTGTTGGCGCCCGGCTGCAGCAGATAGATCGCCGCGCCGCAGCCGAATTTATGGGTGCGGCCGTTGTCCGGCATCCAGGACTCATGCGTGCCCCAGCCGAGTTCGGCCGGCTGCATGCCTTCCGAGACAAAGCCTTCCACCGACCAGGTGTTGACGAAGACGCCGCGCGGCTTGGGATTCTTGGCGCGCTGGGTGTCGCGCTCGGCGATATGAATGCCCTTGATCCCGAGACGATGGCTAAGCGCCGCCCATTCCTCGCGGGTTTTCGGCTCCGGCGCCGTGTCGCCGAGATCGGCGGCGAGATTGACCAGAGCCTGTTTCACGAACCAGGACACCATGCCGGGATTGGCGCCGCAGCAGGAAATGGCGGTGGTCCCGCCGGGGTTCTTGCGGCGCGATTCCAGCACCGTCTCGCGCAAGGCGTAATTGGAGCGATTCTCCGGGCCGAGGTGCTTGTCGAAGTAAAAGCCGGCCCAGGGCTCGACCACGGTGTCGATGTAAAGCGCGCCGATCTCGCGGCACAATTCCATGATCGCCAGCGAGGACGTGTCGACCGACAGATTGACGCAGAAACCCTGGCCGCCGCCACGGGTCAGCAGCGGCGTGAGCAGCTCGCGGTAATTATCCTTGGTGACGCCGGCCTTGATGAATTCATAGCCGCGAACGTCCGCCAGTTCGCGATCGACGTCGGTCGGATCGATCACCACCAGGCGCTTCCTGTCGAATTCGAAATGCCGCTCGATCAGCGGCAGCGCGCCCTTGCCGATGGAGCCGAAGCCGATCATCACGATCGGGCCGGAAATACGGCCATGAACGGGCCAGTCAGTCATGATGTCACCTTGAGAAGTTCGGGGAAGTTGCGTGGCCGTCTGGCCTTGCCGGGGTTAGTGGCAAAGCCCGGGCTTGAGGTCAAGTTCTGGCGGATCATTCGTCGTCGGTTCGGCCGTGACGGTCGAGGACGGCGAGCAGCCGTCCCGCGCCGAAACGGTCGGCGCGGTCGAGTTGATGCGCCTTGGCGAGCATTTCCCGCCCGCCCGCGACGTCGCCGCCACGCGCCCGGCAATAGCCCAGCGCGATCAGCGCCTGGAGATAGCGGCGCGGCGCGAAATCGAGGCTGGAAAAGCCGGCGCTCTCGGGCGCGACGGCGCGCCAGTCGCGGGCGACCCCGAGGTCGTCGGCGAAATGGCCCAGCAGCCATTCGGCATGAACGGCGGCGTGGTCGAGCCGGTGATTGTAGAGATAGAACTTATAGGCTCCCATCCGCGCCCTCATGTCCTCCGGCGCCAGAGCCAGAGCCTTTTCCACCGCCTCACGCGACGCGATGAAGTCCGAGCGCGCCTGACGCGCGCCTTCGAGAATCTGTTCGACGCCGGAAAAGTCTTCGTTTGTGGACATGTCAGCTTTACGACAAAGAGCGGGGCCCGTTGCGGACGAAGCAGGAAACGGGCCGACACGGGAGACCCTGTCCATGTTTCGAGACGGCGATCCGTAGCGCCAGCTCGCGCCCGCCATTCTGGCTCAAGCCGCGCGAAGCCAGCCTCGCTCCCGCGCCGGGGCGGTCTGCGCGCCGGTCGGCCGCAGCACGCCCTGGGCGCCTGCGAGCGCGCCTTGCTCCAGTTCGAGCGCGAGGAACCGCGCGCGGTCAACCGGGCCCGGCATGTCGAGATTTTCGGCCCCGGCGCGCGAAAAGCCGAAACGCTCGTAATAAGGCGCGTCGCCGACCAGCAGCACCGCCTTGTGGCCGAAGGCGCGGGCGCGCTCCAGCCCCAGGCGGACCATCGCGCCGCCGAGGCCTTGCGCGCGCTGGCTGGCGCTGACCGCGATCGGGCCGAGCAGAAGGGCGTCGCGGCCCTCACCGGCTTCGATCGCACAGAAGCGCAAGGTTCCAACCAGCACGCCGTCGCGCAACGCGGAAAGAGCGAGGCCCCGCGCCGGCAGCCGGCCTTCGCGCAAGCGTTCGCTGGTCTTGCGCCGGCGGGTGAGGCCGAAGGCGCGGTCGAGCAGGGCTTCGCGCGCGAGAATATCGCGCGAAATCTCCTCGCGGATGATGATTTTGCCGGCGGCGGCAGTGGCGAAGGCGACAGAATTCATCTGGACCTCCCTCGGGTCGCGAAAGACACAGTGGTCTGACAGGGAACTGGTAACATGGACTCAGATCACGAAGGACTCCAAAGGTGGGAAACCGTTGAAGCCGACGGCGGAATAGGTCGTCGTATAGGCGCCCGTTCCCTCGATCAGCACTTTCGCGCCGATTTCCAGACTGATCGGCAGCGGATAGGGCTCTTTCTCGTAGAGCACATCCACCGAATCGCAGGTCGGGCCGGCGAGCACGCAGGGCTCGCGCGGGTCGGCGTCAAAATCGGTGCGGATCGGATAACGGATCATTTCGTCCATGGTTTCGGCGAGGCCATTGAACTTGCCGATGTCGAGATAGACCCATTTCACCTGATCGCCGTCCGACTTTTTCGAAATCAGCACCACTTCCGCCTCGATCACGCCGGCGTCGCCGACCATGCCGCGCCCCGGCTCGATGATCGTCTCCGGAATGCGGTTGCCGAAATGTCGTCGCAGCGCCGCGAAAATCGCGTCGCCATAGGTCCGCACGCTCGACACGCGCTTGAGATAGCGGGCCGGGAAGCCGCCGCCGAGATTGACCATCTGGAGGTTGATCCCCCGCTCGGCCAGTTCGCGGAACACGCCCGCCGCGCTTTTCAGCGCGCCGTTCCACATGCGCGGATTGCGCTGCTGCGAACCGACATGGAAGGACAGGCCAAAAGCTTCGAGGCCGAGGCGATGGGCGAGCTCCAGCACGCGCGGCGCCATGTCCGGCGCGCAGCCGAATTTGCGCGACAGGGGCCATTCGGCGCCGTCTCCCTCGCACAACATGCGGCAGAATACTTTGGCGCCGGGCGCGGCGCGCGCGAGCTTTTCGACTTCCGCCTCGCAATCGACCGCGAACAGCCGCACGCCGAGCGCGAAGGCGCGGGAAATGTCGCGTTCCTTCTTGATCGTATTGCCGAAGGAAATGCGATCCGGACTCGCGCCGGCGGCGAGCGCCTGCTCGATCTCGACCACCGAGGCGCAATCGAAGCACGAGCCGAGGCCGGCGAGCAGCGTCAGGACTTCCGGCGCCGGATTGGCCTTGACGGCGTAAAAGACGCGGGTGTCCGGCAGCGCCTTGGCGAAGGCGGCGTAATTTTCACGCACGACATCGAGATCGACGACGAGGCACGGGCCGTGGTCCAGCCCCTTTTCGCGGCGGTCGCGGAGGAATTCGAGGATACGATCGGTCATCGCGGCATCCCTTCGAAGGGCGGTTTCCCGCCGGAATCGCAAAGGCTTCGGAAGGACGAACGGCAGCCGTCCGCCTCGCGTGGTGGAGACGCGAGCGGAAGGAAAACGCTGTCCATGACCGCTCCGGCGGCGTCGAAAACGTCGCCTGACGGTCGGGTGCTGCGCCGTGGACGCCAAAAGCCCGGAAGGCGGATCGCCTGCCAAGTTTCATGCGGCCTTCGATTGGAATGGGAGAACCCGTTCCGCACGCCCGGCAAGAAAGACTAGCCTCTTCGGTAAGCCGACTTTGGAAGGTCGGCAGAGACGAAAAAGCCCGGTCCGTCGTTGCTTTAAGTCGCGATCCCCCGTTCAGACGGGGTTCGCCGGTTCGCCTCCGGCTGCCGGTTTGATTCTCGGGCGTTTCTCCGGCCTCTTGTCCGAAGTCCCGCCCACCGACACACGACCACAGGCACGTGCGATTTGGGCAAGGCGATACATAAGACTCCAGGCCTTAAGCGCAAGTGAAAAAATCGTAATTCGCGATTTTTTTGTAACCCGTGACTCCGGCGCACCATGGCGGCGAGCGCCCGCGCCAGCGTGACGCCTTGCAGAGGCCGCAAATCGCGGATAGTTGCTTGTTTCGCGCCCGCCCCTTCGACCGCCCCTTCGACCGCCCCTTCGACCGCCCCTTGGACCGACTCATGTCTCAGATCGACCGCCGCCTGCTTCTCAACGCCATCGCTTTTTCCGGCGCCGCCGCGCTGGCGCCTCGCGCCGTCTCCGCCGCAGCGGCGGAAGGCGCCGGCGCCGCGAACGTCCGGCCGCCCAAGGCTCATTTCGGCTTCGAGGACGTGGTGCGGCGCGCGAGCGATCTTGCCGCCGCCCCCTATGACGGAACCCTGCCGAAACTGCCCGAAGCCCTCACCAGGCTCGATTTCGACGCCTATCGCGACATCCGCTTCAAGCCCGACAAATCGCTGATCGCCAATGGCCCCTATCGCCTGCAATTGTTCCATCCCGGCTTCATCTACAAGCGCCCGGTGGTGGTCAACACCATCCGCGACGGCATCTCCACGCCGATTCCGTTTTCGACCAGCCTGTTCGACTACGGCCACACCAAATTCGAGAAGAATTTGCCGGTCAATGTCGGCTTCGCCGGCTTCCGCCTGCATTATCCGCTGAACACGCCCGACGGACAGGACGAGCTGGTCTCTTTCCTCGGCGCCACTTATTTCCGCTTCCTCGGCCGGGGCCAGGCCTACGGGCTTTCCGCGCGCGGCCTCTCGGTCAACACCGGCGGCGACGACGAGGAATTTCCCTATTTTCGCGAATTCTGGATCGAGACATCGAAAAAGACTCCCGATGTCGTACGCATTTTCGCCCTGCTCGACAGCGCCTCGGTCACCGGCGCCTACAAGTTCGAGCTGACCCCCGGCGTCGAAAGCGTGATGGAGGTTTCGGCCGTTATTTTCCCGCGCCGCGACAATGTGAAATTCGGCCTCGCGCCGCTCACCTCGATGATGTTTCTTTCCGAGGATCGCAACAGCGGCAAGCCTTACGACGACTGGCGGCCGCAATTGCACGATTCCGACGGCCTGCTGATGCATACGTCGAGCGACGAATGGATCTGGCGGCCCCTGCGCGCGCCGCGCGTCATGGTCATGTCCACATTCCCGGAGAACGACATCAAGGGCTTCGGCCTCGTCCAGCGCGACCGCAATTTCCGGGATTATCAGGATCTCGAACTCGAATATGAGATCCGCCCGACCTATTTCGTCAAGCCCAACGAGGACTGGGGCGCCGGAAGGATCGAACTGCTGGAGCTGGCCACCAAGGACGAGACCGCCGACAATATCGTCACTTACTGGACCCCGGCCACGCCGCCGCCCTCCGGCAAGGCTTTTTCCTATTCCTACAGCATCCGCGCGCTTCTCGACGCGCCGGATCTTTCGCCCGCCGGTCGGGTGGTCAACACCTGGAAGACCTGGCCCAAGGCGCTCGGCTCGAATGAAAAGGTCGATGTCGGCTCGCGCCGCTTCATCGTCGATTTCGCCGGCGGCGACCTGCCCTTCTATGCGCAGGACCCTGACAAAGTGCAGATCGCCGCTTCGGCCTCGGTGGGAAAGGTCAACCGCACCATTCTCATGCCTAACCCGCACATCAAGGGGTTCCGGGCCTTCATCGACGTCCAGGTCGATCCGGGCCAGAGCGCCAATGTCAGCGCTTTTCTGCACGCCGGGCCGAAAAAACTGACCGAGACCTGGCTGGAGCCGTGGATCGCGGAGTAATTGCTATGGCTTGAGCGATTCCGGGCCGAAGGCCCGAGGCAGCAGGTCGGCCAGGGCGAAAGTCTCGACCTCGCCCCGTTCGTCCGCGAGATGAACCCGCGCGCCGGCGCCGAATTCGGCGATGCGCTGGCGGCAGGCGCCGCAGGGCGCGATTTTCTTCGGCCCCGGCCCGAGCACCAGAATTTCCGCGATCCGCCTCTCGCCGCCGGCGATCATCGCCGAGATCGCGGAAGTCTCGGCGCAGACGCCCAAAGGAAAAGCGGCGTTTTCCACATTGCAGCCGGAAAAGACCGCGCCGCTGTCCGTACGCAAGGCGGCGCCGACGCCAAAATGCGAATAAGGCGCATAGGCCCGCTCCCGCGCCGCGTTGGCGTGAGCGAAAAGATCATCGAGGCCTGTCAAATCGCTGCTCTTTTCAAAACTTCCGCCACAAGGCGAGCAAAGCGCCATTCTCCCGATAGGCGTTCTGACCGGCAAGCGTGGTGTAAACGCCGATCTGCGCCCGCCATTGCGGGTTCAGACTATAGACCAGACTCAACTGCGCCTTGGACTGCGACCAACAGGGAAATTGCGGATTGTTCGAGGCGTTCGAGATCGTATTGAAACTTTGCGCCATCACCATCAGATCCTGCGTGACATAATAGCCGAGGGTCACGTCGATATGACGTTCATCTGGCGCCCCGTCGCCGACCAGACGATAGCCCGCCGAAAAATCGACAAAGCCGGAATGGTCCCACAGGCTGAAATTGCGCCCCAGCAGCAGGCGGAAATCATATTCCGGCCCGCTCGGCCCCTGGAGCAGCAGATTGGTCGCGCCGCCGATCGTCGGCGCGCGCACGCCGGCCTGAAGCGAAACGACCGTCGAATCGTCGCGCCAGACCCGCGCCTGGACCGCCGCCTCGCTGTCGCCGAGGCCGGTATAGCGCTGGTTTTCCGGCGCGCCGAGCGTCGAGCTTTGCACGCCCGGCCGCACGATCGCCGTCAGCCAATCGGTGACGCCATAGGCAACATAAATATTGGCCTGCATGCTGCGATAAAGCGGCGTCGGGGTGAGTTTTCCCGACAGATCGTAGGCCTGGCTCGCCTGATCGACAAAGGTCGTGGCGATGATCTCGCCATTGCCTGCGTCCTGCGTCCACGCGCCAGCACAGGCCGGCGCAGCCCATAAAAAAGCCGGCGCAGCCCAAAAGAAAGCCGGCGCGCCCCAGAGCAGAGCGGGCGCCGCCGACGCGACCATAATTCGGTGAAAACGCCCCCACCCCATGCGGCCCGCGCGCCTTTGACGTTTACCTTACGTCAGATTGCGCGGTCGCCGCACTGCAAGTAAAGCGCGTATGGAACATTTCCCCAACTTGCGCCGGATTTTTTTTCGCGGCGGTCGGCGTCGCGATGACGGCCGCTCAAGCCTCGGCGGCGCCCTCGCCTTTCGGCCCGGCCTTGGGCCGCGCGCCGGGCCGAAGCCGCTCGCGCAAGGCCTGGAAGGCGACATAGAGCGGCGGGATCGCGAATATGCCGAGCGCCGAGGCCAGGATCATGCCGCCGAACACCGGCGTGCCGACATTTTGCCGCGCCAGCTGGGACGCGCCATGGGCGACGACCAGCGGATAAAGGCCGAGGATGAAAGCGAGCGAGGTCATCATCACCGGGCGGAAGCGTAATCTCGCGCCCTCGCTCGCCGCTTCCAGCAGTTCGACGCCGCGCTCGCGCTGCTCCTTGGCGAATTCGACGATGAGGATGCCGTTCTTCGCCGCGAGGCCGATCAGCACCACCATGCCGATCTGGCCGTAAAGGTCGAGAGTCAGCCCCTTGAGCAGGATGAACAGGAAAGAGCCGAATACGCCGATCGACACCGAAAGCAGGACGGGAACCGGAATGGTCCAGCTCTCGTAAAGCGCCACCAGGAACAGGTAAGCGAAGAGAATGGCGAAGCCGAGGATGATCGCGGTCTTGCCCTCGGCGCGCTTTTCCTGAAAAGCGGTGTCGGTCCATTCGCCGGAATAGCCGGCGGGCAGGGTCTTGGCCGCGACCGCCTCCATCGCCGCCAGGGCCTGACCGGAGGAAACGCCCGCGGCCGGGCCGCCCTGCACGGTGGCCGCCATGCGGTTGTTGTAGCGGATCAGCGCCGGCGGGCCGACCACGATCTTCACCTCCGCCAGGCTGCGCAGCGGGATCATCTTGCCCTCGGCGGAGCGGACATTGATCCGGTAGATGTCGTCCACGCTCTTGCGGTCGGACGCCTCCGCCTGGACCTGCACCTGCCAGGTGCGGCCGTACAGGTTCAGATTATTGACGAAATAGCCGCCGAGCGAGGCTTGCAGCGACTGGAACACGCTCGAAAGAGGGACGCCGAGAATCTGCGCCTTGTCGCGGTCTATATCGAGATAGACTGACGGGTTGGACGCCGAGAAGGTGGAAAAGACGCGATTGAGTTTGGCGTCCTGATTGGCGGCGACGGTCAGGCCGCGCAAAACCTGCGCCAGCTCCTTCGGGTCGGAGCCGCCGGTCTCCCTGACGACATACGTAAAGCCGCCGCCGGTGCCGAGGCCGATGATCGGCGGGGGCGCGAGCACGACCACCGAACCGCCGCCGATCCCGGCGAATTTCTGGCTGAGCCGCTTGATCAGGGCCGAAGCCGACTCGTCATGCCCCTTGCGCTGCTCGAAGGGCTTGAGCGTCACCACGATGAAGGCGGCGTTGGGCTGCGAATAGGAATCGATGAAGTTCAGGCCGACGACCGAGGTATAGTCCGCGACCGACTTTTCTTCCTTCAGGATGGTCTCCGCCTGACGCACCACCTCATTGGTGCGGTTGAGCGAGGCGCCGCCCGGCAATTGCGCGACGACGAAAAAGGCGCCCTGGTCGTCCTCCGGCAGGAAGCCGGTCGGCGTCTTGGCGGCAAGCGCCCATACGCCGAAGCTCGCCGCGCCGACCATGACGAGGCCGGTGACGGAAACCCGCACCAGTCGCGCGACCAATGCGCCATAGCGGTCGCGCACCCAGTCGATCGAGCGCATCACCCAGCCTACGAGGCCACGCCGGGGCCCGTGGTGGCGGGTCAGCAGCACGCCGCAGAGCGCGGGCGAAAGCGTCAAGGCGTTGATCGCCGACAGCAGCATGGCGACCGAGACGGTGACCGCGAACTGGCGGAACAATTCGCCGGAAATGCCGGGGATGAAGGCGACCGGCACGAAGACCGACATCAGGACGAGGGTGATGGCGATGATCGGCGCGGTGATTTCCGCCATGGCCTTTTTGGTGGCCTCGGCGGGCGTCATGTCGGGATTTTCCTCCATCACGCGCTCGACATTTTCGACCACGACAATGGCGTCGTCCACCACAATGCCGATGGCCAGCACCACCGCCAGCAGAGACACCGTATTGGCCGAATAGCCGACCGCTTTCAGCGCGATGAAGGCGCCGATCAGGCTGACCGGCACGGCCAGCGTCGGGATCAGGGTGGCGCGGACGCTGCCGAGGAACAGGAAGACGACGAGCACCACGAGGACGAAGGCCTCGATCAGCGTCTTCTTCACTTCATGGATGGTGTCGGTGACAAAAGTGGTCGGGTCATAGGTGACTTTCCAGGCGACGTCGTCCGGGAAAGTCTTCTGCAGGTCGACGATGCGCTGTTTCACGGCGGCGAGCGTGGTCAAGGCGTTGGCGCCCGGCGTCTGATAGATGGCGATGGCCGCCGCCGGCGCGCCATTCAAGAAGGTGTCGCGGTCGAGATTGGCGGCGCCCAGTTCTACACGGGCCACGTCCTTCAACCGCAGAATGGAGCCGTCGGCGGCGGTGCGGATGATGATGTTCTCGAATTCCTCGACCGAGGTCAGCCGGCCTTTGGTCTGGATATTGAGCTGGAGCTGCTGGTCGCTGCTCGCCGGGCGCGCGCCGATGCGGCCGACCGCCGCCTGGATGTTCTGGGACTGGATGGCGTTGATGATGTCGGCGGTGGTGAGGCCGAGGCCGGTCAGGCGGTCGGTATGAACCCAGGCCCGCATGGCGTAGTCCTGCGGCCCCCACAAAGTGGCGTCGCCGACGCCCGGGGTGCTCCTGATCTGGTCGAGCAGATTGATGGTGACGAAATTGGACAGATAAAGCGGATTCTTGCTTCCCTTGGGCGAATAGACCGCGATCACGCCGAGCAGAGCCGAGGATTTCTTCTTGACCACGACGCCCTGTTTCTGCACCTCGGGCGGCAATTGCGCCAAGGCGATCTGGACGCGGTTGTTGACATTGACCGCGTTGATGTCGGGGTTGGTTCCAAGCTCGAACGAGACCGTAAGCGTATAGCTGCCGTCGTCGCCGCTGACGCTTTTCATATAGATCGCCTTGTCCACGCCGACGACCTGGGCCTCGATCGGCTGGGCGACGGTGGATTCGACCACCTTGGCGCCGGCGCCGGGATAGAAGGTCGTCACCGAGACCTGCGGCGGCACGATGTCGGGATATTGCGCCAGCGGGATCGACAGCAGCGCCAGCAGGCCGGCGATGGTGGTGACGATGGCGATGACGATCGCAAGGCGCGGCCGATCGACGAAAACCGCGGAAATCATGCGATCAGCTCCGGCTCTGGACAGGCGAGGCGGCGACCGGCGCGCCCGGGCGGACATTGGTCAGACCTTGGACGATGATCATGTCGCCGGGAGAGAGGCCGCTTTGGACCACGACATCGGCGCCGCTCTCGGCGCCGGTCTTGATCCGCCGCATCACCGCCTTGCCGTCCTCGACGACGAAGACATAGACCCCGTCCTTGTCGGCGAGCAGCGCCGACTGCGGCGCGACCACGGCGCTTTTCGGCTGGTCGCTCGCCAGCTTGACCCGCACGAGCTGTCCGTCGCGCAATACCCCGTCCGGATTGGGGAAGACCGCGCGCAGCGCGATGGTGTCGGTGGCGCGATCGACCTTCACGTCCACGAAATTGATCTTGCCGGCCGGGCCATAAGTCGAGCCGTCCGGGAAGATCAGCGTCGCGCCGACATTGTCCAATTTTTCCTTGGCGTCGCCGGTCACCCGCAGGAATTCGCGCTGGCTGATCGGGAAAGTCACATAGATCGGGTCTTCGCTGACGATGGTGGCGAGTGCGCCGCTGTCGGGGCCGACGACATTGCCGGCGGTGACATTGGTCAGCCCGATGCGGCCGTCGATCGGCGCGGTAATCGACGTATAGCCGAAATTGATATTGGCGGTTTCCAGATTGGCGCGGGCGCTGAGCACGCCGCCGCCGGCCTCCTTGTCGGACGCCGCCGCCTGATCGCGCTGGACCGCCGTGCCCGCCTGTTTGGCGTAGAGTTCCGAGGCGCGCTGGAGCTGGATCGCCGCCAGGGTCTTCGAGGCCTCGGCGCGGGCGAGCGCGCCTTGCGCCTGGTCCACGGCGGCCTTGAACTGCTCGGGCTCGATCTCATAGAGCGGATCGCCGACCTTGACCGCCTGACCTTCCTTGAATTTGACTGCCTGAAGAAAGCCTTTCACCCGCGCTTGAATGACCACCTTTTGAATCGCATCCACACGGCCGACAAATTCGGCGCCCTTGGTCACTTCCCTCTTTTCCGCCGGAACGACGCCGACCCGGACCGGCGTCTGCGCCAGCGCCGTGGCGGAGAAAGCAAAGAGAAGGGCGAAGGCGCCGCCCCTGGCGGCGGAGGAAATGTTCGGGAAGCTGGAGCGGGCGGCCATGGACCTCTTCCTTCGTCAAAATCCAGCCGCGCCCCGGCGAGCGGCGTTTCGGCGTCCGGGCAGTAAAGCCTGACCGTCGATCAATCATCTTTACGAAATTGCGTCAGCGGACGCTCGATGGGGTTGACCGTGACCCAGGTCATCGATCCTATTGATAGGCCGGAACCTCTGCTGCCGGCAAGCGCCGTGTTCAGGCTTGCGCGCGAAAATGAAGCGGCGCCGTGGCCCGGCGGCGCGGGAGAACTGAAAATGACCGATAAGAACAGATCGAGCCTCGATAATCTTTCCGACGACGACATTTTCATGTCGGTCAAGGCATTGAAGTCCTATGTCACCGAAATCGAAATGGCCAAGGCGAAACAATCGCTGGAGGCGCAAAGCCGCGCCGACAGGGCCAAGCAGGAATTGATCGAGCAGCTGAAATCCGACGCGCCGATCAGCGCCGAGCGGCTCCGCGCCTTCACTTTGCGGGTCAAGGCGGCGGCGGAAGCTGGTCAGACCGAGTTGCTCATGGGCCGTTTCCCCTGCGAAATGTGCACGGACCGCGGCCGGGCGATCAATCAGTCCGAACCGGGATGGCCAGAGACTTTGACCGGGCTGCCCCGGCAAGCTTATCTGACCTGGAAGGCAAAGCTGCAGCCGCTGGGCTATCAGCTCAAGGCGATGATCATCGACTGGCCGGAAGGCGCGCCCGGCGATGTCGGACTTTACCTTTCGTGGCAATGAGGCGAGGGCGGCAATTCTTGCGCAAACCAATGAAAACGCCCGGCGCGGAGCGCCGGGCGTCGAGTTCAGTCAGGCCGGGGCGGGCGACCCGCCCCGAACCGATTACTTGATGTTGGCGCTGGTCAGATCGAAGGACAGCGTCGCGACGAAGCGATCGTCGGCATAGTTCGAGGTCGCGGGATAGCCGATCGCGGTATTGCCGCCGCTGGGAATGCCGGTCAGCTCAAAGGCCTGCGTCTTGCTCAGGTTGGTGCCATAGTAGCGCAGGTCAAGGGTGACGAACTTCCAGGTATAGGAAACACCGACATTCCAATAAGCATAGGACGGCAGATTTCCGTTATCGGCGATGCCAAAGGCGTTGCAGCCAATATAGCAATATCCGGCTCCGTTATTGCCAAGATAAACCGAATCGACCTTGCCGAGCCATTGATAGCCGAGTTCGCCAGACAACGAGAACGCCGACAGGTTGCCCGGGCCGGTGAGCTTGAAGGTGCCGGACAGATATTCGTCGGAAGCGCCGGTGCCGAGATAGCTCGGGGAGGCGAAGAAGTTCGCGCCGAGCGTCAACGTGTCGTTAACCGTATAGGTCGGCTTGATGTAACCTTCGAAGAAGGTCGGATTACGCGGCGAGAGGCCGATTGGATAGAAGGTGTTGGAAATCAGGCTGTAAACCAAGTTGGTGCCTGTCGGCGCGTCCGGATAGCCATAGACGATGCCACCGATGTCGAAAGCGAATTTGTCGAATGTGCCACGGACGCCGGCGTCGCCGTCCCACTCAGCCGCCGGCGAACCGACCGGGAAATAGTTCGGCGAGAACTTGATGCTTTCGGCCGAGGTGCCGGCATAGAGCTGCCAGTTCGAATTGATGTTGTAGCGCAGTTCGGCGCGGCCCCAGACGCTCGGCTGGTGGTTGGACTGGGTGATGCCGCGGAAGAGATAGTCGCTGGTCAGCGTGGCGCCGACGTCGAAATCCCAGGGGCTGGCGACGACCGGAGCGGCCGGGGCTTCCTTGGTGGTCGGCAGGTCGGCGGCGAAGGCGGCGCCAGCGGAAGCCGCGAGGGCGGAGGCCGCAATCAGGGAGAGAAGTTTCATGATTTGCTCCAGGTGAACGAAACTTGATGATTGGAAATTGCCAGCATTCGGCCGGAATTCTCAAGGACAAGAACTTTGCACCTGCTTGTTATGTGTGCAGCTAGCGCATCTTTTATGCAATTTTGGCCGTCGGCCAAAACTTTGAAAACGCGTGTGGCATTTATGTAACAAAAGGCAGGCTATCCCGCCGTGCAATGATCTGACGCCATCGGCTTTTTCCATGCCCGCGCGCCAGCCCTATCGGTGCGCCTCCCCCGAATCATAAGAACGGCGGGGCTGTGGGCCCCGCCGTTCCTTTTTACCAAGCCGTGGGAGGTTGGCTCAGTAGTTGTAGGCGCGCTCGCCGTGATCCGCGATGTCGAGACCCTCGCGCTCCTCGTCCGGAGTCGGACGCAGGCCGATGACCAGATCGACGACCTTGTAGAGGATCGCCGAGCCGATGCCCGACCAGGCGAGGGTCAGGCCGACGTTCTTGGCCTGGATCCAGACCTGACCGAGCATGTCATAGGTTCCGGCGTTGTTGTGGGCGAAATTGGTGTAGTCGGTGATGCCAACGCCGCCGAGATAGGGGGCCACCAGAATGCCGGTGCCGATGGCGCCGGTGATGCCGCCGATGCAGTGGACGCCGAACACGTCGAGCGCGTCGTCATAGCCGAACTTGTTCTTCACCACCGAGACGAAGAACCAGCAGATCGGCGAGACCACGAGGCCGAGCACGACAGAACCCATCGGGCCGGCGAAGCCGGAGGCCGGGGTCACCGCGACCAGGCCGGCGACCGCGCCCGAAATCATGCCGAGCAGCGAGGGCTTGCCCTTGAACAGCCATTCGGTGAACAGCCAGGACAGGGCCGCGGCGGCGGTGGCGACCATGGTGTTGACGAAGGCGAGCGCCGTGGTTCCGTTCGACTCGAGGTTGGAGCCGGCGTTGAAGCCGAACCAGCCGACCCACAGCAGCGAGGCGCCGATCATGGACATGGTCAGCGAATGCGGAGCGAAGCTTTCCTTGCCATAGCCAACGCGCTTGCCGATGATCAGCGCGCCGACGAGGCCCGCGATACCGGCGTTGATATGCACGACGGTGCCGCCGGCGAAGTCGAGCGCGCCCCACTGGAAGCCGAGGCCGGCGTCGGCGTTGACCGCGTCGAGCTTGGCCTGCGCCGCCTGCTTGGCCGCGTCGGTGGTCGCCGCCGCAAGCGCCTTGGCCGCGTCGCCGATCGCGTCAGGACCGGCCCAGTACCAGACGATATGAGCGATCGGGAAATAGATGAAGGTCACCCACAGCAGCATGAACAGCATCATGGCCGAGAACTTGATGCGCTCGGCGAAGGCGCCGATGATCAGGGCCGGGGTGATCATGGCGAAGGTCATCTGGAAGACCATATAGGCGTATTCCGGAATGACCACGCCGTTCGAGAAGGTCGGCGCCGTCGAATTGGCGTCCATGCCCCTCAGGAACAGGCGCGAGCCGCCGCCGAAGAAGGCGTTGGCGATGTCGCCGTGGGTAAAGGCCTCCGAATAGCCGTAGATGACCCAGACCACGCCGACCATCGCGACGATGGCGAAGACCTGGGTGAGGACGGACAGCATGTTCTTGGTGCGCACCAGGCCGCCGTAGAACAGCGCGAGGCCCGGAATGGACATCATCAGAACCAGGGCGCTCGAGGTGAGCATCCAGGCGGTGTCGCCCTTGTTGGGGACGGGCGCGGCGGTGTCCGCGAAGGCGGCGCCGGCGCTCAGCGCCAGCCCGGCCAGCGCGAGGCCGAGCGTCTTAAGCCCGGATCGGCGGGAGGGTAAGGAATGCATTATCTACTCCTGATCGAGAGGTGAAGTCAGAGCGCGTCGGCGTCGCGTTCGCCGGTGCGGATGCGGATTGTCTGTTCCAGCGGGCTGACGAAGATCTTGCCGTCGCCGATCTGGCCGGTGCGCGCGGCGCCCGAAATGGCGGCGACCGTCTTGTCGACAAACTCGGCGGCGATCGCCACCTCGATCTTCAGCTTCGGCAGAAAGCTCACGGCGTATTCCGCGCCGCGATAAATCTCCGTATGGCCCTTCTGGCGGCCATAGCCCTTCACTTCCGTCACCGTCAGGCCGTGCACGCCGATCGCGTTCAACGCGTCGCGCACCTCGTCCAGCTTGAACGGCTTGATGATAGCCATCACGATTTTCATCCGAGGTTCCCCAGTTTCCGTGTCGGACGACGCGGCCGCTTCGGAATGTGCCGACAGCGCCGCGTCCGCCGACATCGGTTAAACAAGGACCGTGCCAACATGCCCGGGACAGGAATTCCTTGCAGAAATTGGCAAGGCTGAAGCTGGATTTCGCGAAAACTGATGAAAAACTGAGCAGTCCGCTTAATTCTTGGCGTCAGAGCGCGCCAAAACTGGCGGAAGAGCGGCGAAAATGCGCCGCGCTTTTGCGCCGGCGCGAGAGCGTGTAGACATTTCAGTGGGAGGATGAAGCATGACCGAGACGAAGCGGGGCGAGCTGAAAAAGCAATTTCGCGGCATGGCGCGGGCCGCGCAGGTGCTCGGAACCGCCTATATTGGCGTGGTCAACGGCCTTTTCACCGCGCTCCAGAGTCTGGGCAAGGCCGACGCGGCGTCGCTCGCCGCCGCGGCGGGCATGGACCCGGCCTATGTGCGGCGCTGGTGCGACGCGGCTTACGCCTTCGATCTGCTCGAAGCCGCCGGCGATTCCTTCTGGCTCTCGCAAACCGGCGCCGCGATGATCCCCGGCGCCCCGGCGACTCTGATGCCCGCCGCCGCGCAAGCTGTGCTCAACATGCATATGGCCGAGCGCGCCGCCGAGCTCATGCGCACCGGCGAACGCCCCGGCGAACGGGTCTTGGCCGAACGCAAGACACTTCTGCCGTGGTTCGGGCCGATGCTCGAAGCCAATTTCGCGCGCTTTTTCGAAGACGTGATCTGCCCCGCCGTTCCCGTTTTCGCCGAAGTCAACCAGCGCGGCGGCCTCGCCGTCGATCTCGGCTGCGGCAACGGCTGGTATCTGCGCGCGCTGGCGCGCCGCTGCGGCGGTTTGCGCGGCCTCGGCATCGACGGTTTCGACGAGAATATTTCGCAGGCGACCCGCCTCGCCGCGCAGGAGGGTCTAGGCGAGCGCCTGCGTTTCGTCGCCGGCGACGCCCACCAGTTCACCCTCGATGAGCCCGCCGACCTGATCGCCATGAACCGCGCCCTGCACCATGTCTGGGAGGCCGGCGGCGCGACTTTCATCGCCCGCCTGCGCGACAATCTGCGGCCCGGCGGCGCGGCGGCGATCTGGGAGCCGGACTGGCCGGCGGATCGCGCGACCTTGCGCCAGCCCGCCTTTCAGGGAATCGCCTTCCAGAATCTCACCGAACATGTCCAGGGCAATCATCTGCTGCGGGCCGACGAAATCGGGGAAGCGTTTTCCGCCCAGGGGCTGACCCCGGAAATCTTCCGCTTCGGCGACGGCCAGGAGGCGATCATCGTCGCCCGCAAGCCGGGCTGAGGCCCAAGCTGGGCTGAGGCGAAAGCGTCAGATCGAGCGCTGGTTGACCCGCCTCATTAGTTCCTCCGCGCTTTCCTTGCGCTCGGAATAGCGGTCGACGAGGTAATCGGCGCAGCCCCGGGTGAGCAGGGTGAATTTCACCAGCTCCTCCATCACGTCGACGACGCGGTCGTAGTAAGGTGAGGCTTTCATCCGGTCGTTGTCGTCGAATTCCATGAAGGCCTTGGCGACCGAAGACTGGTTGGGAACGGTGATCAGGCGCATCCAGCGGCCAAGGACGCGCATCTGGTTGACGGCGTTGAAGCTCTGCGAACCGCCGCAGACCTGCATGATGGCGAGCGTCTTGCCCTGGGTCGGACGCACCGCGCCGAGCGCCAAGGGAATCCAGTCGATCTGGGCCTTCATGATCGCGGTCATGGCGCCGTGCCGCTCGGGCGAGCACCAGACCATGCCTTCCGACCATGTGACCAGTTCGCGCAACTCGGCGACCTTGGGGTGGTCGGGCTCGGCATCGTCCGGCAAAGGCAGGCCGCTCGGGTTGAAGGCGCGCGTTTCGGCGCCGAGACGATGCAGGATGCGCGCCGCTTCTTCCGTCAGCAGGCGGCTGAACGAGCGTTTCCGCACCGAGCCATGGAGCAGCAGGATGCGCGGCGCGTGGCTGTGGTGAGGCCGAGCAAACAGCCGTTCTTCCTCGATCGCACGGAAACAGGATTCATCGAGATTGGGGGTGGAATCGATCGGCTTATCCAACACGGCGGCCCTCGGCGTCGATCAGCAATTGGCCGTCCTCCTTGGCCAATGGTCCCGGCGGCAGGCGGTCGAGCAGATCGAGGACGGCCTCGCTCGGCCGGCACAGCTTCACGCCCTTCGGCGTGCAGACGATAGGCCGGTTGACCAGAACGGGGTGCTCGATCATGGCGTCAAGCAGAGCTTCGTCCGAAACAAGAGGGTCGAGCAGGCCGAGTTGCTCTGCGGGCGATTTCGTCACGCGCAGCGTCAGCCCGGCGGCGGCGAACAGACCCAGCAATTGCGGCTTGGTCCAGCCCGTCTCCAGATATTCGATCACCATCGGCCGATAACCGGCGGCCTCGATGATCGCCAGCACGTTGCGCGATGTCCCGCAATTCGGGTTGTGATGGATCACGACGTTCATGGCTTCAACCGGCAACCTTTCCACTGACTTCCTGGCAAGCGTCGCGACGCCGCACGGCCGCGCCGGCCTCATACCATGGGCGCGTCGCATTGACGATTTTGACCACCGACAGCATGACCGGAACCTCGATCAGCACGCCGACCACGGTGGCCAGCGCCGCGCCGGAATGGAAGCCGAACAGGCTGATCGCGGCGGCGACCGCCAGTTCGAAAAAATTGCTCGCGCCGATCAGCGCTGATGGCGCCGCAACGCAATGCGCTTCGCCGGTCGCCCGATTGAGCAGATAAGCGAAACCGGCGTTGAAATAGACCTGGATCAGGATCGGGACCGCGAGCATGGCGATGATCAGCGGCTGGGCGACGATCTGCTGGCCCTGGAAGCCGAAAAGCAGAACCAGGGTCGCAAGCAGGGCGACGAGCGACAGGGGATGCAAATGTTTCAACGCGGCCAATATGGCGTTCTCGCCGCCGCGCGCCAGCAACGCGCGACGCAAGGCCTGGGCGATGAGGACCGGAACGACGATATAGAGCACGACCGAGAGGAACAAAGTCTCCCACGGCACGGTAATCGCCGACAGGCCCAGCAGCAGGCCGACGATCGGCGCGAAGGCGACGATCATGATCAGGTCGTTGAGCGCCACCTGGCTCAAGGTGAAATGGGGCTCGCCGTGCGAGAGGTTGCTCCACACGAAGACCATGGCGGTGCAAGGCGCGGCGGCGAGCAGGATCAGGCCGGCGATATAGCTGTCGATCTGGTCGGCCGGCAAAAACGGACGAAACAGGCCGCCGATGAACAGCCAGCCGAGCAAGGCCATCGAAAAGGGCTTGATCGCCCAGTTGATGAACAAGGTGACGCCGATGCCGCGCCAATGCTCCTTGACTTGCGCCAGCGCGGCGAAGTCGATCTTCACCAGCATCGGGATGATCATCAGCCAGATCAGCGCCGCCACCGGCAGGTTCACCCTGGCGATTTCAGCCGCGCCCACGGCATGGAACACGGGCGGAAAGAAATGGCCGAGAACGACGCCCGCGACAATGCAGAGCGCCACCCAGAGGGTCAGATATCGTTCAAAAATGGACATGATCGGGCTCCGGCGCGCCGGCGACCTTGGCGTCGCCGGCAGACGAGAAAAGTCAGGATTGGACTTCGGTTGGGCCGTGGGTCGCGCCTTCCATCTGGCCGATTTCCTTCAGCCGGGAACCGAGTTTCAGCTTGTCCAGCCGGTCGATGGGTATGGCGGTAAAGGCGGCGATGCGGTTCTTGAGATAGCGGAAGGCCAAGACGAAGGCGCGCTCCTTCTCAAGGTCGGTCCCCTCCACGGCGGCGGGGTCCTCGATGCCCCAATGGGCGGTCATCGGCTGGCCGGGCCAGTGCGGGCAGACCTCGCCGGCGGCGTTGTCGCAGACGGTGAAAACAAAATCCATTTTCAGCGCGCTCGCGTCTGCGAATTCGTCCCAGTCCTTGGAGCGCGCGCCCTCGGTCGGATAGCCATAGGATTCCAGGACCTTCAAGGCGAGAGGATTGACGGCGCCCTTCGGGTGGCTGCCGGCGGAGAAGGCGCGGAAGCGCCCGCGGCCGTCCTTGTTGAGGATGCTCTCGGCGATGATGGAGCGGGCCGAATTTCCCGTGCAGAGGAAAAGGACGTTGTAAACGGGGTCAGTCATGGGCATGCGCCTCCGGTGGACAGCAGGGTGAAAGATCGGCGATCAACGGCGCGCACAATTCCGGCCGGCCGCCGCAGCAGTCTTTCAGGAGAAAGAGGACGAGCTGACGCAAACGTTCGACGTCCGCGCGGTAGATGATGGAGCGGCTGTGACGCTCGCCGTGCGCCAGACCGGCGTTGGCGAGGATCGACAGGTGGGAGGAGAGCGTGTTCTGCGGCACGCCGATTTCCCGCGCGAGCTTTCCGGCAGGAACGCCGTCAGGCTCCCGGCTGACCAGCAGCCGGAAGGTTTGCAGGCGGGTGGCCTGAGAGAGGGCCGCGAGGGCGGAGATCGCATTTACTTCATCCATATATCGAGAATAGTCGATATAAATACCGCGTGCAAGTCCGCTTTAGGGCGGCGTCACGCGGCCAGCCATTTGGCGACATCCTCGGCCCTGGGCAGTCCGCCGGCGTGCACGACCTTGCCGTCGATCACAATTCCCGGCGTCGAGGCAATGCCATAGCCGGCGATGGCCGCGTAGTCGGTGATCTTTTCGAGGTCGATCTCGACGCCGAGCTTTTTGGCCTCGGCGCGAACCAGATCGGCTGTCGCCTCGCAGCGTTTGCAGCCGGAACCGAGCACTTTGACGTTTTTCATGAGGAAACCCCTCTCAGGAGAACAGGAAATTGAACAGGTAGCCGATGGCCAGTATGCCGGCGGCGACAATTCCGACGAAAACGGCGATGAGGCGGGTGGTCATGACCTTGCGCAGGATGACCATTTCCGGAAACGACAAAGCGATGACGCTCATCATGAAGGCCAGCGTCGTGCCGAGCGGCGCGCCCTTGCCCAAAAGCGCCTCGACCACCGGGATGATCCCGGCGGCGTTGGAATAGATCGGCACGCCGATCAGCACGACCGCCGGGACCGACCACCACGCCCCCTTGCCCATGATCGACGCCAGAAAGTCTGTTGGCACATAGCCGTGGATGAAGGCGCCGACGCCGATGCCGACGATGATCCAGAGCCAGACCCGGCCGACGATGTCGCGCACGGCCTCCAGCCCGGCCTCGATGCGATCGACGACCGTCGCGTGATTGGGGACGACGACGGCCTCGCCGGCCCGCACATTGCGGACCCATTCCTCCAGCCAGCCTTCGAGATGGAGGCGGCCGATGATCCAGCCGGAGACAATGGCGACCGTCATGCCGAAGACCAGATAGACCAGCGCGACTTTCCAGCCGACGAGGGCGAATAACAGGCCGAGGGCGACCTCATTGACCATCGGCGCCGAGATCAGGAAGGAGAAGGTGACGCCGAGCGGCACGCCCGCCGAAACGAAGCCGACGAACAGCGGCACGGCGGAGCAGGAACAGAAGGGCGTGAAGACGCCGAGCGTCGCCGCCGCGACATTGCCCAAGCCCTCGCGCCGGCCCGCCAGCAAGGCCCGGGTGCGTTCGGGCGAGAAAAAGCTGCGCACGACCCCCATGGCGAAAACGACGAGCGCCAACAGCATCAGCACTTTCGGCGTGTCGAAAACGAAGAAGCGCGCGGCCTCCTCGACGTGGCTGCCGGCGGGCAAGTGAATCCTGCCGACCATCCACCCAGAGAAATCTTCCAGCCGCCAGTAAAGCGCGAACCACAGGGCAAGCGCGGCGAGGGTCGCGCCGATCCATTGGGCCGAAGACCGCGCCGGACTGCGCGACGGCGAAGCCTCGACGCTCATGCGGCCTCCCGCCCGACCTGCGGCGTCGCCACCATGACCGCGTCGATTATGGCGACGACTTCTGGCGACAGGGCCGGATTGCGGCGATAACGCACCCATTGCGCGTCGCGCCGATCGACCACCAGCCCGGCAGCCTTGAGGGCGGCCATGTGGCGCGACATGCGCGACTGGCTCGCGTCGATTTTCTTCATCAGTTCGCAGACGCAATGCTCTTCGCCATCCCAAAGGAGGCGCATGGCGGCCAGCCGGGTGGGTTCGGCCAATGCGGAAAGGATCGAGACGATGTCTTGCATGATCAACATATATCAGCTAATGCGCATATGCGTCAAGATGCATATAAATCGCCTTCGCCCCTGCTCCCAATCACGCGGCGTGAACTTGACTTCCGGGCGCCAAAGCCCGAAACCACGAGCAAACGATTTCAACTGGGGAAATGTCCATGCCGCACGCGCTCGCGACCATTATCGAAGCCGCCTTCGAGGATCGCGCCAAGATCACGCCCGACACCAGCGGCGACATCCGCCACGCCGTCGAATCGGCGCTCAATCTGCTCGATTCCGGCAAGGTCCGCGTGGCGGAAAAAATCCCCGGCGCGACGGGCAAGAACTCCTGGAAGGTCAATCAATGGCTGAAAAAGGCCGTGCTCCTGTCCTTCCGCCTCAATGAGATGAGCGTCGTGCCGGGCGGCCCCGGCGGCGCGACCTGGTATGACAAGGTTCCCTCGAAATTCGAAGGCTGGGGCGTCAAGGACCACGCCGCGGCGGGCTTCCGCTCCGTGCCCGGCTGCATCGTCCGCCACTCGGCCTATATCGCGCCCGGCGTGGTGCTGATGCCGAGCTTCGTCAATCTCGGCGCCTATGTGGACACCGCAACCATGGTGGACACCTGGTCGACGGTCGGCTCCTGCGCCCAGATCGGCAAGAACGTCCACCTCTCCGGCGGCGTCGGCATCGGCGGCGTGCTGGAGCCGCTTCAGGCCGGCCCGACCATCATCGAGGACAATTGCTTTATCGGCGCGCGCTCCGAGGTGGTCGAGGGTGTGGTGGTCGGCGAGGGTTCGGTGATCTCGATGGGCGTCTATATCGGCGCCTCGACCAAGATCGTCGACCGCAAGACCGGCGAGGTCCATATGGGCTATATTCCGCCCTTCTCGGTGGTGGTCTCCGGCAACCTGCCCGGCAAGCCGCTGCCTGATGGCGCGCCCGGCCCTTCGACCTATTGCGCGGTCATCGTCAAGACCGTGGACGCGCAGACCCGCTCCAAGACCGCCATCAACGAGCTTTTGCGCGACTGATCCGACATGGATGAAACCAGCTCCGGCGTCGCGCTTGCCCAGGATCTGATCCGCCGGCCCTCGGTCACCCCCGCCGACGCCGGCGCGCTCGACGTCTTACAGACGCGACTGCGCGCCGCGGGTTTCCGCACCCATCGCCTGCCCTTTTCGGAAGCCGGCACGCCGGACATCGACAATCTCTACGGCCGGATCGGCGACAGCGCGCCTTTTTTGCTGTTCGCCGGCCATACCGATGTCGTCCCGCCCGGCGATCCGGCCAAATGGACGAAAAATCCTTTCGCCGGCGAAATTCATGGCGGCGAGCTTTACGGGCGCGGCGCCGCCGACATGAAGGGCGGCATCGCCGCCTTCGCGGCGGCCGCTTTCGCTTATCTCGCCAGACATGGCGCGCCCAAAAAAGGCTCGATCGGCTTTCTCATCACCGGCGACGAGGAAGGCCCGGCCATCAACGGCACGGTGAAAATGCTGCAATGGCTGAGCGAGAAGGGCGAGAAATTCGATCATTGCGTGGTCGGCGAGCCGACCAACGCTTTAGAACTCGGCGACATGATCAAGATCGGCCGGCGCGGCTCGCTCAACGGCCGGCTGCGGGTGCTGGGCCGCCAGGGCCATGTCGCCTATCCCCAGCGCGCCGACAATCCGGTCCCGCATCTGCTCGCTTTGTGCGCGGCGCTGAAGCAGGACGTGCTCGATCAGGGCACTGACTGGTTCGACGCCTCCAATCTCGAAATCACCTCGATCGACATCGGCAACGAGGCGACCAATGTCATTCCGGGCGAGGCGCATGTGCGTTTCAACATCCGCTTCAACGATCTGTGGACGCCCGAGACATTGAAGGCCGAGATTCGCCGCCGGCTGGAGGCCGCGCGTCCGCCTGAAAATTTCGAACTGAGTTTCGATCCCTGCAACGCCGTGTCCTTCGTCACCAAGCCCGGCCCCTTCACCGGACTGGTGGCGGACGCGATCCAAGCCGAAACCGGACGCCGGCCGGAATTCTCCACCTCCGGCGGCACGTCGGACGCCCGCTTCATCTCGCAATATTGCCCGGTGGTGGAATTCGGCCTGGTCGGCAAGACCATGCACCAGATCGACGAGCGGGTTCCGGTGGCGGATATCGACGGACTGACCCGGATTTACGGGCGGATTCTCGAGGCTTATTTCGCATGAAGCATCGAAATGAGATGGAGGGGGCGGCTTAGTTAGTCGCGTAACTCGTTATACAACCCAATAACACCAAATACCACGATAGCTGCTGGAAGCAATATTGTGCCGCGCACGACTCCGCCGATCTCAAAACCTTTATAAAGAAAATAAGAGCCTATTCCTATAGCGGACAACGGTAAAATAAATCGGTTAAAGCCCTTCATATCGGATCCATTCTATTCGTGATACTCAGGCCATTGTAAGCGACGGGGCGGACGCCCCACTCTACGGCATGGTCGTGGCAGAATGAGCCTGGATTGTTTGATGTGATCCTTCCTTTGGCGTCAAGATCGTTCTCCCTTAAGGATTTGCTCGCGGCGCGGAAAAAGATCACCTGCCCCATTTTTCCTTCAGCGTAACTTCTAAGAAATCCCACTGCGGTGAGCCGCGGGTAAATCGTTTGACCTACCTGAATCTCCTTCAGAACGGCGATCGCCCGGTCGGGAATCTCCTTGAGGAGAAAGGCGGCGGCCAGAACTCGTATCCCCTGATTGGCGTCGTCAAGCAGAGCGATCAAAGCGAGACGGCCTTCGACTCCAAACGAATCGAGCATTTCAACGATCTTATTGACGCTGTCCATCTCAAATTTTTGTTTTGTAAAATTGTCATCGTCTAATGCTGCGTAATAAGCTGTTGCCGATTCTTTATATTTTTCCACAATAGTTTGGATTTTTCGAAGTGATGCCTCCTTTGTCATCAAAACTACTCCATTTTTAGAAGGCCGATATCGTGCATCACTTCTAAGCCTTTTTTCCACCTGTCATCAAAGCTCGCCCCATTGAGACTCGCACGAAGGGAGCCACTGAGTTCAAAACGCGGTTGAGCATATTGCGCGTTGATCTCCTCATGCAAAAGCCTCGGAATACGAATGATATTTTTTGTCGATTGCAATTCGCTTTCCGGAATGTCCCCGCTCGCGCTCTGTTCAACGATATGATGATAGTCGTAGCCATCGCCGGCTGGGCCGAAACGTTTGGCGAGATCGATCTTTTTGAACTGATCGTACGAGGAAAACGTCTCGTCATCGGGGCTGACGCGCAATTGTTCGAGGCTATATGGGCCGTTCTGAACGAATTTGATCGCCGCGTCGGTTTCCCGCTTGAGCTCCGCATATTCCTGAGCCATTGCCGCCAAGTCGGCAATCGTCGCGGCGCCGGCGACGAGGCCCAAGCCCGGGATGGCGTCGCCCGCGGCGTCAACCGCAAGACGCGCGCCATGGCGCAACAGGATATGCAGCAGGCCCCGGCGAATCCTTTGCCGGATCGCCCGATAGGCAATTCGGTTCGCCGTTTCCGCCGCCACCCCGTCCTTCGGGCGGAATTTTCCTCCCCTGCCGCCTTCTGTCCCCTTGGGCCATCCGGGATGCTTGGGATCGTCGGCCGAGGCCTTGAACAGCTTTTCCGCCTGCGCCGCTCGCCAAGCCTGTTCTTCCGTCAAGGGTGGCAGTTGCATGAACAGAGTGGCGAAGACCGCGCGGGCGAGTTCTCCCTCGTTCATCGCCTTCGCAACGCCCTTCAATCTTTCGACGAGAGCGGAGCAATCGACCGGACACTCGGTGACAAAACCGAAAACCTTGTTCAGTTCCTCAATGGGACGTGGCGCAAATCCCGAAACTGTCTTGTTCAGGAGCCTGACCGGTCCAATTTTCGGGCCGTTTTCGTCGCAGGAAACGCCCCTTTCATCAGCCGATGGCGCGAGATGGTGAACCCGTATTCCGGCAAAGCGAAGTCCTTCACTCAAGCTATTCACCCTATTGACGATCGAAACAAGAAAAGAACATAACACGAACGAATTGTCAAGCCCTGGCCTTTCCTCTTCCGTCAATGGCCGGTTGCCCATCCTGGGCGCCGGCGATCGGCGCCTGGATCAGAGGAAGACGCGACAACATGGTCAAGCCCGCCTCACAGCGCCATCATCCCATTGAATTTCTCGACGAAAGCCCATTCGTCCGGCCCTGGATTGTCGCGCAGCATGCGCACCCGATCGACCAGGATTTCGTCGGCTCCACTCGCGAATTTCTCCATCGTCTCCTTGATGAAGGCGTCGAGCTTCATGGCGCGCGGCTCGTCGCGCCCGCCCATCAGATCGGTCTGGACCCAGGGCGGCGCGATCTCCAGCGCCCGCACCGAAGTCCCCTTGAGGCGGACGCGCAAGGACAGGGTCCAGGAATGGAGCGCCGCCTTGGTCGCCGAATAGACCGCCGAATGGGCCAGCGGGGTGAAGGCCAGCCCCGAGGTGACATTGACCACCGCCGCCTCCGGCCTGGTCTTCAGATGTTCGATCAAAGCCGAGGTCATGCGCATCGGCCCGAGCAGATTGGTTTCGACCGTCGCCAAAGTTTTCTGGTCATCCATGACCGAGCCGGTCTTGTCGCCCGACATGATCCCGGCATTGTTGATGAGAACATTGAGGCGCGGATGATGTTTCACCAGCCATTCCGCGACGCGGGCGATGCTGGCGGGATCGCGCATGTCGATTTCGTGGCAATCCATGCCGGGGCAGGCTTCCGCCGTCTCCATCAACGGCGCCTTACGCCGCCCGGCGATGATCACCTTGTTGCCCAGGCCGTGAAAGGCCTTGGCCAGCCCCTGCCCGATCCCCGTGCCGCCGCCGGTGATGAAGATGGTGTTGCCGGTCATTTTCATGGCGCTCTCCCGCTTTGTCCTGACAGAGCGATTCTATCCCGAACTCTTGCAAGTTCGCGCGTTCGGCATTAGGCCAAAAGCATGAGACGATAACAAAAAGACTATGGAGCGCGCCATGGACAATTCCCTCATCGAATCGCTCAAAAGGCAGGCCGCCGAACGCGCCGCCTCGCTGGTGCGCTCCGGCATGAAACTGGGGCTGGGCACCGGCTCGACCGCCGCCCATTTCGTCGATTGCATCGGCGAAAAGGCGCGCGACGGGCTCGACGTGATCTGCGTGCCGACCTCCGAGCGCACCCGCATCCAGGCCGAGGGCTGGAACCTGCGCCTTTCGACGCTCGACGAGACGCCCGAACTCGACCTGACCGTGGACGGCGCCGACGAATTCGACGCCAAACTCCGCCTCGTCAAGGGCGGCGGCGGCGCCTTGCTGCGCGAAAAGATCGTCGCGGCCGCCTCGAAGCGCATGGTGGTCATCACCGACGCCAGCAAGGAGGTCGCCATCCTCGGCCGCTTCAAACTGCCGATCGAGGTCGATCTTTTCGGCCTGCGGGCGACGCGCATCCATATCGAAAACGCCGCCCGCGCCTGCGGCTGCTCCGGCCCGATCGTTCAGCGCAAGGCCGCTGGCGAAAAGCCCTATCTGACCGACGGCGGCCATGCGATCTTCGATTGCGATTTCGGAATCATCCCCGACGCGGACGCGCTGGCCGTCGCGCTCAACGCCATTCCCGGCGTGGTCGAACACGGCCTGTTCATCGGCATGGCCAGCGCGGTGATCGTCGCCGACAAGGCCGGCATCCGCGTCGTCGGCAAACTCGAAGGCTGAAATCTTCTTTCGTTTTGGCAGGATTTTTATCCGAAAACCGGCATCCACTTTTTTAGAAATCCTGCCTGGGAGCACGCCGATGAGCGAATTCGAGACCGATCTCTTCGTCATCGGCGCCGGCTCGGGCGGGGTGCGCGCCGCGCGCATTTCGGCGGGCCATGGCGCGAAAGTCATGATCGCCGAGGAATTCCGCATCGGCGGAACCTGCGTCATCCGCGGCTGCGTGCCGAAAAAGCTCTATGTCTACGCTTCGCGCTTCGCCGACGATTTCGTCGACGCCCAGGCCTTCGGCTGGCGCCTCGCGCACAAGCCGGAATTCGACTGGCCCAAACTGGTCGCCGCCAAGGAAGGCGAGATCTCTCGTTTGTCGCGCATCTATGAGGCCAATCTCCTCAAGGCCGGCGTCGATGTCTTTCAGGAGCGCGCCGAAATCCTCGGGCCCCACAAAGTGCGGCTGATGCAATCCGGCCGCGTCGTTTCGGCGCGGCATATTCTGGTGGCGACCGGCGCCGCTCCGCAAATGCTCCCCGCCATTCCCGGCGTCGAACATGCGATCAGCTCGAACGAGATTTTCGACCTGCCGGAATTTCCCAAAAGGCTGGCGGTGGTCGGCGGCGGCTATATCGCGGTGGAATTCGCCAGCATTTTCGCCCGGCTCGGCGCCCATGTGACCCTGCTGTTTCGCGCCGACAACGTCTTGCGCGGCTTCGATGAAACCCTGCGCCGGGGGCTGCGCGACGCCTTGGCCGAGGCCGAAGTGGACCAGCGTTTCGGCGTATTGCCGACCTCGATCATGAAAGCCGAGCACGGATTCGAACTCACGCTCTCCGACCATTCCAGCCTCCATGTCGATCAGATCCTGATCGCCACCGGACGCGCGCCCCACACCAGAGGCCTCGGTCTCGAAAAGGCCGGGGTCGAGATGGACGGGATCGGCGCGATCAAGGTCGATGCGCGCAACACCAGCAATGTTCCCTCGATCCATGCGGTCGGCGACGTCACCAACCGCGTCAATCTGACGCCGGTCGCGATCCGCGAAGGCCATCTTCTGGCCGACCGCCTGTTCGGCGGCGCCGACCGCGAAGTCGATTACGATCTCATCCCCACCGCCGTCTTCACCACGCCGGAAATCGGCACAGTCGGCATGACCGAGGCCGAGGCGCGACAGACCCACGATTGCGTCGACATCTACCAGACCTGCTTCCGCCCGATGAAGGCGACGCTTTCTGGCGGAGGCGAAAAGGTGATCATAAAAATCGTGGTCTGCGGCGACAGCGACAAAGTGCTCGGCGTCCATATTCTCGGCGAAGGCGCCGGAGAAATGGCGCAGCTTCTGGCGATTTCCCTGCGCATGGGCGCAACCAAATCCGATTTCGACGCGACCATGGCGCTGCACCCTTCGGCCGCCGAGGAATTGGTGACTTTGCGCACCCGCACCGCGCGTCACACCCGCGACGAGGAATGAGAAATGTGCGGGCGGTTCGCCATCACTTCGCCGCCCGAAGCCGTCCGCGCTTTTTTCCGCTATGTCGAACAGCCCAATTTCCCGCCGCGCTATAATATCGCGCCGACGCAACCGATTCCGATCGTGACCATGGGGCGCGACGGCCGCCATTTCCGGCTCGCGCGCTGGGGTTTTCTGCCCGGCTTTGTCAAGAACCCGAAGGATTTTCCGCTGATCGTCAACGCCCGCGCCGAAACCCTCGCGCAAAAGCCGAGCTTTCGCGCCGCCTTGCGCCGCCGGCGCTGTCTTATCCCGGCCGACGCCTGGTATGAATGGCGCGCCGAGGGCAAGACCCGCAAGACGCCTTTCCTGCTGCGCCGGCGCGGCGCCGGCCTGATGGGCTTCGCCGGCCTGTGGGAGACTTACGCCGACCCTTCGGGCGGCGAGATCGACACCGCCTGTATCGTCACCACCAGCGCCAATGGCGCGACGGCTGCCATCCACGATCGCATGCCGGCCCTGATCGAGCCCGAACATTACGACGCCTGGCTCGATCCCGACGAAACACGCCAAGCGCCGCTGCATCTGCTGCGGCCCGCCGCGGAAGACGCGATCGAATTCTTCGCCATCTCGCCACTGGTCAACCGCGCCAGCCACGACGGACCGGAGATTCAGACGCCGGCCTAAATCGTCAAAACGCCTTCGCCGATCTTGACACAGGCGCCGCCGACGCGCGTCTCGACCAGGGCTCCGTCGGCGACGCGCAAGGTCAGGCCGATATGGCTCGGGCGGCCGATGGCGAAGCCCTGTTCGATGACGATCTCATGTTCGCCATCGTCGGGCTGCTCGAAATGGACAGCGACTGCGGCGAAGGCGCTGGCCGCCGAGCCCGTCGCCGGGTCTTCGCGCACGCCCAAAGCGGGAATAAAGACCCGCGCCTGAACGTGATGAGCCGGGTCGGCGGTCTCGCGCGCATAGACGAAAACGGCCGGGCGTTCGAGCCGGAAGGCGGCGGGGAAGCGGGAAAAATTCGGCGCAATGCGATTGAGCGCTGACAGCCCATTGACAGGAACGAAAGCAAAAGGCAGCCCCGCCGAGGCGATCGCTGGTTCATGATTGTCGAACCCGATTTCACTCGCGCCCAGGCCTAGCGCGGCGGCGATTTCGGCGCGGTCTGAAAGCAGACCATCAAGCGCCGGCGGCCGCGGCGGCGCAAAACTGCCGCGCAAGACGCCCTTGAACCGCGAAACCTCGCAGACTACGGCGCCGGCCTGCTCCTCCAGCACGATCTGCAAAGGCTGGCGGCCAATCATGTCCGGCGCGCGCAAAGCGGCGATCAGGCAGGCGGCGCCCAAAGTCGGATGGCCGGCGAAGGGCAGCTCCATCGTCGGGGTGAAAATGCGCAAAGCGGCGGTATGGACCGGGTCGCGCGACGCCAGGACAAAGGCCGTCTCCGACAGGTTGAACTCGCGGGCGATGGCCTGCATCCGCTCAGGTTTCAGGCCATCCGCCTCGGACACCACCGCCAGCGGATTGCCGGCGAAAGGCTGCTCCGCGAAAACATCGAGCAGATGATAGGCGAGGCGGTTCACGCCTTGTCCGCTTCCGGCGGCGGCGCGGCGGCGTCCTGTTCCGCAAGGCGGCGATAAGCCCGCACCGAAAAGGGGATCAGAGCGAGATAGGCGAGGCTCACCACGATCAGCATTTCCGCCGGGAATGAGGCGAGCAGGACGAGGATGGCGGCGACGGCGAACAGCACCAGGATGAAAATATCGCGCGGGACGCGGCCGATATGCTTGCCCGAATAATGCGGGATGCGGCTGACCATCAGCCCGGCGACGAAAACGACATAAGCGGCCACCAGCGCCGTCTGCCAGCGTGAATCCGGCAGGTTGAAGGACATTTGCAGATAGAGCGGCAGCATGACGACAATGGCCCCGGCGGGCGCCGGCATGCCGGTGAAGAAGCGAGCGGACCAGGCCGGCTTGTTCGGGTCGTCGATCATCACATTGAAGCGCGCCAGACGCAAAGCCGCGGCGATGGCGAAGATCAGCACCGCCGTCCAGCCCACGGTCTTGAGCGTATGCAGCGACCAGAAGAACAGCAGCAAGGCCGGCGCGACGCCGAAATCGATGAAATCGGCCAGGGAATCGAGTTCGGCGCCGAAACGCGACGAGCCCTTCAGCGCCCGGGCGATCCGGCCGTCCATGCCGTCGAGCACCGCCGCCGCCAGAATGGCCAGCACCGCAATCTCGTATCTCCCATCCGCCGCGAAACGGATCGCGGTCAGGCCGGCGCAGAGCGCCAGCAAGGTCACGACATTGGGCACGACGAAACGCAAAGGCAGGCTGCGCAGCCCGCGCGGCTTGAGGCGCGCCTGGACGGGATGGGAGACCGGAGCGGTTTCGCCTTCCATCTCAGCCGACCTTGAAATGGCGGTCGGCTCCGCCGTCGCCGTAATCGGCCAGCACGGTTTCGCCGGCGATGGCGCGCGCGCCGAGACCGACCAGAACGCGCGCGCCCGCCGGCAGATAGATGTCGACGCGCGAGCCGAAACGGATGAGGCCGAAACGATCGCCGACGCCCAAGCTCTGGCCCTCCTGCACGAAGGAGACGATGCGCCGCGCGACCAGCCCCGCGATCTGGACCACGCCGACGCGGCCGTGACGGGACTCGATCACCAGACCGCTGCGCTCGTTATCTTCGCTCGCCTTGTCGAGATCGGCGTTGAGGAACAGGCCGGGCTTGTATGCGATGCGCGAAATGCGGCCGGTGACCGGCGCGCGGTTCACATGCACATCGAAGACATTCATGAAGACGCAGACGCGCATCATCGGGTCCATGCCGAGACCAAGTTCGGGCGGCGGCTGGAACTGGCCGATCGAACAGATCACGCCATCGGCGGGAGAAATGATCAGCCCCTCGGCCACCGGCGTCACCCGCGCCGGATCGCGGAAGAAATAGGCGCACCACAGGGTGAGAAGCGCCCCGATCCAGCCGAGCGGCGCCGATATCCAGCCCAGAACCAGCGCGACGCCGGCGAAAAGCGCGATGAAGACATAGCCTTCCGGGTGGATCGGCGTGATCTGCTTGCGGACGGACTCGATGAGCGTCATGGATGCGCGGGCTCGCAAAGGAAATTCGCGCGCTTTATGGCGCCAAACGCGGCGCAAGTCACGCGGGCGACTGAGCGTCAATAATGCGGCGGCGCCTTGTCGGGCGCGACGGTCTGGCTCAGCGCCTGCATTTCCTCGCGCAGGCGCAGGACTTCGCGGGTCAGCAGGTCGATCCGGCTCCATTGCGCGGCGACCGCGTCGCTCAATTCGGCGATGACGCGGTCCTGATGGGCGCTCGCCGCCTCCAGCGCCTCGACTCGCGTTCGCAATTCGGGCGATCGGCTCATGGTCGTTCTCTTTCATACAGTTTCCGCGAGATTGCTGCGCAATCCGCAGAAACGCCATGGCGCGAAAATCCCTGAGGTCGCGGGCGGATTTTCGCGCCAACGGAATGTGAATTCCGCATTTCATGCGGAATTCGTATCATCGCCGCCCGAACAATTTCTCGATGTCGGCGAGCTTCAGCTCGACATAGGTGGGGCGGCCATGATTGCACTGGCCGGCGCCCGGCGTGCGCTCCATTTCGCGCAGCAGCGCGTTCATTTCTTCCGCGCCGAGGCGGCGGCCCGCGCGCACCGAATGATGGCAGGCCATGGTCGCCAGCACGTGGTGGAGCTTCTTTTCCAGCGGCGCCGCCGCGCCGTCCTCGGCGAGCGAACAGGCGAGATCGCGCACCAAAGGCTCAATTTCGGCGGTTCGCAGCGCCGCCGGCGCCTCATGGACCGCCACCGCGCCGGGGCCGAAAGGCTCGACCGCCAGCCCCAGCGAGGCCAGAAGATCGGCGGCCTCGACGAGGCGCCCGGCGTCGGCGGGATCGAGATCGACCACCACAGGCGACAGCAAGGCCTGACGCGCGACGCCCCGCTCCGCCCGCTCGCGCTTCAACCTTTCATAGACCAGCCGCTCGTGGGCGGCGTGCTGATCGACCAGCACCAGCCCGTCGCGGGTCTGGGCGATGATATAAGTCTCATGAATCTGCGCCCGCGCCGCCCCGAGCGGCGCCGAAAGATCGCCGTCCAGCGGCGCCTCTTCATGCGCGCGAGCGTCGGCGGCGGGCGGCGCCTCGGCAAAGCCGGGCGCGAGAAGCGACGGCGCCGCAGGCGAAGAACGCCAATCCCAGTTGCGCGCGATTGCTTCTCCCCATAGGGCGTTCGAAGGAACGCCCGTCTGTTGACGGGCTATGTCCGGAGAAGGCGCCATGCGCGGCGCGACGGATGAGGGGCTCCACGCGAATTTCTCCACCACCGCCGCCGCATTGGCCGGCGTCGCCCGATGCAGCGCCCCGGCAAGACTCTGTTTCAGCGCCCCGACGACGAGGCCGCGCAGCAGACCGGGATCGGCGAAACGCACCTCGGCCTTGGCGGGATGAACGTTCACATCGACCAGCCTCGGCGGGCAGGTGATGAACAAGGCGAGCGTCGGGTGCCGGTCGGAACTTAAGTAATCCATATAGGCGGCGCGGATCGCCCCGGCGATCTGGCGGTCGCGCACCGGGCGGCCATTGACGAAGACGAATTGCGCCAAAGCGTTGGCGCGATGCCAGGTCGGCAGGCCGGCGAAGCCCCATAGCCGGAACTCCTCGCGCTCGGCGTCCACCGCCAAGGCATTGTCGCGGAAATCGCGGCCCAGAACCTGGGTGAGGCGCGCCAGCAATCCGTCCTGGCCGGGCGGACAGGCCTGATAATCGAAGCCGGCGCGCCCCTCGCCGCCGAGCGAAAAGCGCGCCTGCGGATTGGCCATGGCCAGCCGTTTGACCACATCGGCCACCGCCGAAGCCTCGGCGCGCTCGCTTTTCAGGAATTTGAGCCGCGCCGGCGTGGCGGCGAACAGGTCGCGCGCCTCGACTTTCGTGCCCTGCGCCAGCGCGACCGGCGCGGGCGTCGAGGCCGCGCCGAAATCGACCCGCAGCCGCAGGCCGTTGGGCGCCTCGCGCCGGCGCGTCGCGATCTCCAGCCGCGCCACCGAAGCGATGGACGGCAGAGCCTCGCCGCGAAAGCCGAGCGTCGCGATATTGGTGAGATCGCCATCGGGGATTTTGGAGGTGGCGTGCCGCTCGATGCAAAGCAGGAGATCGGCCTCGTCCATGCCCGCGCCGTCGTCGATGACGCGGATGAGCTTCTGGCCGCCGCCGGCGATGGTCACGTCGATCCGCGACGCCCCGGCGTCGAGCGCGTTTTCGACCAGCTCCTTGACCGCCGCCGCCGGCCGCTCGACCACCTCGCCCGCGGCGATGCGGTCGGCCAGAATGGGATCGAGACGGCGGATGGTCATGAAATCAGCCGGCGGCCCGCTCCGACAGGCCCTCCGGACGTCCCACCACGGCGACCAGCAGGGTTGCATCCCCAATGAGGCGCTTGGCCACGCGGCGGGCGTCTTCGAGCGTCACCGCCTCGACCTCGGCGTTGCGCCGGTCGAGATAGTCCGCGTCGAAACCTTCGCGCTGAAGCTGCAACAGATGGCCGGCGATCTTGGTCGAGGTATCGAAGCGCAAGGCGTAAGAACCGACGATATATTTTTTCGCCTTCTCCAATTCTTCCGCCGTCGGCCCCTCGGCCGCGAGGCGGACGCATTCGGACTCGATGACGTTCAAGGATTCCGCCGCGCGTTCGTTCTTGGTCGAGGTGGCGCCGATGAAGGACGGGCTGTGTTCGGGGGTGGCGAGGGTCGAATAGACCGAATAGGTCAGGCCGCGCTTCTCGCGCACCTCCTGCCACAGGCGCGAGGTGAAGGCGCCGCCGCCGAGAATGTGATTGACCACCATGGCCGCGATATAATCGGGGTCGCGGCGGGCAAGGCCAGGGCGGCCGAAACGTATATTGGCCTGCGGCACGTCGAAATCCACCAATATGCGCTGGCCAAGGCCCTGGATTTGGATTTCCGCGACCGGCGTCAGCTCGGCCCTGGCCGGCAGGCCGGCGAAAAGCGCGTCGAGATGGGGCGCGAGACTCGCGGCGTCGATCGCGCCGACGACCGCGATTTTCAGCGTGTCGCGCGCCAGCATTTTCCGGCGCAGGTCGAGGAGATCGTCGCGGGTCACGGCGTCGATTTCGCCCAATTCGCCGCGCGCCGAACGCGCGTAAGCGTGGCCGGCCCAGGCGGCGCGCCGCCAGGCCTGCGCCGCCATGCTGTCGGGCTCGGCGGATTCGCGCTTCAGCACGGCGTTGAGCTGGCCGCGCACCCGCGTGAAGGGCTCGGCGTCGAAACGCGGCGCGTTCAGCGCCAGCGCCATCAGTTCGAACGCCTTGTCGGCATGGCGCGACAGGGTCTGGAAATGGCCGCTGAATTCGTCGCGCTCGGCCGAAAAGCTCATCCGGATCGCGTGATCGTCGAGCGCGCGCTGGAAGGCTTTCGAATCGAGATCGCCGGCGCCCTCGTCGAGCAGACCGGCGAGCAGGGAAGCCGCGCCGGCCTTGCCGTGCGGATCCTGCGCCCCGCCGCCCTCGAAGGAAAAATCCATCGCGATCAGCGGCACGGCGTAATCCTCGACCAGCCAGGCGGCGATCCCGCCGGGGCTGACGACATGCTGGACGCGCTCGGCGCGCGAGACTTTTGCGGTGGGAGCGTGCTTTGCGGGAGCGTTCATGGGTGATTTTCCTTCGACGCTCACGCGGCCTGTTCCTTGAGCAGAAAGCCGGAGACGGCGCGGCGCTTGTTGAGGTATTGCATCGCCTTGGCGACATCCTCGACGCCGACCGCCTCGATGCGCCCAGCCCAGCCCAGCACGTCCCGAACATTGCCGCCGCTGGCCAGCGCCGCGCCGAACCAGCGCGCCAGCGCGACCTGGCTGTCCTGCGCGTAGACCGCGTCGGCGACAAGGCGGGTCGAAGCGCGCACGACATCTTCGGCGCTCACGCCATCGCGCCGCAATTCGGCGAGAACCTCGTCCACGCCGCGCTCCAGTTCCTCCAGGCTGACGCCCTCGGCGGGCGTGGCGAAGACATAGAAGCGGCTATCGTCCACGGCGTCGGAATAATAATAGGCGCCGGCGGCGACGGCTTTTCCGCTTTCCAGCACGAGGCGGCGGAACAACAGGCTGGTCTGGCCGCCGCCGAGATGGTGGGCCAGCACGTCGAGCGCCTCCGATTCGCCCTTGGCGGCGGTATAAGTCGAGGGCACGAGATAGATGCGCTCGAATTGCGGCTGCTCGACCTTTGGATCGGCGAGCCGGACGATGCGTTCGGCGCGCGGTTCGGGCTCGCGCGGGCGATGGCGTTGCGGCGCCTCGCCGCGCGCCGGGATTTTCCCGTAGGTTTCGCGCGTCAGCAGCTCGACTTCCGGCGCCTCGATATCGCCGGCGACGACCAGAATGGCGTTTTCCGGCGTGTAGAAGCGGCGATAATAGGCCAGCGCGTCCTCGCGGTCGAGCGTCTCGATCTCATGGCTCC
This sequence comes from uncultured Pseudomonadota bacterium, assembly GCA_963704565.1. GTDB lineage: Bacteria > Pseudomonadota > Alphaproteobacteria > Rhizobiales > Beijerinckiaceae > Rhodoblastus. The sequence continues at coordinate 2,385,157 of OY969917.1, forward strand.
AGCCGATGATCGGCACGCCATAGGCGTGATGGGTGTAAAGCGCGGCGTTCAACGCCTCGTCGAGCTGCGCCGCCGGGTCGGCCTCGGTGCGCATGCGGCGCTCCTCCATCACCACGTCGCGCTCCGGCGTCACCACCTCGTCGGTCAGGTTGAGGCCGGTCATGCGGTCGGCCTCGAACTCCATCATGGTCTTGAGGTGTTCGCGGGCGACGCGCTGGAAATAAGCGGTGAAATCGTAAGAGGTGAAAGCGTTTTCCTGGCCGCCCAGCTCCGCGACCAGATGCGAGAACTCGCCCTGCTTGTGCTGGTGGGTGCCCTTGAACATCAGATGCTCGAGGAAATGGGCGATGCCGCTTTTTCCGCGCGGATCGTCGGCCGACCCGTTGCGATACCACACCATATGGGTGACGACCGGCGCGCGATGATCGGGAATCACCACGACATCCATGCCGTTTTCGAGGCGGAAATGATCGACGCGCGGCCCGGCGTGGGCGCCGCCCTCCCCGGTTGGACCCGCCGGCGATTCCTGCGCCGCGCCAGAGGAAGGGAGGTGCTGCGATCGGGACAAGGTGCGACTCCTCATGCGGAAAAAAAAGCCTGTCCAGCCAATATAGAATGCAAAAGCCGGAACGACAGCCCCGGCTTCAAAAATTCGCTCAATAAGGCACGATCAGAACAAGCCGAAGAACTTCTTGTCCTTGCCGATGTCGCCCGGACGCAGGCCCGAGACATTGCCGTCGGCGCCGCGCACCTTTTCCAGATAGCCGCCCGGCGGCTGGACCAGATCCGCCGGATTGGAAGGCCGGACTCCGGACGGACCGGCCAAGGGAGCCGGCGGCGGCAGCGCGCGCGCCTTGGGCACGTTCAGCTTCGGCCGATCGGCGTAATAGATATTGCTCGCCGGATCGTTGGTGTTGAGCCCGGCGTTGCCGAGCATCCGGTCCCACAGGCCCGGTTCGGCGGCGGGCGCGGGCGCGGGCGTCTGGACGGGGGTCATCGCCTTGCCCTGCGGCTGAAGCGCCGCCTGATCGGCGGGCTGCGCGCCGTCGTGACGGCCCCAGCCAAAGAAACTGGGGAGGATATTCTGGTTGTCGGCCGGCGCGGCCGGCGCGGGCGCCGCCTGAGCGGCGGGCGCGGGCGCCGCCTGAGCGGCGGGCGCGGGAGCCGATTGCGGCGCGGGCGCGGCGGGCTGCTGGGGCGCGGCCGGCTGCGGGGCGGCGGCGCCTTGTGTGGGCGCGCTGGCGCCGCCAAGGCCGATGGTGTTCATCGCCTTGCCCCAAAGCGAATCGTCGGCGCGAGCGGTCGGCGGGAGCAAAAGCAGCGCGCAGACCGTCAGGCCGCCCGCCACCCATGGCGCGCGCATCCGTCGCCGCGCATGATCCTTCAACGCCACACCCAATCCGAAATCCCCCGCCATGGCCCCGGCTCTCGCCTAAGGCCGCCAAAATAAAGCCCCTTAATCGAAATTCAAGGCGTTTTCGCGGCAGGCGCCGCCGCCGCCTGGGCCGGCGCGGGCGCGGCGGGCGCCGCCGCCGGCGCGCTGTCGCCGCCGCCGAAATCGAACATCTTGTTCAGCAGATAGCGTTTGGGCATTTGGTAAGCGCCGTTGTTGGCGCCCTTGTCGTCATCGTCGGCGGCCTGCCCGCCATTGGCGCCTTGCCCGCCATTGGCGCCTTGGCCCGCCTGCCCGCCGGCGCCATCGGTTTTCGGCTGGTCCGGGGCGATCATGCGGTTGATCAGATATTGATGCGGCGCGGCATAGCCGAAGACCGACGGCTGCTGGTCGGAGTCCTGGGCCTTGGCCGCGGCGCCGGGCATTGCGGTCAAACCCGCCGCGAGCAAGGCTGCCGTCGCGACCCCGCCCGCGACTCCGCCGATGAATTTCGTCCCTGACATGTCGCCCGCGCTCCTCGTCTCACGCGCCGTCGCCGGTCTCGCGCCTCGCCGCAGCCTCATACACCAGCAGGACGACGCCGACAAATATGGCGGCGTCGGCCAGGTTGAAGACATAATTCGACAAAGGCCCGAGCGAGAAGGGCGTGTGGAAATAAAGGAAATCGGCGACGGCGCCATGGGTCAGGCGGTCGCTGGCGTTGCCGAGCGCGCCGCCGATCAGGAATCCGAAGGCCAAAGCCGAAACCATATCGCGCGCACGCCACAGCCAATGGGCCAGCAGGCCCACGGCGACGAGCGCGAGTGCGACGAGCGCGAAACGTCCAAGCTCGCCGTCCGAGCGCAGCATCGTATAGGCAATGCCACGATTCCAGCTCATCACCAGAGCCAGAAAGGGCGTCAAAGCGTAGCTCGGATGATCCGGGCCGCCGAGCAGGCCGATCGCCCATAATTTGGCGGCCTGATCCGCCGCGAACACGGCGGCGCCGGCGGCGAAGCCGGCGAGACGCCGGGAGGCGAGGCTCACGGCCAGCGGCCCAAAGCGCGGCCCATGTCGCGCAATTCGCGCAGGGCTTCAGCGTCGCGCGGGGTCACGTCGGGGAATTCGGCGTCCGACCCGACCAGAGGCGAAATCCGCCAGGAGCGCGCACATTTGCGCCCCTGGGCGCGGCGGCTGACCACGCCGACGCCGGGCGTTTCCGGCAGCGTGAACGCGCCTGGCGGCGGCGGCGCGGCCACGATCTCGATCGCGGAAGTGATGCAGATATCGGCGAAATCGACGCCGGCGAGCGCGGCGCGCAAAGGTTCATCGGCGATGAACACTTGCGGGTCGGCTTCGAGCGAGGCGCCGATGGTCTTTTGCACGCGTTCGATCTCCAGCGCCCCGGTGACCACCGCGCGCACCCGGCGCAGGCTGCGCCATTTCGCGGCCAAAGCCTCGTCGCGCCAAAGCGCCAGCCCGGCGGGGAAGTCAGTGAGGTGAACCGATTCCGCGCTCTGCGGCCGGAAGGCGAGCCAGGCTTCTTCGGCGGTGAAGCACAGGATCGGCGCCAGCCATTTGAGCAGCGCGTCGCACAGAATGTCGATCGCCGTCAGCGCCGCCTTGCGGGCCGCGCTGGAAGGCGGGTCGCAATAGAGACAGTCCTTGCGGATGTCGAAATAAAAGGCCGAGAGATCGCCGGTCATGAAGCTTGAGAGCAGCGCCACCACCTTTTTATAGTCAAAGGCGGCATAGGCCTCGCGGATGGGCGCGTCGATTTCGGCGAGCCGGTGCAGGATATAAAGCTCCAGCTCCGGCATATCCGTTTTTTCGACCTTTTCCGCCGGATCGAAATGGGCGAGCGCGCCGAGCATCCAGCGCAAAGTGTTGCGCAGCTTGCGATAGGTCTCGGAGAAAGTGGCCAGAATCTCTTTGCCGATGCGCAGGTCGTCGGCATAATCCGAGGCCGCGACCCACAGGCGCAATATGTCGGCGCCGGCGTCCTTGATGACCGTCTGCGGCGCCACAACATTGCCGAGCGATTTCGACATTTTGCGGCCCTTTTCGTCGAGGACGAAACCGTGGGTCAGCACCGAATCATAGGGCGCGCGGCCACGCGTGCCGCAGCTTTCCAACAGCGAGGAATGGAACCAGCCGCGATGCTGGTCCGAACCTTCGAGATACATGACCTCGTCCGGCCCGCCATCGTGGCGGCGGCGGATGCCCGCGAGCGTGGGAAAGTGAACCGGGTCTTCGAGCGTGAAGGCGTGGGTCGAGCCGGAATCGAACCAGACGTCGAGCACGTCGTCGATCTTTTCGTAATTTTCCGGGTCGTGGTCGGGCGCCAAAAAGCGTTCGGCGGCGCCCTCCTTGTACCAGGCGTCGGCGCCTTCCCGCGCAAAAGCTTCGACGATCCGGGCGTTGACCTTCTCGTCCACCAGAATGTCGTGACCGCCCTTTTTGACGAAGACGGCAATCGGCACGCCCCAGGCCCGCTGGCGCGACACCACCCAGTCCGGACGATTGGCGATCATGCCGGTGATGCGGTTTTCGCCGGCGGCGGGGACCCAGGTTGTTCTGGCGATTTCTTCCAGGGCGATGGCGCGCAGCGTCGGGCCGTTCGAGCCAGCGCCGAGGGCTTTGGCCGCCGTCGCGTCGAGCGGGGCCGAAAAAGGCTTGTCCATCGCAATGAACCATTGCGGCGTATTGCGGAAAATGACCGGCTTTTTCGAGCGCCAGCTGTGCGGATATGGATGCTTCATTTTTCCGCGCGCCAGAAGCGCCTCGGCCTCGATCAGGGCCTTGATCACCCGCTCGTTGGCGTCGCCCTTGTTCCCCTTGTCGTCGATGACGCGGGCGCCGGGGAAGCCGGGGACTTCCTCGGTGTAAAAACCGTCGGCGTCCACGGTATAGGGAATGCGGGTGTCGATTTCGCGCTCATGCAGCAGGCGGCTTGAGGCCATCCAGATGTCAAAATCCTCGCGGCCATGGCCCGGCGCGGTATGGACGAAGCCGGCGCCGGCGTCGTCGGTGACATGATCGCCGTCGAGCAGCGGGACTTTGAAATCATAGCCGAGCTTTTCCAGCGGATGGGCGCAGGTCATGCCGGCAAGTTCGCGCGTAAGAACTTCTCGGACCCGTTCGAAAGCTTCGACCTTGGCCGCCTGAAAGACGCTTTCGGCGAGCTTTTCCGCCAGGACGAATTGATCGCCGGGCTTGGCCCAGTTGCCTTCCGGCGCGGCGACCACGCGATAAAGGCCATAGGCGATCTTGTGCGAGAAGGAGATGGCCCGATTGCCCGGCAGGGTCCAGGGCGTGGTGGTCCAGATCACCACCCGCGCATCCTGGCCCTTGACCGGAAAGGCCACAAACACCCAATCCGAAGTGTGGTCCTCATATTCGACTTCGGCCTCGGCCAAAGCCGTCTTTTCCACCACCGACCACATCACCGGCTTGGAGCCGCGATAGAGCAGGCCGTTGGCGGCGAATTTCATGATTTCGCGGGCGATGACGCTTTCGGCGAAAAAGTCCATGGTGGCGTAGCGGCCGGCCCAGTCGCCGGCGACGCCAAGGCGCTTGAACTCCTCGCGCTGGATGTCGAGCCAATGTTCGGCGAAGGCGCGGCATTCGCGGCGGAATTCGACCACCGGGACTTCGTCCTTGTTGCGCCCCTTGGAACGATATTGCTCCTCGATCTTCCATTCGATCGGCAGGCCGTGGCAGTCCCAGCCCGGCACATAATTGGCGTCCTTGCCCAGCATGCGCTGCGAGCGGGTGACGAGGTCTTTCAGAATCTTGTTCAGCGCATGGCCGATATGGATATTGCCATTGGCGTAGGGCGGGCCGTCATGCAGCACGAATTTCGGCTTGCCGGCGTTCTCCTGCCGCATCTTTTCGGTCAGGCCGATGCTTTCCCAATGGGCCAGCAGTTCCGGCTCCTTTTTGGGCAGGCCGGCGCGCATCGGAAAATCGGTCCTGGGCAGGTAGAGCGTGGCGGAATAATCGGGGCCCGTCTTCTCGGTCATGGCGAAGAAACTCTATGGCGAAGGGCCGCGAGGCCCGGATCGGCGAGGATGCGCGGAAAATGCAGAAAATCCCGGCGCGCCGGCGAGCGCATAGGCTCAGCCGCGAGCCGGGCCGATAATTCGCCGGGAAAGGGAACGGGCGCGAAACGACATGCGGCCTTTTAGCAAGAACCGAGAACGAGAATAAAGGCCCCGCAACAAAAAAGGCGTGCGAGGAACCCCTTCTCCCCACAGGGCGTTCGAAAGAACGCCCGTCTAACGACGGGCTATGGCGGGAGAAGGAAAGCGCCCACAGATTCTTGAAAAGCGATTCTGTTTCTCAGCCTTGGCCTTAATGGTTCATCGCCTTGATGATGCTCTCCACCACTTTCTTGGCGTCGCCGAACAGCATCATCGTGTTGTCCTTGAAGAACAATTCGTTCTCGACGCCGGCATAGCCGGACGACATCGAACGCTTGACGAACATCACCGTCTTGGCCTTTTCGACGTCGAGCACCGGCATGCCGTAGATCGCCGAGGTCTTGTCGGTCTTGGCCGCCGGATTGGTGACGTCGTTGGCGCCGATCACGAAGGCCACGTCGGCCTGGGCGAATTCGGAATTGATGTCGTCCAGTTCGAACACCTCGTCATAGGGGACATTGGCTTCCGCCAGCAGCACGTTCATATGGCCCGGCATGCGGCCCGCCACCGGATGGATGGCGTATTTGACGTCGACGCCCTCGGCCTTGAGCAGGTCGGCCATTTCGCGCAGAGCATGCTGGGCCTGGGCCACCGCCATGCCATAGCCCGGCACGATGATGACCTTGGACGAGTTTTCGAGAATATAGGCCGCGTCCTCCGGCGAGCCCTGCTTGACCGGGCGGCTTTCCTTGGCGCCGCCCGCCGCCGCCGCCGTCTCGCCGCCAAAGCCGCCGAGGATGACCGAGATGAAGGAGCGGTTCATGCCCTTGCACATGATATAGGACAGGATCGCGCCCGAGGAGCCGACCAAAGCGCCGGTGATGATCAGCGCCAGATTGCCCAGAGTGAAGCCGATGCCGGCCGCCGCCCAGCCCGAATAGGAATTGAGCATCGAGATCACCACCGGCATGTCGGCGCCGCCGATCGGAATGATCAGCAGCACGCCGAGCGCCATCGAGACCAGCGCGATCAGCAGGAACAGCACGGCGGCGCCGCTCGCGAAGAAAGAAGCGATCAGCAGCACGAGGGAGATCCCCAGCGCCAGATTGATGGCGTGGCGTTGCGGCAGCATGATCGGCTTGCCGGACATGCGGCCGTCGAGCTTCAGAAAGGCGATGACCGAACCGGTGAAGGTGATGGCGCCGATCGCCGCGCCGAGCGACATTTCGATCAGGCTGGCCTGATGGATATGTCCGGGTTCGCCGATGCCGAAAGCCTGCGGCGCGAACAAGGCACCCGACGCCACCAGCACCGCCGCGAGGCCGACCAGCGAGTGGAAGAAGGCCACCAGCTGCGGCATTTTGGTCATTTCGATGCGCCGCGCCACAACGGCGCCGACGCCGCCGCCGAGGCCGAGGCCGACGACCACGAACAACCAGCCGAACAGGTCCGACGGCGGCTTGAGGGCCAGCGTCGTCAGGATGGCGATGGCCATGCCGATCATGCCAAAGCGGTTGCCCTGGCGCGAGGTGGTGGGATGCGACAGGCCGCGCAAGGCGAAAATGAACAGGACGCCGGCGACGAGATAAAGAAGAGCCGCGAGATTGACGTTCATGGATCTCAGCCCTTCTTCTTGTACATGGCGAGCATGCGCGCGGTGACGAGGAAGCCGCCGAAAATATTCACCGAGGCGAGGACCAGCGCGATGAAGCCGAAGACGCGCGCCCAGACCGGGCCGTTGTCCAGCGCGCCCGCCCCATCCACGCCGACCGCCAGCAGCGCGCCGACGACGATGACCGAGGAAATGGCGTTGGTGACCGACATCAGCGGCGTATGGAGCGCCGGGGTCACCGACCAGACCACATAATAGCCGACGAAAACCGCGAGAACGAAAATCGCCAGCCGGAAGACGAAGGGATCGATCGCGCCGCCGCTCGCCGCATGGGCGGCGGCGCCCGCCGCGTCGGCGATGTGATTCAGATGGGCGGCGCGGTCGGCGTAAGCCTGCGCCGCGTCAGCGGCGGCCCGCGCGGACCGGGCCGCGTCCTGCGCCCGCTCGACCAGCGTTTGTGCGTCAGTAGCCATGTTTTTCGCCCCTCTCTCGGGCCTCGATCATGTGGTGGGATCGACGGCTCAGGCCGCCGCGAAATTGGGATGGACGATGGCGCCGCCATCGGTCAGACGGGTCGCCTTGACCAACTCGTCCTCGCCATCGACCTTGAGCGCCTTGCTCTCCTTGTCGATCATCGTCTCAAGGAAGGCGAACAGGTTCTTGGCGTAGAGCTGCGAGGCGGTGGCGGCGAGACGGCCGGCGACATTGAGATGGCCGACGATCTTCACGTGGTTGGCGGTGACGACGACCTCGCCCGGCTTGGCGAGTTCGCAGTTTCCGCCGCGCTCGACCGCCAGATCGACGATCACCGAGCCGGGGCGCATCGAGGCGACCATCTCGGCCGAAATCAGGCGCGGCGCCGGGCGGCCGGGGATCAGCGCGGTGGTGACGACAATATCCTGCTTGGCGATGTGCGACGCCGTCAGCGCCGCCTGTTTGGCCTGATATTCCTTGGACATTTCCTTGGCGTAGCCGCCCGCCGTCTGCGCCTGCTTGAACTCCTCGTCCTCGACGGCGAGGAACTTCGCGCCGAGCAATTCGACCTGTTCCTTGGTGGCGGGGCGGACGTCGGTGGCGGTGACCATCCCGCCGAGGCGGCGCGCCGTGGCGATGGCCTGGAGGCCGGCGACGCCGACGCCCATGATGAAGATCTTGGCGGCCGGAACCGTGCCGGCGGCGGTCATCATCATCGGAATGGCGCGGCCATATTCCGCCGCCGCGTCGATCACCGCGCGATAGCCGGCGAGATTGGCCTGGGATGAAAGCACGTCCATCGCCTGGGCGCGGGTGATGCGGGGCATCAGCTCCATGGCGAAGGCCTGGACATTGGCCTTGGCCAAGGCGGCGAGCGCCTCGTGCTGGCCATAGGGGTCCATGATCGCCAGAACCGCCGCGCCCGGATTGACCCCGGCGAGCGCTTCCGCCGCCGGGCGGCGCACCGCCAGCACGACATCGGCGCCGGCGATGGTCGCCGCCGCGTCGGGCGCGATTTTCGCGCCGGCCTTCTCGAATTCCGCGTCGGTTACGCCGGAGCCCAGCCCGGCGCCGGCCTGGACGGCGACCTCGGCGCCGAGCCCCAAAAACTTTTTCACGGTTTCAGGCGTCGCCGCGACGCGCGCTTCATGGGCGTCGGTTTCGGCGGGAACGGCAATGCGCATGAACAACTCCAATTGGCCCGCCACGGCGCGGGTCTTGAAAGCTCCACCCGGAGCGCGGTCGCGTTGATGGGGTTCAGAGGGTGAAAACGGGCCGCGGCGATGTGAAAGCAAGTCTGCCCGGCGCACCGCCGGCGCGGATGTCAACCGCCGCCATTTTCCTCTCCTTCGTGAATTCCGTCTCTTGAACTGGTCTGACCAAACCGGCCCCTTTTCCCAAAAGCTCCGGCCCGAGGCAAGCTGGTATAAGGTAGGCGCCGCGATTTCGCCTCATCTTTTCGGCGAACGCCGTAAAAATCAGGCGGCGCCCGGCGGATCGAGGCCCGCCGCCGCCAGCGCCGCCGCCTGACGCGCCGCCAAAACGTCGAGATCGAAATTTTCCAGCGCCTCCTCGAACAGGCGGTGGAAATTGAGCCGCGCCGCCAGATGCAGGAAGGCGCCGCCCAGGCCGATGGCGGCGCGATCCATGAAGACGAATTCGCGCGGAATGGTCACCGGCCCCTTTTCGCGCAGCTTGCGCCGCACCTCCGCCGCCTCGCTCCGGCCATAGGCGCCCGGCGAGACCCCGTCGGCGATGGTGCGCACGCGGTCGTCGAGCAGCGGCCCGAGGATGAACCGCGCCCAGAGCGTGAGAATATCGATCAGCTCGTGGGTCAGATTGCGGAAGCCCCAGATCGAGAAGGCCTCGGCGACCCGGTCGCGCCGGCCGTGCAGCAGGCCGCGATAGAGCTGGACCACGCCGCCGACGAAAGCCGGCGAAAAAATGCGGACGCAGCCGTAATCCAGCAGATTGATGCCGATTGCCGCGCCTTCCTCCCGAAAAACCGTGTAATTGCCGAGATGCGGGTCGCCATGGATCACGCCATAATGGGCGAAAGGCGACCACCAGGCGCCGAAAATCGCCTGCGCCACCCGGTTGCGCTCGGCCTCCGGCGCCTTGACCACATTCAGGATTTTTTCGCCCTCCAGCCAGTCGAGGGTGAGCAGGCGGCCGGTGGACAGGGCGTCATGGACGCCGGGGACGCTTATGTCGTCGCGCCCCGCCAGCATGGCCTTGTAGAGCCGGGCGTGTTTGGCCTCGCGGCGATAGTCCAGCTCCTCGCGCAGGCGTTCGGCGATCTCTCCCGCCGCCTCGCGCGCGTCGATCGCCGGCTCCATCCGCTTTTGCAGCGCCATGACCATGTCGAGCTGGGCAAGATCGGCTTCGACCGCCGAAGCCATGTCGGGATATTGCAGCTTGCAGGCGAGGTCCGCGCCGTCGAGCCCGCGGGCGCGATGGACCTGGCCGAGCGACGCGGCGGCGGCGGGATGGAGGTCGAAAGCGGCGAAATTTTTCCGCCAGTCCGGGCCAAGCTCGGCGGCCATGCGGCGGCGCACGAAAGCCGCGCCCATCGGCGGCGCCTCGCTTTGCAGGCTGGCCAGAGCCTGGGCATATTCGACCGGCAGAGCCTCGGGAATGGTGGCGAGGAGCTGGGCCGCCTTCATCAACGGGCCTTTCAGGCCGCCAAGCGCCCGCGCCAAAGCCTCGGCGTCGCTTTCCCGCCCGCCGTCCAAGCCCAGGAACCGCGCCCCGGCCAGCCGCGCCGCGAAACCGCCGGCCTGCGCGCCGACCGCGAAATAGCGGGCGGCGCGGGCGCTCAGGCGATTGGCCTCGTCGTCTTTCATGCGCTCACCTTCTCGCGTCGCTCCGCTCAGCGCCCATAGGTTCCGGTCAGGCTGGCCTTGCCCAGGGCGTTGGCGTTGATCACGAATCCGGCGACCGAGGCGGTGGCGTTCGGCGGAATCGCCAGCTTGTCCGCCTTTTCGGCGTAAATCGTGAACTTGTAATGATGCGGCTTGTCGCCCTTGGGCGGACAGGGGCCGCCATAGCCGGGGGTTCCGAAATCGGTGGCGACCTGTTTCGCGCCCGCCGGCAGGCTGGCGCCGTTTTTGGCGCCCGCCCCCTGCGGCAGGCCGGTCGTCGTGGCGGGAATGTCATAGACCAGCCAATGCCAGAAACCGGCGCCGGCCCGCGCGTCGGGATCGTGGAGCGTGATGGCGAAGCTTCTGGCTCCCGGCGGCGGATTGCGCCATGCCAGGGCCGGCGAGAGATTGCCGCCCTCGCAGCCGAACCCGTTGTAAACGAAGGTTTCGTCGATTCGTCCGCCGCCCGGCATGATGTCGGGGCTTCGCAGTTCGAAGGCCGCGGCGGGCGCGACCGGGGCCGCGACCAGCAGAGCCGAAGCCAACAAGCCTCTCAGCGCCATTTCCCTCTTCCTTTCGCTCATCTCGTCCTCCATTCCCAATGGATACTATTTCACCGCGACCGGACATAGTTTCGCCGCACCCGTCGGATCAACCAGTGTACCGTCGAAAAAAAGAACACAGAGAGGAGAATGGTAAATTCAACCGCCCCATAAGCGCCTACTAAGTATCTGGCCCACCCTCTGCCCATAAGCGCATGCTTTAAGCCTTCATCGCTAGTAACAACAGCATTCTTAAGGCCAGATAATAAAACAATAGAGGCAACAACGCACAGTGTAATTGATATGGCATACAAAACAATAGCCTTGATTACACCGATATATGACATAGAGTACACACGTTTAATTCGCCAACACATGATGGACGCGTAATATATATCCAGATAATGCCTTGCCCAATAAATAATCATGCTTACGGCTGCCGCCAATGTGAACAATATGAAGCAGTACATAATACAATAATTGAAGCGTATCATATAGCTTGTATGAAAAAGCACGCCGCTCATCACAATCAACAATAAATATGCGTAAATATAATTCATTAACGCACTAATTGTTTTTTTACAGTTCTGTCTTGTCAACCCTTAACTCCTGCCTGCCTAGCTGATAGGCAATGTTATATTAGTGTGTCGCAAATAAGCAACCCAAGTTGCTACGACATGATGTCATTCTTCGATTTACCGCCAGCATCATCGTCGCCTAAGAGCGGGCGGCGTCAAAAACGCCGCTCATGAATCGGGCGCCATTCGCGCCATAACCCCGCGAATGAACGCCTCGGTCTCGGCCGGGTGAGCCAGGGGCAGCATATGGCCGCCGGCGATCCGACTCAGTTTTGCCCCCGGCGTCTCGGCGCAGAAATCCGCGCCCTGGCGCTCGGGGTCGAGCAGTCGGTCGCCTTCGCCATAGAGCACGCCGATCGGCAGGTCGAGCGCGCCATAGCGCCGGGCCATCCCCGGCAATTCGCGCGGCTGCGTCAAGAGGTCGCTCGCGGCGGCCAGCAAAGCCGAGGGCCGCGCGGCGAGCAGGCCGCCGCCCCGGCTCCAGAACCGCGCCGGCATGGGATCGGGCGCGAAAGTCATTTCGCGCGCCACGCCCGAGCGCAAAAGCGTCAGGACCGGACCAACGGTCCATGCCCCGAGCCACCAAATGAACCGGCTGCGCCAAGCCAGACCGCCGAGGATCGCGCCGCTCATTTTCGACCGTGGGGCGACGAGATGGGTGAGCGGCGCGACCAGCGCCAGGCCGCCGATCTTTTCCGCGTGATCGAGCGCCAGCGCCAAAGCGACGGCGCCGCCCAGCGAATGGCCGACGACCAGCGGCTTTTCCAGGCCGAGCGTCTCGATCGCCCCCGCCACGATCGCCGCCTGTTGGGCGAGCGTCTGGGGATGCGCGGTCTCGGAATAGCCCGACCCCGGCCGGTCGATCAGCACCACGCGGCGTTCGGGGAAACGCGCCGCGAGCGCATAAGCGAATTCGTTGAGCTGGCCGAGCAGGCCATGGATGAAAACCAGCGGCGGCTCGCTCTGGCCCGACCTCGCGCCGCTGTCCGCGACATGAATACGCAGTCGGCTTGCTTCGTCGCCGACCTCGATGAACCGGCCGATGGGCGGGACAAGCATTTCGATCAAGCGGACCAGCGCCAGATTGAACAGGGTCAGGACGCCGAACGCGATCAGTCCGTACAGGATCAGCCACAGCGCGGCGAGGATCAGCATGGGCTTTCCGTTCCAATACGGTTTCCCCAAGATGGCGCCGCAATCTGCGGAAACGCCATGGCGCGAAAATCCGTCAAGTTGCGGGCGAATTTTTGCGCCGGCGGAATTCGTATCAGGCGGGCAGGCTTTCCAGTTCGTCGATCAGGCCTTCGATCATCGACAGGCCGATGTTCCAGAAGGCTGGGTCGCGCGCGTCGAGCCCGAAGGGCGCCAGCAGTTCCGAATAATGCTTCGAGCCGCCCGCCGAGAGCAGAGCGAAATATTTTTCGACAAAGCCGGGCTCGGCCTTCCGATAGACGCCGTAAAGCGAATTCACCAGACAATCGCCGAAAGCATAGGCATAGACATAGAAGGGCGAATGGACGAAATGCGGAATATAGGTCCAGAACGTCTCATAGCCCGGCATCAGCTCGATCGACGGCCCGAGGCTTTCCGACTGCGCCGCCATCCATAATTGGCAGATGCGCTCGGCCGTCAGTTCGCCCTCGCGGCGTTCCTCGTGGAGGCTGCGCTCGAATGTGTAGAAGGCGATCTGCCGCACCACCGTATTGAGCATGTCCTCGACCTTGGAGGCGAGCATGGCCCGGCGCTCGCGCGGCTCCTTGGCCTCGGCCAGCAGCGCCTGGAAGGTCAGCATTTCCCCGAAGACCGAGGCGGTTTCGGCGAGCGTCAGCGGCGTCGGGGCCATCAGCGGGCCGTTGGGCGCCGCCAGAACCTGGTGCACGCCATGGCCAAGCTCATGGGCGAGCGTCATCACGTCGCGCGGCTTGCCCTGATAATTGAGCAGCACATAGGGATGCACGGAAGGGCTGGTCGGATGGGCGAAAGCGCCCGGCGCCTTGCCCGGCGCGACCGGCGCGTCGATCCACTGGCGCTCGAAAAATGTTTCAGCGATATCGGCCATTTTCGGCGAGAAGGCGCGATAGGCGCCAAGCACCGCCGCGCGCGCCTGCGACCAGTCATAGACCGCGCGCGGCGCGTCGGGCAGCGGCGCGTTGCGGTCCCAGTGGCGCAGACGGTCCTTGCCGAACCAGCGCGCCTTGAGCCGGTAATAGCGATGCGACAGGCGGGGATAGGCGCCGCGCACCGCCGCGACCATGGCGCCCACCACTTCCGGCTCGACGCGATTGGAAAGATGGCGCGAGGCGGCGACATCCTTGAAGCCGCGCCATTGGTCGGAAATTTCCTTGTCCTTGGCGAGAACGTTGGAAATTAGGGCGAAAACGCGCAGATTGTCCTTGAGCGTGGCGGCGATGGCGTCGGAGGCTCTCTCGCGGACCTGCTCGTCGGGATCCTGGAACAGATTGAGCGCCGGCTCCAGGGTCATTTCCTGCCCGTCGATCTCGAAGCGCAGCGAGGCGATAGTCTCGTCGAACAGCCGGTTCCAGGCGGATTGGCCGGTCACCGATTTTTCGTGGAACAGCCGCTCGATGCGGTCGTCGAGCTGATAGGGCTTTTCGCGCCGCAAATCCTCGATCCACGGGCGGTAACGCGACAGCGGCTTGCGCTCCATCGCCCGGCCCAGGGCGATGTCGTCGAGCCGGTTGAGTTCGAGCTGGAAGAACAGAAGGTCGGTCGAGGCCGCCGTCACCTTTTCCTGCGCGTCGCCATAGAATTTGGCCCGCACCGGGTCGATGGTGTTCTCGGCGTAGGACAGGCCGGCGAAGGACATGATTCGCGTCGCCAGATCGTCGATGGCCTCGTAGCGCGCGATCGCCTCGTGGAGCTTTTCGGAAGCGTTCCGCGCCGACAGAAGCCCAGCCAGGGCGCCGCGATAGACGGCGGCGAATTCCCGGCACTCATGGCCGAGGCGTTTGAGATCCTCGGCGAAGCGCGGACTGTCCAGCCCTTCATAGAGATCGTCGAGCCGCCAGCGCGGCAAAGCTTCGGCGGGCGCGGCGCCGGCGCCTGGCGCGGCGCGAACGAGAGGTTCTGAAGGATGAAACATGGCGCCGCCGAGCCTCTGCGCGAATCGTCTTGAAAGGACGAGTCACAATATTGGGCGGATGCGGCGGGGATCAACCCGTATTCGGCGTTTGGACGGTCACGCGCGCTCTTTTCCTGAAACTGTTCTCGATCCCCCGCGGCGGAAGGCGCGTTCTTCCCAAAGCGCAAGGCGCGTTCTTGGGTTTGAAAAATCGCCCCCGCCGCAAAAATTCATTTGGTCGCGATCACATAGGCGAAACTCGAAACCGCCCGCCAGTCGCGACGTTCGGCGACGCGGTTGAACGCCGCGTCGATCTGCTTCACGCCCGGAATCTTCGAGAAATAGGCATATCCCCAGAAGGGCAGCACGACGGCGTCGGAAAAGCCGGCCTGATGCAGCATCGGCGCGATCTTGCCTTCGCTGCTGAAGCAATGATCGTAATAGGCGGGGAATTTGGGATCGTCTCCGTCGGGTTTTCGCTCCGGGAACAAGGTTTCAAGGATGAAACGGGACATGCGCTCGGGCATCAGCCGGTTCAGCGTATAGGGAAGGGCGTAGAGAGTTGGGAAAAACGACAAGGCGACGCCGCCCGGCGCCAGCACTTCGGCGATATTGCGCCACATCGCCGGAACATCCGGAACATGCTCCATCACCATGCGGCAATAGGCGAGGTCGTATTTGCCGCGCCCGAGAATGTCCGGCGCGCGCGGCGAGGTGATGTCGCATTCCATCTTGCCATAGCCCGATGGCGCCAAAGCGAGTTCATGGGCGGAAATGTCGTTCAGGGTGATGTCCAGCCCGAGTTCGGCGGCCTCGTCCGGCTGGAACAGCGGATCGCGCCCGGCGCCGATTTCGAGATGGCGGCGCAGCCCCCGGTTGCGCGAAAGCTCGATAATCGTGGGCTTGTAATTCTCCCAGCACCAGTGCCAATGCGACGGATAGCCGAGGTCGGCGACGATCTTGCGGATATCGGCCGCGGCGGGCGAGGCGTTCAGGACGAGAGCGTCGGTCATTTGGGCTCCGGAAACAGGCTCGGCGGCAGCTTAGCGGAGCCGGTTTAACGGCGTCTTGCCAAAATGGTCATCACCGGAGGCTTTCCGGGCGACGGAGCGGCCGGCGCGTTCAATCAAGAATAAGACCTTGGCTTTATGCTGCGCGGCAATCGAATTTGCGAAAGATGGAAAGGCCGATGAGCGCCAGGATTTGCAGCGGCAAGCTGAATATTGTCATCGTCGCCGACCACGCCACGATCAACGGCGGCCAGGCCAAGGTCGCGCTGCAAAGCGCCATCGCCCTCAAACAGGCCGGGTTCGAGCCGATCGTCTTCGCCTCCAACGGGCCGGCCGATCCGCAACTGACGGAGGCCGGGGTCGAGGTCGTTTGTCTCGGCCAGCACGATTCGCAGAGCAATCCTTCGGTCGCCGCCGGTGCGGCGCAGGGAATCTGGAATTTCACCGCCGCGCGCGAGATGAAAAAGCTGCTGGCGCGCCTGCCGCGCGAGCGCACCATCGTTCATGTCCATGGCTGGGCCAAATCCATGTCGGGGTCTTTCGCCCCGGCGGTGCGCGCGGCGAAGGTTCCCGCGCTTTATACGTTCCACGAATATTTTTTGTTCTGCCCCAATGGCGGCTTCTACGATTACCGGCGCCATCATGTCTGCGGCCTGGAGCCGCTTTCCGCCGCCTGCTGGACGCACAACTGCGACACGCGCGGCTATCAGGGCAAAATCTGGCGCTGTCTCCGGCATGTGGCGATGGACAAGGCGGCCGGAATGCCGAAGCTCTTTTCGGATTTCATCGTCATTTCCGATTTCCAGTCGGCGATCGTGACGCCGCGCCTGCCGCCGGGCGCGCGCGTCCACCGCATTTCCAACCCGATCGACGCCGAGGATTTCGGGCGCAAGCCGGCGCCGGCCTCTGGCGATTTTCTGTTCGTCGGGCGCCTCGGGCCTGAAAAAGGCGTGTTCTATTTCGCCGAAGCGGCGCGCAAGGCCGGCTTGACCCCGGTTTTCGCCGGCGACGGCCCCTCGGCCGCCGAAATTCGCGCGCTTTATCCCGAAGCCCGGCTGCTCGGCTGGAAATCCCCGGCCGAGGTCAGGCGATTGATGCGGAGCGCCCGCGCCCTGGTGTTCCCCTCGCTGTGGTACGAGGGCCAGCCGCTGACCGTGCTCGAAGCCAAGGCGACCGGCCTGCCGATCGTCGTCTCGGACGCCTGCGCCGGCCGGGACGAAGTGGCCGACGGCGAAACCGGCTTCTGGTTCAAGAGCCAGGACGCCGACGATCTGGCGCGCAAGCTCGAAAGGCTCAAGGACGACGCCTTGGTCACGAAAATGTCCAACGCCGCCTATGACAGCTTCTGGGCCGACCCGCCGACCATGGCGCGCCATGTCGCGCGAATCGGGGCCGTTTACGAGGACATGATCGCGCGGCGCGGCTGAGGCCTCGTCCCTTCGGGTGATCGACGACGGAACCGCCCATTAACACGGCATTTACCCTAATCGCGCACGATATTCGAGGCCGCCGCGCCGCTTCAATGAAAGAAAGAGAATGATTTCGACCGTTCTGATCGCCGATGACGATCCCGTCCAGCGCCGGCTGCTCGAAGCCATGGTGCGGCGATTCGGTTACGAGACGGAATGCGTCGAGGGCGGCGAAGCGGCGCTGGCGCGGATGCAGGCCGCCGACAAGGCGAAGGTCGATCTGCTGATTCTCGATCTGGTCATGCCCGATCTCGACGGCATGGGCGTGCTGTCGCGCATGCGCGAACGCAAGATCACCATACCGGTCATCGTCCAGACCGCCCATGGCTCGATCGAGGCGGTGATTTCCGCCATGCGCGCCGGCGCGCTCGATTTCGTGGTCAAGCCGGTCGGCGCCGAACGTTTGCAGATTTCGATCAAGAACGCCCTGCGCTTCGAGGCGCTGGAAGGCGAAATCCGCCGCATCGGCCGAAAGGCGACCGGCCAGCTCACCTTCCGCGACATATTGTCGCGCAGCGACGACATGACGCGTGCGATCCGGCTCGGCGAGCGCGCCGCCAAATCCAATATTCCGGTGCTGATCGAAGGCGAATCGGGCGTCGGCAAGGAATTGATGGCGCGCGCCATCCAGGGCGCCTCGGATCGGCGCGGCAAGCCCTTCGTGACGGTCAATTGCGGCGCCCTGCCGCAGAATCTGGTCGAATCGATCCTGTTCGGCCACGAGAAAGGCGCCTTCACCGGCGCGACCGACAAACATGCCGGCAAATTCGTCGAAGCCAATGGCGGCACCCTGTTCCTGGACGAGGTCGGCGAACTGCCGCTCGAAACCCAGGTCAAGCTGCTGCGCGCGCTTCAGGAAGGCGAAATCGATCCGGTCGGCGCCCGCAAGGCGGTTCGGGTGGACGTGCGCCTGATTTCGGCGACCAACCAGAACCTGATCGAACTGGTCAAACAGGGCCGCTTCCGCGAAGACCTTTATTACCGGCTGAACGTCTTCCCCATCTCTATCCCGCCCTTGCGCGCGCGCCGCGTCGATATTCACGAACTGGCGCGGCGCTTTCTCGCCCGGTTCAGCGCCGAGGAAGGCAAGAGATTGCGCGGGCTTTCGGCCGAAGCTCTGTCCATGCTCGCGACCTATGACTGGCCGGGCAATGTGCGCCAGCTCGAAAACGCCATGTTCCGCGCGGTCGTCCTCTCCGACGGCGACGAACTGACGGTGGCGGAATTCCCCCAGATCGCCGCCCATGTCGACGGGTTCGACGTGCGCGTGCCGCCGGCGCCGGCGCCGATCGGCGCGCGCGATGTCCACCGCGAGATCGTGCGGGTCGAAGTGCGCGACCCCAATGTCCTGAAACTGCTCGATGAAAACGGCGACGTGCACCGCCTGGAATGGCTGGAGGAAAAGGCGATCCGCTTCGCCTTGACCCATTATCGCGGCCAGATGTCGGAAATGGCGCGCAAGCTCGGCATCGGCCGCTCGACGCTCTATCGCAAGATGAAGGAATATGGCCTGGGCGAGCATGTGCCCGCCGGCGACGCCAACGCCGCATGAATTTGCGCCCCGGCGATGTAACATTGCCGTGACCGTCGCGTTTTTGCCGAGAGGGATGGTTGCGCCCGCGCCCGGTTTGAAATTAAGCAGGCGCGCGACTTGACTGAAAAAGGGCCGGTTGGGCGTAAAACCCTCCGGCCCAGTCGGCGTTTCCCGGGATGGCGCGCCCGTCTCGCGGAAATCGTTTGAAAGGCTGTGGAATGCTCTGGTTCGGTTCGTCCGCCGCAAAATTACGGACGGCGGCCGCCCTTGCGGCGCTGGCCGCCGCCGGCGCGGCTTTCGCGCAAGGCCCGGCGCCCGCGCCCGAACCGCCCAAAGCCGCGCCGCCCGCCGCCGCCGCCGCGACAACTCAATCGCCGGCTCCCGCTCCGGTTCAAGCTCCACCCGCCGCGCCGGCGCCGCGCCAGGTCTGGACCACGCCGCCCGGCCCCTTCAAACCCGCGATCAACCAGGCCATTCGCGACGCCCTCGCCCGCGACCGGAAACTGGCGGGACGGTTGAGCGAGCAGCAAGGCGCGCTACGCCGCGCCGTCGACGCCTTTTACGCCGGCCGGGGCGATGCGCCGGTCTGGCTCGACCACGGCCATTGGACGCCGCAGGCCCAGTCGGTTTTCGAGCAATTGGCCCATGCGCCGGAAGACGGTCTCGATCTCACCGCCTATCGCGTGTTTGCGCTGGGGAGCGGCCCCGATTCGTCGCTGGCGCTGGGCGATGTCGCTTTGTCCGAGGCCGTGGCGGCCTATGCCTTCCAGGCCAGCGGCGGCCGGATCGACCCGGCGCGTATTTCAAAGATGATCGGCGCTCGGCCGGCGGTGGTTTCCGCCGCGCGGGCGCTCGACGAGACCGGGAAGTCGGCCGACGCCGGCAAGGCCTTGCAGGCCTATAACCCGCCGCAGCCGGGCTATCAGGCGCTGAAACGGAAATTGGCCGAATTGCGGGCGCGGCCCGCGCCCATTGCGCGACTCGCCCTGAACGGGCATCGGCGCTGGATCAGCGACGAGACGACCGGCGCCCTGCGCGAGACCAAGCTTGAGGACGAACTCCTGACCAATATGGAGTTCTGGCGCTGGCTGCCGCGCGACCTCGGCGCCGAAAGAATCATGGTGAATGTGCCGGAATTCACCGCGCGCCTTTATCGCGACAATGAGAAGATCCTGGCGGTCAGGGTCATCACCGGCAAGCCGGACAGGCCGACGCCGCTCTTCACCAATGCGGTTCAATATATTGTCGTCAATCCGTCGTGGAACGTCCCGCAATCGATCATCGAGAAGGAGATGCTGCCGCATCTCGCGGCGCTGCGCGAGCAGGGCTATGAAATCCGCACTGTCAACGGCCGCCTGCACATCCGCCAGCCGCCGGGCGAGCGCAACGCCTTGGGGCAGATCAAATTCCTGTTTCCCAACGATTACGCCGTCTATATGCACGACACCCCGACCCGCAGATTGTTCGCGGCCTCGCGCCGCGCCTTCAGCCATGGCTGCGTCCGGGTCGACCAGCCCTTCAAACTGGCCGAGGATCTGTTGCAGCCGCAAAACGGCTGGGACGAAGCGCGGATCCGGAAACTGCTCGGCCCCAAGGAGCGCTGGGTGAAGCTGCCCCGGGCCGTGCCGGTCCACATTGTCTATTTCACGGCGGCGGTGGACGAAACCGGCGAGCTGAAGCAGTTTGACGACATTTACGGATATGACCGCAAGGTTCGCGAAGCGCTTGGGCTCGGCGGCTGATTCGCCCATGAGGCGATCACGCGCCCGTGATCCCGCCGCAAAACCGCCGCGAAATTGGATCATTCCGCCACAAGCGGCAAAAAAGCGCGGCCGGGAAATTTTTCCTCGGCCTGTGGCTTTGCCGTCACAGATCATGTATGGACATGCGCCGTTCGGGTCTGAAGTCGAGCAACGGAAAGAGCGTCCGAATTTGCCAGCATCCGCCGCGAAACTCACGCCAAACGCCAAACGCCGCGCCCTGGGCAGGCGGCTATGCTTCGGCATCCTCGGCCTTTTCGCGCTGCTGACCCCCAAAGCGCTGGAATCCGCCGCCGCCAACGGCGACACCCGCACCATCTATCTCTATCACGCCCACCGCAAGGATTCGATCGCCGCGACCTTCCGCGTCAACGGCCATTACGACGCGGCGGCGCTGAAGCAGCTGAACTGGTTTCTGCGCGACTGGCGCAACGACAAGGAAACCAACATGGACCCACGGCTGTTCGACGTGCTGTGGGAGGCCTATCGCGGCGCCGGCCGCATGGGGCCGGACGATCCGGTCACCGTGCTCTCCGCCTATCGCAGCCCGGAGACCAACGCCATGCTGCGCCGGCGCTCGCATCGCGTCGCCGAACATTCGCAGCACATGCTCGGCAAGGCGATGGACACCACCATCAACGGCCTGTCGATGGAAAAGCTGCGCGAGATCGGCATGCGCATGCAGCGCGGCGGCGTCGGCTATTATCCCAATCTCGATTTCGTCCATCTCGACGTCGGCGGCGTGCGGCATTGGCCGCGCATGACCTATGACCAGCTCGCGCGCCTTTTTCCCGACGGCAAGACGGTGTTCATCGCCGCCAATGGCAAGACCCTGCCCGGCTATGACCAGGCGCGCGCAGAGATTCTGGCGCGCGGCGGCGAGGCGCCGACCGTCGAGGAAGCCAGCTCCGGCGGCATATTCGGCTTTTTCGCCCGTTTGTTCGGCGGCGGCGCCGACGAACAGGAGGACCGCCAGAACGGCGGCGGCGCGGCGCCGACCGCCGTCGCGTCGGTGGAGACGGATTCGGGCCAGGCGGACGAGCCGCCGCCGCGCCAGATGATGGCCAGTGCGGAAGCCAATCTGCCGCGCGGCGAAACCTATATGGGCGCGCCGGACAGCCCCGGCCCCGGCCGTCAGGCGATCGAACCGCAGCAGGCCGCGCCGCAGCCCGAATCCCAACCGGCGCAGCCCGAGTCCCAACCGGCGCGGCAAGCGCAAGCCCCCGTCCCGACGCCCCCCGAAAAGCCCGCGCAACTGGGCGAGCCGGCGCAAACGGCCGACGCCGCGGCTCCGGCGCTGGCGCTCGACATGCCCATGCCGCCGCGCCGCCCCGACGATCTCGTCGCCGCGCTCGACGCCCCGCTGCCGCCGCCGCGCCCGGCCGAACTGGCCGCGCTGCCCGACGTGATCCGCAGCGGCTCGGTCCTGGACGCGCCGCTGCCCCTGCGCCTCAGCGCCGCTGAAACGGAGCCGGGTTCCGCGACCCTTGCTTATGCGCCGCCGCCGCCCATCGCCGCGCCCCTGCCGCCGCCACGCCCGCCCATGCCCTCTTTGCGCGACGCGGCCAGCGGCAAGGCGGCGGCGCGCCGCGCCGCCAATGAGATCGCGCGCGCCATGGTCCCGGCCCGCCTCGACCGCGCCGCGCTCGCGGCCCTTTCGGCGCCGACGCCCCAGGACCGGGCGCCTTCCGCCGCCCGCGCCGGTTTCGCGCCGGCGCTGCGCGCCGCCTCGCGGTTCAATCCTTTCGCCGACAATATCGCCGAGGACGGCGTCCAGACCGGCTTCAAGCCCCGGCCGACACGGCTGAGCGCCAATGCTTTCTCGCAGCCAAATTGAGCGTCCCGCCCGCTCATAGTTAATGCACTGTCAACACACGTGATTTATCTTTGCGGTAAGCGGGAGGCGATTTGCTCCCGCCACGAAGCGCGCCGAGGCCCCCGCGAATTTCGAACGGCTTCCGCGCTCTTCCGACCCGGAACGTCGCGCCATGATTCTCGACCCGATCAAAGCCAGCGATTTCGCCCAGGCGCGCCCGCGCGGCCGCAATCCCGCCGCCTGTCAATTGCGCCCGCTGTTGCGGCTCTCCCTCCTGGTCGCGATCGCGATCGGGCTGGTCTCGGTGACCGTCAATCCAAGCCGGTTGATGACCGCTGGCGCCGAAACCGCGCGAAACGCCAATCCGGTCTGATTTCCCGCCCCTGATTTCCCGCCCCTCGCCGGGCGCAACGGAATCGGCTAGACTAAAAATATGCCGTCCGCTCGCCGCCAGAAAGATTCGGGCTCGTCCCGCGCCGCGCCTGTTCGCGCGTTCGTCGCTTTGCTGCTGGCGCTGGGCCTTTGCGCCGCATGGGCGCCGCCGGCCTTGGCGCAAAACCCGATCGCCGATTTTTTCGGCTCTCTGTTCACCCCCCGCCGCGCCAATCCCCCCGCCGAGCGCCGCCCGCATAAACGCTATCGGCGACCGCCGACAACGGTGGTCCGGCGTGGGCCGAACGGCGAAGCGGCGCCGCAACCCGCGCCCGCCGCCCCGGCCGAAGCGCCCAAGGCGCCGCCGAGCTTCTTCATCGCCGTGATCGGCGACAGCCAGGCCAATCTGCTGGCGGACGGCCTCGCCCAGGTTCTCGCCGACGATCCGAGGGTCGCGATCCTCGATCGGGCCAAGGACGACACCGGTCTGGTGCGCGACGATTTCTACGATTGGCGCGCGGCGGCCAAGGCTTTGGCGGACGGGCCGCAGCATATCGATGTCGCGGTGATCCAGATCGGCATCAACGACAACCAGAAATTCCGCCAGCCGGACCTGCGCGGCCTCGACCCGCTGAGCAAGCCGTTCAACGACATCTACGCCAAAAGGGTCGAGGAGCTGGCCAGGATTTTCCGCGACAAGCATATTCCGGTGATCTGGGTCGGCCTGCCGATCATGCGCAGCCACACCCTGTCCAACGCCGCCTTGGTGTTCAACGACATCGATCGCCAATATGCCGAGGCGCAGGGCGCGCATTACGTCGATCTGTGGGAGGCGTTTTCCGACGAGAATTCCGCTTTCCGCGCTTCCGGCCCCGACATCAATGGCGTGATCGTGCGGCTGCGCTCGGTGGACGGCGTCCATTTCAACAAGGCCGGCGCCGTCAAGGCGGCGCATTTCGTCGAGCCCGAAATCCGCAAGATCATCGAGGCCGCGCTGAAGCCGCCGGAGATTCCCACGCAGCCCGCGACGCCCTCGACAACTCCGGGAGCGCCCGCGACGCTTCCCGCCGCGCCCCCTCAGGCGCCGGCGCCGAAACCGATCGCCGGCAAGGTCGAGAGCCTGACCGCCGCCGCCGTTTCGCCCGGCGGCGCGCTCGCCGCCGCGCCCTCCGGGCCGCCGGTCGCGCCGGACGCCGCGCCGGTCCAGCCCGGCCGCGCCGACGATTTCAGCTGGCCGGCGAAATAGGCGCGAAGATCGAGGCGTAAAATTCGAGCGCGACATCGCCGCGCTGGTTGACGCCGAGATTGCGGGCGGTGATGAGGCCCAAGCCCGCCTTCGAGGTTTCCCGCTTGGCGATGACCTGGGTCGAAAACGAAATCCGGTCGCCGGCCAGCACCGGCTTGCGCCAGAGCATGTCGCGAAAGCCCGGCGAGGCGCGGCTCTGCAACAGGCCGAGCCGCTGGCGCGTCGCGACGAAATGGCTCATCCAGCACGAAGCGGTGTGGAGGCCGGCGGCCGACATCGCGCCGAGCACATGGGCGCGCCCCGCCGCCTCGTCGATGTGAAAAGGCGCGGGATCGTATTTCAGCGCATAATCGCGAATGAGTTCGGCGGTGAACAGGGTTTCGCCCAATTCGGCGAAAGCCCCGACCCTGGCGCGGGCGAAATCGTCGGGCATGGCGCCGGCCGGATCGTCGATGCGCTCGGGCAAAGGCGGCGCGGGCGCGCGGCGCGGCGCGGTCACGGCGGCGGCGTTGGCCACTTGGCGCCGTTCGCGGCGTCCGAACAGCATCGAGGCCGTCTGGGTCATCACCTCCTGGCCGCGCCGGTCGCGCAGCGACGTGGCGAAAGCGACGATCCCGGCGTCGGGGCGCGAGCGCGCGTCGCTTTTGGCGACGGTGATCGTCCGGGCGGTCAGCCGGTCGCCCGCCCGCACCGGCGCGAGCCAGCGATTGTCCTCTATGCCCAAGCCGGCCAGAACCGAACTGGCGCCGAGCCAGTCATCGATCATCATCCGCGTCAGCGCCGAGCAAACCTGCCAGCCCGAAGCCGAGAGACCGCCCAGAATCGAATCCTTCGCGGATTCGGCGTCGAGGTGGAACGGCTGCGGGTCGTAAGCGGCGGCGAAAGCCAGAAGCTCGGCTTCGTCGATGGCGTAATCGCCATATTCGCGCGCCTCTCCAACCTGAAAATCCTCGAACGCAACAAATTTCATCGCGGCCTCCATTGGTTAGAGGGACTTTGCCGCCAACTCGGGTGTCCGACAATGGCGCAAATGCGCAAAGTGAGTTATGCAATGGTCGCATGGCTGCTTCGCGGTTTGCGAAGTTGTGCTGCGCTGCACAATCTCGCATAAAGGTCTCACTCCACAAACGGACCGGCTCTCCTCCCTTGCCGCATCCGGTGGAACCAACTAGCTTAGCCTTTGTGCAAGCATCGCCGGACGTTCCCACGTCCGGCTTTTTTCTTGTCCGGCGCTCTTGCCCGGCGGCGGCGCTTGCGCCAGTAATCCGGAAACTTGCTCATTCCAGGGAATCCGGCTCATGACCAAAGCGCTTCTCGGCATTATCGGCGGATCGGGGGTCTATGACCTGCCGGGTCTCAAGGACGCGCGCGAGGAAATTGTCGCCACGCCCTGGGGCGAGCCCTCCGACGCCTTGCGCTTCGGCCGGATCGGGACGACGGAAGCGGTCTTCCTGCCCCGTCACGGACGCGGCCATCGCCTGTCGCCCTCCGGCATCAATTACCGCGCCAATATCGACGCCTTGAAGCGCGTCGGCGTCACTGACGTCATCTCGGTTTCGGCCTGCGGCTCGTTCCGCGAGGAATTGCCGCCCGGCCTGTTCGTCGCGGTGGACCAGTTCGTGGACCGCACCTTCGGCCGCCAGGCCTCCTTTTTCGAAAACGGCTGCGTCGCCCATGTCTCCATGGCTCACCCGGTCGCGCCCTTGCTGCAAAGCCGCATCGTCGCCGCCGCCCACGCCGAGACGATCGAGATCGTCAAAGGCGGAACCTATGTCTGCATGGAGGGGCCGCAATTCTCGTCGCGCGCCGAATCGCTCGGCTACAAGGCCGCCGGCTATCATGTGATCGGCATGACCGCCTTGCCCGAGGCCAAGCTCGCCCGCGAGGCGGAAATGTCCTACGCCACCCTCGCCATGGTCACCGATTACGATTGCTGGCGCGAGGACGAGGCCGCCGTCCAGGTCCACGATATTCTCCACGTCGTGCGCTCCAACGCCGACAAGGCCGCGCGTCTGCTCGCCCGGCTGATGCAGGATTTTCCCGCCAAACATCAGCCCTGCCCGATCGGCTCCGACCGCGCGCTGGACCACGCTTTGGTCACCGCGCGCGACGCCTGGAACCCGGAGCTGGTGAAAAAGCTCGACGCCATTCTCGCACGCGTGACGGCCAAGCGGTGAACGGACGCGCTTTCTCCCGGCGCGCCTTTCTCGCCGGCTCGGTGGCGCTGGCGCCGGTCGCGCGCGCGCTGGCTCAGGCGCGGGCGCAAGCCCCCGATCCGCATATCGAGGATCTGCTGCGCCAGATGACGCTGGAGGAGAAAGCCGCCCAGCTGACGATCTTCAGAAGCCCGACCGCCTCGGCCGCGATCAATCCGCAAGGCCCGCACGAGCCGACGCGCGAGGAAGCGCTCGCCGATGCGGGGCGCGGCATGGCGGCGGGCTATTTCAACGGGTTCGACCCCGCCTTCAACCGGGCGCTGCAACAGCGCGCGGTCGAGGACTCGCGCCTGCGCATCCCGCTGATTTTCGCCGGCGACGTGATTCACGGGCTGAAGACGACCTTCCCCATTCCGCTCGCCGAGGCTGCGAGCTTCGATCCGGAATTATGCCGGCGCACCGCCCGCGCTTCCGCCGAAGAGGCGAGCGCGCTCGGCTTGCATTGGACCTTCGCGCCGATGGTGGACATCGCCCGCGACGAGCGCTGGGGCCGGGTGATGGAAGGCGCCGGCGAAGACCCCTGGCTCGGCGCGCGGATCGCCGCCGCCCGCGTCCGCGGTTTCCAGGGCGACGACCTGCGCGCGGAAAATTCCCTGCTCGCCTGCCCCAAACATTTCGCCGGCTATGGCGGCGTCGAAGGCGGGATGGAATATAACAGCGTCGAAATTTCCGAAACCGCCTTGCGGCAGGTTCATTTGCCGCCGTTCGAGGCGGCTTTCGCCGCCGGCGCGTTGACCACCATGACCGGCTTCAACGATGTCGCCGGCGTTCCCAGCACCGCCGACCGCCATTTGCTGACCGAAATCCTGCGCGAGGAATGGCGTTTCCCCGGCCTGGTCGTGTCCGATTTCCAGTCGGTGCGGGAGCTGATCCCTCACGGTTTCGCGGCCGATGAGGAAGACGCCGTGCTCAAGGCCTTCACCGCCGGCTGCGATGTCGCTTTGTCCGACGACATCTATGTCCGTCATCTCCCGGCGCTGGTCCGCGACGGCCGCCTCGCCGAGGCGGCGCTGGACCAATCCGTGCGCCGCATGCTGCGCCTGAAAAAGGCGATCGGCCTGTTCGAAAATCCCTACCGGTCGCTCGATCCCGGCCGCGCGGCGAAAGCCGCGCGCCGCCCCGAAGCGCTCGCGCTCGCCCGCGAGACGGCGCGCAAGTCGATCGTTCTGCTGAAAAACGAAAACAACCTGCTGCCGCTGCCGAAAACCGGGAAATCCCTGGCCTTCATCGGTCCCTTCGTCTCGGACAAAGACCAGACCTTGGGCAACTGGTCGCTCAACGGCATGCCGGAGCTGGCGGTGTCGCTGGAGGAAGGCGTGCGCGCGGCGCTTTCCTCCGACGCGCGTTGCACGTTCACGCCGGGATGCGCGGCCGAAAGCGAAATTCCCGGCGGGATCGAGGCCGCCGTCCAGGCGGCGCGGGAGGCGGACATCGCCGTGCTTTATCTCGGCGAGACGGGCAAAATGTCGGGCGAATCCGCCGCGACCACTTCCATCGTCATTCCGCATTGCCAGCAGGCCCTGGCGGAGGCTGTCGCCGCGACCGGCAGGCCGCTGGTGGTCATCCTCAAGCACGGCAGGGCGCTGGCGCTCCAGGGCGCGGCGCGCGACGCCCCGGCGGTCCTGTGCTCCTGGTTTTTGGGTTCGGAATCGGGCCGCGCCCTCGCCGACATAGTGTTTGGCGATTTCGCGCCGCAGGGCCGCCTGCCGGTAAGCTTCCCGCGGGCGCCGGGGCAGGAGCCGTTCTATTACGACCACCGCCCGACCGGCCGTCCGCAGATCGGCGACGTCACGGACTTCACGGCGCGCTATCGCGAGGTCGCCAACGAACCGCTTTTCGCCTTCGGCCACGGCCTGACTTTTTCGGTCCTCGATTATGGCGAGACCAAGCTGAGCGCGCCCCGCCTGAGCCGCGACGGCGCGCTGAAAATCTCGGCGCGAATCGTCAACCGGGGCGGGCGCGCCGCTCACGAAGTCGCGCAGCTCTATATCCACCGGCGCGTCGCCGCGATCACCCAGCCGGTGCGCCAGCTCAAGGGCGTCCAGCATGTCGCCCTGGCGCCGGGCGAGACGAAAGAGGTCGTGTTCGAATTGCGGCCGTCCGATCTTGCTTATGTCCAGCCCGATCTCTCGATGCGCGCCGACGCCGGCCTTTTCGACATATGGATCGCGCCGTCGGCCGTCGGCGGCCAAAAGGCAAGTTTTTCCCTGGACTGAACACTAATTTTTCCCTCTTTGCTCCCAAGCCGATGGCCCGAATGTCCTCGAATGTCGTGAAACGCGCTTCCCCAGCCGATGAGGTCACCGCCGTCGACGCGCCGGAATTGCGCGTCTTCGTCATGGCCCTGTTTTTCATCTTTGGCGGGATCACCAGCCTCAACGATGTGATCATCCCCAAGCTGAAAGAGCTGTTTTCGCTCGACCATATGCAGGCCATGCTGGTGCAGTCGGCCTTTTTCGCCGCTTATTTCACCATTTCCCTGCCGGGCGCGGCTCTGGTGCGGCGGCTGGGCTATATGCGCGGCGCCGTCGCCGGCCTGGCGCTGATGATGCTCGGCTGCCTGTTGTTCGTCCCGGTCTCGGCCAGCCCTCGTTTCGGCCTGTTCCTCGCGGCGCTTTTCGTGCTGGCGAGCGGCGTCACCGTCGTCCAGGTGGTCGCCAATCCGCTGATTTCCCTGCTCGGCCCGCCGCAAACCGCGCATAGCCGGCTGACCTTCGCGCAAGCTTTCAACGCGCTGGGCACCACCGTCTTTCCTTTTTTCGGCGCGATCATCATGCTCGGCCGCCTCGCCCATGAAAGCGCCACGCAGCTTTCCGGCCCCGCGCTCGACGCCTATCGCGCCGCCGAAACGCAAGCCGTGGCGCGCTCCTATCTCGGGCTCGCGGCGGCGCTCGCGATCATCGCCGGCGCGGTCTGGCTCCATCGCGACCGGCTCAAGGGCGAACGCCACGACGCCGCCTCGGTCTTTTCCGGCTTCGACCTGTTGAAACGGGCGCGTTTCGCTTTCGGGACCGCCGCGATCTTCCTCTATGTCGGGGCGGAAGTGGCGATCGGCTCGCTGATCGTGCTCTATCTCGAACAAAGCCATGTGCTCGGGCTCGACCAACAATCGGCCGGCAAGCTCATTCCGCTTTACTGGGGCGGCGCGCTGATCGGGCGCTTCATCGGCTCTGCCGTCCTGCGGCTGACCAGTCCCGGCAAGGCTCTGGCCTTCAACGCGCTTGGCGCCATGGCGCTGATCCTGATTTCGGCCAATGCGACCGGGGCTCTCGCCGGCTACAGCCTGCTCGCCATCGGCCTGATGAATTCGATCATGTTCCCGACCATTTTCAGCCTCGCCAGCGAGGGGCTGGGGACGCGGGCGGCGGAAGGATCGGGAATTCTCTGCGTGGCGATCGTCGGCGGCGCGGTGATCCCGCCGCTGACCGGCCGCATCGCCGACCTCTCGGGAAGCCTGTCGGTCGCCCTCGCTTTGCCGGCTTTATGCTATGCGATCATCGCCGCATTCGGCTTTTTCGCGCGCCGGCCGGCCGCCGCGTGAGGCTGGGTTATTTTTGCCGCTCGTTCTCGTCGGGCCTTTGTCCGATGAACCGGATCGACAGGGGATAGCCCGGCGCGCTTGCCGCCATCGAGGCCGAAAAGCGCAGCGGCGCGCAATCGCGCACGGCGGAAAGAATCGAATTGCGGACATCTTCGGCCGACTGGCCGGCGCCCGGCTTGACATAAGTAACGCGCGGCGCGCCGCCGATGATGGTTCCGCGACTGTTGAAGGAAAAACGGATGGTCGCCTCGACCGTTTCGCCTTTTTGCGGCAAGGGCGGCGACCAGCAGGCGGCCAGTTGCGCCGCCGCCTGGACCGGACGTTCGATCAGCGGCGATGACTTTGCGCCGCCGTCGTCGCCCCGGCGCAATATTTTCCGCACCGTGATGAGCATGCCCCCGGGCAGCGCGGTCCGCGACGCGGAAGGCGCGGCATAGCCCGGCGCCGCGCTCGGTCCGCCTGGCGGGCTCGGCGCGAAAACGTCGGGACCGGACGGCGGAGCGCCGTAAGGTTCGGAAAAACCGTTCGGGAACGGCGCGTAGGGCGGCGGAAAGACGATCCTTCCATGCGGCCGCCCATGATGGCGACAGGCCCAGCGCGGCGCGCCGGCGCACCAGGCCAAGGCGGGCCGCGCCCAAAGCGGCGAGGCGAAGGCGGCGACGGCAAGCATCATCGCCAGGCGACAGGGGGTCATCGATTCAACGATAGGATCGGGACGGGCGCGGGGTCAATTCCCAAGCGAGAACCCATTGGATTACCCGCTGCTTCAGCGGGCGCGGCAAATCATTTCGGTCGGCGCGATCAGTCCGCGCGTCACGCCGTCGATCATATTGGCGATTTTTTGCGGCGTCGTGGCGCCCATCAATATGTGGAGGCCGAGCGGCGGCGGCTTTCCCGGCGATGCGGCGCGCCCGGAAATCCTGCGGAAGAAATCGAGCGCGACTTCGGCCCGGCTGCGCTCCTTCTCCACCACGAAGCCGGCCTCCGACAACAGCAGCCGATAGGTCGCGGCGCTGGCGACAAAGCTCGATTCGGCGCTCGCCGCCCAGGGAACCGGAAAAGCGAGCCCCTCCGCCTCGCCCATCACGTCATAAATGGCGAAAGTTCCGCCGGGCTTGAGGACGCGGCGGGCCTCGGCGAAGGCCTTGCGCTTGTCGGCTATATTCATGCCGACATGGAGCATGGCGGCGGCGGCGAAGGTTTCGGGCGCGAAGGGGAGCGCGAGCGCGCTGCCGGTCTCATAGCTCACCTCGTTCCCCAGGCCGAGTCGCGCGGCGAGTTCGCGCGCGACGTGAACGTAATCCTCGCTCAGATCGATTCCCGTCACCCGGCATCCCAGCGTCCGCGCGAAAAAACGCGAGGCGCCGCCAAGGCCGCAGCCGATGTCGAGCAGACGCGATCCGGACGCGAAGCGGCTTGCGCCGCCAGATCCTGGGTCGCCTGCCGACCGCCGATGTGGAATTCGTCCACCGGCGCGAGATCGTCGGCGGTCAACGCCGACAAATCCTTGCCGGAAGCGGCCAGCGCGGAAAAAATCGCCTGCGCGAGCGCGCCATGGGCGTAGTGACGGGCGATCGCGCTGTCGTCGTCCATGGCCGCTCCCTCATCCGCTCCGGCGCGATCATGCGCCGGGACGCGGAGCGGGTAAAGACGCGCGGATCAGGCTATGGCGGGCGCGCCAGTGGCGACGTGGAAGGTCACGCCCGACCCAACCAGCGACGCGATCGAATCGGTGAACTGCATCTGGAGGCCGGAGCCCGCGCCATTGGCGTTCCAGGGATTGTCGAGCGTGATCGCGCCCGCCGCGACATTGACGGCCATGACCGCATACATGTGGTCGCCGACCAGGTTGAGCGCATTATTGCCGCCGTTGGTGCTCATCAGCACGTCTTCCTTGCCGTCGAAGGCCGAATTGAGCGTGTTGAGCAGGCTGGCCATCGAAGCGGCGCTGGCGCCACTGGAGGCGGAATAATCGGTGACGCTCTGGCCGGTGATCGCGCTCAAGCCATTGTCCCAGCCGCCGTTGATCTCGGAATAGGCGTTGACGCCGCCGTCGGTCTGCGCGGTGAACTCGACATAGGCCTTTTCCACCACCTCCGACCACAGCGCGCCGGACGACCCGCCATTGTCGAATTCCAGCGTGGAGCCGTCGGCCCATCGATAGCCGCCCTGCATATTGGCCAGGTCGGTATTGACCGTCACATCATCGTTGTGGCCATTGAGCTGGAAATCGACGGTATAGACGCCATTGCCATCGGAGGCGATCATGTCGCGGATCAGCGACGGATCCTGGAGCGCGGTTTCGCCGAGCGCGGATTCGAAATAGCAGTCGCCGACCTCGCCCTGGTTGACATCGGCGATCGATGGGCCCGCCGATGAGAAAAGACTGCCGCTGGCGGCCTTATATGAGGCCGCGATCGGCGAGCCGGCGAGCGAGGGATCGTCCGAGCCGAGGAACCATTTGCCGATCAGTTCATTGACCTGCGTCTGGGTCGATGTCGCGCCGAGATTTCCCAGCGCGGTCGCCGTGGACGAGCCGCCGTTCCACTGGGCGTTGGCGGCGTCGCCGAGCACGACGTCGTCATAGAGTTGCTGGACCATGGCGCTGGCGGAAATATTGGAGGCGCTGCCGGCGTCGATCTCATGCGCGACGGCCTGAAGCGCGGCGAATTTGCCGGCGCTCATGCCGCCGCTCGCGGCGTCCTGGAGAATCGTCTGGGCGGCGGCGAAGCTGAGCGTTCCGCCGCTGAGATGGGCGGCGACATCCTTCATTTCCGCGTCATAGCCGGTGACAAAGGCGGAATCCGCCGCCGACATGGCGGCGATCTGGGTCGAGGAAAAGCCGGCGACCTGCGCCGGGGCGAGCGAGGAAAGCTGGGCGAGGGTCAGGCCCTTGATCGCGGCGGCGCTCAAGTCGCCGAGGTTCGGCGCGATATATTTGTCGAAATTGGATAGCGACAGGCCGGCGACCTGCGTCGCGGTAAGGCCCGCCAATTGCTGCGCGCCGAAAAAAGACAGATTCATCGCGGCGAAGGCGGAGGACGACAGGCCGCCGATCTGCGCCGAAGTCAGAGCCGCGACCTGAGCGTTGGTCAAGGCGGCGATCTGCGACGCCGACAGCAAATTCAGGAAATTGTCCGACAATGCGGAAACGGCGGCAGCGGAGATTGAAGCGACCTGCGCGGCCGTAATCGCCTTGGCCTGGGTGGCGTCGAAAGCGGACAGGACGGCGCCGCCGAGCAGCGAGAATTGACTGGCGGAGAGATAGGAAATTTCCGTCGCCGAAAGTTCCGCGGCCTGCGCCATGGTCAACTCGCCGAGGGCCGTGGTCAGGCCGGCGATCTGCGTCCGGGTGAGGAAAGACAGATTGATGGCCACGAAATTTGTCTTGTTCAGGCCATTGAGCTGGGCCGCGCTCAAAGCGTCGATCTGCGCGGCGCTGAAGGAAGCAAACTGCGTCGCCGACAAGGCGTTGAGCTGCGCGACGCTCATCGCGGCAAGTTGCGCGGGCGTATAGGTCGTGGTCATGACGGGCCGGACTCCGGATTTCAAAATTTCCGAAACCGCGCCGAAGTCAGGAACATTGACCGTCGGAGCCCATCATGGACGCGACGCGGGGTTCATCGCCGATCTTGCCCATCATGTGTTTTAGCCCGCTTAAATTCGCGCGCGGCATTGCGCAAAAATATTTGAACTCTCCTTTACCCAATCGCGGCGCGGCGCGCCGGCCTGTGCGATGCAAAGACCTCGGCCCGCCTTGCCTTTCCGGCGCGCCGCTTCTATAAGCCCCGCTTCGCGCCCGTTTCCGACACCCCTGGAGGCGTGGGCGCGAACATCTGAAAAAGGAAAGAACCCATGGCCGAGACCAAGACCCTCGCCGCCACGGTTCGCAACGGGACCGGCAAGGGGGCCGCCCGCAGCGTTCGTCGTGAAGGCAAAGTTCCAGCCGTCATCTATGGCGGCGGCGAAGCGGCGATGCCGATTTCGCTCACCTACCGCGAAATTCACAAGCTCATTTACGCGGGCCATTTCCTCACCACGATCTTCGAGATCGACATCGACGGCAAGAAGGAGCGCGCCATTCCGCGCGACTATCAGCTCGACGTCGTGCGCGACACGCCGATGCATGTCGATTTCCTGCGCCTCAAGCCTGGCGCGAAGCTCAAGGTCGCGGTGCCGGTCCATTTCAGCAATCACGAAGCGGCGCCCGGCCTCAAACGCGGCGGCTCGATCAACATCGTGCTGCACAATGTGGACATGATGGTTCCGGCCGACAATATCCCGGACTCCATCACCGTCGACCTCACCGGCCTCGACTTCAACGATTCGGTCCATATCCAGTCGGTGACCTTGCCGGCCAATTGCAAGCCGCTCGACAAGTCGAACTTCACCATCGCCTCGATCTCGCCGCCGGCCGGCGGCGCGGCGGCGGCGGCGGCCGAAGCCGCGGCGGCGGCCGCGGCGGCGGCCGCGGCTGCTCCGGCCAAGGGCGGCAAGAAGTAAGCTTCCCCGATCCTGGAGGCCGGGGCGCCCTCTCCCTCCCCCTTGTGGGGAGGGCCGGGGTGGGGGCGAAAACCCCAAGGTTTCAAAACCTGCCCCGGCCCCACCCTTACCCTCCCCACAAGGGGGAGGGAGCGGCAGGCGCTGATTTCTTTCGATCGGGAGCCGCCCTCATCTCGCCCCGCATTGCGCGGGCGTCTGTTTTTTGGACGCGCTTTTCCATGCTGCTCTTCGTCGGTTTGGGCAATCCCGGAAAAAATTACGCCGACAACCGGCACAATATCGGCTTCATGGCGCTCGACGCCATTGCGCGCGCCTGCAACGCCGCGCCGTTCCGCAGGAAATTTCAGGGCGAGGCGAGCGAGGCGCGGATCGGGCCTCAGCGCGCGCTGCTGCTCAAGCCCGAAACCTACATGAACGAGAGCGGCCGGGCCGTGGCCGAAGCCGCGCGCTTCCACAAGATCCCGGTCGAGGACATTGTCGTGCTGCACGACGAACTCGACCTCGCGCCCGGCAAATTGCGGGTCAAGCGCGGCGGCGGCGACGCCGGCCACAACGGCCTGCGTTCGATCACCGCTTATATGGGCGGCGCCTATCGCCGGGTCCGGCTCGGCATCGGCCATCCCGGCGACAAGGCTCTCGTCCATGCCTTCGTGCTGAGCGATTTCGCCAAGGCCGACAAGCCCTGGGTCGAGGCGCTCTGCGACGCGGTAGCCGGCAATGCCGAGGCCCTGGCCAAAGGCGACGACAGCCTGTTCCAGACCCGCGTGCATGAAGCCATGCAGAAAGCCGGATTTTAGCTATTCGGGCAGCCCGAAAACCGTGAGGACGCCGCCCGGCGCGACATATTGGTCGAGCGCGCGATAGCCGCCGACCGCGCCGGCGCCGTCATGGGGATCGGTGAGGCCCGCCGCGAGGCCGATGCCGGCCCAGCCGCCGACGCCCGACAGGACGGCGACATATTGCCGGCCTCCGTGCAGGTAGGTCATGACATTGCCGACAATGCCGGACGGCGTCTTGAATTTATACAGGAGCTTGCCTGTTCGCGCGTCCAGAGCTTTCAGGTAACCGTCCAGCGTGCCGTAAAAGACCAGGTCGCCCGCCGTCGCCAAAGCGCCCGACCAGACGGAAAAGGGCTCCGGGTCCGACCAGACGATTTTTCCCTGCGCGGCGTCCCAGGCGATGAAATTGCCGGTGCCGCTTTCTCCGGGCGGCGGATAGAGCGTCAGCGTCGCGCCGACGAAGGGCAGGCCCGGCGTGTAGCGGACATGGAAGGGCTCGTAATCCATGCAGATGTGATTGGTCGGCACATAGAACAGGCCGGTTCTCGGCGAGAAGGCCGAAGGCTGCTCGTCCTTGGTCCCGAGCGAGCCGGGACAGATTCCCCGGACGACGATGTCCTCGCCCTGCGCCTCGGTCGAATATTTTTCCACCCTGATCGGCCGGCCGTAATTCGGGCTGTCGCGGTCCATCTCGATCCCGCTCGCCCAGTTGACGGTCGGATCGTATTTTTTCGCCAGCAGCAATTCGCCCGTGGCGCGGTCGAGCGTGTAAGCGAACCCGTTGCGGTCGAAATGGACCAGAAGCTTGCGGTCCTTGCCCTCGAATTTCCGGTCGACGAGCTGCATTTCGTTGACGCCGTCATAATCCCATTCGTCATGGGGGGTCATCTGATAGACCCATTTCGCCATGCCGGTGTCGGGGTCGCGGGCAAAAATGCTCGTCGCCCATTTATTGTCGCCGGGGCGCTGCGACGGATTCCATGTCGAGGGATTGCCGGTTCCGTAATAGATCAGGTTGAGCGCCGGGTCGTAGGAGGTCCAGCCCCAGGCGCAGCCGCCGCCGGTCTTCCACTGGTCGCCCTTCCAGCTTTTCAGGCTCGAATCCCTGCCGATCGGCTTGCCGAGCGCGGTGGTTTTCTCGGGGTCCGCCAGCAGCGACTCGTCCGGCCCCTCGGAATAAGCGCGCCAGACCAGCTGGCCGGTCTCGATGTCATAGGCCGAAAGGTGGCAGCGCACGCCGAATTCGCCGCCGGAAACACCGACCAAAATCTTGTCCTTGACCGGCAGCACCGTCGCCGTGCCGGTCTCGCCGTTCTTCGGATCGCCATTGACCGCCGTCCACACGACCTTGCCGGTGCGGGCGTCGAGCGCGACGACTTTCGTATCGGCCTGATGCAGGAA
This sequence comes from uncultured Pseudomonadota bacterium, assembly GCA_963704565.1. Lineage (GTDB taxonomy): Bacteria > Pseudomonadota > Alphaproteobacteria > Rhizobiales > Beijerinckiaceae > Rhodoblastus. The sequence continues at coordinate 2,421,473 of OY969917.1, forward strand.
GATCTTGCCGTCGGCAAAGGCCAGACCGCGATTGACCGTGTCGCAGCACATCACGCCGGCGACGTCGGGATCCTGCCTGGGCTGGTATTTCCACAGGATCGTCCCGTCCCTGTTCAGGTCCAGCGCATAGACGATGTTGGGAAAGGGCGTGACCAGATACATGACGTCGCCGACGACGATCGGCCCGCCCTCGTGGCCGCGCAACACGCCGGTCGAGAAGGTCCAGACCGGACGCAGGGTCGCGACATTGCCGGCGTAGATCCGGTCGAGCGGCGAAAAACGGTTATTGGCGTAATCGCCCGCCTGGATCGCCCATTCCCCCGGCCGGGACGGCGCGGCGCGCGCCGGTGCCGCGAGCGCCAGCGCGGCCAAGACAAACAAGATGGCCTTGAAGATTCGCATGGCCGCCTCCCCGGGATAAATTTATCCCGCCGCTCAGGCGCCCGGTCAACCCCGGATTCGCTGGCTTCCGCTCTCGCCCTGGTTTAGATTTGTCTCAGATATTTCCGAACTGGCGCCCCATGGACGATTTTCCCATCCGCTATGTCGAGCCCGTCTATCGCCCGCCGAGCGAGGCCGAGGCGGTCATTCTACCCCTGACAGACGGCTGTTCGTGGAATCGCTGCACGTTTTGCGAAATGTACACGGCGCCGCAAAAGAAATTCCGTCCGCGCGACGAGGCCGAGATTCTCGAAACCATCCGGCGCTGCGGCGAGGCCTTTGGCGAAAGGGTGACGCGCGTCTTCCTCGCCGACGGCGACGCGCTGACGCTTTCGACCCGGCGCCTGGTTTCGGCGCTGACCGCCATCCGCCGCGAATGGCCCAATGTGCGGCGGGTGTCGTCCTATTGCCTGCCGCGCAATGTGGCGAAAAAATCAGTTGAGGAATTGAAGGAACTGGCCGAACTCGGGCTGTCGCTGGTCTATGTCGGCGCCGAATCGGGCGACGACGAAGTGCTGTGCCGGGTCAACAAGGGCGAGACCTTCGCCTCGACGCTGGCGGCGCTGGAAAAACTGCGCGAGGCCGGGATCAAACGGTCGGTGATGATCCTCAACGGCCTCGGCGGCGCCACGCTCAGCGCGCAACACGCGCTGAATTCGGCGCGGCTGATGAACGCCGCCCAGCCGGAATTCCTGGCCACCCTGGTGGTCAGTTTCCCGATGGGAGAGGCTCGCTTCCGCGAAAAATTCCCCGATTACGCGCCGCTCGACATCATGGGCCTGATCGGGGAGATGGAGCGCTTCATTTCCGCGCTGGAGCTGAAACGCACCATTTTCCGCAGCGACCACGCCTCGAACTGGCTGGTGCTGAAAGGCGTGCTTGGCGCCGACAAGGCGCGGCTGCTCGAACGTTTGCGGGCGGCGCTGGCGGCGCCGGAAAGCGCGCCTTTGCGCCCGGCTTGGGCGCGCGGGCTGTAACCCGCGCGGGCCGCCAACAAAAGGGGCCGGCGCAACAAGCGAAAACTCAGCGGTCTCCGCCGTCGATCTTCGCGCCAATGATGGCGATCGCCTGTTGATAGACCGAGGCGGCGTTCCAGGCCTCGATCGCGGCGAAATTGGGCTCGCCGGGCTGATAGCCGGCGCCGGGCTGCCAACCATGGGCGCGGAGGTAATTGGCGGTGGACATCAGCGCGCCGGAAGAGGTTTCAAGATTGCCGACGCCATATTCCAGCACCGTCTTGGGCATGAACTGGGTCTGGCCGACCTCGCCATGCATCGATGCAACGGTGGCGGCGGAGAACGTGCCGCGATCGATCAGCTTCAAAGCGGCGTAAAGCTGGTCGGTGAACAAGGCCGGACGGCGGCAGTCATAGGCCAGCGTCGAGACCGCCGAGACCATGTTCTGGTTGCCGCGCTGCGAGCCAAAGCCCGTCTCCATGCCCCAGATCGCGATCAAAGGGCCCGCCGGCACGCCATAGCGCTGCTCGATTTCCGCGAAAAGGCCGGCGTTGGCCTGTTTCAGCTTGCGCCCGCGCGACGCGATGATCGAGCCGCCGCGCTTGGCCATGAAGGCGTCGAGCGACAGGTGGAAGCTCTTCATGCCCCGGTCGGCGTTGATCGTCGGCTGGTTGTAATGGGCGTCCATCAAAGCGGAAATCCCGCGCTCGCCGACGCCCTGCGCCCGGGCCTCCTGGACGAATTCCTGCTTCCACGCGTTATAACCCGCGCTGGACGAACCGCATTGGGCGGCGACCGCCTGACGGGCGCCGAATGCGAGGGATATGGCGGCCACGGCCAAAATTGCGAATTTCCCGGCCTTCATCCTGCGGGCTCCTGCGGTTCTGACATGAAAGGGCGCGTCGGCGCCGGAACCGCCCGGCCACCGTTCGCGCCCGCGAAAGGACGCGGCATAATTGCAAAATGGACCTCCGGCGCCTAGCCTGGAAATCACGCTATTTCAGGCTTTCCGCCAAGCTGACGAGATTGGCGGGCTCGACGCGGATGAGGCCGCCGCGCGGGCTGTCGATCTCGGCGATCAGCAGGAAAGAGACAGAGATCGTTGCCGGCACGACGAGAAGAAGAAAGGCGTTGACGCGCTGGCCGCCGAAACCAAGCAGGCCGCTGCAGGCGGCGGCGATCAGCGCCATCAGCTGCCAGGCGGCGACAGGGATGCGATTGGCCCAGGCGGCGGCGACATAGCCCTGGGCGTTGAGCACGTCATTGGCCCCGGCGACGGCCAAAGCCACGACGGGAGTCGGCTGGACCGCCGCCGCATCGCGAACGATCGCCCAGATGTCCGACTGGAGCCTCGCCTCTTCCCGCGCCAGCCGCGCGATTTCGGACGGCTCCGTGCTGGAATAGAAAGCGATCCGGCGATCGAGATAGGCGCGCAGCGCCTTTTCCAGCCCCGCCCGGCTCGCCGGAGGCAGCAGCTGGGCGCGGACGAATTCGGTCCCGATCGCATTGGCCTCGGATTCTTCCAGATTCTTGCGCAAATCGTAACGGTTGACCGACATGGCGAAAGTGAAGCCGACGATCAGGGCGAGCAGCGTCAGCGTGGCGCCCTGCACGGTGTTGAACTCGTCCCGTTCCTCGCGCCGCAGCGGCCGCCAGATTCTTTGGGCGACATAGCCGCCGAAGGCGATCAGCCACAGGCTGAGCAGCGAAACGGCGAACAGCCACAGGGGATGGTCGAGCAGCGGGCTCATCGGTCTTTCCAGGCGCGCGCGACTCGGCGCGCACCCAGATGATGCCGGCCTGCGAGGCGCGCGGCAAGCAGATCGCGTCATGTCCAGCCGGCGCAGGCTGTGCTATGCTGTTCTTGTGCGCGACGCGCGCGTTCCGGGAGCGGAAGATGGCGAAAAAACACAAAAGCCAAGGTGAAGACGAGGCGCCGGCCGAACCGCAGGGCAAGCTCAAGGCCAAAGCCTATGAGAAGGAGCTGGAAAAGCTCCATGTCGAGCTGGTGAAGTTGCAACGATGGGTGGTGGCCAAGGGTCTCAAGGTCTGCATCGTCTTCGAAGGACGCGACGGCGCCGGCAAGGGCGGCTGCATCAAGGCGATCGCCGAGCGGGTCAGCCCGCGCGTGTTCCGGGTCGCCGCTTTGCCGGCGCCGACCGAGCGCCAGAAATCGCAGATGTATGTCCAGCGCTATATCGAGCACTTTCCCGCCGCCGGCGAAATCGTGATTTTCGACCGCTCCTGGTACAATCGCGCCGGTGTCGAGCGGGTCATGGGCTTCACCAACGACCAGGAGGTCGAACGCTTCCTGCTGATGGCGCCGGCGTTCGAAAAGGCGATGCGGGACTCGGGCATCATCCTGCTCAAATATTGGCTCGAAGTCGGCATGGAGGAGCAGGAGCGCCGCCTCGCCGCCCGCATCGACGACGGCCGCAAGGTCTGGAAGCTCTCGCCGATGGACCTGAAAAGCTTCAGCAAATGGTATGATTATTCGCGCGCCCGCGACGCCATGTTCGCCGCGACCGATTCGTCCTGGGCGCCCTGGTATGTCCTGCGCTCCGACGACAAGAAACGGGCGCGGCTCAATGTCATCGCGCATCTCCTGCGCCATATCCCCTATGAGGACATGCCGCGCGAAAAAGTGAAACTGCCCAAGCGCGACGGCCGCAAAGGCTATGTCGAGCCGGATTACCCCTATAAATACGTGACCGAACACGATTGGGGCGCGGTCGAAGCCTAGGGCCTGTGGACACTTGTCTCGGCGATCGCGATTTGGGCGAAATGAGACGGATGGCAGGAGAATGGCGAAGCCAAAACGTAAGATATTGGCGAGGCTTTCGACGAACCAGCCGGCCATTTCGCCCAAACCCGAAGGGCGCGCTGGCGTTTTGCCTGCGATATGTCTGCCGCTTTACGCGAAATGCCGGAGGCAAAACGTCAGCGCGTCGCGGCGGCGGGACAAGTGTCCACAGGCCCTAATCCTCCTGCGCCAGCAGGCCGGCGTCGCCGCCGAGCGAGGCGCGGTTCACGGTCAGGGTCGCCTCGCGGTAAAAACGGCGCAGATAATCCGGGCCGCCGGCCTTGGGGCCGGTCCCGCTGAGGCCGAAGCCGCCAAAGGGCTGGCTGCCGACCATTGCGCCGATCATGTTGCGGTTGACATAAATGTTCCCGGCCGGCACCTTGCGCGCCAGTTCCGCGATCCGGCCTTCGATCCTGCTGTGCAGGCCGAGCGTCAGCCCATAGCCCGAGGCGGCGATCTCGTCGATCAGCCCGGAAAATTTTTCCGCCCGCCAAGTCGCGACATGAAGCACCGGGCCGAATATTTCGCGGGTCAGGTCGCGCGGCGAATCGAGCCGGACGATGTGGGGCGCGACGAAATCGCCGTCGTTGGGCGCGGCGCCGGCGTAAAGAATGCGGCCCTCGGCGGCGCGGGCCGCGATATAGGCGTCGAGCGCCGCCTTGGCTTGCGCGTCGATCACCGGGCCGACCTGGGTGGCGGCCTGGCGCGGATCGCCGAGGCGCAATTGGGTCGCCGCGCCGATCAGCATGTCGAGCGCGGGCGCGAAAATTTCCTCCTGCAAACACAGCAGACGCAGGGCCGAACAGCGCTGGCCGGCGGAGCGGAAGGCCGAGGTCAGCACGTCGTCCGTGACCTGTTCGAGTAAAGCGGTCGAATCGACCACCATCACATTAACGCCGCCGGTCTCGGCGATCAGCGGAACGATGGGGCCGCCGCGCGCGGCCAGGGCGCGCTGGATGCTTTGCGCCGTCTCGACCGAGCCGGTAAAGGCGACGCCCGCCGCGCGCCGATCGCCGACGAGAGCAGCGCCCAACGCGCCGTCGCCGGGCGCGCAGACCAAAACGTCCTCGGGCAAACCCGCCGCCGCAAATATTTGCGTCGCCGCGAGCGCCATGCGCGGGGTCTGCTCCGCCGGTTTGGCCACGACACAATTTCCCGTCGCCAGCGCCGCCGCGATCTGGCCGGCAAAAATCGCGAGCGGGAAATTCCACGGCGAAATGCAGACGAAAATTCCGCGACCGTGACGGCGCAGGATATTTTCCTCGCCGGTGACGCCGGGCAAAGTTTCGTCGGCGCAGATCCTGCGCGCCTCGGCGGCGTAATAGCGGCACAGATCGGCGGCCTCGCGGACTTCGGCGAGGCCATCGTCGAGCGTTTTCTTCGCCTCCTCCTGCAGCAAGGCGATCAACCGGCCGCGCTCGGATTCGAACAGATCGGCGGCGCGCGAAAGGATATCCGCGCGCTGGCCGACCGGCGTCGCGCTCCATGCCGCAAAGGCCTTTTCCGCCTTGGCGAACGCCGCCTCGGCGGAAAGCGGCTCTGGCGGCGCGGCGCCGGCGAGGCCGCGATGCGGCGCGATTTCCGCGAGCAGGCCAGCGAGCGCCGCGCCGCAGCCGAATTCGACCCCGGAGGAATTCTTGCGCTCCGGCGCGAAAAGATCGCGCGGCAAAGGCAGGCGGGCGTGACGGAAGCGGCCCGATTCGCGCAGAATTTCGAGCGGATCGGCCAGCAGGTCTTGTTCAGGAGCCTCCGGCTCGGCGGCGCGGGCGACGAAGGAGGCGTTGGCGCCGTTCTCGATCAGCCGCCGCACCAGATAAGCCAGCAGATCGCGATGCGGCCCGACCGGCGCAAAGACCCGGCAGGCGACGCCGGAATGGGCGCGCAAGGCCTCGTGCAAGGCCTCGCCCATGCCATGCAGGCGCTGGAATTCATAATCGCGCCGCGCTTTTCCGCGCGTTACGATCGTCGCCGCCGTCTGGGCGTTGTGGGTGGCGAATTGCGGAAAGATCGAATCTTCCGCCAGCAGGCGCTCGGCGCAGGCGAGATAATTCGCGTCGGTCATCGCCTTGCGGGTGAAGACCGGATAATCGGCAAGCCCGCGCTCCTGGGCGCGCTTGATCTCGCTGTCCCAATAGGCGCCCTTGACCAGCCGCGCCGTAATGCGCCGGTTTTTCCCGCGCGCCAGTTCGGCGACATGATCGACCACGGCGCCGGCCCGCTTCTGATAGGCCTGGATCGCCAAACCAAAACCTTCCCAGCCGGCAAGCGAAACGTCCGCGAGCACCCGGGCGAAAATGTCGAGCGACAGCTCCAGCCGATCCGCTTCCTCGGCGTCGACGGTCAGGCCGATGTCGCGGTCCTTGGCGAGACGCGCCAGCTCCAGCAGGCGGGGCGTGAGTTCGGCGCGCACACGCTCCGCCGAAATCGCCTCGTAGCGCGGATGAAGCGCCGAGAGTTTGACCGAAATTCCCGGCCTTTGCGCCGGGCCCTCGCCCCGCGCCGCCTTGCCGATCGCCTGAATCGCCCGCGCATAGGCGTCGAAATGGCGGGTTGCGTCTTGCGCCGTCCGCGCCCCCTCCCCCAGCATGTCGAAGGAATGGAGATCGCGCCGGCAGGCGGGCGTTTGCGCGCGGGAAAGCGCCGCCTCGATGGTTTCCCCGAAGACGAAATGGCCGCCGAGCAGGCGCAGGGCTTTTCGCGCGGCGGCGCGTAGCGCGGGAACGCCGAGACGCCGCGCCAGGCCGGCGACGATTCGGCGCGGCGAAAATTCGGCCTCGACCAGCCGCGCCGAGAATCCCAGGGCAAAAGCGCAGGCCTGGATCAGCGGCGCGTCGGAATGAATCGCGTGACGGTCGAAATCGCCCGCCGCCAGTTTATCCGCCAGCAGCAGGTCGGCGGTCGGATTGTCCGGCGCGCGCGCCAGCGCCTCGGCGAGCGCCATGATGGCGAGGCCCTCGCGCGACGACAGCTTGAATTCGTGCAGAAAATCCTCGACCCCGCCGACGCCCGGCGCGCGGGCGCGGATCGCGCCGAGCAATCGCGCGGCCAGCGCCTTTTCCTCGGCGCGCAAATCGTCGCGCGCCGGCGCCGCGAGCCAGGCCCGCGCGAAGTCCGCGTCGGGCGGCGCGTAAGGCGCCGCGAAAATCCTTGGGTCGTCCGTCATGCGCTGGCCACAATCCAACCAGCGAAACAATAATACGGTTTCCGTAAGATTGCTTCGCAATCCGCGGAAACGCCATGGCGCGAAAATCCTCTATGTCGCGGGCGGATTTTCGCGCCAGCGGAATATGAATTCCGAATGATTCATTCGGAATTCGTTTAGCAGATTCGCCGCGCTCAGGCCGAGGCGACGATCCCCCTGGCGTGCAAATATTCGACGATGCGGTCGGCCATCGCCTCGGCGGTCCCGTCCTCCAGCGTCAGCACGATCTCGGCCTTGTCCGGCCGCTCATAGGGCTGGTCCACCCCGGTGAAATTCTTGATTTCGCCGGCGAGCGCCCGTTTGTAGAGCCCCTTGCGGTCGCGCTGGATGCAGGTCTCCAGCGGCGTATCCACGAAGATTTCGATGAATTCGCCGGGACCGAGCAATTCGCGCACCATGCGGCGTTCGGCCTCGAAGGGCGAGATGAAGGAGCACATCACGATCAGTCCGGCGTCCGCCATCAGCTTCGACACTTCGCCGACGCGGCGGATGTTCTCGACACGGTCCGCGTCGGTGAAGCCGAGGTCGCGGGTCAGGCCGTGGCGCAGATTGTCGCCGTCGAGCGCGATCGTATGGGCGTTCTGGCCGGCGAGCCTGGTTTCCACCAGATTGGCGACCGTCGATTTGCCCGAGCCGGACAGGCCGGTGAACCACAGCACCGCGGGCTTCTGGCGTTTCAGCCCGGCGCGGACCTCCTTGGTCACGCTCATCGCCTGGAGATGGACATTGCTCGCGCGCCGCAACGGAAAGGCGATCGTCCCGATCGCCACCCTCGCGCCGGTCGCGCGGTCGATCAGCACAAAGGCGCCGGTCTGGCGGAATTTGTCGAATGGATCGATCGACAAAGGCCGCGCGGCGGCGAGGTTGCAGAAGCCGATGTCATTGGCGCGCAACGTCTTGGCCGCCATTTGCTGGTGGTTTTCGACATTCAGCCGATATTTGATCTCGGTGACGCTGGCGGACACGGATCGGCCGTTGATCTCGATCATATAGGAGCGGCCGGGCAGCAGTTTTTCCTCGCCGGTCCACAACAGTTGCGCCGCGAATTGCTCGACCAAAGCCGGCCGGTCGCCGACGTGGCAAATCATGTCGCCGCGCGAGGCCTCGACTTTTTCGGCGAAGACCAGAGTGACCGCGTCATGGGCCCTGGCGCTTTCGACGTCGCTTTCCCCTGCGACGATGCGCGCGACATGGGCGGTCTTGCCGGTGTCGGCGACGCAGATTTCGTCGCCGACCTTGACCAATCCCGACATCGCCACGCCGCGCACGCCGGGGAAATCGGCGCTGGATTGTTCGACCGCCTCAATCGAAAAGCGCAGGGGCGCTTCAGCGGCGTCGTCGGCGATCTCGATCGAATCGAGATAGTCGAGCAGGCACGGCCCATGACGCCAGGGCATGCGAGTCGAGGGGGCCGCGACATCGACGCCGGCCTGCGCCGACATCGGAATGGCCGCGAGGGTGCGGAAACCCATGCCGCTGGCGTGATCGGTGAAATCGGCGACGACGGCGTTGAACACCGCCTCGTTGTAATCGACGAGATCCATCTTGTTGACCGCCGCCACGACATGGCGGACGCCAAGCATGGAAACGATCGCCAGATGGCGCAGACTTTCTTCGCGCAGGCCCTTGCGCGCGTCGATCAGCAGGATCGCCAGATCGGCTTTCGCGGCCGCCTGCGCCATATCGCCCGTATGTCGCGGGTCTCCCGCCGTGTCGGCGACAAGAAACGCGCGCCTCTCGGTCGAGAACGGACAAAACGCGGCGGCCCGATCGACAGGCGCGGCGCCGCACTCCTGAAGCAGGCGGCCGATCAGGGTGGATTTGCCGTCGCCCGCCGCGCCGCAGACGAGAAGCCGAAGGACAGGCGCGCGCGTGGAAACTTCGCCGCCGCGTCCCGCAATCGTCGTTTTCGGAGAATTCATCGACAACAATCCTCGCGCAACTGCTTATCCGTCGGGCCGGATCTCCGCCCACGCCAAGAAGGTCGAGCGACCCTCCGTAACGTCAGGCATTGAAACATATCCGTCTTCGCCGCGTCTGCAAAACTTTGGGCGCAATTCGAAGGCCGCGCATCACTCTTCGTCGTTCAGCGGATGAAGGTCGCGCACCATCGCCTTCAGGCGTTCGTCCAGCACATGGGTATAGATTTGCGTCGTCGCGATGTCGGCGTGTCCTAGCAATTCCTGCACGACGCGGAGATCGGCGCCGTTTTGCAGCAGATGGCTGGCGAAGGCGTGGCGCAGGACATGCGGGCTCACTTTTTGCGGCGAAAGGCCAGCGGCGGCGGCCAGGAATTTCAACTCTCGCGCGAAGACCTGACGGGTTAGATGGCCGCTCTCGCCAATCGACGGGAACAGCCATTTCTGCTTCGCCGCCTCGGGATGAAGCTCCAGCAACTGGCGGCGATAGGCGGCGATCGCCTCGCGGGCGTGACCGGTGAGCGGCGCCAGCCGCTCGCGCCCGCCCTTGCCCTTGATCGTCAGAAAGCCCCCGCTTCGCTCCGGCGTTTTCTCGGCCTGTTTCGCTGAGGTCAAAGGCAGGGCCACCAGCTCCGAGACGCGCAGGCCCGAAGCGTAAAGCACTTCGACCAGACAGGCGGCGCGGCGCGCTCTCAGCCTGTCCTCGGCCGGCCGCGCCGGATCGTCCAGCCCCTCGCGGCAAACCTGTAAAATCGCGTCCACTTCGGCGACCGAAAGAATCTTGGGCAGGCGCCGGCCCTGGCGCGGGCCTTCAAGCAGGACGGCGGGATCGTCCGGCCGCCGCTCCTCGGTCGAAAGAAAACGATGGAACTGCCGGATCGCCGACAGCTTGCGCGCCGAAGACGTGGGCTTGAGCCCGGCTTGCGCGAGATCGGCGAGATGTTCGCGAATGTCCTGGGCCGTGGCGCTGAACGGATCGCGCTGGCGGCGCGCCAGGGCCAGCAGATAATCGCCGAGGTCGCGGGCATAGGCGTCGAGCGTGTTTTTCGCGGCGCCGCGCTCCGCAGCGAGCATGGCGAGAAAATCCTTCACCGCGGCGCGCGAGGCCGGGGCGCTTTTATCGGTCATTTGTTGAGGACGTTGGCCGGCAGGGGCTGGCTCATTTCGCGCGGCTGCGGCTCGACGAAGGCGACCAGCGCCGCCATGCCGACGAAAGCCACGCCCGCCAGCAGGCCGATGACAAAGAGAAAGCGCAACAGGCTGGGCATAGATCACTCCGCGCCGCGGTTTCGGCTCTCGCGCGCGGAAAATCCACTCGCCGAAAGCCAGATACAATTTGCGCGCGCGACGTGATAGTACATGCCGATCATGTGGGATCAAGCCATCGTTCATCAGCAGGAGGACGCACCGCCTTCGCCGCGCGACCGGCGCGCCCAGGCGATCGTCGACCGCCTTGCCGGCCGACCGCTGGCGCTTGTCGGCATGATGGGCTCGGGTAAGACCGCCATCGGCAAAAGGCTGGCGCACAGGCTCGGCCTGCCCTTCGTCGATTCGGATCACGAGATCGAGGCCGCCCATCGCCTGACCGTCACGGAGATTTTCGCGCATCACGGCGAGGCCTATTTCCGCGACGGCGAGCGCCGCGTGCTGGCCCGGCTGATCGGCGAAGGCGAGCGGGTCATCGCCACGGGCGGCGGCGCCTTCATCCAGCCGCAGACGCGCGCGCTGATCCGCGAGCGCGCCGTCTCGATCTGGCTGAAGGCCGATTTCGACGTGCTGATGCGCCGGGTGCGCAAAAGGCCGACCCGTCCGCTGCTGCAAGGCCCCGACCCGGAAGGCGTGATGCGCCGCCTGATCGACGAGCGCTATCCGGTCTATGCCGAGGCCGATCTCTCCATTATTTCGCGCGACGCGACGCATGAGGTCATCATCGAGGAAGTCCTCGCCGCGCTCGAAGCTTTTTTGGCCAAACAAGGGGAATTTTCGCCCGAAATGACCGCGCCCGCTCTGCCTCCCGCCTCCACCGGCGTCCATGTCGCCCTCGGCGATCGTTCCTATGACATATTGATCGGACCCGCGCTGATCGCCCATGCCGGCGAGCGGCTCGCCCGGCTCGCGCCCGGCGCCAGCGCCTTCATCGTCACCGATTCCAATGTCGCGCCTCTGTGGCTCAACCCGCTTCAGGCCAGTCTCGACGCGGCGAACGTCCGCCACGGCCATATCGTGCTGCCGGCCGGCGAACCCACCAAGGATTACGCCCATTACGAACAGCTCTGCGAGGCGGTGCTGACGGCGAAGATGGAGCGCGGCGATTGCCTGATCGCGCTCGGCGGCGGCGTCATCGGCGACCTTACCGGCTTCGTCGCCGCAAGCCTGCGCCGGGGCATGGGCTTCATCCAGATTCCGACCACTTTGCTGTCGCAGGTCGATTCGAGCGTCGGCGGCAAGACCGGGATCAATTCGCGCCAGGGCAAGAATTTGATCGGCGCCTTCCACCAGCCGGCGCTGGTGCTCGCCGACACCGACAGCCTCGGCACTCTGCCGAAACGCGAATTCGCCGCCGGTTATGCGGAAGTGGTCAAATATGGCCTGATCGACCGGCCGGATTTCTTCGCCTGGCTCGAAAAGCACTGGCGGGCTTTGTTCGCGCGCGGGCCGGAGCTGAGCCACGCCATTGCGGTGAGTTGCGAATCCAAGGCCGCCGTGGTCGCCCGCGACGAGACCGAACAGGGCGACCGCGCTTTGCTCAATCTCGGCCACACCTTCGGCCACGCCCTGGAAAAGCTCGTCGCCTATGACAGCCAACGCCTCGTCCATGGCGAGGGCGTCGCCATCGGCATGGCCTGCGCCTTCCGCTATTCGGTCCGCGCCGGCCTCTGCCCGACCCCGGCCGCCGAGCGGGTCGAGGCGCATCTGCGCGCCGTCGGTCTGCCGACCCGCATAAGCGACATCGCCGGATGGGACGCCAGCGCCGAGGACATTGTCGCGGCCATGGCGCAGGACAAGAAGGTGAAGCGCGGCGCGCTCACCTTCATCCTCGCCCGCGACATCGGCGCGAGCTTCATCGCCCGCAATGTCGAGCCGGAGGCGGTGCGCGCCTTCCTCGAAGACGAGCTGCGCGCCGGAGCGTGAAAGCCATGCACGGCGCGATCGACGCCTCTCCCATGAACCTTTGGGCCGCCGGGGCGATCCTGGTGGTGTTCATCCTGCTTTCGGCTTTGTTTTCCGGCTCCGAAACCGCGATGACCGCCGCCTCGCGCGCCCGCATGCATGCGCTGGAAAAACAGGGCGACCCGCGCGCGGCCATCGTCAACCGGCTGCTGGCGGGGCGCGACCGGCTGATCGGCGCCGTGCTGCTCGGCAACACCTTGTTCAATATCGGCGCCTCGGCTTTGCTCACCGCCGTTCTGATGGCGATGGTCGGCGAGCGGGGCGCGATCTACGCCACCGCCGTGATGACCGTGGTGCTCCTGGTCTTCGCCGAGGTTCTGCCCAAGACGGTGGCGCTCAATTATCCCGACCGCACCTCGCTGATCGTGGCGCGGGTCATCTCCTTTTTCGTCACCATCTTCGGCCCCGTCCTGTTCGCGGTCGAATGGCTGGTGCGCGGCGCGCTTTATCTGTTCGGCCTGCGGCTCGACCAGAAACATCCCCTGCTTTCCCCGGAAGAGGAGCTGAAAAGCGCGGTCGATCTGATGCACAGGGAAGGCGGCGTCGCCCGCGCCGACCGCGACATGTTCGGCGGCCTGCTCGACCTCAAGGAGCTGACCGTCTCCGATGTCATGGTCCATCGCACCAAAATGGCGGCGCTCGACGCCGATGCGCCGGTCGCCGACATCGTGCGCGAAGTGGTCGCCTTGCCTTTCACCCGCGTGCCTTTGTGGCGCGAGTCCGCCGACAATATCGTCGGCGTGCTGCACACCAAGGATCTGCTGCGCGCCTTGACCGACGCCAATGGCGACGCGTCGAAAATCCAGCTCCAGCCGATCCTGCACGAGCCGTGGTTCGTGCCGGAAACCACCACGCTCGAAGCCCAGCTTCAGGCCTTCCGCAAGCGCAAGACCCATTCCGCTCTGGTCGTCGATGAATATGGCGACGTGCAGGGCCTGGTGACGCTGGAAGATATTCTGGAGGAGATCGTCGGCGATATCCGCGACGAGCACGATGTCGCCTTTGTCGGCGCGCGCCGGCAGGCCGACGGCTCGGTGATCGTGGAGGGCTCGGCGCCCGTGCGCGACCTCAACCGGGTCATGGCCTGGGACTTGCCGGACGAGGAAGCCACAACAATAGCCGGCCTGGTCATCCACGAAGCCCGCGCCATTCCCGAACAGGGCCAGAAATTCACCTTCCACGGCTTCCGCTTCGAGGTCCTGCGCAAGCAGCGCAACCGCATCACGCTGCTGCGGCTAACGCCGGAGCCGAAAGCGGAAGGGTGAAAAGGCTCAGGCCTCCGCCTTCTGCTCCCCCGCCATGAATTGCGCACGGGCGAGAGCGGCGAAGCGGCCGTTTTGCGCGACCAACTCCTCGAAAGACCCCTGTTCGACGATCCTGCCCTGATCGAAGACGAAAATGCGGTCGGCGCCGCGTATGGTCGCCAGCCTGTGCGCGATGACGAAAGTGGAGCGGCCCTTGGTCGCGGCGTTCAGCGCCGCCGTCGCTTCGTCGAAAATCATGATCGGCGGGTCTTTCAGCAGCGCCCGCGCGATCGAGAGCCGCTTCCGCCCGCCAAATCAAATCGTCTGATTATAGGCGCCGACTTCCCGATTTTCGCGCAAGATCGCGTCCACCGCCTTGAACATGGCGTGCAGCTGGGCCTCCGAGTTCGGGCTTTCCACCACCACCACGAGTTCGGGCTTGTTGGAGGAGGCGCGCACCAGGCCCCAGGCGCCGTCCTCGACCGTCACCCGCACGCCATTGACCGTGACGAGGTTTTGGATCTTCTGGCCGATGATCGTTTCGCCCCTTTCCCGCATCGCCTGGAAACGGGCGACGACCCTTTCGACCACGTCATATTTCACCTCGTCGGCGCAATGCGGCGACATGGTCGGCGAACCCCAGGTTTTCGGCAGATCGGCGTAAAGCTCGGCCATCGACTTAGGCTGATTGCGGTCGAGCATTTCCAGCACATGGACCGCCGTCAGCAGGCCGTCGTCATAGCCGCGCCCGACGGGGGCGTTGAAGAAGAAATGGCCGGATTTCTCGAAGCCCGCCAAAGCTTTCAGATCGGTGACGCGGCGCTTGATATAGGAATGGCCGGTCTTCCAGTAATCGGCCTTGACGCCTCGATCCTTCAGGACCGGATCGCTGGCGAACAGCCCGGTCGATTTGACATCGACCACGAAAGTCGCGCCCGGATAGAGCTTGGACAGGTCGCGGGCGAGCATCACCCCGATCTTGTCGGCGAAAATCTCCTCGCCGTTATTGTCCACCACGCCGCAGCGGTCGCCGTCGCCGTCGAAGCCGAGGGCCAGGTCGGCGCCGGTCTCGCGCACCTTGTCGGCCATGGCGTGCAGCATTTCGAGATCTTCGGGATTGGGATTGTAGCGCGGGAAATTATAGTCCGGCGTCACGTCGAGCGGGATCACCTCGCAGCCCAGCCGCTCCAGCAGCGCCGGCGCGAAGGCCCCCGCCGTGCCATTGCCGCAGGCCGCGACCACTTTAAGCTTGCGCGTCAATTTGGCGTGGCTGACGAGATCGTCGAGATAGGTCTTGCCGAAATCCTCGACAAATTGATAGCCGCCGCCGGCGCGCGGCTTGAAACGGCCTTCGAGCACGATGTCGCGCAATTGCGCCATTTCATCCGGCCCGAAAGTCACCGGGCGCTGGGCGCCCATTTTCACCCCGGTCCAGCCATTGTCGTTATGCGAGGCGGTGACCATCGCGACCGCCGGACAATCGAGCGCGAACTGGGCGAAATAGGCCATGGGCGACAGAGCGAGGCCGATATCCACCACCTCGACGCCGCCCGCCATCAGGCCGCAGATCAAGGCCTGTTTGATCGAGGCCGAATAGGAGCGGTAATCATGGCCGGTGGCGAGACGCGGCTCGACTCCCATCTCGTGCAGCAGGGTCGCCAGCCCGAGGCCCAAAGCCTGCACGCCCATCAGATTGAGTTCGGAGCCGAACAGCCAGCGCGCGTCATATTCGCGAAAGCCGGTGGGCTTCACCAGCGGCAGGCGCTCATATTCGAAGGTGTTGGGCGTGAGGGAAGAAACGGGTTTTGGAAACATGGGACAACTCGCTAAGGGGAAGCGTCCTTGCGAGTGAAGCGAAGCAATCCAAACAATCGTTCAACAGGTTGCAAGGTGGATTGCTTCGCTTCGCTCGCAATGACGGGCAGGGAGAAAAATTCAGGAGCGGTGATAGGCGTCCTCGAGCCGGACGATGTCGTCCTCGCCGAGATAGGAGCCGGTCTGGACCTCGATCAGTTCGAGGTCGATCTTGCCCGGATTGACGAGGCGATGGACCGTGCCCATCGGCAGATAGATCGATTCGTTCTCGTGGATCATGATCACCTGATTGTCGCGGGTGACCTCGGCCGCGCCGCGCACCACGATCCAATGTTCGGCGCGGTGAAAATGCTTTTGCAGCGACAATTTATGGCCGGGCTTGACCACGATCCTTTTGACCTGATGGCGCTCGCCGCCGTCGACCGACTGGTAATAGCCCCAGGGGCGATAGACGCGGCGATGCTCCCGCGCCTCCTTGAGCTTGCGGCGCTTCAGCTCGTCCACCAGTTGCTTGACCTTGTCGCCATATTGCGCGCCCAGCACCAGAACGGCGTCTTCGGTGGTGACCACGATCACATCATTGACGCCGAGCACCGCCGTCAGGCCATGGTCCGAGCGGATATGGACATTTTTCGCGTCCATCGCCACGCCCTGGCCGCGCACCGAATTGCCCTGTTCGTCGCGCTCGGAAAGCTCCCACACCGCCTGCCAATTGCCCACGTCTGACCAGCCGATGTCGGCGGGAATGACCGCGGCGTGCTTTGTTCGCTCCATCACCGCATAATCGATCGAAGTTTTCGGCGCCTGGCTGAACGCCACCTTGTCCAGCGCCAGAAATCCGAGATCGCGTTCGGCCTTGGCGAAGGCTTCTTGCGCGGCGGCCGCGATTTCCGGCTGAAACGCCTGCAATTCGCCGCGCATGACATCGGCGCGGAAGAAGAAATTGCCGGAATTCCAAAGATAGCCCTCGGCGATATAGCGTTCGGCGGTCCTGGCGTCGGGCTTTTCGACAAAGGCCTCGACCTTGGCCACGCCGGCTTCGGGAACCACCAGCGCGCCGGGGCGGATATAGCCATAGCCGGTCGCCGGATGGGTGGGCTTGACGCCGAGCGTGACGATGAAACCCTTGGCCGCCGCCTCGCCCGCCTTACGGCACAGAGCGCGAAAGGCTTCGACATCGCGCACGGCGTGATCGGCGGCGAAGACCGCGACCACGGCGTCGGACGAACGTTTGATCGCCAGTTCGCAGGCGACCGCCACGGCGGCGGCGGAATCGCGGCGCTCCGGCTCCAGCACGATGTCGCCGGAAACCCCGATCTCCTTCATCTGCTCCTGGACCAGGAAACGGTAATCGTGATTGGTGAGAATCGCCGGCTCGGCGAAAATCTCCGGATCGAGACGAAGCAGGGTTTCCTGGAAGGTCGAGGATTTTCCGAGCAGGGGGATGAATTGTTTCGGCATGGTCTCGCGCGAGGCCGGCCAAACCCGCGTGCCCGACCCGCCGCACATGATTACCGGAATGATCCTGCTCATCTGTCCCTCGGAAGCTTGCGCGGCGCCCGCCGGCGATCGGCAAGGCCGCCCAGCCGTCATTCAGACCATAAAGGCCTGAAAAAACGATTGCAGCACTCTTTTCCTAGCGGAAAGCCACCAGCAGCGCGCCGGTCGCGATCAGGGCGACGCCGAGCCAATTGACCGTGGACAGCCTTTCGCCCAAAAAAGCCGCGCCGAACAGCGCGACCAGCACGACGCTGAGCTTGTCGATCGGCGCGACCTGGCTCGCCTCGCCAAGCTTCAGGGCGCGGAAATAGCACAGCCAGGACGCCCCCGTCGCCAGGCCGGACAGAACCAGGAAGGTCCAGGTTCTGGGCGGCAGCGCCGTCAGGTGGAGGCGCCCGGTCGCGGCCAGCAGCAGCGCCAGCGCCACGGCCACGACGAGCGTGCGCGCCAAAGTGGCGAGATCGGAATCGACGCCCTCGACGCCGACCTTGGCGAAGATCGCGGTCAAGGCGGCGAAGGCCGCCGAAAACAGCGCCCAGAAGATCCAAGACCCCAGCCATAAGCCTTTATCGCCGCTCATGCCGCGCCCTCCTCGCTTTCCGCCAGAAGCCTTGCCTGATGATCGGCGATCAGCGGATCGAGAATCTCGTCCAGCGCCTCGCCTTCCATCACTTTCTCGATCTTGTACAGCGTCAGGTTGATGCGGTGATCGCTCACCCTGCCTTGCGGGAAATTATAGGTGCGGATGCGCTCGGAACGGTCGCCGGAGCCGACCTGGGCTTTGCGGTCCGCCGCGCGGACGTCGGCCAGCTTCTGCCGCTCCATGTCGAACAGCCGCGACCGCAGCACGTCCATGGCCTTGGCCTTGTTGCGGTGCTGCGACCGCTCCTCCTGCATCATCACCACGATCCCCGATGGAATATGGGTGATGCGGATGGCCAATTCGGTCTTGTTGACATGCTGGCCGCCGGCGCCGCCGGCGCGCATGGTGTCGATGCGCAGATCGGCCTCGTTGATGGCGAGATCGACTTCTTCCGCCTCGGGCAGAACCGCCACCGTCGCCGCCGAAGTATGGATGCGCCCTTGCGTTTCGGTGGTTGGCACGCGCTGGACGCGATGGGCGCCGCTCTCGAATTTCAGCCGCGCGAACACGCCCTTGCCGCGCACATGGGCGATGATTTCCTTGAAGCCGCCCGCCGCGCCCTCGCTCGCCGAGATCAGCTCCATGGTCCAGCCGCGCCGCTCGGCGTAACGCTGATACATGCGGAAAAGGTCGCCGGCGAACAAAGCCGCCTCGTCGCCGCCGGTCCCGGCGCGTATTTCCAGGATCGCGCTCTTTTCGTCGGCCGCGTCGCGCGGCAGCAAGGCGAGGCGCAGGTCATGCCCGGCCTGTTCCCGGCGGTCTTTCAGCCCCGGCAGCTCTTCCTCGGCGAGCGCCCGCATTTCGGCTTCCGTGCGCGGGTCGTCCGCCATTTTTTCAAGCTCGGCGACTTCCGTCTCCAGCGCGTGAAAGGCGCGGATCGCCCGCGCAACCGGATCGAGCTCGGCCAGTTCGCGCGAAAGGGCGGAAAAAGCCGACAACTCGACGCCTTCGGCCAGACGATGGCCGATTTCCTCGTGGCGGCGCAGGATGAGATCGAGTTTTTCAGCGGGAAACATGACGATGAACCGGCGAGGCGAAGACGGCGCGGCCCCGCTAAAGCGGGACGCCGTTGTTTTCCGCGAAAATGTGAAACTCCTGCCGGATCGGGCGGCAGTCGTCGGGCCTGTCGATCATCGGCATGAGGAAGTCGCGCGCCGCCTCGAGATCGACCGCCAGGAACGCCGCCCGCACCGGGCCGATGGCCGAGGGGGTCATGGAAAGGTGACGATAGCCGATCGCCGCCAGCGCCAGCGCCTCCAGCGGCCTGCCGCCCATCTCCCCGCACAGGCTGACCGGCTTGCCGTTGCGGCCGCCCGCGTCGACGATCGCCTTCAGCGCCCTCAAATTCGCCGGCGACAAAGTGTCGAAACGCGAGGAAACGCGCTTGTTGTCGCGATCCGCCGCGAAAAGATATTGGGTGAGGTCGTTCGAGCCGACCGAGAGAAAATCGGCCGCCGCGCAGATTTCGTCGAGCTGCCAGAGCAGCGAGGGAACCTCCACCATCGCGCCCAGATGCAGCGCGGCCGGCAATTCATAGCCGTGGCGCCGCAGGAATTCGCGTTCGCGCTCGACGATCGCCTTGGCCTGTTTGAATTCGCACGTGGTGGCGATCATCGGGAACATGATGCGCATGTCCCGTCCCGCGCCGGCGCGCAGCATGGCGCGCAGCTGCATCCGCAGCAGTCCGGGGCGATCGAGGCCGATCCGGATCGCGCGCCAGCCCAGGGCGGGATTTTCTTCCTCGACCTTGGCCATATAGGGCAGAACCTTGTCCGAGCCGATGTCGAGCGTGCGGAAGGTCACCGTCCGACCCTCGGCGGCGTCAAGCACCTTGCGATAAAGGTTAAATTGCTCGGACAGACGCGGAAAACTCTGCGCCACCATGAATTGCAATTCGGTGCGGAACAGGCCGATCGATTTGGCGCCGACTTCCTCGGCGTGTTCGCAATCGATCAGCAGGCCGGCGTTCATGTGCAGGCCGATCTCGACCCCGTCGCGGGTCACAGTCGGCGTGTCGCGCAGCCTGTGGTACTGCTCCTGCCGGCGGGCGCGCAGCCGCGCCTTTTCGCCATAGGCCGTCTCGACATCGGGCGGCGGGCGCAATTGCACATCGCCCGAACCGCCGTCGACGATGATGGAGTCGCCAGTCTCGACCAGATCGGTGATGTTGGGGACTTCGCCGATCGCCGGCAGGCCGAGCGCGCGGGCGATGATGGCGACATGGCTGGTCGGCCCACCGTCCTCGAGCACCAGGCCGCGCAGATTGTTGCGGTCATATTCGAGCAGGGCCGCCGGCCCCATGTTGCGCGCGACCAGAATGGAATTGGGCGGCAGGGCGCCGCCATGGGCCGGGCCCTGGCCGGTCAATTGGCGCAGCAGGCGATTGGCGATGTCGTCGAGATCGTGCAGGCGCTCGCGTAAATAGGGATCGGTCTGGCGCTGCAATTTGGCGCGGGCGTCGTTCTGGACCCGCTCGACCGCCGCTTCGGCGGTCAGGCCCGATTCCAGCGCCTCGCGCAGCCGGCGCATCCAGCCGCGATCGTTGGCGAACATGCGCACGGTTTCCAGGACGTCGCGATGTTCGCCCGCGCCATAGCGGTCGCCGCGCGCGATCAACTGGTCGATATGCTCCCGCATCACCTGGATCGCCTGCTCCAGACGGGCCATTTCCGCCTGGGGATCCTCGGCGACGAGCTGTTTGACGATGACGCGCGGCTCGTGCAGCACGACATGGCCGAGGCCGACCCCGTCGCACAGCGGGACGCCCGCAAGCGCCATCGGCTTTTGCAGCGTGAAACTCTGGCCGGGCTGGGCGAGCGACTGCAATTCGCCCGAGGCGATCATCTCGGCCAGCAGCATGGCCGTGGTCTGGAGCGCCTCGACCTCTTCCTCGGAATAAGTGCGCCGCGCCCGGTTCTGCACGACCAGCACGCCCAGCGTATTGCCGCCGCGCAGGATCGGCACGCCGAGGAAGGATTGATAGATTTCCTCGCCGGTTTCCGGCCGGTAGGAGAAGGCCGGATGGGCCTGGGCGTCGGCGAGCGCCAAGGGCTCGGCCTTTTCGGCGATGAGGCCGACAAGGCCTTCGCCGGTGGTCATGGTGGTGAGATGGACCGCCTCGCGGTTGAGGCCCTCGGTCGCGTAAAGCTCAAGCTTGCCGTCGGCGCGCGCCACATAGACCGAACAGACTTCGGCGACCATATTGGCGGCGATATGGATGACGATCCGGTCCAGACGCGCCTGCGCGCTCACCGGCTCCGCCATGACCTCGCGAAGCCGGCGAAGCAGCAGACGAGGTCCGCCCAATGCGCCGCGCATGACTTTTTCCTGACCGGGAGGGCGCGCCGCGCGCCCGCCTCTGTTAAATTAAATGCGCCGCCCGCACCCCGCCCTTCACACCCCTTGGCCGATGCAAGGCGCGGGCCGCGAGCGGAATTGATTCGAGCCGAGAACCGATTCTAGCCGCTATTCTTCCCGCTGACGACGCATTCCCGTCAAGCGGCGTTTCCCGCCCACGGCTTCAGGCCTTGTCGAGGCCATAGAGCGAGTGCAGCGTGCGCACCGCAAGTTCGGTATAAGCCGCGTCGATCAGCACCGAGAACTTGATCTCGGAGGTGGTGATCGCGCGAATGTTGATCCCCTTCTGGGCCAAAGCGCGGAAGGCGTCGGCGGCGACGCCGGTGTGGCTGCGCATGCCCACGCCAATCGCCGAAATTTTCACCACGTCGGTCGAAGCCTGCAGCGTCGAGACGCCGATCTCGTCCTTGACCTTTTCGAGGATCGCGCGGGCGCGCTCGAATTCGGCGGTCGGAACGGTGAAGGTGATGTCCGTGGTCCCGTCTTCCGAGGCCACCTGGATGATCATGTCGACATTGATGTTGGCCTGGGCGAGGGGCTGGAAGATCGCCGCCGCGACGCCTGGCTTGTCCGCCACCTTGTGCAAGGTGATCTGCGCCTCGTCCTTGGAAAAGGCGATTCCGGTGACGACCTGCTCTTCCACTATATCCTCCTCGTTGCAAATCAGCGTGCCGGGCCGGGGGTTCGCCGGATCGTCGAAGGACGACCGCACGAAGGTCTTGACCCCGTGGACCATCGCCATTTCGACGGAGCGCACCTGAAGCACCTTGGCCCCGAGCGAGGCCATTTCCAGCATTTCCTCGAAGGCGATCTTGTCAAGCCGCCGGGCCTTGGGAACGATGCGCGGGTCGGTGGTGTAGACGCCATCCACGTCGGTATAGATGTCGCAGCGATCCGCATGGACCGCCGCCGCGACCGCCACCGCGCTGGTGTCCGAGCCGCCGCGCCCGAGCGTGGACAGCCGGCCGGTCGCCGGATCGAAGCCTTGGAAGCCGGCGATCACCGCGACCTGCTTTCGCCCGAAGCCCGCGATCAATCCGGCGCCGTCGATGCGGGCGATGCGCGCCGAGCCATGGGCGTCATTGGTTTCGATCGGAATCTGCCAGCCCTGCCAGGAGCGCGCCGGAATTCCCATCTCCTGAAGGACGATGGCGAGCAGGCCCGAGGTGACCTGTTCGCCCGAGGCGACCACCGCGTCATATTCGCGCGGGTCGTAATGTTTGCTGGACTCGTTGACCCAGCCGACCAGTTCGTTGGTTTTGCCGGACATGGCCGAGACGACGACCGCGACCTCATGGCCTTCGTCGATCTCGCGCTTCACATGGCCCGCCACATTGCGGATTCGTTCGATATTGGCGACCGAAGTGCCGCCGAATTTCATCACCAGACGCGCCATATCAATCTGAAACCGCTCTCTCGATCCTCTATCGACCCGCCGCCACGCGACCCGCATGAACCGCCTCGGCTTTCGAGCCTTTCCTTCGCTTTTTCGCGCAAAAGGCTGGAAAACTCGCGCCATCGGCGCGGGGCGGCTATACATGACGGGGCGCATGGATTGTGTCAACGTTTGAAGGACAAGTTTGGAGCGCGACATGGCGGAATTTCATGGCGAAGCAGCCGGCAGCGTCGATCGCGACGAATTGGCGCGATTCGCCCGGCTCGGCGACGACTGGTGGGATCCGAACGGCCCGCAGCGCGCCCTGCACAAGCTCAACCCCACCCGCGTGCTTTATTTGCGCAACCTGTTCTGCGCCCATTTCCCCGACGGGACGAAGCCGCGCGACCGCAAGGCCGAAAAGCCGCTCGCCGGACTGCGGATCGTGGACCTCGGCTGCGGCGGCGGCCTGTTGTCCGAATCGCTCGCGGCCCTGGGCGCGCAGGTGACGGGCGCCGATCCGGCGGAAGAGAATATCGCCGCCGCAAGGCGCCATGCCGGGGCGGGAGGCCTGGAGATCGACTACCGCCCCGTGACGGTCGAGGCGCTTAGCCTTTCCGGCGAAACCTTCGACGCCGTGCTGGCCATGGAAGTCCTGGAGCATGTCGCCGATGTGAAGGGATTTCTCGCCGCCGCCGCCGCGCTCGTGCGTCCCGGCGGTCTACTGGTCGGCGCCACGCTCAACCGCACCCTGAAAAGCTACGCCCTCGCCATTGTCGGCGCCGAATATGTCCTGCGCTGGGTCGAACCGGGCACGCACGATTGGCGCAAGTTTCTGCGTCCATATGAAATGGTGAAGCCGCTTGAGAGCTGCGGACTCAGGGAAATCGACCGGGCTGGCATCGTCTATCACCCGATTTCCGACGAATGGCGGCTCTCGGGCGACATGGACGTGAATTACATGATCGCGCTGGAGCGTCCGCCCGGGTGACGGCGCGACAAAACGGGAGCAGGCGCCGGAATGAGAAAATTTCTGCTGGCGCCGCTGTTTTTGAGCGCGACCTTGAGCGGATGCAACTTCATCGGGGCGGCGACCGTCCCCGCCTCGGTCCTTCCGCCGGAAGACGCGCGGCGGCCGGAGCGCTCCCTTCGCATGGCCCTCTTTGACTACGCCCGGTACGATCCGTTCCGCGACGCCTATACCGACAAGATTTCCACCATGCCGGAGGACGATCTTTACCGCTACGCGCAAAGCGCGACGCCCGAGCACGCCGCCTGCATGCGCTCGCTCGGCTGGCAGACCAGGCCCGGAACTTATTTCAGATTTTGAAAGAAAAAGGCGCCTGTCGCGGGACAGGCGCCTTCAAAGATCTTTGGTCGTGAAGCTTAAGCCCCGAGCGAAAGCTTCAGCTCGTTGAGCTGGTCGAGCTTTTCGGACGCGATCTTGATCGCCTCGTCCGTCCTGGCGTCGGCAAGGTCTTCCTCGGCGTTCTTGATGTCCTGCGCGAGTTGCATCGTGTCGAACTGCTCGAACGGAACCGCCTGATCGGCCAGAAGGGTCAGGCCGCTCGCCGCGACATCGGCGAAACCGCCGCGCACGACCAGCCGTTCCGGCGCCCTGTTGACGGTGGCGAAGATTTCGACGATCCCCGCCTTGAGGAGGGACATGACCGGCGCGTGGTCCTTGAGGACCGTGAACTGGCCGTCGACGCCCGGCACGACCACGGACTCGACTTCGCCCGAAAACAGCAGCTTTTCCGGCGAAACCAGTTCGAAGTGAAAAGTCGTCATCACTCTCTCCAACCTGGGCTTTCCGCCCATGCGGACCCTTTAGGGCCCGCTATCAGGCCGCCTGAGCCGCGAGCTTCTGCGCCTTCTCGACGGCTTCCTCGATCGAGCCGACCATATAGAAGGCCGCTTCCGGCAGGTGGTCGTACTGACCCTCGACCAGGCCCTTGAAGCCCTTGAGCGTGTCGGCGAGCGCGACCAGCTTGCCCGGCGAGCCGGTGAACACTTCCGCGACATGGAAGGGCTGCGACAGGAAGCGCTCGATCTTGCGCGCCCGCGCCACGATCAGCTTGTCCTCTTCGGACAATTCATCCATGCCGAGAATGGCGATGATGTCCTGCAGCGATTTATAGCGTTGCAAGGTCGACTGCACTTTTCGCGCAATGTCGTAATGCTCTTCGCCGACGATCAGCGGGGAAAGCATGCGCGAGGTCGAGTCGAGCGGATCGACCGCCGGATAGATGCCCTTTTCCGCGATCGAGCGCGACAGAACGGTGGTGGCGTCGAGATGGGCGAAGGAAGTGGCCGGCGCCGGGTCGGTCAAGTCGTCGGCCGGGACGTAAATCGCCTGCACCGAGGTGATCGAACCCTTGTTGGTGGTGGTGATGCGTTCCTGCAGCATGCCCATGTCGGTGGCGAGCGTCGGCTGATAGCCCACCGCCGAAGGGATGCGGCCGAGCAGCGCCGACACTTCCGAGCCGGCCTGGGTGAAGCGGAAGATGTTGTCGACGAAAAACAGCACGTCCTGGCCCTGGTCGCGGAAATGTTCGGCGACGGTCAGGCCGGTCAGCGCGACGCGGGCGCGGGCGCCCGGAGGCTCGTTCATCTGGCCATAGACCAGCGCGCATTTCGAGCCGGCGGTCGAGCCGTTGTTTTCCTTCGGATCCTTGTTGACGCCGCCTTCGATCATTTCATGATAAAGGTCGTTGCCTTCGCGGGTGCGCTCGCCGACGCCGGCGAACACCGAATAGCCGCCGTGGGCCTTGGCGATATTGTTGATCAGCTCCATGATCAGCACGGTCTTGCCGACGCCCGCGCCGCCGAACAGGCCGATCTTGCCGCCCTTGGCGTAAGGTGCGAGCAGATCCACGACCTTGATGCCGGTTTCGAGAATCTGCGCTTCCGTCGCCTGCTCGGCATAGGACGGGGCCGGCTGGTGAATGGCGCGCAGGGCCTCGCCCACGACCGGGCCGGCCTGATCGACCGGCTCGCCGATGACATTGATGATGCGGCCGAGCGTGGCGGCGCCGACCGGCACCGAGATCGGGGCGCCGGTATCGGTCACCGGCTGGCCGCGAACCAGACCCTCGGACACGTCCATGGCGATGCAGCGCACCGAATTCTCGCCGAGATGCTGGGCGACTTCGAGCACCAGGCGCTGACCGTTATTGGTGGTCTCCAGCGCGTTCAAAATTTCCGGCAGGTGGCCTTCGAACTTGACGTCGACGACGGCGCCGATCACCTGAGTTACGTGGCCTTGGGTGACGTGGCCTGGGGTGCGGGCTTCAGCCATTTTTCGTCCTCACATTCTCTCAATACGGTCAGAGCGCTTCGGCGCCCGAGATGATTTCGATCAGTTCCTTGGTGATCATGGCCTGACGCGTCCGGTTGTAGATCGTCGTCTGCTTCTTGATCATGTCGCCCGCATTGCGCGTGGCGTTGTCCATGGCGCTCATGCGGGCGCCCTGTTCCGACGCGGCGTTTTCCAGAATCGCGCGGAAAATCTGCACGGAAATGTTGCGCGGCAGCAGGACCGCCAGAATTTCGTCCTGGTCGGGCTCAAACTCGTAGGACACGGCGGCGACGCCGGCCGGAATTTCCGCCGGGATCAGCCTTTGCGCCGTCGGAATCTGCTGAATGACCGAACGGTATTTGGAATAGAACAAAGTGGCGACGTCGAACTCGGCCTGTTCGAACATCTTGATGACCTTCTTGCCGATCGGCTCGGCGTTTTCGAAGGCGATCTGACGCAAGGCGCGCAGGTCGATCAGATCGACGATCTGCTTCTCGAACTGCCGGCGGAGCTGGTCATGGCCCTTCTTGCCGATGCAGAGGATCTTGACATTCTTGCCTTCGGCCTGAAGCGCCAGCGCCTTTTCGCGCGCCAGGCGGACGATCGAGGTGTTGAAGCCGCCGCAAAGGCCGCGCTCGGCGGTGGCGACGACCAGAAGATGGGTCTCGCTCCTGCCGTTGCCCGCGAGAAGCGCGGGACCGGCGCCGGGCTCGAAGCCCGAGGCGAGATTGGCCAGCACCGTCCCCATGCGCTCGGCATAGGGACGCGCCGCCTCGACCGAGGATTGCGCGCGGCGCAATTTCGCGGCGGCGACCATCTGCATCGCCTTGGTGATCTTTTGCGTCGCCTTGACCGAGGCGATGCGCGTGCGAAGGTCCTTCAACGAGGCCATTTTGTGTCCGCGCGACTGCCGCTCTTGCCGTCATATCCGACGCCGCGAGCGCTCCAGGAGGCGGGCCCGCCACGCCGTGGCGTGGCGGGCCCGGTTGATATCAGGCGAAGGACTTGGTGTAGCCTTCGACGACCGCCTTCAGCTTGCCGGCGGTCTCGTCCGAGAGATCCTTCGAAGAACGGACGGCTTCGAGAATGTCGCCATGGCTCGTGCGCAGCAGTGCGAGGAGCCCGTCCTCATAGGCCTTGATCCGAGCCACCGGCAAGGCGTCGAGATAGCCGTTGACGCCGGAATAGATCACGCAGACCTGCTCTTCCATCTTCAGCGGCGAAAACTGCGCCTGCTTGAGCAGTTCGGTCAGGCGCGCGCCGCGGTTCAGCAGGCGCTGGGTGGTGGCGTCGAGGTCCGAGCCGAACTGGGCGAAGGCGGCCATTTCGCGATATTGCGCCAGTTCGCCCTTGATCTTGCCCGCGACCTTCTTCATCGCCTTGGTCTGGGCCGAGGAGCCGACGCGCGACACCGACAGGCCGACGTTCACCGCCGGGCGGACGCCCTGATAGAACAGGTCGGTTTCGAGGAAAATCTGGCCGTCGGTGATCGAGATCACATTGGTCGGAATGTAAGCCGACACGTCGTTGGCCTGGGTTTCGATCACCGGCAGGGCGGTCATCGAGCCGGAGCCATTGTCCTCGTTGAGCTTGGCGGCGCGCTCCAGCAGGCGGCTGTGCAGATAGAACACGTCGCCGGGATAGGCTTCGCGGCCCGGCGGGCGGCGCAGCAGCAGCGACATCTGGCGATAGGCGACCGCCTGCTTGGTAAGATCGTCATAGACGATCAGGGCGTGCATGCCATTGTCGCGGAAATATTCGCCCATGGTCGCGCCGGCGAAGGGCGCCAGGAACTGCATCGGGGCCGGATCGGAGGCGGTGGCGGCGACGATGATCGAATATTCCAGCGCGCCCTGCTCTTCCAGCACCTTCACGAACTGGGCGACGGTGGAGCGCTTCTGGCCGACCGCGACATAGACGCAATAGAGCTTCTGGCTCTCCGGCGCGCCTTCGGCGTTGAGCGCCTTCTGGTTGAGAATGGTGTCGAGCGCGACCGCGGTCTTGCCGGTCTGGCGGTCGCCGATGATCAGCTCGCGCTGGCCGCGGCCGATCGGGATCAAGGCGTCGATCGCCTTGAGGCCGGTCGCCATCGGCTCATGCACCGACTTGCGCGGAATGATGCCGGGCGCCTTGACGTCGACGCGCGAGCGCCTGGCGGCATTGATCGGCCCCTTGCCGTCGATCGGATTGCCGAGGGCGTCCACGACGCGGCCGAGCATTTCCTTGCCGACCGGCACGTCCACGATGGCGCCGGTGCGCTTGACGGTCTGGCCTTCGCCGATTTCACGGTCGGAGCCGAAAATCACGACGCCGACATTGTCGGCTTCGAGATTGAGCGCCATGCCGCGAATGCCGTTGGCGAACTCGACCATTTCGCCGGCCTGGACATTGTCGAGGCCATAGATGCGGGCGATGCCGTCGCCGACGGACAGCACCTGGCCGACTTCCGTGATCTGGGCTTCATTACCGAAATTCGCGATCTCGTTCTTGAGGATCGCGGAAATTTCTGCGGCGCGGATATCCATCAGCCGACCTCTTTCATACGTGTGCGGAGCGAATTGAGTTTGGTTTTCACCGAGCCGTCGACCATGCGCGAGCCAAGCTTGACGACGATGCCGCCAATGATCGAGGGATCGACATTGACATTGACCTTGATGGTCTTGCCGCCGGAAACCTCGCGCAGCGCCTGTTCCAGCGCGGCGTTATGATCGGACGACAAAGGCGCGGCGACGGTCACGTCGGCGCGGGTCACGCCCTTGGCCTTGTCGTTCAGCGCCTGGAAGGCGCGGATCATGTCGGGAAGGACGAACAGCCGGCGCTTGGAGGCGACCAGCTTGATGAAATTGGCGGTGATTCCGCCGAAGCCATATTTGTCGAGCAGCGCGGAAACCGCCTTGAGCTGATCCTCGGCGGAAAAGACCGGGCTGAGGACGAGGCGCTTGAGATCGGCGCTTTGCTCGATCATCTCCTGGAAATTGCCCAAGGCGTCGGCGACGGCGTCGGCGGCGTTCTGTTCCTGGGCAAGGGAGAAAAGGGCCAGGGCGTAGCGTTGCGCGACGCCGGATGTCGGATTGGACGCGGAATTTTTTGAGTCGTCGACTTCAGCCACGCGGAAAAGTCCCTTCGAGATTGATCGACCATCCCCCTCGAACGGTCCGGCGGCGGCCGCCACATCTTGCCGAAGGGCTGAAGCATGAGGATACGGAGAGCGTCCAAAGCATGGCTCCCCGAAAGGCGGGGCCTCCGTAACATAGGGCGCCAACTGGCGCAACCCTGACAATCCCGGCAAAAGCATGGACGAAAGTAGGGAATTGCTTTGACTTGTCCGCATTCCCGGGAAAAATCCTGCGACGCTCGTACTAAAAGACAATCGGCGCAGCGTTGCGCGGCGGCTTTTCAAAGAAAATTCTGAGGATCGATGTCCACCGCGACCCGAACGCCGCCCTTCGGCCGGGGGGCGCGCGCCAAAACGTCGCGCAGGAAAGCGTGCAGATCGGCGGCGCGCGGCGCCCGCGCCAGGAGGCGGAAACGGCTTCTGCCGCGCAGCATGGCGATCGGCGCCTCGGCCGGCCCGAGAACGGCGATCTGCGCCGCCGGCCCTTGCGCCTCGGCTTGCGCCCGATGGGCGGCGCGCGCCAGTTCGCGGGCGTGGGACTCGGCGGCGGCGCGATCCGGCGCGGAAACCACGATCGCGGCGAGCCGCCCGAATGGCGGCAGGCCGCCCTGGCGACGCACTTCGGTCTCTTCTCGGTAAAAGCGCTCGAAATCGCCGGACAGCAGCGCCCGCAGCACCGGATGATCCGGCTGAAACGTTTGCAGAAAGGCGCGCCCCGGCCGCTCGCCGCGCCCGGCCCGGCCCGCCACCTGATTGAGCAGTTGGAACGTCCGCTCGGCGGCGCGCGGATCGCCATTGGCGAGCCCGATGTCGGCGTCCACCACGCCGACCAAGGTCAAATGCGGGAAATGATGGCCCTTGGCGACAAGCTGGGTGCCGATGACCAGATCGAATTCGCGATTCTCCACCGCCCGCAATTCCGCCCGCATCCGCTGCGTTCCGCCTGGCATGTCCGAGGACAGCACGAGCAGCCGGGCCTCGGGGAAGAGCCCGGCGGCCTCTTCCGCCAAGCGTTCGACCCCCGGCCCGCAGGCGATCAGCGAATCCTCGGTTCCGCAGGACGGGCATTTGTCCGGGCGGCGCTCGACATGGCCGCAATGGTGGCAGACCAGCGCCCGGCGCGCGCGATGCTCGACCAGCCAGGCCGAGCAATTCCTGCATTGGAAGCGGTGGCCGCAGGCGCGGCACAGAGTCAGCGGCGCATAGCCGCGCCGGTTGAGGAAAAGCAGCGCCTGTTCGTTGAGCGCGAAACTTTGCCGCATGGCCTCGACGAGGCGCGGCGCGATCCATCTGCCGCGTGGAGAGTCTTCGCGCCGCAGGTCGATCGCCTCGATTTTCGGCAGGGCCCGCCCGGCGAAACGGCTTTCCAGCTTCAGCCAGCCATAGCGCCCCTGGCGGGCGTTTTCGCGCGTCTCGATCGACGGCGTGGCGGAGGCCAGCGCAATGGCGCAGGATTCGCGCTGGGCGCGCACCACCGCCATGTCGCGGGCGTGATAGATCACGCCCTCCTCCTGCTTGTAGGCCGCCTCGTGCTCCTCATCGACCACGATCAGCCGCAAGTCCTTGAACGGCAGGAACAGAGCCGAACGGGCGCCGGCAACCGCCCTGACCTCGCCTTCGGCGGCGCCGCGCCAGATGCGCGCGCGGCGGCGCTCCGACAGGCCGGAATGCCATTCCGCCGGCGGCTGGCCGAATCTCTTGGCGAAACGTTCGAGAAATTGCGCCGTGAGCGCGATTTCCGGCATCAGGATCAGGGCCTGGCCGCCTTCCTGCAAGGCCTGGGCGACGGCCTCGAAATAGACTTCCGTTTTGCCGGAGCCGGTGACGCCTTCCAGCAGGATCGGCTTGAACGCCCGCGCGGCGACCGCTTCGCGCAAGGCCCGCGCGGTCTCTTCCTGCGCCGGCGAAAGGCGCGGCGCGCAGAAATCGGGGTCGGGCCGTCCGCCGGGCGTTTCCGGCGGCAAAGCGATCGCCTCCAGCGCGCCGTCGTCGACGAGAGCGTCCACCACGCCGGTCGAAACCCCGGCGAGTTGGGCGAGTTCGCTCCTGGCCACGGAGAGATCGCCGACCAGCGCCGCCAGCACCCGGGCGCGCGCCGGCGTCGGGCGTTTCGGCGGCGCGCCGGTGGCGCGAACCGCGATGCGCAGGGGTTCGTCTTCCGCGTTTTCCGCCGCCCGCGTCGCCATGCGCAGGACCATGCCGCGCGGCGACATGGTCCAGGCGGCGATCCAGTCGAGGAGAGCGCGGAATTTCGCCGCCAGCGGCGGCAGGTTCAGCCGCTCGATCACGGATTTCAGTTTTTCCGGCGAACCGCGCCGCAAGGCCCAGACCACGCCGATCTGGGTGCGCGAACCTAGCGAGACCTTGACGAAATCGCCTTCCGCGAGGGTCATCCCGTCGGGAACGACATAGGAATAGGGCTGGTCCACCGCGACCGGGACCAGCGCCTCGGCGATTTCGGCCTCATTCCCGGCGCGGCGCTCGCTCATCCTGTCGCTCCCGGCGTCGGCGAGACGCGTGGAAGGGCCTCAGGCCACGGCGCCGTGGCAATGCTTGTATTTCTTGCCGGAGCCGCACGGGCAGGGCTCGTTGCGCCCCACCCGGCCCCAGCTCGCGGGATCGTTCGGGTCGCGCGGCGCGGACGGTTCGGGCGCGCCCAGCGCGCCCGGCGACAATTCGCCGGCCGCGATCCGGGCGTTGATTTCGGCGAAAGCCAGCTCGTCCTCGCCGGTGCTGGGATCGAAATGCATGGCGTGCATCGGCGGCAATTGCGGCTCGGCGGGGCGCTCGGGGACAACCTCGATGCGCATGAGCTGCGCCGTGACCAACTCGCGCAACTCGGTGATGAGGCTGTTGAACAGCTCGAAGGCTTCCGACTGATATTCGTTGAGCGGATCGCGCTGGGCCAGGCCGCGCCAGCCGATGACCTGCCGCAGATGGTCGAGCACGACCAGATGCTCGCGCCACAAATGGTCGAGCGTCTGGAGCAGCACCTGCTTTTCGATATAGCGGGTGAGGTCCGGCGAATTCATCTTTTCGCGCGCCGCATAGGCCTCGTCGGAAGCGGCGATCAGCTTTTCGCGCAGCTCCTCGTCGCCTATGCCTTCCTGCTTGGCCCATTCGGCGAGCGGCGGCGCGATATTGAGCTGGTTCTGGACCGCTTCGGCCAGGCCCGCGATGTCCCAGGCCTCGGGATAGGCGTCATGCGGCACATGGCGGGCGACGAGATCGTCCACCACGCCGTGACGCATTTCGGCGATGGTCTCTTCGAGCGAGTCCTGCGCCATCATTTCGCGCCGCTGCTCGAACACCACCTTGCGCTGGTCGTTCATGACATTATCGAATTTCAACACGTTCTTGCGCATGTCGAAATTGCGCGCCTCGACCTTCTGCTGGGCCTTTTCCAAAGCCTTGTTGATCCAGGGATGGATGATGGCCTCGCCTTCTTGCAGGCCGAGCTTGGTGAGCATGGCGTCCATGCGGTCGGAGCCGAAAATGCGCATCAGGTCGTCCTGAAGCGACAGGAAGAATTTCGACTGTCCAGGGTCGCCCTGGCGGCCCGAGCGGCCGCGCAGCTGATTGTCGATGCGCCGGCTTTCGTGGCGTTCGGTGCCGATGATATAGAGTCCGCCCGCGTCCAGGGCCTTTTGCTTGAACGCCGCGATTTCCTCGCGGATCGCCTTTTCGCGGGCCTCGCGCGCCTCGCCTTCGAGCTCGGCGCATTCCTGCTTGAGGCGCATGTCGAGATTGCCGCCGAGCTGGATGTCGGTGCCGCGGCCGGCCATATTGGTGGCGACGGTGATCGCGCCCGGCACGCCGGCCTCGGCGACGATATAGGCTTCCTGCTCGTGGAAACGGGCGTTGAGCACGGCGAAATTCTTCGACGGCTTGCCGGAGCGGGCCGAGGCGTAGAGCTTGTCCAGCGCGCCGGGCGCGCCGAAATCGATCATCTTGTAGCCCTTGGCCTTGAGAAAATCGGCAAGCTGTTCGGATTTCTCGATCGAGGTCGTGCCGACCAGCATGGGCTGGGCCTTGGCGTTGGCGGTCTCGATTTCGGCGACGATGGCCGCGAGCTTTTCCGCCGAGCTGCGATAGACCTCGTCGTCGCCGTCGAGGCGCGCCACGGGCATGTTGGTCGGGATCTCGACCACGTCGAGCTTGTAGATTTCGGCGAATTCTTCGGATTCGGTCGCCGCCGTGCCGGTCATGCCGGCGAGCTTCTTGTAAAGCCGGAAATAATTCTGGAAGGTGATCGAGGCCAGCGTCACGTTTTCCGGCTGGACCGTCACGCCTTCCTTGGCTTCCAGCGCCTGATGCTGGCCTTCCGAATAGCGCCGGCCCGGCATCATGCGGCCGGTGAATTCGTCGATGATCACCACTTCGTCGTTGCGGACGATGTAATCCTTGTCGCGCTGGAACAATTTATGGGCGCGCAAGGCCTGGTTGACGTGGTGAACCAGCGTCACATTGACGGCTTCATAGAGCGAGCCCTCGGTCAGCAGGTCGGCCTCGCGCAACAATTGCTCGATTTTCTCGTTGCCGTCCTCGGTGAGATTGACGCTGCGCTGTTTTTCATCCAGCTCGAAATCTTCTGGCGCGAGGCGCGGGATCAGCTTGTCGATCGAGTTATACAGGTCCGACTTGTCGTCCGACGGGCCGGAAATGATCAGCGGCGTGCGGGCCTCGTCGACCAGGATCGAATCGACCTCGTCCACGACAGCGAAGAAATGGCCGCGCTGAACCATCTGGTTCAGCTCGTATTTCATATTGTCGCGGAGATAATCGAAGCCGAATTCGTTATTGGTGCCATAGGTGATGTCGGCGGCATAGGCCTGGGCGCGCTCGGCGTCCTCGATCCCGTGGACGATGACGCCGACGTTCATGCCGAGGAAATTATAGATGCGGCCCATATTCTCGGAGTCGCGGCGGGCGAGATAATCGTTGACCGTCACGACATGGACGCCCTTGCCGGCGAGGGCGTTGAGATAGCAGGCGAGCGTGGCGACCAGGGTCTTGCCTTCGCCGGTCTTCATTTCGGCGATCGAGCCCTCGTGCAGCACCATGCCGCCGATCAGCTGGACGTCGAAATGCCGCTGGCCATAGGCGCGCTTGGCGGCCTCGCGCACCGTGGCGAAAGCGGGAACCAGCAGGTCGTCGAGGCTCTTGCCGGCGGCAAGCTCGGCGCGAAAAGTCTCGGTGCGGGCGCGCAAGGCCTCGTCGGACAGAGCCGCAAGCTCCGGCTCCAGCGCATTGATGGCGTCGACCCGGGGCCGATAGGTCTTCAACCTGCGATCGTTGGCGGAGCCAAAAATCTTCTTCGCAAGGTTCCCCAGCATCGAAATCGACCTTTCAGCGCGGCGATCCCGCCCCGCGATTCTTGGACGCCGGCGACTGGCAGTCGCGGCCGGCGAAATGCGCCGCCCCACTTTCGGGAGCCGCCGCGCGAGAAACAAGACGCCGCGCCTTAGAGCCTTTTCCGTTCCTTCGGAATCGGAAGAAGTCTCTAATTCATTGTTTTAACGCATATTCTTGTCCAAAAAGTCTGCAACTTTTTGGGAATATGCTCTGGTTCCCTGCGACCGCGACGATTTTTTGACGGAAGCGGCGCGAAAACGCGAAAAGCCGGGAATCCGGCGTGCGACAGATAGAAGCGCCGCGCCGCCTTGTCAACGCGGCCGATTCAAAGCGGAAAAAGCCCGCTTAGAGCCTTTTCCGTTCCTTCGGAATCGGAAGAAGTCTCTGATTCACTGTTTTAACGCATATTCTTGTCCAAAAAGTCTGCAACTTTTTGGGAATATGCGCTAGCGCGCCCGCTTCCAGGTTTCTCCGCCGCAAAGCCCGCCGCCGGGAAGGCAACCCTGGACATGAAGATGATCGGCGTCCGCGTCCTGCGAGATTTCGCCATCATAGATCTTGCCATTGTCGAGATTGAAAATCCGCCCCTTCCAGACATTGCCGGCGCGGCGAAGATTGAGCAGGATTTTCCGGCCGACCGCCGATTTCTCGCCCGGTCCGGGCTTGGGCGCGGCGGCGACCGTACCGCAGACGCCGCCCCCGCACGGGCTTACGCGGATGATCGCGGTGCCGTCGGCGACCCGCCACATGCCGAAAGGGAACTGCGCGGCCAAGACGGCCGGCGACGCAAGTCCCGCGACAACAAGAAAGGAGGAAAAAGCGAGGGCTTTTCTCATACGGTTCGATCTCCACGGCGCGACTCGACCGAGCCGAGCAAATTCAATAACGCCTCTTCGTCGGGTTGAGAAGCGGTCAAAATTCTCGCCCCTGGCGCGGCCTGCCGGCAGATATTGGCTACCTCGGACGAAAGGCAGAAATGCGACAGCCGGGCGGCGCCGTCTCCGATCAGGGCCAAGGCCGCGCCGGCGCTGCGCGGCGAATAGTGCAGAACGGCGTCGATCCGCCCGCCGCGCAAAGCCGCGACGACCCCTTCGGGCCAGCTCGCGACCGGCCGGGCGTCATAGGTTTCGACGATTTCAAGCCGCCAGCCGGCCCCGCCAAGGCGCCGCTCCAGCACGGGCTTGCGCTCGCGACCCGCCAGATAAAGCGCGGCGCCGGGCTTCTTGCGGGCGATCAGACATTCGGCCAGGGCTTCCGCGCGCGGCGCGACGAATTCAACCGCAAGGCCCGCGGCGCGCGCCGCTTGCGCGGTCTTTTCGCCGACGCAGGCGGCGGGTGCGCTCTGAATGGCGTGCCGCGCCGTCCATCCGCCGAAAGCCTGGGCGCTGGTGGCGAGGATCAGGTCGAAAGTCCCGTCCGGAACCGGCGCGCCGGTGAGAAAAATTTCCAAAGCCGGCGCGATCACAGCTTCGTGGCCCAGGGCGGCGAGCCGTTTCGCCACGCGCGTCGCCTGAGGCAAGGGCCGGGTGACCAGCACGCGCATCGCGGTCAGAAATGCAGCAGATCGGCGGGCGCGGCGGCAAGAATTTTCCGCGCGGCGCTTTCGCCCAGGGCGGCGGCGTCCTTGACCGGGCCTTCGGCGTGGGCGTCGTAAGCCTCGGAGCCGTCCTTGCGCAGGACCAGCCCGTAAAAGCTCACGTGATCGCCGGCGACCACGGCGTGGCCGGCGATCGGCGTCCGGCAGGAGCCGTCGAGCACATTGAGAAATGCCCGCTCCGCCGCCAGGGCAAAGCCGGTTTCGGCGTCGCAGATCGGGGCGAGGTCGGCGCGAATCGTCGCGTCGTCCGTCCGCGCCGTGAGCGCGATGGCGCCCTGGCCGCAGGCCGGCGGAAACAGGTCGAGCGGCAGGATCGAGGTCGCCTTGTCGGCGAGACCCAGCCGCTTCAGACCCGCCAGCGCCAGCAAAGTGGCGGCGAATTCGCCGCTTTCCACCTTGCGCAGCCTGGTCTGGACATTGCCGCGCAGCAATTCGACCTGGAGATCGGGGCGCAGCCGGCAAATCATCGCCTGCCGGCGCAGCGACGCCGAGCCGACCCGCGCGCCTTGCGGCAAATCCATCAAGATCCTGGCCGCGCCGCCGATGAAGGCGTCGCGCACGTCCTCGCGCGGCAGAAAGCCCGCGACGACCAGGCCTTCCGGCAGCACGGTCGGCAAATCCTTGGCCGAATGGACGGCGATGTCGATCGCGCCGTCGAGCTGGGCCAGATCCAGCTCGCGGGTGAACAGGCCCTTGCCGCCGACCTCGCTCAGGGGCCGGTCCTGGATCATGTCGCCGCTGGTCTTGATGACCACGATTTCGAAATGCTCTTCCGGCGCGCCATGGACCAGAGCGAGGCGGCGGCGGGTTTCATGAGCCTGGGCCAGGGCCAGGGGGCTGCCGCGCGTGCCGATTTTCATCCAGGGCGCCAAAATTTCGCTCCATGCCATTTTCAATCCTTCGGGCGGCGGACTATAGGGAAAAGCGCGTCGCGAAGAAAGCGGCGCAAGGAGCGACCTTATGTGGGCCAGCCTTCGCGTTCTGGGCATTGAAAGCACCTGCGACGAAACCGCGGCGGCGGTGGTCGAGGCCGATTCGCGCGGGCGCGGCAAAATTCTCTCCAATTGCGTGCTGAGCCAGATCGCGGAACACGCCGCCTTCGGCGGGGTCGTGCCGGAAATCGCGGCGCGCGCCCATGTCGAGGCGCTCGACCCGCTGATTCGCCGCGCCCTGGCCGAGGCCGACTGCCGAATCGAGGATCTGGACGCCATAGCCGCCGCCGCCGGGCCGGGCCTGATCGGCGGGGTGATGGTCGGGCTGACCACCGGCAAGGCGATCGCCTTGGCCGCCAACAAGCCCTTCATCGCGGTCAACCATCTCGAAGCCCATGCGCTGACGCCGCGCCTGACCGAAAATATCGAATTCCCCTACCTGCTTCTGCTGGTTTCCGGCGGCCACAGCCAGCTCGCCGCGGTCAACGGCGTCGGCGATTATCGCAGGCTCGGCTCGACGGTGGACGACGCCGTCGGCGAGGCTTTCGACAAGGCGGCCAAACTGCTCGGCCTGCCCTATCCCGGCGGCCCGCGCGTCGAACAGACGGCGCTGGGCGGCGACCCGGCCCGTTTCGACTTCCCCCGGCCGATGGCCGGACGGCGCAATCCCGACTTTTCCTTCTCCGGCCTTAAAACAGCGGTGCGGCAGGAAGCCGAACGGATCGCGCCCTTGACCAGGACCGATGTCGCGGACCTCTGCGCCTCCTTCCAGGCGGCGGCGGTGGACGCGATCGTGGACCGCTGCCGCGCCGCTTTGC
Organism: uncultured Pseudomonadota bacterium; assembly: GCA_963704565.1. Taxonomy (GTDB): domain Bacteria; phylum Pseudomonadota; class Alphaproteobacteria; order Rhizobiales; family Beijerinckiaceae; genus Rhodoblastus. The sequence goes on from OY969917.1 coordinate 2,459,017, forward strand.
GCGTGCTCGGCGATTCGCCGCAACCGCCGACCGCCTTGGTCGCGGCCGGCGGCGTCGCCGCCAATGGCGCGATCCGCCGGGCGCTGGGCCGGCTTTGCGCCGAAACCGGCCTGCGGCTGGCCCTGCCGCCGCCAAACCTGTGCTCGGACAATGGCGCGATGATCGGCTGGGCGGGACTGGAGCGTTTCCGGCTTGGCCTGACCGACGGCATGGATTTCGCCGCGCGGCCGCGCTGGCCGCTCGACGCCCGGCAAGACCCGCGCTGGCACGGCAAGGCTTGAGGCTGTGGCGCGGGCGCTCAAATATCTCCTCCTCGCCGGCGCGCTGGTCTTCGCCATCGAAGCGCCCAGGCCTTTTCTCGAACAGCAGTCGCCGATCGCCGCGCCGGTGCGGGTGGCCTATGGGCCGGAGCCGGGCTTCGAATCGCTCGATCCCAATCTGATCGCGCGGGCGCGGCGGACGATCGACATGACGGCTTATGTGCTGAGCGACGAGCGGGTGATCGAAGCCCTGTCGGCGGCGGCAAGTCGCGGCGCGAAAATCCGCATCTATTTCGACCCCGAACAGTTCCGCCGCATCGGCCGCATGAACGACAATGTGATCGCTCTGGTGAACCAGCCCAATGTCCGGGCGCGGATCAAGGCCGAGCAGAATGACCTGATGCACCTGAAGGCCTATGCGATCGACGGGCGCTGGCTGCGCACCGGATCGGCCAATTTTTCCTGGTCCGGCGAAAGGCGCCAGGATAATGACATCGTGATCATCGACAGCCCGCAGGCGGCGGGCGCCTTTACGCGGCGTTTCGAAACGCTTTGGGCGCGGCGCGACAATACGGACCCGACGCGATGACCAAGACCGCGACACTCGCCGTGCTCGGCGCCGGGGCCTGGGGCACGGCGCTGGCCAATATGGCGGCGGGCGGCCACGCCAAGGTCTGGCTGTGGGCGCACGATCCCGCCCATGTCGAAGCCATGCGCCGCGACCGGCGCAACGACAGGCGCCTCCCCGGCGTCGTCCTGGCCGCCGAGGTCGAGCCGGTCGCCGACATCGCCTGCGTAATCGAGGCGGACCATGTGCTTTCCGTGGTCCCGGCGCAGAATTTCCGCGAAACCGCCCGAGCGCTGCGCGGCCATTTGCGTCCCGGCTCGGCCGTGGTCAATTGCGCCAAGGGCATCGAGCGGGAAACCGGACTTTATATGAATGAAGTGCTGGCCGACGTGATTCCCGGCCAAACCGCCGCGGCTCTATCCGGCCCGAGCTTCGCCATCGATCTGGCGCGCGGCCTGCCGACCGCCGTGACCCTGGCCGCTGAAAACGCCGAGCTGGCGGAAAATCTCTGCGCGCGTCTCGCGGCGCGTCATTTCCGGCTTTATCGGTCGAGCGACCTGATCGGGGTCGAGATCGGCGGAGCGGCGAAAAATGTGCTGGCGATCGCCTGCGGCGTGACGATGGGGCGAAAACTGGGCGCCAGCGCCCATGCCGCCTTGCTGGCGCGCGGCTTCGCGGAGCTGATGCGTTTCGCCACCGCGCAGGGGGCGCGGCCCGAGACGATCATGGGCCTTTCGGGTCTGGGCGATCTCGCCTTGACCTGTTCCTCGCCGCAATCGCGCAATTACGCCCTCGGCTTCGCGCTGGGCCAGGGCGAGGCGCCGCAATCGGCGAGCCACGGCAGATTGAGCGAAGGCGCGCTCACCGCGCGCATTCTGGTCGAGAAGGCGCGCAAGCTGGGCGTGGAAATGCCGATCGCCGAAGCGGTGACGGCGATCCTGGAGAGAAAAATCGACGTCGGCGCGGCGATCGACGCTCTGATGAGCCGGCCGTTTAAGGCCGAGAGCTGACGCCCGCCCGAGGGCGGGCTATTGGCCGAGAGCTGACGCCGCGCCGGAATTTCGTCACTTCTTGAGAAGGTCGCCCGGAACCTTGCCGCCATTGGCGGCGACGAGGGCGATGACCTTGTCGTGCAGCCAGACGTTCATCTTGGCGCTGTCGTTGGCATCACCGTCATATTTCAGCTCGGCGGCGAGTTGCTTGCGGGCGGCGAGGCTCGAATCGAGGCCGAGAACCTTCAGCAGATCGACGATGGACACGCGCCAGTCGAGGGTTTCGGGGTTCTTTTCGTTCATCTCGTCGAGAACCGCGGCGATATCGACCTTGCTGGCGACATCCGCCGGCACGCTGGCCGGCGCGTCGGGGGCCGGCGCGGCGGCAGGCGCGGAGGCGTCGGCGGCGGGCGCGGGCGCGTCGGCCGCGGGCGCCGCGGCAGCAGCGGCCTCGGCCGGGGTCGTGCCGAAAATCTTGCCAAGAATGGAGCCGAAAATGCTCATGATACTCTCCGGAGAATTTTTTTTTGCGGATCTCCCGGCGCGGGTGAGGCCGGAAACCAACGGGAAGCTAGAGCCAAGTCACGACGGTTACAATACGTTCCCGACGCTCAAATCTGGCGCTTCGCGGTTGAATTCGCCGCGTTTCTTGTGCAACCATTTGGCGCGAAAACTCCTTCGCCGAAAAAAGAATTCCGGAACAAGCCATGCATTTTGTCGCTCTCTGTCTCGACAAGCCGAATTCCCTTGCGACCAGGCTTGAAAATCGCCCCGATCACCTCGCCTTTCTCGGCGAAAGGCCGGATGTGGTGAAGCTTGCCGGCCCCTTTGTCAATTCGGCCGGCCAGCCTTGCGGCTCGATGCTGGTGCTCGATCGCCCTGACGAGGAGTCCGCGCGCGCCTTTCTGGCGGGCGACCCCTACGCCAAGGCGGGCCTGTTCGCCTCGGTCGAATTGCGCCCCTTCAAGCCGGTTCTCGGGACTTATCTGGCATGAGCGGCAAAAAATCCTATTGGCTGGTCAAGAGCGAGCCCGACAGCTGGTCCTGGGACCAGATGGTCGCCTGCGGATCGCAAGGCGCGGGCTGGACCGGCGTGCGCAATCATCTCGCCAAACAGCAGATGATGGCGATGAAGCCGGGCGATCTCGCCTTTTTCTATCATTCCAATGTCGGCAAGGAGATCGTCGGCATTGTCGAGGTGATAAAAGCCTTCCATCCCGACCCGACCGACGAGAGCGGCAAATTCGGCATGGTGGACGTTCGCGCGGTCGAGCCGCTCAAGCGCCCGGTGACGCTGAATGAGATCAAGGCCGACCCGCGTTTCGCCGACATGGCCTTGCTCAAGTTGAGCCGGCTGTCGGTTCAGCCGGTCTCTCCCGAACATTGGCGGGCAATTCGCCAGCTCGGCGGCCTATAGCTCGTCGGCTTCGAGCACGGCGCCGGGCGAAGGCAGGCCGGCCGCGATGGCCGCGAGCCAGCGCCGCAAGGCTTTTTCCCGCTTCGGGCGAAGGCCGTCGACCAGTCTCGCGCTGGCGGCTTGCGTCCTTTCCCGCCCCTGACGCAGGATTTTCTCGCCCGCCGGCGTTAGGGAAAGCGGTCGCGCCCGCGACGCCGCGCCCTCCTCCTCGCGCGCGAAACCGGCGCGGCGCAGATTGGCGACGATCAGCGAAACCGTCTGCGGCGTCAGCTTGGCCTTCCGCGCGAGATCGGCGGCGAGCAAGCCGGGATGGGCGCCGATCAGCGCCAAAGCCGCCAATTGCGGCGGCGTCACCCCGAGATCGGCGAGCAGCCGCTCCTCGGCGAGCCTCTGGGCGCCCGCCGCCTGGCGCAACAAGGCGGATATGTCGCCGTTCTCGCCCGGAAGATCGAGCGGCTTCGGGCGGCGTTTCGACGGTTCGTTCGGCGGCGCCTCGTCTGGCGCGCGAGTCTTGGCCATGACGTTTCCCCTGATTTTTGGAGGTTTTGATCGCAGCCCCCTGATCGTAGGCTGATCCGGGGCCGGCGACAAGCTTCGGGCGCCGTCTTGAGCGAAAGGCTAGCTTGTCAGGCGCGGCGGCGCGCTTGTACCTCCCTGGGCACAACCGGAACAGGCAATGGACCCTTCGCGCCGCTCGCTCATCGCCGAATATCATCAGCTTGTCGCGCAAGGGCGGATCGAACGTGACGCAGCGCAAGCGGCGGTGATCCGGAAACTGGACGCCCTGCGCCTTTCCCTCAACGAGCGCCGGCTGGCGAAGAAATCCAGCTCGCTTGGCTGGCTGTTCGGCGCGCGCCAATCGAGCGAACAGGCCCCGCGCGGCCTCTATGTCTGGGGTTCGGTCGGGCGCGGCAAAACCATGCTGATGGACCTGTTCTACGAGTCCGTCGAGATCGAGAAAAAGCACAGAATCCATTTCCACGCTTTCATGGCCGAGGTTCACCGGCGCATTTTCGCCTGGCGGCAGAAGAGAAAAGCCGGCCTGGTCAAGGGAGACGACCCGATCGCGCCGGTGGCGGAAGAGTTCTGCCGCGAGACGAGGCTCCTGTGCTTCGACGAATTCGGCGTCACCGATATCGCCGACGCGATGATCCTGGGGCGGCTGTTCCAGGCTCTATGGAAATGCGGCCTCACCGTCGTCGCGACCTCCAACGCCGAGCCCGCCACGCTTTACAAGGATGGCCTGAACCGCGCCTTGTTCCTGCCCTTCATCGACCTGATCGAAGAGCATATGGAAGTGGTCAGGCTCGATGCGCGCACCGATTTCCGGCTCGAAAAGCTGAGCGGCGCCCCGGTCTATCTGACCCCCGCCGACACGGCGGCGCGCGCCGCTTTGGACAAGGCTTTCCTGGCGCTGACCGGCGTGGCGGAAGGTGAGCCGCTTCGCCTCTCGGTGCTGGGGCACGATGTGGCGGCGCCGCAGGCGGCCGGCCATGTGGCGCGTTTCGATTATGCGGATCTGTGCAAGAACCCGCTCGGCGCCGCCGATTTCGTGGCCATAGCCGACTATTTCCATGTGCTCCTGATCGACAATATCCGGGCCATCCATCCCGACGAACGCAATGAGGCGAAGAGATTCATCAATCTGATCGACGCCCTTTACGACCAGCGCGTCAAGTTGATCGCCTCGGCCGAGGTCGAGCCGGAAAGGATCTATCCCGCCGAACGGGGCTATGAAGCTTTCGAATTTGCGCGCACAATCTCGCGCCTGAAGGAAATGGCTTCCACGGATTACATGGCCTTGCCGCATGGCCGGGGCGGCCGGATCAGCGGCGAGATCGTCGGCATTGTCGAGAACATGAGCCTTCGCCAAAGTCTTCGCCCGAACGCGAGCGAACCGACGGCAGACCAGAGGATTCTGGAGCTGGCCTGCGCGCATCTGCGCGCATTCGGGCCAAGGCGGGCGACCATCGTCGGCATAGCCGAAGCCGCCGGCATGTCCCACGCCAATGTCTATCGCTATTTCCCCTCCAAGGAGGCCTTGTTCGAAGCGGTCACCTTGCTCTGGCTCAAGCCGCTGGAGCAGCAGCTTCACGTCATCGTCCAGGGCCCCGATCCGGCCGGCGACAAGCTGGAGCGGGCGCTGACCGCCTTGCAGAACGCCTATCGGCGCAAGCGCGACGACGACCCCGTGCTGTTCGGGCTGCTGTGCGCGGCTTTCGAGAGGAACGAAGGCGTCGCGCGGCGGCACCGCAACCGGGTGCAGAGCGAAATTCAGACCATTGTCGAGGAAGGGATCGGCTCGGGCGCCTTCCGCATTCAGGACCGCCGGCGGGCGATGGCGCTGGTGTTCGATCTCGCGCATCGCTTCGTCCACCCGGTTTCGATCGCGCTCGACAAGGGTTTTTCCAGCGCCGACATGGACTTGCGCGCCAGTCGGGCGATAACGGTGATCCAACGCGGCCTGGTCTATGGCGATTCCGATTTTGACATGTGACATTTTTTGTCATTTGTCACAGTCCGGGAATCCAGCCTTCCCCTGCGCGAAGCGTTATCGCCCTTATTTTTAACATATTGAAATTACAGCGCCTTCTAAAACGCGCGCGCCGCCAGCCTTTCCGCCCGATCACAATAACGTCAGGGAGTTAGCCTTTCTCACGACTTGAAAGGCCTGGACGATCGGGGCACAACGCAAATGCAACTCCGGCCCGCCGGAAATCCCGTCGCCGCGCCAGAAGCCGCGATGGGCCGACCTTTGGTTGAAACGAGGACGACAATCCATGGCGCGTAACAAGATTGCTCTGATCGGAGCCGGACAGATCGGCGGAACGCTGGCTCATTTGGCCGGACTCAAGGAACTTGGCGACATCGTCCTTTTCGACATCGCCGAAGGCACGCCCCAGGGCAAGAGCCTCGACATCGCCCAATCCTCGCCGGTCGAAGGCTTCGACGCGAAAATCGCGGGCGCCAACGATTATGCGGCGATCGCCGGCGCCGACGTCGTCATCGTCACCGCCGGCGTGCCGCGCAAGCCGGGCATGAGCCGCGACGACCTGCTCGGCATCAATCTCAAGGTCATGGAATCGGTCGGCGCCGGCATCAAGCAGAACGCCCCCGACGCCTTCGTCGTCTGCATCACCAACCCGCTCGACGCCATGGTCTGGGCGCTGCAGAAGTCTTCCGGCCTGCCCGCCCATATGGTCGTCGGCATGGCGGGCGTGCTCGATTCCGCCCGCTTCCGCTATTTCCTCGCCGAGGCCACCGGCGTCTCGGTCCAGGACATTCACGCCATGACGCTCGGCGGCCATGGCGACGACATGGTTCCGCTGGTGCGCTACGCCACCGTCGGCGGCGTGCCGCTGCCCGAACTGGTCAAATCCGGCTGGCTCACCCAGGAAAAACTCGACGCCTTGGTCGAGCGCACCCGCAAGGGCGGCGGCGAAATCGTCGGTCTGCTCAAGACCGGCTCGGCCTTCTACGCCCCGGCGGCGTCCGGCATCGCCATGGCCGAATCTTATCTCAAGGATCAGAAGCGCGTCATGCCGATCGCCGCTTATCTCAACGGCCCCTATGGCGTGAAGGACACTTATGTCGGCGTGCCGGCGCTGATCGGCGCCAAGGGCGTCGAGAAGATCATCGAGGTCGATTTCGACGCCCACGAGCGGGCGATGTTCGACAAATCGGTGGTTTCGGTCCAGAACCTGATCGAGGCCTGCAAGAAGATCAATCCGGCGCTCGCCTGATCCATCGCAGCCAGCCGGCCGCGCGCCCGCGCCTGACGCGAGCGCGCGGTCAAAAACCTTTTCTCACGAGGGTCGCCCATGAATATTCATGAGTATCAGGCCAAAGCCGTTCTCAAGGAATTTGGAGTTCCGGTGTCGCGCGGCGTGGCCGTGTTCAAGGCCGAAGAGGCCGAGGCCGCCGCAACAGAGCTTGGCGGCCCGCTTTGGGTGGTCAAATCCCAGATTCACGCCGGCGGCCGCGGCAAGGGCAAATTCAAGGAAGCGGCGGCGGGCGACAAGGGCGGCGTGCGTCTCTCCAAATCCGTCGACGAGGTCAAGCTCAACGCCCGGCAGATGCTCGGCCACACGCTGGTGACCGTGCAGACCGGCCCCGCCGGCAAGCAGGTCAACCGCCTCTATGTCGAGGAAGGCTCGGACATTTCGTCCGAGTTCTATCTCTCGGCCCTGGTCGATCGCGCCACCTCGCGCGTCGCCTTCGTGGTTTCGACCGAAGGCGGCATGAATATCGAGGATGTCGCCCACGAGACGCCGGAAAAGATCAAGACCTTTTCGGTCGATCCCGCGACCGGGATCATGCCCCACCACGGCCGCACCGTCGCCAAGGCGCTCGGCCTTTCCGGCGATCTCGCCAAACAGGCGGAAAAGCTGGTCGCCAATCTCTACAAAGCCTTCGTCGCCAAGGACATGGCGATGCTGGAGATCAACCCTTTGATCGTCACCCGGCAGGGCGAGTTGAAGTGCCTGGACGCCAAGGTGTCCTTCGACTCCAACGCCTTGTTCCGCCATCCCGACATCGTCGCCTTGCGCGACGAGACCGAGGAGGACGCCAAGGAGATCGAGGCGTCCAAGCATGACCTGTCCTATATCACGCTCGATGGAACGATCGGCTGCATGGTGAACGGCGCCGGCCTCGCCATGGCGACCATGGACATCATCAAGCTCTATGGCATGGAGCCCGCCAACTTCCTCGACGTCGGCGGCGGCGCCAGCAAGGAAAAGGTGACGGCGGCGTTCAAGATCATCACCGCCGACCCGAAGGTGAAAGGCATTCTGGTCAATATTTTCGGCGGCATCATGCGCTGCGACGTGATCGCGGAAGGCGTGATCGCGGCGGTGAAGGACGTCGGCCTCAAGGTTCCGCTGGTGGTGCGCCTGGAAGGCACCAATGTCGATCTCGGCAAGACCATCATCGGCGAATCGGGCCTCAATGTCATTTCGGCGGACGATCTCGACGACGCCGCCCAGAAAATCGTCAAGGCCGTGAAGGAGACCGTGTAATGTCCATCCTGATCGACAACAACACCAGGATCATCGTTCAGGGCTTTACCGGCAAGAACGGCACCTTCCACTCCGAACAGGCCCTGGTCTATTGCGGCACCAAGGTGGTCGGCGGCGTTTCGCCCGGCAAGGGCGGCTCGACCCATATCGGCCTGCCGGTTTTCGACACGGTTTCCGAGGCCCGCGAGGCCACGCAGGCCGACGCTTCGGTTATCTATGTGCCGCCGGCGGGCGCGGCCGACGCCATCTGCGAGGCGGTCGCGGCGGAAATCCCGCTGATCGTCTGCATCACCGAAGGCATTCCGGTTCAGGACATGATCAAGGTGAAGCGCGCGCTTTCGGGTTCGAAATCGCGCCTGATCGGGCCGAACTGCCCCGGCGTCATGACCTCGGGCGAATGCAAGATCGGCATCATGCCGGGCAATATTTTCAAGCCGGGCAATGTCGGAATCGTGTCGCGTTCAGGAACCTTGACCTATGAAGCGGTGTTTCAGACCACGCGGGCGGGCCTTGGCCAGACCACGGCGGTCGGCATTGGCGGCGACCCGGTCAAGGGCACGGAATTCATCGACATGCTGGAACTGTTCCTGGCCGACGACAAGACCCAGTCGATCATCATGATCGGCGAGATCGGCGGCTCGGCGGAAGAGGACGCCGCCCAGTTCATCGCCGACGAGGCGAAGCGCGGCCGCAGGAAGCCGACAGTCGGCTTCATCGCCGGCCGCACCGCGCCGCCCGGCCGCCGCATGGGCCATGCCGGGGCCATCATTTCCGGCGGCAAGGGCGGGGCCGAGGACAAGATCACGGCGATGGAGGCGGCCGGCGTTCGCGTCTCCCCTTCGCCGGCGCGGCTCGGCTCGACGCTGGTCGAGGTGCTGAAAGGCCATTGATCCGTGAGGCGCGGGCGAAAGCGCCCGCGCCGCGCGATTCAATGCGCGGAATGGACGCCTGTCGGGCGTCAACACCGGGTGGGCGAAGGTCAGGTCCGCGAGCGCCGAAGGATTCGGCCGCGCGCGGCGAAAGGATATCGAGATGGCGCGTCAAGACGGGAATGGAGCCAATGGCGGCGGCGGAACGGGACGTTCGCCGCAAAACGCCGCTTTCGCGGATTCGTCCTTCCTGTTTGGCGGCAACGCCGCCTATATCGAACAGCTTTACGCGGCCTATAAGACCAACCCCGCCGGGGTCGATCCCGAATGGCGCGAATTCTTCGGCGGCTTGAACGACGACGACCAGTCGGTCGCCGCCAACGCCCGTGGCGCCTCGTGGAAGAAGCCCAACTGGCCGGTTTCCCCCCAGGGCGATCTGGTCGCCGCGCTCGACGGCCAATGGCCGGTCAGCGAAAAAGCCATCGCCGAAAAGATCAAGGCCAAGGCCGCGCAGGAGGGCAAGGGCGAGATCACCCCCGCCGACGTCCGCCGCGCCACCCACGATTCGGTGCGCGCGATCATGATGATCCGCGCCTATCGCATGCGCGGCCATCTCCACGCCAATCTCGACCCGCTCGGACTCGATTCGCAGAAGGATCACGAGGAGCTGCATCCGTCGAGCTATGGCTTCACCGAGGCCGATTACGATCGCAAGATCTTCATCGACCACGTTCTCGGCATGGAATACGCCACCATGCGGGAAATGCTGGCGATCCTGCGCCGCACCTATTGCGCGACCATCGGCTGGGAATTCATGCATATTTCCGATCCGGCGGAAAAAGCCTGGATTCAGGAGCGCATTGAAGGGCCGCACAAGGAAGTCTCCTTCACCAGGGAAGGCAAGCGCGCCATCCTGCAGAAACTGGTCGAGGCCGAAGGTTTCGAGAAATTCCTCGACATACGCTACACCGGCACCAAGCGCTTCGGCCTCGACGGCGGCGAATCCATGATCCCGGCGCTGGAGCAGATCATCAAGCGCGGCGGCGCGCTCGGCGCCAAGGAGATCGTGCTGGGCATGGCCCATCGCGGCCGTCTGAACGTCCTGTGCCAGGTCATGGGCAAGCCGCATCGCGCCTTGTTCAACGAATTCAAGGGCGGCTCCTTCCTGCCGGAGGAGGTTGAAGGCTCCGGCGACGTGAAATACCACCTCGGCGCCTCGTCCGACCGCGAATTCGACAACAACAAAGTCCATCTGTCGCTGACCGCCAATCCATCGCATTTGGAAATCGCCGACCCCGTGGTGCTCGGCAAGGTGCGCGCCAAGCTCGATCAGCATCTCGACCGCGCCCCCGAGGACCGCCGCCCGGTCATGCCGCTGCTGATCCACGGCGACGCCGCTTTCGCCGGCCAGGGCGTGGTGGCGGAATGTTTCGGCCTGTCCGGTCTCAAGGGCCACAAGACCGGCGGCTCGATCCATTTCATCATCAACAACCAGATCGGCTTCACCACTTATCCGCGCTATTCGCGCTCCTCGCCCTATCCGTCCGACGTGGCGAAAACCGTCGAGGCGCCGATCCTGCACTGCAATGGCGACGACCCGGAGGCGGTGACCTTCTGCGCCAAGGTGGCGACGGAATTCCGACAGAAATTCCAGAAACCCGTCGTCATCGACATGTGGTGCTATCGCCGCTTCGGCCACAATGAGGGCGACGAGCCCTCCTTCACCCAGCCGTTGATGTACAAGAGGATTCGGACGCACAAGACGACGCTCGAACTCTACGCGGCGAAGCTGGTCGCCGAGGGCCTGGTCACGCCGGGCGAGGTCGAGAAGATGAAGGCCGACTGGCGCACCCGCCTCGACGCCGAATATGAGGCGAGCCAGGCGTACGCGCCGAACAAGGCCGACTGGCTCGACGGCCGCTGGTCCGGCCTGAAATCCGTGCCCTCGGCGGAACAGGACAGTCCGCGGCGCGGCAAGACCGCCATCGAGGAAAGAAAGCTGCGCGACTACGGCGAGAAGCTGTGCAAGATCCCGGAGAGTTTCCATCTCCACAAGACCATCCAGCGCTTCCTCGACAACCGCCGCAAGGCAATCGAAACCGGCGAGGGGATCGACTGGGCGACGGCCGAGGCTTTGGCCTTCGCCTCGCTGCTCGACGAAGGCTACCGCGTGCGGCTTTCCGGCCAGGATTGCGAGCGCGGCACTTTCTCCCAGCGCCATTCTGTCCTGATCGACCAGGAAAACGAATCGCGCTTCATCCCGCTGAACCATATTTCCGAGGGCCAGGGCCATTACGAGGTCATCAATTCGATGCTCTCGGAAGAAGCGGTGCTCGGCTTCGAATATGGCTATTCGCTGGCCGAGCCGGACGCCATGGTGCTGTGGGAAGCCCAGTTCGGCGATTTCGCCAATGGCGCCCAGGTTCTGTTCGACCAGTTCATCTCCTCGGGCGAGCGCAAATGGCTGCGCATGTCAGGCCTCGTCTGCCTCCTGCCGCACGGCTATGAAGGCCAGGGCCCGGAACATTCTTCGGCGCGCCTGGAGCGCTATCTTCAGCTCTGCGCCGAAGACAATATGCAGGTGGCGAACTGCTCCACCCCGTCGAATTATTTCCATATCCTGCGCCGCCAGCTCAAGCGCGACATCCGCAAGCCCCTGGTGCTGATGACGCCGAAATCGCTGTTGCGCCACAAGCGCGCGGTGTCGAAACTCGACGAATTTTACGGCGACGGCCATTTCCACCGCCTGCTCTCGGACGATGCCGAAACCCTGCCCAACGAGCCGATCAAGCTGGTCAAGGACGACAAGATCCGCCGCGTGATCCTGTGCACGGGCAAGGTCTATTACGACCTTTACGAGGAGCGCGAGAAGCGCGGCGTGGACGACGTCTATCTGCTGCGCGTCGAGCAGCTCTATCCCATGCCTTTGAAAGCTTTGGTCGCCCGCTTCCAGCGCTGGAAAAAGGCGGATGTGGTGTGGTGCCAGGAAGAGCCGAAGAACATGGGCGCCTGGTTCTTCGTCGAGCCCTATCTCGAATGGGTGCTCAACCAGGCCGGCGGCAAGAACAAGCGGGCCCGCTATGTCGGCCGGCCCGCCTCGGCGGCGACCGCCGTCGGCGTCATGGCGCGTCACCTCGCCCAGCTCAAAGCCTTCCTCGACGACGCCTTCGCAAGCTGAACTTCTCCGCGCCATGGGCTTCGGCGCCGCTTGCCGAAGCTTTTCTTCCCCTCGATGAGCCGCGCAGGCGGCGGATGTGATCCCGATGTCCACAGAAATCCGCGTTCCCACCCTCGGCGAATCCGTCACTGAAGCCACCATCGGCCGCTGGTTCAAGAAGCCCGGCGACGCGGTGAAGGCCGACGAGCCCTTGCTGGAGCTTGAAACCGACAAGGTGACGCTGGAAGTCAACGCCCCCGCCGCCGGGTCGCTGGCCGAAATCGTCGCCAAGGACGGCGAGACGGTCGCGCCCGGCGCCTTGCTCGGCCATATCGCCGAAGGCGCCGTGACAGCCATAGCCGTCCCCGCCTCCACGCCGGCCGAGACCGCCGCCAAGACGCCCGCGCCCGCCGCGCCGCCGCCTTCCCCCGCCGCCGCCAAGAACGCCGCCGATCTCGGCGTCAATGTCCACGACGTGTCGGGCTCCGGCAAGCGCGGCCAGGTGCTCAAGGGCGACGTGCTTACTTTCGCCGGCGCTTCCCAAATCTTGCCGCCGGCCCCCGCGCCGGTCGCTCCCGCCGCCGCCCGCGCGCCCGCGCCCGCCGAGGACGCCACGCGCGAGGAACGGGTGAAAATGACCAAGCTGCGCCAGACCATCGCGCGGCGCCTCAAGGAAGCGCAGGCCACCGCCGCCATGCTGACCACTTTCAACGAAGTGGACATGCAGGCGCTGATGAGCCTGCGGACCCAGTACAAGGATTTGTTCGAGAAAAAGCATGGCGTGAAGCTCGGCTTCATGGGTTTCTTTGTGAAGGCCTGCACCCATGCGCTCAAGGAAATCCCGGCGGTCAACGCCGAGATCGACGGGACCGACATCATCTACAAGAATTTCTGCCATGTCGGCGTCGCGGTGGGCACCGACAAGGGTCTGGTGGTCCCGGTGGTGCGCGACGCGGAAAAACTGTCGATCGCCGGAATCGAAAAGACCATCGCCGATCTGGGCAAGCGCGCCCGCGACGGCCAGCTCAAGATCGACGAGATGCAGGGCGGCACCTTCACCATCTCCAACGGCGGCGTCTATGGCTCGCTGATGTCCACGCCGATCCTCAACGCGCCGCAGTCCGGCATTCTCGGCATGCACAAGATCCAGGAGCGCCCGGTCGTCGTCGCCGGCAAGATCGAGATCCGCCCGATGATGTATCTGGCCTTGTCCTACGATCACCGCATCGTCGACGGCAAGCAGGCGGTGACCTTTCTGGTGCGCGTCAAGGAGGCGCTGGAAGACCCGGCGCGCCTCGTTCTCGATCTTTGAGCTCTTGAAATGCAAAGCTGGGTGGCGGCCTCGGAGATTTTTCGAAATATCGCGATCGCGATTGCGGCGTTCGTGGGTGCATTTCTGGCATGGCGGCAATTGTCGCCTGCCTCCCTTCAGGCCCGATCAGCCAATACTCAAGCGGAACTCGCACGCCGCGCGCACGTTACGGAACTCTTCAACCGAGCTGTCGGACAGCTTCGTGATCCAAATATTGAAGTGAGGTTGGCAGCGATCTATGTATTAAGGGAAGCAGCAAAGGACTTTCCGGACCTTTCCAATCCGGTATTCGAACTCTTGCAAGCCTATTTAAGAACGGGCGTTAAGGATTATGGCGACGAACCGCCGCCGATTGATGTTGCTGAAATTTTGAGAATACTGAGAGACAAGCTTGGGAGCGCATGATGCAATACAAGGCAACTCTGTCTAGCTCGACACTCGATATACATGGCGCCTTCGTGCGGCGCGCGGACCTTTCTAAAATCTCCCTCAGATCGGCAATTCTCGATGGCGCTGACGCCACGAATGCGATCTTTCGTGGTGCCGATTTCGCCGGAGCCTCTCTAAAAGGTACAATATTACGTGGAGCCGATCTTTCAGGAGCGATAAATTTGACTTTGGAGCAATTGTCGCAAGCGGTCATTGATAACTCAACTTTACTGCCAAACTACATCGATCGGACACGCCTGCCTCAAAAGTGAAAGCAAACTCTCGAATGTCCTACGATCTGATTGTCATCGGCTCCGGCCCGGGCGGCTATGTCTGCGCCATCCGCGCCGCCCAGCTCGGCCTGAAAACCGCGATTGTCGAAAAGCGCAAGACCCATGGCGGAACCTGCCTCAATATCGGCTGCATCCCGTCAAAGGCTTTGCTCCATGCTTCCGAAATGTTCGAGGAGGCCGCCCACGGGCTCGGCGCCCTCGGCGTCAATATCGGCAAGCCGAAGCTCGACCTTGCCGCGATGATGAAGCACAAGGACGAGACGGTCGGCGCCAATGTCAATGGCGTCGCCTTCCTGCTCAAGAAGAACAAGATCGACGCCTTCCGCGGAACGGGTTCGATTCCAGCCGCCGGCAAGGTCGAGGTAACCGCCGAGGACGGCTCGAAACAGGCGCTTGAGACCAAGAACATCGTCATCGCCACCGGCTCCGATGTCGCCAATCTGCCGGGCGTGACGATCGACGAGAAAATCGTGGTCTCCTCGACCGGCGCGCTGGAGCTGTCAAAGGTTCCGGCAAGGATGATCGTGGTCGGCGCCGGGGTAATCGGCCTCGAACTCGGCTCGGTCTGGCGCCAACTCGGCGCCGAGCTGACGGTGGTCGAATATTTCGACCGCATCCTGCCCGGCATGGACCTCGAAACCGCCAAACAATTGCAGCGAATCATGGAAAAGCAGGGCGTCAAATTCCTGCTCGGCTCCAAGGTCGCCAAAGTCGAGACCGGCAAGAACGCGGCCAAAGTCGCGATCGAGCCCGCCGCCGGCGGCGACGCCATGAGTCTCGACGCCGACATCGTGTTGGTCGCCATCGGCCGGCGCCCCTATACGACGGGACTCGGCCTGGAGGCGCTCGGCGTCGCGATGGAGCGCGGCCAGGTGGTCATAAATGACCACTTCCAAACCAATGTTCCGGGCGTTTACGCCATAGGCGATGTCGTGCGCGGGCCGATGCTGGCCCACAAGGCCGAGGATGAGGGCGTCGCCGTCGCCGAAATCCTGGCCGGACAGCACGGTCATGTGAATTACGAAGTGATCCCCGGCGTCGTCTATACCGCGCCGGAAATCGCCAGCGTCGGCGCGACCGAGGAAGAGCTCAAGGCCAAGGGCGTCGCTTACAAGAGCGGCAAATTCCCCTTCGCCGCCAATGGCCGCGCCCGCGCCATGCGCCAGACCGACGGTTTCGTGAAGGTCCTGGCCGACGCCGCGAGCGATCGCGTCCTCGGCGTTCATATCGTCGGCCATGGCGCCGGCGAAATGATCCATGAGGCCGCCGTGCTGATGGAATTCGGCGGCTCCTCCGAAGACCTCGCCCGCACCTGCCACGCCCACCCGACCATGTCGGAGGCGGTCAAGGAAGCGGCGATGGCGGTTGAAAAGCGCGCGATCCATAGCTGACCGGCTGCGCAACCGGCCGATCCTTTCGCTCAGGCGCGCGGATGAGCCGCGCGATAGGCTTCGAACAGCCGCGCCTTGTCCACCGCCGTATAAATCTGGGTGGTGGAAAGGCTGGCGTGGCCGAGCAATTCCTGAATCGAGCGCAAATCGCCGCCGCGACTAAGCAGATGGGTGGCGAAAGAGTGCCGCAAGGCGTGCGGCGTGGCGGATTCCGGCAGGCCAAGCGCGCCGCGCAGGCGTTCGACGGTCAGTTGCACGATGCGCGGCGACAGCGCGCCGCCCCGCGCGCCGACAAACAAAGGCCCGTCCTTGGCGAGCCGATGCGGACACAGCTCCAGATAGGTCTCGATCGCCTTGCGCGCCGGCAGGATCACCGGAACCGCGCGCGCCTTGCCGCCTTTGCCGATAATCGTCAGGCTCTCGACCGCGCCAACCGGCGCGTCGCGCCGCCGGATCGACAGCGCTTCGGAAATGCGCAGGCCGGCGCCATAAAGCAAGGCCAGCACGGCGGCGTCGCGCGCCAGAATCCAGGGCGCGCGATGCAAATCGTCGTCCTCGCCCCTGGCCATTTCGCACGCCGCCTCGGCGGGCAGCGCCTTGGGCAGGACGCGGGCGACTTTGGGGGACCGGATCTTGTCGAGCAAATCGACGCGAGCCAAACCCTCGCGCGCCAGATGATGGGCGAATGAGCGCAGCGCGGCCAATTGCCGCAGCAGGGAGCGGGAGGCGACGCCGTCGGCGCGGCGGCGGGCGAGAAAGGCGCGAATATCGACGGGTCTCAGCGCGGCGAGCGTGGCGAAATCGGGCGGCGCCTCGCTTTGCTCGCGGAGAAAGGCAAAAAATTGCCTCACGTCGCGCGCATAGGCCTCGACGGTGAGCGGCGACGCGCGGCGCACCCCGGCGAGACGGCGCAGCCAAAGCCGCGCTTCCGCCGCCAGCGGGGCCGCGACGCCGGGAAAGATGAGTCGATCGGGTTGGGGCGCGTCTTGCGCCGCTTTTTTCGACATGACGAAAAACTAGCCCCAAATCGTCAAGAATTTTTTGCCGGCGCCGCCGAGCCTGGCGTCAGCGCTTGATGTCTTTTTCGGCGGCGGCGCGGAATTCCTCGAAATGGCGCGAAATCTGATGCTCGGACTGGGCGACGCCGGCGGCGGCGAAATCTTTCTCAATCCGGCCGAGCACGCCGGCCTTGGCGTGCGCCGCCAGATCCTGCTCGATCAGCGCCCTGGCGTAAGCCTCGGCTTCCGCGCCGGTCTTGCCGAGCTTCTCGGCGGCCCAGAGCCCCATCATCTTGTGGGCGCGGGCGAGGGCCTTGAAGTGCAGCTCCTCGTCATGCGCGAATTTCAGTTCGAAGGATTCTTCGCGCTTGTCGAACTCGGACATATGAAACCCCTTGGCGGTTCGAAACCTGACATGGCGTTTATATATAGTCTCGCAATGGGCGCGCCTAGCCTTCCTCGGCCGTTCGACGCGTCCTACCAAAGGCGGGCGCGCCGGAATTTCCCGCCCCGCCGGGGCCGGATCGATGGAAACAGGTTGTATAAAAACTCGGAACGGTCTAGGAACCTCGACAAACATGGCCCAGGGCGTCAAGCCGCGCGCCAAAATCGCTGGAGGCCGGAGAGAAGCCTGGCGTCCATGGATCATCTCGAATTTCGGTTAATCCCATGAATCGGCGCCGTCGCATTTACGAAGGCAAGGCCAAGGTGCTCTATGAGGGCCCGGAGCCTGGCACCCTGGTCCAGCATTTCAAGGACGACGCGACCGCGTTCAACGCCAAGAAACATGAGGTGATCGACGGCAAGGGCGTGCTGAACAATCGGATTTCGGAATATATCTTCCAGAATCTGAACGATATCGGCGTCCCGACCCATTTCATCCGCCGCCTCAACATGCGCGAGCAGCTGATCCGCGAAGTCGAGATCATTCCGCTCGAAGTCGTGGTGCGCAATGTCGCCGCCGGCTCGCTGTCGCAACGGCTCGGCATCGAGGAAGGCTCGCAGCTGCCGCGCTCGATCATCGAATTCTATTACAAGAACGACGCGCTGAACGATCCGATGGTTTCGGAAGAGCACATCACCGCCTTCGGCTGGGCGACGCCGCAGGAAATCGACGACATCATGGCGCTGGCAATTCGGGTCAACGACTTCCTGACCGGCCTGTTCCTCGGCGTCGGCATCCGCCTCGTCGATTTCAAGATGGAATGCGGCAGGCTGTGGGAGGGCGACATGATGCGCATTGTCGTCGCCGACGAAATTTCCCCCAATTCCTGCCGGTTGTGGGACATCAAGTCCAACGACAAGCTCGACAAGGACCGTTTCCGCCGCGATCTCGGCGGCCTGGTCGAGGCTTATTCCGAAGTCGCGCGCCGGCTCGGCATCATGCAGGAAGGCGAGAAGCCCCATACCGGCGGCCCCAAGCTGGTGCAGTAATCGATCCGCCCCAAAAGTCGATCGGCCGAAGGCGTTTGCGCAGAAGGAAAGTCCTGCCATGAAGGCGCGCGTTACCGTCACTTTGAAAAATGGCGTTCTCGACCCGCAGGGCAAGGCGATCGAAGGCGCCCTGCATTCGCTCGGCGTCGAAGGGATCGCCTCGGTGCGCCAGGGCAAGATTTTCGAGATCGAGGTCGAAGGGCCGGATGCGGAAGCCGCCAAGGCGGCTCTGGTCGCCGCCAGCGAAAAGCTTCTGGCCAATACGGTCGTCGAGAACTACCGCGTCGAACTGCTCTGACGCGATCTTATAAGCGGAGTCTGGAGAGCGCGATGAAGGCCGCCGTTGTGCTGTTCCCCGGATCGAATCGCGAGGGCGACGCGGCGCGCGCCCTGCGTCAGGCTGGCGCGCAGACTTCCATCGTCTGGCACGCGGATTACGATCTCCCGACGGGGACCGATCTTGTGGTCCTGCCCGGCGGCTTCAGCTATGGCGATTATCTGCGCTGCGGCGCCATCGCCGGCCGCGCCCATATCATGGAGGCGGTGCGCCGCCACGCCGCGCGCGGCGCCATGGTGCTCGGCATTTGCAACGGCTTCCAGATTCTGTGCGAAAGCGGCCTGCTGCCCGGCGTGTTGATGCGCAACCGCGACCTGCGTTTCGTCTGCAAGCGCCAGCATTTGCGCGTCGAGCGCAACGACACCGCCTTCACCCGCGCCTATCGCCTGCATCAGGCGATCGATGTCGCCATCGCCCATGGCGAGGGCAATTACGAGGCCGAGGCGGAAACGATCGAGCGGCTGGAAGGCGCAGGCCGGGTGGCCTTCCGCTATTGTGACGCCAGCGGCAAGGTCGGCGGCGCCGCCAATCCCAACGGCTCGACCAATGACATTGCCGGGATTTATTCCGAAAAGTTCAATGTCTTAGGGATGATGCCGCATCCGGAAAACCTGATCGACCCGCTGGTCGGCGGCATTGACGGGCGCGGCCTGTTCGAGAGCCTGACCCGGGCCGCCTGAACGGCAAAAGCGCAAATTCCTTCCCGGCTTTCATGGCGATCCGCGAGATTTTGCGGAAAGGCGTCGGCGCAACTCATGCGCGACCGGCAAAACCGCCGCGCTTGCCCAATCCCCGTTCAGGCAAAGAAAAAGCCCGGCCTTGCGACCGGGCTTTTTCGAAACGGCTAGAGCATATTCCCAAAAAGTTGCAGACTTTTTGGACAAGAATATGCGTTAAAACAATGAATTAGAGACTTCTTCCGATTCCGAAGGAACGGAAAAGGCTCTAAGCCGCCAGAATCAGTACTTTGAAGCTCAGTACTTGGCGACGACCGGCGCGCCCAGGCCCAGATCGGCGAGGCCGAAGCGATAGCCGATGGCCAGACGAACCAGCCACGGATCGACGTTGATATGGGCGGCGTTCTGCACGCCGAGCACATTGGCGTCCATCGTCAGCGGAAGGTACTTGGCGTCGAGGTTCACGACCCAGTGGCGGGTCAGGTAGTAGTCGAAGCCCATGTCGAAGTCGATGCCCGCGGCGCCATGGACATTGATGCCATTGCCCGCCTTCAGAGCGTCCTTGGTCAGCCAGGACTGGGTCCAGAAGCCCCAGGTATAATTCGCGCCAACGCCGACATAGGGGTCGAACTGGCCCATGGCGAAGTGATATTGCAGCGTCACGGTCGGGGGGAAGGCCGTCGTATTGGCGATATTGTAGCGCGTGCCGCCCGGAACGACCGAGGCTTCGAGAGTCGTGTGCGCGAAGCAGCAGATCGCTTCGACCGCCCAGTTCTTGGTGATGAAGTAGTTCAGGTCGATTTCCGGAACCACGTTATCCGTGAGGCGGGAGTTATAGAGGCCGTAAGGCGCGAGGCCGTTCAGCGTGGAGCCCGCGCCGTCCGGCAGGACGCCGAGGGCGCCGACGCGGACCATGAACGGCATGAAGGAATCATCGACCGGCGCAATCGGCGCTTCCTTGGTCGAGGGGAGGTCGGCCGCGAAGGCCGGGAGGGCGACGGCGCTCAGCAGAGCAGCCGCGAAAGCAAGGCGGAAGTTGTTTTTCATCGGGGTCATTCCAGTTTCGAAAAGCTGTGGCCTTAGGTTAGCCGTCGCGGCGTCCCGGGCGCGGGTTGAAACTGCCGGCTTTATGGATCATTCGGTTTGACATGGATCAATTTATTGCAATGTGCTGATATGTCTCCCGCCGGATGTTGCATAAATGGCACAGATCGGTCCCGGCGCCCTCTATTCTTGCCAAGTCGCGCGCAAGCCATTATCCAACCGGCCATGCCCTGTCGCGGCTGGCCCGCGATGCGTCGGCGCATTTCCTCGAAGGGCCGGATTCCTTGACCGCTCAGACCCAAACCCAAGAGCCGAAGATTGAGCCGAAAATCGAGCCGGCGATCACGCCGGAACTCGTCTCCCGGCACGGCCTCAAGCCGGATGAATATCGGCGCATTCTCGATCTGATCGGCCGCGCGCCGACCTTCACCGAGCTCGGCATTTTCTCGGCGATGTGGAACGAGCATTGTTCCTACAAGTCGTCGCGGCTTCATTTGAAGAAATTGCCGACCAAGGCGCCCTGGGTCATTCAGGGACCGGGCGAGAACGCCGGCGTGATCGACATCGGCGACGGGCAGGCCTGCATCTTCAAGATGGAGAGCCACAACCACCCCTCCTATATCGAGCCCTACCAGGGCGCGGCGACCGGCGTCGGCGGCATTTTGCGCGACGTGTTCACCATGGGCGCACGGCCGATCGCCTGCCTCAACCTGCTGCGCTTCGGCTCGATCGACCATCCCAAGACCCGCCATCTGGTCTCCGGCGTCGTCGCTGGCATCGGCGGCTATGGCAATAGTTTCGGGGTGCCGACCGTCGGCGGCTCGACAGCCTTCCATGCCAGCTATGACGGCAATATTCTGGTCAACGCCATGGCCGTGGGCCTCGCACGTTCGAACGAGATTTTCTACGCCGCCGCCACCGGCGTCGGCCGTCCCATCGTCTATCTCGGCTCCAAGACCGGGCGCGACGGCATCCATGGCGCGACCATGGCTTCCGCCGAATTCGACGAGAATTCCGACGAGAAGCGCCCCACGGTCCAGGTTGGCGATCCTTTCTCGGAAAAGCTTCTGCTCGAAGCCTGCCTGGAGATCATGGCCAAGGGTTGCGTCGTCGCCATTCAGGACATGGGCGCGGCCGGGCTGACCTCCTCCGCCGTCGAAATGGGCGCCAAGGGCAATCTCGGCGTCGAACTCGATCTCGACCTCGTTCCCTGCCGCGAATCGGGCATGACCGCCTATGAAATGATGCTGTCGGAGAGCCAGGAGCGCATGCTGATGGTGCTCGACCCCGAAAAGGAGGAGGAAGCCGAGGCGATCTTCCGCAAATGGGGGCTCGATTTCGCCATCATCGGCAAGACCACCGACACGCTTCGCTTCGTCATCAAGCATCGGGGCGAGGTCAAGGCCGATCTGCCGATCAAGGAGTTGGGCGACGAGGCGCCGCTTTACGACCGGCCCCATGTCGCGCCGGTCAAGCCGCCAAAACTCAATTCGGCCAGCCTGCCGGCGCCGCTTTCTATCGACGCCGCGCTCAAGAAAATGCTCGCCTGCCCCGATCTCGCCTCCAAACGCTGGGTCTGGGAGCAATATGACCATCTGATCCTGGGCAATTCCATCCAGCCGCCGGGCGGCGACGCCGCCGTGGTGCGGATCGCGGACGGGCCGAAGGGGCTGGCGCTGACCACCGACGTGACGCCGCGCTATTGCTATG
Organism: uncultured Pseudomonadota bacterium; assembly: GCA_963704565.1. Taxonomy (GTDB): domain Bacteria; phylum Pseudomonadota; class Alphaproteobacteria; order Rhizobiales; family Beijerinckiaceae; genus Rhodoblastus. Next base: position 2,480,926 of record OY969917.1, read on the forward strand.
CCGATCCGTTCGAAGGCGGCAAACAGGCGGTGGCGGAAGCCTGGCGCAATATCACCGCCGTCGGCGGCAAGCCGCTGGCGCTCACCGACAATCTCAATTTCGGCAATCCGGAAAAGCCGGAAATCATGGGGCAGTTCGTCGCCTGTCTCGACGGAATCGGCGAGGCCTGCCGGGCGCTCGATTTCCCCATCGTTTCCGGCAATGTCTCTTTGTATAACGAGACGCAGGGCAAGGGCATCCTGCCGACCCCGGCGATCGGCGGCGTCGGCCTTGTGGCTGACGTGACCAAGAGCGTCGGCATCGCCTTCCGTTCAGGCGGCGAAAAAATCCTGCTGGTCGGCGCGGGCGAGGGCTGGCTCGGACAATCCATCTATTTGAGGGAAATCCTCGGCCGCGAGGAAGGCGCGCCGCCGCCGGTCGATTTGGCGAAAGAAAAGGCCCATGGCGATTTCGTCCGCGCCCTGATCGGCGCTGGCATGGTCGGCGCCGCGCACGATCTGTCGGACGGCGGCCTTGCCGTCGCGCTGGCCGAAATGGCGATGGCCGGCGGAATCGGCGCGAAAGCTTCCGCGCCCGGCGGCGACAATGCGGCGGCCTGGTTCGGCGAGGATCAGGGGCGCTATCTGCTTGCCGCGTCCAAGGACATGGCCGACGAAATCCTGGCCAAAGCGGCGAAGGCCGGCCTGCCGGTCGCGGTCATCGGCGAGACCGGCGGCGATTCTCTGACCCTCGGCGGCGGCGCGCCTGTTCTGGTGCGGGATTTGCTTGAAGCCCATGAAGGCTGGATGCCAGCCTATATGGCTGGCGGCGGCAAGGCCTCGTGACTATTTATGCGGATGGACTCTCCAACCCATCAAGGAACCGCCCATGTCCATGCAAGCCTCTGAAATCGAGCATATGATCAAGAAGGCCCTGCCCGACGCCGAGATTCAGATCACCGACCTTGCCGGCGACGGCGATCATTATAGCGCTCGGGTGGTCTCGGAGACCTTCCGGGGACTGAGCCGCGTGCGCCAGCATCAGCTGGTCTATGCGGCGCTCGGCGGACAGATGGGCGGCGCGCTTCACGCCTTGGCGCTGGAGACCGCCGCGCCCGAAACGGCTTGAACCGCGAAGGCGCGCAGCTTAATTATGTCCCATCGCGGAGCCTTGACCTCCGTATGAAAGGAAAAATCCATGTCGGACGCCATGAACTCCACCGCCATCGACCGCATCAAGCAGGACGTGACGGACAATGATGTCGTGCTTTTCATGAAAGGCACGCCGAATTTCCCGCAATGCGGCTTCTCCGGCCAGATCGCGAAAATCCTGAGCTTCCTGGAAGTGCCCTACAAGGGCGTGAATGTCCTCGAAGACCCGGACATCCGCGAGGGCGTGAAGCAATACGCCAATTGGCCGACCATTCCGCAGCTTTACATCAAGGGCGAATTCGTCGGCGGCGCCGACATCGTCCGCGAACTGTTCCAGTCGGGCGAACTGATGGATCAGCTCAAGACGGCCGGCGTGCCCGTCAAGGATCCGCGCCAGCCGCAATGAGGCTTCACTTCGCCGCCGCCGCCCGGGCCAAGGCCTGGGCGTCGGCACCGTCCCATTTGGCGGGACCGGCCATGGCGCCGATCTCGCAGCCATCCGGCCCGATCAGCAAGGTCGTCGGCAAGCCGACCAGCTTGCCAGCCTGTTGCAGGGTCTGAAAGACTTTCCCGTGCGGATCGGCGTAAAAGCCGAGATTTTTCACCCCGATTTGCTTCAGAAAAGTCTTGGGACGGTCGAGCCGCGCGCTGTCCATATTGACCGCGACCACGCTGAAGGACGGATTGCCGGCGAGGCTCTGAAGCCGGTCGAGGCCGGGCATTTCCTCGCGGCAGGGCGCGCACCAGGTGGCCCAGAAATTCAACAGAATTGTCCGGCCGTTCAAGGCGGCGAGGTCGGTCGGCGCGCCGTCATGCTCGAAGGAAATATTTTCCATCGGCCTGGGATGGGAACGGATGGCGAGGGCCGCCAGATCGCCCGTGGCGAGCGGCGCGAGTTTTTGCGCCAGCGCCCTAGAGACCTGGCATTGCGCCGGCTCGGAAGCGGCTTCCTTGCTCCGGGGCCCGTTCATCACGTATAGGACGAACCACAAGCTCGCGGCGACCCCCGCCGCGACAATGAACATATGCGGCAGGATCAGCCGGCGGGCGATGGCGCGCATCTGCGCGGGAGTGGCCTGAACCGGCAGGTCTTGCTCGTCATTCATCCTTTGGCCTCCAACTTTTGACGTCATTTTGGAGCGGTCATGAGCAATCAAATGTGGGGCGGCCGTTTCACCAGCGGCCCCGACGCGATCATGGAGGAGATCAACGCCTCCATCGGCTTCGATTATCGCCTCGCCCGACAGGATATCGCCGGCTCCAAGGCGCATGTGGCCATGCTGGCCGCGACGGGCATCGTGTCCCAGGCGGATGCCGACGCCATCGCCAAGGGTTTAGACGAGGTCGGCGCGGAAATCGAGACCGGCGCCTTCAACTTTTCCCGGGCGCTGGAAGACATTCACATGAATGTCGAATCGCGGCTGGCCGAAAAGATCGGCCCGGCGGCGGGGCGGCTGCACACCGGGCGCTCGCGCAACGATCAGGTCGCGGTCGATTTCAAGCTGTGGGTCCGCGACACCATCGACGAACTGGACGGCCAGTTGCGCGACCTCCAGACCGCTCTGGTCGAAAAGGCGGAAAATTATTCCGATGCGGTCATGCCGGGCTTCACCCATCTGCAATCCGCCCAGCCGGTGACCTTCGGCCATCACCTGCTCGCTTATGTCGAGATGATCTCGCGCGACCGCGGCCGTTTCCACGACGCCCGCGCCCGGCTCAACCAATGTCCGCTTGGGGCAGCGGCGCTCGCCGGCACCTCCTTCCCCATCGACCGCGCCATGACGGCCCGCGCGCTCGGCTTCGACCGGCCGACCGCCAATTCGCTCGACAGCGTCTCGGATCGCGATTTCGTGCTCGAATCCCTGGCGGCGGCGGCGATCGCCGCCACCCATCTGTCGCGATTCGCCGAGGAAATCGTGCTGTGGACGACGCCGCAATTCGGCTTCATCTCCCTGTCGGACAAGTTCACCACCGGCTCCTCGATCATGCCGCAGAAGCGCAATCCCGACGCCGCCGAACTGGTGCGCGGCAAATCGGGGCGAATCATCGGCGACCTCGCCGGCCTGCTGATCGTCATGAAGGGCCTGCCGCTCGCTTATTCGAAGGACATGCAGGAAGACAAGGAAGGCTGTTTCGATTCGCTCCAGTCGCTTTCGCTGTGCGTCGCCGCCATGGCCGGCATGGTGCGCGACATGACGCCGCGCCTTGACCGGATGAAGGCGGCGGCGGGCTCGGGCTTTTCCACCGCCACCGACCTCGCCGACTGGCTGGTGCGCAGCCTCGGCATGCCCTTCCGTCAGGCCCATCACGTCACCGGCCGCATTGTCGCGCTCGCCGCCGAAAAAAGCGTCGAGCTGGACCGGCTCGCGCTCGACCAGATGCGGGCGGTCGAACCGGCGATCACGCCGGCGGTTTTCGAGGTGCTGGGGGTCGAGAATTCGGTGCGCAGCCGCCTGAGCTATGGCGGGACGGCGCCGGACAATGTCCGCGCCCAGGCCAAGGCGTGGCGCGAGCGGCTGAACGACGAAAAAACGGCTTGATAGCTGGAAATCCAACCGAACCCTCGGCTATAGTCCGCGCCGTTAGAGCATATTCCCAAAAAGTTGCAGACTTTTTGGACAAGAATATGCGTTAAAACAATGAATTAGAGACTTCTTCCGAATCCGAAGGAACGGAAAAGGCTCTAGCGCATATTCGGGAGCCGCGCCATTGACCTTCGATAGTCTCCTCAAGACGGCGCTGCTGGCGGCGGCCCTCTCGGGCGCGCTTCTGCTCGACGGCTGCGGCCGGCGCGGCCCGCCGGTTCCGATCGATTCCACCGCCGCTCAGACGCCCGCGGACAAGAAAAATCCGAACGCGCCGCCGAAAAAGGACATGCCGACAGGCCTCGACAGCAATTCCCTCAAAGCCGGCGCGCCCAAGGCGCCGTCGCCCTTCGATTTCCTGCTCTAGGCTCCGGGATGAATCATTTCGAATATCGCGACGGCGTGCTGCATGCCGAGGGCGTCGCCCTGCCCAATCTGGCGCGGACGATCGAAACGCCCTTCTATTGCTACAGCGCGGCGACGATCCGCCGGCATTTCCAGGTCTTCGCTCAGGCCATGGCCGATTTCGACGCCCTGGTCTGCTATGCGATGAAGGCCAATTCCAATCAGGCGGTGCTGACCCTGCTCGCCGGCCTCGGCGCCGGCATGGATGTCGTGTCCGAGGGCGAATTGCGCCGGGCCCAGACGGCAAAAGTTCCGTCGAATCGCGTCACCTTTTCGGGCGTCGGCAAGACCGACCGCGAGATTGCGCTGGCGCTCGACTATGGCATCCTCTGTTTCAATGTCGAATCCGAGCCCGAGCTGGAGCGCATCGCCGAGATCGCTTCTTCGCGCGGCCAGGCCGCCAGAATCGCGCTGCGCGTCAATCCGGACGTGGACGCCAAGACCCACGCCAAGATTTCGACCGGAAAATCGGAAAACAAATTCGGCGTGCCGATTTCCGTCGCCCGCGAGGTTTACGCCCGCGCCGCCCAACTGCCCGGAATCGAGATCGCCGGCGTGGACATGCATATCGGCTCGCAGATCACCGATCTCGCGCCTTTCGACAACGCCTTCGCGCTGCTGGCGGATTTCGTGCGGCAATTGCGCGCCGACGGCCATTGCATCGCTCACGTCGATCTCGGCGGGGGTCTCGGCATTCCCTATTCCGAGCGCGAAGACCCGGCCAGCTACCATCCCCGGCTCTATGCCGAAATCGTGCGCCGCCACATCAAGCCGCTGGGGGCGAAGACGATCTTCGAGCCGGGCCGCCTGATCGTCGGCAACGCCGGCATATTGGTGACCCGCGTCCTCTATGTGAAACATGGCTCGGCGAAGAATTTCATCATCGTCGACGCGGCGATGAACGATCTGGTCCGCCCGACGCTTTACGAGGCGCATCACGATATTTTTCCGGTCGCCGCGGCGAACCAAGGCGCGAAGCGCATCGTGGCCGATCTCGTCGGCCCGGTGTGCGAGACCGGCGATTTCCTCGCCCGCGACCGCGAGCTTCCCGAGCCCAGGCCGGGCGACCTGCTGGCGGTGATGTCGGCGGGCGCCTATGGCGCGGTTCAGGCCGGCACCTACAATTCGCGCCTGCTGGTTCCAGAGGTCCTGGTCGAGGGCGAGAAACACGCTTTGATCCGGCCGCGCGGCGATTACGAGAGTTTGATCGGCCTCGACAAAGTTCCGCCCTGGTTGACATGAAGCCTCGCTTCGGCGCGAAATCTTCCTGGATCAATCGAGGCGCCGGCGCGTGAAGGACTTTTTTCTGGCTTCGCGAGAATCGTTCCGCGCTTGGCGCGCGGATTGGCGAGACTCATTCCGCGCTCGGCGCGCGGCTTGGCGAGACTCGTTCCGCGCTCGGCGCGCGGCTTGGCGCGCGGCGCGTCCGCGCCGGCTGGAGCTTTTCGCCTGGGCCGCGCTCGCCTTCGAGCGCCTTGCCCGCGTTCTGCTGCCCGCCGCGATCGTTTTCGCCTTTTTCATCGCCCTGAGCTGGACCGGCGTCTGGCTGGGTGCGCCGTCGCTCGCGCGCCTGTTCGGCGTCGCGGCCCTGTTCGTCGCTTTGACCGCCGCGCTTTACCGCCTGCGCGATTTTTCCTGGCCGCGCGCCGGCGAGGCCCGCGACGCGCTGGATTCCGGCGACCCCACGGCGCCCGCCGCCGCTTTGGCCGACCATCTGGCCAATGACGGCGACCCGCGCACCCAGGGCCTGTGGCGGCTGCACCAGCGCCGCGCGGCCCGGCGCGCCGCCCGGCTGCGCCCGGTCGCGCCCGCGCCCCGGCTGTGGCGCGAAGACCCTTACGCCCTCGGCGCCTTGGCCGTGCTGGCGCTGCTGGCGACGGGATTGGCCGCCGGGCCGGAAAAATACGCCCGGCTCGCCGCCGCCTTCGACTGGCGGCTCCACGCCACGGAAGGCGGCCCCTCGCGCCTCGACGCCTGGATCGACCCGCCGCCCTATACCGGACGGCCTCCCATCGTCCTGGCGCTGAAAGACCGCGCCAGCATCGCCGCGCCGGTCGGCTCGACCGTCATCGTTCGCGCCGTCAACCAGGACAATCTCCGCGTCGCCGTCCAGGGCCGCATCGAGGCCGTGAAGCCGGCGGCGAAACGCGATGGCGCCTCCAGCGAGCGGCGGTTCAGGCTGCTCGGCGACGGGCGCCTGCGATTGGGGCTCGGCCAGAGCGAAATCGCCAGTCTGAGCTTGAAGGCGATCCCCGACCTGCCGCCCAAAATCACCCCGACCGCCGCGCCGAAGGTCAATCTGCACGGCTCGTTCGAACTGGCCTATCGGATCGAGGACGATTATGGCGCCCACGACGCCGAAGCCATCGCCAAACCGATCGAGGCGGGATCGTCCCCGACGGCCCATCCGCTGGTCGCGCCGCCGCGCGGTTCGCTGGAGCTGCCGGCCGGCCCCGGCGGATTGGGCGAGGGCGCGACCACGCTCGACTGGAGCGACAGCCCCTTTGCCGGCGCCCCGGTCGATCTGACGCTGGCCGTCCACGACGACGCGGGCAATCGAGGCGAGGCCGTCATCAGCCATGTCGTGCTGCCGGGAAAAAATTTCACCAATCCGCTGGCGCTGGCGCTCGTCGAGCAAAGGCAAATCCTCGCCCTCGACGCGGCGCAAAAGGACAAAGTGCTGACGGCGATCGACGCGCTGACGCTGTCGCCGGAAATTTTCACGCCCGATCTCGGCGTCTATCTCGGCCTTCGCGTCGTCCACGACTCGCTTCGCCACGCCCGCGACGACGCCGATCTGGTCGCGGTGGTCGATCTGCTGTGGCAGATCGCGCTGCACATCGAGGAAGGCGACGTCCCGCAAGCCGAACGCGATCTCAAGGCGGCGGAGCAAGCCTTGCACGACGCGCTCAAGAACGGCGCCTCGAACGAGGAAATCGCGCGCCTGACCGCGCAATTGCAAAAGGCGCTGGATCGTTATCTCGCGGCGATGCAGGAACGGGCCGCGAAACAAGGCCAGTCGCCCGAAACGGGACAAAGCGACAGCCGTCTGGTCACGCCGAAAGATTTCAAATCCATGCTCGACCGCATGGCGGAAGCGGCCCGCGAAGGCGACAAGGACGCCGCCATGCGCATGCTCGACCGCGTCCAGGACATGCTCGAAAATCTCCGCAACGCCCGCCCGTCAAAGGGCGAAAGCGAAGCCGCGCGCGACCGTCGGACGATGCGCGACATCGACAATATGATGCGCGAGCAGCAGAAACTGCGCGACGACACTTTTACGCGGGACCGCGCCAACCAGAGCCCCTCGGAACCGCGGCAGCCCGGCGACCAGCCCCCCGATTCAGGACAGCAGGGCCAATCGGCGCAGGACCAATCAGCGCAGGGTCAGGACGGACAGCGACAGCCGTCCCAGGACGATCTCGCCCAACGTCAGGAGCAATTGCGCGACAAGCTCGATTCGCTCAAAGGGCGGGCCGAAGGCGCCGAAGGCGGAAAATCCGAGGGCCTGACCGAGGCCGAGGACGCCATGAAACAGGCGGAAAACGCCTTGGCCCAGGGCGACAACGCCGCCGCCCTGGACGCGCAGGGCCGCGCCCTGAAGGGATTGCGCAAGGGCGCCGCCGAAGCGGCGGCCAAGGCCGAAGGAAACGGCCAGGACGGCGACCGCGAGGATGCGCGCCGGCAAAACGGGCGCGGCTACCAGGGCCGGGACAGCGAGGGGACGGCCGGCAATGCGGGCAATCGTCAGGGCGCCCAAACGACCGCGTCGCAAAAGGCGCGCAAGGTGCTGGATGAACTGCGCCGCCGCCTCGCCGACCCCAGCCGCGCGCGCCAGGAGCTCGATTATCTCGAACGCCTGATCAAGCCCGATTGAGAGGGAAGGCGCGGGAAACCGCAAGAATGGACAATTTTCCAATTTACAGCGCGGCGCGGCCCTGATTGCCTTGGCGCTGTCGAGCCGGTGAGAGAACAAAGTCTTCATGGTCAAATTGAACAAGATCTACACCAGGACCGGCGACGACGGCTCGACCGGCCTCGCCGATGGCGAACGACGGGCCAAATGCGACGCGCGCGTCGAAGCCTATGGCGACGTGGACGAAACCAATTCCGCCATCGGTCTGGCGCGTCTGGCCGCCGCCGCTTTGCCGGAACTCGACGCCATGCTGGAGCGCATCCAGAACGACCTGTTCGACCTCGGCGCCGATCTGGCGACGCCGCCGTCCGAAAAGCCGCTCGGCTATGAGCCTTTGCGGATCGCGGCGACGCAGGTGGTCCGGCTGGAGCAGGAGATCGACGCGCTGAACGCCCGCCTGAGCCCGCTTCGGTCTTTCGTCCTGCCCGGCGGCGCCCCCGCCGCCGCCGCGCTCCATCTCGCCCGCGCCATTTCGCGGCGCGCCGAACGACGCATGGTCGCGCTGGCCGCCTCGGGCGAAAGCGTCGGCGAGCCGGCCCTGCATTACATCAATCGCCTTTCCGACTTCCTTTTCGTCGCCGCGCGAATCGCCAACAATGACGGCGCCGGCGACATCCTCTGGAAGCCGGGACAGAACCGCTAGCGTGCGCAGACGTTGGTCATAGTCATTACCGCGACGCCGTTGACTTGCTGCAATGCGACGACTACCAGATGGTTCAATTGTCACCCTGCGCCCGGAGCCGGCCGGCGTCACGACGCCTCGCTTTTTCCAGGCGAAAGCATAACGCCCTTTCCGGCGCGGCCGGCGACGGGCTGCTGGAGGCCGTAGCCGATGAAAATCCTCGTGCCCGTGAAACGGGTTGTCGATTACAACGTGAAAATCCGGGTGAAGACCGACGGGACGGGCGTCGAACTCGCCAATGTCAAAATGTCGATGAATCCGTTCGACGAAATCGCCGTCGAAGAGGCGCTGCGGCTGAAGGAAGCCGGCAAGGCGAGTGAGATCGTCGTCGTCTCCATCGGCCCGCAACAGGCGACCGAAACCCTGCGCACCGGCCTCGCCATGGGCGCCGACCGCGGCGTGCTGGTCAAGACCGACGAGATGGTCGAGCCGCTGGCCGTCGCCAAAATTCTCAAGGCCGTCGCTTCGGAAGAACAGCCCGGCCTGATCATTCTCGGCAAACAGGCCATCGACGACGATTCCAACCAGACCGGCCAGATGCTCGCCGCCCTGCTCGGCTGGGGCCAGGGCACATTCGCCTCCAAGGTCGAAATCTCGGACGGTTCCGTGGACGTGACCCGCGAGGTCGATGGCGGCCTGCAGACCGTGACGCTCAAGCTACCGGCGGTGGTGACCTCCGATCTGCGCCTTAACGAGCCGCGCTACGCCTCGCTACCCAATATCATGAAGGCCAAGAAAAAGCCGATCGCCGAGAAGACCCCCGCCGATTACGGCGTGGACGTCACGCCACGGCTCAAAGTGCTCAAGACCGCCGAGCCGCCGAGCCGCAAGGCCGGCGTCAAGGTGGGCTCGGTCGCCGAGCTGGTGGCGAAACTGAAAGATGCGGGGGCGTTCTGATGACCACTCTTCTCCTTGCCGAAGTGCATAACGGCCATCTCAACGACGCCACCGCCAAGGCCTTGACCGCAGCCGCCGCGCTCGGCGGCCCGGTTCATGTTCTGGTCGCCGGCGCGTGGGATGAAGCGGCGCAAGCCGCGTCGAAACTCGCGGGCGTCGAAAAGGTGCTGACCGTTTCGGGCGACGCTTTCCATCATGGCATGGCCGAGCCTCTGGCCGATCTTCTGGTTTCGCTCGCCCCGAATTACGATGCGATCGTCGCGCCGGCGAGTTCGACCGGCAAGAATGTGCTGCCGCGCGTCGCGGCTCTGCTCGATGTCGCGCAAGTATCGGAAATTTCCAAGGTGATTTCGCCCGACACGTTCGAGCGGCCGATCTATGCCGGCAACGCCGTCCAGACGGTTCAGGCCAGCGACGCCAAAAAGGTCATCACCGTGCGGACCTCGACCTTCGCCGCGACGCCCGAAGGCGGCTCGGCCCCGGTCGAGGCGGTCAGCCCGCCCGCCGAATGCGGCCTGTCGGCCTTCAAGAGCGAGGCTTTGGCGATTTCGGACCGCCCCGAGCTGACCTCGGCGAAGATTATCATCTCCGGCGGCCGGGCGATGCAGAACGCCGAGAATTTCAAGACTTTTATCGAGCCGATCGCCGACAAGCTCGGCGCGGCCATGGGCGCCTCGCGGGCGGCGGTGGACGCCGGCTATGCGCCGAACGACTGGCAAGTCGGACAGACCGGCAAGGTGGTGGCGCCCGAGCTTTACATCGCGGTCGGCATTTCGGGCGCGATCCAGCATCTCGCAGGCATGAAGGATTCGAAGGTCATCGTCGCCATCAACAAGGACGAAGAGGCCCCGATTTTCCAGGTCGCCGATTACGGCCTCGTCGCCGATCTCTACGCCGCCCTGCCGGAACTCAATGAAGAACTGGCGAAAGTCGGAAAATAGAATCAATGCGAGGGCGGCGATTGTGGCTTATGATCGCCGCCGGTTGTTGGCGCCGCTCGGGAAAAAGTCATGACTTTTGAAATTCGTAAAATCGGCGTGGTCGGAGCGGGCCAGATGGGCAGCGGGATCTCGCAGGTCAGCGCGTCGGGCGGCTTCGACATTCTGCTGCACGACATTTCCGAAAGCCGGATTCATAAGGGCATCGGCAAGATCGACGCGAATCTGAGCCGCCTCGTCGAGCGCGACGCCATGACCGCGGCGGACAAGGCGGCGGCGCTCGCCCGGATCAAGCCGGCCAAGACCTTCGAAGATCTGGCCTCCTGCGATCTCGTCATCGAGGCGGCGACCGAGGACGAAGAGGTCAAGCGCAAGATCCTGTCGGAGGTCTGCCTGCCGCTCAAGGAAGGGGCGATCATCGCGACCAATACGTCGTCGATCTCGATCACCCGCCTCGCCTCGACGACCAATCGGCCGAATCGCTTCATCGGCATACATTTCATGAATCCGGTGCCGAAAATGCAGCTCGTCGAGCTGATTCGCGGCATTGCCACCGACGACGAAACCTTCGCCGCCGCCCGGACCTATATCGAGACGCTGCACAAGACGGTGACGGTGTCGGAGGATTTCCCCGCCTTCATCGTCAACCGCATCCTGCTGCCGATGATCAACGAGGCGATTTATACGCTCTACGAGGGCGTCGGCACGGTGGACGCCATCGATACCGCCATGCGGCTCGGCGCCAATCATCCGATGGGACCGTTGCAGCTCGCCGATTTCATCGGTCTCGACACCTGCCTGTCGATCATGCAGGTGCTGCACGAAGGCCTTGCCGACTCGAAATACCGCCCCTGCCCGCTGCTGGTGAAATATGTCGAGGCGGGCTGGCTCGGCCGGAAGACTCAGCGCGGCTTTTACGATTATCGCAGCGGAACCCCGATCCCGACGCGGTAATAAAAATCCTGGTTTTGTGAAAATTGAACGAGGCGCCTTCACAAGGACGTCATCCGGCATATAGACTATCCGCGCCTGAAAATCGGCTCGCGCGCTTTGAGTCGTTTTCCTGGAGAGGACAAATGAAGGGTCAAGCTCGGCCGGAACGATCGCGGCGGCTTCCGCCCGGAGCCGCGCGCCTGGCGTTCGATTCGACCCCTCCGCTTGCGCATCGCAGGAAAGGGAGGGCGGCGTGACCGCCGCGTTTCTGCATAGGCGCCTTGAGGCGTTCGATGCGGAAACGGCGGGCTCCGGCGCCGCGCCCCGAAATGTTTTTTCTCTCGCGGCGTTTCGCCACACGCCTCCGGCGCGGGGGCGCGCATGAACGCCATCGTCGCCAATCTGCGCACTCTCGTCCTCAACGCCGACATGCAGCCGGTGAGCTGGGCGCCTTTGTCGATCTGGAGCTGGCAGGACGCCCTGGTCGCCTTGATCAAGGGCCGGGTCAATCCGATCGCGAGCTATGAGGACGTGGTGGTGCGTTCCGCCAACCAATCCTTCGAGGTGCCGTCCGTCGTCGCGCTCAAGACCTATCATCGGCGCAAGACTATCGCCTTCACCCGCTATCATGTCTTTCTGCGCGATGAATTCACCTGCCAATATTGCGGGCGGAAGGGTCACGCCAAGGATCTGACTTTCGACCACGTCATTCCCCGCTCGAAAGGCGGCGCGACGACCTGGGCCAATATCGTGACCTGCTGCCAGCACGACAATCTGCTCAAGGCCGACAAGACCGCGAAACAGGCTGGTCTCAAGCTGAAACGCGCGCCTTTCGAGCCGGCGCCCTATCATCTCGACATGATCGCGCGGCGGCTGCCTCAGGCCAATAGCGAATTGCACAAGACCTGGAACGATTTCCTGTATTGGGATTCCGAACTGGAGCGTTGAGCCCGGCGCATCCCCGATTGCCGAAACGAGGCGAAAGAACGATGTTTTCCGTGTCGAGACGGATTGACAGCGTCGCGCCGCGCGAATAACCCCACCGTCCGACAGCTCTCAACCGCCCAGCCTGCGGACGGGAAACGATCAAGGGGATTTCAAACGTGGCGAAACCGGAACTCGGCGGCAAAAGGCAGTGTCAGAATTGCGGCGCCAAATTTTTCGATCTCAACCGCGATCCCATTCTCTGCCCGAAATGCGGCGCGACCTTCCAGCCGCCGGTCGCCGCCCGCGCGGCGGCCCGCGCGGCTGTGGCTGACGACGAAGAATCCGATCTGCCCGCGCCGGGGCCGGAAATCGTCTCGCTTGAAGACGCCGAGGCTGGCGACGAAAAGGCCGCCGCCGTGGTCGAAGACGATGTCGATCTCGGCGTCGACGCCGCAGACGACACCTTCCTTGAGGAGGAAGAGGAAGACAATGACGACGTGGCCGATCTGATCGACGGCGACATCGAGACCGACGAAGAGGGCTGATCCCAAACCCTCCGGCAAAAAATTTCACCGGCGCGAAAATCCCTGGATTTTCGCGCCGCGATTTTCTGGCGATTTGACGAAAAAAGTCAGTTGGCGAAGCGGAAGTGGAGCACGTCGCCGTCCGCCACCGTGTAATCCTTGCCTTCGAGCCGGAACTTTCCGGCCTCGCGCGCGCCGCTTTCGCCCTTGCAGGCGACATAATCGTCGAAAGCGATGGTTTCGGCGCGAATGAAACCCTTTTCGAAATCGCTGTGGATCACACCCGCCGCCGCCGGAGCCCTGGTTCCCTTTTCGATGGTCCAGGCGCGCGCCTCCTTGGGGCCGACGGTGAAATAAGTGATCAGATGCAGCAGGCCATAGCCCGCGCGGATCACGCGATTGAGGCCGGGCTCCTGGAGCCCCACCGCTTCGAGAAAATCCTTCTGGTCCTCGGGCGCCATCACTGCGATCTCGCTTTCGATCTTGGCCGAGACCACCACCGCCACCTCGCCCTCCTCTTCCGCCCGCGCGAAGACCTTTTTGGAAAAGTCATTGCCCTGGTCGGCGGAGGCTTCCTCGACATTGCAGACGTAAAGCACGGGCTTGGACGACAGCAGGCCAAGCTGGGCGAAGGTCCGGCGCTCGTCGGGGGAAACTTCCGCCACGCGCGCCGGCTTGCCCTCGCGCAAAAGAACGAGGCAGCGGTTGACGAGGTCGAGCTGTTCTTTCGATTCCTTGTCGCCGCCGCGCGCCTTCTTTTCGAGATTGACGACGCGCTTTTCGAGCGAATCGAGATCGGCCAGCATCAGCTCGGTCTCGATGGTCTCGATGTCGCGAATCGGATCGACCCCGTCTTCGACATGGGTGATGTCGCCATCCTCGAAAGAACGAACGACGTGGGCGATGGCGTCGCATTCGCGGATATTGGCGAGAAACTGGTTGCCGAGGCCCTCGCCCCTGGAGGCGCCGCGCACCAGTCCGGCGATATCGACAAAGGTCAGCCGGGTCGGGATGATCTCCTTCGAGCCGGCGATTTTGGCCAGCGCCTCAAGGCGCTCGTCCGGCACCGCGACATCGCCGACATTGGGCTCGATGGTGCAGAACGGATAATTGGCGGCCTGGGCCGCGGCGGTCTGCGTGAGCGCGTTGAACAAGGTCGACTTGCCGACATTGGGCAGGCCGACGATGCCGCATTTGAAACCCATGGGAGAAGCTCGCTTTGGATGAGGCGGGATTTGACGCGCTATGCGGCCCGCGCGGCCAAAAGGCAAGAGCGCGCGGCGCGAATCGACGGACCAGTCGGCCACATTTCTGTCACCTCGACTTGCGACAAGGCTGGGTTTACGCGGTTTCGGATCGAATGAGAAAAGCCATTCACCTTCCCTCGGCGCGTCGTCGCCTCGTCTGGACGCTGATCGCGGCTTCCGGCCTTGTCATGGCTCTCGCGGCGCCTGGCGCCGCGATGCAATGTCCGCGCGGCCAGTTCCTGTGGAAGTCGAAACAGAAGTGCATCAACAAGGCCGAGGCCGCCAAGCTCGGCATCTACCACGGGCCGATTCCCGACCAGGCCAAGGACAAGGTCGAGCCCAAGGCGCAGCCGGACGACGCGGCCAAGGACAAGCCCGCGCCCGAGCAGCCCGCCGCCGAAGCCGCGCCGCCGCCCGCAGCCCCTATCGCGCCCGCGCCGCAGCCGGTCACCGCCCCCGCGCCGGCCGCGCCCTCGCCTTTCGGCGATCTGCCGACCGACCCCTTCAACAAGCCGAAATGAGTCTTCTGGCCTGTTCTCGTGATTGCATGTCGCGGGAAATCGGCTAAAAGCCGCGTCATGACCGAGGACATCTGCCCCTGCCGCGCCAGCGCCCAAGATAAGCTGGCCTTTTCCGCCTGCTGCGGACCCTTTCTTGCCGGCGGGAGAAACCCGCCGACGGCGGAAGCGCTGATGCGCTCGCGCTACAGCGCCTTCGCCACCGCCAATGTCGATTATCTTTTCGAGACCCTCGCCGAGGACCAGCGTGGCGATTTCGACCGCGCCGCGACCGGCGACTGGGCCAGGAAATCGGAATGGCTCGGCCTCGACATTGTCGCGACCGAAGGCGGCGGCGAGGGCGATTCGACCGGCGTGGTGACCTTCACCGCCCATTTCAACCGCGACGGCAAGAAGCTCGCCCATCGCGAGCGCTCGCTGTTCCAGCGCGATGGCGAGGGCCGCTGGCGCTTCGCCAAGGAATTGCCGATCAAGGGCGAGACCATCGTGCGCGGGGCGCAGCCTGGCCGCAACGACCCCTGCCCCTGCGGATCGGGCAAGAAATACAAGAAATGCTGCGGCGCCGCCGCCTGAGTCGATATGAATTCCGCATGATGCGGAATTCATATACCGCTGGCGCGAAAATCCGCCTGCGGCCGATAAGATTTTCGCGCCACGACGTTTCTGCGGATTGCGCAGCAATCTTGCGGAAACCGCATCAAAGAGCGTGCCGGCGGCGGAATTCGTCGGCCGCCTCGCGCGCCAGCGCCGCCTCGATCGATAGCGAGAGATAATCGCCGAACAGGTCGTAGACCGCGCGCTCGTCCATGGTCAGGGACCGCGCCGCGCGATCGTGGGCGAGCAACACGCCCCATGTTTCGCCTTCAACGCGAATCGGCAGCGCCAGCAGCGCGGAAAAACCCGCCGCCCGGGCGCGCGACATTTCATCCCGGCTCGCGGCGCGCAGACAAGCCATGCCGAGGTCCGGCCGGCTGTCGCCCGCCAGGCCGACCGGCGCGGCGGCGATATCCGCGACAAAGCGCGGCCGCGCCGCGCCCAGCCCCGCCGCGCCCGGCTCGGCCGCGCTTTGTTGCGGAAAATCGGCGCAAAGGACGGCGCTCGCCTCGGCGTCGGGCCAGTCCAGCCGCTTCTGCCGGGCGAGGATGCGCGGGCCCTCGGGCTCCAGGCGCAGGATGGTCACGCAATCCCATTGCAACATGGCCTGGATGAGCCGCGCCGCCATGGTCAACTTCTTGTTCAGGCCGCGCGCCGACGCCAGCCGGTCGATCAACGCGCGCAGGCGGTCGAGCGCGAAAGGATCGGCCTCGCCGGCGGGTTCGATTTCAACGATCGTCAACTCGCCCGCCGCATGGACGGCGAAATCGTAGAGTCCGGGAAGCCCGGCCATAGGCTGGCGCGGCGCCAGGATCGGTCGCGGCGCGTCGCTGGCGCGCGACAGGCCGTTGCGCAAAAGATGGGCGGTCGCCGAACCGACGAGATCGCGCAAGGCCAGGCCGAAAAAGCCGCCGGGACGCGTCGGAAACAACTCGGCGAGATTGTTCGAATGGTCGAGCACGCGCGCCGCTTGATCGTCGCAGACCAGCATCCAGCCGCGCGGCTGGATCTCGATTGACGCGTTATATATTGTTTCAGAACGATTTTCTGGCGTCATCCGTTTGCTCCGGCCGTCGCCGATTCGCGCCGTCGCGAGCATAATGGTTAAAAAAACGTTGCAAATAGGCCACGGCAAAATTTTTTTGAAACTTTTTTGCAGCTTGTGCGTTGTCAGTTCAAAGGGGTTGTGCTGGAGGGTTGGCCATGAAGGGCATAGAGCGGCAGTTGCTTCGTTTTGGCCTGGTTATCGCTTTGGGTTCCGGTTTGGCTTTTGTCGCCGCGCATGCGGCAGGACAAAAGGTCGCCGTTCGCCATAATCAGGCGCCGATCGTTCTCGCCGTCGCCTTGGAGCGCAACGCCGGCCCCGCGCAAGACTTCGCGCCTGACGCGCAAACGGCGCAGCAGGAGCCGCGCGTCGATCAATGCGCCTATGACCCCCATGCTTCCACCGACAATCACCTGCTCGGAGACAAATCCGCGCATGGCGTGAAAAAGCACAAAGTCGTGGTGTGCGGCTGATCCAATGCGGCTGATCCAAGTCCGGGGAGGGACGTCGAAAAGCGACCCGCCATGCGCGGGTCTTTTTTATGGCGCGTCGCTGATCGGGCGGTAGGGCGCCGGCAGTTTCCCGGCGCGGCGCAATCTGTCGAAGACATTCAGGCCGAACGGCTCATTGCCGTTGACATGGACCAGAATGATCGCGCCTTGCGGCGCGACCGGCGTCAAGGCCAGCCAGGATTGCGCGCCCAACGGGATGAGGAAGGCGTCGCGCACGGCGTCCATCGTGGCGCGGTCGGAAATCAGGCCCGGAAAGCGGAAAAAAACGCTCGGGACTTCGCCATTGGCGATCAGCAGCCGTTCGACCGCCAGAATTTCCTCCTTCATATCCACCCCCGGCATCAGCAGATAATTTTGCGCGTCGGCCAAGCCCGGACGATAGGGATGGTGGAAGGAATGATTGACGAAGGCGATGTCGAGCCGGCCTCGCGCCTTTTCGCGCCGCAGCCAGAGAAAATCCTCCGGGTGCTGCCTGATCCACAAGCCGCTGACCGATAAGGCGATCGGGGTCGGTCCGCCGCCGCCTTCGAGCGATTTCAGGAAAGCGCGGTCGAGCGGACGATGCGATGGGCAAAGGTCGCCGGTCAGAAAGGCGCCGGCGCGTCCAGCCCTGTCGCGTCCATGCGTCAGCCCGGCATTGTCGAGCCAGCTCGCGCCCGCCGGCAATTTTTTGCCCGGCGCTTTCGAATATGCCTCCGAAGACCGCATGAAGCGGCTGTGCGTCTGCGCCTCGGGCGTGGTCGGCGCGCAGGTCCAGCAGGCGGCGCGCTCCAGGCGCGTGGTCAGCTTTTCCGGGTCACCCGCCAGAAACAGGTTTTCGCCGTCAACGCTGAACGTCCGGGTGGCCAAAACCGCTTGGCCGTCCCCTTGGCCGTTCCCTTGGCCGTCGGCGCGACGGCAGCTTTGCAGCGTGACGCGCAGGTCTCTGACCCGGCTCGCGGGCTGCAACGGCCCGTCAAGCGGCGGCGCGACCGAAACCGGCGCTCCGCAATCCGGCCCCGCGTTTGCGCCAAGCGGCGCCGAGAGCCAGATTGACAAGGCCAGAACGAAGATTTTTCTCATGCGGGATCAATGACCCAAATCGCGCCGGAACCCAAATTTTTTCGCATCGCGCGCGAAGCGGGGGCGGATGCGGGCGCGCAGACCGCCGCGCGTCTGGCCGAAGACGTCGCCGCCACCTTCGGGCCGCGCGACGAAAGCCCGTTCGCGCTCGCCGCCCATGAGTTTTCGGGCGGCTGGATCGGCGGGATCAGGGGCGTGATCCATTGGCGCTGGCTCTATGTCGCGCAACTTTTCGTCGCGCCGGGCTGGCGCGGCCAAGGCCTGGGCCGCGCCTTGCTGGCCGAAGCCGAATCCTTGGCGCGCGAAAAAAATTGCGTCGGGATCTATCTCGACACCTTCAGCCCTAACGCGGAGGGCTTTTATCGCGCCCAAGGCTTCGCCGTCGCCGGGCGAATCGAAAATTTCCCGCCTGGCGCGGCGCGGACTTTTTTGTCCAAACCTCTTTAATGCGCCTCGTCCCAATTGCCGGCGGCGCGCGCGTCGACCAGCAGGGGAACCGAGAGCGGCGCGGCGGGCAGGGCCGCCTGCTCCATCACCTCGCGCACCAGTTTTATGGTCGCCTCGACCTCGGAGTCCGGCGCCTCGAACACCAGTTCGTCGTGGACCTGCAGCAGCATTTGCGCGCCGAGCTTCGCCTGCTCCAGCGCCGCGTCCATGCGGATCATGGCGCGGCGGATGATGTCGGCGGCGCTGCCCTGCAACGGGGCGTTGATCGCGGCTCGCTCGTTGAAGGCGCGTTCCGAAGCATTGCTCGACGCGATGCGCGGATAATGGCATTTGCGGCCGAACAGCGTGGTCACATAGCCCTGGTCGCGGCAGAGTTTTTTCGTCGCCTCCATATAGGCGCGGATGCCGGGGAAGCGCTCGAAATAGAGCTTGATGAAGGCGCCCGCCTCCTCGCGTGAAATGCCGAGCTGGTTGGCGAGGCCGAAGGCCGAAATGCCATAGATGATGCCGAAATTGATCGCCTTGGCGCGGCGGCGGATTTCCGCCGGCATGCCCTCGACCGGCACGCCGAAAATCTCCGACGCGGTCAAGGCGTGAATGTCCTTGCCCTCGGCGAAAGCCTGTTTGAGCTGAGGAATATCGGCGACATGGGCGAGCAGGCGCAATTCGATCTGGGAATAATCCGCCGAGATCAGTTTTCGGCCGGGCCCGGCGATGAAAGCGCGACGAATTTTGCGCCCTGCCTCGTTGCGCACCGGAATATTTTGCAGATTGGGCTCGGACGACGACAACCGCCCGGTCGAGGTCGCCGCCAGAGCATAGGACGTATGCACCCGCCCGGTGCGCGGATTGACGAAGCGCGGCAGGGCCTCGGCATAGGTCGAGCGCAATTTCTGCACCTGACGCCAGTCCAGCACCCGCGCGGCAAGCTCGTTGCCCTGTTCGGCGAGCTCGTCCAGAACGCTCGCCGAAGTGGACCACGCCCCGGTCGCGGTTTTCTTAGCCCCCGGCAGGCCGAATTTGCCGAACAGAATATCGCCCAGCTGCTTGGGCGAGCCGGGATTGAAAGTCTCGCCGGCCTGCGCCTGGATTTCCGCCTCCAGCCGCGCCATGTCCTGGGCGAATTCGCCGGAAAGCCGCGAGAGAATGGCGCGATCGACGTGAATGCCGCGCTGCTCCATGCGCGCCAGCACGAAAGGCATCGGCCGCTCCAAAGTCTCATAGACCGTGGTCATGGACTCGGCGACGAGGCGCGGACGCAGCACGTCCCACAGGCGCAGGGTCACATCGGCGTCCTCGGCCGAATATTCGGTCGCCTTGTCGAGCGGCACGCGGGCGAAGCCGATGAAGCTCTTGCCCTGCCCGGCGACCTCGCCGAAGGAAATCGGCTGGTGACCGAGAAATTTGGCCGACAATTCGTCCATGCCGTGGCCGTTGAGCCCGGCGTCGAGCGCATAGGAGGCCAGCATGGTGTCCTCGACCGGCGCGACCTCGATCCCGTGCTGGGCGAGCACCAGCCAGTCAAATTTGACGTTCTGCGCGATCTTGACCACCGAGGGCGCGGTCAGGAGCGGGCGCAACAGGTCGAGAGCCGCGCGCAGGGGAAGCTGGCCCGGCGCCAGATCGCCGCCGCCGAACAGATCCTCCGCCCCCGGCGTCCGGTGGCCGAGCGGAATATAGCAGGCGCGGTTGGGCGCCAGCGCCAGCGAAACGCCGACCAGATTGGCCTGCATCGGATCGAGCGAATCGGTCTCGGTGTCGAAACAGACGAAGCCGGCGTCGAAGGCCTGGGAAATCCAGCTTTCCAGCTCCTCTGCTGAGGAAATGCAGACATATTTCTCGCGCTCCACCGGCGTCGCCATGGCTTTTTCGGCGCGGGTCGTGGCGAAAGCGGCAGGTGTGAGCGCCGCGTTTTTTCCACGCGGCGCGGGCGCCATTTCCGGTTGTTCGGCCTTGGGCGCCGCGATTTCGCCGTTCCGGCCGCGCCAGCCATTCGCCCCGACAAAAGCCGGATCGGGATCGACGGCCGAAACATCGACATCGAATATTTCGCCGACGCGCCGGGTGATGGTGGTGAATTCCATCGCCTTGAGAAAGGCGACCAGAGCCTTGCCGTCCGGCTGCTGAAGCCGCAGATCGTCCAGCGGCGTCGTGACCTTCACGTCATCGACCAGCCGCACCAGTCGTTTGGACAAGCGCACCTTTTCGATCACCTCGGGGTCGGTCAGGGTCTCGCGGCGCTTGTTCTGTTTGATCTCGCCGGCGCGGGCGATCAATGTGTCGAGATCGCCATATTCATGGATCAGCTGGGCGGCGGTTTTCACCCCGATGCCGGGCGCGCCGGGCACATTGTCGGTCGAATTGCCGGCCAAGGCCTGAATGTCCACCACCTTTTCCGGCGGCGCGCCGAAATAGGCGATCACTTCCTCGCGCCCGATCTTGCGCTCCTCGCGCTCGCCCGACGCCGGGTCATACATGGCGACGCCGGGCCGCACGAGCTGCATCAGATCCTTGTCGGCGGAAATGATGGTCACATCGGCGCCGGCTTCTTTGGCCTGTTTCGCATAAGTCGCGATCAGGTCGTCGGCCTCGTAGACGTCCTGCTCGACCGGCTCCAGGCCGAAGGAGCGCACCGCCGCGCGGAACAGCGGAAACTGCGGCACGAGGTCTTCCGGCGGCTCGGCGCGATTGGCTTTGTAGGCGGGATAGATTTCCTTGCGGAAGGAATTCTCGCTCTTGTCGAAAATGATGGCGAGATGGGTCGGATGGACCCCCGCCGCCCCGTCGCGGACGAATTGCAGCAATTTGGCGCAGAACAGCCGCACCGCGCCGGTCGGCAGCTGATCGGCGCGATAATTATATTTCCGGTCCTGGCGGATCGACTGGAAAAAAGCGCGAAAGATGAAATTCGAGCCATCGACCAGGAAGACATGGTCGCCGGGAGCAAGGGTTTTTGGAGCGTCGGTCATGCGCATCGATTCGAGAGGGCCGCATTGGCGCGACGGACGCCTTTTATAAGCCAACCCCCCCGCCGGCCCAAGTGGGCCTTGCGCCAAGCCAAGAGAAAGTGGGCCGTGCGCCAGGCCGAGAGAATCGCTTTGGCCGGATCGAGGGCTGACGCCGGCGGCGTCCTGGTCTATGGATGAGCCTCAAGCGCAAGAACAACGATCGATGACGGAGACGGGGCTATGACCGGAGATGTTGCGGCCGTCGAGGCGAGCGATTTCGCCATGCGCAACTGGAAGGCGCGGGACACCGGCCCGGTTCGAATCGGCTCGCCCGAACATTTGCGCATGTTCGCGCAAATGCTGCTCGACACCCATAATCCCTACAAGCCGGCAGTGATCGAATGGCCCAAGCTCGCGCCGGACGCTCTGGCGCGGGTGACCTCGCTGCCGATCTGGGACATCGCCGTCCAGACCGAGGGCCGCGCCTCGATCCGGGTCAAGACCTTCGCTTCGACCGTGACCGAGCCCTTGCTGCGGCAGGCTTTGGAAATGGACGCGGGCGAGGAGGAGCGCCACAAGATCGTCCTGTCCAAACTGGTCGAGGCCTATGGAATCAAGCTCGCGCCCGAGCCGGCCTACGCCGCGCCCAGGAACCTGCTCTGGGCCTGGCTGGTGACCGGCTACAGCGAATGTATCGACAGTTTCTTCGCCTTCGGCCTGTTCGAAACCGCGCGCCGCTCGGGCTTTTTCCCCGACGAGCTGGTCGAGACCTTCGAGCCGGTGATCCAGGAGGAGGCGCGCCATATATTGTTCTTCGTCAACTGGGTCGCGTGGCGTCGGCGCAACCTGCCGATCTGGAAACGCCTGTCGTTCCGGCTGACTGAAATCGCGGTCTGGATTTTCCTGGTTTACGAGCGGATCGGCATAGCGCGCGGCATCGACAGCGGCGGCGACATGCAGGACGCCAATTTCGCCATGCAGGGATCGAGCGCGATCGGCGTGGACCTGTCGCCGGCCGAACTGATCGACCTGTGCCTCGCCGAGAACGACCGCCGCATGGCCGGCTATGACCAGCGGCTGCTCCGCCCGAAACTGGCGCCGAGCCTGGCGCGCTTCGCCCGGCGCTTCATCAAAGGCTGAAATCGTTCACGCCGCAAACGGCTCGCCCGCGCCGAAGGATTCCGCGCGGCGGGGTATTTTCATTTTCTCGCATTCGAATATGATGGTGCGTAAATATAAGCTTGAGCTTAGCCTTAAGCGCGACCGCCGGGCTGGTCGCGGGGCGGAGCCGGGACTTGTCGGCGCAAACATGTCGGCACAACAACGGAGGAAACTAGTGGTTGATCTTATTGAACCTCATGGATCGAAAGAGCTTCATCCGCTCTTCGTCGCCGACTCCAACCAGAACGACAAGTTGCGGCAAGAGGCCGAAGGCCTGCCCTCGATCGTCGTCAGCTCCGCCGCCGCCGCCAATGCGGTGATGCTGGGCGCCGGCTATTTCAACCCCCTCACCGGCTACATGAACAAGGCGGACGCGCTTTCCGTCGCCCGCGAAATGAAGACGACCGAAGGCCTGTTCTGGCCGGTTCCCGTCCTCAACCTGCTCAAGGACGCCTCGGCCGTGAAGGCCGGCGCCCGGATCGCGCTGCGCGACCCCAATGTCCCGGGAAATCCGGTTCTGGCGGTGATGGACGTTCAGGCCGTCGAGACGCTCAGCGACGCGGACGCCGCGCTGATCATCGAAAAAGTCTATCGCACGTCGGACCCCAAACATCCGGGCGTCGCCGCCTTCGAGGCGCAGGGCCGCACAATCGTCTCCGGCCCGATCAAGGTTCTGAATTTCAGCTATTTCCAGACCGAATTCCCCGACACCTTCCGCACGGCGGTCGAAATCCGCAATGAAATCAAGGAGCGCGGCTGGAAAAAGGTCGTCGCCTTCCAGACCCGCAACCCGATGCACCGCGCCCATGAGGAATTGTGCCGGATGGCGATGGAGCGCCTCGGCGCCGACGGTCTGGTGATCCACATGCTGCTCGGCAAGCTCAAGGCGGGCGACATTCCCGCCCCGGTGCGCGACGCTGCGATTCGCAAGATGGTCGAGGTCTATTTCCCGCCGAACACGGTGATGGTGACGGGTTATGGCTTCGACATGCTCTATGCCGGCCCACGCGAGGCGCTGCTGCACGCGGTCTTCCGCCAGAACATGGGCGCGTCCTATCTGATCGTCGGCCGCGACCACGCCGGCGTCGGCGATTATTACGGGCCGTTCGACGCCCAGACCATCTTCGACGACGTCCCGCTCGGAGCCATGAAGATCGATATCTTCCGCGCCGACAACACCGCCTATTCGAAAAAGCTGAACAAGGTGGTGATGATGTGCGAGGCGCCCGATCACACCAAGGAAGACTTCATCGCTCTGTCGGGCACCAAGGTTCGCGAAATGCTCGGCCAGGGCATGGCTCCGCCGCCGGAATTCTCGCGCGCCGAAGTCGCCGATATCCTGATCGGCTATTATCAGGAGCTGGACAGCCGCGCCAAATGACGTTTGGACGGCGGCGCGTCAAATTGACCCACCTTTGAAAGCCGGGCGCCTGGATTTTTCCGAAATCCAGGCGCTCTTGTTTTGACAAGGCCGCCCCGCCGCGTCCGGGACAAGGAGCGTGAAAATGACCACGGCTCATCGTTATTGGGTTCGCTCGCCCGATGGGCGCGTCGCCTATGGCTTCGAGCGCGAACAGGTCGCCATTTCGGTCGCGCTCGAATATGGGGTCGGCGCGTCGCTCGTCGACACTCTGGCCCAGGCCTATATGCCGATGCTGCAAATCGTCGAGCTTGGCGACGGCGCGCCGCGCCTGGCGCTCGGCCCTGTCGGCGGGTGGGACACCGGACGTTTCGGCCTCGACCGCGACCTGATCGAGGCGATCAAGAAGGGCCGGGTGGAAATCGTCCACGCCTTCCTCGCCAAGGGCGCTTCGGCCAACGCCGCCGACGCCCGGGGCGGCCGCGCCCTGCATTGGGCGGCGGCGCGCGGCGAGGCGAGCGTCGTCGAGCTGCTGCTGAACCAGGGCGCCGACATCGCGGCGCTCGACGCGTCGGGCCGCTCGGCCCTCGCGGTCGCGGAGGCGCGCGGCAAAGGGAACGTCGCCGATCTGCTGCGCAGCCGCGGCGCGCGCTGAAGGCTCCGGCCGCGCGCGCGGCGTCCGATGACGACAGATTCCGCTTGCCTGTTTTTCGTCTGGCTTTATTCTTCGGACCGCGCAAGGCCTGGGTCGGCATATCGACCTTCGAAGGCGCCCCGCGTGGGAAGTCGGACATTTTAGAATAACTCTAGACTTCGTCAGAGGTCTCACGACGCCGAGGCGAAGTCTTTTTTGATGAATATTTTTTGATGATTTGATCGCCTTTCAGAAACAATTGGCGCCGGATCACGCGGAATCAAGCCTTTTCCCGGCATTTACTGAAACGGCGCGCGGCGGAATGTTTCAAAAACATGTCCGGGCCACATATTCCAACATTGAAATATCCTGTACCCGTGATATAAGCGACGCTGCGATGCGCGGGCCGAGCTTTTTGCGAGGCTTGGGTGGTGCGCCTGCGCGAGTTCACATTATCAGCGCCAAGCCTAATTGAGTTGGGAGGACAACGATGCCGACTTTTGTACACACGGACAAGTGTGACGGCTGCAAAGGGGGACAGGTCACTGCGTGCATGTATATCTGCCCGAATGACCTGATGAAGCTCGACACAATACGCATGAAGGCGTTCAACCAGGAGCCGGATCAGTGCTGGGAATGCCAGTGCTGCGTCAAGGCTTGCCCGCAGCAGGCCATCGAGGTCCGCGCCTTCCAGGACTGGGTTCCGATGGGCGGCGCCGTGATCCCGCTTCGCACCGACAACGCCATCATGTGGACCATCAAGTTCCGCGACGGCGAGATCAAGCGCTTCAAGTTTCCGGTTCGCACCACCCCGGTCAGCTCGATTGACTGTTACGGCAACAAGCCGGCCCCGGGCGACCTCAACGACCAGCGCTTCTTCACCGAAGAAGGCAAGGAACTGCCGCGCATCTCCTGATGCACGGCTGCCGATATCCGCGAAACAAAAACATCAACTGACTTGAGCGCGTGGGACCGGCTGCATGTTGCCGGGAGTCGCGTTACGGGAGCTTAGTGAAAAATGAGCGAAGCTAGCTTTGGCAATCCTGAGATCGTTGAGATCGAAACCGACATCCTTCTCGTCGGCGGCGGCATGGCCGCTTGCGGCGCCGCCTATGAGGCCAAGCGCTGGGCCGGCGACAAGGTGAAGATCACCCTGGTCGACAAGGCCGCCATGGACCGCTCCGGCGCGGTCGCGATGGGCCTTTCGGCGATCAACACCTATCTTGGCCAGAACACCCCGGAAGACTACTGCCGTTACGTTTCGGCGGACCTTATGGGCATCACCCGCGACGACCTCGTCTATGACGTCGGCCGTCACGTCGACGATTCGGTGCACCTGTTCGAAGAATGGGGTCTGCCGATCTGGAAGGAAATGGAAGGCGGCCGCGTCGACGGCGCGAGCTGGCAGAAGGCCGGTGGTCTGTCGCTCAAGGACGGCGGCAAGCCGGTGCGTTCCGGCAAATGGCAGATCATGATCAACGGCGAAGGCTACAAGCCGATCGTCGCCGAAGCCGCCAAGAAGGCGCTGGGGATGGAGAACATCTACGAGCGCGTCTTCATCGTGAAATATCTGCT
The DNA here is from genome assembly GCA_963704565.1 of uncultured Pseudomonadota bacterium. Lineage (GTDB taxonomy): Bacteria > Pseudomonadota > Alphaproteobacteria > Rhizobiales > Beijerinckiaceae > Rhodoblastus. The sequence continues at coordinate 2,506,966 of OY969917.1, forward strand.
CGACGCCAACAACCCCAACCAGATCGCGGGCGCGGTCGGCTTCTCGGTTCGTGAGCACAAGCTCTATGTCTTCAAGGCCAAGGCGATCCTGAACGTCGCCGGCGGCGCGGTGAACGTGTTCCGTCCCCGCACTACGGGTGAAGGCATGGGCCGCGTGTGGTATCCGGTGTGGAACGCCGGTTCGACCTACGCCATGGCGGCGGAAGTCGGCGCCGAGCTGACCATGATGGAAAACCGCTTCGTTCCGACCCGCTTCAAGGACGGCTACGGCCCGGTCGGCGCGTGGTTCCTGCTGTTCAAGTCCAAGGCGACCAACGCCTTCGGCGAGGACTATGTGGTCAAGAACGCGGATATGCTCACCGCCTTCGCGCCTTACGACAAGGCGGTCGTGGTGCCGTCCTGCCTGCGCAACCATGCGATGCTGAAGGAAATGAAGGACGGTCGCGGCCCGATCCTCATGGATACGCCCACCGCGATGAAGAAGCTCGCCGAAACCCTCACGCCGAAGGAAGTCAAGCACCTCGAAGCCGAGGCCTGGGAAGACTTCCTCGACATGTGCATCGGCCAGGCCGGCGTTTGGGCGGGTCTCAACATCCGTCCGGAACAGCAGGTCTCCGAACTCATGCCGACCGAGCCCTATCTGCTCGGCTCGCATTCCGGCTGCTGCGGCATCTGGGTGTCGGGTCCGGCGGACATCGCCCCGCCGGAATGGCAGTGGGGCTATAACCGCATGACCACCGTCAAGGGCCTGTTCACCGCAGGCGACGGCGTCGGCGCCTCGGGCCACAAGTTCTCGTCGGGCTCGCACGCCGAAGGCCGCATCGCCGGCAAGAACATGGTCAAGTTCTGCCTCGATAACGCCGACTTCAAGCCGTCCCTCAAGGGCGACATCAAGGCGATCACGGAAGAGATTTATCGTCCGGTGCGCAACTATTTTGAGCACAAGGACAAGACCACCGCCGAAGACATCAATCCGTTCTACATCACGCCGCGCATGTTCCAGATGCGTCTGCAGAAGATCATGGACGAATATGTCGCCGGTGTCGCCACCTACTACCAGACCAACGGCGAAATGCTGAAGAGGGCGGCGCACTACCTGACGTTGCTGAAAGAAGACAGCGTGAATATGCGCGCCAAGGATCTGCATGAGCTGATGCGCGCCTGGGAAAACTACCACCGCCTGTGGACTGGCGAAGCGCATATGCGCCACATCCAGTTCCGTGAAGAAACCCGTTATCCGGGCTTCTACTATCGCGCCGATTATCCCAATCTGGACGACGCGAACTGGAAGGTGTTCGTCAACTCGCGCTTCGACCCCGAGACCAAGACCTGGGCCCTCAAGAAGGTTCCCCACATCGATCTCGTGCCGAAGGCCTATGGCGCCAAGCACTAATGCAATAATCGTTCGGGGTCGGCTCCGCCGACCCCGAATTTTTTACTCGACTACACGATTCTTGCCGAATTTACGCCACGTTTTTTGTGTAGTCATATCAGTGCAATAGAGTTATGGTCCGGTCTAATGCCAAAACAAAAAAATCCAAACCGGGCCGTGCCGTTATAACTGGGGGGCGCCGCCATGAAAGTCGTCAGTTTTCTGCAAGCCGATCAGCAAAGACTCAGCACCTGCGCAGCCGAGGAAACCATTGAATCCGTCGCCAAACGTTTGAGCGCGCTCAATATCGGCGCCCTGCCCGTTTGCGGCGCCAACAACGCCCTTGTCGGCGTGATTTCCGAGCGCGATGTTGTCCGCGGCATGGCCAAGGAAGGCTGTAAGCTTGCCGAACGCCGCGTCCGCGATCTTATGACCCGCGATGTCGTCGTCTGCGACCAGACCACGACCATGGCCGACGCCGAAAAGCTTATGTACCAGAAGCACGTGCGCCATCTGCCCGTCGTGGACGGCGGAAGAGTGATCGGTCTGCTGTCGATTCGCGACGTGATGGCTTGGCGGATTCAGGAAGCGAAAACCGAGCTCAACGTCCTGCGCGATATCGCGATCGTCGCGCGCTGAACGTGACGGTTCACGCGCCGCTTCGGCGCGTTTATATAAATGGAACAGGTTTCGCTGGAACGCGTTTGGCGAACAACAGTTCGTCGAGCGCGTTTTGGCGTTAAGCTGGACGAAAATGAAATCCCGACGGCTTTCCGCGCGGTCGGGCGCAAACCAACATGAGGAAGCAAGTGTCTAATTTTCCTGGTGATGACGAGTTGACGCAGAACGCCGTGGACGCCGATCGGGAATATCGGGAAGAGGAAGAGCGCCGCCGGCAGGCCGAAACCGATCTCGACGTGCCGATCGTGTCGGCCATACGCGGCGCGGCGGATAGCCCCGTCGTGCCGATTCGCCTGACCGGATCGAACTCCTTCTGCTTCAATTGTCATCCCGGCGTGTCCTGCTTCAACGAATGCTGCCATGACACCGACATCACCCTGACGCCCTATGATCTCATCCGCATCGGCCGAGCGGCCGGGGTGACTTCCGGCGAGGCCGGCCGCATGTTCGGGACCGAGGCCGTGCATGAGGCCTCCGGCATGCCGATCCTCAAATTGAAGCGCGTCGACACGGGCGACGAAAGACGCCCCTGCGTTTTTCTCGATCCCGAAAAGGGCTGCTCGATCTATGCGGACCGCCCGGCCGCCTGCCGCTATTACCCGCTCGGCCTCGCCTCGGTGAAAATGAAGGGCCATGACGCGCCGGAGGATTTCTACTTCCTGGTCAAGGAGCCGCATTGCAAGGGACATGAGGAAAACCGCGAGCAGACCGTCGCCGAATTCCGCGCCGACCAGGGCGTAGAAATCTATGACGAGCGCAATCGCAGCTGGATTCACATCCTGATGAAGCTCGCCTCCTGGAAGACGCTCGGCGGCCCCCAGGGCAAGGAGGTGGACGAGCGGACGAAAAAAATGTTCTTCATGGCGACCACCGATCTCGACGCGTTTCGCCGTTTCGTCTTCGGCACCAGCTTCCTGCAGCGCTATGCGATCGATCCCGAAATGCATGCGACGCTTGAGAAGGACGACGAAACCCTGCTCCTCCTGGCGTTCGACTGGATGCGCGCCATCCTGTTCGCCGAAGAGACTCTGCCGTTGCGCGAGGAAGTGCTGCAGGAATCCATCGCCAAAGCCCGCGCGGGCCTCGGGGGAACCTGAACGGGTCGCGACCGATCCCCTCACCCCCGGCCCCTCTCCCGCAAGGGGAGAGGGGAATGTTCCGCGTCAATATCGAGGGAACCCATCGGTGATTTTTTTCACTTCCGACACGCATTTCGGACACCAGTTCGCGCTGACCAAGCGCAAGCGTCCCTTTCCCTCGATCGAGGCGATGGACGAGCACCTGATCGCGCGCTGGAATGTGACCGTGGGCGAGAAGGACGAAGTCTATCATCTTGGCGACGTCGCCCATCTCGAACATGCCGGTCTCGCCGAAACTTTGGCGCGGCTCAATGGGCGGCTGCATCTCATTCTCGGCAACAACGATCGCCGCGAGACGATGGAGGCGACCGGGCGCTGGGAAACCATCGCGGAAATGCGCGAGCTGACCATTGGCGCTCAGCGGATCTTCCTCTGCCATTACCCCTTGCGCGAATGGCCCAACGCCTGGCGCGGCGCCTGGCATTTGTTCGGCCATGTCCATGGCAAGTTCGACAAGGATCCGCACGGCTTGAGCCTCGATGTCGGGGTCGACAGCCACGCCTATGCGCCAATGTCGCTGGAGGCGATCGCCCAACGCCTCCGGCGCGCCGCCGCCGCCGCCTAAAACTTTTCCTCCGCTCCGCGCGTTATCCGATTGGGCGTTTTGCGCGGCCGGCGGAAAATTTCCGCTGAAACGGCTGGAGGGGAAAGATGTCGACGGATTTCATGCTCGATTCGGGCGCGGCTTTGTCCGGCGCGGACCAGCAGATCGTGTCCGAGGATGGACTGGCCGATCTCGAATTCGAACTGAGCTGGGACGGCCCCGACGGGCGCCATGTCGATACGCGCCGCGTCTTCGGCGTGAACATGTGGCGCGATTTTTTCCCGCCGGGCCTCGACGCCGCGCTTCTGGGAAAAAATGTCGGGGAAACGGTCTCTATCGATTTCGCGCCTGGCGCCTTGGTCGAGGATCGCCACGCGGTCCACGTGCACGAAATCCCGCTGGCGGCTTTCGACGCCGCTTCCGCCGGCCTGGCCGATCCACGTCCGGCGCGCGGCCGCGTCCTGCCGCTCGGCGTTTTGCACAAGGCCGGTATCGGCGGCGTCTACGGCGGCAATCGCCGGCCCTTCCGTGTGCTGGATGTCGGCGCTGAAACCTTTATCGCCGACCTCAATCATCCGCTTGCCGGAACCAGGATTCGCCTGTCGGCCAAAGTGCTCGGCGCGCGCAAAAAGCGCTCGGAATTCGGAGGCCGCAGCCGGGATTTCATCGCCGAGCTGACCGACGGCCCCGGCATTCAGGCGCGCGCCGGCGGCGCGCCCACCGATTTTTTCGTCGAAGGCTGGTCGGCGCGGGCGGTCGAGGACGACGACCCGACCTTCTATTCGGTCCCGCGCATGGCGGTGCATCTCGACCGGCGCGCGCTTCAGACGATTCGCGACCTCTACGCCGAACTGCTGCCCGCCCGGGGCGCGATTCTCGATCTGATGAGCAGCCTTGAGTTCCATTTGCCGCAGGGGCGAAAGTTCGAACGCGTCGCCGGCCTCGGCCTCAATCGCCAGGAGCTGGACAGCAATGCCGCCCTGACCGAACGCGTCGTGCAGGATCTCAACGCCAGCCCGGCCCTGCCCTTCGCCGACGCCAGCTTCGACGCCGCCTTGTGCACGGTCTCGATCGAATATCTGACACAACCGGTCGAAATCGTTCGGGAGGTTGCGCGCGTTTTGAAGCCGGACGCGCCTTTCGTTGTCACCTTCTCGAACCGCTGGTTCCCGCCCAAGGCGATCCGCGTCTGGAAAGACATGCATCCGTGGGAACGGCTCGGCTATGTCATGGAACTGTTCCTGCGCAGCGGCGCTTTTACCGACCTGCACACATTCAGCCTGATCGGCGATCCCCGGCCTGACGACGACGCGCATATCCGCGAAACCGACCTATCCGACCCTGTTTTCGCGGTCTGGGGAAAGCGGAAAGGCTGATCCGGCCCAATAAAAATAGCGGCGCGAAACCCGGCTCAAAGCGGCCGAATTTTCGCGCCACAAAAAAGAAACTCCGCGCTGAGCGCGCGGAATTCGCTCACTTCTTCTTCGCCATGCCTTCCAGCTTTTCCGAGCGGATGGTGTTGCGCTGGAGCGCGGCGTCCTTTTCCCCGTCCATGCCGAAGGCCACCGCCATCAGCTGCGAATAGAAGACGACCGGAATGTGATAATCGGTGCCGAACTTCTCGTTGATCAGCGGCTGGTACATTTCGACATTGGTCTGGCACAGCGGACAGGGCGTCGAAATGACGTCGGCGCCTTGTTGCGCGGCCTCTTCGACGATCGCCTTCATCAGGTGCAGGGTGCGCTCTGGGCTCATCACCGCCACCGAGCCGCCGCAGCAGGAGGTCTTGTGCTTGAACGGCACCGCCTCGGCGCCGCAGGCCGTGGTGAACTCGTCGAGGAAGGTCGGATCGTCATAGCTGTCGTAGTCGCCGCCGGCTTCGGTGCCGGCGAAGGGACGCACCGTCTGGCAGCCGACATAGCCGGCGACCTTGAGGCCCTTGAGCGGATTGGTCACGCGCTTTTCGATGGCTTCGACGCCGACGTCATTGACCAGAACTTCGCAGGCGTGACGCACCTTGAGATCGCCGTCATAGCTCATGCCGTCCGCGGCGAGAGCTTCGTTGACCTCCGCCTTCTTCTTCACGTCGGCCTTGATCTTCTCGTTGCCGCCATGGGTGTTGAGATAGCAGGCGGCGCAGCCGGTGATGACGTCCTGCGTTCCCCTTTTGCGCGCCTGCGCGAGATTGCGGCCGGTCAAAGCAAGATTGGGCAGCTGGCCGCCGCCGATATGGCCGATCGAGGCGCCGCAGCAGTTCCAGTCCTCGATGTCCTCCATCGCGATACCGACTTCCGGCATCACGGCGCGCAGGGATTCGTCGAGATGCTTCCCGCTGCCCTGCGAGGAGCAGCCGGGATAATAGGTCATGGTCTTTTTCTCGGTCATGTCCGATCCTCAGCCGCTTAATGGCGTTGCTCGATTTCCCGCGCCTTGGCGAGAATCGCTTTGAGGCCCTTGCGACCCTTGGTCACATGCGGCAAGCCGATATGCATGCGGCCGGTCTTGACCATGCCAATCGCCGTCTTGAGATTGGCCATGGCGCGCTTGAAACCCTCGCCGAAGCCCAGCGAGAAGAAATAGCGCATGGTGACGAGACGCTCGTCGGTCCGTCCGAAAGTCGCCGCCGACCACCAGAAGGATTTGGCGAAGTTGTTGTTCTCGTGCGGCCCCTTAGCATAGCCGAACTCGGCCGATTTCGCAGCAAGATCTTGTAAAATATACGTGACCGGCACGCCGCGCGGGCAGCGTACGACGCAGCGATAGCAGCTCGTGCAGTTCCACTGGGTGTTGGCGGAGAGCACCTCCTCCTTCATCCCGGCGCGGATCATCATGAACAATTTGCGCGGGCCGTAGTCCATCTGGACGCCGATCGGGCAGGAGCCCGAGCAGGCGCCGCATTGCATGCAGAGGCTGAGCTTGTCGCCGCCATTGACATTGTCGCGGACCCATCGGGCGAAGGACAGGTCGTATTTTTTTGCGGCGGCCGGGGCGGGCGTCGTCATTTAGAACCCCTTCATCGGATTGGGCGGCAGATCGCCGATCAGTTTGGCGAATGCGTCGAGAACCGTCGGCGCGCGACAGGAATCGGCGATCGACATTTCCTCGAAGGCGATGCGCTCCTGTTCGAGCGCCAGGCTCTTCAGCGTCTCGCCGACCTTGCTCAGGCGCTCCTTGGCCAGGGCCGAGCCCTTGACGAAATGACACTGATAGTCGTCGCCCGACTTGCAGCCCATCAGCATCATGCCGTCATAGCCCTTCTGCAACGCGGTCGAGACCCATTGCAGGGTGACCGAGCCGAGGCAGCGCACCGGGACGATGCGGATGAAGGGCGACCAGTGCGAACGGGCGATGCCGGCCATGTCGATCGCCGGATAGGCGTCGTTCTCGCAGGCGAGCACGAGGATGCGGGGCTTTTCCGAGAATTCGTCGGGAATCTCGTTGGCCTCGATCATGTCGTTGACCATCTGCGGATTATAATTGTCGAAGGTGATGGTCTGGACCGGACAGGCGCCCATGCAGGTGCCGCAGCGGCGGCAGCGGGCGAAATTGACCACCGGACGGCCCTGCTCGTCCTCGTCGATGGCGCCGAACGGGCATTCCACCGTGCAACGGCGGCACTTCGTGCATTTATCGTGGCCGATCTTCGGAAAAGTCAGATCGCCGACGCGCGGATGAACCGACGAGCCGATGGCGCCGCTTTCGAGCGCCTGGATCGCCTTGAGCACGGCGCCGGTGGCGTCCTCCGCGCTTTCCGCCATGTCCATCGGACGGCGAACCGGGCCGGCGGTGTAGATGCCGGTGCGGCGCGTCTCATAGGGGAAGCAGATGTAATGGCTGTCGGAGAAGCCGTCGGCCAGGATCGGAATATGCGGCCCCTGGCGATATTGCAGATTGAGGATCGGGCCGCCCGGCGGAACGCCCTTGTCGATATGCGGCCAAGGGGCAGGAATGGCCGAGCCTTCGCCCTTGGAATAGCCGGCCACCGAGATCGGCGCGACGGGATTGATGTCGTCGGTGAGCTGCGCCTTGTCCTTTTCCGGATCGGCGGCCGCCGGGGCGTCCACATTGGTGGAGTTCGGGACCATGCCGGTCGCCAGAACGATCAGGTCGAGCCCGCCGAGCGGGACTTCCTGGCCAAGCATCTCGTCGGAATAGGACACGGTCATGGCCTTGCCGTCGACCGAGGTCGCCTTGCCCTTCATGAAGACGACGCCGTTGCGCTGGGCCTCGCGATAGAATTCCTCGGCCGTGCCCGGCGTGCGCAATTCCTCGTAGACGATATAGGCCATCGCGTCCTTGTCGGCCTTGACCACCTGGAGCGCCTGCTTGATCGAGGCGGTGCAGCAGACCGACGAGCAATAAGGCAGATGGTTGGGGTCGCGGCTGCCGGCGCATTGCACGAAGGCGATATTCTTGACCGGCGCGCCGTTGGACGGCTTGACCGCCGCGCCCCTGGCCAGCATGGCCTCGAATTCTACGCCGGTGACCACGTCGGGCGAGGCGCCATAGCCAAGATGGGTGAGCTTGGTCGCGTCATAGGGACGCCAGCCGGTGGCGACGACGATGGCGCCGACCTTTTCGTTCGCTTCCTGGCCGCCGTGCGAGATGACCACGTCGAAGGCGCCGGGCTGGCCGGAGGTCTGGGCGACGGTGGCGTTGGTCAGGATGCGAATGCGGGTGTTCGCCTGGACCTTGGCGATCAACTGCGCGATGTCATTGGCGTAAAGGTCGCGATAGGGCGGCGCATGCGGGGCGCGCATCGTCCATTTGGTCGACCAGCCGCCGAGCGCGTCGCTCTTTTCCACCACCAGGGCGTCATAGCCGGACTGCGCCGCCTCGAGGGCCGCGGTGAGGCCGGTGACGCCGCCGCCGACCACCAGAATGGTCCGCGACACCTCGCCGAGCGCGGCGGGGGTGGGCTGCTGGGTCTTGGCGAGTTGCGCCGCGGCCATGCGAATGACGTCGGCGGCCAGCATTTCGGTGTCTTCTTCGTGCGCCGGCTGCGACCAGGCGACCTGTTCGCGCAGGTTGGCGCGCACCACCGGCACGCCGTCGAAGCGGAACTTGTCGGCCATGACGCGCGGCGAGCAGGCGCCGACCACCATGCGGTTGACCGCGCCGTCAGCCACGTCCTTCTGCATGGACGCCACGCCTTCAGCGGAGCAGAGGGCGTCGCTCACGACGCAATGCCCGATCCGGAATTCGTTCTTGCCGACCTTTTCGAGCGCGCCTACGTCCACGGCGTCGGCGATGCCGCAGCCCTTGCAAAGATAGACGCCCGGTTTTTTCTCGGACACGCTTCCATCTCCCATGTCACGCGCCGTTCGTTCCGACGCTCTCATTCCCGGCCAAAATTCGCGGCCTGCCGATTTTCGAAGCGCCGTCCATCCATGAAAGACAGGCGCGGCGCTTCAGCTTTCCTTCGCGGCGCCTCAGGCGTTCCTGACCGCCTGTATCGCCTTCAGCGCGGCGGCCGTCGCCGACTGCACCGACATCGAAACGTCGAGCGGCCCGGCGGCGACGCCGGCCGAGAACACGCCCTCGCCGTCGCCTTCGACCGGCACGAGGAAGCCATATTCATCGGCGACGAGGCCCATGGTCGGGCGGTAGCCGGTGACGGCGCTCGGCTGCATGCCGGTCGCCAGCACCACCAGATCGTAGGGCTCGGCGTAGATTTCACGATCGATCGTGCGCTCGCCGTGCAGGATCGGCCGGCCATCCTCGCCGACGCGGATATGGGCGGGCTTGGACTTGATGAATTTCACCTGCGGATCGGCGCGCACGCGGTCGTAAAAGGCTTCGAGCTTATCGTGGGCGCGAATGTCGATGTAATAGATATGGACTTCGGCGTCGGGATATTGCTCGCGCACATAAGCGGCGTGCTTGAGCGAGCCCAGGCAGCAGATGCGCGAGCAATAAGGCAGATGGTTGAGGTCGCGCGAACCCGCGCACTGAATGAGAGCCACCTTTTTGGCCGGCGCGCCATTCGACGGGCGCAGAACCTTGCCGTGGGTCGGACCGTCATGCGCGGCCAGACGCTCCATTTCGACATTGGTGATGATGTCGCGGCTGTGGACGTAGCTGTAAGCGTCGAGATTCTTGGGATCGTACGGCTGCCAGCCGGTCGCCCAGACCACCGCGCCGACATGGAGATCGAAGGTCTCGCCCTTGTCGTGGGGATCGAGCGCGCCATAGGCGCAGGCGGCCTTGAGCTTCTCGCCCTCGCCGGCGGCGATCGCTTCCGGCGCGACGACATAGCGCATCGGGAAGGCGTGCTCGTGCGGCAGATAGGCGCCCTTGACCTTGTCGAGACCGTAATTGAATGGATTGTCCACCATGGTTTCGGTGGCGTTGGCGCAGGCGCCGCAGGCGGTGCAGCGCTCGTTGACGAAACGCGGATGGCGCTGGACCGAAACCTTGTAGTCGCCGCGCCCGCCGGAAATGCCCTGAACCTCGCACATGGTCATGACGCGGATGCGGGGATTCTTGCGGATGCGCTGGTAATTGATCTCCAGGCCGCAGGTGGGATGGCAGAGCTTCGGGAAATAGCGGTTGAACTTCGTCACGCGCCCGCCGAGTGCGGGGTCGCGCTCGATCAAGATGACGTCCTGGCCAGCTTCCGCCGCTTCCACCGCCGCCGTGACGCCGGCGATTCCGCCGCCGACGACGAGAATCGTTTGACTCGCCGGACCGGCGCCATTCTGACCCGCCGCCATTCCATTTCCTCCCTGCCGGCCTGTTCCTGCCTTCATCTCCGTCGCTGGCCAGCGGTTCGCTTGTCGTTGAACGACGGAGAGCAAAAGCCGCGCCTCGCCATTTCGCCCATCCGGGAACGGCAGACCCACGCGGCCCGGGTCTTCTATACTTCAATAAATACGAATATGTCTATCCTCCCACGGCAAAAAAGAAACAGCGGCCGGAGCCCGCCCGACGCGGTCGCCAAGCCGCTGACCTCTTGCAAAGATTCCCGCTTTTTGCCTAAGAGGTCGCGACGCCTTCGCCCCGGCGCGAAAATCGTTCGCGCGCGCCTTTCTCCAACCCGCCGCGTCTCTGACGGCCGAGGACCATGCCGCACTCATTCCGAATCGACCTCCGCCGCCTGCGCACAAGTTTGCTTATGTGGCTGTCGGCTCGGCACTGGCGCCGGCAAACGGTGTTTTTCGGCGGCGGATTGGCGGTCGGCTCCGCCGCGGTGGTTCTGGCCAAAGGCGGCGACGCGGCGCAATGGGCGCTCGAGCGGATTTTGTCCTGGTGGCCGACAGCGCCGCTGGTGATGACGCCGCTGGGTTACGCGCTGGCGGCTTATGTCACCATGCGCTGGTTCAACGGCGCCCAGGGTTCGGGCATTCCCCAGATCATCGCCGCCAACGAACTCCCTTCCACGTCGAAGACTCGTAGCGACATGGTGTCGATGAAGGTGGCGATCGGCAAGGCCTTTCTCCTCATTTTCCTGCTGGTCTGCGGCGCCTCGATCGGGCGCGAAGGCCCAAGCGTCCAGATCGGCGCGGCGCTCATGCTCGTCGCCGGCCGGTTGGGCGGCATTCGCCGCGAGGGCGCGCTGCTTCTCGCCGGCGGCGCGGCGGGCGTCGCGGGGGCTTTCAACACGCCGCTTGCCGGCGTGATCTTCGCCATAGAAGAACTCGGGCGCCGCTACGAGCAGCGCACCAATGGAACGGTGATCCTGGCGGTCATGCTCGCCGGCGTCGCCTCGGTCATACTCGCCGGCAATTACACCTATTTCGGCAGGTCGGCCGCCAATCTCAGCGGCTGGCCGGACGTTCTCGCTGTCCTGGTCTGCGGCGTCGCCGGCGGGGCCCTGGGCGGCCTGTTCAGCCAGCTTCTGGTTTGGGGAATCGTCAATTTCCCCCGCCGGTGGGGCGGCTGGACCTATAGAAGAATGGCGTTTTTCGCCGGCGCCTGCGGGCTGGTCGTGGGAATTATCGGTCTGGCCACGAACGGAGCGACCTTCGGCACGGGCTATGCGCAGGCCAAGGACATCATTCAGGTGACCAGCAACCTGCCGTGGTATTTCGGCCCGCTCAAATTGATCGTCACTTTGCTCTCAAGCATGTGCGGCATTCCCGGCGGCCTGTTCGCGCCCTCGCTTTCGGCCGGCGCCGGCTTCGGTCACGCGCTGGAGCCTTTCCTGCCGATGGTCCCGCCCGCGACCGTGGCGCTGCTGGGCGTGGTCGGCTATTTTTCCGGGGTGGTGCAGTCGCCGCTGACGGCTTTCGTCATCGTCATGGAAATGACCGGCGACCACAATATGATGCTGCCCCTGATGGCGACGAGCCTCCTCGGCTACGCCGTGTCGCGGATGGTGTGCAAATATCCGATCTATCACGCCATCGCCCATTCCATGATCTGGAACGCCACAAGAAACGAGGGCCTGACGATTCAGCATCGTGGCTCGGCTGGCGAAGCCTCGGAAGAGATGTGACAAAATTTTAATATTCCAATATTGTGATATCAGAGCGCCATCCTGATTGGCGCACGCAAGCCGCCGGCGGACGGCGGGATGTTTTTGGGAGAACGGAGCCGTTGCGGAAACTGCCCTATGACAATTTCGACGCCCAAGAGTTCATCCTGCGCGACTGGCTGGCGCTCGACCGCACCATCCTGGCCAACGAGCGCACTTTTCTCGCTTACGGGCGCACGTCGCTGGGGCTTTTTCTCTCCGGCGTGACCCTGATCAAAGTGTTCAAGTCGGATTTCGCCATAGGCACGGGTTGGGCCTTCATCGTCGCGGCTGTTGCGGTTTTCCTGTACGGTTTCCGCCGCTTCCTCAAGATGCAGAGCCATTATCGGGCGCTGTCGGCGCTTGAGGAAAAGATCCTGCCAGAGGAATTGGAGCGGGAATTCACCGCCGTGGCGGCGACGGAGCGAGACCACAGGGAAACGCCAACGGCTTAAGCTGAAACTGCGCCCGGATTTGGCGGAAACGGCTTGGCCTCAAAAAAATGTGGGGCCGGCGCAATTCCCGTTTGGCCCGTGACGCCGTAGCGAATATGAAGTGAGCCGATCAAAGCGGGGGACGGCGCGGCTTTGCCGGGTGGCGCGACGCCCTGTCGGGTTTCCGACGACAAGACAAACCGGGGGAGGTTAGAATTTCAGCCATGTCGCAGACTGACGCAGTTCCCGCGCGCCGGTTCGGACCGGCGACGATTTTCCCCTTCCTGTCCTGGGGACCGCTGTTCTCCGGCGCGCAGATGCGGGCCGACCTTCTCGCCGGCCTGACCGGCGCCCTGGTGGTGCTGCCGCAGGGCGTGGCCTTCGCCACCATCGCGGGCATGCCGCCGCAATACGGTCTTTACGCCAGCATCGTCCCGACCGTGATCGCCGCTCTGTACGGCTCGTCCCGGCATCTGGTGGCGGGGCCGAGCACCACCGCCTCGCTCGTGCTTTTCGCCTCGCTCACCGCCTTCGCCACCGTCGGCAGCCAACATTATGTCGAGCTGGCGATCACGCTTGCCGCCATGACCGGAATCATGGAGCTGGCGCTTGGCGTCTTCCGCCTCGGCGCCCTGGTCAATTTCATCTCGCACACCGTCGTGGTCGGCTATACGGCGGGCGTCGGCATTCTGATCATGACGACGCAGATGCGTAATTTCCTCGGGCTGCACATCCCGCGCACCAGCGTTTTCGTCGAGGCCGTCATCGGCACGATCCGCGCCGCGCCGACCACCTCGATAGAAGTGACCCTGGTTTCCCTGGCGACCCTCGCCGCCGGCATTATCTCGCGCCGCCTTACCTCCAAGGTGCCCTATATGATCCCGGCGATCCTGGCCGGCTGTTTCGCCGGCGTGATCGCCAACCTGATCGTCCCGAACTCGGTTTCGACCGTCGGCGCCCTGCCGCGGAGCCTGCCGCCGCTTTCGGCGCCGAGCTTCGACCCCGCGACCTTGGCGATGCTGCTGCCGACCGCGCTCGCCATCGCCATTTCGGCGCTGAACGAAGTGGTGTCGATCGGCCGCGCCCTCGCCATCCGTTCCGAACAGCGCCTCGACATCAACCAGGAATTCATCGGCCAGGGCCTCGCCAATCTCATCGGCTCGTTCTTTTCCGGCTATGTCGTCTCCGGCTCCTTCAACCGCAGCGCGCTCAACTACGAATCGGGCGCCCGCACCCAGGTTTCGGCGGTGTCCGCCGGCCTGATCCTCGCCGGCGTCCTGGTCTTCGCCGCCCCGCTCGCCGCTTATTTGCCCCACGCCGCCATGGCCGCCTCGCTGGAGCTGGTCGGCTGGAGCCTGGTCGACCGCAAGAGCCTGCGCGGCATCTGGCGCAGCGGCTGGGCCGAACGCGGCGTGCTGCTCGCCACCATCGGCGTCGCTTTGTTCATCCAGATCCAGGCGGCGATCCTCGCCGGCGTCGCTCTGTCGCTGGTGGTCTATCTCTATCGGACCTCCAATCCGCAATTGCGGCCGCGCGTGCCCGACCCGGCGGACGACGGCCGCAAATTCGTCGACGCCGGCCCCGGAAAGCCGGAATGCCCGCAATTCCGGCTCGCCCGCCTCGACGGCTCGATTTATTTCGGCGCCGTCAATTCCTTTCGCGACGCGCTCAACGCCTTCGAGCGCGAAAGGCCGGCCTGCAAGCGTTTCGGCGTCATCATGCGTGGCGTGAATTTCATCGATCTCGCCGGCGCCGAGGCGCTGGCCATCGAAACGCGGCGGCTGCGCGCCAATGGCGGCGACCTTTATCTCATCAACATCAAGGAACGGCCGCTGGAATATCTCGAGAAGGGCGGCTATGTCGACCAGATCGGCCGTTCGAACGTTTTCGTCACCAAAACCCGCGCGCTGACGGAAATCACCGCGAAGCTGGACCATGACATTTGCAGCCGCTGTTCGCTGCGGGTATTCAAGGAATGCGCGCGCTACGGCAAGGCGCGGCCTGACGAGGACGTGATCGCCAACGCCGCCCCGACCGGCTCGCCCGTTCCGGGACAAACGTGAGTTTTTGGAAGCAAAAGCCTTAAATCCAGCGCAGGGGATCGGGGCGAAGCCGGGACAGTGCCTTGACCAACGATGAAACAAACCCGGATTTCGCCGAGATCGGCCGAAAACTCTTCGCCCAGCCGTGCGAATTCATCTGGGCGACGGCAAAAATCGGCGAACTGCCGCCGATGGGGCCGGCGGAAATCGCTTTCGCCGGCCGCTCCAATGTCGGCAAATCCTCGCTGCTCAACGCCCTGACCGGGCGAAAAGCCCTGGCGCGGATCTCGCATACGCCGGGCCGCACCCAGCAGCTCAATTTCTTCGCCCTCGGCCCCGACCCCAATGCGCCCCTGCTGCGGCTGGTGGACATGCCCGGCTATGGCTATGCCGCCGTCTCGAAAGAAAAGGTCGCCGGCTGGACGAAGCTGATGCAGGATTTCCTGCGCGGGCGCGCCTCGCTCGCCCGGGTCTTCGTGCTGATCGACGGCCGGCACGGGGTCAAGGATATCGATGGCGACATGCTCAAGCGCCTGGATCAGGCGGCGCTGTCCTATCAGGTGGTGCTGACCAAGCGCGACGAGGTGAAAAAGGGCCTGATCGAAAAAACCGTCGCCGACGTCCAGGCGATCCTGCGCGGCCATCCGGCCGCCCATCCCGACGTCATCTTCCTGTCATCGCACGAGGGCGAAGGTCTGGCCGACTTGCGCGCCACGGTCGCGCGGCTGCTGTTCGAGCGCGACAGGACGATTTTCGCGCCGACGCAAATCGGTTAAACAGCCCAAAATCCCTCCAAGGATTTCTCCAAGAGGCAGCATCATGAGCGACACACCGGCCACGACCGTCCCCTTGAGCCAAGCCGCCGCGATCGAACAGGCGCAAATCCTGATGCAGGCGCTGCCCCATATGCTGCATTACGACGACACGGTCGTGGTGGTGAAATATGGCGGCCACGCCATGGGCGACGAGGCGACCGCGCGCAATTTCGCCCGCGACATGGTCCTGCTCGAACAATCCGGCGTCAATCCGGTGGTGGTCCATGGCGGCGGCCCGCAGATCGGGGCCATGCTCAACAAGCTCGGCATTAAGTCGGAATTCGCCGACGGCCTGCGGGTGACCGACAAGGCCACCGTCGAAGTGGTCGAAATGGTGCTGGCCGGCTCGATCAACAAGCAGATCGTCGGCTTCATCAACAATGCCGGCGGGCGCGCCATCGGACTTTGCGGCAAGGACGGCAACATGGTCACCGCCCGCAAGGTCGAGCGCAGCGACAGCGATGGCAAGCCCGGCGTCGATCTCGGCTTTGTCGGCGATCCGGCCAAGGTGGACGCGACCGTGCTGGAGCAGGTTCTGGGCCGCGAACTGATCCCGGTGCTGGCGCCGGTCGCCTTGGGCGCCGAGGGCGAGACCTATAATGTCAACGCCGACACTTTCGCAGGCGCCATTGCCGGCGCCTTGGGGGCCAAGCGCCTGCTGCTGCTGACCGACGTGCCCGGCGTCCTCGACAAGGACAAGAACTTGATCAAGGAGCTGCGGATCAACGAGATTCCGGCGCTGATCGCCGACGGCACGATCACCGGCGGCATGATCCCCAAGGTCGAGACCTGCATCTACGCCATCGAACAGGGCGTCGAAGGCGTCGTGATCCTCGACGGCAAAATTCCCCACGCCGTGTTGATCGAACTTCTCACCGATCACGGCGCGGGCACGCTGATTACAAGGTGACGGAGCGCCCTGCTGCGCCCGGCCCGCGCGACCTGGCGGATTTCCGCCAGGTCGCGACTTTTCGACATGTCGATACCTGGGTCTTCGACCTCGACAACACGCTCTATCCGCCGCACAGCGATCTCTGGCCGCGGATCGACGCCCGCATCACCGCCTATATGATCGCCTTGTTCGGGCTGGACGGCCAGTCGGCCCGCGCCTTGCAGAAACATTATTACCGCGTCTATGGCACGACGCTCGCCGGCCTGATCCGCGAATATGACATCGCGCCCGACGAATTCCTGCATTTCGTCCACGACATCGACCGTTCCGCGCTCGATCCCAATCCGTCTCTGGCCAGGGCCATCGAGGCCCTGCGCGGCCGCAAGCTCATCCTCACCAACGGTTCGCACGGCCACGCGCTCGCCACCGCGAAACAGCTCGGAATCGACCATCTGTTCGAGGGCATGTTCGCCATCGAGCACGCCGATTATTTACCCAAGCCGCATCTGGAGACTTATCGGAAATTTTTCGCGCGCCATGCGGTCGATCCGTCGCGCGCCGCCATGTTCGAGGACATAGCGCATAATCTCGCGGTTCCCCACGCCGCCGGCATGCTGACCGTGCTGGTGCGCCCGAAGGAAGGCGCGGAGGACCATCGCGAGGCATGGGAAAAGCACGACGATACGCCGCCGCATGTCGATTTCGTCACCGACGATCTGACGGCTTTTCTGGAAGCTTTGAAAGGATAAGACGCGCGCCCGTGCGGGCGCGCGCCGGAACTAAGGATCAGTTCTTGGCCTTGTCGACCAGCTTGTTCTTGCCGATCCAGGGCATCATCGCGCGCAGCTTGGCGCCGACTTCCTCGATCTGATGCGCGTCGTTGACGCGGCGGATTCCCTTGAAGCGGGCGGCGCCGGCCTTGTATTCCTGCATCCATTCCGAGGTGAACTTGCCGGTCTGGATGTCGGTGAGGACACGCTTCATTTCCGCCTTGGTCTCGGGCGTGATGATGCGCGGGCCGGTGACATATTCGCCCCATTCCGCCGTGTTGGAGATCGAATAGTTCATGTTCGCGATGCCGCCCTCATAAATGAGGTCGACGATCAGCTTCACCTCGTGCAGACATTCGAAATAGGCCATTTCCGGAGCGTAGCCGGCCTCGACCAGGGTTTCGAAACCGGCGCGAATCAGTTCGACCAGACCGCCGCAGAGCACCGCCTGCTCGCCGAACAGATCGGTCTCGCATTCTTCCTTGAAGGTCGTCTCGATAATGCCGGAGCGGCCGCCGCCGATGGCGGACGCATAAGACAGGCCGATGTCATGGGCGTTGCCCGAGGCGTCCTGATGGATGGCGATCAGGCAGGGCACGCCGCCGCCCTTGAGATATTCGCCGCGCACCGTATGGCCGGGGCCCTTGGGGGCGACCATCAGCACGTCAATGTCCTTGCGCGGCTCGATCAGCGCGAAATGGACGTTCAGGCCATGGGCGAACAGCAGCGCCGCGCCGGGGCGGATATTGTCGGCGATATCGTTCTTGTAGATTTCGGCCTGGAGCTCGTCGGGGGTGAGCATCATCAGCACGTCGGCCCACTTGGCGACCTCGGCGACACTCATCACCTTGACGCCCTCGCCTTCGGCCTTCTTGGCGGTGGCCGAGCCGGGGCGCAGCGCGACCGCGATCTCCTTCGCGCCGGAATCGCGCAGGTTCAGGACATGAGCGTGGCCCTGCGAGCCATAGCCGACCACGGCGACCTTCTTGCCCTTGATCAGGTTGATGTCGGCATCGCTATCGTAATAAACGCGCATTGTTCTGCTTTCCGGTTCTGGGGCGCGGTCTCGCCGCTTATGGAAATTCGATGACGCCTCATAAAGCCGGAAAATGGTCCCGTCAAAGGAAACTGGACGGCAGGCGAAAATCCGCCCGCCAAGTCATCCCAGGTCAAACCAAGTCACGAGAACAAGCCTGCAATGCCCGAATAGACGCCGAAACCGGCCGAGAGGGCGATGATCGCGGCGCAGATCGCGGCATAGCCGCCGCGCAGGCGATAGGGCTCCGGCAGGCGGCGCGCCAGAAGATAGAGAAAACCGAGAACCGTCGGCAGAAGCATGGCGTTCATGACCTGAACGCCGACGCTCAGCGAAACCAGATTGGCGCCCGAGGCCACGGTCGCGGCGCAGCCGATCAGGACGATCGTATAGGCGC
Organism: uncultured Pseudomonadota bacterium; assembly: GCA_963704565.1. Taxonomy (GTDB): domain Bacteria; phylum Pseudomonadota; class Alphaproteobacteria; order Rhizobiales; family Beijerinckiaceae; genus Rhodoblastus. The sequence goes on from OY969917.1 coordinate 2,525,546, forward strand.
CATAAAACCAGGGCGCCTCGCGCGGGGAATGGTCGAGGCTGCAATTGACTTTCAGCATTTCGCCCAAAGTGCGCGCCGCCGTGATCGTCACGACGATCGCAGCCACCAAAGCCGCGCCGGAAAGGCCGAGGCCGAACAGAAGCTTGCCCGCGAACTCGCCGAGGAAGGGCGTGATCGCCCCGGAGATTTGCTGAACGGTGTCGAGATCGCCGCTTTTTCCCGCCGCGCCAAGCGTGGCGGCGGTGGCGACCAGAATGGCCGCCATGATGATCTGCGTCAGGATGGAGCCGATGAAGGTATCGGCGCGCGCCGCTCCGATATTGTCGACGGTCAGCCTTTTCTCGACGACGGCGCTTTGCTGGAAAAACACCATCCAGGGCATGATGACCGCGCCGATATTGGCCGCGATGAGGTAAAGATATTTTGGATCGCGGAAGGGAATATCGAACGCCTGCGCCGCAACCACGGCGGGGTCGGGACGAGCGAGAATCGCCACCACGATAAACACCAGTTCAAACGCGCCAACCGCGATGGCGATGCGCTCCACCGTCAGATAGGAGTGGGTGTAAGCCATCAGCAGAAGGGCTGCCGTGACGAGGAACATGGTGACCGGCGCGGACAGGCCCATCAGCGCGCCAACGCCTGCGAGGCCAGCAAATTCCGAGAGAAGCGCGCCCACGCAGCAAACGAGGAGCGTCGCCACCGAAAACCACGCCCAGAATCGGCCGAAATGCTTCTCGATCAACTGCGCATGGCCTTGGCCGGTGACGAGACCCAGCCGGACGGTCAGCTCCTGGACGATATAGAGAACGGGGATCAGGGCGAATTGCAGCCAAAGCAGGCGATAGCCCCAGGCGGCGCCGCTTTGCGCCGCGGTGATGACGCTGCCGGCGTCGGTGTCGGCCAGCATGACCACCAGGCCCGGCCCTGCGACGGCAAGGAAGTTACGCAACCTGGTGCGGCGCGGCGTTGCTACGCTCAAATCGGTCATAGTCCAGCGTCCTCGAAAAAGCTCATGCGCCCTCTCTTGGCGCCGACGGCGGCGACTGGCAATCTCGAGGGGCGCATTTTAGACGCTTTCTAATGTTTGGCCGTTCCCCAGCCCGTTTCTCCCGAGAGCGAGGACAAGGACTCCTCATCGACGGGCTCCCCGGCGATGGCGTAGGCGTCGTTCATCCAGCGATGCAGATCGACATCGGCGCAGCGTTTGGAGCAGAACGGCTCGTAAGCCGCCTTCGCCGGCTTGCCGCAGATCGGACAGGGCGCGGCCTGTTTCGGCTGTTGCGCCATCAGGCCTGGGCCCCGTCGGCGGCGGCCCAACTCTCATGCGCGCGATAGCCCAGCCCGTCGAGCAGCGTCATGGTTTCATGGAGCGGCAGGCCGACCACGGCGCTATGGGAGCCGACGAGCTTGACCACAAAGCCGCCGGCTATGCCCTGGATGGCGTAGCCGCCCGCCTTGCCATGCCATTCGCGCGAGGCGAGATAAGCGGCGATTTCACAACTCGACAGACGCTTGAAGCGCAGCCGCGCCTCGACCAGGCGCGAGCGTTCGCGGCCCGAGGGGTCGATCACGGTGACGCCGGTATAGACGCGATGGGCGCGGCCGGAGAGCAGGCGCAGGCAATGATCGGCCTCGTCCGAAGTTTCGCATTTCGGCAGGATGCGCCGCCCGACGCAAACCACGGTGTCGGCGCCGATGACATAGGCGCCCTGCAATTCGGGGCGCATCTGCGCGGTCTTGGCTCCGACGCGGGCTTTTTCAAGCGCCAGCCGCGCGGCGAGCTTGCGCGGCGATTCGTTGCGGCCGGGCGATTCGTCGAGATCGGCGGGCAACAGCGCGTCGGGCTCGATCCCGATCTGCTGGAGCAACGCCAGACGGCGCGGCGAGCCGGAGGCAAGCGCGAGGCGCGCGGCGCGGGATTTCGGCTCAGCGGTCACGGGCGATCCGGCGAAAGGGTTGCGATTATTTGAAGCGGTAGGTGATCCGCCCCTTGGTCAGGTCATAGGGCGTCATTTCCACCAGCACGCGGTCTCCAGTGAGCACGCGAATGCGGTTCTTGCGCATTTTCCCCGCCGTATGGGCGATGATTTCATGGTCGTTTTCGAGGGTCACCCGAAAAGTGGCGTTGGGCAGCAATTCGCTGACGACGCCGGGAAATTCCAATAATTCTTCTTTTGACATCTGATTCCTTGCAGTGCTCGCGCCCCCGCGCCGGGACTGGAACTGGCCTTGCCATCGCGGTCGAATTCGATCAAATTGGCAAAACAGCTCCCCTCTCGCGTCCGCGATGGGGCGACGAACGATATCCGCGCTTGATAGGGTTCGTCGGCAAGGCCGGACAAACTGGCCGCGCTATAACAAATTGCGGCGCGTCTGCCAATGGCGCGACGGGGGTGACGCCCAAGACTTTTCGACGACGGACGAAGGTTTTCGGGATGACAGACTTCTTCAAACTTCAATTTCGGCTCTGGCGAACCTGGTTCGAGTTCTCCGAGATTTATTTCGCGGCGGCGACGACGATTTCGGCGCGGCTGCCGATCATTGCGCGGGCCTCGACAGGATTCGGCGATTCCCATGCGCGCCGCGAGACGCGGGCGATGGTGACCGAGAAATGGCGCGCGGCGGCCGAAGGCGCCGAGGCCGGCGCGCTCGAAACCGCCAAGGCGGCGCTGAAGGTGATGTCGGGACAGGCGCACCCGGTCGCCGTCGCCGGCTCTATGATGGACGTCGCCGACGCGGCGACACGGCCGGCGCGCCGAAAAATCCGCGCCAACGCCGACCGCCTGTCACAGCCGCACGGCGCATAAAAGCGCGGCGGCGTGGAAAAGCGCCGCCGCCGCCTATCGATCTTGCCTATTGCCAAGCCCGTCGAGAGCGGCTAAACAGCCCGCCACTGCCGCCGGGCGCCAAGCCCGAAGCGCAAAGCGCCCGTAGCTCAGCTGGATAGAGCACTAGACTACGAATTTAGGGGTCAGAGGTTCGAATCCTTTCGGGCGCGCCATTAAAATCAATGACTTAGACGGAAAAGCCCCGGTCAAAATCCGGGGCTTTCGTTTTCGGGTAACTACAGGGGTAACGATCAGCGCCGCATTTACCCGAAGCTCAGTTTCGGAGCGACGGCGGGCCGCCGCCAAATGCGCCGCTCCTCGGCCTCGCTGTTAACCACGCGCCGCAGGCCATTGTGCAAATGGTCGGGCCACTTGGCGCCGTTCCGCGCGGCGAACATCATAACGTCGTGCGCGTCGAGAAACTTGCTTTCCGCCTTGGCGAGAACCGCCTTCGCCGCATCGACCTCTTTTGCCGCCGCAATCCGCATCTCAATCGCATGGTCGAAGAGCGGGGCATAAGCCCGCGCCGGGGCGGCCCTGCTCAAATCTTCGTCCAAAGCCGGCAAATCCGCCTCGACCCGCGCCAATATCCCGCGTGTGAATTCCAGGTCTTCCGCGATCTTGCGGGCGTGTGAAACAACCGCGTCGCGGTCGGATTCGGAAACCCGCTCGCCCTTCGCGATGGCGTCCATGATCGTCGCCTTCTCGGCCTCGACCTCGGCCGCCTTCTCTTCCAATGCGGCGATATTCTTCTTGAGGCCAGCGATGCGTTCATGCGCCGCCTGATATGCGGCTCGCGCCGTGGTCACCTCGTCGTGTTTGATGAGGGCGGAAAGTCGTTCGTTTAACTGCATTTCTCTAAAGTCCTTTCATGTTGATGCGATTAAGCTCGCGGCGCCATTCCTCGCGCGTGAATTCGCTCGCATGTCTTTCAAGCGTCGGCTTCGGCTTCGCGGGCGAGAGCGGGATCCCCTGCCGGATTTTGTTGGTTGTCTCGCGCCATTCGGCGTCAGTCATTTCGTTTGCGTGTTTCGGTGTTTCATCAGTCATTGTTCATCGTCCCATAAAAGAGAAATTGACGTAGCGCGCCGGCCTGAATTGATTTTCAAGCATTAGGTCAGTTATTGCGTAAACTAAACTGTCCAGACGATCCGGCGATTTCGTAGAGCCCGGCGCGAAACTGCAAAGCTGATCTTCGAGAATGTCGAACATGCCAACATGCGAGACGCGATTTTGTTCGTAAAGGGCGCTAACGGGCTCGGCGCGCACGATCTTCCCGCGCGAGGCATGGACAAGGCGAACCGGGGCCGAGGCGTCAACGGCGCGGATCGTGCTTTCGACCATCGCCCCGCCCTGATTGCTCTCCGCAATGATGCGGTCGGCCCTATGGCGCCGGAATGCGTTTATCGCCCGCGTTGCCCATTCGGTCGGCGAGAATTTGCCGCTTATGTCTTCAAGGATATATCCGCGATCATCAGTCCCGACGCCTGCGACGATAATCCCGGTTTCGTCCGAATCCTCGCCAACTGAAACGGCCGGATCGATCGCGACGACGATGCGCCGCAAGTCAGGTAATGCGCCGCGCGCAATGCGGCTTCGCTCGATCATGTCACGCGACCAAAGGGCGCCCTCTATGTCCTCTAAAAGTTCGGCGTTCAATTCCTGCCGGCCGAGGCGCGTTCCTTCGTATTGCCTCACGATTTGCGAGAAGAACGCGGGCGCCAGATTGGCCCGATTGTCATAGGTCGATCCGCGCGTCACAACCACGTCGTCTTGCCCAGCGCGGGCCAACAATTCGCGTAAAAGCTTGATCGGCTTCGGCGTCGTCGTCACGAGTTGGCGGGGCTTCGATCCGATGCGCAAACCGAATTGCAGCATTCCCCACGTTTCTTCGGCATTTCGCCACGCCGCCAGCTCGTCGCACCAGGCCGCGCCGTGCTGAGGGCCACGAAGACGGTCTGGCTCCTCAGATGAGAACATCGTCGCAATCGCGCCATTCGGCCAAGTTAGGCGACGCTTGGAGGGCTCATATGTGGGGCGATCACGGTCGGGACAAATCGAGAGGATTCCGCTCTCTCCCTCAACCATCACGTCCCGCACATCCGCCGCAGTCGGTCCGACAAGCGCGATGCGTCCGATCTTTGGAGTTATCGAGCGGACCCACTCGGCGCCCGCGCGTGTCTTCCCGGCGCCACGGCCGGCGCAATAAACCCAAGTCGTCCAGTCGCCAGCGGGCGCGAGTTGTTCGGGCCGGGCATTCGCCGCCCAATCATCAATCAGCGCGGCCTTGAGCGCGGCGAAAAGGCTTTGATCGGTCATAACCGCGCCTCCAATACCGGAGCGGCGCTAATCGTCTTCATCGGCGACGAGGGCGCGGCAGAGTATTTGGCGTCGAGGCGTTCGATTAGCTCGATAATGTCGGCGCGGGCGGCCGGATGGCGGGCGCAGACTTCCAGCAATCCGGTTTGCAGATCGGCGAAGGGCGCGGAATTGACGACGGCGTAATTGTTCTGGAGATGGATCGTGGTCGCCGCTGCAATCGTGCTGATTTGCCCTGTTAGGCGTCCGATCTCTTTCAAAACCTCAACCAATCGCGCCGAAACGGCTGACGCCGCCGCGTGGTCGCCTTTCTCGGCCAATTTATCGAACATCGAAAACAAGGCGCTGCGCAGGATGCTGAAATAATCGAGGATCGATTGCGATTCCTCGGCCGCCACTTCGGCCAATTGCGCCAGTTTGCCCGCACCTATCAAATATGACGCCTTGCGGTCGTCGGAAACGTGCTTTTCCATATGCCGCCATATCGCGTCACGATGGACGCTGAATTGCTCGGCGAGTTTGTCGAGCGAGACGCCAGCGCAGCGCAGGGCCTCAATCCGGGGCCGATCAGGATGGCGACAAACCGCGCAACGGGTCGCGGGCGATAGTCGCCGCTTTCGTCCTTCGTCCGGGTATCCTTTTGGCAAGCTTCAATCCGAATGAGTGCGAAAAACCATAGCGAATTGTACCCTTGTGTAACCCGAGCGACAACGTGACAATTCAAGACACGGAAAAATAACATAAAAATGACTAAGAGCCGCTGTTTGTATATCAGGCGCTCGGCTGTTTTCCGGCCTCGGCGTCGTCTCGTCAGATGGAAGAAATCGCCGGGGTTTGGCTTTCCGATGTCGAGCGCATGGCAAGGTCGAGCCCTCACGCCAATGTCGTCGCATCAGTAAAGAACGCGGCCGCATCTTTTCCCGCCTTGGTTCGATCGTTCGTTCGGCCCGTTCGTTCGGGGTTCTCTCCTAAGAGAGAGAACACCCCGAACAACCGAACAGAATGGGGCTTGTTCGGCTCTCTTGTTCGGGGGCGAACGCCTTATAAAACAGACATTTAAACCGTTCTCTGTTCGGCTGTTCGTTCGGCCCGAACGCCCCGAACAAAAAGGGCGATTTGTTCGGCCTGTCCGAACGCCTATTCGACGGCCTTTCTACCCTTTGCCGTGACGCTCCATCGATTAAGGACGTTCTCGACAAGCTTTTCCTTTTTGAGGCGTTGCAGCTTGCCGTTCACGCTGCTTTTCGCCCTGCCGATTGCCTGCGCCCAATCCGCCTGAGTGCCGTTCGGGTTTTCGATCATGGCCCGAATCAGCAAGGCGTCCGTCCGATCTTCGGCGGCCTGGCGATCTTCGGCGGCCTGTTCGGTCGCCGGCCGGCAGACTGGCATAAGGACTTGGCGCCCCTTTGCGTCGAGGACGGCGGGGCTGCTTACGATCTCCATTCGGAAGAAAAGCGGCTTGAATTCCAGGCCGCGAAGTTTCCCCTGCCAATGGAGCGCGACGCCGCCGCCCCTGGCCGAGAGCGTCAGGTTGCCGTCAACCTCATTAAGGATGGCGCCGCCCCCATACGGGACGAGCGCATCTTCCGAGGCATTTTTGACGGGATGCGCGGCGACGACGACGGAGGGCTTGCCGGGGATTTGCGTCAACGGTCGCAGGCGCCGCATGAATTCGCCTGTTCCTACGTTGTCGTTGGCGTCGTTGCCGTCGAAGAAGGCGGCGAGCGTGTCGATGATGATGAGCGAAAAAGGCTGGATTTCGGCCAGCGCCTTCAACCGCCTAACAAGTTCCTCCGGCTTTACGCGATAGTCGAGAATGACAAGTCGGTCGCCCAGCTCGGCCAGGTCAATCTTGAGCTGGTATGCCGCGACCATGACGCGCATCCGCAAATCGTCCGGATTTTCGGCGGCGATATATGCGACGCGCCCATGCGCCACGCTCCGGTCGAGAATGTCCGGGCGCCCGGTCGCAATCGCCAACGCCATTACAATCGCGAGCGCGGTCTTTCCGCTGCCGGTCTTGGCCGTCAATGTATAGAGCGACGCCGACCGAACGAAAGGCTCGATGGCATAATCGAGTGGCTTGAACTCGGCGCAGAAATCCCGCGCCGATTTGAAGTTTGCAATTCGTTCGGGCCTTTCGCCGGCCGCCTTGATATGAAGCGGTGTCGCGGGGTTAGAAAACGTCATCGCCGACCTCGCGCTTTTGGGCGGGGCCGTCCAATTCCAGGAGCGCGACAAAGGCTTTGCCGGCGCTCCGAAAATGGGCGAGGGCGCATTTGTAATTGTAAAGCATCCCCGCTTGATTGTTCAGCGCGCGGAATTCGGCGATCAGGCGCAAGTATCCAGCCCCGGCGGCCGTCGTTTCAGCGATATCGTCCAGTAAGAGGCCGCGCCGGTCGTGAAGGGTTGCCTCGCTCATCGGCTTCCCTCCCGGATCATCCCGGCGAGCGCGATCAAGGCCGCCTCGGCGCGATCTATGTCCCGCTTACGTGCGAACCAATCGGCTTTATCGGGCCATTTCGCGATCACGATCGATCGCGCCATGTCCTTGTTCTCACGGCCGGCTGGAATCCCCGACGATCTTTTCCATATCGACGGCGAAACCATCACACAGGGAACGCCGCAGGCGGCTAGGACGCCTTCGATTAGGCCGCGACACCGCCCGAATGAAAAGGCGCCCACGGCGCCTTCGAGAGGGCGCGGGCCGACAAGCTCGCAATATGCTTTCGTCGCCTGCGTCTTATAAATGAGGCTCGCGAGGAGCGGCGCGTTGACGGTAGGCCGGAGCTTTTTGCCGTCAATTAAAGTAGGCATGTCATGAACGTCGATCAGCTCGCCGTCGCCGGTCATTTCGGCAATCGCGCCATTTAGGCCAACGTCGATTCCGATGATTCGCTTTATGTTCATCGCGCGTCCCTCCCGAAAACGAGGGCCGCGATAGTCCGCGCGAAATTGCGAGAAATTTGGAACTTTCGCGCGACGAACGACGCCCGAAAGTCTTGCAATTCAATGGCTTTTGGCTTACTCTCCGAGGTGATCGCCGCCAAGCTGATCGCCTCCGGAGCCCCGCGCGTCGCCATCGTCGCGGGGTTTTCCATGTCGTGTTTCATTCCGCAGCGACCTCCGCAGCGGGGCGTCCGGCGATGCGGCGCCCAAGAGTGCGGCGGCCAAAACCAAATTCCCGCGCGACTTGATCGGCGGGGACAAAGGTTTCGATCCGGTCGGAAATGGTTTCGGGAATCGTGGCGCCGAGAGCGGCGGCCATCAGCTTGTGCTTGTATAGTTCAAGTTCGGTGCGGCGCCAGAACAGGCGACCGCGCATCCGGATCGGAAGTGGAAAATTGGGTTCGTTGGACATTTCGCGCCCTGTCTTGCTGTGGACTGACGCGATAATGAAGATTCGGCCCGCTCTCGTACCGCGCCGAAAATCTGCATGTATTTATTTGGCGCTATTGGCCTTCCGAAGCACTTTCTCGACTGCGACTTCCGTAATCATCCCGCAATCTTCGATTTTGAGAAAATCGAAGCATACTTTGACGAAACGAACAGCCGGCCCCGTTTTGGAAACACCGCCTCCAAACCGCCTATGATAGAAGTCGTAAATCAGTTCGGCATGTCCGGGCCAGCGCCGCGCGCCAATGACACCGCGCCGCGAGTCATAGAATTCCGGCGCCGCAGCAAGCCAGCTTTCAATTTGATCGGCGTGCGCGATAAGGGCTGCGGCGGCGTCCTCGGGCGCCCATTTCGCGGCTTGCCGGTCGATCTCCGCAATTTTTGGGATTTCACGCCTTAATTCCTTGAAGGCGGCAAGGGCGCGGTCCATCGGCGTGCGGGGAAATCTCGCAACTTTCATCGACTGTTCGAAAAAGACGATCGACCTAAGCGCCTCGGCCAAGCCTTCGAGTTCCTCTAACGGTAGCTCTTTCGGGGCCTTCGCCTTCTTGAGCAATTCCGCGACAGTCGCGGCGTCGATCTTCATGCGCCGGCCCTCGCGCTCGAAAGCTGGACGACATTGGCCGGAGCCTCGCCAGAAACGATTGATTGCAGCTTTCGCGCCCATGCGTCGAGCGCCGCGCGCTTCTCGTCCGTCCACTGGTGCCTTTGATAAACGCCAACAATTCCCGAACGGCTGCCGGAAACGTGATTCAAAACCGCTTCCGTTACCTCCAATTTGACGCCCAACTTTTGCAGATTGGTCGCAACGGTGCGGCGCAAGTCGTGGAGCGTCCAGCCCGGAAGCGATTGAACGTCGTCAGGGCTGCGCCCGGCGGCCTCGGCCTGCGCTTTCGCAAGTTCCAGCATCGCGGCGTCGATTGCCGATTTCGCGCGGGAAAAGCCGGAAACGGCGGTTCTGCCGGTCGTGCTGAAAACAAATCCCGTATCGCCTGCAACGCGCGGCAAACTTTTGACGATTGCAACAGCCGCGTCGGACAGTGGGATCTCGTGCGGGCGCTTGTTCTTCGTGCGGGCGCCCGGAAGGCTCCAAGTCTTTGCGACAAGATCGACCTCGCTCCATCGCATCGACGCGACCTCATCGCGCCTCGCCCCCGTAAGCAGAAGCAACTTCGCCAGCAGCCCGAAAGGCCAGCCGATTGCCCCGAATGCGGTCCACGCAAGCCGGATTTCGTCGTCGGTCAGGACGCGCTCTCGGCTACGCTCGGCCGTGGGCGCCTCGACGCCAGCGCACGGCGACGAATGTATCAAACCAACGCGGGGCGACGCGGCCCAGTTCGACATTTTCCGGAAAACGGCCAGCGCCCGATTTGCTGTAATTGGCGCCCGTTCGGCAATCTCGCTAAGCAATTTGTCCACATCGCGCGGCGTGATATCGCCGAGGCGCCTTTTCCCAAAGATCGGGATAATTTCGACGCGCAACAGGCGTTCGGCTTCCTTCGCCCATGATGGCTTGACGTTTTTGGCAAGGTGCCGCGTGACGAATGAATCTACAATCGCCTCGACGCGATCCGCCGTCGAATTAGCGGCCCTTGCAGCCTCGCGCGCGGCCTTCTTCGTCGCGGATGGGTCAGTGCCGTCCACGACCTCGCCTAGGGCTTTCTGCGCCTTCTTGCGCGCGGCGGCGAGGCTAATCGCGGGATACGGGCCAATCGTGAATTTTTTCGGCGCCCCGGCGACGCGATAACGCAGGGCCCAGGACTTCGCGCCGGACGGCTGGAGAACAAGATAAAGGCCCGCGATTTTCCCATCCGGAACCTCGCGTCGGCTTTCCGGCTTCGGAAAATTTTCAATCTGCAATTCGGTCAACATTGTTACCCCGGCTTTCTAGGGGTAACAAAAAAGCTGCGGCTTGGCCTGTTACCCCGTGGCTTGGACAGTACAGGACAAACGGGAATAGTGCAATAACATCTGGGGATTTGTGCCGGTTGTGACTTCCTGAAATGTCTGGTGCTGTCTTGTGTCGGCCTTAGACTACGAATCTAGGGGTCAGAGGTTCGAATCCTTTCGGGCGCGCCACTTCGGCACACATCTGCGGACACCTCCGCCAAAAGTTTCAACGGCCGGCTGCGCGACGAGTTCTTGAACGAGACGCTGTTCTCGTCATTGGCTCACGCCCGCGTCATGCTGGCAAGCTGGCGCGCCGGCAACAACGTCGACAGGCCGCATTCCGGCCTCGGTTGGAAGACCCCCGCCGAGTTCGCCTACGCCTTCCTGCGGCGTGAGCCGCCCAAAAGGGCAAATCCAACCGCCAGAGCGAACTCAAAATTGGATAAAAGTTGGGGGCAGCGTCACAAGGTCACCATATTTTGTGCGGCCGAAATTAAGGACACGCAAAGCGGCAGCCGGCGCCCGCTTGGCCCTTGACCGAATCACGCGCCCCGCCCTTTCGAGCCGCCGGGATGAACACTTGACGGATTTTTACCGTCGGCAAGTTCAGTTCATCGCGATCCAATCGACTTCGCCATGATCGGAATGACCGGCCAGCGGCAGATCGAATTCCAGGCTCTCGGCTTCGACCGGTTCGAACCGGTCTTCGACCATGTCGAATGTCGCGAAAATCGTGACCTTGCCGCATTCCGCCGGTTTCCGCGCCCGGCGGCGCGCCAGGACGGCGGTGAGCGGAGCAGCGCCCAGGACGAGAGCCGCCGCCAAGGCCTCGGCGCCTTCACGGCCGCGGAACAATTTTTCGACATCCGCGGCCGGCGCGCTCGGCGCCGGAGCCGCGCCGAACATCAGCGAACCGATCCGAGTTGCGGAAAGCGCCGCCGCCGCTGGCGCGGGCGTCAAGTCCTCGTCGCCATCGACAGTCGCGGAGGCCGGCGCGATCTGATTTGCGGGCGCAGCATCCTGATCGGACAGCTTGGCTTGCTGGAGGTTCGGATCGGAATCATCCGCCAGGTTCACGCTGTAAACCGGAGCGCCGCCGCTGCTGTAAAAGGTCTCCGTTGTCGCCACGCCCGACGAACTATAAGCGACATCGTAGGAGGCGTAGTCGATGCTTCCGACCATGCCTGCCGTGTAATGCCAAACGTCGTAGCTGCCATCGGGGTTCACGTTCTTTTGCAGATAAAGCAAGCTGTTCAGATCGACGGTGAAGGATCCGTTCGACTGGAGCGTCTCGGAAGCCACAATCGCGCCGGTTCCGTTGGCGCCGCTGTAGAACGTCTCCTGGTCGAGCACGCCCGCCGACGTATAGGTGAAGTCGTAGGAGGCATAGGGCTGGCCCCAGGCCGAGCCGGAGGCCTCGGTGAGAAGATCGTAGCTGCCGTCGGCGTTCACCGTCTTGGTCTGATGGAGCGCGCCGTCGATGGTGAGCTCATAGCCGCCGTTCGACTGGAGCGTCTCGGAGGCCACAATCGCGCCGGCTCCGTTGGCGCCGCTGTAGAACGTCTCCTGATCGAGCACGCCCGCCGACGTATAGGTGAAGTCGTAGGAGGCGTAGGGCTGGCCCCAGGCCGAGCCGGCGGTGTCGTGGAGGATATCGTAGCTGCCGTCGGCGTTCACCGTCTTGGTCTGATGGAGCGCGCCGTCGATGGTGAGCTCATAGCCGCCGTTCGACTGGAGCGTCTCGGAGGCCACAATCGTGCCGGTTCCGTTGGCTCCGCTGTAGAACGTCTCCTGATCGAGCACGCCCGCCGACGTATAGGTGAAGTCGTAGGAGGCGTAGGGCTGGCTCCAGGCCGAGCCGGCGGTGTCGTGGAGGATATCGTAGCTGCCGTCGGCGTTCACCGTCTTCGTCTGATGGAGCGCGCCGTCGATGGTGAGCTCATAGCCGCCGTTCGACTGGAGCGTCTCGGAGGCCACAATTGTACCGGTCCCGTTGGCGCCGCTGTAGAACGTCTCCTGATCGAGCACGCCCGCCGACGTATAGGTGAAGTCGTAGGAGGCGTAGGGCTGGCCCCAGGCCGAGCCGGCGGTGTCGTGGAGGATATCGTAGCTGCCGCCGGCGTTCACCGTCTTCGTCTGATAGAGCGCGCCGTCGAGGGTGAGCGTATAGTCGCCGTTCGACTGGAGCGTCTCGGAGGCTACAATTGTACCGGTCCCGTTGACGCCGCTGTAGAACGTCTCCTGGTCGAGCACGCCCGCCGACGTATAGCCGAATTCGTAGGAGGCGTAGGGCTGGCCCCAGGCCGAGCCGGCGGTGTCGTGGATGATATCGTAGCTGCCGTCGGCGTTCCAGGTCTCGGTCTGGTAAAGCGTCGTCCCGTTGTACCAGTTTTCGGTCGCCGGCTTGCCGTCGGCGTAAGCCACGTCGATGCTGGTGTAGGCTTTGCCCGTGACGCCGAGATAGTCGATGTTCCGGGTCGAGCCATCGGCGTTGAAAGTCAGGATCTCGACGCTGCCGCCGCTATAGGGCTCTTCCAGCGTGATCCCGGCCGTCCAGAGCGCCGCCTTTTGCGCGGTGGTGAAGAAGACGTCGGTGTCCGAAGCCTCGATCTGGGCGACGCCCAGCGCCGCGAGCGCCGAAATATTGGCGGCGGACAATTTGGTCAGGGAATTGGCGACGTCCTCCACGGTGACGGCGAGGCCATCCGGATTTTCAAGAACGGTCGTTCCGTTTTCGATCGCCAGAACCTGGGCGACATCGATGACGAGCGGAATGCCGGAAACGATCGCGATCGCCGGGCTGAGCGTTCCCACCACGCCGGCGAAATTGGCGGCATTGCCATAGGCGTCGGCCACGCCCGCGCCATTGGGGACATAGCCCGTCACCGCCAGGGCCGAAACCGACTGCCCCGATCCGACGGTGTAGTCGAAGACCAGGGCATTGCCGCCTACGGCGGCGGAGGCCGCCGCGTTATAGCTCGCCGACCCGCCATTATTGAGCGTGAGGAGCGGCGAACCGCTCACATTCACCGCTGTATTCAGCGTGACAATGATTGGAAGCGTCGCGCCCTGGCCGACAATGGCCGCCGGGCCGGCCGAGACCGATGTCGGCGTCGGCGCGATCGTATCGACCACAAAGGTCGAGCTGGATCCGGCTTGTCCGTTCACGCCGCCGATCTCATAGGAATTGGCGATCACCGACACCTGGGCGGTGGTGAGCAGAACATCGGCGCTGGCGGAGAAGGTCGCGGTAAAAGTCGCGCCGGAGCCTGAGAGATTGCTCAGGGTTCCGCCGGTCGCCGTGACATCGCCAAGCGAGAAGGCGCTCGGCGCGCCATTGAACGCGAATGTCACGATTGCGCTGGGCTGCGCCAGATTGACGACGCTGGCGTTCAGCGAAACCGTCACGGTCGCGGTCGCCGGCGACACGTTCACGGCCTGCGCGCTCGAAGCCGCGCCCGCATTGTTGGCGTCGCCCGAATAGCTGGCCACGATCTGGTCCGAGCCGACCGGCAAAGCGGTGGTCGAAAGGCTCGCCTGTCCATTGGCCACGGGCGCCGAGCCGAGATCGAGCGCGCCGTCCTTGAAGTCCACCGAACCCGTCGGCGCGTCGCCGCCGATCAGCGTCGCCGTCAGGGTCACGCTCGAACCGGCCACTGCATTTTCCGGCCCATTCAATCCTACGCTCGGTTTGGCTTGGGCGACGCTCAGATTCAGGGCCGAAGACGCGACCGGGGCATTGTCGGCGTCGCCGGAATAGGTCGCGACGATGGAATTCGAACCGGCGTTGAGCGCCGAGGTGACCAGAATGGCCTGGCCACCGGTCACGCTCGCGGAGCCGAGATCGGTCGAGCCTTCGGTGAAATCCACGCTTCCCGTCGGCGAAGCGCCGCCTGTCAGGGTCGCGGTCAGGGTTGTCGGCGAACCGGCGACCGGATTGGCGGAAGCGGAAACGGCGACGGTCGGAGCCGGCTGGGCGACATTGATCGTGGCCGTCGCCGCGCCCGAGACGTCCAGGCCGCCATCGGCCGTGCCGCCGCTGTTTTCGACCGCGAAAGTGAAACTGGCGTAATCGGCGCCATGACCGTTGGCCGCGGGCGTATAGACCAGCTCGCCCGAGGCGATGTCGGTCGGCGCGACCGCCTCTCCGATGGTGACGGCGACGCCATCGTCGGTCAGCGCGCCCACTTTCGGCAGGGTCTCGACGATCACCGCCTTTTCCGCCGTCGCCGGAACATTGTTCGGATCGGAATAGGGGAAGTCCGAGGTCTTGAAGACGTAAGGCGTGTTTTCTGTCGCGGAAATCGTGGTCGGCGCCGTCAGCGGCGGATTATTGACGACCGTGACGCTAAGCGACACGGTCGCCGGCGCGCTGGTGACCGGCGTGCTGAGCGACCCCGGCGGGTTGCCGGTGTCTTCCCATGCGTAGGTGAAGGAATCCGCGCCCGAATAGCCTGCGACTGCGGTGTAGGAAATGGTGTTCTGGCCGGTGATGGTCGCGACGCCATGCGAAGGCTGCGTCACAAGTTGCAGAACCAGGTCGCTGACAGGGGTCTGGAGGTCGGAGCCGCCGACCATGATCGTGGTCGGCTGTCCCGCGATGGCCGTGGCGCTTTCCGGCGACGCGATCGGCGGCTGATAGACCTGGGTCACGTCGATGGTCAGCGCGCCGCTGGCGGTGGCCAGCTTGGTGTCGGTGGCGCTGAAGTCGATCGTGTCGTCGCCGACATAGCCCTGGTCCGGGACATAGGTGAAGGCGCCGGTCGTCGCGTTGAAATTCTCGATCACGCCATGATCGGGCTCGGTGGTGATCGCGTAAGTGATCGGATTGCCTTTCGGATCCGTCGCCTCCAGGGTCACCGGCAGCGGCTCGTTGCCGGGCGTCGTCAGGTTCTGGCTGGTCACGACCGGCGGCAGATCGGCGGAGCGATTGATGGTGAACTGGATGACATAGGGGGTGTCCGCAGCGCCGTCGCCGGCGAGCTTGTTGCCGGAACTGTCGAGCAGACCGCCGTTGGGGCTGACGGTCAGTTGATATTCGCCATTGGGCAGCGGACCGCCGTTTATGGTCAGTGTCACGCTTTGCGTCGCAGCCGAATAGACCGGGGTGAGCGAATAGGTCAGACCGCCGGTCGTGCCGAACTGGCCGAGCGCATTGGCGGCGATCAACTGGTAATTGGCCGAGCTGTCGGCGCTGATCAGGTCGAGCGTCTGGCTGAAATCCAGGATGATCGAGCTGAACACCGCGTCGGTCGTCGCGCCCGCGAGGCTGGTCCCGCCCGGCAGGCCGGGGTTGGCGGCGACGGTCGTGATTTGCGGCGGCGTCGTGGCGCCCGTCGTTCCCTGAAATTCGATCGCGCCGATGTCGAAATAAGTCAGGCCCAGCGCCTCGTCGGGCGTCAGGACGATTGTGCTTGAGCCGGTGTTGCCCGCGCCGGACAGATTGGTCTGGCCGCTGTTGGGGGCCAATGTATAGGCGCCGTCCTTGCCCGCCGACACGCCGATCACGGCGGCAGTGCCGTTGAGGCCGGCGCCATAGGCGAACTGGATGCTGCCGTCCGAGCCCAGCGTCACCGCGAAATTGGACTCAGGCGTGGTCGCGCCGCTCGACGGCGTCGCCGCGTAACGGAACGTGACATAATTGACGCTATTGGCGCTGGAGGTCGACCAGTAGATGCCGTCCGACTCAGGCGCGCCGCCATTGCGCGTGTCGAGCGCCGCCCAGAAGGCCGCGATCATCGGCGTCGCTTCGAGATTGGCGAGCGAGGGCGCTTCGACCAGAGCCGCATCCGTCGCGGCGGCCGAGCTGAAGAAAATCGCGCCGGTCGGGCTGAGATAGATATCAGGATTCGGCGTATTCAGCCCGTAATTCACTCCATAGAAATTGAAGGTGAAGGGCAGAGCATAGCCGACGTCATAGCCGTCATAATAGTCGCTGCCCGAAATCAGCGTTCCGGTCGGAAGCGATGTCGCGGCGGCGGCGGTGGTGGCGACATAAACGGCGGGGCCTGTGCCGTTGTTCGTCGTGCCCGGATCGTCCTGGCGCGTCTGGCCGAGCATGTCGGTCGTCATTTGCAGATAGGCGTCGGAGGCGTCGATGGCCGGCGAGCCCGGACCCGGCGTGAAATCGTCGTCGGCGCCGCCGCCGAGCGAGGCTTTCGCCGGAGGATCGCCCAATATGCCGTCGGCGCCATAGATATTGAGGAAATCCGGATTGCCTTCGACGCTGCCGGCGTTCTGGGTCGACTGCGCCGTCAGCCATGCGCCCAGATTCGCGTAAGTCGTCCCGCCGATATTGACCAGGGTCGCCGGCGTCGTCGTCGAGGCGCCCTCATAATAAAGATTGTAAAGCGCCTGGAAGCCGGCGGTGGCGCTGGCCGCAACGGAGACCAGCGTCCCAGTGTCGGTCCAGATGATATTATCGGCGAGAACCGTGTCGATCGCCGAACCGCTGAGGCTCACCGAGGTTCCGACCGATTGCCAGATGGTGTTGCCGACGATCTCGTCGCCGGCGCCGCCGCCGGCAATATCGATCGCGTAGCTGGAATTGTCGTAGATCAGGTTGTTCTGGATGTTGAAATATCCGGAATAAATGCCGCCCTCATAAACGCCGATTCCGTTGGAATCGATGTGATTGTCCGTGAGTGCGCCGCCGTACGGGCCGAGCACCACGCCGGCGTAGCTGTTGTCGTAAACATGGTTCGACTCGACCGTCGGCGTACTGTCGGCGAAGTAAATTCCCTCGTAATTGCCATAAATGCTGTTGTCGGTCGCGATGGCGTCACCCCAGACCTGAAGCCCGATGTCGCCGGTGGCGCTCTGGTCGTAAATCGAATTATCCGTGATGAGGACATTGGCGCCCTCGGCTTCGATGCCGTAATTGCCCGTCGATGTATTGCCGTTGTCGTAAATCTGGTTGCCGGAGACGGTCAGATTCGGAATCCCGGAATAGTCCTCGATAAAGATCGCACGCCAGCTGTTGTTGTAAACATTGTTGTTTTCAATTGTTCCGCCAACGGCCTCGAAAAATATGCCGTTATAATTGTCGTAAATCTGGTCGTCGGTGATCGAAGCGGTCGTCGTGTCGCCGCCACTGTAGATATAAACGCCATAACTCCCGCTGCCATATGTCGTTCCGTAAATTTGCGAGCCGGTCAGCGAGAAATCGTAATTATACTGGGCAACATAGACGCCATAGGAAATCATGTTGAAAATGACGTCATTCGACGCGGCAATGTCGTTGCTGCCGGCGTTGGCGACGAGATTGATGCCGATATTGGCGCCGGTCATCGACAGATTGTTGATGTCGACATAGCTCGCGCCGGTGAACAGGAAGACATTGTCATTGGTGTTTTCGCGATTGAGCGTGGCGACGGCGCCGTCGGTCGGCCCCTGGAAGACAATGGCTTGGCCCTGCGCCGGTCCCGAGCCGGAATCCACCGGCGCCAGCACCGCGTCGGTCAACATCTGGTAAGCGCCGCCGTCGATATAGACGATGTCGCCGGGCTCCAGCGTATAGGCGCGCAGCAGCGCGGTCAGATCGGCCATCGGCGCGTTGGGCGTCTTGCCGGAATTCAGGTCGTTGCCGGGCGCGGTGGTATACTGGCCGCTCGATGACGTCGTCGGCGCGATGTAATAATCATTGCCGGAATTGGCGATCAGGAAGGGCTGCCGCGACTGGCCGGTCACGCCATTGACCGTTATGCTCACCAGAGCCGTATTGCCATTGGTGATGAAATTCGGCGTCCAGCCGATCGAGCCATTGCCGAGTGCGTCGATCGGCGCCGAATTGCTGACCAGGATCCAGGTGACGCCGTCATCCGGCGAGACTTCGACCGTGGCGGTCGCATTGGCGACGGAGGCCGTCGGTTGGGCGACCTCGATGCCCGACAGAACGGCGCCATAATAGCTGCTGACATTGACCAGTTGCACGACAATGCCGCTGCCGCCCGAAGCCGTGACCGTGTAGGCCCCGCTGATCGCCGTATCGATCTGGCCGTTGGGGTTCTGCGCGTTTTTGGTCTCGTTCAATATGTCGAAGCCGGTCGCGACGGTCACGCCGTTGATGACGATGTTGAACACCCGGTTGCCGATTCCGACATTGGAATATTCGGCGAAATTCAGCGTGACCTGGTAGGTTCCGTTGGCGACCTGGACCGTCTGGACCAGGCTGTTGCCGACGCCGCCGTTGGCATAGAGCTGGCTGGCGTAAACCTGCGCCGGCGCATCGCCGGTGGCGTCGGCCATGTTGATCGTCTGGGTGGTGGTCGTCGCACCATTGGTCGTTGACGTCCCGGCGGTGAAGCTGGCCTCCATCGTGGAGCCGGCAATCGCCGGTCCACCGACATTGACCTGGGCGATGGCTTCGAGCCCGCTGACGCCATTGGTGCTGTAGCTGATCGTTGCCGGCACGCCGATTTGCAGCTTGTTCAAGCCGTTCGGCGAATTAACCTGCACCGTCAAGGCGGCGCTTTGCGTCGCCTTGGGCGTGTCGCCCTCCATGCCGAGATTGATCCGCCCGCCGTTGTTTCCCGGCTCCAGGCTGTAGGGCGAAGCAGGATCGCCGGCGTCTATGCTGGGCGAGGTCGGCAGCAGGTAATAATCGCCCGTCGCCGCATCGGTGAATTGCGGATCGCCGGTCAGGCTGTCCACGTCGATGCCCGTGCCGAACATCCAGTCGTCGAAACTGGACACGGTCAGCCCCGCCCAGGTCGCCATATTGGCGCCGTCGAGCAGATCGAACAGATTGTAATTGGCGGCGAAGGCGCCCTGGTCGGCGGCAGGCACATTATAGACCACGCCGCCGGTCATCTGGAAAATGTTGTTCTCGATATCGATGGCCGAGGTCGTCGTGTTCTGGACGCCGATGCCGCCGGCCTGAACCACGGTATTGTTGAATATGGTCGAGGCGCCGACAGTGTCGATGGCGATCGACGTATTGTTGACCAGCGTATTGTTCTCGACCAGCCCGCCGTTGGCGTAAACGCCAATGGCGTTGCCGTTGATCAGATTGCCCTGGATCGTCACGCCGGATTGATCGATTTCGACGCCATATTCGCTGCCGCCCGTGATCGTATTTCCGGTCACCAGAACCTGTGCGGTGGCTTCGATGCCGACCTTGTTATCGGTCAAAATATTGGCGCTGACCGTCCCGGGGCCGCCGACGAACATGCCATCGCCGCCCGAGCCGGAGACATCGTTGTCCTCGACCGAGAAGGTGTCCGAGGCGACGTAATACAATGCGAGATAGATGCCGTCGTAAGTCGACGAGCTGATCGTGTTGTTTTCGACAAGCAGACTGGTGATGGTCTCTCCGGAGTAATTGTAATTGATCCCGTAGTCGTTACTGGTGAAACTATTGTTCTCGATTGTCATGCCGATGTGATCGAGAATGTTCACACCCTCGTAGAGGCCGGCGAACGCATCGCCGCCGATCGTCGCATTGACCGAATCGTCGATCACCAGTCCATAGGCGGTGACATTGGCCAGCGGATGGTCGATGGTCGATCCGGTCATCGAGAAATTGGTCGCGCCGGCGCCGACATAAACGCCATCGCTTGAGAAGCCGGAAATGGTCAGCCCCTGCAGGCTGATGTCCGTGTCGCCCGCATTGGCGACGATATTGACGCCGGTCGCGCCGCCGGTGATCGCCATATTTTCCAGCGTCACGTCATGCGCGCCGTCGAAATTGAACACCGTCGAGCCGGTCGCGGTATTGGCGTTGGTGAAAATGGTCGAAGCGCCCTGGCCGACGATCAGGATCGGATCGCCGGGGCGCCGGAATCGGCGGCGCCGAGCGTGATGCTGGTCGCCAGCGCATAAGTTCCGGCCGCGACATTGATGGTGTCGCCGGGCTGCAATGAATAGACATTCAGCAGCGCGGCGAGGCTCGCCATCGGCGAGGTTGGCGACGTGCCGGAATTGGAATCGCTGCCGGTCGTGCTGATATAGAATTCGGTGCTGGCCGGCGCGACCGTGAAGGCGCCGAGCGATGTGTCGGTCACCGTCTGCTGGCCATTTGTCGCGACGATCTGCAACAGGCCGTTGCCGGTCGCGGCGGTCGGCGTGAAGCTGAACGAGCCGGCGCCGTATGAATTGAAGGTCAGGCCGGTGGCGATGGTCGTCCAGGTGACGCCGCCGTCATAGGAGACTTCGGCGCTGGCGGTCCAGGGCGCCGGATTCGGCGTGACCTGCGCAATCTGGATGCCGCTGATCATGGCGTAGGCGACGTCCGACTGGAGAGTCAGGTTCAAGCCGTTGTTGCCGGCGACCGTGACGCTGAAAGTGACTTCCGTCGCCTTGTTGGCGCCGCCCGCCGCCCTGAACACGTCGAAATCGGTCTGTTCGGTCACGCCATTGGCGATGATGTTGAAGACATGCTGGCCCACCGCCGTCGAGCTCGGATCGACAAAGACCAAAGTGACCTGATAGGTCCCGGCGGCGACCGGAATGGCGTAGCTGCCGCTGTAGGAGGAATTATTGAAATATTGGTAGTTCTGCAGCACGCCCTGCGGAATATTATAGCCATTGGCGCTGACCGGGTTGGAAATCGTCCCGAGCGTCCCGGACAAGGTCTCGTATTCATTGCCCTGCCAGACATTGGAGCTGTCGGCGCCCAAAACCGTCTGGGCGCCGCCGGCATTGATCTGCAGCACCGGATTGGAGGCGACCAGACCGGCGGAAGTGAAATTGACCGTCGTGGTCTGGCCGACCTGATAGCGCAGGCCGCCGGTCTGGCCGAGCAATTGCACGACCTGCGTCGGGCCGGAATTGGCCTGGGTCGTGCCGCCCTGCGCGCCAATGTCGACGCGGTCGCCATTGCCGGCCGGCTCCAGATAATATTGCAAAGCCGGGTCGCCGCGATTGACCGCCGGCGAGTCGCTCTGAAGCGCGAAATTGTCGGCGGCCGCGTTCACAAAGTCCGGAACGGCGGCGATGCTGTTCAGGTCCATCGCGACTTCGGTCTTGAAATTGTCGAGCGTCGCCATGGCCTGGCCGCTCCAGGTCGCCATGGTCGCGCCGGATTCGAGATCGTAGAGATTGTAGTCGCTGAAGAAGCCGACCTGATTGGCCGCCGGGGCGACCAGGGCGACGGTCCCGGCGCCGGTCAATGAGACGATATTGTCGAGGAAGGTCGTATCGATCGCATTGGGTGTATAGAGATCGAGCGCGGCTCCAGAACTCTGCACGATCGTGTTGTTGACGATTGCGTGAGTGTTGCTGTTGGTATATTGCCCGACCTGGATGCCGATCGAAATGTTGCCGTAGAGCGTATTGTTCTCGATGGTCGTGTTCGTGCCATCGTCGATCATGCCGATCGTGTTGCCATAGACTGTGTTGCCCTGCGCCGTGCCGCCGGTTTCGACCTCGATGCCGACGCCCTCGGCTTGAGCGCCCACGACATTGTCGTAAGCCTGATTGCTTTCCGCCAGGCTGTCAGCGCCACCGACAGTAATGCCGATATCGCTGGCAAAGACCTTATTGTTCAGGGCTTCAGCGTAGGAACCGACGATGAGCCCCGAACTGCCTTCGTTCCCGGTAGTTTCGCCGGAAATGCTATTGCCCTCGGCCAGCATTTGCGCGCTGGCGCCGAGGCCGGCGATCTGCAGGCTCATATCACCGCCGACGATCCTGCTGTTTTCGAACACGCCGCTGGCGCCGCTGATGTAGGCGCCGAAATAAGTGGAGCCGCTCATCGTCAGGTCATCGGCCAGAAGATTGGTCGAATCGTTGACATAGAGCATCAGCGGGGAATAGCCGCCGCCGACGAAACTATCGTTGCTGATCGTGACGTTGGCGGCGGCGGTCACATAGACATTGTAGCCGCCGACCGAACTGGCGGTGATCGCGTCATTGGCGATCGTGGCGTTATTGGCGGTGTTGATTTCGACGCCAAAGCTCGACAACTGGTCGTAGATTTGCGAGCCGGTCAGGGTGAAGCCGTTGTCGCCGACGCCGTCGTAAATATTGATGTCGTTGCCATAAACATTCGAATTTTCGACGGTGATGCCGGTGCTGTTCTTGTTGTCGTCGATCTGTATGCCGACGGCGCCGCCGGTGATGCTCAGATTGTCGAGAATGACATTGCTGGCGCCGGCGAATTCGAAATCATAGAAGCCGGAACTGGTTCCCTGCCGGTTGAAGGTCGCCGTCAGGCCGGTCTGAGTCGGGCCCTGGATGGTGATCGCTTGCGCCGCCAGGCTTCCCGTGCCGGAATCGGCGGCCGGGAAGACGATGTTATTGGTGAGTAAATAGGTTCCCGCATCGACATAGACCAGGTCGCCGGGTTCGAGCGTCGTGGTGGCGAGCAGATGGCCGAGCGTCGCCATCGGCGTCGAGGGCGACTTTCCGTCGTTGGAATCGCTGCCGCCGGCGGTGGTGTATTGCCCGCCGCTTAAAGAGCCGTTGACGTAATAAATATGCACCGGCGCGGCGATGCTGAAAGCCCCGCTGGTCGCCGTATTGGTGGCGGAGGCGACCTCGACGACATAATTCGACGCCGGCGCGAAAGTCGCGGAATCGATGGTCCAGGAATAGGCGCCGGTGTCCGCGACGCCCGAGGCCAGAACCGTCGTGCCGGCGCTGGATATGACGGAAATCGTCACCGCTCCGGGGTCATTATAGGCATGCCAGCTGATCGAAACCGTCGTCCCCTGTGTGAGAGTCGCGCCGGCCGCCGGCGCCGTCAAATCGATGAAAGTATTCGGCGTCAGCGAGGATTCGTTCGTTCCGCCATAGGCGCCGATTTCGACAATGCCCCCATTGGGTGAGGGTTCGGCGCCGATCGGCGTCGCCGGATTGCCGGCGGCGATCGCCGGCGAGGAGACGGTGTCGTCGGAATAGACGCCGGAAGCCATCTGCGGCAGACCGTTGGACCCGACGACGACCGACAGCGAGCCGCTGTGATCGCTGCCCTGCAAACTCATCAAATGAAAATCGTCGGCGTCGCCGTTCTGACTCGGCGAGACATAACCGGTCGAGGCGGCGCCGCCGGTCGGGTTGACGAATTGCGGATTGCCGGATTGCGATTGCGCATCCTGGCCGGTCGCCGTCTGCCATTGCGCCAAAGTCGTCTGCGCAAGGCCGAGCCAGGTTCCGATCCTGCCGCCCGTTCCGGTCTGGAACAGATTGTAATCGGAGACGAAGCCGGTCTCGCTGGTGTTGGCGACGAAGACGCCGGCGCCGTCAAGAGCGACGATGACATTGTTTTCGAGCTTCGTGCCGGTCGAATTGTAGTCGAGAACCACCGCGCCCAAGTCGTCATTGGGATTGGGCGCGTAAACCACCGAACCGGCGGTCGGCTCATAGATCGTGTTGTTGATGATGGTGTTATTGGCGGCGTTGTACAGATAAAGCCCGGCATAAGTGTCGGCATAAATCAGATTGTTCTCGATCGTATTGCCGCCGCCGCCGACCTGGATGCCGAAGGCGTTGGAATAGAGGGTGTTCTGGCTGACGGTCGCGTTGGTCGTATTCAGCACCATGCCATAATTGGCGTTGTCGAAAATGCGATTGCCGACGATGCTGTCGCCGGAGCCATAATTGATCGAGACGCCGTAAGTGTTGCCGAACACCAGATTATAGGAAAAAACGCCGCCATTGCTGATATCGACCGCTTCCACCCGGCCATAATTGTCGCTGATCACGTTGCCGACCACCGTCGCATAGGACGAAACGATCGCCTGATAGCTGTTGTTCGAAACGACATTGCCCTTGCCGTCGGTGAGCGTGGCGTCGCCAAACACGATGCCGGCGCCGGCGATCCACGCGCCGGTGGAATTGCCGGTGAAGGTGTCGCCATCGATGACCGAGGCGCCGGTCAGTTGCAGATAGATTCCGTAATCGCTGTTGTCGGTCAGGCTCGAATTGGCCAGCAGGCCGATCGAGGCATAGGGATAGGTGTTGGCGTAAATGCCGTAAACGTCGCCCGATTCGGTGAAATCGGTGATCGAGCCGATGCTGCCGTTGAAAACGAGGCCATATTCGCCATTGTCCTCGGCGGTCAGATTGGCGAGCGCGCCGCTCGGCGAAGTGGTGGTGATGTCGAAGCCGGCATGGCTCTGGCCGGTGGCGGTGATATTGGCGGCCGAGAAATCATTGCTGCCGCCATTGACCAGCAGGCCCTCGACCGCGCCGATCAGGGTCAGATTGTCGATCGTCACATAGGAGGCGCCGGTGATCTGGATCAGCGCCTGCGGCGTGATATCGGGATTGGCCTGTTGCAGCGTCACCACGCCGGTGGTCGAGCCCTGAATGGTGAAGCCGCTTTCGAGCCCGAAGCCGTAATTGGTCGTGCCGCTCAATTGCAGCGGAACGATCAGCGGATAATCGCCGGCCGCTATATTCACCACATCGCCGCCGGTGATGTCGTAATCGCGGAACAGATTGACCGGATTGGGCAAGGGCGAATCCGGCGACGTTCCGGTATTGCGATTGGAGCCGCCCTCGGCGGGCGTGGCGACATAGAATTCGGTTCCGACCACCGGAACGGTGAAAGGCTCCTGCGACATTTCGAAAACGGCCGGATCGGCGACGCTCGAAATGCGGATCAGCAGGCCGGTCGTCCCCGGCGCGATGTCGCTTTCGCTTGGCGACCAGGCATATTCGCCGGTGTCGGCGGTGGAGCTGACGATGGTGGCGAGAAGGGCCGGACCATTGGCCGTCTCCTGCCAGAGCTGTATCGAGACCGGCTGCCCGGCCGCCGCGCCATAGGCGTCCCAGGTGATGTAATTGGGCGTCGTCGCGACCCAGTTCACATAATATTGCGGGTATTGCAGCTGGATGCGGCCGAGCGTCGAGAGGTCGGGCAGAACGTCGGCGGATGTGCGCACGCCCTGGTCGGTCCCGACGCCTTGCGTGACCAGGCCGAGGAAGGCGTCGTCGAGCAGCGCGCCCTGACTCGAATCGGTCTTGGCGACGCTGAACAGATATTCGACCGAACGCGCGCCCACCGGCGCGGTGACGGTGTCGAAGACCCGCATAAAACTTCCGAGCGTCGTCCCGGCTGGAACCACCACGGCATTGCCGATCGTCGTCGTGCCGTCGGCGGCGAGGAACACCAGCGAGACCTGGGCGCTGACGGCGCTGGTGAGAATGGAGACCTGGCCGCCGAAGGCCACCTGCACGGCGCCGGCGTCGATCTCTGTCGTGGTGACGCCGTTCTGCAAAAGGCTGACGGTTTGTTGCAGGACCGTATTGGGGTTCAAGCCGGATTCATATTCCGCCGTGCTGTCCCAGGGGGTCAAGGCGGAGGTCGTGGTCGTCCCGCCGGCCGTCCAGCTCCAGCCGGTCAGGCCATTGGCGAAGCCGCCATCGGCGAGCAGGTTCGTGACGCCGCTGTTCTGCACGGCATTGCTGAAGCCCTCGAATGCGGCCGCCGGATCGCCGGCGTCGATGGTCGGATCGGTCGCCTCCAGACCGGCGACCGGCGGGCGGGTGATTTCGAAGCCATATTGATCGACGCCGAAATGCGGCTCCGCCCAGACCGGATTGACCGAAGTGACGCCGATCGAGTTCAGGTCGTAGAGATTGACGTCGTCCTGCCAGTCGAGAATGTCGGCGTAATATTGGGTCCAATAGACGATCGTGCCGGCGCCGGTGGCAAACAGGGTGTTGTAGTCGCTCCAGAAGCCGGTCTGGCTGTTGTCGCTGACATAAATGCCGGTTCCGGTGTCGGTCCAGATGATGTTCGAGGTGATGACGACGTTCTTGGCGCTGTTGGTCAGATAGACGCCGTTGCCGATATAGGCATGGATCGTGTTGCCTTCGATCTGCACCTGGCTGACGCCGGAAACCACGATCGCATTTTGCGTATTGGCGACGAGCTGGTTGGAGAAAATATTCAGGCCCGATGTCGCATTTATGCCGGTTGCGTTGTCGTCGATCTGGTTGAATTGGATCAGGCCGGTAAAGCCGGACACGCCGGTCTGGTTGTAGGTGATCTGGTTGTAAAGCGCGGCGCTGGTCCCGCCGATGATTCCGCTGCCCGAAACGCCGACGATATTGGCGGTGATGAGCTGGTTGATGACCTGCGAATTGCTCAAGCTCACGCCGACATTGTTGCCGGTGATGATATTGGGGGTGGAGCCGGCGACGGCGCCGAACAGGGTCGCGCTGTCGGAAATGGCGGTCGCCACGCCGATCGCCGCGCCATGAATGCGGTTGTCGGAAAGCGCGGCGGCGGCGGCATAGGTCACCGCGACCGCCGAGGCGGAAATATCGTTATTGAAGATCAGGCCGGTGAAGGCGGCGTCGATGACGAGGCCATCCACCATCCCGGCGATGGTGTTGTCATAGATCTGGCCGCCGGAGGCGCCGGAAATCGTCAGCGTCCCGATGGTGTTGGAACGCATCAGCAGACCGGTCGCGCCATTCAGGGTCACGCTGGGCGTCGTGTCTTCGGCGAGAGTCACATTCGCGGTGTTGCTGACCGAAATTCCGCCGGAAACGATCAGGTTGCGGATGGTGACGCCGGTCGCGCCATTGATGGTGATGCTCGGGCCAAAGGTCACGCCGTCGAGCCCGGCGATGGTGACGCCATCGGCCGCGGCGCCGAGGGTGAGGGCCGAATCCGATGTCGGTCCGGTGACCAGGATCAGGGCGCCCGGCTCGAGATCGCCGCTGGCCAGGATCGAGGCGATGCTGGTCTTGCTGTCGGCGATGAAGAGTTCGCTCGCGCTGGTTTGCGCGGAGCGCACGAACACGCCCGAGCCGCCGTCGTTGTCATAGGCGAGATAGCCGCCCGAGGCGCTGAGCAAGAAGGACAGGGAGGACGGCGCGCCGGCGACCACGCCAATTCCGGTCCCGGTCACGTCGGTCGGCTGCGCGGGGGCGAAAGTCGAGCCGTTCCAGGTGGCGACGCGCAAGGCGTTGATCTCGCCCGAGGCGGTCTGCAAAGTCGAGGTCCAGGCCAGCGACAGGGTCGCGCCATCAACCGCGAAAATCGGGGTCGCGACGGTCTCGTCGACATTGGTCAGGCCGGCGCCCGAGGCCGAGCCCGCCGGCTGCCAGGCGCCGGCGGAGAAATATTCGGAATAGAGCGCGGAATCGTAATTGGTCGTGACGTCCGTCTCGACCCAGGCGATGAACAGCGTTCCTTCGCGATAAGCGATGGTCGGCGAAAGCGCATAGACCGCGTCCGGATTGGCGGCCGCCGTCAAAGCGTTGGGCTGCGGCAAGGCGGACCACGCGCCGCCGGAATATTGCAGCACAGTGAGGGCGGCGCCATTGGCGGTCGGCAGACTGAAGGCGACGGCGACATTGGCGCTCGCTGCGGCGGCGGAGAAAGCCGCGGTCACGCCCGCCGTTCCCGGGATTTCCAGGCTCGCGCCGACATCGACCCAGCTGGTTCCGTTGAACTGGAGGGCGTCGAGCGCCGGGGTCGCGCCGGACAGGTCGCGCCACACCACCACGGGTCCGGCGCTGGTGATGGCGATCTGCGCATGGTCATAGGCGCCAATGCCGCCGACGCCGGCGGCCACATAGGAATCGCCGAGCGTGATCCAGTCGCCGGGCGTTCCACCGGGGCCCGGCGTATAGGCCGCGACGACAATGGCGCTTCCCGCCGCCGTGGTCGAGGTCCAGGCGACGACCGGCTCGCCATTGTAAATGGCGATTGACGGATTGGAGGCCGAGGCCCCGGCGAGCCCCAGGCCAAGGCCCGTGGCGCTGCCGCCAAACGCGGTCCAGGTTCCGTTGACGTCTTCGGCGACGAAGAGGCCGACGCCGCCGTCATTGGTCTGGGTCCAGGCGACCCAGGGGCCGTTGGCGCCGGCGGCGACGACCGGGTTCGAGGCGTTGGAGCCGGGGCCGCCGAGCTGGATTCCGGCCGGCCCGGCGATCGGGCTCCACCAGCCGTCGGCGACGCTGTCGCTGGGCAGCGTGACGCTCGGAACCGGCGCGACGGGCGTATCGGCCGACAAAGCGTCGCCGCTCTCGCCGGAATTGGCGACGAGATCGTCGGTCTGGTCGGCGGACGTATCCTGCAGCACGTCGGTCGAGGCGCCGCCGAGCAAAGTGTCCTGGCCCGAGGAGCCGACCAGCGTGTCATTGCCGAAGGAAGAGCCGATGATGACATTGGCGCCGCCGCCGCCGGCCGCGTAATTATCGCCGCCGCGCAGTTCGATGCGGTCATTGCCGGCGCCGCCGGTGATCGAATCGCCGCCGCCGTCCGACCCGATGATCACATCGCCTGACGGGCCAGCCTGGATGGTCACGTCCGAACCCGGCCCGCCCTGGATCAGCGAGGCCAGACCGCCGCCCTGGATATAGCGCGTTCCGGTTCCGCCCGTGATCGTGGCCGCGCCTGCGCCGCCATAGAGCGAATCCGGCCCGGTTCCGCCAGTGATGGTCTCGCGCGAATTGGTGGCGCCGGTCGAAGGCGCGGCCACGCCGTTGGTCAGGGCGCCGAGTGTCGAAAGGGCGAAAGTCAGGCCGGCGTGGTCGCCAAAAATCTTGGTCGCGCCGCCGCCGGAATAAATCTCGCTGTCGCCTTCCGCGCCATAGATCACGTCGCCGCCGGCGCCGCCGGTGATCGTCGCGTTGCCGGTTCCGCCGACGATCAGATTGCCGCCGCCGCCGCCATGGATCGTGTCATTGCCGCCGCCGCCGAGAATCGTGCTGGAAAGGCCGCCGCCATAGATCAGGTTGTTGCCCGCGCCGCCCTGGATGATGGCGTGGCCGGCGCCGTCGGAAATGAAATTATTGCCCTGGCCGCCGAAAATGACATTTGTGCCGGAACCGGCGACGACGCTGTCGGCGCCCGCGCCGCCATAGAAGAAATTATTGCCGTTGCCGAAGGTGACGTTATCCGGCCCAGCGCCGCCATGGACAATGTTTGAGCCGTCGCCCAGCACGATGGTCTCGACGCCCGAGCCGGCGGTGACCTGGTTATTGCCGTCGCCGGCGCGGATGATGTCGGCGCCGGAACCGCCCTGGATAATGTTGTCGCCCTCGCCGGCGTCGATGACGTTCTGCCCGCCCGCGACGCTGATGACATTATCGCCCGTGCCGCCGGTAATGGTGTTGTCGCCGGATCCGGTCGAAATCGTGTCATTGCCGATGCCGCCGAGAATGATGTTGTCGCCGTTGCCGGCAAAAATCTGGTTATCGCCCGTGCCGCCGTAAATGGTGTTGTCGCCGTTGCCGACATCGATCGTGTCGTTCCCGGTCCCGCCATATACCGTATTGGCGCCGATGACCGTGACGTCGCGGTTGCCCCAGATGATGTTGTCGCCATTGCCGGCGGTGATGGAATCGCTGCCGTCGCCACCGACGATGGTGTTTTGCCCGTTGCCGGCCTCGATCGTATCGTTGCCCCAGCCGCCGACAATGGTGTTGGCCCCGGTTCCGCCGAGGCCCGCGACGATCGAATCGTCGCCTACGCCGCCAAAGATCGTATTCGAGCCGGTCCCGGCGATAATCGTATCATTGCCCGTCCCGCCGAGGAATGTCGTGTCGCCCCAGGTGGTGACGGCCTGATTGCCAAAGATCAGATTATCGCCATTGCCGGCGGTGATGGAATCATTGCCGGCGCCGCCGACAATGGTATTTTGTCCGTTGCCGGCCTGGATCGTATCGTCGCCAGTCCCGCCGAGAATGCTGTTGGCCCCGGCCCCGCCGAGGCCCGCGACGACCGAATCGGCGCCCGTGCCGCCAAAGATCGAATTGGCGCCGGTCCCGGCGGTGATGACGTCATTGCCGACGCCGCCGACAATCGTATTATTGCCGTTGCCGGCGCGGATCGTGTCATTGCCCGTGGCGCCGGCAACGGTGAGGACGCGAAGGCCTTCCGGCGCGAAGGTTGTGCCGTCGCCCCAGGTGGTGACGGGCTGATTGCCCCAGATCTGATTGGCGCCATTGCCGGCGGTGATCGAATCGGCGCCGTCGCCGCCGACAATCACATTATCGCCGTCGCCGGCCTGGATCGTATCGTCGCCCCAGCCGCCGACGATGGTGTTGGCCGCCGTCCCGCCGAGGCCGGCGACGATCGAATCGTTTCCCGTGCCGCCAAAGATCGAATTGGCGCCGGTCCCCGCGGTGATCGTATCATTGCCGACGCCGCCATAGATCGTGTTCTGGCCGGAGCCGACGGCGATCGTGTCATTGCCGGCGCCGCCATAGATGGTGTTTTCGGCATTGCCCCCGGTGATCGACGAGCCGCCGAGGCCGGCGACGATCGAATCATTGCCGGAGCCGCCATCGATCGTGTCATGGGCGTTGC
The DNA here is from genome assembly GCA_963704565.1 of uncultured Pseudomonadota bacterium. Lineage (GTDB taxonomy): Bacteria > Pseudomonadota > Alphaproteobacteria > Rhizobiales > Beijerinckiaceae > Rhodoblastus. The sequence continues at coordinate 2,556,203 of OY969917.1, forward strand.
CGCCATAGATCGTGTCATTGCCGGTTCCGCCGGTGATTTTATTGCCCTGATATTCGGGATTGGTCGGCGTGGCGCCGTAGATCACGTCATTGCCATCGCCGCCGACAATGGAATCGCCGCCCGAGCCGCCGAAGATCGTGTCATTGGCGTAAATGGATTGCGAGCCGGAGCCGCCGATCAGGGTCGAGGCGACCGGGCCGCCGTCGATGACGCTGAAGTTGTCGAGATTTTCCGTGCCGATGTCGGGGCCGGTGGCGACGCCCGTCGCGAGGTCGACATCGACCTTGCCGGGCTGGGTCGAATAGTCGAGCACGTTGACGCCCGGCTGGGTCGGGCCGGTATAACTTGCCAGCTGGGCCGGGTCGGTCGGAACGCCCGCCGCCAGGGAATTGCCGAGGTCGAAGGTCGATGTCGTGCCGCCGGCCGTGCCGGAATAGGAAACATCGGCCTCGTTTTCCGGCAAGGTCGCGCCATAGAGCGTGACCGGATAAAGCGTGCCCGATTCACCGGCGCCGCTGATGAATTGCGAACCGCCGCCGGCCGCCGCGTCGCCGAAGGGGGTCTGGAAGCTTCCCGCCGCGCCGGCCACGACGGTGTCGTTGCCGTCGCCGGCCGTTATGTTCTCGTTATTCGTGCCGGCGTAGAAAACGTCATTGCCGTTGGCGGCGGTGATCGTGTCCGTGCCGGAGCCATTGCCGCCGATGATCGTGTCGTTGCCGCTGCCGCCGCTGATCGAATTATTGCCCGGACCGCCGACAAGCACGTCATTGCCGTTGCTGCCGGCCAGCGTCGAAGCGCCGCCGGCGGCTTCGAACACGTCATTGCCGCCGATATAGGCGGTCGGCTGGTTCGTCCCGCCCGAGATCGAAGGATTCGACGCGCTCGTATTATAGACGACGCCGCCGCTGCTGTTGATCGTCCCGCTGTTTGTCGCATTGGCCGCGGTGTCGGTGAGCACGCCGCCCGAACCGGTGATGTCGACCTGGACCGTATTGCCCGGGGCGCCGTTGACAATGATCGTGTTGTCGCCGTCGCCGGTATTGGCGACGATTTTCGACACCGGGCCGTCGGGCGCCTGGACCTCCCAGATATTGGTGACCGGATTCCAGTAATAGACGGTGATGTCGTTATTCGCGGCAATGTCGATGACATAGGTCGAGCTGTCGTCGGCGAGAATTTCCTGGGGCGTCTGGGCCGGTTCGTTCTTTGTCGTCGGGAACAGCTGGGTCGAGGTGAGATCCTGCGATGGCAGGCTCACGTCCGTGCCGGTGTTCAGCGGGTCGGGGTTGTTGCGGTCGCCGACGGTGGAGCCGACATAAAGATCGAACTGGTCATTGGCCTGGTTGTAAAGACCGAGCGGCGCCACATCCTCGGGCGGGGTGTTCTGCGGGCCGAAGGAGAAGACATTGGCCGAGGCGATCGTGTCCGATCCGGACGGCCCGAAGCCCCACAAGGTGCTCCAGACGAAATTCAGGCCGACGCTGACGTCGCCCGAAATATCGACCGGTCCGAGTTCGCCCGCGCCGGGATCCAGATTGTTTTGAACATCGTTCTCTATGCCGTCCCAATGGAGCAGGCCCGCCGCGTCGGCGCCGAACAGAGTGGCGTTGACGCCGAGCGTCACGTCGCCTTCGAGCCCGACGCTGAAGGCGCCCAGCAGCACGCTGGCGATCAGGCTCATGCCGATGCTGGCGTTGAACTGGATGGACCTCGGCGGGGTTGGTGCTGGCGAGCAGCGGATCGCCGCCGATGAACAGGCCGTCGAGCAGGCTGGGCTGGTAACCCTGCGGCGGCGGAAGCACGCCGATCAGCTCGGCGAGACCGGTGGAATCATAGCCGAATTGCAGGCCGAGATTGATGCCGACGCTGACGTCGAGACCGATCTCGGCGGTGATGATGCCGAAAAACGACACCGCGCCCAATGGAATGGAATCGGAGACTTTCGCCGAGACGCCGAGGCTGATGTTGAAGAATTGCACCTGCTGGCCGAACAGCATGCCGAGAATGCTGGCGGGGTTCTCGAAAAACGGGAAGGAGACGCTGGCGACCGAATTGCTTGAGGTCTCCGACATCGGATTGCCGGTGGTCCCATCTATGGGATCCTGGCTTTCCAGATTCGAAAGATCGGTGCCGATCGTTGAGAAAGCCGAGCCGGCGCCCGAGATGAGGCCCGACAGCGAGTTGAGCAGGCCGGAGCCAAGGCCGGCGATGGCGGCGCCCGAGCCGTCGGTTTCCGCGGTGGGATCGTTCTCGAAATTGCCGACCTGATCGCCGAGGCTCGAGACTCCGCTACCGGAATCGACCTTGACCTGTCCTTGGCCGAGATCCTTGCCGGAAAAATTCAGCGAGCCGAGCGAAATCTCCAGCGCGCCGACGCTCTCCATATCCTGATAGGCCTGGTCGATATAAATGACGATCTCGAGCGCCTTGTTGGCGATGCCGGCGATCGTGCCCGCATCCGGCAGCCCTTCGAAATCGGCCATCAGATCGAAGGCCATATCGACCCAGTCATAGGGCTGGCCGCTCGTATAGCTGGGGAAGAATGTGCTGAATCCCGGGATATTGCCGAGCACGCTGACGATGTCGCTGACGATCGGCACCGGCGAAGTCAGGAACTGGAACAGCTGCAACATGCCGTCGGTGGCGTCATAGATCGGCTTCAACGCCGGCATCAGGAAATTGGAAATGGCCGTGCCGAGATTGAGCTCGATGTCGTTCAGCCCGACCGTCGGCCATTCCGAGCTATCCGTGACCGAACTCGGGTCGGTGAGCACGCTTGCATTGGTGATCGTCCAGTCGAACTGGAACTGGGCGTTCAAGCTCGGATAATCGCTTGTATCCTGTAAAATCTTCGTGCCATCGGGCTGCGGGACCGGTTGGAAATCGCCGCCGAAAGCGATTTGCAGATTGGAATGCATGGCCAAATTCACCGTCGGCGTCGCCGACAGGCTGGTGATCTGAGCGGATTGAACCTGCATTCCGCCGTTGAGCCCGCCGCCCGCCGTTCCTCCGGTCACCGCGAGGCCGATGCTTCCGGTCACGCCCGTATGCGTCTGGCCCGTTTGCGTCAGGGGCTGCTCGGTCAGCAGGGCCTCGAAGAAGCCCATTTGCCCGACCGCCTGGAAACCGTCGGCCAAAGTGAAGCCGACGTTGAAATTGACCGGCGAGCCGCTGTTGGCTTTATTGCCGGTGACCAGATAGGCGCCGCCGCTTACCTCGGTCATGCCCAGTCCGAGCGTGACGATCCAGCCGATCGACGCCTGAGCCGCCGAGTCGCCGCTCATCGACAGGCCGAGGCCGGGAATGCCGAGATCGCCGGTCAGCGGAATTGTCATTGTCTTGGTCTGGCCAAGGGTCAGGTCGATTTCGAGCTGGCTGATATTATTGAGGTCCACGACCGTTCCGGCATTGACCTCGGTGGCCGAGCCGCCGTTGGGTTGATACCAGATGTCGACGGGATCGGTGACGCCCGCCGGCACGAGATTGGCCGAAGTCAGGACATTATCGATATCGGTCTGTAGCTGGACCAGCCCATAGGTCGGATCGTCGAGATCGGCCTGGATTTGCGATTGCAAATCCGAGATTTTATTGGTGATCGGCGCCAACAGGCTGGAAATATCGAGCGCGGATTGCAGATTTTTGCCAATCAACGGCAGGTCGCCGAGGCTCGACACAACGGAATTGACCTGGGATTCGGCGCTGGAAATTTCGCTGGTCAGATCGGTGATGACCGCTTCGACATTTTGCGCGAAAGCCGAAGGCTCAACCGGCGCGATTGTGACGCTCGGCGTGGCGGACGGGCCCGCCGTTTCGGTCGCGGTGACCTGTTGCAGCTGGTCGGATGTGCCGGATGTCGTGCTCTCGAGGTCGCCGACCAGATTGATCGTGCTCGGCCCATTGGCCGAGCCACTGATCTGGCCGTCGACGACGGTCTGGCCATTGCCGACGGTGATGGTCGCGTCCCCCGCGATCGCGCTTCCCGAAGCTTCCGAAATCGTGGTCAGATTCGCGGTGCTCAGGCTCGATCCGCTCGGCACGGTGAGCGCGACATTCGTGCCGACGTAAATATCGATCGTGCCGCTGACAATATCGTAATTTGGCGTTCCGCCCAGCGTGGCCGTCAAAAACGGATCCTGGCGCAAATTCGGATTGGCGAAGGTCGTCTGCGAGGCCAGCGACGCCGAAAACAGATCGAACACGGGCGAAGTCGCGCTGGTCATGTCGGCGCCGAACACCAGATCGGCGACTTCGGTGGTCGTCTGGGTCAGCTGATAACTGCCGCTGAGCGTCTGGCTGCCGGAGCCGTCAGCGGTCACCGCCGCGCTCGCCGCCGCCGGCGTCTGGGTCACGCTCAGACTGAGATTGATCTCGTCGACCTTGCCGCTCGAACCGGCGCCGAGCGTCGGCGTCGCGGTCACGTTCAGGCTGGTCGCGCCGGAAACCGTGATGGCGTTGAGGGCACTGGCGAGGCCCGCCAGGGTCGGGGCGGCATTGCCGGTCAAATAGCCGCTCGCCGCCTGTTCGACGAGAACAAACGGATTGACGACGCCAGACCCCAGCGTCGAGGCGACGCCGGCGAGATCGGCGAGACTGCGGCTGATGAAAGGGGCGTCGCCGGTCAGCGCGGTCGAATTGGCGAGGTTGTGGATCGCGCCGTCGAGGGCTTCGAGGCCGCTGACCAGGGCCGTTCCCGCCGCGACGTTGAGGTCGGCGGAAAGCAGAAGCCTCGGCTCAAGCGCCTCGATCGAGAACCGGTGCTTGTGCGCGGCGTCCAGGCTTTGCTTTTTTTCCAGAGCGCGGGCTTTGTCGCGGCTCTCTCCGCCGCGGCGAGCGCGGCCGCCTTCCCTGAATTTCCGCATGACCCGCTCCGGAGGCGCCAACGCGAACACAGAGCCTGAAAGCCCATGACCGCATCCTCCTGAAATTCCGAATCATTGTAAAGGCTTGAAAATTCAAAAAATTGCGATGTGCTTTGCCGGGAGACCGCTCCGCATTTGTTCGATCGCTCAGGTATTTTTGCTTAACAACTTGTTAAACCGCGATTTATCGGCCTTTACGGCGACTCGGACCAAGGAGGCGCCCGACGAACGGCCACATGCCAAATTTTTTGCGGCAAATACGGAGAAGGAAAGTCACAAGGCAGAGCTCTATCTGCGTACGCAAAAGCAAACGCCCGCTTTTTACTGAAACGCAGCAAAGATAAAGCATCCGGCATAGTTTACCTCTCAACCAAATCGTGCGCGCCTCTACGTCAGGGCAGGAATTCAACGCCGCAGCGCTCGCCGGCCGGCAGCGCGCCGTCGGGATTGGGCAGGCGCAATTGCACCAGAAACAGACCGCTGGAGGCGTCGATCTGCGGGTCTTTGGTGATGATCTCCGCCTGGCGCGGAGCGGACGCGGGTCCCGGGGCGTGATCATCGCCTTGCCGCCCACGGCGACCAGGGAATAAGCGCTCGCCGGGAGATAGACGTCGACCCGCAGAGGGTCGATTTCCGTGAGCGTCGCCACTGCCGTCGAAGGATCGGCATATTCGCCGACATGCAATTCGACGGCGGTGATCACGCCATTGGCCGGGGCGCGCAAGATGCGGCGCTCCAGAGTCGCTTCGAGCCGCCGCAGATCGAAGCCTGCGAGGGTTTTCTCGATCCGCGCCTGTTCGACATCGGCCTTGGCGACATTCGCCTGGGCCTCGGCGTCTTCCAGCGCCTGCTGATTGGCGATGGCCTCGGCGCGCAAACGGGTGAGCCGTCCCGCCTTGGCGGCGGCGAGATCGGCCGCCGCCTGTTTGAAACGGATCTGCACGTCGGTTTGCGCCCGCACCCGCGCCGCTTCGACCTGCGCCTGTTCGACGCCGGATTCCAGACGCGCGACGACGTCGCCCTTTTTCACTTTGGTCGATCGTTCGACATTGACCTCGGCCAGCGCGCCCGCCGTGGCCATGGCGAGCTTGTAGGTGTGATTGGGGCCGATCAGGCACGAGGCTCCCGCCCCATATTCGGCAAGACTTGCCGAAAAAGCCTGAGGAGCCCCGCAACAGGCCAGAAGGGCCGCGACAAAGGTTCGCTTCGTCCACATCAGTCCAATCCCCCCGCGAAGCCCATAACTTGCGTCAATTGCTCGTCCCGGCGCAGCAATTGCAGCCGCGCCGCGCGGCTGCGCCGATCCGCCAGGCGTTGCGCGCGGGCGATCGCGAGCTCGGTCCAGGCCGGCCGGCGCTCCAGAATCCGGGTCCAGAACGGATCGAGCAGCCGCAACACGCTGTCCTCGCGCGACACCAGCTCCATGACCAGGCCCGGATCGCCCTGGCGGGCGCAGCGGCCGATCAACTGCCGGTCGACGCGGCGGGAATCATGCCTTTCGCAGACCATCACCATCAATCCGCCCAGTTCCGCGACGCCGGGACCGAGTTTGATGTCGGTGCCGCGTCCGGCCATATTGGTGACGACGGTGATCGCGCCGCTTTGCCCGGCGCCGGCGACGATTTCCGCCTCCGCGTCGTCCTGGGCCGCGCTCAGCACGCGATGGACGACTCCAGCCTTGCACAGGGCCGCGCTGGCGCGATCCGCCTCGCGCACGCTGCGCACCGCCACCAGAGCCGGCTGGCCGCGCTTCTGCAAGACGCAAGCGATCCGCGCCGCCTCGGCCCACAGCGCGTCGCGGTTGGCGAAAACCCGGCGCGGGGCGGTCACCCGGCGCAAAGGCAGGCGCCGCGCGATCCACGCCGGCTTGAGGCCATAGACGGAATGAAGCTCGGCGGCGACTTCGCGCGCCGTGCCGCTGGTGCCGCATATGGTCGCGTATTGGCGGAAGAAGCGCTGGAAGGAAATGCTGGCCAGCGATTTCTTCTCGCCGGTCGAAACGCAATTTTCCTTGACCTCGACCATCAGGCTCAGGCCGTGGCTCCAATGCCGGTCCGGCGTGACGCGTCCGCTGCTCTGGTCGATCAGCACGATTTTTCCGTCGCGCACCAGATAATGCTGGTCTTTCTGGAGCACATACCGGGCGCCGATCGCCGCGCGCAAAAGCTCCTCGCGGATCAGCCGCACCCGCCAGGGGCCGCTCTTGCCCAAGGCGATTTCCGCGAGCCGTTCCTGTCCATGCGGCGTCAAAGCCGGGGTCAGGATGAAGGGGTCGATCGTGAAATCGCGCGCCGGGACGAAATGTTCGGCGAGATCGTACGCCTCGCGCGCGACAGTTTCTGAAATTTCGCCGGGGCGGTTGGTGGAAATCAGCAGCGGCGTGCCGGCCTCGTCCACCAGCACGCTGTCGATTTCGTCGACGATGGCGACGTCGAGCGTCCTTTGGATCGGCTCCTCGCCCGCCGCCTTTCCGAACACGCGCGCGAGCTTGGCGGCCAGGCGCCGGTCGCCGGTTTCGGCCGGACGCGTCAATCCGTCGCGCAGATAATCGAAGGCCACTTCCTTGCTGGAAATATAGACGATCTCCGCGCCATAGGCGGCGCGCCGCGCCGCCGGCTCGTCGCCGCCGACGACCACTCCGACCGACAGACCCAGGGCGGCGAAGGCCGGACGCAAATAGTCCGCGTCGCGGCGCGCGAGATAATCGTTGGCGGTGACAATATGGACCCCGCGCCCGGCCAAGGCGAAAACGGCCGCCGCGAGATAAGCGGCGAGCGTCTTGCCCTCGCCGGTCTCCATTTCCGCCACCGCGCCGCCGGTGAGCGCGCTGGCGCAGGCGAGCTGGCAGGCGAAGGGCGTCAAGCCGAGCTTGCGCCGCGCCGCCTCCGCCGCGACCGCCAGCGTCTCGATCAAAACCGGCGATCGCATCCCCCGCGCCCGCAGGGCGGCGCGCGCCTTGGCGAGACATTGCGCCAGTTCGGCCTCCGAACGATCCGCCAGCGCCGCGGCCCGGGCCGAAGCGGCGTCCCCGTCCTTCGCGGCCTGGCGCGAGCGCCGTCCGGCCAGGAGAACACTGAGCCGCGCGGCCAGCCAGTTGAGCGGCGAATCCAGTTCGGGCGGCGGACGCCGCGACGGGGCGCGCAGGAAAGCGGGAACGACGAGCGGCGCCGCGGCGGCGTCAGACATTGAAGCGCCCGAGGAACAATTGCCGCGCCCAGCGATAGACCCGGCCGATCAGCGGCCTTGGCCCGGTGTCGAAGCGCACCCAGACCTTTTCGCCCCAATGATTGAGCGCGAAATCCTTGTCGGCGGCCAGATCGATTTCGAACACCGAGTCGAGCATGACATCCTTGTCCCTGGCGGCGGGATCGAGGGCGAAGGGCCCGCCATTGACCGTGGACATGGCCGGAGACGGGAGGATATGGGTGGCCTGGGGCGCCTGATGGGAGATGGAAACCTTGTCGACACGCCGCCAGATCGTCTCGTCGAAACGCACCGACACCGCTTTCGTATGGTCGCGCACCAGTTCGATGTCTCCAGCCGGCGCAAAGGCGCGGATCGTCGGCGCGCCATCGGCCATGACAAAGCCGATCGTATCGCCACGCTTGATGAAATTCCCCGCCAGATCGACGGCGTGGGGGACGATGAAAGTTCCGGCGTGCGGCGCGCGCAGGGTCAAATCCTGCTGTTTGCGATCCATTTCCGCCAGTTCGCCGACCGCGAGATCGCGCTGGCGGCGCAGGACTTGAATGTCGAAGGGCGATTGGGCTTCGGCGGCGCGCAGCCGCGCCTCGATCTCCTGCAGCCGCGCCAGAGCCTTGGCGCGTTTGGCGGCGGCGAAGGGATCGTCGAGTTGAACCAAAGCCTGGCCGCCCGCGACCTTCGCGCCCGGCTCGACGAGAAAACGCGCCAGCCGCCCCGCGGCAAGCGCCACCACCCGCAATTCTTCGGGAATCCACACCTGGCCGCGGGTCACGGCGCCATTGGGCAGCGGCAGGGCGGCGAAAAGGAAGACCACCAAAGCCAGGAGCCCGCCCGCGGCGGCGACCGAGCGCCCGCGCTTGCCCGCGAGATCGGGCGACACCAGGACATATTTCGCGGCCTTGAGCGCCGGCCAGACGATCGTGGTCGCCAGCATCCACAGGGTCAGCGCCACGCCGATGAAGAAATATTTGCCGGCGACGAAAACGGCGATGCCGAACAATGTGAACAGGCGATAGGCGAGGGAGGCCGGCGCGTAGACGGCGAACCAGAAGCGTTCGCCCTTGGCCATGCAGGGATCGCGCGCGTCCGTCAGGCCGAAAAGATAGCGCTGGGCAAGATAGAGATAATAATGCTGGGCCCGCGAGCCGAGATTTGGAATCTCCAGAACATCGCTCAAGATATAATAGGCGTCGAAGCGCAGCAAAGGATTGCCGTTGAACAGCAGCGTCGAGACGCTGGCGATGAACAGAGCGTCATAGGCGCAGGAACGGACGAATCCCGGCTGCGCCTTCAGCCAGATCAGCATGGCGAGCGCGGCGACGGCCAATTCGACGATCATGCCGGCGGCGGCGATTCCGGCGCGCTTCCATTTCCCGGCGACCACGGCGGAAGCGGAGGCGTCGACATAGGGCGCCGGCATCAGCGTCAGCAGCATCAGCCCCATTTCATGCACTTCCTCGCCCGCCAGCTTGACCGCATAGGCGTGGCCGAATTCATGCAGGATTTTCAAAAAGGGATAGATGACGAAAATGGTGGCCAGGCTCTGCGCCGCCAGAACCCGGTCGGCCATATCGGCGGTCAGTTCGCTCCAATGGACGACCATTTGCGTCGCCAGCCAGATCATGGCCGCAAGCCAGGCCGCGCCGCCCGCCCAGGAGACCAGAGGCCGAACCAGATGGACGGTGGCGGAAAGAAGCCGGTCGGGATCGAACAAAGGCAGACGGACGAACATGGGATTGCGCAAATTGGCGTTCATCGCCTTGGCGCGCTCTTTTTCCGCCCGTTCGGCGAGATCGCGCTCGTCCACCGCCGCATCGGAATGGAGAATGTCGGCGAGGTAAAGCTGGGAGGCGGTGCGCAGGATCTGATCCTGGGACGGCGCGTCCTCGCCGAATTTTTGCGCCGCCTCGCGCCAGATCTGGTCGAAGGTGCGGACGCCGTCCATCCGCATCAGCATGAAATGCACGGCCGGCGAAAAACGATGGGCGCGGGTCGTATAAAGCTCGCGCGCGACATACCAGACCTGGCCGCGCAGGATATGGCGTTCGATGGCGATATTTTCGCGCAGGCGCGGTTTGAGCCTTTCGATTCTGTGCCAGAGCGGCGAGTGAATCGAAGCCCCCGTCATGGGACCAGACTCCAGATTTTGACCCGCAGCCAGTCGAATAGCGAATGGGTCCAGATCCAGGCGATATTGCGCCGGCCGATCTCGATTTTCGCCACGCCCTCCATGCCGGGCCGCAGACGCGGATCCTTGGACTCCACCACGCCGATCACTTCGAAGCCATTGACGCCCTCGCCGGCCTGGGCGACGGCGCCCATGGTTTCGACGCGGATCGGAAAAGTCGCGTCCGGAAGCGCGGAGAGCAGCAATTCGCCGCTCTGGCCCGGACGGGTCAAACCGATATCGGCCTCGGTGACGATCGCCGTGACGCGATAGCGGTCGAGCGGCGCCAATTCGAACAGAACGTCGCCGCGCGACACCGGCTTGCCGACCGCCTGGCTGAGATCGCCGCTGACCACGACGGAATCGAAAGGCGCCGCCAGTTTGGCGCGGGCGATCATCTGTGCCGACAGATCGATCTCGGCCTCGGTTTCGGCGATCTGGGCGCGGGCGATGTTGATTTCGGCGAGGTCGCGCTTGGCCAGGGCCTTGTCCAGCTCCAGCTGATATTCGCGCTTGTGCGCGACCTGGCGCAAGCGCTCCAGTTCGAGATCGTTGTCCTGCAATTGCGCCAGGACGAAACCGGCGTGAACCACGTCGCCGGCGCGGGCGAATTGCGCCTGAATGAAGCCGTCGAAAGGCGCCGAAATCATGCGGCGCGTCTCGCCCTGGATCTGGGCCTTGGCGCGGGCGCGGTACACATCGCTGTAAAAGGTCAGGAACAAGGCGGCGAGCAAGGCGGCGGCGCCCGCCAGCTTCCAGCCGAAATGGCGCGGGCCGATGAATTTTTTGCCGAATTCGGCGAAACGGTCCCAGGCCAGTCCCGGCAGCGAGCGGTCGAGCGCCCATTTTTCCCGCAGCATGGGCGCGGCGGCGGCGGCGAAAGCGTCGATGAAATCGACTTCTTCCTGAGTGAAGGGCTTTTCCCGGCGCAGGCTGACGGCGCCAAGCGCCTCGTCCTTGACGAAGAGCGGCAGAGTGATCAGGCGATGACCGGGAAAGAGCCTGGCCAGCCGGTCATGGGCGCTGGCGGCGACGAAAGCCGCGCCGTCGGGGCGCGGCGCCATCAGCGCCGCCTCCTGGTCGACGGCCTCGTCCATAGCGGATTCGGCGAGTTTCGCGGCGATGTTGCGGCGGTCCAGCGCAGCGGTCTGCGAGGCGGCGGAAAGCCGCGTCCGAGCATGACGGGTGCGGCCGACCGAAACATTTTCGCAGTCGAACCTTCGCGCCAGCAGATTGGCGAAAACGCGGGCGCAATCGTCGCCATGGCTTTCCTGCGCCATGGAATCGAGCGCGGAGACCAGGAATTGCGCCTTGTCGACGGTGACCAGACCCTGGCGATAGATTCCGCGTGAGAGGAAAGCCTCGACGCCGGCGGCGCTCCATTGGACATGGCGCAACAGCCGGCGCGTCGCGGCCGTGTCGAGCGGGCGCGCCTCGGCCAGAAAGGCACCATGCAGCAGTCCCGCGAAAACCAGCGGAAAGCCGATGCGCGCCGCGCCGGTTTCGTCGGTCTCCACGGCGGGGCGGCGGCGCTCCAAAGCCGCGCGAAGCACATTGGCGTTGTCAGTTGGAAGTTTTTCGCGCGCTTCGGCGTCGGGATGGAAGGCGACCGGCTGGAACGGGCCGCGTTCCGGCGGCCCGAGCAGAAGAACGGCGCGGCGGATCGCTTCCGCGGACTGGACGGTGAGCGCGATCCAGGCGCGGGCGAATTCCTCCAGGTTCTCGCTCTGGGCGAAAACGCGCCAGGCGTCCGGCTCGGCGAGCGTCTCCGCCGGAGCGGCGGAGAACAGGGAGGAGGTCTCGCTCACTTATCCGCCTCGTCAGGGGGCGATGTTCAACGCCCCGTTCTTGGCCTCGTATTCGGCGATCCTTTCGCTGAGCAAGGCGTGGAGCCTTTTGGCGGCGAAGGGGGTCAGCACGATGCGATTTGACAATTTTACTTCGAAACCCTTGCCCTCCGCCAGCGACCAGGTGCTGTTGATGCCGAACAGCAGCGAAAATTCCTCGCGGGTGCTGACGACATTGATGACATTGGCGAACTCCGTTCGCATCTGGCTCTGATCCCAATGGACCTTGGCGACGGCGGGATCGGCGGCGGCAGGCGAATGCGAAGCGTCGGTCATGGAGATTTTCCCCCTGGCTTGGGATAAGCTGTTCCGCCCCCGAAAGTTTACGCGGCGTCAGGTCCATCGTTGCCTAAACGTTTTTCTTGTCAACCGTATAATGTCCGAAGCTCGCGCCGAGCGGAAAGGCGAAGCTCGTGCGCAATGGGGCAGGAGGCGCGATTGCAACGCGAAATCAAGCTGGACCTGCCTGCGGGCCTGCATGTGCTGCATTATGTCTCCGGTGGCGCGCCGGCGCTGCTGCGGCCCGCGCGCGGCAGCGAAAAGGCCCTGGCCCTGGTTGCGGCGCCCGACCGGCCGCCCGGCCGCCTGGCCGGACCCGGCGACGCCCAGATTGTGCGCGCCGACAAGCCGGGGCGGATGATCGTCGTGTTGCGCGCCGAAAGCCCGGACCAATCGCTCGACGCTGTCTTCCGGCTCGATCCTCTGCGCCCGGCGGACTCTCCGGCCCCGGCGCCGGCGTTCGCCTTGCTCGTCCATATCGCGCGGATCGGCGACCGCCGTGTCGCGCCCGGCCAATGGGCCGCCGGGCCGGAGGCGCCGGCGCCGATCGAAGGGCTGGCGCTGGAGGATTGGCGCATCCCCAATCTCGGGGTCGAGCTTCAAGTCTGCCTGTCGACCCGGCCGCCGCAATGGCTCAAGCCCACGACGCCGGGAAAATTCGCCGGCACACGCGGCAAATCCTTGCCGCTCTGCGGTCTGAGCCTGCGCCTGACCGGCGCCGCCGCGGAGAAATGGGTTCTGACCGGCGAGGCATTGTTTCTTGGGGCGTCCATAGGTCGGCGGCGCGGGCGCGACGTCCAATTTCTCCCTCGGGCGCCTTTGGACCCATTGGTCGGCTTGCGACTGGACCTGATGAAGGCTTGAAAAAGGCGGGGTGAGTTTCCTAAAGCCAACGCCTCGCCATCCGAAGCGATGCGCGCCGACACGGCGCCGGGTTCCTGATTTATTGTCGCTCGGATTGCGGGCGTTTGTTCGGCGCTTGTTGTTGCAAGCCTGGCCGATTGCGACCTCCTCGCCGCCTGTCCGCCCGATTTCGCGCTTGGTCGCGAAGAGATTCGGGAATGCGAAGGGCTTTTTCCGGTTTCTACAAGCTGGGGACTCGCTCGGCGCGTCCGACTCGACGATCGGCCGATGCGCTCTCATCCCTGGAAGAGGCGGCCATGAAACTTTTCCGTGGCTCGCGGCGCGCGATCTGCCTTGCCGCTTTCGCGCTCATCGGGGCCGCGCCGTTTCTTCCCGCGCGCGTTTCGGCGCAGGGCATGATGAGCGGGGTCGACCTCAACTCGCCGGCTTTCACCAAAGCCGAACTGTCGCGCGGCGACATCGAGCGCCTCATCGCCAAACTCAAGCCGGGGCAGAAGCTCGATCTGGCAGGCGCCAATCTGCGCGACGCGCGGCTCAATCACGCCGATCTCGCCGGCGCGAATTTTTCGCGCGCCGCCGCCGCCAATGTCACAGGCGGGCGGCGTGCCAGGCGATATGATCGCTCATGAAGGTCGAGATGAAATAATAGGAATGATCGTAGCCTTCGCGCATGTTGAGGGTGAGCGGAATGCCGGCTTTCGCGCAGGCTTCCTGCAGCAGCCAGGGTTTCAGCCCGTCTTGCAGGAACTGGTCGGCCGAACCCTGGTCGACCAGGAATTCCTTGAAGCGCGCGCCGTCCGCGATCAGCAGGGTCGCGTCATGGGCGCGCCACGCCTTTTCGTCGGCGCCGAGATATTTTTGCAGCGCCGGCTTCGACCAGCCGGAGGTCGAGGGCTGCGCGATCGGCGAGAAGGCCGAGCAGCTTTTGAATCTTTCGGGATGTTTGAGCGCGATGGTGAGCGCGCCGTGGCCGCCCATGGAATGGCCGAAAATTCCCTGCCGGCTCATGTCCACCGGGAAATGCGCGGCGACCAGCTCGGGCAACTCATTCGTCACATAGGAGCCCATGCGGTAATTTCTGGCGTAGGGCTCCTGGGTCGCGTCGAGATAGAAGCCGGCGCCGGAGCCGAACTGCCAGTTGTCGGCCTCGTCCGGAACGTCCGGGCCGCGCGGCGACGTGTCGGGCGCGACGATGGCAATTCCGCGCCTGGCGGCCGCCGCGCGAAATTCGCCCTTTTCCGTGACATTGGCGTGGGAGCAGGTCAGGCCGGACAGATACCACAGCACCGGAACGGGGCCGTGTTCGGCCTGCGGCGGCGTGAACACCGAGAAGGTCATCGGGCATTTCGTTTCGCGCGAGTCGTGGCGATAGACGCCTTGCACGCCGCCATGCGATTTATTGATCGAAACAGTCTCCATCGTCGAACTCCAAGCGCAAAATGACGGCGTGCGGAGCGCCCTTGCGGGCGCTCCGCACGCCGGAAGAACCGGGACGGGGCAGGATGTCTGTTAACGGGAGGCGCATCCTGCCCCATCCTGCGTTTCGCCATGATTCTTTGCGAAAGGCTTCCGGATCGCGCGCGGCGGCTCACGCCGCGGCGAACTTGCCCGACGCCTTGGCGAGGTGTGTCGCGATCGCGTCCATTAGCGGCGGCGACAAGGCGTCATAGGGTTCGAGATGCAATTCCTTCAGGCGCGCCCGAACCTCGCCCATCTGCGCCGGCGGGAAGCCGGATTCGATGATCGAGGACACGAAGGCGGCGAATTCCGGCGGATTCCAGCCTTCATCCGACGACAGCTCGGTATGGATGAAATCGAGGCCATAGAAGGGGTGGCTCTTGTTCTCGATGCGGCCGAACATATGGACGCCGCATTCCTTGCAGGCGTGGCGTTGAATTGTCGCGTTGGAATCGACGATATGGAGCTTTTCGGGATGCGCGATCACCCTCACATTGTCGCGCGGCACGACGCCGACGACGGAGAAGACCGCCCCCGACGGCTTCCAGCATTTCGTGCAGCCGCAGGCGTGGTTATGCGCGACATTGCCCTTGATCTCGACCTTGACCGGGTCGTGCGAGCATTTGCAGGTCAGGATTCCTCCGCCAAAATCGGCGCGTCCGGCTTTGAGTCCGTGATCGACTGACGGGTGGATGTGTACAGTCATGGCTTCCTCCTCGGGTTTTTGGCTGGCCTCGGAACAACCCGAAATATCCGAGGCGTCAACGGCGGGCGCGGGACGCGCGGGCCGGATCTTGGGGCGCCGCGTCAGCGCGGCGGCGGCGAGGCCGAGACCTCGTCGCCGATAAAGGCGGCGGCGCGGCGCCAGGCCTCGTCGCTTTGGGCGCTAAACGTCGATCGCCAGTCCATCAGGCACGCGCCATCGGCGGCGTCGAACAGGCCAATCCAGACATCCACGCTCTCGGCCGCCACGTTCACCAGCGCGCCGCCGAGCACATAGGTCGCGCCGAGCATCCGGGCCCGCTGCAATACGCTGGCGCTGTCGCCGGCGAGAAATTCGGCCGAAAATTCCGGCGCGATCGTGCGATAGACGCCTCTGCGGTCGATGGTGGCCCGCAGCTCCGTCACCAGCAATTCGACCCGGCCGGCGTGATCGGCGCCGCGCAAGACCACCTCGCCGTCGGCGAAGGCAAGCGGCATCACGAGGAGCGGGGTCGGCGGCGGCTTGGCCTGGGCGGCGAATGACGCGAGCAGTGCGGGCATGGCCGCGGCCGCAAGCCAAAGCGTGCTCATCTCCTGCTCCAAAGTATTCATTGGCCGCGAGATCGAAGACACAGGCCCTATCAGGGGCAAGTCTTGCGATAGTCTTTATCGCGGTGATTATGGCATACAGGCCGGAGGCGCGCAGTCGGCGCCGTCTTAATAATCTCTTATGATTTTCACATTGACGCCTTAGCATTCGATCCTGAATAATCTTCGCATGGGAAGTAGTTTCCAAGCAATCGCCGGCTTGCGGCGCCGCCCGCTCGCACGGGCGGCGTGGGGAGTCGTCTGGACCTGCGCGGCGCTTTGCGCTTTTGCGGCGTCGGCCGCGCGGGCGCAGGAGCGGGCGGAGGCAAAACTCCACGTCGATATCGGCTATATCGCCTATGCGAAGCCGGCGCCGGCGCTTTACGATCTTTACGCCGCCCCCGCCGACGAGGGCGAGCGCGGCGCGGCGCTGGCTGTCGCGGAAAACGACACGACGGGATCCTTCATCGGCCAGAGCTATGCGATGACGACGACGATCGTCGCGCCGGGCCAGTCGCCGGTCGCGGCGGCGCGCGCGCTCGCCGACAAGGGCGTGCGCCTTTTCATCGCCGATCTCCCCGCGCCCGATCTGCTGAAACTCGCCGACGCCTTGCGGCCAATGGGCGCGCTGGCGTTCAACGTCTCGGCCATGGACAATGACCTGCGCGGGGCGGACTGCCGGGCCAATCTGTTCCATCTCGCGCCGAGCCGCGCGATGCTCACCGACGCCGTGGCGCAGTTTCTGACGGTGCGCCAGTGGCGGCGAACGCTGCTGGTCGTCGGCCCGCAATCCGACGACGCAGCCTATGCCGCTTCCTTCCGGGGTTCGGCGAAAAAGTTCGGGCTCCGGATCGTGGCGGAAAAGCCCTGGACCTTCGGCCCGCTCGCCAAGGCGCGCGGCGACAGCGTGACCGAGGCGGCGGCGCTGACTTTCACGCGCGGAACGGATTATGAAGTGATCGTCGCCGCCGACGAGGCCAATGATTTCGGCGACTACATTCTCTACCGCACCGCCGAGCCGAAACTCGTCTTGGGCACGCAGGGCCTTGTCGCCGTCTCATGGCACAAAGCTCATGTCGCCTGGGGCGCCGAGCAGTTGCAGACCAAATTCCTGCGCTTCGCCGGGCGGCGCATGCGGCCGGTGGATTATCAGGCCTGGATGGCGGTTCGCGCGATCGGCGACGCCGTGCTGGCGGTGAAAACCGCCGATCCGGCCGCTCTACGCGCTTATCTGGCGGGGCCGGATTTCGGCGTCGGCATATACAAGGGCGTCGTCGGCAGCTTCCGGCCCTGGGATTTGCAATTGCGCCAGCCTCTTCTGCTCGCCCAACCGAAATCCATCGTCGGAATCGCGCCTCAGCCCGGCTTCCTGCATCAGCGCACGCCGCTCGACACTTTGGGCGTCGACCTGCCGGAAACGACCTGTCATTTGAAATAGGCGCGGCAGCGCCGGGAGAGGATCATGCGTGGTTTGTGGGCCCGCGCCCTGGCGTCGAGCATCGCGATAGCGGGCGCGGCTTGCGCTCCGGCTGTCGCTTTTCAGGTTTATGTCACGAACGAGAAAGGCAATTCCGTCAGCGTGATCGACTCGGAAAAGCTGGCGGTGACGGAGACATTCCCGGTCGGGCGGCGTCCGCGCGGCGTCGCGATGAGCCCGGACGGCAAGCTGCTCTATGTCTGCGCCAGCGACGACAATGGCGTCGACGTCGTGGACACGGCCAGCGGCAAAGTCCTGCGCACCCTCGATTCAGGGCCTGACCCCGAACAATTCATCCTCAATCCCTCCGGAAATCCGCTCTATATCTCGAACGAAAACGATTCGGAAGTCACTGTGCTCGACGTCCTGAAAAATCAGATCATCGCGCGCGCCCCGGTCGGCATCGAGCCGGAGGGCGTGGCGCTGAGCCCGGACGGAAATATTCTGGTCAATACGTCCGAAGTGACCAGCATGGCGCATTTCATCGACGCCCACACCTTCAAGCTGATCGACAGCGTGCTGGTGGACAAGCGTCCCCGCGTCGCGGTTTTCAGCAAGGACGGCGCGAGCCTGTGGGTCAGTTCCGAACTTGGCGACGCGGTGTCGGTGATCGATCCGAAGACGCACAGGATCGTCCGGAAAATTCACTTCGACGTGCCCGGATTGAAGCGCGAGGAGGTCCAGCCGGTCGGCATCCGCCTGACGAGCGACGGCAAGACCGCCTTCGTCGCCCTCGGCCCGGCCAACCGCGTCGCGGTGGTGGACGCCCGGACCTTCGAGGTGGAAAAATATCTGCTGGTGGGCTTGCGGGTGTGGCAACTCGCGCTGACGCCCGATGAAAAGCTGCTGTTCGCCACCAACGGCAACTCGAACGACGTCTCGGTGATCGACGTCCCGAATCGCAAGGTCATCAAGTCTATTCCGGTTGGCCTCGCGCCATGGGGCGTGGTTTCGTCGCCGCATTGAACCGGCCTTTGGGGAGGATGGTGAATGATCCGAATTGCAAGTCTCGCCGCCGCGCTGCTGTCGATCGGCCTCGCCAAGCCCTGTTTCGCCGCGCCGCCGGCGGAGGAGTCCGACTGGCCCTGCGCGCAGGCCAAAACCGGTCCGGTCAGCGCGGCGGCGGTCTGGGCCGGCCCCGACGTCGCCAAGGCCGGAAACTGGGAGGATGACGACCAGGCCGCCGAACTCGCCCGCAAGCTGGCGTCGCGCCGCACGCCGCTGGCCGACGCCGACGGGCTGATCGACGATTTCGCCGCCAAGGCGGGCGCCGACAAATCCGTTCGTCTGACCCGCGTCTTCGCCGGCGTGCTCGACATCGTCAACAGCGAGCGCGACCGCGTCCTCGCGGGCATCGTCCGCTATTCGCGCGGCCAGAACCGCTTGGCCGAAAAAATTCGCGCGGTGGCGGACAAGCTCGGCGACGAGCAGGAAGCCAAACATTTGACCCCGGCCGAGTCGCTGAAGGACGCGCAATCCAGCCTTGACTGGGACAAAAGGATTTTCGATCAGCGCGCCCAGTCACTGTCTTACGTCTGTGAAACGCCGATGTTGCTCGAACGTCGTCTGTTCGAAATCGCGCGCAAGATACAACAGCGAATTTAATCCGCTGCGACAGGGCGGGTTGCGCGGACCGTTTCATCTTGAGCCTCGCCATGATTATGACGGAAATACGCTCTCAATAAATATCAATATATTCAAACTAAGAAATATAAGAGCAATTTAATAAGGTTCCCAGGCGCCTGGGGGATCGTATCCGTATTTTTACGCGTTGTAGATATAAGGGCGAGGCACTATCTTCGCCTTTCGCTGAACGGTCGGGCGCAAGTCTCAAAAAAGGCCGGTGGCTGGGAGTAGGAAATGCGGGGCACTCACCGATGAATGTTCTGATCATCGAAAACGATCTCGTGGCCGGAGACGCGCTTGCCGAAGGTCTTACAGCACAGGGCTTCGACGTCACTTTTGTCGCGGAAGGGGACGATCCCGTCGAAACCGTCAAGGCGCTCAATCCTTGCGCGGTTCTGTTCGACACCGTTTCGCCGAACCCTCATGATTTCGAAATGTGCCGCGCCATGCGGCGCAATGGCCGCACCGAGCCGATTTTTTTCCTGAGCGCGCGCCATGAAGTCGCCGACCGCGCCAACGGCCTCAACGCCGGCGCCGACGACTTTATCGCCAAGCCCTTCGCGTTCGACGAACTGATCGAACGGCTGCGCGCCCATTTGATGCACCATTCGATCTCGGCGGATTCGAGCGAGCGGCGCAAGGTCGGCCAACTGGTTCTCGACCTTCGCAAGCGCCAGGCTTTCTTCGGAAACGTCCATATCCGCCTGACCCAGCGCGAGGTGGAGCTTCTCGCCATCCTGATGGACAACGCCAATCATCCGGTGGGCCGGGGCGAAATCTACGATCAGCTCTGGGGCGACCAGGGCAGCACGTCGCTCAATGTGGTCGATGTCTATCTCGGCTATCTGCGCACCAAATTCACCGATATCACCCGCGTCGGCGGGCCGTTCATCAGCACGGTGCGCGGCCGCGGCTTCATGCTGGACATGGCGGGCTATAAATCCGTCGGGCGCTGAGCGCGGCGATCGGATGGAAAAATCCCGCGTCGGCCGCCCCAACGGCCGACGCTCCTGATTTGTTTACATCGAGGAGAAATGCATGAAGCTCCGCCTGGGGCCGGTTTTGGCGTGCCTGCTTTTCGCCCATGCGCCATTCGCGCGCGCGGCAGACGCGGCGAAAGACGCGAAAGACAAGCCGCCCGCCGCCGCCGATCTTTTGTTCGACACGCCTCAGCTCGCCAATACCAAACCAGGCGACGTGCTCGATTATTCCTATAGCCAGAAATCCGCCGATCCAGCCAAATACGGTCCGGCTTTCGACGACAAGATCAAGCTGACGATCGAAAAAGCCAGCGCCGGGGCCAGCAACCCATCGCAAGAGCGCACGGTGGACGCACTGATGTTCTCGGGCGCGCATCGCAGGCCGGCGGGACCCTTCGAGGACATGACCGGCAATCCGGC
Source organism: uncultured Pseudomonadota bacterium (assembly GCA_963704565.1). Lineage (GTDB taxonomy): Bacteria > Pseudomonadota > Alphaproteobacteria > Rhizobiales > Beijerinckiaceae > Rhodoblastus. Next base: position 2,576,674 of record OY969917.1, read on the forward strand.
TCTCGTGCTGATGCTGGAGAACAATGTCCAGAACCTGGCCAACCTGCTTCACGCCAATCCGCGTTTCTTCAAGACGGCGATCCGGCTCGCGTTGCGCAACGCCCCAAGCGCGCCAGACAAGATCGAAGGACAGGACAAGGCGTGGCGGGTCGAAGTGTCGCCGTTCAAGGACACGCCGGAAAAAGCGCGCATGCTCGGACTGGACAGCCTGACCTATGTCTTCCGCGTCGCGCCCGATTTGCCCGGCGAGATCTATGAGATAGACATCGCCGCCCGCGACGCTTCCGGCGCGGTTCTGATGGAAGAGAGCCTGCGCTATGACGGCAAGAAGAGCTGATTTCGCCGTTCTCGCCGGCGTCGCGCTGGCGCTGGCGCTGGCGGGGCCTTCGGCGGCGCGCGCCGGCGAGGGCGAGCCGGCCAATGATTACCCGACCGATGCGCGCGCGGATTATGTCTTCGCCTGTATGGCCGCCAATGGCCAGACGCGCGAGGTTCTGGGCAAATGCTCCTGTTCGCTGGACGCGCTGGCCTCGATCCTGCCTTTCGACAAATATGTCGCCGCCGAGACGGTTCTGTCGATGCGCCAGGGCGCCGGCCGGACCGCCAACACCTTCAGCAATACGCCACGGTTCGACGACATGGTCGCCGATCTGCGCCGCGCCCAGGCGGAAGCCGAAATCCGCTGTTTTTAGAGTATTCCAGAAAAGTTGATAGACTTTTCGGACAAAAATATGCGTCAAAACAATAAAATAACTTAAGCGCGTTCAACTCTATGATTTGCGAACAAGCTCTAGTTTTTTGTTTTCACGCATTTTCTTAACGCGAACCGGCATCCACTCCGCTTGAAAATGCTCTAGCGCGGGCCGCTACGCTCACGCCGGCCGACATCGATCGGCGCCGCCGCGATCGGCGCCAGCGGAACGCCATAGCTGGTCAAAATGGCGTCGATGTCCTTCTGGCGCTTGCGGATGATCGCGTTCAGCCGTTCTTTCCAGTCGGTTTCGCCGCGCCGCAGGCCGAAGGCGATGCGGTAGACGAAGGGCGGACGCTGCTCGGTGTGCAGCGGCGTCACGGATAGAGGAACCGCGGCCTTTTTGGCGTAATAGCCGCCGATCGGCCCCCAGAGGATCGCGGCGTCGGTCTTGCCGGAGGCGAGATCGCGGAGGGCGTCCTCGGCCGGGGAGAAATAACGCCGGTCAACCAGCAGCGAATAGGTCGTGACATGGTCGTAAAGACCGAGCGCCAGCAGATGATCGACCGGCGGGGTGGCGGCGATGACGCCGAGCTTCGCATTTTTCAGGCGCGGATCGTCGAGCCGGTCGACGCCATCGAGCGGGCCGCCTTTTCGCGTCGCCAGCACATAGGTCGAGGCGTAATAGGGGTCGGAATGATCGACGATGTCGGACTCCGCCGCATAGCCGACGATCAAGTCGCACATGTCCGCCAGCAGCGTGTTGCGGACAAAGCCCGGGCCTTCGGGCAGCCAGAAATAATGCAGCGGCAGGCCAAGCTCGTCGGCGACAAGCTGGGCGATCTTGTTCTCGAATCCTTGCCTGTCGTGGTTCGAAAACGGCATATCGGCGGGCGACGCGCAAACCCGCAGGCGGTCGCGCGAGACCAGCTCCGGCCGGGTCTGGGCGAAGCCGGATCTTGCGGAGAGCAGCGCCACAACGCCAAATACCGCGAGAGTCGCGCGCCTTGCCGTCCGGGCCGCCACCTCAGGGGCCCATGCAGGCGTCCTGCGCTTTCGCCCAGCTCGCGGGTTTGGGTTCGTGTTCGGTGGGACGGTTGCGGCCCAGCGCGCCATCGGACCTGGCTTTGAGATAGGTGTAGATATCGTCAATATAGCACATTACGTTGTTGTTCGTTCCGAGCGCCGGCATCACCCGCTCCTGGCCGGCGCCAAGATCTTTCTTGCCTCCGGCCACCGTGGCGAGGAAATTCTGGTAATCGATCGTTTTCAACGAATCGATCAATTTCGGGGCGTAGCTGGAGCCCATGCCGTCCGGGCCGTGGCAGCGCAGACATTCCGAACTATAGCGCAAATAACCGGAGTAGGTGTACCAGTCGACCTTGCCGTCCTGACCGATATGGTAGGTCGGAACACCATTGGCGTCGATATATTTTCCGTCCTGGCTGCTCGCCGGTTGCGCGGGTTCGCTATGGGCGGCGGAGCCGACGAAGGCGAAAGCGGCGCAGGCGGCCAGGACTGAAAAGACGAGCCGCGCCTTTGGAATCGGCGGGGAAGCGAAATCGGTCACGACGCGAAATCCAATCGTTGGGTTCTGGGCGCGCCGCGCCCCGCTTCCGCCTGGGTCGAGCGGACCGGAGGACGAACGCCGAAATGAGGAAGGAAAGACCGGGCGGGTTACAGGAACCCGCCCGGTTCGGACGATGCCAGCGGTCATTCTGGGAGAGCAAAGACCGTCAGCGAACCGCCAAGCGAAGTATAGTTGCTCAGGGCCGCATAGCCGCCGACCGCGCCAAGACCGGCGTGGGGATCGGTCAGGCCCGCCGCGAGGCCGATGCCGGCCCAACCGCCGACGCCGGACAGAATGGCGACATATTGCTTGCCCTTGTGCTCATAGGTCATCACATTGCCGATGATGCCGGACGGGGTCTTGAACTTCCACAGAAGCTTGCCCGTCTTGGCGTCCACCGCCTTCAGATAGCCTTCGAGCGTGCCGTAGAACACGACATTGCCGGCGGTGGCGAGTGCGCCGGACCACACCGAGAACTGCTCGGGGTCGGACCAGACGATCTTGCCCTTGGTGGCGTCCCAGGCGATGAAATTGCCCATATTGGCGTCGCCTGCCGGCGGATACATGGACAAGGTCGCGCCGACATAGGGCTGGCCCGGGGTGTAGCTCACCCGGAACGGCTCGTAATCCATGCAGACATGGTTGGTCGGCACGTAGAACAGGCCGGTCTTGGGCGAGAAGGCCGAAGGCTGTTCGTCCTTGGAGCCAAGCGCCGCCGGGCAGATGCCCTTGCTGTTGACGTCCTCGCCATTATCCTCGGTCGAATATTTGGCGACGACCAGCGGCCGGCCATAGGTCGGGCTGTTCTTGTCCATATCGACCTTGCTCGCCCAGTTGACGGCTGGGTCATATTTCTGGGCGACGAGCAATTCGCCATCGGTGCGGTCCAACGTATAGCCGAAGCCGTTGCGGTCGAAATGCACCAGCAGCTTGCGCATCTTGCCGTCAATCTTCTGATCGACCAGCGGCATTTCATTGATGCCGTCATAGTCCCACTGATCGTGCGGGGTCATCTGATAGACCCATTTCGCCTCGCCGGTGTCGGGATTGCGGGCGAAAACGGTCATCGACCATTTGTTGTCGCCCGGCCGCTGCTTCGGGTTCCAGGTCGAGGGGTTGCCCGAGCCGTAATAGACCAGGTTCAGCTTTGGGTCGTAGGAATACCAGCCCCAGGTGCAGCCGCCGCCGGTTTTCCACTGGTCGCCTTTCCAGGTCTTCAGGCTGGAGTCGGCACCGACCGGCTTGCCGAGCGAGGTGGTCTTTTCCGGATCGAACAGGATCTGGTCGTCCGGGCCTTCCGAATAGGCGCGCCAGATCAGCTTGCCGGTATGAAGGTCATAGGCGGTGACATGGCAATGAACGCCGAATTCGCCGCCGGAAATGCCGACCAGCAGCTTGTCCTTGACCGGCAGGACGGTCGCGGTATTGGTCTCGCCCTTCTTGGGATCGCCGTTGACCGTCTTCCAGACCACGGCGCCGGTCTTGCCGTCGAGAGCGACGACCGTAGTGTCGGCCTGGTGCAGGAAGACCATGCCGTCGGCATAGGCGAGGCCGCGGTTGACCGTGTCGCAGCACATCACCGGAATGACGTTCGGATCCTGCTTGGGCTCGTATTTCCACAGGATCTTGCCGTCATTGTTCAGATCGAGGGCATAGACAATGTTCGGGAAGGGGGTGTGGACATACATGACGTCGCCGACGACGATCGGCGAGCCTTCGTGGCCGCGCAGCACGCCGGTCGAGAAGGTCCAGGCCGGAGCGAGCTTCTTGACGTTGTTCTCATTGATCTGATCGAGCTTGGAATAGCGCGTGTTGGCGTAGTTGCCTGCCTGGATGACCCATTCCGCCGGATTTTGCTCCGCCTTTAGGACGGAATCGTTTGCGAACGCCGGCGCGGAAAGCGTCAACGCGGTAGCAGAAAAGAGAGATGCGTAAAGCCTCTTCATTGGACTTCCTCCGAAACGCAACGACGACCGCTGTTGATACGGTTGCCGATGTATTGGCTGCTTAAAGCCAGAATTATGCGACGCCGCTCGACCCGAGGCTTAGGTTTGCCTTTTCGTCGAGTTTAGGGGCGCGGTCATTTTTATGACTTGAAAAGTGTACGCGGCGCTTTCGAGGCCCGCAACGAGCCGACAAGCTGTCCGGCTATTATATTTGGCTTAGAACGCCGGTTATTATATTTTGCTTAGATTCTGCTGAACGCTTAGATTCTGCTGAACGAATGCGTTGCGGGCCGATCGGGTGGACGATCTCGCCGGAATGGGTCTGTCGCGACCGAGCCAAATTCTCACAGCGCCCGCGCAAACGGCGCCTTTGCCTGCGATTTCGGCGCTTGTGCCCGCGTAAGCAGCACGAATTCTCAATATAATTGGCCCAAGGCCGCATGTCGATAGCGAATTAACTTGGCCGGTTTTGGTAGCACATCAAATGTCCGCTACTTCTGGTTTTGTTCTCCTGTGGGACTGTGGTCAAGGCTCTTGCCTTGTCCACATTTCCACAGGCGGCTCGCCGAGCGGATTCAAGCGGCCTTTTTTGCGTGTTCCGTGGTTTCTTCGATTGCTTCGCCTTCGGCGCCGTAGCGGCCAAGGCGCCTTTGGCCATGAAAGATCGCATAGGTTGCGTCAGGATAACGGCGGACCTTGACGCGCGCCTTGACGAAATGGGCGCGCAGCGGGCTGGCTGGGATTTGAAGTTTCAGCCGATTGAAGGATACGCAATTGTCGTTGCCGACCTGGCGCTCCTCCTGGACACAGAGAATCTCTCTTAGATCCACGCCCGGGATCGCCACGAAAGCCGAGCCTTGCTATTCGGCCTTGACGGCGAAACGCGCGTTGTAGTCTGGAATAAAGACATCGCGGATGAAGACGTCGGCGGCCGCAATCGTCGTGATCCCGGCCAGCGCCAGTTCCTTGACCAGACGATCCTGCAACGTGTGAAAGGGGCGTTCCGAGCGTCCGCGCGCCTGCGGCGAATAGGCGGCGATATGTTCGACGCCCAGATGATCGAGGGCGCGGCCAACCTGGGTGAGATTGGCCCGGTCAACCTTGCCGCCCGCTTCCGGCGTGTGGAAATAATGGCTGCCGCGATCCGTGTAAAGACTCAACGGCAGGCCATGCGCGCCGAAGACCTCCGCCAGCGCCCGGAATGTCGAATCCGTGCCTTCCTCCTCAACCAGAAACGCCGATAGAATCGCGCCCGTGGCGTCGTCGAGCGTGACGATCAGATCAAGCGCCGGCTGACCGGAAAGCCATTCGTGCCGCGAGCCGTCCTGATGCAGCATCATTCCGGGCAAGGGCCGGCGCGGACGCTTGCGCCGATGCGCCCCGCGCCGCTTGGCTCGCTTCAGCAATCCGCGCGAATGCAGGAAGGCCTTGGTCCAGGTGTAGCCCCAGCTGAACCCGTGATCGCGGATCAGGTGCTCATGAAAGTGCTTGGCCGTGAAGCCGGCGTAGCGCGTCCGGTAAAGCCTCTCCACTTCGATCTCCCGATCAACTGGAACCCGTTTGCCCGACGCTTTGCCGAGACGTCGGTCCAAAAGGCCCGCTTCGCCATCATCTTCAAAGCGTTGCCGCCAGCGCCGAAACGTGCGCTCGCCCACCCCCAAAAGCTCGGCCGCCTCCATCTGACTAAACTCCGCCGCTTCGTAACGGCTCAAAATGCTCAAAAACTTGATCATCCGCACACCCTGTCGGGCTTCCGTCCGGCGCATTCCAAATCCCCAAAACGCAGGAATTTACCGGACAGATCGTGCGCTACCTAAACCGGACATATCGTGTGCTACCGACAATTGGCCCAAGGCCGCATTGCCCGCGTGGCGCCGATCTTGTATATTCGTAGATACAGATATCCCCAACGTCATCGGCGCAGGGGCCGTCTGTTCCGCGATAAAAGACCCTTCAGGTCCACGGCGGCGCGTGCGCTCCCATGCCTGGGTCCAGAAACCTGACGCGGCGAAACACTGGGATGAAGCGTCCCTGGCATCGCCTTCCGCCCGTGGCGCGGGAGGCGTGCGGGCGCACGCGCCCATTGTCCGATCGGCCGCTTGCGGTCCGTCGCAGGAGAACTGGAGAAAAAAATGGCCGTCTTCACCGCCGTGGTTCTATTCTGTCAAGTGTCAATTCCACCGCAAGATTGCGACCCGTCCCGGGCCATCGACGTCATTTCGACCCGGGTCGAAAACGAAATGGCCTGCATGCGCGGCTGGCAGGAATCGGTCGCCCGCGGGGCCATGCGCGAGGGGCTCGGACAATCCGTCTATATGAAGACGCAATGTGTGCGGCGCGAAAAAACCTCCGCGATCGAGCATGAGTAAAGCGCGACAGCGCGTGCGCCGCAATATGTCTTCTTGGTTTCTTCGTCCCCGGCTCTGAAATTGTTCTTATAATCGGCGGTGGAGATTGCGCGCGGAACCGTGCGCGACTTTAATGGGCGCGTAAACGCTTCCCATTTGAAGGTTCTTTACCATGAAAACACGTGCGGCCGTCGCCTGGAAGGCTGAGGCGCCCCTGACCATTGAGACCGTGGACCTCGACGGCCCGAAAGCCGGCGAGGTGCTGGTCGAAATCATGGCGACCGGCGTTTGCCACACTGACGCCTATACCCTTTCGGGCCTCGATTCCGAAGGCAAGTTCCCCGCCATTCTCGGCCATGAGGGCGCGGGAATCATTCGCGAGGTCGGAGCCGGCGTCACTTCGGTGAAGCCGGGCGACCATGTCATCCCGCTCTACACGCCCGAATGCCGGCAGTGCAAAAGCTGCCTGTCGCAGCGGACCAATCTGTGCACCGCGATCCGCGCCACCCAGGGCCAGGGCCTGATGCCCGACGGCACGAGCCGCTTCTCCTGCGACGGCGCGAGCAACAAGCCCGTCTTCCATTACATGGGCTGCTCGACCTTCTCCAATTTCACCGTCCTGCCGGAAATCGCGGTCGCCAAGGTGCGCGAGGACGCGCCCTTCGACAAGATCTGCTACATCGGCTGCGGCGTCACCACGGGCATCGGCGCGGTGATCTACACCGCCAAGGTCTGGCCGGGCGCCAATGTCGTGGTCTTTGGCCTCGGCGGCATCGGCCTCAACGTGATCCAGGGCGCGAAAATGGTCGGCGCCGACAAGATCGTCGGCGTGGATCTCAACCCGTCCAAAGTGACCATGGCCAAGAAATTTGGCATGACCCATTTCATCAACCCCAATGAGGTCGGCCGCGACAAGGTGGTCGAGGCGATCGTCGACGTCACCGGCGGCGGCGCGGATTTCTCGTTCGAATGTGTCGGCAATATCCACACCATGCGGCAGTCGCTGGAATGCTGCCATCGCGGCTGGGGCACGTCGATCCTTATCGGCGTCGCGCCTTCGGGCCAGGAAATTTCGACCCGTCCGTTCCAGCTCGTCACCGGCCGCAACTGGCGCGGCTCGGCCTTCGGCGGCGCCCGCGGCCGCACCGACGTGCCGAAGATCGTGGACTGGTACATGGAGGGCAAGATCAATATCGACGATCTGATCACCCACACCATGCCGCTGGAAAAGATCAACGACGCCTTCGACCTGATGCACAAAGGCGAGTCGATCCGCTCCGTCGTCATCTTCTGATCGCGTCGGCGAGGGACCGGCGCGGCGCGCGGGCCCTCTAATACGGTTTCCGCAAGATTGCTTCGCAATCCGCGGAAACGGCATGGCGCGAAAATCCTCTGAGCGCTTTGCAAAAGTCGCCACGCCATGATTCTGTAGGGTCTCCACGGAGACGATTCGCCGATGTCGCGCCGTTGCTTTGACCAACCTTCACTCGCTGACGCTTTCGTTAAGGCCTATTCGAAAGGCGGCGGCTTCCTGGAAGATTTGCTCAAGACCATTGACTGGTCGGCCTTTGACGTTTTGTTTGCGCAAATCAACGCCAATGCCAAGGGCGCGCCAGGATACCCGCCGCTGACGCTGTTTAAGATCGTTCTTTTACAGCAATGGTACAATCTGTCCGACCCGCAGGCCGAGGAGGCCGTGCGTGATCGGATTTCGTTCCGGCGCTTTTGCGGCATCCCGCTCGACGCCGAGACGCCGGACCATTCGTCAATCTGGCGTTTCCGGCAGACGGTCGAAAAGCTTGGCCTGTCAGAGAAGCTGCTGGCCGAGATCAACCGCCAACTCGACGCGCGAGGGCTGATCGTCAAGAGAGGAACGCTGGTCGATGCGACGATCATCGCTGCGGCGGTGAAGCGGCCGCCTTATGAAGAGGGTCAAGTCAATCCGCGCGATCCCGACGCCGGCTTCACGATCAAGAACGACAAGACCTCTTTCGGCTACAAGGCCCATATCGCCGTGGACGAGGAAAGCGATCTGATCCGGCAGGCGGAAATGACCTCCGCCGACCTGCACGACAGCCAGCGCGGCGAGGCGATGATCCAGGGCGACGAAGAGGCCTATTACGCGGACAAAGCTTACGACAGCAAAGCCCTGCGAGAAAAGCTCGCTTCGCTCGGCATCGACGACAAGATCGCCTACAAGGCCAAGCGCAACAAGCCGCTGAAAAACTGGCAGAAGTGGTTCAACACGACGGCTTCAAGTGTGCGCTCCGGCGTCGAGCGGGCCAACGCGACGATGAAAAATTGGTATGGCATGGCGCGGGTTCGTTATCGCGGGCTCGCGCGCAACAATTGTCATCTGCAATTCGTCGCCTGTGCGATGAATATGAAACGGGCGCGGGTTCTGCTCCGGGCAGCGTGAGGCCGTCCAGACGGGAGAATTGCGTCCAAATTGGGAGATGAGGGCGAAATGAGGCGGTAGCCGCCATCAAATCGGCTCGGATTTGCGCCCTATAGGGCGATATCTGCGCTTCAGCGCAGTGGCGAAACCGCCGAGCACATAGACCAATAGCCTTTTTCAAAGCGCTCCCTCTATGTCGCGGGCGGATTTTCGCGCCAGCGGAATACGAATACCGAATGATATCATTCGGTATTCGTGTAACTTCGCATGCGGAAAAATCCGGCGCCGGCATGGGGCTGTCTTCAGCCACGGCCGCGCGCCTTGTTCGCGGATGCCGCGCCGGGCCGCGCGGCAAGGAGCGATTTCCCGCAGTCACGCCCGGCGCAGCGCTTCGACCGCGCGCGCCACAAAGGACAGGGCTTCGTCGGCCGAGGAAAAACTCGATTCCTCGACGCCGCTCGACGCATAAGTCGCCAGAATGGCGTAAGCCCGGCATTTCCCATCGGGGGCTTCCTCGCGGACGACAAAGCTGGGGCCGCCGCCGCAGCCACGCGAAAAAGCCACATAGCGGGTCTCGTCGCCCGCCGCCGCGCCGCGCGACAACTTGTCCTGCGCCACGTCGCGCAAGGCCCGATATAGCCGAACCGGCTCGGATGCGCTTTGACGCCAGAACAATGCGCCGGCCTCCCGTTCAATCCTTCTTGTCAATCCTTCTTGGCGAGGCCGTCGATGCGCTTTTGCATCTCGGCGAGCTGCGCGCGCATCTCATCGAGTTCGCTCGAGGCCTGGCCCGGCGCCCGTCCCGCCTTGGCGCCGTCCGCCATCGCCGCGCCGAAGGGCGAGAACAATTCGAGCGCCTCGCGGAACATCGCCATATTCTTGCGCGCCTGCTCCTCCATCGTTTGGAACATCTGGCGCGACGGTCCGGCGAGCGGATTGGCGCTCATCGCTGTCTCGAACTGATCGCGAAATTTCTGGCTGTCCTTGGTCAGCCGCTCGATCGAAAACTCAAGATAACTCGGCACGAACATCTGCATGCTGTCGCCATAGAAGCGGATCAGCTGGCGCAGGAAGCGGATCGGCATCAGGTTCTGGCCGGTCTTGCCTTCCTGCTCGAAAATGATCTGGGCCAGCACGGAGCGGGTGATTTCGTCGCCGCTCTTGGCGTCGAAAACCACGAAATCCTCGCCGTTTTTCACCATCTCCGCCAGGTCTTCAAGCGTCACATAGGCGCTGGCGCCGGTATTATAGAGACGCCGGTTCGCATATTTCTTGATGGTGACGGGTTGCTTTTCGTTCGTCATTTTCTTTCCCACGCGCGACGGCCGTCGCCGTTCCGCTTTTTTCCTGGAGGCGCCGGGCCGCGCCCGCGTCTCCCGCCGCCGCGACGATAGCCCCGGCGCCCCCAAAAGACAAAGCGACTTCTTTGTCAATCGCTCTTTCGCAACGATCTACAACCAAATGACCATGGTCAGGCGCGCCTGGCGGCTTGACCAGGGCGAGGCCGAAATGGTCAAACTAACGCCCATGTCGCCAGTTTGATTGCGCCATGCGGACCGCGCCAGGGGGCGACGGGCCAAGTTCCGGAGGATTTTTCATGTCGACCGATGTCGTGATCGTTTCCGCCGCGCGCACTGCCGTGGGCTCCTTCAACGGGGTTTTCGCCAATGTCTCGGCCCATGAACTCGGCGCCGCCGCCGTCAAGGCCGCGCTGGAGCGCGCCTCCGTCGCCGCCGCCGATGTCGACGAGGTCATCCTCGGCCAGATTCTCGCCGCCGGCGAGGGCCAGAACCCGGCCCGCCAGGCGGCGCGGGCCGCCGGGATTCCCGATGAAAAAACCGCTTTCGGCATCAACCAGCTGTGCGGCTCGGGCCTTCGTACGGTCGCGCTCGGCATGCAGCAGATCGTCAACGGCGACGCCAATATCATCGTGGCGGGCGGCATGGAGAGCATGTCGCAGTCGCAGCACGCGGCCTATCTGCGCTCCGGCGTGAAAATGGGCGAATTGAAGCTGCTCGACACCATGCTCAGGGACGGCCTGACCGACGCCTTCCACGGCTATCACATGGGAACGACGGCGGAGAACGTCGCCACCAAATACCAGATCACCCGCGAAGAGCAGGATCATTTCGCCGTCGCCTCGCAGAACAAGGCGGAAGCCGCCAAGAAATCCGGCCGCTTCAAGGACGAGATCGTTCCCTTCACGATCAAGACCAGAAAGGGCGACATTGTCGTCGATACCGACGAATTCATCCGCGACGGCGTGACTTATGACGCGCTGGCCAAATTGCGCCCGGCCTTCAGCAAGGAAGGCACGGTGACCGCCGGCAACGCCTCGGGCATCAACGACGGCGGCGCCGCGGTGGTGCTGATGACCGCCGCCGAAGCCGCCAAGCGGGGCCTGACCCCCCTCGCCCGCATCGCGTCCTGGGCGACCGCCGGCGTCGACCCGGCGATCATGGGCACCGGCCCGATTCCCGCCTCCCGCAAGGCGCTCGCCAAGGCCGGCTGGAACGTCCAGGATCTCGATCTGATCGAGGCCAACGAGGCCTTCGCCGCGCAGGCGATCTCGGTCAACAAGGAACTGGGCTGGGACGTCGCCAAGGTGAACGTCAATGGCGGCGCCATCGCCCTCGGCCATCCGATCGGCGCCTCGGGCGCGCGGGTGTTCGTCACCCTGCTGCATGAAATGCTCAAGCGCGACGCCAAGAAGGGCCTCGCCACTTTGTGCATCGGCGGCGGCATGGGCATCGCCCTCGCAGTCGAACGCTGAGCCTTTTTCACAAATGAGCGCCGGCCGCCAAACGGCCGGCGCTTTTTCTTCTCACCAGAAAAAATCCAAAAGGGGAAAAACATGTCTCGAGTCGCACTCGTCACCGGCGGCACGCGCGGCATTGGCGCGGCTATTTCCAAGGCCCTGAAAGCGGCGGGCTGCAAGGTCGCTGCGACCTATGCCGGCAATGACGAAGCCGCCAAGGCTTTCCACGCCGAGACCGGCATCCATGTCTTTAAATGGGACGTGTCCGACTATGACGCCTGCGCGGCGGGAATCGCCAAGGTCGAGGCCGATCTCGGCCCCATCGACATCCTGGTCAACAACGCCGGCATCACCAAGGACGGCATGTTCCACAAGATGACCAAGGAACAATGGTACGCGGTCATCAACACCAATCTAAACTCCCTGTTCAACATGACCCGCCCGGTGTGGGAAGGCATGCGCGCCCGGAAATTCGGCCGCGTCGTCTGCATTTCCTCGGTCAACGGCCAGAAAGGCCAGATGGGCCAGGCCAATTATTCCGCCGCCAAGGCCGGCGACATCGGCTTCGTCAAGGCTCTGGCGCAGGAAGGCGCGCGCGCCGGAATCACCGTCAACGCCATCTGCCCCGGCTATATCGCCACCGAAATGGTCAAGGCGATCGATCCGGCCGTCATCGAAAAGGCGATCCTGCCGCATATTCCGGTCGGACGCCTCGGCGAGCCCGAGGAAATCGCCCGCGCGGTGGTGTTCCTGGCCTCCGACGACGCCAGCTTCATCACCGGTTCGACGCTCAGCGTGAATGGCGGGCAATATATGATCTGACCCATAGGACGATGGCTTTCGACCCCGCCGATACAACCGGCCGGTCGATTTCGCCGCGCTTCCGATTAAGCTAAATTGATTCGACGGCCGGAGCGGATCCGGCCGTTTTCTTTTACGGGTCGTCAGGAATGAGCTTTCGGGTCTGGGCGGTCCGCGCCGGCGGGGACAGCGAGGCCGACCCCTTGTTCATCGAAAGCGGGCAGATCGCCGTCAGCTTTCATGACGCCGACGAGGACTTGAGCGCGCTGCCCGCCCAGCGCGCCGCCTTCAAGGATGTTTTCGCGCGGACGAACAGCGAAACCAAGCCGGGCGCGGTCCCGATCCAGGCCGGCCAGCTGTTCCGCTTCGTCCATGAAATGAAGATCGGCGACCGCGTGATCTATCCGCGCAAGCTCGATCGCACCTTGATGTGGGGCGAAGTCTCGACGCCCTATTTCTACGACCGCTCGGGCAATCTCGACTTTCCCCACCGGCGCGGCGTGCGCTGGCGCGCCTCGCTCAGCCGCGATGTCTTTTCGCAGGGCGCGCTTTACGAACTGGGATCGGTGCTGACCCTGTTCGAGGTCCGCAACTTCGCGAGCGAATTCATCCGCCGCTTCGAACCGCCTTCCGACGCCGGCCCCGCCAATTCGGCCAGCCTGAACGATGACGAAACCCAGGTCCGGGTGGCGCGCGACATCGCCGAAACCACCAGGGATTTCATCTCCAAGAAGATCAAGACCGATCTGAAGGGCTTTCCGCTCGAACCTTTCGTGGCCGACCTGTTCCGGGCCATGGGCTATAACGCCCACGCCACACGGGCGGTGCGCGACGACGGGATCGACGTCGTCGCGCATCGCGACGAATTGGGAATCGAGCCGCCGATCCTGAAAATCCCGGTATTAGGTAGCAAGCTCACCAAACGGCCACGTTCCAGTTTGTTCGCAGTCGGTTCCGACTTTGGCCATGAACGAATGTTACGTGCGTAACACTTGGCGACAATGTTGGCGAAGCGTTCTGCGGGCTGCGTGAGTGACAAGGGCCGCTCAAAGCGGCCTTTTTGTTGGGAATGTCACTGGCGTTGCCCCTGCGTTCGATCTCACCAACGATTGACGTGCCTTAGTTGGCGGCCTCGCCTTTTGAGGGGGCCATCATTTCGAGGATTTCCTCGTATTTTTTGAGCACGCTTTGAAGCTGTTTCAAGCCCTCAAGGTCCACTAAAGCATGAATGTCCAAGTGTCCCCCGTTCATGACAATGCGGGGCTTGCCGATAGGCGGAGCTGTAATGATGGAAGGTGGCGATAGCGGCGCACCGCCCCGCGCAAATTCAACGTGTGGCGACATAAGCGAACCCCTCAGTTCCTCTTCAGCTTCGTCCGAAAGATCGTCTTGGACTTCGCTTTGTTCCGCAATTTTATCAGAATCTAGGAGCCCTGCATATCGGATAGTTTCATCATAAATGCGCAAAAACCGATCTGCGCCCTCTGGCGAGAACGACGCCTTTATCACCAGCTCGTCCAGACACGCCGCATCGTTTGGGCGCTCTTTCCCCCATCTTTCCCAATATATCTGAATTTGCTTAGGCAGGAGCGCGGCTCGCCTCACAATGTCGCGCCTAACTTCCTCTTGTTGGGCGCGCAGATAATTTCGGCCCTCGTTCGAGATGACGACTTCGACACCGCCCTGGCCCTTCTGGCTTTCGATTAGCCCATATGCCTTTAGCGCGGCCAATAATTGATGCGTCAGGCTCGTCCCGGGCTTCATGTCCCACGCAGGGCCGACCCTATCCGGGGCCACCGGCGTGCGCTTGTGAAACGCTTCGAACGCGACGAGCCGCTCTATCGCCACTTTCAACGAAATGTTCGGGAATGAGGGGCTGCGCTCTCGGGGCGCTCGTGGTGCATTATTTTTTACCTCGTTCATCATCCCCTCCTGAGTTTGTCGGCCTGGCGGCTTACTCATTTTTTATCAGCGCCGGAGTTGACAAGCAAGTGATAAGTTGCAGAATAACCTCAACGGAGAATCGGTGTGACAACAGTAGGAGCCTCGAAGCGGCGGCCGACGCAAAAGAGGCGAGGAAAAAGGAAAGGCCGCCACTCTGCCCCGCGAAGGAAGAAGTGACGGCCTTTGAATTGGCTACGAGAACCAAACTGGCGGTATGCCGCCAGCCCCAACTGGGCTAGAGCCGGTGCTGGGCGCGCCCCTATCCACGGATGCCCCGAGGGTCCGACCCCCTCCTAGTCCACCTTTTCATAGTAGAATCAACCGAATCCGTCTAGTGCGCCGTGGCCTTTGCTGGCTCGGCGTAGGTAATTCCACATGCCCTGGTCTGTCCGCCGTCATCGACGAAAACGAATCCAATCCCTGCCGCCTCAAGAGCAACTCTCATTGCCATTTGGGTTGCCGGAATCGGCTTTCGGCGTTCGCCCTCGAAATCCTTCACCGTCGATAAGCCAACGCTCGCAGCCTTCGCCAGGTCGTCTTGCGACCAAGAAAGCCAAGCGCGCGCTGCCCTACATTGTGCCGGTGTCATCCTTTTTGGATAGCATCAAAGAAAAAGTGCGTCAAGGTCATATTTTTTGGTTGACGCCATCCATATCGGCTATTATAGTTCATGTCAGCCAAAAGGGATGGCGTGGACATGTCGCAACACTTCCTTCTCTCAAAACATGCAAGGAGCCTGAGCCTCGCTCGGGTTGCGCGCATGTCCGAGGAAGAGGCGCGCGAGGCGTTCAAGGAAATCCGTTGGTCCGAAACCGAAGGCGAGCCGGTCTGCCCGCGTTGCGGCTGCATCGCCTGCTACACTACAAGACGCGCCAGCTTTTCAAATGCAAAGGCTGTGACCATCAATACAGCGTCACGTCAGGCACGATCTTCGCCAGCCGCAAGCTCCCGGTTTCGACCTACCTTCTCGCCATCGCGATCTTCGTCAACGAGGTCAAGGGCAAGTCCGCCCTGGCGCTTTCCCGCGATCTCGACGTGCAATACAAGACCGCCTACGTCATGGCCCACAAAATCCGCGAGGCCATGTCGGCGGAAATCGAAACCATGAAGGCTTCCGGTACGGTCGAAATCGACGGCGCCTATTTTGGCGGCTATTCCAAGCCCTCCAATTACAAAGAAAACCGCCGCGACCGTCGCCTTGCGATCAACCAAACCGGCAAGCGCCGCGTCGTCGTCATCATGCGCGAACGCAACGGCCGCACGCTTCCCCACGTCTTCAAAAGTGAAGCTGAGTCGCTTCCTATGCTGGAAAGCCGCATCGCCTCCGGCGCCACGGTTCACGCCGACGAAGCCGCGCATTGGGATCGCTTGCACGCCCGCTACCTGACCAAGCGCATCAATCACGAATGGGCCTATTCAGACGAAGGCGCTTGCACCAATCAGGCCGAAAGCTTCTTCTCCCGCGTGCGCCGTTCGGAAATCGGCATCCATCACCATATCGCCGGCCCGTATCTCTCGGCTTACAGCCGCGAAATGGCTTGGCGCGAAGATCACCGCCGCGTCAGCAATGGCGAGCAATTTTTGATGATCATTTCGGCTTCGTTGTCGCACCCGGTTTCTCGTCAATGGAAGGGCTATTGGCAGCGCCCGACACGCTAGATTGCTGGTGTATCAGCGGAATTGGCGGGTGATACACAAGCCATATAGACCAAATCCCCACAAGGAGACCTAAGATGCTTGCAACAGACGCGGCAGTCGCAACTCTTGCAACGATAGAAACGCTGCGCTCAAGCTCATCAACAATCGTCAATTCCGGGTGCTGCGTAAGGTCTTCATGCAGCTCTATTAGTCTCGGGATATAATCCTGCGCAAGACGATCATAGTCCTTGATTCTATTTTGTCGCTCTTCCCGGCTACATTGAATAATTTTATGAGCTTCGCGTATTTTTTGCTTCAATTCGACATATGGAGGGCAATACTCTTCAATTTTCTTCGCCCCGTGACGATCTTCAGTGTCCGATATTCTTTGATGAACAAAGAATATAACAGCGTCAGTCAGATCATGGTCAGCATTATTGAGATAGGCCCTCGCTACGCGAAGATGCGTTTTCGCTTCATCAAGCTGATTGTTTTCTTTGCATATATAATAATCGACAATACGCCGGCCGGCGTAGCGCATTTCGTTAATCGACGCTACAACAGCTTCGCCTCGAAAGTTTTCCACTTCCTTTGCACGGCGCTCAATTCTATTCCACTCTCTTGCAATTTCAGCAAGAAGTTCAGATTCCTCAGACATATTAAGGCCACTTAAGGTGAACTAAATTTATGTACTTATTTATTATTTTATCTTGCGATTTTTATCTGAGACATAGACTTACGTTCAGCCTCCAAGTCGCTGGTTGTAATGAAAGCTTCATTCTGGATAGCTACATTTCCACGAGAATAGCGCGCTGCGGAGCGGCGCGCAAAACGGCGTTCAGCCCGGCGATGCAAATCATCCGACTGCAGGGGCCGTGCCATCAATAGCCGATAAAATTCCCTAAAAAAAGCCATGACTCCCTCTCGATTCTAAAACGTGGCGCACCTAATAAGGTTGCGCCGAAAAGTCAAGACCTATTTTTTTGTACGTCCGAGGATATCCGAATCGATTTCGGTTAACAACGGCTAAAAGGCGCATAATCACACATTATAGCCTAAGGTTGGCAAATAGGTTAACTTATTGAGTTAAAATGATATTATTCAAGACTTACGGGAAAAATAATCGAGACCAGCACGCCTACATCAAGCCCTTGAAGTGGCGGACGCCATTTTTCCAACACCGTTGCGCGAATCAGTTTGGTCAGTGATTCGCGTGGATGAGAATGCCTTCCCTGTGCCAAGTTTCCAGCATTAGCTAGTAAGCATCACAAACGAACGCCCTTGCGCCTCCCCGTGTCACCAATCACGCCCCGCTTCGACGCAATCCCCATCGCCTGAACAATCCGAACGATAGCGCCCCGCTTAAATTGTCGGACATGACCACACTCTGACGCCATTTCGCTTGCCCTTGCTAGTGATGGAGCCGCGCTTTAGGCGGTTCCCCATGATCTGGACGATGTTATAGGCGACGTTCCGACGCATGATGCGGTCATTTTCGTCCAAACCCTTGGCTTGCAGCAGAATGACGGCAAGTTGGCGCGTATCCAAACCGTCCGGCGCGTCGTCCAGCGCCTTTTTGCAAATCGCGAAAACCTCCCCCCGCGCAAATACCTTGGCGACGCTCATATGCGCCTGCCAGCCTTCAGGGTCCGTCTCCCGGCCATACATGGCGAGAACCGCATTGACATTGGCTAGGTCGCGTCGAGCTTCGTCCAGAGCCCGCTCATAAGAAATGATCGCGCCTTGAATTGCGCGCTGCTTATCGCGAAGGGCTGAAATGACGTGCGGATCGGCCATGCCGACATTGTACCTCAACCCACGCTTTGAATTTCAAACATGGGCCAAACCGCTTGGTGAGCTTGCTACCTAATACCGGAAAATCCAGGTCAAGGCGCATGAGGGCAAGATCGGGCCGGACCTGGTGAAGGCCTTTTACGCCATGATCCACGACCGCGACGTCGGCATTTTCATCACCACTGGCGGCTATACCGCCGCCGCGCTACATTTCGCCGGCGCCAAGGGCAATCTGAAATTGGTGGACGGGGTGGAGTTCGTCAGCCTGATCGAGAAATATTATGACGATCTCGACCTGAAATTCCGCAAGCAGATACCGCTGCGCCGCATGCTGGTGCCGGATGTGCTTCCTGACGAATAATACGGTTTCCGCAAGATTGCTTCGCAATCCGCGGAAACGCCATGGCGCGAAAATCCTCTATGTCGCGGGCGGATTTTCGCGCCAGCGGAATACGAATTCCGAATGGTTCATTCGGAATTCGTATAAGAACAACGCGAGCGGTTGGCGGACGCCGGAACGAGCGCCAGAAAGTTCGCGAGCGGTTGGCGCAGGCCAGAGCGAGCGCCAGAAAGTTCGCGAGCTT
Source organism: uncultured Pseudomonadota bacterium (assembly GCA_963704565.1). Classification (GTDB taxonomy): domain Bacteria; phylum Pseudomonadota; class Alphaproteobacteria; order Rhizobiales; family Beijerinckiaceae; genus Rhodoblastus. Next base: position 2,595,146 of record OY969917.1, read on the forward strand.
TTGGCGCAGGCCAGAGCGAGCGCCAAACAAAGAAAAGGCCGGCGCGAGGCCGGCCCTGTTCAGCGAAAGCCGAAAAGCTCAGTCTTCCTGGGACTTGACCTTGAGCACCTGGCGGCCCTTGTACATGCCGGTCTTGAGGTCGACGTGGTGCGGACGGCGCAATTCGCCCAAATCCTTGTCCTCGACATAGCTCGGGGCGGCGAGGGCGTCGGCCGAGCGGCGGAAGCCGCGCTTCATCGGCGAGGTTTTTCTTTTCGGAACAGCCATTTCAAAACTCCATTCCGGCCGCGCCGCGAGCCGAAGACGGCCAGGAAAGCGCGCGGAAAAATTCGAGAGCGGGTCTCATACAGGCAAAAAACCGAAAAGGCTAGAGCCCCATGAAAAAAAGGAATCAGACAAAGAGATCGAGCTCGAAGGCCCCCGGCGCATGGCGCGGCAGGCGCCCCGGCGCGACCAGAACCGCGTCGCCGCGCAGAACGCAATCGGTCGCGTAAGGGTGCGCGGCGAGCCAGACCCGGGCGGCGCGGGAAATCCGCGCGATCTTGCGCGCGTCGATCGCCACCTGCGCCGCCTCGAAGGACGGCCGCGCCTTGACCTCGACAAAAACCACAAGCCCGCCGCGCCGGGCGATCAGATCGATCTCGCCGCCGGCGGCGGCATAATTGCGCGCCAGCACGCGAAAAAATCTCAGCCGCAGCCAAAAGGCGGCCAGGGCCTCGGCGCGCAGGCCGAACGCGCGCGCCGCCACGCGCCGGCTCATTCGGCTTTCGCCGCGCCGGTCAATTCCAGCGCCCTCGCGTAAACCTTGCGGCGCGGCTGGCCGGTTTCGGCGGCGACGACGCTGGCCGCGTCCTTGAGCGAGAATTTCTCCAAAGCGGCGCGAATCTTGTCGTCGAGCGCGGCGCCGTCGAGCGCCGGCGCGTCTTCCCCCGGCGGCGCCACCAGCAGGACGATCTCGCCCTTGGGCGGCCCGTCGCGCTGGTAATCCGCCGCGAGCGCGTCGACGGGGCCGCGCCGCACCGATTCGAAATGTTTGGTCAGTTCGCGCGCCACCGCCGCCTGGCGCGGCCCCAACACGGCGGCGAGATCGCCCAGGGTGTCCGCCAGCCGGCGCGGCGATTCGAAAAACACCAAAGTGCCGGGAATGGCGGCGAGTTCCGCGATCCGCGCGCGGCGGGCGCCGCTTTTGGCCGGCAGAAAGCCTTCGAAAAAGAAGCGGTCGGTCGGCAGGCCGGCGACGACCAGGGCCGCCAGCACCGCCGAGGGGCCGGGCGCCGAGGTCACCGGCAGTCCGGCGGCCAGCGCCTCGCCGACCAGCTTGAATCCCGGATCGGACACCAGAGGCGTGCCGGCGTCGGAAATCAGCGCCAGCCTTTCTCCCTTTTTCAGCCGCGCCAGCAGGACCGGGCGCATGGCCTCGGCGTTGTGCTCGTGATAGGCGACCAGCGGCGTGGCGATGCCGTAATGGGCGAGCAGCGTGCGGCTGACGCGGGTGTCCTCGGCGATCACCGCGTCGGCGGCGGCGAGCGTGCCCAGCGCGCGCAAGGTGATGTCGCGCAAATTGCCGATCGGCGTCGCCACGACATGAAGGCCCGGCGCGATCGGCTCAGCCTCGGCGCGCAGGCCAAAAGCGACGAAAGAGGCCGGAGAATGCGGGGAAGATGGCGCGGGATGCGCCATGGGCGCGCCTTTCGTTCGATAAAACTGACATTTGTTCTGTTTATAGAACGATTTATAGCGAAACCCACGCTGGATCGCAAGACTCCGAGCGTCGCCGCGCGGCGGCCTTGGCGCGCGCGATATTGCCAGGACCTCCGCATATGCCTTAAAACAATGGCCAAGATTTCGCGGCCCGAATCGCTGTTCTGGCGCTCCGGATGCGGGCTTTGGGGCGAGAGAACGAATTGCGCATGTCAAAGACCCATTTCGCCGCCGGCCGGCGCTTCTTTCTCCGCGCGGCTTTGCTTGGCGGCGCCGCGACGCTTTCCGCCTGTTCGACCGCCGGCCTCGGTCCTTCCGAACAGTCCGGCGCGCCGCCGGCCGCCGCGCCCGCCCCCAGCGCGGTGACCTTCGGCAACGGCCCGACCAAGGTCGCGCTGATCCTGCCCCTCACCCAGGGCGCGGGCCAGAGCGCCGTCGGCCTGTCGATGCGCAACGCGGCGGAACTGGCGATCCAGGATTCGGGCGGCAACGACATTACCGTGATCGTCAAGGACGACCGTTCGACGCCGGAGGGCGCGCGCGACGCCGCGCAAGGAGCGATCGGCGAAGGCGCGACTCTGATCCTCGGCCCGCTGTTTGCGGGCGACGTGCGCGCGGCGGCCGCGGTCGCCCGTCCCGCCGGCAAGCCGATCATCGCTTTCTCGACCGACCTCTCCATCGCCTCGCGCGGCGTCTATCTGCTGTCCTTCCTGGTCGAGGGCTATGTCGACCGGATCGTCGATTACGCCGCCGATCAGGGCAAGAAATCCATCGCCGTCCTGGCGCCGGAAAACGAATACGCCAATGTCGCCACCGGCGCGCTCCAGCAGGCGGCGGCGCGGCGCGGGTTGCGCGTCGCCCTGATCGAGCGTTACAAGCCCGGCGCCGTCAAGGCCTCGGTCGCTAATGTCGCGGCGCTCGGCCCCCAGATCGACAGCCTGTTCATTCCCGAACAGGCGGCGGCCATGTCGGACCTGGCGCGGACGCTGACCGCCGCCGGGATCGATTCGCGCAAGGTCCAGATTCTCGGCACCGGCCTGTGGAACGACGCCCGCGTGCTGGGCCTGCCCGCCTTGCAGGGCGCATGGTTCGCCACGCCGGACAACGCCGGCTTCATCGCCTTCGCCCAGCGCTATCGCGCCAAATTCGGCTCCGATCCGACTCGCGTGGCGACTTTGGCCTATGATTCCGTCTCGCTCGCCGCCGCGCTGGCCCGCACCCAGGGCGCGCGCGCCTATAGCGACGACGTGCTGACCAATCCGACCGGCTTCAACGGCGCGGACGGCGTGTTCCGCTTCCGGGCCGACGGCGGCAACCAGCGCGCCCTCGCCGTGGTCCAGATCAATCACGGCGCGACTTCCGTCATCAGCCCGGCGCCGCGCTCGCTTTGAGCGGCGGCCGACGCCCGCTTTTCCCGCTGTTTTTCCACTTTTTCCGCTATGATGTCGCGCGCGCAAATCAATTTCGCGCGCCACGATCGCTTGAGGGACCATCGCATTGACTGCCGCCAAGGACGCCGCGCCGGAGCCGAACAACGAGGAATATGGAGCCGGATCGATCAAGGTCTTGCGGGGACTGGACGCGGTGCGCAAGCGTCCGGGCATGTATATCGGCGACACCGACGACGGCTCCGGCCTCCACCACATGGTCTATGAAGTGGTGGACAACGCCATCGACGAGGCGCTCGCCGGCCACGCCACCTTGGTCACCGTGACGCTCAACGCCGACGGCTCTTGCACCGTCACCGACAATGGGCGCGGCGTCCCCACCGGCCTGCACCCCGAGGAGGGCGTCTCGGCGGCCAAGGTCATCATGACCCAGCTCCACGCGGGCGGGAAATTCGACCAGAATTCCTACAAGGTCTCGGGCGGCCTGCACGGCGTCGGCGTCTCGGTCGTCAACGCTCTGTCCTCGACGCTCGATCTGCGCGTGTGGCGCGACGGGCTGGAGCATGAAGTGCACTTCGCCCATGGCGAGGTCGTCGCCCCGCTGAAAGTGGTCGGCGACGCGCCGATGGTTGACGGCAAGCCCAAACGCGGCACTTCGGTGACCTTCCTGCCGAGCACCGAAACCTTTACCCACACCGAATTCGATTATGCGACGATCGAGCACCGGCTGCGCGAACTCGCCTTCCTCAATTCCGGCGTCCATATTGTCCTGACCGACGCCCGCCACGCCGAAATCAGGACGGAGGATCTGTTCTACGAGGGCGGGCTGGAAGCCTTCGTGCGCTATCTCGACCGCGCCAAGAGCCCGCTCATCGGCAAGCCGGTGCAGATACGCGGCGAGCGCGACGGCGTCACCGTCGAAGTCGCGCTGTGGTGGAACGATTCCTATCACGAGAATGTGCTGGTCTTCACCAACAACATCCCGCAGCGCGACGGCGGCGCCCATCTCGCGGGCTTTCGCGCCGGGCTGACCCGCCAGGTCACCTCCTATGCCGAAAAATCGGGCCTGACCAAGAAGGAAAAGGTCGATCTGTCCGGCGAAGATTGCCGCGAAGGCCTGACCTGCGTCGTTTCGGTGAAAGTGCCGGACCCAAAATTCTCGTCGCAGACCAAGGACAAGCTGGTTTCCTCCGAAGTGCGTCCGGTGGTCGAGGGCGTCGTCAACGAGTTTTTAGGCCAATGGCTGGAGGAAAATCCCGGCGAGGCCAAAACCGTCGTCGGCAAGGTGGTCGAGGCGGCCTCGGCGCGCGAGGCGGCGCGCAAGGCCCGCGAACTCACCCGCCGCAAGGGCGCGCTCGATGTCGCCAACCTCCCAGGCAAGCTCGCCGACTGCCAGGAACGCGATCCGGCCAAGGCCGAACTTTTCATCGTCGAGGGCAATTCGGCGGGGGGCTCCGCCAAACAGGGCCGCGCCCGCGAATATCAGGCTGTTTTGCCGTTGCGCGGCAAGATCCTCAATGTCGAGCGGGCGCGTTTCGACAAGATGCTGTCGAGCGAGCAGATCGGCACTTTGATCACGGCGCTCGGCGCCGGCATCGGCCATGACGAGTTCAACCTCGACAAGCTGCGCTATCACAAGATCATCGTGATGACCGACGCGGATGTGGACGGCTCGCATATCCGCACCCTGCTGCTCACTTTCTTCTATCGCCAGATGCGGCCGCTGATCGACAGCGGCTATCTCTATATCGCCCAGCCGCCGCTTTTTAAGGTCAAGCGCGGCTCGTCCGAGCAATATCTCAAGGACGAAAAGGCGATGGACGATTATCTGATCGAGAATGGGGTGGACGGCGCGGCGCTGCGGCTTCCCGGCGGCGAAGTGCGCGCCGGCGCCGATCTGCGCGCTTTGGTCGAGGAAGCGCGGCTGGTGCGCAACGTTCTCGCCCAGTTGCACAACCGCTACAATCGCTGCGTGGTCGAACAGGCGGCCATCGTCGGCGCGCTCAAGCCGGTCTCGGCGCTCGGCGACGATGAAGCCGCCGCGCGCGCCCAAGAGATCGCGGCGCGGCTCGACGCGCTCGCCGACGACATGGAACGCGGCTGGGAAGGACGGGTGGAAAACGGCGGCTTCGTCCTGACCCGCACCCTGCGCGGGGTGAAACAGGCGGTGACGCTCGACGCCGGCCTGCTCGCTTCGGCCGAAGCGCGCCGGCTCGACGAGCGCGCCGCCAATCTGCGCCAGGTCTATGGCGCGCCCGCCACGCTGCTGCGTAAAAACGAGGAAAGCCGGATCATCGGGCCGAGTTCGCTGCTCGAAGCGATCCTCGCCGCCGGCGGCAAGGGCGTCACCCAGCAGCGCTACAAAGGCCTGGGCGAGATGAACCCCGAACAGCTCTGGGAAACCACCCTCGACCGCAACGCCCGCTCGTTGCTGCAGGTCAGGATCAAGGAAGGCGACGAGGCCGAGGACCTGTTCGTCAAGCTGATGGGCGACGTGGTCGAGCCGCGGCGAGAGTTCATCCAGGACAATGCGCTGAACGTGGCGAATCTGGACGTGTGAGGGGGGACTGATTCGCTTCAAACCGCTGGGCAATATCGCTCAATTGGACGCAACAGCCATTTTCTTTCTTCCAGCGTTGCGGCGACCGTGCTTTGATGTCAGCGAGGATCTTGCCCCATTTGCCCATGGGGCCGAGGTTGTTTCTGAAAATCGTGTCAAACCCCGTATCCATGGAAATTCTCTTCACCTTCATGACGCGCTGGTAATCGTTGCCGTTGCTTCGTTTAACGCCGAACTTCTTGTCCGTGCTGTAAAACCCGAGGAAGGAGAACTTCCCTTTGCCCTTGTCCCAGAACTCTATCAAATATGCGTCAATCGGCATGGTGTCCCAGTTCTCGTAGACGTCGAACTCCTCGCCAAAGTCTTGCTTGACGGCTTTCTGCTGGGCCCTGCCTTGGCGGCTAAGTTCCGTATTGTTGCAAACCAGATAAATCGGCCTGTCGCGAAAATCCTGGCCTGCGGTGGCCAATGCCTCCAAAAGGTTCCTGAACTTCTTTTCGGGAAGAACAGGAGGACGGTTCTGGCGGGCGCGCCCGTGGCGCTTTGCTGCCGTACGAAGGTCGTCCCGCCCAACCGGGCGCGCCGCTGCAAACTCCCGTTCCCACCATCGGTCGATTTCCCGCAATTGTTCGGGGTCAGTCACCAACACGCCGACCTCGGACCAGCCGCTCATTTCGCAGCCTTCAAAGCCAAGTCCGTTAGCGGACGCGTTCGCGGACCCGACTACTGCGGCGTCGTCGAAGCGATAGACCTTGGCGTGCAGCCGAGGAGAATGTCGGACCGAAAACCCCTGATCAATAAGCAGCTTGATCTCCTCGGGGTTCGTTCCGCCCATGGTCAAGTTACAAAGGATTTCATGGTTCTCGGGACGCTCGATGCCGAGCGACCTGATTGCCCCCTCGCCCCAAAAGGCGACGGCAAGACGGTTCTTTGCGGACTTGGAAAGCCCTTCCTTGACGCATTCGAGGTATTTCGTTCCGTGCAGAATCATTTGTCGCTCATGCCCCGGTGACGCTCACGCTGATGATCACCTACTTGTTGGGCAAAGGCTACAGAGAATTGCGCAGCACTTAGCGCAGCCGTCGAAATCGGGGCTTTCGCGACCTATTTTCGAAAATGGCAACCTTCTGTGGCCCGATTTTCCAAAATGGTGGACTTATGGGGCTTTTTTGGCAAACTCTCGCGGCCATAACCCCGGAAAACAGCCTGTTTAATGGCATCCTATACGGTTTCTAGACAGGGTTTCACCGCGCCGCCGGCGCCCTCACGATCCAGCCGTCATAGGTCAATTTGAGGCCGGCGAGGACGACGAGGACGAAGCCCAGCCGCACTCCTCGCAACGCGCCTTCGGTCGTCGGAATTGCGTGTTGGTAGATTTGCGGCGCGACCAGCAGCGCCAAGGCGCGCAAGGCGAGAATCCAGCCAAACAGCGAGATCAGGATCGCCGAGGCGCCGCGCCAGGACTGGTGGTTGGCGATAATGAAAACGCCGCCAAAAAACATCAGTGCGCCGGTGATCCAGACCAGGGCCGGATTGGCGAAAAACGGCGGCGCCACCGCGACGGCCTCGGGAAATTTGACCACGATAAGGCTCGGGACGATCAGGAGATAAGGCCCGATCACGCGGGCGAAGGCTCTCGTCCTGGCTTGGGATTCCGGCGTGGCGGTCATGGCGGGCGCTCCCCCGTTCCCGCCGATCTTACCCGGAACCGCGCTGCCTGAACATGACCATGTTCATCTTGCAGTCATCGGCGGCGCCTCTAATCTCGCCCCGGCTTGCGGTCGCGCCAGCGAGGCCGAAACGCGGGGCTGCGGAACAGGGAGCGGACACATGGGCATCGAAGATTTTGTCGAAAAGGCCGCCGGCGCTTATGCGGCGGTGAAAGCGGTCGAGGCCGCCGATCCGAACGCCGGGGGACTGGCCAAGGCGGTCGCCGCCGTCGCCGGTTTCGAAGGCGTCGGCATGGTCAAGGAACATCTGGCGCAAAAGAGCGAGGCGCCGGCCGAACAGGCTCCGGCGGACGATTCCGCCCAGGCCGCCGACGATTCGCAGAACGGCTGATACCGAATTTTAGGCTCCGGATCGGGACGATTCTTTCCGATCCGGCTTGCCGTCACCCGCCGCTTTCGAGCGCTTCGAGCAGCGGCCCCAGGAAAGACTCGTAAGCTTTCCAGCGTCCCACCGCGCCGCGATAGATCGGCTGGCGCACCTGACTGGCGCTCGCCGTGCGCACCGGCCGGTCGGTCTTGTGGAACTCCAGGCAGGCCGCGTCCCAGGGCAGGCGGCAAAAATCGAGAATGCGCCGGGCCTGGCCTTCGAGATCCTCCACCACTTCCTCGTAGCCGATATCGAGAAAGGCGCCTTTGGGCAGGATCTTGCGCCAATGGGTCATCAGCCGTTCGTAGCGCCGGTAATAACGCCCCAGCTCGCCGAGATCGTAAGTGTGGCTCTGCTCCTGCGAGAACAGTTTGGAGAAGCATGACACGCAATTGTCGATCGGATCGCGGCAAGTGTGGATGATCTTGGCGTTGGGCAGGATGAGATGGATCAGCCCGACGTAATAATAATTCGACGGCATCTTGTCGGTGACGCGCTCGCCTTCCGGCGCGATCCGCGCCAGCTTTTGCAGATAGGCCGATCCCAATTGACGCAGGCCCCCACCGTCGAGCGCGGCGATCCGTTCGGGAAAGGGCGCGCCGGAAGCGTCGAGTTCGGCGATGCAATCGTGCAGCGCCATCAATTCCCCGGCGCCGTGAACCATTGGGTGGCTGGCGAGAATCTGCTCCACCAGAGTGGTGCCGGAGCGCGGCATGCCGAGCACGAAAATCGGCCGGGACGAGGGATCGCCGCCCGCCTTCTCCTTGATCAGCTTTTTGCTGAAAACGCGCTCGATCCGGTCGAAAAAGGCGAAGGCTTCTTTTTCGTCATAAGCCAGTTTGCGCCTTTTGGCGGCGGCGCCGCGCAGAAGATGCTCGAAGGAGCTTTTATGCTCCTTGAGGTCGGCATAGGCCTTGCCGAGCGCGAAATCGAGCTGGAGCCGGTCGTTGTCGGAGAGATATTCCCGCCGCGCCAGGCTCTCCATTTGCGCCAGCAGGGGATCGCCGCGCGCGATCTGCACCGAATCGACGAGATTGACATAAACGCCGGCGACATCGGGGTCGAGCCGCAGCGCCTCGCGATAGGAGTCTTCGGCCTCCTTGAGCCGGCCGAGGTCTTTCAGCACATTGCCCATGTTGTTGTAGACATCGGCGAGATCGGGCTTCAGCGCCAAGGCCTGGCGGAAGCGCACCAGCGCCCGGTCGAGTTCGCCGCGCTCGAAGGCGGCGCGGCCCAGCATATTGATCGCGTCATGGTCGTTCTGGTTGAGCGCCAGCGCGCGGCTCGCCGCCGCCTCGGCCTCGTCGAGGCGATGCATGTCGAGCAGCAGCGCGGCGTGATGGACGTGAATTTTCGGGTTACGCTGCTCGATGGCGAGCGCGCGCAGAAAAGTCTCATGCGCCTCGCCCAAACGATCGAGATCCTTGAGCGCCAGGGCGAGGCTGTCGAGAATTTCCGGATCGTGCGGCTTGAGCGCCAAGGCCTTGCGATAGGCGGCCTCGGCCGCGTCGAAGCGCTTGAGTTCGCGCAGGCAGGCACCGAGATTGTTCCAGCCGTCGGCGAAGTTCGCATCCAAGGACAGAGCTTGCCGGTAGGCCTGCTCGGCCTCGGCGAAGCGCTTCAGCTTTTGCAGCGCATTGCCGCGATTGCTGTGCGCCAAGGCGAATTCCGGCTGCAATTCCAGGGTGCGGTCGAGATGGACCAAGGCTTCCCCATATTGGCCCAGTTCGAACAGAGCGATGGCGAGATTGCTCAGGGCGCCGGGATAATCGGGCTGAAGCGCGATGGCGCGCCGCGCCGCCTCCGCCGCCTCCCGGGGCCTGCCGGCGAGGCGCAGCATTTCGCCGACATTGGCGTGATAGAGCGCGCGATCCGGCGCGAGCTTGATCGCCTGCCCGATCTGCTCGATGGCCTCGCCGAGGCGCCCCGATTGATAGGAGATGATCCCGAGGCTGTGCAGGGCCTCGGCGTTGTCCGGCTCCTCGGCGAGGGCTTCGCGCGCCAGTTCGTCGGCGTCGCCGAGAAAGCCGGCGCGGCGTTTCTGTTCGGCGACCAGAAGCTTGTGGCCCGCCGGCGCCTTTGCCGCTTCCGCGCGCGGCGGCGCGGCGGCGCGCGCCGTCTCAAGCGCGACGATCGCCCGCGCATGGGCGGCGCGCTCCTCTTGCGCCGCCTTGAACGGCGTCAGGACCGACAAATCGCCCGAAGCCGCGCGGCGCAATTGCTCGCCGATCCGCGCCGCGACCGCCTGCCGGTCGGCGTTCGGCCCCTCGCGGAACAGCCGCGCGCTGGGATACCAGGGATTGTCCTCGCGCCGCAGAAGCCAGCGCCAGTCGGCGACCCTGGAGATCAGCACCCACAGGGGCTTGCCCAGGCCGCCGGCGAGATGGCAGGCGGAGGAATCGATCGAAACGACCAGATCGAGATGTTCGACCGCGCCGGCGGTATCGGCGAAATCGCCCAGCTCCTTCGACAGATCGAGAACCTTTTTGGCGTTGCCGCCGAGTTTTCGCAGATCGGCGGCGCGCGGGCCAAATTGCAGGCTGACGATGGAGACGCCGGGAATGTCGAACAAAGGCGCGAGATCGGCGACATCGAGCGAACGGCGGAAGTCATTGGTATGTTCGGGATTGCCGCCCCAGTTGATCCCGACCTTCAGCCCTGGCAGGCCGGCGAGCTTCCCGCGCCATTTCTCCACCGCCGCTGTAGGCGCGCGCAAGGCGGGCAGATCGGCGGGAATGGTTTCGTAGCGCGTCGCGAACAGATGGGGCAGGCTCAACAAGGCGAAATCGCAATGGAAGGGCGGCGGCTCGCCCCGGTCGCCATAAATATCGATTCCCGGCAGGCTCTCGCGCATCAGCGTCGCCAGCTCCTGATGAACCCGGAACGACACTTTTCCCGCGCGTCGCGCCAATAACGGGACATAGCGGGCGAATTGCAAAGTGTCGCCGAAACCCTGCTCCGCCTGGACATGGACATGCTTGTCGCGCAAGCTGTCGCCCTGCCAGGGCTTGGTCGGAAAGCGCGGCCCCTTGCGTTCGGTCGAGCGCAGCCGCCATTCATATTCGGCGAAACCTTCGGCGAAATCGCCATGCATCAGCAGCAGAATGCCCAATCCCGAACGCGCGTTGGCGTGTTCCGGGTTGAGCGCCACGGCGCGGCGCAGGGCGATCATCGCTTCCGGATAGGCGCCATTATGGTGCAGCGCGGTGCCGAGATTGGCCCAGGCGTCGGGATCGTTGGCGTCGAGCGCCACGGCGCGGCGATAGGCCTCGATCGACTCGGCGTAACGCTTCTGGCCGTAGAGAGCATTGCCGAGATTGCAATGGGCCTTGGCGAACTGGGGCGCGACGGCCACGGCCTTGCGCTGCGCCTCCTCCGCCGCACGAAAATCTTTCAGTTCATAACAAGCCGCGCCGAGATTGCTCCAGGCCGCGGCAAAAGACGGGTCGAGCGCCGTCGCCCTTTTTCCTCCTCCACCGCCTTTTTCGGCCGGCCGGCGAGACGGAGCATTTCGCCGAGATTGGCATGGAACAAGGCGACATTGGGCGCCAGATTCGCGGCGCGCTGGACATGAAGAATGGCGTCGCCGAGCCGCCCGGCCTGATGGGCGATCACCCCGGCGAGATGATGGGCCTCGGCCAGGTTCGGCTGGGCCTGGAGAACCTGGCCGCAGACCGCTTCCGCTTCGACCAGCCGGCCCTCGGCCCGGCAGCGCTCGGCGTAAACCAGAGCCTCGCCGATCGGCATGAAGGCCGCCGGGGCCTGCTTTGTCTCGGCCATTTGTCGTTCAATCGCCACGTGAAGGTATTTTTTCGGGTTAGATCACAATTGCGCGGCCTGGGAAAGGCTGGGGCGAGACGCGTTCCGCCCCGCAGCGAACAGGCGAGGACGTCAGCAGATTCCGGACGTCAGTGTTATTTTGGCAACATTCCAATAAACGATTGTTCTATTGTCCTATCTTTAAGCGATCCGGACGCTGGGTCACGTTCTCCGCCCCCAACGCCCATGCCGAGGCGCGTCCTCGGTTCCTTCTCCGTAGTTTTACGGGTATGTCGTCGAAATAGAGCAGGATAAGGTCGCGATCCGCAAGAACCTTCGGCCATGCCGGAGGCGTTCCGTCGAGTTTGCCGCGAAAAATTTAGGCACCCTGGCAAGCGCAAATAGGCAAACAATGATTTTACCGCCCCGTCGCTCCGTTCTGCTGACCTCCTGCTCCCTCGCCGCGCTTCTTGTCGGCGCCTGTCCGGCGGCGGTTTGGGCGCAGACTTGTTATACCGGACCTTTTCCGCTGACGACGTCCGCATCCTATAATTGCGTCAACATCACCGGCCAGACCTTCACCGGCAACTTCGAGCTCGATAGCCCCGGCACGATCAGCCCGGGCAGCTCCACTGGCGTAGGCATTCTCCTGAACAACGCCTCCATGTCCGGGGCGCTCGCCGTCAACGGGTCGATTTCCGCGCCCGTCGGAATCGAATTGATCGGATCGACGATTTCGAGCGGCATTATTTTTCAGCTGGGCACGTTAGGCGGCGGTATCAAGATCGACAGCGCCAGTCATGTGACCGGCGCTAGTGACGCCATTTGGATCCAATCCGGAACGCTTTCGGGCGGCATAGTCAATGCGGGCGTCATAAGCGGCGGCTTATTCGGTCTTCGCGCCCAACCCGCAACCTTCACGGGCGGAATCTCCAATAGCGGCACGATCCGGGAAACCATCGCGGGCGGCGTCGCCCTCGATGTTTTCGGGTCGGAGCTGTTCTCCGGCGGGATAAGCAACAGCGGGCAGATTTCCGCTATCGGCGCGGGCGTCGTGGTCGGGTACATTCCGACCTTCGTTGGCGGAATCAGCAATAGCGGGACGATCGCGGCCACGACCCAATCGACCGCCAACGGCGTCTTGGTCCTGAATTCCACGATCAATGGCAACATTTCCAACTCCGGGACGATTTCCGGGGTCAATGGGATCAATATCGGCGGCGGCGCGATCAACGGCGCGATCATCGACAGCGGCGTGATCCTGGCGACCAACCAGGGCATAGTGATCGACGCCGCCAGCAAGATCACGTCCAGCCTGTCCGGGATCTCGATCACGGGTCCGACATTTGCCGGCGGGATCAGCAACGCCGGCACGATTTCGGCGGCTGGCGCCGGCGCCGGCATCAACATGGAGGCCGTGCACAGTTTCCTGGGCGGCGTCGCCAATAGCGGCACGATCGCGGCGGGCGGCGACGGCATCGCCTTCGACGGCTATACAGTCGGCGGCACCACTTTCTCCGGCGGCGTCAGCAATAGCGGCACGATCTCGGCGGGCGCCTGGGGCGTCTCCCTCTTTGATATCTCCAGTTTCTCCGGCGGCGTCAGCAACAGCGGCTCGATCTCGGCGGGCAACACGGGCGTCCAGGTCTCGACCGTGACCGGTTTTTCCAGCGGGATCAGCAATAGCGGCACGATTTCGAGCGGCCTTGAAGGCGTCTCAGTCGCGAACGTGACCAGCTTTTCGGGCGGCGTCGTCAATAGCGGGCTGATTTCAAGCTCAAGCGAGGGCGGCGTCTCCGTCTACAATGTTGCGTCGTTCCACGGCGGAATCACCAATGCCGCCAACGCGACCATCGCGGGCGTGAGTTTCCCGATCTACGTCAGCACGGTTTCGGCGTTCACGGGCGGGATCACCAATAGCGGGCTGATCTCCACCAGCGGGTCGCAGGGCGGCATTTTCGTTACGACCGTTTCGAACTTTTCCGGCGACATCGTCAATTCCAGCGCCGGCAAAATCATCGGCAGTGGAAATGGCACGGGCGTGGGCGTCAACGTTTCGACCTTCACCGGTGGGATCAGCAATGCCGGAACGATTTCGAACTTTGTCGCCGCGATCCAGGTTGGCGGCAATTCCAGTTCGGGCTCGTTCCAGGGCGACATCGTCAACGCGGGAACATTGAGCGCTCGCGATTACGGCGTCTGGGTCTATGTGGCGCCGTCGCTCTTCAACGGCGGCATCACCAATACCGGCACGATCACCACGACGTCGACCAGCGGCGGCATGGGTATCAACATTCAGGGCAGTTACGGTTCAATCACCGGCAATATTTCCAATTCCGGCACGATCAACGTGTCGTCGGGCACGTCGGGAACGGGCATATACGCCAGTTTTGTCAATTTCGCCGCCAATTCGGCGATCGACAATACCGGCACGATTTCTGGCGCCACGGCGATCGCCACCGGCAATTTCGAAAATACGATCACCATCAACCAGAATGGCGGGCTGCTGTCGGGCGCGATCCAGATGGTCGGCTACGCCGCGCTCAACGTCAATGGCGGCACGATCAACGGCGCCATTAACGGCTCCGAATACAGCCAGACGGTCAATGTCAACAACAACGCCGTCGTCAACGGCAATATGAGCTTCAGCTCTAGCAGCACCGCCACCGTCAATCTGAACAACTCCAACTTCAACGGCGGCATTGCCAACGACGACGCCACGCTGACGGTCAATTTCAATCCCGGCGCCGGCCAGACCTATGATTACGGCGCCAATAACATCGCCACGACCAATGTCGGCGTGACGACAAATGTTTCGATCGCCTCCGGCACTGTGATCATGAATGGCGTCATCACCGCGTCCAGCGTCAATGTGGCGAGCGGCGCGGAACTGTCGGGCGTGGGAACCTTCACCGGCATGAACGCGACCGCCAACACCGGCCAGGTGACGGTGGGGGGCACATTGTCGCCCGGCGTTCCCGGCTCGGTCGGAATTCTCACCGTCAAGGGCGGCGTGACCTTCGCCTCGGGCGCCACCTTCCAGGATTATATTTCCGGAGCCAATTCCAGCCAGCTCAACGCCAGCGCCGCCGTTACGCTCGGCGGCGCGAGTGTGGACATCGCCTCCGGCAGCACGATCAGCACAGGAACGCAATATATATTGCTGACCGACACGGCCAACAACCTGGGCGTCGGAGGCAATACTTTCAGTCCGACGGTCAGCTATAATGGCGAGGTCGGCAACATCACCTATGGCAACAATAACGACGATGTTTTCCTGACCTTCGCCGCGCCAGCGAGCTGCTATACCGGGCCGTTCCCGCACACCAACAGCGGCTCGATCCCCTGCATCCAGGCGACCAACACGTCGTTTGCCGGCAATATCGGCAATACCGGCGTGATTTCCCCCGGCGCTCCCAGCAGCAGCCCTCCCACGGGCGTCGCCATTCTGCTGAGCAACGCCACGCTCACCGGCAATATCACCAATTCCGGGACGATTTCCGCGCCCATCGGCATCAGCCTCGTCGGCGCGACCGTCAACGGCCAGATCGTCGACAGCGGCGTCATTACGGCCAGCGCCGCCGGCATTCTGATCGACGCCCACAGCACGATCAACGTCAGCGGGGCGAACAACGCGATCATCGTCAGCGGTCCGACGTTCCTGGGCGGAATATCCAACGCCGGAAGCGTCGCCGCGGGCTATGCGGCGATCGCGGTCGGAAATAATTCCACGCCCGTCGCGATGTTCTCGGGCGGCATTGTCAATACCGGCGTGCTGACGTCAAATCAGAGCGTGGCCCTTGCCGTCGGCGGCGGCGCGACGACGTCTATCTCGACCTTTTCGGGAAATGTCGTCAACCAGGGCACGATCAACGGCTGGTTCGGCGTCATGCTGGACAACATCCAGCTTTTTGCCGGCAACCTTTCCAATTCCGGCACGATCAATTCCGCGTCCGGCGGCGCTATCGGTCCGCAAGCCATTTATGTCGAAAACGTCTCGACATTCGCGGGCAATATCATCAATTCAGGCACGATCAGCGGCGGCAGCATCAATAACGGGGCTTCCCACGAATCCGCGATTTACATCGGGCCCGGCGTAAATTTCGGGGGCGACGACGGCGTCGTCAACAGTGGCGTGATCAACGCCGGCGACGCCAACGTGGCCATCGACGCCAGCGCCGCCACCAGTCCGGTCACCATCAACCAGACCGGCGGGACGATTTCCGGCAATATCTTGCTCTCGCCCAACGCCGATATCGTCAATATTTCCGGCGGGACCGTCAGCGGCGACATCATCGGCCAGGGCTCGTCCGATACGGTCAATTTCAATCCCGGCTCCGGGAAAACATTTACCTACGCCAGCCCCTATGGCTTTTCCGGCGTCAATCAGGCCAATATCCAGTCGGGAACCGTGGCGCTCAATGGCGTGAACAGCGCCAATGAAATCACCGTCAACGCCAACGCGACGCTTGCGGGAACCGGCACGCTGAACGTGCTCTCGACCGAAACGCTGACCGTCAACAACAACGCGACCCTGTGGCCCGGCGTTCCCGGTTCGGTCGGCACATTGACCGTCAATGGCGATGTGGTCTTTTCTTCCGGCGCGACCTATGAGGACACCATCATCGGCTCCAGCGCCGGCCTCACCAGCATCACGGGAGGCGCGACGCTCGGCGACGCCAGCGTCGTCATCGCCAGCGGCAGTTCGGTGAGCGCCGGAAAATATATCATCCTCACCGATACGACCGAGAAGTTCGGCGCCACATACGACAATGTTTTCGCCACGACGACGGTCGTCGTAGACGGCCTGGTCGGCACGGTCGGCTATGACCCGTACGACGTCTATATCACCTTCGCCGCGCCCCCGAGCGGCGGCTGCTACACCGGGCCATTCCCGCACACCAACGGCGGCTCGATCCCTTGCATCCAGGCGACCAACACGTCATTTGCCGGCAATATCGGCAATGCTGGCACGATTTCGCCCGGCGCTCCCAGCAGCAGCCCTCCCACGGGCGTCGCCATTCTGCTGAGCAACGCCACGCTCACCGGCAACATTTTCAATTCCGGCACGATTTCCGCGCCGGTCGGCATCAGCCTCGTCGGCGCGACGATCAACGGCTACATCCTCGATCAGGGCGCCCTCTCGGGGACGACCAGCGGGATTCTGATCGACTCGAAGGGCGCGATCAATTCGACCGTCGACGCCATTATCGTCTCGGGTTCGTCGTTCTCCGGCGGTGTCAGCAATGCCGGTCATATCTCGGCGCAAAAAGTCGGCATTTACGTCGGGCTGACCACCCACAACAATTTCAACGTCTCTTCCTTCGGCGGCGGAATCGCCAATTCCGGCCATATCGCCGCGGGCACGACCGGCGTCGTTGTCTATGGGGTGCAGACCTTCCAGGGCGGAATCATCAATTCGGCGTCCGGAACCATCACCGGCCTTCAGGGCGTCTATGTCGCAAACGTTTCCAGTTTCGGCGGCGGCATTTCCAACGCCGGCCTGATTTCGGTCTCCGGCTCCCTGCCCGCCAACAGCACCAGCAACGGCGAAAGCGGCATAGGCGTGGAGGTGGGCGCGCCGACGGCGAGCAACCACGCGACGGCCGGCACTTTCACCAATGGCGTGACCAATTCGGGAACGATCAGCGTCGCCTTCACCAACGCGAAATCGATCAATGCCGGCGCGGCCGGCGTTTCGGTGATTCTGGGCGCCACCCATTCGGGGGTGGCGCTTCCTGGCGGCTCGTTCAGCGGCGGCGTCGTCAATACCGGCGCCATCAGTGTCGCGCTGACCAATACCGGCAATATCCTCGGCGGCGCCGGCGGCCTGGTGGCCCTGGGGGCGATCAATTCGAGCAATTCCGCTCCCTCGGGAAGTTTCAGCGACGGCCTGTTCAATTCGGGATCGATCAATGTCGACGTGACCAATTCCGGCCAGATTTTCGGCGGCGCCGGCGGCATGCTCGCCGCCTATGTCTCCAGTTTCAGCGGCGGAATCACCAATTCCGCGAGCGGCGTGGTTGGCGTGACCTATAGCGGCCCCGGCCTCGCCGCGGGCCTTGGCGCGGGCTATATTCCGAATTTCTCCGGCGATATTTCCAACGCCGGCCATGTCACGGTTCAGACTTCGGGGTCCGGCGTCTATGGCGTCGGCCTGTTTGTCGATTATGTCGACAATTTCACCGGCAATCTGTTCAATAGCGGAACGATTTCGGCGCCAACCGGCGGCCTGGCCGTCGGCTATGTATCCTATTTCAACGGCGGTCTCACCAATTCCGGCAGCATTGGCCTGACCTTCGCTGGCGCCGGCTCGACCATTGCCGGCGGCCTCGCTTTGGCCATGGTTTCAAATTTCACCGGCAATATTTCCAATTCTGGGACCATCAGCGTCCAGGTTTCGGGCGCGGGCCAGGGCGCGGGCGTTCTGGTCGAAGGCGTCGGCAGTTTCACCGGCAATATTTCCAATTCCGGAACGATTTCCGCGCCGACGGGCGTTAGCCTCGTCGGCGCCGAGATCAATGGCGCGATTCGCGACAGCGGCGTGATTTCTGCGACCAGTCACGGCATTCTGATCGACGCGGCCAGTATAATCTTTGCGACCAAAACCGCCATTTCGATCACCGGCCCGACTGTTGCCGGCGGCATTTCCAATGCCGGCTCAATCTCGGCGGGCGGCAGCCGCAATGGCATCAACGTAAACGGCGTGACCAGTTTCTCCGGCGGGATCAGCAATTCCGGCGTGATCTCGCTGCATGCGGCGTTTGGGTATGGCGTCGCTGTTGATAATACGAGCAGTTTTTCCGGCGGAATCAGCAATAGCGGAACGATTTCCGCGACCGGGTCGTACGCGGGCGGCATTTACCTCGGCTCCGGCAGTTTCGGCGGCGGAATCGGCAATAGCGGCACGATCTTGGCGGGCTGGGAAGGAATCTACGTCAGCGGCGTTTCGCAATTTGGCTCATCGAGCGCGGGCGGCGGGATCATCAATACAGGCAGGATCTCGGCGGGCGCTACGGGGATTTCAGTCAATAATGGAACCTCGTTCTTCGGCGGCATCACCAATACGGGCACGATCTCTTCGACCCTTTACAGGGGCATCAACATCGATGGCGTTCCCACATTCTCCGGCGGGATCAGCAATGGCGGAGCGATCATAGCGAACCACACCGGCATCTACGTCAATGTCGTGACAGAATTTTCCGGCAACATCAGCAATTCCGGCGCGATCAGCGCAGCCTACGGAATTTTGATCGAAAACAAGGTCACCTTTGCCGCCGGTTCGGCCATTATCAACAGCGGCACGATCAGCGGTTCGACTGCCGCCATCGACGTCAGCAGCGGCGCCGGCAGCCCGGTCACGATCACCCAGACCGGCGGTCTGATCTCCGGCGCGATCATGCTCTCCGCCGAGGCCGCCGTCCTCAACGTCAACGGCGGGACCATCAACGGCAATATCGTCGGTCAGGGCTTGTCCGATACCGTCAATTTTAACCCCGGCGCGGGCAACACCTTCACTTACGCCAGCGCCTACGGCTTCAGCCAGATCCAACAGGTCAACATCGATTCGGGGACCGTGGTGCTGAACGGCGCCAACGCCGCCGAGGAAGTCGTCGTCAACAGCGGCGCGACCCTGGCGGGCGACGGCACGCTGAACGTGCTCAGCTACGCGACGCTGACCGTGAACAATGGCGCCACTTTGTCGCCCGGCGTTCCCGGCTCGATCGGGACGTTGAATGTGAACGGCGAAGTCGTTTTCAATTCCGGCGCGACCTACGCCATCGAGATTTCGCCCACGGCGGCCTCGAAAACCGCGATCACCGGCGCGGCGACGCTGGGCGGCGCGACGGTGGCGGTGACGCCGGAGCTTGGTCCTATTCCGCCCACACCTACACCATCCTGACGGCGACCCAGGCCGTGGGCTTCGGCTCGACCAACACATTCAACCCGACGGTCACCGTCACCCAGAGCGGCCTGTTCGCCGATCCCACGCTGACCTATGACGCCAACGACGTCTATCTGTCGGTGCAATCCTACATCAAGACCCTCAACCTGACGCCGCCGGCGACGCTCAACGCCCAGAACGCTGCGGGCGCGCTCAACACTTACATTCTCGCCGGCAACGCTTTGCCGTCGGGCATGCAGGGCCTGTCCACCCTGTCCGGCGCGACGCTGAACGCGGCGGTCAACCAGCTCGCCGGCCAGCAGCAGGGCGCTTTCGCGCTCGGCGCGATCAAGGCCGACGATCTGTTCCTCAACCTGATGCTCAACCCCCATGTCGGCGGGCGCGAGGACTGGACCTCCGGCGCCGCGCCGGGCTTCCGGGCCGACGCCAGCGGCAAGGACGGATCGGGCGCGGGCGGGGCCTTCTGGGGCGGCGCCTATGGCGGCGGCGAGACCGTCTCCGGCAACGCCTTCACCGGCGCGGCGCGCGAGAGCGGCTCGATTTACGGCTATGCGGCGGGCGTGGATTTCCACGTCCAGCCCGACATGATCGTCGGCTTCGCGCTCGGCGGCGGCGGCACGGGCTTCAGCCTCGGCGACGGGCTCGGCTCCGGTTCCTCGCAAATGTTCCAGGCCGGCGTCTATGGCGCGCTGCATTCGGGGCCGGCCTATATCGCCACCGCCTCGGATTATACGCTCTATGACGCGACGACCACCCGCCTGGGCGCCTTGGCCGGGGTCGGGACGCAGAGCGGCCAGTTCACCGCGACCAGCCTGGCCAACCGCGTCGAAGGCGGCTATGCGGCCAAGACCTTCGGTGTTCTGACCGTCACCCCCTATGCGGCCAATCAGGTTCAGGCGCTGATGCTGCCGGGCTTCGCCGAAAACGCCCAGGGCGGGATCGGCTCGGCCTTCTCGCTCGATTACGGCAGCCATGATCCGGTGATCGACCGCACCGAACTCGGCCTGCGCTTCGACCTGGCCCAGCCCTTCGGCGGCGGCCTCGATCTTTACGGCCGCGTCGCCTGGGCCCACGATTTCGGCGATCTGGCCTTGTCCACCGTGTTCTTCCAATCGGTTCCGACCAATGGCTTCCGCGTCTACAGCGCCAATCCGGCGCCCAACGGCGCGCTGCTGACGCTGGGCGGCGAATATGGGCTTGGCGGCGGCTGGACGGCGACGGCGAAATTCGAGGGCGAATTTTCCTCCACGACCAATTATTACGGGGCCATGGCCGAACTGCGGAAAAACTGGTGAGAAAGCGAATGAACATGACACCGCGCCGATTCCTGCTGGCCGCCGCGCTGCTCGCCTTTCTGCCGCCCTTGGCGCCCGGCGCGCGGGCGCAGCAGGCGACATCGGCGGTTTACGAAGACTGGGTTCTGGAATGCCGCAACGCCGCCGAGGCGGCCGGCCCCAAGACCTGCCAGATTTCGCAGACCAGCCGGGTCAAGGAGACCAATCAGCCGTTCTCCCGCGTCCTGATCGCCAAAACGCCCAACAAGCATTTCGTTCTCGTCGCGCAGACGCCGGTCAATGTCGCGACTCGCGCGCCGGTCACGCTGCGCCTGAACGATTCCGATCCGGGCGTTTCCACGACCTTCGACCGTTGCCTTCCGGCCGGCTGTTTCGCGGAATTCGAACTGAAGGACGATCTGGTCCAGAAGCTGCGCGCGGCGAAAGACGCCGGCAAGCTGGTCTTCAAATCGGCCTCGGGCCAGGATGTGGCGATTCCGATCTCGATGAAAGGCTTCAGGCAATCCCTGGATGCCTTACAGAAGGAATAGGACCCCGCCGCGGACCGGATCGCATGAAACTCGTCGCCGAAATCTCGGCCGGAGAATTGATCGACAAGATCACCATCCTCCACATCAAGCTCGATCATATCGAGGATCCCGCCAAGCGGGCGAATCTTCTGCGCGAATATGACTCGCTTGCCGCGACCCTGACCGGCGCGTTGGCCCCGGACGCGGAAATCGTTGGGCTGCGCGGCGATCTCGAAGCCGTCAATCGCGAACTCTGGCGCATCGAGGACGAGATCAGGGACAAGGAGCGGGCGGGCGATTTCGGCGCCGAATTCATCGCCCTGGCGCGCGCTGTTTACAAGACCAACGACCGCCGCTCTGAAATCAAGCGCCGGATCAACCTCGTCACCGGCAGCAAAATCGTCGAGGAAAAAAGCTACAGCGCCTATTGAGGGTTGCGTTGCGAAAAGACGCCGACGCGCGACGCGCCGGGCGCCCGCCCGTGGCGTCGCCGAATCACGGACCGCCTCCAATGGCGCGGCGAATATTCGTGCGACGCCGTGCGTTCATCCGCGATTCCCCCGCCCACAAGGGAGAGGGAAAGATTTTGGCGGGTCGGCGAACTCGGTTCAAGACGTTCACGCGATCTGCGTTTTTTTGATGATCCCAGTGGTGCTGCGGTCGGGGAGCAGCGGGCAGGTCAGGACCTTGCCGCCGCGGGCGAGCACGGTCGCGGCGCCGACGATGTTTTCGATCGCATAATCCGCGCCTTTCACCAGCAGGTCCGGCTGGAGCAGGTCGATCACTTCCGCCGGGGTGTCCTGGTGGAACACCACCACGGCGTCGACAGAGGTGAATGCGGAGAGCATGCGCACCCGGTCGTCCACGCTGTTGATCGGCCGGTTCGGGCCCTTGAGACGGCGGATCGATTCATCGCCGTTGAGCGCGACGATCAGCCGGTCGCAATGGGCGCGCGCGAATTCCAGCGTATGCAGATGGCCGATATGCAGAATGTCGAAACAGCCATTGGCGAAGCCGACAATGAGGCCGTCCGCCTCCCATTGCTTGCGGCGCTCGGCGAGGGCCGGCGCGCTGCTGTATTTGGTTTCGGACTGGCCCTTTTCGATCAGGCTGAGCCGGCCGATCTCATCGAGCAGTTCGGACCGGGTCACGGTGGCGGTGCCGCGCTTGGCGACCACCAGGCCGGCGGCGACATTGGCCAGCCGCGCGCTTTCCTCCAGCGGACGGCGCGATCCCAGCGCCAGCGCCAGCGTCGCGACCACCGTGTCGCCGGCGCCGACCACGTCGAACACCTCGCGGGCGCTGGCCCTGAGATGGGTCGCGCCGTGATCGCGCGAGACCAAGGTCATGCCATTTTCGGCGCGGGTGATGAGGACCGCCTGCAAGTCCGCGTCGCGCAAGGCGAGGCGTCCGGCTTCCTCGGCCAGAGCGTCGGTGGTCGGCGACACGCCGACCGCCGCCGCCGTTTCCGACATGTTCGGCGTCACCACGGTGGCGCCGTCATAGCGGCTGAACTTCGGCGACTTGGGATCGACGACCACTGGCGCGCCGTGGCTTTTGGCCAGCGCGATACATTCGGCGATGACTTTTTCCGTCAACACGCCTTTGGCGTAATCGGAGAGCACCAGCGCCCGGCAGCGCGCGATGTGGCGGGCCACCTTGCCGATGACGGCGGATTCCGCCTCGGCGGACAGAGGCTGGGCTTTTTCGCGGTCCATCCGCAGCAGATGTTGGCCGTGGGCGACAAACCGGGTTTTTTCCGCCGTCGGCCGCCCCTCGACCGTCACCATGTCCGCCTCAATTCCGCCGACGGCGGCCAGAATTTGGGTGAGCTCGCGTCCGGTGGAATCATCGCCTATGGCGCCGATCAGGATGCATTTTCCCCCAAGAGCGGCGATGTTGCGCCCAACGTTGGAGGCGCCGCCGGGAAGACTGGTCTCGCCGGTCGCCAGAAGCACCGGCACCGGGCTCTCGGGTGAAATGCGCTTGACTTCGCCGGAAATAAAACGGTCCAGCACCACGTCGCCCACACAAAGCACGACGGTGTCGCCAAAGAAACTCAGGTCCAGCATGGGAAGTCCTTGGCACAAAGGAACTATTGGGGGCCATTCTAGTGCGAAATCCCTCGGCGTAAAGGTGGGAATGCCGGGCCGGCTCAGGCGAATCGAGAAATGGCCGTCCTGGCGGCCTCCAGAAAGTCATTCGCGCAGCCGGCGCCGGCGCCAATGCGGATCGCCTTGAGCCCCGCCGCTTCCGCCATCTGGACATCCGCGAGGCTGTCGCCGATGACGATCGCCTGATCGGCCGCAAAGCCGAAATCCGCCATGGCGCGCCGCGCCATTCCCGTCTTCGGCTTGCGGCATTCGCAGCCGTCATCCGGGCCATGCGGACAATAATAGATCGCGGCGAGTTTCAGCTCATGTTGGGCCAGCAAGGTTTGGAGCCGGTCGTGGATTTGTTCGAGACAGGCTTCGTCGAAATAGTCCCGGCCAATTCCCGATTGATTGGTGACCAGGATCAAGGTGAAGCCGGCGTCGCGAAGCATTTGCAGGCCTTCGATCGCGCCACGCGCGAACTCGATCTGCTCGGGATCGCTTAAATAGTTCTTGTCGATGATGATCGTGCCATCCCTGTCGAGCAGCGCAAATCTTTGTCGCTTTGCCGCATGCATCGCAGGTTTCTCCCGATATTTTCCCGCGCGTCATTTCACGCAACCGCCGGCAATGGTTGCCGCAACCTCCGAATAGATCATCGGTCGATGGCGCGCAATTCGGCGCCCGCCTTAGCATTCCCCGTTGGAAGCGGCCTGTTCCAGCGCGTCGATCAGTGCGTCGATATCCTCGCGGCGGGTTCGGTGATTGACGAGGGCGCAGCGCACGACCGGCTCGCCGTTCAGAATGGTCAAGGACGGCGCGGCGGCGCCGGAAAGGTGAAGCTCCTCGACAAGGATGCGGTTGCGCGGCCCGGCGCTTTCGCCGCGCAGACCGAAACAGACGATATTGAGCGTCACCGGCGCCTTGACCTCGAACAGGCCGCCTTCGGTCAGGCGCTGGGCGAGATAGACCGCGAGGTCGCAGGCCTCCTCGATGGCGCGCCCGAGCGCCTCGGTTCCGAAGACTTTGAAAGTGAACCAGGTTTTGAGCGCCTGAAAGCCGCGCGAGAGGTCCGGCCCGTAATCGCAGGGCCAGGACTCGCCCGCCGCGAGGCCGCGCGAAGCCCGCGTCAGATAGGCGTTGGAGCTGGCGAACGTCCTTTTCTGCAACGCGCCGTCGCGGGTGAGCAGAAAGCCGGCCGAATAGGGAACCTGACCCCATTTGTGAAAATCGAAGGCGATCGAATCGGCGCGCTCCAGGCCTTTGAGCAAGGGCGCGAGGCGGGGTGAGAAGGCGGCGAGCGCGCCGAAGGCGCCGTCGACATGAAGCCAGATTTTTTCCCGCGCCGCGAGATCCGCCAGTTCGTCCAGCGGGTCGATGGCGCCGAGATTGACCGCGCCCGCCGTGCCGACCAGCAGAAAAGGCGTCGCGCCTTGCGCGCGATCTTGCGCGATCATCGCGCGTAAAAACTCGACGCGGACGGCGCCGTCCGGGCCGCAGGGGGCGCGGCGCAGATTGTCGGAGCCCAATCCCGCCATTTCCATCGCCTGGGCGATGCAGCCATGGGCGGCCTCGGACGCATAGGCCCGAAGTTGAAGCGGCGTTCCCGAGCGTCGGACTTCGTCGCCGAGCAAGGCATGGCGCGCCACCAGAACCGCGAGGAAATTGGCCATCGAGGTTCCGGTGACGAAAAGCCCGGCCGCGGTTTCGGGAAAGCCGAAGGCTTGCCGCATCCAGCGCGCGATCTGGCGCTCGACCTCGATCCCGATGTGATCCCGGCCGCCGCAATTGGCGTTGAGCCCGGCGGCCAGCATTTCCGCGACCATGCCGACCGGCGTTCCCGCGCCATGGACCCAGCCCATGAAGGCGGGGTGGAGATTGCCGGTGGCGTAAGGCTTGATCGCTTCGTCGAAAATGGCGAGCGCCTCGCCGAGCGAGGCGCCTTTTCGCGGCAGGTCGCTGGTGAAACGCGCGCGGATTTCGGGCGGCGCGGGGGTCCAGACCGGACGCTCCCGCATCGTCCTGATATGGTCGATCATGCCGTCCAGCGCTTCGTGGGCCAAAGCGCGGAATTCTTCCCAGTCTCCTGGATCGAGGCGCGAGCCTGCCGTCACGAGGCCGCCCTGACCCGGGGCGCGGCGCGGCGTCGTAGCATGTCCTGGAAGGCGGCGAAGATTTTGGTCATTTGCGGCGCCTTGTAGGGGAAGAGGTCTTTCGGATCGAGCGCATGGATGATCATCGCCGTCCCGGCCTCGAAGATCAACAGTTCGCCGTCGCGCGTCTCGGCGCAATCGAGCAGGACATAATCGAGGCCGGCGCGCCGCCAGACCGCGTGGAGCGCTATGGCGTGCCGGCGGGCGAAATCCTGGTCGAAATTCGCCATGAAGCGCGCCTCCTCGGCACGATGGGCCGGATTGTCGATCATGTCGGCGTTGAGATAATGGACCATCCAGCGCGGCGAGACCGCCATATGGACGGCGAAGGGCGCGCCTTCGATCAGGACGATGCGATATTTGCGGAAAAGCCCGTCGGCGCCGCCGTAATCGACAAAGGGCGCGACATAATGCGCCGGGCCTTCGGTTTCGGCGAGATAAGCGTCGAGATCCGCGCGGCTGTCGATCTTGCGCAGCCCTTCCCCGGCGTGGGAGCCGGTTGGGCGGGCGATCAGGGGAAAGTCCAGACCCTCGGCCACACCAAGCGCCGCCCGGCCGAGCCGGCGCACGGTTGGAACGAGGACGCCGGGCGCGTCCCGCATCGATTGGGAAAAGCCGTCGCGGGTCAGCGCCGCGATCCTTTCGGGCGCATTGACCAGCGGGCGCGGCCAGAAGGGCGCCGCCGCCGCGAGCTTTTGCAGCAGCGGGAGATTGGCGTCGGATTCCGCCGCCGCGACAAAGGCGACATCGTGATCGGGAAGGGTCTCAGGCAGTGGCCTGTCCGGTGACAGATAAAGCGCGTCGTGCGCGATTTCGCCTTGTTCGAGCAGGAATTCCAGCGGGGTATTGGCCATGAAATCGCCGGGCGCCATCAAAACGAGCAGGCGCAGAGGCGCGGCGCCGGGCCGGGCGTGGGTGAAATGGCGGGCGCGGCGCAAAGCGTCGGCCTGCAAGGCCATGCGGTTGGCGCTGTTTCCCAGAACCTGCTGGATGGTCGAGAGATCGAGCCAGGCCGAAGCATCGGCGCCGTCGCGCTCGATTCGCGCCACAAGCTGGGACACGACCGGCGCGAAATCGCCGCCCTGCATGGCGTAGCGGGTGATTGCGGCCAGTCCGATCAAAGGCGCCGAAGCTGTCGCGGGGCCGGAATTGGAAATCGAAAAACGCAAAACGCTCTCCCTCATTCTGGCGCCCGTCATGGACGCGCGTTCAACAAGAATTTCCATTTGGCGAACAGGGCCGAAAGGTCGGCGGCCAGGGGGCTGAGCGCGCGCTCGAACGGAACGCCCGAGGCGCAAAGCGCGGCGATGTCGCTGACAACCGGGGCGCCGAGACAGACGCGCAGGGCCTGATCCGGCCCGACCGCGACCGGCTGGCCGATATGGAAAATGCGGGCGGCGTTGCCCCAGGCGCCGGCCGGGCGGCGAAGAGCGCGCTGGAGATCCGCCGCCTGTTGCGCCGAACCAGGCGCGGCGATGGGCACGATGGTTCGCGCCCAATCCGCCCCTTGGCCGGACTCGTCGAGGAGTCGCAAGCCGGCTTCATGCGCGCCTGCGATCGCGAGCGCGCGGAAACTCCGGGCGATGTTTTCGGCGAGCGCCGGGGGAACGGCGCGAAAGGCGTCCATTTCCGCGAGCGCCGCCTCCCAGCGCAGGCCGAGACCGATATTGGCGTGGCTGCCGAAACCCTCCGAGCCGTCGCGCAGGGGCGCGGGCCAGTCGTAAAAGGCGGTTTGCGCGGCCAGTCCCTCGGGCAGGCGAAAATTCCCGAGCCGCGCGCGAAAAGCCTCGGGAAGCAGCAGCGCCCCGCAAAAGGGCGGCCCGCAGAAAAATTTCGAGCCGGTGACCGCGACCAGAAAGCCGCCATCAAGCATTTCGGCGATATGCGACGGCGTTCCGCGCATCTGGCAGCAATCGGCCAGCACGAAAACCTGCGCTGGCGCGCGGGCGCGCAAGTCCAGCGCGGCGGCGCGAGAGAAGCCGGAAAGGCCGGTCTTGGACACGTCGAGCAGATGGGCGATGACGGCGCGGCCTTGCGCCAAAGCGGCCTCCGCCTTGGCCAGAACCTCGGCGTCCACTTCGGCGCTCGGGCGCGGAAGACCGTCCGCGTCGCGGATTTCGACGGTTTCGACCGCGATGTCGTGATCTTCCCAGCCGGCGAGCCGGCGGTGGCGGGCGGAAGACTGGAAGATCAGCCCACCGGCCGCCAGCGCCACGCCACGCCCGGTCTCGCCCGGCCCAACGACAATATTGGTGATCGGCCGGCCCGTCGCATGGTCCGCGATCGCCAGGGCCAGAAATTCGGCGTCGGTGCCGGAAGCCGTCAGGATCGCTTCGCCGGCCCCGGCATAGGCCGCGACGCGGCGGCGGATGTCGTCGAACCAGGCGGGGAAGCTCAACCGTTGGCGCGGGTCGTCGGCATGGAGCCGCCGCCAGGCCGTCGCCGCGGCATGCCAGCCGCGCGGGGTGATCGCGGAAGCGGTCGAGGAGGAAAAGAATGTTTCGTCCGGCGCGGGCCGCGCGGTCAGGCCATAGCGATTGCGCCCGCTGACCGGATCTGCGGCGATGCGGTCGTCGCCGCCGGAGAGCAGCGCGGCGACAAGGCTCGCGTCGCACGCGCGCCTTGGGCGGGCTGGCGCGCTGGTCCTTGTCGCGGTGAGAAGCATTTTCGCCGGTTCCGTCGCGACGCGCCGCGATGGATCGGCCGTCCTTCCCCTCCAGAAGAACGCTCCAGACTTGTGTCAGGCTGTCGCCGGCGGCTCAATTCTTCCACTTGATCGAGCAGCCGATCGAGGGCGTCTGGTCGGCGGGAATTTCATTGGTCGCGGCGATCCTGCGCATGGATACGAGCAATTCGCGCCGCGCGCCGGCCGGCGGCGGATCCCTGCGGCCTTCGTCCAGCCGCCCGCGATATTTCAGTCTGCCGTCGGCGCCATAGCCGAAGAAATCCGGCGTGCAGACGGCGCCATAGGCCTTCGCGACCGCTTGCGATTCGTCGTGCAGATAGGGGAAGGGCAGAGCGTGCTGGCTGGCGAAATCCTTCATCTTGGGGAAGGAATCGTCGGGATAGGCCACGGCGTCGTTGGAGCAGATCGCGGCGAAGCCAATTCCTTCCGACATCAGCGCGCGGGCGTCCTTGACCAGACGGTCGACGATGGCGAGCACATAGGGGCAATGATTGCAGATGAATACGATCACGGTCCCCTTTGGGCCGGCGATGTCGGCCAAGGAATAGGTCTTGCCATCGACGCCGGGCAGGGAAAAAGCCGGCGCCGGAATATCCAGCATGATGTCGGTGGGACTGGCGGCCATTACGCGCTCCATTTTTTTGAACGTCGGCGAGACTGGCCTTTTCCGCACCCGGAATCAACCTGACGCGCCGCAAGGCTTGAGGGTGAATGCTGGCCGACTAATCGGAAAAGGCGATTAAAAAATAAGTTTTAATCGGTTGGCCAGCAATCTCCGGCGCGTGTCACTGTGTCGCCAACATAGAGGGTCTGAATGGCGGCCGGTCATCGCGACGCCCGGCGTGGCCCCATTCGAAAATGTTTCTTAAGGAGGAAGACCATGAATGAATTATCGAAGGCTCAGGGGAAATGCCCGGTGATGCATGGCGCCGTCACATCCGCCGGCGCCGCCATGGATTGGTGGCCGAATGTGCTCAATCTCGACATCCTTCACCAGCATGACGTCAAGACCAATCCCATGCCGAAGGGTTTCAACTATCGGGATGAAGTCAAGAAACTCGATTTCGCGGCGCTGAAAAATGACCTGCACGCTTTGATGACCGACAGCCAGGACTGGTGGCCGGCGGATTGGGGCCATTACGGCGGGTTGATGATCCGCATGGCCTGGCATTCGGCGGGCACCTATCGCATCGCCGACGGACGCGGCGGCGGCGGCAGGGGCAACCAGCGTTTCGCGCCGATCAATTCCTGGCCGGACAATGTCAATCTCGACAAGGCGCGCCGGCTGCTGTGGCCGATCAAGAGGAAATACGGCAACAGGCTCAGCTGGGCCGATCTGATCATTCTCGCCGGCAATATCGCCTATGAGTTCATGGGCCTGAAAACCTTCGGCTATGGCTTCGGCCGCGAAGACATCTGGCATCCCGACAAGGACACTTACTGGGGTTCGGAAAAGCAATGGCTCGCCCCCACGGGGAGCGAGGGCGGCCGCTATTCCGGCGAGCGCGACCTGGAGAACCCGCTGGCCGCCGTGATGATGGGCCTGATCTATGTCAATCCCGAAGGCGTGGACGGCAAGCCCGATCCGCTCAAAACCGCGCGCGACGTCCGCGAGACCTTCGCCCGCATGGCGATGAACGACGAGGAAACCGTGGCTTTGACCGCCGGCGGCCATACCGTCGGCAAGACCCACGGCAATGGCGACGCCGCCAAGCTCGGTCCGGTTCCGGAAGGCGCCGACGTGCAGGAGCAGGGCCTGGGCTGGATGAACCACACCAGCAGGAGCGTCGGCGGCAATACGGTGTCGAGCGGCCTCGAAGGGGCCTGGACCACTCATCCGACGCGATGGGACAACGGTTACTTCGACATGCTTTTCGGCCATGACTGGTGGCTGCAAAAGTCGCCGGCCGGCGCCTGGCAATGGGAGCCGGTCGATATCAAGGAAGAGGACATGCCGGTCGATGTCGAGGATCCCTCGATCCGTCGCAAGCCGATCATGACCGACGCCGACATGGCGATGAAATTCGACCCCGAATATCGCAAGATTTCGGAGCGCTTCCGCAAGGATCCGGCCGCTTTCTCCGATGCTTTCGCGCGGGCCTGGTTCAAGCTCACCCATCGCGACATGGGGCCGAAGGCGCGTTACATCGGCCCCGATGTGCCGGCGGAGAACCTGATCTGGCAAGACCCCGTTCCCACCGGGCGCCGCGATTACGACGTCAACGCGGTCAAGGCGCGCATCTCCGCCGCCGGCCTGTCGGTCGCTGAAATGGTGACGACTGCCTGGGACAGCGCCCGCACCTTCCGCGGCTCCGACAAGCGCGGCGGCGCCAATGGCGCGCGCATCCGCTTGGCTCCTCAGAAGGATTGGGAGGGCAATGAGCCGGCGCGTCTCGCCAAGGTGCTGGCGGTTCTGGAGCCCATCGCCAGGGAGAGCGGCGCGAGCCTCGCGGACGTGATTGTACTCGCCGGCAATGTCGGCCTGGAACAGGCGATCAAGGCCGCCGGCTTCAATGTCGAGGCTCCCTTCGCGCCGGGACGCAGCGACGCGACCGAGGCCATGACCGACGCCGCCTCTTTCGAGGTTCTGGAGCCGATCCATGACGGCTATCGCAACTGGCTGAAGAAGGATTACGCCGTAACCCCCGAAGAGCTCCTGCTCGACCGCACCCAATTGATGGGCCTGACGGCGGTGGAGATGACCTGCCTGATTGGCGGCATGCGCGCGCTCGGCGCCAATCACGGCGGCGCGAAACACGGCGTCTTCACCGATCGCCAAGGGGTTCTGACCAACGACTTCTTCGTCAACCTGACCGACATGGCCAACACATGGGTTCCCACGAGCGCGAATCTCTATGAGATCCGCGACCGCAAGACCGGCAAGGTCAAATGGACGGCGACGCGGGTCGATCTCGTGTTCGGGTCGAACTCGATTTTGCGCGCTTATGCCGAAGTCTATGCGCAGGACGACAACAGGGAGAAATTCGTCCGCGACTTCGTCGCCGCCTGGACCAAGGTGATGAACGCCGACCGCTTCGATCTCGCCTGACCGGCGCGGAAACTGTCGAAAAATGGGCGGCGTTCAAGAGGGCTTGAAACGCCGCTTTTCTCGGAACAGGAGCGTATCGTGAAAAGGTTGATCGTCGGCGTACTTGCCGGTCTGTTGTGCGCGACCGCGAGCCGGGCGGAGATGAAGGTCGGCGACAAGGCGCCGGATTTCACCCTTCAGGCGGCGGTCGGCGGCAAAACCTTCGCCTTCCATCTGGACGAGGCGCTGAAAAAAGGCCCGGTGGCGCTTTATTTCTATCCCAAATCCTTCACCCCCGGCTGCACCATCGAAGCGCATGAATTCGCCGACAACGCGGCCAATTTTGCCGCCGCCGGCGCGAGCCTGATCGGCGTCTCGAACGACACGATCGCAACCCAGGTCGATTTTTCCTCGCGCGAATGCCGCGACAAATTCCCGGTCGGCGCCGACGGCAAGGTCATTCGCGCCTATGATTCGGAGATGCTGAAACTCGGCGGCCTCGGCCCGTCGATGGCGAGCCGGGTGTCCTATGTGATCGCGCCGGACGGCCGGATCATCTACGCCTATGAGGATTCATCGCCCTACAAACATATCGCCAATACTCTGGCCGTCGTGCGCAAGTGGCGGGCGGATCATCCGAACTGAACGGCGCCGCGGTTCGAGCCATAAAAAAACCCCGCTCACGCGGGGTTTTTTCTAAGCTTTCGTCCGATCAGTCGTTGCGCTGGCCGGTGAGTTGCAGCAGCGACATGAAAATGTTGATGAAGTCGAGATAGAGCATCAAGGCGCCATTGACCGACTTCTTGGTGGCGATCTCGTAGCCGTCCGATTCGAGGTACATCGACTTGATCGCCTGGGTGTCATAGGCGGTCAGGCCCGAGAAGATCAGAACGGTCAGGATCGAAAGGGCCATCTGGAATGGCCCGCTGTGCATGAACAAATTCACCACGCTGGCGATGATCAGGCCGAACAGGCCCATCATCAGGAACGAGCCCATCGCCGACAGGCTGCGCTTGGTAGTGTAGCCATAGAGGCTCAAAGCGCCAAAGGTCGCCGCCGTGATGAAAAAGGCCCTCGCCACCGACGCGCCGGTATAGATCAGCAGGATCGACGAGATCGACACGCCCATCACCGCCGCATAGACATAGAACAGATTGCGCGCCGATGAGGCCGCCATCGTGTTGATCTTGATGGAGAAAAACAGGACGAAGGCGAGCGGCGCGAACATCACCACCCAGCGCAGCGGGCTCATGTAGAGCGCGGAGCCCAAATCGGTCAAATAGATATGGCCGATGTGATATTGCGTCGGCACGGCGGAGACCGCCAGCATGTTGACGCCGAGCGCGAACAGGCCGGTCAGCGCCAGGCCGATCGACATGTGGTTATAGACGCCGAGCATGAACGCCCGCAGACCTTGATCTACATCGGCGCCCGTCCGGGCATAGCCCCGACTCCAGGGAGCAGCGTTGCGGTCAAAGTTGGACATGGATTCCTCGTGACTGCCGCAGGGAAGCCTCGCCCCGGACGATCCACGGGCGGCGCGGCTTTTTGAATATGCAGGCGAAGCCGCGAAAAGACAAGGCGGGCGTCTTACGCGCCGCTGTTCGCCACATTACATTTTCGTCATTCATCATGCAGGCGCCGCGCGGGTTTTTCGCCCAACACCCGCCAGGTTCCCAGGAGCCCGAGGGCCAAGGCGAAGGCGATCGCCGCGAGCGCGACGCCAAAAGCCTGCGCCGGGAAGAATTTATAGCCGAGATCGAGCAATTGCCGCGCGACCAGCGCCGCGACGACCGATCCGGCCGCCACGCCGAAGCCGGCGGTGGCGGCGCCGAGCAAGGCGAATTCCAGCGCCAACGCGCCCAGCAGCCGGCCGCGCGTCGCGCCCAGCACCTTCAAAACCACCGCCTCGTAAATCCGCGCCCGCCGCCCCGCCGCCAGCGCCCCCGCGAGCACCAGCGCCGAAACCACGAAGGCGAGCGAGGCCGCCGATTAAATCGCCACCGACAATTTTCCGAGCAGGCTGTCGACCGTCGCCAAGGTCTCGCGCAACGACACGCTGGCGACCGAAGGGAAATTTTTGGCGGCGTCGGCGAGCAGCGCCGCTTCGCGCGCCGGGTCCGGTCGCTCGGGCAGGCCGAGGGTCATCAGCCGGGCGAAGGGCGCGCCGGCGAAGGCGTTGCGCGAAAAGACCATGACGAAATTGATATTGAAGCTGCGCCAGTCCACCTTGCGCAGGCTGGCGACGCGCGCGGTCAGCGTCCGGCCCAGCACATTGACCGCGATCGTGTCGCCGATCTTGACGCCAAGGCCCTGCGCGACGCCGCTTTCCATCGAGACCAGCGGCGGGCCGGAATAATTTTGCGGCCACCATTGCCCCGCCACAAGCCGCGAGCCGTCGGGCGCGCGGTCGGAAAAGGTGATCCCCCGGTCGCCCTCCAGCGCCCAGCGCGCCTTGTCGCCGGCCTTGACCTGTTCGGCGGGAACTCCGTTCACCTCGACGATGCGCCCGCGCAACATCGGCGCGACGGCCACGATTCCGTCGGGCGCCTCCTTGCGCAAGAACGCCTCGAAAGCGGCGGCCTGCGCCGCCTGGATGTCGAAGAAGAAAAAGCTCGGCGCATCCCTGGGGAGCGACTCGCCGATTTCGGCGCGCAGATTGCGCTCAACTCCGACCAAAGCGGTGAGCAAGGTCACGCCAAGCCCGAGCGAAATCAGGAAGGAGGGCGTCAAAGCGCCGGGCCGGTGGAGATTGGCGACGGCGAGACGCAGCGACAGATTTCGCGAACGGGGCGCGCGGCGGGCCAGAGCCATGATCGCGCGGGCCACGCCATAGAGCAAAGCGAAACTGACCAGCACGGCGACGCCGAATTCTGCGGTCAGCCGCCAGTCGGCGCCGGCGATCAGCGCGAAGCCGAACAAAGCGGCGGCCGAAAGCGCCGCGACCAGACGGCCGCGCCGCCCGAGCGGGCCGATGTCGCGCAAGGCCGTCTCGCGCAGCAGCGTCGTCGCCGGCACGGAACGCGCGCGGTCGAGCGGCGCGGCGGCGAAAGCCAAAGCGGTCAGCAGACCGAAAACCACGCCGAAAAAAGCGTCGCGCCCGTCAAGCTGCGGCGCGAGCGGAAAAGGCAGCGACCCGCCCAGGATTTTCGCCAGCAGCCCCGGCAAGGCGAGGCCCAGCGCCGCCCCGATCAATGAACTGGCGGCGGCGACCGTCAAAGCCTGGTACAGGACGAAACGCGCCGCCGCGCCGCCGCTGGCGCCCAGCGCCTTCAGTATGGCGAGGGTCTTGCGCTTGCGGTCGATCAGTCCGCGTATCGAATTGCCGACCCCGACGCCGCCGCAGACCAGAACAGTGAGGCCGATCAGCGACAGGAATTGCGCGAACCGTTCGACATTGCGCGCCAGCTGGGGCGAGGGCTCGGCGCGGCTGTGAACCTCGAAGCCGGAATCGGGAAAGGCGGCGGTAAAAGCTTTTTGAACCGCCGCAACGTCCGAATCGCTGGCTTTTCCCGGGGGAAGAAGCAGGCGCAGGGACAGGCGCGCCACCGAGCCGGGCATGATCAGCCCGGTCGCTTTCAGCGCGGCGTCGCTGACGATCAGGCGCGGGCCGAAGCCGATGAGTTCGACCGAATCCGGCTCGCTCGCCAGCCAGCCCGCCAGGATGAAACGCGCCGCGCCGATTTCGAGACTGTCGCCGATCTTCACATTCAGCCGCGCCCCGAGCGTGCGGTCGGCGAACAGCCCGAAAGCGCCGTCTCGCGCCGCCAGCCGGGCAAAAAAGCTTTGGCCCGGCGGCGGAGGCGGTTCGGTCTTGACCGCGCCGGTCAAGGGATAAGCCAAATCGACCGCCTGCAACTCGACCAAGGCCGAGCCGGGCGCGTCGGCGCGCCGGGCCATGGCGCGCAGGGTAATAATTTGACTGACTTTTCCCCGCTGTTCGAGAAAAGCCCGCTGTGGCTCGCTCGGCGCGCCAAAGGCGCGGCGGAAGGCGAGATCGCCGCCGAGCAGGACCGCGCCTTGTTGGGCGAGCCCGTCGCGAAAGGCGCGCGCCGTCGCGTTCACCCCGACAATCGCCATGACGCCAAGGACCAGGGCGGCGATGAACACGCCATAAAAGCGCAGCGACCCGCGCAGATCGCGCAAGGCGAAACGCGCCAAGGCCCATTGCGCGGCGCCGGGGCGCGAGTTTTCAGGCGCCGGCATGTTCGCGGTCCGCGACGACAGAAGCCGTATCGCTCTCGATCCGCCCGTTGCGCAAGCGGACGACGCGATGGCAGCGGCGCGCCAGAGCTTCGTCATGTGTCACCAGCACCAGCGTCGCGCCATGGGCGCGGTTGAGCGCGAAAATCAGTTCGATGATCTCGGCGCCGACGCTCTGGTCGAGATTGCCGGTCGGCTCGTCGGCGAGCAACAGCGACGGATTGGCGACCAGCGCCCGGGCCAGCGCCACGCGCTGCTGCTCGCCGCCCGACATTTGCGCCGGATAATGTTTCAGACGCTGTTCCAGACCGACCTGTTTCAGCGCGGCCCGCGCGCGCGCAAAAGCGTCGGCTTCGCCGGCCAGCTCCAGCGGAATCGCCACGTTTTCGAGCGCCGTCAGGGTCTGGATCAAATGGAAAGCCTGAAAGACCACGCCGATATGTCCGCCGCGAAAACGCGCCAGTTCGTCCTCGCTCATCTGGTCAAGACGCCGGCCCGCGACCCGGACGGCGCCCGAATCGGGCGCCTCCAGCCCGGCCATGGTCATCAGCAGGGTCGATTTGCCCGAACCCGAGGGGCCGAGCAAAGCGACGGTCTCGCCCTGCCCGATCTCAAGGCCGATATTCTTGAGGATTTCCGTCCGGGCTTCGCCGCCGCCCAATGCGAGATTGACATTTTCCAGTCTTATGGCGGGATTGAACATGCAGATTCTTTCGACAGAGGCCGCGATGACGACCCGAACTTTCGCGCCGGCGGGCTTAACTTTCGCGCCGGCGGGCTTGGCCGGCTCCGTCCCATATGGGCGCCGCCTCTCTGTTCGCCAAATTTTTTTCGCCGCGCTGGCGCTGCTTTTCGCGCTCGGCGGGGCGAATGCGCGGTCCCTGCGGATCGTCGCCCTTGGCGACAGCCTGACCGCCGGCTATGGCCTTCCCGCCGACGCGGCTTTTCCGGTCCGGCTCCAGGCGGCGCTGAAGGCCAAGGGTTTCGAGGTCGAAATGGTCAATGGCGGGGTCTCGGGCGACACCTCCGCCGACCTGCTGGCGCGGCTCGACTGGACGCTCGGCGACGGCGCCGACGCGGCGATCGTCGAAATCGGCGCCAATGACATGTTGCGCGGCCTCGACCCGGACCAGACCGAAAAAAATATCGACGCGATCCTAGCGCGGCTGCGGCAGCGCAAAATTCCCTTCCTGATCGCGGGCATGCGCGCCGCGCCCAATCTCGGCGGGCCCTACGCCGCCCGGTTCGAACCGCTTTACCGGGCGCTGGCGCAAAAATACGCCGCGCCGCTCTATCCCTTCTTCCTCGAAGGCGTCGCCGGCCATCCCGGTCTGCAACTGCCCGACGGCCTGCATCCCAACCCGAAAGGCGTGGACGTGATCGTCGCGGGCATTCTCCCCGATGTCGTCGCCTGGCTCGACGGCCTGAAGAAAAACTGATCGGACCGCCCTTGCCGAGATTGTTCTCCGCTTTCGAAATCCCGCCGGATATCGCGGCCCAGCTCGCTTTTTTCCGGGGCGGCCTGCATGGCGCGCGCTGGATCGAGCTGCGGGATTACCACGTCACTTTGCGCTTTTTCGGCGACATTGACGCGCGGGTCGCGCAAGGACTCGCCGCCGATCTCGCCGAGACCGAAACTTTGGCCGGCGCCGCGCCCTTGGCGCTCGAGCTTGACGAAATCGGCGTGTTCGGCGGCCGTCAGCCGCGCGCGCTCTTTGCGCGGGTGAAATCCGATCCGCTGCTGACGCGGCTCCAGGGCGCCCATGAGACCATCGCCCGCCGCAACGGCCTTGCGCCCGAGACCCGCAATTTCGCGCCCCATGTCACTTTGGCGCGGCTGCGCGGCGTCTCGTCGGCCGCCGTCGGCGCATGGCTGGCGGAACGGGCCTATCCCCTTGCGCTGGCCTTCGACGCCGAACGTTTCGTGCTTTACTCGTCGCGCGATTCGGTCGGCGGCGGGCCCTATCGGATCGAAACCGTCTACCCGTTCTATGGCGACGGCGGGGATTGACGCCGGAGATGGATCGATTGGCGCCCGAAACCCCTTCCCCCGATCCCACGGCGACCGACCAGCCGCGCCGTCTCATTCTGGTCACCCGTCAATCGCCCGACTGGGCGGCGCTTGCCGCCGATTATCGCGCCGGGCGCGCGATCGACCGCGCGCGTTTTCGGCCTGACCCGAGCGTTCCCGGCTTCCCCGACGATCTCTTCGCGCTGATCGATCTGTGGAACGAGCGATTTGCGGTCGATTTCTTCACCTGCCGCGCCCGGCTCAAACAGATCGCCGACATGATGCTGGCGCGCATCCCCCTGGTCCGCCGCGTCGATTTCCAGGCCTTCCGCGAACAAGGCCCGGGCGAGGGCGACGCCCTGGTCTTTTTCCATGACGACGACGACTGGTTTTCGCCTGCGCTCTCGGCGCAGGCGCAGACGCTGCCGCTCGATCGGATGGATGTCGTGGTTTTTCCTCTGGTGCGGCTTTGGATCCTGACGGTGACCTTCGTTCATCCGGGATTTCCGGTTCGAGACGTCGTCGGCCGGCCCTCCCGTTTCGCCTTCCGCTATCATACCAACAATTATGGCGTGAGCGCTCGGGTCTGCCAGGGCGACGTCATCGACGGAATGAGGGAGCACATCCCGGCTTCGGCCTTCGCGGAAAGCCGGAATTTTCGAGATTTCTACATCAACGCGCCTTTGGGCTGCACGATCAAGACGCCCTGTTCGGCCAGCATGATGGCGGAACTGAAAAAGCCCGAGAACGAGGGTCGTCAGCTCGTCGTCCGCTTCATCGACGCGATGGAGGCTCTGACAATCCCGCCGGAAGCCGAATGGATTCGCGACGGGCTCAACCTGACGCTCGATCTGTTCCGGGATGCGGCGGGGCGCGGCGAACGGATCGGTTGACGGCGTTCAACAGCCTTCGATCACGCCGACAAAGGGCAATTGGCGAAAAAAGCCGGCGTGATCCATGCCATAGCCGACAACGAAGCGGTCCGGGCAGGAAAAGCCGACGAAATCGGCGTGAACCTCGATTTCCTTTCGGTGCGGCTTTTCCAGCAGCGCGGCGATCATCACCCGCCGCGCGCCGCGCTCGATCAACAGCTTTTTGGCGAAGGCGAGAGTTCGTCCGGACTCCAGAATATCGTCGATCAGCAGCGCGTCGCGTCCTTCGATCCGCGCCCGAATCTCGCGCATCAGCTCCATCTGGCCTGAGGATGTCGTTCCCGCGCCATAGCTGGCGACCTGAAGGAAATCGACTTCCGGCGCGACGCCGGCGCGATGCAGGGCGCGCAGGAGATCGGCGGCGAAAACGAAAGCGCCGGTCATGATCGGAATCGCGATCGGGTCACGCGGATTTGTGGCCGCGATCTCCCGCGCCATGGCTTCGACGCGGGCGGCGACCTTCGCCTCGTCGAACAGAACCGTCGGGTCGCTCACCACGGCTCGGCCGGAGACTCCGGCCCTCCGCCGAAGCGCACCCGCACCTCCTGGCCCTCTTTCGGCGGCGCGGCGAGCCGGGCGCGGAATTCCGCCGTTTCGCCCACCGCCAGTCGCGCCTTGGGCGGCGCGGCGATCCAGTGATAGATTTCCCGGCCTCCCGCGTCGAGTACGGAAAGCCGCATGCGCGGCGCGACGCGCGGCGTGGCGGCGAAATTGCGAATCTCACCCTCGACGATCAGCACCGGACGGCCGTCTTCATAGGCAAGCCGCGAGACCACATGGTCGAGGCCCATGTGGCGCAAGTTCACCTTGAGGCCGAGCGCAGCGTAGAGCGGCGCCGTCGCGGGCGCGAAAGTGACGATCTGCGCGCGGGCGCCGATCAGCAGCGCCCAGGCGCCGAAGCCGGCGAACAGCCATGAGATCAGCCCCGGCGCGCGTCGCGTCGAGGCGACGGCGGCAGGCGCGTCAAGGCCTGAACCGGCGCGCGGCAGGACGGGAGCGCGGCGGCCAGAGGCGGCGACGACGCCCAGCCTCCCGGCCTCGCGCCGAGGCGGCGCGAAGTCGAAGGCATGATCCTCGATCGACGAAAAATGGGATGCTGAAGGCATGAAGGCGCCTTGGCTGGGGACGGGCTCGCGTGGTTGTTCGCAAATGAGAATCGTGCCGCTATAGTTAAAACGTGGTTAAGGGCGCGCAATTCGTTGCCTTGCGTCTGCCGCTTGCGCGCGATCCAAGGTGGGACCGGAGGGGGAGCGTCTTTTGGTCCGGTTCGAAAATGTCGGCTTGCGATATGGCATGGGCGCGGAAATCCTGCGCGACATCAGTTTCGACATCAAGCCGCGCACGTTTCAGTTTCTCACCGGCCCGTCGGGCGCCGGCAAGACCACGCTGCTGCGGCTGATCCTGCTGGCCATGCCGCCGACGCGCGGCCTCATAACCTTGTTCGGCAAGGATTCGGGCGCCCTCGACAAGGCGGAAATCACCGACCTGCGCCGCAAGGTCGGGGTGGTCTTTCAGGATTTCCGCCTGCTCGACCATCTCACCACCTACCAGAACGTCGCGCTGCCCCTGCGCGTGCTGGAGCGCGAAGAGGCGAGCTATCGCACCGAAGTCATGGAGCTTCTGAGCTGGGTCGGCCTCGGCGACCGCACCCATGTCTTTCCGCCGGTCCTTTCGGGCGGCGAAAAGCAGCGCGCCGCCATCGCTCGCGCCCTGATCATGCGGCCGCAATTGCTGCTGGCCGACGAGCCGACCGGCAATGTCGATCCCTCGCTGGCGCGCCGGCTGATGCGGCTCTTTCTGGAGCTGCATAAA
The DNA here is from genome assembly GCA_963704565.1 of uncultured Pseudomonadota bacterium. Classification (GTDB taxonomy): domain Bacteria; phylum Pseudomonadota; class Alphaproteobacteria; order Rhizobiales; family Beijerinckiaceae; genus Rhodoblastus. The sequence goes on from OY969917.1 coordinate 2,635,279, forward strand.
TCGGGCACGTCGGTCGTCATCGCCACCCACGACCTCGCGCTGATGGACCAGTTCGACGGCGCGCGGCGGCTGGTGCTGGGCGACGGCCGCCTGCACATCTACGAATGAGCGCCCGATGACCCTTGCCTCCGATTCGAGCCAAACCCGCGCGCCCATCGAAACGGTCGATTTGAGCAATTCTTGGAGCCGGACGCCGCTGGTGCCGGCCGAAACCGTGGCGGGAAAAGCCCTGACGATCGTCATCGCCATCATGACCTTTCTCGCCGCCCTGAACGCCGGCTTCGCCATCGTGCTCGCCGACGCCTCGCGCGAATGGCGCGGCGAAGTCGGGCTGGAAATGACGATCCAGCTCCTGCCGCGTCCCAGCCGGGACATCGAAGCCGACGTCGCCAGGGCGGTGAAAATCGCCGCCGCCTTCCCCGGCGTCGCCGAGGCGCGCGCCTTCAGCCGGAAGGAATCGGAAGATCTGCTCACGCCCTGGCTTGGCGCCGGGCTGGACCTCGGCCAATTGCCGGTGCCGCGCCTGATCGTGGTGCGGCGCGACCCGCGAACGCCGCTGGACGCCGCCGGATTGCGCGCCGCGCTCGACGCCGCCTTGCCCAATGCGGTTCTCGACGATCACGGCGCCTGGATGCAGCGGCTGGGAACCATGGCGCAGGTGGTTGTCGGCGGCGCGGCGGCGATTTTTGTGCTGGTGCTGATCGCCATGGCGCTCGCCGTCGGCTTCGCCACCCGCGGCGCGATGGCGGGCAACCGCGACATCATCGAGGCGCTGCATTTCGTCGGCGCGGCCGACGGTTTCATCGCCCGGCAGTTCCAGTTCCATTTTCTGCGGCTCGGCCTGCGCGGCGGGGTGCTGGGCGGCGGCGCGGCGATCGCGCTGTTCCTGCTGCTCGGCTTCCTGTCGCGCCATTGGACGGCGAGCGCCGGCGGCGAACAGGCGGAGGCCTTGTTTGGCTCTTTTTCGCTGGGCTGGACCGGGCTCGGCGTCATCGTGGCGATCTCGCTGGCGGCGGCCTTGATCGCCGGCCTGATGTCGCGCGCCATCGTTTTTCGCGCCTTGCGCTCTTTCTTCCTGGCGCCAAACTGACTTGCTTCCTGGCGTCGAACTGACTTCCTGGATTCAAACTGACTTCCTGGATTCAACCTGACTTGGCCGGTTTTTCGCGCGCGGGAGGGCGAGAACGCCCGCCGGGGGCTTTTCTTTTGGCCCCGGCTCCGGCAAAAGGAGCGCCATGATTTTCCTGCGCTCCCTGCTGTTCAACATCGCCTTCTATCTGTGCACCGCCGTTTTCGCGATCGGCGGCCTGCCGACCATGATTTTCGGCCGCAAGGCGATTCTTGAGCTGGCGCGCGCCTGGGCCCGCGCCAGCCTGTGGCTGCTCGACGCGATCTGCGGCGTGAAGGTCGAATTTCGCGGCGTCGAAAATATCCCGCGGCAAGGCTGCATCATCGCCTCCAAGCACCAGTCGGCGCTGGAGACGCTGGCGCTGGTCACCCAGGTCAAGGATTTCACCTATATCCTCAAGCGCGAACTGACCTTCATTCCGCTGTTCGGGCAATATCTTCTGCTCAGCGACCAGATCGCCATCAACCGCGCCAATCGCGCGGCCGCGATGAGCCGGCTCATCGCGCTCGCCGGCAAGGCGATCGCGGAAGGACGCGCCATTTTCATTTTCCCTGAAGGCACCCGCCGCCCGGCGGGCGCGCCGCCGCGCTACAAGAATGGCGTCAACCATCTCTATGGCGCCGCCCATGCGCCTTGCGTGCCGGTGGCGCTCAACTCGGGCCTGTTCTGGCCGCGCCGCACCGTGCTGCGCCGTCCGGGAACCGCGGTGATCGAGTTCCTGCCGGCGATCCCGGCGGATCTGCCACTGGCCGAATTCGCCCAAACCTTGCAGGAACGCATCGAGACCGCCTCCAACCGCCTGATCGCCGACGCTCTGGCCGCCAACCCGGCCCTTGCCGCCAATCTCGCCCAAAAGGAACAGGCCGCGCCGGCGGCGTCTTGACATTGAACTCGTTTTGTTCTTATTTTGTTTGCATGACGTTTCGGCATTGAGGTCGGATCATGGACCGTCTTGCATTTCCTTTCGCCGCCGATCGCCGCGACAACCGCCCTTTGGCCAGCCTGTCGCGCACCGGCCTGGAAAAATTGTTCCATAGCTGGTTCGGCGCTTCCGGGCGGCGCTATATCTGCTCGGTCTATGCCGTCGGCGCGACGCCGGTTTTCGACCGGAGCCGCGCCGTGGTCGCCGCCGTGCGGCGCGACGGCGCTCATAGCCAAATCGCCTTTGTCTTCGCGCCGAACCCGGACGATGACGATTTCACCTTCTGGACATCGCGGGCGCGCGCCCGCGGCGCCTGCGAATGGCACGTCCATCTGCTGGGCGAGACGCCGGAGGCCCGCGCCGCGATCCTGAGCGATCTGGAGCCGGCGCGGCGGCTCGCCGCATGACTTTTTTGACCAGCGGCCTCGTCTAGCTCCACTTTTGCTTTAGGATGGCCGCCGATTCGCCGGCCTTTCCGGCGCGAGATCCGGAAGTTCCGCATGGCCCTCACGCGCCGCTCCATCGTCATCGCTTCAATCGTCCTGCTTTGCTTCGGCGTCGGCGAATTCTGGTTCTTTGCCGCCAATCGGCTCGGCTTTTACGTCAACCAGCCCTTGCTCGGCGGGAAGTCCCTCGCCGACATTTGCGACAGCAGCGACACCACCGGCTTCCCCTTCCGTCTCAAGCTGAACTGTCACCAGCCGACCGCCCCCGTGCGCATCGGCGACGGCTTGTTTTTGGTCGGCGTCGAGGACGCGCAGGGCGTCGCGAGCCTGTTCTCGCCCAATCATGTCGTCCTGACTGTTTCGAGCCCGATCGTCGTCAGGAAGGCGGACGGTTCGGCCTTCGCCAAGATCCGCCACGACGGCCTGACGCTCGAAGCGGTCTGGGGCCGCGCCGGCCTGCAACAGGTCCGTCTCGACGCGACCGCTTTCGACTGGCGTCCCGAATCCCCCGAGGCCGGCGTCGCTGTGAATATCCAGAAATTGACCGCCTCGGCCGCCCCGCAAGGCGACCCCAACGCCCCGTCGTCCCTGCATTTGGACATATCGGGCGACGGGGTGACCGCGCCGGCCCTGCAAGCCTTGCTGAAAAGCACAGGCTCGGGCCATTTCGCCGCCTCGGGCGACATAGCGCCGGCGCCGCGCCTCGGCGAGGATTGGCGCGTCGCGCTGGAAGACTGGCGCAAGAAGCCCGGCTCCGTGACCGTTCAACAGTTGGAATGGCAGTCCGGCGACTTGGCTTTGCGGCTCGACGGCGCCCTGTCGCTCGATGACGGCCATCGTCTCTCCGGGCGCTTGAACCTCGCCGCGCAAGGCGCGGGCGCGCTGCTCGTGCGCTTTGGCGTTCCGGCCTCCGCCGCCCAGGCGCAAAATATCCTCGGCGCCCTGCTGGGGCAGGGCGCGGGCGCCAAAAGCGACGCCAATACCATCAAATTGCCTCTGGCCCTGGCCAATGGCCAGATTTTCATCGGTCCCTTCCGCCTGCCGCAAAAACTTCAACCGCTTTATTGAGCGGCGTCAGCCGAGGGCGAAACGTTCGGCATGGCTGCCAAGCCAGGCCACATTTTGCGGCGCCGACGCGAAGGCCGCGCGAAATCGCGCCTCGTCCCAGTCGCCCGGCGCGGAGGCGAGAAGGGATATTCCGCCGCCCGCCGCGTCGCGCCCGAGGCGTTCGCAACCCAGGGCTGTCAAAGCCGCGTCGTCCGGCCCCTCGCCCGCCCATTGCGCGGAAAACAGCGCGACATCGCGCGCCGCCGCCTCGGCCAGAGGATTGGAGATGATGAAGACCGGCATTCCGGCGGGATGATCGGGACGTTCGACAAAGGGCAGGCGGGCGATGATCTTGGGCGCGCCCTCGCCGGCGAGGCTTTCCCACCATCGCGCCTCGCCCTTGCGCCAATTGGCGCGCAACATGCCGAGGTCGCCGCCGCCTTCCCCCCGCCCCGAGGCCGCCACCGCCGCGATTGTCTCCCATGGGCTCGCATGGCTGAGCAGCGGCACGGTGAAGCCGAAATGGAACCGCGCCGAATCGCGCATGGCCGCGTCGCCGCCCGACATGTCGGCGTGCACCGCATAAGGCGACTGGACGAAAGTGAAGGTCGAAATGATCACCCGCCAAATGCTCTCGACCGTGTCGAGCGGCAGCCGGCCGCGATGACGCGCGGCGATGACCCGCATCATGTCGGCCTCGCGGCCCGGCCGGAACGCTGAGCCGCCGCCCTGGCGCGCCTTGACCGCGATCAGCCGGTCGATGATCCCGCCGCGCTCGATCAGAAGTTCGTGCATTTCGCCGTCGATCCGATCGATTTCCGCGCGCAGTTCGGCCAGCGATTCCAGAGCGGCGTTTTCAGTCATGGGCTCGATCGTCATCTCGAAAGCGTCGGACCCCCGTTGGGTCCGCTCCTTCTATAAACGGCGCGCGCGCGCAAGCAAACGCCGCGCGGCCTTTCCTTGACTTGGGCGAAAAGAGGCTTCTATATAACAAACGATCCGTTCGGAAGATCGAACAGTAGCGCCGTGAACGAAAGCCCGCTCGAATCCCACCCCAGTCTGGCCGAGGCCGCGCAGCCTCACAGCCAGATCGCCGTGTTCGACGGAGCGCAGGCGCTCGCCATGAGCGCCGGCGTGTCGCTGAAGCCCTTCTCGATCGCCTACCAGACCTATGGCGAACTGAACGCCGACAAATCCAACGCCATCCTCCTCTGCCATGCCTTGACCGGCGACCAGCATGTCGCCAACATTCATCCCTTGACCGGCAAACCCGGCTGGTGGTCGGCGCTGGTCGGCCCCGGCAAGCCCTTCGACACCGACAGATATTTCATCATCTGCTCCAACGTGCTCGGCGGCTGCATGGGCACGACCGGCCCGGCCTCGCTCGATCCCGCCACCGGCCGCGCCTATGGCCTCGACCTGCCGATGGTCACCATCGCCGACATGGCGCGCGCCCAGGCCATGCTGATCGACCGGCTGGGAATCGACACGCTTTTCTGCGTGGCTGGCGGCTCGATGGGCGGCATGCAGGTGCTGCAATGGGCCGCCCTTTATCCCGAGCGGGTGTTTTCGGCGATGCCAATCGCCACCGCCGCCCGCCATTCGTCGCAGAACATCGCCTTTCATGAGGTCGGCCGTCAGGCGATCATGGCCGACCCGGATTGGCGCGGCGGCCGTTACATCGAGGCGGGCGTGCGGCCGGTCAAAGGCCTCGCGGTGGCCCGCATGGCGGCCCATATCACTTATCTGTCGGATGAGGCCCTGCAACGCAAATTCGGCCGCAAATTGCAGGACCGCGCCGAGCCGACCTTTTCCTTCGACGCCGATTTCCAGGTCGAGAATTATCTGCGCCATCAGGGCTCGACCTTTGTCGACCGTTTCGACGCCAATTCCTATCTCTATGTCACCCGCGCCTGCGATTATTTCGATCTGGCGCAGGATTACGGCGGCTCGCTGGCCCGCGCCTTCAAGGACTCGCGGACGCGGTTCTGCGTCGTCTCCTTCACCTCGGACTGGCTCTATACCACCGCCGAATCGCGCGCCATCGTCCATGCGCTCAACGCCGGCGCCGCGCCGGTCTCCTTCGTCGAGATCGAAACCGACAAGGGCCATGACGCCTTCCTGCTGGAAGAGCCCGATTTTCTCGCCACCACGCGCGGCTTCCTGCGCGGCGCGGCGAAAGCGCGCGGCCTTGCCGAATCGGAGGGCGAAAGCGCGTGAACCGGACCGAAACCACCCGCATCGATCTCCTGCTCGTAGCCGGCATGGTCGAAAACGGCGCCCGCGTGCTCGACGTCGGCTGCGGCGACGGCGCATTGCTGCGGCTTCTGGCCGAGAACAAGAATGTTGACGCGCGCGGCGTCGAGATTTCGCAGAAAGGCGTGAACGATTGCGTCGCCAAGGGCCTTTCGGTGATCCAGGGCGACGCCGATGTCGATCTGGCCGATTATCCCGAGGACGGCTTCGATTACGTCATCCTGTCGCAGACGCTCCAGGCCACCCGCAACCCGCGCAAGGTGCTGGAGCAGATGATGCGCATCGGCAAGCGCGCCATCGTCTCCTTCCCCAATTTCGGCCACTGGCGCGTCCGCTGGCAACTCGGCGCGCGCGGGCGGATGCCGATCACAGAGAATCTGTCCTACGCCTGGTACGACACGCCCAATATCCACTTTTGCACCATTCGCGATTTCGTCCAGCTGGTCGAACTGGTGGACGCGCGCATCCTCCGCGCCATGGCGATGAACAGCAGCGGCGCGCAGATCCGGGTGAACGCGCCCTGGTGGGCCTGGAACCTGTTCGGCGAACAAGCGGTGTTCCTGCTCGAACGCAAGAACGGCGGCGGGACATAGTACCTTCCCCCGAGAGCAGTCGGAACACTCGCCCAAGGTACGAAAATTGTTTTGCCGAAGCGCCAGCCATCGGCTAAACAGGGCCCGAAGCACCCGTAGCTCAGCTGGATAGAGCGCTGCCCTCCGAAGGCAGAGGCCAGGGGTTCGAATCCCTTCGGGTGCGCCAGTAAAATCAACAGGTTATGCTAATATGGGCCGGTTGCCGGATCGGCCCCTGGCGTCGGTAAGCGGTTTCGCGAAAGCGTCCCGCCCGACGCCCGCCGCCGTCCGGCCGGTCGTCGCGATGAAGCGCCGCGCGTTTCGCTGTCAAGCAGCTGACGGCGACGCGGGAAAGCCCGGCGACGCGGGGCGTTGCCGACCGTGCGGGGCCTTGCGCTTGGGCTTCGGCAGCAGGCCTTCATATTGCGCTTTCTTGCGCGCTAGCTTGCGCGCCCGCCGAATGGCTTCGGCGCTTTCCCGCACGCGTTTCTCCGAGGGCTTCTCGTAAGCGCGGCGCTGTTTCATTTCGCGGAAGAGACCTTCACGCTGCATCTTCTTTTTCAGCACGCGAAGCGCCTGCTCGACATTGTTGTCGCGAACCAATACCTGCACGAAATATCCGATCCTTGAATTCGAGAGATGCGCCGCCTGCCCGGCGGCGACGCGAAGCGCGTGAACAGGCGCCGGAGCGACTGCCGCCGCGTGGAAAACTTTCCGGTCCCGCCCGGCTTATCTGCGAGCGGGCGACAGCAACGGCTCGATTGCGACACGCTCGTAATCCTCGCGCTCGCACTTGATTCTGTATTGAAGTCCCGATCCGCCATCGGGAAGAAGGCGCGTCACCTTGAAGAGAGTCTGCTCCGGTTTCCCGATCAGGGTCACGAAAGTTCCGAGCCCAAATTTGTGTTTCACGGACGCAACGTTCGGACTCGCATCGTCAGCGGCGGGTTTCCGCGATTTGTCATGCACGAGATATCCTTTCGTTCGCCCGGCCGAGCAACCGCCGATCGCGGCGATCGACGTTGGCTCGCGCCATTTTCCGCAAATGAAAACGAAAAAGCCCCGGGCGTGTTTCCCGAGGCCTCCCGATCTCGCGCCGCATCGCGCCAGTACATCCGTGGAACGACGATACGTCTGCGAGAAAAAAGATTCATTCCACCGTTTGCAGGCGCGAGGCCGAAGACTTCCCGGTGCGGCGATCCGCGGTCACCTCGTAGCTGAGCTTCTGGCCCTCGCGAAGGTCGCGAAGTCCAGCCTGTTCAACGGCGCTGATGTGAACGAAAACATCCTTGCTCCCATCATCGGGCTGGATGAAGCCAAAGCCCTTTTGGCTGTTGAACCATTTAACGATACCGGTAGACATAGTTGACACTCCTACGAGCAGGATTGAGCGCTGCTCGTCAGCTGGGACGAGCTATTCGTATCGATGATTTTTAGAGGAGGTCGTCAGCTGCGTTTGAAACGCGGGGCCAAGGCGTCGGCCTAAAATTTCGATCTTCGTTAAATAAGCGAAGACGAAGGCAAAAACAAGGCCAGAAAATATCATTCTTATTTGCTTTCAGATGAACCTTCATCTGCCGGGCGGCCATCAATACGGCAAAGGCCATGCGAACGGGAGCCACGTCGCCGATTTTCGAAGCCGGTGTTTCCAACCGTCGGCACAGGCGCAAATTCAACGAGGCGCCAGGCCGCAATCGACGCCGTGATCCACGTTGCCCGACGCGCGGCGGCGGCTTGGCCAGCGTCGGTCGGGATCGAGACCATTCCGGAGCCGAACGCCAGATTTCCTGGAAGTCGCCCCGAATATGCTCCGAACGCTTCCCCGAAGAGCCGGAACGCCAGAAAAACAAAAGCCCCGGCCGCTGATCTTTCAAGCGATCTCAGGGCTTTGGGAATGGTGGGCGCGACAGGGATCGAACCTGTGACCCCTACGATGTCAACGTAGTGCTCTCCCGCTGAGCTACGCGCCCGCCGCCGACGGTGGTTTGCCGCCGGCCCGTCAAGGGTTCGGGGTGTATATCGATTCGATTCGGGTGGCGCAACCCGCCACCGGCAAAAAGTTTTGCCTCAGGCGGCGAGCAGCCGGGTCACTTCATTGACCAGATCGCGCAGATGGAAGGGCTTGGACAGAACCTTGGCCTGGCGCGGCGCCTGATTGTCCGGATTGAGCGCCACGGCGGCGAATCCGGTGATGAACATCACCTTGATGTCGGGATCGAGCTCGGTGGCGCGACGCGCCAGTTCGATTCCGTCCATTTCAGGCATGACGATATCGGTGAGCAGAAGCTCGAAAGGCTCCTCGCGCAGCCGATTATAGGCCTCAAGCCCGTTGTCGAAGGAAACCACCGCATAACCGGCGTTCTGCAGGGCCTTGACCAGGAAACGGCGCATGTCGTTGTCGTCTTCGGCCAGAAGGATCTTCACCATGGTGTCCATTTGGCGATTCATCTCGTCCTCGTTCTCACCCATTGGATAAAGCCTCATCGTGGTAAATAACAGGTGAAATTTTTTGAAAACGCCGGCAGAGTTAACGCCATCGCGCTTCGAAAACGCCGACGACGGCCGCGCCTTCCGCTGACGCTTCCACGTCCGCCCAATCGGGAACAAGAGGCGGGAATTCAAAAACCTGCGCGCGCTTTCGCGCTGGACAATCGGGTGGCGCGGCGTCATCCTTGTTTTTTTTATCAAAGGCGCCGCCGCGCATGGCTGGCTCGCTCGGAACGGAAATCGATATGCAGGCTTTCGCGGCCGACGCGGCGCGCGCCATACCTCTTTGCGAAACGATCGAGCCGGAGCGCCTGACTTCGCCCCTGGTTTTTTCCTCGCCCCATTCGGGCCGGCGCTACAGCACGGAATTTCTCGCCGCTTCGGCGCTCGATCTGCACAGCCTGCGCAGTTCCGAGGATGTGGCGGTGGACGACCTGTTCTCGGCCGCGACGCTTCACGGCGCGCCCTTGCTCCGCGCCAATTTTCCCCGGGCGTTTCTGGACGTCAATCGCGAGCCCTATGAGCTCGATTCGAAATTATTCGCCGATCCCCTGCCGGACTATGCCAATGTCCGTTCTCTGCGCGTGGCCAGCGGGCTCGGCACCGTCGCGCGGGTGGTGTCGGAGGGAAGGCCGATCTATCGCGAGCGCATGCCCCTCGCCGAGGGGCTGGCGCGGATCGAATCCTGTTACAAGCCCTATCACGCCATGCTCGACGGCCTGCTGGAGCGCGCCGTCGAGAGATTTGGAATCGTCTATCTGGTCGATTGCCATTCCATGCCCTCGCGCATGCCGACCGGCGATTCCCGGCGGCCCTACGAGCCGGTCAACGCCGATTTCGTGATCGGCGACCGGCATGGTTCAAGCTGCGAACCGGACTTTTCCCATCGCGTTCATTCCCAGCTTGTGACCATGGGCTATCGCGTCGCCCGCAACAAGCCCTATGCGGGCGGCTATATCACCGCCAGCTACGCCGCACGCTCGCGCAAACGCCATGCCTTGCAAATAGAGATCAATCGCGCCCTCTATCTCGACGAGGCGACGCTTCAGCCGCTGCCGCGCTATGAAAAGGTCAAGGCCGATCTTTCGCGCCTGATCGCGGATCTGGCCGCCCATTTCCCGGCGGCGGGCGCTCACTGGCGCGCCGCGGCGGAATAGACCGAAAAACGCCGCCGTCCGCGCGGGCAAAAAAAGACCGCCGACGGGCCGTCAGCGGTCCAAGTCAGGGGAGGAAACGCCCAAAGCGGGCATCCGCGGCAAACTGCCGCGACGCATTATTATGTGGTTGCAGCGCACAAAACGCAAGGGCGCCCGCCCCGCTTGTCGCCGCGCGGGATCGTTTCGGTCGCGATTTTTCCCGGCGCGCGACCGTCCTGCAACGTGACAATATACTGTTTTTAAAGAGAGACTCTTCAAACACCGGTCCGGGACGACCCTCGCCCGACCTGTACTTTGGTCGGAGTGGCGCGTCCCGCGCCCTCGCCGCGCAAGCCTCGCCAATGGACTGGCTTTAGCCCCCGCTTCGTGGCATGTCTCGCATGAGACGAAAGTCGGTTTTTCGGGAGAGGCAAGATGACGGCGGTGGATTTCCTGCCTTTCGTGGACCGTCTGGCGCAGGTTTCGGGCGAAGCGATCATGCCCTTCTTCCGCACCAGTTTCGCGATGGAGGACAAATCCGCCGGCGGCGTTTTCGATCCGGTCACCGAGGCCGACCGCGCCGCCGAGGCCGCGATGCGCCGCCTGATCGGCGACGTCTTCCCGCATCACGGGGTCATCGGCGAGGAATTCGGCGCGTCCGACGAAGAAGCCGAATATGTCTGGGTGCTCGACCCGATCGACGGGACCAAGAGCTTCATCTCCGGCCTGCCGCTGTGGGGCACCCTGATCGGCCTGTTGCACAAGGACGCGCCCTGCTACGGCCTGATGCACCAGCCCTTCACCCGCGAAAAATTCTTCGGCGACGGCGCCGAGGCCCATTGGACCGGGCCTGGGCTGCATGGCGAGCACGCCATGCGCCGCCTGTTCACCCGATCCTGTTCCGGGCTCGACCGCGCCACCTTGATGACGACTTCGCCCAAATTGATCCCGGAGCCGCTGCGTCCGCGCTACGACGCGCTGGAAGCCCAGGTCCGCCTGCCGCGCTACGGCGGCGATTGCTACGCCTATTGCATGCTCGCCGCCGGCCATGTCGATCTGGTGGTCGAGGCCGCGCTCAATATTTATGACATAGCCGCCTTGATCCCGATCGTGCGCGGCGCCGGCGGGGTGATCACGACCTGGGACGGCGGCGACCCGACCAAGGGCGGCGCCATCGTCGCCGCCGGCGACAAGCGCGTCCACGCGCAGGCCTTGAAGGCGCTGAACGCCAACTCCTGACGCGCGCCCGACATAAGGGCCGATTCAGGAAGCGGCTTGCGCCGCTTCGTGCAGAATTCTCTGCCCTGGAATGAAAGCGTCGAAAGCAGCCCAGAATTCCGATCTGATTTCGGCGCGCTCCATCAGGATTTCATGGCGCGCGTCGCGCAGGACGAGGCAGGACGCCGTCTTCAGCCGCACGGAAAACCGCTCGATCGCCGGGGTCGAGACCAGCCTTTCATCGCCGGCGGCGACAAACAGGATCGGCGTGTGAATGCGCTCGACCTCGCGCTGCGACGTCAGCCGGCGCATCAGATGATAGGCGGCGTGAACCCAGCCGATGGTCGGGTCGCCAACCCCCAGCGCCGGCGCGAGATTGAGAATTCCCGCCGCGCGGGCGAAACGGCGCGGGTCGCCGGTCAGGACATTGTGCGCGAAAGGCTTGTGATAGGGCGGCCTGTTCCGCCCGCCGGGGACAAAGAGTCGCGCCAGTCCCAGCGCGTGAAAGCCGGCGGCCAGGCGGCGCGCCGTCGCCGAACCGGGAAATCCGTGCAGATCGATCATCGGCGCCAGGGCGACGATGCGCTCGAAAAGCTCGTCGCCATCGTGCGCCACGCAATAGTCGATCAGCGCCGCCGCGCCCATCGAATGAGCCAAGGCGAACCACGGCTTGGGACAGTCGGGCGTCAGCAGCCTGCGGATGAAGGCGTCGAGATCGCGCCGGAAATCGGTCGAGCGGCGCACGTGGTCCTTGGCCCGATTGCGCAGCAGTCGCTGGGAAAGGCCCTGGCCGCGCCAGTCGAATGTCGCGACGACAAAGCCGCGCTCGAGCAATTCGCCGATGGTCTCGAAATATTTTTCGATGAATTCGGCCCGGCCCTGAACGATCGCGACCGTGCCGCGCGGCGGGCCTTCGGGGCGCCAATAGGCCGCTCGCAATTCCATGCCGTCGCTGCTGCGCAAGCCAACGATATTGGCGCCGGGCGGGCAGCGGTTGGCGGGAATATCGATCAACTCCATGGCGGATTCCTGTAGCGGGTCGCGCCAGCCGGCGCAAATCGGCGGTTGACGATAAGGGCTCCCCGCCCCTTGAAAAGCGTTCGCAGGCCTCCATCTCCTTGACAGCGCGGGCCGAAATCGGACGCGCTCCGGCGAAAGCATGGCGCTTTCGCCGCATGTCGCTCAATGGAGGATATGCCATGCGTCAATTCGATCTTTCTCCACTCTACCGCTCCACCATCGGTTTCGACCGTCTGTTTTCGCTGCTCGATCAGCCGAGCTTCGCGGAGGGCGCGGCCGCGTCCTACCCGCCTTATAATATCGAGCGCACCGGCGAAACCGCCTATCGGCTCACCCTCGCCGTGGCGGGCTTCGGCGAAAACGAACTGTCGATCGAAACGCGCCAGAACGCCATGACCATCAAGGGCGAAAAGGCGGCGCGCGCGGAGGATGAGACCCGCGAAATGCTTTATCAGGGCATAGCCGCGCGCGCCTTCGAGCGCCGGTTCCAGCTCGCCGACCATGTTCAGGTCACGGGCGCCCGGCTCGAAAACGGCCTGCTTCATGTCGATCTCGTCCGCGAGATTCCCGAAGCCCAGCGCCCCCGCGCCATTCCGATCGGCCATGCGGGGCCCCGACCGGTCGAGTCGCCCAGGGCGGCCTGATCTTTCCGGACACGCAAATCGGCGGGCGCCTTTTCAGGCGCCCGTTCTTTTTGTCCGCTCATTGATTGGGCAGCGGCTCGACCTTGGGAGCGCCGCGCGAATGCTGGGGCCGGATCGGGCTGAGCGCGTCATCGGCGCTGGACCCGGAGGTCGAGCCTGTGCTGGTTGGCGCAGCCGGCGCCGCCTTGGCGTCGACGGGGGTCGCGGCGCTGTCCGGCGTATGCTGGGGCGGCGACAAGGGCGCGCCGGGAGGCGCGAGGTCGCCGGCACCCGGCGCGGGGGGCGGGGCCTCGCGGCGCGCCAGGACCGTGACGTCCAAAACCTCGCCGCTCGCGGCGTCCAGGGTGAATCTCTTGCGAGCGCCTGAATCGTCGCGGCCAATCGCCACAATGTCCTCGCCATGGCGGCGCGGCCGGCCGACCATGCGCGCCCCTTCCTGGGCGAGGATCGCCCGGACCTGCTGGATCGTCAGCGCGCGGGGCTGAGACTGAGGCGCCGGTTGTGGCCGCTCGGGTTGGCCGAAAAAGGGAAAGAACTGAGCCTGCGCCGGGAGCCCTGCCCCCGCCCACAGGCCGAACGCCAGCACGACCGCCGCCGAATGAAAACCGCTCCAAGCCGACCGCCGCGCCATCATTGTCTCCCGAATCCCGATACGAATCCTATGCCATAAAGCCGGCGCGACGGAAACCGCCGCCGGCCGGCCGCCAAGAAAAACGCGAAAAGCGAAAAGCGACGCGCCGACTTGAAAGCGCCGTGAGGTCAAAATTGCGGCGCCTTTGCTAAAAAAAGTTCAAAAACTTTTGGCATCCTTGCCCCGCGCGCGCCAATGACGTCTTGTGTGGAGAAGGCTAATCTGGCAATGTCCCGCGCGGATAAATAGGACAGCCTTGCTGACCATTTGACGCCCCCGGTTGGGGACGCCTCGAACGGCGCTGCTCCCTTCGGCGCCGATACGCGCCGGAAGGCGCGGCGCGGCGGCCGGGCGGGTGGCTCTGTTCGAGGCGGATGACGGAACGCGGGGCCGACGCCCCCGAACGCGCAGGATTGACGGGTATGAACGAATTGAGCAGGCCGGACCTTTGTCGCGCCGAGTCCGGCGTCGAAGCGAAGACCGCTTTCGCCGCCCCGCATGGCCTGCCGCCGGCGCAAGGCCTTTACGATCCCCGCAACGAGCATGACGCCTGCGGCGTCGGCTTCGTCGCCAACATGCACAACGCCAAATCCCACGAACTGGTGCGGATGGGCTTGCAAATCCTGCTCAATCTCGACCATCGCGGCGCGGTCGGCGCCGATCCCAAGGCCGGCGACGGCTGCGGCATGCTGTTGCAGATTCCGCATCGCTTTTTCGCGGAGGAAGCCGCGCGCCTCGGCTTCTCCCTGCCGGAGCCGGACCTTTACGCCGTCGGCGCCTTGTTCATGCCGCGCGACGCGCAGGCCCGCGCGACGATCGAGGGGATTTTCGAAACGGTCGTCGCCGAACAAGGCCAAAAGCTTCTCGGCTGGCGCGACGCGCCGGTCGATCCGAGCGGCCTGGGCGAGACGGTCAAGCCGACCGAGCCGGTCCATCGCCAGATTTTCATCGGCCGCGGCGACGCGACGCCCGATCACGCGACCTTCGAGCGCCGGCTCTACCTCATCCGCAAGATCGTCTCCAATGCGGTCTATGACTTGCGCGACCCCAGGATGGCCGGCTGGTATCCGGTTTCGCTGTCCTCGCGCACCATTGTCTACAAGGGCCTGCTGCTCGCCTCCCAGCTCGGCGATTATTTCGACGATCTGCGCGACGAGCGGGTCGAAACTGCTGTCGCTTTGGTGCACCAGCGCTTCTCCACCAACACTTTCCCGTCGTGGCAGCTGGCGCATCCCTATCGCATGGTCGCCCATAACGGCGAGATCAACACATTGCGCGGCAATGTGAACTGGATGGCGGCGCGGCAGGCTTCCGTCGCGTCGCCTTTGTTCGGCGACGACATTTCCAAGCTGTGGCCGATCTCCTACGAGGGCCAGTCCGACACCGCCTGTTTCGACAATGCGCTCGAATTCCTGGTCCAGGGCGGCTATTCCATGGCCCACGCCATGATGATGCTGATCCCCGAGGCCTGGGCCGGCAATCCACTGATGGACGAGGAGCGCCGCGCCTTTTACGAATATCATGCGGCGCTGATGGAGCCGTGGGACGGCCCGGCGGCGGTCGCCTTCACCGACGGCCGCCAGATCGGCGCGACCCTCGACCGCAACGGCCTGCGCCCGGCGCGCTATCTGGTCACCGAGGACGGCCTGGTGGTCATGGCGTCCGAAATGGGCGTGCTGCCGATCCCGGAAGAAAAGATCGTCACCAAATGGCGCCTCCAGCCCGGCCGCATGCTGCTGGTCGATCTGGAGCAGGGCCGGATCATCGCCGACGACGAGATCAAGTCGAATCTGGCCGCCGCCCACCCCTACGGCGACTGGCTCAAGCGCGCCCAGCTGGTGCTGGAAGATCTTAAGCCGGTCGAGGCGGGCTCCTCGCGCTCGGATGTGGCGCTGCTCCGCCGCCAGCAGGCCTTCGGCTATACCCAGGAAGACACCGCGATCCTGATGGCGCCCATGGCCGTGACCGGCCAGGAGGCCATCGGCTCGATGGGCGCCGACACGCCGATCTCGGCCATGTCCTCCAGGCCCAAGCTGCTCTATAGCTATTTCAAGCAGAACTTCGCCCAGGTCACCAATCCGCCGATCGACCCGATCCGCGAGGAACTGGTGATGAGCCTCGTCTCCTTCATCGGCCCGCGCCCCAATATTCTCGACCATGAAGGCACGGCGAACAAGAAGCGGCTCGAAGTCCGCCAGCCGATCCTGACCAACGCCGATCTCGAAAAGATCCGCTCCATCGGCCATATCGAGGACGCTTTCGACACCAAGACGCTCGACATCACCTATGCCGTCGAACTCGGCGCGCCGGGCATGAAGTCGATGATCGGCCGTCTGTGCGACCGCGCCGAACAGGCGGTCAAGGGCGGCTACAACATCATCGTCCTGTCCGACCGCATGGTCGGCCCCGACCGCATCCCGATCCCGGCGCTGCTCGCCACCGCCGCCGTGCATCACCACCTGATCAACAAGGGCCTGCGGACCTCGGTCGGCCTGGTGGTCGAGACCGGCGAGGCGCGCGAGGTGCATCATTTCGCTTTGCTCGCGGGCTATGGCGCGGAGGCGATCAATCCCTATCTCGCCTTCGAGACCCTCGCCGACATGGCCGACGAATTCCCGGCCGAGGTGGACGGCTACGAGGCGGTCAAGCGCTATATCAAGGCTTTGGACAAGGGCCTGCTCAAGGTCATGTCCAAAATGGGCATTTCGACCTATCAGTCCTATTGCGGCGCGCAGATTTTCGACGCGATCGGCCTGTCCAAGCCGCTCGTGGACGCTTTTTTCACCGGCACGGCCACCCAGATCGAAGGCGTCGGCCTCGACGAGATCGCCGAGGAGGCCGTCCTGCGCCACCGCCAGGCCTTCGGCGACGCGCCGATCTACCGCACGGCGCTGGATGTCGGCGGCGATTACGCCTATCGCCTGCGCGGCGAGGCCCATAACTGGACGCCGGACACGATCGCGCTGCTCCAGCACGCGGTGCGCGGCAATTCCCAGGACAAATATCGCGCCTTCGCCAGGCTGCTCAACGACCAGTCCCAACAATTGCTGACCATTCGCGGCCTGTTCCGTCTCAAGGACGCTGCGGAAGACGGCCGCAAGCCGGTTCCGCTCTCCGAGGTCGAGCCGGCGAGCGAGATCGTCAAGCGTTTCGCCACCGGCGCCATGTCCTTCGGCTCGATCTCGCGCGAGGCCCACACCACTTTGGCGCTGGCGATGAACCGGATCGGCGGCAGGTCCAACACCGGCGAGGGCGGCGAAGAATCCGACCGCTTCAAGCCGCTGCCCAACGGCGATTCCATGCGCTCGGCGATCAAGCAGGTCGCCTCGGGCCGGTTCGGCGTGACGACCGAATATCTGGTCAATTCGGACATGATCCAGATCAAGATGGCGCAGGGCGCCAAGCCCGGCGAGGGCGGTCAATTGCCCGGCCACAAGGTGGACGCCGTCATCGCCAAGGTGCGCCATTCGACCCCCGGCGTCGGCCTGATCTCGCCGCCGCCGCACCATGACATCTATTCAATCGAAGATCTGGCCCAGCTGATCTACGACCTGAAGAACGTCAATCCGCGCGCCGATATTTCGGTCAAGCTGGTGTCGGAAGTCGGCGTCGGCACGGTGGCGGCGGGCGTGTCCAAGGGCCGCGCCGACCATGTGACCATCTCCGGCTATGAGGGCGGCACCGGCGCTTCGCCGCTGACCTCGATCAAGCATGCCGGCAGCCCGTGGGAAATCGGCCTCGCCGAGACCCACCAGACCCTGGTGCTCAACCGCCTGCGCTCGCGCATCGCCGTCCAGGTCGACGGCGGCCTGCGCACCGGCCGCGACGTGATCGTCGGCGCGCTGCTCGGCGCCGACGAGTTCGGCTTCGCCACCGCGCCGCTGATCGCGGCCGGCTGCATCATGATGCGCAAGTGCCATCTCAACACCTGCCCGGTCGGCGTCGCCACCCAGGATCCAGTGCTGCGCAAGCGCTTCAAGGGCCAGCCCGAGCATGTCATCAATTATTTCTTCTTCGTCGCCGAGGAAGTCCGCGAATATATGGCGCGCATGGGCTACCGGACCTTCAACGAGATGGTCGGCCAGATGCAGTTGCTCGACCGCGACCGCGCCATCGAGCATTGGAAGGCCAAGGGGCTCGACTTCTGCAAATTGTTCCGCAAGCCACAGCCGCTCGACGGCCAGACCGTGTTCCACTCGGAAGCGCAGGACCACAATCTCGACAAGGCGCTCGACAAGCAACTCATCGCCCGTTCGGTCGCCGCGCTCGACCGCGGCGCGCCGGTGCGGCTCGAAACCGACATTTGCAACGTCAACCGCACCGTCGGCGCCATGCTGTCGGGCGAAGTCGCGCGCATCTACGGCCATGCCGGCCTGCCCGACAACACCATCCACATCAAGGCCAAGGGCACGGCGGGTCAAAGCTTCGGCGCCTGGCTCGCGCACGGCGTGACGCTGGAGCTTGAGGGCGAAGCCAACGACTATGTCGGCAAGGGCCTGTCGGGCGGGCGCATCGTCATTTATCCGCCGCGCGAGGCGCGCCACATCACGCCGGAAAAATCGATCATCGTCGGTAATACCGTGCTTTATGGCGCGATCTCCGGAGAGGTCTATTTCCGTGGCGTCGGCGGCGAACGCTTCGCCGTGCGCAATTCCGGCGCCATCGCGGTGGTGGAAGGCTGCGGCGATCACGGCTGCGAATATATGACCGGCGGCGTGGTCGTGGTGCTCGGGCCGACGGGACGCAATTTCGCCGCCGGCATGTCGGGCGGCATCGCCTATGTGCTGGACGAGGCGGGCGACTTCGAGTCGCGCTGCAACATGGCCATGGTCGATCTGGAGCCGGTGGTGGAGGAGGAAGACCTCAACCAGCGCCTCAACAACCAGGGCGGCGATCTCGAAAGCCATGGCCGGGTGGACATATTGAGCGACATGTCGCGCTTCGACGCCGAGCGTCTGCGCCAGTTGATCGCCAACCACCTGCGCCACACCGGCTCGACCCGCGCCCGGGACATTCTGGACCATTGGGAGGCCATGCTGCCGAAGTTCCGGAAGGTGATGCCGGTCGAATACCGCCGCGCGCTCGCGGAGCTAGTGGCGCAATCCGAACAGCGGCCGGTCGCCGCCGCGGGGGAATGACATGGGAAAGGTGACGGGCTTCCTCGAAATCGACCGGCAGGACCGCAATTACAAGCCGGCCGCCGATCGCATCCGCCATTATCAGGAATTCGTGATTCCGCTTTCGGAGGAAGCAACGCGCGACCAGGCCGCGCGCTGCATGAATTGCGGCATTCCCTTCTGTCACACCGGCTGCCCGGTGAACAACCAGATCCCCGACTGGAACGATCTGGTCTATCGCGGCGACTGGGAAGAGGCGGCGCGCAACCTGCACTCGACCAATAATTTCCCGGAATTCACCGGCCGCGTCTGCCCCGCGCCCTGCGAGGCGGCCTGCACCCTGAACCTCGAAGACGCGCCGGTCACCATCAAGACCATCGAATGCGCCATCGTCGATCGCGCCTGGGAGAATGGCTGGCTGCGCCCCGAGCTTCCAGCGAAGAAAGCCGGCAAAAAAATCGCCATCGTCGGCTCCGGCCCGGCGGGCATGGCCGCGGCGCAGCAATTGGCGCGCGCCGGCCACGAGGTCCATGTCTATGAGAAGTTCGCCAAGGCCGGCGGCCTGCTGCGCTACGGCATCCCGGACTTCAAGATGGAGAAACATCTGATCGACCGCCGCGTCGCCCAGATGGAGGCCGAGGGCGTGACCTTCCATTACGGCGTTCATGTCGGCGCCGATCTGCCGGCCAAGGAGCTGGCGGACGGCCATGACGCGGTGATCCTGGCCGGCGGCGCCGAAAAGCCGCGCGACCTGCCGGTTCCCGGCCGCAACCTCTCCGGCGTTCATTTCGCCATGGAGTTCCTGCCCCAGCAGAACCGCCGCGTCTCGCGCGAGAACGCCGGGCAGGAGGAGCCGATCCTGGCCTCCGGCAAGCATGTCGTGGTGATCGGCGGCGGCGACACCGGCTCGGACTGCATCGGCACCTCGGTGCGCCAGGGCGCGCTGTCGGTCGTCCAGCTCGAAATCATGCCGCAGCCGCCGGAGCGCGAAGACAAGCTGATGGTGTGGCCCTATTGGCCGCTGAAGCTGCGCACTTCGTCATCGCATCAGGAAGGCGCGGATCGCGATTTCGCGGTCGCGACCAAGGAAATCATCGGCGAGAACGGCGCGGTCAAGGCGCTGAAATGCGTCCGCGTCGATGAAAAGATGCAGGAAATTCCCGGCTCGGAATTCAATCTTCGCGCCGATCTCATCCTGCTCGCCATGGGCTTCGTCTCGCCCGTCGCCGAGGGCATGATCGAGGAGCTGGGCGTCGCGCTCGACCGGCGCGGCAATGTCGCCGCCGACACGCTCGCCTACCAGACCAGCCTCGACAAGATTTTCGCCGCCGGCGACATGCGCCGCGGCCAATCCCTGGTAGTCTGGGCGATCCGCGAAGGCCGTCAGGCCGCGCGCTCGGTCGATCTTTTCCTGATGGGCCGGACCGACCTGCCGCGCTGAGCGCCGCGCCAGCCGGCGCATAACCAATAGGCGCCTCGCCCGGCCCGGCCGGTGCGCGCGCCGAAAGCACGGAGGAGGCCATGATCGTCTCTCACGCCCGCCGGTTCATTTTTTTCCATAATCCCAAATGCGCCGGCATGAGCTTTCGCGAGGCGCTCGATCCCTATCACGACGACCCATTCAAATTCTGGGGCATTTATTCGGTGCCCTTCTTCCGCAATGTGCTGGATCACTCACATATCCGTCTGTGGGAATTGCAGCAACTATTCCAGAAAGTCTTCGCGTGCACGATTGATTACAATTCAGTTATTTTCGTGCGTAATCCATGGGACAGGTTCGTCTCCGCCATCGACGAACATTTCAAGAAATTCCAGCAGAAAATTCTCCTCCGCGACCTACAGCCTACAGACCAGACGCGCATCATCGAACAATTCATAGATCAAATGCTCAATATCGCTAATATAACGACCAACTGGACCTTCGTCCATTTCTCGCCGCAGCTTTGGCAGATCGCGATCGGATCGAGAATCGTGCCACGCCATATCATCCCGATGCGCCGGGGCGACGACTTTTTCGCGCGGGCAATCGAGGCTTTGGGGCTGCCGGTCACCGCCGTCCCGTGGCGCAACCAGTCGCCGACGCCCATGGCCCATATTCTGGACTCGCCGAAGGTCGATCAGTTCGTGCGAAATTTTTATGCGCTGGACCTGGAATTTTTCCGCTCACGGCCGGATCTGGCGGTCATCGGCTCGCGCAACTGATAGGAGTTCTCATCAACGCGAACCGTCATCAACGGGGCGATCGCGCTTCTCACGCTCTGTTCCGCATCCAGTCGGCGAGCTTGGCGATATTGCCTTCCAGCTCGCGCCGCGCCGGCGTGTCGCCCAGGGTCTCGTCGAGGGCCTTGGTCATGCAGGCCATCCAGGCGTCGCGCGCACCATTGTCGATGGGGAAGGGCATATGGCGCTGGCGCAGGCGGGGATGGCCCTTTACCGGCGAATAAAGGGCCGGGCCGCCGGTCCATTCGGTGAGATAATTCTTGAACACCTTGCGGATTTCGGTGAGTTCGGGACCGTGCATCTCCCGCACGTCCGCCGCGTGCGGCAGAGCGTCCATATTGTCGTAAAAGGCCGCGACCAGCCGATCTAACGCGTTCTCGCCGCCGATCCGGTCGTAAATGGAAATTTCCGCCGCCGTCTCGCTCAAACGCCCCTCCTCCTGCAAGCCCGAAAAATCGTCCTTCGGCTCGTCGTCAGATATTGGGATTTTCGCGCGGCGCAAGGCGCCCGCGACCAATTGTCCCGCGCCGGGCGTTTCCGCCAGGCCCATTGTCCCGGAGGCGACGCGGCGCCATGTTAGCACCCGAACATTGCGGCGGATGAACAAGAGCAGCGCATGACCCTCGACGAAATCATCGACAATTTCGAATTCCTGGACGACTGGGACGACCGCTATCGTTATCTGATCGATTTGGGCCGCACTTTGGCGCCGATGCCGGACGAGGCGCATAACGAGGCGAACAAGGTGCGCGGCTGCATGAGCCAGGTCTGGCTCGAAACCAAGGTCGAGCCGGGCCCCAAGGGCGAGCCTGTGCTGCATTTCCTCGGCGACAGCGACGCTTTGATCGTGCGCGGCCTCGTCGCCCTGACGCTGGTCCTGTTCTCCGGCCACACCGCCAGGGAAATCCTCGACGCCGACGCGCTCGACCTGTTCAAGCGCCTCGGCTTCGAGCAGCATCTGACGCCCCAGCGCTCGAACGGCCTGCGCTCGATGGTCGATCGCATCAGGAAGGACGCGGCCCAGGCCCTGGCGACGGCTTGAGCGACAAGTTGTGAATTCCAGGCGGCCCATCGCTGGGGGAGTGATCGCATGTCCACGGAGCGGATCGCGGCGGAAACGCCGGAAAGCCTAGCGGCAATTCTGAAACGTCAGCGCCACGCCTTCGCAGCCGAAGGCGCGCCCTCGCTCGAGCAGCGTCGCGCCGACCTCGCCCGCCTGCGCGACGCAGTTAAACGGCAGGCTCACGCCATTGCCGACGCCATCGCCGCGGATTTCGGCGGCCGGGCGCGCCATGAAACCCTGCTGGCGGAAATTTGGCCGGTTCATGCGGCGGCGCGCCACGCCCTGCGCCATCTGCCGCGCTGGATGAGGCCGAAACGCGTTCCCGTCGGCCTCGAATTCATGCCGAGCCGCGCGCAAATCCTCGTCCAGCCGCTGGGCGTCGTCGGAATTATCGCGCCCTGGAATTACCCCGTCAATCTGGCGCTCGCGCCCCTGGTCGCGGCAATCGCGGCCGGCAATCGCGTCATGCTGAAACCTTCGGAGCTGACGCCGCGCACCTCGGAGCTCCTGGCGGAAATGCTTGGCGAGCTTTTCCCTCAGGACAAGGTCGCGGTCGTGCGGGGCGGGGCGGACATCGGCTCGGCATTCGCCAGCCTGCCCTTCGACCATTTGTTCTTCACCGGCTCGACCGCCGTGGGGCGCAAGGTGATGCTGGCGGCGGCGCCGAATCTGACGCCCGTGACCCTGGAGCTCGGCGGAAAATCCCCCTGCGTCATCGGTCCGGACGCCAAACTGGCCGAGGCCGCTCTGAGGATCGCCGCCGGCAAACTTTTCAACGCCGGCCAGAGCTGCATCGCCCCCGATTACGTTTTCGTTCCCCGCGACAAGCTGGAGGATTTCGTGACCGCCTATGCGGCGGCGGCCAAAAAACTCTATCCGACCCTGCGCCGCAATTCCGACTATACCGCCATACTCAACGACCGCCATTACGCGCGGCTGACCGCCGCGCTCGCCGAGGCCCGCGAGGCCGGGGCGCGAATCGTGTCGATCGACCCGGCCTCGGAAGGCGACATGGCGGCGGAGCACAAGGTTGCGCCGACGCTGGTGATCGAGCCGCGCGACGACCTGACGCTGATGCAGGAAGAGATCTTCGGCCCGATTCTGCCGGTCAAGGCCTATGACCGGCTCGACGACGCCATTGACTTCATCGCCTCGCGGCCGCGGCCGCTGGCGCTGTATTATTTTGGAATCTGGGCCGAACACCGCGAAAGGGTGCTCGCCGGCACACATTCCGGCGGCGTCACCGTCAACGACGCCTTGACCCATTTCGTCATCGAGGATCTGCCTTTCGGCGGGATCGGGCCTTCGGGTCTCGGCGCCTATCATGGCGAGACCGGCTTTCAGACCTTCTCCCACCGGCGGGCGGTCTATCATCAGGGGCCGCTCGACCCGAAAATATTCCTGCGCCCGCCATATCCGCGCATTTTCCCGGCGATCTTCCGCTTCCTGATGCGGAACTGACGCGTCGGCGCAAGGCATGTCGGGCGGCGGCGCAATCCGGTTGATCTGCAATCCGATGGCGCCGCCGCGACCGATGCTGTTATAAGCGCCTCACGACGGCGATTGAATCGCCCCCAGGACTTAAGTTTTCGCCATGTGGATCGTCCGAATAGCGCTGCAGCGCCCCTATACCTTTCTGGTCATGGCGCTGACCATCGTGCTGGCAACTCCCTACATGCTGCTGACCATGCCGACCGACATCCTGCCGGACATCAACATCCCGGTCATCAGCATCATCTGGAACTATTCCGGCTTCGTCGCCCGCGACATGGGCGACCGCATCACCGGGCCGGCCGAACGCATCCTGACCACCACGGTCAACGACATCGAGCATATCGAGTCGCAGTCCTACAACTCGATCGGCATCATCAAGATCTTCTTCCAGCCCGGCGCCAATATCGGCACGGCCATCGCCCAGACCTTGGCGAGCGAGCAGGTCATGCTGCGAATGCTGCCGCAGGGAACGACCTCGCCGCTGATCATCACTTATTCGGCCTCGGCCATCCCGGTGACTCAGCTCGCGTTGTCCAGCCCCAGCCTGCCGGAACAGACGGTGTTCGACGCCGCCTTCAATTCGCTGCGTCCGCAGCTCGTCACCATTCCCGGCGTCGCCATTCCCTTCCCCTTCGGCGGCAAGCAGCGCGTCATTTCGGTCGATATCGACAGTTCAGCGTTGCTCGCCAAGGGGCTGACGGCGCTCGACGTGGTCAATGCGATCAATGCGCAGAACCTGATCCTGCCCTCCGGCACCGCGAAAATGGGGCCGACCGAATTCGCGGTGACCCTCAATGGCGCGCCACAGACCATCGAGGGCCTCAACAATCTCCCGGTGCGCACGGTCAATGGCGCGGTCACCTATCTGCGCGAAGTCGCCCATGTGCGCGACGGCTTCACGCCGCAGACCAATATCGTCCGGCTCGACGGCGTGCGCGGCGTGCTGATGTCGATCATCAAGAACGGCTCGGCCTCGACCCTGCGCATCGTCCAGACCCTGAAGGACACCTTGCCCCGGGCGGAAAAGCTGCTGCCGCCGGACATGACGGTGCGCGCCTTGTTCGACCAGTCGATCTATGTCCGCGCCGCCATTTCCAGCGTGTTGCGCGAGGCCCTGATCGCCGCCGGCCTCACCGCCGCGCTGATCCTGCTGTTCCTCGGCAACTGGCGCGCCACCTTGATCATCGCAATTTCGATTCCGCTGTCGATATTGTCGTCGCTGCTGGTTCTCGACGCCCTCGGCCAGACCATCAATATCATGACCCTCGGCGGTCTGGCTCTGGCGGTGGGCATATTGGTGGACGACGCCACGGTGACGATCGAGAATATCGAACGTCATTTGCATCTGGGAACCGGCCTCTACAATTCGATCTATGAAGGCGCGGGCGAGATCGCGCTTCCCGCTCTGGTCTCGACGCTGAGCATCTGCATCGTCTTCACGCCGATGTTCTTCCTCGCCGGCGTGTCGCGCTTCCTGTTCGTGCCGCTGGCGGAGGCGGTGGTCTTCGCCATGCTCGCCTCCTACATCCTGTCGCGCACGCTCGTGCCGACGATGGCGCTGCTGCTGCTGCGCGCGCCCGTGGCGCAAGAGGGACGCACGAATCTCTTCGAGCGTCTCCATCGCGACTTCGACGCCGCTTTCGAGCGGATGCGCGGCGCCTATGTCGTGCTGCTGAGCATGCTGCTGCCCCGGCGGCGCGTCGTTGGCGGGGCGTTCCTGCTGTTCTGCGTCGCTTCGCTGGGCCTGTTCTTCGTGCTGGGCGAGGATTTCTTCCCGGCCATCAACGGCAACGCCATCCGCCTGCACATGCGCGCGCCGACCGGCCTGCGCATCGAGGAGACGGCGCGGCTCGCCGATGAAGTGGACCAATTCATCCGCACTCAGATTCCGCCCAAGGAACTGGAGACCATCGTCGATAATATCGGCCTGCCCTATTCGGGCATCAATCTCTCCTACAGCAACGCCGGAACCATCGGGACGCTGGACGCGGAAATCATGATCGCGCTGGCCGAGGGTCATCGCCCGTCGCAGGCTTACGTCGATCTGCTGCGGAAAAAGCTGCCGGAACAATTCCCCGGCGTCGAATTCTTTTTCCAGCCGGCCGACATCGTCACCCAGATCCTCAATTTCGGCCAGCCGGCGGCGGTCAATGTGGAGATCGTCGGCAATGACGTGCGCGAAAGCTTCGCCCGCGCGACGAAAATCGCCGCCGAGATCAAGAAAATTCCCGGAACGGTGGACGTCCATGTCCTGCAAAGGCTCGACCAGCCGGATTTGCGCATCGTCATGGATCGCACCCGCATGCAGCAGGTGGGGATCAACGCCGACGCCGTCGGGGAAGACATGCTGATCTCGCTGTCAGGCAGCAGCCAGACCTCGCCGACCTTCTGGCTCAACCCGCACAATCGCATTTCCTACAATATCACCGCCCAGACGCCGCAATATCGCGTCGCCTCGGTCGATGACCTGCTGTCCACGCCAGTCAGCCCCGGAACCGGCGCGCCGCAATTGCTCGGCAATCTCGCCGTCGTCGCGCCCGGAGGCATCGAGGCTCTGGTGTCGCACTACAATCTGCGCCCCGCCGTCGATATTTACGTCAGCGTCGAGGGACGCGCGCTCGGCGGCGTCGCCGACGATATCCAGAAGATCGTGGACGCGGCGCGGCCGAGCTTGCCGCGCGGCGCGGAAATCGCCCTGCGCGGGCAGGCGGCGACGATGAAAAGCTCCTATTTCGGCTTGGGCGCGGGCGTGGCGGTCGCCATCATCCTGGTCTATCTGTTGATCGTGATCAATTTCCAATCCCTGCTCGATCCGCTGATCATCGTCAGCGCGCTGCCCGCCGCGCTCGCCGGCATCGCGTGGATGCTGTTCATCACCGGGACGCATCTGTCGGTCCCAGCGCTGACTGGCGCGATCATGACCACCGGCGTCGCCACCGCCAATTCGATCCTCCTGGTTTCCTTCGCCCGCGAGCGGCTGCGCCAGGGCTCAGGCCCGCTTTCCGCCGCGCTGGAGGCCGGCGCGACCCGCATCAGGCCGGTGCTGATGACCGCCTTCGCCATGATCGTCGGCATGATCCCCATGGCTTTGGGTCTGGGCGAGGGCGCCGAGCAGAACGCGCCGCTCGGCCGCGCGGTCATCGGCGGCCTGCTTTTCGCCACTTTTTCCACTCTTCTCTTCGTTCCGCTGGTTTTTGCAGGCGCGCACAGCCGCCGCGCCCGCCAGACCGGCCCGACCGAGGAACAACAGGCGACGTCCGCGCCGTGAGCAAGACCAAGCACCAGAATCTCGCGCTGAACAGCGACGACGGCCATCTCCACCTGCCGAAGCGCCAAAAAGTCTGGCGCGGCGCGGCCCGCGTCCTGCTGATCGTCGCCGTGCTGCTGGGCCTCGGCGCGGCGCGGGTGCTGGTGCTGCGCGCGTCGAGCAAGGCCGAGCTGGAGACGCAATTGCGCGAAGGCCAGCGCATTTTCGTCACCACGGTCGCGCCGACGACGAGCAAATCCGGCGGGCTGCTGACCCTGCCGGCGACTTTGCGCGGCGACAACGAAACCTCGATCTACGCCCGCGTCAATGGCTATGTCCGCAAGTTCAATGTCGAAATCGGCGACCGCGTGACCAAGGATCAGGTGCTTGCCGAACTCGACACGCCGGAACTTGACGAGCAGGTGCGGCAGGCCGCCGCCCAGGTCGAACAGGCCAGGGCCAATGTTGTGCTGGGCAAGGTCGCGTTCGAGCGCTGGAAAAAACTGTTCGCGCAGGATTCGGTGGCGGCGCAGGATCTCGACACCAAGAAGAACGCCTTTGACACGGCGGTCGCGGCGCAGGCTGCGGCGCAAGCCAATCTCATGCAATTGCAGGCGACCACCGCTTTCAAGAAGGTCCTGGCGCCGTTCGACGGCGTGATCACCGCGCGCAACGTCGATATCGGCAATCTGGTCAATTCGGGCAGCTCGGGCGTGTCGCTGTTCTCCATGGCGGTCACCGACCCTTTGCGCGTTTTCGTCGATGTGCCGCAGGCCTATGTGAAATCGATCCATGTCGGGACGGAGGTTCCGGTTGCGCAGGCCGAGCTGCCCGGCCAGATTTTTAAGGCCGTCGTCACCTATGTCGCGGGCGCCATCGACATCGCGACCCGCACCATGCGCATCGAGCTGATGCTGCATAATGCGGACGGCCGGCTGAAACCGGGAACTTATGTCCAGATCGCCTTGCCGCTCGCCCCGGCGGGCGCGGTGACGATCCCCGCCAACACCCTGCTGTTCCGCGCCGAAGGGCCGAATGTCGCGGTGGTGGACAAGGCGGGCGATGTCCGCCTGCAAAAGATCCAGATCGCCCGCGACCTCGGCGCCAGTCTGGAAGTTGCGCAAGGCGTGACGCCCGCCGACCGGATCGTGCTCAATCCACCGGATTCGATCGCCAATGGCGATCATGTCACCGTGGTCTCCGGCGCAAAGCCCGCCGCCGGAAAATAGGCTCGCGTCGCCCGGAATGGCGGGAAGGCGGCGATCGTTTTCAAGAGCCGTGACGCGGATTGAGTCCGAACGGCGCGCCGCCACAATCCTTGTCCATTCCGCGTTCCAAGTGTAAGTTGACGGTTCTGATGAGTGGCGCCTTGCTTGACCGTGGGGCCAAGGTCGATGAATGGGAGCTTGCGCATCGCCGCGCAAGGAATGGCCGCTCTGCTGAGCGGAGGGCTTCTGTTCGCTTCAATGTCCCCGGCGCGCGCGGGATGCAGCATCGACGACGTCGTCAACGCCATCGCCAATACGCTCGGGGCTGTCGATTCCGGCCAATGTTCTTCGGCTTGCGCCACCGGCGGCGGCTGCGGCGCGGCGGTGGCGGTGACGGCCGTGCTTGGCGGCGTCGCCGCCGACGCCGGCCAGGGTTCGGTCAACAGTTTTTGCGGCGACGTCGATAACCTGGTCCAGCAAATCAATTCGGGAACCGACAACGCCAATTCGGTGGCCGGCGCGCTGCAAAGCGCGACCGGCTCGTCGGTCGGCCAGGACCTGATGAACCAGCTTTCCGACGCTTTGGCGGATGTGGCGAGCCCGCTCGCCGTGGCGCAATGCGCCTGTAGCGTCGAGCAGGGCCTGGACCAGCTCGGCTCGGATTTCGGCGCCTGTCTGCAGGATTTCCTTTGCGCGGGCGACGCCTTGCTCGGCAGCCCCTGCTCCTGCACGCCGCCGCCGCCGATCGTCGCCAATTGTTCGCAATCCCTGGTCGGATGCGGATCCTGGGCCGACAGCGATCCCGGCTGCCTCGGCGGCAGCGATCAGATTCCGACCATCCTCGCCGGCCAGAACGGCTCCAATATCACGGGCTATGTCCCGGTCACCGTGACCAGTTCATCCTCCGGCACGCTGGTGACCGGCGGCGGCACCGGCTCCGACGGACATGGCCATTGCGACCCGGTGTTCTTCTGCTTCTGTCCCAAGCCGATGGTTCCGACCTGGACCGAAAGCTACCCCTGGATCGCGCAAAACGGTTTCGAGGAGGAAGGCTCGCAGTTCTATGTGTTCTCCTGCAATTGCCCTACGGGAACCCATCCCGACCCGTCCGGCGCGACGATCAACGGCGCTTCCGTCTGCATTTGCGACGGCACGACCAATCAGGTCGCCAATTTCAATCCGGAATCCTTCGGCGGCATGTGTCCGCCGCCCGCCTGCCCTTCCGGACAGGTCCGACTCGGCGGCGTCGGCAAATGCGTGACGCCCTGTTCCAACCCCAACGAAGGCATGGCTTTCGACGGTTCGTGCTGCAATCCGATGCAACTCACCACCTGCGGCAAATGCTGCCCGCCGGGAACCACGCCGGACCCGGTTTCCGGGGGCTGCAACAAACCGTCTCCGATCCAGTAGGCGCAAATGGCGGGAGAACGCGCAAAGCTTGAAACGATCCTGGGCCGCCTGCGGCGCACCCTGAGGATCGGCCTCGCCGCCGCAGCGCTGACGGCGGCGACGTGCGGGGCCGCCGCGCAAGGCGCCAGGCCCGGCGTGACCGCCATCGGCGACGCCGCCGTCACCGGCTTTTCCGGCGCGCCGGCACCGGATCGCATCGCCCCCGGCGAAGATGCCGCCGCACAAACCTTCATCGACCGCGACGGTCCGTCGCTTCGCATCGTCGATCTGCGGCGGATGGGCGGCCCGCCGGAGGCGCAATTGGTCGGCGCGCCCAAGATTTTCACGGTCAGGGCGGCGCGGATCGGACAGGTCTTCGGCGTGGCCTTCGACGATTCCAACCCGCCCAATGTCTATGTCGCGGCAAGCTCGGCCTATGGCCTGCCGATCGTCGCGCCGAAAAGCGGCGGCGGGCTCATTCATATTCGCCTGGGCGCCGCCGGCGCCGTCTTCATGCCGGGCCTGTGGGGGCCCAATGGCGGACCCGGCGCGATCTGGCGGCTTGACGGCGCCACCGGCGAAGTCCGGCTGTTTGCAATGGTGGCGACCGACGGGCGCGCCAATTCCGGCGCGGCGCTTGGCGGCCTCGCCTTCGACTCGGCAAGCAAAATGCTGTTCGTCGCGGATCGCGAAACGGGGCTCATCCATCGCATTTCCGGCGCCGGCGCCGATCTCGGAACTTACGACCACGGCGTGACCGGACGCGCCGCGCTCGGCCTGGCGCCGGCGCCCTGGCGCGCGCCGCCGCCGCTGGACGTCGCCAAATCCGCCTTCGACAGCGCCCAGCCGGCGACATGGGGCTACGCCGGGCCGCAACGCCTGATTTTCGGCCTCGCCGTCCATGACCGACGGCTTTATTACGCCGTGGTGGACGGCTTGCAGGTGTGGTCGGTCGGCCTCGGCCCGGACGGCGCCTTCGGCTCGGACGCCCGTCTGGAAATCGCCGCGCCGCCGTCGAACGGCCCGACCGAGATTTCCAAGATCGCTTTCGACGCCGAGGGCCGCATTTATCTCGCCGAGCGGGCCGCCCCGACCGGCGCCTTCGATTTCGAGGCGCTCGCCCAGCCGGCCATCGGCCGCGTGCTGCGCTACGCCATTGTCGGCCAAACCGCCGATGGCCAGCGCATCTGGCAGCAGACGCCGGACGCCTACGCCATCGGCTTCCCCGAAATTTTCCGCAACGGCAATGGCGGCGTGGCGATAGGTTACGGCTATCTCGAGACCGGCGCCGCCAACCGCGGCTCCTGCGATGGATTTCTGTGGACCACCGGCGAGCAATTGCGGGTCTCGGCCGATGCGAAAATCGCGGCGCGTCTGGCGCGCGGCGGCGAAAGCCACATCGACGGGTTGCAAGGCAATCCCCTGTGGCGAATATTGCGCGACCGGGAGCCGCCTTTCGTCAGCTATTTCATCTCTTACGCGGACAATTTCGCCGACCCCTCGACGCGCGGCCACATGGGCGACATCGACATCCGCCGCCTGTGCGAGCCGGGACCGGCGCCGAGCTTCGGCCGTCCCGACCTGCCGCCGCCCCGCCCCCTGCCTCCCGACATGCCGCCGCCGAAGCATCGGCCTGTTCCTCCGCAAGGCAAGCCGCCGACGCCGCCTTCGAACACGCCCCCCGTTTGCAAGCCCTGGCAGATTTGCGGGCCGCCGGGAACGCCGCCCTGCCCGCCCAACCAGATCTGGCGCCGCGACACGAATTCCTGCGCCCCGACCTGCCCGCGCCCGAATGTCCTGATCGCCGGCCAATGCTGTCCGCCGCCGGGAATCGCCACGCCAGCGGGCGCGGCCTGCTCCAATTCTTCCTGTCCCAGCGGGCAGACGGCGATCGGCCCGAGCAATTTCTGCTGCCCGTCCGGCCAGGTCTATGCCAACGCCGCCGGCCAGACCGCGTGTTGCGCCGGGGCTCTGGTCAACGGCCAGTGTTCGCCCCCGACGACGCCGTCGAACCCCAATTGCCAGACCGGCGTCAATAATCCGGTCTGCTGCCCGTCCGGCTACGTCCCCAGCACCAACGCCTGCTGCCTCGCCAGCCAGTTGACCTCGACCGGCGTCTGCTGTCCGGCCGGACGCAAACCGACCGGCCCGAACAAGGCGCAATGCGGGTTCCTGATCCCGATTCGGCTGGGACCGTTCTGCTGCGCGGCCGGCAAGATTCCCGTCGGCGACGGCTCGTGCTGCCTGCCGGGAAATGTCACCACCAGCGGCGTGTGCTGCCCGTCTCCCGTCGATCCGGCCAATCGCGCGCAATGCCGGAGCGTGAGCGTTCCGCCGCGTCCCTGCGCCGCCGGCTACCGGCTGATGCCGGACCAGTCGTGCTGCCTGGAGCGTTCGGTGCGCCGGAACGGCAAGAGCTGCGGCAACGCGCCGCCTCTGCCGGTTCCGGTCATTCCGCGCCGGCGCCACGCCGATTGTTCGACGCGCGGGCCGCATTATATCCCGTCGCCCCGCGATCCTTCGCGCTGTCTGCGCTGTCCGCGCGGCAAGGTCGCCAATGACAAGGGCGACGCCTGCGTGGCCGTGGGCGGCCATCCGCCGCCCCGCCTTGCCCCGCCGCGCCATCCGCCGCGCGTCAATTGCGCTAGGCTGGGGCCAAGGTTCATTCGCAATCCCGACGATCCTTCGACCTGCATGCGCTGCCCGCCGGGCGCTTTCGCCAACGCCAATCGCAGCGGCTGCGTGCGGGCGCCGTATGGTCCGGGCTTCATCGGCCCGCCGGGCTACTATCCGGGGCCGCGCTGGGGCGGCCCACCCAGGCGATGGGGGCCTTACCCGCGCCGGCCTTACCCCTGGCGCCCCGGGGCGCCCTATGGAAATCCAGGGCTGATGCGGTGACATGACGGCGAAAGATTCGATCGCAAGACGCATGGCGGGCGGCGGCGAGCAAGGGAGGACGATTTGCGAAGCGGAAGCCGAAGCGCCACGAGAAAGCTGACGGTTCTGGCTCTCGCCGCGCTCATGCTCGGGACGAACCCAGGCTTTGCGCATTCGTCGCGACATAAAGTCGAGGCCATTGTCGCCGCATATCTGCGCAGCCACCCCGACGAAGTCGGCCAGATCGTGCTGGATTACGTCGCCCGCCATCCCGAATCCCTGCGCAACCTGCTGCTCGCCCTGGCGCGGCGGAAATCCGGCGCGGCCCAGGCCGCCGGGGCGGGCGGCGCAGCGGCGAAGAAACTGGCGCGGGACCGCGCGGGCGTCATCGCCGCCAATTCGGACGCTCTGTTCCGCTCCCCCCACGAAACCGTGCTCGGCGACCCGTCCGGCGACCTGACCCTGGTCGAATTTTTCGACTACAATTGCGGCTTCTGCAAACGCGCGGTCGGCGACATGCGCGCGCTGCTGGAGAGCGACAAGAAGCTGCGCGTGGCGCTCAAGGAATTTCCCGTCCTCGGACCGCGCTCTGTCGATCTGGCCAAGGTGGCGATCGCGGTGCGGATGCAGAACCCATCCGGCGGAAAATACCAGGCGTTTTATGAGAATATCCTCGCCGCGCGCCAACCCATCGGCGTGGACGAGGCGCTTTCCGTCGCGCAAGGCCTGGGGCTTGACCGCGCGCGCCTCGAACGGGACATGGCGAGCGACGAAGTTCGCGCGACGCTGGAAGAAAGCGCCAAACTCGCCGCCGCGCTCCATGTCGGCGGCACGCCGACTTATGTCATCGGCGACAAGGTGCTGGTCGGCGCGGTCGGGCTCGATAATTTGCGATTCGCCATCGCTTCGGAACGCGCCCGAAAAAAGCCGTGACGGAGCGCGGCGATTTCAAAAATTCGCGCGCGGTTTGATTGGACGCTTGGCTGAACCAAGGCTATATCATGGGCCGCTGACGCCGCAAAGCCAGGCCAATGACCGCGACCCTGCAAACATCCCCGCCGCCGACCGCCGAACCGCAGCCGGCCCGGGACGCCGGCCTGACCAGTCTGGCTCTGATTTCCGCATTTTACCGCATCGCCGCCGAACCGGCGCAATTGCGCCATCAGCTGGCGCTGTCCGGACGTTTCGCGGGCGCCGAGGACCTGGTGCGCGGGGCGCATGTTCTGGGATTGAAATCCCGCATCGTTCGCGACGCCAGGCCGGAGCGTTTCGCCGCGCTGCCGCTGCCGGCGATCATCGGCCTCAAGGACGGCGGCTTCGCCGTGCTCGCGGTCGGGTCGAGCAAGGAGCGGCTGCGGCTGATCGACCCGGTCGACCACAAGACGCGCGAGGGGAGCGCCGAGGAGATCGGCGCTCTGTCCTCGGGCGAGATCGTCCTCGTCACCCGCCGTCTCGGCGGCGCCGGCGTCGATCCCAACGCGTTCGGCTTCCAGTGGTTCCTGCCGTCGCTCATGCGCTACCGCCGGCCGCTGGCGCAGGTGGTCACGGCCTCGCTGTTCGTCCAGCTTTTCGCTCTGGCGACGCCGATCTTTTTTCAGCTCGTCGTCGACAAGGTGCTGGTGCACAAGGGCATGTCCACGCTGATCGTGCTGATCGTCGGCATGATCACGCTCGGCCTGTTCGAATCGATCCTGCAATTCCTGCGCGCCTATACGCTGAACCACACCACCAACCGCATCGATGTGGAGCTGGGGCGGCGCCTGTTCCATCACCTGTTCCGCCTGCCGCTCGCCTATTTCGAGACCCGGCCCGCCGGCCAGACGGTGGCGCGCGTGCGCGAACTCGAAACGATCCGCGGCTTTCTCACCGGCCAGGGCCTGACCTCGCTGCTCGACCTGGTGTTCACGGTGGTCTTTTTCGTCGTGATGTTCATTTATTCGGTCCAGCTTTCGCTGGTCGTCGTGGCCACGATCCCGGTCTATCTGCTGATCGCCACTTTGATCCGGCCCTTCCTGCGCGAGCAGATCAACGAGAAATTCAATCGCGGCGCGCAGTCGCAGCAATTTCTGGTCGAATCGATCGTCGGCGCCCAGACGCTCAAGGCGGCGAGCGTCGAGCCGATGATGCAGGCGCAATGGGAGGAGCGGCTCGCGGCCTATGTCCGCACCTCGTTCGATGTCAGCGTGCTTGGGGCCTTCGGGCAGAACCTGATCCAATATGTCAGCAAGGTCACCACCGCCCTGATCCTGTTTTTTGGCGCCCAGGCGGTGATCGCCGGTTCGATGACCGTCGGCGAGTTGATCGCCTTCAACATGATCGCGAGCCAGGTGGTGCAGCCGATTCTGCGCCTGTCGCAATTGTGGCAGGATTTCCAGCAGGTGCAGGTTTCGGTGGCGCGGCTCGGCGACATTCTCAACGCCCCGCCGGAGCCGACGCCGCAGAGCTTCCTCACCATGCCGCCGCTGCGCGGCGCGATCGAATTCCGCGACGTGTCCATGCGCTACCGGCCCGACGCGCTGGAGGCCCTGCGCCATGTCAGCCTGTCGATCGCGCCGGGCGAGGTCATCGGCGTTGTCGGCCAGTCTGGCTCCGGAAAATCGACCCTGACCAAGCTGGTCCAGCGCCTGTACAGCCCGCAGGCCGGTCAGGTGATGCTCGACGGCGTCGACGCCGCCCAGCTCGATCCGGGCTGGCTGCGCCGCCAGATCGGCGTCGTGCTCCAGGAAAACCTGCTGTTCAACCGCTCCCTGCACGAGAATATCGCGCTCGGCGATCCGGCCATGCCGCGCGCCCTGGTGATGCAGGCCGCCCGCCTCGCCGGCGCCGACGAATTCATCGCCCGGCTGCCGCAGGGCTATGACACTTTGATCGAGGAGCGCGGCGCCAATCTGTCGGGCGGCCAGCGCCAGCGCATCGCCATCGCCCGCGCTTTGGTCACCAATCCGCGCATTCTCATCCTCGACGAGGCGACCTCGGCGCTGGATTACGAAAGCGAGCGCACCATCCAGAACAATATGAGCGCCATCACCCGGGGCCGCACCACCATCATCATCGCCCATCGCCTGGCGGCCCTGCGGCCCTGCACCCGCATCGTCGGCATGGACGCCGGCGAGATCGTCGAAATCGGCTCGCACCAGGAGCTTCTGGCGCGCGGCGGCCTCTACGCCAGGCTGTGGCAATTGCAATCCGACCAGTCGAGGGCGGGCTGATGAACGAGAGGGCCGAGCCGCCGAAAGCTCCTGAACCCGAAAAGGTCAAGCCGGCGCCGCCGACCTCCGGCGTGCAGGGGCGCGACCGCGAATTCCTGCCCGCCGCGCTGGAGATTCTGGAGACGCCGCCGCCGCCCGCGCCGGTCGCCTTCATGCTGACGATCTGCACCGTCTTTCTCATCGCTTTGATCTGGTCGTTCTTCGGGCGTCTCGACGTTTACGCCGTCGCGCCCGGCAAGGTGGAGGTGGTCGGCCACGCCAAGGTGATCGAGCCGCTCGATCCGGGCCGGGTGATCGCGATCCACGTGGCGGAAGGCGCGCGGGTCAAGGCCGGCGATCTGCTGATCGAAACCGATCCGGCCGAGGCGCTCGCCGACGAAAAGGCCGCCAAGGACGCCATGAATTCCAATCTGGCGGAAGTCGAGCGCCGCAATTTCGCGGTCGCCGCCGTTCGCGGCTTGAAACAGCGGATCGACGCGCAACAGGATGAAAAAGCGACGGCGAGTGAATTTTCCGCGCTCGAATCGATCGCGGCTGACGCCGACCAACTTTTGCGTTTCCCCAATTCGATCCCCGAATTCATCCGCGGTCGCGAACTGGCGGTGCTGCGCGCCGATCTCGGCCAGCTCTCCGACAGCCTTGCCGATCTCGACAAGCAGATGGCGCAAAAACGGGCGACCCGGAAGCGGCTCGACATGAGCATCGCCTTCCAGGTCGCGCTGACCGACACTTTGACCCAATTGGTCAAGACGCGCCAGGACGCGATCGACCTCCATGTCGGCACCAAGATCAATCTTTACGACGCCCGGCAGCAGCTTCAGCGGTCCCAGTCGTCGCTGGCCTCCGATCAGGGCCAGCTGATCGAGACCGAGGCCGCGCTCAGCGAGCTGCAAGGTCAGAAGATCAAGGTCGTGGCGCAGTTCATCGCCGACAACGAGAACAAGGCCTCGGATGCGGCGCGCAAGGCCGACGAGGCGCGCGAGAGCGCCGCCAAGGCCGCGTCGCGGCTGGCCCGCACCAAGCTTTACGCTCCGACCGATGGCGTGGTCGAACAGCTGGCGGTCAGCACGGTGGGGCAGGTGGTCACCACTGGCCAGCAATTGATGAACATTTCGCCCCATAATGGGCGTCTTCAGGTCGAAGCCCTGGTCGCGAATATCGACATCGGCTTCGTCAAGCTCGGCCAGGAAGCGTCGGTCAAGGTGGACGCCTTTCCGTTCACCCGTTTCGGCGTCCTGCACGGCAAGGTCGTGGACATCGCGCCCGAAGCGGTGGACGAGCAGGCCGCCAAGCGCGCCATGGCCAATGTCACGGCGGGCGCCAACGCCGCCAACGCCCCGCCTTCCGGCGCGCCGGGCCAGCCCGATGTTTTCGTCTTTCCCGTCACCATCGCCCTCGACGAAACCACGATCAAGGTCGGTGACGCGCAAATCCCGATTGCGCCGGGCATGACCACGACCGTCGAGATCAAGACGCAGAAGCGTCGCGTGATCGATTATCTGCTTTCGCCGCTGTCGAGGATAACGTCGGAAGCTTTCCGCGAGAGGTAGCTGCGGCGCGGTCGGGGGCGCGCCTGCTTTCGCGGCGTCATTCAACCTTTTCGCCGGGATAGACGCCCCAGAGTTCGGTCTGGCTCATATAGCCGTCATAACCGTCGATCTTAACCCGGCACCATGCGCCGTCGCAGATCTTGATGCTGACAAGCACGCCCGGCGCGAGATTGGCGATCGGCTTGGCGTTCTTGTCCATTTCGGCGCGCAGCGGAAAGGGCGGCGCGTCTTTCTTCCAGGGCGCCACCAGAGCCGTGCGCTTGCCGGACAACAGGGAATGGAAGACCCAGCCTTCGGCCCCCTCCGAATCGCGGATGCGCCGCCAGGTGTCGAATTCGGCGGTGACCTCCACCGGCAGGCCGGCGCGCTGGTAAATCCATTTGGTGGCGTGGTCCTTCGAGGGGCCTTCGCGCAGATTGACATGGTCCGACTTTAGACTGACATATCGCGGCAAAGGCAAGCCGCTCACCGGACCCTTGACCTGCTGCGCGCGCGCGCCTTCGGTGCCCGCGAGCGAAAGCGCGGCGCCGATCAGGGCGGCTAAAGCCCGCGAACGCGGCGATACAAGGCGGAAAGTCCTCGGAATTGGCCGTTTCTGGTTCGCCATTTCGCCGTCGTTCCTTATTTCCCGCGCCCGCCCCTGCGCCGACGCGGCCGGCGGATCGCCGTTCTTGTTTTTGCCAAGGCATCTGCTAGGAAGCTGGTGCGGTGGCCTTGGGCAGGATGAGTGTCCTAAACTTTCTCGCCCGGCCATCGTTAATGACAGGTTTAGGCCGGCGCCCCGGCGTGCATTGACGCCGACGGCGCGGGGAGAAACGGGATTTCCATGGGTAAAACCGCGCCGCTCGTCATTGTCACCCGCAAGCTTCCCGAGCCGGTCGAGGCGCGCATGCGCGAATTGTTCGACGTCCGGTTCAACGAGACCGACCAGCCGATGACACAGGCCGAACTGGTCGAGGCGATCCGCGCGGCGGATGTTCTCGTCCCGACCATCACCGACCGGATCGACGCCCATCTGATCGCCCAGGCCGGCGAAAATCTCAAACTCATCGCCAATTTCGGCAATGGCGTCGATAATATCGACGTTACCTCGGCCTTGCGGCGCGGCATCACCGTCACCAACACGCCCGGCGTGCTGACGGAAGACACCGCCGACATGACCATGGGCCTGATCGTCGCCGTCTCGCGCCGCCTGGTCGAAGGCGTCGGCGCGCTGGTCGAAGGACATTGGGGCGGCTGGTCGCCGACCTGGATGCTGGGTCGCCGGATTACCGGAAAGCGTCTCGGCATCGTCGGCATGGGCCGAATCGGCCAGGCCGTCGCCCGCCGCGCCAAGGCGTTCGGACTATCGATTTCCTATCATAACCGCCGCCCGGTCGCCCCCGCCATCGAGCAGGAGCTCGGCGCGACCTTTTTCGACTCGCTCGACCAGATGCTGGCGCGGGTCGACATCGTCTCGGTCAATTGCCCGCAGACGCCGGCGACCTTTCATCTCCTGTCGGCGCGGCGCCTGAAATATCTTCATCCGGGCGCGATCATCGTCAATACGGCGCGCGGCGACATCATCGACCAGAACGCTCTGGTCCGGATGCTGGAGGCGGGCGAACTGGCCGGGGCCGGACTCGACGTGTTCGAGCACGAGCCGGCGATCTCGCCGCGCCTGATGACCCTCGCCCAGCAGGGCAAGGTCACGCTGCTGCCGCACATGGGATCGGCGACGATCGAGGGCCGTATCGACATGGGCGAGAAGGTCATCATCAATGTGAAGACCTTCATGGACGGCCACCGCCCGCCGGACCGCATCCTGCCGTCGATGCTCTGAACCGCGGCCTGCCTATTCCGGCGCCGGCTCGGGCCTATATTCCAGCAGATCGCCGGGCTGGCAGTCCAGCTCGGCGCAGATTTTCTCCAGCGTGTCGAAGCGCACGCCCTTCACCTTGCCCGATTTCAGCAGCGACAGGTTCTGCTCGGCGATGCCGATGCGCGCGGCGAGATCGCGCGAGCGCATCTTGCGCTTGGCGAGCATGACGTCGAGATTGACGATGATCGGCATGGCGTTCACACGATCTGCGCGTTGTCGTCGGCCAATTCCGCCGCCGGGGCCTGTACGCGTCGATCTCTATCTGAAGCCAAGCGCAAAGGAGGATTTCTTCAAAATTTATGACGATGTCGACCTGCGCCAAGTCGCGCTCGAGCCAGGGCAAGCCTTCGAGGCCGCCGCGCCTTTGTGCGATAAAGTCCTGAAAGGCGCGGAGACCTATCCTTCGCCACACCGTTGATTTTTTTCGACCTTCCCGCGCAGCTTTCGCTTTGACGCCTTACCCTTTCAGCGCGCCGTCGCAAACCGCCTTGGCCAGTCATCCGCCTGACGATGCAGGCATCGATGAATAGTTCATGAATATCTAATGACTGCGACATGATGTCGCTTGGAATGCAAAGCGCACAAGCCAGCGTTATCGACGCCATGGTTTCAATTTGTTGAGATTCAATTGTCATGGACCGATCGAATAGAGCTACGCTCTACGAAGATGACGCTGCAATCAACCGCACTCCAATTTGCAAAGCTGTCATTTCATCCTATATTCGAAGCGGTGGGGATTCCTCCCTTTGATTCCCCGCCGATCGCGCTCGCGCCGGAAAGGCGCGGGCCGCCTTCGCAATGGAGCCCTTGGGCTCGGGGCTGGCCGCGCGCCAGCCCGGCAATGGAAGAGAGCGAATGATGGACTACGGACTGCTCGCCGCGATTCTGACGGTGTTGGGCGCGGGGATGGTGGCGCAATGCCTGTGGAACGGCTGCGAGCTGGAATAGGGCGGGAAATCGCCTGAAGCGCGTCGGCCTTGGATTTGCCGACGTAGCGGCACTGGGAGGAAAAATCGCGCGCCGTTCTGGCGGCGCGAAAGCCGGTTCCGAACGAGGCCCCCGCGACATGGCGGGGGCCTCTTGTTTTCCGCGCATGGCCGCGCCGCCGCGCCGCGCCCTTGAAACATCGTGACAGAACGCCATATCGGAATCACGGGAGTGCTTCGGGCTTCCGTGGATTGAGAGGCGCCTGCGAGGGCTTCGACATGTCACGACCGACCTTGATGAATTCGCCCTTCCTTCTGGGCTTCGACGAAATCGAGAAGGCGCTGGAGCGCGTGACCCGCACCGCTTCGGACGGCTACCCGCCTTACAATATCGAGCGTCTCGCGCGTGACGGCAATCTGCCGGAGCGCCTCAGGATCACGCTTGCGGTCGCCGGCTTCACTCGCGACCAGCTGGCGATCACGCTGGAGGAAGGCCAATTGGTCATTCGCGGTCGCCAGCAGGACGATCGCGAGCGCGAGTTCCTCCATCGCGGCATAGCGGCGCGTCAGTTCCAGCGCGCCTTTCTGCTCGCGGAGGGGATGCAGGTTCTCGGCGCCGATCTCGCCGACGGCCTGCTGTCGGTAGATCTGGTTCGTCCCGAGCCGGAGCGAATCGTTAGGAATATTGAGATCACAGTGCGGGGCTGAACTTTGGTCCGCACACGGAGCGCGTCTCGAAGGAGAGCGCGGAAAGGGCGAAAACGATGACCAATGACCATGAAATCCAGGTTGCGGGGCCGCTGACCCCCGATCAGTTCGTCCATCTTGGCGAGGGCGCGATCGCCTATGTCCGGCCGATGAAATCTGAGGAAGCCTTGGCTCTGTTCCCGCAGATCGAGGGATTGCAGCCCGGCATGCAGCTGTTCGCGCTGGTGCGCGCCAATGGCGAGCCGATCATGCTCGCCGACAGCAAGGCCGCCGCCGTCGCCAACGCCTGGGAGAACCAGCTCGCCACGGTGAGCCTGCACTAAACCCCTCACGCGCGGGCCTGCGCGATCGCCTCCAGAAAGGCGTCGCCGAAAGCGGCGATCTTGCGGTCGCCGACGCCGTAAATCCCGCGTAAGTCGTCGAGCGTCGCCGGGCGTTGCTCCGCCATTTCCAGAAGAGTCCGGTCGGCGAAGATCATATAGGCGGCGACGCCCTGCTCTTGGGCGATTTCGCGGCGCAATTTGCGCAAGGTTTCGAAAATCCGGTTTTCGCCCTGCGGCGCCGGCGGCGCGCCGCGGGGCGCCGCCTTGTCGCGGCTTTTCGCGCGCGGCGCGTCGGCGCGCAGCGCGAAACCCTCGCGGCCCCGCAAGATCGCCTCGCCCTTTTCGGTCAGAGCGAAGCCGCCATGCTCCGCGCTGGCGGTGCGCAAGGCTCCGGCGGCGAAAAGCTGGCGGAAGGTCGAAGCCCATTCCTGCTTGCCGCGATCCGCGCCGACGCCAAAGGTCTTGAGCGCGTCGTGGCCGTTGCGGCGCAGGGCGTCGCTGTCGGCGCCGATCAGCAGATCGGCAAGATAATTCAGGCCGAAGCGCTGGCCGGTGCGCAAAACGGCGGAAAGCGCCTTTTGCGCATCGATCGCGCCGTCGCGCACCAGAATTTCGCCCCGGCAGAAATCGCAGGCGCCGCAGGGCGGGGACTGTTCGTTGAAATGGGCGAGCAGAATCTGGCGCCGGCAGGCGGCGGCCTCGCACAAAGCCGTGAGGGCGGACAGGCGCTGGTGCTCGACGCGGCGGCGTTCGTCGGAAATGTCCTTTTCGTCGATCTGGCGGCGGCGCAGCGCCATGTCCTCCAAACCATAGAGAGTCAGCGTGTCGGCGGGCAGGCCGTCGCGCCCGGCGCGGCCGATTTCCTGATAATAGGCCTCGATGCTCGCCGGCATGTCGGCATGGGCGACGAAACGAACGTCGGGCTTGTTGACCCCCAT
Source organism: uncultured Pseudomonadota bacterium (assembly GCA_963704565.1). Lineage (GTDB taxonomy): Bacteria > Pseudomonadota > Alphaproteobacteria > Rhizobiales > Beijerinckiaceae > Rhodoblastus. The sequence goes on from OY969917.1 coordinate 2,676,917, forward strand.
GCCGAAGGCGACGGTGGCGAAGGCGATGACGCCGTCCTCGCGCAGAAAGCGGTCCTGATTGGCGTTGCGCCGCCCCTGATCGAGCCCGGCGTGATAGGCCACCGTCTCAAAGCCCTGTGCGCCAAAAAATTCGGCGAGCCGCTCGGTCCCAGCGCGCGAGGCGCAATAGACAATCCCATTTTGGCCCCGGCGCGCATTCAGGAAACGCTGCAACTGCTTGCGCGGCTGGTCCTTGGCGGCGAATTTCAGCGAAATATTGGGCCGATCGAAAGAATGGACGAAGATTTGCGGTTTGGCGCCGAACAGCCGTTCGGCGATTTCCGCGCGCATCGCGGAATCCGCAGTTGCCGTAAAAGCGACGGCCTGGACCGCGCCGATTTTCGCAACGCCTTGGCGGATCAGCCGGTATTCAGGTCGGAAATCATGGCCCCATTCGCAGATGCAATGGGCCTCGTCCACCGCGACGCGGCGCACATTGGCCCGCGACAAAGCTTCGGTCAGGCCGTCGAGCGCCAGCCGTTCGGGCGAGACATAGAGCAGTTTGAGCGCGCCGGCGCGGATGTCGCGCCAGATTTGCGACGCCTCGGCCTCAGACGTCATGGAATTGAGCGTGGCGGCGGGAACGCCGGCCGCCCGCATCTGGCCGACCTGATCGCGCATCAGCGCGATCAGCGGCGAGACCACCAGGGTCAAACCGTCGTCGAGCAAAGCCGGCAACTGATAGCACAGGCTCTTGCCCGAGCCGGTCGGCATCACCGCCAGCACCGGACCGCCGGACAGAATCGCGCCGACAATCTCCTCCTGACCGGGCCGGAACGCGTCGAAACCAAAGACTTTTTTCAAAAGCTGTTTCGCTTGCGCCAAATCCGTCATGGGGCCTCCGCGCGCGAAAGGGGAGAAACCGCGCCGCAGGCTACCGAAAAAATATCGGCGCGGCCATGAAGATCATCGAACAAAGCGGCGTCGGCCCCGGTCATCCATATCTGGCCGCCGAGGAGACTGAGCGCGTCGAACAAGGCGCGGCGGCGGCGCGGATCGAAATGGGCGGCGATCTCGTCGAGCAGGACCAGCGGCGCAATGCCGCTCATCGCGGCGACGAGCTGGGCATGGGCGAGCGCCAGCCCGACCAGCAAAGCCTTCTGCTCGCCGGTCGAGGCGCGGCGGGCCTCGCATTGCTTGGGGCCGTGGCGCACCATCAGGTCGCTCGCCTGCGGCCCGATCAAAGTGCGGCCGCCGGCGGCGTCGCGGGCGCGATTGTCGCGCAGCAGAGCGCGAAAAATCTCTTCGGCTTCGAGCGCCGGGCGTCCGGCGACCAGAGCGTCCACTTCGCCTTCAAGCGCGAGATCGGCCCAGGGAAAGGGCGAGTCCTCGTCCCGTCCGGCCGCGATCAGCGCGGCCAGCCTTTCCACCGTCTCGCGCCGGGCGGCGGCGACGGCGATCCCGAGTTCGGCGATTTCACGCTCGGCCGCGTCGAGCCAGATCTTTTCGCCGCGCCTCTCTTCGAGCAGGCGGTTGCGGTTGCGCAGGGCGCGCTCCAAAGCGCCAACTCGCGCGCCATGTTCGCTGTCCACCGCCAGCACCAGCCGGTCGAGGAAGCGGCGCCGCTCCCCGGCGGGGCCGGAGAACAGCCCGTCCATGGCAGGGGTGAGCCAGACGATGCGGACATGGTCGGCGAAGGCGCGGGACGACGAAACCGGCTCGCGGTCGACGCGGAATTTTTTCTGCGCGCCGTCGGGCGCCGCTTCGAGGCCGGTCCCCAGTTGCAGCGGACCGCCCGCCTCGCCGGTCAGCTCCAGCGATATGGCGTAGCCGCCGCCGCCGCCTTCGCGGGCGAGATCGGCGTTGTCGGCGCGCCTGAGGCCCCGGCCGGGGGTAAAAAGCGAGATCGCTTCGAGCAGATTGGTCTTGCCGGCGCCATTTTCGCCGGAAAGCGCCGCGATCGGACTCGAAATCCGCAGATCGAGTGCGGCGTAACAGCGAAAATCCATGAGCGCCACCCGGCGGATCATGGGGGCGCGAAAGCTGGAATCGCCGGCGGGGTGAATCATGGTCCGCTTTTAGCGCCAGCGGCGCGCCGCGGCCAGAGGCAGACGAAAAACTGCGGCAATTGACCACCTTGCCGAAGAATTAAAAATGTGTTGGTGTCGAAATTGCTCGCATTGAGTGCGTGCTTAAATTTTGGGCGCCATCACAGGAGGCGGCCATGATCTTCATTCCCGAAACCGGCCAGACGGTCGTCCAAAACTCCGACGAGGATAAAACCGCCAAGGATAAAATGGGGCAGAGGTGGGAAAACATGCCGCCGGCGGGACCGCACGACCGTCCCGAACTCACCAATTACGACGCCTGCCCGGGCTGCGGCGTGCTCCCGGCGCAGAAGCCAAGCAAGGGTTTCGAGTCCGATCCCGGCGGCGGCTGAGCGAAGGCGCGCTTTAGGGCTTGATTGCAGCGCGCAAATTTGGCATAGGACCAGCTCCGATTTCCGGCTGAGGGAGAACCCCGGCCAATTGTTTCCGGGGTAGAAAATGAAAGTCCGCAACTCTCTCAAGTCCTTGCGCTCGCGCCATCGCGATAATCAGCTGGTCCGCCGCAAGGGCCGCGTCTATATCATCAACAAGACGCAGAAGCGCTACAAGGCCCGCCAAGGCTGATCCGCCAAGTCTGAAATTTCGGCGCCCGACGCCAGAATTTGCAACCCCGGCGGCTCCGCCGGGGTTTTGTTTTGTCATGACCGACGATCCTTTCGATCTCCAGCGTTTTGTCGCCGCCCAGAACGGCGTCTATGAAAATGTGCGCGCGGAGTTGCGGGGCGGGCGCAAGCGCAACCATTGGATGTGGTTCGTCTTTCCCCAGATTGCCGGCCTCGGCTTCAGCCCGATGGCGCAGCTCTATGCCCTATCCTCGCTCGACGAGGCCCGCGCTTTTCTCGCCCATCCGGTGCTAGGCCCGCGCCTGCGGGACTGTGTGGAGCTGGTGAATGGAGTCGGCGACAAAAGCCTGTTCGATATTTTCGGCGATCCCGACGATTTGAAGTTTCGCTCGTCCATGGCCCTTTTCGAGCGCGCCGCGCCCGACGAGCCCGGCTTTTCGCGCGCGCTGGATAAATATTGCGACGGCGTCCGCGATCCGCTGACGCTGGAGAAGCTTGAGCCTTGAAACGCGATTGGCAGCGGCGCCAAATCGGGCTTTAATCGCCGCATGTCATCGCGTCCGCTCTTTCTGTTTGCTCTCCTCGCCGCGTTTAGCTTCGCGCCGCCTTGCCACGCGGGCGCCGCCGATTGGCCGCCGGGCGTCGTCCGGACGCGACAAAAAGCGCTCGATCTTATGTTCAAAAAGCTCGGCGAGGCGCCCGACACGGCGAGCGCCGCGCCGGTTCGCGCGATCATCGAGAAATTATGGAGCCGTTCGGGCTCGCCCACCGGCGATTTGCTGGCGGCGCGCGCCCAAACCCTGCTCAAGGCCGATATGGCTACGCCGGCGGGGGCTTTGCTCGATGAGATCGTCAAGCTTTATCCCGACTGGGCCTTCGCCTGGCGGTTGCGGGCGCAATCGGCCTTGCTTCAGGGCGACAGCGAGGGGGCCATGCTCGACCTCGATCACGCCCTGAGCGTCGACCCGCGCAATTTCGCGGTCATGGAAGATCTCGCCCATATGATGCGCGCCGCCGGGCGCGACGCGCCGGCGCTCGAATTGTTGCGGCGGGCGCTGAATTTCGATCCCCGCAACGAGGACGTGCGGCGCGAGGAGGAGCAGCTCCAGCGCCAGATCGACGGTCAGGGAATCTGACGTAGGCCGGAGCTGCCGCCTCAGACCGCGACGCTATGGCGGGCGGCGCGGGCGGCCAGATAGGCGTCGAAGGCCGAAGCGACCAGGCGCATGAAGGGGCGTCCCGCCTCGGTGATCGAGACGCGCCGCCCCTCTTGGATCGCAACGCCCTCCCCGGCCAGTTGCGCCAATTGTTCCTGCGCCCCATCGAACGCGGCGGCGTCGCCCAGCATGTTCTGGGCGATTTCGCCGTAATCGACCGCAAAATCGCACATCAGGCGCTCGATTACCGCCGCGCGGGCGAGATCGTCGCGGGTGAAGGCGACGCCCTTCACGATGGCGAAGCGATCCGCTTCGATCGCCCGGCGCCAGGATCCGACATCATGGGCGTTCTGGACATAGCCCTGCGGCAAGCGGCCGATGGAGGAGGCGCCAAAGGGCAGAAGCGCGTCGGCCTGATCGACCGTATAGCCCTGGAAATTGCGCCGCAGCTTGCCGGCGCGCTGGGCGACGGCCATCGGGTCGTCGGGAAGCGCGAAATGGTCGAGGCCGATGGCGGCATAGCCCTGGTCGACCAGGGTTTTCCGCGCTATCGCCGCCTGACGAATGCGCTCCGCCGCGCCCGGCAGGGAGGCGGCGTCGATCAATTGCTGCCTTTTGGCGAACCATGGGGCGTGGGCGTAGCCGAAAATAGCCAGCCGGCTCGGCGCGAGCGAGGCCGCAAGCTCGGCGGTGCGCACGACATCGGCCTCGCTCTGGTTGGGCAGGCCGTACATCAGGTCGAGATTGATGGCGCGAAAACCGGCGACGCGCAGGAAATTTACCGCGCGCTCGACCACCTCATAGGGCTGAACCCGTCCGATGGCTTCCTGCACATGCTGGTTGAAATCCTGCACGCCCAGGCTGACGCGGTTGAAGCCCGCCGCGAACAAGGCGCGGGCGAGATCGCCATCGACATGGCGCGGGTCCAGCTCGATCGAGATTTCGGCCGCGGGCTCGAAATCGAAATGGCCGCGCAAGGAATCGGTCAAAGCGCCCAGCCGCGCGCCCCCGAGCAGGCCCGGCGTGCCGCCGCCAAAATGAACGTGGATGACTTTTCTGGCCGGCGAGCTTTTGCCGACGAGATCGATCTCGCGCGCCAGGGTCTCGGCGTAGGCGTCGAGCGGCCCGTTGCGCTTGGTCGCGCGGGTATGGCAGCCGCAATAGGTGCAAATCTCGCGGCAATAGGGCACATGGAGATAGAGCGACAGGCGCGTCGCCGCCGGCAGCTCGGCGAGCCAGGCGGCATATCGCTCCGACCCGACGGCGTCGGAAAAATGGGGCGCGGTCGGATAGCTGGTATAGCGCGGCACCGCCTTTTCGGCGAGAACCAGATGTGACGAAAGAACGCTCATATTGGCCTTCTGACACTTATAAGAACCGGCTACTTTGACGCCGATCAAGTTCCGAGGTGTTGATGTCTTGCGCGCCTTCCCATCATCCGCCGGCCGCCCATGGCGGGATCGGCGTGTTGCTCGTCAATCTCGGCACGCCCGAGGGGACGAGCTACTGGCCGATGCGCCGCTATCTTGCCGAATTTCTTTCCGACCGGCGGGTGATCGAGACCCCGCGCGTCTTTTGGCTGCCCTTGCTGCATCTGGTGATTTTGATGACTCGTCCGGCGCGAAAAGGCAAGGATTATGCCGCGATCTGGAACAAGGAACGCAATGAAGGGCCGCTGAAAACCGTGACCCGCTCGCAGGCCGAAAAGCTCGCGCGAAAAATCGCCTCCGGCGCCTTCGGGCCAAGTGGCGAAAAATCGTCGTCGATTGGGCGATGCGCTATGGCGCGCCGTCCATGGCCTCGCGCATCGCCGCGCTTCAGGCCCAGGGCTGCGACCGGCTGCTGGTGCTGCCGCTCTATCCGCAATATTGCGCGGCGACCAGCGCCACCGTCGCCGATTGCGCCTTCGACGCGCTCAAGGCGATGCGCTGGCAGCCGGCTTTGCGCGTCGCCGCGCCCTTCTACGACCGTCCCGCCTATATCAAGGCGCTCGCGGTCCTGCTGCAAAAAGGGCTTCAGGGCCTCGACTTCACGCCGGACAGGATCGTCGTGTCCTGGCACGGGATTCCACAAGACTATTTCGACAAGGGCGATCCCTATTATTGCCATTGCGCCAAGACCACCCGGCTGCTCGGCGAAGCTACCGGCTTGGGTGAAAAGCTGGTCATGACCTTCCAGTCGCGCTTCGGGCCGAAGGAATGGCTCAAGCCCTATACGATCGACACAATGAAGGAGCTGCCGTCCCAGGGCGTGAAAAGAATCGCGGTGATCGCACCGGGCTTTTTCGCCGATTGCCTGGAAACGCTGGAGGAACTGGGCGTCGAGAACCGCCGCGCCTTTCTCGCAGCCGGCGGCGAGGATTTCGCGCTCCTGCCCTGTCTCAACGACAGTGCGGGCGGGATGGACGTCATCGCCGACGTGGTGCGGACGGAGGTCGCGGGATGGATATGAGCGCCTTTTGCCTGGTGCAGACGACGATCGACGACGAGAAACGCGCCGAAGAGATCGCCGAGGCCCTGGTGGAAAAGAAACTCGCCGCCTGCGTCCAGATCGGGACGGTGACCAGCCATTATGTCTGGAAAGGCGCGCCGGCTCGGGAGAAGGAATTTCTGCTGTCCGCCAAGGCTCGCCAGAAAGATTTCGCGGCGCTCGCCAAGGCGATCAAGTCCATGCACAGCTACGAAACGCCGGAAATCATCGCCGTGCCGATCCTGGCCGGCGACGCCGCCTATCTCGACTGGGCGCTTCAGGCGACGGAGCGCGGGGAAGGCTGAAAGTCGGAGACGTAAATTCGCGCGCTATTCCGTCTTCGGCGGGAATGGGAATCGCGCATCGCAAGAGCCGAACATTGTCGAGCCTTGTTTTGGTTGCAGCGCCGCAAATAAAAATTCATCGGCGCGTCGCATCGGAGCCTCATCTTCGCGTCGCGCTGGAAATGGCGCCAAATCTTGAGGAGTGACGTCAATGCCGCACGCCAAAGAAGCCGCCGAACTTCACACCGCCGCCGCCGAACATCACGAGAAAGCCGCCGAGCACCATCAGCAGGCGGCCAAGCACCTTGAACATGGTGAGCACGAAAAAGCCGCGCATCATGCGATTCTCGCGCACGCTCATTCCCGGCACGCGGAGGAGCACCACGACGAAGCCGCCAAATTGGTTGCCGAACACCACGGCTGATTCGTCGAAAGTCCTTGCGTCGCGTCAGTTCCTTCATCGTTCAGTCAGTTCTTTGATAGTGGAGCCCCGCCGTCGACGGCGGGGTTTTTTTATGGCGGCGAAGGTCGAGACGCGGCTTTGCGGGGTCGCGTCAAATCTGTTGGCGCAACAACCGCCGCGAGCCAAGAGCTGCGCTTTTATGAAACGCCGGAAATTATTGCGCTGCCGATTTTGGCGGGCGATACGGCTTATCTCGACTGAGCGCGGCAGGCGACCGAGCGCGGGGAAGACTGAAAATGGAGACGTTGTTTCCAGCGCTATTCCGCTTTAGGCTCGAGGACTAAACCGCTCGCGCGGTAGGAGCGGCTCGGGCGGAAAGCGGCAATAGACCGAATGATACGGTTTCCGCAAGATTGCTTCGCAATCCGCGGAAACGCCATGGCGCGAAAATCCTCTATGTCGCGGGCGGATTTTCGCGCCAGCGGAATACGAATTCCGAATGATTTATTCGGAATTCGTATGACTGCTCTGTGTCGCGCCGCGATCAAACGGGCGAAACACCTGAAATCACAACCGACTAATGAAATTCAACTTCTTGCCGGACGGGCTCTCATTGATTCTCGACCCTAGAGCCAATTGCGATTCGGTTGAATCGCAACTGGCTCTATATTCCTTTGTTTTCGCGCCATTTTTGCGAACCGAAGGTCCGCGTAAGCGAATAGCCGGCATCCACTTTTCGCACGCGGCTTTAGAGCGCGTTCGGAAATAATAAAGTCGAAGGCGCTCTGTTATTTCATTGTTATGACGCATATTCTTGTCCGAAAAGTCTATCAACTTTTCGGGAATATGCTCTAGAAGTTCGGTTCATTTCGCCTAGATGCGGCCGCGGCTTGGATGAACGGAAGGACGATCCCGCCTCGCGCACGACACGCCGTCCGCAGAAATGCGTCGACCCCTGACTGGGGCACGGGACGGCTGAAATAATAGCCCTGGCCGCATTCCACCTCGATGCCGGCGAGCAACCGCTCCTGGTCGGCTGTTTCAATGCCTTCGGCGACAACGTCGAGCTTGAGATCGGCGGCGATCTTGCTCACAGCGCGAATGATCGACGCCGACGCCGCGCTAGAGGTCACCGTGCCGGTGAACGTCTTGTCGATCTTGATCTTCCTGAATGGAAAATCCTTGAGGTAGGACAGCGATGAATAGCCGGTGCCGAAGTCATCGAGGGAAAACTGTACGCCCAGATCGACGAATTGCTGGATGATCCTTCGGGTGGTGTCCGGGTCGTTGACGAGCAGCGATTCGGTGATTTCCAGGTTGAGGCGACGCGGCGTCAGGCCGGATTCACGCAACGCCCTGACGACGGCGGCGAACAGACGCTCCGGCCGGGCGAACTGCTTCGTCGAGACGTTGACGGCGACGCTGACGTCCTCCGGCCATTCCGCAGCGGCGGCGCAAGCCTGCTGGAGCATCAGCGAGCCGATCTCGTCGATCATCCCCGCTTTTTCCGCGATGGGGATGAAAACGTCCGGGCTGATTGGCCCATAGGTCGGATGGCTCCAGCGGGCGAGCGCCTCGAAACTGACGACCTCGCGGGTCTTGAGGGAGTAGATCGGCTGGAAATAGGGGAAGAAGCCGCCGTCGTCGATGGCGACGCGCATGTCGGTTTCGATCTTTCGCGTCTCTTTGATCTTCCGTTCGATTTTCGCGTCGAAATCCCGCCAGTTGGCGCCGCCTTCCTTCTTGGCTTCGTAGAGCGCGATATCGGCGTTCTTGATCAGCGCCTCAGTGGTCTTGGCTTGCAATGGGTAACCGCAAATGCCGATTGAGGCGGTCGCGTGCACAAAGTTCGAGTCGATCGGATAGGGGGCGCTCAAGACCGTCAACAGGCGCGAAGCCATGGCGGCGATGGCGTCGTGGTCGCTCTCGTCCAGCTTGATCAGGAATTCGTCGCCGCCGAACCGGGCGATGGGTGATGTCTCGCCCATGCATTCGCCGATCCGCCGCGCCATTTCGCGGATCACTTCGTCGCCTGCGGTATGGCCGAGCGTATCGTTGATTTCCTTGAACTTGTCCAGGTCGAGGAAAAGGATCGCAAAGGGCGTCTCTGGCGCGCCTTCGATCGCGCGATTAACGATATCGTTGAAGGTGAATCGATTGGCGAGCCCGGTCAGTTTGTCGTAGCGGGCGAGATATTCAGTTTCCCGCCCCGCTTGATAGACGCGGACGATGTTCTTGTGCAGAGATATCGACACATAGATATTGGCGATGACGACACCCAGGAGCAGGGCTGCGTAAAGATAGCCGAAATGTCCAGGATTCGTTAGGTAGCCAAGAGCAAGCAGGCCGGCGCAGGCCGTGACCTGGCCGATGAGGAGGTTCGGCCGCCCGGCGTTGCGCGCGAAGAAGCCCATCGTATATCCGATTGTCGCGCCGACGGCCAGCGCGTGGCTCTCCATCGATGGCGGATAGGTGACCAGGCGCCAGGACATCAGCCCGATCGTTATGCTGAAAGGCAGCGAACCCAGAAAGAAAGCCTGGTCGAATCTCTCGTAGTCCTCTCGCTTCAGGCCGGCTTTATTCCGGCGAATGAAATCGAAAATGATTTTGGTTCGGGCTGCGCCGGCCGTGGTGATCACGATGAACGCGGCGAGGAAAAGCTTGTCGCTGATGATCGAATAGGCTGACAAAGCGACAGCCATGCCCATCGCGTTCGCGGAAAAAAGCGACGACCTCGATGTGAACAGCGAGTTCACGAGGTGGATGTAAAGGCCATCGTCATCAAGATGGTCGTTGAGACCGATGCCTTTGCGCCAAAGCGATCTCAACGTGCTCATGCGCCGCCTTTTCGTTTCCACGATCGAGGCGTGACTGTGTCGCTAAATCGCTAACCGCCTATTTCGCAATTGCGCGGCATTTTCTCTTCAGCGCCGCCATTTCGCTTATGGAGAGATTTGGCGAAAGAAAGCCTTCCCATCGACATTGCTGGGGTCTTGCGTGGGAGGCGCTGAAGACACAGGCCGACAATGGCGCTCCAAGACCTACGGCCGTGACCGGCATTATTTGGCTATGCCGGGTCGCCGATTAGACAATCATATTTATTTTCAATCGGTTGAAGTGCGTTCAAGCTGCGGTCGGGGCGCGGCGGCATTGTCGCCATCGCCGGCCTGGGGCCACGCCGGGGCGAATGGTGGCGAACGCCCTTGCTGGCCTTTGGTGGACCATGGCCGCCGATCTATGGGCGGCCGGTGAACGCATAAATCATTAACTTCGAGAGAAGTTTCGCGTTTTTCGCAGCTTGTGCGGCGTCCAGGTCGGAGCTTCATGCGCTGGTTTGCGCGTTTGGCGTCGCATTCGCCTGGAACGCGCGCGACAGGAAATGATCCTGAGCTTTGACGATTTTCTGAAGGTAGGAAATCTCGATCGGCGTCAAACGGATCATGTGGTCAACCCAGCGTTTGGCGAGATCGGCCAACTCTTCTTCGAAGGGGCCGGCGCTACGCTTGTAGAAGGCCTCAAAGAGCGCCAGTTGCGCGGCGTGAGTCTTCAGGTTGTCGGTGGCGTATTTGCGCAGCCAGGCTTCGCTTTCGCCCTCTCCGACGACGGCGTCGAGCGCGCCGATCCCGGCGAATTCTTCGGCGGAATATTCCTTGCCGCCGCTGAGGACTTCATGCGCGACGCGCGGATGGAGGACGCGGGACAGGACCGCGACGGCGCCGATTGGGAAATGATTGAACTTGATTTCCGGATAGGAAAAGGTGGCCTGGCGTTCGGCGATCATCACGTTACTGGATCGCGGCGCATCGATGCCGCCGCCGAGCGCTACGCCGCGGACGGCGGCGAGGGTGATGGCCGCGCCGCGAAGGCTCGACGCGTTCCAACTGACGCCTTCGATCGATTGTCTCGCATAGTCTTCGAGCCCGGCGCGATCGTTTTTGGCGATACATTCGAGATAAAATTCAAGATCTCCACCAAGCGTGAAGACTGATCCGTGCTGCTTGTGCATATATGCTAGAAACCTTACCGGAGACTTGGCGTATTTTTCTGGGCCCCATAAGAAATTTATCGCACGTTGGACCTTGTTGATGCTAGATAACAGCTCAAGCGTGAACACTGGCCTGGGTTCTGGCGCAAGGGTAAGCCATAGCGTCTTGATTTTAGCTTCGTAAGATAGCTCTATTTGCGGAGTGTGGCCCAAATATGCATGAATATCTTCGATAACATCGTCATACGCATAATCGTTGATTGCGATTTTTGAATTGCGCGCGACCCAAATGTCAGTCATTTTCGTTTCTCGTCTCTAAGGTCGAATGGCGGCTCTTTGCCGTTGATACTAGACGAGGTTAACGAATTGTAAATTTTTGCCTAAGAAGGTGGTTAATTTTGCAGCGAGGGTCGTTGAATCAGGCGCGGCCGGGCCTGCCGGAGACATGCCGGGTTGACCTCCCAACTCGACAGCCAAGAAGCAGCTATTTAAATTCTTAAATTGGCCAACGCTTATTTCCGCAACGTTTCAGCTTTTCCGGCCTGGGTCGCCGGGAACAACCACTTAAAAGCCTTGGTCGTGCCGATCGCGAAGCGGCCGCTGACCGCATATTGCCGACGTTGCGAAGGAAACTCCAGGACGCATTTGGGTCTCAGGACTAAACCGCTTTCGCGGTAGGGGCGGCGAGAAGCGGCGAGATTCGTGATCGTGCAATTCCTGAGGCGACGCGGCTGACCTGTCTCAAAATCGTGGGGTTCAACCCCATGCGAGACAGGAGCTTTCGCGATGATCGACAAGCCAAACAGCCCATTGCGCCAGCGCATGACCGAGGACATGACGGCGCGCCGCTTCACCGAGAAGGTCCAGAAGGACTACATCCGCCACGTGCGGAACTTCGCGGTCTTTCTCCGCCGTTCGCCGGACGCCGCCACGGCCGAGGACGTTCGGCTCTTCCAGCTGCATATGGCCAATCGGCAGATCGGCGCGCCGACCATCAACGCCGCCGTCGCCGCGCTGCGGTTCTTCTTCAACGTCACGCTCGAACGGCCTGAACTCGCCCGCCATCTCGCTGGCGTGCATAAGCCGCGCAGGGCGCCGGTGGTGCTGAACCAGGAGGAGGTGGCCCGCCTCCTCGAAGCCGCGCCCGGCCTCAAGTACAAGGCCGCCTTCGGCGTCGCCTATGGCGCGGGATTGCGCGTCTCCGAGGTCGTGGCGCTCAAGGTGTCGGACATCGACAGCAAGCGCATGACCTTGCGGGTCGAGCAGGGCAAGGGTCAGCGCGACCGCTATGTCATGCTCTCGCCGCAACTGCTCGAATGGCTGCGCGACTGGTGGCGGGCGGCGCGGCCCCAGGCCTGGCTGTTTCCCGGGCAGAACCCGGTCAACCCGATGTCGGCGCGCCAGTTGAGCCGCGTTGTGCGCGAAACGGCGCGGACAGCTGGCATCGCCAAGCGCGTGTCGCCCCACACCCTGCGGCACAGCTTCGCCACCCATCTGCTCGAACAGAACGTCGACATCCGCGTCATCCAGGTCCTGCTCGGACACGCCAAGCTGGAGACGACGGCGCTTTACACCCGCGTCGCCGTCAACACGATCCGCGACGTCACCAGCCCGCTGGAAAAGCTCACCGCGAACCTCACCGGGCGCGCGCCGCCCGTTTGACGCACGCCGCATGCCGCGGCCTCATCTTGAAGTCGCCGACATTTTTCACGCCCATGGCGCGGACTGGCGCAAGGCCAACGCCGGTCATGTCAGCCTCGCCCAATTGAAGGCGATGTCGGCGATCGAAAACTGCCGCACCTCCGCGCTCGGCGGTCATGTCGAGCGCTGCGAGGACTGCGCGCATACGCGCATCTCCTATAACTCCTGCCGCAACCGCCATTGTCCCAAGTGTCAGGCCGCCGCCGCCCGACAATGGCTGGCAGAACGAGAAGCCGAACTGCTGCCGGCTCCCTATTTCCACGTCGTCTTCACCGTGCCGGCCGCGGTCGCGGCGATCGCTTTCCAGAACAAGGCCGTCGTCTACGATCTGCTGTTCAAGGCGGCGGCCGAGACCCTGACCACCATCGCCGCCGATCCCAAACATCTCGGCGCCCGCATCGGCCTCACCGCCGTCCTGCACACATGGGGCTCGGCGCTGACCCATCATCCCCATGTCCACATCATCGTTCCCGGCGGCGGCCTGTCGCCGGACGGATCGCGCTGGATCGCCTGCAAGCCGGGCTTTTTCCTGTCGGTGCGCGTGCTCTCGCGCTTGTTCCGGCGGCTGTTCCTCGAAGGTCTCGCCACGCTGAACGCCGCCGGCCGCCTCACCTTCTTCGGCGATCTGGCGCCGCTCGCCGACAGAGAGGCTTTCGCCGCAGCCCTCGCGCCTTTGCGTCGCTCCGAATGGGTCGTTTACGCCAAGCGGCCCTTCGCCGGTCCAAAGGCTGTGCTCGCCTATTTGTCGCGCTATACCCATCGGGTCGCCATCTCGAACTCCCGGCTCATCGCGCTCGACGACGCGGGCGTCACCTTCAAATGGAAAGATTATCGGATCAAGGAAGGCGACCAGCTCAAGACCATGACGCTCGACGGGCCTGAGTTCATCCGCCGGTTTCTCATGCACGTGCTGCCAAGCGGCTTCCACCGCATCCGCCACTACGGCCTGTTCGCCAGCGCGGCGCGAGCCCGCAACATCGAGCGCGCCCGCGCGTTACTGGCCGTCGCCGAGACCCCGCCGCAACAACAGCCCGAGACGGATGGCGACGCCGATCCCGTTGACGGCGCGCACAAATGCCCCTGCTGCGGCGGCCGGATGATCATCATCGAAACGTTTGAAGGCGTGCGCCCCGCGCCGCCGGCCTCGCCCTGTCGGATCAGGATCGACACCTCATGACCATGACCCCACTTCCCGCTCCCCAGTTCTGCTTGCCTTCGCCGCCGACCTCGTTCTGGCCCGGGCGCGCCGCGCCCGAAACGCCCGCCCAAAGCTGCTTCAGCCCCATGACCTTCGGAAAAATCTACGCGCGGATCGCCCAAATCGCCTCCTCGCCGCACGTCACACCGTCAAATACCGGCGCCAAAGCGCAAAACAGACGCCCCGTTGCCCTGACCGCCGTCTTCAAATCCCCATAGCGAGCCTCGCGGCAACGGAGCCTTTCCGGCCCGCGGTTTCCTCCTTCGGAGGCTTTCGGTCGCCGGCCCCGCGCCGACCCGATCACGCGTGTGGGGGCCGGCGACCGAAACCCTTCACAATTCCGGAAGGTCGTTATCCCGCCAGATAATGTGCGGAATGGTCGCCAAGCAGCCATTGCCGCCAAAATCCCCGGGCTTCCGCTTTCCGCCGATTTCCATCCTCCCGCGCTGACGGTGGCTGCCGTCAAGCCTCAGCCGGCGCCTGCTCCTCCGCCAGTTTCTTCTCCCAAGCCATCGCCTGCCGCACGATCTCTTCCAGATTGTCGTGGATCGGCGTCCAGCCGAGCCTTTCGCGGATGCGCTCATTGGCGGCGACGATGGCCGCCGGGTCGCCGGGGCGCCTCCCTGAGATTTTCACCGGGAAATCGACGCCCGAGACTTTTTTCACCGTTTCGACCACTTCCAGCACCGAATAGCCGCGCTTGTAGCCGCAATTGCACGCGAGGCTTTCGCCCCCGCCGCGCAGATGGCGCAAGGCGTCCATATGGGCGCGGACTAGATCGGTGACCTGGATATAGTCACGCAGGCAGGAGCCGTCGGGGGTCGGGTAATCGGTCCCGAACACTTCCATGCCGGGGCGCAGGCCGAGCGCCGCCTGGACCGCGACCTTGATCAGATGGGTGGCGTTGGGAGTGGACTGGCCGGTGCGGCCCTTGGGGTCGGCGCCCGCGACATTGAAATAGCGCAAAGCCACATAGCGCAGGCCGTGGGCGTGGGCGACATCCTCCAGCATCCATTCGACCATCAGTTTCGAGCGGCCGTAGGGCGAGACGGGTTTCAGGGTCTCGTCCTCGGTCACCGGATTTTGCTCGGGCTCGCCATAAACCGCCGCGGTCGAGGAAAAGATGAAATTCTTCACCCCCGCCTCGACCGCATTGGCGAGCAGGCTTCGCGCCGAGGCAGTGTTGTTCTTGTAATAGCCCAGGGGGTCGGCAACCAATTCCGGCACCACGATCTTGGCGGCGAAATGGATGATCGAGTCGATCTTGCGGCTTTTCAGCAGATCCCGGACCAAGGCCTCGTCGCCGAAATCGCCCACGACCAGTTCGGCCTGGGGCGGCACGGAGGCGCGCCGGCCGGTGGAGAGATTGTCGAGCACGACCACGCTTTCGCCGGCGTCGGTCAGTTCATAGGCCATGTGGGAGCCGATATAGCCGGCGCCTCCGGTCACGAGAACGCTCATATCTCTCCGCCCTTGTCAATTCGCCGCCTTTTTGGGGCGCGGCGCCTTGTAAACCATAAAAACCGTGAGGCGAAGCGGCGAAAGTCGAAACAGCGAAATTTAACTTTTCTTGGCGCAAGAACTTGGCAGGTGCTAGAAGGCGGCGGCCTTCAGAAGCCTCGCCAATTCGCCCCAGTGGATGCCCCATGCCGAAAAAGCCTGTCCGCAAAGCCGTTTTCCCAGTCGCCGGCCTCGGCACCCGCGTGCTGCCGGCCACCAAGTCCGTGCCGAAAGAAATGCTGACCGTGGTCGATCGCCCGGTTTTGC
The DNA here is from genome assembly GCA_963704565.1 of uncultured Pseudomonadota bacterium. Taxonomy (GTDB): domain Bacteria; phylum Pseudomonadota; class Alphaproteobacteria; order Rhizobiales; family Beijerinckiaceae; genus Rhodoblastus. Next base: position 2,692,531 of record OY969917.1, read on the forward strand.
AGCATTGCGTCGAAGAGGCGCGGGAAGCGGGCATCGAGCATTTCATTTTCGTCACCGGCCGCAACAAGGCGGTGATCGAGGACCATTTCGACGTCGCCTATGAGCTGGAGGAAACCCTGCGGCGCCGGGGCAAGCTGAAGGAGCTGGAGGAGCTGCAAAGCTCGCTTCCGGCGGCCGGCGCCACCAGTTTCACCCGCCAGCAGGAGCCGCTCGGCCTCGGCCACGCCATCTGGTGCGCGCGCGAAGTCATCGACGACGAGCCTTTCGCCGTCGTGCTGCCCGACATGATCACCTTGCCGGGGTCGGACGGCAAGCGCTGCCTGCGCCAGTGCATCGACACTTATGAAGAGCTGGGCGGCAATGTCATCGCCGTCGAGGAAGTGCCGATGGAGGAAACCTCGCAATATGGCGTGGTCGCCAAGGGCCGGGAATTCGGCAAGTCCTTCGAGATCGTGGGCATGGTGGAAAAGCCGGCGAAGGGGACCGCGCCGTCCAATTTCATCATTTCCGGCCGCTATATCCTCCAGCCGGAGATCTTCGACTTCCTGCGCAAGGGCGAGAAGGGCGCCGGCGGCGAAATCCAGCTCACCGATTCGATGCGCGAGCTGAAGACGACGCAAAAATTCTTCGCCCGCAATTTCGACGGCAAGACCTATGACACCGGCTCGAAGATCGGCTTTCTCGCCGCCAATGTCGCCTTCGCTCTGTCGAGGCCGGACATCGAGCCGGGCTTCCGCGCCGAACTGAAGCGGATCGTCGGCAGTCTGTAACGCCTCGGCCTATTCCTGGAGCTTCAGGCCGACGGTCATGATATTGGCGGTGAAGTCCGATCCGGCCTGATTGGCGTCTGTTTTCTGAAGCGCATAGGCCGCGGTGAGCACGACGTGGCGGGAGAGATGATATTCCGCCTTCAGCCCGGCGGTATAGAGGGTCGAAACCAGCGGATTGCCGGGATAGGTCGAATTCAGCACGCCGGCGGTCGCGGTCAGGGTGAGATCGCGGCGCAACGCGTGCTCGACCTCGAGCGACAGGCCCCGGTTCACGACGCCGGAAGCGTTATAGAGGATGGCTTCGTCCATCGTCCCCTGGCCGCGCAAGGTCACCTTGGTCAGCGGCGTCGGCGTCCAGATCAGCGAAATGTCATAGACCGGGCCACGCAGATCGGCGAGGCGCGGATCCTGGTAATGGCGGTCCTCGTAGCCGACCGAGGCGGCCCCCGTCAGCAGATGGCTAAACAGGAAGGTTGAGCCGCCGCTGATGGAATCGCCGGTCGAATCGCGCTCATAGCCGTCGGTGGCGACCGTCGAATCGTGGACGCGCTGGTCCAGGCCGCCGGTGACGAAGGGCTGGATTTCGGGCGTCAGCGCATAGCTGGCCTTGAGGGTCGCACCATAATCGTTGAAGGAATCCCGCGACAAATCCTGCGTCGAACCGTCGGCGAATTGGGCGTCGGCCCAATAATCGCGCTCGACCGAGCCGCGCAAAGTCATCTCAAGGCGATTGAAGTCCTGGGTCGCGCCCAGGCCGCCGCCATAAACCGCGATCAGAGGCCGCGTCGCGAGCAGGGTCGAAGCGCCGTTGTTGTAAAGGTTGGGCGAGGTCTCATATTGCGTCGTCAGCGAATATTTGCCGTCGATATTGATTTTCGTGTCGCGGGTCACGTCGATGCGGGCGAGGAAATCGCCGGCGCCGTCCGGGGCGTTGGCGGCCGGAAGGTTGAAAAAATCGTCATAGCCGAGCCGCATCTCGCCGGTGAAGGAATGATTCTCCCAGTTGGAGACGGCGGAAAGGCCCACTTCCTCGCGCATGAAGCTTGAACCGTGCAACTGAGGCGATCCCGGAGAGGCTTGAAAGGGATTGGAATTATAGCCGAAATCGGTCTCGGCATAGGCGTGGGCGCGCAAGGGGCCGGCGTCGACGCCCAACGGCGCGAAGGGGTCGGGATCGAGCTTCGGCTTAGGCTTGGCCGTAATCAGCGCTGGCGTGGCGGTGGTCGGCGCCGGGACCAGCAAAGCGGGATCGATGTTCTCGCCGCGCAGTCCCAGCCGCTGGACGCGCCGCGCCTCGGCTGAAGTCGGATAGGGGACGAGATCGGGCAGCGGATGCGCCTGGGTCTTGCGGTTCGATTTCGGCTTCAGCTTGAGGGGCCGGGGTTTGCCGTAATTGGCGGCGGCCTCTCCGGGCGGCGCGGCGGCGGGATCGGGATAATAAGCGTCGGGCAGCGGCGCCGTCGTCACCGGCGTTGCGTCCGGCGGGGGCGGCGCGCCGGCGCCCGGCCGCGCGGGCCGAGGCGCGCCATAAATATCGTCGTCCGAGGCGCGCAGGCCGGCGTCCTGAGCGAGCGCCGGGGCGGCCAAAGCCAGCGTCGTCAAGGCGGTCGCGGCGAGTGCGCGCAACGCCGCGCGCGCGCAGAAGGCGCGGAAAGCGCGGAAGGCGCGGAAGGCGCGGAAAGATCGCGCGGAAAAAAGGTCGGACTCGCAACGCTGTTCGACGGACAAGTGCTGGCCTCGCGGCGCGGCGGCGAGGCGTCGCGCATGAGGCCAGCGTTAAGGATTTATGGTTAATGGAGACTTACCGCCGCGGCGTTCAAGGCCAGCGTCGGATAATCGGTATAGCCTTCGGCGCCGCCGCCATAAAAAGTCTTGACGTCGGCAGCATTGAGCTCCGCGCCGCGGCGCAGGCGCTCGACCAGATCGGGATTGGAAATGAACGGCCGCCCGAAAGCGACCAGATCGGCGGCGCCCGTCTCGACCGCCTCGACCGCCATGTCCCGGCTGAAACCGTTATTGGCGATATAGGCGCCGCGAAAGGCCTTGCGCAGGGCGGCATAATCGAAGGGAAGGTTGTCGCGCGCGCCCTGGGTCGCTCCCTCGATCACATGAATATAACCGAGCTGGCGGGCGTCGAGCTGGCGGACGAGATAGTCGAACAAAGGCTGCGGATCGCTGTCGGAAATGTCATTGGCCGGGCTGACCGGCGATAGCCGGATGCCGATCCGGTTGGAAGGCCAGATTTTGGCGATGGCGTCCACCACTTCGAGCGTCAGCCGGCAGCGGTTCTCGATCGAGCCGCCATAGGCGTCGGCGCGGTGATTCGTCCCGTCTTTGTGGAACTGGTCGAGCAGATAGCCGTTGGCGCCGTGGATTTCGACCCCGTCGAAGCCAGCCATTTTGGCAAGCTCGGCGGCGTGGGCGTAATCGGCGACGATTCCGGGGATTTCGCTCAAATCCAGCGCGCGCGGCTGCGAAGGCTCGACAAAACCTTCGGTGGTAAAGACGCGGGATTTCGCCGTGATCGCGGAGGGCGCGACCGGCGCGCCGCCGCCCGGCTGCAAATCGACATGAGAAATGCGGCCGACATGCCAGAGCTGAATGAAAATCTTTCCGCCCGCCGCATGAACGGCGTCGGTGACAAGGCGCCAGCCGCGCGCCTGCTCCTCGGTATAGGCGCCCGGCGTCTGCAAATAGCCCTGGCCCTGGCGGGAAATCTGCGAGGCCTCGCTGACGATCAGCCCGGCGCTGGCGCGCTGGCGGTAATATTCGACCATCAGCGCGTTGGCGGCGTCGGTCCCCGCCGTCGCCCGGGCGCGAGTCAGCGGCGCCATGACGATGCGGTTGGCGAGGCGAAGGCCGCCCAGGTCGTAAGGCTGGAACAGTTTCGGTTCGGCTTGCATGTGCGCGCTCCTGGCTTTTGCGTCAGGCCGGTTTAGAGCCTCGGCGAAAGCGCGGCAATGGCCTCGCGGCGATCACGCGCGGCAAGGCCGTTCATGCAAAAACGAAATGACTTGAGGCGAGCGGGCAAAACGCCGCGCGGGGACGCGCCGCCCGCCGCCTGCGCGTCGAGCGCAGGAACGGCATCAGTTGTCAGAACGGAACGCCGTCCTCATTCGTTTCGGGCGCCGCCTTTGGCGGTTCGAGACGTTTTGGCGGTGACGGCAACGAAGGTTGCTGAACGCCGCCACGCTCCTGCGCCTTGGCGTCGGCGATCAGGCCACCGATCGAGTCAACCCATTTTCGGAGAGGCTCAAGCTTTTCGACGCCTTCACCGACTTTGCTGCACAGCTCAAGCCAGAAAGCGCCAATAACGTCGAGACGGGTACGGTCGCAATGAATTTCAGATTCTAGCGCTGCGATTTTTGCAAATAACGCTTCTTTTTTTGCATCAGATACATCAAGCGTAGAAACAATATCTTTCATACGTGCAAGCATCTGCAAAAGTTTTTTCTTTGTATTAACGTCAAAAGAAACCGAATACTCCCTACGTCGGCGCGCCGTCCGTATCTTTAGAGTTGTTTTGTAAAACTCTACGTCCCTAACAAAATCGATATAGGTGTTATATCCTGCATCTATGACCGATGGTATGCTTTGAGTGGAAAAGCGACTTTGGAGACCAAGCGCCTCAATTGCACCGAGCACCTTGCTGATATATTGAACATATATTGGATTTAAATTTGCGTCAGTGCCGAGACGATCCTCTTCCAAAGCTATGCGTCCGTTGCACTCTTCGGCAAATGTCGTTTCCAAAATAAGAAAAGCCTCTTCAGGGTCATCTGGCAAGGCCGCGTAAATTGTATCGTCGTCCATCACAAAAATTCGCCAAGCGAGAAATCGTCCAGCCCCTCACGTTAAAGCTACGACCAAAATCGGCAAGCGTTTCTTCACGCGTCTCACGGCAGCGGATCGTCTCGCGCAACTGGTAAACAGTCGATTTGATCTTATGGCCCAGCCTGACGACAAACGCCGCCAAGCGCCTCATCGTTAGCCACAGGTCATGAGAAAGACCTAAAGGATCGCATCCATGCCCTTGCGCCGAATCAGATCGAGCAACACAAGGGCTGGGCCGGTGGGTCGCTTCGCGCCGCGCTCCAACTGAGAAACGTAGCCCGCCGTGAGATTGAGATGGCGGGCGAAAACCGCCTGACTCAACCGCGCCCGTTCGCGAAGGCCGCGGATTTCGTCGCCGGAGATCGGCGCCGGCTCCAGCGGGATGTCTTTGCCCAGTCGGCGCATGGTGATTTTCTGATGCGTCGCCTCGTCCATGATGCCGAGGCGGCGCATGTCGTCCGTCGTCTCAAGAATGGCTTCGCGCAACCGGCTAGGCGTCGTCTTCGTCGTCATAGGCCGCCTCCTGAATCGCTCCTTCCGCAAGGGCCGCCTCGATGCGCTCGGGCGTCGCGTCGAGCCAACCGCGCGCCACAAGGCGCAAGTCCTGCAATTCGTCCGCTTCGATATTTTCTTTTTCGCTCTTGGCGAACCCGTAGAGGAAAACAGCACGATCCTTCGCTCGAAACGCGATGATCGTCCGATACCCGCTCGAACGTCCTTTGCCCCGCCGCGCAACCCGCTGCTTGATGAGGCCGCCGCCTAGATCGGCGTCGATGAGGCCGCAGGCGGCCCGGCGAATTGCCTCGCTGAGGCTCTTTTCGTCGAGCCGTTCGTTTCGGGCGAAACGGGCAAACCATCTGACTTTAAATAGGCGCAAAACAGTCCCCGGCCGTGAAAGATATAGCGCTATAAACTATATTTTCAAGCATTTTGCACGGGAGTTTCACCTTCATAATTCACACATGGAGCCGCAACCGCATTCGAGGCGTGGGGGTCCGTGCAAAAATGAAAGTCACTCCTGCCCGAGCGCCGAGAGATAGAGGTCGAGGATTTCCTCTTCCTCGCGCCTTTTGGTGGCGTCCTGTTTGCGGATCGAGACGATTTTCCGCATGATTTTCACGTCATAGCCGTTGCCCTTGGCCTCGGCGTAAACGTCCTTGATGTCGTCGGCGAGCGCCTTTTTCTCCTCTTCGAGCCGCTCGATGCGCTCGATGAAGCTTTTCAGATGGCCGCCGTCCAGCGTGTTCGCGCCCATATCGTTCCTGCGGAATGTTGGGAAATGAGGAAGCCCCTGATTGGCGCCGCGCGGCGCGGGCGTCAAGCGGGCGCGGGCGCCGCATCGGCGCGGGAGCCAAAGAATTCGACCCGCCGCGTCTCGGGCCGGGCGAGAATCGGCGGCAGGATTCGGGCGAGCCGCGCCGCCCAGGCGTCGCATTGCTCGGGCGTTTCCAGCAAATCCTGGCGTATTTCGATCAAGGCGCCCGGCAGGCCGCGCCGGGTCGAAAGTTCGTACATGCTGTCGCCGCGCAAAGCGCCGTCATAGGGCTCATTGTCGCCGACGACGAGATTTTCCGCGCGCAGGGCCTCGATCAGCGGCAAGGCGAGGCGGGGATCCCTGTCCCACAGCACGCCGACCTGCCAGGGCCGCGCCCGGCCCTTGAAATGCGGGGTGAAGCTATGGATTCCGATCAAGACCGGAACCGCGCCGCGCGCCAGGCCCGCGTCGATCAGGCCGGCGCAGGCGTCGCGATAGGGCCGCCAGAAGGCCTCGACCCGGCGGGCGATTTCCTCGGCGTCAATTCGCGCATTGCCGGGGATCAGGGCGCCATCGGAAATTCGCATGACCAGGGTAGGATCGTCCTCGCCGCGATTCGGGTCGATCAACAGCCGCGAGAACATGGCGAGGGCGGCTGGCGCGCCGGTCAGGACGGCGAGGCGGCGTATGACGGATTCGGCGCCGATGTCATAGGCGATGTGGCGGCCAAGCAATTCGCGGGACAGGCCAAGATCGCCATAGGCCGGCGGCAAGGCGTTGCTGGCGTGATCGCCGAACAGGACGAGGCGCCGCCCCGTCGCGCCGGCGATCAGATCGAGGGGCTGGAACGCCGGCCTGGCGCCCGGCGGGGAAACGTCGGAAAGGATTTTCAAGGGTCGCGACGAATTTCGAGTTTTTGCAGCGATTGTAATGTAAATCGCATCGACGCGGTCGGGCAATATCGTTAAAAGGCCTTTGCCCAAACTGCGGAGTTCAAGAGTCAATCGCCACTTTAGGCTGAGGCGGAACGGGATCATATGGCAAGGACAATCGGAATTGGCGCGTTGGCCGCCCTTCTCATGCTGGCCGCGGCGCCGGCGCGCGCCGATTTCCGCATTTGCAACAATTCCAGCGCCCGTGTCAGCGTCGCCATCGCCTATACCAACGGATCGCATTGGGTGAGCGAGGGCTGGTGGAACATCAAGACCGACCATTGCGAGACCTTGCTGCGCGGGTCGCTCGCCGCCGAGTATTATTACACCTATGCGATGGACGAACGCGGCGGCGAGTGGAAGGGCAAGGCCTTCATGTGCACGCGCGACCGCGAATTCCGCATCGAGGGCCGCGAAAACTGTTTTCTGCGCGGCTATGACCGGACCGGCTTTTTCGAAGTGGACACCGGCAAGGACGCCCGGAACTGGACGGTTCAGCTGACCGACCCCAACCCGGCGCATTGAGCCCGCGACAATATGAAGAATATGAAGGAAGAGAAAATGAACAGGCGCCGCCGCCGCTGTAAAATCCTGGCCACGCTCGGCCCGGCCTCGAACGACGAGGCTTCGATCGAAAAGCTCTGGCGCGCGGGCGCCGATGTGTTCCGCATCAATATGAGCCACGCCGATCCGCCGGCCATGCGCGAGACCGTCGCGATGATCCGGGCGGTGGAGGAGCGGATCGGCCGGTCGATCGGCATTCTCGTCGATCTGCAAGGCCCGAAGCTGCGCGTCGGCTCCTTCGGCGGCGGCGGCGCGGACTTGGTCGTCGGGCAGAATTTCACCCTCGATTCCGACCCGGCGCCCGGCGATTCGACGCGCGTCTGCCTGCCCCATCCGGAAATCCTTCTGGCGCTCGCCCCCGGCCACAACCTGCTGATCGACGACGGCAGATTGCGTCTGCACGTCATCGAGGCCGCCGCTGACCGCGCATTGGCCCGAGTCGATGTCGGCGGGCGCATCTCCAACCGCAAGGGCGTCAGCCTGCCCGACACCGAAATCGCCGTCGCCGCGCTGACCGCCAAGGACCGCGTCGATGTCGAAGCGGCGGTCGCGACCGGCGTGGACTGGATCGCTCTGTCCTTCGTGCAGCGCGCCGCCGACGTTCTCGAGGTCAAGAAGATCGCCGGCGACCGCGCTTTGGTGATGGCAAAAATCGAAAAACCGCAGGCCATTTCGCGGCTCGACGAAATCATGCTGGCCGCCGACGCCTTGATGGTCGCGCGCGGCGATCTCGGCGTCGAAATGCCGCTCGAACGCGTGCCCGGCCTGCAAAAGCGCATTACCCGCGAGGGCCGCAGGCTTGGCCGCCCGGTGGTGGTGGCGACGCAGATGCTGGAAAGCATGATCACGGCGCCTGCGCCGACCCGCGCCGAGGTGTCCGACGTGGCGACCGCCGTGTTCGAGGGCGGCGACGCCATCATGCTCTCGGCGGAAAGCGCCGCGGGCAAATATCCGGTCGAATCGGTGACCATGATGAACCGCATCGCCGAGGAGATCGAGCGGGATCCGGTCTATCGCTCGATCATTTCGGCCCAGCGCTCGGCGCCCGAGCGCACCGGCGCCGACGCGGTGGCGGTCGCGGCGCGCGATATGGCGCAGACCCTCGACCTCAAGGCGATCGTCGCCTGGACCTCCTCGGGCGCGACAGCTTTTCGCGTCGCCCGCGAACGGCCCTTCGCGCCGGTCCTGGCGCTGACCCCCAATCGCGACACGGCGCGCCGTCTCACCGCCGTCTGGGGCGTCGACGCGGTCATCACCAAGGACGCCGATGACGTTGACGACATGGCCGATCGGGCCTGCAAATTCGCGGTGCGCCAGGGCCTCGCCGCGCCCGGCGACCGCATCCTGATCATCGCCGGCGTGCCCTTCGGGACGCCCGGCGCGACCAATATGCTGCGCCTCGCCTTCATCGCCGACGACGGCAAGCGCGCGGAGTGAGGCTTTAGGGCCTGTGGACACTTGTCTCGCCGCCGAGACAAATGTCCACAGGCCCTAAGCCGACATTTTGCCGGTGAGGCGGCGCAGGAAGGCGACGCCTTCTTCGAGCTGGGCGATATCGATATATTCGTCCGGCTGATGGGCCTGGTCGATGCTGCCCGGCCCGCAGATCACGGCCGGCAGGCCGATCGCCTGGAACTGCCCGGCTTCGGTGGCGTAAGGCACCGCGATGGTGTGATTGGCCTTGGCCAAAGCCATGGCCAAGGTGGCGGCGCTCGATTGCGATTCCGCGCTCAGGCCGGGCGCCTCGGTTTCGACGAAGGTTTCGATCCGGGCGTCGGGAAAATTCTTGAACCGCTCAGTGGCGAGCGCCGCGCAAAAAGCCTCGAATTTTTCGAGCGCGCGATGGCGCGGCGTCTCCGGCAGGCCGCGAAACTCCCAGAAAAGCTCGCAACTGCGGGCCATGATATTGCGGGCCGTGCCACCCTGGATGATTCCGACATGGATGGTGGAGAAAGCCGGCTCGAACCGCCCATGCGGGTCGCGCTCGACCTCGAGTTCGCGCCCGATCCGCTCCAGCGCGCCGACCAGTTCGCAGGCGATATGGACGGCGCTGACGCCGAGCCAGGGCTTGGAGGAATGGGCCTCGTGGCCGATGACGCGGGTGCGATAGGTGGCGACGCACTTGTGGGCGTCGGCGACCTGCATCATGGTCGGCTCGCCGATCACGGCGAGCGCCGGGCGCGGCAGGTCGTGGCCGAAGCGGCGGATCGCGTCGAGACAGCCGGCGCAGGTCGTCTCCTCGTCATAGCTCAACAGGATATGGATCGGCTTTTTCAGCGGCGCGGCCATGAATTCCGGCGCCATGGCGAGGCAGAGGGCGTCGAAGCCCTTCATGTCGCAGGTTCCCCGGCCATAGAGGCGGCCGCCGTCGCGGCGCAGCACGAAGGGCGGCGAAGTCCATTGCTGGCCGGCGACCGGCACCACGTCGGTATGGCCGGACAGCACCACGCCGCCGTCGTCGGGGGGCCCGAAAGTGGCGAAGAGCGCGGCCTTGTCGCCTTCGGCGTTGGGAACCCGGACGATTCGGGCCCCGAGCCCCAGCAGGTAATCCTCGACGAAATCGATCAGGTCGAGATTGCTGCGCGAGGATTCGGTGTCGAAGGCGACCAGCCGGCCGAGCAGCGCAATGGCCCGTTCGAGCGTGGAATCGGCGGCGTCAAAGGTCATGCGGATCGGTCCTCGCCTCCGGTTCGGCGGATGCGCCCGAACGGATCAGTTCAGGGTGCGACGCTCCATCGGGCTGTCGAGGGAAAAGGCCGGGATTTCGACATCGAAGGCGCGGCCGTTGGCGTCCACCATGCGGTAGCTTCCCGACATCAGTCCGGAAGCGGTGGTCAGGGCGCAGCCCGATGTATAGCTGAAGCTGTCGCCCGGTTCGATGATCGGGGTCTGGCCGACGACGCCGGGCCCCTGCACCGTCTCGACCCGCCCATTGGCGTCGGTGATGCGCCACGACCGTTCGAGCAGTTGCACCTGGACCTCGCCCTCGTTGGCGATCTCGATCGTATAGGTCCAGAAAAAGCGGCCCATTCCCGGTTCGCTGCGCTCGGGGGCGAAATGCGGGGTGGCGGTGATCCGGATGTCGAATGTGGTGGCGCAGTACATGAAGTGAATTTGCCTTGGCCGCGTCGCTGCGTCGAGCGAAATTTTCGCCCGCTCAGGCGGCGGGCCGCATTTGCAACCGACGCGCGGTCGACACGCCGACCAGCACGACGATGCCGCCATGCTCGTTGGTCACGCGGATTTGGGCGCCGCGCGACTGGCTGGCGGCCAGAACGTCGATCTCCCGCCAGACCGCAGCCGTATCGGCGAGCCGCAACGATTTGACATCGTGGCGAGCGCCCGTCGGGTCGATCGTCTGGAAATGATAAAGTTGCATGGATGTCTCTTTGGCGCTATCTCGTCTTGCGACGCTGGCGCTGTAACAAAACAATGTGACGGTCAGATTATGTTGAAGACCGAAAAAAGTTCCGGGCGTTGATTTTTGAGCTCCTGTCGGGCCCAATCGTTAATAGATCGTTTAATAAAGCCGATTTGCGACGTCAATAAGCCAAGCAACAAAAATAGCCTTTCTATTTTCGTATTCTCGTCACAGTCTATCTGACCGCAATGCAATAAGTTTTTCTGCGGCTGCGAAAGGTTTTCCCCTCGCCCCACGCAGGCCCGCCGCGTCCGGACGCAAGAGCGGCTGCAGGAGATGTTCGCCAAGATGGCGGACGACCGGAACGCATAGTCCATCGCCGCATAATTCATATGCCGCGCCAGGATTTTGAGGCAGAACATAGGAATCCGGCAGCCCCATCAGCCGCGCCGCCTCGCGCGGCGACAGCAGTCGGGCGCGGATGCTTTCTCTTTGGACCTCCAGGATGGTCTGGCGCGAACTGCCGCCGCGCGGGGTGCGCAGGCAGCCGGCGAGGCCGTCGAAACGGACTTCCGCCCTTTGCCGTTTGGCGCCGCTTTCGTCGGTTCGGGTGCGCCGAAAGACGGCGCCGACGGCGCGCGCGCCGCTCGCCTGCATTGCTTCGATTTTCTGGCGATGGACGGGCGCCATCAGCGCCAGCAGGCGCTCGGTGGCGGCGGGAGCGCGCCAGGGCGCCTGCGCCGGCGCGTCTTCGAGCAGGTCGGCGAGATCGGCGTTGCGGCGCGCCGGTTCCGGCAGGCGCCACCACACCCAGCTTTCGGCCAAAGGATGCGGCAAGGCGGCGTGAGCGGCGCGCAATGAGGCCGCTGTCCAGATCGGGACTGGCCGCGCCGCGATCAGGCCGCTTTTCTCGCGCGCCAGGGCGGCGAACAGAGATTTCAACACGGCGACGAAAAAGACCCGCGGACGCGATTGCGGAATGAACCAGCGCGCGTCGAGGGTGAGCGCGCCGACCCGGTAGCCGAGACCGTCGAGCGCGGCGACCAGCGCGGCAAAGTCGCGCTTGCCGTGGGAGCTCAGCACGCCGACGACATTTTCCAGCACGATGGCGCGCGGCGCGCGGCCTTCGGCGGCGAGCGCGCGCATTTTGTCATGGAACAGCCAGAAGGCGCCGCTGCGGGTTTTCACCGCGTCGTCGGCTGCGCCCATGCCCTTGCCGCCGCCGGCGAGCGACAGATCCTGGCAGGGAAACGAGGCCCAGGCGAGATCGGCTTTTCCGGGAATTTTCCGCGCGCAAATGGCGCCGAGGTCGCCCTCGAGGAATTCCGCGCCGCCCCAATTGGCGCGATAGGCGGCGGCCTTGTCGGCGTCCATGTCGTTGGCGAACAGGCAGGCCCATTCGTCGCCAAGACCGAGGCGGGCCATGCCGCCTCCGGCGAAGAATTCGTAAAAAGTCGGATTTTGAGGCATGGCGCGAAAAAGCCGGAGCGAATCGTTTTTTGAATCAGGTCATAGCGGCGCGTTTTTCGCCAGGGTCCGCTTCCGATCTTCCCCAGAAACCGAGACCCGCCCGATCCATCACGCCTTCGAAGGCGCGGCGCTCGGCGGTGGCGCGCTTCTCGCCGCCGTCATATTCGATCAGCGCGGCCCGCTCTTCGTAAACCTCCCGCAATTCCCCTGGCAGAGAATCGAGCAAGACGCGCCAGTCGGCGGGCAGCGGCCGGGCGCCGCCGGGATGAAGGGTAAGGGAGAGGCTTCGCGCCATGTGCGCCTCCAAAAAATGCATCGCCGCAGATGTTCTTACTTTGTTCCCATCGATAAGGCAAGCGTTTCGGGAATTGAGATTCGCCGCCCTTTCCGTTGACTTTTTCGAGCCCATGCCTCTATAAGGCCGCTCGCGATTTTCGGCCTCGCGCCGGGGTCGTTTTTGCCGTTTCAACCGGCAGGAACTGCGCGCGCGAGCCTTTGACAATATGGCGGCGATCGGCCTGGCGGCCACACGCCAACAAACGGAGCATTCCCGTGAAGCGGACTTATCAGCCCTCCAAACTCGTGCGCAAGCGCCGGCACGGCTTCCGCGCCCGCATGGCCACCGTTGGCGGCCGCAAGGTTCTCAACGCCCGCCGCGTGCGCGGCCGCAAGCGTCTCTCGGCCTGACGCGCCGCGCCGGCCCGACCGGCCTTGGCCATGACCCGTCAACAGGACGGCCAGAACTTTGTCGCGCACGCCGGGCCCGGCGTGCGTATTGGTGTTTTTCGGCTTAAAAAGCGCGCCGATTTCGTCGCGGCCGCCAAAGGGCGCCGCCAGCATTTGCGCAATTTCGTGCTTCAGGCGCGGGAGCGCGAAACGGCGGGCGATGGCGAAAGCGCCCGCGTCGGCTTCACCGTGACCAAAAAGGTCGGCAATGCGGTGGTGCGCAATCGTATCCGCCGCCGCCTGCGCGAGGTGGTGAGGCTGGCGGAGACCTCCGCCTTTTCGGCCGGCTGCGACTATGTCGTGGCGGCGCGGCGCGAGGCCCTGGACGCCTCGTTCGACGAATTGCGCGGCGAATTTTTGCGTGCGTTGAAAAAAATCACTCGGGCGGGCGACAGCCGGCCTTCCAACCTGCCGGCCGGCGGCCGCAAGCAAGACAAGTGAACATGCAGCAGGACACCCGTAATCTTCTCCTCGCCATGGCCTTGTCGCTCCTGGTCATCCTTGGCTGGAACCATTTCTACGGTTCGCCCCGCATCCACGAGGCCCGCCAGACCACGGCCCAGCTTCAGCAGATGGAAAGCGCCAGCGCCAATCCGGCCAGCGCGCCCAGCCTCGCCCCGATTCCGCAGCCGCTCAGCCGAACCGACGCGCTCGGCCAGGGCAAGCGGGTGGCGATCGACACGCCAAGCGTTTTTGGCTCGATCGCTTTGAAAGGCGCGCGGCTCGACGATCTGTCGCTGCGCGACTATCGCGAGACGACCGACCCCAAGAGCGCCAATATCGTCCTGCTGTCGCCGGCCGGCGCGCCCGACGCCTATTTCGTCGATTTCGATTATGTCCCGCAGGCCGGCGAAACGCTGAAACTGCCCAATTCCGACACGCTCTGGACGGCGCAGGGCGACAAGCTGACCCCGGCGACGCCGGTCACGCTCACTTTTGACAACGGCTCAGGCCTCGTGTTCAAGCGCAAGATCGCGGTGGACGATCATTATCTGTTCACGGTGACCGACTCGATCGAGAATCAGGGCAAGTCGGCGGTCTCCTTCTTTCCCGACGCCAGCGTGACGCGGCAGGGCACGCCCAAGACCTCGGGCTACAGCGTGCTGCATGAGGGCTTTATCGGCGTGATCGGCGCGGATCAGCCCTCGACCGAGCTGACCTACAAGGCGATCGCCAAGGAAACCAACAACGCCAAGGTTCTGCCGGCGGAGTCCTACGCAACCGGCGGCTGGCTCGGCTTCACCGACAAATATTGGGCGACCGCCGTCATTCCGGACGCGGGCGAGAAATACAAGGGCTGGTTCCGCGAATTCCCCGGCGCGACGCCGCAATATCAGTCCGACGCCTTCGGCGAGGCCAAAACACTGGCGCCGGGCGACAACCTGGTCCTGACGACGCGGCTGTTCGCCGGAGCCAAGAAATCCGGCCTGCTCGAATATTACGAAAAAGACCAGGGCGTAAAAAAACTCGACCTTCTGATCGACTGGGGCTATTTCTTCTTCATCACCCGGCCGATGTTCTGGCTTCTTGAGACACTTTACAAGCTATTCGGCAATTTCGGCGTCGCCATCATCGCCATCACTCTGATCGTCAAGGGCCTGTTCTTCCCGCTCGCCAACCGCTCCTACCTGTCGATGGCGCGGATGAAGGAGGTTCAGCCCAAGGTCAAGGCTCTGCAAGAGCTTTATCCCGACGACAAGATGAAGCAGCAGCAGGAGATGATGGAGCTTTACAAGCGGGAGAAGATCAACCCGGTGTCGGGCTGCCTGCCCATGGTGATCCAGATCCCGGTGTTCTTCTCGCTCTACAAGGTCTTGTTCGTCGCCATCGAAATGCGCCAGGCGCCGTTTTTCGGCTGGATCAAGGATCTGTCGGCGCCCGATCCGACCAATATTTTCAATCTCTTCGGCCTGCTGCCCTTCGACCCGACCGCGATGCCGGCTTTCGGCCATCTGTTGCATCTCGGCGTCTGGCCGTTGATCATGGGCGTGTCGATGTGGATGCAGATGAAGATGAATCCAGAGCCGACCGATCCGGTGCAGAAGACCATGTTCGCCTGGATGCCGGTGATCTTCACCTTCATGCTCGGCTCTTTCCCGGCCGGTCTGGTGATCTACTGGACCTGGAACAATGTGCTTTCCGTGGCCCAGCAGGCTTTGATCATGAAACAGGCCGGGGTGAAGTTCGAATTGTTCGACAATCTGCGCAAGACTTTTGCGCGATAGGCCCTGTTCTTACAAATCCGTCCGGCTTCTCAAGGCCGCCGCGAGCGTGCCTTCGTCGAGATAATCCAACTCGCCGCCGACCGGCACGCCATGGGCGAGGCGGGTGCATTTCACGTCATAGGGGCTGAGCAGTTCGGTGATGTAATGGGCGGTGGTCTGGCCATCGACCGTGGCGTTGACCGCCAGGATCGCCTCTTTCACGCCGCCTTCGGCGACCCGCCCCACCAGTGTTGCGATGTTGAGATCGTCGGGGCCGATCCCGTCGAGCGGCGACAGCGCCCCGCCCAGCACATGGTAGCGGGCGTTCAGCACGCCGGCGCGCTCCAAGGCCCAGAGGTCGCCGACCGTCTCCACCACCACGATCAGGCTGGCGTCGCGGCGCGGATCGGCGCAAATGCTGCATGGGTCGGCGGTGTCGACATTGCCGCAAACCGGGCAGGTCACGATCCTTTCCTTGGCGACCCGCATCGCCTCGGCCAAAGGCCCGAGCAGTTCCTCGCGCTTGCGGATGAGGTGCAAGGCGGCGCGGCGCGCCGAACGCGGCCCCAGCCCCGGCAGGCGGGCGAGCAATTGGATCAGCCGCTCGATCTCGGGGCCGGCGATGCGTTCCGCCATCAAACAACCTCAAACAACGCGCCCGAAGGGCGCTAGGAGCGAACCAAAAGGGCGCCTTTAGACGCCCGTCGAACGACGGGCTTTGGCCGAGCGCGCGCGAGGGGCGCCTTCCGCCCCCGCGCGGAAGGCAAATCAAAAAGGCAGTTTCATACCCGGCGGCAGACCCAAGCCCGCCGTCATCGCCTTCATCTTTTCTTCGAGGAGACCCTCGGCCTTGCGCCTTGCGTCGGCATGGGCGGCGACAATCAGGTCTTCGAGAATTTCGCTCTCGTCTTCCTTGAGCAGCGACGAATCGATGGACAGGCCCTGGAGCGCGCCCTTGGCGGTGAGCGTCACCTTGACCAGTCCGCCGCCCGAAAACCCCTCGACGGTGACATTGTCGAGTTCGGCCTGCATTTCGGCCATTTTGGCCTGCATCGCGCCGGCCTTTTTCATCAAGCCCATGATGTCCATTCACAAATCCTCTTCTTCGGACTCGTCGATATAGGCGACGTCGTCGGCGGCCGCTTCCGGGGCTGCGGCGGTGGGCGCCGCCGCTTCCGCTTCGCCCCCGCGCACCGCGACGATCACGGCGCCGGGAAACTGGTCGAGCGCCGCGCGCACGAAAGGATGGGCTTGGAGGCCGGTCCTTTTTTCGTTTTCGGTGGCTTGCGCCTGTTCGATCAGACTCGGCGCGCCTTCCGTCGAAGAGAGGGCGACCATCCAGCGCTGGCCGGTCCAATCCTGCAATTTGCGGGCAAACTGCGCCGCCAAGCCCGGCGCGCCGCCGGGCGCCAGCGCGAATTCAAACACGCCGGGCTCGAAACGAACCAGACGCACATCGCGCTCCAGCGCCGCCTTGATCTGAATGTCGCGCTTCTGCGCCGCCAGCGCCACCAGTTCGGCGAAATTCCTGATGGCGAGCGTCGGCGGCGCATCCGGCGCGGGCGCGGGCGCGCTTTGCGCGGCGGCAAGGACGGGCGCGGCGCGCAGCGAGGTCGCCGGTCCCGGCGCGGACGAAGAAGACGAACGCGAGAGGGCGGGCGCCGGTCCGCCGGCTGGGGCGCCGACGAATTTCCTGAGCGCCTCCTCGGGCGTCGGCAGGTCGGCGGCATAAGCGAGGCGCACCAGAACCATGTCGGCGGCGGCGAGCGGGCGCGGCGAATCCTTCACCTCCTCGACGCCCCTGACCAGAATCTGCCAGGCGCGCGACAGCGCCGACATCGACAGATTTTCGGCGAAAACGGCCCCGCGCTCGCGCTCGACCTGGGTGGCGCCGCGATCGACGACCTTGGGCGCGACCTTGGTCTTGGTCACGAAATGCACGAAATGGGCGAGATCGACCAGAACCTGCGTCGGATCGGCGCCGGCGTCATATTGTTCCTTGAGGTGAGCCAGGGCCGCCGCGATATCGCCCTTCATCACCGCCTCGAACAGATCGATGACCCGCGCGCGGTCGGCGAGACCAAGCATGAGGCGCAGATTTTCGATCCCGACCGGCGCGCCGGCGCCATGGGCTATCGCCTGGTCGAGCAGGGAGAGCGCGTCGCGCACCGAGCCTTCGGAGGCGCGGGCGATCAAGGCGAGGGAGTCGGTCTCGACCTCGACCTTTTCCTTGTCGCAAATGGCGGCGAGGTGGCGGACCAGCTCTTCCGTTTCGACCCGGCGCAGGTCGAAACGCAGGCAGCGCGAGCGCACGGTCACCGGCACCTTTTCGATTTCGGTGGTCGCGAACAGGAATTTGACGTGTTCCGGCGGCTCTTCCAGCGTCTTCAACAGGCCGTTGAAGGCGGATTTCGACAGCATGTGCACTTCGTCGATGATATAGACCTTGGTGCGCGCCATCGCCGGCTTGTAGCGCGCGCTGTCCACGATCTCGCGAATGTCGTCGATGCTGGTGTGGGAGGCCGCGTCCATCTCGATCACATCGACATGGCGCGATTCCATGATCGCCTGACAATGGACGCCGATCTCGTCCATATGAACCGTCGGCTTGTCGATCGCCGGATGGCCGTCGCGCGCGGGAACTTCATAATTGAAGGCGCGGGCGAGAATGCGCGCGGTGGTGGTCTTGCCGACCCCGCGCACCCCCGTCAGCATATAGGCCTGATGAATGCGGCCGATCTTGAAGGCGTTGGAAAGGGTGCGGACCATCGGCTCCTGGCCGATCAGATCCTCGAAGCGCGAGGGGCGATATTTGCGCGCCAGCACGCGATAGGCGGCCGGCGCCGGCTTTTGCGGCGGGTCCGCGAACAAGGCGCCGGACGCGCCTTCAGTCGGATTTGGCGCGGAATCGTCGATCATCGAGCCGCCGTGAAAAAGCGCCAGCGGTCGTCGGGCGCGCGAACATCCCCCGGAAGGGGGTGGGAGGTTGAACGAAGACCCGCCCATTCTCGTTAGGGCTGCTTCCTTCCGGACCTGACCCGGTTGGCGAGTGGAACGTCCACCGCCAACCTCCCGTCGCCTATTTGGACCATGATCGGCTTTCGCGCAAGGGGGCGCTTGTCCCGATCGCCCGACGGCGCTACCCAAGAGCGTATCCAGGAGGCGCCATGACTTTCGCCCTCGACCCCCGCCTCGCCGCCGACAGTTTGACGGTTGGCGATCTGCCGCTGTGTCGCGTTCTGTTGATGAACGACAGCCGGTTTCCCTGGCTGATCCTGGTTCCGCGCCGCGCGGGCCTCAGCGAAATCCACGATCTTTCGCGCGAAGAACGCGGCGTGTTGATCGAAGAAGCGGCGCTTGCCGGCGAACGCCTCAAGCATCTGACCGGGGCGAAAAAGATCAATATCGGCGCGCTGGGCAATATGGTGGCCCAGCTTCATGTCCATGTCGTCGCCCGTTTCGAGGGCGACGCAGCCTGGCCCGGCCCAGTCTGGGGCGCCGGAAAGGGCGAGCCTTATGCGCCCGAAGCGGCGAAGGCGCGGGTCCGCGCCGCGGCCGCCGCGCTCGGACTGGATGGCGCATGAGTTTTCACGATCTCGATATCGGCTTCGCCGGCAATCCTCTCGACCGGCTGTCGCAGGCCCGCGAGGACTCTCGGCTGCTCGCCGGACTCGCCGCCGCGCCTGACGCCCGCGCCGTGGCTTTCGTCCAGTCCATGCCGGTGCTGCGTCTTGCAGGCGAGACTCTCTCGTCTCTCCATCCGCTCGCGGCGGCCCGCGCCTTCGGCGCCATCCGGGAAGAGGTTCTGCTGGGGCGCGATGGAAACGGGCCGGCTTTCGCCTTGCTGCTGCCGGACGACGCGGCCCAGGCGGAAGAATCGACGGACGCCGGAGCCTTCGTCGATCAGCGCCGCCTGATCCTGCCGGCTTTTCCCGCGCTGCAAATTCGCGACCTGCGGCCATTGGCCAACAAGGCCGCCCTGCCCCGCGCCGAAATCGCGCTTCTCGCCCAGGCCAAGGCGATCTTGCATTTTCACGCGCATCATCCGTTCTGTCCGCGCTGCGGCGCGCCGACCCATTCCGCGCAAGGCGGCTGGCGGCGGGATTGCCCGGCCTGCGGCGCCAGACATTTTCCACGCGCCGATCCGGTGGCGATCATGAATGTCGTGGACGGCGATTTCTGCCTGCTCGGGCGCCAGAAAATATTCCCCGAAGGCATGTATTCCTGCCTCGCGGGTTTTGTCGAAGGTGGCGAGACTTTCGAAGAGGCGGTGCGGCGCGAGGTGATGGAGGAGGCCGGCATCCGCGTCGGCGCGGTGCGCTATGTCGCTTCCCAGCCCTGGCCCTTCCCGGCGTCGATCATGGTCGGCTGCGAGGCTCAAGCCTTGTCGCGCGAGATCGCAATCGACCGCGCCGAACTTGAAGACTGCCGCTGGTTCGGCCGCGCCGAGGTTTTGGCCATGTTCGAAGGGCGCCACCAACAGGGGTTTTTCACCCCCAATCCTATCGCCATCGCCCACACATTGCTCCAGCATTGGCTGGACGAGGGTCGGCGTTGAACCCGCGCCAGGATTTCAGTGCTGCGGGATTTCAGTGCTGCAGGATTTCAGTGCTGAATATAATGGATCAACTGCTCGATGGTGAATTCCTGATGGCCGATGATCGAATTGACGAGGTCGCCCATCGAGATCAGCCCGACGAGTTCGCCCTGATCGAAAACCGGCAGATGGCGCAGTCGCGTCTTTGTCATCACCGCCATGCACTCCTCGACCGACTGCTCGGGCCGGGCATAGGGCACATCGGTGTCCATCACCTCGCGGACCGGGGTGACGGGCGAGGTTCTGCCCTTCAGCACGACCTCTCGCGCGTAAATGCGCTCGGTGATGATCCCAACCACCTTGCGCCCCTCGATGACCACAAGCGCGCCGATATTTCGGTCGGCCATCGTCCTGATCGCGTCGAACACCGTCGCCTCCGGCCCGATGCCGACGACGTCGCCGCCCTTTTCCCGAAGCAACTGCCGGATATTGGTCATTTTGCCCCTCCGAATGCCATTTCTGTCGCCAGAATTTCGTTACCACGCCAAGCGCGGGCCGATCGAAGTCTCGTTCGTGCTAGAGCATATTCCCGAAAAGTTGATAGACTTTTCGGAAAAGAATATGCGTCAAAACAATGAAATAACAGAGCGCGTTCGACTCTATGATTTCCGAATGCGCTTTAATTGTCGTTTTCCGCGTTCAGGTCTTCCAGAGCGATGATCGCGTCGGAAGGCTTCCGTTTCAGCCGCACGCCCGCCCCGCCGCCATTGTCCTCAAGGAATTCCACGCCTGCGTTTTCGAGCGCCGCCCGGATTGCGCCGACGGTGCGGGGATGCGTCGACCGCTTGCATTTTTCGAAATCGGACAGGGTCACTTTCGACACTCGCGCGCGTTCGGCTACTTGTTCGCCCGTGAGGCCAAGGCCCGCCCGCGCCATCCGGCATTGTTCGGGGGAGATGAGTTTGTCGCTCAAGACCCGATATCCCTGCTCACCACAAGCCAATGCTGAATATTACACTCAATTTTGAGCCGTAATTATGACACGCTCCCGGTCGATGCGCGCGATCGGCCGGCGCCGTGGAAAGGGCTACGGCTTTCCCGGCGCGGCCAATCTCGCGCGCAGCAGACCGCGCAGGGAATTGCCGATCAGAAAGCCTCGGTCGAGGTCGGCGAGACGCAGGATTTTTTCCTTGGCGCGGCCTTGGGCCAGAAAATCGGCGCGCAACACGCCGGGCAGCAGGCCGCTTTGCACGGAGGGGGTTAGCAGGACGCCATTGCGCTCGACAAAAATATTGGTGCGCGCGCCCTCGCAGATTTCATCGCGCTCATTGAGAAAGATGACTTCATCCGCCCCGGAAGCGGCGAGCGCGTCTTCATAGATCGCGCGGCGGGTGGTCTTGTGGCGCAGCAGGGGATCGCGCGAATCGAACCTTTGCGGCGCGAGCGCGACACGCCAGATTTTTTGCGGCGGGTCGGGCGCGAAAGGCGCGGCGGTGGTTTCGATCGCGCCGTCGCGGGACAGGACCAGCCGCACCCGCAGGGCTGGCGTTTCGGCGCCGGCGCGGGCGAGCGCGCTGTCAAAATTTTCCGGCGCGAAGGAAAATCCCAGAGCCGCCGCCGAGGCCGCCATGCGGGCGCGATGGCCCTCCAGCAGCCAGAAACCGGCCGCGCGGGTCCACAAAAGGGTTTCGATCAGTCCGTCAGGAAGCGCGCTTTCAGCAGACATTCCTCATATTCCTCCCGCGCGCGCGAATCCGCCACCACAGCCGAGCCGACCGGGCAGGAAAATTCCCCGTTGGGGGACAAGCTCAGGGTGCGGATGGCGACATTGAAGCGCATGTCGCCGCCCGGCGCGATCGCGCCTATGGCCCCGCAATAGACGCCGCGCGCAAAGGCCTCCTGTTCGGCGATGATTTCCATCGCCCTGATCTTTGGCGCGCCGGTGACCGAACCGCAGGGGAACAGCCCGGCGAAAATCTCTTGCAGCGCCAGTTTTGGGCGAAGGCGCGCCTCCACGCCAGAGGTCATCTGGTGCAGGGTCGGAAAAGTCTCGACCGTGAAAAGGTCCGAGACCTTGACCGAGCCGATTTCCGACAGCCGGCCGATGTCGTTGCGCAGAAGATCGACGATCATCAGATTTTCGGCGCGGTTCTTTTCGTCGCGCGCCAGAGCCTCGGCGAGCGCCTTGTCTTCCAGCGCCGTCGCGCCGCGCGGGGCGGTGCCCTTCATCGGCCGGGCGAAGATTTTTCCTTCCCGCGTCGAGAAGAAATTTTCCGGCGACAGCGAGAGAATGGTCTCGCCGCCGAGCGCCACAACGCCGCCCAGCGCGACCGGCTGGCGCACGCGCAAATTCCGGTAAAGGTCGAGCGGCGCGCCGCGCCAGCGGCCGAAAAGCGGAAAGGTGAGGTTGATCTCATAGGCGTCGCCAGCGGCGATATAATCGCGGCAGGCGTTGAACCGCCGCTGGTAATCCGCGAATTCCCAGGCCGGCCGCAAAGCCTCGATGGCGCACGCGCCCGGCGCGCCCAAAGCCGGCGCCGGACGCGGCGCGTCGAAGACGCCGAACAGGAGCAAAGGCTTGTCCGGCGCGGGGCGCAACAGCGGCGCAAGGCGCGGCTCCAAGGCGTAGCCGCATTCATAGGCGACGAAACCCGCAAGGTGAAAACCGTCGTCCGCCGCCTGCTGCAAGACGTCGAAAGCCGGGCCAACCTCCTCGGCGCGAAAAGCCGCGACGATCCCGCGCGGCGCGGCAAACAACATTGCGCCGCCCGCGTCGCGGTCTTCGATCAGGCAGAATGGCGCATGCAGGGACAAGCCGAGAATCTCCAACTCTCGCGGCTGCGTCGCCAGAGCGCGGGGCGGGGAACCCTTCCTAGCCGCAACCGACGCGACGGTCGATATGCGCGAAACGCTATTGCGCCGCCTCGAAAAGGTCCTGTCCGTCGTCGCGGGAAAAATCGATGCGGTCGATGCGGTCTCCGGTCCGCGCGATCTTTTCGGAAGAAATCAGGATCGCCGAAACGTCCTCCTGCGACTGCCGGAAATGGCTTTCGAGCTTCAGCACGCGCTGGCGCAGCCGCGAGACGTCTTCGACAAGGCGGCGGGTTTCGGCCTGGATGACATGGGCCTGATCGCGCACCAGAGCGTCGCGCACCAGAGCCTGCAAGACCTGGATCGCCATCAGCAGCAGAGAGGGCGAGACGATCAGCACCCGGGCGCGATGCGCCTTCTGGATCACGTCGTCGAAATTTTCGTGCAATTCCGCGAAAAGCGATTCCGAGGGCACGAACAGGATCGCCACGTCCTGGGTCTCGCCGGGCAGGAGATAACGCTCGGAAACGTCCTTGATATGTTTGGAAAGATCGGCCCGCACCCGGGCCTGCGCCGCCTTTTTCTCCGGCTCGCTCCGCGCTTCCTTGAGCGCGGAAAAGGCTTCGAGCGGGAATTTGGCGTCCAAAGCCAGAATTTTGTCGTCGCCGGGCAGTTTCAAGGCGCAATCGGGCCGGGCGCCGGTCGAGAGCGTGTGCTGAAAACGATAGGAATGGGCGGGCATGGCGTCGCGGACGATCGCCTCCATCCGGCCCTGGCCGAAGGCGCCGCGCGTCTGCTTGTTGGCGAAAATTTCTTTCAGCCCCACCACTTCCTCGGTCAGGCCGACGAGGTTTTTTTGCGCGGCGTCAATCAGGGCGAGCCGCTCGTTGAGCGCGCTCAAGTTGCCCAGAGTGGCGCGGGCGGAGGTTTCAAGACGTTCGTTGACGCGATGGCTGGTGAAATCCAGCTTTTCCGTCACCGCGCGGGCGAAATCGGCCTGACGCCCGCCAAGAATCTCGGCGAGTGTTTGCAGGCGCCCGGAGAGTTCGGCGTGCGAGCGCGCCAGCGCCGCCATCTGCGCATCATCGGCCGCCCGCCGGGCGCCGCGCGCGAAAAAAACCAGCGCCAGCAGCGCCAGCGCCGCGAGCGCGGCGGCGAATTGATAGGCCGTCACCGGAAAATCGAAAATCTCGAACAGCAGGCGATTTGTCATGGCGCCATCGAAGCCACGGCTGTCCGGTTCAGCATGGGCTGAACTCGATTGTGAATTGGTTAGGGCATTGGCTTGTTGTCGGGGGCGGTCCGAGCAGTCGGTCGATTGGCCTTCGGTGCATAAGGTTGGCTCGGACGAGGCGCGTAAAGCTGAGGAGGCTTTCGACTTCGTTTTGAGCGGCATGGGCGAGGCGCAGCAGCACGAAGGCGATCAGCGCCACGGCGATCTGGATGCGGACGGCATTCTCGTTTCGGCCGAGGAAGTGATTGATTTTCAATGTTTGTTTAATCCAGCGAAAGAACAATTCGATCTGCCAGCGACGTTTGTAGAGCGCCGCGATCTCGGCGGCGGGCGCGTCAATATCATTGGAAAGAATGCGCAAAATCTTGCCGGTTTCGATGCGTACGCAAACCTCGCGCACCGGGTCGGAAAATGGATTTTTCCGGCTCGCCGCGAGCCGCTGCGGCAAGAGGCCGATCCGATCACTCAGGATATCGCCCCCGGGGGGAACCGCGCTTTCGACGACATTGGAAAGCCGGGTGTTGGTTTTCAGCCTCGTCACGATCCGACAACCGGCGGCATCAAGATCGGCCCACCAGCCGTAATCGTAATAGCCCAGGTCGAATACATAGGTCGCCATGGGGTCGATGGGCATCTCCTTGGCGGCGACAATGTCGTTGATTTTCGGGCTGCTCAGCGAGGCGTAGATCGGGCAGTCCGCGTCGGGATCATAGACAACATGCAGTTTGGCGCCGCAGGCGTTGGCCGAGAAGCGCGCCCAATCGGCGGACAGGGCGCTCAGGCGAAAGCTGGTGGAATCGATCAGCAGCAAGGGCTCGCGCAATTTCTTGCGAAAGCCCGGCAGAGCCTGCCCGACAAGCCTGGTGAAGAGCGAGGTGAACACATCGGCGCTGCGCAGCGAATTGGCGTCGGACAGGGTAGAACGCGACAGTTTGGCAGCGCCCAGATGATAAAGTTTCGACCCATGGCTGTCGAACGCGCCGACAATATCGCGCAAGCTCTCCGCTCCCGCCAGCTGCCCGTAAAGCATGGCCAGAAGCTGGTTTTTAGTCGTCAGCTTGCGAATGCGGGCGTCGGCACTGTGCTTTTCCACAAGCCCATCGAAGGCGCCCCATGGAATCAGCTTGGTCAGAGCGTGAAACACGCTAGTTTGATGCTGCACGGCGTTTTTCCTTCTCGTGTCCAGATGAGTCGCCAAACCCTCTGAACAGAGTAGAATCAATGCCGTGCAGCCTGTCCACCAAAACTCAACCGGACAGCCGTGCATCGAAGCAGGAAATCCTGAACAAATATAGAACATATGGTGGGAATCATGCAAAGCCTATTTGACGGGCCCTGCCCGCGCTCTTATCTCAGGAGGAAAATTCCGATAGAGTTCATCCCTATGGCGATACGTACGATCCTGTGCCTGCCCGATCCACGGCTTCGCGCTGTCAGCGAGAATGTCGGCGCGGTGGACCAATCCGTGCGCGCGCTGATGGATGACATGCTGGAGACCATGTATGACGCGCCGGGGATCGGCCTGGCCGCGATCCAGATCGGCGTCCCGAAACGTGTGATCGTGATCGACCTCGCCAGGAAGGACGAGGAGCCGGCGCCGATGTTCCTCGCCGATCCGGAAATCCTGGAACATTCGGAAGACCAGGCGATCTACGAGGAAGGCTGCCTGTCGGTGCCGGAATATTACGAGGAGGTGAGCCGGCCGGCGAAGGTCCGCGTGCGCTTCCTCGACCGCGACAATCAGCGCCGCGAGATCGAGGCGGAAGGCCTGCTCGGCACCTGTATCCAGCATGAGATCGACCATCTCGACGGCAAATTGTTCATCGACCATCTGTCGCGGTTGAAGCGCGAGCGCGCGATCAAGAAATTCTCGAAAGCCGCCCGCCTCAACGAGCCCTCCGCCCCACCAAAGAATCGGGAAAGAGATCCGGAAATCCGCGAAAAACTGGGCTGATTGATGCGCGTCATTTTCATGGGCACGCCGGATTTCGCGCTGGCGCCGCTGGCCGAAATCTTTGGCCGCGGCCATGAGATCGTGGCGGTCTATAGCCGCGCGCCCAAGCCCGCCGGCCGGCGCGGGCTGGAGCTGACGCCCTCGCCGGTCCATGCGGCGGCGGAAAAATACGGCCTCAAAGTCCTGACGCCCAAGAATTTCCGCGAGCCGGAAACGATTGAAGAATTTCGCGCCTGCGAGGCCGATGTCGCGGTGGTCGTGGCCTATGGCCTGATCCTGCCCAAGGCGGTGCTGGAGGCGACCAAACAGGGCTGCCTCAATCTCCACGCCTCGCTGCTGCCGCGCTGGCGCGGCGCCGCGCCGATCCAGCGCGCGATCATGGCCGGCGACCGGGAAACCGGCGTCGAGGTGATGAAAATGGAGGAAGGGCTCGACACCGGCCCGATCGCCATGGCGGAAAAGCTTAGCCTCACGCCGGACATGACCGCCGGCGAGGCCCACGACCGCCTGTCCGCGCTGGGCGCCGATCTGATCGGCCGCGCTTTGGCGGCCTTGGAGCGCGGAGCGCTGCAATTCACGCCGCAAGCGCAAGCGGGCGTGGTTTACGCCAAGAAGATCGACAAGGCGGAAGCGCGGGTCGATTTTTCGCTGGCCGCCGGCCAATTGCACAATCTCATTCGCGGCCTGTCGCCTTTTCCCGGCGCCTTTTTCGAGGCCGATTTCGGTAAGGGGCTTGAGCGGGTGAAAATCCTGCGCGCCGCGCAAGCCGAGGGCGCGGGGCGGCCCGGCGAATTCCTGGACGAGACGCCGCGCGTCGCTTGCGGCAAGGGGGCCTTGACCCTGCTCGAAGTCCAGCGGGCCGGACGCGGCCCGGTTTCCGGCGCGGAATTTTTTCGCAGCGCGCGGCTGGCCATCGGCGACATATTGGCTCAAGGGCGCCATGCCGCGCTTTAAGCTGGTCATCGAATATGACGGGACCGGCTATGTCGGCTGGCAGCGCCAGGCCAACGGCCTTTCCGTCCAGCAAGTGATCGAAAGCGCGCTGGCGCGGCTCGATCCCGCCCCGGGCGGCCTGCGCGGCGCCGGGCGCACCGACGCCGGGGTCCATGCCTCGGGTCAGGTCGGCCATGTCGATCTGTCGCGCGACTGGCGCCCCGACAAGCTGCGCGAGGCGCTCAACGCCCAGATGCGGCCGGAAAAGGTCGCAATTGTGCTGGTCGAACCAGCGGCGGCGGATTTCGACGCCCGCTTTTCCGCCACGGCGCGGCATTATCTCTATCGCATCGTCAATCGCCGCGCGCCTCTGACCTTCAATTCGGGCCGCGCCTGGCTGGTCAAGCGCAAGCTCGACGCCCAAGCCATGCATGCGGCGGCGCAAGGACTGGTCGGACGCCACGATTTTTCGACCTTCCGCGATTCGGAGTGCCAGGCCGAAAGTCCGGTGCGCACGCTCGACAGGCTGGACGTGGTCCGCAAGGGCGACGAGATTCACATTCACGTCAGCGCGCGCGCCTTCCTGCACCGCCAAGTGCGCTCGATGGTCGGCTCGCTGGAGCATGTCGGCTCTGGCAAATGGCGCGCCGAGGATTTGAAAGCCGCGCTTGAAGCCCGCGACCGCGCCCGCTGCGGCCAGGTGGCGCCGGCGGCGGGTCTTTATCTGATCGGCGTGGATTATTGACGCGAGAGCCGAAGCCGTTTGCGCGGCCAATTTCCGCAACAGCGATTCACGCTCAAGATTGAGCGGGCCGCCGCCAAGCCAAAAAAAATCCCGCGAGATCGCTCTCGCGGGATGTTCTGCTGTTTGGCGCTTTCCAGCGATCAGAAGGTGAAGCGGACACCCGCGCTCGGCGCGAAGTTCATGTTGTAGATCGAGCCGGCCGCCAGGCCGCCGTTGTACTCGCTCCACATCATGCCGGCGTAAGCGTCGAACCGCTTGGTGAAGTGGTAATCGACATAACCGGAGATCGCGTTCAGGGAGCCGGCGCAGGCGCCGGAACGTGGCGAGGCGCCGGTAAGGGCCGTCTGGTACAACTTGCCCCCATAATAGCCATTCATGCTCTGCGGCGCGGAGCAGGTGGCGGCATTGGCGGCGCTGCCGTAAAAATTCTGGTTTTCGTTATAATAGGCTAGCGTGAAGTCGGTCTGGGAGTTGAAGGCGTATTTCACACCCACCCATTCCGTCTGCAGGATCTTGTTGCCGTATAGATAGGCGGCGTTGTTGACAGCATAGATTGGATAATCGCCCGTGCCGGTGTCAGCCCCAAAGCCCATCGGATCGGTCGGATCGGAAAAACGGTCGTTGGCGTAGCCGGCATAGAACTTGAACTGGTTCCAGGTATATTTGCCGGCGATCATGAAGCTGGTGAGGTCCGCGACTGTGCCGCTCAGACCCTGAGCGCCCAAGGTGGGCAGCACCGCGCCGGAGAAGGGCAAGGTGTAGGTGGAGCCATAGGCGAAGGTGCCGTAAGTCAAGGCCTGGTTGTAGTGGCTGATCACGCCGTCGAGCTCAAAGCCGGCGTATTTGGCGCCGAGGTCGAACTGATAGCCGTCATCGTTGAGTTTGCACGGCAGCGGAGCGGCGACCGTGCCCCCGCAGCTGTTATTTGCAATTGTTGTTGCGGCGGTGCCGAGGCCGGCGTTGCCTTCGGCGAACTTATACATCGCGCCGAAATGGCCAGCGACCTGGCCGAGCGGGAAGTTGACGAGATATTTCAAAGTTTCGTCTTCGCGGCCGAGGTCGGTTTCGCCGAGGCCCGCGACCGGGCTCCCCGAATAGCCGATCGGCGAGTAATCGTAGGCGCCGCCGGCGGGATCGTAATTGGAAAGCAGATCGTTCGAGAAGGTTTTGTGACGGCCGAAGGTCAGTTCGCCGAAGGTCTTGTTGGAGACGCCGACATAGAGCTGGTCGTTGAAGGCCTGGCCGCCGCGGGTGCCGTCGATGTTCATCGACTGGCCGCCAAACGGCGTGCCGTTATTGGAGATCTGGGAACCCGGCGCGTTGGCAAGCTGGCCGGACTGCGGATTGATGCCGGTCGAGGCGTAGAACACGCCGGCCCAACCGGGCAAAATCTCTTCCTCGCCCTTGACGCCCAAGGTGGTCTGAGACAGACCGCTCGGCGCCATGCCGAACCGCGAGCCGTTGTAGAACTTCTGCATGAGAATGTCGCCGGCGTAGAAGCCGCCGCTGTTCGGCGCGCCGTGCGAGGCATAGGACAGGCCGGTGTCGAACGTGCCGAAGATGGTGATGCCGCAGAAAGTCAGCGGGCCTTCCAAGTTGAGCGGGGCGCAGCCCGCCGGACCCTTGAGGCTGGGGAGGTCGGCCATGAAGCTGGACGGCGCCGGACGGGCGGCGGGCTGGCGGGCGATTTCCGCCTGTTCCTTGGCCTGCTGCTTCTCGATCTTGCTCAGGCGCTTCTCCAGCGCCGCGTTCTGCTTCTTCAGAAGCGCGGACTGAGCCTTGAGCGCCTGCACTTCATCGGCCGTCTGCGCCTTGGCGACGCCGGCGGCAGACATAATCGCCACGGCCGCGACTGCCGCCATCAATTTGCTCTTCATCTCTCTCTCCATCATCCGAACCGCCGTGGCGCGACACGCCCTCGGAAGGATCGTTCAAATCGAACCGCGGCGCGAACTGCGGCGGGAAACCGGATCACGAAGGCGTGAACGCTCCGCGATTGCCTATCGGATATCCGGGAGACCCTGGCTTGGCAATCGACACCGCTTCTTTTAGCGGGATTTTCGCCGTAATTTCGCCAAGTGTTGCTTCGCCGCAATAGTTGAACGGAGAACAGAGCGCCACTTTTAGCGGCGATTTGACAGCAATGTGACAGCCATCCGGCTTGCTACTCAATTTTGTTATCTAAATGTCATGAACCAGTTTTCATAACAGCGCGACAACTCCTTGCCCGTCACGCCTGAGCCGTAATGCCGACCGGACTCTGCGGCGCGCCCCTTGTCCCGGCGCCGCGCGGCGCTCTTCCGGCTACCAGCGGGAGCTAAAGCCGGCCTCTATCGCAAAGCTTCCGCAACACATTGTTGTTAAAAAATTTTTAGTCGCGCGCGCTCTTTTCTGGCGTCGCGTCGCGGCCATTTGAGAATCGTTGATCGCTCCTTCCGGCGCGGTCGCGAGATGACCGCCGCCGCCTGAGGCCGAACTCTCGTCGGGGTTTACCACCCGACCCGGTCAAAGGAGGTCGAAAAATGTTCCGCCCATCCAGTTTCGCCATGGCGCTGGCGTTCGTCGGCGTCGCCACCTTGGGCGCCATCCCGGCTTCCGCCTTCTCCGCCGCCTCAATGCGGACGGTCGACGGACAATCGTACTGGTCGGGCGATCCAGGGCCAGTCGATCCCGGCGCCTATTGGACCTCGGGACAGCGTTATGCCGACCCGCATCATTACATGAGCTGGTATGGCAAGGATCCGCATGATTACACGATGACCGTCTATGCGCCGCACGCCGGCGCCAGCCGATGTGTGTGGCGGGCGCGCGTCGTCAACACCTATTGGGAATTTGCGCATCCCTATGTCAGGGTCTGCCGCTGAGCGGTTCCGGCAGGCTCAATCCCCGGCGGGTTTCACCGCCGGTGCGCCTTCCGGGCAGAAATCGGCTTGGTGAGTCGCGCTCCAGAACACGCAGGGCCCCGGTTCGGGCAAGGGCCGGGGCGCGTGGCGAACGCAAAGGCCCGCCTGCGCCCAGCAAGATGCGAGCTTGTCGCCGCGATCGACAGGTTGAAGACCGAATTCCGGCCGATGCCAAAAAGCGCTGGCGCCACAGACGACTGGACGCGGATCGCAATTTTCTGGGTCTCTGTGGACAGCAAGGCGAAATTCGACCATGCGCTGGGCCATCGTCTGCGCGAATCGGCCAAGATGGCGCTGTCTCTGGTCGGCAACAACGCGCCGCTCGCCCTGGACGCCCTCGACAGGCCGGCGAAAACCCCGGGCTCCTCGCGCCCTCGATCGGCGCCGACGCTTTGTCGAAACTCAGCAAGGTTCGCGCCGGCGTTCCCGGCTGGCGCGATTGCGTTTGGCGGTTGTTCAACATCGATCATGTCGGCAACGACGCAATTTCTTTGACGCAATTTCTTTCGGGAAAGCGACGCAATTCTGGACTGCCAATATCAATTCCGGCGCCGCCCGGCGCGCGACGGTCGCGGCCGTCAAGGCGGCGAAAGTCAGGGAGCGGCGTTAGCCCCTCCTCCGGCCGTGACGATCGGCGGCCTGATGGCCTCGCCGGCAAGTCCGGCCATTGGCTTCAACGCTCATGGAAACACCATTGAGCGATTTGATGTGACAAATTTATCATATTACGCAACAAAATCGGTGCAGGATTTATTGTGCGGTTGAGCTGCTTAAACTTTTGGCTGGTTTGAGCTATTTCGAGCAAATAGCGCACGACGTGAGTAGCTTTTGCGGAATTTAACGGCTTTACGACGCGCACCGTCATTGCTAGTGGTTCAACGATATGTAAAGCACATGCCATTCGTAATGTAATCGAATTACCGTATGTGCCGATTTGCGCGGATTGTCGCGCGGAGCCGCGATGGGGGATAGAATGCGTAAGAAAGCCTTGCTGGCCGCGGTCGCGGCGTCCGTGATCGCAGTGGCGGTCGCGCCCGCTTTGGCGGCCGACGCGCAGGAAATCGCCGCGCTCAAGGCGCAGGCGGCTTTGCTTAAAAAGCAGAACGCCCTGCTGGAGAAGCGCCTGAGCAAGATCGAGAAGCAGCAGGCCAAGGAACAGACGGAACTCGCCCGCCAGCCCGCCGCCCGTCCGGCGCCGTCCAGCTTCATGGCCGACCTCCCCAGCCTCAAGGGTCCGGCGGGCTGCGCCCCGCTCAACCTGGAAGGCCCGCTGACCTTCTGCGGCATCACCGTCTTCGGCACGATCGACGCCGGCGTCGGCTATGTCAGCCACGGCCTGCCGGAAAACGGCCAGAACTACGAGGGCGAATCCCTCATCAACAAATTCACCAACAAGCCCTATTTCGGCGTCGCGCAGAACAATCTGTCGCAGACGACGCTCGGCGTGAAGGGCGAGGAAGAGCTGCTGCCGGGTCTCGCCGGCGTGTTCATGGCTTCGACCGGGATCAATCCCCAATCGGGCCAGCTCGCCAATATGCCGGGGACGATGGTCTCCAACCAGGGCCTGCCGCGCAGCGCCTATTCCTTCTCGGGCGACGGCGGACGCGGCGGTCAGGCGTTCAACGATCAGCTCTTCGCCGGCCTGTCGTCCGAAACCTTCGGCGAGTTGACCTTCGGCCGCCACCGTCCGTTCTCGGTCGACATGGTGGTTGGTTACGACCCGACCGGCGCGGCCTATTCCTTCTCGCCGATCGCCTATAACGGCCAGTTCGTGCAGGGTCTCGGCGCGACCGAAGACGCGCGTTGGGACAATTCGCTAAAATATCGCGTGGCCTATGGCCCGGTTCACTTCGGCGCCATGTATAAATTCGCCGACGGCAATGGCGGCTGCAATTATCTCGGGACGCCCGCCGTCGCCACGGTTCAGACCTGCTATCCCGCGAACGACGCCGCCTATCAGTTCAATCTCGGCGGAACTTATGGCGCGCTCGAACTGGATGGCGTCTTTGGCGTCTATCACGACGCCGTGGTGATCGCGGGCGGTAATTCGCCGCTCTCCGCCGCGCAATTGGCGGGGGCCAGTTCCTTCACCAGCAATATGGGCGTCGCGGTCGCCTCGACTGGCTATAACGCCAATAGTCTGTCGGCCCTGATTTCCGACAATATGGGCTTTGGCCTTGCGGCGAAATATACAGTCAATCAATTCAAGTTTTTCGTCGGCTATGCGCATGACGAATTGCAAAATCCGTCGAACAATGTCGGCATCGGGTCCGACAACCAGCAGGGCGGTTATATGCTGAGTTCAGTCAACAATGACGCCTATCCGCATCCAAGGGTTCTGCAAACATTCTGGACTGGCGCCAAATACGCCTATAATTCAAAGACGGATATCATCGCCGCTTATTATCTGGTGAACCAGGACCAATGGGGCAATGTGGCGCAGGACGCGACCTGTTCGGCGCCGAGCCAGAACGCCAAGGCCGCCCAATGCGGGGGCGATCTCAACGCCGGTTCGCTGTTCGTCGATTATCATTTCACCAAGAGATTCGACGTCTATGGCGGCATGGAGGTTTCGACGGTGAATGGCGGCCTGGCCGGCGGCTCGCTTCCGGCGGGCGCGAAGAGCATCACCGGCGCGAATCTCGGCTTCAATTATTACAGCAACTGGGCCCCGGTGGTCGGCGCGCGCTTCACCTTCTGACGCCAAACCTCAGTGATGAGAGCCGATATCAATTATCTTGCGCATCTCAAACGACGGTCAATATTATTGGACAACGCAACTTTCGTCGTAGTCGATCGCTCGTTGTTCAGTTTTGCGTTCCGGGGCCAGATTGCGCAATATGTGATCGAAACGACATCGCCGCTGCGGCATCGCGGCGAGCGTGCATGATCGGACGCCAGAATTTTCGCAGGATTTAATGGGCTTGAAGGCGCTCGTCGCGGGTTGCGTTCTGTCGCTCATTGCCCTTCGCGCCGAGGCGGCGCCGGTTCAGGTCGCGGTTGCCG
Source organism: uncultured Pseudomonadota bacterium (assembly GCA_963704565.1). Classification (GTDB taxonomy): domain Bacteria; phylum Pseudomonadota; class Alphaproteobacteria; order Rhizobiales; family Beijerinckiaceae; genus Rhodoblastus. The sequence continues at coordinate 2,725,770 of OY969917.1, forward strand.
CCAATTTCACCGAACCGGCCAAGGAAATCGCCGCGCTGTTCAAGCAGAAGACGGGAAACGACGTTCTTCTGAGCTTCGGCGCCTCGGGGGTTTTCTACACCCAGATCACTCATGGCGCCCCGTTCCAGATCCTGCTCTTGGCGGATGAGGATCGTCCGAAACAGGCGGTCGAGAAGGTTTTGGCGTTGGCGAAAGCCACTTCACCTACGCCATCGGAAAGCTCGTTCCGTGGAGCAAGCTCATCGACGTGACCAAGGGCGAGGCGGCGCTCAAGAGCGGCGCCTTTGCAAAACTCTCCATCGCCAATCCCAAATCCGCGCCCTATGGGGCCGCCGCCATCGAAACCATGAAGGCGCTGGGCGTCTACGATTCGCTGAAGCCGAAGATCGTTCAGGGGACCAGCATCGACCAGGCCTTCCAGTTCGTGGACGCCAAAAACGCCGAGGCCGGCTGCGTCGTGTAAATTCCTGATAAAGGCGCCCCCCGATTACGAGATGATCCCGCCCGGGTGATTTTGTGAAAGACGGGGGCCGCCGCTGGCATGTTCAAAGTCGCCTTCCTCACATCGTCACCCATTTTCCCGCATAGCTCCGGACAAGCATATTGGTCCGGCGATCCGGGGCCGGTCGATCCCGGCGCTTACTGGACCTCGGGACAGCGTTATGCCGACCCGCATCATTACATGAGCTGGTACGGCAAGGATCCGCATGATTACACGATGACCGTCTATGCGCCGCACCGCAGCCCGGCACGCTGCGTGTGGCGGGCGCGCGTGGTCAACACCTATTGGGAGTTTGCGCATCCCTATATCAGGGTCTGCCGCTGAGCGGTTCCGGCAGGTTCAATCCCCGGCGGGTTTCACCGCCGGCGCGCCTTCCGAGCAAAAGTCAGCTTGGTGAGTCGCGCTCCAGAAGGCGCGGGGCCCCGGTTCGGACACGGGCCGGGGCGCGTGCCGAACGCAAAGGCCTGCTTCCGCCCACCAGGACGCCGGCTTGTCGCCGCGATCGACAGGTTGAAGACCGAATTCCGGCCGATGCCAAAAAGCGCAGGCGCCACAGGCGACAGGGCGCGGATTGGTTTCGGCGGCCGCGAAGTCGCCGCAACCCTGCCGGCCATGCGTCGTCGGCCGATGCGCGATCACGTCCGACATGGCGCCGGGGCGGGGCGCGTTCCTGAAACAGGCGCCCTCGACCGGAGGGCTGGTCATTTTCCAGAAAGCGCATTGGTCGCAACGGCCCTTGCCGGCCTGGTTCCCTTGGCTCACCGTCATCGCCCTCCTGATTGAGCTGCCTTCGTGGGCTGGGCCTGCGCGCCCGGATCCTGACCTTGCGGCCCCAGCAACGCCACCGGCGGAAGCGGCGGCTGCGGCGCGGGCGCCTGACCGCTCCAGCCGCCGCCAAGCGCCAGCATCAATTCGACATATTGTTCCAGCACCTGCGTGCGCGCGGCGATGTCGGCGCGTTGCGCGTCGAGCGCGGCCGATTGCGAGGTGACGACGTCAAGCGACGAAGCCGCGCCGTCCTGGTAAAGGCTCATCGACATGTCGAGGGCGCGTTGCGCCGCCGTTGCCGCTTCAGACAGCGCAGCGCTCTGGATGCGCAGCCATTTTATCGACGCCAACGCGTTCTCGACGTCCTGATAAGCGGCGAGAACCGAACCCTTGTACTGGGCGGCGGCGAAGGAAAACTGCGCGCGCGCCGCGTCGAGCGTCGCCTGCCGCTGGCCGCCGTCGAAGATCGGCATCGACAGCGCGGGTCCGTAATTCCACAAGGAATTGTGGAAATTCAAGAGGTCGATATTGGTCGATTGCGTGCCGCCGCCCATGAGGATGTAGAAACGCGGCAGAAAGTCCGCCTTCGCCGCGCCAATCTGTTCGTTCGCCACGTAAAGCAGGCGTTCTTTCGCGGTGACGTCGGGGCGGCGCAACAGCAGGCTGGCGGGCGCCGCGCGCGGCGGGCGCGGCGTCGCGGCTTGAACCGCAGAGGCCGGGATCACGAAAAGCGAGGCGGTCTGGCCGCTGAGCGACGCGAGCGTGTTTTCAAGCACCGCGCGGCCTTGAGCGATTTGCGCCGCAGTCGCTTTGGCGTTGGCGAGCTGCACCTTGGCGCGCTCGACGTCGATCGGCGGGGCGATATTGTCCTTCAGGCGCTTCGTCGTGAGGTCCAGCGCCGATTGATAGATTCGGATCGTCCGCGCCAGCAAAGCGGCCTGGGCGTCGGCACCGCGCAAGGCGATATAGGTCCGCGCCACCGTGGCGTGCAGCGAAAGGCGGGTCGCGGCAAGCAGATCGTCATTGGACTGGGCGCCCGCTTTCGCCGCCCCGACCACGTCCCTAACCCGGCCCCAAATGTCGATCTCCCAAGCCAGCTGGCCAAATAATTGGTTGGAGCCGTAATAAGTGGGCTGACCCTTCGAGCGGAGCGGCCGGTTCTGCGATTGTTTGTTATAACTCAGGTCCGGCAGGCCGACGATGGACGGGAAGAAACCCGAATTCGCGAGATCGAGAAAGGCCTTGGCCTGCTCATATCGCGCCAGCGCCGCGGCATAATCCGGATTGTCGGTTTCGATGGTCGCCTCGAGCCGGTCGAGTTCCCGGTCATGAAAATTTCGCCACCAATCCTCGGTCAGGGCGACCCTGTTCCCGGCCTGAACGCTGTCCTTGAATTTCTCGGGCGCCGCGATCTCCGGCTTCGCATAGCGAGGCGCGAAATCGCAACCCGCGAGCGCAATGACGGTGACGCAAAGAACGGCTCTTGCCGCGAGCGAATGTGCAAAGGCACTTCTCATTCCTTGGGGTCCGCCGCCGATTTCGGAGACGAAATACGGACCTGATCGCCATCGGCCAAAGTTTCCGGCGGATCGTTGACGATCCGGTCGTGGGGGTCCAGTCCGGAGGCGATCACGATTTCCGAACCAAGGTCCTTGGCGATGACGACAGACTTGAACTTGACGCGATTGTCGCTGTCGACCGTGGCGACGCGGGTGTTGTCCTTGCCGACCGAAAGCGCGCTCGACGGAATGCGCAATTGATGAGGATTGATAGGCAATTCGAAATGCGCGTTTGCATAGGAGCCGGGGAACAAGGCGCCGTCGGGATTGGGCGCGTCGACTTCAACCAGAAGGCTGCCAGTGGTCGCACCAATCGCGTTGGAGGTCGTGGCGATTTCGCCGTGAAACTCGCGATCTTTCCATTGCGGGGTGGTGAAAACCACCTTCATGCCCTTGGTCATGCTCCCGGAATAAACCTGGGGAACCTCGACATAGAGGCGCACGGCGTGAATATCGGCGACCTTGAACATCGGCTTTTCGTTGCGCCCGGGCGAGACATAGGAGCCGATGTCAATATTTCGGACGATAACGACGCCGTCGAAGGGCGCGACGATCTGAGCGAAGGCTTTCTGCGCCCTGAGCCGCTCAAGACTGGCCTTCTCCGCCCCGAGATCGGCCTGCTTGGCCTGTTGATCGGCGGCTTTTTCGTCCGCGGACTGTTTGGACACCGCCGAGGACTGCCGCAGCGCGGCCCAGCGACCCGCCGTCACCTTGGCGAAATCAAGGGCCGCTTCGGCGCGGTTCACCTCCTCCGCCGCCTTGGCGAGTTGGTCATCGAGTTCGGGCGTGTCGACGGTCGCGAGCAGATCGCCCTGCTTGACGACCGCGCCGATGTCGGTCTTCCAGCTTTGGATATAGCCGGACACCTGGGAGAAAATCGAAGCCTCGTACCAGGCGGAAATCGTTCCGGGGAGCGTGAGAATCTCCGGCTTCGTGCTTAAAGTCGGCTCGATGACTCTCACATTCTGGATCGCGCGCCCGCGCGTCCAGTTCTCGAGCTGTTTCTCCGCGCGCCAGCGCTGGACGAACGAATAAGCCAGAAAAACAGCGATAAACGCTACCGCGCCCCAAAGCAGCCAGGAGCCGAAGCTTCGGCCTCGCGCGGAAGCGGCGCGGGCCTCGGAGGCAAATTCATGGTTCATGGCGCGCCTCGACGGAAGACTTCGTTTTGCGCGAATGCGCGATGCCGAATACCACGGGAACGAAGATCAGAGTAGCTACGGTTGCGAAAATTAGGCCGCCGATCACCGCGCGACCGAGCGGCGCGTTCTGCTCGGCGCTCAGCGCCATCGGCGCCATGCCGATGATCATCGCGAACGCGGTCATCAGCACCGGGCGGAAACGGCCGACGCCGGCGTTCAGCGCGGCGGCGAATGGCTCCAGCCCGTCGGAGAGCTGTTCGCGGGCGAAGCTCACCACCAGGATCGAATTGGCCGTCGCCACGCCCATGGTCATGATCGCCCCGGTCAGTGCCGGCACGGAAAGGGTGGTGTGGGTCGAAAACAGCATCCAGGCGACGCCAGCCAGCGCCGCCGGCAGCGCCGAGACGATCACGAAAGGGTCGGTCCAGGACTGGAAATTGACCACGATCACCAGATAAATGAGGACGATCGCGAAGGCCAACCCGGCGTAGAGCTGAGAATAAGCCGAATTCATCGTTTCCGCCTGGCCGCGCAAAACGACCTGCGTCCCGCGTGGCGCCTCGGCGCGCGCCTCGTCGATGACGCGATCCACATCGCCGGCGACCGCGCCAAGATCGCGCCCCGAATTGGTCGCGTAGATGTCGATCACCGGCTGAACTGAATAATGGGACACCACGGCGTCGCTCGTGCCGCGATTGATCGCCGCAAACGCGCCGAGAAGCTGCGGCGACTTTCCGGCGGAAGCCGGAACGCGCGCCAGATCGTCCAGCGACGCCATCCAATATTGCGGCATCTGGGTCACGACCGGATGGGAGACGCCGTTCCTGCGGTCCAGCCAGAACAGGGGTTGAGTTTGGATCGAACCGGCAAGCGTGATCTGCAGAGAATGGGTGATGTCTTCCTCGGTCAGGCCAAGCCTGTTCGCCAGAACCCGATCGACGTCGACATTGATGGTCGGCTGGTCGGCCGGCTGCTGAATGCGCGCGTCGGCGATCCCGGAGATGAGCTGGATCTTTTTCAGAATTTTGCCGGCGAGGGCGCGGTTGCCCGCCTCGTTCTTACCGACAACCTGGACGTCGATGGGCGCGGGCAGGCCGAAATTGAGAATTTGCGTGACGATGTCGGCGGGAAGGAACGAAAAGACGACGCCCGGAAAGGCTGTGGGCAGCTTTTCGCGCAAGGTCTTGATGAGCCCCTCGGTTTTCTTCTCCTGCCCCCTCTGAAGCGTGATCAGAATATCGCCATCCTGGGAGCCGATCGTGCCGGAATTGCTATAGGCGAGGTTGGTGCCGCTGATCGGCAAGCCAATATTGTCGACCATCGAGGCGACATTCTTCGCTCCCGCGGTGTCGCGGATCGCGTCTTCGACGCGGGTGAACAATTTTCCGGTTTCTTCGATCCGCAATCCCGTCGGACCGCGCACATGAAGCCGAATCTGTACCGTCTCGACATCAGGGAAGAAGTTCTGGCCGAGGAAAGGTACAAGGACGAGCGAGGCCAGGGCGAATATCAGGAAACCGGACACGAAAGCAAGCCGCGAACGCATGGCGGCGGAGAGAATCCGGGAATAGCCCTGACGCGCAGCCTCGAAGTAGCGCTCGAACCCATGCTGGAAACGCCCGAAAATCGTGCGTGGCTCGGCGTCCGGATCGTGCGCGTGTCCGGCCAGAAGATAGTTGGCCATGGTCGGCACCAAAGTGCGCGACAGCAGATAAGAGCCGATCAAGGCGAACACGACCGCCTTGGCCATCGGCCGGAACAGATAGCCGGAAACGCCGCCGAGACTGAACATCGGCACAAAGACGATGGAGATGCAGAGCAGCGAAACCGTGGCCGGAATGACGATCTGGCGGGCGCCGTCCATGATCGCCGCCTCGATCTCTTTCTTCTGTTCGAGCTGGTAATTGATATTCTCGATCGTCACCGTGGCGTCGTCCACCAGTATGCCGACCGCCAGGGCAAGGCCGCCCATTGTCATGACATTGATGTTTTCGCCGGTCGCCGCGAGCAGGGCGACCGAGAACAGAATGGCGAGCGGGATGGAAATGATGATGATGACGGTGGAGCGCCAGCTGCCCAGAAAGATCAGGATCATCAGGCCGGTCAGCCCCGCCGCCAGCACGCCTTCGCGCATCACCGAACGGACCGCGTCCTCGACGAAGGGCGCCTGGTCGCCGACGGCGAGCAGCCGAACCGAATCCGGCAGAAGGTCGTGCAGCCGCGGCATGATATCCTTGACGCCGTTGATGACGTCGAGCGTCGAAGCCGATCCCGCCTTGAGAATGGTCATCAGCACGGCGTTCGAACCGTCGACGCGCACCATGTTGATTTGCGGCGGAGAACTGTCATGAGCGTAAGCGACGTCGCCGATGCGCACCGTCGCGCCATTGACGGTCTTGATCGGCAGGAAGTTCATGGCCTCGACCGTATCTGGCGAGTCGTTCAAATGGATGACATATTCCTTGTCGCCGATTTTTTGCGTCCCGACCGGCGTGATCTGGTCCTGCCGCCCGATCGCCCGGACAACGTCATCGGCCGACAGGTCATAGGAGTGGAGTTTCTCGGGATCGATATCGATCTGCACCTGGCGCCGGTTGCCGCCATAGGGTGAGGGAACCGCCGCCCCGTCCACGGTCGCAAGCTGCGGGCGGATGAAATTTTGCGCGCTGTCGAAAATTTTCGCCTGAGACACCTTGTCGCTCGACAAGGCGAGCTGGATCACCGGCACGCTGGAGGCGTTGAAAACCAGCACATAGGGCGGGGTGAGCCCCGGCGGCATATGTTTCAGCTCGGTCTGCGAAACGGCTGTGATCTGGGCGAGAGCGACAGCGAGATTGACGTTCGGCTGGAAGAAAATCTTCACCACGCCATAATTGGCCATGGATTGCGACTCGACGTGCTCGATGTCGTCCACTTCGGCAAGCGCGGTGCGCTCGTAATAATAGACAATTCGCCCGGACATGTCCTCCGGCGGCAGGCCGTTATAGGTGAAGACCACGGCGACGACGGGAATGCGGATCGCCGGAAAAATATCGACCGGCGAGCGAACCCACGCCATGACGCCGAAAATGACGATGAACATCGCCATGACGACGAATGTATAGGGCCGCTTGAGCGCGATACGGACGAGGGCGAGCATTTCACCTTGCGAAATTTCGGGCCGGCAGGCGACAGACCTCCGCCGCGCGCCTTATAGTCGCCGCCTCGAAGTCACGCAAACTAAAATGTTTTTTAGTCGGCGCCCCGCATCAGCCGGTCGCGGCGGAAGACCTGCAAGCAGGCCGGCCCGACAAAAATTTCAGGCCTCTTTTGGCTCGGTGGCCTGTTTTTCCGTCAAAGTGAAGCGGGCTCCAGGCGCATTGTCGGCGACGGCAAGATTCATGCCATGCAATCGTGCAATGGTCTCGACAATGTTCAGGCCCAGACCGACGCCGGGCAGGTCCGCGCCATTTTTCGCCCTCACGAAACGCCGGAAAATATCGCGGCTCTCCTCGGCGGGAACGCCACGTCCGTTGTCGCTGACGTCGATGCGGGCGAGGCCAGCGCCGTCCGTGACCGATACTTGAACGGCGCCGCCGCGTGGCGTGAATTTAAGCGCATTGTCGAGGAGATTGGCGACCGCCTCCCGCATCAGGGCGGAATCGCCCCGGCGGATCACGGGGTGGTCCGCCGCCAGGCGGAGGCTGACGCCCTTGGCCTCGGCGAGCGGCAGGAAGAATTCATGCAGTTCCGCGCAGACGGCGGCGAAATCCATATCGGAGAAGGCGCTATCGCGACGCTCGCGCTCGATCGCCGAAACCCGCAGCAAAGCGGCGATCGTCGTCATCGACCGGTCAAGCTGCCGCAGGGCGCTTTGAATCGGCTGTCTGAGGCCGTAGCCTTTAGGCGCCTCGGCCAAAACGCCTTCGAGAATCGCGCGGACATTGACGACCGGGGTTCGCAGATCATGGGCGATGTTGTCGCCGACCGCCGCCAACTGACCGAGCAGACGCTCGATTTCGTCGAGCATTCGGTTGACGGAGGCGATGACGCCGTCGAACTCGTCAATGCCCGAACCGGTCGGCAATCGCGCGCGGAGATCGCCCCTCATGATTTCGGTAATGGCCCTTTCGATCTCGTCCACGCGCGCGGCGGCGCGCCGCGCGAAAAAAAATCCGGCGGCAAGGGCGGCGGCGGCGACCGGCAGAATGGCGAAGGAGAGAGCGCGGCCGAGAACGTCGCGCAGGATTCCGACTTCGGCGACATTGCGCCCCAGGACAACGACCTCTCCATCCGGCCGGGCGTGCGCGACGAGCAGGGTCGGCTCGGGTTCGCCGTCGTCGGTCGCGCGGAACTCGGGGAGGTAATGGGTTCGTCCATCGACGGGAATGTCCGGCTTGCGATCGAGATTGCCGAAGACCAGACGACCGGACGAGTCGTAAAGCGCGACGAAATTCAGCCGCCGGAAGTCACGGGTGAGTCGTAGCGCCAGGGCGCGCCGCAGGCGATCGTCGTTGCTTGCGGCGGCTTTTGCCGCTTCATCGGCGAAAACGGCGCGCAATTGGGCGATCCGCGCCGAGGTCATGGCCTCGTAAACGAAGGCGAACATGCCGCCCGTTATCAGGACGATCAGCAGCGTGAAAGCCATGGCAAGACGCAGAGGCGTCGAGCGGACGAGGTCATGGGGCGACATCGAGGATAAATCCTTCGCCGCGCAGGTTGACGATCAGTTTTTTCGCGCCGGGCGCATCGAGTTTGAGCCGCAGATTGCGGATATGGACGTCAACCACATTCGTCTGGGTGTTGAAGCGATAGTTCCAGATGTCTTCGAGCAGCATCTGGCGTGTCACCACCAGGCCCGGCCGCCGCATGAAATATTCGAGAAGCTTGAATTCGCGCGGAAGAAGGTCGATCTCGCGTCCGTCGCGGAGCACCTTGCGCGCGACCAGATCGAGCTCCAGGGGACCGGCGCGAAGCTGCGGCGCCTCCGCGCAAGCCTGGCGGCGGGCGAGCGCGTCGACGCGCGCGGAGAATTCGGCCATGGCGAAGGGCTTGACCAGATAATCGTCGCCGCCGCCGCGCAGGCCCGCCACGCGATCGTCGACTTCGCCCATGGCGCTGATCATCAGCGCGGGCGTCCGGTTTCCTTTCTGTCGCAGTTGCGCGATCAGCGCCAAACCGTCGGCGCCCTTGAGCTTGCGGTCCATCACCAGAACCGCGACGCGGCCGGCAAGCGCGGCCTCCACGGCCTCCGCGCCGGTTTCGCTCCACAAGACGTGATACCGCCCCGACAATTCCTTGACGAGGGCGTTGGCCAAATCCTTCTCGTCCTCGCTGACATAGACCGATGGTTTCGAGCCTTGCATGAATTCCTCTGCCGTCTGCGTCTTTTCACGCTCGCGTCGCGAGAGCGGGGATGACGGGCGCGCCAGGCGCCAGCGCCTGGGTCGCCTCATCTACGCTATGGAAGAAGCGCGATCGGCCGTCCCGCCCGTCGCCGCCGAGGGCGTCGACCACGCCATATCTGGCGAAAGCCGCCTGAGCGCGCAAGGATTCGAGGCGGGCCACCGCGAAATCGACGCCTTTTTCGCGGCAGAGGCGGATCGCCGCCGACAGGCCCGCCGCCGCCGTGTAATCGATGACGTCTATGGCGCTCGCCTCAAGCACCAGCAGCTTGAGGCCGGGCTCCTCCGTCGCTTTGACGAGTTGGCGCTGGAAACGATCGGAATTGAGGAAGGATAAAGGCGCCTGGAAGCCGACGACCTCGACGCCAGCGAGATGCTCCCCTTGAAAATCAAGGTCTTCCGGCCACCAGACCGTCTTGCCGGGCAAACGTTCGAACACGCGGAGGTCGCTTTGGGTCGTGCTCCACAGGCCATGGATCAGCGACAGGATGATCGCCAGCGCGACGCCGGTCTGGACCGGCACCAGCACCACTGCGAACAAGGTCGCCAGCATGAGCAGAAATTCCGGCCGCGACCGCCGGGCGATGTCGTGCATGACGCCCAGGCGGAAAATGCGGCCGGCGATGAAGAAGAGTATAGCCGCCAACGCCGCCTCGGGCGTGTGTTTCAGGAAAGGCTCGCCGAAAGCCGCGACCAGCGCGATCGCCAGGGCGGCCGCGAGTCCGGCGATCTGGGTCATGCCGCCGGATTCCACGACTATGGCGGTGCGCGGCGGGCTGGCGTTGACCGGCAAGGCGCCGAACAGGCCGGAAAGCAGGGCCCGGCGCCCAGGCCGATGAAATCTCGGTCAATATCCGGCATTTCCCCCGGCAGGCCCGGAAACGATCGGGAAGTCGCCGCGCTCTGCGCCATGACGACGACGGCGATGATCGCGGCAAGACCCAACACCTTGCCGAAATCGTCGGGATTGACGTTGGGCAAGGCGAGATGCGGCGGCGTCACCGAAAAGGCGCCGACGCTTCGCAACCCCTTGCTCTCCAGACCGAAAACCATCGCCGCGGCCGTCGCGCCGATCAGGGCCAGAAGCGGTCCGGGCAGGCGACGGCTGAGGCGTTCGGCGACGACGATCGCGGCAAGGCAGGACAGCCCCGTCACGACAGCGAGGAGCCTGGCGTCGCCAACGTCCGACGCGATCTGGCCGACGCGCTCGAAGAAACTGCCCGATCCACTGGCGATCCCGAGGAAAGCGGGGGTCTGGGACAGGACGATATGGACGGCGATCCCGCCGAGGAAGCCGGTGAGGACGGGAATCGAGAACAGATTGGCCACCCAGCCGGCGCGGAACAGGCCCGCGCCGGCGAGGATCAGCCCGACCATGAGCGAAAGCAGGGCGGTCAGGGCGAAATATTCCGGCCCGGCGGCGGGAACGATGGCGAGGAGTGAAGCGGCGAAAATCGGGGTGATGGTCGAATCGACGCCGCGGACAGATAGCGGTTCGCGCCGAAGAGCGCGAAGGCGACCGATCCCGCGATGAAGACGTAAAACCCGATATGGGGCGGAAAACTGCCCAGCCGCGCCGTCGCCATCTGTTCCGGCGCGGCGACGGCGGCCAGGGTCAATCCGGCGACGAGATCGGCTCGCCAACTGCCGAGTCCGCCCCGTAAGGACGAAAATGCGACGAAATTCTTTTTGGTTTGCCCGGCCATCTGACGCTCCCCTGGCGAACTTTGGCCGATCGGGCCGAAAAAGGAAACTCTGACTGCGCCAGACGGGCCTCAAGGGGGCGGCGCCGCGCCGCGCGATCTTTTGCCTTGCGTTGCCGATTCGCAACAAGATCGGAAATTATCCGTTCGACGTTGGCCGTCGGGCGGCACGTCCGAAATCGCGTCGCTGACCGGGTCGGGAAGGGCAAGCGGACGGCCTGAATGGGAACAGACTGAAATATTTGCAGAAATCCTGATATTTCGATTTTTCGCGGCGGCGGGACGGATTTCAAATCCGCGACTGTGGTCGCTTTGGCCCGGATCTGTCTGGTTCAAAGGTGGTTTGCCCCCGATCGCGCAGTTTGCTACCGGACCAGCGGGGGAGAAGATGAAAAAAAATTTAATTTTCGCGCTGCTGTTTATCGCGGCGCCTCCAACGGTCGCGCGCGCGACCGTGGTCTCCCCGCCGAATGCGTCGTCCGGCGCGCCGCCGGCGAATTCCTGTTTCAGCAGTTTGTGGAATTTTTTGAACGCCTCGTCGGATGAATGCCCCCTTTCCTATGGCGGCGTCACAATCTTCGGCAATATCGACGGCGGCTATGGCTACGAGCAATGGGGCGTCCCGCTCGGAATGAACGCCAAGAAAGCCAATTACGGCATCCAGAAGAACAGCGGAAACACCCATTGGCTGTGGTCGCCCAACGGGATCAGCACTTCGGTCTATGGCGTCAAGATGAACGAGAAATTCGCGGACGGCTGGCGCCTCATCGGCGTCGCCGAAGGCGGTTTCGACCCCTTTACCTTGCGGCTCATCAACGGCCCGGCCTCGCTTGCGGCCAATAACAAGGACAAGCTCGCCTATCAGACGTCGAATTTCAATTCCAGCCGCGCCGGGCAATGGGACAATTCCCAGGGCTTTTTCGGCGTCAGCAGCCGAAACTATGGCATATTGACCTTCGGCCGGACCAATGCGCTCTCGCACAGCCTTCTGACGGCCTATGACCCCGTGGCCTCGGTCGCCTTTTCCCAACTCGGTTTTTCGGGCGCCTATTCAGGTTTCGGCGTCAATTCGACGACCCGCGTCAACACCGCCGTCACTTACCGCCTGAACTATCAGAACCTGCGCTTCGCGGCGCAGACGCAGATCGGCGGCTTCGACGACGGCAATGCGGCGGCCGCCCAGTCCCAGGTCCAACTCGGCGCGAATTTCGGCGATCTGTCCTTCGACGGCGTTTACAGCATCGCGAAAGACGCCGCATCCTTCTCCAGCTATTCCGGCGCCAAGCTGCCGGCCGGCTACAATCCGAATTCGATCGTCCAGGCGACGCTGGCCGACACCCGTGGCCTGGAACTGCTGGCGCGCTACAAATATGAATCGTTCAGGTTTTACGTCGGCTATACGCGAGCTGTGCTGCACAACCCCAGCGACACCTATTTGATGGGATTCCCCACGCCCGCCGCCGGTATTTTCGTCCCGCCCGGGGCGGTGACGTCAAACGCTTATGCGGTCCCACGTCGTTACCAGACCGTCTGGACCGGCGTTCGCTATAAAATTCTCACCAATCTCGCCGTGTCCTCCGGCGTCTATTGGGACACCCAGAACGATTATCTCCCAGCGCCGGGCGTCTGCTCCGGTTCGGGCGCGTCGACCAGCAACTCCAAATGCGCCGGCGGCCGCTATTCCTATTCCCTCCTCCTCGATTACAAGCCGCTCAAACGGCTTGACGTCTATGCGGGCGCGATGGTCTCGAACGTCTATGGCGGCACGGCGAGCGGCTATCTCCACACCCAGAACATCGACCCGACGGTTGGCGTCCGTATCAGGTTCTGAAACGCTTCCGCCCCCGTCAGTCGGGATTGCCGCCGACGCAGCCGGTGTTGCAATTATCGGGATTGGTGCTCATGCCGTCCTCGCCCTGCTCCGCGCCGGGATTGCCGCGCGCCGAGGGCTCAACCGGCTGACGCGCGCGCGCGTCGCCGCCAGAAGGCCGCGACTCGGCCCGGGGAACAGGCGCCATGCCCTGCGTCGTGTGGCGGCGATGATGATGGTGGCGCGTCACGCCGTCTTCCGCCGCCCGTGAAGATGAACCAATCAGGGCAAGACTGAGGGCTGCGGCCAATGCAATCGATCTTTTCATGACGACCTCCCGAATCCTTTCAGCAATCCAGCCACAGGCCCCCGCCCCCCGACGACGATTCGAATCGCCCACTTCTTCAAGATAGATGCTTTCCGCGCAATTTCAGCAGCGCGACCTGATTTTCGCGTCCTTTTTTGACAAAGACGCGCGCTCCTGCCCGAATAGGCTAAATCCTCGGGCGAGGGCGCCCGCGCCATTGCGACAAAAAGAAAGAGGCATGCGATTCCATGCGGGAACAAGTCATCGGCGTGGCCGACATTGGCGGCACGCACGCGCGTTTCGCCTTCGCCTCCGTCGCGGGCGGGCGGGTTCGCGGCCTGGGGCCCGCCACCGTGTTCAAGGTCGCGGATTTTTCGAGTCTCGCCGAGGCCTGGCGCGCCTTTCTGGCTGGCGCGAAAAAGCCCGCGCCGCGCGGGGCGGCGCTCGCCGTCGCCTGTCCGGTGCGCGGCGAAACCCTGAAATTCACCAATAATCCCTGGCGGCTGCGCCCCGGGATCTTGGCTGGAGAACTGGGCGTCGAAAAACTGCTCATCGTCAACGATTTCGGCGCGGTCGGCCATGCCGCGGCGCAGCTCTCGCCCGAGGATTTTCTCCATGTGGCGGGACCGCGGCGGCCTTTGCCGCGCCCCGGAATCGTCAGCGTGGTCGGACCCGGCACCGGCCTTGGGGTCGCGCTGACTTTGCTGGACGAGAAATCCCACCGGGTGGTGGAGGCCGAAGGCGGACATGCGGGCTTCGCGCCGCGCGACGCTTTCGAGGAACGCCTGTTGGCCCGGTTGCGCGCCAAATATGGCCGCGTCTCGGTCGAACGGATCGTTTCCGGCCCCGGCCTGGCCGAGATCCACGCCGCTTTGCTTGAAACCTCCGGGGCGCCTGCCTTCGCGGATGACAAAGCCTTGTGGACCGCGGCGATCTCCGGCGACGACGCATTGGCGCGCGCCGCCCTGGAGCGTTTCCTCTCCTGTCTTGGCGCCTTCGTCGGCGATGTCGTCCTGATCCATGGCGCCCAGGCCGTCGTCCTGGCCGGCGGCCTGCTGCCGCGCATGGTCGATCTGCTGCGACGCTCCGGCTTCGCCGAAGCCCTGGCGGAAAAAGGCCGCTATGCCGCGCTGATGGCCGATCTTCCGGTCTGGCTGCTGGCCCACCCCCAACCGGGTCTGTTCGGCGCGGCGGCGGCTTTCGCGGCGCAAGAGAGCTGACAAGAGGCTTCGACCGCTTATTTCTTCCTCAAAAGCGCGGTTTCGGGAAATATTCCCGGCGCTTGAAGGCCGTTTGTCCCTGTCATTCCGCTTAAAGCCCTATAGATTCCCGGAAAGGAAGGCGGCAGGCTCCTCGGCGTCGGGAACGGCAAGGACTTACGGCCAAGGACTTACGGCCAAGGATTCATGGCCAAGGATTCATGGCATGGACAATATTTCGCTTACCCCGATCGGCCTGTTCGTCCAGGCGGGCCTGGTTGGCAAATTTGTCATGGCGCTGTTGTTCGCCGCCTCGATCTGGTGCTGGCTGTTGATCGTCGAAGCCTTGTTCGGGCTGTCGCGTCTGTCGCGCGCCCTGCAGGAGGCCAAGGCGGGGCGGGCGAGCGCCCTGCTTGCGCCCATCGACGCCCTTGGCGCGCAGGAGGCGAGAATCCGCGTCGCGGGCGAGACCGTGTCGGAGCGTCGTCAAAGGATCGTCGACAAGATGACTCGCGCCAGCGTGGAGCTCCTGACCAAAGCCGAGGGAGGGCTTGCCAATCTCGCGGTGATTTCCTCGGTGTCGCCCTTCGTCGGTCTGTTCGGCACGGTTTGGGGCATCATGGCGAGTTTCGTCGGCATCGCCGCCGCCAAGGACACCAGCCTCGCCGTGGTGGCGCCTGGCATAGCCGAGGCCTTGGCGGCGACCGCCTATGGCCTGGCCGCCGCCATTCCGGCGGCAGTCGGCTATAATCGCCTGGGCGCCGCCTTTTCCCGGCTCGGCCAAAATCTGGTGAACCGGGCCGCCGACCATGCGCTGGAGCTGACCCGCGACCCTGTCGCCGCGCCGCCGGTCGGCGTCAAGGCGGAGGCCGCGTGATGGCTTTTTCCGCCAACGGCCAAGGTTCCTACAGCAGCCAGGGACGGCCCGGCTTCTTTCGCCCGCAAGCCGATATCAATGTGACGCCGATGGTCGACGTCATGCTGGTTCTTCTCATCATCTTCATGGTCACCGCGCCTTTGCTCACCGCCGGGATGAAGGTGCAATTGCCGCAAGCCCACGCCGCCCGGCCGCTCGATCCGAAAGAGCCGGTGGTGGTGGTGGTCGGGCGCGACGGTCAGCTCGCGGTCGGCGACGAGAAGGTCGCCGCCGCCGATCTCGTCCAACTGGTCAAGTTGAAGCTTGGCGATGACCTTACACGCGTCGTCCATCTGCGCGGCGACAAGGAGGTCGCCTATGGCCGGATGGTCGAGACGCTCGACCGGCTCGCGAGCAACGGCATCACCCATATCGCCATCGTTACCGACGCCTCCAAATTCGGCGCCGGCGAAGCAGCCAAGGCGCCGAAATGAGCGTCGCCGACGCTTTTTTTGTTCGCGAGCCGGTCCTTCGCGGAGGGCCGGGCGAAGGCGTCCGCCCGGTTTGGCTGCGGCCCCTGGCGCTGGCCGCGATCCTCGCGTTGCACGCCCTGATCTTTGTCACGATCAAAAGCCAGCCGGCCGCCTTGTCGCCGCTCGACGGAATCGAAGTAACGCTCGCGCCGCTTGGCGACGCCGCCGAGAACCAGAAGAAGCAGGACGAAATCAAGCCCGCCGCGCCGCCGCCCGTGGAGAAAGTCGCGCCGCCCGCGCCGCCGGTTCAGGCCCCGCCGCCGAAAGTCGTCGCTCCCGAGGCTGTCGCGCTGCCCGCCGCCCCGCCCAAGCCGCCGGAAGCGGTCGCGGCGCCACACGAGAAACCTCTTCAGGAAAAGCGCAAGGACGAAATGGCCGAGCGGCGCCGCAAGGCCCAGGAAGCGCGTCAGGAGTTGCGGCGCGGCGCGGCCCATGGCGGCGCTCATGCGACGGCGATGTCGCCCGCCGCTTACGCCGGCCTGCTCGCGGCGGAAATCCGCCGCCACACGTTCTATCCCGCCGCCGCGCGCGCCTCCGGCGCCGCCGGCGTGGTCGGCGTCGCCTTCACCATCGGCCCGTCCGGCCGATTGGCCGCCCTGTCGATCACTCGATCTTCCGGCAATCCGGTGCTCGACGCTGCGGCGCGCACGACCCTGCGCGCCATTCACACGCCGCCCCCGCCCGGCGGCCGCTTTTCGACCAGCACCAATATCCGCTTTCATTTCAATTAGACCGCTCTATGAGACAACATTAAAAATAGTTTTCTTGCGCGCCGGGCGCTCTCGGACTTAACATTAATTTATGACCCAGGCGCTGATCACCGTTCGAAGGGCGATGCCGGCCGACGCGGAGCAGATCGCGGCCGTCCACGACGCCGCTTGGCGCGAGGCCTATCGCGGGCTCATCCCTGGCCGGGAACTGGAGCGCCTGATCGCGCGACGAGGTCCGGACTGGTGGCGCGCCGCCGTGCTTCAAGGCAGCCGCCTGCTGGTTCTGTCAATTCATGGATCGATCGGCGGCTATGTGTCCTATGGCCGCAACCGCGCGGCCTCGCTCGATTTCGACGGCGAAATTTATGAGCTTTATCTCGCCCCGGAATATCAAGGGCTGGGTTTCGGCGCGCGGCTTTTCCGCGCGGGCCGCCGCGACCTCGCCGATAACGGCCTCCACACCATGCTGGTCTGGACGCTCAGCGATAATCAGCGCGCCATCGAATTCTACCGGCGTCTCGGCGGCGAGCCGGTGCGCCGCGCCAACGAAGTTTTCGGCGACGAAAAGCTCGGCCGCCTCGCTTTGGGTTTCGGTCCGCTTGGCGGTTGACGGTTATGCCCGGAAAGTTCCGGTTGCCTTTTGCGCCTGCGCCTGACTAATGGGCGGAGAAACGCCAACCATCGGAGTGCGCCATGCGGCTTGACGCCATCAAGATCGGCAATAATCCCCCGGAAGACGTGAATGTCCTGATCGAAGTTCCGATCGGCGGCGAGCCGATCAAATATGAAATGGACAAGGATGTCGGCACGCTTTTCGTCGACCGCTTCCTCTATACGCCGATGCGCTATCCTGGAAATTACGGATTCATTCCGCATACGCTTTCGGAAGACGGCGACCCCTGCGACGTTCTGGTCGCCAACACCCGCCCGATCATCGCCGGCGCCTTCATCAATGTCCGCCCGATCGGCGTGCTGAAAATGACCGACGAAAGCGGCGGCGACGAAAAAATCATCGCGGTGCCGAGCCACAAGCTCACCAAACGCTATGACAATGTGAAGTGTTACACCGATCTACCCGAGATCACCTGGAAGCAGATCGAGCATTTCTTCTGCCACTACAAGGATCTCGAACCCGGCAAATGGGTCAAGTTCGCCGGCTGGGGCGACGCCGCCGAAGCCAAGCGCGTCATAGTCGAGGCGATCGAGCGCGCCAAGATCGAGAAGAAATAAGCCGCCGCCCGCGCCAAGCGGCGCCAAAAACGCCGTGGCCTCGTCGGTCACGGCGTTTTTTTGCGCTCAACCGAGCTGTTTCACCGCCGCGTCGACAATGCGGTCCTGCGCTTCGGCGGTCAGATAGGGGTGCATCGGCAGCGACAGCACTTCTTGCGCGATCTGGTCGGTCACTTTCAGCGCGCCGCCGGCGCAAGGATAAGCGCGATAAGCGGTCTGGCGATGAAGCGGGACCGGGTAATAGCAGGCGGTGGGAACGCCCGCCTCCCTGAGCGCGGCGACCAGACCGTCGCGCTGGCCGGGCTTGAGCCGGATCGTATATTGCGCCCAGACCGACTCGCAGCCTTCGGCGACGACCGGGGGAACCGCGACCTCGCGCAGACCTTGCGCATAGCGCGCCGCCACCGCGTCACGCGCCACGATTTCGTTTGCGAAAATCGCCAGCTTTTCCAGCAGGACCGCCGCCTGGATCGTGTCAAGCCGTCCGGTGACGCCGATGCGGACATTGTCATATTTATCGACGCCCTGGCCGTGGACGCGCAGCGAGCGCAGAACCTCGGCCAATTCGTCGTCGTCGGTGAAGATGGCGCCGCCGTCGCCATAGGCCCCGAGGGGCTTGGCCGGGAAGAAGCTGGTGGTGGTCGCGAGGCCGAAGGCTCCGAGTTTGCGCCCGCGATAGGTCGCGCCGAAGGCCTGGGCCGCGTCGCACAGGAGCCACAGCCCCTCGCGGGCGCAGATCGGCTCGATCGCGTCATAATCGGCCGGCTGGCCAAACAGATCGACCGAAATGACCCCGGCGGGATTGAGCTTTTGCGCGCGCGCCTCGGCGATGGCCGCCTCCAGCGAGGCCGGGTCCATGTTGAACGTGTCGGGCAGGACATCGACGAAAAAAGGCGTGCCGCCGAGCAGGGCCACGGCTTCGGCTGTCGCGGCGAAGGTGAAGCTCTGGCAGAGCACGGCGACGCCGGGCTTGACGCCCTTGGCGAGCAGGACGAGGGTCAGCGCGTCGGTGCCGCTGGCGCAGGATATGGCATGTTTCGCCCCGCAAAAGGCGGCAAGCTGCTTTTCCAGCTCGAAGACCTCCGGCCCCATGATATAGGCGCCATGATGAATCACCCGTCGGACCGCCGTCTCGACCTTGTCCGCGATGCGCGCGCGCTGGGCGGCAAGATCGATGAAAGGCATCATGGGCGCGGACATTCAAAGGACTCCTGGATTTAGAATCCGCGAGCGGTCGGCGTATGCCGGAGCAAGCGGTGATAGAACTTACCCGCGAGCGGTCGGCGTACGCCGGAGCAAGCGGAGCATCCCTTTGCGCGAGCGGCGGGAATCGTTGGCCCTTCCTCGGGGCGATTGGGGCCTATACGATGCGAATCTCGCCGCGTCACTATAAAAAAGGCGGGGCTGGCGCCGCGCCCCTCGGCCATGCTAAGGCGAGCCCGCCCGATGGAGCCAGGGCCCGGCGCTCCGTCGCATTCCTTTTCACCCGCGTTTCGATAAACCGGGCTTCGCGCGAAAGGCGTCGCAAGAGCGTCACATGACGAAAAAAACAATCAATGTCGCCGTCATCGGCCTCGGCCCCTGGGGCCAGACCTTGGCCCACAAGCTAGCCGCCCTGCCCGATTTCACGCTGAAATCGACCTATGACCATCACGACGCGCGCAAGGTCGCCCATGCCGAAACGGCGCCGTCTCTCGACGCCATTCTGAACGACCGGTCGGTCAAGGCCTGCGTCATTACGACGCCCAACCATACCCATGCCGATCTGGCCCAGGCCCTGCTTGAAGCCGGGAAGAATGTGCTCATCGCCAAGCCGTTGGCGATGACTTCGGCGGCTTGCGACCAGATCGCCGCGCTGGCCCGCGCCAACGGCCTGGTCGCGATGACCGGCCACACGACCCTTTTCAACCCCGGCGTCCTGCTGATGAAGCGCGTCATCGCGGAATCCGGCCGGCCTGTCCTGCATTTCGACGCGCGGCGGCGCGGCGTCGGCCGCATCCAGAAAAACAGCGTGCTGCTCGACCTGGCGGTCCATGACATCGCCAACGCCATTTTCGTCACCGGACGCCATCCTGTGTCGGCGCGACACGTCCAGCGCCCCTACGGCGCGTGCGCCGCCGCCCAGGCCCAGATGTTCATGCGTTTCGAGGGGGGCATGACCGGCCATGTCGAGAGCAGCTGGGTCGCCTCCGAACGCCGACGGCTGGCGGTGGCCACTCTGGACGGGCGGATTGTCAAGCTGGACGAGTTGACGGCCAAGGTCAGCGTCTATGACACGACGTCCACGGCAAAGCTGGCCGAGGATAATTTCACCGCCGTCAAGTCCGCGGAATATAAGGTCGACGCCCATGACGCGCTGGCCGACGAGCTGTCGGCCTTCGCGAAATTCATTCGCGACGGGCGGTTCCCCGAGGAAAACGCCAGGATCGCGCGCTCCGTGGTCCACGCCATCGAGATCAGCGAGGACGTTGGCGTCTATTCCTGAGCGTCGCGCGCCGCCAAGGCGATGATTTTCGCGCCGCTTTCCCAGGCGAAAGCGCATCGCCCGCCGAATTTGGCGCAAGCGGAGCCGGTTTCGAGATCGGCTTCGATGTCGTGAAAGTCGAGGAAACGCCGGTCGGCGGGAAAAAGCGCCTTGAATACCGCCTCCTTGACGACGAACAGGATCGGGCGGCGCAACAGAGCTTCATCGTAGCGGGCGCGCTCGGCGGGCGTCGCCACCAGTTCGGCCAGACCGGGCGCGAGCGGCGCGTCGGGTTCGAGATCGACGCCGAGCGCGGCGACTTTTTCCGACCCCGCGACCGCCACCAGAACGTGAGTCTCGTCATGGGCGAGGGAGCCCACGAAGCCGGGCGGCCACAGCGGGACGCCCTCGCGGTCCCGCCCGATCGCGCAGGGCGGCGCGCCGAATTTCGCCAGCAAATCGCGCGCCAGCGCGCGCGCGGCGCCGCTCGCCCGCTTGCGTTCGTCGCCAAATGCGGCGAGCGCCTGGCCCTCTTCCGGCCAAAGGCGGCCTTCGTCGCCGGGCGCGATGGCGCGCGCGCCGAGCTCGATATCATGGCGCGCCGCGAAAGTCAGGATCGGGCCGTCCGGAGCCGGAAAAGTCATCGGACAAGTCTATCGCGCGGGCGCCGGGCAGGAAAGGCGATGCGCGCAGCCGCGCAAAATGCTATTGGCCCGCGCGTGAGGAAAATCATTGCCCTTTTCGCCGGCCTCGCCGCGCTCGCCGGCGCCCCGAATCCCACGGCTGCTTTCGAAGGCCAGGCTTTTGGGCGCAACGGCTTGTGGCGAATCGTCCATGGCGTCTGTTCGCCGATGAGCCGGCTCACCGGCTTCGCGGCGCCCTGCCTCGCCGTCGACCGTGAGCGGGGCTTCGCCACTTTGCGCGCGCCCGACGAGGCCACCCATATCATCGTCACCCCGCTGGTCCGGGTGGCCGGGGTCGAAAGCGCGTCGCTGCTGCGCAAGGACGCGCCAAATTATTGGGCCGACGCCTGGAGCGAGCGCCATTGGATCGAACAAGCCGTCGGCCACCCGCTCGGCTGGAGCGATATCGGCATGGCGATCAATTCCCGCGACGGCCGCAGCCAGGACCAGCTCCATATCCATGTCGATTGCGTCATCCCCCAGGTCAAAACGGCGCTCGCCCGCGCGGCGCGTGGCCGCAAAGGCTGGTTCGAGATCGATTTGCGGCGCTGGTCCGGCATTTACCGCGCCCGCCGCCTGAGCGCGGAAGAGCTCGACCGCAACATTTTCCGAATGGTCGCTCTGGAAATTTCCCACGGCCGCGACAATATGGCGGGCGAGACGATTGCCGTGATCGGAGTGGACGAGCCGGGAGCCGGGCGCGGCTTCCTGCTGCTCGTCGCCGGCGGCGGCGGCCACGCCGAGGAACTGCTTGACCACAAATGCCGGGTCGCCGGAAACGTCCTGCGCGACTGAGCCTAACTTCGAGGTTTGCCCATGCCCATCTATGGTTACGAATGCAAAAAGTGCGGCGCGTCCTTCCAGACCCTGGTGCGCTCCGGCGAGGAGCCGGTCTGCCCCTCCTGCGGCGCGGCGGAGCTGGAGCGGCAATTGTCGCTGATCGCCTCGCCGGCGCGCGGCGGCGACAATGATACGCCTTCGCCTTCCTGCGGAACCGACGGCGGCGCCTGCGCGACCTGCCCGGCGGCCTCGATGTTCAACTGACCGGGGACCGGCCATGGCGCCGGGCGGGCGTTTTTCGGGCTTCCCTCGCATCGCCGCGCTCCTTGGCGGCGCGATTGCTTATTATGCCTTGCCGATATGGGGCGAGGGCGGTTTCGCGCCTTTCTTGCGCTCCCCCGCTCTGTCAGCCCTGACAATCGTCTATTTCGGGCTTGCCATCGCCGCCCTGTTCTGCGGCGGCAATGTGTCGCCCGGCGTCCGGGAGGACCGCAGCAATCGCTGGGTTCTCCCCGCTTTCGTGCTGCTCGGTCTCGCCATGGGATTCATTCCCGCCTGGGACGACCGCCATCATTTTTTGACCTTCGGCGGAGAGGCGCTACGCTGGGCCGGCGTAGCTCTTTACGCCCTTGGCGCGGCGCTAAGGCTGTGGCCGGTGGTCGCGCTCGGCGACAGATTTTCCGGCCTGGTCGCGATCCAGCCCGGCCATGAGCTGTTGACGACCGGACCATACCGCGCCATTCGCCACCCGTCCTATCTCGGCTTGATGATCGGCTCGCTCGGCTGGGCGCTCGCCTTCCGTTCAGGGAGCGGCCTCGTCATCGCCGCCCTGACGCTGCTCCCGTTGCTTGCGCGCATAAAAGCCGAGGAAAGGCTGCTGCAATCGCATTTCGGCGCCGAATATGACGCCTATCGCGCCCGCACCTGGCGGATGATTCCCGGCCTGTGGTAGCGAGGCGCGCCATTGCGCCTATAATCTGGACCAAGTCGAACAGGAATTTTCCATGAAAACCATTCTGATCACTGGCGCCACCGCCGGCTTCGGCGCGGCTTTCGCCCGTCGCTTCGTCAAGGACGGCCATCGCGTCATCGCCACCGGCCGGCGCGTCGAACGGCTGACGGCGCTTGCAGAAGAACTCGGCGCCGCCGTGCTCCCCCTGCCGTTGGACATGACCGACAAGGAGAAGGTGGATGGCTTCGTGGACAGCCTGCCGCAGGACTGGCGGCAAATCGACGTGCTGGTCAACAACGCCGGTCTGGCGCTTGGCCTCAGCCCCGCCTGGGAGTGCGATCTCGACGATTGGGACCGGATGATCGCCACCAATGTCACCGGCCTCGTCCATCTCACCCGCGCCGTTTTGCCGCAGATGGTGGCGCGCAATGATGGGCTGATCATCAATCTCGGCTCGATCGCCGGCGACTATCCCTATCCCGGCGGCAATATCTATGGCGGGACGAAAGCTTTCGTCCAGCAATTCTCGCTCAATCTGCGCGCCGATCTGGTCGGCAGGAATGTCCGGGTGACCAATATCGAGCCCGGCCTGGTCGCCGGCTCGGAATTCTCACTGGTGCGTTTCGGCGGCGACGCGGCTAAGGCGGCGGCGCTCTATGCCGACAAGGCGCCGCTGACGGCGGAAGACATAGCCGAAACGGCGGCATGGCTGGTCAGCCTGCCGCCGCATGTCAATATCAACCGGATCGAGATGATGCCGACCTGTCAGGCGAGCAGCGCGCTCGCCGTCAAGAATGGGACTCCCCCACCCTGACCCTCCCCACAAGGGGGAGGGGAAAATGGCGTCAGATCGCGGCGTTGATCCATTTGGCCAGTTCGCCCTTGGGCGCGGCGCCGACCTTCTGGGACGTCACCTTGCCGCCCTTGAACAGCATCAGGGTCGGGATCGAGCGGATGCCGAGCTTGCCGGCGACGCCGGGGTTCTCGTCGACATTGAGCTTAACGATCTTGACCTTGCCGTCATAATCCTTGGCCAGCTCTTCCAGCGACGGGCCGATCATCTTGCACGGGCCGCACCACTCCGCCCAGAAATCCACGACCACCGGCACGTCGGATTTGAGAACGTCGGATTCGAAAGTGGCGTCGGAAACTTTGACGGTGGACATGCAAACCTCTCGTGGGGTGAACCGAATCCCGGGGCGGGATCAAACTGCGCGCAAAGTAGGTAGGGCGGGTTCCGGCGTCAAGCGCGCCGGTGCCGCAGCGCCTTTGCGGCAGAGCAAAAATCAAGCCGAAAGCACGCCTTTGGTGAGAAATTTCCGTGGTTTGGAGTTTCCGCGGGGGTTTTTCGGCGCCGGAGCGCGGCCCTTCGGCTCGAAACCCGCCGGCTGCCAGGGCGGCACAAGGTGTTTCTTGCCGGGGCCGATCAGATCGGCGCGGCCCATATTTTTCAGCGCCTCGCGCAGCATCGGCCAATTTTCCGGGTCATGATAGCGCAAGAACGCCTTGTGCAGCCGGCGCTGGCGCAGGCCCTTGACGGCGGAGACTGGCTCCGAGGCGCCGTGGCGCACCGGTTTTAGCGGATTGAAGCCCGAATGATACATGGCGGTGGCGAGCGCCATCGGCGAGGGCAAAAAAGTCTGGACCTGATCGGCGCGATAATTGTTGCGCTTGAGCCAGAGCGCGAGATTCATCATGTCCTCGTCGCTCGTGCCCGGATGCGCGGCGATGAAATAGGGAATGAGGTAATATTCCTTGCCCGCCTCGCGCGCCGCCTTGTCGAACAAGGCCTTGAACTTGTCATAGGCGCCGATCCCCGGCTTCATCATCTTGGAAAGCGGGCCGTCTTCGGTGTGTTCCGGCGCGATTTTCAGATAGCCGCCGACATGATGGGTCACCAGCTCGCGCACATAGGCCGGGCTTTTCACCGCCAGATCGTAACGCACGCCGGAGGCGACCATCACTTTCTTGACGCCCTTGATCGCGCGCGCCTTTTGGTACAGCTCGATCAAAGAATCATGGCTGGCGTTCAGATTCTTGCAGATGTCGGGAAAGACGCAGGACAGTTTTCGGCAGACGCTCTCGGTCTTTTTGTCCTTGCAGGCCATGCGATACATATTGGCGGTCGGCCCGCCGATGTCGGAAACGATGCCGGTAAAGCCTTCGGTCTTGTCGCGTATGTCTTCGATCTCTTTCAGAATCGAGTCCTGCGAGCGGCTCTGGATGATGCGGCCTTCGTGTTCGGTGATCGAGCAGAAGGAGCAGCCGCCGAAACAGCCGCGCATGATCGTCACCGAATGGCGGATCATCTCCCAGGCCGGGATTTTCGCGCCCTCGTAAGAAGGATGCGGCGCGCGGGCGTAGGGCAGGCCATAGACCGCGTCCATTTCCGGCGTGGTCAGCGGAATCGGCGGCGCGGTCAGCCAGATGTCCTTGTCGCCATGTCTTTGCGCCAGAGGGCGGGCGTTGCCGGGATTGCTTTCCTTGTGCAGCACGCGCGAGGCGCGGGCGTAAGCCTCGGGCTCGGCGACCACCTGCTCGTAAGCCGGCAGGCGGACGACGACATTTTCGCCTTTGACATGAACGCCTTCGTCGCCGTCGAGGTCTTCCGCATGGGCCTCGGTCCAGCCTTCCGGCGTCGCGTCGCGCAAGATCGCCAGGCCGCGAATCTCGGAGAAATCCTGCGAAACACCTTTTTTGGCGATGCGGCAGGCGACTTCGACCAAAGCGCGCTCGGCATTGCCATAGAGCAGAAGATCGGCCTTTGAATCGAGCAATATCGAGCGGCGGATCTTGTCCGACCAATAGTCGAAATGGGCGATGCGCCGCAAAGAGGCTTCGATGCCGCCAATGACGATCGGCGTTTGCGGAAAGGCTTCGCGGCAGCGCTGGGCATAGACGATCACCGCGCGGTCAGGCCGCCTGCCGCCCTCGCCATGCGGCGTATAGCTGTCGTTATGGCGGAGCCGCCGGTCGGAAGTGTAGCGGTTGACCATCGAGTCCATATTGCCCGCGGTCACGCCGAAAAAGAGATTCGGTTTTCCCAGTTGTTTGAAGGCTTGCGTGTTTTTCCAGTCCGGCTGGGCGATGATCCCGACCCGAAACCCCTGCGCTTCCAGCAGGCGCCCGACAATCGCCATGCCGAAGCTCGGGTGGTCGATATAGGCGTCGCCGGTGACGAGAATGATGTCGCAGGAATCCCAGCCGAGCGCCTCCATCTCGGCGCGCGACATAGGCAGGAAGGGCGCCGTCCCGAAACGGTGCGCCCAATATTTGCGATAGGAAAACAGCGGCTTGGCTGTTTGTGCCGAAGTCATGGGAAGTCTTTCGCGGAAAACTGGCGCGCTGTCCATTCGATTGCGCGCCGATCACGCCGAATTTACGTTCATTCGCCTTCCGCGACCAGCGCGGCAATCCCCTCGCGATAAGTCGGGAAAGCCAAGTCCAGATCGAGCAAAGCCTTCATCCGGCGATTGGAGACACGCTTGTTCTCGCCATAGAAACTGCGTTGCATCGGCGTCAGCGGGGTCTCTTCGAATGGCTTTTCGGGCGGCGGCTCGACGCCCAACAGCTCGGCGGCATAAGTCACCACATCCTGCGGCGGAGCCGGTTCGTCGTCGGTGACATTATAGATTCCGCCCGGCGCCCGGCCGGTGAAACAGGCGTCGATCGCCTGGGCGATATCCTCGACATGGATGCGGTTGAAGACCTGGCCGGGCTTGATGAGACGCTTTGCCGTCCCATCGCGCAATTTGACCAGGACATTGCGGCCCGGCCCGTAAATGCCGGAAAGCCGCAGCACAAAGACCTCCTTGCCCGAGGCCCGCGCCAGGGCGAGCCAGTCGGCTTCCGCCGCGAGGCGCTGGCGGCTGCGCAAGTTGGAAGGTTTGGGCTGAGCCGTCTCGTCGATCCATTCGCCGCCATGGTCGCCATAAACGCCGATGGTCGAGAGATAGACGATCTTTTTCAGTTTCGGCGCACCGGCGATTTCTTTCGCCAGCCGGCGCAGGACCGGATCGCCATTCTCGTCCGGCCCCGCGCTGACGAGAAGCGCGTCGGCGTCCGCCACCGCCGCCGTCACGCGCGGATCGACATTTTCTGCGGCGCCGTCGAAGGGCAGAAGTTTTATCCGCCCGAGCGTCTCGGTCTTGGGAGCGCGCTTGGTGCCGATCACTTCGGCGAAAGTTCTGGCGCGATCGAGGCCGTAAAAGCTCGCGCTATAGCCGAGACCGAAAATGACCAGTTTCACGTTTAAGTCCTCCCCTCGACCGCCGCGTCCCACTCGGCGCCAACGTCCGCATCCTGTTCTTCGGCCCGCCTTTTTTCGGCGAGCCGCTCGAATTTTTGGCGCGGCAAAAGCCGGGACAGAGCCCAGGCCGCGATGCCGCGCACATCAGGCGAGATATGGTCGAGCCGCGCTTCAGCCAAGGGGGCGAGGCCCAAATCGCCGGAATTGCCGATGGCGACCAGCACATTGCGCAGAAAGCGGGCGTGGCCGATGCGCTTGACTGGCGAGCTGGCGAAAAAGGCGCGGAATTCCGCCTCATCCATCGCCGCGAGTTTTTCGAGCGGCGGCGCGACGAAATCGGTGCGGGCCTGCAATTTGGCCTCATGCGCCTGCTGCGCGAATTTGTTCCAGGGGCAGACGGCGAGGCAATCGTCGCAGCCATAGATGCGATTGCCGATTTTTTGGCGCAGTTCGCGAGGAATCTGGCCCTTGGCCTCGATGGTCAGATAAGAAATGCACAGCCGCGCGTCGATTTGATAGGGCGCATCCAGCGCCCCCGTCGGGCAGGCGTCGAGACAGGCGCGGCAGTTTCCGCAATGGTCGGCTTCCGGCGCGTCGGGCGGGAGCGCCAGAGTGGTGAAAATGCTGCCGAGGAAAAGCCAGGAGCCAAAATCGCGCGACACCAGATTGGTGTGTTTGCCCTGCCAGCCAAGACCGGCGGCGTAAGCCAGCGGCTTTTCCATCACCGGGGCGGTGTCGACAAAAACTTTGACCGCGCCTTCCGCGCCCAATTCCCTGGCGCGGGCGAGCAAAGCGGCGGCCAAGAGCTTGAGCTTGCCCTTGACCACATCGTGATAATCGCGATGGCGGGCATAGACCGAAATATTGCCGGCGCCGCGTTGGGCCAAGGTCGCCAGAGCATCGCCCTCCGGCCCGTAATTCATGCCGAGCAGCACGATGGAGCGGACTTCGGGCCACAATCGGCGCGGATCGGCGCGCCAGTCGCGCTTTTCGGCGAGCCAATCCATGTCGCCCTGGCGCCCCTCGGCCAAAAAAGCATCGAGCCGCGCCGGCGCGTCGGGGATCGCGTCGGGCGCGGCGATGCCGCAGGCGCTGAAGCCGAGGCGGGCGGCCTCGGCGCGCAGAAAGGCTAGAAGTCGATCTCGGCGTAGATCGGATTGGTCGCCACGCCCGGCACGCGATCCGCCAGCAGGGGGCGGAAACTCGGACGGCTTTTCAGGCGCTGGTACCATGATTTGGCCGGCTCTTCCTCGTCCCATGGCGCGTCGCCGAGGAAATCGACGCAGGACAGATGGGCGGCCGCCGCGAGATCGGCATAGGTCATCTTGTCGCCCGCCAGCCAGCGGCGCGTCGATTCCAGATAGGAAATATAGCGCAAATGATAGCGCACATTGGCGCGCGCCGCGCGCAGAAGATCCATGTCCGGCCCGCCGCCGCCGACCTCGGTCGCGGTGAAGCGCTTATAGACCTTTTCGGTCACCAGCCAGTTGCTGACCTCGTCGAAGAATTTCTCGTTGAACCAGGACATCAGCCGACGCACTTCGACCCGCGCGACCGGCGAAGGCGGCAGCAGGCGATGGTCGCCGAGCCGTTCGCCAAGCGTCTCGTCCAGCCATTCCGCGATCGGCCCCGCGCCGGGAATAATAAGGCCATTGTCCTCGACCAGAACCGGGGTCTGGCCCGCAGGATCGAGCATCAGGAATTCGCGGCGTCTTTCATGGACCCGCTCCTCGATCAACTCCACTTCGACGCCATATTCGCCGAGCGCGAGCCGGACAAAACGCGAATGGGGACAGAGCGGATGATGATAAAGCTGAGGCATGCCTGATCTGATTCGACCCGTTCGATCGGGTAGCGTCGGTATAGAGGCGGCGCCGCGCGCTCACAAGTTCGGATAGCCGATAAAAGTTTAACAATTTGTTGCTTGTGGCTTTGGCGCCGGTTCAAAGGCCAAGCCGGCCCGCCAGCATCCTCATTTCATGGGGATCGAGATATTCCGTCGCCGAAAACCGGCGCGCGAGCGCCAATTCGAAGGCGCTCCAGCCGGGGAAACCCGCCAGGCCGCCATCATGACGCAGCCGCCGGATTTCGACGCATTCGCTCAAACACGCGCGAAGCTCTTCGTCTTCGTCGCCGTCGAGCCATTCTTCCAGATTGACCGGTCCCAGCATGGCGCCCTCGGCGTTGCGCGAAAGCCGCGATGAGCGGGTTTAACCAATCGTTCATATGACGACGGGATGACAGGCGCAAGCGAGGCGGCGCGCTCATATCGTCGCAGGCCCGGAAGAAGTTGTTTTTTCGTTAAATTCACAAAGATCGGCGATTGGGCAGGCGAGGCAGTCGGGCTTGCGCGCCTTGCAAATATAGCGTCCGTGCAGGATCAGCCAATGATGGGCGTGGAGGAGATATTCGTCCGGCACGATGGCGAGCAGGCCCTTTTCGACCTCTTCGGGCGTCTTTCCGCGCGCCAGGGGGATGCGGTTCGAGACCCGGAACAAATGGGTGTCCACCGCGATGGTTTTTTCCCCGAAGGCGATATTGAGCACGACATTGGCGGTCTTGCGCCCCACGCCCGGCAGGCTTTCCAGCGCCTCGCGGCGGCGCGGAACTTCGCCGCCGAATTCGTCGATGAGCTTGCGCGACAAGGCGATCACGTTCTTCGCCTTGGCGCGAAACAGGCCGATGGTCTTGATCTTGTCGCGCAGGCCCTCTTCGCCGAGCGCCAGCATCTGTTGAGGCGTCGAGGCCACAGCGAACAGGCCCTTGGTCGCGCGATTGACCCCCGCGTCGGTCGCCTGGGCCGAAAGCACCACCGCGACCAGCAAGGTATAAGGATTCACATAATCCAGCTCGCCCTTGGGATGGGGGTTCAATGCGGCGAGACGGGCGAAGATTTCGCGCACACGCTCAGCGGCGGCTTTTTGCCCCTTTGTGATTCTGGCTTGGGAAGAGGCCTTTTTCACCGCCGCCGCGCCGGCTTTGCTCTTTTGTTTCACCATGGAAGAACATAAGCGCATCGGGCGTGGCGCAACAAGCAGCGGCGCTCGGCCATGAGACCCATAAAGAAATGTGACGCATAAAGAAAAAGGACCGCCTTTTGAGAGCGGTCCAAGTCTCAGGGAGGAAGCGCCTGCTCACGCTGACGCTCGTGACGTGGTCACACAATAAAAATAGGCGCTTTCGTCTCCCCCTCATTTGACTTGGCTCAAATATCCATGGGCCAAACGCGCTACATTATGTCGCAGTTGCGCGTTTTTCGCGGTCGATGAGCATGCGTTTGCGCTCCAAGCCCCAGCGATAACCCGAAAGAGTTCCGTCGCTGCGCAAGACGCGATGACAGGGGATAGCAATGGCGAGGATATTGGCGGCGCAGGCGCCGGCCACCGCGCGCAAGGCGGAAGGCGCGCCGATTCGCCGGGCGATTTCGGCATAACTGATGGTCGCGCCCGCCGGAATGTCGCGCAAGGCCGCCCAAACCCGCATCTGGAACGGCGTTCCGCCGATCGCCAGCGGGGGCTGGAATCCCGTCCAGGGTTTTTCGGCAAGCGCGACGGCGGCGGCAAGCTCCGGCCGCAGCGCTTCCTGGCGCTTTTCGCGCGGCGCATCCGGAAAGATCGCGCCGAGTTCGCGGACAAGGCGCTCGTCGCTCTCGCCCAGCAAAATCGCGCAAACGCCATCGGATCGGCGCGCGACCAGAACCTTGCCGAGCGAACTCGGCGACGCCGCGAAGGCGATCCCGGCGGGCGCCGCCGCCGGATGGCCGGAAAGTCTGTCGTCCGTCATGCCGTGAACCTGTCGGAAATGTTGAAGCAGGTTAGGGGTGCATGATTGATCCCGCTGTCGCGCGCAATCAAGTCACAATTCGGCGCCCGGCGGGCGGCCCGCGAAAGCCTTTGCCTTTTTCGCCCGAGACTTTAATTTGCCCCACGCCGCGCCTTCGCCGCTGGAGACCCGCATGAGCCGCATTTCGTTGGAACAGGCCAATATTCTGATTTCCGTCGCCTTCGCCAAGGCCAAGGAGCTCGGCCTCAAGCCCCTGACCATTGCGGTGCTCGACGCCGGCGGCCATGCCATCGCCCTGCAAAGGCAGGACGGCGCGTCCAATCACCGGCCGCAAATCGCCATCGGCAAGGCGAACGGCGCCCTGGCGCTCGGCGTCTCGTCGCGGCAGGTCGAAGAACTGGCGATCAAAAGGCCGAGTTTCGTCGCCGCGCTCGGCCCCATCGTCCCGCAGGGAATCATTCCCGCTCCAGGCGGGGTTATTCTCGTCGGCGCCGATGGCGCGCCGATCGGCGCCGTGGGCGTAACCGGCGACACCTCCGACAATGACGAAGCCTGCGCGCTCGCCGGCGCGGCGGCGGCGGGTCTCAAGCCGCAATGAGCGGGGCGGCGCCCGACACAACCGGCGTGCGTTCAAACCTTCACCTGCGCCTTGACCGCGTTGTCGCGCCCAGCCATGATCCCGTCGCAGGACGCGGTGAGCCCGAATCGCCGGTGATTCAATTTGTTGCGTGTCGTCGCCCACGCTGTCTGAAAAGACTTTCCATCTCAAGCGCGCCATGAAAACGGAGGCATGCATGCTCAACCGTCGCCACATCTTCAAAACCGCCGCCGCTCTTGCGGTCGCCTTGACCGTCGCGAGCGCGCCCGCCGAAGCGGGGACCGGATCGGTCCACCTCCGTTTCGTCAGCGCCGGGTTTGTCGTTGGCGTCGGCGGCGGCAAGGGCAGGTTGACCTTCAATGGCCACACCTATCCGCTGCGGATCGGCGGCGTCAGCGCCGGCACCATCGGCGTCTCCAGCGCCACGCTGGTCGGCCGGGCGCTGAACATCAACAATCCCACGGACATTGTTGGCACTTATGCCGCAGCCGGCGCCGGCGTCGCAGTCGCCGGGGGGGCGCGGGTTTTCCGCATGCGCAATTCCAACGGCGTCATTCTCGAACTGAAAGGCATGCAGGCGGGTTTCGAGGCCAATCTTGGCGTGAGCGGCTTCAGCCTTTCGATGTGAAAGCCTATTTGACCAGACGGGAAATGTCGCGGAAGCGCGGATGATCCGCGCCGCCGATCCATTCGAACAGCACCATTTCCGTCGTCACGATCACGGCGCCGAAAAGCTCCATCCGGCGCAGGGCGAAATCCTTGTTCTGCGAACGGCGCGACCCCACGGCGTCGGCGACGACCAGAACGACGCGGCCCTGCTCCAGCAGCGCCAGGACGGTCTGCAAGACGCAGACGTGAGTCTCGAAACCGGCGACGACGATCGCGTGGCTTTCCAGCTTTTCCTTCGGGAAGAGCGGCGCAGCGCAGACATCGAAACACATTTTGCCGACCGGGGCCGTGGCGAACTCGGCCAAGGCCGGAACTGTCGGCCCGAGCTTTTCGGGATTTTGCTCGGTGACCAATATTTCGGCGCCGAGCAGGCGCGCGCCTTCGGCGAGACGCCGCGCATTGGCGATGGCGGCTTCGCCACCCTCCATCGCCGGGGCCAGACGGGTCTGAAAATCGATCAGCAACAGCAGCGAGGACTCCGGCTTCGGTGTCAGCACATCATCCTCCCGGTTTTGGTCACAACGCCTTGAGCGACGCCATGTCGATCACGAAGCGATAGCGCACGTCGTTTCTCAGCAGCCTTTCATAGGCTTGGTTGACTTCGTCGACGCGGATCGTTTCGATGTCGCTCACAATATTATGCTGGCCGCAAAAATCGAGCATTTCCTGGGTCTCGGCCATGCCGCCGATCATCGAGCCGGCGATGGTCTTGCGTCCGCCGATCAGATTGTAGCCCATCGGCGCCGGCTCCAGCGCCGTCAGCGCGCCGACCAGCACCATGGTCCCATCGGTCTTGAGCAAAGTCAGATAGGGATTGAGGTCATGGCCGACGGGAATGGTGTTGAGCAGGAAATCGAAGGCGCCTTTATGCCACGCCATCGCCGCTTCATCGCGCGACACCAGCACCTCGTCGGCGCCGAGGCGTAGCGCGTCCTTGCCCTTTGCCGGCGAGGTGGTGATCATCGTCACCCGAGCGCCCAGGGCCTTCGCGAATTTCACGCCCATATGGCCGAGGCCGCCAAGCCCGACGATCCCGACCCTCTGGCCGGGGCCGACCTTCCAATGGCGCAAGGGCGAATAAGTGGTGATTCCTGCGCAGAGCAGCGGCGCCACCGCCTTGAGATCGAGATTTTCGGGAACCTTGGCGACGAAACGCTGTTCAACCACGATCTGTTCGGAATAGCCGCCAAAGGTTAGGCTTTTCGTTCCGCGCTCGCGGTCGTTATAGGTCAGTGTGCAACCCTCGGCGCAATATTGTTCGAGCCCGGCCTCGCATGGCTCGCAGCGCCGGCAGGAATTGACCATGCAGCCGATCGCGGCGAGATCGCCGGCCTTGAACTTCGTCACATGCGCCCCGACCTTGACCACCCGGCCGACGATCTCATGGCCCGGAACCATCGGGTAAAGCGAGTTGCTCCAGTCATTGCGCGCCTGATGAAGGTCGGAATGGCAGACGCCGCAATAAAGAATGTCGATCTGAACGTCATGCGGGCCGGGATCGCGGCGCTCGAAATTGAACGGCGTGAGCGGGCCTGTGGCGGAATGCGCGGCGAAAGCCTTGACCTTGAACATGGGGCGTGTCCTGGGCGGGAGAATCACGAAAGCCAGATTAGCCGCGAGCGCGGCCTGCACAAGTCGCGCGGCCCAGCGCTTTCGGCAGGGCGGCCTTGCGCGAATGCAGGTCGGCTGCACGGCTTAACAACGGGCAGGTCGTCAGAATCCCGGCGGAACCGGACGAGGCTTGGGCCAGATCGGCAAGCGCGGCGGCGCCGGGCGCGGCGGCCAGGCCAGAGCGGAAAAGGGAGTTCTGGTCGAGCGAGAGCATCGGATGATAGTCGGGGTCCGCAGTCAGCGCCTCGCCCCAGATCGCGCGCAAATTTTTCAATTCGCGCTGGCTCCGGAACGCCTGGTCGGGGCGCCGCTCGGCGCCGCGCGAGGCGGATTCACGATGCAATAGCCGCGCGTGGGGCGTCAGCACCACCCTCAAGCCTCCCGCGCGCAAGCGCAAGCAATAATCGACATCGTTGAAATTGATTGGAAAACGATATTCGTCGAAGCCGCCGGCCGCCAAAAAAAGCCGCCGCTCGGTGAGCAGGCAGGCTGCCGTGACCGCGCTGCATTCATGAGCGACGCGCAGTAGATCGGCGTAACCGGGGTCGCTCTCGATGCGATCGTTGAAAGCGTGCAGCGCGGCGAATTTCGGGCCGAGCACGACGCCGCCATGCTGGACGACGCCGCTTGGCCACAGCAACGCCGCGCCCACCGCGCCGACATCCGGCTCCGCCATGCGGCTCAGCATTTCCTCCAGCCAGCCCGGCTGCAAGGCCTCGACGTCATTGTTGAGCAGGAGCAGGAAATCGCCTTTCGCCTCCGCCGCGCCCCGGTTGACGATGCGCGAGAAATTGAAAGGGCCCGGAACCGGAATCACCCGCCCGCCGCGCGCTGCGATCTCGTCAAAAAACGCCTTGGTCTCCGGTTCGACCGAGTCGTTGTCGAGGACGATGAATTCATGGGAAGCGAGATCGACCGTTTTCGCCAGCGCCTCGAAGCAGGCCCGCATCAGATCGGCGCGGTCGCGGGTGGGAACCAGGATCGAGACCCGGCCGCGCGGGACTGGACGCGCAACGACCGCCGAGGCGAAAATTTCGCCGCGTCCGGGGCCGATCTTGCCTTGCACGCCCCGCGCCGCGAGATGCGCCTGTATGGCGCGAACCAGTCGCGCCGAAATTTGGGCCGGATCGAGCCTGGGCAGGCGCGCCAGGAAGCCCGGCCGATGGACGGGCGCGCCGGCGGCAGATCCGGCGGGATCGGGGTCGAGAACCCGAGCGCCGACGACCCGGCGGCGGTCCTGGGCGAAAAAGAACAATCGGAAAAGGTCGTTTGCCCCGGCCTGGATCGCGGCGCGAACATGTTCGGCCCGCGCGGCGAAGAACAAGGCGCCACAGCCTTGCTCCAGCATTCGTTCATAATCGAAAGCGGGCAGGGCGACCGGCCATTCGCCGCCGTCTGCCTCAGCCAAGGTGAAATCGGCATAGGCCAGCGGCGCCGAGGGAAACTTGTCGAGGGCCTCCGCCAGCAAGGCGAGCGCCTGGGGCTGAAAAACGGTTCCGGCAGGCGCGAATACAAGAATCGGAAAATCCTTGGCGTCCTCGGCAAGGAATTCGCGCAACATGGCGGTATCGAAGTCGACCTGCCCTTCGCCGCCTTCGAGCGACGCGCCGACCCAGGCGCAGCCCTGTTGCGTTTCGAGGCTGGCGACGCTGTCCTCGATCCCCTCGTCGCCGACAAGGGCCACGGCGATGCGTGGCCGGGCGTGTGCGGCGGGCGATGGCAGCGGAAAAATCTCACGCCATTGCGCGAAAAGATCGAACGGCAGCGATTGTGGCACGATCCGGTCGAAAAAATCGCCGCGCGGCTTTTCGGATTCGAGTTCCGCGCGGCTTTCGAGAAAGCGGGCGAGGCCGTCGCGAAAGGCGACAAAGCCGCAAGGACTGCCGGTCAGCTCGGCGCCGTTTTCGTCCAGGACGGTCGCGACATGGGCGAGGCCGTCGGCGAAACGCAGCGGCAAGTCGAGATCGAAACGGCGAAAGGCGCGAACTTCGTCGCCATCGCCGACATGAGTCCAGCGCGTCGCCTTGGCTTGCGCTGCCGGCTCGCCATCGATCAGGGCGCGTAGCGTCTGCGCGCGCGCCGGATCGCCGCTCACCCATCCGGTCAGGCGCAATCCGCCGTCCCAGCCGACTTCACCCGGCGAAACATCGTTTTTCCGCGCCGGCGCCGGACGCGCCAGCAACGGCGCGCCGACGATCTCCCCGCTATTGGCAAGGCGGATTTCTACGCGCCGCGCCATCTGAAAGGCGACCGCCGGAAGGGTGAAGACGAAACGGTAACAACCGTCGCCCAAACCCTCGCCGGCGAGCTCACGGTCGAAAAGGTCGGCGCGGATTACGCCGGCGGGGAGACCATCCAGCAACAGTTCGACGACAAAACGCCGGCCGAGGTCCGCCGGGTCGAGCACAAAGCCCGCGACCTGGCTGTCGCTGATCATCCTGACCTGAGCGCGCAAAGTGGCCTGGCCCTGTTCCGATCGCCTCAACATGTCGCGTCGCCTTGCGACATACCATAACGCCACTGCGCGATCAGCGACGCCGCCTTGGCGTCGCACAGGCGCGGATCGAGCGCGAGATCGCCGTCATCGAGCGTCAACTTCCCGAAAGAAAAGTCGAAACAAGCCTTCGGCAGGGCAAAAGCGCGGGAAATCCGGTCCGTCCGGCCGAACAGGCGGGCGCGGTAGGGCGACATCAGGGCGGAAACTTCATATTGGCGCAGCAGACGTTCATATTCATCACGTTCGACCGGGCCTGTGACAAAAATATCGCCCGCCCGCATGACGGCGAGATCGTTGACGCAATCGCCGAATACAACGATACGGGCCGATTCGTCGATCCGTCGAAGGGCGCGGCCGAGCGCCACGACCAGTCGGTCGGCGCGCGCGTCGCGCAGCGGAGCGACCACGGCCAAGGCCCCGTGCTGCGCGCGCGGGACGGGCCGCGCTACAATTGGCGGCTCGACAAAGGATGCAACCGCGACATCGCCGAACATATGGCGCGCGATCTGCTCGGACATGCGGTCCAGCGGCCGGAATGCGTCGGCGCGGGCCAGGATTCTGCGCTTGCGTTTGAGGCTCCGCCGCCGGCCCGTTTCTGCGGTCTCGCCCTGAAAAGCGCCCTCGGCGCAAGACGCGCACGGTCCGAGCGCGTCGGGCGTCCGGCATGCGCCATCGAACGAGGTTTGCAGGGGGATCGCCCATTCCAGATCGCCCGCCGCGATTTCGACCCGAACGCCGAGCCGAAACAGGGCTGCAAGAAGACGGGGTTCGAGCGCTAAGGGATCGAACAATTCAATCCGCGAAATTTGGCTTGCGCGCAGGAAAGCGATGAGGTTTCGCTGGCCTTCGCGCCCTTCGAGTGGAAATTCGAGCGATTGCGGCCACCCACCCCCGACGCCGCGCAATTCTGCGCGTCCATTTGTACAACCGCAAATCAGCGGCGCCGGGCCATCCTCATTCGCCAATGTCTCGGCGCGCTGGACCGCCAGAAACCGCGCGGCGCCGCCCGCGCACACCAGCGCGACGCGCCCCACCTCCCCGGGAAGCAAAGCCTCGATCGCGCCGCGCGCGCGCCGCAGCGGATCGGCTTCGACAAAGGACGCCAACTCGGCTTCATAATCTGGAAACCGACGTTGCAGAATAGCCAGATTGCGCATCACCAGGCGACGCTTTTCAGCGCGGAACGAACGCGAACCCTCATGGCCGACATAAACCCCGGTCGCGCAGACGTTCCGGAAGCCTTTTTCGCGCGCACGCAGGCAAAATTCGACATCCTCGAAATATCCCCGGTCATAAAGCTCGGGCAGGGGGCCGACGGCGTCGAGACAGGCGCGGGTGATAAAAAGGCAGGAGCCGATTCCATTGGGCAGATCGATGAAATTCAGCCCGTTGGCCTCGCGCGCCAAACGGTCGATATGCGCGATTTCAGCTTCGGGCTCCATCGGATTGGCGGCGTTGGCTTTCGGCAAGCTGGCGTATTCGCCATTGTTGGAAAAAGGCGTGACGACGCCGATGTCCGACGCCGCATGGGCGACCTCGGCTAGTCGCGCGAGGCTTCCCGGCGGCGGAAGCGCGTCGGCGTTGAGCAGGAGAACATCGCCCGCGGGACAAAGTTGCAGGGCCCGGTTGACCGAGACCGCGAAACCGAGATTATGGCTGTTGCGCAGCAGCGTGATACGGTCCGCCGCCGCCTGATCGACCAGCCATCGGCGCAAGTCGGCGTTGGGACTGTCGTCGTCCACCGCAATGATCCGCATTGCCAGTGGCGCGCCTTGCGCGAAAAGCGCCTCGAAGCAGGCGCGCGTCGCCGCGAAATCCTCGTAAACCGGCACGATGACCGACAGAGCGGCGGGTTCGGGCGCAACTTCGGCGAATGCGCGCGAGCCAACCCCCAGACTGCGCGTCGCCGCGGCCACACCATTGCGCAGGAGCGTCGCCGTTTCGACATTCTCCCCGGTGTCCAGCCGGATTGTCGCGGCGAACCGTGTTTCCTTCGCGAGCCAGTGGTCCGGCTCGGGTTTCAAGGCGATAAGGCGCTCCGAATCGCCCGCGAGGCGCAAATGAATTTCCTCCGAGCCAGTCCACGCCGCCCATCCGACGAGGGCTCGGTCGCGCCGGCCGAGCGCAAACAGCATGGCCTCGCCTTCATCCATCAACCGGTTCACGGCGAGGGCGACGAGAGCGTCGGCGGCGGCGCCGTCCGACAGGACGAGGCGGGCGGCGAGACTTTTCTGCGCAGGCTCGCCCCACGTCAGCGCGACCTGAAGGACAAAGCGGTCGGTCGGATCGAGTTCGAAGGCGCGGTCGAGATCGCGCGCGCCTTCGTTGAGGAAGCCCGCGCGTCGACTGACCTCCGAACGGAGCAGGAAATCGCGCGCGCCGGCGTTCGGCAGGCGGCAGCGCCGATCGGCGTGAGGAAAGGCGAGGTCCGGCCGACGGTCTTCGAGATGGCGCTGGACGTTGAGAAACAGCGCCTCGAAATGACGCCGCGAGTTGAAAAACAACCCATTCGCGTCGAGGAATTTCTTGTGCAGGGACGCAGCCTCGGATACGCGCGGCCCGCCTCGTTCACGCATTGGCGTCCGCCGGCCCGAGCGGCTGCGCCGGCGCCGCAGGATTGGCAGGCCGGACGAATAGACGAGAGAGGTCGGTGCCTGCGAACATCGGCGCGATCGCGGCCTCGGAAGCCTGCGGACCGAGCAGGATTGTCCACAGATCAAAAAAATGGCCCTCCGACGCCCGGACTTCCTTAAACCCCGATTCGATCGCGACCCGAGCTAGGCGCGCTGCGGTGAAGCCGGTGTGATGGGCCATCGCGACCCTGCCCTCGCCAATCGAGCGGCCATGCCCGAAAAGCATGTCGATCGGGCGGATCGGTCCGGCCGGCGACGAATATGCGACCTCCTCGGCGCCATACTGTAAGATAAACCGCGAAATCGCCACGAGATCCGGGCAGGTAATGAGCGCGAAACCATCCGGCTTGATCACGCGGCGAAATTCGTGAAAGGCGGGAATGACTTCATGGGCGTAAAGATGTTCGACCGCGTGAGAGGAATAGAGCGCGTCGAAGCTGGCGTCGGGAACGGCGCGACGCATGTCGGCCAGGGAGGCGATGATGTCCGGCCTCGTCGCTGGATCGACGTCGAGGCGCACTTCCTCCCACGATCCGGGAGAGAAGAAAGGTGGCAATTTTCCGCCGATTGACGCGCCGCTTCCGGCGTTGAGAAGGCGCCTCTTTTTAACTTCGGTCATACGGCGCCCCATTCTGGCGTGAGGGAGGAGTGGACGGCTTTAAATAGGTTAGAACATTTCTTCGACCCGTCACACCGCCTTGAGAAGGGACGGCGCAAGGTCTGTGGCGCCTTTTCCGATTCAACGAGGCCCAGCCGCTGCATCATTTCGGCCATGCAGGCGGTCCGGGCATAGCGGCCGGTGGCCGTGGCGCGCGCGGCGCGGCCGAGATGAGCGAAGGCGCCCGGATCGGCAAGCACCTGCGCGACCTTGTTCGCCAAGGCGTCGGGGTCATGGAAAGAGGTCAGCAGGCCATTGACGTCGTCGGTGATCACCTCGCGCACCGGCGCGGTGTCGGAGGCGACAATCACGCAGCCGAGCGCCATGGCCTCGATCAGCGACCAGGACAAGACGAAAGGAAAGGTCAGATAGACATGGGCCCGGGAGACCTGAAGCAGGCGGACATATTGATCGTACGGAAGATGGGGCAGGAAATGGACGCGGGACGGGTCCACCCGGCTGGCGACCTCGTCAAAATATACCGACTTCCAGCTTTCGTTTCGAGGCGGAGGCGCGCCATAGGACACACCGTCGCCGCCGACGATCACGACCTGCGCATCAGGCCGGGCTTCCAGTATTTCGGGCACCGCCCGCATGAAAATGTGATAGCCGCGTATCGGTTCGAGATTGCGGGCCGCGAAGGTCACGACCTCCTGGCTGCGGTCGATGGTTGCGCCGCTGGGCAGGAGAAAACTTGCCTGCGGATCGGGGCGGAGGCGGTCCGCATCGACCCCTTCGTGGACGACGTGAATCTTGGTCTGATATTCCGGCGGATAAGTCTGCTTCTGCCATTCGGTCGGCGAAATGCCGAAATCGGCGTCCGCGAGTGAGAGCAGTGTGCTGGCGTTCTTGCAGTGGAGTGCGACGACACCGTCGATTCCAAGCTGCGGGCCTTCGGGGTCGAAATGAACGTCTTGACCCTCCAGCCGGTAAAAGAATTCGCAATAAATGCCGATCCTGGCCTTCGGGAAAACCGCGCGCAGGGGAAGGGTCTCGCCCCAGCCGCAATGGCCCAGGATCAGATCGGGTTCGAAGCCGGACGCGCGCAATTCGCTCAGAGCATAGAGAACCGCGGTCGCGCGATGGCATTCCATGTCGAAGCGCCGGGCGAAGGGATGAGTCGCCGAGACATCGTATGTCGGCATTTGGTAACGAAGGAGATTGACATTCGGCAGAGGCTGCGACGTGTCAGCTCCAACCGCCGCCACTTGG
Source organism: uncultured Pseudomonadota bacterium (assembly GCA_963704565.1). Lineage (GTDB taxonomy): Bacteria > Pseudomonadota > Alphaproteobacteria > Rhizobiales > Beijerinckiaceae > Rhodoblastus. The sequence continues at coordinate 2,766,262 of OY969917.1, forward strand.
CAACCTGGCCTTTGCGATAATTCTTGGGCGAGATTTCGGAACTGAGCCGGGAAATTGTTGTGGACGAATAAAACCTTCATTCCGGACGTCACCCGCAGCCGCATGTTGCCACGACCCTGATCCTTACATAAGGCATTTCCGGCGAATAGGAAACCACCAACGACGCATTGTACGACAGCCAATGCGCATCTTCAGCCTCTCAAATTTGACAGGCCGGGGCGCCGCCGCCGAACTATGTTCAGCAAAAGAAAAACGCCGCGCGAATTTTTTCGCGCGGCGTCGCCGTTTAATTAGACCTTGATAGAATGGCCGTCGGAGAAGTTGATGGTCGTGTTCTTAGCGTCCAGCGCCTGGCCGTTCTTGAACGTGAGCTCGGTGAGGCCGCCGACGACCGTCTGCGTAGCGATGCTCGTGGACGCGTTGGCGTCGTAGACGACCGTGTTCGCGCCACCGTAAATGGTGTCGGACTCGGTCGCGGAGCCGGTATAGCCGGCCCACACCTGGTCCACCTTTACGCTGCTGGTGCCACCCTGGACGAAGGCGCTGCCGCCGAGCAGGTCGGTGAAATCGCCGTTCGATCCGCCAACGATCGTCGTCGAGCCTGTGGTGCTGCTGTACATAGAGTCGTAGCCCGATCCGCCAGTAAGCGTGTTCGCGCCCGTGCCGGCGACCAAGATGTCGTTGCCGCTGGTCGAGACCAGAGAATCGGCCGCTTTGCCGCCCAACATGAAGTCCGTGCCCGAACCGCCCTGAAGCGTTTCTGCTGCCGCCCCTGTTTGGTAGTACGAGCCCGCGACCATTTCAGCATTGCCGGTGGTGCCGGCAAGAAGATCGCTTCCCATATTGCCATAGAGGTAATCGGTGCCCGAACCGCCAATAAGCGTGTCCGCGCCGGTGCCCGCAACCAAAAGGTTGTCGCCCTTGAGAACCTGGAGAAACCCGCTCGAATCGCCTCCGAGGAGCAGATCGCCTTGCGTTCCCGTGGTCGGCCCCGTGTAAACGATATTGCCAGGATCGGCGAGGATATTGTCGCCGCTGGTGTCACTGACATAAGCGGTTTGACCGACCGGGCCGTTAAAGAGAAACAACCCGAGGGATCCGCTCAAAGTATAGGGCGAGACTACGGTATTATACGTGTCCTCAAGCTCGACTTTGAGAGGAGACCCCCCGCTCGGCATCAGGTTATCGGCCTTAAGCCAATATTCGATAACACTGGCCTGCACCGACGATTTTACGTCGGTCAATAAAGTAGTTACTTGCGAATCAGTTGTCAGATTATAGGTTGCCATGAGTACCCCCCACGAGTTCTATATGCTCTCACACAAAATATGTTCGTCACACGCCCTCAAGCGCGCGGAACACCCGCATTTGGCTTCCTTTCGGCCGTTCAGTCGAACCGGCCGCAACCGAAGCCGGCGCGTGAACGGCGCCTTCTTGCCGATCCGCCTCCATGACGAGACCAACCCGAAGACCGACCAGCGGCTCGTTGCCCGCAGATCCCACGATTTCCACTTCCCGCCCCTCTTGGCTCATGATTGGCGAGCCGAGAAACAGGGCGTCGACCACAAGCCGCGCGCCGGCGCTCTGAGGCCCAGTCAGGCGCATGCGCAGGCCGGCAAGCGGGAGCGCGCGACCCCGGGTTCCAACGAACGCGCCTGACGGCGCCCAATCGAACCATCGTGGCGGATTGGTCCCGGCAAGCGGCTGAAGTTCGATTCCGACGCCCGACGGCAGCGGACCACGAATGCCAACCGCCTCAATCGCCGCCGGAGCGTCTGGGCCAGCAACCCAAACGCCAGGATCGACTGCTATGTCACCCCGCCGCGCGACATGGGCGACAAGCTTAAAGGTAGAATCGCCTGTCGCTTGGGCATCGCCTTGCGACGAAACAACTATCCCGCCAGAAGCGCTCGAGCTTGACACCGTCTCGACACGGAACGACGCATCGAGCGAGCCTTCGGCTCCCTGGCTTTTTATTTTAAGGGCCAAGCGAGCGGGCTGCTCGGCCCGTATTACAGCGCAGTCGCCCGGCGTCGCCAGAAAACCATTAACAAGGCCCGGCCCCGACAAAATTTCGACGAAAGATTCAAATCCTCCCGCCGGCCTCAACATCGCCATCGGAGAGGCGCCCTGGGCTGCTCCGGAGGCGTATCGGAGAATGAAAAGACCACGATCAACATCGATCGTAGCCTCCCGTTCTGTGACGACATCTGCGATCACGTTAGCCCCACCACCCGCCTGAACGCCGCCGCAGAATTATGGTTTCTGCCTTTTAACGAATGACGTTAGGTAACCCTAACTCCCATCTCAAGACAAGCTAAAATTTGGAAGCGACGCACAAAAAAAATGTGATCGGAACTCCGCGCCCGGCCCAGCCGTGCGGACTCGATTATCTAAGTTGCTGCTTTACTGAAACAAATTGAAGGCTGTTCCTTTCCGTCGAGACCGATGGAACCGCCCGATGCGTAATTCCCGAAGAGCGAATGAAAACGGCCTGCCTGAAATACACACGCCCGAAACTTACCCTGTACGCCTACAAGTTATGTAAAAATATGGCTATCGTCTGATAGTAACATAATAGGTCTGCGCTTTTTGAATTTATTTCCTCATAAAAAAAAGATATTGACATAACGATTTAGCCGGCGAAATTTTGTAAAATGTGCATAGTTTGCCGGCACGGCTTGAGTGATTACGTTATATTGTGCGATTTAAGTAAAAGCGATCGTCTTAGCTAAACAGACTGCTGTTGTATTGAGTGCATTAAGCGTCGTGCAAACGCGCGAAACTGGCGGCTGGATTATGCTGCGCGCAGTTTCAGCACGTCTCTTGTTGCGTATATATTGTCCGCATGGACGACCACACGTTTCGGTCCATCCGTGTCGACGCACGTCCAGAAAACGCAAAAGTCGCTTTTGTTTAAGGTGGCGTCTTTCTGCGGTCGGCGAACGAGCAAATTACGGGACATGCAATCGGATGCCTGACCGCCCGCCCGCGCCCCCTTGCGCGCCGGCCACAAGCGAATAAAAGCAAGATCGATCGACAAGGAGAAATCATGCGCCCATCCAAACGCGCGCCGGACGCCATGCGTCCCGTCTCGCTCCAGCGCAATGTCGCCCGCTACGCCGAGGGCTCATGCCTCGTGAAGTTTGGCGAAACCCATGTGCTTTGCACCGCCTCGCTCGAGGACAAGCCGCCGATGTGGCTGCGTGGCCAGGGAAAAGGCTGGATCACCGCGGAATACGCCATGCTGCCGCGCGCGACCCACACCCGCACCAGGCGCGAGACGGCGAAGCCGTCCGGACGCACCCAGGAAATCCAGCGCCTGATCGGACGGTCTTTGCGCGCGGTGACCAATCTTCTGGCGCTCGGCGAGCGCCAGATCACCATTGACTGCGACGTGCTGCAAGCCGACGGCGGCACCCGCACCGCCTCGATCACCGGCGCCTGGGTGGCGCTGCACGATTGTCTGAAATGGATGCGCGGCCGCTCGATGATCAAGGACATGCCGCTGACCGACCATGTCGCCGCCGTGTCCTGCGGCATTTATCAGGGCCTCCCGGTGCTTGATCTCGATTATGACGAGGATTCCTCGGCCCATACCGACGGCAATTTCGTCATTACCGGCTCGGGCGGTCTGGTCGAGGTCCAGGCGACGGCGGAAGGCGCGGTTTTTTCCGAAGAGGAATTGACCAAACTGCTCGGCCTCGCGCGCGGCGGAATCAAGCAGCTGGTTGAATTGCAGAAACAGGCGATCGAACCGTGACCCGCGAACTTGAAGGCAAAATCGTCATCGCCACCCATAATCCGGGCAAATTGCGCGAAATGCGCGAATTGCTCGCGCCCTATGGAATTACGGCGACCTCGGCGGGGGAGCTCGGCCTGCCTGAACCGGAAGAAATCGGAGCGGATTTCGTCGCCAACGCCCTGATCAAGGCGCGCGCGGCGGCGAAAGGCGCGGGCCTTCCGGCGCTTGCCGACAATTCCGGCCTTTGCGTCGAGGCGCTCGGCGACGCGCCGGGCATTTATTCGGCGCGCTGGGCGGGCGAAACCAAAGATTTCGCCGTCGCCATGGCCCGGATCGCGCAGGAGGTTCAAAAATCCGGATCGCCCTCGCGCCGGGCGCATTTCGTCTCGGCTCTGGCCGTCGCCTGGCCCGATGGTGCGGAAGAGATTTTCGAAGGCAAGGTTTTCGGCGATCTGACTTTTCCGACCCGGGGAACCCAGGGCTTCGGCTACGATCCCTGCTTCACCCCGGACGGCCACAAGCGCACGTTCGGCGAAATGAGCGCCGAGGAGAAGCACGGCGTTCCCGCCGATGGGTCGGAGGCGCTGTCGCACCGGGCGCGGGCGTTCCAGATGCTGGCGCGGGCCTTGTTAACCCCGTCGTCACGAAGCTGAAGATTTCGTTAAGCGCGGCGTGACGGAGATTTCCGGAAATGGCATAAGGACTCATGGCCAGCATTGCTCCCATGATTCCCGACCCCGGCTTTGGCGTTTACGTCCATTGGCCGTTCTGCCTGTCGAAGTGCCCCTATTGCGACTTCAACAGCCATGTCCGGCGCGGCGGGATCGAGGAAGACCGCTATCTGGCCGCGATACGAACCGAGCTGAAGCAGCGGGCCGCCGTGACGCAGGGCCGAACCGTGCGCTCGATCTTTTTCGGCGGCGGCACGCCGTCGCTGATGGCCCCGGAGACGGTTGCGGGAATCATTGAAACCATCGGAAAGCTGTGGAAGCTCGACCCTAAGCCCGAGATCACGCTTGAGGCCAATCCGACCAGCGTCGAGGCGGGACGGTTCCGGGGCTATCGACAGGCGGGGGTCAACCGGGTTTCGCTCGGCGTGCAAGCGCTCAATGACGCCGATTTAAAACTGCTCGGCCGTCTGCATAATGTCGAGGAAGCCATGCGCGCCCTCGATATCGCCGCCGCGACTTTCGAGCGGACTTCTTTCGACCTGATCTACGCCCGACCGGGCCAGACCCCCAAGGCCTGGGCGCGGGAACTGACGGAAGCGCTCGCCCGGGCGCCGGAGCATCTGTCGCTTTACCAGCTCACCATCGAGCCCGACACGATGTTCGAGCAGCTTTACCGCGCCGGCAAACTGAAGGTTCCCAAAGCCGATGTCGCCCGCGACTTGTGGGACGTGACCCAGGAGCTGACCGAGAAAGCCGGCCTGCCCGCCTATGAAATCTCCAATCACGCACGTCCGGGACGTGAAAGCCGGCACAATCTTATTTATTGGCGCTATGGCGAATATGTCGGCGTCGGGCCCGGCGCCCATGGGCGCATCGTCTCAGCCAAGGGCGGAAGGCGCGCGCAAGCCACCGAACCACATCCGGAAATGTGGCTCACCGTGGTCGAAAGCGAGGGAACCGGTCTGATCGAGGACGAGGCCCTTTCGCTGGAGGAGCAGGGCGACGAATTTCTGTTGATGGGCCTTCGCCTCACCGAAGGGATCGACCCCACGCGGTTTCAGGCGCTGACCGGAAAACGTTTCGAGGCCTCGCGCGTCGCCGATCTCATTGCCAACGGCATGGTCGAATATACCCGCCAGGGCCGGATTCGTGTGACCTCGGAAGGTTTCCCGGTGCTCGACGCGGTGGTTGCGGATCTCGCCGCATAGAGATCTGGCCGCTTAACTGCGCAGCCGATAGCCTGTCCTGAAAATCCAGACCACGACGACGACACAGGCGACCAGCATCGCCAGGGTCATGCTCAGACTGATCAAGGGTCGCACCGAGGCGAAATCATAGAAAGTCCAGCGGAAGCCGTCGATCAGATAGACGATCGGGTTGACCAAGGCGACCTTACGCCAGAACGGCGGCAGCATGTCGATCGAGTAAAAAGTCCCGCCCAGAAAGGTCAGCGGCGAGATCACCATCAGTGGAATGACCTGCAATTTCTCGAACCCATCCGCCCAAAGCCCGAGAATGAAGCCGAACATGGCGAAAGTGACCGAGATCAGCGCCAGGAAACCCAAGGCCCAAAATGGATGAACGAGGTCGAACGAGACAAACAGCTTGGCGGTGAGGAAAATGATCGCGCCTAGTATCACCGATTTGGTCGCCGCCGCGCCGACGAAGCCGAGCAGAACCTCTAAAGCCGAAACGGGCGCGGACAGAATTTCGTAAATCGTGCCGGTAAAGCGCGGCAGATAGATGCCAAAGGAAGCGTTCGAGACGCTTTCCGTCAGCACGCTGAGCAAGATCAGACCCGGAACGATAAAGGCCCCATAGGTCACACCGTTGATCGGCTGCATGCGCGAGCCGATCGCTGAGCCGAAAACGACGAAATAAAGCGTCGTGGACAGCACCGGCGCGGCGATGCTCTGGAAAAGCGTGCGGCGGGAGCGCGCCAGCTCGAACAGGTAAATGGACCGGACAGCTTGAAAATTCATCGGTTTTTGCCCACGAGATCGATGAAAATATCCTCAAGCGAGGATTGGCTCGACTGGACTGAAGAAAAATCGATGTCGCGCGCGACCAGAGCCTTGAGCAAACGCGCCAGGCTGTCGTCGCGCGCCTCGCTCTCGCCGGCCTGGGTGAAGGCGAAACTCATCCCATCCGGCGAAAGCGTCAGCGGCCAGTCGCAAAGGCCGTCCGGGATGTTGTAGAGTTTCTTCGTCAAGGCGATGCGGACGCGGGTCTGCCCGAGGCGGCGCATCAAGGCGTGCTTTTCCTCGACGAGGATGACATCGCCCTTGTCGATCACCGCGATCCGGTCGGCCATATCCTCGGCCTCTTCAATATAATGAGTCGTCAGGATGATGGTGACGCCGCTTTGGCGCAAATTGCGCACCATCGCCCACATGTCGCGGCGTAATTCGACGTCCACGCCCGCCGTCGGCTCATCGAGAAACAGGATTTCTGGCTCATGGGCGAGGGCCTTGGCGATCAGCACGCGCCTTTTCATGCCGCCGGACAAGGCGCGAATGGCTAAATCCTTCCTGTCCCACAGGGACAAGGACCGCAGCACTTTTTCCAGATGTGCGGGATCGGGCGTTTTGCCAAACAGTCCGCGCGAAAAAATGACCGTGTTCCAAACCGTTTCAAAAACATTCACCGACAGTTCTTGCGGGACAAGGCCGATTTTTTTCCGCGCGGCGCGGTAATTTTTCGAGATATCGAAACCATCCACCGTCACTTCGCCGGAACTGGCGCGGACCAGGCCGCAAACGATCCCGATCAGGGTGGTCTTGCCGGCGCCGTTCGGTCCGAGCAGAGCGAAAATCTCGCCACGGCTTATGGCTAGATCGACGCCTTTCAGGGCGACGAAGCCATTGTCATAAGTTTTCGTCAGCTTTTGGATTGACAGAACCGGATCCAAGCGCGTCGCGCCTCCTTTGCCTGCGGAACCTTGTGGCATGAAAGCGGGAACGCGCCAATTGCCGCGAGGCAAGGCGCTATTTGCCGTGGTAGGAGATTCGATAAAGCGCGCCTTCCTGGTCGTCGGACACGATCAGCGAACCATCCGGCAATTCGGCGAGCGCGACGGGGCGGCCGAGATAAGGCGTTTCGCCTCGGTTCCAGCCTTCGGCGAAAGGAATTTCCGCGCCCGGCTTGCCGTCGTGGAAGGGCAAAAAAATCACCCGCGCGCCGATCGGAACGCTGCGGTTCCAGGAGCCGTGCTGGGCGATGAAGATTCCGCGCCATTGCTCGGGAAAGGTCGTTCCGCGATAGAAGATCATGCCGAGATCGGCGGCGTGGGCGTCAAGTTCGCGTTCAGGGAAGACGACGCCGGCGGGCGGCGAATCGCTCGCCCACGATTTTGTCCGCACATGGCCGCCGCCATACCAGGGGAAACCGAAATTCAGCCCCATGCGCGGCGCCTTGTTCAGCTCCTCGGGCGGAATGTCGTCGCCCATGCCGTCGACCTGATTGTCGGTGAACCAAAGGTTCTCCGTTCCCGGCTCGAAATCCATGCCGACGCTGTTGCGGATTCCGCTGGCGAAAATTTCACGGTTTCCGCCGTCGCGTTCGAATCTCAGAATTCCCCCCATGCCCCATTGCGCGAACAAGGTCTGCTGCGCCGGAGTCGGGACATTGGTCGGCTGGCCGACCGCGACATAGAGCTTGCCGTCAGGACCGATCCGGCAGACCCGCATGCCGTGCCCGCGGCTTTGTTCATCGGCAGGGATCAGCCTGCCAGGTGGAACGATCACTTGCGGATGATCCTCGTCCCAGCCGCCCGGACGCGGCGCAAAACGCAGGATGCGGTCGAATGTGGCGATGAAAAGCGCGCCGTCCGGGGCGAAACAAGGGCCGGTGGGCAGGATGAATTTTTAAATCGGCGCGAAGGTTGTGACGCCGCGGGCTTTGTCTGAACCGAGTTCCACACGAAAAACCTTGTCGGATGAGGATCCGACAATGAGGGTTTTGCCATCCGGAGAAAGGGCAAGGCCGCGCGCATTGGGAACGAGGCCGTAAAGCGAAATCTCAAAGCCCGGCGGCAGCCGGATTTGGGCGAGAACCGCGCGCAAATTGGCGGCGTGATCCGCCCGCGCCCGGATCGCAATGAACGACGCGACGCCAGCCGCCAAAACCAGGAGAAGCCAAACCGCCCGCCTCATCGACCCGCCCTCGCAAAACCCAATTTAATTTGGTGCGTCTCGCCGAATTTGTCGAGCGCGGCGGAGCTCACACCCGCATCGGCATCAGGACGAAAAGCGCGCTCGCGCCGTCGCGATCCTGGATAATCGTCGGCGAGCCGGAATCGTTCATCTTGAACAGGGTCGTGTCGCTGTCGAGCTGGCCGGCGATCTCGATCAGATAACGGGCGTTGAACCCGATTTCGATCGGTTCGCCGTCATAATCGACTTCCAGCTCCTCGATCGCCGAACCGGAATCGGGATTGGTGACCGAGAGTACGAGTTTGCCGGCGCTGATCGCCATTTTGACCGCGCGCCCGCGTTCCGACGAGATGGTCGAGACACGGTCCACCGCTTCCGAAAAGTCTTTGCGCTCGACGGTGACATATTTGTCGTTCTGGGTCGGTATGACGCGCGCGTAATCCGGAAAGGAGCCGTCGATCAGCTTGGAAGTCAGCACCACCGAGCCCAAAGTGAAACGGATTTTCGCCGGCGAGAGTTCGATCGTGATTTCGGCTTCCGGGTCTTCTATCAGCTTTTGTACTTCGGCGACGGCCTTGCGCGGCACGATCACTCCCGGCATGCCGGCGGCGCCCGCCGGAGCCGGCGTTTCGAGCCGCGCCAGCCGATGGCCGTCCGTCGCGACCGCGCGCAACAGCGCCTTTCCATCGACCTCCGTCACGTGCAGGTAGACGCCGTTCAGATAATAGCGCGTCTCCTCATTCGAAATCGCGAACTGGGTCTTGTCGAGCAGGCGTTTCAACTCGCCGGCGCCGAGCTTGAAACTATGCGCCATTTCGCCTGCGGCAAGATCGGGGAAGTCGCTTTCGGGCAGCGCCTGAAGACTGAAGCGCGAGCGGCCCGACCGCAATTGCAATTGTCCATCGTCCGTGTCGGATTCGAGCGACACCTGGGCGCCGTCCGGCAATTTGCGCACGATTTCGTAAAGCGTATGCGCCGGCAAAGTCGTGGCGCCCGGTTGTCCGACATCGGCGGGCGTCGTCTCGGTCACTTCGAGATCGAGGTCGGTCGCCTTGAGCTGCAGACCGCCGCCGCTGGCGCTCAGCAGAACGTTGGAGAGGATCGGAATGGTCGTCCGTCGCTCGACGACGCGATGGACATGACCGAGCGATTTCAGGAGAGCCGTTCGCTCAAGCGTGACTTTCATGGGGCGGCGTTCCAGATTGCAAACCTGCCTTTAGCGGGGGCGCAACTTTGCCGCGCCTTGACCGGCAAAGCAAGCGCCACGCCGGAATTTCCGGCGCCTGGGCGCGGCCAATAAGCTTAACTGGCCCTTAAACCGCCCGATTTATTCTTTCTATCGCGGCAGCGACAATCCACGGCCGTCGTCAGAAAAGGCGGATCGCGAAGCATGGCGCGGAAAAAGGCGCAAAAAGAGCGCATCGAGCCCACATTTTCCGACGAGGACGACGACCATGCGCCGGCGGTCGTCGCGGAGCGTCGCGCGTCACGACGTGCTCGCGACGATGCGCGGGACGGCCAAAAGCCGTCGCGCCGCAAGGAGCAAAAAAAGCGGCGTCGCTCGCTCCTGGGCGCCCTCTTTTATTGGGGCCTGGTGCTGACCACCTGGGGGATGATCGGCGCTGGCGGATTGATCGTCTATTATGGCGCGCAATTGCCGCATATCGATAATCTGGCGATCCCCAAGCGTCCGCCCAATATCGCCATTCTCGGCGCCGACGGAAGCCTGCTCGCGAACCGCGGCGACACCGGCGGCGCGGCGATCCGCCTGGAGGAGTTGCCGCCCTATCTGCCACGCGCCTTCATCGCCATCGAGGATCGGCGGTTTTACAGCCATTGGGGCATCGATCCGATCGGGGTTCTCCGCGCTTTGGTCAATGATGCGTTCGGGCGCCGTGGCGTGCAGGGCGGCTCGACCCTGACCCAGCAATTGGCGAAAAACCTCTTTTTGAGTCAGGAGCGCACGCTCTCGCGCAAGATTCAGGAAGCGATCCTGGCTGTTTGGCTGGAGCGAAAATATTCCAAGGACCGGATTCTCGAACTTTACCTGAACCGGGTCTATTTCGGTTCCGGGGCTTATGGGGTGGATGGGGCGGCCGAGAAATATTTCGGCCATCCGGCCAAGGACGCAACCCTGCCCGAGGCCGCCATGCTCGCGGGGCTGATGAAGGCGCCGAGCCGGCTCGCGCCAAACCATAATCCGCAGGCGGCGATCGACCGCGCCGGCGAAGTGATCACCGCGATGGCGCAGGCCGGCTTCATCACCGAAAGCGAGGCCCAGAACGCTCTGGCCCATCCCGCCCATGCGGTGCGCGGGCGCGACAGTTCGTCTGTCAATTACGCCGCCGATTATGTGATGGACGTGCTCGACGACACGATCGGGGCGATCAACGAGGACATTGTCGTCACTTCAACCATCAATCCCGATATGCAGAGGGCGGCCGAGCGCGCCCTCGACGGCGTGCTGAACAAGGAGGGCGCCAAATATCGCGCTTCGCAAGGCGCGCTCGTTTCGATGGATCCCACCGGGGCGATCCGCGCTTTGGTCGGCGGTCGCGATTACGAGGACAGCCAGTTCGACCGCGCCATCGCCGCCCATCGCCAGCCCGGCTCCGCCTTCAAGCCCTTCGTCTATCTCACCGCGCTCGAGCGCGGCTTGACGCCCGATACGGTGCGCGAAGACGCCCCGATCAATATCAACGGCTGGCAGCCGGAAAACGCCAGCCACCGCTATATGGGTCAGGTCAATCTCACCACGGCGCTGGCCATGTCGCTCAACACCGTGGCGGTGCGGCTCGGCCTCGAAGTCGGACCACGCGCCATCATCCAGACCGCGCACCGGCTCGGAATCGCATCCGACCTTCAGTCCAACGCCTCGATCGCGCTCGGCACCTCGGAAGTGACGCCGCTCGAACTCGTCACCGGCTATGCGCCCTTCGCCAATGGCGGCATCGGCGTCCAGGCCCACATCATTTCCAGAGTGCGCACGGCCGACGGCAAATTGCTTTACGCGCGCAAGGGATCGAGCAATGGGCGGGTGATCGATCCGACCTATGTCGCAATGATGAACTCGATGCTGGAGCAGACCCTGATCATCGGCACCGCGAAACGAGCCGACCTTCCCGGCTGGCAGGCCGCCGGCAAGACGGGAACCAGTCAGGATTATCGCGACGCCTGGTTCGTCGGCTACACCAGCCAGCTTGTCACTGGAGTCTGGATCGGCAACGACAATTCTTCGCCGACCAATAGGGCCTCGGGCGCCAATCTGCCGGTCGAAATCTGGTCGCATTATATGCGCGACGCGCTGAAGGGCATGGTGGCAGCCGGCCTGCCGACCGGCGGATGGCGCAGCGAAAGTCTGTTGGGGTCGGGGCCGGCGGCCTCGCTCTGGCCTTTCTCGCCCGGAGCGCCGAACCCGGCGCCGCGGCAAATGCCCCATATGGACACCAGTAACCCCTCGGCGCCGATCCTCGCCAACGGCGCCGGTTCTGGCGCGCCGATACCGCCTGAAGATATCCCGGCCGGGCCGGGGGGACGCCGGCGCCCATCCGCTTCCGACAACCGCAATATCTTCCAGAAATTGTTCGGCGCATTCAATTAGCTGCGTAAAATGGCCTCGGGCGGCTTTTCACGAAAACGCCGTGAAATTACGCGATCATTGCAGCGATTTAAGAAGGTGTAGGATGCGGCGTTTTTTGATGGTCGGAACTGGGACGCTTGCCATAGGGCTGGGATGGTTCGGGCCGGCGGCGGCAAGCGTCAGCACGATCAGAATGGCGGGTGGACAATCCTATTGGGAGGGGCCGCCGGGGCCGATCGCCGACCCCTACTGGACCTCCGGCCAGTACAAATATGATCCCAATGCCTATATGGAACGCAGCCGTTGGGATCCAGAATATCATCCCATGACGGTGATCGGCCCACATGCCGGCAAGGAGAATTGCGTCTTCCGCCGCAGGGTCCAAATCAGCGATTGGGATTATCGGCATCCGATCTTGCGCGTCTGCCGCACGCCGCCCAAGGATTGACCGGCGTCAGAGCGCCTCCAGAAAACGCACCGGCTTGCCTGTGGAGGGCGTCGTCAGCTCGCCTTCCCACATCACCCGGGCGCCGCGCACAAAAGTCCCGACCGGCCAGCCGGCGACGTTCTTGCCGTGATAGGGCGTCCAACCGCAGCGCGAGGCGATCCAGGCGTCGGTGATGGTTTCCCGCCTTTTGAGATCGACCACGGTGAGATCGGCGTCATAGCCGACAGCGACCCGGCCCTTGCGGGCGATCTGGAACAGGCGGGCGGGGCCGGCGCTGGTCAGGTCGACGAATCGTTGCAAGGTCAGGCGACCGGCGGCGACGTGGTCGAGCATGATCGGCACGAGAGTCTGGACCCCGGTCATGCCCGAGGGACTTTCGGGATAGGGTTTGGCCTTTTCTTCCAGCGTATGCGGCGCGTGGTCGGAGCCGAGCACATCGACCACGCCCTGTTCGAGGCCGCGCCAGATTCTTTCGCGATGGCTTTTGTCGCGCACAGGGGGGTTCATCTGGATTTTGGTTCCGAGCGTCGCGTAATCGTCAGCCGACAAAGTCAGATGATGGGGCGTGGCTTCGACGCTGGCGACATCTTTGTGCTGGCTCAAGAATTCGATCTCTTCGCCGGTCGAGACATGCAGCACATGGATGCGCGCCCGCTCGCGCCGCGCGATGGCGACCAGCCGGCGGGTGCAGTTCAGCGCGGTCTCGACGTCGCGCCAGACCGGATGCGACGAAGGATCGCCAGCCACACGAACATGTTTGCGGTCATTGAGCCGATATTCGTCCTCGCTGTGAAAGGCGGCGCGGCGCCGCGCATGGCGCAGGATTTCGGCCACTCCTTCGTCGTCCTCGACCAGCAGCGAACCGGTCGACGAGCCCATGAAGATTTTCATCCCCGCCGCGCCGGGCAGGCGTTCGAGTTCGGCGACATGTTGGGCGTTTTCATGGGTGCCGCCGACCCAGAAGGCGAAATCGCAATGCATCCGCGCGGTCCCACGCGCCACCTTGTCGGCCACGGCTTCGGGCGTGGTCGTCAGCGGATTGGTGTTGGGCATTTCGAACACCGCAGTGACCCCGCCGAGCGCGGCGGCGCGCGAACCTGTTTCGAGGTCTTCCTTGTGCGTCGGACCGGGCTCGCGGAAATGCACCTGGCTGTCGATCACTCCGGGCAGAATATGGAGGCCGCAGCAATCGACGGTCTCGCCAGCGCTCGCCTGGGACAAGTCGCCAATCGCCGCGATGGTCTCGCCAATAATCCCCAGGTCGCGGGGCGCGACGCCGTCCTGGTTGATGAGCACGCCGCCGCGCAAGATGAGATCGAAGACGGGCTGCGGCATGGAGCCTCCAAAAATTTCGCGCCGTGCAAACCAAAGCAGCCGTCAGCGCGTTCGAATTAGACCTTATCTGATATTATATCGCGCTCACGCCTTTGGACAGGCCGGCGGCGCGCGCTTGTCCTGCCATGACAGAAATGGGGAAAACGATGAAAGCAGCTCATTTGACGGATCGTGGCGTCGTCCGGGTCGGTGGCCCGGAAGCGCGCGGCTTTCTCCAAGGGCTGGTCACGGGCAACGCCTTGACGTTGCAACCGGGCGAGGCGCGCTGGGCGGCGCTGCTTTCGCCCCAGGGTAAGATTCTTTTTGACTTCCTGATGAGCGTCAAGGCCGAAGCCAATGGTCCGGACGAGATTTTGCTCGACGTGAAGCACGATATGACCGCCGATCTGGTCAAACGCCTGACCCTCTATAAACTGCGCGCCAAGGTCGAAATCGCGGATGAAAGCGACCTTTTGGGCGTGGTCGCGCTTTATGGCGGCGCGCCGGGCGAAGGCGACCGTGATTCGCGTCACCCGGAGCTCGGAACGCGGCTGATCCTGCAGGTCGGCGCAATCGATGCGCAGATGCCGACTTTCGGCGGCGACGCCGGCCTCGCCGATTATTCAGCGCATCGCATCGCGCTCGGCGTTCCGGAGGGCGGCGTGGATTTCGCCTATGGTGACGCCTTCCCCCATGAAGCCGACATGGACCAGTTCAATGGCGTCGATTTCAAGAAGGGCTGCTTCATCGGACAGGAAGTGGTGGCGCGCATGCAATATCGCGGCACGACCCGCAATCGCGTGCTGAAAGTGGCGCTGGAAGGTGCCGCGCCGCCGCCGGGAGCGATCGTCATGGCGGGGGAGACGCGGGTCGGCGTGATGGGCTCGAGCGCTGGCGCGCGCGGCCTCGCGCTGCTGCGCATCGACCGCGCCGAGGAGGCGGCGCTGGCGGGCCAGGCGCTGGTCAGCGGCGAAACTCGTCTGCGTTTGATGTGATTACTCGGCGGCGGTCGTCTTGGCGGCCGCGAACTGGTTGAAAGCCTGAACGGCGTGGCTGGCGTACATGACCGACGGCCCGGCTCCCATATAGATGGCGAGGCCCAGCGTCTCCATCAGCTCCTCGTGCGTCGCGCCAAGATTGACCGCGGCGCGGGCGTGGAAGGCGATGCAATCGTCACAGCGGGTGGCGACGCCGATCGCCACCGCCATCAATTCCTTGGTCTTGGGGTCGAGCGAACCCTGCTTGGTGGCGTTCTGCGCCATGGCCGCGAAGGCCTTCATCACGTCGGCGACGCCGTCGCCGGTTCGCAAGTCGCGCAATTGGGTGGAGAGCTTGTGGGTGGTTTCGGGCCAGTCGAAGATCATGCGGCGCTCCGTGTTGCGGCGCAACATATATATCAGAATGTGAATATTTCAAAATGATCCGTGGACGCACTCCGCCTGCTCCTCGGTCCCCGCAGCGGCGAGGACTATGCGATCCGCCTTGGCTTCGCCCGGCGCTTTGTCTAAATCATGCGTCATGACAAAACAGGCGAAAGGACGAGCGATTCACCATCCCGACGGCAAATGGCGCTGTCCCTGGCCGGGGGTGGACGACGTTTATGTCGCCTATCACGACGACGAATGGGGCGTTCCGGAATTCGATTCCCGCGCTTTGTTCGAAAAGCTGGCGCTCGACGGTTTTCAGGCCGGCCTGTCCTGGATCGCCATCCTGCGCAAGCGCGACAATTTCCGTCGCGCCTTCGCCGGATTCGATCCGGAAAAAATCGCCGCTTTCGACCTGGCGAAAATCGAATGCCTGATGGGCGACCCAGGCATCGTGCGAAATCGCGCCAAGATCGAAGGCGCGGTCGCGTCGGCGCGCGCCTGGCTCGATCTCGAAGCCAGCCGTGGCTTTTCCAGTTATTTGTGGGATTTCGTGGACGGGCGGCCGGTGGTGAACGCCTTTCGGACGCTCGCCGAGGTTCCGGCGCAGACGCCGGTTTCGCAACGTCTGGCGAAAGACCTCAAGAGCCGGGGCTTCAAATTCTGTGGCCCCACCATCGTCTATGCCTTCATGCAGGCGGTCGGCATGGTCAACGATCATCTGGTCGATTGCCATCGCCACGAAGCCTGTCAGGCTGCTTTTCGGGGCACGGGCCAAGGATGAAAACAAAGCCCGCGCCGCGCGCATGGCAGCGCATGCTTTCCGGGCGGCGCCTCGATATTCTAAATCCTTCGCCACTCGATGTCGAAATCGAGGATATCGCCCACGGCCTTGCGCGCGTGGCCCGATGGAACGGCCAGACGCACGGCGGCATGATTTTTTCGGTGGCCCAGCATTCGGTGCTGGTCGCCGAGATTTTCGACCGTCTCGATCCCGCCGCGCCGGCGCGCTGGCGGCTGCACGCCTTGCTCCACGACGCGCCGGAATATGTCATCGGCGACATGATTTCACCCTTCAAGGCGGCGCTCGGCACGGTCTATTCGGACGTCGAAGAGCGACTGGCGCGGGCGATCCTGCAACGCTTTTCGCTCAATCCAGATCCGCCGGCGGCTCTGACGCGCCTGACCAAAAAGGCGGACCGGATTTCGGCATTTTACGAGGCGACGCTTTACGCGGGTTTCGAGACCGACGAAGCGAAGCGCCTGTTCGGCGCGCCGGAGGTCGATTCGCGTTTTCTGGAGGATTTGCTGCTTCCGATGGGCTCTGAGGAAGCGCAGGCGTTGTTTTTGCAACGGTTCCAGGTCTTGGAGAACGCGTTGTGACCGGCGTGCTCAAGATCGGCCCCGGCGGAAGGCTCAAAAGACGCGCAATGGCCTCGCGCGCTCTTGCCGATTCGTTCCTGTCGCGGCAAGGAAGAACGTTCGCGGCGATCAACTCGGTCGGACGCGGTGTCCGCCGTTTCGAGGACGAAATTTTCTGCACGGATATCGCATGAACGTCCCCTCCACGCCATCCATTCCGGTGGAGATCGGCCTGACCGCCGCGATCGTCGCGGTGCGCGGCGACACGCCGCTGATTCTGGTGGCGCGCGGAGCCGGCGGCGAATCGAGCGCACAAGGCGGCGATCTGGCGGCCCTGCCCTCGGGCCCCTTCGATCCAGTCAACCATCGCACCTTCGAAATCGGTCTCCGCGCCTGGGTCGCGCAACAGACAGGCGCGCCGGTCGGCTATGTCGAACAGCTTTACACATTCGGCGACCGCGGTCGTCACAGCCGCGCCGGCAGCCGCGACCCCCACGTCGTTTCGGTCGGCTATCTCGCCCTGACCCGCCTTGGCGACGCCGAGGGGCTGATCGCGCCGGGCGCCGGCTTTCGCGAATGGTATCGCTTTTTCCCCTGGGAGGATTGGCGGCAGGGCCGACCGGCGCTGATCAATTCGACCATCATGCCGGGCCTGCGCGCCTTTGTCGCGCGGGACGGCGATTCGACCCATCGGCGTGGCCTCAGCCAAATCGAGCGGGTGCGGCTGCTGTTCGGAGAGGACGGTGACCGATTCGACGAAGAAAACGTGCTCGACCGCTATGAATTGCTTTATGAGGCGGGATTGGTCGAGGAAAGCGTGCGCGACGGACGCGAGCCCGCGCCGGATTTCGGCCGGCGCCTGCCGCTCGGCGAATCCATGCAGGCCGACCATCGCCGAATCCTCGCCACCGCCATGGGCCGGCTGCGGGCCAAAATGAAATATCGCCCGGTGATATTCGAACTGATGCCGGAGGACTTCACGCTCACTGCTTTGCAGACCACGGTCGAGGCTATTTCCGGGCGCCATCTCCACAAGCAGAATTTCCGCCGGCTGGTCGAGGGCTCCGCCGTCGTGGAGCCGACCGGCGAAATGTCGCGCGCCACCGGCGGACGACCGGCGGCGATGTTCCGTTTCCGCCGCGAAGTTGTGCAAGAGCGTCCGGCGCCCGGATTGCGCGTGGGGATCAGGGGCTGACGGACGGTTTCTGTCGCCGGCGCCGCGTCTATCTGATCAGCGAGACCACATCCGCGACAATTCAGGAGGGCGAATGGCGCAAGGCGATCAACGCGATCAGCGCGACGAGCAAGAGGACAGACGTCGTCACATTGATCGCGACCGCCATGCGGGCGTTGCGGCGCTCACGCCACAGGCGCGGGCGTACGCCCTTGGCCACGAAAACGAGCTGCGCGGCGAGATTGACGCTGGCGATATTGGCGCCGAGCAGCATCGCTGCGCCCGCCGCAAGGTCGAGCCGGCGCGCCGCGAGCATGATTCCGAGCGTTGCCGCCGGCGGCAGCAAGGCCACCGCAACCATGACGCCGACCAGGGTTGAAGACAGGCCGGTCGTGACCGACAGCGCCGCCGCCGCCCCCGACGCGATCGCCAGGACGATATCCGCGTAATCGAGCGACGTGCGCGCGATCAACTCGGGACTGGCGACATTCGGCGCGACCAGCAGGGCGAGCCCCGCCGCGATCGCGATCGCCAGAACGACGCCGAAAATACTTGCGCGGGCCGCGGACAGCATCAGTGGTTCGGCGCCGATCGCCGCCGCGAAGGCGAAGGCGACATTCGGCCCGAGCAAGGGTGCGATGACCATGGCGCCGATCACCACCGCGACATTGTTCTGTTCCAATCCCACCGTGGCGACCACGGTGGAAAGAAAAACCAGCAGAATGAAATTGCCGTCGAGTCGGGCTCCATTCTCGACCAGATGGTAAAGTTCCTCGCGGGAGGCGCGCGCCCGCTCCGCCTTTTTCGCCTCCTCGTCCTCTTTCTTCGGCGGGGCCTTTTCCGGCTCGGGCTCGCCGGGAATGGCGGTGTCCGTCGGCAGCAGGACGATGCGCCAGTTCTCCGATTTGCCGAGCGCCGCCTGAAGCCGGTCGATCAGAGCTTGGCGATCGACTTCGCCCACCAAGAGGCGGATCAGCCGCCGTCCGTCGTCGAGTGCGGGGCCGGTCTGGATGTCGGCCGCCTTCATCTCCTCGGCGACGGCGATAATGGCTCGGACGCGCTCCTCGGGCGTCGCGACTTCGATCAGCTTGAACGCCATTTCAGCCTCGTCTTCGTTGGGTAGCCAACTATCGCGGCCGGAACATGGAAAAACAACAGGCGACGCGGCCGCCCCGAAGGCGAAGGGGGGACGGGCGGACATTGCCGCGCTTGACTGTTATGGTCGGGCCCGTGGGCCAAGGTCCGCGGCGAAGCCGGAAACAGGAGCGATTCGTGATGAACGTCGACACAATCATCGTGGGCGCGGGAACGGCGGGGCTCACCGCCCTGCACGAAGTTCGCCGCTACACTGAAGATTTTTTCCTGATCAACGACGGGCGATGGGGCACGACCTGCGCCGGCGTGGGCTGCATGCCCTCCAAGGCGCTGATCGAAGTAGCCAACGCCTTCCATCGCCGCCATGTCTTCGAGGATTTCGGCATTCGCGGCGGCGAAGCTCTGCGCGCTGACATTCCAGCCGTTCTCGCCCATGTCCGGAAATTGCGCGACGGCTTTGTCGCAGGACCGAAATCCATGCGCGAAAAGCTTGGCCGCCGCGCCATATCGGGACGCGCCCAACTCAAGGGTCCGAACCGAATCGAGGTTAACGGCGAAGACATCGAGGCGCGAGCGATCATTCTGGCGACCGGCAGCCGGCCGGTCGTCCCCAAGGCGTGGGAAGCCTTCGGCGAGCGCATCCTGACCAGCGACACATTATTCGAGCAAACGGACCTGCCCGGCCGCATCGCCGTGATCGGCATGGGCGCGATCGGCGTCGAGATTGCTCAAGCTTTGGCGCGGCTCGGCGTGGACGTGGCCGGGTTCGACGCTTTGGATGGCGTGGCTGGCATCAACGATCCCCGGATTCAGGAGTTTTTCCGCCCGATGCTGGCGCGCGAAATGGCGCTTCATCTTGGAGCTCCGGCGGAATTGTCGGCGATGGAAGGCGGAATTCTGGTGAGGAGCGCAGGCGGAAGATTCGAGGCCGACGCCATTCTCGCCGCCATCGGGCGGCGGCCGAATATCGACGGGCTGGGTCTGGAAAGCCTCGGCATAGGGCTCGACACGCGCGGCATGCCCGCGATCGATCCGACAAGCTTGCGCCTTGGCGACCTGCCGGTTTTCCTGGCCGGCGACGCCAATGGCTATCGCCCGCTGATGCACGAAGCCGCCGACGAGGGACATATCGCCGGTCGCAACGCCGCCCCCAACGCGGCGAATATCCCTCATTGCCGGCGCACGCCGCTCGCCATTGTCTTTTGTTCGCCGCAGATCGCGCGGGTTGGGCTGGCGCTGTCGGAAATTCCCCAAGCGCGCCGCGCCAGCGGCAGTTTCGATTTTTCGAAACAGCCGCGCGCGCGCATGAGCGCGGCGGCGGCGGGTCTGCTGCGCGTCCACGCCGACCGTGAAACCGGCGCGCTGCTGGGCGCCGAAATGTGCATTCCCTCGGCGGAGCACATCGCGCATCTCCTGGCGCTCGCAATCGAGCGGAAATCGACGGTCTGGGACATGCTTGCCGCGCCCTTCTATCATCCGGTGCTGGAAGAAGGGCTGCGCAGCGCCTTGCGCGATCTCTCGCGCGCGCTGCCGCCGAAAGGCGAGTCGGATCTCGCCTTGTGCGGTCCGACAGGCCACGAAGCGCTCGATTGATCGCCCGGCGTCCAGTCGAAATCATGGTGAGGAGAAGGTCATGAATGAAGCTGTCCGCCGTGGCTTGTTGCAACAAGCGGGCCTGACCGCGGGCGATTTGGACTGGCTCGACGCGCTCGACTGGAACGACGCCGCCGTGCCGCCGGCCAATTCTTCCAACGAAGCCGATTATCGCCGCCGCGAAGCCGCGCTCAACCGCGCCGTCCAGAATCTGGATTACAAAGCGCGGGGCGAATTGCCCGAAGGCAGGATGGCTGCGGCGATCGGCGCGAAACTCGCCGATCTGCGCGATCCGGACGAGGATGACGACCGATGAACGAATTCCGCGAGAATCATGCGGAGCTGGCTTGAAACCGTTCGCGGTCGTCGCGTCTGCACGGATGAAACTTCTGCCGCTCTCGCGCGTTTATTTGGCGCTTGCGAGCGGAGGAGGTCGAAATGCGTCTCGATTATCTGGCGGATATTGTCATTCATGTGAATGAGACCTTGGACGAGAGCGGCCTGCGCGGCGTCGAATGCGACCTCTGCGGCGTCCAGGGCGTCGTTGCGGCCAACCATGTTCCGGGCCGCAATCACATCCTTAAAGTCACTTATGACCATGAGGAGACTGAAGCCTTCAATCTTCTTGCCCCTTTGAAGGCGCGCGGCCTCCACGCCCAGTTGATCGGCTTTTAGGGTCGGCGTGCGCGAGGATTCGGCAGAGTTCAACGCCGTTGCACGACGGCCCTGCGCAAATCGTCGATTTGCGGCGCTACCGAACCGGCCAAAGGGCGACAAAAAAGCCGGACCTTGCGGCCCGGCTGTTTTTGCTTTCCATCCAAAAGATTTTAGTGAACCATTTCCTTATCGGCGGTTTGCCGAAGTTTCGCAATTTCGTCCTTCAGTACCAATTTGCGTCGCTTAAGTTCATGCAATTTGAGCTCGTCAACAGAGGGATGGAGCTCTTCCTTTTCGATCTCCCTTTCAAGCGCCATATGCCGGCGTTCGAGTTCGGTGAGATGGCTTTGCAAGGACATGCGCAACTCCTATCGATGCTTGAACGACAGGATTGTGACACGATGCCAGCAACGCGCAAGAGGGAAAATTTTTTCGCGCCCCGGCTGGTTGCCATCGAAGACCGCTCACGAAAATTGACCGGGGCGCGATTTCGCGATTGCGAAACGGGCTTCGGGGCGATGCTGACGACTTCGGCATCGCCATCTTGGCCTTGCCCTCGCGGCGCGTCGCGGACATAATCCGGCGCAGGGCGCGAGGGCGCCCAGGAAACTGCCCAGCGGATTTCGATGTCCAACGAACCGAGCGAGGAAGAACGGGCTGAATTCGCCATCGAAGTCGAGCGTTTGCGCCAGGAGCATCGCGACATGGACGCCGCCATCGAAGCGCTGACATCGGTCGGCGCCGGCGACCGCCTCCAGTTGCAGCGCCTCAAGAAACGCAAGCTGATGCTGCGCGACCGGATAACCTTTCTCGAAGACGCGCTGACTCCCGATATCATCGCCTGAATCTTTCGCTCTGGCCCGCTATTTTGGCGAATAGCGCGCTTTTCGCCAAAATCTTGCTTTCCCTTTTTGACGCGGCGCTTTAGACCGTCGCCTTCCCGAAGACGCGAGTCCGAAACGTGCCGAAATCTTCTCCATCCGTAGCGATCATCATGGGCAGCCAGTCCGATTGGGCGACCATGCGCCACGCCAAGGAAACGCTTGAGGCGCTCGGCGTCGCGGTCGAAGCGCGGATCGTCTCGGCGCACCGTACGCCCGACCGGCTGGTCGAATTCGCCAAAGGCGCGCGCGCGGCGGGCTTCAAGGTCATCATCGCCGGCGCCGGCGGCGCGGCCCATTTGCCAGGCATGACGGCCGCGATGACGCCCCTCCCGGTTCTGGGCGTGCCGGTCGAGTCCAAGGCTTTGTCCGGAATCGACTCTCTTTATTCTATTGTGCAGATGCCGGGCGGCGTGCCAGTGGGGACGCTGGCGATCGGCAAGGCGGGAGCGATCAACGCCGCCTTGCTCGCAGCGGCTATCCTCGCGCTCAACGACGATAAGCTCGCGGCAAAGCTCGACGCCTGGCGCGCGAAACAAACCGCGGGGGTCGGCGAACGGCCGGACGCCCATGACTGAGAAGAAATTGGCGCCGGGCGCACGGATCGGCATCGTCGGCGGCGGTCAGCTTGGCCGCATGCTGGCGCTCGCCGCCGCGCGCCTCGGTCTGTCCTGCCATATTTACACCGATCGAGAGGACGACCCCGCGAGCGAGGTGGCCGCCGCGTCCACCATCGCGCCCTATGACGATGAACAGGCGCTTTCCGTCTTTGCCTCGGCGGTGGATGTCATCACTTATGAATTCGAGAACATTCCGGCGTCTTCGGCAGAATTTCTCAATGCGATCAAACCGGTGCGGCCTTCGCCCGCTGTATTGGCGCTGACTCAGGACCGGCTGGTCGAAAAGAATTTCATTTCGGGTCTCGGAATTGAGGTCGCGCCATTCGCTCAGGTTGACGACGCCGGGGCGCTCGCCCGCGCCATTGCCCAGATCGGCCGGCCGTCGATCCTCAAGACCCGGCGCTTCGGCTATGACGGCAAAGGCCAGAGCCTGATCCGCGAGGGCTCGGACCTCGCGGTCGCCTTCCGTTCGCTCGGCGCCCAGCCCTGCATCCTCGAAGGCTTCGTGCCCTTCGTTTGCGAGGTCTCGGTGGTGGCGGCGCGCGGCCTCGACGGCGATTTCGTCGCCTGGGACGCCGGCCTCAACACCCACGAACATCATATTCTGGCCAAGACAGAGATTCCCGCCCCGCTCGGCGACGATTTGCGCGCCCGCGCGCGCGACAAGGCGATGCGCATCGCCGAGGCGCTGGATTATGTCGGGGTTCTGGCGGTCGAAATGTTCCTTGTCTCCACCCCGACCGGCAAGCGGCTGGTGGTGAACGAGATCGCGCCAAGGGTCCATAATTCCGGCCACTGGACAATCGACGGCGCGGCGACTTCGCAGTTCGAACAACATATTCGCGCGATCTGTGGCTTTCCGCTCGGCGTCACCCACGCCCATGGGCCGGTCGAGATGATCAACCTGATCGGCGACGACATATTCCGCTGGCGTGAATATCTGGGCGTCCCCGGCGCCTGCCTGCATGTTTATGGCAAGTCCGAAGCGCGCCCAGGACGCAAAATGGGCCATGTGACGCTTTTGAAGACTGCGGAGCGTGACGACGACGATCCGCCGCGCTAAAAAGGCCGGAAAATTTATCGGAAAGCACGAGTGCCCTACATCTCAACTCGCGGCGAAGCGCCCAAAATTTCCTTCACCGAAGCCCTGCTCGCGGGCCTCGCCCCCGATGGCGGCCTCTATGTGCCGGAGTCCATGCCGCGCCTTTCATTTGAAGGAATGCGCGGCTTCGCCGGCAAGGCCTATGTCGAGGTGGCCGAAGCGGTCATTTCGCCCTTCCTCGAAGGCGCGCTGCCGACGCCCGATTTTCGCGCCATGCTGGAGGCGGCGTACAAAAATTTTCGGCACAAGGCGGTGACGCCGCTTGCCCAGATCGACGATAATCTGTTTGTTTTAGAGCTGTTCCACGGGCCGACGCTCGCCTTCAAGGACGTGGCGATGCAATTGCTCGGCCGGCTGATGGACCGGGCCCTGAAGGCGCGCGGGCAACGCGCCACGATCGTCGGCGCGACCTCCGGCGACACCGGCGCCGCCGCGATCGAGGCCTTTCGCGGGCTCGACCAGGTCGATGTCTTCATCCTCTACCCCCACGGCCGCGTCTCCGACGTGCAGCGCCGTCAGATGACCACGGTCGGGGCCGAGAATATCCATGTGATCGCCCTCGAAGGCACTTTCGACGACGCGCAGGGAATGCTGAAAAGCTTTTTTCGCAATAAGGCTCTGCGGGAAGAACTCGGGCTTTCGGGCGTGAATTCGATCAATTTCGCCCGTGTCGTGGCGCAGATGGTCTATTATTTCACCTCCGCCGCCGTTTTGGGCGGTCCACTGCGCAAAATCTCCTTCACCGTTCCGACCGGCAATTTCGGCGACATTCTCGCGGGCCATATGGCCAAACAGATGGGCCTGCCGGTTGAAAAGCTGATCGTCGCCACCAATTCCAACGACATTCTCGCCCGCGCCTTGGCCTCCGGCCGCTATGAGGTGCGCGGGGTCCATGCGACCCAGTCGCCGTCGATGGACATTCAGGTTTCGTCCAATTTCGAACGACTTCTGTTCGACGTCGTCGATCGCGACCCGGCGGCGATCCGCCGCCTGATGGCGAGCCTCGACCAGTCGGGCGCTTTTGAGATTCCGCCGTCGGCGCTCGCCAAAATCCGCGACGAATTCGACGCGGGCAGCACAAGCGAGGCGGAAACTTCGGCCGAGATCGCCCGGACCTGGCGCGAATGCGAGATTCTGCTCGACCCGCACACGGCGGTCGCCGTCCAGGTTGCCCGGCGACATCTCGCTTTTGACCCCTCGACTCCCATGGTGGCGCTCGGCACCGCCGATCCCGCCAAGTTCCCCGACGCCGTGCGCGCGGCGACCGGCATCGTCGCGCCCTTGCCCGCCCATCTGGCCGACTTGTTCGAGCGCAACGAGCGGTTCGACGTGCTTCCGAATGACTCGGAAGCCGTGGCGCGGTTCATCCGCGCCCGTGCGCGCGCCGCGACGGAAAAACATGGCGGTTGAATCGAGCGAGCTGGCGTCCGGCCTGCGAATCGTCACCGACGCCATGCCGGGGTTGGAAACCGCCTCGCTGGGCGTTTTTATCGCCGCCGGTTCGCGCCATGAGCGCGAGGCGGAGCAGGGGCTTTCCCATCTGCTCGAACATATGGCGTTCAAGGGCACGCGGCGGCGCGACGCCCGCGCCATCGCCGAGGCCATCGAGAGCGCCGGCGGCGACCTCAATGCCGCGACCGGCGTCGAAAGCACGGCCTTTTACGCGCGGGTGCTGGGCGAGGATTGCGGTCTTGCGCTCGACGTTCTCGCCGACATTCTGATCGAAAGCCTGTTCGATCCGGCCGAGCTGGAGCGCGAAAAAGACGTGATCTTGCAGGAGATCGCGGCCCTGCAGGATACGCCCGACGATCTGGTCATGGACCTGTTCAACGCCGCCGCCTTTCCCGGCCAGCCGATCGGCCGCGCCATTCTTGGGACGCCGGAAACGGTTGGCGGCTTCGGCCGCGACGCCATTCACGCCTATTTGCGGCGCCATTACGGCCCGCGCGCCATGGTGGTCGCCGGCGCTGGCGCGGTCGATCACGCCGAGGTTCGCGCCGAGGCGGAGCGGCTGTTCGCCTTTCTTCCCGCCGCTCGGCCCGCCGAAATCGCGCCAGCGACTTATGTCGGCGGCGAGGCCTTGGTCGCCAAAAAGCTCGAACAGACACAGGTGGTCATTGGGTTCGAGGGGCGCGCTTACGCCGATCCGCAAAATTACGCCGCCCATCTCTTCGCCAATGCGGTCGGCGGCGGCATGGCCTCTCCTCTGTTCCAGGAAGTGCGCGAAAACCGCGGCCTCGCCTATTCCATATCCTCCTTCCATTGGCCCTTCCTCGATTCCGGTCTGTTCGGCTTCGAGGCCGCGACGTCGGCCCGCCAGACCGGTGAGCTTGTCGAGGTAGGGTTGGCCTGCCTCGTTGACGCCGCCCATCGCCTCGACGAAGCCGATCTTCTTCGCGCCAAGGCCCAGACCAAGGTCGGCCTGTTGACGGCGCTCGAAAGTTCCGCGGCGCGGGCCGAACAGATCGCCCGCCAGACCATGATTTTCGGGCGGGTTTTGACCCGCGAGGAGATGATCGGGCGTATCGACGCTCTGAATATCGGCGAGGTCCGCGCCGCCGGCGCGATGATGCTGCGCTCCCCTCCAACCGTCGCGATTCTCGGCGGCGCCCGCAAGGCTCCCGGCGCCGCGGAGGTTGCGGCGATGCTTGCAGGCGTTTGAGCCGCGCTGTCGAAAGTCGCGGGCATTCGTGCTAATCAGGCGCGTCTCCTGCCGGCGCCTGTGAATCCGCCATGAACCTTTTTGGATTTTCGCGAAAAAAAATCCCCTCCAGCCGCATGGACGGCGAGGGCCTCTATCTGCGGCCGGCGTCGATGGGCGATTTTGACGCCTGGCGGCTGTTGCGCGGCGAGAGCCGCGCTTTTCTGACGCCCTGGGAGCCAACCTGGCCGCTCGACGACCTCACCAGGACCGCGTTTCACCGCCGCATCCAGCGTCAGGACCGCGAGCGAGTCGAAGACGAGGCCTACGCCTATATGATTTTTCGCACGGCCGATGAGGCCTTGCTCGGTGGAATAACGCTTGGAAATATGCGGCGCGGCGTCGCCCAATGCGGGACGCTCGGCTATTGGATGGGCGAGAAATATGCTGGAAAAGGCTTGATGACCAAAGCGGCGCGCGCCTTGCTGCGCCATGCTTTTCTCGAAATGGGCCTGCATCGGGTGGAGGCCGCCTGCGCCACCGACAACGAGCGGTCGCGGCGCCTGCTGGAAAGGCTCGGCTTCCAGCGCGAGGGCTACGCCCGCGCCTATCTCTTGATCGACGGCGCCTGGCAGGATCATCTGCTCTTCGCCATGCTGGAGCGCGATTTCCTGCGCGAGGATAATTCCGAAGAACGCGCGTCGAAGGTCTGACTCATTTCCGTCAGCCTCCGCCACAGATTCGACACCGGGCTGCGGCACGCGGAGAGCCTCGCCGACCCGCCATTTCCAGGCTATGCAATCGCGGCGAGATTTGCGAAAACCCCTTTCGGCCTTCACAAAGCCGTGCAAACCCAGATTCCGCTCAAAGGTCGCGTGCGCCTCTTCCGTCTCGTTCTCCTGCTGCTGCCGCTTCTTTTCGCGTTGTTCGGGCCTCGCCCCGCAAGCGCGGTCGAGGCGGCGCGCGTGCCTCCGGACGCCCAGGCGATCGATCTCACCCGTTGGGTAGAGAAATATTCCAACCAGGGCGACCGCATCCAGGTTTCCACGGCGCCGGGCCCGGACGGCGTCGTCCGCCGCATCGAGGTCCACGCCCGCAACGCCGGCGCCCATCCGTCCTGGATCGTGTTCGCGCTGACCAATGACACCGACGAGCAGATGGAGCGGCTGATCGTCGCGCCCCATTTCCGTATGGCCGGGTCGGGCGTGATCTGGCCCGACCTCGGCTCGGAGCGGATCACCGAAATCACCGCGAGCCAGGGCATCCCGCCGGAGAAGGAGGATGTCGACGACGCGGACGTTTTCCGCCTCACCCTCGACCCAGGCGCGACCGTCACCTATGTCGCCGAACTGAAAACGCCCAAACTGCCGCAGCTCTATCTTTGGGAGCCGGACGCCTACAAGGATAAAACCACCGATCTGACGCTCTACAAAGGCATTGTCATCGGCGTCGCCGGCCTGCTTGCACTGTTCCTGACCGTCGTCTTTGTCGTCAAAGGCGCGGTGATTTTCCCGGCGGCGGCCGCCTTGGCCTGGGCGGTCCTTGCTTATGTGTCGATCGATTTCGGCTTCTGGTCCAAAATCTTCGACACGCAGGTCGAAGCCGACCGCATCTGGCGCGCAGGGGCCGAAACCGTTCTCGCCGCCACCATGGTCGTATTCCTGTTCGCTTATCTCAACCTGGGCCGCTGGCATGTTCGCGCCTCGCACATCGCGGGCGTGTGGCTGGCCTTTCTGACCGCTTTGGTCGGCCTGGCCGTTTACGACCCGTCTGTCGCCGCCGGCATTGCCCGTATTTCCTTGGCCGCCACGGCCGGCGTCGGCTTTGTGCTCGTCATTTATCTCGCCACCCACGGCGTCGAGCGCGCGGTCATGCTGATTCCAACCTGGCTTCTGCTGGTGGTCTGGGTCGTGGCGGCGAGCTTCGTCGTCAACGGCTCGATCGCCAACGACCTCGCCGCGCCCGCTCTGCTTGGCGGCCTCGTTCTGCTCGTCATGTTGATTGGCTTCACCATCATGCAAAGCGCCTTCGCCGCTGGCGCCGTCGGCCATGGCGCGATCAGCGATGTCGAGCGCAAAGCGCTTGCTCTCACTGGCGCCAACGACATCATCTATGACTGGGACGTCTTGAACGACCGCATTTATGTCAGCCCCGAGATCGAGGAGCAGCTCGGCGTCCGGCGAGGCGATCTCGAAGGTCCGGCTTCCTCATGGCTCAGCCTGCTTCATCCGCTCGAGCGTGACCGATACCGCACCTGTCTCGACACCGTTCTCCAGCAGCGGCGCGGACGCATCGCGCAAGATTTCCGATTTCACGCCAGCGACGGCCAATATTTCTGGTTCCGGCTGCGGGCTCGCCCGGTGGTTGGGCAAGACGGCGAAGTGGTGCGCCTCGTCGGAACGTTGACCGACGTAACGGACCAAAAAAGCGCCTTCGAGCGGCTGTTGCATGACGCGGTCCACGACAATCTCACCGGTCTGCCCAATCGCGAAATCTTTTACGACCGGCTGGAGTCGGCCCTGCTTCAAGCGGAGGCCGACGCCGACAGGCGCCCGACCGTTCTTTGCGTGGACATTGACCATTTCAACCGCATTGTGCGGACGATCGGCGCATCGGCAGGGGATTCCGTTCTTCTCACCGTCGCCCGCCGACTTGGACGTCTGCTGCAAACGCGCGACACTTTGACTCGCATATCAGGCGATACTTTCGCCGTGATCCTGGCCGCCGAGGCGACAACCGAACAAATCGTTCATCTCGCCGAGCGCATCAGGCGCACGGTTTCGACGCCCATTACTTTCGCAAATCGGGAAATTCCGCTCGGCGTCTCGATCGGTGTGGCGCTTTTCGACCCGCAATGGCATCCCAAGGGCGAAGAAATGCTGAGGGACGCCGAAATTGCGATGCGCTACGCCAAACGCGAAGCCGGCGGGCGCGTCGAAGTGTTTCGGCCGTCGATGCGCGCGCAAGGCGCCAATCGCCGGGCGTTGGAAGGGGAATTGCGCCGGGCGCTCGACGGCGACGAAATCAAATTGTTCTTCCAGCCAATCGTTCGGCTCGACGACCGCACCGTCGCCGGTTTCGAAACGCTGCTGCGCTGGGAGCATCCTCGTCTCGGTCGGGTCGACGCCAGCGAATTCTTTCCGATCGCCGAGGAGAGCGGCCTGATTGTCGACCTCGGTCTGTTCGCGATTCAGCGCGCGGCGCGCGAACTTGCCGCTTGGCAGAAGGCGCTCGACGTCGATCCGCCGTTTTTTGCCTGTGTGGATATTTCTTCGCGGAAAATTCTGCGCCATGACCTGCTCGCCGACGTCAAGAACGTCCTGGGCCGGGTCAGCACCCTGCCCGGTTCGCTCAAGCTTGGTTTAAGCGAGCCACTGGTCATGGAAAATCCCGAATATGCCGCGCAAATCCTCGGCCGCCTCAAGGAGCTGGGCGCCGGGCTGACTCTCACGCGCTTCGGCTCCGGCTATTCGTCGCTGGCCTATCTCCAGCGTTTCCCCTTTGACATGATCCGGATCGACCGCGGCCTGGCGCCTCAGGACGCGGTCACCAATCGCGCGGCCATGCTGCGTTCGCTGGTTACGCTGGCCCATGATTTTGGCATGGAGGCGATGACCGAAGGCGCGGAAAACGAATCCGACGTGATCGAATTCTCCCAAATTGGCTGCGAATATGCGCTTGGCTTTGCTTTCGGCCCGCCGCTGAGCGCGGCGGAAGCCCGCAAATTGGTGGGCGCGGCGGCCGAAACGGCTGTTTGATCAGGCGTGGCCCGCCTCGTCGGCTAAAAAGCGCAGATCGACGCCTATCACGCCCAGCGCGCGTTCATATTTCGTCTCATGCTCCGGGTCGAACAGCAAGGCGGAATCCGCAGGGCAAATCATCCAGCTATTGGCAAGAATTTCCTGTTCGAGCTGTCCGGGCGACCAGCCGGCATAGCCAAGAGCGAGAATCGACTTCCGTGGCCCGTCCCCGTGGGCGATGGCGCGCAAAACGTCGAGCGTCGCGGTCATCGAAACGCTTTCATCGATTCTCATGGTGGCGTCGTCGGCGCGGTAATCGGCCGAATGCAGAACGAAACCGCGGCTGGCGTCCACCGGGCCGCCGGTGAGAACGCGCTGGTCGCCGACGGCTTCGGCAAGGCGCGTCGCATCGGAGGAATCGACGACCTTGAGTTGAAGCAGAAGATCGACCAAATTGACGCCCGGCGCCGGATGATTGACGATGATTCCCATCGCGCCTTCCTCGGAATGGGCGCAAACATAGACGACCGATCGGTTGAAATGGACGTCCTGCAAGCTGGGCATGGCCACAAGGCACTTGCCTTCGAGAAACGGACCGGGACCGGATGTATTCACTTTTACGTCTTTCCTTCGCGTCCGGCCCATCCTGCGGAAAGGCCGGCCACCGGCGCCACGCGCGATTTGAGGAGCTATGCTAAAGGATGAGCGCGCAATGTGAAGCCCCATCATCGTTGCGGATTCTTCTTAACGGCGGAGTGACGCTCGCGTTCGCCCTGGCTTGGGCGGCGCCCGCGCGCGCCGGCGACTGGGTTTCCGAGCCTAAATCGCAGGTTCGGCTGGTCGACGGCGGCCTGTTTGACGGCGCCCGCTACGCTATGGTCCAGATTCGCCTTGCCGGCGCGGCGGTGACCTACTGGCGCGATCCCGGCGAGGCCGGCTCGCCGCCGACTTTCGATTTCGCCGGCTCCGACAATCTTGGCGACGCCGCGACCTTTTATCCCCTGCCGGCGCGGATCGACGAAGACGGCTCGATCGCTTTCGGCTACCAGCGCGAGGTCATGTTCCCGATTCGCGTCGCGCCCGTCGATCCAGCGAAGCCAATGACCCTGGCGCTCAAACTCGACTATGCGGTCTGCGACAAGATCTGCATCCCGGTTCACGCCCAAATGAGCGAAGTCCTCGACCCTCAGCCGGCGGCGCCGGAAAGCGCGCCGCTGGCCGACGCAATGAAAAACCTGCCCAAGCCCCTCGACGGCGACGCCGCCGCGAGGGTGGGAAGCGCCGCGCCAGTGTCGGCCGCCGATGGCAAGCCGCAATGGCTGGTCACGATAAATGGGGGCGATGCTCGCGACCTTTTCGTCGAACCGCCTGCCGGTTTCTATTTCGACGTCAAGCCGGCGTCGGTGAAAAACGCCTTTCGGCTGACAATGGTCGAACATCCCGCCAAAAAGATGCGGCCCGAAGCGCCACTGCGCGTGACCGTCGCTGGCTCGTCGCCGGTCGAGTTCGACCTCGTTCTTCCCGCCAAGAATTGATGTCGCGGCTCGACTTCACCAGCCATCGCCTGTTTACGTCGGCGCCGCTTGCCTCGGGCGGCCTCGTCGACCTGACGCGCGAACAGGCCAATTATCTCGTCAATGTTCTTCGTCTCGGCGAGGGCGCGCGGCTGCTCGTCTTCAACGGAAGCGATGGCGAATGGCGAGCCGCCTTGGCCAATCCGGGCAAGAAGGCCGTGTGGTTGAGGATCGAAGAGCAGGTCCGAGATCAGGAAGGTTTGCCTGATCTCGATTATCTTTTCGCCCCGCTCAAACACGCCCGGCTCGATTATATGGCCCAAAAGGCGGTCGAAATGGGCGCGCGGCGCCTGCGGCCGGTGTTGACCCGGCGAACCCAAGCGAGTCGAACAAACCTCGAGCGTATGCGCGCCAATGTCGTCGAGGCGGCCGAGCAATGCGGTCTTCTGGCCCTCGCCCAAGTCATGAAGCAGGAAAAGCTCGAAACGGCGCTTGCGCAATGGCCCGACGACCGCCTGCTGATTTTCTGCGACGAGGCGGCGGATGTCGCCGATCCGGTCGCGGCCCTGCGTCGAGACGGCGCGGGCTTTAGCAAATTCGCGGTTCTGATCGGTCCTGAAGGTGGATTCGACGACAGCGAACGCGCCTTCCTTTCGCGAGTGACGCCCGGTATCCGCATTTCCCTCGGGCCCCGCGTGCTCCGCGCCGATACGGCGGCGGTCGCGGCGTTGACGCTGGTTCAAGCGGTTCTTGGCGATTGGCGCTCCTGATTTGTGGATCCCCACGGCAGCCGACATGATCTCGCCATCATGTTGGGGTCAAAACGACGCATGATAGAGAGATTCGCGATGACTGAAAAAACGCGAGATTGTTCGGCTTCGCGCCGTTTGTTCGTTCAGTCCGTTCTGACGCTCGCCCTTGCGATGGCGCCAATATCCTCCCTGGCGGCGGAAGATTTTTCCCCGCTTAATCCGCTGTTCGCGCTGCCGGCGTCTTTGTTCGGCGGCGAAACGCACATTCCGGCCGCCCGACCGGCGGTCGCCAATCCGGCGCGCGCCCGTTACATCGCCAATCATGCGCTGAACGCCGCGCCGGAAGGCCGCCTTCGTTTGCGACCCACGGCCTTCAACGGGCTGTAATCGTCTAAAAAACGCATTCCCGGAAAGCGGGCAGTACGCTTTGCTTCCAGGCGGCATGAAAAAGCGCGAGACGTTTCTGCGCCAGCGTTTCGCCGGTTGCGGCGATCTCCTCCAATGCTGCGAGATATTGCGTCTCGTCGCGGCCCGCATAATCGAGTCGGTTGCGGCGCATGAGGCCCGCATGCGCCATAGGCAGGATGTCCCGCGCCAAGTCCTGAAGGTTGCGACCGCGAATTTTTGCGGCCAAGCCCTCTCGCGGAACGGCTTTCCGCAGCTCATCGCGGTCCTGCGCATCAAAATTCTTGACCAGTTCCCAGGCGGCGGCGCTTGCGTCGCGATCATAGAACAGGCCAGCGCATAAAGCCGTGAAGCCGAGAATATGAGCGCGTGGACCGACATCGGCGCCCCGCATCTCCATATAGCGTTTCAGGCGCACTTCCGGAAAAATCGTCGATAGATGGTTGGCCCAGTCCGAGATCGTGGCCAATTCACCGGGTAGTTGCGGAAGCTTCCCTACCAACAAATCGCGGAAAGAAGCGCCGGCGACATCATGATAATGATCGCCGCGCTTGACGAAATACATTGGCGCGTCGAGCGCATAGTCGACATAACGTTCAAATCCCATGCCCGGCTCAAAGACGAACGGCAGCATGCCGGTTCGATTGGGGTCGGTATCGGTCCAGATCTGCGAGCGCATCGAAAGGAAGCCGTTGGGCTTGCCGTCGGTGAAGGGCGAATTGGCGAAGAGCGCGGTGAACAGGGGCTGAAGACTCAGGGCCAGCCGCATTTTCCCGATCATGTCGGCTTCGGAGGCGAAATCGATATTGGTTTGCACCGTCGAGGTGCGAAACATCATGTCGAGCCCAAGCCTGCCGACTTTCGGCATATAGCGCGCCATGATCCGATAGCGCTGCTTGGGCATGACCGGCGTCTCGTCGCGCCGCCAGAGCGGACTCATGCCGAGATCGAGAAAATCGACGCCCAGCCGTTCCCGGATCGGCGCCAGCGCCGCAAAATGTGCGTCAAGTTCATCGCGCGTCTGGTGGACATCGTCCAATGGCGCGCCCGACAATTCGAACTGGCCACCAGGCTCCAGGGAGATCGCCCCGCCGCCCGTCTGATCGTAAAGCCCGATCAAGGCGCCGGAATCCTCGATCCGCTCCCAGCCTGAGGCGACGCCCAATCCTTCGAGCAGGGCGCGAACGCCATCGCGCCCGAGTTTCGGGCTGCTCTCGTAGGGCAAAGGTGAGCAATCGGCGCGATAAAATGGAATCTTTTCGTGCTCGGTCCCGATGCGGAATGGACCTTCCGGCTTGCATCCGTCCTCCAACCAGCTGACGAGTTCGTCGCGCGAGGAAATGATTTGCTGATCTACCAGGTCACGCGCCATGTTCGGCTTTCAGAAAGTGTTTTTCACCCGACCCTTGCTGTGGGCGTCGCGTTGATAAACCTTTGCGGCTATGGCCGCAATCGCCAGACGATATGATCCCGGCGTGCGTTTTTGCCAGCGAAGACCGGATAAAAGCTGTTTGCGCAGCAAGCAGGAGGCGTCGCGATCATCCAAATTCGGCGGAAACGCCTACTCGGCGGCGCGCCGGACGATATCTTGACTTTCGGGCGTCAAACCAAACGATTTCCCTGCGGGCCGAACCAGGGGTTCTGGCTGCAAGCGCGGCGCGTCCGGTGGAAAAAAGGGCGGCGGGGCGCCGCCCGCCTTCTGGATCACCAGTCGTTCAAGATCACGCGCCCGGGCGGCCTCGACCGCCTCGCGGCCGGCGTCCGGGTCGCCACGCAATTCCGTTATCGCCGCGCCGCCGAAATTAAGCGCCGATTCAAGGGTTTCGCGAATCTGGTAATCGGCGCCGCGTTCGGGCAGGCTAATCGCATGAATCCGGTCATAAGCGCGCGCGAAAATTTTCGTGATCGGAAAATGATCGCGCGCCAAAGCCAAAATTTTATCGGCCGTTTCACGCTCGCCCACGCAAATTGCGATGATCCGCGCTTCGCCTGCCCCTGCCGCGCGCAACACATCAAGGCGGCGGCTGTCGCCATAAAAAACCTTGAAGCCGAATTTGCCGGCGTCGCGAATGCGCTTGACCGAAGAATCGATCACCGTCACGTCGATGCGCTCGGCGAGCAGAGGCTGGACCGCGATCTGGCCGAAACGTCCAAATCCGATCACCAGCACTTTCACACGACGGTCTCTGGAAGCGGGCGGAGGCGGCGGCGCGGTGGCGCCCTTGGCCGCCGGCGGGCGGCGCTCGGACCGGCCGGCGACAAGCTCAGCTCCCTTGGCGAGAAGGGGGCCAGCCACCATGGTGAGCGCGGCAAGCGCCGCCAGCAAGCCTGACTCCTTTGCGGTCATCAGGCCCGACGCCGCTGCAAGCGGGCATATGGCGAAGGAAAATTCGCCCGCCGGCGTGAGTACGCCGGCGGCGCTCAATGAATCGCGGGAGGACGAACCTGCAAGCCGGAACAAAACGAAGCCAATGACGAATTTGACGGAAAGGATGGCAAGAGTGGCGCCGGCCAGAAAATCCAACCGCGCCCCGATCAGCTTCACATCGAGCGACATGCCGACCGACATGAAAAACAGTCCCATCAACAGGCCGCGAAACGGCTCGATATCGGCTTCGAGCTGGTGACGGAAATTGGACTCGGACAGCAACAGGCCCGCAAGGAATGCGCCGAGCGCCATGGACATGCCGACCGACTCCATCAGCACCGCCGCGCCAAGAACGATAAAAAGCGCGGCAGCCGTAAGGATTTCGCGCGCGCCGACCCACGCCAGCAGGCGAAACAAAGGATTGAGCGCGTAATGGCCGGCCGTGATGACAAAGGACAGGGCTGCGAAGGCGCGCGAAATATGAACGAGCGCCTCATGCATCGAACCGGCGAATGAAGATGGGGCCACGCCTTTCCCGCCCAGCAGCGGAATGAGCGCGAGAACTGGGGCAACCGCAATATCCTGGGCCAGAAGCACGGCGAAGGCGCGTCGACCATACCCGGTCTGCGGGTCGCCGCGCTCTTCCAGGATCTGCATGGCGATCGCGGTGGCGGAAAAGGCCAGGGCGAGCCCCGTCGACATCGCCCCGAACCTGCAGAGATGAAGGTATTTTCGCGCCGCGATTGCAAGCGGGATGGCGGTGAAAACCATTTGGCCGACACCGATCATACGGTTTCCGCAAGATTGCTTCGCAATCCGCGGAAACGCCATGGCGCGAAAATCCTCTATGTCGCGGGCGGATTTTCGCGCCAGCGGAATACAATTTCCGCATGGATCATGCGGAAATCGTATCAGACCGATGTCGCGTCGCAGGGCGTAAAGCCTTTGCGGCTTGAGCGAAAGGCCGATCAAAAACAGCAGCAGAACGACGCCGAGCTG
This sequence comes from uncultured Pseudomonadota bacterium, assembly GCA_963704565.1. Classification (GTDB taxonomy): domain Bacteria; phylum Pseudomonadota; class Alphaproteobacteria; order Rhizobiales; family Beijerinckiaceae; genus Rhodoblastus. Next base: position 2,802,441 of record OY969917.1, read on the forward strand.
GGAAATGTCGAGGGTCATGCGGGCGTCGGAGATCAACCGCATGCCGGAAGGCCCGATGACCACGCCGGCAGGAAGATAGCCGATCACGGAGCCAAGCCTGGCCAAGCGGAATATGGGCGCGAAGAACATCGCTGCCGCAAGAAGAATCAGGATCGGGACGAGGAAATTCGTCTCGCTGTTGAATTCCGGCATTTGGTTTTTTGGGAATTTTATCGAAGGCGGCGAATCGCCGCGCCTGAATGGCTTAGGCAAAGATAGAGGCGAAACGGCGCCGCGGGAGGCGATTTCGTCGCCAAGTTCCGCAGCTTGACATCGCGAAGAGGGGCGCCCACAACAAATTCGCGACGATCCGCGAGGTCTGGCATGAGCGACAAGCCCAAACTCAACGTCTATCTCTGCGCGCCACGCGGTTTCTGCGCCGGCGTGGTGCGCGCGATCGACGTTGTTGAGCAGGCGCTACGCAAATTCGGTGCGCCGATCTACGTTCGCCATGAGATCGTTCATAACCGCTATGTGGTCGAAGGCCTCAAGCGCAAGGGCGCTGTTTTCGTCGAGGAGCTCAATGAAGTGCCCGACGATGGCGCGCCGGTGGTTTTTTCCGCCCATGGCGTGCCGAAGTCGGTTCCCGAAGAGGCTGATCGCCGTAAGCTTCTCGCGATCGACGCGACCTGCCCGCTGGTGACCAAAGTCCATCGCGAAGCGGAACTTCATTTCCGACGCGGCCGCAAAATCGTGCTGGTCGGCCATCGTGGACATATCGAAGTCGTCGGCACCATGGGCCAGTTGCCGGAAGGCGCAGTCGTGCTGGTTGAAAGGCCTGAGGACGTCGCGGCTCTGCCTTTCTCGCGGGACGAGCCTTTGGCCTATGTCACCCAGACAACTTTGTCCGTGGACGACATGGCCGAAATCGTAGGCGCCCTGCGCGAAAAATATCCACAGATCGTTGAGCCGCATCGCCAGGATATCTGTTATGCGACGACCAACCGGCAGCAAGCGGTCAAGGAAATCGCCGCCAAGGTGGATGCTTTCATCGTCGTGGGGTCGCCCAATTCCTCGAATTCCCAACGCTTGAGGGAAGTGGCCGAACGCAATGGCTGCCAACGCGCGCAGCTGGTTCCGCGCGCGATAGACATCGACTGGTCGTTGCTGAAGGGAATTGCCTCGGTCGGAGTCACCGCCGGCGCCTCGGCGCCGGAAGTGCTGGTTGAAGAGATCCTCGACGCTCTGGCCGAGAAATTCGAGCTGGTTTTAGAGACCATCACCACCGCAACTGAAGACGTTTCCTTTCCCCTGCCGCGCGCCTTGCGCGAGCGCGTGGCGTAATCGTCGCCGCGTGCGACCGCTTGGAAGAAGCGCGCCGGAGCCTTGACCTCGGTATGCAGCCAAGTGGAGGTTCGGGGGGCGACGGCGGCGATCGGATTAGCCACATCGGCGTTCGCTGGCCACACGGACATCGCGACCGTTGATTCCGTCACAGCCGAGGCCGACGGAGGATAAAGCCTCTCACGCCGCCTGAGGAATTTTACCAATTCCAAACAAGCGCTTGAACTTTTTGACTCTATTCGACATGCGGTGACGGGCGATTTCTTGATCGCGCGACTGCTGGTCTGTGCAATAGTTCATCATGACATAGCGCCGCAGGCCAATGAAGGGCTTGTGGCCATGCCAGGAATCGGCCTGCACCTTGAATACGAAGGCAAGCCCGCCCATTGGCGCGACCTCTCCCGCATAATCCTCTATGTCGGTTCCGGAGCGCAGGACCCGCAACTTGCCACCCTGATCGACCCAATCCTCGTTGAGATAGAGCAACAGCGTCGCCAGCTTGAATTTAGCGTCGGCGTGAATTCGGCCATCCTTGGCCTGACAATTGCTGCGCAGAGTCACCATGGTCGGGCGCCCTGCCAGATCAATGTCGAGCTTTTCCTCCACGATCTTGCGCACCTCCGGACCTTGGAGCTCTTTCAGAAGCTTGTCGAAAGCGGGACCGTAAGGGACGAATTCTGGCAGAAAAAGGCCGCCCATGTCGATCTTGGGGAAGTCGGCGATAGCCCTCGCGACTTCTTCCTTCGGCAGGAAATTGGGCGTGGCGAAATGGGGGTAGGGATCACGCGCGACCGGCGTGGCCTGAAAGGCTTCATAATCGATCATAAGCGCCTCGACGATTTTTCCGAGCAATAAAACTAATGCGGCAGAAGCCTCATTGATCCGCGTCAAAAAGCGCCGATGGAAAGGCGCGCTACCGGCGTCGACGAAAATCGGAAAATGAATTAGGCGCTTTCTTACAGGCGCTTCGACCCCACTAGCCCTGGAGCCGTTGTTTCGTTCACGCGGCTCCACGTTTGCCGGAGTTCGGTGAGCCTGCGGCAGGGCCAAGCTGCGGCAGGGCCGCCATCACTCGCTCGGGCGGGAAAATCACGATCACCTCGGTGCCCTCCCGCAATTTGGAACGCAGTGTGAAGGTTCCGCCGTGCAACTCGACCAAGCCTTTTACAATCGGCAGGCCGAGCCCTGTACCCTCATCGGCGTTTTTTTGCGCCATTGAGCCGCGTCCAAAGGACGACATGATGACCGGAATCTCCTCTTCCGGAATGCCAGGCCCGGTGTCGCGCACGGAAAAATATTGGCCGCCGGCCATGGTCCAACCCGACTTGACGGTGACCTGACCGCCTTGCGGCGTGAATTTGATGCCGTTCGTCAGAAGATTCAGCGCAATCTGCCGCACGGCTCGCTCGTCAGCCCAAATCCGCGGCATGTCTGGTTCGATGATTTCGCTCAACAAAACCCCGCGTTTCTTGGCGCGCAAGGTAAGCAGATGGCGGCAATCTTCGATCACTGCGGCGAGCGAAACGGGCTCTTCCTTCAGCTCATAACGTCCGGCTTCGACGCGCGAAAGATCGAGAATTTCGTTGATCAGCATCAGAAGATGCTGGCCGCTTGAATGGATATCGCTGGAATAGTCGCGATAGGCCTCGACCGAATGGGGCCCGAACAATTCGCCCTTCATCACTTCCGAAAAGCCGAGAATGGCGTTGAGCGGGGTGCGCAACTCGTGGGACATGGTGGCGAGGAATCGCGATTTCGCAAGACTGGCCTCCTCGGCGCGGCGGCGCGCCTCGTCCGAATTGGCCTTTGCCTGCTCCAATTCGGCGATGAGCGAATCCTTTTCGGCCTGAATGCCGAGCGTTCTGATCTGACCGGCATAAATGCGGCGGGCCAACGCGCCAAAATAGAAAAGGGTCGCGCAAACCAACAGAGTCAGTGATGCGTTCGGATCGACGAAACCACGGGGGCGCAGATAAAGAATCATCGCCATGGCGTTGGGTATGAGCGCCGCAGTGACCGCCTCCGGAACGAAAGCCTCGACCACTGTGTGGATCGCTCCGGCGAGCATCAATACGACCATCGCGAAAGCGGTCGCCCAGGGGCTGGGAACCCCCCTGATCAGCAACGCGAAAGCCGCCCAAGCGGAACCGTCGATCGCCGCGGCTAAAACGAAACGCGTTTTCCATTGGCGCGGGTTCTGCTCGGTCTTGTCGTGTTTGAGGAAGCGCAGGGCCAAACCGCCACCGAGGCCCAGGGAGCTGAACGCCAGCGCCAACCATATGCCGACCAGCGTCGCCGGCAACCAGTGCGCGGTCATCGCCGCAACGGCCAGGCTCAGCAGGCCTTGCGGCAGGATCGCCGCGCGTCGGCTCCGCGCATGTAAGCGCAGCAATTCGACGTCAAAACGCACATTTCCGGCGCCGGAGGAGGTCAGCCGCTCGCGGGCCTCGCGCATGCGGCTCGCCATGCGGCGGCGCTCACGCGCGCCTTCCCCGGCAAACCGCCCGCGGGCGATCATCTCTGCGGTGACTTCAGCCATAATTTCCGAACGTGACGCTTACACTCACACCAACATTTGCGCGAACGATTCCAACTTGACCGAAAAACCTTAATGAGCGGCTGACGCGGCGGTTAAAATAGCTTACGAGCTGTAAGGTTGCGTCGGTGTGCGCCAATCCAACCGATAATCGACGGGACGGCGACGGCCACCTCATTTTCGTCACTCCAAGCGTCGGCATATTCACGCCATGAAGCTTTACGATTTTCCGGTTGCGCCCAACCCCCGCCGCGTCCGCGTCTTTCTGGCGGAAAAGGGGATTGTTGTGCCGACGGAAATTGTGGATTTAGCCAAATTGGAGCAAAAAGGCTCTGCGTTCACCGCGATCAATCCGCTCCAACGAATTCCCGTGCTCGAACTCGATTCTGGCGAGGTTTTGAGCGAATCTGTCGCGATTTGCCGCTATTTCGAGGAGTTTCACCCCGACCCGCCGCTGTTTGGACGCGACGGCCTGGAAAAAGCGAGAGTCGAAATGTGGCAGCGCCGGGCGGAGCTGGAATTTTTCTTTCCTATCGCCTTGGCGTTCAGGCATAGCCATCCAGCCATGAAGGAAATGGAAAAGCCGCAGATTGGCGAATTGGTCGAACCGAACCGCGCGCGTGCGATAAATTTCGCCCGTTTTCTAGATGCCGAATTGGCCAAGCGGCCTTATCTCGCTGGCGACTTCTTTTCCATCGCCGACATTACGGCGATGGTCGGGGCTGATTTCGCGCGGGCGGCGCGGATCGTTTTTCCCGAGGATATCCCCCATTTCGCGCGCTGGCGCGCCGAAGTTTCGGCGCGGCCCAGCGCCTCCGCCTGAACTTGACAGCAGCCGAAGACCTCGACGAATTTGTCGCGCGCATAAGCGCGTGCCGCATTTGCGTCGAACGGCCCATCGGACCGCCTTTGCCGCATGAGCCGCGGCCAGTCTTGCAAATTTCGGCGACTGCGCGTCTCCTCATCTCCGGCCAAGCGCCTGGCGCTCGGGTCCATGCCACCGGGCTTCCTTTCAACGATCCTTCCGGAGATCGACTGCGAGGCTGGATGGGCGTAACTCGTGACCAATTCTATGATTCTGCACGCATTGCTGTCGCCGCCATGGGCTTTTGCTACCCTGGCCGCGACGCGAAGGGCGCCGATTTGCCCCCGCGCCGCGAATGTCGCGCGTCGTGGCACGACGACCTGTTTCGCCTGGCCCCACAAATCGACACTATTTTCGCGGTCGGCCGCGCGGCGCAGGTTTATCATAGCGCGCGCCTCGGCCGCCCGCTCCCGCCGAGCGCTTCGCTTGAAGAAATCATTCGGATTTGCGCGGCCCAAATCGATCTGAGGCCGCGTCTGCTGGCGCTGCCGCATCCGTCCTGGCGCAATAATGGCTGGCTTAAGCGCCGGCCATGGTTCGAGCACGAAATCAAGCCGTTGGCTCGCGCTCTGGCCGCCTGGACGCTGATGGATTGCGATGAGGGGAAGTTTTAAGCGCCGCCGCTGATTTCCCTCGACAGGCGGGAGCGCGAAACTATGCCCATAATATCCGTCGCGCTACGCGGACCGGCGTTCCTCCGCGAAGAGCCGCGCCTTTCGGACGCCCCCTGACCTATCGTTCAAACGCCGCCATGCGACGTAACTTATCGGCAACTTCTGCCGGCCATAATGCATGCGAAGTCAGAACCAGCGCCGTGAATTCAGAATTCGGCTGCCGATCTGGGAAAGATCGATGGAGCAGAGCGAAACCGACTGTTCACCGAAGCCCGCGGAGAAGCCGGCGCTTTTGGCGCGTTTCGTCCACGGTCGGCGGGGCGCGGTCGCCGCCGAATTTGCGATGGTCGCGATACCCTTCCTCGGGCTTCTAGCGGCTATCTTCGAAACCGCATTTGTTTTCTTGGTGCAAGCGGCTTTCGATAACACCGTCAATAATGTCGCGCGCCAAGTTCTCGTCAACAGCTTTTCTGGGAACTCAACGCAAACGTCTAGCGCCTTCCTGCAGAGCACTTTTTGTCCAGCCCTGCCAACCTTCATTAACTGTTCGAAAGTCACGCTGAATATACAGCCTTCAACGACCTGGGCCGCTGCTGCGCCGGGCACGAGTTGGTACAACAGCCCCCCCGCGAATGTTAACCTCGGCCAACCCAACAGCATCATACTGTTTCAAGCCTTTTATCCTATGCCGATCTATTTCTCCGTTCTGGTTGCGAACGGAACAAACTCGGTAAGCAGCCTTTATAAGCATACATCAAATTCTGTTTACGTTGACCCAAATAATTCAGCGCTTTTTGTCCATGCGATATTTTCAACCGTCGCGTTTAGGAATGAGCCATGACCGGAGTCCCACGTAAATTCCTGCCGAAGTTTATCGCGGGAACGGTCGGCTTGATTTGGAAATTACGCAGCGAGGCGCATAAATTGCAGGGCCGTCAGGCCGGTGTCGCCGCTGTCGAATTCGCCTTTATCTTGACGTTGATGTTGACCATCTATTTCGGTGTTGTCGTTCTGTCGCAGGGACTCGAAGTTGGCCGCAAGGTTCAGATCCTGTCGCATACGCTTGCCGACCTGACCACTCAAACTTTGCCGCAGACGGATACGACTGGAACCTGCACGCCCATCGCAAATGGAGGAAGTTCGGTCGATGGAGTCGATACGGGGAGCGTTCCATGTCTGACTGACAGCGATTTTATCGGCGATTCTGGGATTTTCAAAGTTGCGGCGCCGATACTTTATCCGTTTTCAAATATCGCCAATATGACGATCACCGAAGTCGTGTTTGATAATGTCAGCACCAACAATTCCGCCTGCTGTCGCGCTCGGGTCGTATGGAGCGTCGGCTTTGGACCCAGTCCGACCCTTCGCTCATGCGGATTGCTGACACAGTCGAACAACGGCGTCGACGGGCCAAATTTCATGCCGATGGCTTATTATCCAGGCGGGCAAGGCGACGTAGTCACAAGCGGCCACCCCTATGTCGCCTCGAACAATTTGTCCGACTATTTCGTGATTGTCGCGGACGTGTCCTATCAGTACGCGCCAAGTTTTGGCTTCCAGCCTAATCAATGGAATCAACCGGCCAATGGCGGTTCGGGTTATACGATTACGCAAACGACCTATATGAACTCTCGTTTCAAGAATTCCGTCACTCAAAGCTCAAACCCGGCGCCAACTAGCCCGACGACATCGAACCCTCGTTACGACCAGCTCATATATTGGACGCCTGACGGTTCGATCGGCAGCTCAAGTTACAATGTCTGCGCTGTTGGCTCCAATGCACAACAATATAATCTCCCTTGAGAGATGAATGTCCGACCGATAACTCGCATCCCGCGAGCGCCCCGACGGAGGACCAAGGCAGATAGAGCATTCAATCGCAAAGCAACCGCCTCAATAAGTCAAGCTCCTGGCTCAGTCCAACGTCATTCGAGGCCATTTCTTCGATCTTGCGCACTGCGTGAAGAACGGTTGTATGATCTCGTCCACCGAACCGCCGCCCAATTTCCGGCAAGGACCGTAAGGTCATCATTTTTGCCAAATACATCGCAATTTGCCGTGGCCGCACGACATTTGCAGTCCGTCGCGATGACAAGATATCCGCGCGGCTGACATTGAAATGTGTCGCAACCAACTTTTGGATATCTTCAATCTTGACCTTCTTCGGCTCTTTCACGCGAATCAAATCGCGAATTGCGGCTTCCGCTGCCTCTAAAGTGAGCGCCGACCCGGCCAGGATTGTATGAGCTAAAAGGCGGTTCACAGCCCCGTCCAGATCGCGACCGTTCGTATCGATCAATTTCGCAACCATGCCCACGACATTCGCGTTGACCTCGAATGTCGGATGCGCCGCCCGGATATTATGAATACGCGCCTCGAGAATGCCCCGGCGTAAACTTTCGTCGAGCGGATGAATTTCGACCGCCAAGCCGCCGCCAAAGCGTGACTTCACGCGTTCATCCAAATTTTCCAACTCATTGGGCGACCGATCGCCAGCAATGACCACTTGTTTACCTGAATCCAATAATGCATTCAAAGTATGACAAAATTCATGTTGAATGGTTTTTCCTTGGAGAAATTGAACGTCATCGATAACCAGCAAATCAATCGATCGCAGCTGCTCCTTAAAGGCCATGAAGTTTTGCCGCTTAAGCGCGGCGACAAACCCATACATAAACTTTTCGGCAGTGAGATAGACTATTCGCCGTCCTGCTTCCTGACCGGCATGAGCGATCGCTTGGCTCAAATGGGTCTTGCCAAGACCGACATTCGAGAAAAAATAAAGCGGATTAAAGGTCATTCCCGCGCCATTCAAACGGTCGACCACTTGTTTTGCCGCGGCGACGGCCAGCTGGTTCGACGACCCAACCAAAAAAGTGGAAAATTTGAACCGTCCATCAAGGGGGGAACCACCGGCGCCGTCAGGCGGCGCGTTTCTCGATCTTTCGCGCGCCGCCGACTCGACCTGACCCGACGCGGCGACGCTGTCGCTTTGAATCTCGCCACTGCGCCGTTCGGGCGCGCCAGCGCCCGCAAACCGAGTCGCCGCTCGCGACTCAAGCACGATATCTTTAGTGCCTGGAAGTTCAGCAATTATCGTATTACGCAATTTCTCTAAATAATGTGCGTGAATCCAGCTCTTTAAAAACTTTGTCGGCACACTCAAATGAGCGATTCCGTCAATGATTCGCTCGAGTTCAAGTGACTTAAACCAAGAAAAATAGATAGCATCGCCAACTTCTTGGCGAAATCTGTCGCAAAAGGTCGCCCAAACCGCAAACTCGTTTTGGCCGCCCCGATCACTGTCGATCACTTTTTCCAGTCGCGCTTTCGACATTTCTCACATCTTTGGTCAGAGACTCGTCATCCGTGGTTAGGCATCGAGAATTCCATGGATGAGCTCAAAAAAAGCCTGATAAACCCAGGCGCTCATTAAGTTACAAGCTCATCTTTCGAGACAACGAAACTATACCGCCCCGTTGAGTGACCTCTGGCCTAACTTAAGTCGCGACCAAGCCAAGAGGCGACGAGCACTTGTTTTTGCTTTCATCATATTCGCCACCCTATATCGTTTACGAGCCTTAGTACGACAGTCACCCCCAAACAATAACATTACGAGACGTGCCGTAACGGCAGCGCCGAAAACGATTACACCTAAAAATTGAATACTTTATCCGATCGGAAAAACATTTGAACGGCGCTTAAGCGATTCGAAACGCGACATCCAGCAGCCTTTCATTTCCTTTCGGCTTTACGACCATACACAGGGGGATGGGCCTATGCAACGTTGCAAATGTGCCATTTGGAACCCTTCGAACGAGGCCCCGCCTCCGACCCGTCCCCCGGCTTGGAGGAATCTTGGGAGATGGCCCGAAACGCCGAAATCGAAAACAAGCGCAACGCGTTGGCGACGCGCCCGAGTGGTTTCCGCGCGAGCGATTCGGGAGGCGTTACCGTCTCTGTCAAGACCCGTTAAGAAACTGCCTTGCGCGGCTTTGGCGATAACCTATTGTTGTTTAATTGGCTTCTGTGCGCGCAAATAGGGTCCGTAATAAAAAATGCGAGAGGCGACACGAGGCTCGCGAAGCCGAAATCGAATCGAAGGAAGACCGCGCGCCCACCGTTCTTCGCGGATCGTCAAGAAGGTTTATCGAAACCGCGTGCGCCAGGGCGGACGCGTTCGATTATATCGAGCGTTTCTACAACACCGTCGGCAGGCACGCGACCACCGGCTATCTCGGTCCGGTTGAATTCGAAAGGGAGGTGGGATTAGCCTAACTGAGTGTCCACGGAACCGGCAGCAGCTCAGAGATTGTAACCCATCGCGCAGGTACGATTTGTTACCTATGTGTCCGGGTCGGACAAACGAACCAATGGTGCCGCAAGAGGGAATCGAACCCCCGACCCCATCATTACGAATGACGTGCTCTACCAGCTGAGCTATTGCGGCGAAAAGGTTGGCCCCTCATAGCAGATTGCGAGGCGCGATCAAGGCTCTTCCAATTTTCTCCAAAGGTCCGGGCGCCGTTCGCGCGTCAGCTTTTCCGCTTGTTCGCGCCGCCAGCGCGCGATTCTGGCGTGGTCGCCCGACATGAGGACGTCGGGGATCTTTCGCCCCTCCCAATCGCGCGGGCGGGTATAATGCGGATATTCGAGCAGATCGTTCTCGAAACTTTCGTCGACGCCCAATTCGCCCTTGCCCATCACCCCGGGCAAAAGGCGCACGCAGGCGTCAAGGAGCGTCAGCGCGGCCATTTCGCCGCCCGAAAGGACGTAATCTCCGATCGAAACCTCTTCCAAACCCCTTCCTGCGATCACGCGCTCGTCCACACCTTCGAAACGACCGCAAACGATCACAACGCCGGTTCTTTCGGACAAAGCGCGAACCATTTTTTGGGTGAGCGGGGCGCCGCGCGGGCTCATCAACAGGCGTGGTCGCGGATCGGATGGATCGAGCGTCGCGTCGACGCTGGCGGCGAGAACATCGGCGCGCAAAACCATGCCGGGCCCTCCGCCAGCAGGCGTATCGTCAACCGCGCGATGACGGCCAAGGCCATGTTCGCGGATGTTTTTTGTCTCAAGGGACCAGGTCCGCCTTTCAAGCGCGGTTCCCGCCATGGAAAGGCCGAGCGGTCCGGGAAACATTTCGGGATAAAGCGTGAAAACCGTCGCGGCCCACATCGTCAAGCAACCGAGGTCGTTTCGTCGTCAACGGGCGGCGCGACGATCACCCGTCCGCCCCGAATATCGACTTCGGGAACAACTTCCCGCGTGAAGGGAAACAGCATGGTCTCACCAGCTGGCGGGGCTATCTCCAGAATGTCTCCGGCGCCGAAATTCGGCACGGCGACGATCACGCCGAGTACGGCGCCTTTTGCCGTTTCGGCGCGCAAGCCAATCAAATCGCGGCAATAAAATTCATCCTCCGCGGGGGCGGGGAGCTTTTCGCGCGCGAGATAAAGCTTTTGATTGGTCAGCCTTTGCGCGGAGTCGCGATCCGCGACGCCTCGAACGCGCACAACGAGCAAATCCTCCTTGAGCAAACGAGCGGCGACAATGTCGTAAACGCCTCCCGACGCATCGGCCAGCGGCCCGTAACCCGAAATGCTCGACGGATCCTGCATGTAGGATTTCAGTCGGATTTCGCCGCGCACGCCATGGGGCGCGCCAAAAACGCCGACGAGTATTTTGTCATCCATACCGGCGCCCTTGTGGAAAAGGCGCCGCGCGAAGGCGGCGCCTTAAAAAATCATTCCGAAGCGGCGGCCTTTTCAGCCGCGGCTGCAGCAGCGGCGGCGCGCTCCTGGGCCTTTTTCTTCGGCTGAGCCTTTTGCGGATTGTTGCGCGGCTCGCGCTTCAAAGCGCCGACGCCATCGAGCAGGCGAGCGACGCGGTCGGTCGCCTGGGCGCCCTTGCCCAGCCATTCCTTGGCCTTTTCGACGTCCAGCACCAGCCGGGTTTCTAAATCCTTGGGAGCCAGCGGATCGAAGGTGCCGAGCTTCTCGATGAAGCGGCCGTCGCGGGGCGAACGGGCGTCGGCGACGACAACGCGGTAGAACGGACGCTTCTTGGCGCCGCCGCGCGACAGACGAATTTTCAGCGACATTTCTTCTTCCTTACATAATCCCTTGCGGGAGGTTTCGCCGAGGGGTGGGCGTTGGATCGAACAAGCAACGGCCGGCCCCTCTTCCAGCTGTTCCGAACCGCGCGACGGTCGCCGCGCGGCAAAACTCACTTTTTCTTCCCGAACGGATTGAGACCCGCAAGCCCACCCAAACCGGGCAACCCACCCGGTTTGCCCCCCAATCCCGGCAGCCCGTCGGAAACGGGGCTGGACAGGCCAGGCTTCGGGGCGAAGGCTCCGGGCGGCGGCTCGGCCGGAAGACCCGCTGGCCCAGCGCCGCCTCCCTCGCCACCGAATTTCTTTTGTAATGCAGCGATTTCCTCCGGCGAGGGCATGGAAGCGCCGCCGCCCAAACCGAACATCTGGGCCATCTGAGCCATCGGACCTCGCTTGGCGCCGCCCAAGGATTTCATCATGTCGGCCATCGTCCGGTGCTGCTTGAGCAGACGGTTCACATCCTCGACCTTCATCCCGGATCCGCCGGCGATGCGCTTCTTGCGGGACGCCTTCAGAATGTCGGGGTTGCGCCGCTCCCGCGGGGTCATGGACAGGATGATCGCGCGCTGGCGAGCGATCGTTTTATTGTCGACCTTGGCGGCGGCGAGGGCGTCCTTCATCTTGGCCATGCCGGGCAGAAGGCCCATGATTCCGCCTAACCCGCCAAGTTTATCGACCTGCGCCAATTGTTCGGCCATGTCCTCGAGATCGAACTTGCCTTTGCGCATCTTCTCGGCGATGCGCTGGGCCTTTTCGGCGTCGATGGTCTCGGCCGCTTTTTCGACGAGGGCGACGATGTCGCCCATCCCCAAAATTCGATTGGCGATGCGCTGGGGATGAAAATCATCCAGCGCATCCATCTTTTCGCCGGTTCCAATCAGTTTGATCGGCTTGCCGGTGACGGCGCGCATCGACAAAGCGGCGCCGCCGCGTCCGTCGCCGTCGGCGCGGGTCAGGACAATGCCGGTGATCCCAACTCGTTCGTCGAAATTCTTGGCGAGATTGACCGCGTCCTGGCCGGTGAGCGCATCGGCCACGAGCAGGATCTCATGGGGGCCCGAAGCCGCCTTGATCTCGGCCATTTCGGCCATCAACGGCTCGTCGATATGGGTGCGGCCGGCAGTGTCCAACAACACCACGTCAAAGCCCTGAAGCCGCGCGGCCTCCTCGGCGCGTTTTGCGATCTGGACCGGCGTCTGGCCGGGAATGATCGGCAGAGTGGCGACGTCGACCTGACGTCCGAGCACCGCGAGCTGTTCCTGCGCGGCGGGACGCTTGACGTCGAGCGAGGCCATCAGAACCCGCTTCTTGAAACGCTCAGTCAGGCGTTTGGCGATTTTGGCGGTGGTCGTGGTCTTGCCCGCGCCCTGCAGGCCGACCATCATGATCGCCACGGGCGGCGCGGCGTTCAAATCGATTGGCTCGGCGTCGGAGCCCAAAGTCTCGATGAGAACATCGTTGACGATCTTGATGACCATCTGGCCGGGCGTGACCGATTTCAACACCTCCGAGCCGACCGCCCGAGCGCGGGCCTTGTCGACGAAAGAGCGCACCACGTCGAGCGCCACGTCGGCTTCGAGCAGGGCGCGGCGCACTTCGCGCATCGCCGCCGCGACATCCTCCTCGCTGAGGGCGCCGCGCCGGGTGAGGCTGTCAAATATGCCGGAGAGCTTTTCGGAAAGGCCCTCGAACATCCCAGAATCCTTTTGTTGCCGCGGAATCGTCCGCCATCGCTCGATGAAAACGAACCTGCAAAGCAAAACGCGCCCGGGGGCGCATCGCGCTGCCGGGCGTGGGCCTCCCGCGTCCGGCGCGGGTTGGCTAAGCTGGTCTCATCTCCGTCAAGAGAGGCCGCGCTTGTACCCGCCAGGCAGGAACAAGTCAAATATTTGCGCGCTTTTCTGATTGGCCGCGGGAACGGTGATATTGTCGGACCGAATTCGGAGGGTCCGCGGCGCCGGAATTCGTGAGCGCCAAGCGCCGGGCTTGCGCTTGCGGCATAATATCGTTCATGCTTAAACTAATATCTGGAAGGGTCGGAGGATCTGTATGGACGTCTCAGCGGAGCTTTTGGCTCAGAGGCCTTGGTTGGCGCATTATCCCCCGGACGTGCCAGCCGAAATTTCCCTCTCGACAGATATGACCCTGGTCGAAATGTGGCGCCGCAGTCGGCTGGCCTACGGCCCGCGCCCGGCGTTGCAAAGCTTTGGTGCGAAGCTGAACTATGAGGAATTGGGCGCCGCGGCGGACCTTGTCACAGCCTGGCTTCAAGAGGCAGGTCTTGCCAAGGGCGACCGGGTTGCGATCATGGCGCCCAATGTGATGGCCTATCCGCCGATTCTGCTCGGAATCCTTCAGGCTGGAGGCGTGGTCGTCAATATCAATCCGCTCTACACGTCCCGCGAACTCGATTTGCAAATCACCGACGCAACCCCGCGCTTTCTTTTCGTACTGGAAAATTTTGCGGCGACAGTCGCCGCCGTCGCTGGCCATTTGAAACTCGAGCGCGTCATTCTGGTGGCCCCTGGCGATCTCCTGGGCGCGAAGGGCGTCGCGATCAATTTTGTCTCGCGATGGGTAAAAAAGTCGGTTCCTAAATTCACCCTGAACAACGCCATTGCGTTTTCCTCGCTGCTCCGCGCGGCGCGAGGCAAAAGGCCGCGCGCGGTTCCAATCGCGCCCGCCGACCTCGCGATCCTGCAATATACCGGCGGCACGACCGGCTCCGCGAAGGGCGCCATGCTGCTTCACAGAAACCTCGTCGCAAATGTCGAGCAAAGCGTCGCCTGGTTCGGACCGCAACTCTCTGGCGTCGGGCCGACCGTGATGGTCACGGCTTTGCCGCTTTATCATATTTACGCGCTGACGGCGTGTTTTTGGTTCCAGATGCGCGTCGGCGGGGCCTGTCTTCTGATAGTAAATCCGCGCGATATCTCCAGTTTTATTAAAACGTTGCACAGAACTCGCTTTCACATATTTGTCGGCATCAATACGCTTTACAATGTTCTTGCCGACCGCCCCGATATCGATCAAGTCGATTTCAGTCACGTTATTTTTTGTACCGCAGGAGGCATGGCGTTGCAGCCGGCTGTCGCCAGAAAATGGCGCCAACTGACTGGAAAGGCGATCATTGAGGGTTACGGCCTTTCCGAGACTTCGCCGGTGCTTTGCGCGAACCGGCCGGATATTGAGGAATTTACCGGCACGGTCGGCTATCCTTTTCCGTCAACGGAAATTTCGATCCGCAATTCTAATGGCGAGCCGGCGCCGGTGGGAAAATCGGGCGAAATCTGCGCGCGAGGACCACAAGTGATGGCTGGTTATTGGGACCGGCCCATGGCCACAGAGGCCGCGATGACCGAGGACGGCTTTTTCCGAACCGGCGATGTCGCGGTGATGCTCTCGGACGGACAAATCAAGATCGTCGATCGGCTCAAGGATCTCATCATTGTCTCGGGCTTCAACGTCTATCCGAATGAGGTCGAAGAGGTTTTGGTGGAGCATCCCAATGTGCGCGAGGCGGCGGTGATCGGCCGCCCATCCGGCGCGACGGGCGAAGAAGTCGTCGCATTCGTCGTCCCGCGCGCGGATGGCCTCACCGAGGAAGATTTGCGCCATTTTTGCCGGGAGCGCCTGACTGGCTACAAAATGCCGCGCGAATTCATATTCCGTGACGAATTGCCGAAAACCAATGTCGGCAAGGTTCTGCGCCGCAGCTTGAAGGAATCATTGTCGCATTGACGCAAATATCGGATCGGACGGCTTTTGTCCGCGCGCAGACACGGTTGCTGCCAACGCCCCATCCGCCCGAAATCTTCCTCTATCTGGCGGACGAGGCGACGGAATTGTGGCAGAAGACCGAGGAAGAACTCGGAGAAATCGGCCTGCCGCCGCCTTTCTGGGCTTTCGCCTGGGCGGGCGGGCAGGCTTTGGCGCGCTATGTCCTGGATCACCCCGAAAGCGTCGCAGGCAAAAAAGTTCTCGATTTCGCATCGGGCTCCGGCCTTGTCGGCATCGCCGCAGCCAGAGTGGGGGCGACACATGTAGACGCCAGCGATATCGATTCCTTCGCGGGCGTCGCCATGCGTTTGAACGCCGAGGCCAACAGCGTGACAATTCACCCGCGCATCGACAATCTCATCGGCTGCGACGATAAATGGGATGTCGTTCTCGCCGGCGACGTTTCCTATGAGCGGGACATGGCGCAATGCGTCACCGACTGGCTTGCTGGCCTGCGGCGACGCGGCGCTCACGTGCTGGTTGGCGACCCGGGAAGGACTTATCTGGCGCGTGACAGGCTGGAGTCGATTGCGGAATATCGCGTGCCGGTGACCCGCGCGCTGGAGGATTGCGAGATCAAACGCGCGCAGGTCTGGCGTTTCCGTAACGAAGGATGACCTTCAGCTGGCGGCGGCCTTCGGCTGTGCGGCTTCTCGTGTGGGAACCATGACGATCGCCTCGCCGTCGAGCACGACCTTGCCGTCCACCATCGCCTCGCAATGCAGCTTGCAGCGTCGGCCCTTCTCGACCAGTTCGATCACTTCAACGCTGATCGTGACGACATCGCCGATTTTGACCGGGCCTTTGAAGTTCAAGGTCTGATGAAGATAGACCGCCCCAGGACCGGGCAGATACATCCCCAGCACCGCCGAAATCAGGCTGGCGGTATAGAGGCCATGGGCGATTCGTTCGCCGAAGCGGGTCTTTTTGGCGAAATGTTCCGACAGATGGATTGGATTGTGGTCTCCCGACAACTCGGCGAAGCCGACCACATCTTCATTCATGACCGTTTTCATCAAGGATTCGCGCATACCGACGCTGAGATCCTCGAAATAATAGGTCTTGAACGGTTCTGACATCGCTTGGGACTTTCTCTTGTCGAGCTTGCTTGGATTTCGACGAGAGAAAGGCGCCGCCCTGCAAATGTCCATTGGCAATTATGCGGGGCTACCAGGCCAGCTGGCTCATTCGATAAACCGGAGCAAGGCCATGGCTTTGCACGAACTGCTTGTAAGCCTCCAAATCAACGATGTCAGCGTCCGGCCCATGCAGTTCGGCGCGATGGATTCCTTGCGTGATCAGCAGACTGTCCAGGCCCATGTTCGCTGCGCCGGCAATGTCGGTATGGATGGCGTCGCCAATGGCGAGGATACGATCGATGGCGAGGGGCTTGCCCCAAGCCTTTTCCAAAAAACCGATCGCCATGCGGTAGATCGGCGCATAGGGCTTGCCCGCTTGTTCGACCTCGCCGCCCAACTCCTCGTAACGCTCGGCCAGCGCGCCGGCGCAATAGACGATTTGATCGCCACGATAGACAACGAGATCGGGATTGGCGCAAATCATCGGCAAATTTTTCGCGCGGCACGCGACCAGAATGTCCTCATAATCGGCCGGCGTTTCGACTGTGTCTTCGGCCAGCCCAGTGCAAACCGCGAAATCAGCTTCGGCAAGCACAACGGGCGCGACATCATGCCGGGTCAAGGCGCCGGCCGCCGCAAAAACCGGTCGGTCGCGTTCGGGGCCAATATGGAAAGGCCGCCCCGGCGCGCGCGCCGCGATCGCCTTGGCGCAAACGTCGCCGGATGTCGCGATGGCGTTGTAGCAATCGGCGCCTATGCCCAACCCCGCCAGTTGTTCGGCGACCTCGCGCTGGGGACGGGGAGCGTTGGTGATGAGCGTCACCGCCTTGCCCAGGCGCCGCAAATTTCGCAACGCCTCGACGGCGGGCGCAAAGTTGCGCTCTCCGTTGTGCAGCACGCCCCAGATATCGCACAGGAAAGCGTCATAACGATCCTGGGTTTCGGCGAGGCCAGCGAGAGCAGGAGCTTCCGACGGCGCGCGAGTCTCGAAAATTTCGCTCATGTCGCGGCGCTATAGGCGCGTGGAAGCGAAGTCAAGCCGGAGCTTGGCGTGCGGCTTTCGAAATGGCCTCACAATGCTTGCTTCGCCCGGCGCGTCCATCGCTCCCGAGACTTGTCCGCGCCGTTGCGCCCGCTTATGACAGCGCAGCCCAACGGAACCAAATCATGAAACAAGCCAAGCCTGCCGCCTCCCTTGTGAAAGCCCGCCTGCCGCGCGGCCTAGCCGATCGAGGCGCCGACGAGATCGCCGCCGTGGACGCCATGCTCGCGGCGATCCGACGCAATTATGAACTCTATGGTTTCGAAGCGGTCGAAACCCCGGCGATGGAATATACCGACGCGCTCGGCAAATTCCTTCCCGATCAGGACCGCCCGAATGAAGGCGTGTTCTCGTTTCAGGACGATGACGAGCAATGGCTGTCGCTGCGCTACGACCTGACCGCGCCGCTCGCCCGGCATTTCGCCGAAAACTTCGAGAGCCTGCCCAAGCCCTACCGGACTTTGCGGGTCGGCTACGTTTTCCGCAACGAGAAGCCGGGCCCCGGACGGTTCCGCCAGTTCCTGCAATTCGACGCCGATACGATCGGCTCGGCGAGCCCCGCCGCCGACGCCGAGCTTTGTATGATGGCCGCCGACACCCTGGAAAAGCTTGGAATCGCTCGCGGCGATTATTGCATCAAGGTCAATAACCGGAAAATTCTCGACGGCGTGATGGAGACAATCGGCCTTGGCGCGCCTGAGGACGCGGCGCGGCGGCTTGTGGTGCTGCGCGCGATCGACAAGCTCGACAGACTTGGTCCTGACGGCGTGCGCGCGCTCCTTGGCGGCGGGCGCAAGGATGAATCGGGCGATTTCACCAGGGGCGCGGGCCTCGATCCTGAAGCCATCGAAAAGGTCATCGCCTTCACGTCGGCGCGGCGTTCGACCAATTTCCAGACGCTCGAAGCCCTGGAAGCGATCATCACGGCTTCGGCGCGCGGGATGGAAGGCGTAGCGGAGCTGCGCGCCATTGACGATCTCGCCCGTGCGGCCGGTTATAACGAGAATCGCATCAGCCTCGACCCTTCGGTGGTGCGCGGGCTCGAATATTACACCGGCCCGGTTTTCGAGGCCGATCTTTCGATTGCGGCGACCGACGACAAGGGCCAGCCAATCCGCTTCGGGTCGGTTGGCGGCGGCGGGCGTTATGATGGACTGGTTGCGCGTTTTCGTGGCGAAGACGCGCCAGCCACCGGATTTTCGATGGGCGTTTCGCGGCTTTATGCGGCGCTGAAAGCGATCCAATCGCCGATCGTGGCGCGCGCGCCGCATAACGGGCCGGTGATCGTGCTGGTGATGGACCGCGATCGGGTCGCCGATTATCAATCCCTCGTTGGACGTTTGCGCGACGCCGGGGTGCGCGCCGAGCTTTACCTGGGCTCGGCGGGCATGAAGGCGCAAATGAAATATGCGGATCGGCGCAAGAGTCCCTGCGTGGTCATTCAAGGCTCTGATGAACGCCTGCGCGGCGAAGTCCAGCTCAAGGATCTGATCGACGGCGCGCGCGCGGCGGAGGCTATCGCTTCGAATGAAGAATGGAAGGCGGCGCGCCCGGCGCAGATTGCCGTCTCTGAAGACAATATGGTCGCGGCGGTGCGGGAAATTCTCGAACGCCACGGGCTGTGAGCAAACTGCAATTCACCCTGCTCGGTGAAAGGAGATGCGCGTGTGCCGCGCTTCTGCTAGCACTGCGTCAAAAAGCCAAGGGCTTGGAGTTGTTATGAGCGGCGGTCGGACGCGGACGGGCGAGGCTTTCCTGCAGAAATTCGAATCTGCGGGTTATGAATTCTGCGATCCGTCCGTATTGCAACCTGCCTCGGTTTTTCTCGCTTTGTCGGGCGAGGACATGCGCGGTCGCCTTCTGCTGACCTCCGACGGCGCCGGTGGCGATTATTGCCTGCGGCCTGAATTCACCATTCCCGTTTCTCTCGCCTATCTCGCCTCGCCGCGCGCCGACGCGCCGGCCGCCTTTTGTTGCCATGGACCCGTTTTCCGTCAGCGTTCGACAGGGTCCGCGGAATTCGCGCAAGCGGGACTTGAAAATTTCGGCCGCGTCGACCGCGAAGCGGCTGACGCCGAGGTTATGGCGTTGGCGCTTGAATCAGCCGGCGCGGACAAGGATTGGCGCACGCGCATTGGCAACGCCGGCCTTCTCGCGGCGGTGCTGGAGAAATTGAGCCTGCCGCCAGTCTGGATGCGGCGCATTCGTGGCGGCCTCGTCAAAGGCGAAAAGATCGACGGAACTCTCGCGCCAGCGGACGCGCGCGGCGACCATGCCGGCGTGCTGGCCGCGCTGGACGGCGCCGACAAGGCGGGCGCGCGCGCTTTGGTCGAGGATCTTCTCAATATTGCGGGTATTTCCGCTCTGGGCGGGCGCACAGCGGGCGAAATCGCGGAGCGGTTCCTGGAACAGGCGTCGCTGCGTTCAAGCGCGGCGCTCGACGACGCCAAGCGTGATCTGCTACAGAAATTTTTTGCCATCGAAAGCCAGCCGGACCAGGCTTCGGCGAAATTGCGCGCGTTGTTCGCGGATATGCGCCTGGATCTCGACGCCGAAATGGAAAGCTTCGACCAGCGGCTCAATTTCATGGCCGCGCGCGGCCTCGACATGGACGCCATGGTTTTCTCGACCGCCTTTGCGCGCAATCTCGACTATTACACCGGGTTCGTTTTCGAGGCCTCGCCCAATGACGCGGCGCATGCGGAGCCGGTCGTCGGCGGCGGCCGTTACGATCGGCTGTTGTCCACTCTCGGCGCCAAAGCCAACATTCCCGCCGTCGGCGCGGCGATTTTCACCGAGCGTCTGAACGGAGCCCGATGATGAGCGACAAACTCGTTCTGGCCGTTCCGTCCAAGGGCCGGCTTCAGGAAAACGCCAACGCCTTCTTCGCCCGCGCCGGCCTTTTCGTGACCACGAGCCGAGGGGCCCGCGATTACCGGGGGGTATTATCAGGCGTCGAGAATGTCGAAGTCGCTTTTTTGTCGGCTTCAGAAATTGTGAAAAATCTGGCTTCCGGCGCCGCGCATCTCGGAATCACAGGCGAAGATCTGGTCCGCGAAGCGCAGGCCGAGGGGCGGGTTTCGCTGCTGACCCCGCTTGGCTTCGGTCACGCCAATGTCGTCGTCGCCGTCCCTCAGGCCTGGATCGACGTGCGCCATATGGCCGATCTCGAAGATGTCGCTTTGTCTTTCCGCGCCCGGCGCGGCGAGCGCATGCGCGTCGCGACCAAATATGTGAACACCACGCGCGCCTTTTTCCGGGAAAAGGGCGTGACCGATTATCACATCGTGGAGAGCCTTGGGGCGACCGAGGGCGCGCCGGCGGCGGGGCAGGCCGAGCTGATCGTGGACATCACCTCGACCGGCGCCACGCTGGTCGCCAATGGGCTCAAAGTGCTCGACGACGGCGTGATACTGCGCTCCGAAGCCAACCTTGTCGCTTCGCTCGGCGCACATTGGTCGCCGGAATTGAGGGAGATCGCCAGGAAGATCCTGTCGCGGATCGCCGCCGAGGAAGAAGCGCGCACGACCCGTGAAATCGTCGCTGTGCTCGAAGAGGATCCCGAAGGGCTGGCCGAAGGCATGAAAGCCTTTGGCGCGAGGCTCCGCCGTCGCGGCGGTCACGGCCGGGCCATTTTCTCCGCGCCGAAAGCCCAGGCGCCGGCGCTTGCCGATTGGCTGATCGGCGCGGGCGCCGAGGAAGTCGTGGTGCGGCCGGTCGATTATGTCTTCACCCGACGCAATCCACTGCATGACAAACTGATCTCCCGCCTCGACGCTGGCCGATAAGTCATACCAGGCGGGGCGACTTGCGCCGACGGTTCTGGCAATTCGCGGCGCCGATTTGAAGCGGCAGGTCCGAAAGCCCATATATGCGTCAAGACAGATATATGGAGCGCCGCTCATGAACCCGAATCTGGAAATTTTGCCGTTCTTCGACGAAGCGACCAATACGGCGAGCTATCTGGTCATTGATAAAGCCACGAAAACGGCCGCGATTATCGATCCAGTCCTCGATTACGACCAACGCTCTGGCAAGGCTTCGGTTGACTCCGTAAACAAGATGCTTTCCATGGCCAGGAAAAAGGAAGCGACCATCGATTGGGTGCTTGAGACCCATGTCCATGCCGACCATCTTTCCGCCGCTTGCGTCGTGAAACGGGAATCCGGCGCGCGGGTCGGGATCGGCGAGCATGTGCGGGATGTGCAAAAGATTTTCCGTGCAGTCTTCAACGCCCAAGATGTATCGGCGTCCGGCGCTGAGTTCGACCATTTGTTCAAGGATAGCGAAAGATTCAACATCGGCTCGTTGGAGGTCGAGGTCATCCATACGCCCGGCCATACGCCCGCCTGCGTCGCCTACAAGATCGATGACGCGATTTTTGTCGGCGACACATTATTCATGCCGGATTACGGCACGGCGCGGGCCGATTTTCCCGGCGGCGACGCACGCACGCTTTTCCGCTCGATCAAACGCCTGTTGGCTCTCCCGCCGGAGACCCGAATTTTCGTCGGTCACGATTATAAGGCGCCGGGTCGCGACCGATTCGCATGGGAAACCACGGTCGGCGAAGAGAGGACCAGCAATCCCCATGTCCGTGATGGAATCAGTGAGGACGAATTCGTGGCGAAACGCGAGGCCCGCGACGCCACTTTGTCTCCACCCTTGCTGTTGCTCCCGTCGATCCAGGCCAATATGCGGGCTGGCGGCCTGCCTCCCGCCGAGGAAAATGGCGTGAGATATTTCCGCATTCCCGTCACGCTTACGTCGGAAGGCGCGAAACACGGCTGATCCGGTCAAGCTGCGTTAAGCGTCGAGCACCTTTTTGGATTCGACGGTGGAATCGGCCTTGAGCCGATAGACGAGCGGCACGCCGGTCGCCAGCTCCATCGAGGGAATCGTTTCAGGCGTCAAACGGTCGAGGACCATGACGAGGGCGCGCAAGGAATTGCCGTGGGCGGAGACGAGGGTCCGCTCGCCACGCAGAACCGCAGGCAGAATTTCCTGATTGTAATAGGGAAGGACGCGGGCGACCGTATCTTTCAGGCTCTCGCCGCCGGGCGGTTGCACGTCATAGGACCGGCGCCAGAGATGGACCTGCTCCTCGCCCCATTTCTTGCGGGCGTCGTCCTTGTTGAGACCGCAGAGATCGCCATAGTGACGTTCATTCAGGGCCGCGTCACGGCTGACCGGCAAATTTTGCTGCCCGAGTTCGTCGAGCATCAGATTCATCGTTTTTTCGGCGCGGGACAGAACGGAGGTAAAACCTCTGTCGAAGGTCAGCCCCAAGGCCTTGAGGCGCTGACCGGCGGTTTTGGCTTCGTCGACCCCCTTTTCGGTCAGGTCGGGGTCTCGCCAGCCGGTGAAAAGGTTTTTCAGATTCCACTCGCTCTGGCCGTGACGGACGAGGACAAGAAGGCGTTCTGACACTTTGTTCTCCTGGATTTCGGATTGGCGCTTCGGCGATCAAAGGCCGAGCACATCGAACATGGAATAAAGACCGGGTTTTCGCCCACGCGCCCACAAAGCCGCGCGAAGAGCGCCGCGAGCGAAAATTCCACGATCCTCGGCGCGATGGGTCAATTCGATGCGTTCGCCGGCGCCGGCGAAAATGACGCTGTGGTCGCCGACCACGGAGCCGCCGCGCAGAGTGGCGAAGCCGATGTCGCCCGCCTTGCGCGGCCCGGTGTGGCCATCGCGGGCGCGAACACTGTGATCCGCCAGAGCGATCTCCCGGCCCTTCGCCGCAGCTTCGCCGAGCAGAAGCGCGGTGCCGGAGGGCGCATCCACCTTCAAGCGGTGATGCATTTCGAGAATTTCGATATCCCAATCCGTCCCAAGGGTTCGGGCGACCTTTTCAACAAGGCCCGCGAGGAGGTTGACGCCGAGACTCATATTTCCGGAACGGACGATGGTCGCGTGCCGCGCCGCAGCCTCGATCTTCGCGAGGTCTTTATCCGTCATGCCCGTCGTGCCGACGATATGCGCGATCCGCGCCTGCGCCGCCAGCGCCGCGATTTCGATGGTCGCCGCCGGCGTCGTGAAATCGATCACCCCATCGGCGTCAAGCAGCGCCACCAGAGGATCATCGGTAATGCGAACCCCAAGCCGGCCCAGACCGGCTGCTTCGCCGGCGTCCTGGTCCAAAGCCATGGAGCCGGGTCGCTCGATGGCGCCGGAAAGAACGGCGTCTTCGCTCTCGACGACCGTCTTGACGAGCATCTGGCCCATTCGCCCGGCGGCGCCGACAACGACGAGGCGCATCTTGTCCATCGCTCATTCTCCAAACCCGCAGTTCCCGGTCGCCGCTGTAAAGGTCTTTTTGCGGCGCCGCAAGAGATGTCGCAAGGCGCGTTCCACCAACAATTCGAAGGGGGTTCTCAAACGTGACGTGGGATTGTCACCGCCTGGTCATGTTCGATGCGTAGGGTTGGCTCGTCCAAAGGCGCTGTCCCCCAGTCCAGAGGACACGACGCCGGGCCGGAGGTACGCTCGGCGTTTCTTTTTCAAGCGCAGGATTCAGCGATTTCCCGCTGTATCGCGCGCGCTGTTTCGCGGGGATCGGCCGCGTCCAGGACAGGCCGGCCGATCACAAGGTGGTCGGCGCCGCGCTTCAAGGCTTCAGATGGTGTCGCCACCCGTTTTTGGTCACCCAAGGCAGCGCCAGCGGGGCGCACGCCCGGCGTGACCAGCAGCATTTCCTCGCCCACTAGAGCCCGGGTCGCCGTCAGTTCCTCGGGCGACAGGATCAGTCCGGCAATCCCTGCGTCTTTCGCCTGTCGTGCGCGCAAGGCCACCAGCTCACTGACATTGAGGCGATAGCCCGCCGCTTCGAGGTCGGCATCGTCATAAGAGGTCATGACGGTGACGCCGAGAACCTTGAGGCCAGAGCCCGCCGACCCGCGCGCGGCGGCGGCAAGGGTTTGAGGAAAGGCGTGCACGGTGAGGAACTGCACGCCGAGCCGCGCCACCTGCGCGGTCGCTTTTTCCACGGTATGGCCGATATCGTGCAATTTGAGGTCGAGGAAGATTTTTTTGCCAGCGCGCCTGAGCTCGTCCACTAGAGCGAAGCCGCCGCCATAGGCGAGTTCCATGCCGATCTTGAAGAATTCGACGCTGTCGCCCAGACGCTCGACCATGGCGCGCGCTTGCGCGACCTCTGACAGATCGAGCGCGACGATCAGCTTGTCGCGGGTCTTGATGTTCATCGGCGGCGTCCTGATTTGCGAGGCGCCAGTCTCTTAGAATCAAAGAGGAGGAAAGCGAAGCCGAATAGTAAGTATCCCCCGGCAAAGCCGGGGGCTTTATGATTGGGGCCGCTCGAAGCGGCTTTTGGGGGACGCTAACGCGGCCCCGCTTCCGTTGGTCGCCTAAAGGCGACCGCGCCGCGTCATTTCCACATGCTCAACTGCTCCAGACGCGCGTCCTCGTTTTCCTGGTTGCGGATATATTCCCGGATCACTTCTTCATCGCGCCCAACGGTTGAGACGAAATATCCCCGCGCCCAAAAATGTTGCCCAACAAAATTCCGCTTTCGCTCGCCATAGACCCGCGCCAAATGGATGGCGCTCTTGCCTTTGATAAAACCAACCACCTGCGAAACCGCGTATTTCGGTGGGATGGCGATCATCATATGCACATGATCGGCCATCAAATGCCCTTCCTCGATCCGGCTTTCCTTCTGCGCTGCAAGCCTCTTGAAAACTTCCCCGAGGTGCTGGCGCAATTGGCCGTAAAGCGTCTTCCTGCGGCATTTGGGAATGAACACGACATGGTATTTGCAGTCCCATTTCGTGTGACTTAAGCTCTCGAACTCGTCCATCGCGAAATTTCCTTCCGTGTGCTTGGCTGCTCACGTTGGAAATTTCGTGGTGGGCTCCCGGAAACGTCAAACTTCTACTGCCACCCCGGCAGAGCCGGGGGATCTCCCTAATTGTCTAGAAGCGCCGGCTTTTGGCGCCGGCAGGACGTCGCGCGTCCTGAGTGGAAAACCTAGCGCGGGCCTCATCCAGCTCTTCACGGATTTCCCTGCCGAACCTGCGGGATTTTTTCAGCAATTTGGCGAGCACGTCGGGGCGTCGCTCGTCGGCGCATTGGCGCCCGGATTGGCAATAAACGAAAATACGCGCGGGCGGCAGGTTGAGCCAGATCGGCGCGAGACTCTGTGTCTCGAAGCGCAGGCCGGCGGACAAATGAGCCGGCATGGGCGATTTCACCCCATAAGTGAACTGGATAAAACGCCCCTCCGGCGCCATGAGATCGAAGGCTTGTCGCAGCAGGGACAATCGTGTGGATTTATTTTTGGTCAGGAGAGGAAGGCTGGAAACGACTGCGGCGGCCGGCGCGTCCAGCGCATTGACGAGCGTATCGCGAAGCCGATAAGCGTCGCCGCGCACGACCCGAACGCCGGGAAATTTCCTCTCGAGCAAATGACAGAAAGACGGTTCATATTCGACAAGAACGAGCCGTTCCGGCGCCAAGCCGCGCGCCAGCAGCGCCTGCGTCACGGGTCCAGTCCCCGGCCCAAGTTCGACGACGGGGCCATCGGACTCCGGATTGACACACCGCGCCATGGCGCGGGCGAGAAAACGCCCGGAGGGGGTTATCGCGCCAGCAAGCAGAGGATTTTCAAACCAGGAACGAATGAACCGCGCTTCATCGCTGAGGCGCGGGTCGATCGGATTTTTCGGATCGGAAGGAAATTTCGCCTGACGTCTTTGCGCGCTCAATTTGCCAATTTCCCCCGGATCGAAGCGAGCCGCGAGATTCGCTTACAAACACAAAAGCGTCAAGGAAAGGCCCGGTCATTGCCTCAGGTCAAATCAAAAAATTCTTTCATTTTGGCGAAAAAGCCGCTCGATTCGGGATGGGTCTTGTGGGTGGACTCGTTTTCAAATTCCGTGAGCAGCTCTTTTTGCCTTTTCGTCAGATTTTGTGGTGTTTCGACATTGACCTGGATGTAAAGGTCGCCAAAATCGCGCGAGCGCAGCACCGGCATGCCCTTGCCCTTCATCCTGAACTGACGGCCCGATTGCGTGCCTTCCTCGATTTTGACCTTAATCTCGGTTCCATCGACGCCATGAGCCTTGATCTCGCCACCGAGCGAGGCCTGGACCATCGAAATAGGCACACGGCAATGGAGGTCCGCGCCCTCCCGCTGAAAAAAGGGATGAGGCTTGACGGACAGGAAAATGTACAGGTCGCCAGGGGGGCCGCCCCGAAGGCCTGCCTCGCCCTCGCCGGTCAGCCGAATCCGGGTGCCGTCCTCTATGCCGGCCGGAATATTTACAGAAAGCGAACGCTCGCGGGTGACTCGGCCGGCGCCCGCGCAGTTGGGGCAGGGGTTTTCGATGACCTCTCCGCGGCCATGACATGCGGGGCAGGAGCGCTCAATGGCGAAAAATCCCTGCTGCGCCCGCACTCTTCCCGCGCCGCCGCAAGTTGGGCAGGCCTTCGGTTTCGACCCGGCCTTCGCGCCTGAACCAGCGCAAACGTCACAGGTGATGGAAGTCGGGAT
Source organism: uncultured Pseudomonadota bacterium (assembly GCA_963704565.1). Classification (GTDB taxonomy): domain Bacteria; phylum Pseudomonadota; class Alphaproteobacteria; order Rhizobiales; family Beijerinckiaceae; genus Rhodoblastus. The sequence goes on from OY969917.1 coordinate 2,829,318, forward strand.
CTTCAGCGAGGCCGTCTTGCCGCGAAATGCCTCTTCGAGCGTAACTTCCATATTGTAACGCAGATCGGCGCCTCTCTCGCGCCCCGACGAGCGGCCCCGGCGCCCGCCCATCACATCGCCAAACAGGTCGTCGAAAATATCGGCCATTGAGGCGGCAAAGCCCTCGCCAGAACCGAACCCGCCGAATCCGCCGCCGCCCCCGCCATGTTCAAAGGCTGCATGGCCGAAGCGGTCATAGGCGGCGCGTTTCTGCTCGTCGGATAAGACCTGATAGGCTTCGTTCACTTCCTTGAATTTGTGTTCCGCTTCCTTGTCGCCGGGATTCCGATCGGGATGCAGCTTCAGCGCTTGTTTGCGGAATGCGCTCTTGAGCTCGCTTTCGGAACAGGTCCGGGAAACGCCAAGAACTTCATAATAGCAGCTTTTGGCCATCGACGACGCCATCCGGATCTTTCAGCCAGTGATTGAAAGCCGCGCTGTCGCCAAATGCCGAAAGCGCCCATAGGCCCTAGACGCGGCAAGTTGCGAACGCAACTCTTAATTCGTTCGCGGAAGCGCATTCACCAAAACGCCGGGACGCAAGCGCCCCGGCTGGTTCTCGAGAAAAACGCTCGATCAGACGCCTTTCTTGTCGTCCTTCACTTCCTTGAAGTCGGCGTCGATCACGTCTTCGTCAGCGTTGCTTTGCGCGCCGCCCGTCGCGCCGGCGCCGGCGGTCGCCTGCTCGGCCTTGTACATAGCTTCGCCAAGCTTCATGGAAGCCTGGGCCAGTTCATTGGCGCGCGCGTTGATCGCCTCGACATCCTCGCCTTCAAGCGCGGTCTTGAGGCTGGCCATGGCCGCCTCGATCGCGCTCTTGTCGGAGGCGGCGACCTTGTCGCCGAATTCCTTAAGCGACTTTTCGGCGGAATGGATCAGAGCCTCACCCTGGTTGCGGGCGTCGACCAGTTCACGCCGCTTCTTGTCCTCGGCGGCGTGCGCTTCGGCGTCCTTCACCATCTTCTCGATGTCGGTTTCGGACAAGCCGCCAGACGCCTGGATGCGAATCTGTTGCTCCTTGCTCGTCGCCTTGTCCTTGGCGGTGACCGACACAATGCCGTTGGCGTCAATGTCGAAGGTGACCTCGATCTGCGGCATGCCGCGCGGCGCCGGCGGAATGCCGACAAGGTCGAACTGGCCGAGAAGCTTGTTGTCCGCCGCCATTTCGCGCTCGCCCTGGAACACACGGATGGTGACCGCGGTCTGAGAATCCTCGGCCGTCGAGAACACCTGGCTCTTTTTGGTCGGGATCGTGGTGTTGCGGTCGATCAGGCGCGTGAACACGCCGCCAAGCGTCTCGATGCCAAGCGACAACGGGGTCACGTCGAGCAGCAACACGTCCTTGACGTCGCCCTGAAGCACGCCGGCCTGGACCGCCGCGCCGATGGCCACCACCTCGTCCGGATTGACGCCCTTATGGGGCTCCTTGCCGAAGAACTGCTTTACGATCTCTTGAACTTTCGGCATGCGGGTCATGCCGCCGACCAGAACGACTTCGTTGATCTCGCCAGCGGTAAGGCCCGCGTCCTTGAGCGCCTTGCGGCACGGCTCGATCGTCCGCTGGATCAGATCGTCGACCAGAGCCTCGTATTTCGCCCGGGTCAGCTTCAAGGTCAGGTGCTTTGGACCCGAGGCGTCCGCGGTGATATAGGGCAAGTTCATGTCGGTCTGGGTCGCCGAAGACAATTCAATCTTGGCCTTTTCGGCAGCCTCCTTGAGGCGCTGGAGGGCCAGCTTGTCCTTGCGCAGGTCGATGCCATTGTCCTTGCGGAATTCTTCGGCGAGATATTCCACCAGACGCATGTCGAAGTCTTCGCCGCCAAGGAAGGTGTCGCCATTGGTCGACTTCACTTCGAAAACGCCGTCGCCGATTTCCAAGACCGACACGTCGAAGGTGCCGCCGCCGAGATCATAGACCGCGATCGTGCCCGAACCCTTCTTGTCGAGGCCATAGGCGAGGGCCGCGGCCGTGGGCTCGTTGATGATGCGCAGAACTTCTAGACCGGCGATCTTGCCGGCGTCCTTCGTGGCCTGGCGCTGGGCGTCGTTGAAATAGGCCGGAACCGTGATGACCGCCTGAGTGACCGTCTGGCCGAGAAAAGCCTCGGCGGTTTCCTTCATCTTCTGAAGGATGAAGGCCGAGATCTGCGACGGCGAATATTGCTTGCCGCCAGCTTCGACCCAGGCATCGCCATTGCCCGCCTTGACGATCTTATAAGGAACCAGACCCATGTCCTTCTGGGTCATCGGATCGGCAAAGGTGCGGCCGATCAGGCGCTTGATCGCGAAAAACGTCTTTTCGGGATTAGTGACCGCCTGGCGCTTGGCCGGCTGACCGGTCAGTCGCTCGCCGTCGTCGGTGAAAGCGACGATGGACGGCGTGGTGCGGGCGCCTTCAGCGTTTTCGATAACTTTTGGAGTGGAGCCTTCCATCACGGCCACGCAGGAATTGGTGGTGCCGAGATCGATGCCAATGACTTTAGCCATGAGAATTTGTTCCTTTCTTTCGCGGAACCGCTGGACCCCGAAGCGATCCGGTGTGGGCGGAGATTGCCCGCCCGGTTCCCGACTTCCGCTCAGATTGGGATGGAGGCGACCCGTTACAAGAGCGGGCCTCATATAGGTCGGGCCGTTTTCGCTCGCAAGCGGCGTGATCCCGACGGGCCGGCGGCCATATAGCCTGACGCGAAAAATGACGTGATATAATTACAACTGGCGAAGAAATTTTCATGAGCCGCATCGAAAACTCATGTCCATAGGATTGACGAAAACCATTTTAAATCAAGATGCTTTTAAAGCATTCGAAAATCTCGTTCTTGGCTGCCACCTCCGCGGCGCAGCGGGGCGGTCTTGACAAGCAGCCGTTCGCTACAAGTATTCTCAAATAAGTTCAGAAATAAACAATGGAGGAGACAAATGGTGCGAGCCAATCATAATCGCCTGCGCGCTCTGGGCGGCGCGGTGGGCTTGTTTGCTGTCGCAGCCTCGGCCCATGCCGCCGACCTGCCGAGTGTCAAAGAACCGTCGCCCGCGCCGGTCGTGGACAGCTTCCAGCCCTTTTTCGTCAAGCTTGGCTTCACCTATGCCCTGAACACCAGTTCGTCTCGGCTATGGGGTCAAAGCCCGACGGCCTTGCTCCAGGGCGTCACCACCGCCTTCCCGGCCGGCGTCGGCGCGACCCTGACCGATGTCGCCACTATCGGCTTCGAGGCGGGTTTTTACGTCACCCATAATATCTCAGTCGACGTGTCCGCCGCGATCCCGTTCTATATCAAGGACAAGACCAAGGGATATAACCCCGCCAATCCGGTTCTGTTCTCCGGGACGACCCTCGCCCAGATCATGCCGGCGATCGTTCCGATCACGGTCCTCTACCATTTCGACAATTTCGGGCCGATCCGTCCCTATATCGGCGGCGGCATTGGGGTCGGCTGGTCCTTTGACAATAAGAACGCCTTCCTCAACGACGTTCATGTCAGCAGTTCGCTGGGCCCGGTCATCCAGGGTGGCGTCGATTACATGTTCGACCGCAACTGGGGACTGAGCCTCGACGTCAAGAAGGCCTTCAACTACGTCCAATCCTACGCCAACGGGGTGAACCTTCCGGTTGTCGGACCCTTCCCGGCGAAAACCTATCAGCACACCAATTTCGACCCCTGGCTGTTCTCCATCGGCCTTGTCTATCGATTTGGCGGCGGCGAACCGCTGCTCGCCAAATATTGAACGGCGCAATCGACCTGATCGCGGCTTGAATTTGCAGTTTGGGACTTTGGCGGGACGCTGCTATCGTGGCCGCGTCTCGCCCGAGTTGATGTGTCGATGCGCCTCCTTTTTTTCGCTCCGGTTTTTTTCCCAATCCTTTTCGCGAACGCTTGCCATGCGCAAATGCAACTGCCAGGCGCAATGGGCGCTCCGACGCCAACAGGGCAAAGCATCGCACCCCCTGCTTCCGCGGCGCATCGCGCCCCCGATGAGGAGTACCGGGGCCATTTTACCGCAGCCAAACCGCCCAAGATCGAGGGTGTCATCGGCAAGTCGCTCAGTCTGTTTGGTGTTCGCGGCGCCTTGCAGGTCGAAAAATCCGCCGGCAAGTTCGTTGTCGCACGCTTCGTCGCGGAAGGCGGCAAGATTTCACATCCCAATCAGCTGTGTGAAGTTTCGATGGGCGCAGATGGCCGTGTTGCGTTAAATGCTCTCGGTTCTCCCGACGGAGTCATACGTCTCCAACTGGATTCGCCGGCCTGCCCCTTGCAATTCGATGTCCTCGATGGCGCGCTTCGCGCAAGAAGCCCAACGGGCACCTGTTCATTCGCACAAGCGGATTGCCGGATCGATGCGGGCGGATTGTGGGGACCGGCCGGGACGACCTTTTCTGAAGTTCAGATCAAATCGATGGAAAAGGAGCGCGGGGCCGCTGAAAGGTCGATGCGGACGCATTTTCGTGTTTTGCTAAGCAAATTTAAGAAGAACAAGCTCGCCGCCGAAACGGTGGTCAAGACGCAGGCCGCTTTTCCGGCAGAGCGCGCCCAAGCTTGCCGGGATTACGATCGCGAGGAAGCGATTGGTTTCTGCGCTCTGCGTATTACCGAAGCGCGGGATTTTTATCTTCAATCGCAATTAGCCGCCGAGGACAGCGCGAGGAAATCCGACAAAAAGCCGCCAACATCCAGGCGGATCGCGAAGCCATATTTGATGAGTCCAGGCGCCCCGCCGCGCTAAAATCTTTTCAATTCGAACTGGCCCGGATCATTTCGCCGCTGAGAGGACGACTTCGCCGGATTGAACCCGGACCTGATCCGCATGGAACGCGGCAAGGGTCGAACGATGGCCGATCGAGACCAGCGTGGTTTTTGGCAAGCGCCTCGCAAGCATTTGATAAATAGCGGCCTCCGTTTCCTCATCGAGGGCCGCCGTCGCCTCGTCAAGCAACAGCCAATCGGGCTTAGCAAGCAAAGCGCGAGCGATCCCCACGCGCTGCTGCTCACCGCCCGACAACCGCTGCGACCAGAGATCTGAAATGTCCAATTTATCGACGAGATGGGGTAGATGGGCCTCAACGAGAGCGTCGGCGATTTCCTTATCATCATGGAGGTTCGCTGCCGCGGGATAGATCACAGCCTCTCGCAAAGAGCCCATCGGAAGATAGGGCTTTTGCGGCAATAACATCATTTTCCCCGCTGCGGGGATCGACACCGCTCCGGCGCCGAAGGGCCAAATTCCCGACAACGCGCGAAACAGCGTGGATTTGCCGGCGCCGGACGGGCCGGTAACCAGCAGATTCCGGCCCGGCGCCAGCACGACATCGACGCCCGTCAGCAGGGCGTTTCCATTTGGCAAAGCCAATGTCGCATGGCGCAACGCCGGGGCTGTGGCGTTCGGTTCGATCTTGAAGGCCTGAGTGGTCTGCGCTGCCTCGATCGCGGCGTCGAAGGAGCTGAGACGGTCGAGTACCGCCCGGAAGCCGGCGAGCGAAGTATAATAACTGATGAAAAACGTAAGAGCGCCCTGGACTTGACCGAAGGCCTGCGCCGTCTGGGTCATGACGCCCAGTTCGATTTTCTTGGCGAAATAAAAGGGCGCAGCGAAAATATAGGGGATGATCGGGCTAATTTGGCCATAAAATCCGGTAAAGGCCGTCAGTTTCTTGCGGAGGTTGATCATGTCGATATAGTTGGCGATTAGGGCGGCGAATTTGACTCGCAAGGAGAGGGCCTCCGACTTCTCACCGTCGAGCAGCGCCACCTGCTCGCTATATTCGCGCAACCGCGCCAGACCGAAGCGGAAATCCGCTTCGACCTTCTGCCGGGTGAACATGATCTCGACCAGCGGCCGACCGATGAGATGGGTGATCAATGTTCCGGCGGCCGCGTAAATCAAAGCGACCCAGAACAACAGGCCCGGAAAGGCGAAATGCGTGCCGGGGAAGGTAAAATTCTCCGAAAGGCTCCACAACAAGATGGCGAAAGAGACCAGCGACGACAAAGTCGAGATCAACATGATCGAATAATTGTAGACGCCAAATCCGAAGGCGCCGCCATCGCCGCCGCCGTCGATGAAGCGGGCGACGTCTTCGGCGATACGCTGATCGGGGTTGTCAGCCGGTCCGCTAGTGAGCGACATACGATAATGGGCGTGATGGCTGAGCCAATGGGAAATATAAAATTGCGTCAGCCAACGCCGCCAGCGGATGACCAGATAGGAACTGACGACATATTCGACAACCAGAGCGCCAACGTAAACGAAAGCCCACGGCGTGAAGACCCAGAGCAGCATGCGCCAAAATTCCGGCCCATCGTGATTCTGAATGGCGTTGAAGAAATCACGATTGAAGAAATTGAGACGCACCGTGATCGCCACTTCCGCCTGATTGAGTATGACCAGGAAGATGACCATGCCGGTCGCCAAGCTGCGCTCCAGCGTCTTGAAACGGAAACGACCGATTCCGGTGCTGGTCTCGTCCTCGGCGACGAAGAAGCGGTCCGCGATTCGGGTCAACGTTCGCACCACCGGAACGTGAGAGACGGCGAAGACGATGATCGCGAACATGGCGACCGTTAGCGCCAAGGTCGGCGGCATTCGCGCCGCGGCTAGGGATTTGGGCCAAAGCCCGAAACGCGCTGCAAAGTCCGCAAGGCCGAAAACGATGGTTTCTACCGTGAACAAGGCAAGAAAAATTTTCAGGAAACGCGAGACCGGCGCGCTCCGCCAGCAGCAATAGGCGACGATCAGGCTGGCGACCGCGAGAAGGTCGAGCGTAGAATTGCCAAGCTTCAGGCCGACGACGCAGGAAAGGAGTCCGAAGGTCGCAACGGCGACGCCGAGAAGTTTCATGGTTATCCTCTAATTCGACAGAAGCCAGTGTGCGGAGCTCCGACGGGGATTTCACCGACCTTAACCCGATCCGACGGCGCAATGAAAACATCAAGCATTCAGGATGCGGCGCGCTTGCGCCTCGTCCTGACGGATTTGCGCGATCAAAGCATCAAGGGACTCAAATTTCTCCTCGGGACGCAGGAAATCGACGAAAAAGACCTCGATGGCGCGACCATAAATATCGTCTGAAAAATCAAAAAGATAGACTTCGAGCAGCGGCGGTCCGTCATCCACTGTCGGACGTCGGCCAAAACTGGCTACGCCTTTAAGCCGGCGTCCGTCCAGATCGATTTCGACAGCATAGATGGCGTGTTGCAGCCGGCACGAAGCATCGACCGCGAGATTAGCGGTAGGAAAGCCAAGTTGGCGCCCGAGTTTCGCGCCATGAATCACCATGCCTGTCAGGGACCAAGGATGACCGAGCAACGCCGCGGCGCCTCGGACGTCGCCGCGCTCCAATGCCTCCCGCGTCGCGGTCGAGGAGACGGCTTCGAGTGAACCCTGCTCGTCGGCGACGACTTTTTCGACGATTTCGACCTCGATGCCAAGCTTGGGGCCGGCCTCCCGCAAAAACGCGGGCGTGCCGGTTCGTCCGGCGCCGAAATGGAAATCATAGCCCACGACCACTGCGCCAGCTCCGAGTCGGCGCAGGAGAACATCCCGCAAAAAGGTTTCCGCGTCGAGGCTCGCCAAATCCTTGTCGAAAGTCAGGACGAACATACCGTCAAGGCCAAGCTCCGCCATGCGATGAGCTTTGGCGTCACGGCCGGTCAGCCGAAAAATGCCACCTCCCCGCCCAAAAAAATCAGCGGGATGGGGTTCAAAGGTTAAGACGGCGCAGGGACGTCCCAGGCGTCGCGCCAGCGCCATTGCACGGGCGATGACAGCGCGGTGCCCTCGATGAACGCCATCGAAATTGCCGACAGCGACAACCGCGCCGGCAAGGCCTGCTGGCGGCCGGTGAGGATCAATGCTGAGCAGGAACTTTGGGTTTGGCGGCATGACTGATTCTGGCGCAAAGATGACTTGCGCGATGCAGATGAGCGGGACGCGGCTTTTAACGCCGTTCCGATGATCAGCGTCAAGCGTCTGGTTAGCGCCGCCGCCCCCAATCCACGAGCGGTTCCTCGTTGGAAATCCGGGGCGGCGCAATTCACTGTCCTTCCCGGTTTGGCGTCACGCCGCCGTCCATCCGCCATCCATTGAGATATTGGCGCCAGTGATTTGGGAAGCAGCGTCGCTGGACAGAAACACGGCCAAAGCCGCGACCTGATCAACGGTGACGAATTGCTTTGTCGGCTGGGCCGCGAGCAGGACGTCCTGCATAACCTGTTCGCGCGTCAGGTTACGGGCCTTCATCGTGTCCGGGATCTGCTTTTCGACCAAGGGCGTCCAGACATAGCCCGGGGAGATGCAGTTCACCGTGACGCCGAAGGTCGCCAGTTCAAGGGCGGCCGTCTTGGTCAAACCCGCAATGCCGTGTTTGGCGGCGACATAGGCCGACTTGAAAGGCGACGCGACCAGCGAGTGCGCCGAAGCGGTGTTGATGATGCGCCCCCATTTGCGGGCTTTCATGCCCGGTATCGCCGCACGCATGGCGTGGAACGCGGATGAAAGATTGATCGCGATGATCTGGTTCCATTTTTCAATCGGAAAATCCTCGATCGGCGAAACGAACTGAATTCCTGCATTGTTCACCAGTATGTCCACTGAACCGAAAGCCTTTTCGGCGTGAGCTATCATGGCGGCGATTTCTTCCGGTTTGGACATGTCGGCGCCGTCATAGATCGCCTTGACGCCGAAATCCTTTCCAATGCTTGCTCTCTCGGTCTCGACCGCGGCGGCCTCGCCAAACCCGTTGATGACGATGTTGCAGCCCTCTTTTGCAAAAGCACGGGCGATAGCGAGGCCAATGCCGGAGGTGGATCCGGTGACGACGGCGGTTTTCGAGGCAAGCGACATGGTCGGGCTCCGTATGGTGAAAGACTGACATACTTCGCCGAGACTATATATTGCATCGCAAAAATTGCAGCCGCGAAATTGGTCGGGACGCCTTTGCGCGACAAAAGTCGCGTGCCGCGATTTCCGGTGCTATAGAAAGCGCGCTTTCCCTGACGATGGATTGACCGATGATCGACAACGAATTCCCGCCGCTTTGCGCAACGGAAATCCCTGCGGCGCCCCTGCTGCGCCGTCACAGCGTCGGCGTACGGATTGGGTCGGCCGCGGCATCGGTCGTCGTCGGCGGAGGCGCGCCAGTCGCCGTTCAAAGCATGACCAATACCGATACGGCGGATGTTGAAGCCACTGTCAGGCAGGTCGCCGCGCTGGCCCAGTCGGGATCGGAGCTCGTACGCATCACCGTCGACCGCGACGAGGCAGCGGCTGCGGTTCCAAAAATCCGGGACAAGCTCAATTCAATGGGTATGCGCGTTCCGCTGGTCGGCGACTTCCATTACATTGGGCACAAATTGCTCACGGACCACCCCGCTGCCGCCGAAGCCCTGGCGAAATACCGGATCAACCCGGGCAATGTCGGGTTCAAGGAGAAGAAGGATAAACAGTTCGGCGCCATCATCGAATTGGCCATCAAACATGACAAAGCCGTGCGAATTGGCGCGAATTGGGGTTCGCTCGACCAGGAGCTTCTGACCGCCCTGATGAACGAGAACCATCGCGCCGAAAATCCGGTCGACGCCCGCGCGGTCACGCGTGAGGCGCTTGTGCGCTCGGCGCTGCTTTCGGCGCATCGTGCGGAAGAGATCGGATTGAAACGAGATCGAATCATTCTTTCCGCCAAAGTTTCGGGCGTGCAGGATCTGATTTCGGTTTATCGCATGGTGGCGCAGCGATCGAATTATGCTTTGCATCTCGGCCTCACCGAGGCGGGCATGGGCTCGAAAGGGATCGTCGCCTCGTCGGCGGCCTTGGGTATTTTGCTTCAGGAAGGGATCGGCGACACGATTCGCGTCTCCCTCACCCCAGAACCGGGTGGCGATCGCACGCTGGAAGTCCGGGTCGCCCAGGAAATTTTGCAAACGATGGGCTTTCGCACCTTCGTCCCGCTGGTCGCCGCCTGTCCTGGCTGCGGTCGCACGACCAGCACCGTGTTTCAGGAACTGGCGCGTGACATCCAGGCCATGATTCGCGATCGCATGTCGCATTGGCGCAAGATTTATCCCGGCGTCGAAGCGCTAAATGTTGCGGTTATGGGCTGTATCGTGAACGGCCCAGGCGAGTCGAAACATGCCGATGTGGGAATATCGCTGCCGGGGACAGGCGAGGCGCCGACGGCTCCTGTGTTCATCGATGGGCGGAAAGTCAAGACGTTGCGCGGCGAGGGTATCGCGAAGGAATTCGAAAAGATCGTGGAAGACTACGTCGCTGGGCGTTTTGGCGCGAAAACCGAATCCAACGCCGCCGAATGATACTGCCCACCGACACGCCTCGTGTGAAATGAGCTGACGTAGCTCAAACTTTCGCAGCCGGCTTTACGGCCGCAAAGAAAAGGTCTATCGTTCTCTCCTCTCCTCCAAGTGACCGGTCGGTACGTCGCCCCAGCGGGGCTCTTCGACATGACGGTCACAACTCCACCCGCTTCACTTTCCCAAACGTCGTGAGAAGAGCGCCTGGCGCCATGACAGAAATCGAAAAATTGGATCCCCAAACACGCCGCAACGAAATCAAGTTGCAGGATTTGAAAGCCAAATCCGCCACGGAACTATTGGCGTTCGCGGAAGAGCACGAAGTTGAAAATGCTTCGATCATGCGCAAGCAAGAATTGATGTTTGCGATCCTGAAACAGCTCGCCTCACGCGATATTGAGATCGTGGGCGAGGGTGTGGTCGAGGTGCTTCAGGATGGATTTGGATTCCTGCGCGCGCCGGACGCGAATTATCTCGCGGGCCCGGACGACATCTACGTTTCTCCGTCACAAATTCGCCGGTTCGGCTTGCGTACGGGGGACACCGTCGAAGGGTTAATACGCAGCCCGAAGGAAGGCGAGCGCTATTTTGCCCTATTGAAGGTGAATTCAATCAATTTCGAGGATCCCGAAAAGGTCCGCCACAAGGTTCATTTCGACAACCTCACGCCGCTATATCCTAACCAAAGGTTAAAGTTGGAGATTGAAGATCCAACGCGCAAGGATCTTTCAGCCCGTGTGATCGACATCGTTTCGCCAATTGGTAAGGGGCAGCGCGCTCTGATCGTTGCGCCGCCTCGGACCGGCAAAACCGTCATTCTGCAAAACATTGCGCAATCGATCACGTCCAATCACCCCGAATGCTATCTCATCGTTCTCCTGATCGATGAGCGTCCCGAGGAAGTGACCGATATGCAGCGATCAGTCAAAGGCGAGGTTGTGTCCTCGACTTTTGATGAGCCTGCGGTGCGGCATGTCCAGGTTGCGGAAATGGTGATCGAAAAGGCGAAACGGCTCGTCGAGCATGGTCGCGATGTTGTAATCCTGCTGGACTCGATCACGAGATTGGGACGCGCCTACAATACGGTGGTTCCTTCGTCGGGCAAGGTTCTGACCGGTGGCGTTGACGCTAACGCGTTGCAGCGCCCGAAACGCTTTTTCGGCGCGGCGCGAAACATCGAAGAAGGCGGCTCACTGACGATCATCGCCACAGCGCTGATTGAGACCGGCTCGCGCATGGACGAGGTCATTTTCGAAGAATTCAAGGGAACCGGCAATTCGGAAATTATTCTCGATCGCAAGGTCGCTGATAAGAGAGTGTTCCCGGCGATCGATATCACGCGCTCGGGCACTCGCAAGGAGGAATTGCTGGTGCCTGGCGACATCCTCAAAAAAACCTATGTGCTTCGGCGCATTCTCAATCCCATGGGCACGGTGGACGCGATCGAGTTTTTGCTTGGGAAATTGCGCGAAACGCCAAAGGGGAATATGAGCTTCTTTGAGTCCATGAATACCTGAACCAGCCGTTTGGGGTTCGAAAATAAATCGGCCATGTTTCACGTGAAACATGGCCGATCTTGTTTTGAGGATGGCGATGTATTCAGCCTTGCGCCGACATGAGACAATTTTTGCCCTATCGTCAGGCATCGGCAGGTGCGCGGTTTCGGTCATTCGGATTTCCGGGCCTCAGTCGCGCCAGATTTTGGACTCCATGACATCAAGCCGGCCCAAGCCCCGTGAGGCGCAACTCACCACCGTCCGGGATCCGGAAAGCGCCGAAACCGTGGACCAAGGTTTAGCGATATGGTTCCCGGCGCCAAATAGTTTTACTGGCGAAGACCTTTTGGAGCTCCAACTCCACGGATCGCGCGCGGTCACTGCAAAGGTTTTTTCAATCCTGAGACGCATGTCAGGCGTCAGGGCAGCGGAGGCGGGCGAGTTTTCTCGGCGGGCGCTGGAAAATGGCAAGTTCGACCTGATCGAAACCGAAGCCCTGGCGGATCTTATCGATGCAGATACCGAGGCGCAAAGAAAGTTGGCCATTCTCGAAAAAGGAGGGCCGCTTCGGGCTTTTGGCGAGGCGCTAAGAGACGAATTGATCGCTTTGATGGCTGATTTGGAGATCGCGCTGGATTTCACCGACGAAGTTGAACATGCAGAAGAGATTGGCGCACAGGTTCGGCTGCGGCTAAATGTGATCGAACGGCGACTAGCCGGCGTTGAGGCCAGCTATGCCAGTGCCGAGCGCGTGCGCGATGGCCTTACCGTGCTTATCGCCGGCGCGCCGAACGCCGGAAAATCCAGCTTATTGAATGCGCTGGCCCAACGAGACGTCGCAATCGTTTCTGAAATCGCCGGAACAACAAGAGATCTCGTAGAGGTGAAACTCGATTTAGGTGGATTGCCCATCAACCTCATCGACACAGCCGGGATCAGACCTACGCAAGATCCGGTCGAACAAGAGGGCGTTCGGCGCGCGCTCCAAAAGGCGCAATCCGCAGACCTTGTCCTTTGGCTAAGCGCGATCAACGAACCGCCAACATCGCCACCTGAGGATTTTCCGTGTGATCCGCTTTGGCTTGTCCACACGAAGGTTGACCTCGATGCCGGCGGCGCGGCCGAAGGACGTTTTGGCGTGGACGGTCTCGCCTTGTCCGCTCAAACCGGTTTTCAAATCGACCTCTTGCTGCAAACGTTGAAAAGTTTTGCAGAAACCAAAATGTCGATTAATGGTTCGGTTATTGTCGCGAATGAACGCCAATGGCGCGCAATTGTCACTGCGCACGAGGCGGTAGAAGCGGCGGGTCGTCCAGGCTTGCCGCCGGAAATAGTCGCCGAGGAGCTTCGCCGAGCCAGCTTTGCGCTTGAAAACTTACTCGGCAAAATCGGTGTCGAGAATGTGTTGGATAGCGTTTTCGGGCGATTTTGCATCGGCAAATGATGCGGGATGGATATGTCGAACGGTCCGGAAGGTTTTGATGTCGTTGTAATCGGTGGCGGGCATGCCGGTTGCGAAGCGGCGAGCGCGGCGGCGCGGCTGGGCGCGCGGACGCTTTTGCTTACACACAAAATCGCGACGATCGGCGAAATGTCGTGCAACCCTGCGATTGGCGGTTTGGGCAAAGGCCATCTTGTTCGTGAAATCGACGCTTTGGATGGCGTGATGGGGCGCGCCGCGGATTTGGCGGGAATTCAATTTCGGTTGCTTAACCGCTCGAAAGGACCCGCAGTTCGCGGACCGCGGGCGCAGGCCGACCGAAAGTTGTTCCGTAACGCCGTGCGCGAAATATTGGCGGACACGCATAATCTAACACTGCACGAAGGCGCCGTTGAAGGGCTCGAGCGATTGACGGGCACGCCAGATTTTCAATTGCATTTGCGCGACGGCTCGATGGTTCGCGCCAAGGCCGTGGTTGTCGCGAGTGGAACCTTTTTGAATGGACTCATCCACATTGGGGAGCAAATCGAAGCGGCGGGCCGTATTGGAGATGCGCCGGCGTTGCGCCTGAGCGATAGCTTAGCCTCACTGGGACTTAAGCTTGGACGACTGAAGACGGGAACACCGCCACGGCTGCACAAGTCGTCGATACGGTGGGCTGACCTTGAACAGCAGGCCGGTGACGAAAACCCGGAATTCTTTTCGGCGCTGACATCGGCGTGTCCCAACCAACAAGTCTCCTGCGCCATTACGCATACGACAACGGCAGGCCATGATTTGCTTCGCCGAAATCTCGACAAAGCGCCGATTTTCTCAGGGCAAATTTCAGGGCGTGGCCCCCGATATTGTCCTTCAATCGAAGATAAGATCACCCGGTTTCCGGATCGGGAAAGCCATCAGATTTTTCTCGAGCCGGAAGGCCTCGACGATGAGACAATTTATCCGAACGGAATTTCGACCTCCCTTCCCACATTTGTGCAAGACGCGTTTCTAAGGACGATTCCGGGTCTCGAACAGGTCGAAATGATTCGGCCGGGTTACGCAGTCGAATATGATTTCGTCGATCCGAGAGCGCTCAAATCCACGCTCGAAGTCAAAGGAGCGCGGGGACTTTTTTTGGCCGGCCAAGTCAATGGAACGACCGGCTACGAGGAAGCAGGCGCGCAAGGCGTCGTCGCAGGATTGAATGCCGCAGCTTACGCGGGCGGATTACCCGAGATCACCTTCGATCGCACCGAGGCTTATATCGGTGTCATGATTGATGACTTGATAACCCGCGGCGTCTCCGAACCATATCGAATTTTCACGTCGCGTGCGGAGTTCCGCCTCTCTTTGCGTTGCGACAATGCGGACCTCCGATTAACGCCAAAGGGTATCGAGTTGGGGTGCATCAGCTCCGTACGTTCCGCACATTTTCGAGCGCGGACATCCGAGCTTCGGTCTCTGACCGAACGGTTGAATGCCCTCGAAATCGGAGCGCGCGAGGCGGCGGGTTTTGGCATCCAAATCAATCGCGACGGGATCCGCCGTTCGGCATTCACAGTCCTTTCTTATCCGAACGTCTCTTTTTCTGACCTCGCCTGCATTTGGCCCGAGCTACGGTCCTATTCCGCGAAAACGGCCGAGCAGATTGAAATCGACGCCAAATATTCGGTTTATATTGAACGACAGGAAGCTGCGGCAAATCTCATACGGCGCGAAGACCGCGTCGCCTTAGGGACCAATTTCAACTATGATCTGGTTCGTGGTTTGTCGAATGAGGTCCGAGCCAAACTGATCGAGGTTCGTCCAGAAAATCTTGGGCAAGCGGGGCGAATTGAAGGAATAACGCCAGCCGCATTGGCGCTACTATTCGCCTGGACGAGAAAAATGACGGCCGAACCTCTCGGCAGCGGGAATGATCGAATTGACCGAATCACGCAATGACCCGATGGCGTCTCTTCCGGCGGCGACCATCGAGCGGCTGAGAATTTACGAAGAGCTTCTGTGCAAATGGCAGCGGAAGATCAATCTTGTTTCCGAATCCTCGCTTTCCGATATTTGGGCCCGCCATTTTCTAGATTCCTATCAATTGCTTAATTTCGCGGGCATTTGGACGCAGTGGGTCGACCTCGGGTCGGGCGGCGGCTTTCCGGGGTTGGTAATCGGGATTGCAAGCGATTCCCCCAACCATATGGTCCATTTGATCGAGGCGGACAAACGCAAAGCCGCGTTTCTCAGGGAGGTTTCACGTGAAACCGGTGCGCGCATTGAGATTCATGTCGGACGAATTGAGCGCGTTTTGCCGGAGCTCTGCCGGAAAACGAAATTTGACGTCGTTTCCGCTCGCGCCCTGGCGCCGCTGGAAGACTTGGCTCGCCTAGCGGCGCCAGCATTGACGACGGGAGCTCTTGGCATGTTTTTAAAGGGGAAAGACTTCGCAAGCGAATTGACCAATTCGCCCACCTTATCTAATTTCGACCTCACCTTGGTGGGTAGTCAAAGCGACCCCACCGCCCGAATTATCCTACTTCGCTGGCGCGACCTGGCTACGGCCCACGTCTGAGGATGTTGTCATGAACGATCTCGACCAAGTTCGCGTCCTTGTTATCGCCAATCAGAAAGGTGGCGTCGGTAAGACGACCACGGCGATCAACCTTGGCACCGCTTTAGCCGCCATTGGCGAAACCGTACTGCTGATCGATCTCGACCCACAGGGCAACGCTTCCACGGGCTTGGGCATCGATCGGAAACAGCGCGAAATATCCACCTTTGACGTGATGATGGGCGAACGATCGCTCGACGCCGCGATTCGTCCAACGTCGGTTCCGCGACTTTTTATCGCGCCTTCCACACTCGATCTTCTCGGTGTTGAGCTCGCAATCGCTCATGAAAAGGAGCGCAATTTCCGGCTCAAGAACGCCATTCACGGAATGATCGATCGTGGCGCCACCGCACACAGCGAAAAGATCAGCTATATTTTGATCGATTGCCCCCCCTCATTGAATTTGTTGACGATTAACGCCCTTGCGGCGGCGGACAGCGTCCTGGTGCCTTTGCAGTGCGAGTTTTTCGCTCTTGAGGGCCTTTCTCAGCTCTTGTCGACTGTCGAACAGGTCAAGAGAAGCCTCAATCCAAAATTGGCGATCCATGGCATCGTCCTGACGATGTATGATTCGCGCAACAACCTCGCCTCCCAGGTCGTCGCAGATGTCCGCGCATTCCTCGGCGACAAAGTTTATGAGACGGTGATTCCCCGAAATGTCCGAGTTTCCGAGGCGCCATCCTATGGCAAACCCGTCTTGCTCTATGACCTTAAGTGTAATGGGTCCCAAGCCTATCTCAAATTGGCTTCGGAAGTCATTCAGCGCGAACGGAACCTCCGCGCAGCGTAAATGACTCTGATAGTCTTCGTATTTTGTTGACCCTTCACTCGCAACGCGGACATTCAAGGAAAACCGTTCAATGGCGGAAGAAGTTAAATCTCGATTGGGACGAGGCCTTGCTGCGTTGATTGGCGACGCCAGCGGTGTTGAAACCGATAGTAACGCACGCCGACCGTCGAAAGCCGCCATCGAATTCTTGCGCCCCAATCCTCGCAACCCGCGACAATTATTTCGCGAGGACGATCTTCGCGAACTCGCCGATTCGATCCGAGAGCGCGGTATTGTACAGCCCATTATCGTTCGGGAAATGTCCGGCGTAAGCAATGTGTACGAAATCATCGCCGGCGAACGCCGTTGGCGGGCGGCTCAAATCGCCGGTCTCCATGAAGTTCCAATAGTCGTCGTCGAGGCCAACGATCAGCAATCGCTTGAACTGGCTATCATCGAAAATGTTCAACGCGCCGACCTCAACGCGATTGAAGAGGCTCAGGGCTATCAGCGTCTAATGAATGAGTTTAGCTATAGCCAGCAAGACTTAGCCAAAATCATTGGCAAAAGCCGAAGTCAGATCACCAATACCTTACGGCTTTTGAAGTTGCCGGATCCAGTCAAAGGGCTTGTCATTGACGGAAGCATTTCTGCCGGACACGCCCGCGCATTGCTTGCTATGCCCGATCCATTGACGATCGCCAAGCGCATTGTCGAAGAGGATTTATCCGTTCGAGACGTCGAACGACTGACGCAGACAAAAGACGCGAATGCTGAAAAGCCGCAGCGCGCCATGAAAGAAAGAGATGCGGATACGCTTGCACTGGAAAAATTACTGAGCGACCTCTTGGGTCTAAATGTCACGATCAATCACAAAAACGAAGCGGGTGATGTCAGAATAAAATACCAATCGATGGAACAATTGGATTCGCTGTGCAAGCGCCTGCAGGGATGAGCGCGAATAGACTTTCACGACGCATAGGAACTTCCTCTTTTCCTCTTCCTACCGCTGTGCGCCAATGCAGTTAGCGCATGCGACAATTTCACCTCGATCATTAGGCCCGAGTGTCGAAGTTCCCGGACAAGATCATAAAAATTATAAACTAAACCTGCCGCATCAGCCGATCCCTGAAGGTTCAACTCCACGGAAAGCTCCTGCTTCCTTTTGAATGCATTGAGCGATCGTATCAAAGTTTGCAGTGCGGCGTCTCGGCTCATCCCAGCGCTGACTTGGGCTCGAGCCAAGTGAACCGCGAGAATGTGTCTCAGCGCATTCATTGAGAACGAATTGCAATCCGACACATTCATTGCAAGCGAACTCATGGATCCGATCATCGAATCCAGATTACCCAAAATAGCATCCTGGATGATTTCACCGCCATCCACCGAAGTCGATGCCGCAAGGAGCTCGATGACATCATTCGACGTAATCGCGTGCTGGCCGTTCGTATAAAGGCAAAGCTTTTCGATTTCCAAGCGACTGAGAAGACGATCTTCCCCCAACATCCCGAGCAGCATTTGCGCTGCCTCCGATTCGATAGAGGCGCCGCACGAGGAAATTTGTTGATCGATCAGCCGCCGGAGATCTTGCGGCTGATCAGCATAGCACTCGATAGCTGCCGCCAGAGACTGCGATTCGAACCATTTCCGTAAGGGGGCTGTGCGTTTGAGCGGCCCCGCTTCGACAACGATACGCGCCTCAAACGGTGTGCTTTTGGCGACAAGCTCAAAAGCCGGGATGAGATTCCGGTTTCCGACTGAAACGCGGATCGCCGACGGCGCATGGTCGAAAAGCCGCAATGAATGAATTTCATCCAACAGGAGATTCGGATCGGACGCGATCGCGTCGCCAGTCAAACTTACCGTCTCCCGCCGCATATTCGGCGGCTCACCGCCGTCACGTAGCAAGAGCGCTCGCGCTCGTTCGCAAACCAAACCGGTGTCCGGCCCAAACACCAGAAACAGGTGATGCATAGCCTGCGGATTCCGAACATACTCGTCGGCATGTCGGTGCGCGACGGCGACCATTAGCTTTGTCGTTTGCTTAAAGCCACAGCGATTCGAATACTAAGCTGCTCGGCAAGAGTCTCCGCATTCCGAATTTCCGCGTCGCGCGCTGCCCGCACGTTTGAAAGTCTCTGGGTTGAACGGTCATAAACCACAAACTGACTGACGGTTCCCGATGTTATCGGTTGAGAGTCGCCCGCGACCTTATAGAGTTTGTAGTCTGCATCGACATTGACGTCACCGGCTTCGGCTTCACCCGTCACCGAATTATAGATCGGCGTGGACAGGCGTTCGCGAACCATGACCACAAGGCGGTATTTGATCGTTGGCGCTGATCCGGAGCCATTGAGGTCAAAGATCAGATTATTCGCAAGATAATGCCCAATTCTGCCTTGAATTGGTTCAACCTTGATCGCGCGCATTTCTTCTGCGACCGAACCGCCGCCAAGTCGCGTTCCATAAAGCGGTTCGACACAGCCCGCCAAACCGAGCGAGATCATTACGCCCAGCCCCGCGTTCCGCCAGCGCGCCGACCAAAAGCGCGTTCCCGTCCGATCAGACGACGACATTGACAATCCTTTGCGGCACGATGACGATCTTTCGTGGTTGTTGCCCTGCGAGCGCGCGCTTGACGGCATCCAATTCAAGCACGGCGCGTTCAATTTCTTCCGCGCTCGCGTCTCGCGCGACGATAATATCCGTACGCTTTTTCCCATTTATCTGCACCGGAAGGCTTACCACATTGTCGACGATGAGAGAACGATCGGCCGTCGGCCAAGTCGCCTCGGCGACAAGTGTCGAAGCGCCAAGCGCCTCCCAACATTCTTCCCCAAGGTGGGGCATGATAGGCGCAAAAAGTTGCACCAGAATTTTTCCCGCCTCCCAGAACGCCAATTTTACATCATCGCCAACAGCGCTTTCGTCAATGCCGGCAAGCAATCCTGAAAGCTCATTCGTCAATTCGTAGATTTGCGCGACGCAACGATTGAAACGTAACCTTCCGAGATCCGCGTCGACCTTCGCCAATGCCCCGTGCGCAACCTTGCGCACGCGGCTGGCAAAATCGCCAAATTGCGACGTTGGTTCGCTATTTGACGAAAATTCTGCAATTTCGCCAATGAGGCGCCACAGCTTTTGAACAAATCTGGCCGCGCCCTGGATACCTTCCTCTGTCCAGATCACGTCACGATCCGGCGGCGAATCGGAAAGCATGAACCATCGCGCCGTGTCCGCACCGAAGCTTCCAATGATATCGTCAGGGTCGATCGTATTCTTTTTCGATTTCGACATTTTCTCAATGGGACCGACATCAACCCGAGAACCATCGATCAGCGAAAACACCTCACGCGGAGTTTTCGTGTCATCGACCCTGATTTCCGCCGGCGAAAGCCACGATCCTTTTTCAGATCGATAGGTCTCATGCACGACCATTCCCTGCGTAAATAATCCCGCAAAAGGCTCCTTCAGATTAACGTGAGAAGTTTCCTTCATCGCCCGAGTAAAATAGCGTGAATAAAGAAGATGAAGAATAGCGTGTTCAATCCCACCTATATACTGATCTACAGGCAGCCAATGGTCGACGGCGGCCCGCGTCGTCGGCGCCGCTTGATTCGTCGGATCGGTAAAACGGGCGAAATACCATGAGGAATCGACGAAAGTGTCCATCGTGTCCGTTTCGCGTTGGGCGCCGCGCCCGCATTTTGGACAGTCGACCTTCTTCCACGTCGGATGACGCTCCAAGGGATTTCCCGGCGCGTCAAAACTGACATCTGACGGCAAAGTGATCGGAAGGCTTTCTCGTGCCGCCGGCACGACCCCACAGTCCTCGCAATGGATAACGGGAATCGGGCAACCCCAAAAGCGTTGGCGCGAGATGCCCCAATCCCGAAGTTTGAAATTGATCTTTCGCTCAGCGCACGATCGTCCGAGAAGCAATTCGTTTTCAAGCCGCCGAACGACCTCGTTCTGAGCCTCATTTGGCGTCATGCCGTCCAGAAAACGCGAATTGATCATTCGGCCGTCGCCCTCATAGGCGGCGTTGTCGAGCCCGAAGGTTGATTCGTCAACGCCTTCAGGACAAACGACGATTTCGTACCCAAGACCGTAGGCTTTCGCGAAATCGAAATCGCGTTGATCGTGGGCCGGACAACCGAAAATGGCTCCAGTGCCGTAGTCCATCAGGACAAAGTTCGCGACATAAATTGGCAGGCTCGATTCCTGATCGAACGGATGAGCGGCGGTCAAACCGGTGTCAAAGCCTTTTTTTTCGGCGGTTTCGAGAGCGGCGACAGAGGTTCCCATGCGATGACATTCGTCGATAAAATCTTGCAGTTCGGAATTTCCCGTCGCCACCTGACGGGCGAGCGGATGGTCAGCCGAAATCGCAATAAATTTCGCTCCGAATAGCGTATCCGGTCGAGTCGTATAAACTGTTATCTCTTCGGCAGGAGCGGGCTGTTCCAATGCGAAGCGGATTAAAGCCCCCTCGGATCGGCCGATCCAGTTCTTTTGCATCAGCCGCACTTTTTCTGGCCAGCGCTCCAATGAGTCCAAAGATTCCAGAAGATCTTCGGCAAAATCCGTAATTTTAAAAAACCATTGGGTTAATTCGCGCTGTTCAACGGGGGCATTGGATCGCCAACCGCGACCGTCGACAACCTGTTCGTTCGCAAGAACAGTCTGATCAACCGGGTCCCAGTTCACCTTGGCGTTCCTGCGATATGCAAGACCCTTCTCAAGCATATCGAGAAACATGATCTGCTGATGTTTGTAATAGCTTGGATCGCAAGTTGCGATTTCCCTCGACCAATCGATGGAAAAGCCCATGCTTTGCAACTGCTTCCGCATCGTTGCAATATTCTCATACGTCCAGGTTGCGGGGTCGGAACTGTTCAGTCGCGCCGCATTTTCCGCAGGCATGCCAAAGGCGTCCCAGCCCATCGGATGAAGGACATTATATCCTTTTGCCCGCATGACACGCGCGACGACGTCGCCCATCGCGTAATTCCGAACATGGCCCATATGAATTCGGCCAGATGGATATGGAAACATTTCAAGAACATAATATTTCGGCCGACCGTCGGCGTTCGAGGTCTCAAACGTCTTTCGCTCCCGCCATATTTTTTGCCATTTTGGCTCGACTTCGCGGGTATTGTAACGTTCAGGACGACCGGTCATAACCATCTCGCGGAAATCTCGAATTTGGGTGCAAAGAGCATGATTTTCCCACGACGGTCAATCGCTCAAGCTGTTTGCGGAGCCGACCGATGCGGTGGCGCCGCCGGACAATCCATTTTCCACGCCAAATAGCCGGTTTTCGGAGATTTCGTCGACATGGACCAGCCGAATACGATGACTGATGAAAATTTTCCGACCACCGGTCTCGCCGACGTCAGGGCGCGTCTTAGCCGAATTTGTCGTGATTCCGGACGTCGGGCAGAATCGGTCAAGCTCGTTTGCGTTTCGAAGGGATTCGGACCGGAGGCCATTCGACCGATCCTTGTTGTGGGCGAGCGCGTCTTTGGGGAAAATCGCGTGCAAGAGGCCGCCGAAAAATGGCCGACGCTTCGCGGTCTCTATCCAGATGTCGAGTTGCATCTGATCGGGCCGCTCCAATCGAATAAAGCGGAGGCCGCCGTCACCCTTTTTGACGTCATACAGACCTTGGACCGGCCAAAAATTGCGATGGCGGTTTCGTCAGCCATGCGGAAGACCGGACATCGACGGAAGTGTTTTGTCCAGGTGAATACCGGCGAAGAGCCCCAAAAAGCGGGCGTGCGCCCGCGCGACCTCTCGGGATTCCTGCGGATCTGCCGCGACCAGGCAGGATTGGAAATCGCAGGTCTGATGTGTATCCCGCCCGTCGATCAACTCGCTTCTCCCCATTTTGCGCAGCTGAGCAAACTGGCCAAAGAATTTGGGGTTGCCGAGCTGTCGATGGGAATGAGCGCCGATTTCGAACTGGCCGTTCAGCTCGGCGCAACCCTGATACGAGTCGGCTCCGCGATTTTTGGCGATCGCCGCCAACAATTTTCGCCAATGAAAATCTGAGCTTTCCGCGACAAGACCGATTTCAGTTTACAAAGCTGGCTCCGCGAAATGGCGACGCAACCGGCCGTTGGCGCATAATCGTCATGCGCGATATGGAGAAAAATGGCGCTTCCACGATTGCGCACGCGCGGCCGAAAATTGAAATCGACCACGCCTATCAGATCATAAAGGCCATCGTCACGCCAAAGGGCCTCGGCGCTGAAGCGATGAGGGAGCTGTACCAAACGATTGTAGGCGGGTGAGGCTGGATCGTCGCACCAGCCGGAGGATGTCGATATTCTATGGCAGCCGATATGCGAACCGCGTGATCGGTCGAACCGAGCGCGCCAACTCACAATGTTATATCGCCCAACCGGTGTAACCGAATCGCCTTCCGCCCGCTTGACGCCAATGCCGTTTCGCCCGACGGCGCAGCGCATAGACAACGTTCCGACAGAAAGGATCGCGCGCGGCGGCGCCTTGGGTGCCGTAGGGAGTGAGCGGACGAATATTCGAGAATGCCGCCGGCGCCCCGGCGCGTCGAAGATGTCCCTTTTTTTTCGCAATTCCAACCTATGTTAAAAATTGACCGAGCTTAGGTCGGCTGGATTCGCGTCCTTCAATTCCCACGGTTTGTGAAAACCCGAGGCCCTGATTGACATCACGAAGCGCAGTCCACCACTCAAATTATGATGTCCTTCGCGCGCTTTGATCAAGCAATTTATCCGCCCGGATTTCGAACCACAATTGCGCTGCGTTGGCGACGCAGCAACAAAATATGGATGAGACGTCAAATTGCAGCCGGTTGATATCACATAACGCGACACTCAGACCCACCTGTCAGAAGCATCCGCCAACGGGGAGCGAAGGGGCCGACTGGCTGGGAGCATAACGCTATAACGGCTTGCGCATGAGATCGTCTGGTCCGCCGAAATATTCAATATACCGGCCCTCGATTTCGACGATAGGCATGACGACAAAAACATCCGTAACGCCGAACTGCCGATCGACCACAGCGCCGTCGCCGAATTTGGCGCCAACGCGCATATAGCCTTTGACCAACGGGGGAAGCGCCGCCAACGCGCGCCTTTGGTCTATTGCTTCGCGAGCCAGGCGATCCATAGCAACAAACCTATGCGGCAGCGGTCGCACAACCCATTCCGGCGACGCTTTGGCGAAGTGATGAAGAAAGCTAAGTTGCGCGGCCAACTGCGATGGATCGGCGCCCTCAAGACTCGCACAACCGATCATCGCATCTACCTGGTAATATTTGACATAGGCCCAAATGCCCCGCCAAAGCATTTCAATCGTCTTTTTTCCTCGATATTCCGCTAAAACACAAGATCTACCTAATTCCAAAAAGCGCGATTGGGGATGGCGCGCCAGCAATGGCCCGATATCAAACTCCTGTGCGCTGTAGAAGCCGAAATTTTTTTGAGCCACTTCGTGCCGAAGAAGGCGATAGGCTCCTATGACTTTGGGTTTAAGCTTGCCAAACCGCTTTCGCGCTCCATGGTCGATAACTAGAAGATGATCGCACACCTTGTCATAGCGGCAAATATCACGCCGAACCAAGGCTGCGGCGGCGTCAGGGATTGCTCCGCCTTCCTGAAAGAACACTTTGTAACGCAGACGTTGCGCCTTCCTGATTTCCGATTTCTTCGTCGCCAGGCGCAACTCCAAGGATCCTGACCAGCCAAGACTCGGACCGAGCGCAGGCTTCGAATCCAGGGGCGGCAATTCCGAAATGCGCTGAAACCCGCGAGGCCCCCAGCCCATGGGCTTTTTCGCAAGGAACGGAAATTTCGACGAAAGACCAGCGACCACGGCCAATCCGTTCATGCAGGTGATCCTCGGAAATGACGACAGTCTCGACCGACGCGTTCCACCTCGCCAATTTCTCGCAGACGAGAAAACGAAAGTCAGCACTTACGCCCTCGATATACGCGACTCGATACGGAAATATGACAGATTTGGTAGGTGCTTTTCCAGCATCCGCAGCGCCTATTTCAGGTTGATCGCTTTCACTATCGCAGCAAGATCGATCGGCTTGGCGAGGAATTCATCCATCCCCGCCGCAAGAGCTGCTCCGCGGTCTTCAGCGGAAACATTGGCCGTCAATGCGATAATCCGCACTGGACCGACGCCCGCCTTCTTTTCGGCCAAACGAATCTGACGGGTAGCCGCCAAACCGTCGAGCGCCGGCATTCGCATGTCCATAATGATAGCGTCAAATTTGCCAACATTCGCACAGGCGAGAGCGACCGCCTCAAGGCCATCGCGCGCCCTCGTCACCTGGGCGCCAAGTTTTGTCAACCGATGGCTGACCAACAGCGCGTTGACGTCATTGTCCTCGGCAAGGAGAATAGCGCGCTCCTGCAAGAGCTTAGGGCTCGGCGATAGAGAGACGGCGTCGAGAAGAGGCTCGTCCTGTCGCGCTTCGCTCAACCTGGAATAAAGCGAGCTGAGCCGCACCGGTTTGACCAGCCAGCCATCGAAATCCTTTACCAGAGCGTCCCCAAAGGCCCGTCGCTCAAAAGGAGAAAACAGAACGAGATTTCGCCGCGCGCCGCGCGACCGCGCCTTGATGGCGAGGCGCTGGGTCGCCTGTTCGCCCATCGCGCAGTCGATGATAACCAAATCGGGCGCGTTTTGATCGAGATACGCATCCGCCGCCGTTTCGCCATCGACCCGCTCGACTCGCGCGCCGAGTTCCGCGAGGAGGCGTTCTAGAAACGGGCCGCCGAACGGCGAATCGGCGACGACCAAGGCTGTCTTGCCACTGAGGTCGGAAGCATTCGGCTCGGATTCATGCGCTGGCTCGGCGGCGGCCAAGGCAATTTCGAAAGCGAAGGCCGAACCGTTAGGCCCGGAACGCTCCAGCGCCAAACCGCCCCCCATCAACTGCGCGAGCGACTTTGAAATCGCAAGTCCAAGGCCCGTGCCTTCATGTTTGCGCGAGAAGGAGTCATCCCCTTGCTCAAATTCCTTGAAAATAGCCTCCCGCCGATCCGAGGGAACGCCAGGCCCCGTATCCACGACCGAAAAGCTGACATAATCCGCCGACCGCGCTTTCACGATGACGCCGACACCGCCATGATCCGTGAACTTGATTGCATTCCCCGCCAAGTTCATCAGAATTTGGCGCAAACGATCTGGGTCTCCCTTCACCAGCCGGGGCACGTTGAGATCGATGGAGGTCGCGATCTCAATTCCCTTCCCCTGCGCGCGCGGCGCCAAAAGCTCCGCCACACCCTCGACCAGAGTCGGAAGATCAAAAACTACATTATTAAGCTCAAGCTTTCCAGCCTCGATTTTTGAAAAATCCAAGATCTGATTGATCAAAGAGGACAAAGATTCTGCCGACACGCGGATTGCGCCAACATAGGAGGCCTGCTCGGCGTTCATATCCGTGGCGATCAGTAGTTCGGCCATTCCCAGTATGCCGGTCAAGGGCGTGCGAACCTCGTGGCTAACCATCGCCAGAAAGCGCGATTTCGCCTCATTCGCGGCCTCGGCCTTGTCGAGTGCGGTGGCCGTAGCCTTCAACTCCCATAATTTATCGTGGAGGTCTTCCTTGTCCTTTTGCAACGCCTTTCGGGCTCGACGTTCCGCTAGACCGAATCCGGCTGCGCCGAGCGCCAAGACGCCCGCGACGGCGAGCACAAGACTTGTCGGAATTGAAACCATCAGGTCGAAAACTTTGTCATGACCCCAGCGCCTATGGCTCGGGAGGAACGCCCGCGCATTTATATAAGGCGTCGCGCTGAATCTTTGGTTTCTTCACTACGCCGCTTCGCGTCGGTCGCCCGCCATCCGGTAAGACAGGGCTTCCGCGAGATGAGCGCGCGATACATCCTGTGCGCCCTGCAGATCCGCAATCGTGCGCGCCAGTTTGAGCACGCGATGGAAGCCACGCGCCGACAAACGCAGTTTTTCCGAAGCGGCCCGGATTAAATCCATTCCACCTTGATCGAGTCGAATGATCAATTCGACCAATCCCGCCGGCGCCGCCGCATTGCAGACAATGTCGGGACGACCAATGCGCTCGTAACGCTCCCGCTGTAGTTCGCGCGCGGCCGCGACACGTGCGGCGATCTCCGCCGATCCCTCGGACGGCGGCGGCAAAATGAGGTCCGAAGCCCGGACCGCGGCGACCTCGAGATGGAGATCGATTCGATCCAGCAATGGGCCAGACAACCGCGCCTGATAAGCTTGCGCGCAACGTTTGGGTTCGCCGCGTCGACAGGAATAGCCGGGCTCCAGGGCGTAGCCGCATCGACACGGATTCATCGCCGCCACCAGCTGGAAGCGTGCAGGGTAAACGCAGCGATGGCTTGCACGCGATATGGCGACTTCTCCGGTCTCCAGCGGTTGACGCATCGCGTCCAGCGCTTGGGGCTGAAATTCCGGCAATTCATCGAGAAAAAGAACCCCGTTATGCGCCAGGGATATCTCGCCGGGCCGGGCATAGGGCCCGCCGCCGACGAGCGCCGGCATGGAAGCCGAATGGTGAGGCGCGCGAAACGGACGGCGGTCGGTCAGCTGCCCCCCCGCAAGAGCGCCGGCGACCGAATGGATCATGGAAACTTCGAGCAGCTCGCGCGGCGTCAGAGGCGGCAAAATCGAAGGCAATCTTGCCGCCAGCATGCTCTTGCCCGCGCCTGGCGGCCCATGGAATATAATGTTGTGTCCACCCGCGGCGGCGATTTCCAAAGCCCGCTTGGCGCTCTCCTGCCCCTTGATTTCGCGCAAATCGGGCAAAACGCCGCCGATTTCGCGGATCGCCGGCGTCGGCCGCGATATGACTTGTGTTCCCTGGAAATGATTGGCCAACTGCACCAGCGAACGGGGCGCCAGGATCGGGATGTCGGCGGAAGCCCAGGCCGCTTCCGGCCCGCATTCCGCCGGACAAACAAGCCCTCGTCCCCGCGCGCTCGCGGCTACCGCCGCTGGCAGGACGCCTGACACCGGACTGATCGAACCGTCGAGAGCGAGCTCGCCAAGGACCGTAAAATCATCGAGCGCGTCGAAGGGAATTGCGCCGATCGCCGCCATCACGCCCAAAGCGATCGGGAGATCATAATGGCTTCCTTCCTTCGGCATATCGGCCGGAGCCAAATTCACCGTTATCCGTTTCGCGGGCAGTGAGAGGCCCGAAGCCACCAAAGCCGATCTCACCCGCTCCCTCGATTCCGTAACTGCCTTATCGCCCAGCCCAACGACATTGAAGACGACGCTCCCGTTTGAAAGCTGAACTTGGACATCCACGGGATGCGCTTCGATTCCCTGGAACGCCACGGTCGAAATCCGAACAACCATTTTCCTGGCCTAACCCGAATTGCATTTTCATCAACGCCGTCGCGGACCATATCATGACGTCCGCGCGGTCTCACCTCTAATGACCATGGGTAATGCCTCCTTTCGCGCGCTAACGTTCCGCGCGTAACAATTGGAGCGTTCGACACCGAAAACGAAGACTTTCACAGCTCGGCAAAAAAGTCACAGTTTTGTCATGCCCGATGCGGTAACCAGATGAACTGGCGATCGAGTTCCGTCCCGAGCCACAAACAAGTCGAAAATCCGCCCAGGAATAGCGCCGTTGCCAAACGCTTCGCCCTTGACAGCCGTGGACCGCGCCTCCGCCCCGAATCTTTTCGATTTGGCGGCGCTCGCACTCGTCATCGGGGGACTGGTCGCCATTGTTTACGGGGTCAAGCAAACCAATGCCCCGTTGACCCTTCTCAATGCGACGCCGATCAGTCTCGATCCGTCCCATTTGCCGGAATATGCGCTGCGAACGACGATACGCATGATGGCCGCGATGGCGGCGTCGCTGGTCTTCACTTTTATCTATGCGACCGTCGCCGCGAAAAGCCGTCGCGCGGAAATGGTTCTCATCCCAATTCTTGACATTCTTCAGTCAGTTCCAATTCTAGGCTTTTTGACCTTCACCGTCCTTTTTTTCATGAATCTGTTCCCAGGGCGCGTGCTCGGCGCCGAACTCGCCGCGGTTTTTGCGATTTTCACCAGCCAGGCCTGGAATATGGCCTTCAGCATGTACCAATCGCTCCGCACCGTCCCGAAGGATCTGGACGAGGCCGCCCGGAGTTTCCATTTGTCGTGGTGGCGGCGTTTCTGGCGTCTCGACGTTCCTTTCGCCATGCCGGGGCTGGTCTGGAACATGATGATGTCGATGTCCGGCGGCTGGTTCTTCGTTGTCGCTTCCGAAGCGATCACTGTGGGCGATACGACCGTGACCCTGCCGGGAATCGGCGCCTATGTGGCCACAGCCATCAAACAGCAGAATCTCTCTGCCGTCGGTTATGCCGTGCTCACCATGCTCGCGGTCATCATTATCTACGACCAGCTGCTCTTCCGACCGATCGTCGCCTGGGCCGACAAATTCCGTTTTGAGCAGACGGCGTCGGCCGAGTCGCCGACATCCTGGCTGCTCGACCTGTTCCGCCAGACCCGCTTCCTGCGCGCTCTCGCCCTTGCCGTCTCCAAAGCGGCCGAATCGACGACCCGAATCCGCCTGCCGGTCCCAAAACTCCCACCTGTGAAGCTTCGGCTGAACATATCCCAACGGATCGTCGACGCAGTCTGGATGAGCCTGATCTTCATCGGCGCCGGATGGACCGGATGGCTGGTGGTCGCTTACATCTCAGCCACTCTGCACTGGTCCGACGTTCTCACCGCGGTTGTCGACGGCATTTTCACATTGTTGCGCGTGACCGTTCTGATCGCTTTGGCTACCGTTATCTGGGTTCCGATCGGCGTCTGGATCGGCCTGCGTCCGTCAATCGCAGAAAAAGTTCAGCCCCTCGCGCAATTCCTGGCGGCCTTTCCCGCCAATATTCTCTTCCCCGTCGCTGTCGTCCTGATCATTCATTTCAACGCCAATCCCAACATCTGGCTGAGCCCGCTGATGATCCTGGGCACGCAATGGTACATTCTGTTTAATGTCATCGCCGGCGCGACGGCCTTTCCCGGCGATCTGAAGGAAGCCGCACAGAATTTCCACATCACGGGCTGGAAATGGTGGCGCTATGTCATCCTGCCCGGGGTTTTCCCCTATTATATCACGGGCGCGATCACCGCCTCCGGGGGCTCGTGGAACGCGGCGATCGTCGCGGAAGTGGCGAGTTGGGGAGATAAAAAATTGACCGCCGTCGGCCTGGGCGCCTATATCGCCGACGCCACCGATGCGGGGGATTTTCATCGGGTTGTCCTCGGCATCGCGGTCATGAGCGTCTTTGTAACCCTGTTCAACCGTTTGGTCTGGCGCCCGCTCTACGCCTTCGCCGAGAACCGGCTCAGCTTGGGTTAAGCTCTAAAATTGGAGACCGTCATGCTCGATGTCGCCAAACCCGGGTCCGAATCCCCGCTTATCGATCTCAAGGACGTAAGTCGTAGCTTCGCCAAGGCAAATGGCGACAAGCTGGTGGTTTTGGAAAATGTCGATCTGACGATCGAGCCGCGAGAGATCGTCGGACTGCTGGGGCGGTCGGGTTCGGGCAAGTCCACCATGCTTCGGATCATTGCTGGATTGGTCAAGCCATCGTCCGGCGCGGTCCTCTGCCGCGGCGAACCGATCGATGGGCCGCCACGCGGCATCGCAATGGTCTTTCAATCCTTCGCCTTGTTCCCCTGGTTGACCGTCCTGGAAAATGTCGAGCTCGGGCTCGACGCCCATACCGTCGCCAAGGCCGAACAGCGCAAACGCGCCCTCGCGGCGATCGACCTGATCGGGCTTGACGGGTTTGAATCCGCTTATCCCAAGGAACTGTCGGGCGGAATGCGTCAGCGCGTCGGCTTTGCGCGCGCCCTTGTCGTTCATCCCGATCTCTTGCTGATGGACGAGCCTTTTTCGGCGCTCGACGTGCTCACTGCCGAAACCCTGCGCACCGACATCATCGATCTTTGGATCGAAGGCCGGCTGCCGATGAAATCCGTTCTCATGGTGACGCATAATATCGAGGAGGCCGTCCTGATGTGCGACCGAATCCTCGTCTTCTCGTCCAATCCGGGTAGAATCGCTTCGGAAATCAAGGTCGATCTTCCTCACCCCCGCAACCGTCTCGATCCCCAGTTCCGTCAGCTGGTCGACAATATCTATGCGCGGATGACCCAACGCACCGGAACGCGTCCTTCCGCCATCGAAGGCATACCGGGGACCGGCGTCGGGATGGTTCTCCACCCAATTTCGACCAATGTGCTCGCAGGTCTGATCGAGGCCGTCGCGGCGGCGCCGTTCAATGGCCGCGCCGATCTGCCCGTACTCGCCGACAAGCTCCAGATGGAAGCCGACGAACTTTTCCACATCGCGGAAGCGATACAACTTTTGCGCTTTGGCGCGCTCAGCGAAGGCGACTTTCTGCTGTCGGACGCGGGCCGGACCTTCGCGGACCTCGACATTGATGAGCGCAAAAAGCTATTTTCACAACATCTTCTGGCTTATGTGCCGATCATCAGCCTGATTCGCCGTGTTCTCGACGAACGGCCAACCCATGCCGCGCCTGCGGCGCGATTCCATAACGAGCTCGAAGATTATATGTCCGAAGACTATGCCGAGCAGACCTTGAACACGGTGGTGTCCTGGGCGCGCTACGCCGAACTTTTCGCTTATGACGAAATGTCGGAAATGTTCAGCCTCGAAAACCCGAACTGAGGCAAGCCTTCATTCGTCAGCTGTTTTTTTCAACCCATAGAGCGCCTCGAGCGCCTGTTTCGGCGTCATTTCATCGGGATTGAGCGCCATGAGCGCCTCGCGGACCGCGTCCGTCGCGGGCGGCGACGTTGCTTCGAGGCGCGAAAACAAGGGAAGATCGGAAACCAGGCGTTCCACCGGAGCATTGCGATCCGTTTGTTCCAGCTCCGCCAGAATATGTTTCGCCCGCGCGATCACCGCCTTGGGCAGGCCGGCGAGTTTGGCGACCTGCACGCCATAGGATCGGTCCGCCGCGCCCTGAGCGACTTCGTGCAGGAAAACGACGTCGCCATTCCAGTCGGTGACGCGCATGCAGAGATTTACAAGGCGCGTCAGCCTTTGGCCCAAATGGGTCAGCTCATGGAAATGAGTGGCGAAGAGCGCCCGCGACCGATTGACCTCATGAAGATGTTCCATGACCGCCCAGGCGATCGAAAGACCGTCGTAAGTCGCGGTTCCGCGACCGATTTCATCGAGAATGACCAGGGATTTCGGGGTCGCCTGGTTGAGGATGGTCGCGGTCTCGACCATTTCCACCATGAAAGTCGAGCGGCCGCGTGCGAGATCGTCAGAGGCCCCGACGCGCGAGAACAAACGATCGACCACGCCGATCTTTGCCGCTTTCGCCGGCACGAAGGAGCCCATCTGCGCCAGGATCACGATCAAGGCGTTCTGCCTCAGGAAGGTCGATTTGCCCGCCATGTTCGGCCCCGTGACGACCGCGATCCTTCCGCCCGAAACCGAGGGGCCTTTTTTGAGCAAGCCGCCGAGATCGCAGTCGTTTGGCACGAACGCCTCGCCGCGCGCCCGTAACGCCGCCTCGACCACAGGATGGCGACCGCCGACAATCTCAAAATCGACGCTGTCATCGACCTTGGGACGCACCCAATCGGCCGCAATCGCGATTTCGGCGAGGGCGGCGAGGATGTCCACGGCGGCCAGTTCTTTCGCCGCCGCCTCGATTTCGGCGGCGGCCCCTTGCGCCCGGACGACGAAATCGTCGAATAATCTTTTTTCGATGGCGACCGCCTCGTCCGCCGCATGGGCGATGCGTCCTTCGAGTTCCGCCAGTTGGTTGGTCGAAAACCGCATCGCGCCCGCCATGGTCTGGCGATGGATGAATGTTTCGTTGAACGGCGGCCGGAGCAACTTTTCGCCCTGCGCCTGCGAAACCTCGATGAAAAAGCCCAAAAAATTGTTTTGCTTGATTTTGAGCTGTTTCGTTTCCGCCAGCTCGCAATAGCGGCCTTGCAAAGCCGCGACCACCCGCCGGCTTTCGTCACGCAGGCTACGAACTTCATCGAGCGCGAGATCGAAGCCTCGCTGAATGAAACCCCCGGCTTTGCGATCGAGCGGGGGGCTCGAACTCAAGCGCCAAACCCAAATCCTGCGCCAGACCTAAATCAAGGCCCGACAAAAACGCCGCGATCGACGACAGAAGACTTGGCGGACCTGCTTCAAATAAAATCCGCCCGCAATCCTGCGCCGCAAACAGGCCATCGCGCAACGCAGCGAGATCGCGCGGGCCACCGCGATCAACCGCCAAGCGCGCCAAGGCCCGCGTCAGATCGGGAACATTCTTCAGCCGCTCCCGAATGTCCGCCCGCAAATTCACGGCGGCGGCGAAAAAGGCGACGGCGTCATGTCGCGCCGCGATCTTGTCGAGATCCAGCAGCGGTGTGGCGAGCCAGGACGAAAGCATCCGCGCGCCCGCCGAAGTCATCGTCCGATCCAGAACCGAAATCAGCGCGCCGGATCGCGCCCCTGCCATGGTGCGATGCAGTTCAAGGCTTGCGCGGGTCGACGCGTCGATCTGAAGGTTCGCGCCAGCGTCGGCATGGCGGGGAAAGTTCAGCCGCGGTCGCGAGGACTTTTGCGTCCGATCTATGTAGGAAAGCGCCGCCGCGGCGGCCTGTGTTTCCGCGCGCGTCAACGCGCCGAAACCATCAAGGGTCGCGACGCCAAAATAGTCCGTCAGGCTTCGCGCCGCGATGTCGCTATCACCGGCCATGCGCCCCAAGGGAACCACGGCCGCCCCGAAATCGCTCAACATCCGACAAAAACCTTCGTCGGTCAGGATTGGCTCGGCGGCGATGATTTCCCGGGGGTCCAGACGCGCCAGCAGCGCTGGCAATCCTTGAGCGTCCGTTTCGAAAACGTCGAAATCGCCGGTGGAGATTTCCACCGCCGCGACCCCGAACAGCCAGTCGGACGACGAATCGCGCTGCCGGACCAGCGCCACAAAAAGATTGGCGCGACCGGGGTCTAACAACTGATCTTCGGTCAGCGTTCCTGGCGTAACGATGCGCACGACTTCACGGCGGACAACCGATTTGGATCCACGCTTTCGCGCTTCCGCCGGGTTCTCGGTCTGCTCGCAAACCGCGACCCGATGGCCAGCAAGAATCAAGCGTTGCAAATATTCTTCCGATCTCTCGATCGGAACGCCACACATTGGAATATCATCTCCAAGATGTTTTCCACGCTTGGTAAGAACGATACCCAGTCCTTTGGATGCGATTTCAGCGTCTTCGAAAAACAATTCGTAAAAATCGCCCATTCGATAAAAGAGAAGGCAATCTCTGTGCTCCGCTTTGATCGCCAAATATTGCGTCATCATCGGCGTGATGCGTTCGGTCGGCTCTCCTTGCTCCCGACGATACCATCCTCCCATGCCACGCGCGCCGTCGCCCGCATCCTGTGCGCCGTCCAACTCGCGCGTGCTCTCAGCGTCCATGAGCTTCCCTGTTCCGTTCCGCATGGCCGAACGCTAACAAAAACGACGCCATCCCGCACTCCGCATCGGCTATCGAAATTCAATTTTGAACAACTCTCTTCGAAACTTATGGACGGCGCCGTTGAAAAACCTTTTAGTCCAAAAGCAATGCTTGTCGCCGACGAGGTCGCGCGGCTAAGTTCCCCGCTCGCTGAGAACCGATAAAACGAAAACCAAGAGCAGATCGATGTCCGAAAACAAGCCGACCCGTGGCAAGCGCCCGACTTTCACCGATCAGGAAGCGCTGCAGTTCCACTCTCGCGGGAGGCCGGGCAAGTTTCAGATTACTCCGACCAAGCCGATGGCCACCCAGCGCGATCTGTCGCTCGCTTATTCGCCCGGCGTCGCCGTGCCGGTCCAGGCGATCGCGGACGATCCCTCCAGGGCCTATGATTACACGACCAAGGGAAATCTCGTCGCGGTGATCACCAACGGGACCGCGATTCTCGGCATGGGCAATTTGGGCGCCTTGGCCTCCAAGCCGGTCATGGAGGGCAAATGCGTCCTGTTCAAACGTTTCGCGGATGTCGATTCGATCGATCTCGAGGTCGGGACGGAAGACCCGGATGAATTCATCAATGCCGTCCGTTATCTCGGCCCGACCTTCGGCGGCATCAATCTCGAAGACATCAAGGCCCCCGAATGTTTCATAATCGAGGAGCGGTTGCGCGAATTGATGGACATTCCCGTTTTTCATGACGATCAGCACGGAACGGCGATCATCGCCACCGCCGGCATGATCAACGGCATGCATCTCACCGGGCGGGATATCAAGAAAACCAAACTCGTCTGCAATGGCGCCGGCGCCGCCGGCATCGCCTGCCTCGATCTCATCAAGGCGATGGGATTCGCCCCCGAAAATGTCACCCTGTGCGACACCAAGGGCGTGGTATACCAGGGTCGCACCGCCGGCATGAACCAATGGAAATCCGCTCATGCGGTCGCGACCGACAGGCGCACGCTCGCGGACGCCATGGTGGACGCCGACATTTTCTTCGGACTGTCGGCGAAGGGTGCGCTCACGCCGGAAATGGTCAAATCCATGGCGCCCAATCCCATCATTTTCGCCATGGCCAATCCCGACCCCGAAATCACGCCCGAGGACGCGCTTGCGGCGCGGCCCGACGCCATCGTCGCGACCGGCCGCTCCGATTACCCGAATCAGGTCAATAACGTTCTCGGCTTTCCCTATATTTTCCGCGGCGCGCTCGACGTTCACGCCAAGACCATCAATATGGAGATGAAGATCGCCGCCGTGGGCGCCTTGGCGCAACTGGCGCGCGAGGATGTGCCCGATGACGTCGCCCGCGCCTATCAGGGCGAGCGCCCCCAATTCGGTCGGGATTATCTGATCCCGGTTCCGTTCGATCCACGTTTGATTTCGATCGTTCCTCCGGCGGTTGCTCAGGCCGCGATGGAAACCGGCGTCGCGCGCAAGCCGATCATCGACATGGAAGCCTATCGCGCCGAGCTTTCGGCGCGCCGCGATCCGGTTGCCGGTTTGATGCAAACCATCATGGACCGGGTCAAGCGTCACCCCAAACGGGTCGTTTTTGCCGAAGGCGAGGAAGAACAGGTGATTCGCGCCGCCGTCGCCTTCGTCAATCAGGGCCTCGGCTCGGCGATTCTCGTCGGGCGGGAGGACAGGATCGCCGAGGTCACCGAGAAAGCCGGCATCGAACTCGACGATAAACTGATCGAAATCCATAATGCGCGGATTTCACGCAAGAACGCCGCCTATGCCCAGTTGCTCTACGAGCGTCTGCAGCGCAAGGGCTTCCTGATGCGCGACTGCCAGCGCCTGATCAACAACGACCGTAACCATTACGCGGCGGCGATGGTCTCCGCTGGCGACGCCGACGCGATGGTCACCGGCGTGACCCGCAATTTCTCGATTGCCCTGGAAGAGGTTCAGCGGGTCATTGATCCCAAACCCGGACACAAGCTCATCGGCGTTTCAATCATCTTGGCGCGCGGAAGGCCGGTGATCGTCGCGGACACCGCCATCATGGAATTGCCGGAGGCGGAAGATCTCGCCGACATCGCCGTTGAGGTGGCGGGATTCGCGCGGCGCCTGGGATATGAACCGCGCGTCGCGTTGCTTGCCTTCTCCAGTTTCGGCCATCCGCCGGGCGAACGTTCGATCCGGGTCAAGGAAGCGGTCCGTCTCCTCGACCAGCGCCGCGTCGATTTTGAATATGACGGCGAAATGGCGGCGGATGTCGCACTGAACAAGGAAGCCATGGCGCTTTATCCTTTCTGCCGCCTTACCGATACCGCCAATGTTCTGGTCATGCCGGCGTTCCACGCCGCGTCGATTTCGACCAAAATGATGCTCGAACTAGGCGACGCGACGGTGATCGGCCCGATGCTTGTCGGCCTCGACAAGCCTGTCCAGATCGTCCAACTCGGCGGAAAGGACAGCGATATCGTCAACATGGCCGCCATGGCCGCCTTCACCGCCGAGCAATGAACTTTCGCTGCCGCATGTCTTCTGGATCGCGCCAAAGGTCGTGCTAAGGGTTGCGCGAAGTTTTAGCGCGCCTACAGTCCCGCCGATTTTTCACCGGATCGAAACGCAATGTCCAAACCCACGAACGACGTCAAGAAGGTCGTCCTTGCCTATTCCGGCGGCCTCGATACCTCCATCATCCTCAAATGGCTGCAGACGACCTATGGCTGCGAGGTCGTGACCTTCACCGCCGATCTCGGCCAGGGCGAAGAGCTTGAGCCGGCCCGCAAAAAGGCCGAGCTGCTCGGCATCAAGCCGGAAAACATCTTTATCGAGGATCTGCGCGAGGAATTCGTTCGCGATTACGTTTTTCCGATGTTCCGCGCCAATGCCCAATATGAGGGCCTTTATCTGCTCGGCACGTCGATCGCCCGGCCGCTGATTTCGAAAAAGCAGATCGAGATCGCCCGAAAGGTGGGTGCCGACGCCGTCTGCCATGGCGCGACCGGCAAGGGCAACGATCAGGTGCGGTTCGAATTGTCCTATTATGCGCTGGAACCGGACATCAAGGTCATTGCTCCCTGGCGCGAATGGGATCTGTCTTCGCGCACCGAGCTGATCGATTTCGCCGAAACGCACCAGATTCCGATCGCCAAGGACAAACGCGGCGAATCGCCCTTTTCTACCGACGCCAACCTGCTCCACACTTCCTCCGAGGGCAAAGTCCTCGAAGACCCGGCGCAGGAAACGCCCGATTATGTCTATTCGCGGACGATCGACCCGGAGAACGCGCCCGACAAGCCGTCCTATATCGAGATCGATTTCGAAAAGGGCGATCCGGTCGCGATCGACGGCGAAAAGCTCTCACCGGCGGCGCTGCTGGGCAAATTGAACGAACTGGGTCGCGCCAATGGCATTGGCCGGCTCGATCTCGTCGAGAACCGCTTCGTCGGCATGAAATCGCGCGGCATGTATGAGACGCCGGGGGGAACGATCCTCTATTTCGCGCATCGCGGGATCGAATCCATCACCCTCGACCGTGGCGCCGCGCATCTCAAAGACGAGCTGATGCCGAAATATGCCGAGCTGATTTACAACGGTTTCTGGTTCGCGCCTGAGCGCGAACTGCTCCAGACTCTGATCGACAAAAGCCAGGAAAATGCCACCGGCCGCGTGCGCATGAAGCTCTACAAGGGCAGCGCCTCGGTCGTCGGGCGCGAAAGCGCCTATTCGCTCTATGATCAGGAACTGGTCACTTTCGAAGAAGGCGCCGTGGCCTATGACCATCGCGACGCGGCAGGGTTCATCAAACTGAACGCTTTGCGCTTGCGCACCTTGGCCAAGCGCCAGCAAAAAATTTCCAAAAATTGAACAAAGCGCGTCGCCCGGCCCACTCCGTCGGGCGACGATTTGACCGCTTTGTGATGCCATTTTTGATCGGTTGAAGGCTCAGTTCGCCATTCCAGGCTGGCGACGTTTGAGCCTCGAAACCGCTTGCTCTTCGGGAGCGAACCATTTCTCTTCAAGGCGACTGCGCTTATACGGTTTCCAATCCCGTGATTTTCCTATAGATCAGGCGGCAAATGACGAGGCTTCGGGGATCCCGGCGCCGCCTTGTCGATACCATCCTGGCGCCGTCCCATCCGCATGACGCTTAGGCGACAAATTCACGGCGCCTGCCGAACCGAACGGCAGGCCAATCTTTCGGACGCTCATGAAACTGCGCAATATCGCCATCATCGCCCATGTCGACCACGGCAAGACCACCCTGGTGGATCAATTGCTCCGCCAGTCTGGCGCCTTTCGCGACAACCAGCGCGTGGCCGAACGCGTCATGGATTCCAACGATCTCGAGCGTGAACGCGGGATCACCATTCTCGCCAAGGCGACTTCGGTGGTTTGGAAGGACACGCAAATCAACATCGTCGATACGCCTGGCCACGCCGATTTCGGCGGCGAAGTCGAACGCATTCTTTCGATGGTTGACGGCGCCATCGTTCTGGTCGACGCCGCTGAAGGCCCCATGCCGCAGACAAAATTCGTCGTCGGCAAGGCGCTCAAGATTGGCCTCAAGCCGATCGTCGCCATCAATAAAGTCGACAAGCCTGACGCCCGGCCGAGCGAAGTGATCAACGAAGTGTTCGACCTTTTCGCCGCGCTCGACGCCGACGACGAACAGCTCGACTTTCCAATCCTCTACGGCTCGTCGAAACAGGGTTGGATGTCCGACAGCCCCGACAAGCCGACGCCCGATCTTGCGCCTATGTTCGATTTGGTTCTCGATCACGTTCCAGAGCCCAAGGTCGAGGAGGGCGGCTTCCGAATGCTCGCCACTCTGCTCGAATCCAATCCCTATCTCGGCCGCATCATCACCGGCCGGATCTTTTCGGGTTCGATCAAACCGAATCAGCCAGTCAAAGTGCTCGACCGGATGGGCAATGTTGTCGAACAGGGCCGCGTTTCCAAAATTCTCGCGTTCCGCGGCATAGAACGCCAGCCGATCGAGGAAGCCGAAGCGGGCGACATTATCGCCATCGCCGGGTTGGAGAAGTTCAACGTCGCCGACACGTTGAGCGCGCCTGAAGTGACGGAGCCCCTGCAAGCCCAGCCCATCGACCCTCCGACCTTGTCCATGACCTTTCTTGTCAATGACTCGCCGCTCGCGGGAACAGAAGGCGACAAGGTGACCAGCCGCGTCATTCGGGACCGCCTGTACAAGGAAGCCGAAGGCAATGTCGCGCTGAAGATCGAGGATTCGTCGGGCTCGGATTCTTATATCGTGTCAGGGCGCGGCGAATTGCAGCTCGCCATCCTCATCGAGACCATGCGGCGCGAGGGCTTCGAGCTTGGCATTTCCCGTCCGCGCGTCGTCTTCAAGAAAGCGGAGGATGGGATCCGACTCGAACCGATCGAGGAGGTTGTTATCGACGTCGACGAGGAATTTTCCGGCGTCGTCGTCCAGAAAATGTCGGAACGCAAGGCCGAAATGATCGAGATGCGCCCATCCGGCGGAAACCGTCAGCGCCTCGTTTTTCACGCCCCGACCCGAGGCCTCATCGGCTACCAGGGCGAATTGCTGACCGACACGCGCGGCACGGCGATCATGAACCGCCTGTTCCATGACTACGCGCCTTATAAGGGCGACATCCAGGGACGTCGTAACGGCGTGCTGATCTCGAATGACGCCGGCGAAGCCGTGGCCTATGCAATGTGGAACCTCGAAGACCGCGGGCCGATGATGATCGAACCTGGCTGGAAGGTTTACCGGGGCATGATCGTCGGCCAGCACACGCGCGAGAACGACCTCGAAGTCAATGTTCTCAAGGGTAAGAAACTCACCAATGTCCGCGCCGCCGGCAAGGACGAGGCCGTGAAATTGACTCCGCCGATCCGGATGACGCTTGAAAAGGCTTTGGCCTATATTGAGGATGATGAATTAGTGGAGGTCACGCCGAAGTCGATCCGGCTTCGCAAGACCTTGCTCGATCCCAATGACCGCAAGCGCGCCGACCGCGCCAAGGAATAGGATTTCTTAGCCCGTCCGCCGCCAGCCGCAGAACAGTTTTGGCAACGGACCTTTTCGCTTTCGCCTTTTGAGGTGCCTGTATCCCATGGAAACAAGGCCTATTGCGCCAATGTTCGGCCGGGAAGGCCGCAATTTGCGGATCGAAACGCTGACGCAATTGCGCTGGCTCGCGCTGTTTGGACAGCTTTTTACTGTTTTAGCGGTCGCTTTTGGATTCAAATTCGACGTTCCCCTGCGTTGGTGCCTCGCCGTCATCGGCGCCTCCGCTGTCTTGAATGTTTTTGTCGAGGTCTATTATCCGAAATCGCTCCGGCTTGAAGAGCGTCCGGCCATGGCTTTGCTGGCGTATGACGTTCTTCAACTTTCGACATTGCTGTTTTTGGTCGGCGGTCTCGACAACCCGTTTTTCATCTTGCTGCTGGCGCCGGTCACCATTGCCGCCGTCTCACTTCGCCCGCGCCAGATCGTGGCGATCGTCCTGCTGGCTTTGGCTTCCGCCGGCTTCCTCAGCATTTACCATTGGCCACTGCCGTGGTTCCCTGGCGCCGCGCTGGAATTGCCGTTGCTTTATCAATTCGGCGTCTCGATCGCTTTTTTGGTCGCGACCGCTTTCATTTGCACTTATGCCGCGCAAGTCGCCCACGAAGCGCGGAACCTGAGTCTTGCCCTTACGGCGACGGAACTGGTTCTGGAACGCGAAAATCATCTCTCGCGCCTTGACGGACTGGCGGCGGCGGCGGCGCATGAACTCGGGACGCCGCTCGCCACGATCGCGGTGGTGAGCAAGGAATTGCGTCGCGCGAAATTGCCGGAGGAGTTCGCGGAAGATATCGATCTGCTCAACGAGCAGGCGCATCGATGTCGGGATATTCTCGGACGCATCGCATCCCTCGCTTCCGAGGAGCATCCGCAGCTCGACCATATCAAGTTGAGACATTGGATCGAGCATGTCGTCGCTCCTTTTCGGCGGCGCCTTGTTGACATCGAGATCGATATGGCGGGGGAAGG
Source organism: uncultured Pseudomonadota bacterium (assembly GCA_963704565.1). Classification (GTDB taxonomy): domain Bacteria; phylum Pseudomonadota; class Alphaproteobacteria; order Rhizobiales; family Beijerinckiaceae; genus Rhodoblastus. Next base: position 2,870,456 of record OY969917.1, read on the forward strand.
AGACGAGCCAATCGTCGCCAATAATCCGGCGCTGGCTTATGGCATCGGCAATTTCGTCGATAACGCGCTTGATTTCGCTCTCACCAGGGTCGTGGTGAGGGCTTCGTGGACCAAGGAAAAGATAAACATTCGGATTGTCGACGATGGTCCGGGGTTTCCGAATGAGATCCTGCCGCAAATCGGCGAACCTTATCTCAAGGGAAAATCGAACCGTCGTCTCAAGGCGGGAAACGTCGCAGGTATGGGATTGGGGATTTTCATTTCCAAGACCTTGCTCGAACGTACCGGCGCGAAGCTCCTTTTCTCGAACCGCAACGGGGCTGTCGTCGAAGTCGTCTGGAACCGCCATCAATTTGAGACAGGTCCAAAATTTTCACTTTCGCACTTGCCAACCGGCCCAGAGGGCATTTCATAGAGCGCTTAAAAATAAGAGTCGCGGGTCGGCCTATCGTGAACAAACCCGGTAAGAGGCGCAAACGTGCAGAATGGCGAGGAAACGACAGCCGAACAACCGAACGAAGCCCGGCTTTTGTTCGAAAAGGATCCACGCCTTCTCATTGCGGACGACGATCGGCCATTCCTCAACCGCCTCGCCAAGGCGATGGCCGCGCGGGGCTTTACCGTAACCTCGGCGGAATCCGTTGCGGAGGCCCTCGCCGCCATCCGCGCCGAACCACCAGCTTTCGCAATCATCGACATGCGTCTCGCGGATGGGAACGGCCTCGATGTGATTACGGAATTGAAATCGCGCCGCTCGGACGCTCGCGGCGTCATTCTAACCGGCTACGGCAATATTTCCTCCGCTGTGATCGCCATCAAGCTCGGCGCCTTCGATTATCTCGCCAAGCCCGCCGACGCGGATGAAGTATTTCTCGCACTAATGAACGGCGAAGCGGTCGCGGCGGGATCCGTTCCCCCCAATCCAATGTCGGCGGAGCGGGTTCGCTGGGAACATATTCAGCGGATTTATGAGCTCTGCGAGAGAAATGTCTCCGAGACCGCGCGCCGCCTCAATATGCATCGGCGAACCTTGCAGCGCATCCTCGCCAAACGCGCGCCGCGTTGACACGTCGGAACGGCGGCGTCCGACGGTTCAGACCGTGCTTCCTCCTGCATAGCGCTCCCAGAGCGCCTGCCCGCCTAATTCCCGAACAAGCGCTCTGTGCTCTTCCTGCTCGCTTTCGGCTAGAGCCGACGGCAATTCGCTTGGGCGACGCAACACCAGATCTCGGACGCTCGCTTGGACCGTCATTTTCCGTTCCACCTGCAACGTCAGCGTTGTCTGACGTCCTCCGCGGAGCTCGGCATAGACTTCCGATAGAATTTCCGCATCGACCAAAGCGCCATGTTTGACACGCCGGCTTCGATCAACCCCAAACCTGTTACATAGCGCATCGAGCGAATTTGACTGGGCCGGAAATTTTTTTCGCGCCAGCGCCAATGTGTCAACGACCGGATTTTGCTCCAAGGCGGCGCGGCCGATACGACGCAATTCCGCATTGATGAAAGCCAGATCGAATTCCGCATTATGCGCGACAATCGGGTCACTTCCGATAAAAGAAATAAATTCTTCCACGACCTCAGAAAATCTTGGCTTATCTGCCACCATATCATTTGATATTCCATGCACTCTGAAAGCTGAATCTGGTATTTCTCGATCAGGATTAATGTAATAATGGAATCTATTTTCAGACTTTACTCCATTTAATAGCTCCAATGCCGCTATTTCGACGATACGGTCGCCAGCACTCGCGTCAAGTCCTGTAGTTTCCGTGTCTATAACAATTTCACGCAACATAGATATACCTTATTGCTGGTTAAGCTGTCGATACATATTCTATTTGTCAATTTGAGCCAGTGCGGCAATTACATTACGGATTTGTCGCCACGTCGGCTCAAGTCCGAATTGGGTTCCGATGACAAACTGCGCGAACATTCTTTTTTTCTTATCTGGAATCTGCCGCCTTAATATACTGAGGAATTTATCTTCATCCATAGCTTCACGCGACAAAACACGCTCATGCTGCACCTCTTCCGGCGCCGTGACGACGACGATGGCGTCCACGCGCCGCCAAGCCTCCGTTTCAAACAGCAACGGAATGTCGAGCACGGCAAGCTTTGCGCCGCCGTCCTTGTTGTCGCGGATAAATTTATTTCGCTGGTCCTCAACAAGCGGATGGACGATTTTCTCCAGCACCGTCATCGCCTCTGGATCGGCAAGCACCAGCGATCCAAGCCGCTTTCGATCAATCCGACCGTCGGCCAAAGCCTCTGGAAACCGCGCCGCCATGGCGGCAGGCGGAGCTCCGGCATAAATTTGATGAACGCAATCGTCGGCGTCGAAAACTGGAATGCCGAAGTCGCGGAACATGGCTGCGGCCGTCGACTTGCCCATGCCGATCGAGCCAGTCAGACCGAGGACGATCATGATTTCGGCCGGAGCAGATCCTGCTCGACCAAAGCGCGCAATTCCGGCGTCACCTCGGGTCGAACGCCAAACCATTTTTCGAAGGCCGGCGCCGCCTGATGGAGCAACATGCCCAGTCCTCCAACGATTCTCAAGCCGCGACTTCGCGCCGCACGCAGCAGTTCGGTTTCGAGCGGCGCGTAGACGATGTCATAGACGATAAAGTCCGCTGCAAGGCGCTCCAATGAAATTTCGAGCGGCGGCTGCCCCACCATGCCAAGCGAAGTCGTGTTCACCAGTAATTTCGCCGCATCGAAGGACATGTGTCCCGTTTCCAGACGCCGAGGTTGGATCTTCCGAAATCCCCAGTCGCTTATTTCCTCGGCCAAATCCAACACACGCTCAAGCGACCGGTTGACGATCGTTATTTCTGGAACGCCTCGACTGGCTAAAGCGGCGATCACCGCGCGGGCGGCGCCGCCCGCGCCGATGATCGCCGCGTGTTCACAGTTTTTGCTCCAGCCTGGAGCCGCTGCATCGAGATTCGCCAGAAATCCCTCGATATCGGTATTGTCGCCGAACCGTTTTCCACCGTCCAGCCAAATGGTGTTCACGGCTTTCGTTTTCCTCGCAGCATCCGACACCACGTCGCATTGCTTGAAGGCGTTTTCCTTATAGGGCAACGTGACATTGCCGCCACAAAATCCTTCAGTTTCGAATGCCTTCAGAAAAGAACTTATCTTGTCTGGCTCAATTGATTTAGCGCTATATTTCCCTTCCATGCCATATTTCTGGAGCCAGAAATTATGAATAAGTGGCGACCTGCTATGACTTATCGGAAAGCCTACAACAAAAGCGTGCTTCATATCGGCCTTCATTTCGGTATAGTTTAATTTTTCTTGTTTGATTAGCCTTGTGCGATGAACTGCAACCGATGATCCCGATAAAGGTCCATGATCGCCGCCGCCGTTTCTTCGATCGAGCGGCGTGAAACATCGATTGTCGCCCAACCGCGCTGCGCAAAAAGCCGGCGCGACTGATTCACTTCCTCGGCCACTGCCTCCCGATCGACATAGGACGATTCCTGGCTTGCGTTCAGGGATAAAAGGCGATTTTGCCGGATTTGAACAATTCTGTCAGGACTGGCGAACAAGCCGATGACGAGGGGTTTTCTGAGGTTTTCGATATTTTCCGGAATCGGGACGCCGGGCACAAGCGGAACGTTGGCCGTCTTTATTCCCTTGTTGGCGAGATAGATGCTCGTCGGCGTCTTCGACGTGCGGCTGACTCCAAGGAGAACGACATCTGCGTTTTCCAGATCGAGGGCGCTCTGGCCGTCATCATGCATCATCGTGTAATTCAAGGCGTCTATGCGCTTAAAATAATCGGCGTTCAAGACATGCTGAGCGCCGGGCTTCGGGCTGGACGCAGGACCAATGTACGACTGAAAAATTCCCAGGACAGGCGCCAGGACCGAAATCGCGGGCGCGCCAATCTCGGCGCAAGCCTGTTCCAACCGCGTTCCCAATTCTCCGTCAACCAACGTGTAAAGAACAATTCCCGGCGAAGAGCGAAGGCTTGCGATCACGCGGTCCAACTGGTCCTGGTTTCGGATCAAGGGATAGATATGTTCGATCGACGCCACACTCTGATATTGTGCGGCGGCCGCTCGGCTGACATTGATCAAGGTTTCCCCGGTCGAATCGGAAACCAGATGAAGATGAAAATAATTCCGGTTCACTGCGGTCAAACTCCCACCCCGCATCCTCGGCGCCATCGCTTCACTTATCCCCTGATTTTTTAGCTGAGCAGAGGCGCCTGTGAATATCCTCACACAAGTCGGAAAAGTCTCGTCGAGGACGCCAAGTGTGGAAGATTCGCCGAAATTTCTCAACACCCCACGCAATTGTATCTTTGACGGTCGACTGATGTCCGAGATCGGGAATTCCGTGGATAAGTGACTCCGAACCTCCTCCCCGAGTCGGGCAAATTGCTAAAATTATTGGTAAAAATTTCGTTAACATGGCCAAGGCTCGAAACGTCGCATTCCGCAAATTCTCCGTCTAATTCGGGGATGCATTGTGCGGTCTCCGGAATAAGGCTATTCCCCTGTCTAAATATAAAAACAAGATTCAGATTCTCTTTTAAGAGGTTGGCTGGCGGTGGAGCAGGGCGACGATTTTATCCGCGACGTGAGTCGCAAGCCGGTGCTTGCGGTCCTCGATGGCAACAAAACCAAAACACGCCCGATCTGGCTTATGCGGCAGGCGGGTCGATATCTGCCCGAATATCGTGAGATCAGAGCGAAAGCGAATAATTTCATCGAATTCTGCTATTCGCCCGCCATGGCTGCGGAAGCAACGTTGCAGCCCATCCGCCGTTTTGGTTTCGACGCCGCCATTCTTTTCAGCGACATACTCGTGGTGCCCGATGCGCTCGGACAAAAGGTGGCGTTCGAAACTGGCGAGGGGCCACGCCTTCAGCCACTCGTCGCCACGACCGATATCGAAAGGCTTCCACCCTTGTCGCTGGACCGCCTAGCGCCCGTTTTCGAAACGATCGACCGGGTGCGATCGCACCTGCCAGCGGAAACGGCCTTTCTCGGCTTCTGCGGCGCGCCCTGGACCGTAGCGAGCTACATGATCGCGGGTCGGGGCACGCCCGACCATGCGCCCGCCCGGCTTTTCGCCTATCGCCATCCAACCGGTTTTCAGCTGCTCATCGACAAGTTGGTCGCGGCCTCGATCGACTATTTGTCCGCCCAGTTTCGCGCCGGCGTCGACGCGGTGCAGATTTTCGAACTCGTGGGCCGGGATTCTGCCGGCCGGGGAATTCGAGCGCTGGTCTCTTGAACCCATCCGAAAAATCATATTGGGCGTACGAAAGCAGGTTTCCAGCGCGCGAATCATCGCCTTTCCCCGTGGCGCCGGAACCCGTTACGTCGATTTCCTCGAAATCACCGGCGCCAATGCCTTGGGCCTCGATACCGTGGTTGATCCCGCCTGGATCGCATCCCATCTTGATCCTGGAATTGTCGTCCAAGGCCAACTCGACCCGTTGGCGCTGCTGGCCGGCGGATTGGCGCAATCTTCGGCGGTCGATCGGATTCTGACGGCCTATCGCGACCGACCCCATGTCTTCAACCTCGGTCACGGCATATTGCCGGAAACGCCGATCGATCATGTCGCGGCGCTGATCAAGCAGGTGCGGTCGTTCGAGGTGTGAAATGTATTTATGGATCAAAGCATTGCATGTTGTGGCGATCATCTCCTGGATGGCCGGGATGCTGTATTTGCCTCGGCTCTTCGTCTATCATGCCGACGCGGCGCTCGGATCGGATCGATCCGAAACATTCAAGGTCATGGAAGGACGGCTGCTCTTCGTGATCATGACGCCGGCCATGATCGTCGCCTGGATCACCGGCTTGTTTCTGGCGACCGACGGCGGTTTTTTCGATTCGCCATGGCTTCACGCCAAGCTTTTGTTCGTTAGCCTGCTGACGATCAGTCATTTCATGCTGGCGAAATATCGCCGCGATTTCAGGGTCGACCGAAACACCCATCCGAGCAAATTTTATCGGGTGATCAATGAAGTTCCGACGATCCTGATGATTTTCATCGTTATTCTGGTGATCGTCAAACCCTTCGATTGAGCAAGCTGGCGTCGCCGCGGAGTCTGTCCTATCTCTGATGCGAATCGGAGACTCTCATGGACGCGCCGAATCCCTTGCTGGCCGAATGGCGAACGCGTTTCGGCCTTCCCCCTTTTTCCGCGATCGAGCCAAATTATTATCGTCACGCTTTCGACGTGGCTTTGCGCGAACATGAAGCCGAAATTGCCGCCATCGCCGACAACCCGGCGCCGCCGACATTCGAAAACACCATCGACGCCCTCGAACTCGCTGGGCAGACCTTGACCCGTGTCGGCGGCGTGTTCTGGAATCTCGCGGGAACCGACTCCACCGCAGACTTGCGCGCCATTGAACGGGACATTTCTCCCATCCTCGCGCGGCATTTCGCCACCATTTCTCTCAATTGGGGTTTATTTGCCCGTGTTGCGGCGGTTTACGAGAGTCGTCAGCTTCTGACGCTCAGCGACGAACAGGCGCGCCTGCTCGAACTGACCTACAAGAGTTTTCTGCGTTCGGGTGCGCAGCTTTCGGGAGCGGATCGCGAGCATTGCGTGGAAATGGCGGAACAGCTCGCCAGCCTGGAAATGCAATTCGCGCAAAATGTTCTCGCCGATGAAGAAAATTACGTCATGGCGCTGGAGGAAGCCGATCTTGCTGGCCTCTCCGAGGCGGCGAAAGCAGCGGCTGCGCAGACCGCGAAGGACAAGAATATCTCCGCTCGGTTTGCGTTGACCTTGTCGCGATCCAGCGTCGAGCCTTTCTTGAGCTACGGCCAGAGACGCGACCTGCGCGAGGAATTGTTCGACGCCTGGATCGCCCGCGGCGCGCATGACGGCGAGACCGACAACCGGCGCATCGTTTCAGAGATTCTGGAGCTTCGGCGTCGGCGTGCGCAAATGCTGGGCTATCGGACTTTCGCCGATTACAAGCTGGAGCCGACCATGGCGGGCGCACCGTCGGCGGCGCTAAATCTGCTGGACAAGGTTTGGGCGCCTGCGCGCTCCCGCGCCGACGAAGAATGCGCGGCGCTCCAGAAAGTCGCCGATGCAGAGGGCGCTAATTTCAGGATCAAAGCGCCTGACTGGCGCTACTACGCCGAAAAATTGCGATTGCGAGAATATGATCTCGATCAAAGCGCGCTCGCGGCGTTCTTCCAACTCGAAAATATGATTGCGGCGGCTTTTTATTGTGCGGAACGGCTGTTCGGATTGCGTTTTGTCCCGCGACTGGATTTGCCGGCCTATCACCCGGACGTTCGCGTCTTTGAGGTTCTCGATCGCCACGGACGGCATTTGGCGCTTTTCATGGGCGATTATTATGCCCGCACGGGCAAAAGGTCCGGCGCGTGGATGTCGAATTTTCGCGGCCAGCGGAAATTGGGTGGCGAGATGCGGCCGATCGTCGTGAACGTGATGAATTTTTCGAAACCTTCGCCAGGAAGCGCGGCCTTGTTGTCCCTGTCGGAAGTGACAACCTTGTTTCATGAATTCGGCCATGCGCTCCATGGCATGCTCTCCGACGTGGTCTACCCGTCGATGAGCGGCACGGCGACGCCTACCGATTTTGTGGAACTGCCGTCCCAGCTGTATGAACATTGGGCGCTTCACCCGGAAGTTCTGCAAAAATTCGCGCGGCATCACGAGACGGGCGCGCCAATTCCCGCCGAGATGATCGAACGCGTGACGGCTGCCCGCCATTTCAACCAGGGTTTTGCCACGGTCGAATATTGCGCTTCGGCCTATGTCGACTTCCTGCTCCATTCCCGGCCCGCCGCGCCTCAGGACGTGGCAGGCGCCGAAAAGGAAATCCTTCGCGACATCCGTATGCCGGAGGAAATCGTCATGCGCCACCGCAGCCCACATTTCTCCCATATTTTCGCGGGGGATGGCTATGCGGCGGGCTATTATAGCTATTTATGGTCGGAGGCGCTCGACGCCGACGGATTTGCGGCTTTTGAGGAGGCTGGCGACATTTTCGACTCCGCCGTCGCCAGGCGCTTGCACGATTATGTCTATTCCGCCGGAAACCAGCGCGATCCCAACGAGGCCTACCGGCTGTTCAGAGGCCGAAAGCCGGAATTCGATGCGCTGCTGCGAAAGAAGGGCTTGGCGCGCGCGCCGGCATAAGCATATTGCGCTGCCGCAAAAGGGCTGGCGATAAATCGTTCCTTTCATTGGCAGGTGAAGGTTCGGCCGGATCAGGAGTCACGGATGACGCAAATGGCGCAAACGATCCCGATGGAAGAATTTTTCGAGCTCGGCCGACAGGCGGTCGACGCCATCGAAGCCCTTTATGAAGAGGCTGTGGCAAGCGTTCGCGCGAAAGTCACCGAAAGCGGCAAATTGTCCAATACGGCGATCGAGCGGGAGCAACATGCCGCGCATGGCCTCGCCTGGTTCGCCACTTATGTCGAATCCTTGCGCGAAATGCTGGCCTATGCCGAGCGCATGCGGTCCGAGGGGCGCTACGGAGAAACTGAAGACTTGCTGACGCGGATCGGCGTCGGCGAATATCTCGCCCAGATTTTCGGCGGCATTCCGATGAGCCAGGGCGAATTTGTCCGTCTTGGGGATTTCGGCTTGAGCGCTGCGACAATCGCGCTCAAGCGCTCCCCGCCGATCGAAAATTTAATCGCCGCAGGAAATACAGCGCCGAATCGGGCTCGGCTGGTTGATCTCATCGATCACGCCGCAGCGTCCGCGACCGTTGGCGCGCCCGGACTCGATGACACATTGGAGGCCATCCGCGAGGAAATTCGCAAATATGCGGAAGCTGAAGTCGTTCCCCACGCCCATCAATGGCATTTGCAAAACGCCTATATCCCGTTGGAAATCGTCAAGGGGCTTTCCGATCTCGGCGTTTTTGGCCTGACCATTCCCGAAGAATTTGGCGGCATGGGGTTGGGCAAGGTCGCCATGTGCGTGGTGACCGAAGAACTGTCGCGCGCCTATATCGGCGTCGGCTCGCTCGGCACCCGTTCGGAAATCGCCGGCGAACTGATCCTTGGCGGCGGCACGCCCGAGCAAAAGGAAAAATACCTGCCAAGAATTGCATCGGGCGAAATCCTGCCGACGGCGGTTTTCACCGAGCCCAACACCGGCTCGGACCTCGCCTCGCTGCGGACCCGTGCGACGCGGGAAGGCGACAAATATATCGTAAATGGAAACAAGACCTGGATCACCCATCCGGTTCGCGCCGATCTGATGACGGTTCTGACCCGCACCAACCCCAATGAGCCGGGCTATAAGGGCCTGTCGATGCTGTTGGCGGAAAAGCCACGCGGCGACGACGCCAATCCGTTCCCGGCCAAAGGCCTGTCGGGCGGCGAGATCGAGGTGCTCGGCTATCGCGGGATGAAAGAATATGAGATCGCCTTCGACGGTTTCGAGGTCCCGGCGGAAAATCTGCTCGGCGGCGTCGAAGGCCAGGGCTTCAAGCAGTTGATGCAGACTTTCGAAGCCGCCCGCATCCAGACGGCGGCGCGCGCCGTGGGCGTGGCGCAATGCGCCATGGAATTGGGGTTGCGCTACGCCAAGGAGCGCATCCAGTTCGGCAAGGCTTTGATCCATTTCCCCCGCGTCGCCGACAAGATCGCAATGATGGCCGTCGAAATCCATATCGCGCGCCAGATCACCTATTTCGCGGCGCGGGCCAAGGATGAAGGCAAGCGTTGCGATCTCGAGGCCGGCCAGGCCAAGCTGCTCGGCGCGCGCGTTGCCTGGGCGGCGGCGGACAATGCATTGCAAATTCACGGCGGCAATGGCTTCGCGCTGGAATATCCGGTTTCGCGCGTGCTCTGCGACGCGCGCATCCTGAATATTTTCGAGGGCGCGGCGGAAATTCAGGCGCAGGTGATCGCGCGGCGCCTGCTGGAAAACTGAATTCAGTCAGACGCCGAATCGGATCGGCGATTCGGCGTCGCGCCATCGGCAGCGATTTCGCGATAGAGATTCGAGGCTTGCGAGAACGGCCCTCGACGTTCCGAAAAGCCGCGCACTTCCAGAACCCTTACGCGATCGTGCAACGCGATCGTGACGACATCGCCCAATGAAACCGGTTTTGCCGCCTGCTGGGCGCGCTGGCCATTGATCCGCACATGGCCGCTGGCGGCCAGTTCCGCCGCAGTCGCGCGCGTCCGCACGACGCGGGCGCGCCAAAGCCATTTGTCGAGTCTTTGTCGAGACGCTGGCGACGGAGGTCCAACAGAGGTCGTCATCACCGCCGCGCCTTGCTCAATAGCGATTTGGCCTGGTCGCGGAGCCAGCGCCGAAAGCGCTCGCGGCGCACGGCGCCGCGCAAGGCGGCGCCAGCAGCCGGACGGCAAGCGAGCATGATGTCGGCAAAGGGCTCTTGGTCGCGCCAGACATGATCGATCATCGGGTGATTGGGAACGGCGCAGGAATCGATACGGCTCAAACGCGGATCACGGAGAAGAGCGTCCGTCATGTGCAAAGTGAGCAGCACGCCGGGCGAAAAAGCCGCAAAATCCTCATCGTAAGCCGTCTTCCAGAAATAGGCCTTGTCGCCGTCGAGGAGCAGGATATTGCTGGCGATGACGCGTTCGCCGCACGCCAGCCAATAAATTCGGCATCGCGCATGATGCGCCAAACCGCGCAGCATGGCGCGCGCGAAGGCCGCGCGCTCCGGGCGGGCGAGCAGGGCGCCGCCGCGTCGTCCTTTCCAGCCTTTGGCTTCCAAAGCGAGAAAAGACTCGATGTGCTGGCTGAGCGCCTCACCCTCATCCGCGATCCCGAAGGAAATGTCGCCTGTTTCGTGAAGGCGGCGCAAAAGACGCCGCAGCTCTTTTCTTTTCTTGGATGAAATCGAATCCGCAGCAACGCGGTCGGTTTCGGTCGCATCGAGCGCGGCGCGCTTAGTTTGGGCCACGCTTGCGATGGCGAGACCGGCTTGCGCCGCGAAAGCCGCAACCAGGGAAAACAGCGGTCCGCGCCGTCGGATCAAGCCAAGCGACAGCATCGGCGACGCTCCGCCCTCGGCGCGCAAATGGCTCACGATCGCATCGAGGCAGGCGGCGGCTTCCACGCCGTCGAGCAAAGGCGCGCCAAGGCAACAATATTCGTGGCGCCACGTCTCGTAAGGTGTTTCGGGCGCTCCCGGCGCGACCAGCGGCCAAAGCGCCATGAGGCGGTCCGGCGCATCATTCGCTTTGCGCCAGACCAACAGGAAAAGCAAATTCCTCGGGCGTCGCACGTGCTGGAGAAAAGCGAGGGCGAAGCTCGGCTCAATGAAAACGTTGCGTTCGAGCGCGCGTCCGGCAAGGTCGGCCCATTCACTTTCATGGCGGCGCAATCGTTCAAGACTGATCGTCTCGACCAGAAACGGATTTGAAACAGTCGCCGGATCGACTAACCCGGTCATGGCGTCTTCGTCGGCCCAGGCCGAATAATCGGCTTGGCCGTCCAATTGCGCCATTCGCCAGGATGGCTCGAATCCGAAAGTATGTGTCACTCCTGACCGGCTCCGGTTCGCCGCGGCGCCTCAAAACGGGACTAATGGGTCGTTTTGGCGCGATTCTCCACGAGCGCGAGAAAGTGACGTTAACCAATCAATCTCGGCGCCAAAGGAGATCAGGCGAGTAATCCGCCTCTTGCCGGCGTCAACGGACTCTCGGTCAGCGCCTGCGCATCGGGGCGGTCAATGCCAAGATCGCCGGCGAAGGCGTCGTAAAGACCCTGAACGAATTGCGGACTCGTATTGTGGACGATGAAGACGATTCGAGTCCGGTGATCGGCGTCCGGCCAGGCGTCGAGGCGTGTCGGCGGATGAAAGACATGCTGCACCCCATGGATGACCAATGGCCGAGACGGGTCGTCGGTTAAGGCGATGATTCCCTTGACCCGAAGAAGATTGGGCCCGTGGGCGTTGCGCAGGATTTCCAGAAAAAGATCGCAGGACGAGGGCGAAAGCGGTTTTTCCCCGACCAGAACAAAGGCGCGGATCGAATCGCCATGGCGATTGATGTCGTGATCGTGGCTCTCATGCTCCGAATGATGGCCATGCCCATGGGTGGCGACCGCCAGCGCCTCGACGTTCAGCCAGCGCGCGACATCCGTGGCCTTGGTTTCCGGATTATAGAGGCCCAGACCGAGAAGATGGTTGGCGTCGAGCAGTTTCGGATCGTCGAGACGTCGGGCGCCTGCATTGATCCTTTCGAGCCGTTCGAGGAGACGCGCGAAGGCGCGTTTTTCCTCGTCGGATCGAATCAGATCGATTTTTGAAAAAACCAGAAGGTCGGCCATCGCGGCCTGGCGCAAGGATTCGGGATGCGTCTCCAGGGTTGCCGCGCCATTGATCGCGTCCAGAACCGTCACCAGGCCGTCCAGCCGGAAGCGCAACAGCAGATAGGGATGGCCCATCAGCGTGTGGAGGATCGGCGCGGGGTCGGCCAATCCCGTGGTTTCGATCACGAGCCGGTCGAAGGGCGGAATCCGTCCGTTGTCGAGACGGCGGAGCAGGTTTTCCAGCGTGTCGATCAGATCGCCGCGCAAGGTGCAGCACAGGCATCCGGAGGCCATCATGACCATGTCGCCGTCGATTTTTTCGACAAACAGATGGTCGAGGCCGATCTCGCCGAATTCATTGATGAGAACGACCGACCGGGCCAGAGCGGGATCGCGCAGGAGTCGGTTCAGAACGGTCGTCTTACCCGCTCCGAGGAACCCTGTCAGGATCGTCACGGGTATGGGCGGCGGCGGGCGCCGGTCGGAGGGCGCCGCGCTCAATGATCGGTCGCCTGTTTGGCGGCCGTGCCGGAGAGATGTGCATTCTTGGCCGGCTGTTCCGTTTTCGATTGGGCCGCCGGTTTGGCGTGAGCTTTAGGCCCGGCGGCTTTTCCCGCCGCAGCTTTCTTGGCGTGCGTTTTTTTGGCGACGGTTTTCTTGACGACCTTCGCCTTACCGACCGTCTTGGCGGTTTTCGGCTTCTTTTTGCCTGCTTTTGCCTGCTTTGCGGCGTGCTTTTTCGCCCCGCGGTGCATGGGAAGCGCTTTTGGGTCCGGTTTCAGCGTGGCCGGCGTAGCCGTCTGTTCAGGCGCCGGCGCGGTATAGGCGATCGCGCCGATCGGGCTGTTGGCGGGGCGAGGGCCGGCGATAGGCCCCTGATAGCCGGGAGCCTCGCCGACATAGACTGGCGTTGGATCGAAGACGGGGCGCGGCAACGCCGCGATCGCCGCGCCTTCTTTGGGAATGGACGGCGTCGCGCCGGGCGCGGCCTGCATCGGGCTGTTGAAATCTTCGCTTTCGGCCTCGAGCACGGCCTTGGGGCTGCGTCCGCCGCAAATCTCGCCATGCATGTCGGGGGGCGCGCCGCCGACCGACGGCAGTTCGGCGGCCGGTTCGCCAAGCTGAGAGGTCGCGAAGGCGCGATCGAGCAGGTCCGCCGCATGGGCGGTGCGGATCTTGGCGGTCAGATCGCCCATGATCACGACAATGACCTTGCGTCCGTTCCGTGTCGCGCTCGCCACGAGATTGAACCCGGCGGCGCAGGTGAAACCGGTCTTCATGCCGTCCGCGCCCGGATAACGACCGAGCAGGCCGTTATGGTTGGGGATCACCTTGTCGTCCAGTTTCATCGCGCCGATGTCGAAAAGATCCGTATATTGCGGGAAATCCGTAAGCAGCGCCCGGCCCAGGATCGCCATGTCGCGCGGGGAACTGTAATGGTTGGGATCCGGCAGGCCGTTGGGATTCATGAAATGCAACTCGCGCATGCCCAGTTTGGCGGCCGTCCGGTTCATTTCGTCGGCGAAAGCTTCAACCGAGCCCGACACGCCTTCCGCGACGGTGACCGCCAGATCGTTGGCGGATTTCACCATCAGCATTTTCAGAGTATTGCCCAAAGTGACCAAAGAGCCGGGAGCGAAGCCCATCTTGGACGGCTTCATTCTGGCCGCCAGCGCGGACACGATCATCGGCGTGTCGAGAGAAACGCGACCTTCCTGGACGGCCTGAAGCGCCACATAAACGGTCATCAGCTTGGTGACGGAGGCTGGATACCACGGGTGGGTAGGGTTGCGAGCCTCGATGATTCGACCGGTCGCCACATCGATCGAAATAAAAGGCGGCGGCGCGTAATGAACATTCGCCGCGGCGACATGCGCGTGAGTTTTCCCAGACTTATGGCGCGCCTGGGCGACGCCGATATAACCGCTGTTCGCAACGCCCAAGGCGGCGATCAGGGCGCCTGTCGTCAGCCGGAATCGATGCGGAATCAAAAACATCATCGCCTCTGCACATATAGCCAGGCGCGCCCAGCCCAGGTTGGAATGTGGGGAGAGCGAGCGATGGCTCGAAATCGAACTTCCCACGGGGGCGTGAAGGACAGGCCGCGCCGAAAGCCAGCCGGATTTTCCGGAGTCATTCCGCGCCGCATTCGGTCACCATGGTTTTGCGACCCTTTTATGTCCAGACCTTGGATTTCATTTCGCCCGGAGCCTTGAGGTCCAGCGCCAAAGCGTGGACGCCGTTCGCGAGTTCATCGGCCAAAATCGAATTGACCACCCGGTGGCGGTCGATTCGGTTCAAACCCTCGAATTTTGCCGAAACGATCCGCACCCGAAAATGGGTCTCTCGGCCATGTCCGGCGCCACCTGCATGACCCATATGGCCGGCATGGCTTTCCGATTCGTCAATGACGGACAGGAATTCAGGCGCGAAAGCGGTGCCGAGCTTGCCTTCCATCCTTTCACGCATCGTGGGCTTTTTCACTGACTCCATAAACGTTCTCCTCGCGCACCAGGCTGGATTGGGACGTGTCAAGACAATTAATCTCGCTCCCATCCTTGCCGGCCGCCCCGCTTCAACCCTATTCTTTATCGCATGGATTTGAACTCTCCCATTTTTGACCGGATCAGGACGCGACGCAACACAGCGACGCAAGACGATCCCGTCGGACCGAAATGCCAGCATCCCGGATGCGATGCGCCGGGAGAATTTCGCGCGCCTATGGGGCGTCTGCGGGAAGGGCAGTATTTCTGCTTCTGCCTCGATCATGTCCGGGAATATAACGCGACCTACAATTATTTTAACGGCATGACCGACGAGGCCGTGCGCGTCTATCAGAAAGAATCGCTGACCGGGCACCGTCCGACGTGGAAAATGGGAGCGAATCGGGGCGAACCGATGTCGCGCGGCGCACATAACGGTTTCGCGGCCCATGGCGCCGCGGGCAAGCGCCCCGCGCGCCGCCAGCCGCGCCACGGCGTCGTCGCGCTGAAAGCTTTGCATGTTCTTGGCCTTGACGATGACGCGCGTCCCACGGAAATCAAGGCGCGCTACAAGGATCTAGTCAAGAGGCTGCATCCCGACGCCAATGGGGGCGACCGTTCGAATGAAGCCAGGTTACAGGAAATCATAAATGCTTACAACGTGTTGAGGTCATTTCGCGCGGTGTGAGCGCATGGCGGGCGGCGGGAAGTTTGCGGCTTCGCCGCTTGTGGCTCCGTGCATCGCCGGTTTATCGTCGCGGGATATGACAAGGAAGCGCGAGAACAGCGATCGAAACGACATCGCGGATCGACTCCGACGACAAAATGCAAATCCGGGGTCGCGGCCATTTGGCGCCGCCGCCGCGGAGATGGAGGTGAAATGCAAGGCGTGCAATCCACGGGGTCCAGCTCGCGGCTCCCGGACAAGACCATCTCGGTGCGGGACGTTTTTGGAATCGATTCCGATATGGTCGTTCCTGCTTTTTCGCAGTCCGACGAGCATGTGCCGGAACTCGATGCCGATTATCTGTTCGACCGCACGACCACATTGGCCATTCTGGCCGGCTTCGCCTTCAACCGCCGCGTCATGGTTTCCGGCTATCACGGCACAGGCAAATCGACTCATATCGAGCAGGTGGCGGCGCGGTTGAATTGGCCCTGCGTTCGCGTCAACCTGGATAGCCATGTCTCCCGCGTCGATCTCGTCGGCAAGGACGCGATCGTTCTGCGCGAAGGCAAGCAGGTGACGGAATTCCGCGACGGCATTCTGCCATGGGCCCTCCAGCACAATATCGCGCTTTGTTTCGACGAATATGACGCCGGCCGTCCCGATGTCATGTTCGTCATCCAGCGGGTGCTCGAAGTGTCCGGCCGGCTCACTTTGCTCGACCAGAATCGGGTGATCAGCCCCCATCCGGCGTTCCGGCTGTTCGCGACCGCAAATACGATCGGCCTTGGCGACACCTCCGGCCTTTATCATGGCACGCAGCAGATCAATCAAGGGCAGATGGATCGCTGGTCCATCGTCACGACCTTGAACTATTTACCCCATGACAAGGAGGTTGATATCGTCCTGGCCAAGGTCAAGCGTTTCCAGAAGGACAAGGAAGGCGCCGCCACCATCGGCAAAATGGTGCGGGTCGCCGATCTGACCCGCAACGCCTTCATGGGCGGGGATCTTTCGACTGTCATGAGTCCTCGGACCGTCATTACCTGGGCGGAAAACGCCGAAATTTTTGGCGATGTCGGTTTCGCTTTCCGCCTGACTTTCCTGAACAAATGCGACGAGCTGGAGCGACCGCTCGTCGCCGAATTCTATCAGCGCTCGTTCGGCAAGGAATTGCCGGAAAGCGCGATGAATGTCGCTTTGAGCTGAGCGTCGCGTCGTTTTCATTGTTTTATCCGAGTACCGGATTCGCCGGATGCCCCTGTCCAACGCCAAGCCGCCATCGTCGCGCGAAGCGCCGCATGAACCGTTCAAGCGCGCGGTGGCCGGCTGTTTGCGCGCCATGGCGCGGGCTCCCGAACTCGAGATCGTTTTCGCCCCTGAAAAGGCGGGCGCCGTCGGGTCGCTGGACAGCGGGCCAATTCGTCTGAGCGAGCCGCCGCGGCGCCTGACCGAACGCGATGCGGCCATTCTGCGCGGTCAGGCGGACGCCCAGGCGCTACGCCTGGCCTGCCACAACGCGGAGACTCATCGGCGCCTGGCGCCCCAGACGAGGCTGGGGCGGACGATTTTCGACGCCATGGAGCAGGCGCGGGTCGAGGCCATCGGCGCGCGCCGCATGATCGGCGTCGCGCGCAACCTGAGCGCCGCCCTGGAACATCGCTATGAACGCGGTTCATATGCCGAAATCCGCCAGCGTTCCGACGCGCCGATCGAGGACGCGCTGGCGCTCCTCGTGCGCGAGAAACTGACCGGCGCGCCGCCGCCGGGCCCGGCCGAGCCCTTGGTTCGGCTCTGGCGTGAAACTCTTGAGGCTCGCGCCGGTTCGAACCTGTCACGGCTCATCGCGACCATCGAGGATCAAAAAGCCTTCGCCAAATTGTCGCGCAAAATCCTGGCGGACCTCGATCTAGCCGGCCAGGGCGAATCGGACGATGAGGAGCAGGAGGAGGGCGGCGAGGAGCCTCCGTCCACTGAGGAAAAGGAACAATCGGACGCAGGCGAAAAGGAAGCAAGCCTCGACGCCGAAAGCAGTGAGACCGTCGAAGAATCGGCGGAGGAAAGCCTGGAAGGCCGCGACGAATCGCTCGAGGGCGCGGCGGGCGATGAAGCGGACGATTTCGATCTCGGCGAAGGCGACGACGCGGCGACGACCCTGCGTCCGCCGATATCGAACGCCAATAGCGCCCTTGGCGATTATCGCGCCTTCACCACCCAGTTCGATGAAATCGTCCGCGCCGAAGATCTGTGCGACGCGGAGGAGCTTCAGCGGCTGCGCGCCTATCTGGACAAGCAGCTCCAGAATCTCTCCGCTGTGGTGGCGCGCCTCGCCAATCGTTTGCAGCGCTTGTTGATGGCGCAGCAGAACCGCGCATGGGAATTCGATCTCGAAGAGGGCGCTTTGGATCCCGCCAGATTGTCGCGGGTGATCGTCGATCCGCAATCGCCCTTGTCTTTCAAGCGCGAAAAGGATTCCGATTTCCGCGACACGGTCGTCACTTTGCTGATCGACAACTCTGGTTCGATGCGCGGCCGGCCGATCACCATCGCCGCGACCAGCGCCGACATTCTTGCGCGGACGCTGGAGCGCTGCGGCGTCAAAGTCGAAATTCTCGGCTTTACGACAAAGGCATGGAAGGGCGGCATGTCGCGCGAATTGTGGCTCAAGGCCGGCAAACCGCTCAATCCTGGACGACTTAACGACCTTCGCCATATCATCTACAAATCGGCCGACGCGCCCTGGCGCCGCACCCGCAAAAATCTGGGCCTGATGATGCGCGAAGGGCTGCTGAAGGAAAATATCGACGGCGAGGCGCTCGATTGGGCCCATCGCCGGTTGATGGGGCGTCCCGAACAGCGCAAGATCCTGATGATGATTTCGGATGGCGCGCCGGTGGACGATTCCACCTTGTCGGTGAACCCGGGCCATTATCTGGAGCGCCACCTGCGGCGGAAGATCGAGGAAATCGAGACGACCTCGCCGGTCCAGCTTATCGCAATCGGCATCGGCCATGACGTGACCCGCTATTATCGTCGCGCCGTGACAATAACCGACGCCGAGGAGCTTGGCGGCGCGATGACCGACAAGCTCGCGGAATTGTTCCGCGAGACGAGTTGATTGCGCCGGCAGGCGCGGTCCTGCGGCGCAAATGTCCCGGCGTCGCGGCGGCGTAACGACTTGCAAGGCCGCGACAAACGCGCTAGCTACCGGCCGCATCGGTTTCATCGCTACGGTTCTTGACACCGCGCGCGGAGAGAGAAATGACCTACGTCGTTATCGAAAACTGCATCAAGTGCAAATACACGGATTGCGTCGAGGTCTGCCCCGTCGATTGTTTCTATGAAGGCGAGAATATGCTCGTCATTCATCCGGATGAATGCATCGATTGCGGTGTTTGCGAGCCGGAATGCCCGGCGGAGGCGATCAAGCCCGACACCGAGCCGGATCTCGAGAAATGGCTGTCGTTGAACGCTGAATACGCTCAGACTTGGCCGAATATCACCATCAAACGCGACGCGCTGCCCGAAGCGAAGGAATTCGACGGGCGGCCAGGCAAGCTGGCTATGTTCAGCAAGGAGCCGGGTAAGGGCGACTGACCTTCATTCGCGCTGCTCGGGCGTCGCGATTTAACCATTGTTTCAGCCGAGTTCGCGCCGAATCAATTATATTTTGATTCGGGCGTTAATCTGTGATATGCATTTCATATATCAACCGGCAAACGATCACTCGCTTCTGTGACATGACCAACGGCTCCCGCTCAGGCGTGGGGCCTGTTTTTACCTTAAGAACGGAGTTGGAGCGCGGGCTTTCGCCCCCGTTTTGACCTACGCAGTGGCGCGAAGATCCCAATTGGCGGCCTGAATCGAGGCGCGGTTCGGAAGCGTTCCGTCGCCGCAGTGTTGTTGTGTTTCTGGTCTTGCTTCGGCTGGACTTCACTATAGGGTGCGATATCTCGGCGACAGCATCAAGAACAGACGCATAGGGTATGGCGCTCCCTCAAGCGTCGGCCAATTCGGGCTGATTGCCCGTTTTGGCGCGAAATCGGTTGGCGGTCGACAATGTTCGCCTCAGCCGGAATGTGGACCTCGAACCATCAGCGATTGGACCAAGGTGACGCAGAAAAAAACCTCTTCGGCGGCTAACGCCGCTTCGTCCGCTCCTCGTTCCTCCGATCCGAGCAAGATTGCCGTGTCCTCATCGAAATCTTCGAGCAAGACGCTGACATCAAAGAGTGGCTTCAAGACCAACGAATTCATCGTCTATCCCGCGCATGGCGTCGGACAGATTGTCGCCATCGAGGAGCAGGAAGTCGCGGGCTTCAAGCTTGAACTTTATGTCATTTCCTTCGTCAAGGACAAAATGACGCTCAAGGTGCCAACCCCGAAGGTCGTCGCCGTGGGCATGCGCAAGCTTGCCGACGCCAATGTCGTCAAAAAGGCGCTCGACACTTTGACAGGCCGCGCGCGAGTCAAGCGCACGATGTGGTCGCGCCGCGCCCAGGAATATGAAGCCAAGATCAATTCGGGCGATCTGGTGGCTATCGCCGAGGTTGTGCGCGACCTATACCGTTCCGAGATCCAGCCCGAGCAGTCCTATTCCGAGCGTCAGCTCTACGAAGCAGCGCTCGATCGCTTGGCGCGTGAGCTCGCCGTCGTGCAAAAGCTCAGCGATCCCGATTGTTTCAAGCTGATCGAATCCCATCTGGCAAAAGGTCCGCGTCGCGCCGCCAAGGTGGAGGAAGCGATCATCGTCGAGGAAAACGACGTCGAAGAAGCAGCGTAAGGCGCACAAAAATACGAAAAAACCCCGCCGGACAGGCGGGGTTTTTGTTTGGCCTTCCCGAAGGCGCTCGCGCGCTCAGGACAGATGGGTCGGCGGCTGCGCGCCTTGCGCCTGCTGCATGCGCTGGGCGTAAAGCGCCGCGAAATCGATCGGATCGAGATAAAGCGGGGGAAAGCCGCCGTTGCGGATCGAATCCGCGATGATCTGACGCGCAAACGGGAAAAGCAGGCGCGGACATTCGATCATCACGACGAGGTGGTTCTGCTCCTGGGGAATATTGACCAGACGGAACACGCCCGAATAGGTCAGTTCGAATTTGAACAGGACGTTCGAGGCTTCTCCGGCCGAGCCTTCGATCAGTAGTTCGACTTCGAAATCCTGTTCCGCCAACTGCTTCGCATTGACGTTCACCTGAACATTGATGTTCGGGGCCAACTCTTGCGGGCGGAGCGAGTTCGGGGCGTTCGGATTTTCGAACGAAAGATCCTTGCAATATTGCACCATGCAATTCAACGCCGGGGCGGCTTGCGCCTGCCCACCATTCGCATCCGTCATGTCTATCTCCCGCACAAGCTTGGAATGACGGAGCAGAACCGCCATTTCTCGTAATGCTTCGACGGGATTCAGGTCTCCATCGAAACCGTTCGAAACGAACGCCTCGCCCGGTAGCATGAATCCCCTGAGGAAAACAAGTTTGGGATGTTCCCGCGCCGCGCGCCTTGCTGGGCTTTGGCGGCGGTGCTAACCATTCCCCCCAGACGAGGATTGTCGGACGCGATCCCGCCTTTCGAATCGCGGCCATGGAAGCGAGGCCATAATGCAACTGGATCCGGCCATCGTCATTTTCGCCCTTTTGGCGCTTTTCATTCTGTGGAAGCTCCGGTCCGTTCTGGGCGCGCGCACGGGCTATGAGCAGAGAAACGATTTTTCGGCGGTTTCTCAGCCTGCCGCCTCGTCGCAGCCGCCCGTCGTTCTCGACGCGCGCTGGCAGGATTTCGCCGAGCGGGGAAGCCCCGTCTGGGACGGTCTCGACGCGATCGCAAAAGCTCAGCCGGGTTTCGACGCCGGCGCCTTTCTCGACGGGGCCCGCGAAGCATACAAAATGGTGGTGCGCGCTTTTTCCGTCGGCGATGAGGCCACTTTGCGGTCGCTGGCGAGCGACGAAGTCTATGGCAGCTTCAAGACCGCCTTGGCGGAACGCGCGCAGCGCGGCGAAACCGTGGAGACGAATTTTGTCGCCTTCAACGGGGTCAAGCTGGTGAGCGCGACCGTCGATGCTGTCGGCGCGCGGGTCGCAGTGCGGTTCGACACCGAATTTGTCACTGTGACCCGCGACAAGGCTGGTCAGGTCGTAGAAGGCGACCCGGAAAAGCCGCAGGAAATTATCGACGTCTGGACCTTCGCCCGGCGGCACGACGTCAGCGGCCCGAACTGGCTGCTGGTCGCGACCGCTCCCGTGCAATGATCCGGTCGACGCTGCGCTGTTTTATCCGCACAGGGCTTCGACGGAGCGTCGGCTTTTGGCTCGTTATTGGCGTCTTGGCGTCGGGCGCCGCGCCATGCAGCGCGGCGGCCTATCGACTCGACGCGGTTTCTTTCGCCGATTTGCCCGGCTTCGGCCAGGATCGCCTTGATGAGGCGCTAAAAAATTTCGCGAAAACCTGCGGACGGCCGTTAAACGGCGGGCCGAGCGTCGAAGGTTTCGACGGCGCGGCGGAAGCCGAGGCTTGCCGGGCAGCCCGCCGGGGCGACGGGGCGGCGAATCCGAAAAATTTCTTCGAGCGCCATTTTCGTCCCTGGCGCATTGTCGCCAATGCCTCGGGCGACGCTTTCTTCACCGGCTATTACCAGCCCGAGATCGCCGGCTCGCTTACAAGAACGACCGCGTATCCCGTTCCAGTTTACGGCTTGCCGCCTGACCTCGTCGTCCTGCCGCCCGGGAAGCGCTCGGGCGCGCTGACGGGTCTGATCGCCGCCCGACGGGCGCCCAGTGGCGCCCTGACGCCTTTTCCCGATCGCGGCGCGATCGAAGATGGCGCGTTGGAGCATGCTCCTCGCGTGCGCAAGCTCGTCTATCTCAGAGACAATGTCGATCTGTTCCTGGCGCAGGTCCAGGGCTCCGCCCGCGTGCGGTTGTCCGACGGGCGCGTGCTTGTGCTGACATTCGCCGGCAAGAATGGCCAGCCCTATACGGCTTTGGCGCGCGTTCTCGTCCAAAAGGGCGTGGCTACGCCGGCGGAAATGACAATGGATCGGCTCATCCAATGGATCAGGGCGAATGGCCTTGAACGAGGTCAGCCGGGGGACGAACTGCTTCGCCTCAACCGATCTTTCGTCTTTTTCAACGCCCATATCGAAACGGGCGCACAAGCACAGCCGCGCGGCGGGAGTGGCGCGCCTTTGACGCCCTTGCGCTCCGTTGCGGTTGATAAGCGCGTCTGGCCTTATGGACTGCCCTTTTTTATCGATTCGACCTTGCCGTGGCGGAATGCGGAGCCAGAGCCGTTTCGGCGGCTGGTCATGTCGCAGGACACCGGCGCGGCGATCGTCGGCGCCGCGCGCGCCGACATCTATTTTGGCCTTGGCCGTGAGGCCGGCGCCCGCGCCGCCGAAATTCGCCATCATGGTCAGTTTTTTATCCTCCTTCCGATCCGCTCGCGGGTCGGGGACGGACAATAGGGAGGCCAGGATGAAGGGCGGCGAATTGAAACGCGCGGCGCGCGCCCGTCTCCTTTCGCGCGAGGAACTGGCGCTGTGGCGTCACGTCACAGCCGACGTCAAGCCACGAGTTCCGACTATGGCGCGTCCACCCGAGCCGATAACGGCGCCCGACGCAGGTCCGAAAAAGGCGGTCGCGGTTTCTCCGACGCTTGTCACTTCTTCTCCCGAGCCGATCAAAAAGCCAAAACCGATGCCGCCGCTCGCGCCCTTGGAGAAGCGCCTCAAACGGCGGCTCGGCGCGGGCAAGGCGCAGGTCGACGACATGCTCGACCTGCACGGGATGACCCAGGCTCACGCGCATCGCGCGCTCAATAATTTTCTCTGGCGCGCCGCCGAGGACGGGGCCCGGCTGGTGCTCGTGATCACCGGAAAAGGCGCGCCCTCCGCCGACGATGGTGGAGCGCCGGAACGCGGCGTGTTGCGCCGGAACGTCCCGCATTGGCTCCGCGCGCTCGAACTGCGCGCCGTCGTCCTTTCGGTCGAGGAAGCGGCGAGGCCTCACGGCGGCTCCGGCGCGCTTTATGTGCGGCTTCGGCGGCGCGTTTCCTGACGACAAAGGGCTTGACCGCCTCGGGCGGCGCGGGCAAGACCCCGACGTCGTTTGAAAAGAGAGCCTCCATGTCCGCGCATCAGTTTGACGTCCTTGGCCTTGGCAATGCAATCGTCGATGTGATCGCGCCAGTGGACGATGAATTCTTGGTCAGGGCCGGATTGCATAAGGGCTCGATGCAGCTCGTGGACGAGGCGCGGGCGCAAGCGCTTTACGACGCCATGGGCGCGACGACCATTGTTTCGGGCGGATCGGCGGCCAATACCATCGCGGGCCTCGCGAGCCTGGGCGGCAAGGGCGCCTTTGTCGGCAAGGTCGCGTCGGATGAGGCGGGACGCGCCTTTGCCCACGACATTCGGGCGGCAGGCGTGCATTTCTCGACCGCGCCGGCGCCGGACGGGCCTTCCACCGCACGTTGTCTCGTTCTGGTCACGCCGGACGGCCAAAGGACGATGAACACTTTTCTCGGCGCCTGCCAGAATCTGACCAGCGCCGACCTGAACCCCGCCGACATAACCGCCGCGCGGATTCTCTATCTCGAAGGCTATCTCTGGGATCCGCCGGCCGCCAAGCGGGCCTTCATCGAGGCGTCGCGCATCGCACACGGGGCTGGACGCGAGGCGGCGCTCACCCTGTCGGATGTTTTTTGCGTCGATCGCCACCAGCAGGAATTCTTGGGTCTGTTGCGCGACGGCTTCGTCGATATTCTGTTCGCCAACGAATCCGAACTTCACGCCCTCTACCAGACGTCGGATTTCGCCACGGCGGTCGCGGCTTTGCGGCAGGAAAAAGTGATCGCCGCCGTCACGCGCTCCGAAAAGGGCGCGATCGTCGTCCAGGGCGAAAAAACGTTCGAAGTTCCGGCCGCGCCCATCGACAATCTCATCGACACCACCGGCGCGGGCGACCTGTTCGCCGCCGGTTTCCTTTCCGCCTACACGCGGGGACGGCCGCTGGACTATTGCGCCCGGCTTGGAGCGCTCGCCGCGAGCGAAATCATCCAGCATTTCGGCGCCCGGCCAGAGGTCGGGCTCGCCCAGTTCGCGGAACAGAGCCTTTATCTGCGCGAATATCGTGAGGAAGCGCAGCGCGCCTGAGCGTGGCGCGCTGTATTTTTTCTTCTGGCTTAATGGCGGAAGTGCCGATGGCCGGTCATCACCATGGCCAGACCGGCCTCGTCGGCGGCCTTGATCACCTCGTCGTCGCGCATTGAGCCGCCCGGCTGAATGACCGCCGTCGCGCCGGCCTCGGCCGCCGCCAGCAGGCCGTCGGCGAAGGGGAAGAAGGCGTCGGAGGCGACAACGGAGCCTTTCGCCCAGCTCTCGGCCGCGCCGACCGCCTTGGCGGCTTCCGCCGCCTTCGATGCCGCGATGCGCGACGAATCGACCCGGCTCATCTGTCCCGCGCCGATGCCGACGGTGGCGCCATTCTTCACATAGACGATGGCGTTGGACTTTACATGTTTGACAATGCGGAAGGCGAAGATGAGGTCCGCCAGCTCCTGTTCGGTCGGCGCGCGCTTGGTGACGACCTTGAGCGGCATGTCGTCAACCATGGCGTTGTCGCGGGACTGGAACAACAGACCCCCCGCGACCGAGCGGACGGTCAGGCCGGGCGCGCGCGGATCCGGCAGCCCGCCGGTCAGCAACAGGCGCAGGTTCTTTTTCGCCGCGACCAGGGCGATGGCCGCCTCGTCGGCGTCGGGAGCGATGATCACTTCCGTGAAAATCTTTACGATTTCGGAAGCGGCGGCGGCGTCGAGCTTGCGGTTCAGGGCGACGATTCCGCCGAAGGCGGAAACCGGATCGCACGCCTGGGCGCGGAGATAGGCTTCCTTCAGGCTGGCGCCCTCCGCAACGCCGCAAGGGTTGGCGTGTTTGATGATCGCCACGGCGGCGGCGCGCGCCGGGTCGAATTCGGCGACCAGTTCGAAAGCCGCGTCGGTGTCGTTGACATTGTTGTAGGAAAGCTGCTTGCCCTGAAGCTGGCGGGCCGTCGCCACACCGGGTCGGGTTTCGCCGGTCAGATAGAATCCCGCGTGCTGGTGCGGGTTTTCGCCATAGCGCATGGGCTCGGACAATTTGCCGCCGACAGCGCGATATTCCGGCGTCGCGATCGCCAGGGCCCTGGCCAGCCAATTGGAGATGGCCGCGTCATAGGCGGCGGTTCGGGCATAGGCCTTTTGCGCCAGTTTTTTGCGCAGGGCGAGCGGCGAGCCGCCGGAGGCGTCCATCGCGTCGAGGATCGCCTGATAGTCGGAGGCGTCGACCACAACCGCGACATCCTCGTGATTCTTCGCGGCGGCGCGGATCATCGCCGGGCCGCCGATGTCGATATTCTCGATGGTCTCCTCCCATCCCGCCTGCCGGGCGACGGTGGCCTCGAAGGGATAGAGATTGACGACAAGAAGATCGATCGGCTCGATCCCGTGCGCAAGCATGGCCGCTTCATGCTCGGGATTTTCGCGGATCGCCAGCAGGCCGCCATGAACTTTCGGATGCAGGGTCTTGACCCTTCCGTCCATCATTTCCGGAAAGCCGGTGACGTCGGAAACATCCGTCACGGCAATGCCGGCGTCGGCGATGGCCTTGCGCGTGCCGCCGGTGGAAACGAGGCTGACCCCGCGTTGTTGCAGCGCGCGCGCGAAATCGATCAAACCGGTCTTGTCGGAAACGGAAAGCAGCGCACGTTTGATGGGGCGGATGTCGGACATGATCCTACTCGTCTGCGGATGGACGTCGTTCCGGCCGCGAAGCCGAACCAGCGATCAATGTCAGGCTTTGAATTCGCCCTTGATTGAGGCCGGAGAGACGCCGGTTGAAGCCTCGGTCGCCGCGCCGATTAGCACGTTTCCGCGTTGGCGGAAATGCGAGGGAAGGTCGCGAAAGCGGCAAATGGCGAAAATTCGTCACGCCGTCGCAGCAGCGGCTTGTCGTGTAAACGACCAATCGATCTCGTCAATGTCGGCAGAGGCGCCATAGACGACGATCTGCTCGCAGGGCCGTGGTCCCTCGGGCGCGGCGAAAAAAATGCTCTCCTCGATCGCCAAGGGGAGGCCGGCCGCGTCGAAAATCAGATTCTCCCCGCCCGGCGTTTCGAGCACGATCGCGGCGCCTTCGGAAATCAGCGTTAGCGAGACCGAGGGGTGAATGTGGAAGCGGATCGCATAATTCACATTGGCTGGGGAATCCCCATTGGCGGCGATCAGCCGGTCGCGACCGCGCAAGCTTGCGCCACCGGCTTCGAGGCGCCAGCTTCGCTCATGATAAAGCCCATGGCGGCGCGCGTAGAAGTCGTGTGAGGCCAGAACTTGTGCGCCTTGCGCGTCGTCTTCGCGGGCGACCGGAACATTTCTCGGTCCCACGAGAATTTTGTCGGCGAGCCAGGCGGGCGCGCTGGTTTGAAAACCAAACAGGCACGACGCCTCGTCGTCGAGCGACAGCGTCGAATGCGCGGCGGTCGTGCGCGCGCTCAACCGCAAATCCGCGCGCCGCGATCCCGGATTGCCGCAGTTGATCACGATTCGGTCGGGTCCGAGCGAAAATTCGAACGATAGACAGCCGGCATGGGCGTCGCCGGAATGAAGCGGCGCTGGAGCCTGGCCGGCGTCGATCAGCACCAAGGCGTCGCCGGATTCGAGCCGCTGATATCCGGAATAGCGCGCGTTGAAGATCGGCTGGCCGCGCGTTTCTTCATAGGCCAGAGCAATGGCGATCCGGTCAGGCGCGGTGACGCCCATGCCGTTGAACAAGGCCAGCGAGCCGTCGCCGTGGCGGAACATCCGCAAGGCGGGCCAAATGCGGTCGATCGCCCTGAGCAGATCGGCGGGAGGCGCCTTTCCGCGCGCCGCGAAAGCATGGCGTAATGGCAGCAAGTCAAACAGCAAGTCCAACAATGTTTGTGGATTTCTGTCGATGGCGCCGCCGTCGGCGAGGATTTGCAGCGCGAGCTGGTCGTTAAGCGTCTTGACCGCCTTTTTCAGCAGGAACCCGCCGCCCTGCGCGCAAAGCGCGAAAGTTGTCATGCCAATCGCCGCGCTCATCCGCGCTTTTCCGGGCCATGCCGTGTCGATTCGGCGCTGCAACAGGAAATAGCCCTTGGTCAGGACGCGAATGAAACGGCGGTAGAAATCATAATCGGCGCCTTCGAGCAGCATGGGCGATTGGCTGAGCCACGCCTGGGTTCGCCGCGCCGTCACCTCAACCTCCCAGACCGGGCCTTGTGGCGGCGCGGACCGCCGCGCTAAAAATTCTTTCACCAGCGAGCGCGCATTGGCGCGGGCAACGGCGGAATCGGCGGCGCGCATGTGCCTGAGCCAGCCAAAGCCATATAAGGCGCCTGCCCATTCAGCCGAAGGCGGCGGCAGGTCGAATGGCGACTGGCCATGGGCGTCCACGATTTTGCCGCGGAATGCGTAGTAGCCACCATAAATATCCTCGGCGACGGTCGGGTCGCCCGTGCGAATGTCCGGTGGCGCGATCAGCAGCTTTTCCGGCAGGCGGAAACGCCATTCGCTGACAAATACGAAGGGCCGGTTGATCGCGGCGCGCAATTTTTCTGTGGCGCGAGCGGCGAACAGACGGAAGAGCCGCAGGCGTTCGGCAAGGGGCAAAGCGCGCGATTTCGGCAAGGGCGCTCCACATTGCAAAGACGGAGGGTCGAGGGTCGCGGCCCGGCGCGCCAAACCCCACGCTCGACCTTGGCGAAACATGGTTAACGATTGGCTAATCCAGACGCTTCAGACGCGCGATGAAGAAACCGTCGAGGCCCCGCTGACGGGAGTCCTCGTGGGGGAAAAAATCGGGAAAGAGCCGCAATTCGCCATCCTTGGTGGCGCATTCGGGCGGGAGGCCGAATGCGTTCGGATCGATCGGATCGCGCGCGGCGTCGGGATTGCGCCGGAGCAGGGCGGCGATCTGCGCCTCGCCTTCCTCGGGTTCGAGCGAGCAGACGCAATAGACAAGCGCCGCGCCCGGCTTGAGCATAGTGAAGGCGTGATCGAGAATTTTGGCCTGAATCGCGGCCAGCGCCGCAAGGTCGCCGGGCTTTTTGGTCCACAGCACGTCCGGGCTGCGCCGCGCCGTTCCGGTCGCCGAACAGGGCGCGTCGAGCAGTATGGCGTCAAAGGGCTCCGCTTTATAGGCGGCGGCGTCGCCGACGGAAATAGCAGCTTCGAGCTGGAGCCGGGCGAGATTGGCCGAAAGCGTCTTGAGCCGTTCGGCGGAGCGGTCGAGCGCGATCACCCGCGCGCCGGCCGCCGCAAGCTGCGCGGTCTTGCCGCCTGGCGCGGCGCAAAGATCGAGCGCGCGCTGGCCCGGCTTGACCGCAAGAATGCGGGCCGGCAAAGCCGCCGCCGCGTCTTGCACCCACCATGCGCCCTCGTCATAGCCGGGAAGGGTGGGAATCGGCGCGTGGCTGGCGAGACGGATCGAGCCGGTCGGCAGCAGCCGGCCGCCGAGCTTTTCCGCCCATTCGGCGGCGTCCGTCTTGGCGGTGAGGTCGAGCGTCGGCTCGTCGCGCAGGGCGGCGGCGATGGCGTGGGCGCGGTCCTCACCGTAAATCCGGCGCCAGCGGGCGGCGAGCCAATGCGGCGTGTCGTCGTCGAGCGGATCGGATTGCCCCAAGAATTCGTCGCGGCGGCGAATGAGATTGCGCAGGACGCCATTGACCAGATTGGCGAATGGCGCGCTCTTCGAATCGAGCCGCGCGGCGCGAACGGCGAGATCGACGGCGGCGTGGTCTGGCGTGTCGAGAAAAAGCAGCTGGGCGGCCCCCGCGATCAGAATCCATTCCAGCATTCCGCAATTTCGGGGCAGGCCTTTTTCCACCAATTGGCTGAGCGCAAGACGGATCGTGCCGAGCCTGCGCAGCGCGACAGTCACGATGGAGCGGGTCAAAGCGCGGTCGCGGTCGTCAAAGCCCCCAAGCCGCGATGGGGTGGCGTCGGGTGCGAACTTTTCGTCTAGTGTGTGCCCGCCTTGAACGATGTCGCTGATGATTGCGGCCGCGGCGACCCGCACCGCGAGTCCCGGATGGGCGAGCGCTTCCGCCTGGGCTTGCTCGGGATGGCGTTTCGCCGCCGGCCGGTCCTTTCCGGAGCGGCCGAAGGTCTTGCCGAAATTATTGCTCATTCGCCCCGTGATCAGGTCGGAGTTGCAAGAAGGCGGGTTTCAACTAAAAGAATCGACCTGAAACGATTTTTAACACAGTGGCGCGGCCTTAGAAATGTACATCGCCGCGCCCGGCGGTCGGAAACAGGTTATGTCGGAAGACGAAAATCGCGCGGCAGGGACCGATCCCGCCGGGAGAACGAAAAAGCTCTCGCCCGAGGCGCAACGGGCTTTGGCGGAGGCCGAAGAGCGGCGCCGCCACGCCAAGGCACCCAATCCGCCGCCGGAGGCCAATGGACCGAAGGGCCCCGAGCCGATCCGCTATGGCGATTGGGAGCGCAAGGGCATTGCCAGCGATTTCTGATCGATGAACGAGCCTGGCGCGGAAAGCGCGCGCGTCTTCCGCTTCGCGCCGTCACCCAACGGCTTTCTTCATCTGGGTCACGCTTATTCGGCTTTGTTCAATCGCAAACTGGCGCGGGCCTGCGGCGCAACCCTGCTGGTGCGCATCGAGGATATCGACCCGGAACGGTCGAGCCGCCTTCATGAAGACGCCTTGATCGAAGACCTCGACTGGCTGGGCTTCGCCTGGTCGGGAACGCCGCGCCGGCAATCCGAGCATATGGCGGCCTATCGCGCAGCTTTGGAGAATTTGGCGGATCGCGGCCTGGTTTACCCCTGTTTTTGCTCTCGGGGTGAGATTGCCAAGAGCTGCAGCGCCAGAGCGGATTGGCCGCGCGATCCGGACGGCGCCTTCCTCTATCCGGCGACCTGCCGCGAACTGACCGGCGCGCAGAGAAAGGCCCGGATCGAGGAAGGCGCACGATTCTCCTGGCGTCTCGAAATGGCGAAGGCGCTTCGCGACATCGGCGCGCCTTTGTCCTATCGCGAATTTCATGAAAGCGATTCAAATCGAATCGTCGCGGCCGAACCGTCTGTCTGGGGCGACGCTTTGATCGGACGCCGCGACATGCCGGCCTCCTACCACCTTGCTTGCGTTCTGGACGATCACGCGCAGGGCGTCACCGATGTGGTTCGCGGCGCCGATCTGGAGCCGGCGACCGGCCTGCACCGGATGTTGCAGGCGCTTCTCGGCCTGCGCTCGCCATCCTATCATCACCATCGTCTGGTGCTTGACGACGAGGGACGAAAATTATCCAAGAGCAAATCGTCTCCGAGCCTGCGCGATTTGCGCAGGCAAGGTTTTTCGGCAGCCGATATTCGCGCGGAATTATCGCGCCGGATGCAGATTGAGCTGTAAGCCCAGCGAAAAATGGGGCCCGTCAGGGACGCATCACAACCGGCGTGCCAACTCCGACGCGATCGTAGAGGTCGGCGACATCCTCGTTCAGCATGCGGATGCAGCCATAGGAGGCGCGGGTGCCGATCGAGGCGCGCATATGCCGGGTCGTGCCATGAATGGCGATCTGATCGCGATCCAAAGTCATGGCGGCCACGCCCATCGGATTTCTCGCCGAGCCGCCGGGGATGAAATTGGGCAGGTTCGGATGGTCGTGTTTGACGACGGCCGGCGGCGACCAGTCGGGATGGGAATATTTGCCGGCGATACGGGCCGATCCCAGCCATTCCTTGCCGGGCTTCGCGACCGCGACGGGATATTCGATCGCGCGACCGTCATCCAGCACGTAGAAGAGTTTGCGCTGGCTCATGCTGATGACAACGGTTCCGGCCCCATAAGAAGAGCGGAAGGCCACGACGCGGGTATAGGCGCCGGCGGCGTTGGGCATGGAAAAGCCAATAAGCGCGGCGCCAAATAGAGCCGCCGCCCGCAAACTCTTGAAAGCGAACATATTCATTCTCCGACAGGCAAAATCGTCCGACCCGATGATTTTTGGCAGGCTGCCGTCAAATGGCCGTTAAAACTAGGACGCCGGCGCCACACTTCGCCGGAATCTCGCCTGTTTGGTAAAATTTTTGCAAAATTCGAAAAGCAGGAGCCGGACGATTTCTCGTCCGGCTCCGCTCAACAACGAGGCTGGAAGCTTCAGAGCTTTTTCCGTTGCTTCGGAATCGGAAGAGGTCTCTAATTCATTGTTTTGACGCATATTCTTGTCCAAAAAGTCTGCAACTTTTTGGGAATATGCTTTAGCCGCCGCGATTCTGGATCAGGTCGTCGACCACGGTCGGGTCGGCGAGGGTCGAGGTGTCGCCGAGCGAGCCGAATTCGTTTTCGGCGATCTTGCGCAGGATGCGGCGCATGATCTTGCCGGAGCGGGTCTTGGGCAGGCCCGGCGCGAACTGGATGACGTCCGGCGAAGCGATCGGGCCGATCTCCTTGCGGACCCAGGCGATGAGCTCCTTGCGCAAGGCCTCGGTCGGCTCGACGCCCGTCATCAAGGTGACATAGGCATAGATGCCCTGGCCCTTGAGGTCGTGCGGATAGCCGACGACGGCGGCTTCGGAAACCGCTGGATGGGCGACCAGCGCGCTCTCGACTTCCGCCGTGCCCATGCGATGGCCGGAGACATTGATGACGTCGTCGACGCGGCCGGTGATCCAGTAATAGCCATCGGCGTCGCGGCGACAGCCGTCGCCGGTGAAATATTTGCCCGGATAGGCGGAGAAATAAGTCTGAACGAACCGCTCATGGTCGCCATAGACCGTGCGCATCAGGCCCGGCCAAGCGTCGGCAATGACGAGATTGCCTTCGCAGGGGCCCTCGATCACATTGCCGGAGGGGTCCACGACCTGCGGCTGTATACCGAAATAAGGACGGGTCGCGGAACCGGGCTTCAAAGCGTTGGCGCCCGGCAGCGGCGTAATGAGAATGCCGCCGGTCTCGGTCTGCCACCAGGTGTCGACAATCGGGCAGCGATTTTCGCCGACCACGCGGTAATACCATTCCCAGGCTTCCGGATTGATCGGTTCGCCGACCGTGCCGAGCAGGCGAATGCTTTTGCGCGAGGTTCTGTTTCACCGGCTCCTCGCCGGCGCCCATCAGCGAGCGGATCGCCGTCGGAGCGGTGTAGAAGATATTGACCTGGTGCTTGTCGACCACATCCCAGAAACGGGAGATGGTCGGATAGTTCGGAACGCCTTCGAACATCAGGGTCGTCGCGCCATTGCACAGCGGGCCATAGACGATATAGCTGTGTCCCGTCACCCAGCCGACGTCGGCGGTGCACCAATAGATGTCGCCGTCGTGATAATCGAAAATAGTTTGGTGCGTCAGCGCGACGTACACGAGATAGCCGGCGGTCGTGTGGACCACGCCCTTTGGCGTGCCGGTCGAACCCGACGTATAGAGGATGAACAGGGGATCTTCGGCGTTCATTTCGGTCGGCGGGCAATCCGTCGAGACTTTCGCCTCCTCCTCATGCATCCAGCAGTCGCGGCCTTCCTTCCAGGCGATCTCGCCGCCGGTGCGCTTGACCACAAGCTGCGTCTTGACAATGTCGCCGGTCTTTTCGATCGCCGCGTCCGCATTGGCTTTCATATTCACCTTGCGGCCGCCGCGCACGCCTTCGTCGGCGGTGATGAGAACCTTGGACTTGCAGTCGCCGATGCGACCCGCCAAAGAATCCGGCGAGAAGCCGCCGAAGACCACCGAATGGACGGCGCCGATGCGCGCGCAGGCCAGCATGGCGTAAGCCGTTTCGGGGATCATCGGCATATAGATGGTGACCGTGTCGCCCTTGCCGACGCCCTTGGCCTTCAGCACATTGGCGTAGCGGCAGACTTCCTCATGCAGTTGCTTGTAGGTGATGTGCTTGGATTCCGCGGGATTGTCGCCCTCCCAGATGATCGCCACCTGGTCGCCGCGCTTGGCGAGATGACGGTCGATGCAATTCATCGATAAATTGGTCGTACCGTCCTCGAACCATTTGATATAAACGTTATGCGTATCGAACGAAGTATCCTTGACCTTGGTGAAAGGCTTGATCCAATCAATACGTTTGGCCTGTTCCGCCCAGAAGCCGTCCGGATCTGAGACCGAGCGTGCATACATTTCCTTGTATTTCGCGTCGTTGATGAACGCGCGGCTTTCCCACTCCGCCGGAACGGGGTAGATTTTCTCGGACATGACTTCCTCCCACACAAACACAACCGCCGCCGCTTGGTCGCGGCGCGCGTCGCTCGTTAAGCCTTCATTATGGACCAACGGTTCGAAGGCCGACAAGCGGGTCGCGCGTCACACTTTGGTCCTGCGACCTTGGCGCAAAGGAGCCGAAATGTCGGACGGTCGTCAGCGGCAAGCCTTGTGCGCTTTTTCGAGCGCCTGGCCGAGGCCCGACAGAACATAGGTGTCGGTCGTCGTCTTGCCTTTGGCCGAGGTCGCTTTGACCGTCAATTTGGGATGTTTTTTCATCGCCTCGATCAGGCGGCTCTCCTCGGCCGGGTTTTTCACCCAGGCGTCGGATCCCTTGGCGATCAGGCTGAAGGAAGAAGACCCGACTTCCGCCTTGGCCTCGCTGCCGTCCTTCATCGGAAAGCCCATGATGAAGGAAATTTCGCTTTTGACGTTTTCCGCCGGCCGGGCCGAAATGAAAATATAGGCAGGGTCGCGCTTCAGCGAGGACGGCTCACGGGACTTGGGCTGCGCAAGGGCGTAACAGGTCTTGGCCTTGCCCTGGGTCGCATAGGCGCCCCATTCGCCGAAGGTTCCGAGTTGCGTGGCTTTGCCGTGATCGTCGCCCTTGCCGGATTTGGCGTCCTTTTCCTTGCCCTTGGTCTTTTTGGCGTCTTTTGCGTTCTTGGCGTGGCTGGCCTTCTCCTTGGCCTGAACAGCGTGACTGGGCCCGAGAGCGAAAACGAAGGCCAAGGCGACGCCGGCGAAGAGAATGCGCGCGCGAAAGGAAGGGGAGGCGATCATGAAGCGACCATTGGCTTAAGTTGGAGGGAGCGAATCAGCCAAACAAATCATAGCGCCATTTTCTGTGAGCTGGAAAATCGGCGACGCCGACGCTTAAGCGGCGAAACAGGCAAA
This sequence comes from uncultured Pseudomonadota bacterium, assembly GCA_963704565.1. Classification (GTDB taxonomy): domain Bacteria; phylum Pseudomonadota; class Alphaproteobacteria; order Rhizobiales; family Beijerinckiaceae; genus Rhodoblastus. Next base: position 2,904,998 of record OY969917.1, read on the forward strand.
AATCCGACAGCGCAACACGCGAGCGGCGGATAAATTGTCTTAATTTGGGAAGAATTTCAATGATCGCAGCGCTTTGTGAGCAATATGGCCCGCCGGAACGCTTGGCCCTGCGCGAACTGCCCGATCCGGCGCCCGGTCCGGGCGAAGTCCTGGTCGAACCCGCGCGGGTGGCGCTGAATTTTTTCGACACGCTGATTATCGAGAACAAATATCAGGTGAAACCGGCCCTGCCTTTCTCACCGGGCGGCGAATTCTGCGGAAGAGTTTTAGGTTTGAGCGAGGGCGTGGCTGGCCTTGCGATTGGCCAGCGCGTCGCCGGCTATTGCTCCCATGGCGCGGCGCGCTCCCGTCTCGCGCTGCCGGCCTCGATGCTCACACCGGTTCCGGACGCGCTGAGCGACGATCGGGCGGCCGGGCTTTTCATCACCTATGGGACGACGATGCACGCTCTGGTCCAGCGGGCCGACCTGCGGCCGGACGAGACTCTCGCGATTTTGGGCGCCTCCGGCGGCGTCGGTCTCGCGGCGGTCGAGATTGGCGCCGCGCTGGGCGCCCATGTCATCGCCTGCGCCTCGTCGCCGGAAAAGCTCGATTTCGCCCGGGGCCACGGCGCCCATGAGGGCCTGGATTATTCGGCTGAAAATCTCAAGGAAGGCCTGAAATTTCGCACCGGCGGCAAGGGCGTCGATTGTGTCTATGACGCCATTGGCGGCGCGTTCAGCGAGGCGGCTTTGCGCGCCATGGCCTGGAAGGGACGTTTTCTGGTTGTCGGCTTCGCCTCGGGCGAAATCCCGAAAATCCCCCTGAACCTGACCCTGCTCAAAGGCTGCGCCATTCTTGGCGTTTACTGGGGTGAATTCATCAAGCGCGAGCCCGATGCGCATCGCGCGAACATGGCGCGGATTTTCGATTGGGCCGCCAAAGGGGTGCTTTCGGCTCATGTCGATAAGGTGCTGCCGCTCCGTGACATCGCCAAGGCCTTGAACCTGCTCAAGGAGCGCAAGGCGCGTGGAAAAATCCTGCTTTCGATCCCGTAACAGCCATGTTTGCGCTGGCCTGAGCGTCAAAGCGCGCTTAAATTGGCGTGCTTTCGGCGTCCCGCATCCTTTTTCGAGAAAGAGCCGTCATGTCCTTTTCCTCCCGTTTGCGCAATCTCGTCGCTGTCGCTTTGGTCGGCCTGGGCCTGTCGGCTTGCGGCTACAACACCATCCCCACGGCCGAGGAGACCGCCAAGGCGCGCTGGGCGGACGTGCAGAATAATTACCAACGCCGCTCCGATTTGATTCCCAATCTGGTGGCGACCGTTCAGGGTTACGCCAAGCAGGAGAAGGACGTGCTGACCGCCGTGGTCGAGGCCCGCGCCAAGGCGACACGGGTCCAGATCGACGCCTCGCAACTGACCGATCCCGCAAAACTCAAGCAATTCCAGGACGCCCAGAACCAGCTTTCGGGGGCGCTCGGCCGGTTGCTGGCGGTCAGCGAAAATTATCCCGACCTGAAGTCGAACCAGAATTTCCTGGCGCTGCAATCGCAACTCGAAGGCACGGAAAACCGGATCGCGGTGGCCCGGCGCGATTATATCGCCGCCGTGCGCGATTATAATCTGACGCTCGAAACCTTCCCGTCCATGTTGTGGGCGATGACGGTGTTCAGGGACAAGAAGCCGATGGCGGCTTTCACCGCGACCGACGACGCGCAGAGGCCGCCGCAGGTTAAGTTCTGACCGGTTTCGGGGCGCCCATGTCGCGGATTCTTCCACAAATCCCGCGTATCGAAGGCGCCTTGCGGCTTTGGCTGACCGCCGCGCTGCTTTTGACTCTCGCCCTCGTTCCGTCGGCGCTCCGCGCCGACGTGACCGATTTTCCGCCGCTGACGGGCCGGGTGGTCGATCAAGCCAATCTTCTGCCGCCGGATGTAAAGCAAAATCTCGAAGCCAAGCTCGCCGAACTCGAACAGAAATCGGGCATCCAGCTCGTCGTCGCCACGGTCAGCTCTCTCCAGGGCGAGGAAATCGAGCCCTTCGCCAATGAATTGTTCCGCCACTGGGCCCTGGGCGAAAAGACCAAGAACAATGGCGTTTTGCTCCTGGTCGCGCCCAAGGAGAAGAAGGTCAGGATCGAGGTCGGTTATGGGCTCGAAGGCACGCTGACCGACGCCTTGTCGAAAATCGTCATCGTCAACGCCATAGCGCCGCGCTTCAAGGCGGGCGATTTCGCGGGCGGAATCACCAGGGGCGTCGACGACGTCATCACCATTCTGACCACCGATTCGAGCGAATGGACGCAAAAGCCGCAGGTTCGCCCCGATCGACCCGGCGATCCCTTTGACGCGATCCTCCCCTTCCTCATCGTCGCCCTGGTCATTTTTATCCTTTGGCGCAGCCGCGGCGGCGGCGGGCGTCGTGGCGGGGGCGGCGGGCCGTTCATCTTTCTGCCGGGGCCGGGCTGGACGGGTGGCGGGAGCAGCGGCTTTTCCGGCGGCGATATCGGCGGTTTTTCCGGCGGCGGCGGCTCGTCGGGCGGTGGCGGCGCCTCGGGGGATTGGTGATGTCGGCAAAGGTGGACGAAAATGCGATCATCGCCGCCGTGCGGGCGGCCGAATCGCGCACCAGCGGCCAGATCGTCTGCGTGCTGGCCCGGCGTTCCTGCGACCCGTCGGCTTTTGTCGTGCTTTATGCGGCCGCCCTGGCGCTGATCACGCCCTGGCCTTTGCTCCAATGGACCCAGACGCCGGCGCAAGTGGTTTTCGCCATCCAGACCGGGGTCTTCGTCATCGCGCTGCTGCTTTTGGGTTGGACGCGCCTCGGCGTCCTTCTGACTCCGCGCACCCTAAAACGGCGGCAGGCCTTCGCCGCCGCGCTCGAACAATTTTTCACCCGCAGTCTGGGGAAAACCCGCAGCCGGGCGGGCGTCCTGATCTATGTTTCGCAGGCCGAGCATTACGCCCGGATCATCGCGGACCGCGCGCTGGACGACCGGATTTCGGAGAAGGACTGGCGCGGCGCCGTCGAGGAAATGACCGCGCATCTGCGGGAGGGCCGGGTCACCGAGGGCTTTGTCGACGCGGTCGCGCGTTGCGGCGACTTGTTGGCGCGCGCGGCGCCGCCGGACGGCGGCGGCAACGACCTGCCGGACAACCTCATTCGCCTGAACTGAGTTCACTTCCCCGCGCGCAAGGCGGCCAGCAGCTTCACGCTCGCCCGGCCGTTGGGCCTCATGCCGATCCGCCGCTGATAATCGGCGATGGCCTCGCGGGTTTTCGTTCCCATCACGCCGTCGATCTTGCCGCCTATGTCATAGCCGCGCTGGGCTAGCATCGTCTGAACCTCGCGGCGCTCGACCCGTGGAATGCCGGGATCGTCGGTCGGCCAGGGAGTGACAAGACCGTGGCCGCCCTTGATGCGGTCCGAAAGCAGCCCGAGCGCGAGGGCGTAGGATTCGGCGGCGTTGTAGGAATAAAAGGCGTCGAAATTGCGCGACACCAGAAAGGCGGGACCGGTTGGTCCCGAGGTGAGGAACAGGCCATAGGCGCCGCCGCCCGACAAGGGCGCGCCATCGACATGGGCCAGCCCGTGGGCGGCCCAGAACGACAGCGGCCTTTTCCCGCGCCAGCCCGACGGGCCGCGATAGCCGGCGGGAAGCCGGACCTCGAAGCCCCAGGGCAGGCCTGCAACCCAGCCGGCGTGATGGAGGAAATTGGCGGTCGAGGCCAGCGCGTCGGGAACCGAATTGATGACATCGCGCTTGCCGTCGCCATCGGCGTCGACCGCGAGGCGCAGAAAGGTCGAGGGCATGAACTGGGTATTGCCGAAGGCGCCCGCCCAGGAGCCGTTGAATTCCTCAAGCTTGACGTCGCCATGGTCGAGGATTTCCAGCGCCGCGAGCAATTCGCCATGGAAATAGCCGGAGCGGCGGTTGGGCGAGCAGGCCAGAGTGGTCAAAGACTGAATGATCGGCCGGCCGCCGAAACTGCGGCCGAAATCGGATTCGACGCCCCAGACGGCGATCAGCGCCGGCGCATCGACGCCGAAACGATGCTGGGCCGCAAGCGCCGCTTGCCGATATTCTGCGAAACGCTGCCGTCCGTCGCGCGCGCGCTCGTCGTCGACAAGGCCGGCGATATAATCCCAAATCGGCGTCGAAAATTCGGGCTGGGCGCCGAGAAAGCTCACGGCGTCATTGGGTTGCAGGCCGTCCAGGGCGCGAGACAAAATGGCCTGGGAAACGCCCTCGGCCGCCGCCTGCGCCTTGATATGCTGCTTGCACGAGCCAAAATCGGCGCTGGCGGTTTGGCCAAGCGCGAGAACCAGCGAAAGAGCGAGAATCCCGGATTTCATGGCCGGAATTTAGCGTGATTCTCAGCCATGCAGAACTGAAAATATCAGATCCAGGGACGGGCGCTCGCCATCTGCGATTCGAAATCGGCGATTTTCGGCGCCTTCACCAACGTGAGTCCGATGTCGTCGAGTCCTTCGAGCAGGCAATGCTTGCGATGCGGATCGATGTCGAATTTCACCACGCCGCCGTCGGGACCACGGATTTCCTGGGCTTCGAGGTCGATCGTGAGCGTCGCATTGGCGCCGCGCTCGGCGTCGTCCATCAGCTTGGCGAGATTTTCCTTCGACACCTTGATCGGCAAAACGCCGTTTTTGAAGCAATTGTTGTAGAAAATGTCGGCGAAGCTGGTCGATATGATAGCGCGTATGCCGAAATCGAGCAGGGCCCAGGGCGCGTGCTCGCGCGACGAGCCGCAACCGAAATTATCCTCGGCCACCAGGATTTGCGCCTTGCGATAGGCTGGCTTGTTGAGCACGAAATCCGGGTTTTCCGATCCGTCCTCGCGAAAGCGCATTTCCGAAAACAGGCCTTTGCCCAGGCCGGTGCGTTGAATCGTCTTCAGATATTGCTTCGGGATGATCATGTCCGTGTCGATATTGGTGATCGGCAGCGGCGCGGCGACCCCGGTCAATTTGGTGAACTTTTCCATTTTCTTACCTGAAAGTGTTCTCTTGCCTGAATTGGACGCCGGACCAGCGGTTCGGCCGTGGGTTTAACAAAGGGCGGGGAAAGGGGCAATCATTCGGCTTCGCGTTCGATCCGCTCCATGTCCGCGTCGGACAGGCCGAAATGATGGCCGATTTCATGGACCAGCACATGGCGGACGAGATCGCCCAATGTGTCCTCGCCCTCGGCCCAGACATCGAGGATCGGGCGACGGAAGAGATATACGATATTGGGGAATTGCCCGGTCTGGACGCCCTCGCTTTGGGCGAGCCCCCGGCCGCGAAACAGGCCGAGCAGTTCGAATTCCGAACTGGCGTCGAATTCGTCCAGAATTTCGTCGTCGGGGAAATCCTCGACCTGGATGATCAGACCGTCGCAGGACTGCCGAAAATAGTCCGGCAGGCCACGAAAGGCGGCGGCGGCGAGCGCCTCGAAATCATGGAGCGACGGGGCGGCGCGCCCCCCCCAGTCCCACGGCGGCGGGCGGACGCTCGCCATCAGCGCGCGGTCCGCGCGCTTGGCCGTCCGGCGCCGGCGTCCGCCCTGACCCCGCTGCCGTCCATCAAGCTTCCCTTCTCACTTCAGGGTGCGAACGTCGACGAAATGGCCGGTCACCGCCGCCGCCGCCGCCATGGCGGGCGACACCAGATGGGTGCGGCCCTTGAAACCCTGGCGGCCTTCGAAATTGCGGTTCGAGGTCGAGGCGCAACGCTCGCCCGGCGCCAGCCGGTCGGGATTCATCGCCAGACACATCGAGCAGCCCGGCTCGCGCCATTCGAAACCGGCGGCCAGGAAAATCTTGTCCAGGCCCTCGGCCTCGGCCTGAGCCTTGACCAGGCCTGAACCCGGCACGACCATGGCGTTGACATGCGGCGACACCTTGCGCCCTTCGGCGATCTTGGCGGCGGCGCGCAAATCCTCGATGCGGCCATTGGTGCAGGAGCCGATGAAGACGCGGTCGATCTTGATGTCGGTCGGCTTTTCGCCGCCCTTGAGGCCCATATAGTCCAGAGCGCGCTGTATTTTGGCGCGCTGGGCGTCGGTTTTGCCGGCCTCGACGCCCGGGACGACGCCGTCGATGGCGACGACATCCTCGGGGCTGGTGCCCCAGGTGAGGACGGGCGGCAGAATGGCGGCGTCGAGTTCGACCACGGCGTCGTAATGGGCGCCCGGATCGCTTTTGAGCCGGCTCCAATAATGGAGGGCGCGCTCCAGGGCCTCGCCCTTCGGCGCCTTGGGGCGATCCTTCAGATAATCGAGGGTCTTCTGGTCCGGCGCGATCAGGCCGGCGCGGGCGCCTGCCTCGATCGACATGTTGCAAACCGTCATGCGGCCTTCCATCGACAGGTCTTCGATGGCCTCGCCGGCATATTCGATGACATAACCGGTGCCGCCGGCGGTGCCGATCTTGCCGATGATCGCCAGCACGATGTCCTTGGCGGTCACGCCCTCGCCGAGCCTGCCATTGACCGTGACCAGCATATTTTTTGCCTTGGCCTGGATCAGGGTCTGGGTCGCCAGCACATGTTCGACTTCCGACGTGCCGATGCCATGGGCCAGAGCGCCGAAGGCGCCATGGGTCGAGGTGTGGCTGTCGCCGCAGACGATGGTCGCGCCGGGCAAGGTGAAGCCCTGTTCGGGACCGATGATATGGACCACGCCCTGGCGGCGGTCATGCTCGTTGTAATATTCGATGCCGAAGTCGCGGGCGTTGATCGCCAACTGCTCGATCTGCGCCTTGCTTTCGGGGTCTTCGATCGGCTTGGAGCGGTCGGTGGTGGGGACGTTGTGATCGACCACCGCCAAGGTCTTCTCCGGCGCGTGGACCGCGCGGTGGGCGAGGCGCAAGCCCTCGAAAGCCTGCGGACTGGTCACCTCATGGATGAGGTGGCGGTCGATATAGATCAGGGCCGTGCCGTCGGGCTGGATATCGACGACATGATCGTCCCAGATCTTGTCGTATAGGGTGCGCGGCTTGGCTGTGGACTCAACCATGATCTCGATCTCCGACGCGGCCCGCGCGGCGCGGCGCAGGCCATTTGCTTAGACGAAATAGAGCGTTTCGGGCGTCCGGCAAGGCCGGGGGCGCGAATTTGCGTTGTAACGCGAAAAGGCCGGCGTTCAGCCAGCCTTCCTGATAAGCGAAAGCAAGGCCGCGATGGCGCTCACTCGGCTTTGGCGGCCTTGGCCTTGGCGTCGGAACGCTCGGCGATGCGGGCGGACTTGCCGCGACGGTCGCGCAGGTAATAGAGCTTGGCGCGACGGACCTTGCCGCGGCGCACGACCTTGATCGAATCGATCAGCGGGCCATAGACCGGGAAGACGCGCTCGACGCCTTCGCCATAGGAAATTTTGCGGACGGTGAAGCTCTCGTTGACGCCGCCGCCGTCACGGGCGATCACGACGCCTTCATAAGCCTGGACGCGGGCGCGGTCGCCTTCCTTGACCTTGACATTGACGATTACGGTGTCGCCGGGTGCGAATTCCGGAATGGTCTTGTTGGCGGAAAGCTTGGCGATCTGCTCGGCTTCGAGCTGCTTGATGATATCGGTCATTTCGGACTCCGTTTCGCCTTGAGGCGAGCGTTTCGGAACGCTGTTGTGAATTGGCGCCGCGCGGGCGTGGCGCTTCCCGCGCTCAGGGCGCGAAGGGAGGCGGCCCTATAGCCAATTTTTCAAGGCTTGTCGAGCGGCGGCGCCGTCAATAGAGCCGCGTTTCGGTGTTGTCCTCTTTCGTGCCCGGATCGTCCGGCGGCGTCGCCAGCGGGAAAATCACCGGCTCCGGCCCGTTGGAAGAGCGCGGCGGGGCCTTGACCGGCTCGCTGGCCGTGGTGGCGGGCGGCGCCTCTGGAGCTTTCGTTTCGGGCGGGGCGAGGACCGGCGGCGGCTCGGGCGCGGGGGCCGGTTGCGGCGGGGCAAGCTCGGCGCGCGCCGGCGTGGCCTCGATCGCCGCCGGACCCTGATAGGCTGGGGGCGGCGCCTCGACCGGGCCGGCCAGCTCTTCCTTGGGTTGCGTCCAGCGATAGGCGTCGAGCTTGCCGGTGACCGGCGAAACGGGGGCCCATTGCTTGGACCAATGTCCGTCGGCGATCCAGACCGGGTCGCGAGGCGCGCGCGAGGCGCGCGCGAGCCATTCGCGCGCCAGCCCCTGGGCGTCGTGCTCGCGCTCCTCCAGCTCGGCCATGATGACGCACATGCGCGCGGTCGGTCGCTCGCCCATGGCGACCAGTGGCGTCATCACCTCGCGCGCGGTCAGGAAATCGCCGGCGTCCAAGGCGGCGGTCGCAACCACGATCGCGCTTTCCGGGTCCTTGGGGGCGAGCCGGGCGAGCGCCTTGGCGCGCACGAGGCGGTCCTCCGCCGAATCGCCCGGCCTCATGCCGACATAGGCCCGAGCGAGGTCGGGATGCGGCATTTTCGGGTAAGCCGCCTCGATCACTTTCGACGCCGCGCGAAGCTTGCCGCGTTGCGTGTAAAGGCGCGCGAGCAGCGCATTGGCGGGAACGAGATCGGGCGCCTTTTTCACCGCCGCGCGCAACAGGCTGATCGCGCGGTCAGGGTCCGTGGTCTCGGCGTCCATCGCCAGAGCCGTGTCGATGACCGCTCTTTGCCGGTTGGCGGTCTCCTTGTCGATGAGCCTGGCCTTCAGATTCTGGGCGACGCAGAGACGCGCCGCCTCCCAGTCGTGCTGCCCGGAATAACGGTCGAGCAGCGCCTGGCCCGACCAGGACAGGGGCGCGATGCTCTGGGCCTGCAGCGCGATCTGATGAGCGCGATCGTGATCGCCCTGGCGCAGGGATTCGGCGTGGAGCCCGCGAAGGCCCAGCAATCTCGTCTCATGCTTTTCGGTCATGGCGCGGAATGCGCGTTCGGCGCTGTCGCGATCGCCGGAAAGCTGGGCGGTCTGGGCGTCGAGCAACAGCGCGAGCGGCTCGTTCGGCACGAGCTTTTTCGCCTCCTGACTGGCTTTGCGCGCCTTGTTGAGGTCGCCGACGCCCGCGGCGATGATGCCGCGCGCCAGCGCTTCGTGGCCCCGGGCGCGCTTGCGGGCGCGGGCGGTCAGGGCGACCAGCCCGGGCAAGTTGAAAATGAACCGCAGCAGGCTCCAGACGATGACCGCCGTGAGCGCGACGACGCCGAGGCCGACCAGCGGCGAGGTGTCGATATGATAGCCGAACCAGGTCAAGGACATCGCGCCGGGCTGTTCGACCAGAAAACCCAAACCCAGGGTGACGAGACCGATCAGGAGCAGAAAGACCAGAATGCGGATCATCGGCGGCACTCGAATGAGAAAATGGCTCCGGCGGCGCGCCTTGCCGCGCCGCCAGCGGAACGGACAGGTCAGGTCTTTGGCTTGGTGAGGTTGCGCAGGGCCGCGTTCAGCGCCGCCTTGGCGGCCGATTCGGCCTCGATCCGCGTCTGGACGCTCGCGGCCCATTGATCGGACAAGGACCGAGCGGCAGGCGCCAGCTGCTGTCGCTCGGCAAGCGCGCCCGAAAGATCCCCGGCGCGCAAATTCTTTTCGATCGTCGCGACGGTCGCGGCCGCCGCGTCCTGCTCGGCCGAGCCGGCGGGCCTGATTCGCACCAGCTTGTTCGCTTCCATTTCGACCTGCGCCCAGATCGCGTCTTTCAGATTGCGCGGCGGTTTCGCCGGTTCTGTCCGCTTTGCGGGCGCGGACGCTTCCACGAGTTTGGGCGCCAGAGCGGCGAATTCTTTCGCCAAAGCCTCGACGCCCGGCGCCGACAGGCCGGCGCGCAGCCGCGCCAGCTGTTCGGGATCGGCGCCCAAATTCTGCATCGCCGCGATTTGCGCGGAATAGTCGTCGCCCTGCCGCATGGCGTTCAACAGGCTTTGCGCCACAGCCAGCCGGGCCGCCGGTTCGCTCGCGGCCGGGGCCGCGCGCGGCGCGCTCTTGAGCGCGCCCAACTGATTTTCGACGGTTTGGAGCCGTTGCGAAAGAGTCTCGATGGTCGCATCGGCGGCGGCGACTTTCTCGGATATCGCCGCGAGCGCCGCGGTTGTTTGCGGATTGGCGGCGGCCTCGCTCGCGGCGTTTGTCTCGACCTGGGCGGCGGCAGGCTTGGTCGCCTCGACAGGCGCGGGAGCCAGCGGTCCAGCCTCGGCCGGCTTCGCGGACTCGGATGCGCTGGCGATTGGGGCCATTTCCGAGGGGCCGGCGGCCGGCTTGCTTTGCGAAACCGCGCCATTCGCTGGCGCGGTCCCTTCGCCCTGGACTTTCGCCACGGGCGCGGCGACGGGCTTTTGCTCGGAGGCTGCGCTCTCGCTCGCGGGCTTCGTCGCCAGGGCTTGCGGCGAGGGCTCGGCGGCCAGGGTTAGCTTTTCGGTTTCTGCTGGCTTTGGCGATTCGGCCGCCGCCGGAGGCGAAGCGGCGGTTTGTGGAGCCGCCGCCGGCGGTGGGGCGGTCCTGGATTGCGAGTCCGAATTCTCGGGCGGCGTTTGTGGCGCTGCGGCGGTCTCGGGGGCGGGGGCCGTCTTTTCGACTTCGGCCTTCTGTTCTGGCGCGGGCGACGGTGGTTCAGGAGGCGTCAGCGCCGTGTCGGACTCCGCGCTGTCGGGCGTGGCGAAATAAGCGTTCCAGAGGTAATAGCCGCCGCCGCCCGCAAGCGACAAGGCGATCAGATAGGCGACCAGTTTCAGAAAGCCGCCGCGCCGCTTCGCTTTTTCCGGCGGCGGCTCAGCGGTTCCGGAAGAGTGCGTTTCGGTCTCCTCCGGCGGCTCCGGGTCGGCCTCAAGCTCCGAATCTTCTATATCCTCCTCGTGCTCCGGCGGTTCGGATCCAACTTCCGTCTCCCCGATCTCGCGAGGCGCTTCGCCCGCCGTAGGCTTTGCTTGCGGCGCCTCGGGCACCTTCTCGGGGCTCGTTTGCGAGCCGGATTCGGTTTTTTCCGCTGCGGTCTTCTCGCCGTCCTGGTCGCTCATCCCACGCCTCTGCCGTTCGCCAGACATATTGCTAGCGCGCGCGCCGTGGAAAGGAAACCCGCAATCGGCGAAAGCGCCCTCAGGCGCCGGCTATGGCGTCGGCTATGGCGACGGTTTGGCGCGCCATATCGGCATGCAGGCGTTCGACCATTTTGCCGTCGATCTGCAACGCGCCTTTCGCGGCGTTTTCGGGCAGGTCGAACACTTCGATGACCCGGCGGGCGAAGGCGACTTCCGCTTCCGACGGCGCAAAAACCTCGTTGCAGATCGCGACCTGGTTGGGATGGATCAGAGTCTTGCCGTCCATGCCGAGATCGCGGCCCTGCTCGCATTCGGCCCGGAAGCCCGCCTCGTCGGAGAAATTGTTGTAGACGCCATCGACGATGTCGACGCCATAGGCCCGCGCGGCGGCGACGCAGAGCGACAGATAAGCGAGCATGGAGGGACGGCCCGGCGTCAAGCGGGCGCGGGTCTCCTTGGCGATGTCATTGGTTCCCATGACCAGCGCGGCGAGGCGGGAGGCGGGATCTATGGCGGTGCGAACGATATAATCGGCGTTGAGAATGGCGACCGGCGTCTCCATCATCGCCCAAATTCGCGTGCGGTCGGGAGCGCCCGCGTCGCGCAGCGCCATGGCGGCCATCATGATGTCGCCCGGCGCCGCGACCTTGGGCAGCAGAATGGCGTCCGGTCCGGCTTGGGCGGCGGCGGCGAGATCCTCCTTGCCCCAGGGCGTCATCGGGCCATTGACGCGAATCACCACTTCGCGGCGGCCGAAGCCCCCCGCCTTGACGGCGGCCGTCACCTGGTCGCGGGCCATTTCCTTGGCCTCGGGGGCGACCGCGTCCTCAAGGTCGAGGATCAGGGCGTCGGCGGCGATCGTCTTGGCCTTTTCCAGCGCGCGCGCATTCGATCCGGGCATGTAAAGCACGCTGCGGCGGGGACGAAGGTTGGTCATGACGGCTCCATGTTAAAATTATCGCACTGCACCATATTGTTTCGAGGAAAACCGCGCCATTCGCCTTTCGACGCTTTTCCTTAACCTTCGGTCGGGGCTGTTCGACGAAGGCAAGCATTGCCCTGCTTGCCGCGATGCGGCAAAAGTCGGCGGCGCGGGCGCCGTCGCGCCGTAACGGGGAATCCATGGACGAAATCAAATTTCCGAAACGGCTCACCGAAGGTTATGAAAATTTCCTGAGCGCACGTTTTCCGCATGAGCGCGAGCGTTTCGAGGAACTGGCGCGGCAGGGCCAGAACCCGGAAATCCTGCTGATCGGCTGTTGCGACTCCCGCGTGTCGCCGGAGCTGATTTTCGACGCCGGGCCAGGCGAAATGTTCGTGCTGCGCAATGTCGCCAATCTTGTGCCGCCCTATCAGCCGAACGACGATTACCATGGCACGTCGGCGGCGATCGAATTCGCGGTCATGGGCCTGAAGGTCAAGCACATCGTGGTCATGGGCCACGCCCACTGCGGCGGCGTGAAAGCCTTCGCCGAAATGCGGCGCGATCCCTATATGCGGCCGCTGGCGCCCGGCGATTTCATCGGCCGCTGGATCAAACTGCTGGGACCGGCGGCGGAAAAGATCGGCGATCCGACCGATCCCCTGAATTCATGGTCCGAACGGCTGGCCTGGGAATCGATCCGGCAAAGCCTCGCCAATCTGCGCAGCTTCCCCTATATCGCGACGCTTGAAAACCGCGGCTGGCTGACCTTGCACGGCGCCTATTTCGGGGTGGCCGGCGGCGAATTGACGGCGCTTGACGAAAAGGACGGCGCCTTCCGCCAGGTTTCCGCCGAGGCGCATAAAAAGGCCTTTGGCGCGACGCCGAGGTTCTGAGCGCCGACCCCTTGAAATGAAAACGCCGGGTTTCCCCGGCGCTTCGTGTCTCAGGCCGCCTTTTTCTTCGGCGCCAGAAGTTTGCGGTTGATCAGCGCCTCCGCGATCTGCACCGCATTCAGCGCCGCGCCCTTGCGCAGATTGTCGGACACGCACCAGAAGGCGAGGCCGTTTTCGACCGTCGCGTCCTCGCGGATGCGTGAAATATAGGTGGCGTCTTCGCCCGCCGCCTCGTGCGGGGTGATGTAGCCGCCGGGCTCGTGCTTGTCGATCACCAGAATGCCGGGCGCCTCGCGCAGAATGTTCCGCGCTTCCTCCGCCGTCACCGGCTTTTCGCATTCGATATTCACGCTTTCCGAATGCGAGATGAACACCGGCACCCGCACGCAGGTTGCGGTCAGCTTGATCTTCGGGTCGAGGATCTTTTTCGTCTCGGCCATCATCTTCCACTCTTCCTTGGTGAAGCCGTCCTCCATGAAGACGTCGATCTGGGGAATGAGATTGAAGGCGATGCGCTTGGGGAATTTCTTGCTCTCGACCTGGTCGGACACGAAAACCGCGCGGGTCTGGGCGAAAAGCTCGTCCATGCCCTCCTTGCCGGCGCCGGAAACCGACTGGTAGGTCGAAACCACGACGCGCTTGACGCCGAAATGGTCATGCAGCGGCTTCAGCGCCACGACGAGCTGCGCCGTCGAGCAGTTCGGATTGGCGATGATGTTCTTCTTGCGGAAGCCGACCAGCGCGTCGGCATTGACCTCCGGCACCACCAGCGGGACGTCGGAATCATAGCGCCAGGCCGAAGAATTATCGATCACCACGCAATTCTGCGCGCCGATCTTCGGCCCCCATTCCTTGGAGATGGCGCCGCCGGCCGACATCAGGGCGATGTCGCAATCGGAAAAGTCGAAGGTGTCGAGATGTTTGCATTTGAGAATCTTGTCGCCATAGGAGACTTCCGTGCCGATCGAACGCGACGAGGCCAGCGCGACGACCTCGTCCGCCGGGAACCGACGTTCGGCCAGAATATCCAGCATTTCGCGGCCCACATTGCCCGTGGCGCCGACGACAGCGACCTTGTAACCCATGCTTGTCTCCACCTTTTGCGCGCGCTTCCCTACAGCAAGCTGACGCCAAGGGCAATGCGCCTTCTCCGCCGCGCGGTTCGAAAGGTTACCCGGCCTTCGCGTCCAGGCGGGCGTTTTCACGGGCTTGCCGCGCCTCGATCACGATCTCGTCCATCCGTGGGGCCCAGCCGCAGGCGGCCAGAAGCGCCTTCATATGGTCGGGCGCGCAGGCCTCGACCTCGATGGCGGGCTTGTTCTTGTAAAGGGGAATATGGATCGCGCGGGCGTGAAGTTGGAGGCGCTCGTCCGGCTGGCCGCCGGCGCCATAGATCGGGTCGCCGTGGATTGGAAAGTCGCGCGCCGCGCAATGGACCCGCAATTGGTGGGTTCGCCCGGTGAGCGGCGAAAGCTCCAGCCAGGAAAGCGGCGCGCCTTGCGGGTCGCTGCCGCGTCCCAGCACCCGCCAGCGCGTTTGCGCCGGCAGCCCAACAGGATCGACCTTCATCCACCAGCCGCGCGTGGCGTCGAGACGGCCGAGCGGCAGGTCGATCAGGCCTTCGTCAGCCTCCGGGCCGCCACGGACCACGGCCCAATAGGTCTTTTCGATCCGCCCCTGTTTGAAAAGCTGCATCAGCTTTTCCAGCGCCTTGCGATGGCGCCCGAGCACCAGGCAGCCGGACGTGTCCTTGTCCAGCCGATGGGCGAGGGCCGGCGCGCGCGGCAGGCCGAAACGCAGGTGAACAAAATTTTGTTCGAAATTCTCGCCGCCCTTGGGGCCGCGATGGACCGGCAGGCCCGCCGGCTTGTCGACAACCAGCACCATCCCGTCGCGGTAAAGCAGCCGCGCATAAATCTCTTCCGGCGTCATGCGGGACAGGCTATCGAGAGGGGCAGAAAATTTTGCGCTTCGGGCGTCATGGCCGCTTATCGCAAAATCGCCAGGATTTGAGAAGGGCGCTGGCCCTCAATGCAGCGAGACGGAGGCGCATGAGCGCGGAATCGAAAGACAAGGCCGGGTTCCTCGGACGCCTGTTCAAGATGCGGCACGCCGAAGAATCGTTCTGGGAGCCGAATCCCGAGGCCGTCGAGGAGACCAATCCCGCGCCGGAACCCGCGCCCGAGCCTGTCGCGGAATTCGCGACCGAACCGCCCGCGGCCGAACCGGCGCCGCCGCCCGATGTCGTTGAGGAACCGGCGCCCGCGCAAAAACTGAACTGGTGGGCGCGGTTGCGGCACGGTCTGGCGCGCTCGTCCTCGTCGATCGCCCAGGGCGTCGCCGATATTTTCACCAAGAAAAAGCTCTCCGCCGACATGCTGGAGGATCTGGAGGACGTGCTGGTGCGCGCCGATCTCGGCGTCGCCGCCGCGACCCGGATCGCGGCTCTGGTCGGCAAGGGCCGGTACGACAAGCAGATCGCGCCCGAGGAAGTGCGCGCCATTCTCGCCGATGAGGTCGAGCGCGTGCTGGCGCCGGTCGCCCGGCCGCTGGAAATCGACGCCGCCAAAAAGCCCTTTGTCATTCTGGTGGTTGGGGTCAACGGTTCGGGCAAGACCACCACCATCGGCAAGCTCGCCGCGAAATTTTCCGCCGAGGGCAAGAAGCTCATGCTCGTCGCCGGCGACACGTTTCGCGCCGCGGCGATCGAGCAGCTGAAAATATGGGGCGGGCGCAAAAATGTCCCGGTGTTCGCCCGCGAGCCCGGCGCCGACGCCGCCGGCCTCGCTTTCGACGCGATCAAGGCCGCGCAGGAGGAGAACGCCGACGTGCTGCTGATGGATACGGCGGGGCGCCTGCAGAACCGCACGGAACTGATGGCCGAGCTGGAAAAGATCGTCCGGGTGATGAAAAAGGTCGATGCGGAAGCGCCGCACGCCGTTCTTCTGGTGCTTGACGCCACCGTGGGCCAGAACGCCTTGAGCCAGGTCGAAATTTTCGGCAGGACGGCGGGCGTGACCGGCCTGGTCATGACCAAGCTCGACGGAACCGCGCGGGGCGGTATTCTGGTGGCGATCGCGGAAAAATTCGGCCTGCCGGTCCATTTCATCGGCGTCGGCGAACAAGCCGACGATCTGGAGCCTTTCACCGCCCGCGATTTCGCCCGCGCCATCGCCGGTTTCGAGGAGGAAAACGCTTGAGCCCCCCCATCTCCGCCGACCAGACAACCAAGAAACTCGATCCGACGCTGAAGCTGGTGCTGGAAATGGGGCCTCTGGTTCTGTTTTTCCTCGCCAACTCCAGGCCGGCCCTGTTCCACGGGCTGGTCGGGCCGCTCCTGCCGGCGGGGATCACGCCGGAAAAGACCGCGATCCTGACCGCGACCGGGGTGTTGATGATCGCGGTCCTCGCCGCGCTCGCGGTCTCGTGGTTTCTGACCCGCCATCTGCCGATCATGCCGGTCGTCACCGCCATCTCGGTTCTGGTTTTCGGCGCGCTGACCTTCGTCTTTCAGGACAAGAGTTTCATTCAGATCAAGCTGACCATCGTCGATTGCCTGTTCGGCGCGGCCTTGCTCGGAGGCCTCGCCTTCGGCAAGCTCTTGCTGCCGGTCGCCTTCGACAGCGTGATGCATCTCGACGAGGCCGGCTGGCGCAAGCTGACGATCCGCTGGGGCCTGTTCTTCTTCGCCCTCGCCGGACTCAATGAAATCCTGCGCCAGTCGCTCGACTGGGACAATTGGGTGAAATTCAAGACTTTTGGCGTCCTGCCGCTGACGGTGATCTTTGCGCTGGCCCAGACGTCGGTCATTCTAAGGCATGAGATCAAGCCGGAGGCTGATACGGAGCATTTTTAGGCGGACGGCGTCATGAGCATTTCGGCTAAATCGCTGCGTTTCGACGAAAACAGCATGTGGGTGGAACTGACCGACGGCCGGACGCTTGGCGTTCCCCTCGCGTGGTTCCCGCGTCTGCTGCATGCGACGAGCGAAAAACTGCTGCGTTTCGAGATCAGCCCCGAGGGCCTGCATTGGGACGAGCTCGACGAGGATATTTCAATCGCGGGCCTGCTCGCCGGTCGCGGCGACCAGAGTCGTCGCGCGACCGCCGCGGAATAGCTTTTGGTCTTCGAAACAAAAAGCCGCCAAGCCGAGTCTTGGCGGCATAATCGCGAATGCCTTGGCGCGCCCTTTTGGGGCGCGCCCCAAAATCACGCCACGGCCAACTGCCGCAGCACAAACTGCAAGATGCCGCCGTTCTTGTAATACTCGATCTCATCGGCGGTCAGGATGCGGCTGTTGAGCTTGACCGTCTTCACCTTGCCGTCGGCGTAAGCGATCTCGGCTTCGAGCTTCTGGCGCGGCTCCAGATTGGTCAGGCCCTTGATGTTCACCAGCTCGTCGCCCTTGAGGCCCAGGGACTTCCAGGTCGTTCCCTCCTCGAACGTCAGGGGCAGGATGCCCATGCCGACGAGATTGGAGCGATGGATGCGCTCGAAGCTTTCGGCGATCACGGCGCGCACGCCGAGAAGATTGGTTCCCTTCGCGGCCCAGTCGCGCGACGAACCGTTGCCATATTCGACCCCGGCGAAGACCACCAGCGGAACCTTGGCCTTTTCATATTTCATCGCGGCGTCATAGATCGGCATGACCTCGCCGCCGGGGAAATAGGCAGTATTCCCGCCTTCCGGGGCGTTGCCGGTCGCGTCGGCGAGCATGAAGTTCCTGATACGGATATTGGCGAAAGTGCCGCGCATCATCACTTCGTGGTTGCCGCGCCGCGTGCCGTATTGGTTGAAGTCTTCCGGCTTCACCTTGTTGGCGATGAGATATTTGCCGGCGGGCGAGGCCGCCTTGATCGAACCGGCCGGGGAAATATGGTCGGTGGTGATCTTGTCGCCGAACAGGGCGAGGACGCGCGCGCCCTCGATATCCGTCACCGGCTGGGGCGTCATGGTCATGCCCTTGAAATAGGGCGGATTTTGAATGTAGGTCGATTTGTTGTCCCAGGCATAGGTCTGGCTGTGCGGCGCCTTGACCTTGCGCCAATTGGCGTCGCCCTTGAACACATTGGCGTATTTGGCCTTAAAAATCGACTTGGTGACATTCTTGCGGATGAACTCCTCGATTTCCTTCGAGGACGGCCAGATGTCGCGCAGGAAGACCGGAACGCCCTTCTTGTCATGGCCGATCGGCTCCTTGGTCAGATCCTTCTGGACCGAGCCGGCGAGCGCATAGGCGACGACCAGAGGCGGCGAGGCGAGATAATTGGCCTGGACGTCGGGCGAGACACGGCCCTCGAAATTGCGGTTGCCGGAAAGCACCGCCGCCGCGACCACGGCATTATCGTGAATCGACTTGGAGATTTTTTCCGGCAGCGGACCGGAATTGCCGATGCAGGTGGTGCAGCCGAAGCCGACGAGATTGAAGCCGAGCTTGTCGAGCGATTTCTGCAGGCCGGATTTGGAAAGATATTCGGCGACGACCTGCGATCCGGGCGCGAGCGAGGTTTTCACCCAGGGCGCGACCTTCAGGCCCTTGGCGACGGCGTTGCGCGCCAGCAGGCCCGCGCCCATCAGCACGCTGGGGTTGGAGGTATTGGTGCAGGAAGTGATGGCGGCGATCACCACGTCGCCATGGCCGATGTCGAAGGCCTCGCCCTCGACCTTGTAACGCTCGGCGATGGCGGCAATTTTCTTGTATTCGGTTTCCATCGCCGCGGAAAAGCCGGCGGCGACGCCGTCGAGCGCCACGCGGCCCTCCGGACGCTTCGGCCCGGCGAGCGAGGGCGTGACAGTCGCGAGATCGAGTTCGACCGTATCGGTGAAAACGGGTTCGGCGGCCGCGCGGGTGCGGTAGAGGCCCTGGGCGCGGGCGTATTTCTCGACCAAAGCGACGCGGGCGGGCTTGCGGCCGGTGTTTTTCAGATAATCGATGGTTTCACCGTCGATCGGGAAGAAGCCGCAGGTCGCGCCATATTCCGGACCCATATTGGCGATGGTGGCGCGGTCGGCCAGGGTCAGAGCGTCGAGGCCCGGGCCGAAGAATTCGACGAATTTGCCGACCACGCCCTTCTTGCGCAGCATCTGGGTGACGGTCAGCACCAGATCGGTGGCGGTGACGCCCTCCTTCAGCTTGCCCAAGAGTTTGAAGCCGACGACCTCGGGCAGCAGCATGGACTGGGGCTGGCCTAGCATGGCGGCTTCCGCCTCGATGCCGCCGACGCCCCAGCCAAGGACCGATAGGCCATTGACCATGGTGGTGTGGGAATCGGTGCCGACGACCGTATCGGGATAGGCGACTTCCACATTCAACGCCTTGCCGCGCGCCGGCTGATATTTTTCCTTTTTCGTCCAGACGGTCTGGGCGAGATATTCGAGGTTCACCTGATGGCAAATGCCGGTGCCTGGGGGCACGACGGAGAAATTATCAAGCGCGCCCTGGCCCCATTTCAGGAAGGTGTAGCGCTCGCCGTTGCGCGCATATTCATGTTCGACATTGATCTTCAGCGCGTTCTTGCTGCCGAAGGCGTCAACGATCACCGAATGGTCGATGACGAGATCGACCGGAACCAGCGGGTTGATCTTTTCGGGATCGCCGCCGAGCGCCCGGATGCCGTCGCGCATCGCCGCGAGATCGACCACCGCCGGCACGCCGGTGAAATCCTGCATCAGCACGCGGGCCGGGCGGAAGGCGATTTCCTTTTCGACCTTGCCCTTGTTCTTGAGCCATTCGGAGACGCCGAGAATGTCATCCCTGGTGACGGAGCGGCCGTCCTCGTTGCGCAGCAGGTTCTCCAGCAGAACCTTCATCGAATAAGGCAGTTTCGAAACGCCTTCGAGCCCGTTCTTTTCGGCCGCCTTGAGCGAGAAATAATGGTAGGTCTTGGCGCCGACCTTGAGGGTTTTGCGGCATTTGAAGCTGTCGAGTGAGGTCATCGCGTGCAGATCCCGATGAAAGATGTGGCGGGGCGGGGAAAGCGGATGAGAGGCTTATAGATAAATCGGCGCTCACAGGCTACACAAACAAAAGTCAGAGCCCGGACGCGTAAGCAAGGGGCGCCGCGCCAGCCGTTTTGCCACGAGGATCCTTTGCCGCCCGCCGAAACTCGCCTGCCGAAAACACCAGCCTTGCAAGGGATTGCCGCCAAAGGCCTGCGCGTCGATCGCGGTGGCCGGGCGATTGTCCGTGGCGTCGATTTCGAATTGCGCGCGGGCGACGCCTTGCTGGTGCTCGGCCGCAACGGCGCCGGCAAATCCACTCTTTTGCGCGCGCTCGCCGGCTTTCTGCCCCTGCGCGAAGGCGAGATCAGGCTGATTGGTGGCGCGGATGAGGCGCCCCTCGCCGAACAGGCGCATTACGTCGGCCATGCCGACGGATTGAAAGCGGCGCTCACGGCGTTGGAAAATCTGGAATTCTGGGCGCGGATGTTGAAAAGCGCGCCGGGGGAGGCGCTATCGCCCGACGGCGCGCTGGAAAAAGTAGGGCTTGCCCGGGTGGGCGATTTCCCGGTCGCTTATCTCTCCGCCGGCCAGAAACGCCGCGTCGCGCTGGCGCGACTCTTCGTCGCGCCCCGCCCGATCTGGCTGCTCGACGAGCCGGCGACCGCGCTCGACGTCGGGTCGCAGGAAAAATTCGCCGAAGCCATGGCGGCGCATCGCGCCGGCGGCGGCTTTATCATCGCCGCGACCCATGCGCCGCTCGGTCTGATCGACGCCAGGGAATTGCGTCTCGACGCGGCCAAGCCCCGCGACGTGGGAGGCGCCGCGTGACCTCGCCTCTCGCCGCCCTTTTTTTTCGCGAATTGCGCATCGCCCGCAGTATTGGCGGCGGCGGCGCCATGGGCGTGGTCTTTTTTCTCATTCTCGTCAGCCTCACGCCTTTCGCCATCGGGCCGGACCTCAATTTGCTATCGCGGATCGGGCCGGCCATCCTGTGGATCGCGGCGCTGCTTTCGACGCTTCTTGGGCTAGACCGGCTGTTTCAGGCCGACGCCGACGACGGCTCGCTCGATCTGTTCGTCATGTCTTCGACGCCATTGGAGCTGGTGGTGCTCACGAAATGCGCCGCCCATTGGACGCTGACCGCTTTGCCGCTGATCGCCGCCGCGCCGCTGCTCGGACTGACGCTCGGCATGGAGCCGGCGGCTTTGGCTGGCGTCGCCGCCTCGCTGCTGGCCGGAACGCCCGCGCTGACCTTGCTCGGCGCGATCGGCGCCGGCCTGACCGCGGGCCTGCGGCGCGGCGGCCTGCTGATGGCCGTGCTGATCCTGCCCTTGACCACGCCGGTGCTGATCTTTGGCGTCGCCTGCGCCGCCGCCGCCAATGGCGGGACCGTGCCGTTCCATACGCCCTTCCTGATTCTGTGCGGCCTGTCGTTGATGGCGGTGGCGGGCGCGCCTTTCGCCGCCGCCGCCGCCTTGCGGGCGCGGGAGGCGTAATTTCGCCGTCTTTTCGTCGCTCCTGCCGGGCAGGAATTGCAATTCCAAGCGCCCCGTCCTAATCAGGCGGCGCGCGCCCGGGGAGGACGGGTCAGGCTCATGCTCAAATACGCCAATCCGACGAATTTTCTCGCGCTCGCGGCGCGGCTCATCCCGTGGCTCGCGGGGGCGGCGGCCGTCGCGCTGGCGGTCGGCCTCTATCTGACCTTTTTCGTCGCGCCCGACGATTATCAGCAGGGCGCCTCGGTCAAGATCATGTATCTGCATGTGCCGGCGGCCTGGCTCGGCATGATGTGCTACATGGTCATGACATCCGCCGCGCTCGGCACTCTGGTCTGGCGCCATCCGCTCGCCGACGCCGCGCAAAAGGCGGCCGCGCCGCTGGGCGCCGCCTTTACCCTGGTCTGTCTGGTCACCGGCTCGCTGTGGGGCAAGCCGATGTGGGGAACCTGGTGGGTGTGGGATGCGCGCCTGACCTCGGTGCTGGTGCTGTTCCTGATCTATCTCGGCCTGATCGGCCTGTGGCAGACCATCGAGGAGCCGGCCCAGGCGGCGCGCGCCGCCGCGATCCTCACCCTGGTCGGCGTCGTCAACATCCCGATCATCAAATTCTCGGTCGATTGGTGGAACACTTTGCACCAGTCGGCCTCGGTCTTCCGTCTCGGCGGGCCGACCATCGCGCCCTCGATGCTGTGGCCGCTGCTCATCATGGCGCTGGGTTTCACATTGCTGTTCTTCACCCTGCATCTGATGGCGATTCGCAATGAAATCCTGAGCCGGCGGCTGCGCCGCCTGAGCATCACCGCAGCGGCGGCGGAAGACCCTGAAGTCGTCGTGGAGGCGGCCCAGTGAAGGACTACACCTTTTATATCGCCTCGGCCTATGGCTTCGCCGCGCTGGTGGTCTGCGCGGCGGTCGCCAAGATCACGCTGGATTACCGCGCTTTGCTCCGCAAGCTCGCGCGCTTCGGCGACAAGAAGCAGAATCGATGAGCGCGTCGAACGAGACGCCCGCCGGCCGAGGCGGCCTGGTTCGGGCGCTGCCCCTGCTGATTTTTTTCGGGATTTCGGCTTTCCTCGGCTGGCGGCTCTATCTCGGCCGCGATCCTTCGCTGGTGCCTTCGGCCCTGATCGGCAAGGACGCGCCGGGCGTCAATCTCCCGGCCGTTCCCGGAACCGGCAAGCCTGGCCTGTCGGACGCCGAGCTGCGCAAGGGGGGTGTGACCATCGTCAATTATTTCGCCTCCTGGTGTTCGCCCTGCCGGGTCGAACATCCGGTTTTGCGCGAATTGGCGGATAATCAGGCGCTCAAGGCGATGGGCGTCCGGCTGGTCGGCGTCAATTACAAGGACGATCCGGCCAATGTCGCCAAATTCCTTTCCGAGGAGGGCGATCCCTATGCGGCGATCGGCATGGACGCCAGTGGCCGCGCCGGAATCGACTGGGGCCTGACCGGCGTGCCCGAGACCTTCATCGTGCGCGGCGACGGCAAGATCGCTTATAAATTCATCGGGCCGATCACCGAGGAAAATCTGAACTCCACCCTCCTGCCGGAAATTTCCAAAGCCCTGCGCTGATCCTCCCATCTCTCTCGACAAAATTCAGCCGATGTCCCATTCCGCCGCCGCCAAACCTCTGACCGCCCGCGCCTGCGGCCCGTTGCGCGGCCGCGCCCGGCCGCCGGGCGACAAGAGCATCTCCCATCGCGCCTTTCTGCTCGGCCTGTTGAGCGTCGGCGAAACCCTGGTGTCCGGCCTGCTCGAAGGCGAGGATGTCCTCAACACCGGTCGCGCCTGCGCCCAACTCGGCGCCAAGGTGGAGCGGATCGGCGAAGGCGCGTGGCGCATCCATGGCATGGGCCTCGGCTCGATCCTGGAGCCGCGCGAGACGCTTGATTTCGGTAATGCCGGAACCGGCTCGCGCCTGATGATGGGGGTCGTCGGCGGCCATGGAATCACCGCCCGTTTCGACGGCGACGCTTCGCTGCGCAAGCGCCCGATGCGCCGCATTCTCGATCCACTGGTCCTGATGGGCGCCGAGGTGCTGGAGCAGGCGGAAGGCGGACGCTGCCCGATCCTGCTGAAAGGGACGCCGGAGCCCGCGCCGATCGAATATCGCACGCCGGTCGCCTCGGCGCAGATCAAATCGGCGGTCCTGCTCGCCGGCCTCAATGCGCTTGGCCGCACCACGGTCATCGAGAGCGAGGCGAGCCGCGACCATACCGAAAAAATGCTGACCTGGTTCGGCGCGTCGCTGACCTCCGAGCCTTTCGGCGAATATGGCCGCAAGATCACGCTCGAAGGCCGTCCCGAACTCGCGCCGCGTCCGATCGTCGTTCCGGTCGATCCGTCCTCGGCCGCGTTCCTGATCGCGGCCGCCTTGCTGGTCAAAGGATCGGACATTGTCGTGGAAGGGGTGATGATGAACCCTTTGCGCGCCGGGTTCCTCGCCACTTTGCTCGAAATGGGCGCGCGGATCGACATTCTCGACCGGCGCGAGGAGGGCGGCGAGGAGGTCGCCGATCTGCGGGTTCGCCACGGCGAGCTGACCGGCGTGGACGTGCCCGCCGCGCGCGCGCCGACCATGATCGACGAATATCTCATCCTCGCGGTGGTCGCGTCCTTCGCCAAGGGCGTGACCCGGATGAACTGTCTTCACGAACTGCGGGTGAAGGAATCCGATCGGCTCGCGGCCACCGCCGCCGGCCTCACCGCCAATGGCGTAAAGGCGACCGTCGAGGGCGACGACCTTGTTGTCGTAGGCGGCGCCGGCGCCTGTCCGGGCGGCGGACTGGTCGAGACCCATCTCGACCATCGCCTCGCCATGAGCTTTCTGGTGATGGGCCTGGCCTCGGACAAGCCGGTGACAGTGGACGACGAGACCATGATCGCCACCTCTTTCCCGACCTTCCGGCCGCTCATGGCCGGTCTTGGCGCGGAATTTTCGTGAT
Source organism: uncultured Pseudomonadota bacterium (assembly GCA_963704565.1). GTDB lineage: Bacteria > Pseudomonadota > Alphaproteobacteria > Rhizobiales > Beijerinckiaceae > Rhodoblastus. Next base: position 2,929,169 of record OY969917.1, read on the forward strand.
GATCATCGCCATCGACGGCCCGGCGGCTTCCGGCAAGGGCACGATCGCTCGCCGTCTCGCCGCGCATTTCGGTCTGCCGCATCTCGACACCGGCCTGCTCTATCGCGCCACCGCTCGCGTCCTGCTCGACGAAGGCTCGAAACTGGACGATGTCGAAAAGGCGGTGAGCGCCGCGCGCGGCCTCGCCTTGTTCGATTTCGACGAGGAGCGGCTGCGCGGCCGTGAAATGGGCGAGGCGGCCTCCGTCGTCGCCGCCATCCCGCAAGTGCGCGCCGCTTTGATCGACATGCAGCGCGCCTTCGCCGCGCGCCCGCAAGGCGCCGTGCTCGACGGTCGCGACATCGGCACGGTGATCGCGCCCGGGGCGCAAGTGAAGATTTTCGTGACCGCCAGCCCGGAAACCCGCGCCCAGCGCCGGGCGCTGGAATTGCGCGGACGCGGCGAAAAGGTCGATTACGCGTCGATCCTCGAAGATATCCGGAAGCGCGACCGGCGCGACAGCGAACGGACCGACGCGCCGCTCAAGCCGGCGGAGGACGCAAAAGTCCTCGACACCACCGACCTGAACATCGAGGCGGCTTTCGCCGCGGCGCTTGGAATGGCCGAGGTCGTGGCCGGTTGATTCCCTTCCCTCCGCCGCGGGGGCGACTCCTTCGGGAAAATTTTGCTCTTTGGGCCCGGCGCAGGATAAGCTCGGCGTGAGCCGGCAACGCAAGGGGAGTGCTCCTTTGGGACACGAAAGACGGGTCGTCGCGACGATCTTCTGGGGTCTCGTCGCTTTGTTTCTCATATTTCCGGTCGGCCTCTGGGCTTCGCTCGCGCTGTGGTTCCGTATTCCTGGCGCGGAATGGGCGCGCGCCATCGGCGCGGCCGCCTTCGGCCTCGTCAGTCTGTGGACCCTCGTCGCCCTTTTCTCCGCGCGCCGCTGGCCGGCGCTTGGCGTCTTCGGTCTGGCCTTTGGCGCCGTTCTCCTGTGGTGGGGGACGATCAAGCCGGCGGCGGAAGCGGATTGGTCGCCCGATGTCGCGCGCCAAGTCACGGGCATCGTCGATGGCGATAGTCTGACGCTGAAAAATGTTCGGGACTTCGAATGGACCGGCCCGACCGAATTCAAGCAACGCTGGGTCTCGGAAACCTACGATCTCGCCAGATTGCGCGAACTCGACCTCTTCCTGGCTTATTGGGCGGGGCCGGAAATGACCCATCTGATCATGAGCTTCGGCTTCGATGGCGGCCAGTGGCTGGCCTGGTCCGTCGAGGTCCGCAGCCGGAAGGGCGGCGAATTCTCGCCGATCGGCGATCTGTTCCGGTCCAACCCGCTGGTGATCATCGCCTCGGATGAACGCGACGTCGTGCGGCTGCGCTCGAACATTCGCGGGGAAGACGTGCAGCTTTACCGGCTGCGCACGCCGCCGGACGTCGCCCGCATGCTCCTGCTGCAATATGTCGACGAAGCCAATGCGCTGGCGAAACAGCCGGAATTCTACAATTCGATCATGACGAATTGCACGACCGCCGTGGTGAAGCTGATCCGCGCCGCCGGCGGACACATGCCCTTCGACTGGCGGCTGATCGTCAATGGCTACCTGCCCAGCTATCTCTACGATCGCGGCGCGGTCGACACGCGGATGTCGCTTGAGGAGCTGCGGGCGCGCGCCCGGATCAGCGCGCGCGCCCGGAAAGCCGGCGATCCGCCGAATTTTTCGACCGTCATCCGCGAGGGCGTCCCGTCGCCCCTTCAGAGCGCGGATCGTCCGTGACGAGGTCGAGGGTTCGGCGGGGCCCTGCGCCTGGTCAGGCTCGATCGCCCTGAAGGCTGGGTGGTTCCCGAACGTGGGATCGGTCAGATTCTCCGCATTTTTCCGTTGGCTCTTATCGGGGTTCGACCCACCGACTTTCGCAAAGGATCGAGCTTGCCCGGAACTGGCGCTGGCGGAAAATCCGCCAAGGCGCGGCATGCGGCGGCCGCAAAGGCCCGCGCCTTTTGACGAATATAGGTTGTCGGCGTAGATTCAGCTTTCTTGAGGGCTTGTTCTTGCCTCTCAGCGTGTTTTTGCGCCCGGCACAGGATCATCCATGTCGCAAATGCGTCGGATTTTGATCGTCGATGATGACCCTCTCCTGCGGGTTTCCCTTGCCGAACAATTGGGCGTTCACGACGATTTTGTCCCAGTCGAGGCCGCTAACGCCGCTGAAGCCTTGGAAGCCGTCCGAAAAGGGCCGATCGATCTGGTCATCATGGATGTCGGCCTGCCAGACGGCGACGGGCGCGACGCCGTCAAGAAATTGCGCGCCGAGGGGTTCAACAAGCCTGTCATCATGTTGACCGCGCACGATTCCGAAACCGACATCGTTTCCGGATTTGACTCGGGAGCCAATGATTACGTCAACAAGCCCTTTCGCTTTGCGGTTTTGCTGGCCCGGATTCGCGCCCATCTTCGTCAATATGATTCGAGCGAGGATGCGACATTTCAAATCGGGGCCTATACGTTCAGTCCCAACGCCAAAATGCTTCTGTCCGAAAGCGGCGTGAAGCTCAGATTGACCGAAAAAGAAACATCGATCCTGCAATATCTCAACCGCGCCAAGGGAGAGGTGGTCTCCCGCGAGGATCTTTTAAGAGATGTGTGGGGTTACAATGCCAATGTTACAACGCATACATTGGAAACGCATATCTATAGGTTAAGGCAGAAGATCGAAAATGATCCCACAAATGCGAAGTTGCTTTTGACCGACGCGGGAGGTTATCGTCTGTCAACATGAAGCTTAACTTCGCGCAGCGAATTCTGGACCGCCATGTCTCTCGGAAGCCTGATCGACGCGCTCAAGCGTTTGCCGCTTTTCGCGGATTTTGAAGTCGAAGCCCTGCGGCTGCTGGCCTTTGCCGCACCGCAAGTCGAAATTCCGCAAGGTGAATTCATTTTTCGGCGCGGCGACCGTCTCGACGCTGGATATTATATCCTGTCCGGAACGATTCGACTTTCCGACGACGCCGCGAACGGACGGGACAAAATCGTTGGACCCGGCGCGCTGATCGGGTCGCGAGGCTTGTTATCCGACTCGGAAGCGGGCTTTAGCGCCATCGCGCAGGAGAAGGCTGTCGCGCTGAAGCTGTCGCATGTCTTGTTTCGTCGGGTGTTGACTGAATTTCCGGCAAGCGCGGCGGCGTTGAAGCAATCCTTGGTTCGCGACGTAGCTGGTTTAGGCAAGGACATCGCGAAAAAACGAGAAAAACTCATGGCGATTCGATAGGAACGCCGATTTCAAAATTTCAACACGAGGCTCACCGGCACATGGTCGGACGGTCGCTCCCAGCCGCGCGCCTCGCGAAGGATTTCGATGTTTTGAAGATATGGCTCCAGGGGCTGTGACGCCCAGATGTGATCGAGCCGCCGCCCCTTGTCGGCCGCCGCCCAATTTGGCGAGCGGTAACTCCACCACGTGTAAAGCTTCTGGTCGTCCGGCGTGAACCGCCGCAGAGTATCGATCCAGTTTCCGCGTTCGATGATCTGTTTTAATTTGTCGGTCTCAGGCGGGGTGTGGCTGACCTCTTTTAACATGGCGCGGTGATCCCAGACATCGTTTTCGAGATGAGCGATGTTCAGGTCGCCGACGATCAGAGACATATTCTTCGAAAAACTGTCCTGGGAAATCCACTTGTCGAGTTCGTCGAGGAAAGAAAGTTTGTGCGCGAACTTGGGATTGATTTGCACGTCCGGCTTGTCACCGCCGGCGGGGACATAGAAATTATCGACGCGAATCGACTTGTCCGCCACCGAAACGCGCGCCGAAATATGTCTGGCGTCGCCGATCTGGCAGAAATTTCTTCGTTCCACCTCCTGAAGCGGCAAGCGAGAGACGATCGCCACCCCGTGATAGCCCTTCTGGCCGCTGATCGCGAGATGTTCATAGCCAAGCTTGCGAAAATCCGAGGCGGGAAATTCGGCGTCCCGGCATTTGGTCTCCTGGAGACAGAGAACGTCCGGTTCGTGCTCCGCCAAAAATGTGGCGACCTGCGAAAAGCGAAGGCGAACCGAATTGATGTTCCAGGTAGTGATCTTCAACTGCAAGGCGGAGCCGGGGTTGGAAGGGTAAGGCGTCAGGGCGTGGTTAAACCGATTGGGCCCGGCGAATCAAGCCGCTTCGGCTGAAATGGCGCTCAATTGAAGGAAGGCCAAATGCTGGTTGGCGGAATCCGAAACAGTTTGAGGTCGGGGACAGTTGTCAGGTCGATATTATGAAGAGTCACTAGCGTATCGTAACCTTGTGGATCGGTGACCTGCCATTTGTTTAAGGTAAAGTCCTTACGGTCGAAATCCAGTTTGATGATCGAAGAGCCGCCAAAGGTCGATTTGTCTTCGATGGTGATGATGACTGATTGACCGGTTGAGGAGACGTTCGTGACTTTAACATCTTTCGCCAGGTTTATTTTATCCTGGAGCAAAAATTTCAGTGGAGTCTGGCTGATGAAATAGAGCTGCTGCGATTTCAGCTTGCGGTCGCGTATGGCGACCGAGACGCCGTCGGCGATGATTTCCATTGTCGCGGGCATGGCATATTCGAAGCGCAGCCGCCCCGGCTTCAACACATATAATTTGCCTTCCGACCGCCGCCCGTCCGCGCCGACCTGGACGAAATCGGCGGTCATCACGCGCGCGGCGTTGAAATAATCATTGGCCATCTGGATGGCGAGTTGCGGATCGAGCGGCGCATTCACGTCTTGGACCGGATCGGACGCCGGCTTCGCGGGCTTGGCGCTGGGTTTGGGATGCTTATCGGCCATCGCGCCGTCGAGTGGGGCGATGGCGAGCGCGCCAATCAGAAAAAGCAGGAAACCCCGGGGCATCGGCGTTCTTTTGCGGGGTTTGCGTTCGCGAGACATTGCAGCTTCCTAACGGGCGTCCAGGCGCGGAATAGGCCTTTGAGCGCCCCGGAACAAGTGGCGCCGAATTAAACCGAACATATGGCGCGATTGGGGAATCTCACTCCCCGTCGAACGCCCCCCGATCTATCCCCCCTCCGACCAGGATCGCGCGTTTGCCGGCGTGGTTGGCGGTGCCGACGACGCCTTCCTTTTCCATGCGCTCGACCAGGCTCGCGGCCTTGTTATAGCCGATCGACAGCCGGCGCTGGACATAAGAGGTCGAGCATTTCTTGTCGCGCAGCACGATCGCCACCGCGCGGTCGTAGAGGTCGCCGCCTTCGTCGTCGCCGGCAAGGCCCGCAGCCTCCGCCTCGTCGTCCTCTCCCTCGTCCTCCACCGTCACCGCATCGAGATATTCCGGCTGGCCCTGCATCTTCAGATGCGCCACGATCCTTTCCACCTCGGCGTCCGAGACGAAAGGCCCGTGCACGCGGGAAATCCGCCCGCCGCCCTGCATGTAAAGCATGTCGCCCTGGCCCAGCAGCTGCTCCGCGCCCATCTCGCCCAGGATCGTGCGGCTGTCGATCTTCGAGGTCACCTGGAACGAGACGCGGGTCGGGAAATTGGCCTTGATCGTGCCGGTGATGACATCGACGGACGGGCGCTGGGTCGCCATGATCAGATGGATGCCGGCGGCGCGCGCCATCTGCGCCAGACGCTGGATCGCGCCCTCGATCTCCTTGCCGGCGACCATCATCAGATCGGCCATTTCATCGACGATGACCACGATATGGGGCAGGACCGAGAGGTCCATATGCTCCTGCTCGTAAACCGCCTCGCCGGTCTCGCGGTCGAAGCCGGTTTGCACCGTGCGCGAAATGATCTCGCCCTTCTCGCGCGCCTCTGTCACGCGGGCGTTGAAACCGTCGATGTTGCGCACGCCGAGCTTGGACATTTTCTTGTAGCGGTCCTCCATCTCGCGCACCGCCCATTTGAGGGCGACGACCGCCTTTTTGGGATCGGTGACGACGGGGGTCAGCAGGTGCGGAATGCCGTCATAGACGGAGAGCTCCAGCATTTTGGGATCGACCATGATCAGGCGGCAGTCCTGGGGCTTCAGCCTATAGAGCAGCGACAGGATCATGGTGTTGATGGCGACCGACTTGCCGGAGCCGGTGGTGCCGGCGACCAGCAGATGCGGCATTTTGGCGAGATCGACGATGACCGGCTCGCCGCCGATGGTCTTGCCCAGCGCGATGGCGAGCTTGTGGCGGGTCTCGACGAAATCGGCGGAGGCGAGCAGTTCGCGCAGGAACACCGTCTCGCGGCGCGGATTGGGCAGCTCGATGCCGATGGCGTTGCGCCCCGGCGCCACCGCGACGCGCGCCGAAACCGCCGACATCGACCGCGCGATATCGTCCGCCAGCCCGATCACCCGCGACGACTTGATCCCCGGTGCAGGCTCGAATTCGTAAAGGGTGACCACAGGGCCGGGAAAAACGCTAACGATATCGCCCTTGACGCTGAAATCCTCCAGAACCCCTTCGAGAAGGCGCGCGTTCTGCTCCAGCGAATCCTGATTGACCGTCCCGCCGACTTTTTTCCCTTGGGCGAGAAGGTTGGCCGAGGGAAAGACATAAGGCGCATTGGCGCGGTCGCGATCCGTAAATTCGGTCGCGCCTTTCTGGTCCCATTTTTTGGGACGCCGGGCGGGGATGATCGACTCGTCAAACTGTTCCGTCCCAGGCGCGAGGAAATCCGCGGCGCGGCGAAGCCCGCCCTGGCCGGCGGTTTGGGCGGCCGGTTCGAAGGCGGAACGCAACTCGTCGAATTGGCCGCCGGCGATTTCCCGGTCGCCTTTGCCGGCGCGCTTGCCGAGTTCGATGGCGTTTTTCAGTAAATCCAGCCAGGTGGAACGCTTCGGCGCGCGGGCAGCCGGAAAGAGTCCCGGCGCGCCGGACATCGAAGGCGCGCGCTCGTCCTCGTCCTTGTGATTCGATGCGCCTGACCCGAGCGAAGCGGCGAGGGAGAGAATGGCGACGGCCAGAAAAGCGAGGCCCGCGAGCGTGAGCCCGAAGCCGGACAAATAGCCTTTGGGCAGGAAGACCAAAGCGTCGCCGATGACGCCGCCAAGGCCGGTCGGCAATGGCCAGCGGTCGGTCAGCGGCAACAGGGAGGCGACGGCTGCGGCGCTGAACGTGCCGACCAGCCAATAGATGAGGTAACGGCTCGGGCGGCCGACGCGGCGATGCGAAAAGATGCGCCAGCCGAGCAGGCCCAAGGGCGCCAGGAGCACGACCGAGCTGACGCCGATCAATTGCATGATCAGATCGGCGACGACGGCGCCCTTCGCGCCCAGGAGATTATGCGCCGGCGTGTCGGTGGCGTGATTGAGGCTGGGGTCGGAAATCGACCATGTCGCGAGAGACAAGCCGAGCGCGACGGTCGACGCCATGACGGCGAGGCCGGCGAGTTCTTGGAATCGGCGGCGCGCGAAGTCTCGCGCCGAATCCGGCAGTAACTCGCCGAAGCCGAAGGTGGTCGCGCGCATGAGCAGGGTCCGGACAGTTCGCGCCAGAAATTCAGCCTGAATGGTAAAAGCGATCGGTTAACGTTTATTTAACTTTACGAATCTCTAGAAAAAATGAATATAGATGCACGATTTGAGCATGCCGTGAGGCAGTTATTTAAGAATAGGTCGGGGTATATATGGTAATTAAGTTAAATCGAAGAGCGATCTACGCTAAAACTGTTTTCAAAATCCGAAGAAAATGCGTTGGGCGATCGACGAGACCGCGGCCCCGCCGATCTTTCCGACGAACTCAGCGCTTCTTTCCGGTGTCGATGACGTCATCCAGCGTCCGCAAGCCCGACTGGGTCGCGTTGACCAGAACCGCCATATTCCCCGGCGCGTGCTGGTTCTTCCACATTTTGGTATGGGCGGCGGGAATCTTGTCCCAAGGGAAGACCTCGGACATGCAGGGATCGACGCGCCGGTCGACGACGAAATTATTGGCCGCCGCCGCCTGTTTCAGATGGGCGAAATGCGAACCTTGGATGCGCTTCTGGCGCATCCAGACATAGCGGGCGTCGAAGGTCAGGTTGAAGCCGCTGGTGCCGGCGCAGAAGACGACCATGCCGCCACGCTTCACCACCAGGGTCGAAACCGGGAAAGTGGCTTCGCCGGGATGTTCGAAGACGATATCGACGTCTTTCTTGCCGGTAATATCCCAGATCGCCTTGCCGAAACGCCGTGCTTCCTTGAGCCAGTCGTTGTATTCGGGCGAATTGACCTTGGGCAACTGACCCCAGCACTTGAAATCCTTGCGGTTGATGACGCCCTTGGCGCCCAGCGAAAGGACATAGTCGCGCTTGGACTCGTCGGAAATGATGCCGATCGCATTGGCGCCGGCCGCCGCGATCAGCTGCACGCCGAAAACGCCAAGACCGCCCGAGGCGCCCCACACCAGCACATTGTCGCCGGGCTTCAGCCGGTGGGGCTCATGGCCGAACAGCATCCGGTAGGCGGTCGCCAGGGTCAAGGTGTAACAGGCGCTTTCTTCCCAGGAGAGATGCTTGGGGCGCACCATCAATTGGCGGTCCTGCACCCGGCAGAATTGCGCGAAGGAGCCGTCGGGGGTCTCGTAGCCCCAGATGCGCTGCGAGGCCGAAAACATCGGGTCGCCGCCGTTGCATTCCTCGTCGTCGCCGTCGTCCTGGTTGCAATGGACCACGATTTCGTCGCCGACCTTCCAGCGCTTCACCTTCGAGCCGACCGCCCAGACGATGCCGGCAGCGTCGGAGCCGGCGATATGATAGGGCTGTTTATGCACGTCGAGCGTGGAGATGGGTTCGCCCAGCGCCGCCCAGACGCCGTTGTAATTGACGCCCGCCGCCATGACGAGGACGAGAACGTCGTGACTGTCCAGCTCCCAGGTCGGGACGACTTCGAGCTGCATCGCGCTTTCCGGCGGGCCGTGCCGTTCCTTGCGGATGACCCAGGCGTGCATGTTTTTCGGCACATGGCCAAGCGGCGGAATTTCTCCGATATCGTACAGGTCCTTGAGGACCGGCTGGTTCGCGGCGTTTGCGCCGTCCGCCGTCGGCGATGGATTGCTCAACACTGACTCCTGTCGTTGATGAACTCTGAAATTGTCGCAGGGTTTTTTTTTCAAGCAGACCTTTGGATGCGTCTTTCCATCCTCGACCCGCGAAAATTTAACCCTCCGCGCCTTCCAGGGAATTTGTGCGACCGCGTTGGACCCTTCCGCGGCAATATACATATTATCCGCGTTTGGCGAGAAATTGCCCAGTTTTTCGCCTCGTGCTTAAGTCGACGCCCTTTATCCCTGGAACGGGGAAAATATTCATAAATCAACATATTAATCTATCGGGACGCGCGTCGAGTCATTCTAAAGTCGCAGCGGGCGAAACGATTGTGCCGCGCAACAAATTGCGGCAAATCCTTTATAGCAATTCTGGCCCGGACGATACGAGGGGCGAGCGCCGCGCGCAAAAGTGAGGTTCCGATGACGACGACAGCTCCCGGCCGCGACAAGGCCTGGATTTTCCGCACCTATGCGGGTCATTCGACGGCGGTCGAGTTCGAACAAGCTTTACCGAAACAACCTCGCCAAGGGCCAGACCGGCCTGTCCATCGCTTTCGATCTGCCGACGCAGACGGGCTACGATTCCGATCATCCCCTGTCGCGCGGCGAAGTCGGCAAGGTTGGCGTGCCTATTTCCCATCTCGGCGACATGAAGAGCTTGTTCGACGGGATTCCGATCGCCAAGATGAACACGTCGATGACGATCAACGCGACCGCGCCCTGGTTGCTTTCGCTCTATATCGCCGCCGCCGACGGCCAGGGGGCGCCGCGTTCGGTTTTGCAGGGCACGACCCAGAACGACATCATCAAGGAATATCTGTCGCGCGGCACTTACGTCTTCCCGCCCGGCCCGTCGCTGCGGCTGACCAAGGACGTGATCCTGTTCACGACCAAGGAGGTTCCGAAATGGAACCCGATGAACGTCTGCTCCTATCATTTGCAGGAAGCCGGCGCGACGCCGGTGCAGGAGCTCTCCTATGCGCTGGCGACGGCGGTCGCCATTCTCGACATGGTCAAGAATTCGGGCGAGGTTTCGGACGCCGATTTCGGCGAGGTAGTCGGGCGGATTTCCTTCTTCCTCAACGCCGGCATGCGCTTCGTCACCGAACTGGCCAAGGTCCGCGCCTTCACCGAGCTTTGGGACGAACTGACCCGGGACCGCTATGGCGTGAAGGAAGAGAAATTCCGCCGCTTCCGCTATGGCGTGCAGGTCAATTCGCTCGGCCTGACCGAGCAGCAGCCTGAAAACAACGTCTATCGCATCCTGATCGAAACGCTGGCCGTCGTCCTGTCGAAAAAGGCGCGGGCGCGCGCCGTCCAGCTCCCGGCCTGGAACGAGGCCCTCGGCCTGCCCCGGCCTTTCGATCAGCAATGGTCGCTGCGCCTGCAACAGATTCTGGCTTACGAAACCGATCTCCTGGAATATGGCGATCTTTTCGACGGCTCGGTCGAACTGACCAGGAAGGTGGAGGCGCTCAAAAGGGAAGCTCTGGCGGAACTTGCCGCGATCGACGCCATGGGCGGCGCGGTCGCGGCGGTCGAGACCGGCTATCTCAAATCCAAGCTCGTCGAATCCAACACCCGGCGTCTTGAGGGCATCGAGTCGGGCGAACAAACCGTCGTCGGCGTCAACAGATTCACCGAGACCGAGCCTTCGCCGCTGACCGCCGGCGACGGCGCGGTCCTGGTGGTGTCGCACGAGGTCGAAGCCGAGCAGATCGAACGGCTCAAGGCGTGGCGGGCGCAGCGCGACGCGGCGGCGGTCGCCAGGGCGCTCGCCGATTTGCGCTCGGCGGCGCAGGAAGGCCGTAATATCATGGAGCCGTCGATCGCCGCCGCCAAGGCGGGCGTGACCACCGGCGAATGGGGCCAGACCTTGCGTGGGGTTTTCGGGGAATTCCGCGCGCCGACCGGCGTCGGTCGCAGCGCGCGGCAGTCGGGGGGCGGGCTCGATCCGGTTCGCGCCGAAGTCGAGCGGGTGTCGAAGAAACTCGGCCGGCGCATCAAATTCCTGGTCGGCAAGCCGGGCCTCGACGGCCATTCCAACGGGGCCGAGCAGATCGCCGTCCGGGCGCGCGACGCGGGGATGGAGGTGGTTTACGAAGGCATCCGCCTGACGCCCGCCGAGATCGTCAATGCGGCGCTTGAGGAAGGCGTCCATGTCGTCGGGCTTTCGATCCTGTCGGGATCGCATGTGCCTTTGGTCCGCGACGTGCTGGCGCGGATGAAAGCCCAGGGTATTTCCGATGTGCCGGTGATCGTCGGCGGCATCATTCCGCCCGAGGACGAGAAACTGCTGCTGTCGGAAGGCGTCGCGGCGGTTTACACCCCCAAGGATTATGAACTCAACGCGATCATGGCCGACATCGTTCGCGTCGTGGAGAACAGCGCCGCTTCCGTGTGAATTGAGGGCCCGCCACGATTGAAAGCCTCCGGCGGTTCTGCAAAAACTGTCGGAGGCGCATCCTGTGATTCGGCGGGGGGAATTTCATGTCGGCTGGAGCCTGCACCCATGGTGTGGACACGGGATTCATCGATCTAGGCGTCGCCAAGGTCGCGGCGCTCGGCGTCGTCCAGGGCATTACCGAGCTTTTGCCGATCTCCTCCACCGCGCATATGCGCATCGTTCCCGCCGTGCTGGGCTGGCGCGATCCCGGTTCGGCCTTTTCCGCCGCCATGCAGGTGGCGGCGCTCGCCGCCGTCGTGTCCTATTTCTGGAGCGACGTGCGCGGATTGGTCTTCGGCTCGATCGGGGCGCTACGCCGCCGCGACTTCAAGGACTGGAATTTTCGCTTCACGGTCTGGATCATGCTGGCGACCCTGCCGATTGTCATTTTCGGCGTGCTCCTGTCGAAAGGCCTCAACACCTGCGGCTCCTCCTTCCGCAGCCTGTGGGTGATCGGCACCTCGAGCATCGTCATGTCGCTGCTTCTTGCCGTGGCCGAAAGAGGCTGCGCGCATAAGCGCACTTTGGACAATGTTTCGCTCAAGGACGCGATGATCGTCGGCCTCGCCCAGGTCGGCGCGCTGATTCCGGGCGTGTCGCGCTCCGGCTCGACCCTGACGGCGGCGATGTTCCTCGATCTACAGCGCGACGAGGCGGCGCGTTTCTCGTTCCTTCTCGGATTGCCGGCGATTTTCCTGGCGGGCGTCAAGGAAATCTATGAGCTGCACAAGGCCCATATGCCGCCGGAAGGCTGGATGATCCTCGGGGTGGGCGTCGGCGTGGCCTCGATCTCCGCTTTCGTGGCGATCTGGAGCCTGATGCGGATTCTCGAACGCTTTTCGTCCTGGCCCTTCGTCGTCTATCGCTTCGTCATCGGCGTCGTGCTGATTGCCGGCGTGGCGACGGGCTGGCTTCATTGAGAAGGGCGGCCCGGAAGCCGCCCTCCATCAATCGATCAGTTCAGCCGGCCGGGCGCCGGCTCGCCCGCGGGATCGGCTTTTGAAACCGGTTTGCCGTTCAGCGTCAGGTCGCCGCCGCTCGCCGAAATTTCGACGGCCTGGCCGTCGCCGATTTCTCCCGACAGCACCAGTTCGGCCAGTGGATCCTGGACATTCTTCTGAATCACGCGCTTGAGCGGACGCGCGCCATAGGCGGGGTCGTAACCCTTGTTGCCGAGCCAGTCGCGACCGGCCTCCGTCAGATGCAGCGCGATCTTCCGGTCCTCCAGCAAACGGCCCAGGCGCCTGAACTGAATGTCGACGATCGCGCCCATGTCCTGCCGCCGCAGGCGATGGAACAGAATGATCTCGTCGACCCGGTTCAAGAATTCGGGCCGGAAATGGCCGCGCACGACCTGCATGACCTCGTCATGGACGGCGGCCGAGTCCTCGCCCTCCTTCTGCATCACCAGGAATTCCGCCCCGAGATTGGAGGTCATGATGATCACGACATTGCGGAAATCGACCGTCCGGCCCTGTCCGTCGGTGAGCCGCCCATCGTCCAGCACCTGCAACAGGATGTTGAACACGTCCGGATGGGCCTTCTCGATCTCGTCGAACAAAACCACCTGATAGGGCCGGCGGCGAACCGCTTCGGTCAGCGCGCCGCCCTCCTCATAGCCGACATAGCCGGGAGGCGCGCCGATCAGCCGCGCCACCGAATGTTTCTCCATATATTCCGACATGTCGATGCGGATCAGGGCCGAATCGTCGTCGAACAGGAAAGCCGCCAAAGCCTTGGTCAATTCGGTCTTGCCGACGCCGGTGGGCCCAAGAAACATGAAGGAGCCGATCGGCCGGTTGGGGTCCTGCAGGCCGGCGCGGGCGCGACGCACGGCGGTCGCAACCGCGGCGACCGCCTCGCGCTGGCCAACCACCCGGCGCGCCAGCGCCTCTTCCATTTTCAGCAGCTTGGCGCGCTCGCCTTCGAGCATCTTGTCCACCGGCACGCCGGTCCAGCGCGAGACGACCTGGGCGATATGGTCGGGCGTGACCGCTTCCTCGACCAGCACTTCGCCGGTTTTCGCTTCGGTGTCGGCCAGTTTGCTTTCAAGCTCTGGAATCACGCCATAGGTGAGCCGGCCCGCATCGGCATAGTCGCCCTTCCTTTGCGCGATCAGCAGATCGTTGCGCGCCGCCTCAAGCTGCTCTTTGAGCTTCTGCGCCGCGCCGAGCTTGTCTTTTTCCGCCCGCCAACGCGTGGTCAGTTCGGCCGATTTCTCGGTCAGATCGGCAAGCTCGCCCTCCAGCCGGTTCAGGCGGTCCTTCGACGCCTGATCGGTTTCCTTCTTGAGGGCTTCCTGCTCGATCTTGAGCTGGACGATGCGGCGGTCGAATTCGTCGAGCTCCTCGGGCTTGGAATCGACCTGCATGCGCAGGCGCGAGGCCGCTTCATCGACCAGGTCGATCGCCTTGTCGGGCAGGAAGCGGTCGGAAATATAGCGGTTCGACAAGGTCGCGGCGGCCACCAGCGCCGAGTCGGCGATCCGCACGCCATGGTGGAGTTCATATTTTTCCTTGAGGCCGCGCAGGATCGAGATGGTGTCCTCGACCGTCGGCTCGCTGACGAAAACCGGCTGGAAACGACGCGCCAGCGCGGCGTCCTTCTCGACATGCTTGCGATATTCGTCGAGCGTGGTGGCGCCAACGCAGTGCAATTCGCCCCGCGCCAGCGCCGGCTTCAGCAGGTTCGAGGCGTCCATCGCGCCATCGGCCTTGCCGGCCCCGACCAGGGTGTGCATTTCGTCGATGAACAGGATGACGCCGCCGGCGGCCGCGGTGACTTCATTCAGGACCGCTTTCAGGCGCTCCTCGAATTCGCCGCGATATTTCGCGCCCGCGATCAGCGCGCCCATGTCGAGGGCGAGCAGCTGCTTGTCGCGCAGGCTTTCCGGCACGTCGCCATTGACGATGCGCAAGGCCAGGCCTTCGACGATCGCCGTCTTGCCGACGCCGGGCTCGCCGATCAACACCGGATTGTTCTTGGTGCGGCGCGACAGCACCTGCATGGTGCGGCGAATCTCTTCGTCACGGCCGATCACCGGATCGAGTTTGCCTTCACGGGCGGCTTCGGTCAGGTCGCGCGCATATTTCTTCAGCGCGTCATAGGCGTTTTCGGCGGAAGCGGAATCGGCGGTGCGCCCCTTGCGCAGCTCCTCGATGGCGCGGTTCAACCCTTGAGCCGTCACGCCGGCGGCGGCGAGAATTTTCCCGGCGTCGCTGCCCGTGTCCATCGTCAAGGCGAGCAACAGACGTTCGACCGTCACGAAGGAATCGCCGGCCTTTTGCGCGATTTTCTCGGCCGTGTCGAAAAGCCGCGCCGTCGCGGGCGCCATATAGAGCTGGCCCGCGCCCGCGCCTTCGACGCGCGGCATTTTCGCCAAGGCAAGCCCGCATTCGCGTAGCGCGTCGCGGGAGCGTCCGCCGCTCTTGTCGATCAGACCCGCCGACAGGCCCTGTTCGTCGTCGAGCAGAACCTTGAGAACATGAAGCGGGGTGAATTGCTGGTGGCCCTCGCGCAAGGCGAGAGACTGAGCCGATTGAACGAAGCCCTTCGCGCGCTCGGTCAGCTTTTCAATATTCATTTTCGTCCTCCTCAGCCCACGACTTCCCCCCGATTGGCGAAAAAGTCGCGTCAATTTTGGCCCCGTCAGGCGGCCTGAAAAAGATATGGGAAGGGGAGCCGAATTTAAAAGGCCAAGTCGAAGCAAATGCCGAAGGCCGCAAAAAACAAACGGCGGCCATTATAGCCGCCGTTGGTGTCAGGTTGTTTCGGCCTTATTCCGCCGAATTGGTTTCGGCGACGGGGGCGCCGTCGGTGTCGTCCCCGCCATTGTCCAGGCGAGGCCGGCGGCGGCGGCGCGGGCGCAGCTGAAACCGCGTCTCGGATTCGCCGTTGCTTGCTCCACCCGGAAATTCCGGCGGCGGCGCGGCGATGAAAGCTTGTTCCGCCGAATCGGCGGCCTCGGCGGCGGGTTCCGGCGCGGCGAAGGGCGCGGCCGTTGCGCGCGTCGGCGCGGTAATGAAGGCAGGCAATCCGGGATTGATCGGCTCGAAATCGACGCGCGGCTGTTCCTGGGCGCCGGTGTTCGGGGCGAAACGCGGTTGCTGATCGCGGAAACGGGGCCGGCCGTGATCCTGCTGGCGCTCGCCCTGCTGGCGCTCGCCCTGCTGGCCGAACCTCCGGTCGCCGCGGCCGCCACGATCGTGCTGGCGATCCTGACCGCGCTCTTGGTTGCGGTCTTGCGCGCGTTCTTGTGTCTCTTGCGGGAATGTGGGGCGATCGAAAAAAGGCTGTGGCTGCGGTCCGAAACCGGCGGCCGGAATATTCGGCTGGCCGTTGTTCATGGGCGCTGGCTGCGGGGCGCGCTCGAAGGGAGACGCGAAACGATCCGGCAAGGCCACGAAATCGTCGTCCTCGTCCGCTTCGTCGAGATCCTCGGCGCCGCGATTATAGCCCATCTGCGCCTGCTGCTGCGCGGTCTGCGCCGCCGCAATGATACGGAAATAATGTTCCGAGTGCTGAAGATAATTTTCGGCGACGATCGAATCGCCGGAAGATTGGGCGTCGCGCGCCAATTGGAGATATTTTTCCGCAATATGTTGCGCGGTGCCGCGAATCTTGACGTCTGGTCCGTTCAACTCGTAGGCCCGCGTCAACGGATTGGGACCCTTGCGATTATTTCGACCACGCATACGCTTGTTTTGACCAGGTCTCATCGATAGTTCCTGAATAATCGCCATGCAGGCGAGAAAGTTTACGCTAACGCTTCTCGGCAGCCCGCCCCGGCCAACCGTGAAGGCGCGGCGGGAGCGGCGGTTTTGCCACGTCGGGCATGTCTGCGATTTTCCGCAAACTTGCTTTCAGTCTTTCAGATCCGTTCAGGGAGTCAGCGACCAAGCCACGTCGCTCTCTTCGCGGCTCAAAGACAGAAAGCTGATGGCCGACCTTCAATTTCCGCTGAACGGGGCCGACCAAAAACTTATCCGAGCCATCACGTCTTGAGGCAGCGAAGCTTTTCTTCGACAGACTCTAGACGTTTTTTTCCTCCGCGCCAAGTCCAAACGCAGCAAGTCCAAACTTTTCGCGCCGGAGGTTTCGTCCGGTGGACAAATCGGCGCCTGGACCCATTTCATACCCTGAGGACAGAAACGACGCGGTCGCGGCCGCCGTGGTCCCGGGAGATGGCGACATGGCCAAAACCGGAGTCGAATAAAATCCGGTTGACGCTTTGCGCCTGCCGCCAGCCGATTTCAAAGAACGCGCCGCCGCCGGGCTTGAGCAGCCGGCCGATGTCCCGCGCCAATCGCCGGTGGCAATCCAGGCCATCCTGCCCGCCGAAAAGCGCGAGCTCCGGATCGAATCGGGCGACTTCCGGCTCGAGCGCGGCGGCTTCGTCCAGGCCGATATAGGGCGGATTCGAGACGATCACATCGAAGCGCCCCGCCATCGCCGCCGCCCAATCGCCGCAAAGGACCGAGGATCGATCGGCGAGGCCGCATCGGTCGAGGTTTTTCCGCGCGACGGCGCAGGCGGCCAGCGACAGATCGACGCCAAGCCCATAAGCGTCCGGCGCGGCGCGCAGGATCGCGCAAAGAATCGCGCCCGAGCCCGTTCCAAGATCGAGAATGCGCGGTCTCGCAACCGGCGCCTCGCGCAGAAAGGCCAGCGCCGCGTCAACCAGAACTTCCGTGTCCGCCCTGGGGTCCAGCACGTCTGGCGTCACGATCAGGTCGAGGCCGTAAAACCCGCTATGGCCGAGAATCCGCGACACGGGTTCGTCTCGCAGGCGTCGCCCCAGAAAGTTTTCCAAACGCGCGGCGTTTTCTTGGCCGAGCGGCTGGTCGGCGCGCGTCAGAAGATCGAGAGAACGCAATCCCGTCGCGCCCTCGACGAGAAGTCGGGCCTCAAGCCCGGCAGGCTCCTTCCCCGCTTGGGCGAGACGGCGCGCAAGCAGCGATCGGGCTTGCGCGAGCGTGAGAGTCGCCGAGAGGAGCGGAGCCGGGCCGTCGATGGTCAGGCTCCCAAAGCCTTGCTCAGAATCCGGGTCAGACGCGCGGCGAAAGCTGCGGCGTCCTTGGGCAGGGCGCCGTCCAGCAGGCGCGCCTCGTCGAAAATCAACCACACCGCGTCTTCGAAAAGCTCCGGCGCGGAACCCTTGGATAATTTTTCCAACGCGACGAGGAGGGGATGAGCGGGATTGACCTCCAGAACCGGCTTCATCTCGATCGACGATTGTCCATGGGCGGCCAGGATCTGCTGCAAACGCAGGTCGGGACCGAATTCGGGCGCGACCAGACAGGCCGCGCTTTGCGACAGCCGGTCGGAAATGCGCACATCCTCGACGACCGAGGCGAGCGCCTCCTTGGCGCGGGCGATGAAATCCGGCAAAGCGGCGGCGGCTTCTTCGGGCTTGGTCGTTTTATCCAGCAGGTCAACGGCCTTGATGTCGGACGCGCCCTGGGTCGCGGATTTGAACGGCTTGCCTTCATAGCCGACCGCCGTCTGAACCCAGAAAGCGTCCACCGGGTCCGACAGCAGCAGGACATCAATGCCTCGCGCGCGGAACCCTTCCAGTTGGGGACTGGCCGCGATCCGCTCCGCGCCTTCGCCGACCAGATAATAAATCGCCGTCTGATTCGGCCGCATCGCGGCGACATATTCGGCCAGCGACCTTTTTCCATCGGCATCGGCGGTTGTGGCGAAACGCGCCATTTTCAGCAAAACGTCGCGACGCTCCGGGTCTTCGTAAAGACCTTCCTTGAGCACCGGGCCGAAGTTTTTCCAAATGGCCAAAAATTTCTCGGAATCGGTCTCCGCCAGTTTGCCGATTTCCTGAAGCAGCCTTTTGGTCACGCCTTTCTTGATCGCGGCGAACAAGGCGCTTTCCTGGACCATTTCACGAGAAACATTCAGCGGCAGGTCGGGCGAATCCACCACCGCGCGGACGAATCGCAGATAGCCGGGCAGAAGATCGCTGTCGCGCGAGATCAGCACCCGCCGCGAATAAAGCTTGATCCGCCCTTTGCGCGCCGGATCAAAGAGATCGAAGGGCCGCGAGCCCGGAACGAAGGCCAGAACATTATATTCGGCCCGGCCTTCCGCGCGCCAATGGACGGTCAGCGCCGGGGAATCGAACTGGCCCGAAAGCTCCTGATAGAATTCCTTATATTGCTCCTCGGCGATGTCGGACTTGGACTTGGCCCAAAGCGCCGCGCCCTCGGAGACCCGCTTCGGCTCGGCTGTCGGCGCCTCCAGCAGATCGATCGGCGTGGCGACGGCGCTCGAATGTTCGGCGACGATCGATTCGATCTTCGCCGGCTCCAGATAGGCTTTGGAGTCTTCGTTCAGATGCAGGATGACGCGCGAGCCATGGGTCGGGGCGCTTTCAGGATCGAGCCGCGCGATTTCGAACTCGCCCTTGCCGTCCGAACTCCAGCGCCAGGCCGATCCTTCGCCCGCGCGCCGGGTCTCCACCACGACCCGGTCGGCGACCATGAAGGTGGAATAAAAGCCGATGCCGAACTGGCCGATGAGTTCGGCCGCGCCCTTGTCCGACGCCGCAACCTTTTCGAGGAAAAGCCGGGTGCCGGAATTGGCGATGGTGCCGAGCGCGCCGGTCAGATCCTCGCGCGACATGCCGACGCCATTATCCTCGACGGTCAGCGTGCCGGCCTCCTTGTCCAGGATCACCCGGATCGCGAAGGATTCGCCGTCGTTCAGCAGCGATGGGTCGCTGTTCGCCTCGTAACGAAGCTTTTCGCAGGCGTCCGCGGCGTTGGAAATCAACTCGCGGAGAAAGATGTCGCGCTCCGAATAGATCGAATGAACCATCAGATGCAGCAGGCGCGCCACATCCGCCTGGAAAACATGGCGTTCGCTTTCGATCGTCGCCGAATCATGCGTCATTTTTCGTTCTAGTCCCCAAAATCAATCGAACAAGGCGCTGGCCGCCGCGCCGAAATATCGCGGGCGTCGGGCGTTGTTTCAAGGGTGGCGAGGTAAAATTTGAGCCGGCCGGAAAATGCCGGCCGGCTCATGTCGCATCGCGCAATGTTTGATTCGGACGCCGCTCGGGCTGGGGGGCTGCGTCAAAGCGGCAGGGGCCGAACCCGCGCTATGGACAAGACAGAAAATGGACTTGTAAAACAGCAGGCAAAAGGCGCGACAGCGGCGGAATTATGATTTTGTCGAGCGGCGAGGCCCCGCTGTCGCGAAGCTATTGTTCACTTGACATGCGTCCGGCGCGCCGCTTTTTCCTGTCCGAACCGAATATTCATTCGAAAGCCATACGGCGAAACGCGTCAGGCCGATGACTCGCTCCTTCTTTTTTCGCACAAGCCGCGAAAACATCGCCACCGCGATTGTTCTTCTCGCATTCCTGGCGCCCGAGCCCTCCGTCGCCGTCGCGAGCGCGCCGCCCCCGCCCGCCAAGGGCGAAGCGCAGGGCGATTTGCGCGGCGAGGTCTGCCGGATGATCGAACG
Source organism: uncultured Pseudomonadota bacterium (assembly GCA_963704565.1). Taxonomy (GTDB): domain Bacteria; phylum Pseudomonadota; class Alphaproteobacteria; order Rhizobiales; family Beijerinckiaceae; genus Rhodoblastus. The sequence continues at coordinate 2,949,072 of OY969917.1, forward strand.
GGCCGCCGCCGCCCGCCGCCTGCCGCCGTCCTTCCTCACCCGGCTGATCTGGCGCGAAAGCAGTTTCCGCGCCCACGCGGTCAGCCCGGCCGGGGCGCAGGGCATCGCCCAGTTCATGCCGGGCACGGCGGCGGAGCGTGGCCTTTCCGACCCGTTCGACCCCGAACAGGCGATCCCAAAGGCCGCCGAACTGCTCGCGGACTTGCGGGCGCGTTTCGGCAATCTCGGCCTGGCGGCGGCGGCCTATAACGGCGGGCCGCAGCGGGTCGCCAATTGGCTGGCGGGGTCGGGCGGCCTGCCGTTCGAAACCCAGATCTATGTCGAGATCGTCACCCGCCATTCCGCCGAGGATTGGCGCGACGGGCCGAAAGCCGCGAAACTGGAGGCTGCTTTCGCCAATCCCGCCACCTGTCTGGCGACGGCCGAGGAAATCCGCATCCACGAGCCGGAACGTTTCGCGGGTTCGACGCTCACCGCGCCCTGGGGCGTGCAGCTCTCCGGCTCGTTCAACAAAAGGGCGGCGCTCGCGGCTTACGCGCGGGCGCGGCGGCGTTTCGCGGCGCTTCTGGGCAATGGCGAGCCGATGGTGATTGGCAAAAGGGCGCCGGGCCGCGGATTCGCGCGCTTCTGGCGGGTGCGCGCCCCCGCCCAGACCCGCGCGCAGGCGAATCGCCTCTGCGCGGCGATCGAGCGCTCCGGCGGCGCCTGCGCGGTGTTGAAAACATGATACACTGGCCGGACGAATCGCACCGATGTGAATTTCGCTCGCGAATTTCGGGCTTTACAAAGGGCTTTCCCGTCCGCAAATAAGAGGAACTCCCGCCGCCGCCCAAGGGGCCGACCCTTTGCCGCGCAGCGCGCAATGAGGCCGCGACCGTCATGTCCTTTGATCCCAGATCCCGCCAATCCCTCCTCCGTTCCGCCCTGCTTGGCGGGCTTCTTGTGGCGGCGCCGCAGGCCAAGGCGCAATTCTGGACTCCCTTCGGCGCGCAGCCGCCGCAGCAGCAGCAACAACAACAACCCCAGCATCCGACGCGCCGCCACCCGCAGCGCCAAGCCAAGCAGCATCCGGCGCAGCAGCCGCAGCAACAGGCGGCTCAGCCGCGCCAGTCTCCGTTTTTCTGGTGGGACAATGCGCAGCCGACGCAACCGCAGCCGACGCGTTCGACGCTCGTCCGCCCGCCCCAGCCGCAGGAGGCCGCGCGAGACGACGACGGCGAGATCGATCTTTCCCGCCACAATGCCGGGTATGAAGACGGCTATGGCGACCGCGGCGGCGTTACAGAGGCCGCCTTGCCGCCCGACGCCGATCCCAATTATTCGACGCCGGTCAATCTCGATCCGCAAGTGATCGAGAAATACGCCACGCGCACGGAAGTGTCGGACCCGACAGGAGAACCGGCCGGCACGATCACCATCAGCACGGCCAAGCGCAAGCTGTATTATTCGCTGGGCGACGGAAAAGCGGTCCAATATGGCGTCGCCGTCGGCAAGGCGGGTTTCGCCTGGAAGGGCGAGGCGACCGTCGGCCGCAAATCCTATTGGCCGGGCTGGACGCCGCCGCCGGAAATGCTCGACCGCCGCCCGGAATTGCCCGAACACATGGACGGCAGCCTGTCCAATCCGCTCGGCGCCCGCGCGCTTTACCTGTTCCAGGGAACGAAGGACACTTTGTTCCGCATCCACGGCACCAACGAGCCGAAGTCGATCGGCCATGCCGCCTCCTCCGGCTGCATCCGCATGGAAAACGCCGACATCATCGACCTGTACGGCCGTGTCTCCAAGGGAACGCGCGTCGTGGTGCGCTGATCGGGCGGCTTGTTTCAGCCCGCCTTCAGCCGATAAAAGATGTGCTTGCCGATCACGTCGATTTTCTTGAGCGACCGCGCCCAGCGCGGTCGCACGTAATTGGCGTGGTAATGGGTGGCGTCGCCGATGTCCGCGAGCCAGGTTTTGCCCGCGAGCACGTCCTCGGCGATCCGCGACGCCTGGCTCCAGGCCTCGGCCTCAAGGACGCGTAGGGGGCGGCCATCGCAGGCGAAGGAAAATTGGCAGGCGTGGCGATGGGTCTGGTTCTGGAACACCACGCCGCAAACGGTCGAGGGGTAAAGCCCCGAGGTCACGCGGTTGATCACGACCTGTGCGACGGCGGCCTGGCCTTCCTCGGATTCGCCGCGCGCCTCGAAATAAATGGCCTGGGCGAGGCAGTGTTTCTCGGAGTCCAGACGATCCGCCGGAATATGGGTGAGATAGTCGCGCCGGCCGATCGCAGCCTGTTCGCCTTGCGCGATGACCGTCATATCGGCCTCGACCGGGGTTTCGTCGGCGGCAAAAGGCGTGTTGGAGCCTAACACTTCGGCGCGAGGAACGGCGGGCGTCGCGCCTTGGGCGATCCGCTCGGCCAAAGCCGCCGGGCGCATGGTCATGTCGGCGGAGCCGGCGGCAGGCGAGGCGTCGGAAAGGCTGTCCTCGGTCACCGGGGCGTTTTCCGCGTTCCATGCCTCAAAATGGGCGACGGAATCGGGTCCGGCCGCGGCGCCCTCGCCCGAAGTGAAGGTTGAGGCGAGCCCGCTCTCGTCCTGGTCGAAGGTCAAAATATCGGCGCGAAGCCTTTTGAGCGCGCCCGGCTGGCGCAGGCGCCCGGAAAAACTCGGGCGCAGATTGACCAGCGGGTCGCCCTTCTCGCGGCGGTCGATCTCGGGAAAGCCACGGACGCCCTTTTTGAGATCGCCGCGCGGCGCATCCTCGTCGGGAACGGCGTCGAACATTTCCGGCGGCCCGAGCTCGAGGCGCGCCTGCCGCAGCAGGCCGCGTCCGAAAGGAGCGTCGAAACCGGCGTCGAGCGACAGCGGATCGGGCGCGAGCCGGGCGGGCATGACGGCGGCGCCGGCGGAAGAAATCGGCGCCATCGAGGCGCCCTGCGGCACTTCCTGACCTGCGTCGGCGGTGAAGGAAGCGAGCAGGGCGACGCCCAGCGCCCAGGGCGTCGCCGCCCGCATGGCCCGGTTGATCGGCGACAGATTGAGATGCGCAAAACGCCGCGCCGGCCGCAAACGCATACCCAAACCCACAAACTGAAGCGGCGGCGCCGCGTTTCGCGTCGGCAGGGCGCGAAGACGCCCGTCCGACCCGACATTTATCGCTTGTTAGGCTTGATGCCCGGTTACCGAGGGAAGGCCCGCGACAGTCCAGAATTGGGACGGCGTCCTTCTCCCCTTGCGGGAGAAGGTGGCGCGAAGCGCCGGATGAGGGGGAGGCGCCTCAGAACGGCAACCCACACCGCGCCAAAATCGTATCCTCGATCGTGCGCGGTCGCTGCAAAATATCATGGTTCCAGAAACGAAGGACGACGAAACCCTGCGCGGCGAGAAATGCATCGCGCTCTTGATCGTAATGGCTTTCCGCATGCTGAGAACCGTCCGCCTCGATGACCAAGCGATGTTCGAAGCAAACGAAATCCGCAATGTAAGGCGGGATCGGCGTCTGGCGGCGAAATTTCAACGCCGCAAGACGCCGTCCGCGCAGGATTCGCCAAAGCTTGACTTCCGCTTCAGTTGGCTCGCGCCTCATGGCGCGGGCGTGCTTGATGAGCGACGGCGGGTTTGTCGGCATGTTCAACCCCTCATCCGGCGCTGACGCGCCACCTTCTCCCGCAAGGGGAGAAGGGCTTTTCCGGCAAGGTTGGTGCAACAACCTCCGAAAAATTGGCGTCAGCCGCCGATTTTTGAAAAATCGGCGACGCTATGGATGGCGCGGCGCAGTTGGGCGAGCATTCGCAGGCGGTTTTTGCGCAGGTCGGGGTTGTCGGAATTGACCGTGACCTTGTCGAAAAAGGCGTCCACCGGCGCGCGCAATTTTACCAGCGCGCGCATGGCCGCTTCAAAATTTTCTGATCTGACCGCCTCTTGCGCTTCGCCTTCGGCGCGGTCGAGGGCTTCGGCCAAGGCGTTTTCTTCCGGCTCGGCGCGCAGTTTCGGGTCGGGATGGGCCTCGAAGGCGCCGGCACCGTCCTTCTTCTCCTCGGCCTTCAGAATATTGGCCGCGCGCTTGTAGCCGGCCAGCAGGCTCGCGCCGTCCTCGGTTTTGAGGAAATTTTCCAGCGCATTGATGCGGGCGACGATCAGGACGAGATCGTCCTCGCCCAAAGCGAAAACCGCGTCGAGCAGATCGTGACGCGCGCCGCGGTCGCGGAGGTAGATTTTAAGACGATCGGCGAAAAAATTGAGAAGGTCGACAGTTTTTGCGTCCGCCATATAGGGCGAATATCTTTCTCTGGCTTCCCGTGTTGGTATCGGATCAGCCGGAATTCCGCCAAGCGCGAATATCTGCGCGTTCTTCTCCCGAGATTCTTTCCACTGCAATTTGAATGTGAACGACTGGAGGCTCCCATTTAACCAATATCCAAGGCGGAGTCGCAGCCCATTCTCCAGAATGATCCGGATCACACCCAGCGCCGCGCGCCGCAGCGCAAATGGGTCTTTCGATCCGGTCGGCTTTTCGTCGATCGCCCAAAATCCGACCAGCGTGTCGAGCTTGTCCGCCAGCGCCACCGCGATGCTCACCGGCGCGGCGGGGACCAGATCGTTCGGGCCTTGCGGCTTGTAATGATCCTCTATGGCGGCGGCGACTTCGCCGTGTTCGCCTTGCAATTCGGCGTAATACCGGCCCATCAGGCCCTGGGTTTCGGGGAATTCGCCGACGACTTCGGTGACCAGATCGGCCTTGGCCAGTTCCGCCGCGCGCGCCGCCTTTTCCGGGTCGGCGCCGACTTTCGGCGCCAGCTCTTTCGCCAGAGCGATCAGGCGGGCCACCCGCTGGCCCTGCGTGCCAAGCTTTTGATGGAAAACGATGTTCAGCGCCCGCAGCTTAGCTAGGCGCTGGTCCAGCGGCTTGCCATGTTGCGCATAATCCGGCAGAGGCGCTTGGTCGGTCTGCCAAAAATAGAGCGCGTCGGAGAGGCGAGCCCGCACGACGCGACCGTTGCCGGCGGCGATCGCTTTTCCGCCGTCGCTGGCGATCACGTTCGCGACCAGCAAAAACTTGTTGGCGAGGCGGCTGGTTTCCGGATCGCGCAACACAAAACATTTCTGGTTGGCGCGGATCGTTGCGCGGATCACCTCGTCGGGAATCTCCAGAAAACTCTTGTCGAATTCGCCCATCAGCACGACCGGCCATTCGACCAGGCCGGTGACCTCGTGCAGCAGGCCCTCGTCCTCGACCAGCTCCAGACCTTGGGCGAAGGCGAGGTCGCGCGCGTCGTGCAGGATGATGTCGCGCCGCCGTGCCGGATCGAGCACGACCTTCGCCGCCTGGAGCCCGAGCAGATAATCGTGGAAGCGCCGCACTTTTAGCGGCTGCGGCGCCATGAAGCGATGGCCGTATGTAACGGTGCCGGAAGAAATCCCGCCGATTTCGAAGGCGACGATTTCCGGCTCTTCGGTCTCCGGCCCGAAAGTGGCGACAATCGAATGAAGCGGGCGCACCCAGCGCAAGGCGTTGGGCTCGGCCGAACGTGCGCCCCAGCGCATCGACTTGGGCCAGGGAAAGCTTTTTATGACCTCGGGCAGGATTTCGGCCAGAACGTCGAGCGTCGCCGCGCCCTTGACAGCCGTCGTCGCGAAGAAAATCGCGTTTTGCCCCTCCCCGCGCACTTCGACCGTAAGCTGGCCAATGTTTGGCAATTCAACGATTACAGACTCACCCACCTTCAAAGTGTCCACTGAACTGAACCCTTGAGGCGCAATGCCAACCGATTTGCAGAATCCATGTATGGCAGGCGCAGGCGCGGAAAAACGCGGGCCTTTCTTCTCCTCGCGCTGGTCGGGCTGGCGGGTGGGCAAGCCGACGACATGGAGCGTCAGCCGGCGCGGGGTGACAAAGCTTTCCGCCGCTTCAAAAGTCAGGCCGCGTTCGATCAGGGTGCCGGTGACCAGTTTTTTGAGGTCGGCGGCGGCCTGGGCCTGCATCCGCGCCGGGATTTCCTCGGAGAAAAGTTCGAACAGAAGGTCGGACATGACGGGCTTTTAAAAGAGAGGGAAAGGCGGGCGAAAACTCAAAAACCACCGCCTTCGGTCTTCATCCAGGCGGCGCCGCAGGCTTTGGCGAGTTCGCGCACCCGCAGGATATAGGACTGGCGCTCGGTCACCGAGATCACGCCGCGCGCGTCGAGCAGGTTGAAGGCGTGGCTCGCCTTGACGCATTGGTCATAAGCCGGCAGCACCATCAGATGATGTTTGGCGTCGCCCTGGTCGCCGAAGGCCAGCAAAGCCTTACATTCGGTCTCGGCGCGGGCGAAATCGCCAAACAGCTTTTCGACATTCGCGGCCTCGAAATTATGGCGCGAATATTCCTGCTCGGCCTGCAGGAACACGTCGCCATAGGAAATGCGGGCGTCGCCGTCGAGGCCGTTGAAATTCAGGTCGTAGACATTCTCGACGCCCTGCACATACATGGCGAGGCGCTCCAGACCATATGTCAGTTCGCCCGAAACTGGCGCGCATTCGACGCCCGCCACCTGCTGGAAATAGGTGAATTGCGACACTTCCATGCCGTCGCACCAGCATTCCCAGCCCAGGCCCCAGGCGCCGAGCGTCGGGCTTTCCCAGTCGTCCTCGACGAAGCGGATGTCGTGGAGCGCCGCATCGACGCCGATCGCCGCGAGCGATTGCAGATAAAGCTCCTGAAGATTGTCCGGGCTCGGTTTGAGAATGACCTGAAACTGGTAATAATGCTGGAGGCGGTTGGGGTTCTCGCCATAGCGGCCGTCCTTGGGGCGGCGCGAGGGCTGGACATAGGCGGCCCGCCATGGCTTTTTGCCCAGCGACCGCAAGGTGGTGGCGGGATGGAAGGTGCCGGCGCCGACTTCCATGTCATATGGCTGGAGAATGACCGCGCCCTGGCGCGCCCAGAAATTCTGGAGAGTCAGGATCAGGCCCTGAAAGCTCTTTTTCGGGTCGAGGGATGGGTTTGGCGTAGCGGATTGGGTCATCGCGCGATCGGGCTTCGATTTTTGGCGGGTCTGGGCAGGCGGCGCAACCTAAAGGGCGGGACAGGGCCGGTCAACACGGGCGCGGCGCGGTGTCGTCTTCAAAAATTTTCTTATTGTGGAACAGCGACCCGTACTGCCCCAACGGGGATGACAGGGCCGACGATCAATCGCCCCTTTCGGGCTATTTTCGTTATGATCCGATCGTTTTCGGACGCGCGCCGTTTTTTGGAACGAAAGCGCGGCCATTGCGTTCAGCGAAGGTTCAGGAGCGCCGTCCTAAATTCCCGACATCGGTTGTGAGGAGGTTTCGCCATGGCGATATCCAAGGGTGTGATCAAGACTTTGTCTCTAACGGCGATGACGGTGGGCGCGCTCGTTCTTGCGGAGCCGGCATTCGCCCACGGCGGCGGCGGCGGGCACGGCGGCGGTGGCTGGGGGCACGGCGGCGGTGGCTGGGGGCACGGCGGCGGCTGGGGGCGTGGCGGCGGCGGTTACGGCGGCTGGGGTTACGGCGGCTGGGGTTATCCCTACTACGGTTGGGGCCCTTACTACGGCTGGGACGACGGCGATTATTATGACGGTCCCGTCTATTCCCAATGCACGATCCGGCGCGTCCATGTGCACACGCGCTACGGCTGGCGCTGGCGCCGCGTGCGTTATTGCTATCAGTGAGCTGTGACGAAACCGGCCTTCGGGCCGGTTTCAATCTTCGAAAATCCGCCGGCCGCGCCGGTGGATCTCTTCCGCCACAGGGGTTAAGCGGCCGTCCGCCTCGTGCAGGACAAGGCCCGGCAAAAGCGACAGCGGGGCCTTGGAGCCCTTGCGCCCGCGCAGGATCACCCGCATGGCCTTTTCGCCTTCGCGCGGAAACAGCGGCAGCACCCGCAATTCGCCAAGCCGGCCGCTCAATGCGGCGAGCAGTTCGGCCAGCGCGTCGGCGCGGTGAATGGCGACCAGGAGTCCGCCGGGGCGCAGCAGGCTGAGCGCGGCGCGCAGCCATTTTTCCACGCCGCCCTCGTCCAGCATATGGGCCATGGCGCGGTCGGGGTCCGGCGAGGCGCGCGCCGCGCCGGGCGCCAGATAAGGCGGATTGGTCACGACCAGATCGGCGGCCTCGCTGAGAGCCTCCGCCTTGCGCGCCCTGGCGTCGAACAAATCGGCCTCGACCGCCCGGACCCGGTTTTCCAGGCCGTTGAGCGCGATATTTTCCCGCGCCAGCGCCGCCGCGCCGGGGTTCTTTTCCAGCAGCGCGACCCGCGCCTCGGGATTCCACAGGGCCAAGGCGAGGCCGACGGCGCCGACGCCCGCGCCCACATCCACGATCAGGCCGTTTTTAATTTTCGGCGCGGCGGCGGCGAGCAGCACCGCGTCGGCGCCGACGCGATGGCCGCGCGCCGGCTGGCGCAGGCGCAGGCTGCCGTCGAACAGGCCGTCAGCCTCAGCTTTCGCGCAATTCGTCGCCAAATCCCGCCTCCCGCAACAGGCGCCGGGCTTTGTCCGCCTCGTCGCCGGCGACGCAGACGCGGCGTTGCAGGAAGCCGGCGGAGCCCTCCAGCACGCTCATATGCTGATCGGCGACGAAACAATAGACGCCCGCCTCACGCAGGATCGCCTCGACGGCGGAGATCAGGACAATATCGTTGGTGCGGATCAATTCGATCATGTTCGGGCCGGGAAGCGCTTCAAAAAAGCATAATCGCGCGCAAGAGATCGGGCAACTAGCGCCGGGGGGCGTCCCTTGCCAAGACTGCGGCGAAAAAGCGGCTTTCCCTTTCCAACTCGGGGCATTATGGTCGCCTCGACGAATTGAGAGGAACGCGCTTTGGGTCTGGTCATAGCTTTCGACGAAAAATCCGGCGATGCCGGCCTTGAGCGCCTCGTCGCCCTCGTCGCCCAGGACATGAACCGGGTCAACCAGACCATTCTCGCGCGCACCGGCTCCGAAGTGGCGATGATCCCGGAAGTCGCCAACCACCTGATTTCCTCGGGCGGCAAGCGCCTGCGGCCGATGCTTGTGCTCGCCGCCGCCGGTCTCGCCGGCTACAAGGGCGAGGGCCATGTCAAGCTCGCGGCGGCGGTGGAATTCATGCATACCGCGACGTTGCTGCACGACGATGTCGTGGACGAGAGCGACATGCGCCGCGGCAAGCTCGCGGCGCGCATGCTGTGGGGCAACGAGGCCAGCGTGCTGGTCGGCGATTTCCTCCTCGGCCAGGCCTTCCGCATGATGGTCGAGGTCGGCTCGCTCGCCTGTCTCGACGTGCTATCGGTCGCCGCCACGGTGATCGCGGAAGGCGAAGTGATGCAGCTTTCCGCCGCCAAGGACACCCAGACCACCGAGGACGCCTATCTCGCGGTGATCCGCGCCAAGACGGCGGAATTGTTCGCGGCTGCCGCCGAAATCGGCCCGACCGTGGCCAACCGCCCCAAGGCCGAGATCGAAGCTTGTCGCGCCTATGGGATGAATCTCGGAATCGCCTTCCAGCTCATCGACGACGCCCTCGATTACGGCGGTCAGGCCGCCAAGCTCGGCAAGAACGTCGGCGACGATTTCCGCGAGGGCAAAATCACTCTCCCAGTGGTGCTGTCGTTCCGGCGCGGTTCGGAAACCGAGCGCGCCTTCTGGAAACGGGCGCTCGAAGAGGGCCAGATCGCCGAGGGCGACCTCGAACATGCGCTCATCCTGATGAAAAAGCATCGCGCCCTGGAGGACACCGTCGAGCGCGCCCGCCATTACGGCGCCATGGCCCGCGACGCGCTCGGCATTTTCAATGACTCGCCTTGGAAGAAGGCGCTGCTCGACGCGGTCGATTTCTGCATCGCTCGCGCGCATTGAACGCGTTTCGCCGCAACTGAAGGAAAGCGAAGGGCCGGCGATTCGCGGGCCCTTCCATGCGAAAAGCGCGGTTCGTTCAGATGCCGAGTTCGCCCCAGGAATGACGATTCTTGCGCCGGGAGCCGATGAGGCCGAGCGCCGAGAATCCGCCGAGCATCATCAGCCAGGTCGCGGCTTCGGGGACGGCGGTCACCGTCACAGTGGCGATTCCGATCTGATAGGCGCCGTAACCGTTGGGGTCGAGGGTGCTGACAGCGATCCCGCCGAGGGCGCTTGTCGTCCCGACGGCATAATTCGACCAATTGTAGCTGACGCTGTTGACCGTGAAGGAAATGCCGCTGAAGTCGGCATAGGGCGCGGTCGGGTAGAGCAGTTGGTCTGCGCCCGCATAGCTGGAAAGCCCAGAAATCGTGCCCGAATTCGTGGTTCCTTCCCATGTGCCGCTGATGGAAGTGATCGTGTAGGTGGAGCCGTTGCTCACGGCGTCAAGCTGACCGGCGGCGACGTCGCCATTCAGGTCCGTCAAGTTGAAATCGAAGACTTTCGCCTGCGCCGGGCCAAGACCGAGCGCCACGACGCATGCCGCGCAGAGTGCGAGAGACGCCGGAAGTTTTTTCATGACACGAACTCCACCACAACTTGATGGACTTATTCGCGCACGAAAAGGTTATGGTTGACCTTAGGGAATGACCGTGGGGCGCCCCTTTGGCCGGATTTCATGGTCGCGGTTGACAATGGATGAAAATATCCGGCGCAATTTGAATATTTGCGCAAGCTTGACCGGCCTTGCTCACGCGAGCGTGGGCTTCTCCGGCGTTCGGCTCGTCGAAATCGCGACCTTTCAGGCTTCCGTCGCCCGCGCCAAAACCTCGGCGCGCTCCTGGCGCATCGCTTCCGTCTCCGGCGAAGGCTCGGCAAAGGCGTCGTCGCTCGGCGAAGCCGCCACTTGCCTCTCGCGCAATTGCCGGCGCCACAGCGCGGCATAGGCGCCGTCGAGCGCCAGCAGGCTTTCATGCGTCCCGCGCTCGATCACCTTGCCCTGGTCCAGCACCAGGATTTCGTCGGCGTGGACGATGGTGGACAGGCGATGGGCGATGACGATGGTGGTGCGCCCGCGCGCGGCTTCGTCCAGCGCCGCCTGGATGTCGCGCTCGGTCACGGTGTCGAGGGCGCTGGTGGCCTCGTCGAGCACCAGGATCGGCGGCGCCTTGAGCAAGGTGCGGGCGATGGCGACGCGCTGTTTCTCGCCGCCCGAAAGCTTCAGGCCGCGCTCGCCGACCTGGGCCTCATAGCCTCCCGGCGCGCTTTCGATGAACCGGTCGATCTGCGCGACGCGGGCGGCCTCGCGCATCTCGCCTTCGCTCGCTTCGGGGCGGCCATAGAAGATATTGTAGCGGATCGTGTCGTTGAACAGGACATTGTCCTGCGGAACCATGCCGAGCGCGCCGCGCAGCGAGGCGAGCGAGACTTTTCCGATGTCCTGGCCGTCGATCAGGATGCGGCCCTGCTGGGGATCGAAAAAGCGGAAGATCAGCCGCGAAATCGTCGATTTCCCGGCCCCCGAGGCCCCGACCAGGGCGAGCGTGCGGCCGGCGGGAACCTCGAAGCTGATCCCGCGCAGGATCGGTCGCGCCGGATCGTAGGCGAAATGGACATCCTCGAAACGCAACGCGGCTTCGGTCACTTTGAGCGGCGGCGCGTTGGGCGCTTCGGCGATCTCATTGGGCTGTTTCAGGATCTCGAACATCATGTCGATGTCCAGAATCGCCTGTTTGGTCTCGCGATAGAGCGTGCCCATGTAATTCAGCGGCTGGTAGAGCTGGATCATCATGGCGTTGAGCATGACGAAATCGCCGATGCTGTCGTGGCCCGCCATAATGCCGCCGACGCTGAGCGCCATTAGCGCGACCATGCCGAGAGTGAAGATGAGAGCCTGGCCGAAATTGAGCACGGCGAGCGAGACATAGCTCTTGACGCTGTTATGCTCATAGCGCGCCATGGAGCGGTCGTAGCGCGCGCTTTCCCGCGCCTCGGCGGAAAAATATTTGACCGTCTCATAGTTCAGAAGCGAGTTCGATCGCCTTCGAATTGGCGTCGGAATCGCTTTCGTTCATCGAGCGGCGAATGCCGATGCGCCATTGGGTGGCGAGACCGGTGAAGGCGAGATAGGCGGCGATGGTCGCGGCGGTGATCGTCGCGTAACGCCAGTCGAAATGAAACAGCATCACCGCGAAGACGAGGAGGAACTCCAGCGCCGTCGGCAGGCCGTTGAGCGTGACCATGCGGGACAGGGTCTCGATGGCGTTGCGGCCGCGCTCCAGCACGCGGGTCAAGGCACCCGTCTTGCGTTCGAGGTGAAAGCGCATCGGCAAAGCGTGCAGATGAACGAAAACATCGACGGCGAGGCGGCGCACGGCGTTCATCGCGACATCGGCGAAAATCGCGTCGCGGCCCTGGTTGAAAGCCGCCATGACGATGCGCAGGGCGCCGTAGAGCAGGGTCAAGGCGACCGGGCCGGCGAGAAGGCCCGCCGAGGCCTCGCCCTTTTTCATCGCCACCAGGGCGTCGGTCGCCCATTTATAGGCGAAGGGCACGCAAATGGTCGCGAGCTTGGCCAGAACCATCAGGCCGAGGGCGAAATAGATCCGGCGGCGCAGGTCAGGTCGCGCGCTCGGCCAGATATAGGGCCAGAGTTCGGCCAGGACCGGCGCGAGGCGCGCATTCCTACCCTGGATCGGCGCCGGACCGCCTCGATTACGCATCTTGACCTGCTTGCTTGGGGATCGTCTTTCTCCGCCATATAGGGCTCGTTCGCCGCCGCGCCAACGAAGCGCGTTTCAGGCCGTGCGACGACGGCGCCAATCCGAGAAGGTGTCGCGGAGGCGCTCGAACAGCCTTTCCGTCGCCTCGGCCGGGACCAGCTTACGGTCGAGCGCCGGGCTTTCCAGAAAATGCCAGGACAGAACGGCGCAAAGAAGCGTCAACGCCGCCGCGTATATATTCAAGAGGAGCAATGAAAGACCAGGAATCAGGAAGATGAGCGACTGCTGGATGGGAAAGGCGTAAATGTAGACGCCATAGGAATAATCGCCGACGCGATTATAGGCGCGGATCGGGCCGCCGAACAGATATGCGGCATGAAGGATAATCGGGCCGAGCGTCGCCAGATAAACTGGGAAAAAGATGGTGGAGCTCAGCGAGGCTGCGGCGAGCGCGGCGGCCAAAGCAGCGAGACGAAAATAGGACAAATTGATCCGCGCCCGCCACATTTGCAGCGCCGAGCCATAGAAAAACATGAAGGTCGGGGTCAGGGCATAGGCGCGCGCGCGCTCGACGAAGAAAATCTTTAGGACGACCGCGATAAGAACCAGCGCCGCCGCCGCCGTTCCATATCGGAAGACGGCGCCGCGCCATGCGGGCCGCAATGCAAGCAAAATCCATCCGGCCGCGAGATATTCATAGAGGCGCCATTCGATCGGCAAGGTCCAAAGCGAGCCATTCACTCCTGTGGTCAGAGGATTGCCCACGAACAGGCCAGGCAGCTCGTAGCGCACCCCATTCACCAGAGTGGCGCAACGCACGACATAGTCATGCGTGACGGGCGACCGGAAAAATTCTGCGGCCGGGAGGGTTCCGATAAACAGGCCGAGCACGGTCACGGTGACCAACAGCATGACCCAAAGAGCCGGGAAAATGCGCATCACGCGCGCCCAGGCATATTCGACAATATTCCCACGCCTGAACAGGCTGCCCGTGACCAGAAAGCCGCTGGTGAAGAAAAATACGTCGACCGCGATCGTGCCGGTGTAGAAATTCTGGAGTACGCCATCGGGACGGTGAGTCCATGGCAACAAAAGCGCGCTGCTATGCGCGAACAGCACCGCAAACGCGGCGACGACGCGGATGAGGTCGAAATTATTGTCCCTTCCGCGCGTTTCGCCCACACAGATCATTTTTACCTCGTTCGGCTGGATCGCCGGGGTTTTAAGGATTTGCGCGGCGTTCGGCAAGCGAGGCCATTCGCCGCGCTCCGTTTCATTCGTGCAGTCCCGGCGCGGCGGCCAGTGCTGGAACAAGCTTGGCGCGCGGGCGGCGGCGGCCATATTCGCCCTTGAACGCCTTGCGCCAGATCGCCAGAGCCTCCTTTTCGCTCGCGGCGGAGACGAAGCGCGGCTCGGTGGTCGGGAGGCCATCGCGGCCCAGGCAGGCCACGCAATAGAGTTGGAGATGCCTGGGATTGGTCGCCTTGGCCTCGCGCAGGAAATCGGCGGCCTCGCAGGCCAATTCCTGAAGATGGACCAGTCCGGATTTTTTCGGCTCGACGGCGGATTCGATCGCCTCCGCCCAAAAAGCGAGACCCGCCGCCTCATAAAGATCGCCGGCGAGCTTGCGCGCCCGGGCAAGCGGCATGGTCAGGCCCAATACGGTCGCCGCGCGTTTTTTCTGGGCTTCCTGCTTTTTGGCGGTCTGGCTCTTTTTCGGCGCCTGAGGCTTTTTGTGCGCCGGACGCGCCGCGCTTTTGGATGTCTTGGTCTTTTTGGCCATGATGAAGGGGCTCGGTGGGCGCCGTGTGGTGCGCGGGTCGGCGCGACTATGCCTTAAATCGCGCGCGCGAGGAAATCGGCGATCCTGTCGCTGGCCTGAGCGATCTGGACGATGCCGTTGTAATGACCGAAAGGCCCGGAAAGCGTCGCGCTTTCGACCGCGACGCCCTGGCCGCGCAAGGTCGCGGCGGTGGCTTCGACCCATTCGGGCCGAAACACCAGATCGTCCGGCGCGTGAATCAGCAGCGTCGGCGCCTTGATTCTCGCCATGCCTTCCGCGAGGCTCGCCGCGCCCGCCCCGGCGCCGGGAATGAAAGTCTGATTGGCGCGCGCGAGATAAAGCATGTGATTGGCGTCGGCGAGCGGGACGCGCGCCCGCGCCCCGTCGGCCAGCGTCCTGTCGATCGCGAAGGGCGAAGCGGCGATGTCGGCGGGATCGGCGCCTTCCGCCGAAGCGCGCCCGCCAGCGCTCCAGGACCAGGCGCTTTGCAGGCCGTGCAGGGTCATGGCGCGGATCGCCGCCTCCAGGCCGGCGCGGGGCGACGCGCTCCTGTCATAGGCGCCGCCGCGCCAGTCGGGATCGAGCCGGATCGGCTCGGTCCAGATCGTCATCCAGGCCGTCAGCCAGCCGGTGAAATGGGGCGAGGCGATAACCGGAATGATGCGCTCCACCATTTCAGGATAGGCAGCCGCCCACTCGAAGGTCTGGAGCCCGCCCATGGAGGGGCCCATGACCGCGCGCAGTTTGGCGATACCCAGCGAGTCGATCAGGGCGCGCTGGACGCGGACGAAGTCGGCGATGGCGACGGGCGGAAAGCTCAGGCCATAGGGTTTTCCTGTCGCGGGATCGAGGCTCGCCGGCCCGGTGGTGATCACATTGGGGTCATGGGCGTTGAAATTGACCAGAGTGTCCGAGGAAATGACGAAATAGCGAATCGTATCGACCGCCTTGCCGGGCCCGATGATCGCATCCCAGTAGCCGGGCAGGGGGTCTTCCGGACGATAGCGGCCGGCGGCGTGGCTCGCGCCGGAAAAATAATGCGCGACCAGAATGGCGTTGTCGCGCGCCTCGTTCAGCGCGCCATAGGTCTCATAGCCCACGGCGAGATCGCGGATCGTCGCGCCGCCGATCGTGCGCAATTCGGGCAGTTCGAAACGTTTCTTGGTCGTGAGAAGCTGTTCCACCATTTCATTATCCGACCGGGGGATGCACGAAGGTACAATAGGCGCGTCGAGGGATATGCTGCATTGCAGCATGGAAATTTTGGACGCGTGTTGCGGCCCCATATGCGCCGTCTTTCCCTTTCGCTCCAGGATAAACCGATGACAAGCTCCGATGATCGCGAAGGCGCGGCCGAAGGGTTCGAACCGCGCCTGTATCCGCCGCGCGGCGCGGTGTCGTCCGAGAACGCCGACTTCTCCCACACATTCACGCCCGATGTCGGCGTTTCCGGCGCCGAACCGCTCCCCACGCGCGGCGTCGTTGCCGAAAGTCCGGTCACCCGGCAGGCGAGCAAGGTTTTCGAATTGTTGCGGGCGGCGATCGAAGAGGCGACGCAAGCGGCCGAAAGCCGCAACGCCATTCTCGCGGCCGAGCTTCAGGATCTCCAGACGCGGGCTCTGCATTCGATTCAGGAAAGCGCGCTCGCGACCATCGAATTGTTCGAGGCTTTGGGCGCGGCGCGGACGCCCGACGATCTGGCGCGCCGCCAGGTGGGGCTGGCGCAACGTCAGGGGGAGACGGTCAGGGAGAGGCTCGCGGAATTTTTGCAGTCGGCGTGCAAGATCGCCGCCGCCATGACCTTTGCGCCGCGGCGGCAACCCGGAGTCCCGGCGCTTCCGGCGGATCGCGGCTCGCCAAAGGAGGAGGACACGCTGCTCGCCCGGCTCGAAAAGCTCACCGCGCGGCAGAAATGCGTGCTCCAACTGCTGGCGGAGGGCCTGCCCAACAAGGTGATCGCTCATCGGCTCGGCATCAGCGAGACCACGGTCAAGGCCCATGTCGGCGAGATTTTGCGCAAGCTCAAGGTTTACAGCCGCGCCCGCGCGATCGTGGCGCTGGCGCAACTCGATATGACGCGGATCGGCGACCCGTCGAACTGCCGCAACGGCGTGGAATAGGACGCTTTCAGTTCTTTTCCGCGCCGAGCGCGCGCGTCGCGGCTTCGACCTGTTCCGCCGCCTCGTCGAGCGCGGCGGCGGCGGCCTCCGCCCAATCCGCCTCGCGGCGGCGGCAAGCCTCCGCCTCGGCGAGCGCCCGTTCCGCCGCCTCGGCCGCGGCGGCGCTTTGTTTCCGGGCGCTGACCAGTTCGTCGGCGATGGTCAGCGCGGCCATGACCGTGATCCGCTGGTCGCCGATCTCGCCGAAGGCGCCGCGCAGCTCCGCGATCTTGGCGTCCACCAGGCGCGCGAGCGATTCGATATGCGGCTCATCGCCCTCGTCGCAGTTCATGCGATAGGTGCGCCCGGCGATGGTCACCACGGCCTGCGCCATTCACGGTTCCTCGGAAGCAGAGTTCGGGCCGCAGGTCTCGGCGGAAGAATCGGCGGCAAGCACGGCGCGAACCGCCGCCGCGGCGCGCTCGATGCGCCGCGCGGCCCCGAAATTGGCGGTTTCAAGGGCGCGGGCGCGTCGCGCGGCGTCGTCGAGTTCGACCGCTAGGCGCGAACGGTCATCCTGGAGCGCGGCATGTTCGGCGAACTGGTCCACCTGTTCGAGCGCGCGTTCCGCCCGGCGGCTGATCGCGGCGTCCAACGCGCCGAACGCCGCGCGCAGGCGCAGGCGCGCCGCTGCGAAACGTTCGCTCGCCAGCGCGGCGCCGGCGCGACCGGACGCCGCCGGGTCGGGCGCGGCGTCAGGCGGGGGCTGTTCGTTCGCGGTCGAGGACAAAGGACGGCTTTCGGCTTGCGTCGCGGGCAAGGAGCGGGAGCGGACGATTCGACAATCTATCATTGTCACGGCGCTCGCCAAGGGCTTGGCCCAGAAGGCCACAGGAAAAGAAGCCTCTCCGGGCGGCGTGCGCTTTATGGCGCGGCAAATCGCCGCAGGCGGCGCAAATTCCCTGCATTGGCGCCTTCATGACGGTTTTCACACGCCGCCTTCCGCGCCCAAACCAGTACGAAGGTCGAAGATTCGGCGTTCCCGCTGTTGCCTTGTCGGCGCGAAACGGATTAAGAGGTCTGCCACAAAGCCGCCGCGCAAAATGGGGCGGAATTTGAGGGAGCGGCAAAAGCTCCGTCTTATTGGATGGGACCAACCGAGGAGCGCATCGAAATGGCAGTCAAGGTTTTCATCAATGGTTTTGGCCGCATCGGCCGCAATGTCCTGCGCGCCATCGTCGAATCCGGCCGCACCGACATCCAGGTCGTCGGCCTGAACGATCTCGGCTCGGTCGAAACCAACGCTCATCTCCTGCGCTATGATTCGGTCCACGGCCGCTTCCCCGGCGTGGTCAAGGTCGATGGCGACACGATCGATGTCGGAACCGGCCCGATCAAGGTCACGGCGATCAAGGATCCCTCGCAGCTGCCGCTGGCCGCGCTCGGCGTTGACGTCTGCATGGAATGCACCGGCATCTTCACCGCGCGCGACAAAGCCGCGACCATGCTCGCCGCCGGCGCCAAGCGCGTTCTGGTCTCCGCCCCCTCCGACGGCGCCGACCTCACCGTCGTCTATGGCGTGAACCACGACAAGCTGACCAGGGATCATCACGTCGTCTCCAACGCCTCCTGCACCACCAATTGCCTGTCGCCGGTCGCCAAGGTTCTCAATGACGCCATCGGCATCGAAAAGGGCATCATGACGACCATCCACTCCTATACCGGCGACCAGCCGACGCTCGACACGTTCCACAAGGATCTCTACCGCGGCCGCGCCGCCGCTCTGTCGATGATCCCGACCTCGACCGGCGCCGCCAAGGCGGTGGGCCTCGTCCTGCCGGAGCTCAAGGGCAAGCTCGACGGCTTCGCCATCCGCGTGCCGACCCCCAACGTCTCGGTGGTGGACCTCAAGTTCATCGCCAAGCGCGCGACCAGCAAGGACGAGATCAGCGCCGCGATCAAGGCGGCGGCCGACGGCCCGATGAAGGGCGTTCTAAGCTATACCAACGACAAGAACGTTTCCTGCGACTTCAACCACGACCCCCATTCCTCGATCTTCCACATGGATCAGACCAAGGTTTTGGACGGAACCATGGTGTCGATCCTGTCCTGGTACGACAACGAATGGGGCTTCTCGAACCGCATGGCCGACACGGCCGTCGCGATGGCCAAGCTGATCTGAGCCTTATCAGGGCGCGCTCTTCGAGCGCGCCCTTCCTTTTTGTCATAGAACATGGCGCGTTTGAGCGAAAACGCCCATCTTGCGCCGTCCTTGATCGAGCATGGCCCCCGGCGGCTCAGTCGCCGCGCTGGAGTCATGCCCCACACCGACGAGAGTCCCTCCATGTCCGGTTTTCGCACCCTCGATTCCGCTGAACTCAAGGGCAAGCGCGTGCTTGTCCGCGTCGACGTCAACGTCCCGATGGAAAACGGCAAGGTTACCGACACGACGCGCCTCGACCGCATCCTGCCGACCCTGAACGAAATTTCCAAAAAGGGCGGCAAAGTCATCATGCTGGCCCATTTCGGCCGGCCGAAGGGCGCGCCCAATCCCGATTTTTCCCTGAAGCCCGTGGCTGAAGCCATGGCCGGACTGCTCGGCAAGCCGGTCGGCTTCGCCGAGGATTGCATCGGCGAAAAGGCCGCCGCCGCCGTGGCCAAAATGGCCGACGGCGATCTGCTGCTGCTGGAAAACACCCGCTTCCACAAGGGTGAGGAAAAGAACGATCCGGCGCTGGTCGAGCAAATGGCCGAGATCGGCGACGTCTATGTCAATGACGCCTTCTCCTCCGCCCATCGCGCCCATGCCTCGACCGAAGGCCTGGCGCATAAAATGCCGGCTTTCTGCGGCCGGGCCATGCAGGCGGAACTGGAAGCTTTGTCCAAGGCCCTGGATAATCCCGCTCGCCCGCTCGCGGCGGTGGTCGGCGGCGCCAAGGTCTCGACCAAGCTTGAGCTTCTCGGCAATCTGACCAAGAAGGTCGATTTCCTGATCATCGGCGGCGGCATGGCCAATACGTTCCTGGCCGCCCAGGGCAAGAAGGTCGGCAAGTCGCTGTGCGAACACGATCTGCTCGACACCGCGCGCGAAATCATCAAGACCGCCGCGACCAACAAGTGCCAGATCGTCCTGCCGGTCGACGGCGTCGTGGCGCAGGAGTTCAAGGCTCACGCGCCCTCGCATGTCGTCAGCGTCGATCACATCGGCGACGCCGACATGATGCTCGACGCCGGTCCGAAATCGGTCGCGGAAGTCGAAAAGGTTCTCACCGCCTGCAAGACCCTGGTGTGGAACGGCCCCTTCGGCGCTTTCGAGCTTGAGCCTTTCGACGCCGCGACCAATGCGGTCGCCCGCTATGCCGCGCGGCTGACGGCAGAAGGCAAGCTGCTGTCGGTGGCCGGCGGCGGCGACACGGTGGCGGCGCTCAATCACGCCGGCGTCGGCGACAAATTCACTTATGTCTCGACGGCGGGCGGAGCCTTCCTCGAATGGCTGGAAGGCAAGGTTCTGCCGGGCGTCGAAGCCCTGCGCGCCTGAAATCGCGAAACGCCCGGGGCTCCCAAGCCTCGGGCGTAACTCTTTTCACCCCGGGAGAGAAACATGGCCCGTATCACCCTTCGCCAATTGCTCGACCACGCCGCCGAACACGATTACGGCGTGCCCGCCTTCAACATCAACAATATGGAACAGGCCCTGGCCATCATGGTCGCGGCTTCCGAGCTGGACGCGCCGGTCATCATCCAGGCCTCGCGCGGCGCCCGCCAATACGCCAATGACATCATGCTCAAGCACATGATGGACGCTCTGGTGGATATCTATCCGCAGATCCCGATCTGCGTGCATCAGGACCACGGCAACAGCCCGGCGACCTGTTTTTCGGCGATGCAGGCCGGCTTCACCTCGGTGATGATGGACGGCTCGCTGAAAGAGGACGGCAAGACCCCCGCCGACTGGGACTATAACGTCAATGTCACCAAGTATGTGACCGATATGGCCCATCTCGGCGGCATTTCCGTCGAAGGCGAGTTCGGCGTGCTCGGTTCGCTCGAAACCGGCATGGGCGAGAAGGAAGACGGCCACGGCTTCGAGGGCAAGCTGTCGCACGACCAGCTCGTCACCAATCCCGACGACGCGGTGAAATTCGTCAAGGCGACCAAGGTGGACGCGCTGGCCATCGCCATGGGCACCTCGCACGGCGCCTATAAATTCTCGCGCAAGCCCGACGGCGCCATTCTGGCGATGAACGTCATCGAGGAGCTCCACCGGAAAATGCCGGGCCTGCATATGGTCATGCACGGCTCGTCCTCGGTGCCGCAGGACTTGCAGGACATCATCAACGCCTATGGCGGCAAGATGCCCCAGACCTGGGGCGTGCCGGTCGAGGAGATCCAGCGCGGCATCAAGCATGGCGTGCGCAAGATCAACATCGACACCGACAACCGCATGGCGATCACCGGCGCGATCCGCAAGGTGCTCGCGGAACATCCGGCCGAATTCGACCCGCGCAAATATCTCAAGCCCGCGACCGAGGCCATGACCAGGATCTGCCGGCAGCGCTTGGAAGAATTCGGCACGGCCGGCCAGGCTTCGAAGATCAAGAGGGTCTTTACCCTCGCCGAAATGGCCAAGAGCTACGCCAAGGGCGAGCTCGATCCCAAAACGGCGTGAACCGCGCCGAATATTCGTTCGAACAAAGGTCCGCGGCTTGCTGCGGCCCTATTTTTGCCTAGAAATGCCGACACGCCTGAACGCCCCCTCTCCCCGCATAGGGCGTCCGCAAGGACGCCCTATGCGGGGACAGGGGGCGACAATCTCCATGCGCTTCGCTTGTTCAAAAAGACCATGAACGATTTCATCAAACCCCGCCTGTACCTCATCACCCCCCGGGTCGCCGAAGCCGAAGCGCTCGCGTCGTCTCTGAAGGCCGCGCTGGGCGCGGGCGATGTCGCCTGCGTGCTTTTGCGCTTCGCCACGCCGGACGAGGGCGCGCGCAAAAAGATCGTCAAGGCGCTCGCGCCCGTGGTCCAAGCCGCCGGCGCGGCTTTGCTCGCGCCGGACGACGCGCTGCTCGCCGCGCGCGCCGGGGCGGATGGCGTTCATGTCGAGGGGCTGGGCGAGAATTTCGCCGCGGCGCTGGAAAGCCTCAAGCCCGAGCGCATCGTCGGGGTGGGGGCGCTGGCCGACCGCGACGAGGCGATGCGGGCGGGCGAGAGCGACGTGGATTACCTGATGTTCGGCGCGCTCGATCCCGGCGGCGACAGCGCCGCCGCCATATTGGAGCGCGCCTCCTGGTGGGCGGATCTGTTCAACGTGCCCTGCGTCGCGGTCGCCCATCGGCCGGAAGAGGTCGAGGCTTTGGCGCGCTCGGGCGCCGAATTCGTCGCGCTCGGCCCTGATTTCTTTGCCGATCCGCGCGGAATAGCGAGCGCCGTCGCGGAGGCGCAGGCGGCGCTCGATCGCGCGGAGGCGCGGGCTTGAGGCGCGGCCTTGTCGCCATCGCGCTTGGCGCCGCCGCGCTGCTGGCGGCCGGCCCGTCTTTTGCCGGGCTCAAGCCGGGCGAGCCCGATCTTGCCTATGGCGCCTATCAGCGCGGCTATTTCCGCACCGCCTTTCAGGAGGCGATGAAGCGCGTCGAGGCCGACCCCCATGACGCCGCCGCCCTGACCCTGATCGGCGAACTCTTCGCCGAGGGCGTCGCCGTGCCGCTCAATCTCAACGAAGCGTTGAAATGGGACAAGCTCGCCGCCGAACAGGGCAACAAGAACGCGCAATATGCGCTGGCCAACGCTTATCTGAGCGGCAAAGGCGAGCCCAAGGATGTTGCGACGGCGCGATCCTGGTTCGAAAAGGCCGCCGCGCAGGGTCATGCCGGCGCCTGGTTCAATCTCGGCGTCTTCGCGCTCGAGGGCAATGGCGTCGCCTCGAATTTCAAGCAGGCGGCGCAAGATTTTCGCCGCTCGGCCGATCTCGGCTTTCCCGACGCCGCTTATGCGCTCGCCTTGCTTTACCGCGAGGGCAAGGGCGTGCCCAAGGACCACGGCCAGACCGCGCAATGGCTGAAACGCGCGGCGGAAGCGAATTATCTGGCGGCGGAAGTCGAATATGGCATCGCTTTGTTCAATGGCGACGGCATGCCGGCCGATGAGCCGGGCGGGGCGAAATGGCTGCTGCGCGCCGCCAACCGCAACAACGCCATCGCTCAGGACCGCGTCGCGCGCATGTATTTCGCCGGGCGCGGGCTGAAACAGGACCGCGTCGAAGGGGCGAAATGGGCGATCCTCGCCGCCGCGGCGGGTCTGCACGACAACTGGCTGGACAATCAGGCCAACCAGCTGACGCCCGACGAGCGCAAAAAGGCCGAACAGGCGATCAAGACTTTTCTGGGCCGATAAAAATCAGCGCCACATGCCGCGCATGCGCGCGCCAAGATCGATCCGCGCCTGCGGACGCGGTCCGCGCGCGGCGGTTTCGGACGCGATGCGCGGCCAGGAAATCTGTTCGAACAGGCCCATGAGATCGTCGGGGATGAAACGGCTGCGCGCGGCATAGATATGGCGGTCGCCGCGCGCGTGCTGACCATGGGTGAAGAAGCGTTGCGGAACCATCAGATGCAGATGGTCGCGGGCGCGGGTCATGGCGACATAGAGCAGGCGGCGCTCCTCCTCGATCTCGGCGCTGGTTCCGGTCGCGAGGTCGGATGGGATGCAGCCATCGACCACATTCAGCAGAAAAACCGATTTCCATTCCTGCCCCTTGGCGGAATGGATGGTCGAGAGGATCAGATAATCCTCGTCGAGCAAGGGAACGCCGGCCTCGGCGCTGGTGGCGTCGGGCGGGTCGAGCGTCAGTTCGGTCAGAAATCGCTCGCGCGAGGGGTAGGTCGCGGCGATCTGTTCGAGCTGGACGAGATCGATCTGGCGGGTGGCGAAATCCTCGTGCAAGCGTTCGAGATGCGGCTCGTACCAAAGCCGTGCGCGGGCGACTTCCGTCGGCCAGCCGGCGCCGGCGGCGATGTCGCGCAAGGCGGCGACGAAAGCCGGCCAGTCCTCGCCGGATTTCGCCGGCGCCGGCAGGGCGGCCAAGGCGGCGAGCGGGTCGCTGGCCCCGCCGATCGCGTCGAGCGCGCGCCCGGCGCTCGAGGGGCCGACGCCCGGCAGGATTTTCAGCAGGCGGAAGCCGGCGACCCGGTCGCGCGGGTTCCGGGCGAAGCGCAGCAGCGCCAGCATGTCCTTGACATGGGCGCTGTCGAGGAATTTCAGCCCGCCGAATTTGACGAAGGGAATATTGCGCCGGGTCAGCTCGATTTCGAGCAGGCCGCTGTGATGGGCGGCGCGGAACAGGATCGCCTGCGATTTGAGCGGCGCGCCGCATTCCCGCGCCTCCAGCACCTGTTCGACGATATAATTCGCCTGATCGGCTTCGTCGCGCACCACGACCAGAGCGGGGCGCACGGCGGAAGCGCGATCGGTCCACAAATTCTTGGCGATCCGCTCCCTGGCGTGGGAAATCACCGCATTGGCGGCGGCGAGGATCGGCTGGGTCGAGCGGTAATTGCGCTCCAGAGTGACGATTTCGGCGGGCGGCGCGAATTTCTGCGGGAAATCGAGAATGTTGCGCACGTCGGCGGCGCGGAAGGCGTAGATCGACTGGGCGTCGTCGCCGACCACGGTCAGACCGCGCCCGTCGGGCTTGAGCCCGAGCAGGATCGAAGCCTGAAGCCGGTTGGTGTCCTGATATTCGTCGACCAGCACATGATCGAACCGCCCGCCCATATCGGCGGCGAGCGCGGGTTCTTCCGCCATCCGCGCCCAATAGAGCAGCAGATCGTCGTAATCGAGCACGTTCTGCGCCTGCTTCGCCTCGACATAAGCCGCGAACAGCTTGCGCAGCTCCTCGCTCCAGCCGGCGCACCAGGGGAAGGCGCGGCCCAGAACCTCATCGAGCGGCGCCTCCGAATTGACGGCGCGGGAATAGATGGCGAGGCAGGTGGATTTGGTGGGGAAGCGCTTTTCGGTCCGAGAAAAGCCGAGATCGTGGCGCGCGAGATTGAGCAGGTCGGCGCTGTCCTCGCGGTCGTGGATGGTGAAATCCGGATCGAGGCCGATCGAAGGCGCATGTTCGTGCAACAGCCGCGCCCCGATCGAGTGGAAGGTGCCGGCCCAGGCCAGGGCGTCGGTCAGAATCCCGCTTTTGGCGCCCCAACCTTTGGCGCCCAAAGCCTCGGCGCAGATGCGCCGCACCCGGCCGGTCATTTCGGAAGCGGCGCGGCGGGAAAAGGTCATCAGCAGGATGCGGCGCGGATCGGCGCCCGAGGCGATGAGAAAAGCGACGCGATGGGCGAGCGTGCTGGTCTTGCCCGAGCCCGCGCCGGCAATGATCAGCAGCGGCCCGCCGGCCGCATATTCGGCCGCCCGGCGCTGCGCCTCATTGAGTTTGCCAAGAAATGCGGCCTCGCCCAACCTCGTCTCCGAATCCGCGAATCGTTGCCACTTCGCCCGAACATATTACGAACAAAGGGGCGCGGATCAATGGCCGGCGACGCTGAGCTTGCCACGGAAGAGGACGTGGATGACCACCGAATAGATCAGGACGATCGGCAAGGCGACGACGCCCGCGCCCCAGAACAGGAAGGAGAGCGATTTTTCCGGCGCCGCCGCGCTCGCCACCGTGACGCTATAGGGGATCATATAGGGCCAGAAGGCGGTGGCGAGAAAGCCGAAAGCAGCGAGGAAGAACAGGATGGCGCAAGCGAAGGGCAGGGCGTCGCTTCGCCGGCCGATTCCGAACAGCACGCCCCATAAAGCGAGAAAGCCCGCCAGGAAAAAGGCCAAGGCCCAGGGCCGCTCGATCAGCCGCATCATGACCCCATGCGCCTGAAGGACGGTGAGGAGCGAGGCGAGGGCCAGAAAGAGCGCCATGCCGATGGCGAGGAAGGGGGCGCGCGCATAGGCCCAGTCGCGCAGGCGGGTCGGCGATTTCAGGATCATCCAGCCGGCGCCCAGCAGCGCATAGCCGAACATCAGGCCGATTCCCGTCAAAACGGGCAGCGGGCGCAGCCAGTCGAAGGGGCCGCCGGCATATTGGCCGTCCTTCACCTGGACGCCGAGGATCATGGCGCCGACCGCCGCGCCCTGGACGAAGGCGGCGAGGCCAGAGCCGAGCCAGAAGCCGCCGCTCCACAGCCGGGACGGACCGCCGCGCCCCCGGAATTCGAAGGCGACGCCGCGAAAGATCAGGCCGATCAGCAACAGCAGCACCGGCAGGTAGAAGGCCGGCAGGAAGATCGCGTAAACGGCGGGAAAAGCCCCGAAGAGCGAGGCGCCGACGACGATCAGCCAGGTTTCGGCGCCGTCCCAGAACGGCGCGATCAGGCCCATCATTTCGCCGCGCAGATCGGGGTCGCGCGTCGCGCCGAACAAAATGCCGACGCCGAGGTCGAGGCCGTCGAGCACCACATAGACGAGGATGGAAAAGGCGATCGCGCCGGCCCAGAACAAGGCGAGAAAGGAGGGCGCGGCCTGGCTCATCTCGGCGGCGTTCATCAAGGCCTCTCTGCGTGGAAATCGTAGCCGGCGGCGGCGCGGGTCTTTTTCGTCAGCCCGTCGCGCAACAGGCGATGGAAATAAACCGCGCCAAAGCCGAAGATCAAGCCATAGACCAGAATATAGGCGATCAGCGACGTCATGGCCTCGGGCTTGGAAAGCGAGGGCGTCAGGGCGTCGCGCGTGCGCAGCAGCCCATAGACGGCCCAGGGCTGGCGGCCGACTTCGGCGGTGAACCAGCCGGCGATCACCGCGACGAAGCCGGCGGGGAAGGAGAACAGGGTCAACCACAGGAACCAGTCCGCCTGTTCGAGCCAGCCAAGGATGCGCAGGACGAGGCCAGTCCAGGACAGAGCGAGAATGGCGAGGCCAAGGCCGAACATGATGCGGAAGGCGAAGAAGGGGACGCGCACCGGCGGCTGGTCCTGCGCCGGGAACGATTCGAGTCCGACTTCCTTGGAATCGAAGGTTCCGGTGGCGACGAAACTGCCGAGGTCGGGAACGGTGATGGCGTAACGATTGGTCATCTTCCGCGCGTCCGGCCAGCCGATCAGCACTTCCGAGGCCGGCTGCTCGTCATGCCAGCGCGCCTCGATGGCCGCGAATTTGGCCGGCTGATATTTGTGGACGATCTCGCCGGCGAGATGGCCGAGAACGATCTGCGCCGGGATCAGCACGGCGGCGAGGGCCAGGCCCCAATCGAGCATGATGTCGGATTCTTCCCAGGCCTCGCTCCGCAGGCGATGCCAGGCGCCGGTCGCGGCGACGCACAGGCTGGTGGTGAGAAAGGCGCCGAGCAGCATATGCGGCCAGCGAATGAGCTGAACCGGCCCGAGCAATATGGTCTTCCAGTCGTCGGGAACGATCTTGCCGTCGACCACGCTATGGCCGAGCGGAACCTGCATCCAGCTGTTGTTCGCCATGATCCAGTAGGACGAGGCCATGGTGCCGAGGGCGACCATGAGGCAGGAGAAGAAGTAGAACCAGCGCGGCGCCCGGTCGCGGCCGAACATCATGACGCCAAAAAAGGACGCCTCAAGCAGGAAGGCGGTGAAGGCCTCATAGCCGAGCAGCGGCCCCTGGATCGACCCCGTGCGTTCCGACAGGACGCTCCAGTTCGTCCCGATCTGGAAGGCCATGACAATGCCGCTGACCACGCCCATGGCGAAGGCCAGAGCGAAGACTTTCAGCCAGAAATCGAACAGGCGGCGATAGACCGGCAGGCGGGTGGCCAGCGACATGCCTTCGAGCGCCGTGAGCCAGGCCGCGAGGCCGATGGTGAAAGAGGGAAAGATGATGTGGAAACTGACCACGAAGGCGAACTGGATTCGCGACAGGATGAGCGGGCCAAGTTCCATAAAACGGTTCCACGAGGGCGATGCCAAGTCAGGGCCGGGTCCGACAGCCAGATGACGACCTTGACCTTATCCGACCGCGCGGGGCGGCGCCAGTCAAATGAATTTTCGGCGGCGAGCGGCTTGCCGCCACGCCGAATTTCGTCGCGGTGGATTGCGCGTCGCCTTGAGGAAATGTTAGCGTGTTTTCAATGGGAGAGGGGCTGTGGCGCGGGGGATTGGCGATAGCGGGCGGGATGCATTCTGGCGGGCGTGGCTTGCGCGTCTGGCCGCGTTCGTCTTCCTGCTTCAGGGCTTTGGGCTGTTTGCCGCCGCATCGCGCCCCGTGGCGATCGGCGACGCCTTTGCGGCGGCTCAGGAAAACGCCGCGCCCGGCTGTTTTCATCAGACGCGAGGCGATGGCCACGCACATGGCGCACCAGAATCCTGTCCGATGTGTCAGGCGCTGGGCGCTGCGCTTCCGGGCGCGCCGCCGCCGGACGTCGTGGCCCGCGCCGCCACGCGCGTCATCCTGCTGGTTTCCCTTCCCGCGCAACGCCTGCCGCCGCGCTCGCAACCGCTGACCACGCCGCCGGCCCGCAGTCCTCCCGTTCTGGTCTGATCCGCGCTTCTTGAGCGCGTTTTTTGCGGGCGCCGCCTTTTCGGCGGCGCGCCTGACGCCGCATGCCGGCCAGAAAACTTGACGAGACCAGAATGAAACCCACCCCGATCCCGCAGGCGCTTGGTCGCACGCGTAAAACCCATGTCCTCGCCGCTTGCGCGGCTCTTTCGGCCGGCGCCTTCCAGGCCCAGGCCCACACCATCGTCGGCGACCGCGTCTTCCCCGCGACGCTGACCATCGACGATCCCGGCGTCAACGACGAACTGGCGCTGCCGGTCTTCTCCTACATGCCCTCGGCCAATCCCGACGGCTCTCCCGGCTCGTTCAATTATTCCATGGGCTGGAACTATCAGAAGACGATCACCGCCGATCTCGCCTTCTCGATCGGCAACGAATTCGACTGGCAGACGCGCCCCAGCGCCCAGGGCTGGTCGGATATCACGACCCAGCTCCAATATGTGCCGTGGCAGGATGCGAAGCACGAAGCGATCGTGTCGGTGGCCGTCGCTTACACATTCGCCAATACCGGCAGTCCGCAAAGCGCCTCGCTGCCGTCCGATCCCTTCTCCACCCTGACCTTCAACGTCTATGGCGGCAAAGGCTTCGGCGACGTGCAATCCGATTGGATCAAGCCCTTCGCGATCACCGGCGAGTTCAGCACGAATTTTCCGATGACCGCGACCAATGCCGACGGCAGCCTCAACCCGACCACGATCACCTATGGCGCGAGCCTTCAGTACAGCCTGCTGTACATGAACTCGCATGTTGCGGAAGCGCCTGAATTTTTCCGCAACCTGATCCCGACCGTCGAAGCGATCTTCACGACGCCCGTCGGCAATCTTTCGCCCGACATGCCCGGCCAGTTTCCGACCAATGTCACAACCGGGGTGGTCGGCCCGTCGGTCTATTACATCGGGAGATATTTCGAGGTCGGCGTGATGGCCCAGGCGCCGATCAACAAGGAAAGCGGCTCTCATTTCGGCGCGATGGCGATCCTCGACATCTTCCTCGACGACCTCGCGCCGAGCACCATTGGCAAACCATTGTTCGGACCGCCGCAGGCGCGCGGCTCCTATTGAGGAGGTTTACTCATGAAAATCCTGCGCATGACCTTCGCCGCCGCCGCTTTCGCCGGCGCGACCGCCTTTGCCGCGCCCGGCTTCACAGGGTCGGCTTGGGCGCACGCCTTTCTCGACCACGCCGCTCCTTCGGTGGGCTCCACCTCCCAGGGCGCGCCGGGCGAACTGACCCTGAGCTTCACCCAGAACATCGTGGCCGCCTTTTCCGGCGTGTCCGTGACCTCGGCGGCGGGGGCTTCGATCCCCGCCGGCAAGACGCGGGTCGATTCGTCGGACCCGGCGACGCTTCACGTCTCCCTCGGACGCAAGCTCGCGCCGGGAACCTATGTCGTGCATTGGCATGTGGTTTCGGTGGACACCCATCATACCTCCGGAAGCTACAAGTTCACGATCGCGCCGTGACATGGACGTTTCCGAAGGCTTAGCGATCCCGGCCCTGCTGCTGCTGACGCGCTGGATTCACTTCGCGTCGGTCTTCATCCTGTTCGGGTCGGCCTTGTTCTGGACTCATACGCCGGGCGCCTTTCCGGGCGCCCGGCGGACGACAGATATTTCGCTGCGGGTCGCGGCGCCGGTCGCGGTCCTTTCGGGCCTCGGCTGGATCGCCGCGATCATCGCCAATATGGCCGACGGCCTCGACAAGGTCGCCGATCCGCAGACCTTGTCCTTGTTCTTCACCCAGACCCGGTTCGGGCCGGTGGTCGAAATCCGTCTGGCTCTCTTCGTCCTCGCGCTTGGCCTCGCCGCCTGGCCGATGGCGGCGGATTCGCGGCGCCGGGCGATGATTCCAGTCGGTGCGGCGCTGCTGATCGACCAGGCCTGGCTCGGCCATGCCGCTGAAGGGTCAGGCGCCGGGGGCGCCTTGATGGTGGGCGTCTATGGCGTGCACGTGCTCGCCGCCGCCGCCTGGCTCGGCGGCCTGCCGCCCCTGCTGTTTGCCTTGCGGGAAACGCGCGGACAAGGCGACGAGGAAACGCGGCGCCGGACCATCGAACTGCTGCCGCGCTTTTCGGTCGTCGCCATGCCGGCGGTCGCGCTGATCGTGGCCAGCGGCTTGGGCAATGTCGGATTCCGGGTCGGCGCCTCGTTCGGGCGCGTGTTCATGACCGATTACGGTTATGTTCTCAGCGCCAAGGCGGCGCTGGTCGCCTCGATGTTCGCGCTGGCTTATTACAATCGATTCGTGGCGCTGCCGCGTCTGCGGCTTGGTCCGGTGAGCGCAAGGCAGAGCATTGGCCTGCAAACCAGCGTGGCCTTCGAACTTGTGCTCGGCCTCGCCGTCCTCGCCGTCGCGGCGCTGCTCGGAGTCACCCCGCCGCCGCAATGAGTGGCGTCGTAAAAGTACTTTCTGGAGCGAAAAATTCGCGCACCCCTGTTGGGCGCGCGCCAATGGGAAGAGGCGAGGAAAACGGAGCGTCGTGAATTCATGGCCGGCGCCGGCGCGGCGGCTTTTCTGGCGGCCTCGGGCGAGGCTTTTGCCGAAAAGGGCGCTATGTCGATGCACCCCCCAATGTACAAAGCCCTTCAGGACGATTGCGGCCATTGCGTCGCCACCGCCAACGATTGCCTGCGTCATTGCATCGGCATGCTGGCGATGAAGGATTATTCGATGACCGGTTGCATCAACACCGCCTATCAGGTGGTCGCGGCCTGCGGCGCGCTCCAGGCGCTCGCCGCCGTCAATTCGCCGGCGGTTCCGGCTTTCGCCAGGGCGACGGCGGAAATCTGCGCCGCCTGCCAGAAGGAATGCGAAAAATATCCCGATGTCGCCGAATGCAAGGCCTGCGCGGCTTCCTGCAAGGCCTGTTCGGCGGAATGCCGCCGCGTCGCGGCATGACGGCCGCCTTTGAATCAGCCGTAAGGCTTGAGGCCCTCGGCGACTGAATCGCCGATATGTTCGCGGGTGATGATTCCGACGACATTTTGCGCGCGCGGGCGAAGCTTGTCGGCGATCACCACCGCGGTGGAGGCGCGCCGGCGCGCCATATGCGAGACGATGTCGAACATGATGTCGTTTTCGTGCGCGATGACGAAATTTTTTTGCGCAATGTCGCCCACGCGCACGCCGGGATCGGCCTGTTCGACGCCGCAGTGCAATTCCATGTTCACCCTGATGACGCCGACCAGCCGCTCGCCTCGCGTCACCACGACATGTTTCATGCCGCCGGCATAAGCGGGATCGCGCAGGAAGGCGGAGAAATCGGCGTCGGCCGGCAGCAGAACGGGATCGCGCTGCATCACCTCGCCGGCCAGGCGCACCATGAACATGTTGGCGTGCAGGGCCTTGGGCACGAAATGGCCGCGTTTGACCAGCTTGATGGTGTAGATGTCC
The DNA here is from genome assembly GCA_963704565.1 of uncultured Pseudomonadota bacterium. Taxonomy (GTDB): domain Bacteria; phylum Pseudomonadota; class Alphaproteobacteria; order Rhizobiales; family Beijerinckiaceae; genus Rhodoblastus. The sequence continues at coordinate 2,980,450 of OY969917.1, forward strand.
TCGCGGCTGAGCAGGCGCCGCACGCCGAGCGCCAAAGCCGTCGCCATGATCGTCGGCATGACGATGTCGTAATCGCGGGTCATTTCGAACAGCATGGCGACGGCGGTCATGGCGGCGCCGGTGGCGCCGCCGACCATGGCGGCCATGCCGACGATGGCGCAGTTCGCGATGTCGGGTCCGCTTCCCGGCGCGAAACGATGGAAGAACGCCCCGACGCTCGCCCCGAGCGTCGCGCCCATGAACAGGGAGGGCGAGAAAATGCCGCCCGAGCCGCCCGAGCCCAGGCTCGTCGTGGTCGCATAAAGTTTCGCCGCCATCAGCGCCAGCAGCAGCGCCGGCGCCGCCAGATCGCCCTTGAGGATCGCCTCGATGGCCGCGTAGCCGACGCCCTCGACGTAATAATGGCCGGCGACGCGAAACAGCGAATAGAATAGGAGGCCGACCGACGCCATGCCGATGGCGTGGCGCAGATAGCTGTCGCCGATGCGCTCGTAGAGGCCCTCGACCGCCGCGAGGCCACGGACGAAGGCGGCGGCGGCGAGCCCGGCAAGAACGCCGATGAAGCCATAGATCAGGAGCTCCGGCGCCGTGGCGGCATGATCGACCAGCAGATTGGCCGGCACATTGAAGGCTGGCCTGATGCCGAGAAACAGCCGGCCGACGAAAGTGGAGACGCCGGTCGCCAGCGCCACCGGCAGGAAGGTGCGGGCGCTTACCTCCGGCATCATCAATTCGATCGCGAACATGACGCCGCCGATCGGGGTGTTGAAGGTGGCGGCGATGCCGGCGCCCGCGCCGGCGGCGACCAGGGTGATGCGCTGCCAGGGCGCCATGGGAACGATCTGGCCGAGGGTCGAGCCGAGCGAGGCGCCGATCTGGATGATCGGGCCCTCGCGGCCGATCGCCGCGCCGGAGCCGATCGATATGGCCGAGGCCAGCGATTTGACGGTGGCGACGATCGGCCTGATGCGCCCTTCATTGTAATAAATGGCGTCCATCACTTCCGGCACGCCATGTCCGCGCGCCTCGGGCGCGAAGGTCTCGACCAGGAAAGTGACGATCAGGCCGCCGATCACGGGGGCGAGAATGACGAAGGCGCCGAAGCGGCTTTCCGGGGTGAAGACATTGGCGTCATAGGAAAAGGCGAAACGGCCGTGGAAGGCGATATTGTGGATGAGGCCGATGAGGTCGCGAAAGACCACCGCGCCCAGGCCGGCCCCGACGCCGATCACGACCCCGAGCAGGGAGAGCCGAAAGAGACCGATTCGCGCCGGCAGCCGAAACCTCATCCGCTTGCCTTCCCGTATGTTAAGAGATCGAGCGCGCCACAGGTCGCGCGAAGCCAAAACCTAGAGCAGGATGGCGCGGCGGGGAAAGCGATTTTTGCGCCAAGACGATGATCGGCCAAACAAAAGGGACGATATCGCCGGCGCCTCCTGACGTGACGCCGCCGGCCTAGGCAAAAGGCGGAGAGCGCCCAGGTTGAGTTCGCCGGAAGCGGGGATTAGCTTTCCGGCTCCCGCCATTTTCCGGAGCCTCCCATGTCCGCTTATAACGCCCCGATCCGCGACATGATCTTCGCCATGAAGACGATCGGCGGCTTCGACCGGATCGCCGCTCTGCCGGGCAACGAGGAAGTCTCGGACGATCTGGTCGAGGCGATTTTCGAGGAAGCGCGCAAATTCGCCGGCGAGGCGCTCGCGCCGCTCAACCATCCGGGCGACAAGCAGGGCTGCCTGTGCAAGGACGGCGTGGTGACGACGCCTGACGGCGTAAAAAAGGCTTTCGCGGCCTTTTGCGAAAACGGCTGGCACGCCATGCCGGCGCCGCTGGACTATGGCGGCCAGGGCCTGCCGAGCCTGGTCTCGACCCCGGTGCTGGAAATGTGGACGGGCGCCAATCTCGCCTTTTCCCTGTGCCAGATGCTGACGCTCGGGGCCATCGCCGCCATCGACCATCATGGCTCGCCGGAGCAAAAGGCGCTTTATCTGCCGAAAATGGTTGCGGGAGCCTGGACCGGCACGATGAATCTCACCGAGCCGCAGGCGGGCTCGGACCTTGCCGCCGTGCGGACCAAAGCCGTTCCCGACGGCGACGCCTATCGCCTCACCGGCACAAAAATCTTCATCACCTGGGGCGAGAACGATGTCGCGGAAAACATCGTCCATCTCGTGCTCGCCCGCCTGCCCGACGCGCCGCCCGGGGTGAAAGGCATTTCGCTGTTCATCGCGCCCAAATTCCTGGTCAATCCCGATGGCTCGCTCGGGGCGCGCAACGATCTGGTCTGCGCCTCGATCGAGCACAAGCTCGGCATCCATGGCAGCCCGACGGCGGTCATGTCTTTCGGCGACAAGGGCGGCGCGATCGGTTATCTCGTCGGCGAGGCCAATCGCGGCCTCGAATATATGTTCACCATGATGAACCACGCCCGGTTGAATGTCGGGCTGGAGGGGGTGGCCATCGCCGAACGCGCCTTCCAGCAGGCCCGCGATTACGCCTTCCAGCGCGTCCAGGGCCGGCCGATCGGGGCGGAAAGCGGCGCGGCCATCGCCTACCACCCCGACGTCAAGCGCATGCTGCTCGACATGAAAGCCAAGGTCGAGGCGATGCGGGCTTTGACATATTTCACCGCCGGCCAAACCGACATCGCCCATGCTTCGCCCGACAAGGCGGAAGCGGCGGCGGCGCAGGCCATGGTCGATCTGCTGGTTCCGGTGGTGAAGGGCTGGTGCACCGAAAGCGCGGTCGAGATCGCCTCGACCGGGGTCCAGGTTCATGGCGGCATGGGCTTCATCGAGGAAACCGGCGCCGCCCAGCATTACCGCGACGCCCGCATCACCCCGATCTACGAGGGCACGACGGCGATCCAGGCCAATGATCTCGTCGGCCGGAAAATCGCGCGCGACCAGGGCGCGGCGGCCGAACGGCTGATCGAGACGATGCGCGCGGCCGCCGCCGATCTCGAAACCGCCTCCGACGCCGAGATCGTCGCGCTCGGGCAGGCTTTGACCGCGCCGACGGCCCGGCTGCAATATGCGATCGAATGGGTGGTGGCGACTCATGCCTGCGCTCCCGCGCAGACGGCGGCCGCCGGCGTCCCGCTGATCCATCAGTTCGGGATCACCATCGGCTTCTGGCTGCTGGCGCGACAGGCGGCGCGGGCGGCCGAATTGCGCGACGAAAGCGGCGCGGATGTTTCGTTCCTGAACGGCAAGATCGCGCTGGCCAGACATTTCGCCGGCCATGTCCTGCCCCATGCCGAGGGGTTTTTCCGCGCCGCGACCGAAGGATCGGCGAGCGTCGCGGCTTTCGACGCGGCCGGAATCTAAAAAGATCAGCGATAGAGCTTGCGGAATTCCTCGTGCATTCTGGTGGCGAGGGCCGAGGCGGCATAGGCGTCGGTGACGATTTCGATATAGACGCCGGTTTCGGCGCGTCCCGCCGCCGTCAGCGCATTGTCGAGTTCGCCGCAGGTCGTCACCCGCGCGGAAAACCAGTCCGCGCAGCCGAAAGCCTGGGGCAGGAGGCTGTAACGCCAGGGCGCGATCTCGTTATAGGCGCTCTCCGGCTCGCGGCATAACAGCCGCTCGATGAGATAGCCGGAATTATTGATCACCAGGACGATCGGCTTCAGGCCGTAGCGGGCGAACTGGCTGATTTCCTGGACGGTGAACTGATGCGCGCCATCGCCGGTAAGCAGGACGACGCGCCGCTGCGGCGCCGCGACCGAAGCGCCAAAGGCCGCTGGAGTCGCCCAGCCGATCGAACCCCATAGCGTCTGATTGTAGAAATTGGCGCCCAAGGGCATGCGCGCGAAGCCCATGCCCATCGAGGCCGTTCCGGTCTCGGCGATCAGAATGTCGTTCTCACGCAGAAAACCGGCAAGGCGCGGATAAAGCGCCGGGGCGTCGATCCTGTCGTCGCCCGATCCCGTAGCCTCGCCGAGCGTCTTGGCCGCGATTTTCGGCCAGTCGCGGCGGGCGAGCCGCGCGGTCAGGCTTTTGAGCAGATCGCCGAGTTCGACATTGAAAAAGGTCTTGTCGCCGGCGCGAACGCGATGCTGGGAGACGGCGATGGTTTTGGCGGGATCGAGCCGCGAGGTGAAGGCGCCGGTGTTGAAATCGGTCATCAGCGTGCCGATCGCCAGCACCGCGTCGGCCTGTTCGACGAAGGCGCGCACCTCGGGCTGCATCAAGGCGCCGTCATACATGCCGACATAGGAAGGATGGGTCTCGTCGAGGACCGATTTGTCCATGAACATGGTGGCAAAGGGCAGGCCCGAGGCGTCGATCAGCTCATGCAAAGCCGGCTGCAAACCCGCCCGCGCGATCAGCACGCCGGGCAGGACGCAGGCCGCGCCCGCCCGCTCGAGCGTTTCGACGATCACCTCCGTCACATGGGCCAAGGCGTCGGGATCGCTCGGCGGCGGAGCGATCGGGCGCGCCTCGCCGGCGATGGGCGCGGCGGCGAGATCGGCCGGAAAGGCCATATAGACCGGCCGCAGATTGTAGAAAGCCTCGGCGATCAGTCGCTCGGTCTCATAGGCGACATTCTGCGGCGTCATCACCGCATGGGCGCAGACGACGGGCTCGGACATGCGGCGGAACAGGTCATATTCGCCATTGCCCAGCGTGTGGTGCATCAGCGCCCGCGATTCCTGGATGGCGACATTGGGCGCGCCGACCAGATGAAAGACTGGCAGATGTTCGGCATAGGCCCCGGCCACGCCATTGATCGCGGAAAGTTCGCCGACGCCATAGGTCGTGCACAGGGCGCCGGCGCCCCTGATCCGCGCATAGCCCTCGGCGGCGTAAGCGGCGTTGAGTTCGTTGCAGCAGCCGATCCAGTTGATGCCGGGATCGTTGCAGATGGCGTCGTTGACGGCGAAGGCGTAATCGCCGGGAACGCCGAAAATGTCGGTTATGCCGATTTCATGGAGCCGCCTGAGGACATATTGGATGACTGTCGTCGCCATGCCGATTCTCCCATCGCGCTCAGGCAGGATAAGCCAAAAACGCGGAATTTCACGAGCGGCCCGTGAACGAGCGCTCATTTTAGATGAATTCCAATTTCCTTGTCATCGCTTGGTCTCGGGAATTTTCTTGATTAAAGGGGGAACGAGGATCGAGAGTCGCGCGGGCAAGGACAGGAAGCCCAAGGTTCGGGAGGCGGCTGGCGAGGGCGCCTGAAAATGCGGTCGGCGAGAAAGCAGGGGGCAGATGCACGGAATTGGAAAACCGGCCCGGACGCGGCGATTGTCGCTTTTCGTCGCGCTGATGAGCGGGGCGGCGCTCGTTTCCAACGCCGCCCGGGCGGACGAGGCGCCGCCGTCGATTTCCGCCAATCCGCAGTTCGGCGAGCTGGCGCCGCTGAAAAAAGGCCTGGCCGACAAGGGAATCACCTTGCAGGCGACCTATATCGGCGAAAGCCTCGCCGATATTTCCGGCGGGATGCGCCAGGGCGCGATTTATGAAGGACGGCTGGAGCTGATGCTCGAAGCCGACATGGCCAAGATCGCCAATTGGCAGGGCGCTACATTGCACGCCGACGGCTATTGGATCCAGGGAACCGGACTCACGCGCTGTTACGTCGGCAGTCTCGAGCCGGTGAGCTATATCGAGGCCTTGCCGACCGTGCGGCTTTATGAATTATGGTGGGAGCAGAAGCTCCTCGACAACAAGCTCGCCTTGCGCGCCGGCCTGCTCGGCGCCGATTCCGATTTCGTCTCCAGCAAATACGCCCAGCTGTTCGTCAACGCCACCACCGGCTGGCCGGTCATTTTCGGTTCCGACATGCCGAGCGGCGGCCCGGCCTATCCTTTTTCGGCCATGGGCTTGCGCGCCCACGTCGACGCGACCGACAACTTCGCTCTGGTCGCGGCGATTTATGACGGCAACCCGGCCGGGCCCGGACCCGGCGACCCGCAGCGGCGCAATCCCTATGGCCTGGCCTTCCGCATGAGCGATCCGGCGCTGATGATGCAGGAGGCGCAGTTCAAATATTTCCAGGACAAGGATTCGCCCGGCCTGCCCGGGACGATCAAACTGGGGGCCTGGGAATATTTCGGCGATGTCGCCAATTACAATTTCGACCCGATGGGCGTGCAATATAATCTGACCGGCCTGCAGCCGGTAAGCCTGCTCGGCGATCACGGCTTTTACGCCATGATCGACCAATTGCTGATGAAGGCCCCCGACGATCCCACCAAGGGAATCGGCGTTTTCGCCCGCGTGTTCGGCGCGCCTGCGGATCGCAATCTCATCGATTTTTATTTCGACGCCGGCATCAATGTCTCGGGCCTCGTTCCCGGCCGTAGCGATGACGTTTTCGGCTTCTCCGTCGCGTACACGAAAATCTCGACAAGCGTCGTCAACGCCGCCTACAACGCCAATCTGTCGGTAGCGCCTTACAGGGAGGCTTTGCTGGAGCTGACCTATCAGGCGCAGATCATGACGGGCTGGACCGTGCAGCCGGTGGCGCAATATATCATCGAGCCCGACGCGGGCCTCGGCGGAACGAAGTTGCCGAATGCCGCCGTTGTCGGTCTGCGCACGACCATCGCCTACTGACATGACGCCAGACCAAACGAGCGCTCCGCGCAACGTTCGCCCCCGCCGGCGCCGGGCGATCCCTCACATGCAAGCCGTCGCCTCCGGTCCAGGTTGCGCGAGAAATGCGGGTTTGAACCGGAACGGCGCTTCGCATTGAAAGTCGCCCGTTCAAGATCATCTTGGCCTCGTCGTGGGAAGCGTTTAAGAGAACGGGTTCGGAAGGCTTTTCCGTTCCATCGCCCCATCGGCGCGCGAGGATCACGAGCAAAGACATGAATTTGTCATCGCCTAATTCCCTGCGTCAGGGACCTGACGCGCGCGGCCATTTCGGCATTTTCGGCGGGCGTTTCGTCGCCGAAACCCTGATGCCGCTGATCCTGTCGCTGGAAAAAGCCTATGACGAGGCCCGCCAGGATCCGGCCTATCACGCCCAGTTGAACCATCTGCTCACCCATTATGTCGGAAGGCCGAGCCCGCTCTATTTCGCCGAGCGCATGACGGAAAAACTCGGCGGCGCCAAAATCTATTTCAAGCGCGAGGAGCTGAACCACACCGGCGCGCACAAGATCAACAATGTGCTCGGCCAGATTCTTCTGGCGCTGCGCATGGGCAAGAAAAGGATCATCGCCGAGACGGGCGCCGGCCAGCATGGGGTGGCCACCGCCACCGCCTGCGCGCGCTTCGGCCTCGAATGCGTGGTCTATATGGGCGCGGTCGATGTCGAGCGGCAGAAGCCCAATGTCTTCCGCATGAACCTGCTCGGCGCCAAGGTGATCCCGGTCCAGTCGGGCGCGCGCACCCTCAAGGACGCGATGAACGAGGCCCTGCGCGACTGGGTCACCAATGTCGACGACACTTTTTATTGCATCGGCACCGCCGCCGGGCCGCATCCCTATCCGGCCATGGTGCGCGATTTCCAATGCGTGATCGGCGACGAGACCCGCAAACAGATGACGGAGCAGGAAGGCCGCCTGCCGGATTCGCTCTTCGCCTGTATCGGCGGCGGCTCCAACGCCATCGGCCTGTTCCATCCCTTCCTCGACGATCCATCCGTTGAAATGTACGGGGTCGAGGCGGCGGGCCATGGCCTCGACGTGCCCAACGGCCACGCGGCCTCGCTGGCGGGCGGCCGGCCGGGCGTGCTGCACGGCAACCGCACTTATTTGCTAATGGACGGTGACGGCCAGATTCTCGAAGGCCATTCGATTTCGGCGGGTCTGGATTATCCCGGCGTCGGCCCGGAACATTCCTGGCTCAAGGAAAACGGCCGGGTGACCTATCTTTCCGCCACCGACAAGGAGGCGCTCGCCGCCTTCCAGCTCTGTTCGCGGCTCGAAGGCATCATTCCGGCGCTGGAACCGGCCCACGCTCTGGCCAAAATCATCGACATCGCGCCGAAAAAGCCGAAGGATCACCTGATGGTGCTGGGCCTGTCCGGGCGCGGCGACAAGGACATTTTCACCGTCGCCGATCATCTGGGAGGCATGTAAGGCCTCTCAGCCTTCGGCGGCGGCGCGCAACGCCGCCAAATCGATCTTGTGCATCGCCCGAGCGGCGCCCATCACGCGCGCCGCCTTTTGCGGATTGCCGCCCAGCAGACGCGGAAATTCCGCCGGTATGATCTGCCAAGTCACGCCGAACCGATCCGTCACCCAGCCGCAACGCAGCTCCTCGCCGCCAGCGGCTAGGCGATCCCAATACAGATCGATTTCCTGTTGGCTATCGCAGGGAACGTGGAATGACACGGCGGGCGACAGAGCATAGGTCCGGCCCCCGTTGATCCCGGTGAAACGTTGGCCAAACAGTTCGAATGTCACCGCGACCGCCCGACCAGCGCCACCCGGGCGGTTAATGTCGATCACGTGGCCGTCGCGAAATGTTGCGACATAAAATTGCGCTGCTTCCTCCGCGCAATCGTCGAACCAGATATGGGGCGTGATCTTCGTCATCGCTCAGTTTTTCGCCATGACGTCGAGTTCGGGCGCGGCGCGCGGACAATCGACCATCCAATTGATCCCGAAACGGTCGGTCAGCATGGCGAACTGCTGCGAGAAAAAAGTCTCGGCCAGCGGCATAATAATTCTGCCGCCCTCGGATAATTCCGTGGCGACGCGACGCGCTTCTTCGACGTTGGCGACGGAAATCGACACCCAATAGATCGGGGGGACCGGCGCTTCGGGCTTCGGGTGGTTCATATCGCCGCCCATGATCTGGAATTGACCCTTTTCCAGACAGACGTGCATGATTTTTTCGGGATCGACGTTGGGCGGCATGGGAACGCCTGCTGGCGCGTGGCTGTAGCGCAATTGGCGGACGATTTTCGCGTCCAGCGCCTTGGCGTAAAAGGCGAAGGCTTCGGCGCAATTGCCGTAAAACATGAGATAGGGCGTGAATTTCATGAAAACCTCCCGACTGGCTTGATTTTTTAGTTGATATCAACATATATGGTCCATGTCAAACCAAGGCGAGCGCCTTCCGACGGAAACCACCCATCGCATTCGCGACGCCTGCCTGTGCCTCCACACCCAGCGGGCCGCGCGCGCCCTCGCACGTCATTTCGACCAAGTCTTGCGGCCAGTCGACCTGACCAATGGCCAGTTCTCTTTACTTAACGCGCTGAACCGGCGCACGCCGCCCTCCATCGCCCCGGTCGCCAACCTGCTCGCCATGGATCGCACGACTCTGACCGCCGCGCTCAAGCCGCTGGTCCGGCGCGGCCTCGTCATTGTCGAGGCCGATCCGGACGACCGACGCAGCCGGCTGCTGCGGCTGACCAACGAGGGGCATCGCCGCCTCGCCCAAGCCGCGCCCCTGTGGGATCACGCTCATGCCGCCATCGAAGCCCGGCTTGGCCAGCAGGCGGAGCCCTTGCGGAAGGCGCTCGGCGACCTGGCCTGAGCGAGCGAGTTTCCAAGGCCTCGCCATTGTGCTACGCCCACGCGCATGAAGGATCGTATTGAAAAACGTTTCGCCAAGGTGAAGGCCGAAGGCCGCGCCGCGCTCGTCACCTTCGTCATGGCCGGCGATCCCGACCCGGCGACCTCGCTCGAAATTCTGAAAACCCTGGCCAAGGCCGGCGCCGATGTCATCGAAGTCGGCATGCCCTTTTCCGATCCGATGGCGGACGGCCCGGCGATTCAGGCGGCGGGCCTGCGCGCCCTTCACGCCGGAATGACGCTGCATGGCGTGCTGAAGATCGTCGCCGAGTTCCGCAAGCAGGACGCCGACACGCCGATCATCCTGATGGGCTATTACAACCCGATCTATGTCTATGGCGTGGACAGGTTCCTGGCCGACGCCAAGGCCGCCGGCGCCGATGGGATGATCGTGGTCGATCTGCCCCCCGAGGAGGACGAGGAGCTTTGCCTGCCGGCGCTGAAGGCCGGCCTGAGCTTCATCCGGCTGGCGACCCCGACCACCGACGACGCCCGCCTGCCGGCGGTTCTCGCCAATACGTCGGGCTTCGTTTATTATGTCTCGATCACCGGCATTACCGGCGCCGGCCGTCCCGATTATGCGCGCGTCGCTTTCGCCGTGAAACGGATCAAGGGCCACACCGACCTGCCGGTCGCGGTCGGTTTTGGCGTGAAAAACGCGGCGGCGGCGCGCGAGATCGCCCAGAACGCCGATGGCGTGGTGGTGGGCTCGGCTTTGATCGACGCGCTCGCCCGAACGCTCGACGCGCAGGGGCGCGGCGGTTCGGCGACGGTCGCGGCGGTCGGCAAACTGGCGGGCGAACTGGCGGCGGGCGTCGCCAGCGCCGCGAAGGAGCGCGCAATCCCATGAACTGGATTTCCAATGTCGTTCCGCCCAAGATCCGCTCGATCCTGAAGCGCGAGACCCCGGAAAATCTCTGGGTCAAATGTCCGGAAAGCGGCGCACTGGTCTTTCACAAGGATCTGGAGGCCAATCTCTTCGTGGTGCCGGGCTCCGGCTATCACATGAAAATCCCGCCCAAGGCGCGCCTCGACGCCTTGTTCGACGACGGCGCCTACGAGACTATCGCGGTCCCGGAGGTTCCCGCCGATCCGCTGAAGTTCCGCGACGTCAAGCGCTATACCGACCGGCTCAAGGAAAATCGCGCCAAGACCGGCGCCTATGACGCGGTGACGCTCGCCGCCGGCGCTCTTCAGGGAATGCAGGTGACGGTCGCGGTGCAGGATTTCGAATTCCTGGGCGGCTCGCTCGGCATGGCGGCCGGCGAGGCCATTGTCGCCGGCATGTTTCGGGCGATCGAAAGGCATACGCCTTTCATCATCTTCACCGCCTCGGGCGGCGCGCGCATGCAGGAGGGCATGTTCTCGCTGATGCAGATGCCGCGCACGACGGTCGCGGTCCAGCGCCTCAAGGCGGCGAAACTGCCCTATATCGTGGTGCTGACCAATCCGACCACCGGCGGCGTCACGGCGTCTTACGCCATGCTGGGCGACATTCACCTCGCCGAGCCCGGCGCGGTGATCGGCTTCGCCGGCGCCCGCGTGATCGAGCAGACCATTCGCGAGCGCCTGCCCGAAGGGTTCCAGCGCGCCGAATATCTCCGCCAGCATGGCATGGTCGATCTGGTCGTGCCTCGCGTCGAAATGCGCGAGACCCTGGGCCGCCTGTGCCGCGTGTTGACCAAGGCGCCCCCGGCCGAGGCGGCCTGACCCTTTGAGCGCGACGACCAGTGACGCGCTGCTGGCGCGCCTGCTTGAACTGCATCCCAAGCGGATCGACCTGTCGCTGGAGCGCGTCGAGCGCCTGCTCGCCGCGCTCGGCGACCCGCAGAAGCGTCTGCCGCCGGTCATCCATGTCGCCGGAACAAATGGCAAAGGCTCGACCGTCGCCTTCATGCGGGCGATTCTCGAGGCCGCCGGACTCGGCGTCCATGTTTACACCTCGCCCCATCTCGTCGCCTTCCGCGAGCGTATCCGCCTCGCGGCGCCGGGCGGCGGCAGGCTGGTGGAGGACGACGTTCTCAGCGCAACGCTGGCGGCGCTCGAACGGGCCAATGGCGGGGCGCCCATCACCTTTTTCGAGGCCACCACGGCGGCGGCCTTAAAGCTCTTCGCGGAGCGCCCCGCCGACGTTGTGCTGCTCGAAGTGGGCCTCGGCGGCCGGTTCGACGCCACCAATGTGATCGAGACGCCGGCCTGCGCGGTCATCACCCCGGTTTCGATCGACCATGTCGAATTTCTGGGCGACACGATTGAAAAGATCGCCTTCGAAAAGGCCGGGATTATCAAGCCGGGCGCGCCGGTGGTCGTTTCGTCGCAACCGAAGGAGGCTTTGGCCGTGGTCGAGCGGCAGGCGGCGCGGCTGCGCGCGCCGCTCGTCGTTTATGGCCAGGATTTTCTGTGCCGGGCGGAACGGGGCCGCCTCGTCTATGAGGACCGGCAGGGCCTGCTCGACCTGCCATTGCCGCGCCTGCCCGGCCGGCATCAGATCGTCAACGCCGGGACCGCGCTCGCCGCCTTGCGCCAATGCGCGCCGAACCTTGCCTTGGCGGCCTTCGAGCGCGGCATGGTCTCGGCGTTCTGGCCGGGGCGGCTGCAGAATATCGGGCGCGGAAAACTGGCGACCTTGGCGCCGGAAGGCGCGGAACTGTGGCTCGACGGCGGCCATAACGAGGCCGGCGGCCGGGTTCTGGCCGAGGCCATGGCCGATTTCGAGGACAAGGCGCCGCGCCCGCTGGTCCTGATCCATGGCGGTCTCCAGACCAAGGATGCGGCCGGTTTCCTGGGCCATTTCGCCGGTTTGGCGCAAGAGGTCTTCGCCGTGCCGGTGCGCGGCGAACAGGCCGGGAGGGCGCCGGAGGAGATCGCGGCCATGGCCGGCGGCCTCGGAATGAAAGCGGAAGTCCAGCCCGGCGTGGAGGAGACCTTGCGCGCGCTGGCCGGAAGGCCATGGGCGGTCCCGCCGCGAATCCTGATCGCGGGATCGCTTTATCTCGTCGGCGAAATCCTCGCCGCCAATGAAACGCCGCCCGAATAAGCCTCCCGGACCAAAATGAAATCGGCTAGAGCATATTCCCGAAAAGTTGATAGACTTTTCGGACAAGAATATGCGTCAAAACAATGAAATAACAGAGCGCGTGCGACTCTGTGATTTCCGAACGCGCTCTAAGGAGAGGCGACCGAGCCAAGGAGTGGCCCGCCCATGGATGGACAAGCGCCGGAACAGCAGATTGAAACCGCGAAGGCGACGCCCGACGACATCGTCGTCCGTGCTTCGACCGACGCCGACGCCCCGGCGATGATCGCCATCTACACCCGCTATGTGACCCACGGCCTCGCCAAGGGCGCGGAATTCGAGCCGATGCAGGCCGGCGACATCAAGCGCCGGCGCAAGAACATGCAGAAGCACCGCCTGCCGCATCTGGTGGCGGAACTGCATGGCCAGGTGATCGGCTACGCCTATGCCGTGCCCTTCCGCAAGCGCCCCGCCTATCGCTATTGCGTCAAACATTCGATCTATGTGCATGAAAATCATTTGCGCGCCGGCGCCGGGCGAAAACTGCTGCCGGCGCTGATCGAGGCCTGCGCCAACGCCGGCTACCGCCAGATGATCGCTTATGTCGATTCGGAAAATCAGGCCTCGCTGAAACTGCACGAGGCCTGCGGCTTCCGTAAGGTCGCCTATCTGGAGGCTGTCGGCTTCCGTTTCGGCCGCTGGACCGACAGCGTCATGCTGCAACGCGCCCTGGGCGCTGGCGGCAGCGCGCCGCCGCCCGATCATGTCGCGGTTTCACCCGTCGGCGTCGGCGACGTAAGTATGGAATCGGATTGAGCCGTCCGCCGCGATCTCGCGATAGACGCCCTGGATTTCCGCCTCGAAGCCGGGGAACAGATTGGCGCCGCGCTCGAAAGTCTTGAGATAGTCGAGCATGGGCCTCGCGCGTTCGTCGAGAATTTCGCCGGGCGCGATGGTGGCGATGCCCGGCGGATAGACCACCCAGAGCGTCGTCGCGATTTTTCCTTCGACCTGGTCGATCGGCAGATACTGGACCTGGTTGCGGGTGAGCTTCTGCACCGCGTCTTGCGGGCGCATCGCCTGGCGGGGCAGATGTTCGGGGCGGAACTGCCGGCGCTGCAGGTCGCTGGTGCCCTCGTCCCGATAGAAGGCGTGCATCTGCTGGCAGAGATCGCGCAGGCGCATCCCGGCGTAGCGTTGCGGGCGGCGCGCCACGAATTCCGGGATGACCTCGTCCAGCGCCGCATTCTGGTCGTGATAGGTCTTGAAGGCGACGAGCGCCGAAATCAGAGACCCGGCCTTGCTTGATTCGACGCCCGGAGTGAGCAGGAACAGCAGCGAGTTGAGGTCGTTCTTTTCCGCCACGATCCGGTTTTCGCGCAAATATTGGGCGACGATCGGCGCCGGCACGCCATGTTCGAGATATTCGCCGGTCGCGCGATTGAAGCCGGGCGTGATGAGGGTGAGCTTGCAGGGGTCTGTCAGGGCATAGTCAGCGGCGACATGGCGGAAGCCGTGCCAGTTCGCTCCGGGCTCAAACGTCCAATAGGCCGGCGTGCTGGCGAGATCGTCGGTCGGCACGTCTTCCCAGGCCATGCGGCCCTCCGGCGTCTCGACCTCGTCGGCGACGAAGGGGTCGAAGAACCAGCTTTGCGCCTTGCCCTTAGCCTTTTCCTTGAATTCCTGGCCGAGCGCCCGGATTTTCTTGCGGATTTCGACGCCGAGCCGGATCGTGTCGTCCCACAGAACCTCGCCCGATTTGCCCTTCATCATCTGCGCGCCGACATCGAGCGAGGCGAATAAAGGATAGAAGGGCGAGGTCGAGGCGTGGACCAGAAAAGTCTCGTTGAAACGGCGATGCTCGATGCGCCGCGCCTGTCCCTTGATGTGGCGGTCCTTGACGTGGATTTGCGAGGCCTGGGAAAAGCTTGCGAGCTGCTTGTGGGTCGATTGGGTGGCGATGATCCCCGGCGCGTCCGGCCCAAGGTCTTTCAGGCCCATGGCGAAGCGGGTGGCGAAGATCGGATGGAATTTCATGAAGCCGGCCCAGGCTTCGTCGAACAATATGTAATCGCAAAGGTGGCCGATCTTGGCGAGGATGGTCTCGGCGCTGTAGATCGTGCCGTCATAGGAACATTGTTCGATCACCGCGACGCGGAAGGGCCGCTCCTTCTTCCAGGCGTTCTTGTCGGCCACCAGCGGATTGTCACGGATTTTCCTGCGGATTTTCTTCTCGTCCAAAGCCTCGTAGTCGATCGGGCCGATCATGCCTTGCGCGTTGCGGTCGGTTTCAAGATAGATCGGCACGCCGCCCCCGAGCATCAGCGCGCCGTGGTGGGCGGCCTTGTGGTTGTTGCGATCGAACAGCACCAGATCGCCTGGCGCCACCAGCGCCGACAGCACGATCTTGTTGGAGGCGGAGGTGCCGTTGAGCACGAAATAGGTCCGCTCGGCGCCAAAGATTTTCGCCGCCTCCTTCTGGGCGCGCAAAGCCGGCCCTTCGTGGGTGAGCAGATCGCCCAGTTCGAGCACCGAATTGTCGAGATCGTCGCGAAAGATCGCTTCGCCAAGATGTTCGACGAAAATCCGGCCGATCGGGCTGCGGGAATAGAACACCCCGCCATTATGGCCGGGGCAGGTCCAGAGCTGGTTGCCTTCCTCGGCATAATCGACCAGTTCGCCGAAAAACGGCGTCTTCAACGTCTCGGCGTATTGCTTCAGACGGCTGACGAGATTCTTGGCGATGAATTCAGGGGTTTCCTCGGCCAGGAAGACATAGCCGTCGACATTGTCGAGCACGTCGATCGGCAGATCCTCGAAGCGCTTGCGGCGCACCAGCAGGATGATCGGCATTTCCAGGCCGCGGCGGCGGACATAGGAGATCAGCCCCGCCGTCTTGCTGGTCATGCCCTTCTTGCCCCAGTCGACGATCATGCAGCCGATGGCGGCGTCGGTCTTGATCGCCAGTTCGGCGTCCTCGACCCGGCGGGCGCGCACCACTTCGAAGCCGGATTTCTCGACCGCGGCGACGATCTGGCGCAGGCGTTCGCCTTCCAGTTCGTCGGGGTCGAAGGCCGGGGCGCAGAGCAGGAAGGTAAAGCGGCGGAAATAATCCATGGCGGTCCCGCGACAGAAAGCAATTCACGCGCCGATTTGACGCGAGGCCGTGACTTTTTCGATGAAATTTGCCGCCTTGCCAAGCCCGCGAGCGCTCGGAAGCGAAAATTATAATCGCGCGGCGCGTTCCGGCGTCACCCGGCCGCGCGCAAGATCGCCCAAGGCGAGCAAATTGCCGAACAGGCGGCCGCGACGGTCGATATAGAGCTCGGGCGCGGCGGATCGCAGCAGGTTGGAGGCGAAATTGCGGAGAGCCGTTCTGGCCGCGAATCGCCAGGACAGGCTGCCCTTGCGCGCGAGATAGACGGCGTTGGCGATCTGGCTGTAACCGAAGCGCCGGCCGCTTTCCCGGCCCGCGCGCGCGCCGAGATGCACGCCCCACAAATTCTCGACGCGGCCCATGCGTCCGCGCCGACGCAGCCTTTCGCCAAAATCGGCGTCTTCGAGCCACGCGTAGAGCGGCAGATTCTCGTCGAATTCCATGCCGGCCATCGCCTCGGCGCGAAAGGCCATGTTGCAGCCATAGGGGCCGAACCTTTCGTCGAAATTCGCGGCGCCTGCCGGTTTTTCGTCGCGCGCCGCGACCCGCTCCCGCGCTTCGGCGAGCGTGACACTCGCTCTGCCGACCCCATCGGCGAGCACCCTGCCAGTGAGGCCGGCGATCGAGGGATCGGCGTCGAACAAAGCCAAGGCGTTCTCGAGCCAGAATCGCGACGGCCAGAAATCGTCGTCGAAAAAAACCAGGATCCGGTACGCGCCGTCTGCGAGCCGGATCGCATCGTTGCGTTGGTGCGCAGAGCCGATACGCCCGAGCTGCACGGTGCAATCGGCGCGGCGCTGCGGCAAACAGACGATATCGGAGGCGTGCGCGCCGATAACATAAATGTGATCCGGCCTGCGGCTTTGCCGGTCGAGGGCGCGGACGACTTGGGCGACGAGTTGTGGCCGTCCCTTGGTCGCGATGATGACGGCGATGTCCCCCCGCGCGGCGGTCATCGAGGGCCTCCTGGGCATAGGCTTTGGGCGTCGGTCCCGCCGCGCGCGCGCAAACCAAGAATGCGCGCCGCCGCCGGACGGATCACGCCGCCGAGATCGAGGAGGTAAAGAACTCCGCCGAATGTTGCAACGCCGGCCAAGGCGACAAGGAAGAGGGCGACGACCGGCGGATCGATGCGCCGCAGCGGCCACATGGCGGCGAGGCTCGCCGCGCCGCCCAGCGCGACGGTTGCGACATCGCGAATGCGCGGCCAATAGGCGCGCCATGGCCAAGTCAGCGCGATCATCAGGAAAAATCCGGCGGCGAGGCTCGCGGAATGGATCACTGCGAGAGTCGTGACGCTCTTCGGGAACGGCCCGAACCAGATCAGGCCGAGATCGAGCGCCGTTGCCGCAACGGCCGCGATCAGGGTCAGGCCGGTGCGGTGTTCAAGCTGTGCGATCGGATTGAAACAGAACTGGCCGATGCAGAACAGAGCGACGCCGGGCGCGAGAATCAGGCTCAGCGGCTCGAATGTGTCGCGGAATTTCTTTGGCGCGATCAAGGCCGTGAACGCGGGCAAGTCGGCCATATAGCCGAGGCACAGCAAGGTGAGCGCAGCGAGAATGATCGTGCTGTTGCGGGAGACCTGGGCCGCCCCGGCTTCAGCTCCTTCCGTCGCCCTGCGGTGGACGGCGGTCTGAAACAAAAAGATGTCTAAAGCCGCGCCGGCGACCAGGATGAGCCTGATGGTCATGTCGGTGGCGAGTGACAGTTTGCCTGCGGCGGCAAAATCAAGATGCGTGGCCGCAAAGCCGCGATTGGCGAGGACGACCGCTTGATAGAAAGCATTGGCGACGACGATCGGCGCGCCATAGCGCATATAGGCCGCGATCTGGCTGCGGCTGGCCTGGAGCATGCGGCTTTGCGGATCGGCGGTTTGCCGCCACAGGGCGAGAGAGGCGACGAGCGCGCTCGTCGCAGCCATCACCATGACCAGCGCCGGATCGCGGAAGAGATAGCCCACGCCGACCATGGTTGTGAAGGCCAGGACATTTTTGAGGATGACCAGGCGGCTGTAACCGAAATTATGGAAGCGCGCGCGCAACAACGCGCCGAAAAATTCAAAAAATCCGTTGGCGATGGCGACAACGACGGTCGCGATCACCATTTCGCGGCCCATGCCGAAATCGCGGCCAAGCAGAAGAACCGCGCCGGCGAGGGTCGCCAGAAAAATCGCGCCGGCGAGATAGCCAGCGTTGAGGGTGGCGCGCAGTCGTGGCGCGTCGGCGCGGGTTTGTTCGGTGTAGTAGCGCGTCGCCGAAAGCCGCAGCCAATCGAAGACGAGGGTCGTCATGAGCGTCGCCGCCATGAAGGCGATCGAAAAGCGTCCATAGGCGCCCGGACCCAGCGGCGCCGCGACGCACAGGCCGAGCAGGAAATTCAGTCCCGCGTTGAGAACGAAGGTCAGAATGATCAGCATATCGCGCTTGTTTTCGGTTTCATCGCGCCAGAATAGGCGCGCGCCGCTAGGAAAGGATTAAGCGCCACGCCGCGCCTCGGCCATGCTTTACATCCGGCAAATGCGCCGGCGCCGGCGGCTCGCAAGGCCGCCTTCCGTCTTTTGAATTCGCGGCGGAAAGGGCTAACATCGGCGCCTTGGCGAATCCGAGGATTGGAGTCCGGTTGCAATGAGCGTGGTCAGAAAAATCGCCGTTCAGATGGACCCGATCGAGCGGATCAATATAGGTGGCGATTCCACCTTCGCTCTGCTGCTGGAAGCGCAGGCGCGCGGATACGAAATCCATTATTACACGCCCGAAAGGCTGTCGCAGCGCGGCCGCGATGTCGTGGCGACGGCGCAAGCCTTGCGGGTGCGCGACGTCAAGGGCGATCATTTCGACCTCGGCCCGCCGCGTGAAATTTTCCTCCGCGACATGGACGTGGCGCTGCTGCGCCAGGACCCGCCCTTCGATCTGGCCTATATCACCTCGACCCATCTGCTCGAAACGATCGGCGGCCGGACCCTGGTGGTCAACGATCCCGCCGCCGTGCGCAACGCGCCGGAAAAACTGTTCGTGATGAATTTCCCGGAATTGATGCCGCCGACCCTGATCACCCGCGACAAGGCGGCGATCGACGCCTTCCGGGCCGAACATGGCGAGGTGGTGATGAAGCCGCTGCACGGCTATGGCGGCGCGGCGGTGTTCCGCCTGATGGCGCGGGACGCCAATTACGGCTCGCTTTTCGATCTTTTCTCGACCAGCTTCCGCGAGCAATGGGTGGTGCAGAAATTCCTCCCCGAGGTCGCCAGGGGCGACAAGCGCATCATTCTGGTGGACGGCGTTCCCGCCGGCGCGGTCAACCGCGTGCCGGCGGAAAACGACATCCGCTCCAATATGGTGCGCGGCGGCGCGGCGGAAGCGACGGCCCTGACGCCGCGCGAGCAGGAAATCTGCGCCACCATCGGCCCGGAGCTGAAGAAGCGCGGCTTGGTTTTTGTCGGTATCGACGTGATCGACGGTTTTCTGACCGAGATCAACGTGACCTCGCCGACCGGAATCCGCGCCATCGAGCGCACCGGCGGGCCGGATGTCGCGGTTGCGATCTGGGACGCCATCGTCGGCAAGGTCGCGGCGCTGGAGGCGGTGGGATGACTCTCCACGCAGAGTTGGCGACGCGCGAGCATGGGGCGCCGAAATGGACCGGCCCGCGCATGGAGCTGCCGATGAAGGCCTTGTTCGATCGCGCCGCCGTCGAGGCGCGCCTTGCGGCGCTGGCGGAGCGGCATGGCGGCGCGACGCCGGAATTCCGCAAGGGGGCGGTCGAGGTTTTCGCCGAATCTTTGGCGCATGGCCGCGCGGTCGCGCGGGCGGCGCTGGAAAACAAGGGCTCGGGCCTCGCCTGCGGCGCCCATCTCGCTTATCTGGAAGACGAGATCATCCGCGCCATCCATTGCTGCGTGGCGAGTCATATCCTGCCGAGCAAGACGCCCAATCGGCTCTGTGTGGTCGCGGTCGGCGGCTATGGGCGCGGCGCCCTGGCGCCGGGTTCCGATATCGACCTTCTCTTCCTCCTGCCCAGCGGCGCTCACGCTGCCGAGGAGAGGGTGGTCGAGGCCATGCTCTATATTCTGTGGGATTTGAAACAGAAGATCGGCCACGCCACCCGCACGGTCGAGGAATCCTTGCGTCAGGCCAAGGCGGACATGACCATCCGCACCACTTTGCTCGAATGCCGCTACCTGCTGGGCGACCATGCGCTGCTCGACCGGTTGCAGGAGCGGTTCGACCAGGAGATCGTGCGCTCGACCGCGCCGGAATTCGTCGCGGCCAAGCTCGCCGAACGCGACGAGCGCATCCGCCGGGCGGGCGCCTCGCGCTATCTGGTCGAGCCCAACGTCAAGGAGGGCAAGGGCGGTTTGCGCGATCTCAACACCTTGTTCTGGATCGCGAAATATACCTATCGCGTTCAGGACGCCGAGGCTCTGGTCGGCGTCGGCCTGTTCACCGAACAGGAATTGCGGCTGTTCCGCCGCTGCGAGGCTTTTCTGTGGAAGGTCCGCTGTTTCCTGCATTTCCTGACCGGCCATGCCGAAGAGCGTCTGAGCTTCGACACGCAGCGCCAGGTCGCGAAAGAGCTTGGCTACGCTTCGCGCGACGGCCTGTCGCCGGTCGAGCGCTTCATGAAACATTATTTCACGGTCGCCAAGGATGTCGGCGACCTCACCAATATTGTCTGCGCGGCGCTGGAAGAACGCCAGGCCAAGCCCAAGCCGGTGTTCGATCGTTTCGTCAGCAAATTTCGCCGCCGCGCCAAGCCGCGCGATCTCGGGCCTTTCGCCATCGAGACCGGCCGCGTCACCGTCGCCGCGCCCGACACGTTCGACCAGGATCCGGTCAATCTCATCCGCCTGTTTCACGTCGCGGCGCGCAACGAACTGCCGATCCATCCCGACGCCCTGCGGCTGGTGACCCAGTCGCTGCCGCGCATCAATGGCAAGCTGCGGGCCGACGCGGAAGCGAACCGGCTGTTCCTGGAAATCCTGACTTCACCGAAATCCTGCGAGCGCGCGTTGCGGCTGATGAACGAGGCGGGGGTGCTCGGCCGCTTCATTCCGGAATTCGGCCGGGTCGTCGCGATGATGCAGTTCAACATGTATCATCACTACACGGTGGACGAGCATCTCCTGCGGGCCTTGGGCCAGCTCGGCGCGCTCGATCTCGGCGAGCTGACCGACGAACTCCCGCTCGCCAGCTCGATCATGCCGACCATCAGCCATCGGCGGGCGCTTTACGCCGCCGTCTTGCTGCATGACATCGCCAAGGGCCGGAAAGAGGATCATTCCATCGTCGGCGCGGAAATCGCCCGCAAGCTCGGGCCACGCCTCGGCCTGAGCGCGGCGGAAACCGAAGCCGCGGCCTGGCTGGTCGAATATCACCTGATCATGTCCAACACCGCGCAAGGCCGCGACCTGGTCGACCGGGGCACGATCGAGGACTTCGCCAAGGCGGTCCAGACGATCGAGCGGCTGAAAATGCTGCTGGTCCTCACCGCCTGCGACATACGCGCGGTCGGGCCGGGCGTGTGGAATGGCTGGAAGGCCGAATTGCTGCGCACGCTCTATTGGGAGACCGAGGTGGTGCTGGCGGGCGGCCATTCCTCGATGGACCGCAAGCGGCGCGTGGAAAAATCCCAGGCCGAACTGCGCGAGAAGCTTCCCGGCTGGTCGGACCCAGAATTCGCCGAATATGCGGCCCGCCATTATCCCGCCTACTGGCTCAAGGCCGATCTGCCGCACCGCGTCGCCCACGCCCAGTTGCTGCACGCCACGGCGGTCGAGATGCACGCGCTGGCGACCGAGGTTTCGACCGACGCTTTTCGCTCGGTCACCGAAATCACCGTCGTCGCCCCCGACCATCCGCGCCTGTTGTCGATCATCGCCGGCGCCTGCGCCGCCGCCGGCGCCAATATCGTGGACGCACAGATTTTCACCACCGCCGACGGCCTGGCCCTGGACACGATCAGCGTGTCGCGCGCCTTCGACCGCGACGAGGACGAGATGCGGCGCGGTCGGCGCATCGCGCAGGCCGTCGAACAGGCCTTGCGCGGCGAAATCCGCCTCAGCGACGCGGTCGCGGCCAAGGCGGCCAAGGCGGTCAGTCACGCCAGAACCTTTTCCATCCCGCCCGATGTGGTCATCGACAACAGCCAGTCTCATATATACAGCGTGGTCGAAGTTTCCGGCCTCGACCGGCTGGGCCTGCTCTACGATCTGACCCGGGCCCTCTCCCGGCTCAATCTCAATATCGCCTCCGCCCATATCGTGACCTTCGGCGAAAAGGCGGTGGATACTTTCTATGTCAGCGACCTCACGGGCGCCAAAGTGACCAATCCGTCGCGTCAGGCGACCCTGCGGCGCAATCTGCTGGATGTGTTCGAGGTCGAGGCGGAAGCTTGATTTTTGGCGCGTCTCGCCCGATATGCACGGCGAAGCGAAGAAAAGGCTCATTTGATGAACGACGGCAATGACCCGCAGAACGAAATGCTTTCTCCGACGGACGAGGCCTCCGCGCCTGGCGCCGAGGCGGCTCCGGCCAAGAGCGACGCCGAGCGCGACGCCGAGCGCGACGCCGAACGCGACGCGGCGGCGGTCCAGGCTTTGATCGCCGAAAACGCGAGCCTCAAGGACAAGGTGCTGCGCACCTTGGCGGAGATGGAGAACCTGCGCCGCCGCACCGAAAAGGAAGTCGCGGACGCCAAGGCCTATGGCGTATCGAACTTCGCGCGCGACATGCTGACTTTCGCCGACAATCTTCGCCGCGCGCTCGACAATGTGCCCGCGGAAGCGCGCGAGGGCGGCGACGCCGCGCTCAAATCCTTTGTCGAGGGGATCGAGCTGACCGAGCGCGATTTCCTGTCGCGTCTCGCCCGCCATGGCGTGCGCAAGCTTGAGCCCAAGGGCCAGAAATTCGACCCGAATTTCCATGAGGCCTTGTACGAGGCGCATGACGAAAGCGTCCCGCCCGGCTCGGTCGCCCATGTGGTCGAGGAAGGGTTCGCCATCGGCGACCGGGTGCTGCGCCCGGCCAAGGTGGGCGTGGCCAAGGGCGGCGCGAAACCCAACTGATTCTTGGCCCATGCTGCTGCTGAAGCCCGGCCTGCGCCTTTACAAGACCGCGCTGGACCGGGCCGCGCAGGAGGCTTTGCGCGACGAGCTGCGCGGGTTGCTGCGCGAAGCGCCGCTGTTCCGCCCGGCCATGCCGCGCTCCGGCAAACCGTTTTCGGTCCGCATGAGCAATTGCGGCCCGTTCGGCTGGGTCTCGGACCTTTCCGGCTATCGCTATCAAGCCCGTCATCCCGAAACCGGCAGGCCCTGGCCGGCGATGCCCGGCAGCCTTTTGGCGCTCTGGCGCGCTTTGGCCGAATGCGATCTCGCGCCCGACGCCTGCCTGATCAATTTTTATGACGAACAGTCGCGTATGGGTCCGCATCAGGACCGCGATGAAGCGGATTTTTCCGCGCCGATCCTTTCCGTCTCGCTGGGCGATTCCTGTCTCTTTCGCCATGGCGGCGACAGCCGCCGCGACCCGAGCGCCAGCCTCCGCCTCGACTCCGGCGACGTTCTGGTCTTCGGCGGTCCGGCGCGGCTGATGTTCCACGGCGTCGACCGCATCCTGCCCAAAAGCTCGACCCTGCTCGACCCGCCCGGCCGGATCAATCTGACCTTGCGCCGGGCGAAATAGAGCGCTCGGCCGCCGGCTTTGCGCCATCGCAAGGCCTTGGCTCGCGCGCCGTCGCAGACTGGCGCGATCAATCGGAGGCCCGATGGACGAACGTATCGACACGATGGACGAGGCGCAGCTTCCCGAAAAGCTGCGACCGCTGCATTTTCTATTCCTGCGCGGCATGGGCCTGATCAATGGTTTCGCCCATCTGATCCTGGGGCTCGCGCTGGCGGCTTCCGTCCTGCTTTTCAGCTGGCTTTTCTTTGACGACGTCTTTGACGCCCTGCGCCACGCCAATCTGGCGCAGGGCTTTCTCCACGGCCTTGGCACCTTGATGCTGCTGTGGACCGTCTCGGCGCTGATCAGCGCCGAAATCCGCTATATGCAGGGCCATCCGCTGACCGTCGACACTTTCGTCGAAGTCACGATCGTCGTCGTCCTGCGCAAGCTCATCACCATGCCGGTGCAATCGACCCTGCCGAGCCCTCAGGAATTCCTGCTGTGGGTGGGATCGGCGGTTATGCTCGGAATCATGTATCTGATCGTCCGCTTCGCCCTCACCATCCGGGTGGAGGAGGCGTCAGCTCCCCAGTCGGCCCCCCAATCAGCCCCCCATGAAGCCGGCGCCGATATTGATGGTCATCGCCAGCACGGCGTTGTTGTAGAAAAAGGCCAGGACGCCATGGAGCGTGGCTAACCGCCGCAGCCGCGAGCTGTCGATATTGACGTCGGCGGTGGCGCAGGCGACGCCGATCACATAGGAAAAATACAGGAAATCAGGATAATCCGGCCGGGTCACGCCGGGAAAGGTGAGGCCGCCGCTCCATTTGCCCTGCGCGTCCGCCTTGGCGACCTTGAAGAATTCATGGGCGTAATGCAGCGCGAAGGTCAGGTGCAGGAACAGCCACGAGCCTAGAATCGTCGCGATCGCCAGAGCGATATGCAGCTCCTTGATCGGATAGGCCGCCTTGCTGGCGGCGCCAAGCTCGGCGAAAATGGCGGCGAAGGAGACGGTCGCGGAAATCGCGGCGAGCGTCAGGACGGTGTGGCCGCCCTCGTCCTGCAGGGCCGCCCGGCGATGGATGTCGCGATCGCCCGAACGCGCGATCATCACGGCGACGGCGATGAGATAGCTCCAGACGGCGGCGTTCCAGCCGGCGAGGCCGCGCGTCACCGCTCGCCAGTCGGCAGGCAAAGCCAGGCCGACGATCACGCCCAGCGCCGCGCATAAAAAGAGGCGCGGCCGCGCCCGAATGATTCGCAGGGGCTTGATCAGGCGGCGCGGGGGCGTTGCGGTCATGGGGTCAGGATTTCCGTGAAACGGTGAAACGCGCGGCCTCGGCCAGGACGCCGGCGCTTTCCCCAAAACCGCCGTCTTCGAGCGCCCGGACGGCCTCCTCGGCCAGAGCGTCGCGGCGCTGGCGCGCCTCTTCGAGGCCCAGCGCCGCGACCAGCGTCGCCTTGTTGCGGTCGGCGTCCTTGCCGGCGCGCTTGCCCAAAGCCTGTTCGTCGCCTTCGGCGTCGAGAATGTCGTCGGCGACCTGGAAGGCCGCGCCGAGCGCCGCGCCATAGCGGCCGAGCGCCGCCATCTGCCGGGCGTCCGCCCCGCCGATCCGCGCGCCGGCTTCGACCGCGAAAAGCAGCAGGGCGCCGGTTTTCATCGACTGCATCAGGGCGACGAATTCCTTTGCATGCGGTGTCCTGCTCTGCTCGGCTTCGAGATCGAGCGCCTGGCCGCCGACCATGCCGCCGAGCCCCGCCGCGCGGGCGAGCATCAGGGTCAGATCGGCGCGCACCTTCGGGTCGCCGTGGGTCGGCGCGTCGGCGATCACGTCGAAGGCGTAGGTGAGCAGGCCGTCGCCGGCGAGAATGGCGGTCGCTTCGTCGAAAGCCTTGTGGACGGTGGGGCGGCCGCGCCGCAGATCGTCGTCGTCCATGGCCGGAAGGTCGTCATGAATCAGCGAATAGCAATGGATCATTTCGAGCGCGCAAGCCGCGCGCAAAACGCCATCGCCCTCGACCCCGAACAGACGCGCGGTCTCGACCGCCAGGAACGGCCGCAGCCGCTTGCCGCCGCCGAGCGCGCCATAGCGCATGGCTTCGAGCAGACGTTCGGGACGGGTCTTTTCGCCCGGCAGGCAATGGGGCTGAAGCAGCGCGTCCAGCATGGATTCGGTGGCCTCGGCGACAGCGACCAGCCGGGCGGCGAATTTTTGGTTTACGATCTCAACCGACATGCCGCGATCCCCAAATCTGCGAAAAATTCCAGGGATTCGCTTGCCCGATGCGCGCGGGCCGGTCAAGCGTCGCGCAATTCTTTTCGCGATCGGCGCCAAAGGCGAATTTTCGATTTGTCGGGAAGGACAACCAACTTGTAAGTTGGTGCCCAGGAGAGGACTCGAACCTCCACGGCTTGCACCACTGGTACCTGAAACCAGCGCGTCTACCAATTCCGCCACCTGGGCCCGGCGCGTCTTCTACGGGGGCGCCGGGACGCTGTCAACACGATCCGGCGCGCGAAGTTCAAGAAAAGGTCATCCGCCGCGCCTTTCGCCTTCGAGCAATTCGATGGCCTTGGCCAGAGCCGCCAGATCCTGTGGGCGGGACAGGCGATGGTCGCCGTCCTTGATCAGGGTGATCGTCGCCGGGTCGGCGGCGAGGCTTTCGATCAGCCGCATGGCGTGGCGCCAGGGCACATCCGCGTCGGCCATGCCCTGAAGGATTGCTGCCGGGCAATGACTGCGGATTTCGCCGCCGAACAGACCATTGGCCTTGCCGTCCTCGAACAAGGCCCTGGTCAGCGGATAGCCGTCGCCATAGGCGTCCGGGGGACGCATCCAGGCGCCCTCGGTTCGAATCGCTTCGCGGACCTGTTCGGGCAGGCGCGGCCAGATCAGTTCTTCGGTGAAATCGACCGCCGGCGCGATCAGGACCATGCCGGCGAGCCGCGCGCTTTCGCCCAGCCCGGCCAAGGCGCGGGCGAGCAGCAGCGCGATCCAGCCGCCCATCGACGAGCCGACGACAATCTGCGGCCCCTCGGTCAGGGCGCGGAAAATCGCCAGGGCCTCGGCCGCCCACAGCCCGATGGTTCCGTCGGCGAAGGCGCCTTCCGATTCGCCATGGCCGGAATAATCGAAGCGCAGACAGGCGCGGCCTTGGGCTTGCGCCACAGAATCGAGGAATTCCGCCTTGGAGCCGCGCATGTCGGAGCGGAAGCCGCCGAGCCAGAACAGGCCGGGCGGCTTTTCCCCCTTGCGGGCGAGGAAGGCGAGGCGCGGCGCGCCGGGTTTTTGGACGAAAAAAGCGGCTGGCTCGGTCATTTGGCGAACGGTTCCGGTCGGGGCTAAGGTGCTTCGAGCGATTCGTTTGTCAAGCGGGAGACAGCATGACGCCTTGGGGCGCGGAAGGCGACATTGACGGTCAGGCCCTGTTCGGCCGCACGATCCTTCAAGTGGTTCCCGCGCTCGATTCCAGCGCCTCGGCCTGTGTCGAACTGGCGGCGAGCCTCGCCGACGCGGGGGCGCGGGCGCTGGTCGCCGGCCCGCCCGGGCCGCTGGCGAGCGAATTGCAGGCGCGCGGCGGCGTCTTCCTCCCTTTCACGGCGGCGACGCGCATTCCCTGGCAGGCCTGGCGCAACCGGAGCCGGCTGGCCAAGCTCGCTTCGCGCGAGGGCGTCGAGTTGATCCACGTCCGCGCCGGCGCCGACATTCATGCCGCCTTTTACGCTGCGCGACAGGCGCGCGCGCCTGTGGTGGCCGATTTCGAGGCGGGACAGGACGCGATGGCTCTCGACGCCAACTCCATCCTCTTTTATGCTCGCGAGGAGATGGAGGCGGCGCTTGGACGCCGTCCCGCGCTGGCGGGCAAGGCGTTTCGCGGCTTTCATGGCGTCGATCTGCGGATTTTTTCGCCCGACGCGGTCGAGACGGCGCGGGTGCGCCGCCTGCGCGAGGCTTTGGGCGTCAAGGCCCATGTCCGCCTTGTCGTGGCGCTCGGCCTGCCGGCGGAGCGCCGCCAGAATTTTCTCGCGGCGGCTTCGCAGCTCAAGGCCAGGCATTTTTTCGCCAATGACGCGCAGGAGGCGCGTTTCGTTTGGCTGCGCGGCGAAGGCGAGACCGCTTCGCCGGCTTTCGACGCCGAAGCGGCGCGGCTGGGGCTCGACGACGTGGTGCTGCGGCTCGATTGGCCCGATCGCGCCGCCGCCTGCCTCGCGGCGGCTTTGGTCATCGCGCCGGCGGGCGAATCGCCGCTTTGCGCCGAGGCCCAGGCGCTCGGTGCGCCGGTCGCGGCTTTGCAGCCTTCGGACGGCGCGGGCGAGGCCGAGGCGGTGCTGGCCCCGCCGCGAGTTGAGCCTGGATCGCGCACCGGCTGGCTGATCCCGCCGGATCCGCCGGCCGGCCTGATTCGCGCCATCGAGGAGGCCATGCGCCTTGGCGCCAGCGCGCGGGAAAATCTGGCCCATCGCGCCCGCGCCCACGCCCGGAACTATTCCACGGAAAGGATGAACGCCATCGTCATGGCGACCTATGCGCGTCATTTTGGCGCCGGCGAATAGGGTTGCTAAGGCAAATCGCGCTTTTTGCCGAAATGCGCCGTTGACTTTGCGCCGTTTTGTCTCGATCTTGGCGGCGGTTGGTCCTCGTGGTCTCGGTCGCGGGGGCTTTTGCCGTATCTAAAATGCTTTCCAAAGTTCTGCAGCGGACCCAGGGCCGCGGCCGCCGCCGGAATGTTTTGCGCGCGCCCGACCCGGTCTTCCAGACTCTTGCCAAGGAGAACACGCCATTCGCCGTCCCATGAAAGCCCCCCCGGTTCCGCAAAAGGAGGGACCCCGCATCAACCGGGATATTCGCGTCCGCGAAGTGCAACTGATCGATGCCGAAGGCCAGAATCGCGGCGTCGTCGAAATTGTGGAAGCCTTGGGCCTGGCCGAGGAAGATGGACTCGATCTGGTCGAGATCGTGCCCAACGCCGATCCGCCGGTCTGCAAGATCCTCGATTACGGCAAATATCGTTTCAATGAGCAGAAAAAGGCCGCCGAGGCCCGCAAGAAGCAAAAGGTCGTCGAGCTCAAGGAGATCAAGCTCCGTCCCGGCATTGACGACCACGATTACGAGACCAAGATGAAGGCCGTCCGCCGCTTCTTCGAGGAGGGCGACAAGGTGAAATTCGTGCTGCGCTTCCGCGGTCGCGAAATGGCTCATCAGGAACTCGGCTTCAAGGTGCTCGAACGGGTGAAGGCGGAGACCGGGCCGATCGCCAAGATCGAACTGGAGCCGTCGATGGAAGGCCGCCAGATGATCATGATCCTGGCGCCGAAATAAGCTGGACTTGGTCGCGCCGCTGTTTGCGCTTGCCAAATCTCGCCTTTTCACCTTATAAGCCCGCCTTCGATCCGACCGGCGAGTACAAGGGCTGCCGTGGCGGATTGTTTCGCTCGCAAGAGGGAAAGGCCTTCGGGCCAGACCGCGCGCTCCGCGCGCATCAATAATTCGAGAGAGCCAAATGCCCAAGTTGAAGACCAAATCCGGCGCGAAAAAGCGCTTCAAGATCACCGGCACAGGCAAGGTGGTCTACGCCCAGCGCGGCAAGCGCCACGGCATGATCAAGCGGACCAAAAAGCAGATTCGCAACCTTCGCGGCACCAATATCCTCTTCAAGACCGACGGGGATAACGTGAAGAAGTTCTTCCTGCCCAATGGCTGAACATTAGGAGCGGCATATTCTTGTCCGAAAAGTCTGCAACTTTTCGGGAATATGCCAGCCTTAATCCGCAACCCGACATATCTGGAGATCATCCATGGCTCGCGTCAAACGCGGCGTCACCTCGCACGCCAAGCACAAGAAAGTTTTAAAGGCCGCCAAGGGTTTCTATGGCCGCCGCAAGAACACCATCCGCGCCGCCAAGGCGGCCGTCGATCGCTCGATGCAATATGCGACGCGCGACCGTCGCGCCAAGAAGCGCACCATGCGCGCCTTGTGGATCCAGCGCCTCAACGCCGCCGTGCGCGAATTCGGCCTGACCTACAGCCGCTTCATCGACGGCCTCGCCAAGGCCGGCGTCGAAGTGGACCGCAAGGTTCTCTCCGAACTGGCGATCAGCGAACCGGCGGCCTTCAAGGCCATCGTCGAAAAGGCCAAGGCGGCTCTTCCGGCCGCCGCTTAATTTTTTCGCGCCGGCCGCGATGCGGGCGGCGCCCCTCGCAACGGCTCGGCGTCACCTTCGTTCCTGGACCCCACCTGGGGTCAGATCGAGTCTGCGTTCCTTCAAAGCCCGCCGGCGACGGCGGGCTTTTTTGCTTTGCAGCGCCGGCTTCGCATGGCATTACCCCTGCGAAACATTTCCTGGACCTTCCGATGTCTGACCTGAGCCAACTTGAAAACGAGACCCTCGCCGCGATCGATTCCGCCGCCGACGAAGCCGCGCTCGAAAATGTCCGCGTCGCGGCGCTCGGCAAAAAAGGCTCGATTTCCGCGCTCCTCGCCACGCTTGGAAAGATGTCGCCCGAGGAGCGCAAGAGCGAGGGCGCGAAGATCAACGCGCTCAAGGACAAGGTCGCCGAGGCTTTGGGAAGCCGTAAGGCGGTGCTGAAGCAGGCGGCGCTCGCCGCCCGTTTGGCGAGCGAAACGCTCGACGTGACCCTGCCGACGCGCCCTTCCGCGCTGGAGACCGGCCGCATCCATCCCATTTCCCAGGTGATGGACGAATTGACCGCCATTTTTAGCGACATGGGCTTTTCCATCGCCGAAGGGCCGGATATCGAAAGCGACGATTTCAATTTCACCAAGCTGAATTTCCCGCCTGGCCATCCGGCGCGCGAGATGCAGGACACGTTCTTCTTCGACGCCAAGGCGGACGGGACGCGCAAATTGCTGCGCACCCATACTTCGCCGGTGCAGGTGCGCACCATGTTGCAGAATCCGCCGCCGATACGGGTCATCTGTCCGGGCCGCGTCTATCGTTCCGATTTCGACCAGACCCATACGCCGATGTTCCATCAGGTCGAGGGGCTGGTGATCGACCGCCGGGCTCATATGGGTCAGCTCAAATGGGTGCTGGAGGAATTCCTCAAGGCCTTTTTCGAGGTGGAGCATGTGAAAATGCGCTTCCGGCCGAGCTTTTTCCCCTTCACCGAACCTTCGGCCGAAGTGGACATCCAATGCTCGCGCAAGGGCGGCGAAATGCGTTTCGGCGAGGGCGACGACTGGCTGGAGATTCTGGGCTGCGGCATGGTCCATCCCAACGTCCTGCGCAATTGCGGCCTCGATCCCGACGAATATCAGGGCTTCGCCTGGGGCGTCGGCATCGACCGCATCGCCATGCTGAAATATGGCATGCACGACCTGCGGGCCTTTTTCGAAGCCGACGCGCGCTGGCTGTCGCACTATGGCTTCCGGCCGCTCGACCTGCCGACCTTGGCGGGCGGGCTGTCGAGCTGACGGGCGGTGTTCGATGAGGGACGCGGCCTTCGCGCTTTTCGATCGGCTGGTCTTCGGTTCCGTTCTGCCGGCGCCGGGACCGTCCGACATCGAGTTCGATCAATCTCGCCGCCCATGACGCGCGCGATGATGAGCAAAGCCGCTACCGCGATTTCATCTATCTCATGATGGGCACGGTGGACACCAAGGTTTCCGCGCTCCTGACCCATATTTCCCTGATCATTGCGGCGCTGGTCTTCATCTATTCGTCCAAGGCCGGCGTCTCCGGAATGTTCAAGAACATGATCATGGTCGAGATCGTCGCCTATCTGATCCTGACGGTGTTCTGCCTGAGATGCATCCGGATGACGATCAGGCTGTCGAGCGGCAGCGCAGCATCGGAGAACGACGCGCTGGCGATCGAACTCTACAAACGCCGCGCGACCTATAACTGGACGTCGAACGTGACGGTCGCCGTCACTGTCGCAACAATCTTCACGCTCGTTCTGGGCTCTGTCTTCGGTCTCTGACCAAGGAAAGAAAAATGAAATTCACCCTTTCCTGGCTGAAAGAGCATCTCGACACCGAGGCTTCGCTGGAGAATATCGTCGAGACCCTGACCCGCATCGGGCTGGAGGTCGAACGCGTCGATAATCCGGCTGAAACGCTCGGCGTGTTCAAAATCGCCGAAATTCTTTCCGCCGCGCCCCATCCCAACGCCGACCGGCTGCAGGTCTGTCAAGTGAACGCGGGCGAGGGCGCGCCCCTCCAGGTGGTCTGCGGCGCGCCCAACGCGCGGACCGGGCTGAAAACCGTGTTCGCGCCGCCCGGCGCGTATATTCCGGCCAAGAATTTCACCTTGTCCAAGGGCGTGATCCGCGGCGTCGAATCCGCCGGCATGATGTGTTCGCCGGAAGAACTCGGGCTTGAGGGCGATTCCTCCGGCATTTTCGAGCTTGCCGCCGACGCGCCGGTCGGCGCGGCCTATGCGGCTTTCGCCGGGCTCGACGATCCTAGAATCGAGATCAACCTCACCCCCAACCGTTCGGACGCCGCGAGCGTTTACGGCATCGCCCGCGACCTTGCCGCCGCCGGCCTCGGCCGGCTGAAAAGCGCCGGCGTCGCGCCGGTCGCCGGCAAGTTCCCCTGTCCGGTCGGGGTGAAGCTGGATTTCGCGCCGGGCGACGGGCGCCTGGCGCCGATCTTCGCCTTGCGGCTGGTGCGCGGCGTGAAGAACGGCCCGAGCCCGGAATGGCTGCGGAAAAGGCTGAGAAGCATCGGCCTGCGCCCGATCAACGCGCTGGTGGACATCACCAATTTCTTCACCTTCGATCGCGGCCGTCCGCTCCATGTCTTCGACGCCGGCAAGGTCGCGGGCGATCTTGTGGTGCGCCGCGCCAAGGCCGGAGAAAGCCTGCTGGCGCTCGACGGACGGACCTACGCGCTCGATGAACACGCGGTGGTCATATGTGACCACCATGGTGTCGAATTGCTCGCCGGGATCATGGGTGGCGAAGCTTCGGGCTGCGACGACAACACCACCGACGTGCTGATCGAATTGGCCATGTGGGACCCGAACAATATCGCCCAGACCGGCAGAAAGCTCGGCATTGTCTCGGATGCGCGCTATCGTTTCGAGCGCGGCGTCGATCCCGCCTTCGTCCTGCCCGGCCTCGAACTGGCGACCGAACTGGTTCTCGACCTCTGCGGCGGCGAGGCTTCGGACGTCGTCGTCGCCGGCCGCGTCCCGGACCCGCCCGCCGGCATTTCCTTCCCCTTGAGCGAGGTCGAGCGCCTGACCGGCCTCAAGCTCGGCGCCAGCGAAATGGTCGGGGCGCTGGAAAAGCTCGGCTTTTCGGTCGCGGGGCAGATTTCCAATTTCGGCCATGTCCATGTCCGCGCGCCGAGCTGGCGCCCCGATATCGAGGGCAAGGCCGATCTGGTCGAGGAAATCGTTCGCATCGCCGGACTCGACCGCATCGCTTCGGTTGCGCTGTCCCGCGACGGCGCGGTCGCGGGGCCGATTCTGACCCTGTTGCAGCGGCGCGTGCGCGCCGCGCGCCGGGCGCTCGCCGCGCGCGGCATGGTCGAGGCGGTCACCTGGTCCTTCGTCGGCAAAGCCGAGGCCGAAATTTTCGGCGGCGGCGCGCCGGAGCTGGCGCTGGCTAATCCCATCGCCGCCGATCTTTCCGACATGCGGCCGAGCCTGCTGCCCGGCCTGATCAAAGGCGCCAAGACCAATGCCGCGCGCGGTTTTGGCGATGTCGCTTTGTTCGAGGTCGGCCAGATTTTCAGAACCGACGAGGCGGACGGCCAATATGCCGCCGCCGCCGGCCTGCGCCGGGGAACCGCGAAGCCTTGCGGCGCGGGGCGCCATTGGAGCGACAAGGCGCCGCCGGTCGATGTGTTCGACGCCAAGGCCGACGTTCTGGCGCTGCTGTCGGCGCTGGGCGTCGCGGCGAGCGGCGTGCAGATCGTCCCCGGCGGGCCTGATTTTCTGCATCCGGGGCGCTCCGCCACGCTCCAGTTCGGCCCGCGCCACAGCGTCGGCTGGTTCGGCGAGCTGCATCCGAAAACCCTGGAGGCGTTCGACGCGCCCGGCCCGATCATCGCCTTCGAACTGCTGCTCGATCTGCTGCCGCCACCGAAGCCGAAGCCGACCAAGGCGAAGCCGAAACTGGAATTGTCCGATTTCCAGCCGGTCGAGCGCGATTTCGCCTTCATCGTGGACAAGAATGTCAAAGCAGCCGATCTGATCAAGGCGGCTCAGGGCGCGGACCGGACCCTGATCGTTCAGGTCGGGGTGTTCGATCTCTATGAGGGGCCGGGCGTTCCCGAGGGCAGGAAGTCGATCGCCTTGAACGTCACCCTCCAGCCGCGCGACAAGACGCTGACCGACGCCGAGATCGAGGCGGTCGCGGCCAAGGTCGTCGCGGAGGCGGGCAAAAAGACCGGCGCCGTCCTGCGCGGGTGATTTTCCGCGCAGTCGTCGGAGGAAGGGGCCATGGCGCAAGGATTCTGCTGGGTCGAACTGCTGACGAGCGACGTCGAGGCGGCGCAGGCCTTTTATGACGCCGTTTTCGGCTGGACCTGCGCGGCGCGCGGCCATGCGGCGCGCGACTATCGGGTGTTCTTCCACGAGGGCGATGCGACCGCCGGTCTGCTGAAGCTCCCTGAAGAAGCCAAGGCGCAGGGCGCGCGGCCGGCCTGGATAGGCTATGTTGCTTCCCCCGATGTGGACGCCGAATTCGGCGCTATCGTCGCAGCGGGCGGCCGAATGCATAGGGCGCCGGAAACCCTGGAAAAGATCGGCCGTTTCGCGGTGGTGGCCGACCCGCAGGGCGCGGCTTTCGCGCTCTGGACCGATTTGACCGGCGCAAAGGCGCGGGATCTGCCGCCCATGACGGTCGGGCATGTCGGCTGGCATGAACTGTTCTGCGACGATGTCGAGCAGGCTTTCGCCTTCTATTCCAAGCGGTTTGGCTGGACCAGGGGCGACGCCCTGGATATGGGGCCGATGGGGGTCTATCAGCTTTTCGCCACCGGCGCCGCGCCGGTGGGCGGCATGATGAAGCGTCCGCCGAACATGCCACAGCCGTTCTGGAACCATTATTTCACCGTCGCCGCGCTCGACCCGACCTTGGAAAAGGCAGCTCACGCCGGCGGACAAATCGTTCACGGGCCGGCTGAAGTCCCCGGCGGCGCCTGGATCGCACAATGTTTCGATCCGCAGGGCGCGTTTTTCTCGCTGGTCGCGGCGCAACGCTGATGGCTCGTCTCGCCTTCGCCCTTCTGCTGCTCGCCGCCGCCTCGCTTTCCGCGCTGGCGGCGGGCGACCCTTGCGCGAAAATCAAGGACGCCGACGCCTATAATTCCTGTCTCGCGGCGTCGGGACCGGTGTTCCACGAAGGCCGCTTCAAGCCGGCGCCACAAGCGGCGCGCGAAAAACATCGGCGCGGGAGATCGTATCGCGCGGCGGCGTCGCGAAAAGGCGGCAGGCGTCATTCCCATGGCCGGGTGCGGATTACCATCGACCCCGGCCAATGATCGACGTTTACAGCGCGCCCGACCTGTCGAGCCGCTCCAGGGCCGCGGAATCGGGGTATTCGGAAAATTCGACCACCAGGCCGTCGCGGAAACGGATGAAGTCGCAAACGTCGAGCGAGACGACCTGCCCTGTGCCGCGATTGCGCAATTGCGAGGTGCGATGCAATGCCGCGCGGTCGCCGTCGATCACCAGTTCGTGGAGGATCGAGCCGAGATTTTCATACATCATTTCGATCGTCGCCAGCATCTGAGCGACGACGGCCTTGCCGCGCGCGGGACGGGAAAAGGGATAGAGCGTCCAGTTTCCGCGAACATCATATGAAATGTCCTCCGCCGCATATTCCAGAATCCCGGGGACGTCGCCCGCCGCGCGCCGCTCAAAAACGGTTCTTACGCGATGTTCGATCAGTTCGCGGTCCAGAACGCCAAGTTTGCGAATATATTGCTCGCTCTGCATTCAGCCCTCTTGCGGTCCCGACAGCACCGCCCAGTCGGCGATTTCGGTGAATTCGACGATCAGGCCGTCGCGGAATCGGATGAAATCGGCGACGTCCACCTCAGCGATTTTGCCGCTTCCGCGATTGCGAAGTCTCGCAGTGCGACGAACCGCGACGCGGTCGCCGTCGATCACCAGATCGTTCACGATCGATCCAAGGCTCTCGAACTGGACGATGATCGTGATCAGGGCTTGGGCCAGCGCTATCTTGCCGTGAACCGGCTTGGAATAGGGGAAGGCGGTCCAGTTTCCCCGGAGATCGAAAGAAATGTCCTCCGCCGCAAGCTCAACCAATCCGCGCCAATCGCCTTGGACGCGCAGATCAATCGCCCTGTGGACGCGCTGTTCGATCAAATCGCGATCCAGCTCGCCGAGTTTGCGCAGGGCCTTCTCGCTTTGCACCAGTTTCTCCGATCTCAGCTCAGATTCAGCTCCTTGAAGAAATCATTACCCTTATCATCGACGACAATAAAGGCCGGAAAATTCTCGACCTCGATCTTCCAGATCGCCTCCATGCCAAGTTCTGGATATTCGAGCAGCTCTACCTTTTTGATGCAGTCCTGGGCGAGGC
Source organism: uncultured Pseudomonadota bacterium (assembly GCA_963704565.1). Taxonomy (GTDB): domain Bacteria; phylum Pseudomonadota; class Alphaproteobacteria; order Rhizobiales; family Beijerinckiaceae; genus Rhodoblastus. The sequence goes on from OY969917.1 coordinate 3,016,304, forward strand.
GCGCCGCCGGGCCGCCGATCGAGCCGAGATAGAAGCCGCCATGCTTCTTGCAGGCTTCGGTGACGGCGCCTGAACGATTGCCCTTGGCGAGCATGACCATCGAGCCGCCATGCGACTGAAACAGATCGACATAGGCGTCCATGCGCCCGGCGGTGGTCGGGCCGAACGAGCCCGAGGCATAGCCCGCCGGCGTCTTGGCCGGGCCGGCGTAATAGATCGGATGATTTCTGAAATGTTCCGGCATGGGCTCGCCCGCCTCCAGCCGCTCGCGGATCCTGGCGTGGGCGAGGTCGCGCGCGACCACGATGGTTCCGGTCAGCGACAGCCGGGTCTTGACCGGATATTGGGTCAGGGTGGCCAGAATGTCCTTCATCGGCCGGTTGAGATCGATCCTGACCACCGGACCGCCCAGCGTCGCCTCGTCGACATGCGGCAGGAATCGCGCCGGATCGTGCTCCAATTGCTCGATGAACACGCCGTCCCTGGTGATCTTGCCCAAGGCCTGACGGTCGGCCGAGCAGGACACGCCAATGCCGATCGGCAGCGAGGCGCCATGGCGGGGCAGGCGGATCACCCGCACGTCATGGCAGAAATATTTGCCGCCGAATTGCGCGCCGACGCCCAGATCCTGGGTCAGCTTGTGGACTTCCGCCTCCAGATTGAGGTCGCGGAAGGCGTGGCCGTCCTCGCCGCCCTCGGTCGGCAGGCTGTCGAGATAACGGGCCGAGGCGAGCTTGACCGCCTTCAGGTTCAGCTCGGCCGACAGGCCGCCGATGACGATGGCGAGGTGATAGGGCGGGCAGGCGGCGGTGCCGAGCGCCAGAATCTGCTTTTTCAGCACCTCCAGCAGCCGGTCGTGGGTCAGCATGGAGGGCGTTCCCTGGACCAGATAGGTCTTGTTGGCCGAGCCGCCGCCCTTGGCCATGAACAGGAATTTGTAAGAATCCTCGCCCTCCTCGAAAATGTCGATCTGGGCGGGAAGATTGGTTCGCGTGTTTTTCTCCTCGAACATGGAGAGCGCCGCGAGCTGCGAGTAGCGCAGGTTCTTCTTCTCATAGGCGTCCTTGACGCCCTGCGACAAAGCCGCCTCGTCGCCGCCCCGTGTGAAGACGCGGCGGCCCTTCTTGCCCATGACGATCGCAGTGCCGGTGTCCTGGCACATCGGCAGCACGCCGCCGGCGGCGATATTGGCGTTTTTCAACAGATCGAAGGCGACGAATTTGTCGTTGGAGGTCGCTTCCGGATCATCGAGGATTTTTCTGAGCTGGGCGAGATGGCCGGGGCGCAGCAGATGGTTGATGTCGGCCATCGCGTTTTCCGCCAGCAGGCGCAAGGCCTCGGGCTCGACCACCAGAATCTCCTCGCCCTCGAACTTTTCCACCCGCACGCCCTTGTCCGAAAGCTTGCGATAGAGCGTCTCGTCTTTGCCGAGGGGGAAAAGCGGAGCGTAGGAAACGGTCATGGCGGCGGTCCCGTGAATCTTGAGATTGAAGCGTCTTAGTCTTTCGGAATCGTCATTCCAAGTTGGCGATTCGGGGAAGCTTGCCCGCCGGCTGGGAACCTTTTCCAATTTTCGCGCGTTCAATCTTGGCGCGAATCGGCTCCTCGCGCGCGAAAAAAAAAGGAGGGGGCTCATGAAAAAGCGGAACCTTGCCTTGGCGGTCGCCGCGATAATGGTCGTCGCGCCGATGGGCTGGAGCGCCAACGCCCAGAGCACGCGGGCGGCGGGCGATATCGGCGCTCAGACCCAGAATTTCACACCGATCCATAAAACGGCCTGCGGGCCGCGTTGGGGGCGCTGGTGCGGTCCGTTCCATCGCCGGGTCTGCGGCCGGTGGCGTTGCTGGTGCGCCCGCTGCTGAACAAGAGGGCGAAAGGCGTTCCAAGAGGGCGAATGGCGTTCCAAGAGGCCGGGCGGCGTGGGGGTGTGAGAGTCATTCCTGCGTCGTCGTCATGAAGGCGCGGAGCCTTTCCGCCAACGCCGCCTCGTCGCGGGTCTCGCATTCCCAGATCGTCAGCGCGTCCCAGCCCAATTCGGCATAGGCCGCGCGATGCCGTTCGTCCCGCGCCCGGTTGCGGGCGATTTTCGCTCGCCAATATTCGGCATTGGCCTTGGGCATACGCGCGCCGCGCTTGCAGTCATGGCCATGCCAGAAGCAACCATGGACGAAAATCACCTTTTTCCGACCGATAAAGGCGATGTCGGGCGCGCCGGGAAGATCGCGGCGGCACAGGCGGTAGCCGGTCGCAATGCCGCGGAGAACTTTCCGCACCGCGCGCTCCGGCGTCGTGTCGCGCCCCTTGACCGCGCGCATGACTTCGGAACGCTCCATCGCGCCGTCACCCCTTGGGCGGCGGCAAGAATAGCATGTCCTCGGTTTTTTTCGCCATCAGGCCTTTGGCCTTTTCCGCGATGATCGCCAGAATCCAGGGCAGGTCGAGGAAGACGCGCACGCAATCGGGCAGGAAGTCGAAGGCGCCTTTGAGCGAGTGGCCCATGGCGTTGAACGTGAAATCCGCGTGCGTGTCCTGCCATTCGACGTCGGCGAAGGAAAGCTGTTCGCCAAATTTCGCCTTCATGGCCTCGATGCCGGCCTGGACCCGCCTTTTGGCTTCCTCGGCGCCCAGCCGGTGCTTCACATCGACGCTGACAATCTGACCCATTCCACGGCTCCCCATCGCAAGGATCGGCAAGGAGGTAATGGCCTTCAGGCAAAAAAGCCAGCGGCGGGCCGAATGATTCGCGCGCGAAGCTCAGTCGTTTTGCAAAATCATGTTGCGCAGGATGGGATAGACTTGGCCTTCCCATTTCTTCCCGCTGAACACGCCATAATGGCCAACGCCGGGCTGAAGGTGATGACGCTTGCGAAAAGGCTTCAGACTCGGCGTGAGGTCATGCGCCGTCATGGTCTGGCCGACCGAACAAATGTCGTCGCGTTCGCCTTCCACAGTGAGCAGCGCGGTGCGGCGGATCGCTTTCGGATTGACCTTGCGTCCGCGGAACTTCATCTGGCCAAGCGGCAAAAGGTGCTCCTGGAACACCCATTGCACGGTTTCGAGATAGAATTCCGCCGGCAGGTCGAGAACCGCGAAATATTCGTCATAAAAAGCCTTGGCCTGGCTGGCCTTTTCCCTGTCGCCGCCGGCCAGATTGTGGAACATCTCGACATGCGCCCTGATGTGGCGGTCCATGTTCATCGCCATGAAGGCGGAGAGCTGGACGAAGCCCGGATAGACACGCCGCCGCGCGCCCTTGAAGCACAAAGGCACGCGGGCGATCAGATTGCGCTCGAACCAGGCGATCGGCTTTTCCTTGGCGAGATCGTTGACCTTGGTCGGGCTGATCCTGGTGTCGATCGGCCCCGCCATCAGGGTCATCGAGGCGGGGGCGGCCGGATTGTCGTCCTCGCCCATGATCGCGGCCGCCGCCAGCGTCTGGACGCAGGGCTGGCACACGGCGACCACATGGGCGCCGGGCCCGAGATGTTCCAGAAACTGGATGATATGGGCGACATAATCGTCGAAGCCGAAGCCTCCGTCGGCGAGGCTGACGTCGCGGGCGTTGCGCCAGTCGGTGATATAGACGTCGTGATCGCGCAGCAAGGTCAGCACGGTGGAGCGCAGCAGGGTGGCGAAATGGCCCGACAGCGGCGCGATCACCAGGACGCGCGGCTGCTGGACCGAAATGTCTTTCTTGAAATGGAGCAAAACGGCGAAGGGTGTGGAGGCCGCCTCCTCCTCGGTGACCGCGACCATCTCGTCGCCGACGGCAACCGCCTTGATTGCATAGGGCGGGCGGGCATGGGTCAAGCCCGCGCGGTCGATCATCTCATAGGCGGCGGAAAGATTGCGGATGAGGATATTTTCGTTGAAGGCGGGAAAAGAGCCGTCGAGAACCTCCAAGGCGAGGCGCGCCAGGGCCTTGACAGGCGCCATCAGATCCGAATGGGTTTGATAGGCTTGATAAAGCATTCCCCACGCACCGATCCCGGTTTGGCCGCTCTCGCCATCGCGCCAGACGTCAATCTGAAAAAGCTACGACAAAAACATGCTCGCACACAATTTGCTAAACGTCTAAGCGCAAATGTTTCAAAAGTGACATTGCCAAAAAATCGTTCTGTTTCGGTGATTTGTGCCTAAAAGCACGGCGCCGGGGCCAAAAAATGCGCGTTGCGGTCACACCTTTAAATGAGTTAACTTGGACCGGATCGGGAGCGAGCAAGATGGCCAAGGCGGCGCTGACCATAAGCAGCAAGAACTACTCGTCCTGGTCATTGCGCGGTTGGCTGTTGTGCAAAATGGCGGGACTCGATTTCGAGGAAAGGCGTTTGTCGATCGACGATCCGGACACCCGCGCCGAACTGCTGCTGCTTTCGCCCTCTTTCCTGACCCCGGCGCTCGAGCATAACGGCCAGCATGTCTGGGACACCCTCGCCATTGCGGAATATCTCGCCGAGACCTTTCCCAAGGCGCTGATCCTGCCGAAGGATATCGCCGCGCGCACGCACAACCGCTCGGTTTCCGGCGAAATGCACTCGGGCTTCAGCAATCTGCGCTCCGCCCTGCCGATGAACATCAAGGCGCATTTCCCCAATTTTCGGGTCTGGTCGGGCGCCAAGCCGGACATTGACCGGGTCTGCGCGATCTGGCGCGACTGCCTCAGCCGCTACGGCGGGCCGTTCCTGTTCGGCAAGCGCCCGAGCCTCGCCGACGCCATGTATGCTCCCGTCTGCTCGCGTTTCGCGACCTATGACGTGGCGCTGGATTCCGAATGCGCCGCCTTTCGCGACCACATCCTGAACTGGGAGCCGATGGTCGAATGGTCCGAAGCCGCCAAGGCCGAACCCGACGAGTTGGAAGAACTCGACGTGGAGTTTTAGAGCCTTTTCCGACCATATTGGCGCAATCTGTTCGCTTTCGGCGGACGCCCGGTGCGGCGCGCGCCTCGACCGCATGTCTAATCCAGGCCTTCGGCCCAGCGGATCAGCAGGTTCTTGTCCGCCGCGTCGAGCGCCGGCGCCGCGCCCGGCGGCGGCATGGCGTAAGAAAAAACCGCCGCGCGTAAAATTTCGTCGCGATGCCTTTCGACATTGGCGGCTTGCGAGAAATCCAGCCCGCCGGCGGCATGGGTGAGGCCGTCGATCTGCGGACGCGCCGCATGGCAGGGGCCGCAGCGAGCGTCGATGACGGTTTGCGCTTGCGCGCCGCTCGGGCGAAGCGCCTGCGCGATCGCGTCGGAGGCGTCGCTGGCCTGACGCTCGGCGGGCGGCCGCGCCGGCCAGGAAAGCGCGAAGGCGAGCGCAAGACAGGCGGTGGCCGCCGCGCTCAGCTTCCAGTCCACGCCAAGCCCGCGCAGATTTTTCAGCCACACCCGGCGAATCAGGAAAAAGCCGGCGAGGAACATTATCGCCGCGCCGCCATTATGCGGCCCCGCGAACAGAAGCGGCGCATGGCCCGACAGCATGAAGAAAATCGTCGGCAAGGCGAGATATTGATTGTGCAGGGCGCGCGTCCCGGCGCGCCGCAGGTCGGCTTCGTCTCCGGCCAGGCCGGCGCGCAGGGCTTTGAGGCGCCGCTTCTGCGCGGGGACGATGATATGGGCGATATTGGCGGTCATGATCGTCGCGAGATGGGCGCCGATCAACGGATAGGCGCCGCGCCCGGCGAAGACATGGGTCAGGATCAAAGCGAGGAAGGCGCAGAAGATGAACAGCGCCCATAACAGCGCGTCGCCGCACAGGCCGCCTTTCTTGCAAAGGAAATCATAGGCGAGCCAGCTCACGGCCAGAGGAAGAATGGCGGCGGCGGCCGCCGCCCAGGGGGCGGCGTTCCACAAGGCCGGGTCGATCAGATAGAGCCTGGGCGCGGCGCAAAAGACCATGCACAACAGCGCGAAGCCGCTCGCCCAGGTGGCATAGGTCTCCCATTTGAAATTGAGCGCCTTTTCGCTGTCGTCGGCGTCCGTCGCCCGGGTCAGGCGGTAGCCCGGGCCGGCGTGCAGGAAAAGCGTCTGCGGCGTCGGGTCCGTGGCGCGGGGTTTGAGCGCGAGGTCGAGCTTCAGAAGAGCGAAAGCCGAGCCGACCCAGAGAATGGCCGCGACCGCATGGGCCCAGCGCGTCAATTCGGTCGCGTCGTCCAGCAAAACGGCGAAAAAATTCATGTTGGCTCAGTCCTTTGCTTTTTCGCCGCGACGATACCACTGGTAAGAGACCAGGACGATGGCGAAGGTGAAAAGCGCCGCGAACAGGACATCGGACAGGTAATGCCCGCCGAAAGCCATGCGCTCCGCCGCCGTGTCGAGAGTGAAAAGCGCGGCGGCGATGACGGCGGCGGCGCGCGCCGGCGGCGGCGCCAGCAAGGCGGGGGCGAGCGTCCAGGCTGCTGTCGCGACCTCGCCCGAAACGAAAGAGCAATTGCGGCGGCATTGGCCGGAAAAGCTGCCAATGGGCTGAAACGCCCAGGGTCCGCCGAAAGCTTTCGTCTGTTCCGGGCGCGGCCGGTGGGATATTTCCTTGAGCACGCCATTGACCAGCAGGCCGGGGCCGAGCGCCAACGTGGCGAGCAGAAAAACCACGGCCCGCCCGCTCGGTCCGCGCGCGGTCCAGCCGAGCGCCCTGGGGACCGCCGCGAGCAGCAAAGCGGCGAGCAGGAGATAGGGGGCGTCGTAGAAGAAGCGCCGGAACGCCTCGCCCACCGGGCTGCGGCCGACGAAATCGCCGGAGCGATAGAAAAGCGCCGCCGCGTCGAGATCGACTTGCGGCCACAGCGCGAACAGCGCGAAGAAAAATATCGCGCCGATGAGGAGAAAGATCAGGAATTGGCGCGTCACGGCGGTCCTTGCGGCTGGCGAACAATCCTGCTTTAGACGAAAATCGCGTCGCCCCTCAAGCGCGTCGAAGGAAAGGCCCGGATATGCCGGAGATGGATTTTTGGTACGAATTCGCCGGCGCCTATTCCTATCTGGCCGCGATGCGCGCCGAACCGCAAGCCGCGCGGGCGGCCGGCGTGTTCGGCGCGCCGGCTTTCGTGGCGGCGGACGGCGAAATATTCCGGGGCGACGACCGTTTCGAACAGGCGCTCGACTGGGCGCGCGAAAAGGGTTGAACATGGGCCTTCTGCCTGAGCTGACTCCCGAAGAAATCGAGCGCTACGCCCGCCATATCGTGCTGCACGACATCGGCGGAGCCGGCCAGCGCAAGCTCAAGGCGGCCAAAGTGGGCGTCGTCGGCGCCGGCGGGCTCGGCGGGCCGCTGCTGCTTTATCTCGCGGCGGCGGGCGTCGGCGAAATCCACGTCATCGACGACGACGTGGTCTCGGCCTCCAATCTCCAGCGCCAGATTCTGTTCGGCGAAAAGGACATCGGCCGGCCCAAGGTCGAGGCGGCGGCGGAGGTTTTGCGGCAGCTCAACCCGCATGTGCGCGTCGTCGGCCACAAGACGCGGCTCGACGCCGGCAATGCGCGCGGCCTGATCGACGCCTGCGATGTCCTCGCCGACGGGTCCGACAATTTCGACACCCGCTATATCGTCTCCGACGCCTGTTTTTTCGCCAAAAAGCCGCTGGTGACGGCGGCGGTCGGCCCGTTCGACGGCTCGCTGACCACCCTAAAACCCTATGAGACCGGGCCGGCCGGCCGGCCCAATCCGACCTATCGCTGCCTGTTCCCCGAAAAGCCGCCGCCCGGCAGCATCCCGACCTGCGCCGAGGTCGGCGTGCTGGGGGCCTTGACCGGCATGGTCGGCGCGCTGATGGCGCTCGAAGTGATCCGCGAGATCGTCGGCTTCGGTCCGTCGATGGTGGGGCGGCTGGCTTTGTTCGACCTGATGAATATGCGCTTCGAGACCATCTCTTACGGCTGGGACGAGGACAATCCGCTGAACGGCCGCAAGGCGGTCGCTGGGAAAAATTAAATCGCCGCGACCACCGCGATTTCGACCTTATATTCCGGGGTCACGAGCTTGGCTTGAACCGTGGCGCGGGCGGGGGTGGCGCCTTCGACCACCCATGTGTCCCAGACCGAGTTCATTTCGGTGAAAGTGGCGATGTCGGCGAGATAGATGGTCGCCATCATGATCCTGGTCTTGTCCGTGCCGGCTTCCGCGAGCAGGGCGTCGATCTGGGCGAGCACTTCCGCCGTCTGTTCGCGCACCGACCGTCCGGCCGCCTTTTCCGCCACCTGGCCGGCGAGATAGACCAGATCGCCGCGAATCACGCCCTGGCTCATGCGCTTGCCGGGCTTCAATCTTTTCAGGTCGGACATGTCGATTCCTTAAAATAAGGGAGGCTCCGGCGCCTTCCTTACACGCAAGTTTCAAGGCCCGCCATCCTCTGTCTTGGCGGCGGCATGCCCGTTCTTTCACGCCCGGTCTTGTTCGGTCAGAGGACGCCGACGGGGCAGGCGACGCCGCTTCCGCCGAGGCCGCAATAGCCTGCCGGATTCTTGGCGAGATATTGCTGATGATAGGCCTCGGCAAAGAAAAATTGGCCCGCAGGACGTATTTCGGTGGTGATCGCGCCGAAGCCATGGGCTTCGAGCGCCTGCTGGTAGTGCTCTTTCGAGCTTTCCGCCGCCTTCTGCTGGGCGTCGCTCGTTGTATAAATCGCGGAACGATATTGCGTGCCGATGTCGGCGCCTTGCCGCATGCCCTGGGTCGGGTCGTGCGATTCCCAGAACAGGGCCAGCAGCCGCGCCAGTTTGATCTTCGCCGGATCGTAAATGACCTGTACCGCTTCCGTATGGCCGGTCAGGCCGGAGCACACCTCCTCATAGGTCGGATTCTGGGTCGAGCCGCCGGCATAGCCGACCGCTGTCACATAGACGCCTTCGCCCGCCTGCCAGAATTTGCGCTCCGCGCCCCAGAAACAGCCCATCCCGAACAGGATTCGCTCCAGGCCGGGCGGAAAAGGCGGGGTGAGCTTGCGGCCGTTGACGAAATGGGTCGCGGCGGTCGGGATCGGATCGGAACGGCCGGGCAAGGCCTCGGCCGGGGCGGGGATTTCCAGCTTCTTGCGCGAGAACAGCATGACGCGCCTCCGGGTTGGCTCTTGGATTTGGGGATGGAAAGCGGAAATGACGAGGTTTTTTGCGAATTTTCCCTTATAGAAAAATGGAATAAAAAACGGGGACGGGATGGACTGGGACAAGCTGCGGGTTTTTCACGCCGTCGCCGCCGCCGGCTCCTTCACCCATGCCGGCGACGCGCTGCATCTGAGCCAGTCGGCGATCAGCCGCCAGATCGCGGCGCTGGAGCAGGAGCTGAAAACGGCCCTGTTCCATCGTCACGCGCGCGGACTGCTGCTGACCGAACAGGGCGAAATTCTGTTCCGCACGGTGCAGGACGTTTTCAGCAAGCTCGAAAGCGCGCGGGTGCGCCTGTCCGACGCCCGCGACAAGCCCAACGGCCTGCTCCGGGTCACCGCCAATACCGGCTTCGGTACGATCTGGCTGACGCCGCGTCTCGCCGAATTCCGCGAGCTTTATCCCGATATCGAGCTTGAGGTGATCCTGACCGACGACGAGCTCGACCTTTCGATGCGCGAGGCCGACGTGGCGCTGCGGCTGTGGGAGCCCAAACAGGGCGACCTCATTCGGCGGCGCCTGTTCACGCTCCATTATTCGGCTTGCGCCTCGCGCGCCTATCTTCGGCAATTCGGCACGCCGCGCCGCGTCGAGGATCTCGACGCCCATCGCCTCGTCGCCTTCAGTGTGACCGGCCCGAATTATCTGCGCAATCTCAACATTCTGCTCACCGCAGGACGCGAAGCCAGAAGCCCACGCCAGCCGGTGCTGTCGATCAATAATCTCTTCGCTCTGGCGCGGGCGGTCGAAAAGGGCGCAGGCGTCGGCGTGCTGCCGGATTATGTCATCGGTGAAAATTCGCCGCTGACCCGGATCGAACTCGCCTTGGACATGCCGGTGTTCGATTGCTGGCTGACCTATCCGGTGGAAATGAAATCGGTTGCGCGGGTCCAGGCGCTGCGCGATTTCCTGGTCGCCAACGCCCCGGCCTGGCGTCATTGAAGGAGGCGCGCGGATGATACTGACCTCGACCATCACCTGCCCCCATTGCGGCCACAAGGCGCGCGAGGACATGCCGACCGACGCCTGCGTGCATTTCTATGAATGCAAGGGCTGCGGCGCGCTGCTCAAGCCCAAGGACGGCGATTGCTGCGTGTTCTGCTCCTATGGCGATGCGCCCTGCCCGCCGATTCAGGCGGGGCGTTCGGAAATCTCCTGTTGCGGCTCGGCGGTGCGTGCGCGTTTCAGGAACGACGAGGAGGCCGGCGGCTGAAACAGCAACAAGCTTTTTCCTGGCTCGACGATTTCGCGCCGCTCGCCCGGCTCGACCGCGCGGCGCGCGAGGCCTTGGCGCGTCTGCCCGAGTGGCGGGTCCAGCGCGGCAAGCAGCTTTTCGCGCCGGGCGCTCCCTGCCAGGGTTTTCTTCTGTTGCTCGAAGGCCGGGTCCGCGTCGGCCTGACGGCGGCGAACGGCCGCCGGCTGCTGCTCTACCGGGTGGCGCCGGGCCAGACCTGCGTCCAGACCACGCTCTGCCTGATGGGCGAACTGGAATATAGCGCCGAGGGCGTCGCCGAGACCGATCTGCGCTTCGTCCTCGTTCCACCGCCTTTGTTCGAGCGGCTGTTGCGCGAATCGCCGGATTTCGCCCGTTTCGTCTTCGAGCGCTTCGGCGCGCGGCTGGCGGAAATGACCCGGCTGATCGAAACCATCGCCTTCCTGCGGCTGGACGCGCGGCTGGCCGCCGCCTTGCTCGCCCGCGCCGACGTTGAAGGCGCGCTGACGGCGACCCATCAGGATCTCGCGGAGGACATTGGCGCGGCGCGCGAGGTGGTGAGCCGCCAGCTCGCCGAATTCCAGCGCGCCGGCCTGCTGCGGCTGGCGCGCGGGCGGATCAGCCTGACCGATCGCGCCGGCCTCGCCGATCTCGCCTGTGTGACCTGAATCACCGACTCTTGCGTAAAAACCCTCGAATGTGCCTGTGACGTCCGCAACGTCGCTTTCTGTATGGACCCAAGGAGTTTCCCATGCCCGTCAATGTCGGAACGATCGACCGCATCCTGCGCGTCGTCGTCGGCCTCGCCCTCATCGCTTTGGTCTTCGTCGGCCCGAAAACGCCGTGGGGCTGGATCGGCGTGATCCCGCTGCTCACCGGCCTGGTGCGCTTCTGCCCGGCCTATACTTTGCTCGGCCTGAACACCTGCGCGAAAAAGTAAGTTTTACACCACGTGCTCAGGGGCCAGGGCGCAGGCGCGGTCCGGGTCGATCTCGATCTGGACCGTGGCGTGGTTGATGCGGAAGTTCCGCGCAAGATCGGCTGCGAGCTGGTGCAGAAAAACGTCGCCGGGATGGCCGCCGGGCATGACCAGATGACAGGTGAGCGCGATTTCGGTCGTGCTCATCGGCCAGACGTGAAGATCGTGCAGCGCCGCGACGCCCGAACGCCCGGCCAGGAAAGCGCGCACCCGATCCGGGTCGATATGATTGGGCGCCGCCGACATCGACATGGCGAAGGCCTCCCGCAGCAGGCCCCAGGTTCCCCACAGGATGACGGCGTTGATCGCCAGACTGACCGCGGGGTCGAGCCAGAACCATCGCGTCAGCAGGATCAGAAGGCCGGCGACGACCACGCCCGCCGAGACGAAGGCGTCGGAGGCCATGTGCAGGAAGGCGGCGCGCAGATTGATGTCGTCCCTGCCCGAGGCGAACAGCCAGGCGGTGACGCCATTGATGACGACGCCCAGCGCGGCCACCATCATGATGGTCTTGCCCGCGACCGGCTCCGGCGCCAACAGGCGCAAGATCGCCTCCCAGGAGATCGCCCCGACCGCCACCAGCAGGAAAACGGCGTTGGCCAAAGCGGCCAGGATCGAGGAGCCGAGCAGGCCATAGGAAAAGCGCGGCGTCGGCGGGCGCTTGACCATTTCGCTGGCGAGCCAGGCGAGGCCGAGGCCGAGCGCGTCGCTCAGATTATGGCCGGCGTCCGCCAGCAAGGCGGTGGAATTGCCGAGCACGCCATAGACGACTTCGGCGACGATGAAGGCAAGGTTGAGGGCGATGCCGATGGCGAAGGCCCGCCCGAAACTGGCCGGCGCGTGCGAATGACCGGCGTGATCGTGGCCGCCATGCCCGTGATCGTGGTGATGATCGTGGTCGCCGCTCATCTATCGCGTCTCGTCTTCAGCCGAAAATTTTCCCGGCGCGGCGATTTAAAGGGCTTGTCCCGCCGTCGCCTTGCCGCTATACACCCGCCCACGCCTCGCCGCCACGCGGTTGTCATCCCAATGACTTGAAGAGACGTAATCTGGGGCCATAGCTCAGTTGGGAGAGCGCTTCAATGGCATTGAAGAGGTCGTCGGTTCGATTCCGTCTGGCTCCACCAAATTGATCTTGCAGGATATTGGTCCGATTCGCGGCTGTTCGGGCGCGCCGTCGGCGCGCGGCCGAAGGCGCGGAGGTCCATGCGCATGAGGTTGCGCGACTTCCTTCCGTCAACCTTTATTTTGGTTTGAACTTTACCGCGCCGTCGTAAGCTGAAATGTTGACCGCGTTTCCAAGAGTTGAGTTTGTTTGGAGCCTGTCATGCGTAAATTGGCGCAACTCTTTCTGGTTTTCGCCGCCTTTCTGTTCGCGCCCGCCGCGCTGGCGCGAGTCCAGATTACGATCGATCTGTCCGCGCAGCGGATGGATGTGCAGGCTTCCAATGGGGAAAGCTATTCCTGGCCGATTTCATCGGCGCGCGCCGGCTATGTGACGCCGCGCGGGGTTTATGCGCCAAGCTCTTTGCAGTCCATGCATTATTCAAAAAAATATCATCACTCTCCGATGCCGCATTCGATTTTCTTCCATGGCGGCTACGCCATTCATGGGACATATGCGACAAGGTGGCTCGGTCATCCGGCCTCCCATGGCTGCGTCCGCATTACGCCGGCCGCCGCCGCCACGCTTTATTCCCTGGTCCGCGCCGAAGGCGCCACGATCAGGATCATTGGCTCGCCGCCGCCCAGCCGCCATTTTGCGCATGAATGGCGCCATCACGGGAATCACCGCCACTACGCCGGCGACTGGCGGGGCCACGGCCATCATCATCATTATGCTTACGCGGGAGGCGGTCATCACTCGCACGTCCTGTCCTATGCGCCGGCCCCGCATGGCTCCAATGCAACCGGCGTGTTCGGCCTGATCATGAACCGCTAGAGCATTTTCCGTTCCTTCGGAATCGGAAGAACGCTCTAGCCCATTGTTTCAACGCATATTCTTGTCAAAAAAGTCTGCAACTTTTTGGGAATATGCTCTAGCTTCCCGCAGCGCCCGCAACGACGCGTCATAGCGCAGCTTCAGGAGAATGATCAGCAGGTTCAGCGCAACGGTGATGGCGTTGAACAGGACGACCGAGAGCGAGCCGATCAGGACGCCATAGGTCAGCCAGAGGGCGCAGCCGATTACGAAGGTGATCTGGGTGACGAGCGAAATCGAGGTTGCGTCGCGGCTGCGCAGGATCTTGATCGCCTGTGGCGTCCAGCACAGGGTCGTCAGCGTCCCCGCGAGGAATCCGACCAGTTCGGTTTCTGGAGCCACGCCATGTTCCTTTGCCGATAGGGGCGGGCGCCTCAAACGCCGCCGTAAAGCCGGGCCATGACCCGCGCGGTATAATCCACCATCGGAACCACGCGCGCATAATTCAGGCGGGTGGGGCCGATGACGCCGAGAACGCCGACGATCCGGCGCTCGGAATCGCGGAAGGGCGCGGCGATCATCGACGAGCCGGACAGGGAAAACAACTTGTTTTCCGAACCGATGAAAATGCGCACGCCCTCGCCCTCTTCGGCGCGGGCGAGGAGGTCGATGACTTCGCTCTTGGTTTCGAGATCGTCGAACAGCAGGCGAATTCGTTCGAGATCGCCTATGGCCGTCAGATCTTCGAGCAGATTGGCCTGACCGCGCACGATCAGATTCTGTGCCGCGCCGGCCGGCCCGGCCCAGATCGCCAAACCGGCGTCCACCAGCCGCGCCGTCAGCGTGTCCAGCTCCGCCTGGGCGGCCAGACGCGACATCTCGATCTCGTCGCGCACTTGCGACAGGGTCCGGCCCCGCAGGCGGGCGTTGAGATAATTGCCCGCCTCGATCAGGGCCGAGGCCGGCAGATCGGCGGTCACCGGCAGGACGCGGTTTTCGACCGAACCGTCCTCCGAGACCAGGATCGCCAGCGCCTTTTCCGGCTCAAGCCGCACGAATTCGATCTGTTTCAGCCGGCTGTTGTCCTTGCTCGTCAACACCACGCAGGCGCCGCGCGTCAGGCCGGAGAGCAGCAGGCCGGCTTCCGACAATGCCTCCTCCATGCTGCGCTCGCGCGACACGGCGCTCAATTGCGCTTCGATCCGGCCGCGCTCCAGCTCGGTCAGATCGCCGATCTGAAGCAGGGAATCGACGAAAAAACGCAGGCCGAGTTCGGTCGGCAGCCGTCCGGCGCTGGTGTGGGGCGAATAGACCAGGCCAAGCTCCTCCAGATCCTGCATGACATTGCGCACCGAGGCCGGCGACAAAGGCAAGGTCAGGAGGCGGGACAGATGGCGCGAGCCGACGGGCTCGCCGCTGGCGAGATAGCTTTCGACAATATTGCGGAAAATCTCGCGCGAGCGTTGGTCAAGACGCGAAAGCGCCCCCGCGCCGGAAGCCGGGAATTCTGGATTTGCTGCCATGGCAAATATTTACGCGGCGCGCCGGACGATGCAAGGGGCCCAAAGCAGCGTGCGAAAAAGTGGATCACGGTTTTTCGCAAAAACGCTGCGAAAACCGAAGAATCCAACCGCCAAAACAAAAACCCCGCCGAGACGCTCGGCGGGGTTAAATCTCTGCAAAATAAGGTTTCAGGCCTTTTTGCCGAGCGCGGCGACGCTGGCGGTCAGGCGCGAAACCTTGCGCGAGGCGGTGTTCTTGTGAACGATGCCCTTCTGCGCGGCGCGCATCAGGACCGGCTCGGCGGCGGCGAGAGCGGTCTTGGCGGCGACCTGATCGCCGGCGCCGATGGCTTCCTCGACCTTGCGGATGAAAGTGCGCATTTTGCTGCGGCGCTGCCGGTTGACGGCGGTGCGGCGTGTGATTTGACGGACGGCCTTTTTAGCCGATCTGGTATTCGCCATGAGGATCCCCGGACGAAAGCGCGCGCCCGAACATCGTGACCGCGCCTCAAAACGATGACGGCGCCTCATGCAGGCGCCGCGTGTGGGGCGCTTATAAGCGCGAAACGGGCGTTTCGTCAACGCGCGAATCGCGATTCCCCCGCGCAAGCCATCATCTGTTCTTGAAATGGGCCTGACGCTTCTCGATGAAAGCCGTCATGCCTTCCTTCTGATCAAGGGTCGCGAATGCGGCGTGGAAGTTCCGCCGCTCGAATTTGACCCCCTCGGTCAGGGTCGATTCATAAGCCGAATTGATGCAGTCCTTGATCTGCATGGTGATCGGCAGCGACATGGAGGCGATCTGCCGCGCGGTCTTCACCGCCTCCTCGACCAGTTGGTCGAGCGGCACGATGCGGGAGACCAGCCCCGCGCGTTCGGCTTCCTGCGCGTCCATCATCCGGCCGGTCAGGCACATTTCCATCGCCTTCGACTTGCCGACGAAACGCGCCAGGCGCTGGGTGCCGCCGGCGCCGGGCAGAATGCCGAGTTTCACTTCCGGCTGGCCGAATTTGGCGTTTTCGGCGGCAAGGATGAAATCGCACATCATCGCCAGTTCGCAGCCGCCGCCGAGGGCGAAGCCCGCGACCGCCGCGATGGCCGGCTTGCGGAAATAGGAAATCCGCTCCCAGCTGCGGATCGTGTCGCTGAGATAGGCGTCCATATAGGTCAGGAGCTGCAACTCCTTGATGTCGGCGCCGGCGGCGAAGGCCTTTTCGGAGCCGGTCAGCACCAAGGCGCCGATGTCGGGGTCCATTTCGAATTCTTCCAGCGCCACGTTCAATTCCTGGATCAAACGCGAATTCAGGGCGTTCAGCGCCTTGGGGCGGTCGAGCCGGATAATTCCGACCGCGCCATCGGTTTCGACAATGATGTTCTGATAGGACATGGCTCACCTGCGGCGGCCCGCAGGGGCCGCGAAAAGGGATACGGCTCACAGGCCGTCGAAGAGGGCGGTGGAAAGATAGCGTTCGGCGAAAGACGGGATGATGATGACGATGTTCTTGCCTTCCGAACTCGGGCGCGCCGCCACCTGAAGCGCCGCCGCGACCGCCGCGCCCGAGGAAATGCCGATCGGCGCCCCTTCGATGCGGGCGACCTCGCGCGCCATCGCCACCGCGGTCGCGCTGTCGACGGTCACCACTTCGTCGATCACGCCGGTATCGAGCACCGGCGGGACGAAGCCGGCGCCAATGCCTTGAATCTTGTGGGGGCCGGGCTGGCCGCCCGACAGGACGGGCAATTCGGCGGGCTCGACCGCCACCATTTTCAATCCCGGCTTGCGGGCTTTCAGAACTTGGCCGATTCCGGTGATGGTGCCGCCGGTGCCGACGCCGGAAATGACGATATCGACCGCGCCATCGGTGTCGTTCCAGATTTCCTCCGCCGTGGTGCGGCGATGGATCGCCGGATTGGCCGGATTTTCGAATTGCGCCGGGGTGATCGCGCCGGGCGTGGCGGCGACCATTTCGGCGGCCTTGGCGATGGCGCCCTTCATGCCCTGCGCCGCCGGCGTCAGCACCAGTTCGGCGCCCAGAAGCGCCAGCATCTTGCGCCGCTCGATCGACATCGATTCCGGCATGACCAGGATGAGCTTGTAGCCGCGCGCCGCCGCCACGAAAGCCAAAGCGATGCCGGTATTGCCGGAGGTCGGCTCGATCAGCACGCTTTGGCCTGGCGCGATCAGACCCTCGGCTTCGAGCGCGTCGATCATCGCCACGCCGATGCGGTCCTTCACCGAGGCGATCGGATTGAAGAATTCAAGTTTCGCCAGAAGGTTCGCCTTGACGCCGCGCGCCGCCGCGAGGCGGTCGAACCGCACCAAAGGCGTGTCGCCGATGGTGTCGGTCATCGAATCGTAAATCTTGCCGCGCCCGGGCTTTTTCGCGGTGGCTTCCGGATTGCTGGGCTGGGTCATCGCGTCGCTCCATGCGGAGATTCTTTTTGGGCGCCGAATTTAACAAGCCTCCGGAGGCTTGTCGATGAAGACGCTTTTCATCAATCCGTCGCGCTTTCCCGGCCGGTCGAGCCAAAGCCGCCGGCGCCGCGCGCGGTTTCGGACAGTCCATCGACCACGACCAGCCGCGCCTGGACCACCGGCGCGACCACCATTTGCGCGATGCGGTCGCCGCGCCCGATCTCGAAAGGCTCAGGCCCGAGATTGATCAGAATGACGCCGACCTCGCCGCGATAGTCGCTGTCGATGGTCCCCGGCGTGTTCACCACGGTCACCCCATGTTTCAAGGCGAGGCCGGACCGAGGCCGGACCTGGGCCTCGAATCCGGGTGGAATTTCGAGCGCCAGCCCCGTGGGGATCAGGCGTCTTTCGCCGGGCCGCAGAATTTCCCGGGCGCCGGACGCCAGCGCGGCGAGAAGATCGAAGCCGGCGGCGCCGCCGCTCTGATAGGAGGGGAGCGGCAGGCCTCCAGCGTGGGCAAGTCTTTTGATGCGGATTTCCATTCAGCGCCCGTCCCGCCGCAGCAGGGAAGCCGCCAGCTCGATCAATCGGACCGCCGCCGCGTCCTTGCCCAGTTTCGGCCAGGTCGTCTCGCCGTCCGGCGTGACGATGACCATGGTGTTGTCGTCCCCGCCCATCACGCCGGACGAAGTGCTGACATCGTTGGCGACGATCAGGTCGCAGCCCTTGCGCGCCAGCTTTTGCCGGGCGTGCTCGACCAGCTTTTCGGTCTCGGCGGCGAAACCCATGACCAGGGCCGGCCGGTTGCGGTCCAGCCGCGCGACCGTCGCCAGAATGTCGGGATTTTCGACGAGTTTCAGCGCGGGCGGGCCCTTCTCTCCCTTCTTGATTTTTTCTCCGTGGTCTTGCGCGACGCGCCAGTCCGCGACCGCCGCGGCGGCAATGAAAATATCGCAGGGCAGGGAATCTTCGACCGCCGCCGCCATGTCGCGCGCGGTTTCGACGCGCAGGACATGCACGCCTTCGGGCGAAGGAAGATTGACCGGGCCGGACACCAGCACCACTTGCGCCCCCGCCGCGCGGGCGGCGCGGGCGATGGCGTAGCCCTGCTTGCCGGACGAACGATTGGCGATGAAGCGAACCGGATCGATCGGCTCATGGGTCGGGCCGGCGGTGACGACCACTCTTTTTCCGGCCAGAACGCCGTTCAGCGCGGGTCCGCGCCCGAAAAATTCCTGGATGGCGGCGAAAATTTCTGCGGACTCGGCCATGCGGCCGAAGCCGAATTCGCCGCAGGCCATCGCGCCTTGATTGGGGCCGATGAATTTCACGCCATCGGCGGCGAGTTGGGCGCAATTACGCCGCGTCGCCGCATGTTCCCACATCCGCACGTTCATCGCCGGGGCGGCGAGAATCGGCTTGTCCGAGGCCAGCAGAAGCGTCGAGGCCAGATCGTTGGCGAGGCCATGGGCCGCCTTGGCGAGCAGGTCGGCGGTGGCCGGCGCGACCACGACGAGATCGGCTGAGCGGCTCAGCTCGATATGGCCCATTTCGGTTTCGTCGGTCAGGGAAAACAGATCCTGAAAGACCTTTTCGCCGCTCAAGGCGGCAAGCGACAGCGGCGTGACGAACTGGGCGCCGGCGTCGGTCAGCACCGTGCGGACCGCAATATCGGCGCCGCGCAACAGGCGGATGAGTTCGAGGCTCTTGTAGGCGGCGATGCCGCCGCCGACGATCAGCAGCACGGAAGGGTTCTTGCGCGGCGCCGTCATGGCAAATCCTCAACGCCAGAGCAGGTATAATATGACGCCGACGGCCGCGACCAGTCCATAGCGCGTCAGCCATTGGCTCGCGGCGCTGGCCTTGCCGATTTCCCTGACCGTGCGCGATTCGAGCGTCAACCCGTGTTCCGCGATCGATTCCAGCTTCTCGACGATCCGGCCGGCGCGGGCCAGCATGTCGGGCGTCTGGGTCGCGACCTGGGCCAGCGCCGCGAGGCCGCGTCCGGCGTCGGCGACTTTTCCGCGCGGGCCGAGATTGTCCTCGATCCAGCTTTTGACCACCGGCTCGGCGGTGGACCACATGTCGAGCCGGGGATCGAGCGAACGCGCGACGCCTTCCACCACCACCATGGTCTTTTGCAGCATCACCAGCTCGATCCGCGTCCGCATGTCGAACAGAGCGGTTATTTCGAACAGCAAGGTCAGGAGCTTGGCCATCGAGATTTCGTCGGCGCGGCGCGAATGGATCGGTTCGCCGACGGCGCGGATCGCCTGGGCGAAATCGGCGACGCGATATTGCGCCGGCACATAGCCGGCCTCGAAATGAACCTCCGCCACCCGCTGATAATCGCGGGTGATGAAGCCATAGAGGATTTCGGCGAGAAAACGCCGCTCCTTGATCCCGAGACGGCCCATGATGCCGAAATCGACCGCCGCCAGCCGCCCCTCCGGCGTCAGGAACAGATTTCCCGGATGCATGTCGGCATGGAAAAAGCCGTCGCGCACCGCATGGCGCAGGAAGGACTGGATCAGGATGCGGCCGAGATTGGGCAGATTCACGCCCGAGCGCCGCAGGGCCTCGACATCGGACAAGGGCGCGCCCTCGATCCATTCAAGGGTCATGACCTCGCGCGCGCAGCGGTCCCAATCGACCTTGGGCACCAGAAAATCGTCGTCGCCATGGGTGTTTTCGGCGAATTCCGACGCCGCGGCGGCCTCAAGCCGGAAATCCATCTCGATCTTGACCGAGCGGGCCAGGGTGTCCACCACGCCGACCGGATTGAGCCGGCGCGCCTCGGCGGAAAATCTTTCGGCCATGCGCGCGGCGAAGAACATGTCGCCCAGATCGCGATGGAAGCGCCGCTCGATCCCCGGCCGCAGCACTTTCACCGCGACCGGCAGCGCAACCCCGCCTTCGATGACCGTGGCGCGATGGACCTGGGCGACCGAGGCCGCCGCGACCGGCTCGCTCAATTCCGAGAAAACCTCGCCGATCGGCCGTGCAAAAGCCTTCTCGATCACCCCGACCGCGACGGCGCGGGGAAAAGGCTCCATCTTGTCCTGAAGTCGTTCGAGTTCGCGGGCGACGGCGGCGCCCACCACGTCGGGACGCGTCGCCAGGCTTTGACCGAGCTTGACGTAAGACGGCCCCAGGCGCGCGATGGCCGGCGCCAGCCGCTCGACGCCGCCATCGCGCCGGGCGATCAGGCCCGCCAGCCATAAGGCCGGGCGCGCCTCCAGCGGCAGGGCTGCGGCGTCGACGCCGGAAAAAACCCCTTCCCGCGCCAGGATGAAGCCGGCGCGGCCGAGGCGGAGGACATGGCCGATGGTTGCAAGCACGAAGGGGCAGTCCGTTACAGTTTCCAGCCGGAATGAATGGCGACCACGCCGCCGGTCAGCCGCGTATAGCCGACGCGCTGGAAGCCGGCGCGCTCGATCATCGCCGCGAAATCCTCCGGCTCCGGGAACTGGCGGATCGATTCGACCAGATAGCGATAGGGAGCGGCGTCGCCGGTGACCAGCCGCCCCATGGCCGGGATCGCCGAGAAGGAATAGCTTTCATAAAGCCGCGCCAGAAACGGCGCCTCGACATGGGAGAATTCCAGGCAAAGGAAATGTCCGCCGCGCTTGAGCACGCGATAAGCCTCGGCCAAAGCGCGCTCGATACGCGGCACGTTGCGGATGCCGAAGGCGATCGAATAGGCGTCGAATTCGCCGTCGGGCAGAGGCAATTCCTCGGCATTGGCCTCGACGAAGCGCGTTTGCTTGTCCAGCCCGGCCTTTTTCGCCCTTTCCTGGCCGACCGCCAGCATGTCGGCGTTGATGTCGAGAACGGTCACTTCGGTCTTCGGCCCGCCGGCGCGCGCGACCCGGAAGGCCACGTCGCCGGTGCCGCCCGCCACGTCGAGATGCTTGAAGCCGCGCGAAGAGGGCTTGATCTTGCCGACCAGAACATCCTTCCACAGGCGATGGAGGCCAGCGGACATCAGGTCGTTCATCACGTCATAGCGATGGGCGACCTTGTGGAACACGTCGTCCACCAGTCCCTGTTTTTCATTGAGACGGACTTCCGAATAGCCAAAATGGGTGGTCAATTCGGCGTCCTGGTTCAAAGCCGCGTCCTGCCGCCGCGCGTCCTGCATCTGCCCGCTCCTAAAGCTGGCGGACCATAGCGCGGCCGCCGGAGAATGGCTATCTATCGTGTCGAAGCCGCGAATAGAAGGAAAGAAATGCCGGAACTCCCCGAAGTCGAGACCGTGCGGCGGGGGCTCGCTCCGACTTTGGTCGGGGCGCGGATCGCGCGCATCGAGACGCGGCGGCCCGATCTGCGTCTGCCGTTTCCCAGGAATTTCGCCAAAAACTTGCAAGGGCGGCGCATTGACGCGCTGAACCGGCGGGCGAAATATCTGATCGCCGCGCTGGACGACGGCGCCGCCTTGATCGCCCATCTGGGGATGAGCGGCTCCTTCCGTGTCGAAGGCGCCGAGGCCCCAGGCAATTTCGCGGTGCCGCGCTCCAAAAATCCGGCGCATGACCATGTCGTCTTTCATCTCGACGGCGCGAAGGTCATCTACAACGATCCGCGCCGCTTCGGCTTCATGACGCTCACGAAAATGTCGGAGCTGGCCGCGCTGCCCTTTTTCGCCAGGCTCGGCGTCGAGCCTTTGTCCAATGAGTTCAACGGCGTTGCGCTGGCGCGGCTGTTCGCCGGGAAAAAGACGCCGCTCAAGTCGGCTTTGCTCGACCAGAGCCTGATCGCGGGCCTGGGGAATATTTATGTTTGCGAGGCCTTGCATCGCGCCGACCTCGCGCCCGACCGGCCGGCGGCGGTCGCGGAGAAGGAAAGCGTGGCCGAAAGGCTCGCCGGCGCGATCCGCGCGGTGCTGGAGGAGGCGATCGCGGCGGGCGGCTCGTCCCTGCGCGATCATCGGCAGGCCGATGGGTCGCTCGGCTATTTCCAGCATAATTTCCGGGTCTACGACCGCGAAGGCGCGCCTTGCCCCAAGCCGAAATGCAAGGGAATCGTCGAGCGTCGGGTCCAGAGCGGGCGTTCGACCTTTTTCTGCCCGAAATGCCAGAGATGAAGGCGGGAGAGTTTTTCACCCCATGAAGACGCCGGCTTTCGCAGGACTTTTGAAGGCTTTCCAACGCCAGCCGCAGGGCGAGGGCGATTGCCTCGTCGTGCGGCATGGCGAGCGGGCGTTCAGGATCGCGGTCAAGCGCTCCGCCACGGCGCGGCGGCTGACGCTGAGAATCAGGGGCGCGACCGGCGACATCGTCCTGACCGTTCCGGCGCGGACCAGTTTTTGGCAGGCGCAAGATTTCGCCGAGCGACACGCCCTGTGGCTCGCCAACCGGCTGGCGCGCATCCCGCGTCGCACGCCCTTCCTGCCGGGCGAGAAAATCCCGTTGCGCGGCGTCGAACATGAGCTGCGCCATTGCCCCAATCCCGTCCGGCGCGCCGGCCCGGTCTGGGTCGAATCTCTCGACGAGACGCTGGCGCTCTGCGCCAGCGGCGAATCGGCCCATTTCGAACGGCGCATCGCCGATTTTTTTCGGCGGGAGGCGCGCCGCGACATCGAACAAGCGGTTTTTCGCCACGCCACGCGCGCCGGAAAACGCCCGATCAGCGTCTCCCTGCGCGACACGTCGAGCCGCTGGGGCTCCTGTTCCGCCAAGGGCGCCTTGAATTTCTCGTGGCGGCTGATTCTCGCCCCGCCTTTCGTGCTGGATTATCTCGCCGCGCATGAAACGGCGCATCTGCGCCACCACGACCATTCCGAAAAATTCTGGGCGCTGACCAGAAGTCTTTGCCCGCAAACCGAAGAGGCCGAGGCCTGGCTGAAAACCCATGGCGCGCAATTGCATCGCTATGGCCGCGCCGGGATTCCGGCGATCAACGGCGAATGAAGGTCAGATAGGCCGCGCTCCGGCCCTCGCGCCGGGCCTTGGCTTCATAGCGCGTTTGAATCCAGCCTTCCCAGGGCGTGGTCCAGTCCTGAACGCCGCGCGCCGGCCACAAGAAATCGGGCGAGCGCAGCACGCGGGCCAGGGTCCAGGCGGCATAATCGTCGATATCGGTGGCGAAGCGCAATTCGGCGCCCGGCCGCATCACCCGCGCGAGGCGCGCCAGCATGGCGTCGGACACGAAACGCCGCTCCTTGTGGCGCCGCTTCGGCCAGGGGTCGGGATAGAGAAGATAAACCCCGGACAGGCAGTTTTCTGGGAGCCGGTCGATCAGGTCGCCGGCGTCGCCGGGATGAATTCGGATGTTTTCGAGGCCGAAATGCGCGATCTCGGCCAGCAGTTTGGCTACGCCATTGACGAAAGGCTCGCAGCCGAAAAAGCCGCGCCTGGGATGGTTCAGCGCCTCGGCGGCGAGGCGCTCGCCGCCGCCGAAGCCGATTTCAAGCCAGAGATCGTCGGGGCTGTTGGGGAACAGGTCGAAAGGCGCGGCGATCGGCTGGGACAGGTCCAACTGCAAACGTGGCAGCAGGGTTTCGACCAGCCCGGCCTGTCTGGGGCGCAGCGTCTTGCCCCTGCGCCGCCCATAAAGGCCCGCGTCGCGTCGCGCGCGGCGGGGGCCGTCCTGTTCCGCGTCGGTCATGGCGAAAGATCAGGCGAAATGCGCCTTGAGCTTGTCCGCCAGATCGGTCTTCTCCCAGGAGAAGCCGCCATCGGCGTCCGGCGTGCGGCCGAAATGGCCGTAAGCGGAAGTGCGCGCATAGATCGGCCGGTTGAGCTGGAGATGTTCGCGAATGCCGCGCGGCGAAAGGCGGACGATCTTGAACAGGACTTCTTCGAGCGCCGCCTCGTCCACCTTGGCCGTGCCATGGGCGTCGACATAGATCGACAAAGGCTCGGACACGCCGATGGCGTAGGCAAGCTGGATCGTCACGCGGTCGGCCAGTCCCGCCGCCACGACATTCTTGGCCAGATAGCGCGCGGCATAGGCCGCCGAGCGGTCCACCTTGGTCGGGTCCTTGCCGGAGAAGGCGCCGCCGCCATGGGGCGCCGCGCCGCCGTAAGTATCGACGATGATCTTGCGGCCGGTGAGGCCGGTGTCGCCATCCGGGCCGCCGATCACGAATTTGCCGGTCGGATTGACGTGCCACGCCGTGGCGTCCGAAATCCAGCCCTTGGGCAAAGCCGCGACAATATAAGGCTCGACGATCCTGCGGACGTCTTCGGAGGTCAGATCCTCGTCGACATGCTGGGTGGACAGCACGATCTGGGTGACGCCGACCGGGCGGCCGCCGACATATTTCACCGTGACCTGGCTCTTGGCGTCGGGCCCGAGCTTGGCCGCGTCGCCCTTGCCGCTTTTCCGCGCGGTCGCAAGCAATTCGAGGATTTTGTGGGCGTAATGGAGGGGCGCCGGCATCAGGTCGGCGGTTTCGTTCGAGGCATAGCCGAACATGATGCCCTGATCGCCGGCGCCTTCATCCTTGTTGCCGGCGGCGTCCACGCCCTGGGCGATGTCCGCCGATTGCGCGTGGAGCAGGATTTCGACGTCGGCGGTTTCCCAGTGGAAGCCGGTCTGTTCGTAGCCGATGTCCTTGATCGCCTCGCGCGCGGCTTCCGCGATCCGGGCGTGCGAAATTTCCGGGCCGCGCACCTCGCCGGCGATGACCACGCGGTTGGTGGTGACCAGCGTTTCCGCCGCGACGCGGATCTGCGACGAATCCATGCCCGCCTTCAGGGCCTCGCGGAAAAACAGATCGACGATTTCGTCGGAAATGCGGTCGGCGACCTTGTCCGGGTGCCCTTCGGACACCGATTCGCTCGTGAACAGGAAATCTTGACGGGCCACCAGAGCACTCCAGTTAAAGGCAGGACGGTTGGACAGGCGCCGCGCCCGCCATCCGGGTCGGGCAGTCTGCGTCTTCACGGCTTGGGGCGCGCAAAGGCACCTGCCGTGGAGAGCGTTCGGCGAGGCTTGTCTATAGGGGGCACGTTCGTTTCGTCAAGCGAAATCAGGCTTTTCGTTCTTTATAACGAACGCCATTAGATGGCTTTATGGTCTGGCGCTCCGTCAGCCAACACATTGACCAGATCGACGATCTTCTTGCGCACCTTGGGGTCGGCAATGCGCGCGAAGGCGCGGTTGAGGCTCAGCCCTTCGGAGGTCATGACGAAATCGCCGAAATAATTGTCGTCGGCGCCGCCTTCCGCCAGACCGGCTTGCGCCGCGCCGCCGGAAACCGGAGCGCCCTTGAAGAAATAAGCCAGCGGCGTGCTGAGGGCTTCCGAAATCTGCTGGAGCCGGCTGGCGCTGATCCGGTTGGCGCCCTTTTCATATTTCTGGACCTGCTGAAAGGTCAGGCCCAGGGCCTCGCCGAGCTTTTCCTGGCTCATGCCGAGGAGCATCCGGCGCATCCGCACCCGGGCGCCCACATGTTTGTCGATGGGATTGGGAACTTTGTTCACGGGCAAATACCGCTCGAAGAATTTTACAACCCTAGTTTGCACCAAGGCCTTACCTAAAGTCAAACCTTACGGCGCCCGCTCAGCGCGACAAGCAACATAGAAATCCACAAGATCAGTGGCATAAGAATCGGAGAGCGCGAGAAAAAAGTTGGCGCCAGAGCTTTCGGCGCCTCTCCGTCAATCACGGCTTCGACGCCCAGCGGCGCGTAAGCGGTTATGCGGCCATAGGGGTCGATGATGGCGGAAATCCCCGTATTGGCGGCGCGAATCATCGGCAGGCCCTGTTCGATCGTCCGCAGCCGGGCCTGGGCGAAATGCTGATACGGCCCGGACGTCATGCCGAACCACCCGTCATTGGTGACGTTCAGCAGCGCGCCGGGGCGGAAAGCCTGCGCCGCGATCCGGCGCGCGGTCTCATTGGGAAAAATCGCTTCGTAGCAGATCAGGGGCAGCAGCGGCGGCAGGCCCGGAGCGGTGAGGAGCCGCGACGAGCGGCCGGAATTGAAGCCGCCCGGAATGGCGACGAACTGGCTTATGCCCAGCTTGGATATGACATTGGCGAAGGGGAGATATTCGCCGAAAGGGACAAGATGGATCTTGTCATAGCTCTCTTTGACTTCGCCCCCCGAGATCACCTGAATCGAATTGAAATATTGAACGCTCCATCCGTCCCGCTCGGCGCGCGCCGCGCCGGTGAACAAAGTCACGTTCTGCAAACGCGAGGCCAGAAGCGCCAAAGCCGGGCCGTCCTCGGACAGGATGAAGGGAAAGGACGATTCCGGCCAGAACAGATCGGTGATGTCGCTCAACCCGTTGCGGTCGGGCGAGGTGGCGCGGTCGGAAAGCGAGAGATATTGGTCGAGCAGCTCATTTTTCCGGTCGGCGCGGAAATCGGCGATGGCGACATTGGGCTGGATCAGCCGCAAATGCGCGCCCTTGATCACACGCTCCGGCGCCGAAAGCCGGACGGCGCCGAAAAGCCCGAGCAGGCCCAGAACAATCAATCCCGCCGCAGGCAGGGTCTTGCGGCCTTCCTCAAAGAACAGGGCGGGCGAGGCGAAGATCAGGACGGAGAGAACGGTCAGGCCGTACAACCCCCAGATTGAAGCGGTCTGCGCCAGATAAAGATTTCCGCCCAGAACCATGCCGAAATCGTTCCAGGGAAAGCCGGTCAGGATCGAGCCGCGCAGCCATTCGGCAAAGCTCAGGGCCGCCGCCAGCGCGAAAATACGCCGGGGGCTCGACGACCACAAAAGCCGCGCGACAACGAATCCCAGCGCGGTGAACAGGGCCAGAAAGGCGGGAAGCCCGACGACGCCGAGCGGCAAAGCCCAGGCGAACCGGTCGCCATCGGCGAGGAAGGCGGCGCCGAGCCACCACAGTCCGGCGAGAAAATAGCCGAATCCCAGCCACCATCCGGCTTCGCCGGCGCGCCGCAAACTCATCCAGCGCGAAACGCCTGCCGAGCCGTCGAGAAGCCAGACCGACAGGACCATGGGAATGGCGAAAGCGGGAAAGAAATTGACCGGCGCCAAAGCCAGCGCGCCGCAGGCGCCTCCCAGCAAGGCGATCAGGCGCCGGGGCCAGCGATCGGCGAGGACGACATAGTGGCTGAGTGCGAGCATCGGCTTTCCCGGCAGGGCGGCGCGTCGAATCTTGGCGGTCGCCGGCGAGTTTAAGGCGAGGTTTTCACGAATGCGAATGTCTTGCCGCGCGACCGACGGGCTTTCCCCAGGCAAAGAGCGGCGTGGAAAACTCAGGAGGCGGGCTTTTCGCCCTCGGGCGTGGCGCCGATCAACCGCAATCTCAGGCGCTTGACCCGGCGCGGGTCGGCGTCGACGATGTCGAATTCGAAGGCGCGGTCCGGACTTGCGACCACTTCGCCGCGAATGGGCACCCGGCCGGCGAAGGCGGCGGCGAGCCCGCCCAACGTGTCGACATCCTCGCGCTCGCCGGCCCCAACCAGATCGAGCCCGGTCTTCTCGGCGGCTTCCTCGAGTCCGACGCGCGCGTCGGCGAGGAAAATATCGGGGCCGGCCTGGTCGATCTTGGGGCTTTCGTCGAGATCGTGCTCGTCTTCGATGTCGCCGACGATCATTTCGACAATGTCCTCGATCGACACCAGCCCGTCGGTGCCGCCATATTCGTCGATCACCAGCGCCATATGGGTTCGGGTCGCCTGCATTTTCACCAGCAGATCCAGCGCCGGCATGGAGGGCGGCGCGTAAAGCACCGATCTGAGAATGCCCGCCGCTTCGAGCGAGACGGTCAGGTCGATGGCGAGGGAAGTCCCGCCGCCCGAGGCCCCGTCGCCCTCGTTGTCATGCCTCGTTTCCGCCTTTGCCGCGACGAAATCGACGAAATCCCGGATGTGAACCATGCCGCGCGGGTCGTCGAGCGTCTCGCCGATCACCGGCAGGCGGGAATGGCCGGCGGTGCGGAAAATCGCCAGAACCTCGCCGAGCGGCGCGTCGATCGGCGTCGAAATAATATCGGCGCGCGGCACCATGACGTCGCTGACCCGGACTTCATGCAGCCCCAGCACGTTTTTCAGGATCGTCCGCTCCTGCGGACTGAACGTGTCGGCGACCGAGGCGTCTTCCAGCGCGTCCTCGATATCGTCGCGGATCGAGGCGCCGCCAAGGCCGAACACGGCCCGCAGGCGATCCATCAGCGAAGCGCCGGGCTTGGCGGGACTTCGCTCGACGGGAGGGGAATCTTCGTTTTCAAGTTCAGGGGCGGACATGATCCTCGGGCTCTTTTATTGAAGTGGATCGCCATAGGGATTGGCGATCCCGAAACTTTGCAGAATGCGGATTTCCATCGCTTCCATTTCCGCCGCCTCGGCCTCGGTTTCGTGGTCGTAGCCGAGAAGATGGAGGAATCCGTGGACGATCATGTGACGCGCGTGATCCGCGAAGGATTTGCCTTGTTGCTGGGCTTCGCGGGCGACGGTCTCATAGCCGAGCGCGATGTCGCCCAGCACCGGCGCGGGCTCCGGAAGGTCGGGGCCGGGAAAGGACAGCACATTGGTCGGCTTGTCCTTGCCGCGAAAGTCGCGGTTCAGGACGCGCATCCGCGCATCGTCGCAAAACAGCAGGCTGACCTCGGCGCTTTGGGCCGGATTTTCTTCCGATTCCCGCAAGGCGGCTTCCATGCTTTGCGTCGCAAAGCCTTCGAGGTCGCCAAGCTCTTGCCATTTCGGCTCTTCGACCGCGATTTCGACGACGAGGCTCAAGGCGACCAATCCTTGTCGCTATTCGAGCGGGGCGGCGGTTTTTCGCGCTCGTTGCGCGCCGCCGCCTCATAGGCGCCGACGATGCGCCGCACCAGATCGTGGCGGACGACATCGGCTTCGGTCAAGGTCACGAGGCCGACGCCTTCGAGATTTTTCAGCAAGGCGATGGCTTCGCTCAAGCCCGACTTCTGGCCCGGGGGCAGGTCGGTCTGGGTCGGATCGCCGGTGACGACCATGCGCGAGCCCTCGCCGAGACGGGTCAGGAACATTTTCATCTGCATGGCCGTGGCGTTCTGCGCCTCGTCCAGCAGGATACAGGAATTGCTGAGAGTTCGTCCGCGCATAAAAGCGAGCGGGGCGACTTCGATCATGCCGGTCTGCATGCCGCG
Source organism: uncultured Pseudomonadota bacterium (assembly GCA_963704565.1). Taxonomy (GTDB): domain Bacteria; phylum Pseudomonadota; class Alphaproteobacteria; order Rhizobiales; family Beijerinckiaceae; genus Rhodoblastus. Next base: position 3,045,473 of record OY969917.1, read on the forward strand.
CTCGACGGTGCGCGGGTCCATGAAATCCTGGAGCGCGTCATAGATCGGACGCAGGTAAGGATCGACTTTTTCCCGCATGTCGCCGGGCAGGAAGCCCAAACGCTCACCCGCCTCGACGGCGGGGCGCGACAGGATCAGGCGCTCGACCACGCCCTGCTCCAGCAGGGACACGGCATGGCCGACGGCGAGCCAGGTCTTGCCGGTGCCGGCCGGCCCCGCCGCGAACACCAGCTCATGGCGCTTCAATTCGCGCATATAGAGATCCTGCGCCGGCGTCCGGGCGCGCACCGGTCCCTTCTTGCGCGTCGAAATCTGCTCGAAGGTCGAGCGCGGGCCCCGGCTTTCGCTGGGAAAGAGATTGCCCTGCAAGGCGCATTCCTGGATCGCGCCATCGACATCGCCCATGGTCGCCGCATGGCCCGAGCGCGCCCGAGCCCACAGAATCTGCAAGACCCGCCGGGCGTGGCCGACCGCGTCCGGCTCGCCCTTGATGACGAGATGATTGCCATTGGCGTTGAGCGAAACGTTCAGCCGCCGCTCGATGCGCGCGATATTCTGGTCATATTGGCCGAAGACCAGCGAAGCCGTGCGGTTGTCGTCCAGGGTCAGGCCGGATTCCGCCGCCGCGCCGTTCTCGGCCTTTTCCAGCGCGTCGTCGAATGAGGCCATCTTAGCGCGCCTCTTTCGCCAGCCGGCCGAACAGCGAGTTCGAGCCGCATTCGACGATTTCGACCGCCGCGACCGTCCCGATCAGGCTGTCCGGCCCGTCGGCGTGAACCGCCTGGAGATAGGGGGTTTTTCCGCCGATCTGGCCCGGCCGCCGGCCCGGCTTTTCGAACAGGACATCGACGGTCCGGCCGACCATCGCCCGATTGAATGCGGCGCGCTGCGCCTCGACCAGCTCGCCGAGGCGGGCGAGACGCTCGGTCTTGACCGCTTCCTCGACCTGATCCGCAAGTTCCGCGCCCGGCGTACCGGGGCGCGGCGAATATTTGAAATAGAAGGTCGAAGCGAAATCGACGGCGCGGATCAAGGCGAGCGTGGCCTCGAAATCCTCATCCGTCTCGCCGGGAAAGCCGACGATGAAATCCGACGACAAAGCGATATCCGGCCGCGCCGCGCGAATTTTTTTGGCCAGACGCAGAAAATCCTCGGCCCGGTGCTTGCGGTTCATCGCGGCGAGTATGCGGTCGGAGCCCGATTGCACCGGAAGATGCAGAAAGGGCATCAGCTTCGCCGCTTCGCCATGGGCGCGGATCAGATCGTCGGCCATGTCATTGGGATGGCTGGTGGTGTAGCGCAGGCGCGCCAGCCCCGCGATCTCGGACAGCCGCTCGACCAGCCGGGCCAGCGACCAGATTTCATCGTCCTCGCCCTTCCCGTGGAAAGCATTGACGTTCTGCCCGAGAAGCGTGATTTCGCGCACCCCGGCGCGGGTCAGCGCCTCGGCTTCGGCGACGATTTTTTGCACCTCGCGCGAGGCCTCGGCGCCGCGCGTATAGGGCACGACGCAAAAGGAGCAGAATTTGTCGCAGCCTTCCTGAACCGTCAGGAAGGCGCTGAGTCCGCGCGTCCTGATCTTGTCGGCGGTGGGCGGCGTCAGGTGGTTGAACTTGTCGTCAACGGGAAAATCGGTGTCGATCGCCGGCCCGTCGGCCGCCAGACGCACCAATTCCGGCAGGCGATGATAGGACTGCGGCCCGACGACAATATCGACCGCGCGCTGCTTGCGGAAAATTTCCCCGCCTTCGGCCTGGGCGACGCAGCCGGCGACGGCGATGCGCAAGTCCTTGCCCTCGGCGCGGCGCTCCTCTTTCAGCCGCCGCAGCCGGCCCAGCTCGGAAAACACCTTTTCGGAGGCTTTTTCGCGGATATGGCAGGTGTTCAGAATGACCAGATCGGCGTCCTCGATCGCGCCCGTCTCCGAAAAGCCCTCGGGCGCCAGGACATCCGCCATGCGGGTGGCGTCATAGACATTCATCTGGCAGCCGAAGGATTTGACGTGGAGCTTTTTGGCCGCCTTTTCGCCCTGGCCGGACCGGGCAGGCGCCCAGTCTTTCTGGACCGTGGCTGCTTCGAGATCGGAATTCAAATTTCCTCCGTGGCGTCGGAACCGAGCTTTTCGAGCGCCGATCCTACGCCTTTCCGCCGTGAATTTCCTAAAATTTTATTATCGAAGCTCAGGTCGGCGATCCGCGCCTCGGCCAGCGCGCGCACCCTGTTTTCCGTCTCCAGCGCGATGGATTTGCGGTCGCTGTCGGCGCGAAAAGCCAGCGGCGCGCCAAAACGCACCCGGCAATCCACCGGCGCGCTTTTCAGCAGCAGCCAGATATGGGGCGCGAGATCGGCGTCGCCGAACCAGGCCAGGGCGCGGCGGCTCGCCTCATCGAGCGGCTTGCCCCTGGAATGGGTGTAAACGATCGCCGCCGGCTGGATCGTCACCTCGGCGACCTCGGGGAAAAGGCGTAAGGCGTCGCGCGCCGCCGCGAAATGCGACGGCTTGAAACTCAGAACCCCCGCGCCGTCGGTGGAGGTTCCTTCGCCGAACAGCAGGACATCCTCGCCGGCGACCATCTTTTGCGCCATCAGCGCATTCACGCGGGGCACGTCGGCGCGGCTGTCGCGGCGCACGAAAATCGTGTCCTGGACCTTGGCGAAAGCGCCGAGAACCGGCCAGCCCGCAACCTCGCTCTTGGCGACGAAACAGGGCGTTTCGCGGCTCGCCAGGGCGAGAATGTCGCTCCAGGACACATGATTGGCGACGATCATGCGGGGTTTCGGCCCCAGAAGCGCTTCGCCCTCGAAATGAACCCGCAGGCCGAGCAGGGCGCAGATGGTCCGCGAGAAAAAGACCGGAATTTTTTCGGCCAGGGCCCAGCCGCGCCGGCGCGCCAAAGCCTGAACCGGCGCGCCGAAGCAATAGAAGCCCACCAGGGCCAGGACCAATGAAAACGCTCGAAAATAAGCCATTGCCGCCGGTTAGGTCGATGTCATGACATATTTATGACCGCTTGCGCGGCCAAGGGGATCAGGCCAAGGGGATCAGGCCAAGGTCTCAGGCCAAAGCGCGGCGCATGATCAGGGCGTCGCCGGCTTTGCCTTCGGCCTTTGCATAATAGCTTTTGCGCCGGCCTTCGACGGCGAAGCCAAAACGACGGTAAAGCGCCAGCGCCGCCGCATTGGCCTCATCGACTTCCAGGAACAGGTTCCTGACCCTGAACGCCGCCAGCCGCGCCAGATGAGCGGCCAGCAGCCGTTGTCCATGGCCGTGGCGGCGGAAGCCGGGTGCGACGACAAGGGTCAGCACTTCGGCTTCGTCCGCCGCGCGGCGCGACAGGATGAAGCTGGCGAGGCTGGATCCGATCTCAATTCCATCCGCGACACAGGCCGGCTCGTTGATCAGGGCCTCGAATTCCGCCACCGACCAGGAATGGGCGAAACTCGTCCGGTGCAGTCGGGCGCAAGCCGCCGCGTCGGCGCCGCGAAGCCGGCGAGAGGTGGCGGGCGCGTCGCGCCAGCCGAAGAAGAAGGGCGCCTTCATGGAAGGTCCAGCCTCGGGGCGGGCCGTTTCGCCGGCTGGGCGTCCGGGGCTTTGAGATAGATCGGCCGCGCCGGCGCATTGCCGGGCGAGGCGGCGAGACCCAGCCGGGCGACGGCGAGGATGTCGGGGGCCGCCGCGCCATTCACGACCATTATGTCCGCGCCGGACAGGGCCGCCTCGTCGCGCAGCAGCAGCGCGCCCGATCCGGCCGCGCGCACGCGAGCGCCGCCGAGCAGCCGGCAGGCGTCCTTCACCGCCAGAATACGCGGCGACGTGAGGAGGCGGCCGCCCGGACCATAGGCGGAAAAATAGACATGGCCATGCCGCGCGTCGATCGCGGTGGCGACAATGCCATCGGCCTCTCCCGCCAGCAGCGGCGCGGCGAAAGCGGCCAAAGTCGAGACGCCGACAACATCGAGGCCACGCGCCAGCGCGATCCCGCGCGCGGCGGCGACGCCGATGCGAATGCCGGTAAAGGAGCCCGGCCCGACGGTCACGGCGACGCGATCGAGCGAGGCGAATCCGCCCTCGACCTTGGCCATGAGCTTTTCGATCATCGGCATCAGCGCTTCGGCGTGGCCCTTCTCCATGGCCACGGAGTCGCGCGCGACCGGCTCGTCGGCCCCCTCGTCGAGAACGCAGACGGAAACAGCCGGCAGAGCCGTGTCGATCGCGAGTATGCGCGTCACGCCAGCCGTTTCCTCTCGACAACAAGGCCCATGCGGGGTTTCAGATCTGCTCGACGGATGTCACTTCCGGCACGAAATGGCAGATCAGGTTCTGCACGCCGCGCTTGAGCGTCGCGGTCGAGGACGGGCAGCCGGAACAGGCGCCCTTCATTTTCAGATAGACCACGCCGTCCTTGAAGCCCCGGAACATGATGTCGCCGCCGTCCGCCGCCACGGCGGGGCGGACGCGCGTTTCGAGCAGTTCCTTGACCTTGGCCACGATTTCCGCGTGTTCAGGCGCGAAATATTCGTCCTGCGCGGGCTCGCCGCCGGCGCCGTGGGCCAGGACCGGCGCGCCGGAGGTGAAATGCTCCATGATGACGCCGAGAATGGCCGGCTTGAGATATTGCCAATCGCCGGAGGATTTCGTGACCGAGATGAAATCGGGTCCGAAAAACACGCCGCTGATCCCGCCGATGCCGAAAATGGCGCTCGCCAGCGGCGAGGCCTCGGCGGCCTGCGCGCTCGGCATGTCGACGGGCGCGCCGTCGAGCACTGTGACGCCGGGAATGAATTTCACGGTCGCGGGATTGGGCGTCGCTTCAGTCTGGATGAACATTCATGCCTCCGATATCTTCCGGTTCAAGGCCGGAGATGGTTCCTCTGGATAGATAAGCCTTTCGCCAAAAGAGTGAAAGGCCGGACATTTCGCGACGCGTTCAGCGAATGAACCCGAGGATGTCCTTGACCTGGGCCATGTTCGGCTCGGCGATGGCGCGCGCGCGCTTCGCCCCGTCGCGCAGGACGGTATCGATATAGCCGGGATCGGCTTCAAGCCGCCGCATTTCGGCGCCGATCGGACCCAGTTGCGTCACCGCGAGGTCGATCAAGGCCTGTTTGAAGGTCGAGAATTGCGCCCCGCCGAACTGCTGGAGCACGGCTTCCGGCGTCGAATCGCTCAAGGCCGCGAAAATTCCGACCAGATTTTCGGCCTCGGGACGCCCGTTCAAGCCGTCCTTGTCCGCCGGCAAGGGTTCGGGATCGGTCTTGGCCTTGCGCACCTTCTGGGCGATGGCGTCGGAATCGTCGGACAGGTTGATGCGCGAAAATTCCGACGGGTCGGATTTGGACATTTTCTTGGTCCCGTCGCGCAGGCTCATCACCCGCGCCGCCGGACCCTGGATCAAGGGCGCCGGCAAGGGGAAAAAGCCGCCCTCATGGCCGTTGTCGGCGATGGATTCGGCGAAATCGTTGTTGAATTTCTGCGCGATGTCGCGCGCCAGTTCGATATGCTGCTTCTGATCCTCGCCGACCGGCACATGGGTCGCCTTGTAAAGCAGGATGTCCGCCGCCATCAAAGTCGGATAGGCGAAAAGGCCGATCGAGGCGTTCTCGCGATCCTTGCCCGCCTTTTCCTTGAACTGGGTCATGCGGTTGAGCCAGCCGATGCGCGCGACGCAATTGAAAACCCAGGCCAGCTCCGCATGTTCGGCGATCTGGCTTTGATTGAAGATGATGTTCTTGGCCGGATCGACCCCGGAGGCGATATAGGCGGCGGCGATCCTGCGGATCGCCTGACGCAGCTCCTTGGGATCCTGGGGCACGGTGATCGCGTGCAGATCGACCACGCAGAACAGGCATTCGTGGGTCTTTTGCAACGCGACGAATTTGACGATGGCGCCGAGATAATTGCCGAGATGGAGATTTCCAGTCGGCTGGATGCCGGAAAAGACGCGTTCGGGGAAGGAGGTCATCGCGATCCGCCAGGGGGTGAAAGTTTGACCGTCTTATGGCCGCGCGCGAAATTCCTGGCAAGGGCGCGCGAAAAATCATCAATCGCCTGCGAACATCACAAGATAAACCGGCTCAGGTCGACATTGCGCGACAATTCGCCGACACGCGCCTCGACGTAAGGGCCATCGACCGTCACGATCTGGCCGGAATGGTCGGCCGCCGCAAAGCTGACCTCGTCCAGCACCCGCTCCATCACCGTCTGCAAGCGCCGCGCGCCGATATTCTCGACGCTCGAATTGACCTGAACCGCGACGCGCGCCAGGGTTTCGATGGCGTCCGGGGTGAAGTCCAGCGTGACGCCCTCGGTCGCCAGCAGGGCGCAATATTGCTTGGTCAGGCTGGCCTCGGGCTGGGTCAGGATGCGTTTGAAATCCTCCTCGTCGAGCGAGGACAATTCGACGCGAATCGGCAGGCGGCCCTGCAGTTCGGGCAGAAGGTCCGACGGCTTGGCGACATGGAAGGCGCCCGAGGCGATGAACAGGATGTGATCCGTCTTCACCGCGCCATGCTTGGTCGCCACCGTCGTGCCCTCGATCAGCGGCAGCAGATCGCGCTGCACCCCCTCGCGCGACACGTCGCCGGCGCGGCCCTCGCGGGCGCAGATCTTGTCGATCTCGTCGAGAAAGACGATGCCGTTGTTTTCGACTTCGCGAATCGCCAGACGCACGATCTCGTCCTGGTCGAGCAGCTTTTCGCTCTCCTCGGCCTCCAGCGGCTCGCGCGCGTCTTTGACTGCGAGTTTCTGGCTCTTGGCGCGATTGGCCTTGCCGAAAATATCGCCCAGTGAAATCGCGCCGACCGAGGCGCCCGGCATGTTGGGCAGTTCGAACATCGGCGTGGAGGACGAGGAAGACGAGGCGATCTCCACCTCGATTTCCTTGTCTTCCAGCTCGCCGGCGCGCAATTTGCGCCGGAACGCGTCGCGGGTCGCGGCGCTGGCGCTGGCGCCGACCAGAGCGGTCACGATCCGCTCCTCCGCCGCATGCTGGGCGCGGGCGGAAACATCCTTGCGCTTGGTCTGCTTGACCAAGGCTATGCCGATCTCGACGAGATCGCGGACGATCTGCTCGACGTCGCGGCCGACATAGCCGACTTCGGTGAATTTGGTCGCCTCGACCTTGAGGAAGGGCGCATTGGCGAGGCGGGCGAGGCGGCGGGCGATTTCGGTCTTGCCGCAGCCGGTCGGGCCGATCATCAGAATGTTCTTGGGCAAAACCTCCTCGCGCATCGCGCCTTCGAGGCGCAGGCGCCGCCAGCGATTGCGCAAGGCGATCGCCACCGCCCGCTTGGCGTCCTTCTGGCCGACGATATAGCGGTCCAGTTCGGAAACGATTTCCCGTGGAGAAAGGTCAGTCATGGGGCGGAGCCTGAAATGTCGCTCGCGTCAGAGCGAATCGATGGTTTCGACGACGATATTGGTATTGGTGTAAACGCAGATCTCCGCCGCGATCTGGAGCGCGCGCCGGGCGATGGCCTCGGCGTCGAGATCGGTGTCGATCAGGGCGCGGGCGGCGGCCAGCGCATAATTGCCGCCGGAGCCTATGCCCATGACCACGCCCTGCGCCGAGGGTTCGGGCTCAAGCACGTCGCCCGTGCCGGTGAGAACCAGGGCGGCGCTTTTGTCGGCCACCAGCATCATGGCCTCCAGCCGGCGCAGATAGCGGTCGGTGCGCCAGTCCTTGGCGAGTTCGACGCAGGCGCGCAGAAGCTGGCCGGAATATTGCTCCAGCTTGGCCTCAAGGCGCTCGCTGAGGGTGAAGGCGTCGGCGGTCGCCCCGGCGAAGCCGATGATCACCTGCCCCTTGCCGAGCCGGCGCACCTTGCGGGCGTTGCCCTTGATGATGGTCTGGCCGAGGCTGACCTGTCCGTCCCCGGCGATGACGGTCTTGCCGCCTTTGCGCACCAGCACGATGGTGGTGGCGTGCATGGAGGGCGCGCCCGATTGGTCCGTCATGATCGAAACCCGCAAAACGCCGTCGCCTTTGACGGCCGGACCCGCATCTATGGCCTGCCTGTGGCAATGACAAGCCTTTTGCGGTTAGAGTGGCGCGCGGAGGCGCCATTTGCTATGACCCGTGGCGTTCGGCCGGCTTGAGAAAAATTTTTAAGCGCACGGGCCGGCCAGAGCATTTTCCGTTCCTTCGGAATCGGGAAATGCCCCAGCTTATTGTTTAAACGCATATTCTTGTCCAAAAAGTCTGCAACTTTTTGGGAATATGCTCTAGGCCGCAATGGGACTGCAAATGACGCGACAGGCAGAGATCAAACGCACGACCAAAGAGACGGATATCGCGGTCAAGCTGACGATCGACGGCGGCGGCGCGAGCAAGGTTTCGACCGGGATCGGCTTTTTCGATCACATGCTCGACCAGTTGGCGCGCCATTCGCTGATGGACATTGAAATCACCGCCAGCGGCGATCTGCATATCGATCAGCACCATACGGTGGAAGATGTCGGCATCGCCCTGGGCCAGGCCCTGAAAAAGGCGGCGGGCGATTTTCGCGGAATCGTGCGCTATGCCGACGCTTTTGCGCCGATGGACGAAACCCTGACCCGCGTCGCCATCGACGTGTCGGGCCGGCCGTTTCTGGTGTTCCGCACCGAAATCCCGCAGGCGAAGATCGGCGAATTCGACACCGAGCTGGTGCGCGAGTTCTTTCAGGCTTTCGCTCAGCACGCGGCGATCACGCTGCATATCGAGACGCTTTATGGCGGCAACAGCCACCATATCGTCGAATCCTGCTTCAAGGGCGTGGCGCGGGCGCTCGGCGCGGCGCTGGCGATCGACCCGCGGCAGAAGGAGCGCATTCCCTCGACCAAGGGCATGCTGTGACGCCGCGAGGAAGCGCCATGAATCTCTACGCGGTTTTCCTTCCGGCCGATGACGGCGACCTGGAGCGCGCGGCTTTCGTCAAGCAGGGCTTTTCGCGCGAAGCCTTTCTGCTGACGCCCTTCTGGGCGGCGCGCAAGAAATTATGGGGCGCGCTCGCAATGTGGCTGGCCTGGGCCGCGATCGCGGCAGGACTCGCCTGGGCGCTCAAGCTCAACGCCGATGTGGCGGGACTGGTCTATCTGATCGGCGCTTTCGCTTTCGGGCTGGAAGGCGAAAGTCTGGAGCAATCCCGTCTGACGAAGTCGGGGTTCGCCTTGCAAGCTCTGGCTTTGGGCGGCTCACGGCGCGAGGCGGAAGAGATTTTTTTCGAAGGACCGGCCAAGGATCTGCCGCCGCCGGCGCCTGAGGCCGGCGACGAGCCGGCGCCGCCGGCCGCATCGGCCGGGGCCATCGACCTGCTGGGCCTTTTTCATCCGGGGAATTGAAGAATTGAACGTCGCGATCATCGATTACGGCTCCGGCAACCTGCATTCAGCCGCCAAGGCTTTCGAGCGCGCCGCCCGCGACAGCGGAATCGCGGCCTCGATCCAGGTCACGTCCGACCCTCACGCCGTCGCGCGGGCCGACCGCATCGTGCTTCCAGGCGTCGGCGCCTTTCCCGATTGCCGCGCCGGCCTGCTCGCCATCGACGGCATGGTCGAGGCTCTGGACGAGGGCGTGCGGGGAAAAGGCAAGCCTTTCCTGGGCATCTGCGTCGGCATGCAATTATTGGCCGAACGCGGGCTGGAGCATCATGAAACGCCCGGCCTCGGCTGGATCGAGGGGACGGTCTCGGCCATCGCGCCAAGCGATCCCAAGCTGAAAATCCCCCATATGGGCTGGAACAATTTGGCGCCGCGCCGCGCCCATCCGGTGTTCGAAGGCCTCGCGACGGGGGAGAACGGCCAGAACGCCTATTTCGTCCATTCCTTCCATCTCGTCGCCTCCAACGCCGACGATGTGATCGCCACAACCGATTACGGCGGCGCGCTGACGGCGGCGGTGGGGCGCGACACGATTGTCGGCGTGCAATTTCATCCCGAAAAGAGCCAGGCCTTCGGCTTGCGGCTGATTTCCAATTTTTTGAGGTGGCGTCCGTGATTCTGTTTCCGGCAATCGATCTCAAGGGCGGGCAATGCGTCCGTCTGGTCCATGGCGACATGGCGCTGGCCACCGTTTTCAACGACGATCCGACCGCACAGGCCCTGACTTTCGAGCGCCAGGGCTTCGAATATCTCCATGTCGTCGATCTCGATGGGGCCTTCGCCGGCAAGCCGATCAACGCCCAGGCCGTCGAAAAGGTTCTGGCGGCCCTGACCCGCATGCCGGTCCAGCTCGGCGGCGGCATCCGCGACATGCGCACCATCGACGGCTGGCTGGAAAAAGGCATTGCGCGGGTCATCATCGGCACGGCCGCCGTGCGCGATCCCGCTTTGGTGCGCGAGGCCGCCCGCCGCCATCCCGGCAAGATCGCCATCGGCGTCGACGCCCGCGACGGCCTGGTCGCGGTCGAGGGCTGGGCCAAATCGTCCCAGCTCACGGCGGTCGAACTGGGCAAGAGATTCGAAGACGCCGGCGTCGCCGCGATCATTTACACCGACATTTCCCGCGACGGCGTGCTCAAGGGCCTGAATATCGAGGCGACGCTGGCGCTGGCGAACAGCCTGTCGATTCCGGTGATCGCTTCCGGCGGACTCGCCTCGATCGCCGATATCGAAAGGCTGCTGGAGCCGGATTGCGCGCGTCTCGCCGGAGCCATCACCGGCCGGGCGCTTTATGACGGCCGGCTCGACCCCGAGCGGGCGTTAAAGCTCATCAAGTCGAAATGCGCCGCCTGAGGGGAGGGTAATTTGCTCAAGACTCGCGTCATTCCCTGCCTCGACGTGAAAGACGGCCGGGTGGTCAAAGGCGTCAATTTCGTCAATCTGCGCGACGCCGGCGATCCGGTCCAATGCGCCATCGCCTATGACGCCGCCGGCGCGGACGAATTGTGCTTTCTCGACATCACCGCCAGCCACGAAGAGCGCAATCTCCTGTTCGATGTCGTGCGCCGGACGGCGGAAGCCTGCTTCATGCCGCTGACCGTCGGCGGCGGCGTGCGCACGCTGGACGACATCCGCAATCTGCTGCTCGCCGGGGCAGACAAGGCCTCGATCATGACCGCCGCCGTCCACGACCGCGATTTCGTCCGGCGCGGCGCGGAAAAATTCGGCAGCCAGTGCATTGTCGTCGCCATCGACGCCAAGGCCGTCTCAGCCGGTCGCTGGGAAATCTTCACCCATGGCGGGCGCCGGCCGACCGGCATCGACGCGGTCGAATATGCGCGGGAAATCGTCGCTCTGGGCGCGGGCGAAATTCTGCTGACCTCGATGGATCGCGACGGCGCCAAATCGGGCTTCGACATCGAATTGACGCGGGCGGTCTCCGACGCCGTCTCGGTTCCGGTCATCGCTTCGGGCGGGGTGGGAACGCTCGAACATCTGGTCGAAGGCGTGCGCGACGGCGGCGCCAGCGCCGTTCTGGCGGCCTCGATTTTCCATTTCGGCGAATTTTCGATCGGCGAGGCCAAGGCCTATATGGCCAAAGCCGGCCTGCCGATGCGGCTCGATCCCCCGGACGTTCAGGGCGCGGCAAGACAATGACAGAATCCTTCACCCTTCACGATCTCGCCGCGCTGATCGCGCAACGCGCGCAATCGACGGCCGACGAATCCTACACCAAGAGCCTTCTGGTGTCGGGGACCGGCAGGATCGCCAAGAAATTCGGCGAAGAGGCCGTCGAGGCCGTCATCGCGGCGGTCCAGAAAGACCGGAACGCGCTGAAGCTGGAGGCCGCCGACGTCCTCTATCATCTATTGGTCTTGCTTCAAGACGGCGGCGTTTCGTTGCAGGATGTCCTCGATGAGCTGGCTTGGCGCACCCGCCAATCGGGCCATGAAGAAAAGGCGTCCAGAACCGGTTAGGACGTCCGGCGCGTTTGGAGGCGGTCTTGACGGGAAACGTTGGACAGATCGGCGACGAGTCTTTTTCCAGCGAAACGACCGGCCCCAATCTTTCTCCCTATCGCCATTTCTCCAGGGACGAATGGGCCAAGCTGCGCGCCGACACGCCGCTGACGCTGACCATCGACGATCTCAAGCGGCTTCAGTCGCTCAACGATCCGATCTCGCTCGAAGAAGTCATCGCCATTTACCTGCCGCTGTCGCGCCTGCTGGCGCTTTATGTCGCGGCGACCCAGGGGCTGTTCAAGGCGACGCAGCGCTTTCTCGGGGCGGACGACGGCAAGGTGCCCTATATTATCGGCGTCGCGGGCTCGGTCGCGGTGGGCAAGTCCACCACGGCGCGCGTGCTCCAGGCTCTGCTGTCGCGCTGGCCGAACACGCCGAAAGTCGATCTGATCACCACCGACGGCTTCCTTCTGCCCAATGCGCAACTGGAAAGCCAGGATCTGATGGATCGCAAGGGCTTTCCCGAAAGCTACGACACCAACGGGCTTCTGCGTTTTCTCTCGGACGTCAAAGCCGGCCGAAGCCATGTCGAGGCGCCGAGCTATTCGCATCTGACCTATGACGTGGTGCCGGGCAAGACAATCAGCATCGACCGGCCGGACATATTGATCGTCGAAGGGGTCAACGTGCTCCTGCCCAGCCGCTTGCCGCGCGACGGCAAGGAAACGCCTTTCGTCTCGGATTTCTTCGATTTTTCGGTCTATCTCGACGCCGACGAAGACCAGCTGGAGACATGGTATGTCTCCCGTTTCATGCGGCTGCGCTCGACCGCCTTCCGCGATCCCCGGTCCTATTTCCGGAAATATGCCGATCTTTCCGACGAGGAGGCCGAGGCGACGGCGCGGAGCATCTGGAAGCGCATCAACCTGCGCAACCTGCATGAAAACATTCTGCCGACGCGCGCCCGCGCCAGCCTGATCCTGACCAAGGATTCCAGCCATCGCATCGAATCGGTGGCCTTGCGCAAATTATAGACTTATCCGACGGTCTGGAATGTCGTCTTGTTTTCCAGCACGCCGAGCACGCGGCGCAATTCCGAACCGCGTTTGAGGATCAGCCCGGTCGGGGCGACCACCATATAGGCGCCTTGCTTGCGCGCCGATTTCGGCTCCTTGACGATCCGGTAGAAGGCCGCCTCGCCGCAGCGACGGAAGATCGAGAAAATCGCCCGCTGGGCCGAGAAATCGAGGGCGTAATCGCGCCAGATTCCTTGGGACACCATTCGCCCGTAAAGATCGAAGATCGCCTGCAATTCACGGCGGTCGAAGCCGACGACCTCGCGGGAAAGCCCGCCGGGGGGCGGGGGACGAAAGGGATGAAGGTTGGCTTCGGAAGGATTTTCGCTCAAGCACAAGCCCTTGCGCGGAAAGACCGCTTGATGATGATCCGTTTCCGGTCCGAGGGCAAGGGCGCTGGTCTTGGCGGAGATCAGGCGGCGCGCGCCGCCGCGATGAAGGCGCGGATTTTTTCCACGCTTTTCCGCCCTGGCGCCGTTTCGACCCCGGAGGACACGTCCACGCCAGGGGCGCCGGTCAGGCGGATCGCCGCGGCGACATTCTGCGGATCGAGCCCGCCCGAAAGCATCCAGTCCGGCTTCTTGAGCGCGCGCGCGCCCTCCTGAAGCAGGGTCCAGTCGAAGCTGAGGCCATTGCCGCCGGGCAAAATGGCGTCTTTCGGCGGCTTGGCGTCGAACAACAGGCGGTCGGCCACCGCCTCATAAGCCGCGACGCGCGAAAAATCGGTCTTTTCGGCGATGCCGAGCGCCTTGAGGATCGGCAGGCCGAAGGTCTGGCGCAGGGCCGCAACCCGCTCCGGGCTTTCCGCGCCATGCAATTGCAGCCAATCGGGGGCCAGAGCCTCGACGACCGCCGCGATGCGCGCATCGTCGGCGTCCACCACCAGCGCGACCTTTTCCGCCCGCCCGTGCGCCTGTCCGGACAGGCGGCGCGCCCGATCGAGAGTGAGATGCCGCAGACTTTTCTCGAAAAAGACGAAGCCGACCATGTCGGCGCCGCCGGCCAAAGCGGCTTCGAGCGATTCTGGTTCCGTCAGGCCGCAAATCTTGACGATAATGGCCATTTGGCCTCAGGCGGCGCGGGTCGGGACGGCCGCGGCGGCGGCGCTCGGCGAAAGCCGCAGTTCGGTGTTTTGCGCGCGCAAGGCTTCGTTCTCGCGGCGGAGATTTTCGAGCTGCGCCTTGGCCGCGCGCAACGACTTGCGATGCCGGCCCTGGTCCAGCCAGGCCAGGGCCCAGCCGAAAATCAGGCCGACGATGACCGCGCCGATCATGATCCAGTAAAGCGGCGCGGGGAGTTGCGGCGAGGGCAGGTCGCCGCCGGTGATCGGATCGAAATGGAGGATGACAATCTGCCGGTTGGCCATGAAAAAGGCCACCAGGATCAGAGCCAAAGGCACCAGAATCAGGAGTTTCAGCAAGCCGCGCATGTTCGCCCCATTCGCCTGTCGCCAGGCGTTGTTTCAGACCGAGTTCTGATCGTTCAGGCGCTCGCGCAATTCCTTGCCCGTCTTGAAGAAGGGCACGAATTTTTCGGCGACGTCGACCTGATCGCCGGTGCGCGGATTGCGTCCGACGCGCGCGTCGCGCTTCTTGACCGAAAAGGCGCCGAAGCCACGCAACTCCACCCGGTCGCCGCGCGACAGGGCATCCGTCACCTCGTCGAGAATGGCGTTGACGATATTCTCGACATCGCGAAGGTAAAGATGGGGATTGCGATCGGCGATGCGTTGAACGAGTTCCGATTTGATCACTGAAGTCGCCCCAGTTCGGCGCGAAAAACGCGCTCTGATTTGGAATTTATTTTGGCGCGTCAAACTGCCAAATCGCCAGAAGTCCGTCAAGCGCCGAGGCGGCGCGGGCGCCTTCGGCTTTGCGCGCCAGCTCCGCCGCCTGCGGATAACCCATGGCGGAGAGGGCTGCGGTCGCCATGCTGAACAGGCCGAACTTGCTTTCGATGGCGGGCTTTTTCCAGTCGCGGATCGGCAGACCCTTGGCCACGCCCTTTTCCTTCTCCAGCCAGGCCTTGGCCTCGTCCTCGCCGCCATTGGCGTCGATCAGTTTGAGCGCCAGAGCCTGATGGCCGGTGAAGACGCGGCCGTCCGAAACGGCGGCCAGCTCGGCGTCGGTCAGCTTGCGCCGTTCCTTCACCAGATTCTTGAACCAATTATAGGAATCGACGACCAGCGCATTCATCGCGCCGCGGGCGGCGTCGCTGGTCGGGTCGAAGAAGTTCGGCGCGTCCTTCAGCGGCGCGGATTTGAAGGTCTCGACCTTCACCCCGACATTGTCGAGCAGCTTGCCGAAATTCGGGACTTGCAGCAACACGCCGATCGAGCCGACCAAGGTGTTGTCGCTGGCGAAAACGCGATCCGCGCCGAGCGCGGTGATAAAGCCGCCCGAGGCCGCCATATTGTCCACCACCGCGACGACCGGCTTTTTCTTGGCGGCCTCGCGCAAGGTCCGGTAAAGCCGCTCCGATCCGGTCACCGTGCCGCCGGGGCTGTCGATGTCCACGATCAGCGCGCTCGCCCGTGATTTGGCGGCGTCCTTGATGAGCTTGAGCGTGGCCTGATCCCCGGTGATCATCCCGCTTATTTCGATGCGCGCGATATGGGGCGTGAGATGATTCTCGGCGCCGCTGAGGCGGCCCGCCGCGACGACGATCGCCACAATGATCGCGGCCAAAGCGAACAGACGCCAGAAGGTGATTTTGCGGCGCATTTGCCGCCGATCGAGAATGGTTTCAACAGGCGTGGTTTGCGTCATGCGAGGGCTCCATTCGCTCCTGTTTAGGCCGACGCCCCCAAAAGCACAACGGCTGGCCCGCATGAAAAACCCCGCGCGAAAAATTTCGCGCGGGGCTCATCCTTTGAAGCGAAAAGCTTATTTGGTTTCGCGGGCCTTGAGCGCGGCGCCGAGAATGTCGCCGAGCGAGGCGCCCGAATCGGCGGAGCCATATTGGGCGATGGCTTCCTTCTCTTCGGCCACTTCCAGCGCCTTGATCGACACGGCGACCTTGCGGGCCTTGCGGTCGAACAAAGTGACGCGGGCGTCCACCTTCTCGCCGACGGCGAAACGGTCGGGGCGCTGGTCGGCGCGGTCGCGGGCGAGTTCGGCGCGCTTGATGAAGGCCTGAAGGTCGGTTCCGACGATCTTCACTTCGAGGCCGCCGTCCTTGACTTCGAGTATTTCGCAGGTGACGATCGCGCCCTTCTTCAGCTCGCCGTCATCGCCGGCCGAGGCCGTGACGAAGGGGTCGCCGCCAAGCTGCTTGACGCCAAGCGAGATGCGCTCCTTCTCGACATCGACGTCGAGAACGCGGGCGCGCACCATGTCGCCCTTCTTGTAGTCCTCGATCGCCTGCTCGCCGGGGCGGTTCCAGTCGAGGTCGGAGAGATGGACCATGCCGTCCACATCGCCGTCGAGGCCGATGAACAGGCCGAATTCGGTCTTGTTCTTGACCTCGCCTTCGACATCGGAGCCCACCGGATGCTTCTCGGCGAAGGCGTCCCAGGGGTTCTGCAAGGTCTGCTTGAGGCCCAGCGAAATGCGGCGCTTGACGGAATCGACTTCCAGCACCTGCACGTCCACTTCCTGGCTGGTCGAAACGATCTTGCCGGGATGGACGTTCTTCTTGGTCCAGGACATTTCGGAGACGTGGATCAGGCCTTCGATGCCCGGCTCCAGTTCGACGAAGGCGCCGTAGTCGGTGATGTTGGTCACGCGGCCATGGAAGCGGGCCTCGATCGGATATTTGGCCTCGATGCCCTGCCACGGATCGTCGAGCAGCTGCTTCATGCCCAGCGAGATGCGGTGGGTTTCGTGATTGATCTTGATGATCTTCACCTTCACCGTCTGGCCGATGTTGAGCACTTCGGACGGATGGTTGACGCGGCGCCAGGCGATGTCGGTGACATGCAGCAGGCCGTCGATGCCGCCGAGATCGACGAAAGCGCCGTAATCGGTGATGTTCTTCACCACGCCGTCGATCGTCACGCCCTCTTCGAGATTGGCGACGATCTCGTGGCGCTGTTCGGCGCGGCTCTCTTCCAGCACGGTGCGGCGCGACACCACGATATTGCCGCGGCGGCGGTCCATTTTCAGGATCTGGAACGGCTGCGGCACGCCAAGCAGCGGCGTCACGTCGCGGATCGGACGGATATCGACCTGCGAACGCGGCAGGAAGGCCACGGCGCCGTCGAGATCGACGGTGAAGCCGCCCTTGACCTGGTTGAAGATGACGCCTTCGACCTTTTCGGCGGCCTCGAAGGCCTTTTCGAGCTTGACCCAGCTCTCTTCGCGGCGCGCCTTGTCGCGCGAGATCACGGCTTCGCCGAGCGCGTTTTCGACGCGTTCGAGATAGACTTCGACTTCCTCGCCGACCTTGGGGGCGGCGTCCCGGCCATGGCCGGTGAATTCCTTGAGCGGCACCCGGCCTTCGGTCTTGAGGCCGATGTCGATGACCGCGACATCCTTTTCGATGGCGACCACGCGGCCCTTGACCACGGAGCCTTCGAAAGCTTCGTTCTCGCCATAGGATTCAGCGAGCAGGGCGGCAAAATCGTCACGCGACGGGTTCATTCCCGCGATATTGGCAGAGGACATATTTTCTCCTGAAACGCCCGGTCGGGCGGCGCCGGTTGGGTTAGCGTTGCGTTGGCTCCTAAACCGCCGGCGCGCATCTTGGTTCGATGCGCCTCACTAAAAAAGTGTCCGGCGCGGGCCGGCGGGCAGGAGCGGGTTTTTCGCGGATAATTCCACGAAGACTGTCGGCTAGCAGCTTTGCTTGTTTCTGGCAAGGCGTTGCAAGCGCGCCCGGCCGCAAAAAACAAGGGCGCCGTCGCGCGACGGCGCCCCCGAACCTGTTTTTCAAAAGGATCAGCGTTCGTAGATGATGCGGGCGCGGATCGTGCCTTCCAGCGCCCGGATTTCGTCGAGCGCCTGTTCGCAATTCTCGTGCGAGCCGTCGGCCTCGATCACCACATAGCCGACGTCGCCGTCGGTTTGCAGGAATTCCGAGGCGATGTTCATGCCGCGCCGCGAGAAAATGTCGTTCAGCTTGCTCAGCATGCCCGGCACATTGCGGTGAACGTGCATGTAGCGCGTGCCCTGCGGGCGCGGCGGCAGCTGAACTTCCGGGAAATTCACGGCGCCCAGCGTCGAGCCGATGTCGGAATAATCGATCAGCTTGCGCGCCACTTCCACGCCGATGCGCTCCTGCGCTTCCTCGGTCGAGCCGCCGATATGCGGGGTGAGGATGACATTGTCGAGGCCCTGGAGCGGCGAGACGAATTTCTCCTTATTGCCCGCCGGCTCTTTCGGAAAGGTGTCCACAACCGCGCCGCGCAGATGCTTGTCCTTGAGCGCACGGGCCAAAGCGTCCACGTCCACCGTGGTGCCGCGGGCGTTGTTGATGAAATAGGCGCCCTTTTTCATGGCGCGGAACTGGGCCTCGCCCATCATGTTCTTGGTCTGCGGCGTCTCCGGCACATGGAGGCTGACCACGTCCGACTGGGCCAGCAGCTCGCCGAGGGTCTTGCAAGGCTCGGCGTTGCCGTGGCGCAGCTTGTCGACCACGTCGAAATAGACCACCTTCATGCCCATGGCCTCGGCGAGCGTGGACAATTGGGCGCCGATATTGCCGTAGCCGACGATGCCGAGCGTCTTGCCGCGCACTTCCGTGCTGTCGGTGGCGCTCTTGTCCCAGCCGCCCTCGTGCGCGTCGACCGAGCGCGGAAAAATGCGGCGCATCAGCATGACGATTTCGCCGATGGTCAGCTCCGCCACCGAGCGGGTGTTGGAGAAGGGCGCGTTGAACACCGGAATGCCGCGGACGCGGGCGGCGGGGAGCGAGACCTGATTGGTGCCGATGCAGAAACAGCCCACCGCGATCAGCCGGTCGGCGGCCTCGAACACTTCTTCCTTGAGCTTGGTGCGCGAGCGGATGCCGACCATATGCACGCCCTGCAACGCCTCGCGCAGTTCCGCGCCGTCCAGCGCCTTGGT
This sequence comes from uncultured Pseudomonadota bacterium, assembly GCA_963704565.1. GTDB lineage: Bacteria > Pseudomonadota > Alphaproteobacteria > Rhizobiales > Beijerinckiaceae > Rhodoblastus. Next base: position 3,064,380 of record OY969917.1, read on the forward strand.
CAGGCGGGTGACGTTCTGATAGCCGGCGGCGTGGAAAAGATCGACCGCGCTCGGGTGGATGCCTTCGAGCAGCAGGATCTTGATCTTGTCCTTGGCGAGCGACAGTTTTGCATTCATCATTTGCTCCAGGGGCATTTGTTCTTGAGACCGGCGACGCGGAAACCTCGGAACGTCTTGATCATTTCAGAACGTCTTGGCCTTCAGCGGAATCGGTTGCGGCGCGCCGTTTTCGTCGAGGATGGAAAAGCGGTAGCGCCCGGTCTCATCGACATCGATCTGATAGGACAGCCGGTCGATGACGCGGTTTTCGCGGTCGAAGGCGAGCACCTTGGGCCGCAAAGTGGGGATTTCGTCGGCGTCGATATAGATCGAGCTGCAAATGATGATCTGGTCGCCCGGCTGGCAGGTGCGCGCCGCCGCGCCATTGAGGATGCAGCAGCGCGAGCCGCGCTCGCCGAGAATGACATAAGTCGAGATGCGCGCGCCGGAGTTCTTGTTCCAGATCTCGACGAATTCGAGCGGCAGGATCCCCGCTTCCTCGCAATGATCGGGGTCGAGCGTGATCGAGCCGTGATAGTCGATATTGGCGTCCGTCACGTGAATTCCGTGCAGTTTGGCGCCGACAACCTTGCGCATTGACCGTCCTTGAAGCTGATGGAGCCTCATCCTTGCCGCGCTCATAACCGTTTTCGCGCGGAATCGCCAGCACGCCCTTCGTCGGGCGCTCAATCGGGCGCAAAATCCAGCGCCACGCCATTGATGCAATAGCGCAAATGGGTCGGCGGCGGGCCGTCCTCGAAGACATGGCCGAGATGGCCGCCGCACTGGCTGCAATGGACCTCGTTGCGGACCATGAAATGGCTGAGGTCGCGGCTGGTCTCGATCGCGCCGGGCAGGGGGTCGAAAAAGCTCGGCCAGCCGGTGCCGCTCTCGAATTTCTGCTTCGAGCGGAACAGCTCCTGGCCGCAGCCGGCGCAGCGGAACAGGCCGGGGCGCTTCTCGTGGTTGAGCGCGCAGGAGCCCGGCCGCTCGGTGCCATGGCCGCGCAGCACGTCATATTGTTCGGGCGTGAGCCGCGCGCGCCATTCCTCATCGCTTCGCGCGACCTTGAAAACCTTCGACGTCATGGGGGCCTCCCGGCGGAACAGGCTATAAATAGAGCTTTTTCGCGCTGCAACAAGCAGGGCGGAGAAGAGGCGCGTTGCCAGTCGCGAGGAAATCGGTCTAAACAGGCTTTAAGCCGTTGCGGGCCAGGTGGGGCCGGTAGCTCAATGGTTAGAGCCGGCCGCTCATAACGGTCTGGTTGCAGGTTCGAGTCCTGCCCGGCCCACCAATTTCACGCCTTGGCGGCAATTCGCGGCAAGGCGCGCAAAAATTTCATTGGCGCGCTTGCCCGAAGACGATGTCGCCAGTATGTTCCGCCCCCACACCGGTCCCGCCGGAAATTGGGGCGTCGCCAAGCGGTAAGGCAGCGGATTTTGATTCCGCCATACGGAGGTTCGAATCCTCCCGCCCCAGCCAACTTTCCTAGCCGGCACAAATTCGGCTAAATCATTGACTCTGCACACGCCCCAGATGTTTCGTAGACAGCGGCGCTCGAGTTTCGAGCCTAGCTGGCCGCGGTGATCTGCGGATTCGGCGTCAGGGCGGCGGCGGCGAAAAAGTCGCCCTGAAGATAATCGACGCCCCAGTCGCGCAGCAGGTCGGCGGTGTCCTTGTCCTCGACCCATTCCGCCACCACCGGAATGCCGACATGGCGCGCGAGATCGATCAGGGTGCGCACGAAAAAGCGGTCGTCTTCCGATCGCGCCATGTTCTGCACGAAAGCGCCGTCGATCTTCACCATGTCGAAGTTGAAGCGCCGCAGGTTCTTGAACGAGGTGTGGCCGGCGCCGAAATCGTCCATCACGACCTTGGCTCCGAATTGCTTGAGGCCCGACACCGCCTTGATGGTCGCCTCGACGTCTTCGATGGCGCAGGTTTCGGTCAGCTCGATGGTCAGCCGGTGGACGAGGTCCGGATCGGGTTCGAGCAAAGCGCGCAGGCGCGAAAAGAAATCCGGCTCGTGCAAGGTTTGGCCCGAAACATTCACCGCGATCCGCATGTCCGGGTGTTCCGCCAGCTTTTTCAGGGCGAGTTCAAGCACACGCTGGTCGATCATCTGAATCAGCCCCGACTTTTCCGCCGTCGGCAGAATGCTGGCGGGCGCCACCAGGGAGCCGTCGGGACGGCGCAGACGCATCAAGGCCTCATAGAGCTCCGGCTCGCCGGTCGCGGCGCGCACCAGCGGCTGAAGCGCGATGAGGATTCGCCCTTCGTTCAGGGCGGAAACGATTTCGTCGGAGATTTTCAGCGACCGCATCCGCAAATCTTCGCGCGCCAGCGACGGTTCGTAGAGGACGAAACGCGCCGCGCCGGGTTGACGCGCCAGGTCCAGCGCCTCTTCGGCGTGCTGGAACAAAACATGGGCCGAGCGGCCGTTGCGCGGCCCGACCGCGCCGCCGATGCGCAAGGAAACCGGCGCGGGACCGGCGCTGGTCTCGAATGGCGTCGTGGCGACGACCTCGATCAGCCGTTCGGCCGCCGCGTTCAATTGGTCGTTGTCGCAATTTTCCAGAACGAGCCCGAATTTGTTGCCGGCGTAGCGGGCGAGAAGATCGCGTTCGCGGCAGTTGGCCCGCAGCAGGTTGGCGAGGCCGGCGATGACCTGATCGGCGACATCGTAGCCATAGGTGCGGTTGAGCATGAACAGATTGTCCACGCCGATCAGCAGGGCGCCGAAGGATTGTTTGCGCTTGGCGGCGGCGGCGAAAAGATGGGTGGTCTGCTCCAGCAGGTTCGCGCGGTTCAGCACCCCGGTCAAACTGTCGAAGCGCGAGGTGAGCGCAAGCCGCCGTTCCTGCCGGTAGCGGTCGGTCATCACGCGGATCAGGCCGTGAGCGCGCGCCGGGCGTCCGTTCGGCCCGGCGAACCAGCGTCCCGTGTCCTCGATCCAGACGGTCGCGTCGCGCGCGCTGTCGGGGGGAATGATTCCGTAACAGATCTGGAAGGCGACTCCCTTGCCTTCGTCCACGGCCGTCGAGCGCGCAATCGCCTGGTAAGGCGAACTTTCGCTGTCATGGGACAGGCATTCGGCATAAACGCGCCCGGTCGAAAGAGCGCCGAGGTTGTGGAAGCCGAACACCGAATCGGCGTTGGGGCCCCAGACGATCCGGTCGGAGTCCAGATCCCAGTCATAGACCGTCTGTCCGATGGAATCGAGAATGGCGCGCGGATCGGGCGCGCCATGTAGGGCCGGCGCCGTGAACGGCAAGAGCGCCGGATCGGGAGAAGTCGCCGCGCGCGCCGGAGGGAAGGGCAAGGCCAGTTCGCGCGGCGGGGCGGCGAACAGGCTGTTCGGCTCCTGGCGGCGTTCGACCGGCGCTGTTTCGGCGCCGAGGTTCCCTTTCACGGCGACCTTCCGTAGGGGAGCCCCAAAATAACGGAGTTGCACGGGCGAGCTTCCAAAATCATCGGAGGGCCAATACCGTCGAATTTGCGTTCGAACCGTTAAGACCGGGTAAATGCGGCGCTTAGAAACGGTTCTTGCGTTCGCGCATGATCGTGAAGGCTTCGACCGGATCCGCGCAATCCAGGCCCAGAGCCTTCTGGAGTTGCGGATTGCCGGCGCGCAGGAAGGGGTTTGTCTCGCGTTCCCGCGCGATGGTGGTCGGCAGCGTGAAAGCGCCGCGCCCGCGCAAGGCGGAGACTTCCTGGATTCGTTCGCGGAGCAGGGGGTTGTCCGGATCGACGACGACGGCGAATTTCGCGTTGGCCTCCGTATATTCGTGGCCGCAATAGACCAGGGTCTCGCCGGGCAGATTGGCGAGCCGCATCACGGTCTCGTGCATCATCGGCATGGTTCCCTCCATCACCCGGCCGCAGCCGAGCGAAAACAAGGTGTCGCCGACGACCACCGCGTCGTCGTCCTCGAAATAATAGGCGATGTGCCCCAAAGTGTGGCCCGGGGTTTCCCACACCTGCGCGCCGCCCTCGCCGAGTTGGACCACGTCTCCTTCGCCGACCGCGAGGTCGAGCGGCGGCAGGCGATGCCGGTCCTTGCGCGCGCCGACGACGCGCGCCTTGGGGAATTGGGCCTTCAATTCGGCTGCGGCGCCGATGTGATCATGATGGTGGTGGGTGAGCCAGATATCGGTGAGGGACCAGCCTTTCTCGGCGAGCGCCTCGAAAATCGGCTCCGCCTCCGGCGCGTCGAGCGCCGCGGTCGCCCCCGTGGCCGGGTCATGGGCGAGGAGGCCGAAATTATCGGTCAGGCAAAGGAATTCATGAAATTCGACCGCCATTTCTCGCTTCCGCTCCGATTTGCGCCCCGCCGCACGGCGGGACAAGCGGCTTAATTTGGCCGAGGCGCGCTTGCTTGCAAAGCGATTTTCGCCGATCTTGGCGCATGGCGCTCGATGTCACCGATTTGCGGAGCTTTTACGCCTCGCCGCTGGGCGACGCGGCGCGCCGATTTGTCGGCGCGATTGTGACCGGCCGTTGGGACGCGGTCGCGGGCCTGTCCATCGCCGGCCTGGGTTATGCGACGCCCTATCTCGAAATGTTCCATGACCATCCGCTGCGCCGAATCGCGATGATGCCGGCGGAACAGGGCGTGGTGAACTGGCCGGCCTCGGGTGCGTCGTCTTCCACGCTGATCGACGATTCCATGCTGCCGCTGCCCGATTCCTGCATCGATCGCCTGCTGCTCGCGCACGCGTTGGAAAACGCCGAACATCCGCGCGAACTGCTTTCGGAAGTTTGGCGGGTGCTGACGCCCGGCGGCCGGCTGATCGTGATCGCGCCGAACCGCTCCGGTCTGTGGGCGCGTCTCGACACCACGCCTTTCGGCCACGGCAGGCCTTATTCGCGCGGCCAATTAACCGACCTGATGCGCGAATCTCTGTTTTCGCCGATCTATTGGAGCGAGGCGCTGTACACGCCGCCGCTTCAGCGCGCGGGCTGGCTGAAATTCGCGCCGGCGATCGAGCGGGTTTCGGGAAAACTGTCGTTGCCGGGCGCCGGCGTCATCGTGGTCGAGGCGACCAAGCAGCTTTATCGACTGGTCGGCGTCAGGCGTTCGCGCCGCAGCCTGCCGGAACTGGCACCCGCCCTCGCGCCGGCGCTCGCGCCAGGTCCGCTGGGGCTCCGGCCGAGGCGCGACGCCGCGCCGGCGAACGACGGGAAAGATCGCTGAACCGACGAAAATTACGGCCCGGCGACGCGGGCCGCGCTCGGGGCCTTGGCCATCAAACTGTCGATCTGGTCGCGTTCGCGCTCGAATATGGGAAGCTCCTGGCTGTCGATTTCCCGCGTGCGCGCCAGTTTCACCCTCATCGGATCGACGTAATGGCCGTTGACGATGACCTCATAATGAAGGTGGGGGCCGGTCGCGAGGCCGCTCGCGCCGAGATAGCCGACGATCTGCCCCTGGCGGACATGGACTCCCTCGGTAATGCCGCGGCCAAAGCGCGACATGTGATTATAGGTGGTCACATAGCCATTGCCGTGCTCGATTTCGACGCGGCGGCCATAGCCCGCGTCCCAGCCCGCCTTCTGGATGACGCCATTGCCCGCGGCGA